>NZ_CP114278.1:0-2700000 GCF_027105095.1 Brevundimonas vesicularis | reverse complement strand
TCCTGCGCGGAAAATGTAACGGGGCTCAAGCCGTGCGCCGAAGATATGGGTTTGCAGTTTACTGCAAGCGGTAGCGGAGCGTTCCGTAGGCCGGTGAAGGTCAGGCGTGAGCCTGGCTGGAGGTATCGGAAGTGAGAATGCTGACATGAGTAACGATAAGAGTGTGAGAGACACTCTCGCCGAAAGACCAAGGGTTCCTGCGTAAAGCTAATCTGCGCAGGGTTAGTCGGCCCCTAAGGCGAGGCTGAAAAGCGTAGTCGATGGGAAGCAGGTAAATATTCCTGCACCAGCTGGAAGTGACGGATGGCTTAACTCGTACCCACTTATTGGATTGTGTGTGCGGGGGCGTTGTCCCAGGAAATAACTCCAGCAGAGACCGTACCCGAAACCGACACAGGTGGTCAGGTAGAGCATACCAAGGCGTTTGAGAGAACTATGCTGAAGGAACTCGGCAAATTGCACGCGTAACTTCGGAATAAGCGTGACTCACCTTGCGCAAGCAGGACTGAGTGGCACAAGCCAGGGGGTAGCGACTGTTTAGCAAAAACACAGGGCTCTGCGAAGCAGCAATGCGACGTATAGGGTCTGACGCCTGCCCGGTGCCTGAAGGTTAAAGGGAGATGTGAAAGCGTCGAACTGAAGCCCAGGTAAACGGCGGCCGTAACTATAACGGTCCTAAGGTAGCGAAATTCCTTGTCGGGTAAGTTCCGACCTGCACGAATGGCGTAACGACTTCCCCACTGTCTCCAGCATAGGCTCAGTGAAATTGAATTCCCCGTGAAGATGCGGGGTTCCCGCGGTCAGACGGAAAGACCCTATGAACCTTTACTATAGCTTCGCCTTGGCGTTAGCGACCGTATGTGTAGGATAGGTGGGAGACTATGAAACCGGGGCGCCAGCTCTGGTGGAGTCGTCCTTGAAATACCACCCTTACTGTCGTTGACGTCTAACCGAGGGCCGTTATCCGGTCCCGGGACATGGCGTGGTGGGTAGTTTGACTGGGGCGGTCGCCTCCTAAAGTGTAACGGAGGCGCGCGATGGTGGGCTCAGACCGGTCGGAAATCGGTCGTCGAGTGCAATGGCATAAGCCCGCCTGACTGCGAGACTGACAAGTCGAGCAGAGACGAAAGTCGGCCATAGTGATCCGGTGGTCCCGAGTGGAAGGGCCATCGCTCAACGGATAAAAGGTACTCTAGGGATAACAGGCTGATTTTGCCCAAGAGTCCATATCGACGGCAAAGTTTGGCACCTCGATGTCGGCTCATCACATCCTGGGGCTGGAGCAGGTCCCAAGGGTATGGCTGTTCGCCATTTAAAGTGGTACGTGAGCTGGGTTCAGAACGTCGTGAGACAGTTTGGTCCCTATCTGCCGTGGGTGTTCGAAGCTTGAGAGGATCTGTCCCTAGTACGAGAGGACCGGGATGGACATACCTCTGGTGTACCTGTCATGGCGCCAGCTGTGCAGCAGGGTAGCTAAGTATGGAATAGATAACCGCTGAAAGCATCTAAGCGGGAAACTAACCTCAAAACAAGGCTTCGCTGAGGATCGTGGAAGACTACCACGTTGATAGGCCAGGTGTGGAAGTGGGGCGACCCATGAAGCTTACTGGTACTAATAATCCGATCGGTTTGATCGTTTCTCAGCAAAACTCATTCGATGATCGTTCAGACCAGAACGATCTCAGACAATGTCTTCTCATCATCCGCTGTCCCCCTGGTTGACCTGGTGGCTATGTCGGAGGTTCCCCACCCGATCCCATTCCGAACTCGGTCGTTAAGCCCTCCAGAGCCAATGGTACTTCGTCTCAAGGCGCGGGAGAGTAGGTCGCCGCCGGGTCTACCAGGCGGACAGCCGATGATGAACAAACACCGCTATCGCGGTCCTTCTCGAACCGTTCTTCCTTCTCGATACACTACCGTTTGCCGCGGGATGGAGCAGCCCGGTAGCTCGTCAGGCTCATAACCTGAAGGTCGTAGGTTCAAATCCTACTCCCGCACCCAAGTTTTAACCCGCTATTCCAACAGGATAGCGGGTTTTTCTTTGGCCAAATTCCCCACCCCAAATCCGCCCGTGGAAGCCTCGTGGAAGCACCCGGCGCGCAAATGCAGGCACAGCGGGGCTTTGGATCACGATGCTGAGAGACGACGCGGCGACAGCGGTTGCTCTCGCCAGAGCCAAATGCGACGCTTCGCGCGACCTAGGAGCTCTTGATGACCGACACCCCGACCGAACATGCCGGCGCAGCCGATCTGCTGTCCCTCACCGCCGACATCGTCGTGGCGTTCCTGGCCAACAACAAGGTCGATCCCGTTGCGGTCCCTGAGGTCATCAGCGCCACTCATTCGGCCCTGGTCCGGCTAACGGCCGCACCGGCCGAAGCGACCGCAGAGACAGGTCCCGAAACGCCCGGCCGCGCTGCTATTCGGAAGTCGGTGACGGAGGAGGGGATTGTCTCCTTCCTGGATGGCAAAATGTACAAGACGCTGAAACGACACCTCAGCACGCGGGGCTATACGCCCGACAGCTATCGTGAAGCGTTCGGACTGCCGGCCGACTATCCCATCGTGGCGCCCGGCTATTCGGCCGTAAGATCCGCCCAAGCCAAGGCGATCGGGCTCGGGGCTAAACGAAAAGGCACGCCTCCGAAGCAGAGGGCCAAACGAGCGTCCTGAAGGCGACACGGGCAGGCACCGGTGTGCAGTGCTTGAGGCTGGCTGGTTATGTTTCCATCTACAGCGGCGCACCGCCGCCGTTTCTACGAAGTGTTGCGCGTGCGTTCGATCAAGCCAGCATCTGACGCTTTGGGTGGACCTTCAGAAAATCCTAAAGGGGAAGCTGATTGCGGATTTCTGGTCGCCGCGCACCAGCTCAGCGGCAGTCGGTTCAACTAGCCCGGTAGGCGTCCAAATCCCATCCGCCACTATATTGGCTGTGATAACCGTCCAAAGGCTGCGGGAGACCGGCGATGACAGCCAACTGACCGATGCAGCGGCTTAGATGTGCCCTAAGCTGTTCAAGCGCATCGAAGTAGACCTGCCTACTCTCGTGGGAACGGTAGCGGCCATCCTCGCCACTTGTAGGGGTCTGCTGGCGAAGCGATTGTTCAAAGGTTAGGAATTGCCGGATTGGCCCAAGCATGAGCTCGATGAGATTCGCGAGCACAGGGTCAGTTGAACCGATCAATCGGACTTTGACCTCGAGCAGAGATGCACGGATTTCCTGGAAAGCTTCCAAGGCCTCGTCGATACAACTGTCACAACACTCTTGAGAGTTGAGGACGCGCCGGTCAGCCAGCCGAGTGACCAATTCCGCCGCGATTAGGCGATCGGCTTCGCTCGCACGGGACATGACAGTCACAAACGGCAGGGAAATCGGAACGGCATCGAGGCCCACCCGAGGTAAACGGCGAACATCGGCCAGCACATTGGCGATGTTGAACTGGAAATGGATGGCACCCGTACGCATGGCGGGGAGGCTAAAGCCGAAGGCGACGCCTGTGCAACCGTGCCTCATGGTTAAGCGCTGGCAAGCGGACCGATTCCTATGCAAAACCGTGTTCATGAACAGCGTCAAAGCCATAGATATCCTTAAACGCCAGTCCGGGGCCGCGATTTCCTTGGCGCGTGGGGACAAGGATGTGCCCGAGTTCAGCAAGTGGCACCGCGATACCAAGGTCGCCATCGAGCGCATCTTTGGATCACAGAGCAGCCACATGTCGGATTACGAGGACGTCCGATATTCCCTCGGCATCTTCACGACGGATACGCCCGACTACGTCTTCGCGGAGGCCCGCCGCGATGGTCTGAGGCATGCGGCCACCATTCTGGACTCCATGATCGACGAGATCACCGAGTATGGCCTGCCGGGGGAGGCAGCAGCGACTGAGGTTCCGGACGCTCTCGCTTTGATCGAGAAGCTATGCCTCCGCTTCCACGCAGCGGCCCGTCAGCTTAGGCACCGTCACGGCGATCGGCCTACCCTCACCATCGCTGACGAATATGACGTCCAAGACCTGCTTCACACGATCTTGCGCCTTCACTTCGACGATGTGCGGCCAGAGGAGCATTCACCGAGCTACGCCGGACGAGGGTCTCGCATCGACTTTCTGCTCAAAGCCGAACGGCTCGTCGTCGAGGTGAAAAAGACCCGCCCGTCGTTAAAGGCTGCTGCTCTCGGCGAAGAACTGATCGTCGATCGCGCGCGCTACCAAGCGCATCCCGGCTGCGACACACTCGTATGTTTCGTCTACGATCCTGATGGTCTGATCAACAATCCGCGTGGCATCGAGGACGACCTTGAAGGAGTGCAAGGTACCCTGCGGACCCGCGTTATCATCGCACCACGTAATGAGCCCCGCTAGTCTGGGCGATGGCCCCACCGAAGGCCGCTCTCGGTTCAGAATGGGACAATGACGCCTGGTTCAGACCTGGCTTAAGCCGCCCAAGCCACCGCGTCGGCGTAGTTCTCGCCGTCTTCCACGGCGGCGCGCCGCCCTGGGTAAATCCGAGAACTATCCCGCCGATGTTGGACTTCTCGGTTGATGTTGGGAAGGCGCAGTTCGAGGTCACCGGCGGTGAGGCCGATGATCCCTGATCGCAACAGGTGCCAGTGTTGCTTCGTCGGCTTTTTTTAGACCTGGGCGGCGTCGTAGTCGGTGTTGAACTGGATGGTCGCCCGACGATGTAAGTCATCGAGTGCTGCATACTCTTCCACGATCGTCCGCCGGAGTCGGAAAGCGGTCGCGGTGATGTTGGCATGCAAAATGACCTCGATCGCCAGCGTGATTGCTTCGCCGACTTCGTAGAAGTTTGCCCAGACCATCTGGTCGATGGGTTGGTCGAAGAAATCCGCCGTGATCTGCATGCCGGCCTTCTGGCCGTAGTCGAAGACCGCCGACGTCGCGATCAGGTTAGCGTGGCCGCTCAACAGATTGATTTGGTCCTTTAGCTCTTTGATCTTAGCGTTCTCATCGGGGAACGTTGTCTTGAACCACGGGTAGACGAGCTTGGTCATCAGCAACTTGGGTTCGACCATGTTGCCCTGATCGTCCTCGGTGCGGTGATCTGGCTGGGGATGGGCGAGAAGATACGCTGCGAGCGTGGTACCTTCGAGAACCTGACGGATGCAGAGGTTCATCTGAATGCGGTGCTGCCGCATGGCGGATAGAAGTGCCTGACCGGCGAATGATCGCACCGTTGCCCACGCTCCGGCGAAAAGCATGTGTGACTTCGGCAGGTCGGTCACCATGCTGTCCATGACTGAGAAGGCACCGTGGGCGAAGACGCCGTAGATACCGGCCCGCTTCGCGGTCCACTCGATCATCTCCGATTCCTGTGCCGCGAGTAGCTGGATGCGATGGTCAGGAACGACTTGGGCACCCATCAGGCCAAGAACCCTTGCCGAACCGTCATCGCGACATCGATCAACTCATCGTATGCCGCTCCGAAGCCGGGTTGCAGTTTGATACCTTGGGCGTCCCTCGCAGCGGTGCCCAGCATGGTGATGGCCAGCATGATGACCTGACCGGCGAGGTAAAGGCTCATCCGCGTCTCATCCTCATTCGGGTGGTCGAAGAACCCTCCATCGGTGTCGGTATTGGCCAGATAGTCGAAGACGAAAGCCGACCCCAGCACAGTCGCGTGTGAGAGGTGCCGGTTGATGTGATCCTTGTTGTGCTTCAGGTCGCGGCTTAGGGGCGGATAGGCGGTGCCGATCCATCTGAACGCACGCATTAATCCCTCTTCGTTGGCGGCCATGAATTCGTCGGCCGACATGTCGGGTTGGTTTAGGTCTTCGGGCGTGCCGGGGTGAATCGCGTGGTAGCCCATCAGCGACGTCGCCTCGATGACTTGTCGGAGGTTCTGACCACTCTCGATCCGATGTTGGCGTAGGGCGGACAGGACGGACAGCCCGGCCATCTTTCGGGCGTGAACGTAGATGCCCTGAAAAAACATCTGTCCTTTATCGACCGACGCCAGACAGGTGGCGAAGTGGTCGAAAGCCATCTGTGCGAACCTGGCCTGATCGGGAGCGACCGAAAGTGTCCACGCCATCGCCTTCGGTTCGTTGGCCGTCACCGTCTCCAAGACAAGCGATAGGTCGTTCATGGTCTTCCCCGGAGCCGAGCCGCTCAACGGGGGACACTGCCGGTGGAAGTCCCCCATTTCCACTCGCAATCTGGGGGTATCCACGTCTCCCTGAGATCCATTGAACTACCAAATTCCCTCGCGGCTCTGCTCTCTCCGAACCGGATTGGCGACCACATTCATGCCGAGCTAGGATCGGCTATGGCCGATGGCTTCCTCACAGAGATTCACTACCTCGTCGCCACGCCGGATTGGCGGCCGGAAGACACGACCCCTCTAGCGGGCTTCTCGCCTCGGTTGGCCTTGTCGAGCGAACTGATCCGGCGCGTCGCTCTTCTTCCTGCTAATGTCTACGAGCTGTGCCCCGAGTATCACCTGGGGCGCATCGCCAGCCGCGTCTGCGGCACATCGGCCATCCAGTTTTTCCCGCAATCTCCTCGCGCAATCATGTCCGAGCCGATGCCGCTGGAAGCGCCATTCTCGGTCATCATTCTTGGACCTGGGCAAAGCGTCGCGCCTTATCAAACGTGGCTGGCAAGCTGCCCGATCAAGCCCGTTGTGGTCGCCGAGAAAGACGGAACGCTTAGCTACGCGGAATTTGATGTCGACGGCCTCCAGAAAGCGCTGCTCGCTACGTGCGACGCCATGATGGCGTTGTCGCCCAGTGAGGCCGTTGCAGACACCAAGCGCTGTATCGGGTCTTGGTCTCCGCCTGCGGTGCGCAGGCTGGACTACACAGTGGGCGGCCACGCCACGGTGACGCCCAATCTGATCGCGCTGTCCGTCCTGGGGTTCGACAGCCCCGTGACGGGGCGGTTCAAAGCGACAGGCGACGGCATACAGCCGTATGTCGCGCAGATCGTGCAAACGACGCGCAGTGTGCTCGAGGAACGGGCGGCGGTGCCGGAGACACTGCCCGAACCCAGCTTTCCTAGGCCACCCGCGCTCACGCTCTTTGCGCCGGCGGTGTACCCGCATGTGAACGCCCTGAAGCCGGTAGCGAACGCTGACAAGCTTGAGCGCCGGAACTTCCGCATAATCAAAAACATGATTCAGCGTCAGCGGGGCTATGCGTACGACATCACGACCGAAGCCCAGAACGTAGCCCTGACCGGCATGACGGTCGAAGAGGCGAAGTCGGGGACGGGCACGTTCAAACCCAACGTGTTGATGCAGGCCCGTCAGATTGAATTGCAGCTCACAACGGCCGTGATGGAGATTCTGACGGCCTCGGAAATCTCGGCCGTCGCGCGCCTTCCAAACGACATCAATCGGACCGGATCGGCGGTGCGTCAATTCTCCAACCACTACCGCATGGCCAATCGGTCCGACGCCGAGACGCTGGCTGATTTTCGGGCCGTGCAGGCGCGCATTTCCCAGGCGGTGCCGCCCGAGTTTCTGGACCTCATTCGCGATGGCGGCGATCAAATCCGTATCGTCGCCGACGCACATCTGGAATGGCTTGAGGTCGATGGCCTGCCGCTGTGCCTGCGTAAGCAGGTTTCGCGGGTGTCGGTGACGCCTGGAAACCTGTTCGTCTCACAGATCGGCGCACAACAGCCGATCCGGATCGTGCCCGAAACCTTCAAGCGCGTGCTCGTCCTGAGCGCCCTGAAATCCGAAGACCAAATCCGAGGCATGTTCGAGGCTGCCTTCGTGACCTTCGGCAAACTCTGGAAGGACAGGTTCGAAATCACCTTCAAGGAGGTCGGCAGCGCCGACCAACTGGCGGACGCGATCAACGCGTTCGACGGCGCCATCGCGATCTTTGACGGGCATGGCACGCATGACCGCGACAAGCCGGCCGTGCTCATGCTCAAGGACGAGGCATGCGATGTGTGGTCGTTGCGCGCTCGGATCAAACGCGCTCCGCCGATCATGATCCTTAGCGCCTGCGATACGCATGCAGCCGACCGCAATCACGCGACGACCGCGAACGGCTTCCTGATGCTGGGCTGCCGTACCGTTCTGGCGTCGGTCTTCCCGTTGGAGGCCATGAATGCGGCGACGTTTGCGGCACGGCTTCTGTACCGGCTCGCCGAATTCGTGCCGCCCATGATCAATGCGGTCGGCAGGGCCATGACCTGGGCCGAAATCTGCTCCGGTATGATCCGCATGCAGGCCGCCACAGATCTGCGTCATGAATTGCTCAAGAAGCGCCTCATCACCGACGCCCAGATGATCGAGCTGGGTGAAGGCCAGCAACCGCGCGATCAATCTGGGCGATCCCGACCCGTTCGCGACCATCGAGGCGAAGGTTGTCGAGCTTGGCCTCGATGAGAAACGCGCCAAGCGCGAACTTCAGATGGCCATCGCGGGATCAAGCGCGATCAGCTACCTCCAGATGGGCCGGCCCGAGACCATTCTGTTCGACACGCCTGAGCGGCTGGCGCGTGAGGCAGCTCAGATGGACGAATCCTAATCTATTGAGCCCAACCGTCGCTCCAGCGCACTGCACTCAAATCGGACAGCATGACTGATCGCGCATCAGGCATGGCGAGATTCGACTGTTCCATCTGCTGAGCGTTCTTTTAGACTAAGCGAAGGGGCTCGGAACGCGACCGGCTGTGATCTTCGGCGACTGATCGGAGGGACTCGATCAATCGCCTACGATATCGAGCAGGGGATCTGGCGCGTCAGGCCCGGCGGGACCATCTCCCCCGTCAGCGATTGGGGGTCCACCACCAGGCTGCGCAGGCATCCATTCAGCGATGACGTCCTGCCAGTTCAATTCGCGCGGCGATTTCTGTGTCCAGACATCCCAGAAATCGGGGTCTTTCGATTGCGGCTGGTGCGCATCCGGCAGTTCATCGATTTCAACGAGGATCGGGATGGGCGTCGCCCACCCAAGAAGGATAGCTTGTCGCGAAGGCAGGCTCGGCAATTCTTTGAGAAGTCCCCCTACATTGTCGGGCACGAGCTTAGACACGAGGCCTTGGTCGGCGTCGTTGACGAGGCGATGCAGCAGAAACGTATTGCATTGAGCCAGCACCGTCGG
This sequence comes from Brevundimonas vesicularis, assembly GCF_027105095.1. Lineage (NCBI taxonomy): Bacteria > Pseudomonadati > Pseudomonadota > Alphaproteobacteria > Caulobacterales > Caulobacteraceae > Brevundimonas > Brevundimonas vesicularis. The sequence continues at coordinate 2,690,915 of NZ_CP114278.1, read as the reverse complement.
AGATAGCTCGGATGGCCGCTGCGAGGACAGCACGAGACCTAATCCGAACTTTCGGCCTTCCCTAGCGATGCGCTCGAACGTCTCTCGACAAAGGTGACTCGGTGACAAGGCATCGATATCGCCGCCCTTCTTGATGAAGGAATGAGCCTCTTCAAGTACCAGGACCGTCGGCAGCGTCTTCCCTTCAGGATGGACGCGTCGATATCGTTGGAGCGCCTCGAAGATCAGCCGCGCTGTGACGGCGACGACGATATGAACGACTTCGGCGGGCACGAGCGAAAGGTCAATGACCGCAAGCGGTCCGTTGCTAGCGCCATCATCGCCCACATAGTCTTTCAGCCAGTCCTCGAAGGTTGTGGGCGGGTCGCGGGAGATGACAGGGCCGAGCCGTTGGTCCGCGAGCATGCTCTTAATCCGAAGACCCAGCGTCGAGATGAACGCCGCCAGATTGCCTCCTTGTTCGGTGGCGATCTGCTCAAGATGAGCAGGCAGTTGGTTCACGTCGAAATATGTAGGGGAATCCTCGCTCGTGCCGATGAGTTCGACGGCTTCCGGAAGGTCGCGAATTAGCGCCTGGATTTGATCGCGCACGCCTTCAAGGTCATCGAAGCTGAAGTCGTTGAAATAGCCATTGCCGGAGCTACGGTTGTCTAGAACCTCGCCTGCCGCGACTGAAATCTCGCGCAGTGGGTCGTGATAGGCGACGTCCATATCATCGACGAACGCCAGCGTGTCGTCTCGTATTCCTTCAAGGAGTCGGGCTGCAGAAAAGCGAGCTGGCACGCTACCGCTGAACGCTGGAGCGCCTTGATTTAGAAGCGCCACGATCCGGATTACATACGATCCAAGGTATCTTCGAACGATGGCCTCTCTTGGCACACCATGAATATTCCCCCCTTTTAGCTCACGAAGCCCCTGCATCAAAAGTGGGCGCTGAGCACCAGGCTGCGCGTGGGCTACGGCAGTCCATTCGTGGCCGCTCCAAAGCCACGCTGGAACGTCTAACGGTCGAACGTCGTCGGCTACCGGAGGGACACGGAAGACACGCGTTTGCCCACCCAGATCGTTGAAGGCCTTGGAATATTCTCCATTCGGATCCAGGATAATGAAGCGCGCATTCGGCGTAGGATTCTCGCCACCAATCTCTCGCTTACTTGCCTCCAGTGACCAGCGAATGAGGCCGGCAACACTGCACGATTTTCCGCTGCCGGTATTTCCCAAGACGGCGAGGTGGCGCCCAAAAAGCTTGTCTGGATCGACCTTGATCGCTGCATCGGCCGCGAGCGGTGATGCGCCAATCCGGACGCGTTTCTCCGAGTCCTTTCCGCCGACAATAGCGTCGATCTGTTCGGGCGTCGGAATCAGAACTTGGTCGCCGACAGAAGGGAAGGCGCTTACCCCTCGCGACAGTTCGTATTTTACCGTACCTGACGCGCTGTCGCGTCGCGACCGAAGAGTGCCAACGGGGGCCACCCACATCTTCCTCAGCGGGAAAGGAAGGTCGATGAGGCCAAAGTCTTTGAGGCCTGCCCGTTTCGGGTACGGAGAACGCTCGATCCCGATCCAGTGGACGTAGGCGACGGTCGCGCCAGCTTCATTCGGGATGACGACATAGCTGTTGAGCCTCGGAAACGACGACGGCGTCCCTGTATTGAGGGCTGTTGTGTGCGGAGCCTCAAGCTCGAGCTGGATCCGTATCTCACCGGGCGCAACCGACTCGACTGAACCGATGACGAGTTCAGCAAGGCGTTCGATGGCGCTGGTCATCCCTGCGCTCCTTCTCCGCCACCGCCGGCGATGTCCGGTCCAGGTTGATCGACTGCTGCTTCACGGACCGGAGCGATATCTGGCCGCCGTCGAAGGATGTCAGACAGGCGGCCGGTGATGTAGTCGAGCGCCGGCTTCGGCAGATAATGTTCGACGAGATTTTCGAGGCCGCCGAAATGCGATCCGCAAAGAAGCGAGACTTGGGCCGTTCGGACCTTTTTTGCAGAAGTTCTTTAGCCGATCATCGACGCCATAGCTTATGATGACGATGTGCGTGGACGGGATCGAGAGCATGTCGAGCAACACGCGATTGATATGATCGTCTCCGAACCCATAGCCGTAGGTGACAACAACGGCGTTGGGGCGACAGACGGCTGCCGCCATATCGCGGAAAATCTCGGCGTAAGGGTAAGCGGTGGTCTCCACGTCCTTTGCAGGGTTGGGATAGATCATCACCGTATCGATTGGACTTTGCGGAATGTCCGTGTGGTCGTCGGCAGCACCGAAAGGAATGCCGACTCGCCGGATCACTTTCGACGCCTTATCGAACTGCCAGTCGATCGACCCGTGCAGTTTCGACACCCGCACGACGCCTTCCATGAACCGAGGCTCGCCTCGAATTCCTGGCGGGTTGTAGTGCATATCCAGTTCGACCCGCGATGATCGAAAAAGCGGATTGAGCGCACCGACGAAACGATCAACGATCCGAAGACCGGCAAGATCGCAGCCGTGCTCGATCAACCGCTCGTAATTCGTCGTGAAGACGTGCAGGCGCTCGCGGGACGCCGAACGACTGGCAAAGCTCAAGAGGAAGGATTGGAGGAGGCTTTCAGCTTTCAGCCGACCATCTTGGTGGGCCCCTGATATGGCCCGTTCCGTCGCCAGAATGCTGCGCAGGAAATCCAACATCTTGGCATCAATCTGCCTCTTGAACGCCGTTGCAGCTGCCTCGTCTGTGACTGTCAGCCCCTCAAGAACGGCGAGGGCGCTACGGAACTGATCTTCGATGTTTGCCGCCCCTCGGCCCATTGATTGAGCGGTGGTCTCAGCGTGCCGATTGATACTTGCATCATAGGCGCTACCGAAGGCGATCTGGCCCATGTCTGCCGCTCGGCCGCCAGCGGCAAAAGCGACCGCTGATGTGAACCCGCTGCCCAGCACCAGATTCAGATGCTCGGCTTGGAAGACGGCCGACAACCAAGGTTCGATATAGCGTCGGGACCGCTCAATGAACTTCTCAAGATCTTCACCCGCAGGCAGATCGTCGACGGCATCGAGGTGCGAGCCGGCCCTGTAACAGTGCGGTTTCCAATCCATCGCCTCACCCCCTGACTTTTCCCGATGTTGGAGGTTCGGGCCCTCTACGACAAGTTGAACGGTAAAGTGTGCGAGACTCAAGGTCGGTCGCTATTGGTGCGGGCCCGAGCCACCGCAGGACAACTCCTGGCGGGTCTGGGTGCGATGCTGACTGCTGCCCGCGCGCTCGCTTGGTGCGGATCCCTCAATGGTGCCAAGGTCCGATACCGGGCGATCGAGGCAACAAAGACGCCAAAACAGAGAGGGCAAGATAAAAGCCACAAGGTGCGGCGGGGGTGGGGTGATGATTCCTCGTCGTATTTCAACTTGATAGGTCAAGGCGTGCGCCGAGCGTGCACCTTGCCTTGGCGGTCATCTCTTTGAAGCGGCGCGGTAAATCGCGCCTTTTCTGTGCGTCTTGGCTGTCTGAGCGGACCGGGCCGCTCTCGGCCGGTCAAGGGCGGCTGCGCCGTCGCGGAGCGATGAGCACGTGCCGCGCTCACCCCTGACAGGCCTTTCGCGGCCCGGCGTGGGTCCGCCATAACGACGCTGGTGAAGATCAGGCCTTCAGTCGAACGCCTGGTCCGCCAGCAGCGTCTGCTGGAATGAACACGACACCAGCCTCCTCGAGTGAGTTCTGAATCCGCGCCATATTGGTGGTGAGGATTGCGCCTTTGCCGGTCTCAAATCGCAGGATGGTGGAGTCCGCGACACCGGATCGTTCTGCCAACTCGCGAACGCTAATTCCGAGCGCAGCACGGGCCATACGAACCTGCACAGCATGCATCATGACTGAAATTCCTCTCTTGATGATGGAATTTCGTTGACATCGTCGCTGAAATTCGGTCGAGTGTAATGGAGATTCCATCAAACTCCACCGTTCAGCGATGACTGGGCGACCGAGCGTTTGCGCGGGAGGTTCCGCATGCCTGATTTCCAGAGGGTATCTTGGCACCAACAATGGCTGGCGCTCAATGACGAGTATGCCCGGCAGTTAGACACTTGGGCGGTGGCCTTGGCGCGGCTTGAGCGCCAGCCGGGTTGGTTTGCCCTGTCAGACGCGGATCGCGATAGGGCGGAGCGGGCCTGCGGACTTACTGACACAAACACCCGCCTGCGGTTGATGGACCGCCGCCTTCGCCGCTGGTTACGCTTTCTGCCCAAGGTACCGGCTCAGGATATCGAGGGCGTCATTGCGAACCTGCAAGTCGCTGAACGCCTCCTGGCGCCGGAAGAAAACCGCATCGTGCATGGACTGATCGTCAGGGCCGCCCGCGATCTCTCACGTTTGAAGCATCCGTCGTGACACGCGCTCGTTGGCGCCCCGATAGACGTTTGGCCCAGGTACTTGCGGGGAACGCCCGGGCTTTCAAGGAAATAGCACAAGCCGGAAACTCGGAGATTGACGGGTCTCGCGCCTACTATCTGGCTATCGCCACTGAGCTGGCTCTGAAGGCCTATCTTCTTCAGTGCGGGATCACGGACAACTGGAACCGCATCCATCTGCGGCATGATCTGAACAAGGCGCTGAGATGCGCTCGTATGGCAGGCCTACGTCATCTGCCAGACGGACTTCCTCAACTGATCGCCACCCTCAGCCCGCTCTATGCTTCAGGGGCATTATCCTTTGGGCAGGGCAAGCCCGTGCTCCTGATGACGCCGGAAACTGCAGAGGAAGTGGTCGGCGGCCTTCTATCGGCTGTTGCAACCGCCATGGATGACAACGGGCAGGCAGACACATGAACCGCCAGAAGGCCTCACCACGACGCATTTTAAGGCGCTCAACTGCCGCTGATCAGAAGCGCGCCCTAGCCAAGGCGATCCTCCAACTCCCGGCCGATCTGCGGGACGTGTTCCTGCTGCACCGGATGGCGGGGCTGTCCTTTGAAGAGATCGGCCAACAACTCGGCATCAAGCGCACCGTGGTTCAGGCCCATCTGGCGGAAGCCTTGGCGCGGATTGCTCGCGCGGTGCCCCCTGATGATGTCTGACATTGGGCTGGGCTTAGCGATCATTGCTGACAGCCTGCCCGCCAAATCACCGATCTCACTAAATGGCAAAGGACGTTATTTGACTCATATCGGACTTTGGGAGCGTCCGCTGACGGCATCCAACTACGAATCTGAAGATCGGACGTTCGAATCGTTTCGAGCGCGACGCAAGTGTCGGACGACACAGCAGGCTAGACTCCGACACAGAAAGTTGGACTCATTGGCCCACATCTCGGGCTCCCAGCATTTTCCAGGGTTTGAAGACTGGACTACCGCTGCAATTGCGGGGCGTTTGGATATGGTTCGGTCAGCTTCGGGCTCTTAGGTTCAGGACCCATTGATGTGAGGCGCTGGATCTGTATCTGATTGATGAATAAGGGAAATATGGTGGGCGCGCTAGGGCTCGAACCTGGGACCCGCTGATTAAGAGTCAGCTGGTTGACGGCAGTGTTCGCTTGAAGCCGGGGCCTTTATGGGGGTATTTTGGGGTATCCTCGGGCAGTGCGAAATCAGGCAAGACCCCCAGCCGCGATCTGTGGCTCACAGCCGGATTCTCACGCTAGTGCAACGGCGTGCCCCAGCCCTTCCGCAACGGGATTGGTCGGAAAGATCCCAATTATTTAACGTGAGTTCGAGTCCCGCCTGAGGATCCGAACAGAGGTGGCCGACTTTGGGGCAGGGGACGACACAACCTTTTCATTCCTAGGATGAGCGCTTTGTGCCCCACATCCGGCCGTTCGGCCTTGTCGCCGACGATCCCGAAAGCCGCCCTTTGTTCCGCCAGCGCTCAACTGGTTCAGACCCGACATTGCGCTCACGGCCCAACAGGTGTGGCCACCATTATGTTCGGAGTGCAGCAATCAGCGCGTCCCGAGCCATGGCCACGCGCGGGTGTCGCAGCGATGAGCGTGCCCAGACGAGGTAGTAAGCGTTGCGCGGCACCGTGACCGGGGCGGGTATCTCGATCAGCGTGCAGGCAGCGCGTTCGCTGCGGGTGAGATAGCCGGGCATCACCGTCCAGCCGAGACCCGCGCACAATCCCGATCGCAATACTCTCAAATCGGGCGCGGTCAACGCGGGCTGGCTCGTCAGCTCGAGCTGGTTTGCATGGAGCCAGGTTCGCAGCAGCGGCCGGTCGAGGTCGTAGGCGAGGTGGGCCGTCCGGTTGAGCCCGTCGGCAAGCGGCAATTCGGCAATCCGCATGGCCACGGCGGGTGAGGCTACGGCGCGCAGATGCTCTTCGCCCAGCGCATGGAAGGCCAACCGCGGATCTTCGGGTTGCGAGGCGGTGACGGCCAGGTGCACCTTATCTTCGAGGAGCATGGCATAAAGCGCCTCGCGCCCGCCGATATGCAGCCGCAGGTCCAGCCCTGCTTCCAGCAGCGGAGCCAGTCGGGGCGTGATCATTTCGCCCAGCAGGTCCGACGGCGCGGCGATGTGGACCGTGCCCGAGATGCGGGACGAACGGGCCCGCGCGCTGGCCAGTGCCGATTCCGCCGTATCGAGGCTGCTTCCGATTGAAGCAGCGAGATCGTCGGCGATCGCTGTCGGTCGGACGCCGCGCGAATGGCGATCGAACAAGGGACGGCCCAGTTGCGCCTCGAGCGATGCGATGTGCTGCGACGCCGCCGGTTGGGTGATGCCGATTGCCCGGGCCGCCTCGCTCAGTGAACGACGGCGGTAGACTTCGACGAAGGTGCGCAACTGCAGGAGAGACATTCCGGTTCCATAACCGGATTTATGGCCGTCCGCCATTCCCGCTGGATTTCATGATGCCGTTCCCTGCGTATCTAAGCCGCCGAAAGGAACGATTGAATGCAAAATCGCCGCCAACTGCTGAAAGCACTCACCGCTGTCTTTGTGGCGGGTGCGGCTGCGCCGGTTGCGTTTGCTCGTGTCCCCGACATCAATGGAAAAGGACAGTTGACGATGACCCGCATTCTCATGGTGGCCACCTCCGCCGACCGAATGATTCCCGGCACCGAACCGACGGGTGTCTGGCTCGAGGAACTTACCACCCCGTATTATGCCTTCCGCGATGCGGGCGCCGAGGTGACGCTGGCCTCGATCAAGGGCGGCGCCATCCCCGTCGACCAGCGCAGCGTCAACGCCGACGGCGAGAACGACGCTTCGGTCGAGCGCTATCTTAAGGACGAGGCCCTGAAGGCCGAGGTTACCAGCACCCCTGTATTCACAAGCATCGATCCCGCCGGCTACGACGCGCTGTTCCTGCCCGGCGGCCACGGCACCATGTTCGATTACCCCGGCAGCGACGAACTGGCGCGCCTGGTCGAACGCTTCGACCGCGAAGGCAAGATCGTCGCCGCCGTCTGCCATGGACCGGCGGGGCTGGTCTCAGCGAAAAAGGCCGATGGCACGCCCTTCGTCGCCGATCGCCGTGTCGCGGGCTTCACCGACAGCGAGGAACGCGCGGTCGGCCTCGATCAGGCGGTGCCGTTCCTGCTCGAAACGCGTCTCAAGGAACTCGGCGGCAAGCACGAGGGCGGCCCCGATTTTGCCCCCTTCGCCCTGCGCGACGGCAATCTGGTGACCGGCCAGAACCCCGCCAGCGCTACCCGCACCGCGGAGCTCGTGATGGAAGCCCTCAAGGACAAGGTCGCCTGATCATGCGCTATCTCCACACCATGGTGCGCGTCGCCGATCCCGAGGCGGCGATCCGTTTCTTCACGCTGCTGGGTCTCAAGGAAACCCGGCGCATGGAGAACCAGGCCGGGCGTTACACGCTGATCTACCTTGCCGCCGACGAGGATTTCCGCGGCGACGGCGAGCAGGGCGATGCCGAGGTCGAGCTGACGTACAACTGGCCGCCGGAGGATGGCAGCGCTTCCGAGAAATACACGGGCGGCCGAAACTTCGGCCATCTCGCCTACGGGGTCGACGACATCTACGAAACGTGCGCGCGGCTGCAGGCGGGCGGCGTGACGATCAATCGCCCCCCGCGTGACGGATACATGGCGTTCGTCCGCTCGCCGGACGGGATCTCGATCGAACTGCTGCAGAAGGGCGAACACAAGGCTCCGGCCGAACCCTGGGCCTCCATGCCCAACACGGGCGAATGGTGATGGCGAAATTGTTCGAACCGATTGAGGTTGGCGGGCTGCGGCTCGCCAACCGCATCGTCATCGCGCCGATGTGCCAGTATTCGGCAGTCGACGGCGCGATGACCGACTGGCACCAGATGCATCTCGGCCAGTTGGCGCTCTCGGGCGCGGGCGCGCTGACGATAGAGGCGACCGCGGTCAGCCCGGAAGGGCGCATCACCTACGGTGACGTCGGCCTGTACGATGACCGTACCGAAGCGGCGATGCGAAGCGTGCTCGAAAGTGTGCGCCGTTGGTCGGACATGCCGCTGATCATCCAGCTGGCCCATGCCGGCCGCAAGGCGAGCTGCGCCAAGCCGTGGCAAGGCGGAACGCAGATCGCCCCCGATGCGGAGAATGGCTGGCAGACCGTGGCACCCAGCGCCATTCCCTTCGCTCCGGACGACAATCCCCCTGTCGAACTGGACAAGTCAGGGCTTGCCCGCATCCGGGAGGCGTTCGCGGATGCCGCCCGGCGCGCCGGCAGGCTCGGCATCGAAGCCATCCAGATCCACGTCGCGCATGGCTATCTGCTCCACGAGTTTCTTTCGCCGATCTCCAACCGGCGCGGCGACGAATACGGCGGCAGCCTCGACAACCGGATGCGGTTCCCGCTCGAAGTGTTCGATGACGTGCGCGAAGCGTTTCCGGCCGACCGCCCGGTGACCGTCCGCGTTTCTGGGACCGACTGGGTTGAAGGCGGCTGGACAGCGGAGGAAACCGCATTGTTTGCACAGGAGCTGGAGCGGCGCGGTTGTTCGGCAATCCACGTCTCCGGCGGCGGCCTCGACCCGCGCCAGCAGATCCCTGTCGGTCCCGGCTATCAGGTGCCGCTGGCGCGGACGGTCAAGGACGCGGTCTCCATGCCTGTCGTGGCGGTCGGAATGATCACCGATCCGCACCAGGCGGAGCGCATCCTCGAAGACGGGCATGCCGACGCCATAGCGATAGCCCGCGCTGCGCTGTGGGAGCCGCGTTGGCCCTGGCACGCCGCCGCCGCGCTTGGCGCATCGGTCAAGGCGCCCCCGCAATATCTCCGGTCCGAGCCCCACGAAGCGGGCCGCATCCTCGAGGAAATGACCCCATGAAAACCTCCGTCAAACTGCTTCTTGCCGCTGGCGCTGCCCTCTCGCTTGCCGCCTGCTCGACGACCCGCGAGGGTGCATCCGCGCCCCAGATCGAACAGGTCGCGACCTTCGATGGCGCGATGCCGACTGGCGTGACCGTCGCCCCCAACGGGCGCATCTTCGTCAACTTCCCGCAATGGGGCGACAACGCGCCGTTCACGGTTGCCGAGCTGGTCGACGGCAAGGCGGTGCCTTATCCCGACGCCGCGACCAACCAGCCCGATCCGGCCGACCCGGCTGGGCATTTCATCTCGGTGCAGAGCGTGGTGGCCGACGGCGCCAATCGCCTCTGGGTGCTCGACACGGCGGCGCCCAAATTCTCTCAACCACAGGCCGGCGGTGCAAAGCTGGTGGCAATCGACCTTGCGACCGACCGGGTGGTGAAGACGATCGTCCTGCCGCCCAGCGTGGTGCTGCCCACGACCTACCTCAACGACGTGCGCTTCGATCTGCGTCAGGGCGCCGAGGGCGTCGCCTACATCACCGACAGCAGCAACGAGGGGATCGGCGGCATCATCGTCGTCGATATCGCAAGCGGGCGGGCGATCCGGCGCCTGTCGAACCATGCGACGACCAACCCCGAGCCCGGCTTCACCCCGGTTGTCGATGGCGCGGTGCTCATGAACCGCCCGGCTGACGGCCCCACGACGCCGGTCACGATCGCAAGCGACGCGATTGCGCTCAGCGCCGACGGCAGCCTGCTGTATTATGGTCCGCTGTCGGGTCGCACGCTTCACGCGGTGCCCACGGCGTTGTTGCGCGATCCCGCGGTGTCCGAGGAGGAGCTGGGCCGCGCGGTCCGCAGCCTGGGGCGCAAAGGCGCCTCGGACGGGATAGCCGAGGACGACAAGGGCCGCGTGTTCGCCGGCGATTACGAGAACAACGCAATCCGCGTGCTCGACCAGGGCCGCTGGACGACGGTGGTCAGCAACCCGCGCATCAGCTGGCCCGACACGCTGTCGATCGGCACCGACGGATATCTCTACTTCACCGCCAACCAGCTCCACCGCCAGCCCGGCTTCCACGGCGGCCGAGACCTGCGCCGCAAGCCCTACGAGCTGCTCCGCATCAAGGTGGGCGCCGCTCCCGTCCTGTTGCGCTCGCGGTGACCCCACCAGGCCGGGCGGGCTCCCGCGGAGCCGCGATCCGGCGAAAATCAACAATTGACTTGAAGGAATACAGTCATGACCAAGGGTATCGAAGGTAAGGTCGTTCTCATCACCGGCGGCAGCACCGGCATCGGCGCAGAAACCGCGCGTCTTCTCGCGGAACGCGGCGCGAAGGTGGCCATCGCCGCACGGCGCAAGGACAGGCTCGATGAGGTCGTCGCGGACATCGCCGCAAACGGCGGCACGGCACGTAGGTACGCGCTGGACGTGACCGACAAGTCGGCGGTCCAGTCCGTCGTCGCCGCAATCATTGCCGACTTCGGCCGCCTCGACGTGCTGATCAACAACGCCGGGCTGATGCCGATCCGTCCGATGGCCGAGGTCAACACCGACGAGTGGGACCAGATGATCGACGTCAATCTGAAGGGTACGCTCTACGGCATCGCGGCGGCCCTTCCCGGTTTTCTCGAGCAGGGCAGCGGCCACATCATCAACCTGAGCTCGGTTGCGGGCATCAAGGTCTTCGCACCAGGCGGCACGGTCTACTCCGGCACCAAGTTCGCCGTCAGCGCGATCAGCGAGGGCTTGCGCCACGAGGTGGGGGAAAAGGTCCGGGTCACGTCAATCGAGCCAGGAGCTGTCGAAAGCGATTTGAAGTTCACGACCTCTGGCACGGCTGCCGAGACGGTGCTGGACTTCTACAAGCAGGCCATTCCGGCGGCATCGGTGGCGCGTGCTATCGCGTTCGCTGTCGAACAACCTGATGACGTCGACGTCAACGCGATCGTCATCCGGCCGACCGCACAGGAGTTCTGATTTCGACGAGGAGGCGGGGCCGCGTGTGCTCCGCCTATGGGGAACGTACCGGCCCGCTCGTCCGTTACTTTGCCGAATGATATCTGTCCGTTTTACTCGAGGAGTCAATTATGCCCAAACTTGCCCTGTATGTACCGCTGAAGGCCAAGCCCGGAAAAGAGCGCGATGTCGTCGATTTCCTGACCTCGGCATTGCCGCTCGTTCAAGCTGAGCCGGGCACTCTGACCTGGTATGCGATCGAGGAAGGTCCCGGTGCGTACGCGATCTTCGATACGTTCGACACAGAGGAGGATCGGCAGGCCCATCTTGACGGCAAGGTTGCCGCCGCACTGATGGAGAAGGCAGAAGAACTGTTCTCTGAACCGCCGCAGATTCACAAGTTCACTCTGCTGGCTGCGAAATAGCGGAGCGATCGGCACCCTAGCGCGTCGCTCTCATCGCCCGCGTGGGGGGTGGACCCGGGCGCGGCGGCGTGCGTTGAGCGGTGTTCCACGAACTGACCACGGAGACACACCATGCGCACTACCCAAACGCTCGACCTGAACGACGCGCGGACCATCATCGATGTGGGGATCGCGGAGGCCGAGCGGATCGGCAACCCGATGAACATCGCGGTGGTGGACGCGGGCGGCTGCCTCCTAGCGTTCGCGCGGATGGACGACGCGTGGCGCGGCAGCGTCGACATCGCGATCGGCAAGGCGTGGACGGCGCGCGCGTTCGACGTCGAGACCAAGGCGCTGGCGAAGCTCGCCCAGCCGGGCGCCGACTTCTACGGCATCCATGCCTCTAACGACGGCAAGGTGATGATCTTCGCCGGGGGCGTGCCGATCAAGGAGGGCGAGACGGTGATCGGCGCGGTGGGCGTGTCGGGCGGCACCGGCAAGCAGGACCAGGGCGTGGCCGAGGCGGCGGCGCAGGCGTTGGCGGGCGGCTGAGCTTTGGAGCGCGGTGCCGGGCGCGACGGCGCTGGCTCAGTCACGGCGGTTCAGTCGACGGCGGCGGCTCGGGCGCCGGGCGCGCCTCCCGCGCGGCGCGGGTCGCTTCCGTTTGGCGCGTTATTGGGCGGTTCTGGTCCGGTCATTCAGAAAACCGCCGTGAATCGATCCCGGGATGGCTCTACGGGAAGGAACCTCTCAGGTAGCAGATGGTTCAGGAAACTGAGATCACTTCGAAGGGTGCGATGTCCTCCGCCGTTGCGATGGACCGGATCATTACCAAGCTCTCGATTTGATGACGCGTTGAGAAGAGCTGCGAAAGGAAAAGATCCATGAAAGCTGTCGTGTACAACGGGCCCAAAGATGTTTCCGTCAATACCATCGATGATCCCAAGATCGAAAAGCAGACCGATGTTATCATCCGGCTGACCACGACCAATATCTGCGGGTCGGACCTTCACATGTATGAGGGCCGCACCAGCTTTGAGAAGGGCAAAGTTTTCGGTCACGAAAACCTTGGCGAGGTCATCGAAGTCGGCGCTGCCGTAGATCGCATCAAGAAGGGCGATCGCGTGTGCATGCCGTTCAACGTCGGTTGCGGTTTCTGCGAAAATTGCGAACGCGGTTTGACGGGTTTCTGCCTCACGACCAACCCTGGAACCGCCGGCGCAGCGTATGGCTTTGCCGAGATGGGTCCGTGGCAGGGTGGTCAGGCCGAGTTGATGCGCGTTCCCTATGCGGACTTCAATTGTCTGAAGCTGCCTGAGGACGCTGAGGAGAAGGAGGATGACTATGTCATGCTCTCCGACATCTTCCCCACCGGTTGGCATGGCGTCGAACTGTCGGGTTTCCAGCCGGGCGAAAGCATCGCGATCTACGGCGCCGGTCCGGTCGGCTTGATGGCCGCGCACTCAGCCGAAATCCGCGGCGCCTCTCAGATCTTCGTGGTCGATTCTCACGATGACCGCCTGAAACTGGCCGAGGCGATGGGCGCTATTCCGATCGACATGCGCAAGGGCGATCCCGCCCAGCAGATCCTTGACGCGACCGGCGGCCTCGGGACCGACCGGGGGGTCGAGGCGGTCGGGTATCAGTGTTGCGATCGCCACGGCAAGGAGCGCAGCAATTACACGATGAACTGCCTCGTCAAAAGCACGAAGGCCACCGGAGGCATCGGCGTCGTCGGCGTGTTCATTCCGGAAGACCCGAACGCGCCCGACGATCTCCAGAAGGAAGGCAAGATGGCGTTCGACTTCGGCAACTTCTGGTTCAAGGGCCAGAAGATCGGCACCGGCCAGTGCAATGTAAAGCACTACAACCGGCGACTGATGAAGCTTATCGAGCGAGACCGGGCCAATCCTGCCCAAATCATCTCGCACCGACTGCCGCTTGATCAGGCACCAGACGCCTACAAGCATTTCGACGAACGCGATGCTGGTTGGACGAAGGTCGTGCTCAAACCGGGTGCCTGACTTTCGACGGATAGGAAATAAATTATGACTTTGAAAGGCAAATCAGTTGCTATTCTGATCGCACCTCGTGGAACGGAAGAACCAGAATTCTCGAAGCCCAAGCAAGCTGTCGAGGACGCTGGTGGCAAAGTTACCGTGGTCAGTTTTGAACCGGGCAAGGCTCGCACAGTCAATGGCGATCTTGACGAGGGCGGCAGCTATACTATCGACAAGACGTTTTCCGAGGTCAAAGCCGACGATTTCGACGGGCTTGTTGTGCCCGGAGGGACTGTCGGTGCCGACAAGCTGCGCGGCAGCGACGAGGCGATTGGTTTCATCCGGGCTTTCTTCGATCAGAAGAAACCTGTCGCGGCTATATGCCATGCACCCTGGACATTGATCGAGGCGGGCGTACTCAAGGGTCGCACCTTGACGTCCTACTCGACGCTGAAGGTCGATATCGAGAACGCTGGCGGTGCATGGACCAATGAGGAAGTCGTGGTCGACAAAGGCCTTGTTACCAGCCGCGATCCCGATGATCTGCCCGCCTTCTGTACCAAACTCGTTGAAGAAATCGCAGAAGGTGGGGGCGCAGCGCTCCCAGCAGGGAGTTAAGACGGGGCGTTTCGACGAACCATGTGAGGACCCTCTCCCTGGAGAAGGTCCGCACAAAACAAGCGTTGCGGGTGGCCAGCGATTGGCCGTCCGCCACGCTGCGTAGCACACGGACACGGCGCACCTGGCGGGCATTCAAACCCTAAGCCGCGTCAACCGCGGTGACACATCGCCGGCTCCCGCTTCCAGATCCGACCCATTCCGCCGTGTGGTTGAGATGCACCTGGTCGAACGTGCGTTCGGCCAGATTTACGACCTACAGCGCCGCCTTGAGATAGCGGGCGGTGAGACTGCCTTTCGCTTCCGCAACGACGCCAGGGACGCCGCTGGCAACGATACGGCCCCCATCTTCTCCAGCCCCCGGTCCCAGGTCGATGATCCAGTCCGCCTGCGTGACGGCGCGCATGTCATGTTCGACGACTACGACGGTATTGCCGGCGTCTACGAGGCCCTGCAGGTGTTGCATCAGCCGGTCGCCATCGGAGGGGTGAAGCCCCGAAGTTGGCTCGTCGAGGATATAGATCGTGTTGCCGCGTTGAGCACGTTGCAGTTCAGTCGCCAGCTTGATGCGCTGCGCCTCCCCGCCAGACAGCTCGGTCGCCGGCTGACCGAGCCTCAGATAGCCAAGACCGATCTCCCGCAACACGTCGAGGGAGCGCATTACAGATGCCTCGCCAGCGAAGAAATCGCACGCATCGTCGACCGTCAGTTCGAGCACCTGGGCGATATTGCGCCCGTTCCATTCGACTTCGAGCGTTTGCGGGTTGTAGCGCGAGCCATGACAGGTCGAGCACGGGGCAAAAACGCTCGGCAGGAATAGCAGCTCCACCATGACGTATCCCTCGCCCTCGCACACAGGGCAGCGGCCTTGCGCGACGTTGAACGAGAACCTTCCCGGGCTGTAGTGCCGCCGGCGGGCGAGCGGCGTATCAGCGAAGATCCGTCGCACATGGTCAAACATGCCGCTGTAGGTGGATAGGTTCGAGCGCGGCGTGCGGCCGATCGGCTTCTGATCGACCCGCACCAACCTGCGAACATGCTCCATGCCTGCGACAATGCGTCCTTCAGTGTCGTTCTGCGCAACATCGAGCAGCGGATCGATATCCTCCTCATCAGCCGCGGGGGAGCCGCCGAGGTGTTCCGTGACGAGCTCGGGTAGCGCCTGACTGACAAGACTGGATTTACCCGATCCCGAAACGCCGGTGACAGCGGTGAAGCAGCCGATGGGAAACTCGACGTCGAGACCATGGAGATTGTTCCGTCTGATCCCTTCCAGGCGTAGCCATGCCTTGGGATCGCGCGGTGTGCGCTCACTGCGGACCGGCTCTGCGAACAGGTAGCGGCGGGTGATCGAACTCTCGACGTCGGCAAGCCCCTCTATCGGCCCGCTGTAGAGGACTTCACCGCCCTTTTCCCCGGCTCCTGGCCCGACATCGACGAGCCATTCCGCGCGGCGGATCACGTCGAGATCATGTTCGACGACGAACAGGGAGTTGCCCGCCGCCTTGAGACGCTCGAGGATGGTGAGCAAGGCTTCGCCATCTGCCGGGTGCAACCCTGCCGAAGGCTCGTCAAGCACATAGACCACCCCGAAAAGCTGTGACGACAATTGCGTGGCAAGCCGCAAGCGCTGCAGCTCTCCGGAGGAGAGCGTCGGCGTGCTGCGGTCGAGCGAAATGTAGCCAAGGCCAAGATCGATCAGCGGGTCCAGCCGCTCGATCAATTCGCAGGCAAGGCGTTGGGCGGCGATCCGCTTCTCGTCGGAGAGATTGGGCGTGCGGCGTACGTCGGGCGCGCTCTTGTGCGCAGAGCCGCCCGCCGCAACCCGTTGTTCGACCGCTGCATCGCGGGCCGCTTTTTCCAGAACATGGCCCTTTGAGGGGGCTGAGACCGCCCCATACGCGCCATGCGCGACGGGCATCAGCAAGTCCTTCAGCTTGAGCACCGTCAGGTCGCCGAACTCGGCAATGTCGAGGCCGGCGAATTTGACCGACAAGGCTTCGCGCTTCAGGCGCTTGCCGTCGCAGGTCGGGCAATCGCGGCCGATGATATATTGCGAGACGCGCTTCTTCATCAGCGCGCTTTTAGTGTTGGCGAAGGTTTCCAGCACATAGCGGCGCGCGCCGGTGAAGGTGCCCTGGTAGCTCGGCTCCATGCGGCGCTTGAGCGCCGCCCGGGTCTGTTCGGGCGTCAGACCCGCATAGACCGGCACCGTCGGCGCCTCTTCCGTGAAGAGAATCCAGTCGCGATCCTTTTTCGGCAGGTCGCGCCACGGCGTGTCGACGTCATAGCCGAGCGAAACGAGGATATCGCGCAGGTTCTGCCCATGCCAGGCGGTCGGCCAGGCGGCGATCGCCCGGTCGCGAATGGTGAGGCTGTCGTCAGGAACCATTGTCTCTTCGGTCGCGTCATATACGCGGCCGATGCCGTGGCAGGTCGCGCAGGCCCCCGCGACCGTGTTGGGGGAGAAATCCTCCGCATAGAGCATGGGTTGATGGCGCGGATATTCGCCGACGCGCGAATAGAGCATCCGCACCAGGCTGGAGAGCGTCGTCACGCTGCCGACCGAGGATCGCGCGTTGGCCGAGCCGCGCTGCTGCTGCAGCGCGACCGCAGGCGGCAAACCGTCGATCACGTCGACCTCCGGCACGCCGGCCTGGTCGATCAGGCGACGGGCATAGGGCGCAACCGATTCCAGATAACGCCGCTGCGCTTCGGCGTAGAGCGTGCCGAAAGCCAGCGATGACTTGCCCGAGCCCGATATGCCGGTGAACACCACGAAGGCGTCGCGCGGTACATCGACGTCAATATTTTTGAGGTTATTCTGGCGCGCGCCGCGAACCTGCACGCAAGCGGGCGGCCCCGTATGCCCATGATCGGTGGCCGGCGTCCTCGCGTGAATATCCTTGCTCTTCAATTCAGTCTTCCTGCCCTATACGCCCGTGCGCCCCGTGGTTCATCACAGTCGGGCGACAGATGAATGCATTTCCGACTCAATACGTCCAACGGCCAGGCTGGCCCGATGTTCGGCACCTTTGAAATATTTTTTCAGCATCAGACAACGGTTACGACAAAACCATTTTTCCCGTTGGGTCGCGCGACGAGACCACACACACTCCGCTGGTAAGCGCCTGGGCCAGGCGGACCTGGTCAGTGCCGCTATCGGCATGTAACGACCGCACTTCGGCCCCTGTTACCGCATCGCGACGCGTTGCCCATTTGCCAGAGCGCGCGTCATCATGGCCGGGGTCGGGCCATGATGACGGGCGAGTTGTCGATTCGAGCGCTTCGCGCCGCTTTGGATCGATGGGTCAGTAGTGAATGACCGAGCGGATCGACTTGCCTTGATGCATCAGTTCGAAGGCCTCGTTGATCTCCTCCAAACCCATCGTGTGGGTTACGAACGGGGCCAGATCGATATCGCCTCTCATCGCGTCCTCGACCATGCCGGGGAGCTCAGTCCGTCCCTTGACGCCACCGAAAGCGGACCCCTTCCATACGCGGCCCGTGACGAGCTGGAATGGGCGGGTGGAGATTTCCTCGCCCGCGCCGGCAACGCCAATCACGATCGACTGACCCCAGCCACGGTGCGCTGATTCAAGCGCGGCGCGCATGACGTGGACGTTGCCGATGCACTCGAAGGTATGATCGATGCCCCAGCCCGTCATCTCGATCAGCACTTGCTGGATGGGCTTGTCATGGTCCTTGGGGTTGATGCACTCGGTCGCGCCGAACTGGCGCGCCAGCTCGAACTTGGACGGATTGGTGTCGATGGCGATGATGCGACCCGCCTTCGCCTGGCGCGCACCCTGAATCGCCGCGAGGCCGATGCCGCCGAGGCCGAACACGGCAACCGAGTCTCCGGGCTGGACTTTGGCGGTATTGTGGACTGCGCCGATGCCGGTCGTGACGCCGCAGCCGAGCAGGCAGACATGTTCGGGGTTTGCCTCGGGATTGATCTTGGCGAGCGAGACTTCGGCGACGACAGTATATTCACTGAAGGTTGAACAGCCCATGTAATGATAGAGAGGCTGACCATTGTACGAAAAGCGGGTGGTCCCATCGGGCATCAAGCCCTTGCCCTGCGTTTCGCGGACAGCGACGCACAGGTTGGTCTTGCCCGACAGGCAGAAGTCGCACTTGCCGCACTCGGCAGTGTAGAGCGGAATCACGTGATCGCCCGGCACGACGCTGGTGACGCCTTCGCCGACCTCGACAACGATGCCCGCGCCCTCGTGGCCCAGAACCACCGGGAAAACACCCTCCGGATCACTCCCCGCCAGCGTGTACGCGTCGGTGTGGCACACACCGGTGTGCGTCACCCGTATGAGGACTTCGCCTTTCCGGGGTGGGGCGACATCGATCTCGACGATTTCGAGTGGCTTGCCCGCCTCGAAGGCTACAGCGGCGCGAGATTTCATGTTGGGATACCCTCGTTGGACTAAACTGATTGCTGGCGCGAGGCTGTTGCGTCAGCGCAAATTCGTCGACATTCTCATACTGGCAGGGAGTATGTTTATCATACTCCCCAGCAGTATACAAGAGGTGTCCTGACGAGGATCTCAAACCAGAGAAGGCAGCAGGGGCTGGCTTCTGAGTGCGGGAGGACACGGGCAGGAAAATGAGCCTGAAATCGTCATTTGAGATAAGTACGCAGAATCTTCATTACGCCCTCCACGCCGTCATCGTGCTCGCCACCTGCGCCTCCGACGGCCCGATCCGCGCCCGCACCGAATGTTTCCCTGAGATGGCTCTGCATCACTTCTGCCATCAGTCCATTTGTCGCACCGCGCATGGCGACAATTTGCTGCAGCAGGGGAGCGCAATCGGCCCCCGCTTCGATCGCGCGTTCCAGAGCGTCCGCCTGACCCTTGATGCGCCGCAAGCGTGTGATGGCTCGCTTCTTGTCCTCTGATGAATGTGGCATCGCGTTTTCCCGAGAAATCGCTCCAGCATACTATACAGGGGGGGAGTTTCAATCCTGCACAGAGCTGGGCGTTTTTCTGATCGGGCGAGGTTGCGGTCATGCTCTCAAGCCTTCGCCACGAGCAGCTTTGGCATGGGCTCCGAGGGTCCGATTCTCTGTCGGGGAAGGGGGAGCGATCGCTCACTCCCCCGGTATGCCGGTCAGACCGTAACGACGACCTTGCCGATCTGGTCGTTCGATTCGAGGAAGCGGTGAGCGTCCTGGATGGCGTCGAGCGGGAAAGTGCGCGCGATCCGCGGCTTGAGCGAGCCCGATTCCAGACCCGCCACGATGAACGCCTTGGCGCGATCGAGGGCGGCATCGTCCGAGACAATCTCGCTGTAGAGATACCCCTTGAGCGTGAGGCTCTTGCCCAGCACGGAGAACAACGGGAACGGCGTCGGTTCGCCGCTGAGCGCGCCATATTCGAGCAGGATGCCGCCGCGTGCCATGCTCTCGGTCAGCGGCTCGAACGACGGGCCTCCGACGGGATCGAGCACCACGCGCGCACCCTGACCATCGGTTATCTCCATCACCCTCGCTACCAGATCCTCTTCCCCGGTCGCGACGACATGATGTGCACCGGCATCGATCAGGGCCTGGCGCTTGGCGCCGGTACGCGTCGTCGCGATTACCGTCGCGCCGACCATCCGCGCAATCT
Source organism: Brevundimonas vesicularis (assembly GCF_027105095.1). NCBI lineage: Bacteria > Pseudomonadati > Pseudomonadota > Alphaproteobacteria > Caulobacterales > Caulobacteraceae > Brevundimonas > Brevundimonas vesicularis. Next base: position 2,671,080 of record NZ_CP114278.1, on the reverse strand, counting down.
GGAAGGCAGCAAGGCCGACGCTGCTGGAGGCAGCAGTGACGATGACGAAATCGCCCTCGCCGAGTTTCGCCTGCTCCACCAGCGCACCCCAGGCGGTGACATACTGCATCCATACGGCCGCCGCTTCCTCGAACGACAGCGCCGCAGGATGCTTGACGACGAGGCGGGCGGGCACGTTTGCGACCTCGCCATAAGTGCCCCAGCGCGCGATATCGAGTGGGGGAATGACGCTGACGGCTTCGCCTTCCGCAAACCCGGTAACGTCCGCACCGACCGCAGCGACAGTGCCGGCAGCCTCATAGCCAAGGCGGCTCGGGAACTCGGCTTCCTGAAGGTAGGCATGGTTGCGGAACATCACCTCGGCGCGGTTTATGCCTATCGCCTTCACCGCGATCTGCACTTCGTCGGCCGCGGGCGCGTGGACTGCCACATCTTCAATCCTGAGGACGCTGGCGTCGCCATATTCGTGGATACGGACGATGCGGCTCATGGGAGACTCCTTGATTATTGAATGACCGTTCTGTAAGGTAGCGGACCACCAGTTTCAAGATATTATTTATCGATCGTTCCATATCGTGCACCAGAGATGACAGAGACGAAAGCCCGTCGCCGCGCAGGTCGCCCACGTGTGTTCGACACTGACGCTGCGCTCGACAAGGCGGTGCGGCTGTTCTGGCAGCGCGGCTACGAGGCGACATCGATGGCCGATCTGGTGGCGGAGACTGGCGTCGCCGCCGCCAGTCTCTATGCAGCGTTTGACAACAAAGCGGGGCTGTTTGCGGCGGTGATCGAGCGCTACGCTGCGACGTTTAGCGTCCACCTCTACGCACCCATCAACGATCCGGCGTTGTCCACCTACGAGGCCGTCAAAGGCCTGCTGGATCGAGCGGCGTCATCATTCTCGGAACCTGGAACGCCGGCCGGCTGCTTCATGTATTCGGCAGCGGCAGCCGTTTCGCCGGCGTCCGCCGCCATCGAATGCCTGCTGCGCGACAAGCGTATCGCGGCGGAGGCCCTCCTGATCGAGCGTCTGCAACGCGGCGCCGCGCAGGGCGAGCTCGCGGCCAACACCGATCCGGCCGTGCTAGGCAAATTCATCAATACTGTCATGGAAGGCATGTCCGTTCAGGCGCGCGACGGCGCTACGATCAACGAACTGCTCTCCATCGCCAAAATGGCACTCGATCGATGGCCTGCCGCGATATGACCGTTACATGGTGGTCATCTGCCAATCCGCCTCCCGCGACCGAACAGTCGAACTGATCTAATAGGACGGATGCACATGAAACACGTGACATTGCCCGGCGGGGAAGTGGTTCCTTCAATGGGTCAAGGCACCTGGAAGATGGGTGAGCGTGCCGAGCGGCGATCCGATGAAATTGCCTCGCTGCGCGCCGGTGTCGAGCTGGGTATGACGCTCGTCGATACAGCGGAAATGTACGGCGACGGTGCGGCGGAAGTGCTGATCTGCGAAGCGCTCGGCGACCGTCGCGACGAGTTGTTCCTCGTCAGCAAGGCGTATCCACAGAACGCATCGCGCTCCCGCCTTACCGGTGCGTGCGAGGCGAGCCTGAAGCGGCTCGGCACTGATCGGCTCGACCTCTATCTGCTCCACTGGCGGGGATCGGTGCCGCTCGCTGAGACGGTGGAGGCAATGAAGGCGCTGAAATCGGCAGGGAAGATTCGGCATTGGGGTGTCAGCAACCTCGATACCGACGATATGGACGAGCTTGTCGCTGCGGGCGGAGATGGCTGCGTGACCGATCAGATCCTCTACAATCTCGTCCGTCGAGGCCCTGAGTTGGACCTGTTGCCGTGGCTCGCCGAGCATAAAGTGCCAGCGATGGCGTATAGTCCCGTCGAGCAGGGACGACTCTCAAGCCATCCCGCTCTCGAAAAGATCGCAGCCGAGGTCGGTGCAACCCCTGCCCAAGTGGCACTCTCCTGGACGTTGCGGCACGATGGCCTCATCGCCATCCCGAAAGCGAGTTCGATCGCACACGTGCGGGAGAACCGCGCGGCCGCGGATATCGTCCTCTCAGACGCCGACATTGCGACACTCGACGCGGCATTTCCCCGCCCAGCGGACCGACGCCCGCTCGAAATGCTGTAGCGGCAGATGGCGATCTTCTCTCTCGAAGGAACCGAACGCAAATCGGATCGCCTTGAGGCGTTCATGGACGCGGTACTTGCGATCGCGTTCACCCTTCCTGTGGTCGAGTTGCACGCGCCGAAACCGGAGGAGGGCGACCTCGCAGCGGCGTATCTGAAGTTGGCGCCGGAGTACGGCGCCTACGTTCTCAGCGTGGTCCTGATCGGCCTCTACTGAGCGTACAGCCATTTCAGTGGCAAGCTGCTGGAGAAGACCGACCACGGCTACAATCTGCTGAGCATCGGCTTTCTGGCTGCCGTCAGCATCACTCCGTTTCCTGCGCGACCGTTGGTCGAACACCTCGGCGGAGATGCGGAGAGTACCACCGCCGCCCTATGGTATCTGGGCGTAGCAGCGACACCGGCGACTTGGTGGTTTCTTCGTTGGGTATACGCCACCGCGAGAGGTCTTCCCGATCGAAGGCTGACCGAGGCTTATCTTCGCCGCCTTACCATCAAATATGGCCTAACTGCCGCTGCCTATTGGGCGGCATTCGGCTTGGCACTCTGGAATTGGCGTGCTGGACTGATCGCCGCGGGGATCGTGACGTTGAGCTACATCGTTCCGCCAGCAAAGCCCACCTACAAGCCAGACTAGGAACCGGAGAATGGCTGAGGCTGGGTATTGACCCGGCACGGTGGATGCTGACTTCGGTTAATCAGTCCAGGATTTTGTCAATCGTGATCGGTAAGGACCGCATCCGCTTACGCGACCTTGCGATGTTTAACTGTGCACTGGATGCAAAGCTCAGAGCCTGTGATCTGGTGAAGCTCCGCGTCAGTGACGTCGCGCCTGGCGGCTCAGCGGACCCGGCGTTCGTCCGCTAAGAGTGGAAAGCGGACTGGCGTTCTCAAGTCGCTGGCATGAGGAAAGCAGCAACCGCTGAACGGAGTTGCTCGCGCATTACGACGGCGCGTTCGTGGCTGAGGTCAAACTTACTGTTCAGATCGCGGGTGATGGCCATACCGGCGAGAAAGCCCATAAGCAGGCGCGCACGGACATCTGCGTCCTCGCCCCCGATCCATGCTTCAAGGTCGCGAAAGCCTTGGTCACCCAACGCTTCATCGATGAGGCGTTTGGCCTTATCTGATCCAGCGGAGCGCATCAGAACGAGCAAGTCGCGCAGCACCCTTCCGCCATTTGGAACCGCCAGAACATCATCCGTCACGCGCTCAGCGAAGCTCTCACGATCTCCCCAGCGACGCTGCCAGTTCACGCTCCCAGATTTGATCACTTCGACGAAAAGCTCGTCCTTTCCACCGAAGTATCGGCTGATCAGCGAATAGTCGACGCCCGCGCGCGCTCCAATAGAGCGGACTCCGACCGCCTCGAAACCCTCCTCAGCGAAGAGGTCCAGCGCAGCCCGAAGGATCGCGTGTCGGGTAGCTTCGGCATCGCGCGTTGGAGTGGTGGTGGTCATAAGCCATCTATAGCGGAACTGATCTAACTATGTCCGCAACGGGTCGAGGCCGTGTAAAAACGCGCCGAGCTGGGAGGGAACGGCGGAGGCCTCAAGGCGCGAAGTATCTCCTTCTCTCAGGCCCTGATCGCTTCCATCAGGGGCTTGGTTCCCAGCACCGCCATCACGCGCTTCATGTTGTAGGCGAGGATGTGGAGGCTGATCTCGGTCTTCACGTTGGGCAACCGCTTCATCAGGAAGTGAGTGTGGCCCATCCAGGCCTTGATCGTTCCGAACGGGTGTTCGACCAGCCGTCGTCGGGTGCGCATGGCGCGCGGGGCTAGGTCCGTTCGGGCCTGAAGCGCGTCGATCACGCCCTCATGCTCCCAACGGGTGACGCGCCGCTCAATGCTTGGCGTGCATTGGCTCTTGAGCGAGCAGCCGGCGCAACTGGCCCGGTCCCCGTATCGGTGCAGGGTCATGCCCTTCTCGACGGGCGTCATGTGGCGCGGCAGCAGCGCGCCGGCCGGGCAGCGGTAGACGTCCTGATCGGACAGGTAGACGAAGTCCTGTTTGCCGAAGCGGCCTGCCGCCTTGGCGCCTGACGTCAGGGGCTTGGGCACGAAGGGCGTCACGCTCATGGTCTCGCAGGCGAGGATCTCCTCGCCGGAGAAGTAGCCCCGGTCGGCCAGCACATCGAGCGTCTCCACGCCCATGGCGTCCTTAGCCTTCGCCGCCATGGAGGCCAGTTGCTCCCGGTCGCTTCCCGTCATCACCACCTCGTGGGCGACGATCAGGTGATGCTCGCCTTCGACGGCGGACTGGACGTTGTAGCCGACGATGCCGCTCCCCGGCCCGACGTGGCCATGGATCTGGCGTCGGGATCGGTCAGGGAGACCTGGCCGTCCGGCGACGCCTCGACCTCGGCCTCCATGGTCTTGAGCATCGCCATCTGGGCGCGCAGCCGATCGATCTTCTCGACCAGCCGTCCGGACCGCGCCTCGGCGGCCTCGCCCTCGTGACGATCCGCCGTGTCCAGGTCCTGCAGATAGCCGGTGATGTGCTCGGCAACCTGCTCAATCCGCCGCTTCAGCTTGTAGGCGGTGAAGTTGCGATCCCGGGTGTTCACTGCCTTGAACTTCGACCCGTCGATGGCGACCAGGGCCGCACCGAACAGGCCCAGCTGCCGGCACAGCACCACGAACTGGACGCAAGCCGCCTGGATCGCCGGGCCGTTCTCGCGGCGGAAGGCGGCGATGGTCTTGTGGTCCGGAGCCAGCCGCCCCGTCAGCCACATCGGCTCGACGTTGCGCTGCGCCTCGCGCTCCAGCCGCCGGCTGGACTGCACCTTGTTCAGGTAGCCATAGACATAGAGCTTCAGCAGCATGGCCGGGTGATAGGCCGGCCGGCCCGTCGTCGCCGGCGTCATGCCGACGAAGCCCAGCCCCCTGAGGTCCAACTCATCGACAAAGACATCGACGACCCGAACCGGATTATCCTCGGCCACATAGTCGTCGAGACATTCGGGAAGCAGCGTCGGCTGCCGGCGATCGGCACCCTGAACGAAGCGGCTCATACCCACCTCCTGCTGACATCAGGAAGGTTAAACGAATTTGCTCAAGCTGGAGGCGTTTTCACACAGCCTCGACCCGTTGCGGACGCTCACCTAGGTGTGTTGCCGAGGTCCGGTTTCCGGCGGTGAGTGAATGACCGCTACTGGCGCAAAGCGGATCAATAGCCGCCACGCGGCGGCTCGCAGGCGAGGCCGTCACCATCGCCGTCCATCCAGGAGCGATATGAGGGATCCCAACTGGGGATGTCTTTTCGGCCGGCTGCCCGCACGGCCGTGCAGCCGCTGTAATGCTGATCGGTCGTGCGCACTTTGACATATGACGCGACTGCTGCGCGAGGAGCTGATGGCGTGATCGCGAACCAGGTCAGGGCAAAAGCCACAACAGCGGTTAGGCCGACGACGGCAGCAAAAGGTAGCTGGAAGGGGCGAGCAGGGGGCGCTTGCCGGTGAGATCTATGGGGCGATTTTCGGCGCATCAGCACACGATGCTCGCTGAAGGTTGAGCGGCCGTTACGATGTTGATCGGCGTTCTCTGACATCGCCAGGGCGACCGTCAATCGAGGTGAGAGGGCTATCTGGAGGTGGCCCAGCTTCACCCCAGCGCTGACGCCAGCCGTCCCGCGATCCGCGTCGCCGCTTCTCTCACCGGGTGGTCGGCAAGGTGCGCATACCGGGCGGTGGTCTGAACCTGAGTGTGTCCCAATAGCTTGCCGATCATCGGCAAGCCTTCGCCCGCCAAGACGCCGTCCGACGCATAGGTGTGGCGAAGGTCGTGAATGCGAACGTCTTCCAGGTTGGCAGTCTTACGAATGCGCCGCCACGGATGCTGGAGATCGGTGAGGTGGCTTCCTTCCAACTTGCCGACGATGACGTAGGGATTGCCGTCCACCTCAGGCAGCTTGCGCAGCAGTTCGACGACGGCGTCGCCCAGGTAGACCGTCTTCGCTCCGGTCTTGCTGTCCGGCAGCCGGAAGCGGCCAGCCCTGAAGTCGATATAGCTCCACTTCAATGTCTGGATTTCGCGCAGGCGGCAGCCGGTGAGCAGCAGCAGCCTGAAGGCGGCGACGGCGAAACGGCTTTCTGCGCCTGTGCGCTCGGCCTCTTGAAGGGCCGCGCCCAGGCGCTCGATCTCTTCGGGCGACAGGAAGCGCTCTCGCTTGCGCTCGGGGAAGGCCTTCACGTCGTCGCATGGATTGGTGCGCTTGTCCCGCATGCCCCAGACCTCGGCCAGGTTCATCATCTTGGAGAGAACGCCTAGGACCCGGTTCGATTGGTAGGGGGTATGGGCATACTTCCCATGCAACTCCGCCACGTCGGCAGAGGTCACTGTCCGAACCCTCTGTTTGCCGAAGAACGGATTGATGAAGAACTGAATGGCTCGCTTGTACTCGTACTCGGTGGTCGGCTTGCAGCGCACGGCGACATGTTCCTTGAGGAAGCGCGCTCCCAACTCCTGAACCGTCGCTGCCTGACGCTCCATGTCGCGCAACGTCGCTGGATCGGCCCCGCCGCCGCGAACGGCGCCCAGCATCCGGTTGGCCTCTCGTCGCGCGATCTCGGCCGTCACGACGCCATGCTGGCCCAGCGCCATGCGTCGCGTTCGGCCGTGCCGCCGATACTGGATCAGATAGAAGCGTTTGCCATTTGGCATCACGCGGACGCCGAAACCCGGCAACTCGCCATCGAAAATAATGTAATCTCTGGCGCGAGCCTCGAGGCGGTCCACCACGCGCTTGCTCAACTTCTCGCTGGCCATCTCCAAGTCCTTTTCTGACGATGTCGCCGCGTTTCAAGCCGGTTGTTCCGTGGAAGCAATATGGAAGCGGTTGGCGGAAAAGCAGGGCGAAATAGATCGCAGAAACGGTGAGTCAGAATGGCTGGGGCGTCAACAGAAAGTCAGGCATAGTAGGGGTTTAGCGTTCAATAAGAAGCGCCGTCGCGAGAAGTGAAAACTCTAAAAATCGTTCTCATAACCTGAAGGTCGTAGGTTCAAATCCTACTCCCGCACCCAGAATAACAAAAAGCCGCTGGATCATCGATCTAGCGGCTTTTTGGTTTCCAAGCCCGATCTACGCACCCTGTCCCCCGCACAAAGGCTTCAGACGCAGCCAAGCGGTCAGGTGTGTGGCGGCTGAGCCCTCAAAACTCCAGGAGCGCGGCGGCTGCAGCGCGTTTCACGGTCGCTTCAGCGATCGCTTCGAAACGAAGGTCCGTTACTCCGAAATACTCGCCTTGGTTCGTGGCGCACCAGTCGGTGGTAACGATGCGAACCTGATCGGCTTTCGGTGAAACCACCGCCGCATAAAGGAAGTCACCGCTACGGTCGGCCAGGGGCATCGCGCGGTCCTGATTGGCGCGAGGCATGACGCGTTCCAACTCTGCGCGTGACACCGTGGCGATCATCAGCTTGCCGTCAAAGCGGACGATGGAATCAAAATCGTAGCGGCTGACCGGCCCGGCCGGGACGCCGGTCCCCAGGGTGGTGTGGCCGATAAAGCCGGCGTCGGCCCCGGTCGCCTGGGCCAGTCCGGCGGCGACACGCCGTCCCGTATCGCCCAGCGACAGGGCGCGAGGGCTGCTTCCTAGAATGGTTCGCTCCTCATCGGTCAGATTGGCGGCGAGAGTCGCGGCGATCAGGTCCGCCAACGCAGGAGAGGCGGGGGCATCCCGCGCGACGGCGCGCGACTGCGCCGCGACCGAGCCGTCTGACAGGAACTCGGCTACCGTATAGGCCGCGGTCCAGGAACCGGTATGGACATAGGCGCTGCGGCCCTGGCGGTGCTGGAACAGCAGGTGGTTGTGACCGCCGACCATCAGGCTGCCGTCCGGCAGCAGCGGCAGGATATCCCGGTCGGCGGTCACCCCGGCGTGGCTCATGACCATGACGAGGTCGGCGTCGGCCAGAGCTCCGGCGAGATTGGCGCTCGCCCAGTCGGCGGCGACGGGGATCGACAAATGCTCGCGAGACGCCTTGGGATAGGTGGTCAGCGCATTGGTCGCCAGGCCTACGACCCGCAGCGAACGGCGGCCGAAAGGCAGGGTCGTGGACGCGTGAGCATAGCCGGCGCCCGTGCGCGTATCGCCGATGGTGCTGACAACCTGGATCCGCAGACCCTTCAGGCGCGCGACGACGTCAGCCAGGTCGGGGGTGAGGTCGTTGTCGTGATTGCCCAGGTTGAACACGGTGGGCGCGATCGCCGGCAAGGCCGCCAGGAAGGCCCAGTCGATCACGCCGCCAGACCGCGCGGCGACGACATTTCCGTGTTCGAAGATGTCGCCGTCAATGGCGATGACGTGCGGGACCGGGTTGGCGCGGACTTCGGTCTCGAAGGCGGCCAGCAACTGCGCGGTTCGCTCATAGGCCGAGTGCATGTCCGACACGGCGAGCACGCGGCCGATCACATGCGCCGGCTTCATGCCGATCAGCCCTGGCGTGATCGCCGTCGCCCCGGCGAGTTGAAGCAGCCGGCGACGGGAGGGCGTGACGAGAGGCATACGCGATCCAAACGATGTCGAGGAGGACGTGCGGAGCGAACTCACGCAGCTGTTCAGGTTCGCATTTCGGGCGCCCCAGCACAATGGCGCCGCACCCTGCAGCCCCCGCCCAAAGACAGATTGTCACACGGGTGTGGCCGCGTCTTCAAAGGTTCAAGAAACAGGTCCGCTCTGCACTGGCGGCCATGGCTGTGAAGCTTTACGGCCTCGCGCGACACGTCCTCCCCTGTCGCCAAGGAAATCTCGATCATGCTTCGCCAAGCCCTTCTGGCCGCCACCGTCAGCGGCATCGCCCTGTTGAGCGCCGGCTCGGTTCTCGCCCAGACGACGGACGCCGCCATTGAGCCCGCCGGCGTCGACGACATCGTCGTCACCGCCCAGCGCCGCAGCGAGAACATCCGCGACGTGCCGTTCGCCGTCACCGCCTTGAGCCCGCAGACGCTGCAGGAGGTTTCGGCCGGCGGCGCCGACATCCTGTCGCTGTCGGGCCGCGTGCCCAGCCTGCAGGTCGAAAGCTCGAACGGCCGTTACGCGCCGCGCTTCTACATTCGCGGCCTGGGCAATGTGGATTTCGACTTCACCGCCTCGCAGCCGGTGTCGGTCGTGCTGGACGACGTCGTGCTGGAGAGCGTCTATCTGAAGGGCTTTCCCCTGTTCGACGTGCAGCAGCTGGAGGTTCTGCGCGGCCCGCAGGGCACGCTGTTCGGCCGCAACACGCCCGCAGGCGTGGTCAAGATCGACACCGTCAAGCCGTCGGACGACTTCACCGGCTTCGGCTCGCTGACCTATGGCAACCTGGGTTCGACCCGGGCCGAGGCGGCCGTCACCCTGCCGGCGTCGGACACGCTTCAGGTGCGCGGCGCCATCCTGTGGAACCATCGCGACGACTGGGTGAACAATGCCTACAATCCGTCGTTCGCCAATCCCGACAAGGATGATCTGGGCGGCTTCGACGATCTGGCCGCGCGCGTTCACGTCGCCTGGACGCCGACCGATCGGCTATCGACCCTGCTGACGCTGCAGGCCCGCGACTATGACGGCACGGGCACGATGAACCGCGCCAACGCCCTGACCAAGGGCTCCAACAAGCTGAACGACAACTTCGACCGCGACACCGTCTATTACGACGGCGGCCGCAACAACTTCCAGAAGCAGAAGACGACGTCCGAATCGTTGAAGGTGGCCTATGACTTCGGTCCCGCCATCCTGACGGGCATCGTCGGCTCTTATCAGGGCTGGTCCCAGGGCGACGGCGACATCGACGGCGGCGTGGCCACCGCCCCGGCGACTGCTTCCTACAAGACCCCGTTCAACTCCGAGACCGGCACCCTTGCCAGCGACCTGCTGCAGAACACCTATGAGCTGCGCCTGGCCTCGAACGGCGACGGGCGGGTCGGCTGGCAGGTCGGCGCCTTCTATTGGGACGAGCGCTTCAACCTCGTCAGCGGCACGTTCAACGGCGTTGGCGGTCTGATCCCAACCAAGATCACCGATATCGTGCAGAAGTCCGATTCCTGGTCGATCTTCGGCCAAGGCAGCTACAAGGTGACCGAGGCGCTGAAGGTGACGGCGGGTCTGCGCTACACCGACGACAATCGCCACTACAACGGCCGGATCGTGGTCGGAACGCCGGTTGGCGGCCAGGGCGCCGTGTCGGTCGGGGACCAGCAGGTCAGCTGGGACGTCAGCGTGGTCTATCAGGTGAACGACGACCTGAACCTGTTCGCGCGCGTGGCCAAGGGCTATCGCGGCCCGTCGATCCAGGGCCGCAACCTGCCGGTCCTGACGACGGCGAACTCCGAGACCGTCATGTCCTACGAAACGGGTCTGAAGGCGCGGATGATGGACGGCCGGGCGCGCTTCAACGCCACCGCCTATGTCTATGAAGTCAGCGACATGCAGTTCACCGCCATCGGCGGTGCGGACAACTCCAACCGCCTGATCAACGCCAAGAAGGGCGAGGGATACGGCCTGGAGCTGGACGGCGACATCGATCTGGGCGCGGGCTTCAGCCTGGCGGCCGGCGGCGCCTGGAACCATACCGAGATCAAGGACAAGGATCTCTTGGTCGCCGTCTGCGGCTCCAACTGCACCGTGACCGATCCCATCGTCATGGTGGGCGCCACCCGTCGCGCCGCCATCGACGGCAATCCCTTCCCCCAGGCGCCGGAATACACCGCCAACCTGACGCTGAACTACGTCCGGTCGTTGGGGAACGACACCGAGCTGTTCGCCTCGACCGACTGGGTCATGCAGAAGAACTTCAACCTGTTCCTCTATGAATCGGTCGAGTTCATGCAGGACACGCATTTCGAAGGCGGGCTGCGCGCAGGCTGGCGTGATCTGTCGCGCGGTATCGAGGCCGCCGCCTACGTCCGCAACCTGACGGACGAAGAGAATGTGATCGGCGCCATCGACTTCAACAACCTGACGGCCTTCGTTAACGAACCGCGCACCTATGGCGTGCAACTGACCAAGCGGTTTTGATCCGCAGGTGCTGAGACGTCGTATCCGCAGGCTCGCGGACCGACGTCTCAGCACCGTCCACAGGCGGGACGGGGAAGTTGTCTCCCGACCGACGACATCTCGCGCGATCGCGTCGAGATAAGAGCATACCGCTCGTTCGACATAGGAGCGACTGGTCCGCTTGCGGACCGCCGATCGGGCGATCGTCCTTTCCTCTAGTGTTTCGATCAGGCCTGTCCCGCTGCTGATTCCGTCCGCCTGCATGGTGTCCGCGCCACCGACCTGCCCTGCATGTCCGGCATGCGGAAGCGCGCGCCGCCGCGCGGCCAAAGGTCCTGGAGACGGCGCAGAAGAGTGCGCTGTCAGGCGGCTTGGCCGCCCCACTCGACCGCCTAGCCTGTTCGGATCTTGAGGCGTCCCCTGCCATCTCACGCCCAAACTTGCGACCCGCGTCATCCAGAACCGGGACCAAATCCGCAGCATGCTATGCACGCCGATCTCACTGTGCCGGCGGAACAATGCGCTCACGCCCCGTATCGATGTGGTCTGGGCCTGACGATTCTTTTTTCTTTTTGAGGCCAGGCTTTGCCCTCGGGTGGCAAAGCCGTAGGGACGGCGCATGATCCAGGACGTTCCTCCCCCCGTCACGCCCACTGCTTTGCCCGAGATCGTCGTCACCGCAGCGCGTCTGCCGCCAGCGGCGGCCGATGCTGCGTTTTCCGTGGTGCGGATCGACGAGGCGGTGCTGTCCCGGTCGTCGCGTCTGGATGAGGCGCTACGGTCCGTGCCGGCGGTGTCGCTGTTTCGACGCACCAGCAGCGCGGCGGCCAATCCGACGACGCAAGGGATTTCGTTGAGGGCCATCGCGCCCTCGGGGGCGGGACGGACGCTGGTGCTGCTGGACGGCGTGCCGCTGAACGATCCGTTCGGGGGCTGGGTCATCTGGTCCCAGGCGACGCCGGAGTCTCTGGAGAGCCTGGACGTAATCCGGGGCGCGGGCTCGGGCCCCTATGGCGCGGGCGCGCTGACGGGCACGATCACCCTGCGTGAACGCGGGAAAGGCGGCGCGCTGGATGTGTCCGCGTCCGAGCGCGGCGGGTTGCGGGCGGCGGGCTCCGCCTCCAGCCGACTGGGACCTTTGGCGGTGACGCTGAGCGGCTTGCGCGAAGTCAGCGACGGCTATGTGCCGGTGCGCGGGCCGGCGGCAGGCGCCGCGGATACGCCGCTGGATCTCGACAGCCGAAGTGCAGCGCTGCGGGTCGATACGGCCTTGGGACAGGCGAACCTGTCGGTGCGGGCGGCGACCTGGGAAGACGATCGCGGATCGGGTCTGGCCGGAACGCGCGCCAACGCCAGCGGGCACAGCCTGAGCGCCACGGCGGCGCAGGCGCCGTCGGCCGACGGCTATGGCTGGCGGCTGCAGACGTGGCGGATCGACAGCAATCTGGCCAACAGTTCGGCCTCGGTGTCGGCCGATCGATCGACCACGACGCCCGCCAACAACCAGTTCAAGACGCCCGCGACGGGATGGGGACTGAACGCGGCGCTGCGCCGTCGCAGGGCGGATTTCGCGGGCGGACGGCTGGAGTGGGAGCTGGGCGCCGATGCGCGCTTCAACGACGGCGAGACCAACGAACTGTTCAGCAATCCGACGGGGGCAGGCTTCACCCGCATTCGGCGTGCGGGCGGGGAAACGGCGGTAGCCGGCGCCTATGTCGATGCGTCCTGGAGCGCGGCCGACTGGCTGGTCGCGGGCGGACTGCGGGTGGATCGGTGGGAGAATACCGGCGGATTCCGTCAGGAGAACACGCTGGCGACCGGCGCCGTCCTGCTGAATGAAAGCGATCCGGATCGGTCGGGCGAGGTGGTCAGCGCGCGCCTGGCCGTGCGGCGTGATCTGGGCGGCGGCTATGCGGCGCGGGCGGCGGCCTATTCCGGGTTCAGGCCCGCCACCTTGAACGAACTGCATCGGCCGTTCCGCGTCGGCAACGACATCACCGAGGCCAACGCCGCCCTGACGCCGGAAACGCTGACGGGCGTGGAGACGGGCTTGGCCTTCGACCGCGAGGGCGTGCGTTGGGGCGCGTCGGTGTTCTGGAACCAGATCGAGGACGCCATCGTCAATGTGACGATCGGGTCCGGGCCGGCGACCTTCCCGCGCGCCGGGTTCGTGCCGGCGGGCGGGGTGCTGCGCCAGCGCCAGAACGCCGGGACCATCGACGCCTGGGGCGTGGAACTGACGGGGGCGCTGGACCTGTCGTCAGCGGTGTCGCTGAACGCCGCTGCGTCCTGGACCGACGCCGAGATCGACGGCGGATCGTCCGCCGCGCAACTGACCGGCTTGCGTCCCGCACAGGCGCCGGAGTGGAGCGCCACGGCCGGGCTGGATTGGCGCGCGACCGATCGACTGACCCTGGCGCTGGCCGCACGTTATGAATCGAGACGGTTCGACGATGATCTGAACAGCCGGGTGCTGGACGCCGCCGTGACGCTGGATGCGCGAGGGGAGTGGGCCTTCACGCGGAACGCGACTCTTTGGATGGCGGCGGACAATCTGTTCGACGAGGATGTCGAGGTCTCGGAAACGGGCACGGGCGTCGCCGGATACGGCCCGACGCGAACGGTCAGCGTCGGGCTGCGGTTAAGCTATTGAGGGCGCTGAACGGCAGCCTTTTCGACCAGGTTTTTGCGCGACGCACAGATTTCGTCCGCCCAAAGGGTGAAAATGACCTTCAATGCTGTTGCGCGGGGCCGCTGGCGCGCTAAGCGCTAAGAGCGGCCGATCCACGGCCGCTGATCCCAACGACGAGCCTGTCATGTCCGAAGAATTCTACCGCATGAAGCGGTTGCCGCCCTATGTCATCGCCGAGACCAATGCGATGCGCGCGGCGGCCCGTGCGGCAGGCGAGGACGTGATCGACCTGGGGATGGGGAACCCCGACCTGCCGCCGCCGCAGCATGTGATCGACAAGCTGATCGAGGTGGCCAGGAAGCCCGACGCCCATGGCTATTCGCAATCCAAGGGCATCCCAGGGCTGCGACGCGCCCAGGCCAACTACTACGGTCGTCGCTTCGGCGTCGATGTGGATCCCGAAACCGAGGTGATTGTCACCATGGGCTCCAAGGAGGGGCTGGCCAGCCTGGCCACCGCCATCACCGAGCCGGGCGATGTGATCCTGGCGCCCAATCCGTCCTATCCGATCCACACCTTCGGCTTCATCATCGCCGGGGCGGCGATCCGCAGCGTGCCGACTACGCCGGACGAGAAGTATTTCGAGGCGTTGGAGCGGGCCATGGCCTTCACCGTGCCGCGGCCCAAGATCCTGGTGATGAACTATCCGTCGAACCCGACGGCGGAGACGGTCGATCTGGCCTTCTATGAACGCGTCGTGGACTTCGCCAAGGCGAACGATCTGTGGATCATCAGCGATCTGGCCTATTCGGAGCTCTATTACGACGGCAAGCCGACGGTCTCGATCCTGCAGGTGCCGGGGGCCAAGGACGTGGCGATCGAGTTCACCTCCCTGTCGAAGACCTACAGCATGGCGGGCTGGCGCATGGGGTTTGCGGTCGGCAACAAGACGCTGGTCGCGGCGATGACGCGGGTGAAGTCCTACCTCGACTACGGCGCCTTCACGCCGATCCAGGCGGCGGCGTGCGCCGCGCTGAACGGGCCACAGGACATCGTCGAGCAGAACCGCAAACTCTATCACCGCCGCCGTGATGTGCTGGTCGAGAGCTTCGGCCGTGCGGGTTGGGACATTCCCAAGCCGGCCGCCTCCATGTTCGCCTGGGCGCCCTTGCCGCCGGCGCTGAAACATCTGGGCAGTCTGGAGTTTTCCAAGCAGTTGCTGACCCACGCCAAGGTCGCGGTGGCGGCGGGCGTGGGCTATGGCGAGAACGGCGAGGGCTTCGTGCGCATCGCCATGGTCGAGAACGAGCAGCGCATCCGCCAGGCCGCGCGCAACATCAAATCCTATCTGAAATCGCAGGGCGTCAATGTGCCGCCCAGCCGGGAAGACTGACTATGCCGTCTGGATTGATCGCGCTGCTGGACGACGTCGCCGGCATCGCAAAGCTGGCGGCCGCGTCGCTGGATGACGTGGGAGCGGCGGCGGGCAAGGCCTCGACCAAGGCCGCCGGCGTGGTGGTGGACGATGCGGCGGTGACGCCGCGCTATGTCGTGGGCCTGTCGCCCAGCCGCGAACTGCCGATCATCGGCAAGATCGCCTTGGGGTCGTTTCGCAACAAGCTGATCTTCATCCTGCCGGCGGCCCTGCTGCTCAGCGCCTTCGCGCCCTGGGCCATCACGCCGATCCTGATGTGCGGCGGCACCTATCTGTGTTTCGAGGGGGCGGAAAAGCTGCTGGAGGCCATGGGGCACGGCGGGCATGGTGATGCGGAGCCGATCGCCGGGGACGCGGCGGCGCTGGAGAAGACGACGGTGTCGGGCGCGGTGCGCACCGATCTGATCCTGTCGGCCGAGATCATGGCCATCGCCCTGGCCGATGTGGCGGCGCAGCCGATCCTGACCCAGGCCGCTGTGCTGGCGGTGGTCGGCATCGCCATGACCGTCGTCGTCTATGGCGCGGTCGGCCTGATCGTGAAGATGGACGACATCGGCCTGCATCTGGCCCAGCGGCCCAATGGCGGGGTTCGCGCTCTGGGGCGGGGTCTGGTCAAGGGCATGCCGATGGTGATGAGCGCCCTGTCGGCGATCGGCACGGCGGCCATGCTGTGGGTCGGCGGCGGCATTCTGCTGCACGGTTCCCATACGCTGGGGCTGCACTGGCCGGCCGTGCCCGTCGAGCATCTGTCGCATGCCGTCGGCGAACTGCTCGGGCCGCTGGCAGGCGTGATGAGCTGGCTGACGACGGCGGTGGCTTCGGCCGTGATCGGGCTGATCGTCGGCGGGGTGGTGGTGCTTATCCTGCATCAGGTCGCGCGCCTGCGGTCCAAGGAATCGCACTAGGAGCGAGCCGGACTGTCACGCGGGCGCCATCCGCAACGGCTAGAGGCCGCACGGCTGTTGTTGGAGTTGTTCATGTCCCTGTCGCGTCACGTCGCCGCCGCGTGTCTGGCTGCCTTGTCGATCGCGGGCGCCGCCTGTGCGGGCGCGCCGGTCGCCAAGCCGCCGGTTCAGGCCGCTGCGCCTCAGGCGTCGGCTGCGGCCCTGACGCCGCCAAAACTGATCGTGACCATCGTGGTCGATCAGTTCAGCGCCAACCTCTTCAACCAGTATCGCAGCCGCTACAGCGGCGGCCTGCGCCGGCTGGCCGACCAGGGACTGGTGTCGATTAACGGCTATCAGACCCATGGTCTGACCGAGACCTGCCCGGGCCATTCCACCGTTCTGACCGGCATGCACCCGGCCGACACCGGCATTCCCGCCAACGACTGGATCGACGGCAAGACCGGCAAGGAGGTCTATTGCCTGGCCGCGCCGCAGAACCATCTGGCGCACGGACGCGACGACACCGACAACGGGCCGGTGGGACCGGATCAGTTGCGCGCGACGACGCTGGGCGACTGGCTGAAGGCCGTCAGTCCGGACAGCAAGGTCATGGCTGTGTCGGGCAAGGATCGCGGGGCGATCAACTTGGCCGGTCATCAGGGGCAGGCCTTCTGGTTCACCGACGGGTTTGGACTGACCACTTATGTCGAGCCGGGTCAGACGGCCGAGACGAAGCTTGCGCCGGTCGCGGCGTTCAACCGCGACTTCAACGCCTGGACGGCGGCGACTCCGGTGGCCTGGAATTATCAGAACGCGGACTGCCGGGCGCTGGCGGGCGACTGGACCATTCGCGGCCAGACCTTCCATTCGGTGCTGCCGCCAGCGGGGCTGAAGTTCGACACCTCGCCATTGCTGGACGAGCAGACGCTGAAGGCGGCGGAATATCTGCTGGACAGCCAGAAGCTGGGGCAGGGGGCGGCAACCGACATGCTGGGCGTCAGCCTGTCGGCCACCGACCGCATCGGCCACATGTATGGTACCCAAGGGCCGGAGATGTGCGAGCAGATGCACCGGCTGGATGCGGCGCTGGGCGCCTTCCTGGACAAGTTGGCCCAGGTTCCGGGCGGCGCGCTGGTGGTTCTGACGGCCGATCACGGCGGCTCGGACTTCGTCGAGCGGCTGCATGAGAATGGCTATCCGCAGGCGCACCGCGCCGACACCGATGCGATCAAGGTCGTCAACGCCGCGCTGAAGGCGCGCTTCAACCTGGACGCCGATCCGCTGCAGTCCGGCGGAAGCGGCTGGATGGTCGCCGATGCGGATCACAAGGCGCTGCCCGATCCGTTGCGGACACAGGTGGCGGAGGCGGCGGTCGAGATGCTGCGCGCCCTGCCCGACGTGGCTTTCGCCGAGACGCGGGACCGTCTGCTGGCAGAGCCCCTGCCCGACAGCCGTCAGCCCGAGATGATGACGGTTCGCGAGCGGATGCGGCTGTCGACCGTCGCTGAGCGATCGCCCGACATCCAGTTCGCCTGGACCCAGAACACCACCTCGGGCGGCCGCGTCGGCTCAACCCTGGCCGGGCACGGCACGCCGTGGGAATATGATCGCCGCGTGCCGATCATCTTCTGGTGGCCGGGCGCCAAGGCCGAGGAGCGGTTCCTGCCGATCCGGACCGTCGATATCGCCCCAACCCTCGCCCATGTGATCGGCGTCGCCGCGCCGCAGGTGGAGGGCCGGTGCATCGATCTGAACGGATTTACCGTGGCGGCCTGCGGGGCGGCGGCCAGATAAACTCCTGTTTCCAGCCGTCAACTCATGTTTCCTGAGGGGAAGGCGGCCTTACGCAGCGCGGGTTTCGTTGGCAGAAGAGGGCGAATTCGCCCAGGCGGCCCCGTTTTGCCGTCCGAGAGAGCCAACAGGAAACGTCATGAACCGAGCCCGTCGCGCGCGCATCGTCGCCACCCTGGGACCCGCCAGCCGTGCGCCCAGCACTGTCAAGGCGCTGGCCCAGGCGGGGGTGGACGTCTTCCGCCTGAACTTCAGCCACGGTTCGCATGAGGATCACGCCGCCGCGTTGAAGGCGGTGCGCGGCGCCGAAATGGCCCTGCAGCGTCCGCTGGGCGTGTTGGCCGACCTTCAAGGGCCGAAGCTGCGTTTGGGCCGTTTCAAGGACGTCGAGATCTCGGTCAAGCCGGGCCACACCATGCGTTTAGATCTGGACCCGACGCCCGGCGACGAGACGCGGGTGCAGATGCCGCATCCCGAAATCTTCAAGGCGCTGCGCAAGGGCATGCTGTTGCTTCTGGACGACGGCCGGGTGCGGCTGCGTGTGGGCGAGCGGACCGATGAGTGGGCCGATGTGACGGTCGAGAGCGGCTCGAAGCTGTCGGACCGCAAGGGCGTGGCGGTGCCGGAGGCGGTGATCCCGGTCTCGGCCCTGACGCCCAAGGACCGTGAGGACCTGGCCTTCGCCCTGCGGATGGGCGTGGACTGGGTGGCGCTCAGCTTCGTGCAGAAGCCCGAGGACATGGCCGAGCTGAAGCGGATCGTGAACGGACAGGCGGCCTGCCTGGCCAAGATCGAGAAGCCGGCGGCCCTGGCCGATCTGGAAGCCATCTTGGACTATTGCGACGGGGTGATGGTGGCGCGTGGCGATCTGGGCGTCGAGCTGGATCCCGAGGATGTGCCGGTGGCGCAGAAACAGATCGTGCGCGCGGCCCGCAATCGCGGCGTGCCGGTGATCGTGGCCACCCAGATGCTGGAATCCATGACCAGCGCCCCGGCCCCGACCCGCGCCGAGGCGACCGATGTCGCCAATGCGGTCTATGAGGGTGCGGACGCCCTGATGCTGTCGGCCGAGACGGCGTCGGGCGACTATCCGCTGGAATCCGTCGGCATCATGAGCCGGATCATCGAGCGGGTCGAACGCGATCCGATGTGGCCCAGCCTGATGGGCGCCGAACATGCCGGCATGGATGAGCACGATGTGGACGCCCTGGTCGGGGCGGCGCGGATGGCGGCGAATGCGCCCTCGACCGGCTGTCTGGTGGTGTTTACGACTCTGGGCGGCACCGCGCGGCGGATGGCGCGCGAGCGGCCGCTGAAGCCGATCCTGGTGCTGACGCCCAATCCCAACACCGCGCGGCGGCTAGCCCTGGTCTGGGGGCTGGAGCCGCGTCTGGGCGAGCAGCCAGACTCGCTGGAGGCCGTGACGGACGACGCCGTCAACAGCGCGGTCAAATATGGTCTGGCCGAGCCGGGCCAGCGCATCCTGATTTTGGCGGGCACGCCGTTCGGGGCGCCCGGTGCGGCCAATCTGCTGCGACTGGCTCACGCGCCTGCAGCGACGTCGAAGGGCCGCAAGAAGAGCTAAAAGGCGATCTCTCGACGCTCCGCCGCGCTACGCAGACCGGAGTCGAGGATGCGCATGACGGTCAGGGCCTGGTCAGCGGGCACGGGCGGCGGGCCCTTGCCGAGGATCGCATCGCGCATGGCGGCGTAGAAGGCGGGATAGTCGCCGCGCTCCGGAGCCGGCGTGGTGCGGACGGTTTCGCCGTCGATCTGTTTCGTCAGGACGCCCGGCGAGGGGTCCAGGCCCCAGTCGGGGTGGCCGGGGCGCAGGCCCGCCTTGGACTGGCACTCCTGGGCGTCGAGGCCGTGTTTGATGAAGCTGCCGCCCGTGCCGTGGACGACGTAGCGGAGACTGGCCTCGGCGGCGAGGTGGCTCATGTTCAGGATGACGCGCAGACGGTCATAGCGCAGCAGAACGTGGGCGTAGTCGATGGCCGTGGCGCCGAAACGTTGGGCCTGGAGGTCGGCATAGATGGCCAGCGGCGGCCCGAACAGCTGGACCGCTTGGTCGATCAGGTGTGGGCCCAGGTCAGCCCAGACGCCGCCGTCGCGCTTGTCCTTCCAGCGGTCGGCAGCGGTCGGACGAAAGCGGTCGTAGTGGCTTTCGAAAACGGCGACGTCGCCCAGTTCGCCTTGGTCGATCAGGCGGCGCAGGGTCAGGAAGTCGGCGTCCCAACGGCGGTTCTGGAAGACGCTGAAAACGCCGGGCGATGACGCTGCGACGGCGGCGACGGCTTCGGCGTCAGCCAGGGTCGCCGCGAAGGGCTTGTCCACCACCACCGACTTGCCGGCCCTCAGAGCGGCGATCGACTGTTCGGCGTGCAGGGCGTCGGGGGTGGCGACGACGATCAGGCCGATGTCCTCGCGGGCGATGGCTGTGTCCAGATCGGGCAGGACCTCAACGTCAGGCAGGTCGGCGTGGACCACTTCGGGCCGGGACGAGACGACGGCGATCAGGCGCAGGCCGGGGGTCGCCGCGATCGGGGGGCGTGGAAGGTCTGGCCCGCCAGGCCGTAGCCGACGACGGCGACGCCGATGGGTGTGTGTGAGGTCATGCCCCGATCAATAGCGGTCGGGGCGCGGGCCATCCAGCACATAGGGCACCACGCCGCGCTCGTTCTCCGGCACGTGCAGGGTCCGGTCCAGGGGCGGGAAGGCGCGCTGGGTGCAGTCGGTGCGCTCGCAGATGCGGCAGCTGACGCCGATCCGCGCGGCCGGGCCGTTCAGATCGAGGCCGGCGGCATAGACCAGGGCGCCCGCATGTTCGACCTCGCAGCCCAGGGACAGGGCGTAGCGGCGGTCGTTGGCGAGATAGGAGCCGCTGGGCTTGGACACGCTGCGGGCGATGGAGATGTAGCGCGATCCGTCCGGCATCTCGGCCAGCTGCACCCCGATCCGGTCGGGCGCCGCGAAGGCCTCGTGGACGTTCCACAGCGGGCAGGCGCCGCCGAAGCGGGCGAACTGGAAGCGGGTGGCGCTGTGGCGCTTGGTGATGTTGCCGGCCATGTCCACGCGGGCGAAATAGAAGGGCACGCCGCGCCAGCCGGGCCGTTGCAGGGTCGAAAGCCGGTGGCAGACCTGCTCGAAACTGACCTGGAACCGGGTGCGCAGCCGGTCGATGTCGTGCTTCTCCTCGCGCGCGGCCTCCAGGAAGGCCCGATAGGGCAAGAGCAACGCGCCCGCCGCATAGTTGGCCAGACCGACCCGGGCCACGTCGCGTGCGGCGTCGGTGCGGAAGGCGGCCTGATCCAACTCGGCCTCAATCAGGTCGCGGAAGGACAGCAGGGCCAGCTGGTGCGCCAGCTGGAACGACCGCGTCGCGCCGGGCTGCCAGGCGTCCAGCGTCAGGACGCGGCTGGCGGGATCGTAGCGACGCAGCGCCTCCTGACCGGCGACATAGGCGACGCGAACGCCGTGCGCCTGGCTCAGCGCAGACTCCAACGCCCGCTCAATCTGGCCGTCCTGAACCAGCGTCGCCGCCAGCGTCTCGGCCGCGGTGTCCAGCGTGTCGATGTAGTTGTCGCGATAGTGGAAGAAGTCGCGCACCTCTTCGTAGGGCAAAAGGGCGACACTGGCGCCGTGTTCATCCCGGCCCAGGGTGTCGTCCAGCGCCTTCACCCGCTCGTCCAGACGACGGAAGGTCTGGTGCAGGGCCAGGAACTGGCGGGCCAGACGCGGGGTGTTGGCGACAGCCTGTTTCAGCTCGGCGGCCGTGGGCGGTTCGGCCTCACCCATCATCGGGCCCGCGATGTCGGTGGTGGCCTCGCGCAGGTCGGCGATCAGGCGGGCGTCGCCCTCCAGATCGAACAGGCTGGCGTCCACATGGAAGGCGCGGGTCAGGGCGATCAGGACTCGCGCGGTCGCCGGGCGCTGGTTGGTCTCGATCTGCGACAGATAGGACGGTGACAGGCCTAGGCGCTCGGCGCAGGCCTCCAGCGTCCAGCCGCGCGCCTCGCGCAGCTTGCGCAGCTTGGCGCCCAGGAAAAGCTTCTCAGCCATTCGCAACTTTGCAGATCATATCGCCATCCTTTGCAAGCCCGCGCAGTTCCACACTTTTTGCAAAGTTGCGTTTGCCTATTTGCGATGAAGGCGCCACCCCTCTCTCAACGAACAAGAGGCGAAGATCCATCATGAGCCAAGCCATCCTTGAAGAACTGGCGCGCCGCCGCGCCGCCGCCAAACTGGGCGGCGGGGAAAAGCGTATCGCCGCCCAGCACGCCAAGGGCAAGCTGACCGCGCGCGAACGCATCGACGTGCTGCTGGACGAAGGCTCTTTCGAGGAGACCGACATGTTCGTCGAGCACCGCAGCCACGACTTCGGCATGCACGACCAGCGCATCCCCGGCGACGGCGTGGTGACGGGGCGCGGCACGATCGGCGGGCGGCTGGTCTATGTCTTCTCCAAGGATTTCACCGTCTTCGGCGGCAGCCTGTCGGGCGCCCATGCGGCCAAGATCGTCAAGCTGCAGAAGATGGCCCTGACCACCGGCGCGCCGATCATCGGCCTGTTCGACGCGGGTGGGGCGCGGATTCAGGAAGGCGTGGAAAGTCTGGCGGGCTACGCCGACATCTTCCTGCAGAATACGCTCGCCAGCGGCGTCATTCCCCAGATCAGCGTGATTATGGGGCCGTGCGCGGGCGGCGACGTCTATTCGCCCGCCATCACCGACTTCATCTTCATGGTGAAGGACACGAGCTACATGTACGTGACCGGCCCCGATGTGGTGAAGACCGTCACCAATGAGTTGGTCAGCCACGAGGACCTGGGCGGCGCCCGCGTCCATGCCGGCAAGTCGGGCGTGGCGGACGGGGCGTTCGAGAACGATCTGGAGGCCTTGTCGGAGGTGCGCCGCCTGATCGGCTTCCTGCCGCTGTCGAACCGCGAAAAGCCGCCGGTGCGTGAGAGCTATGACGAACCGGAGCGGGACGAGCCGTCGCTGGACACCCTGATCCCGGCCAATCCGAACCAGCCCTATGACATGAAGGAGCTGATCCTGAAGGTGGTCGACGAGACCGACTTCTTCGAGATCGGGGCCGACTTCGCCAGGAACATCATCTGCGGCTTCGGCCGGCTGGACGGACAGACGGTCGGCATCGTCGCCAACCAGCCCCAGGTGCTGGCGGGGGTGCTGGACATCGATTCAAGCCGCAAGGCCGCGCGGTTCGTGCGCTTCTGCGACGCCTTCGACATTCCGCTGGTGACCCTGGTGGACGTGCCGGGCTTCATGCCGGGGACCAAGCAGGAATACGGCGCCCTGATCAAACACGGGGCCAAGCTGCTGTTCGCCTATGCCGAGGCGACCGTGCCGAAACTGACCCTGATCACGCGCAAGGCCTATGGCGGCGCCTATGACGTGATGAGTTCCAAACACCTGCGCGGCGACGTCAACTACGCCTGGCCCACCGCCGAGATCGCGGTCATGGGCGCCAAGGGGGCGGTCGAGATCATCTTCCGCAAGGAGGCCGGCGATCCGGCGGCCCTGGCCGCGCGCGAGGCGGAGTACAAGGACCGGTTCGCCAATCCGTTCGTGGCGGCGGGGCTGGGCTATATCGACGACGTCATCATGCCGCACGGGACGCGGCGGCGGCTGGTGAAGGCGCTGCGGACGCTGAAGAACAAGGTCCAGGAGAACCCCTGGAAGAAGCACGACAATATTCCGCTTTAAGGTTAGGCCATGAGGCGAAATAGATCTCGGACAGCTAGATACAGGCGAGCAACTTCATCGTCTGCTAGGTATCCGCAGTGTGCTATTGGTCCTCTGAGTGTGTTGAGTAGGCTTATGACACGCTCGGCTGCCCTTTGTGACTTGAACATTCCTCCGAAGGCTTCTGAATTTGCGGAGATTATTACGCTAAGTTCTCCAAAGGTAGTGAATTCCAGAGGGTTGTTTGACCTAGGTGTTACTGACGAGTCCAATTCACGTGCGCGCGTCGTCGTCACTGCATCTTTGACCCTTTGGGGCGTTTTTTCTTCCCACCAATCGTCCCCATAGGTGGCGCTCATTGTATCTGACACCATGCGCCTAAGCATGTTTTCTATGAGGTAGAACACCTCATAATACTGGGCCATAAATCGCGCATCTTCGCGGTCTTGGTCATCGAGCTGATCGACATAAGAAGCAATGATCTCTGAGCCTGCAAAAATTCCTAAGCCGCCCAAATCGTCGCCAGCTTGTTTTTTGCTGATGGATCTAATCTCGCGCTCAAATGCGAATCCATTAAGCATGAACTCTCTTATGGACCTAGCGGTGCCAGTCAAGAATGTTCTCCCGAAGGCTTTTGAATATCATATTGTAGGTCTCAATATTGTTCGACTGTGGAAGGGTTATATTTATGACGTAGTTGAGTCCACCTATAGGCGATGCGTTGCTGAATTGACTGCTTCCATTGCTATCCATTGTTTGACTAGGTTCTGCGTTTTCCGATTCTCTCGGCGAGGAAATTCCAGCATTTTTGTCAGTAATGTAGCCCTTAATCCTATCAAAAGTGCCAGTTATATAGCCGACGATGGCGTCGTTCTTTTTCAGGCCAGTGATCTGGGCCACGATGTCCTTGATTTCGCTGTCGGACAGGGTGTGGGCGAACGTGTTCTTCTGAAAGATGGCGTTGTATCCGGCCTTCAATGCTTCCAGCGCAGCGGCGGATCGATCCATATCGCTTCTAAAGCGCGAATAACGCTCGGTGGGTGTTCCGTCTGCAGCGACAAGACCCATGCGCTTCAGAGTAGAAATTTGCTGGGCAGCCGAACCGCCTTTAATTCCAAGAATCTGAGCGATGAAGTCCTTCGAGAATTTCTCGGGAACTTCCGCCTTTTGCACTTGATCCAAAACCGACTTCAGCGACCCAGGCGTAGTCGTGTAGAGCAGGTTGCCAGGTATATCTCGGCGGGCGGCGCTTGGTTTATCACTCCCCGTCTTGGCCTCGGGGTCATTCGCCGCTTCTGTCGGTGCTTTGGCTGTATCAGTCATTTCGCGCTCCGGTTTCATTCGTCAATGTTTGTTCGATTAATGTTCCTGTCAAGCTCGCTTAATCACTCTCGCTGCGTAGCGACTTAGAGGTCTCCCATGTTCTCCAAAATCCTCATCGCCAACCGGGGCGAGATCGCGGTTCGGATCATCAAGACCTGCCGCCGCATGGGCATCCAGACGGTGCAGGTCTATTCGGAGGCCGACGCCGGGTCGCTGGCGGTCGAGATGGCCGACGAGGCGGTGCTGATCGGGCCGGCGCCGGCGGCGCAGTCCTATCTGCTGGCGGACAAGATCGTCGAGGCGGTGCGCCAGACGGGGGCCGAGGCCGTGCATCCGGGCTTTGGCTTCCTGTCTGAGAACGCCGGGTTCGCGCGGCGGCTGAGGGACGAAGGGATCGCCTTCATCGGCCCGAACCCCGAGGCCATCGAGGCCATGGGCGACAAGATCAGCTCCAAGAAGCTGGCGGCCGAGGCGGGGGTCTCGACCGTGCCGGGCCATATGGGGTTGATCGAGACGCCGGACGAGGCGGTCAGGATCGCCAACGAGATCGGCTATCCGATCATGATCAAGGCCTCGGCCGGCGGCGGCGGCAAGGGTATCCGCGTGGCCCATTCGGACGCCGACATGGCCGAGGGGTTTGCGGCGGTGAAGGCCGAGGCGCTGAACGCCTTCGGCGACGACCGGGTCTTCCTGGAGAAGTTCATCGTCGATCCGCGCCACATCGAGATTCAGGTGCTGGGCGACAAGCACGGCCATGTGGTCCACCTGTTCGAGCGCGAATGTTCGATCCAGCGCCGCAACCAGAAGGTCATCGAGGAGGCGCCCAGCCCCTTGCTTGACGAGGCCACCCGCGCCGCCATGGGGGCGCAGGCCGTCGCCCTTGCCCAGGCGGTGAACTATGACTCGGCCGGCACGGTCGAGTTCGTCGCCGGTCAGGACAAGAGCTTCTACTTCCTGGAGATGAACACCCGGCTGCAGGTCGAGCATCCGGTGACGGAGCTGATCACGGGCGTCGATCTGGTCGAACAGATGATCCGTTCGGCCTGGGGCGAGACGCTGGCCTTCGAGCAGAAAGACCTGAAGATCGACGGCTGGGCGATCGAGAGCCGCATCTACGCCGAGGATCCGTATCGCGGTTTCCTGCCGTCCATCGGCCGGCTGGTTCGCTACGAGCAACCCGAAGAAGGCGATCAGGGGGACTATACGGTCAGAAACGATTCCGGCGTCCGCGAGGGCGACGAGATCAGCATGTTCTACGATCCCATGATCGCGAAACTGTGCGCCTGGGGCGAGACGCGCGAGGCGGCGGTCGAGGGCATGGCGCGCGCGCTGGAGGACACCCACCTGTCGGGCCTGGGCCACAATGTGCCCTTCCTGGCGGCGGTGATGGACCAGGACCGGTTCAAGTCGGGCCGGCTGTCGACCAGCTATATCAAGGACGAATTCCCGGACGGCTTCCATGGCCTCAAGCCGACGCAGGACCAGGAACGCATCCTGATCGCGGCCGCCATGGCCATGCACGAGATCATCGCCGAACAGGACGGCGATCCGTCGGACCGCACCGACTGGATCGTGATGATCGACAAGACGCCGCACGGGGTGGGCCTGTCCTATGATGCGGACGAGGCGATGATCCTGACCCTGACGGGCGGGGGCGACATCCGCCTGTCGGAGATCGACTGGCGGCCCGGCCTGGCCCAGTTCAAGGCCGAGCTGGACGGCGAGGCCTTCACCGCCGAGGTCAAACGCGCCGCCGACGGCTTCGACATCCGCCATCGCGCGGCCAAGGCGCGGGTGAGGGTGCTGCGGCCCCAAATCGCCGAACTGTATGCGCGCCTGCCGGAGAAGGTCGCGGCGGACACCTCCAAGATGGTGCTGTCGCCGATGCCGGGTCTGGTGGTCTCGATTCCGGTGGTCGTCGGCCAGGAGGTCAAGACCGGCGAGACGGTGGCCATCATCGAGGCCATGAAGATGCAGAACATCCTGAAGGCCGAGCGCGACGGGGTGGTGAAGGCCGTCGGCGCCAAGGACGGCGATCCGGTGGCGGCGGACGACGTGCTGGTGGAGTTCGGATGATGAAGAACCCCTCCGTCTCTCCGCTTCGCTCCGAGCCACCTCCCCATTGCATGGGGAGGAGACGACAGCCTGTCTCCTCCCCGCTTGCGGTGAGGGGGACCGCGAAGCGGTGGAGGGGTTCTTCACGACGCGCGGATGGGAAGGCGGGCGCATGACCTTCCCCACACCCACGCCCCTCGAATGGCGCGAGGCGGCCCAGAAGGCGCTGAAGGATCGGCCGATCGAGTCGCTGATGCATCTCGACGCCGATCAACTGGTGACGCGGCCGCTGTATGCGGGCGCGACGGGCGTGCAGCCGATCTTCGCCCCGCGTCCATCCGACTCCGAAGGCCGGGCCTGGGATCTGCGGACGCTGGTGGAGGGCGACGATGCCGAGGCGGTCAACGCCGCCGTCCTGACCGATCTGGAGAATGGCGCGGCCTCGGTGGTGCTGAAGGGGCGGGTGCTGGCGGATTCCGCGCCCTTGGGCCGGGCGCTGGAAGGCGTGGCGCTGGAGTTGGCGCCCGTCGCGCTGGACGCCGGGATCGACGGGCCGGATGCGGCCAACGCCCTGGCGGTCGTCGCCAAGGGGTCTCCGCGCGCCAAGCTGAGATTCCATATGGACCCGGTCTCGGCCTTCGCAGGGGCGGGCGGGGCGCCGCGGTCGGTGGAAGAGCATCTGAGCCTGGCGGCCAATACGGCGGCGCGTCATGCGGGCGCATATCCCGACGCGACCTTCTTCATGGCCAGCGGGCGTGTAGCGCACGAGGCCGGCGGATCGGCGGCGCAGGAGCTCGCCTTTGCGGCGTCCAGCGTCGTGGCCCATGCGAAGGCGGCGGTGGAGGCCGGGATGTCGGTCGAGGCGGCTTTGCGCGGCACCGTTGTCGGCCTGTCGGTCGATGCGGAATATTTCGACAGCCTGGCCAAGGTTCGGGCCATGCGGCTGGTCTGGGCCAGCCTGACGAAGGCGTTCGACGTGGATGTTCCGGCGGTGATCGAAGCGCGCTCGTCGCGGCGGATGCTGTCGGCGCGCGATCCCTGGCCCAATCTGCTGCGGCTGACGGCGGCGGGCTTCGCCGGCGCAGTCGGTGGGGCGGATGTCGTGGTGCTGGATGGCTTCACCCGCGCCTCCGGAACGTCAGACGCCTTTGCGCGGCGACAGGCTAGGAACACCCAGCTGGTCCTGATGGAAGAGGCCAATCTGGGACGGGTCGACGATCCGGCCGCCGGCTCCTGGTATCTGGACGCCCGGACGCGGGACCTCACGGAGGCCGGCTGGGCCGAGTTCCAGATGATCGAGGCCGAGGGCGGTCTGGTCGAAGCCCTGAAGGGTTCGGTCATCCAGCCCCGCATCGCTCGCGCCCGCGCGATCCGCGAGGCCGCGCTGACGAACGGTGCGGCCCAAATCATCGGCGTGACCAAATATATCGATCCTGAGCCCCGTCTGGCGCCGGTTGAATCTGATCGTCCTTCCGGGGCGCTCGAAGAGCGAACCCGGAACCCAGGACCGCATCTCGAACCCCTGGGTTCCGGATTCTCCGCTTCGCGTAGCCCCGGAATGACGGATGGGGTGGAGCCCCTGTCTCCGATCCGGTTCGCCGCGGCCTTCGAGGAGGCGGCTCAATGAGTTTCCCCGACTTCAGCAAGATCGCCCTGAACCTCGATGCGACGGGGCA
Organism: Brevundimonas vesicularis; assembly: GCF_027105095.1. Taxonomy (NCBI): domain Bacteria; kingdom Pseudomonadati; phylum Pseudomonadota; class Alphaproteobacteria; order Caulobacterales; family Caulobacteraceae; genus Brevundimonas; species Brevundimonas vesicularis. The sequence continues at coordinate 2,642,488 of NZ_CP114278.1, read as the reverse complement.
GGGGCCGATGCGCGATCCTTGGCTGACGCCCGAGGGACTGACGGTCGAGACCGCATATGGTCCCGACAGTACGGACGCGCTGGATCATCCGCATGGCCTGCCGGGGTTCGCGCCGTTCGTGCGTGGTCCTTATCCGACCATGTATGCGGGCAATCCCTGGACGATCCGCCAGTACGCCGGCTTCTCGACCGCCGAGGAATCCAACGCCTTCTATAGACGCAACCTGGCGGCCGGTCAGAAGGGGCTGAGCATCGCCTTCGATCTGGCGACGCACCGGGGCTATGACAGCGACCACCCGCGGGTGAAGGGCGACGTCGGCATGGCGGGCGTCGCCATCGACAGCATCTATGACATGCGGACCCTGTTCGACGGGATCCCGCTGGACCAGATGTCGGTGTCGATGACGATGAACGGGGCGGTGCTGCCGATCCTGGCCCTCTATGTCGTCGCGGCGGAAGAACAGGGCGTGCCGCACGCCAAGCTGACCGGGACCATTCAGAACGACATTCTGAAGGAGTTCATGGTCCGCAACACCTACATCTATCCGCCCGAGCCCTCGATGAGGATCATCGCGGACATCTTCGCCTGGACGGCGCAGGAGACGCCGAAGTTCAACTCGATCTCGATCAGCGGCTACCACATGCAGGAGGCGGGAGCCTCGGCGGATATCGAGCTGGCCTACACCCTGGCGGACGGGATCGAATATCTGCGCGCGGGCGTCGCGGCGGGGATGCCGATCGACCGGTTCGCGCCGCGCTTGAGCTTCTTCTGGGCCATCGGCATGAACTATTTCATGGAGGTGGCCAAGATGCGTGCCGGCCGCCTGCTGTGGGCCGAGGCGGTCAGGAAAGAGGGCGGGGTCGATCCCAAGTCGCTGTCCCTGCGCGCCCACTGCCAGACTTCGGGCTGGTCGCTGGCGGCGCAGGACGTGTTCAACAATGTGCCCCGCACAATGGTCGAGGCCATGGCGGCGGCGGGCGGCCAGACGCAGAGCCTGCACACCAATGCGCTGGACGAGGCCCTGGCGCTGCCGACCGACTTTTCGGCCCGGATCGCGCGCAACACCCAGATCCTGTTGCAGCAGGAGACGGGTCTGACGCGGGTCATCGATCCCTGGGGCGGCAGCTTCTATGTCGAGCGGCTGACGCACGAACTGGCCGAACGGGCGCGCGCCCATATGGCCGAGGTCGAGGCCCTGGGCGGAATGGCCAAGGCGATCGAAGCCGGCATCCCCAAGCTGCGGATCGAGGAGTCCGCCGCCAAGACCCAGGCCAGGATCGACACTGGTCAGCAGACGGTGGTCGGGGTGAACAAATATCTGAACCCCGTCGTCGACGACATTCCGATGCTGAAGGTCGACAATGCGGCGGTGCTTGCCGCCCAGATCGACAAGCTGAAGCGCCTGCGCGCCGAGCGGGATCAGGCGGCGACCGATGCGGCGCTGAACGCCCTGACCGCGGGGGCGCGCGGGAACGCCAACCTGCTGGAGCTGGCGGTTCAGGCCGCCCGCGCCAAGGCGACGGTAGGAGAGATTTCCGACGCGCTGGAGGCCGCCTTCGGCCGCCACGTGGCCACGGTCCAGACCGTTTCGGGCGTATACGCCAAGGAGGCGGGGACCGACGCCCGCTTCGCCCGCGCCCGCGAGATGGTGGCGACCTTCGTCGAGAACGACGGCGGCCCGCCGCGCATTCTGATCGCCAAACTGGGACAGGACGGACACGACCGGGGCCAAAAGGTCGTCGCGACCGGATACGGCGATCTGGGCTTCGACGTCACGGCCGGCAGCCTGTTCCAGACACCGTCGGAGGCTGCTCAAGAAGCGGTCGAGAAGGGCGTTCACGCGGTCGGCGCATCATCGCTGGCGGCAGGGCATCTGACGCTGGTGCCCGAGTTGAAGGCCGAGCTGGAGAAACTGGGCCGGCCCGACATCATGATCGTGGTCGGCGGCGTGATCCCGCCGTCCGACGTCCAGCCTCTGCTCGATATGGGCGCGGCCGCGGTCTATCCGCCCGGTTCGGCCATCGCCGATACGGCGGTGGACCTGATCGAGAAGCTGAACCAGCGTCTGGGTTACGCCCAGCCGACCCCCGACAAGGACAAGTCATGATCGGCGCCCTGAACCACGTCGGCGTCGCGACGCCATCCATCGCCGACTCGATCAAACTGTATCGCGATATCCTCGGCGCGACGAAGATCGGCGAACCCTTCGACCTGCTGGCGCAAGGGGTGAAGGTCTGTTTCGTGGATACGCCGACGGCTCAGATCGAGCTGATCGAACCCTATGACGACACCAGTCCCATCGTCGGCTTCCTGGCCAAAAATCCCAAGGGCGGCCAGCACCACGTCTGTTTCGAGGTCGCCGACATCCACGCCGCCGTCGCCGAGATGCGGGCCAAGGGCGTGACGATCCTGGGGACCGGCGAACCGCGCATCGGGGCGCATGGGACGCCGGTCGTCTTCCTGCATCCGCGTGACATGGGCGGCGTATTGATCGAGCTGATGGAGACGCCGAAAGCGGGGCATTAAGCGGAGCCTTTGCTTAGGTTGGGCCGTTGAAGGCGAAACCAGAGGACATGACATGATGTCGCACCGCCTGACCGCATTCGTCGCCATCGCCGCCCTGACCGGCGCCGCAGCCTGCTCTCGCACCGAGCCCCAACAGCCCGCCGCGCCGGTCGAACCGTCGGCCGCGCCTGCATCCAATGCGCCCTCGGTCGGCTATGCCTGCGAAAGCGGCGCGACGCTTCAGGTCCAGTATGTCGACAGCGACAACGCCAAGCTGACCCATCAGAACCAGACCTATGCTTTGCGGTCAGTGCAGGCCGCCAGCGGCGCGCGCTATGTCGGCGGCGGGGTGGAATGGTGGACGGCGACGCGCGATGGGCAAGAGAGCGGGACGCTGAGCCGACTGGGGCCGGACGGCACGACCGGTGTCGCGGTGCTGGAGCGCTGCTCGCGGCCGATCCCCGGGGCTGATGCGACGCCGGGCCCGCTGCCGACGCCAGGTCAGACGCGGACCGAGGCGGCCGGCGGGGTCTTGCCGGCTGCGCTGCCCTGCAAGGGGCCGCAACTGACGCTGGGGGCAGGCGACGGGGATGCTGGCGCGGGAAACCGGGTCAGCAACTTCAGTTTTCAGAATATCGGAACCCAGGCCTGCAGTCTGACCGGCTATCCGACAGTGACCTTGCAGGACGCGCGCGGACGCAACTTGTCGTCCATCCGCGCCGAACAGAGTCCCGGAAGCTATTTCCGTCAAGGTCAGGCCCCGACGCCGGTTCAACTGGCGCCCCGGGCCAAGGCCTATTTCGAAATGGCCTGGAGCGTCGTGCCCAATGAAGCCATGCAAAAGACATGTCCCGACGCCGCTGCGATAAAGGTCACCGCGCCCAGCGATACCGCCGCCGTCAGCCTGCCGTTCTCGTTCAGCCCCTGCGGCGGCCGCATTCGTGTCAGTCCGATCCGGGCCGAGGCCAACCCGGCCCCAGAGACCTGAGGCGGGTGGAAACCGATCGAAAATCGGCGTAGGTCGCGGCCCATGACCCAGAGCTTCTATGACCGCGTCGCCGGCGAACTGTCCGAGATCGACGCCCAGGGCCTGACCAAGCCCGAACGCATCATCGCCTCGCGCCAGGGGCCGGTGATCCAGGTCGCCGGACGCGACGTGTTGAACTTCTGCGCCAACAACTATCTTGGCCTGGCCGGCGACGAGCGCGTGACCCAGGCCGGGATGGCGGCGCAAGCGAAGTGGGGCGCGGGCACCGCGTCCGTGCGCTTCATCTGCGGCACTTTGGAGATCCACAAGGAACTGGAAGCGGCCATCGCCGCCTATCTCGGTTTCGAGGACGCCATCCTGTTCGCCGCCGCCTTTGACGCCAACGGCGGTCTGTTCGAGCCGCTGCTGGGCGAGAACGACGCCATCGTCTCCGACAGCCTGAATCACGCCTCGATCATCGACGGGGTGCGGCTGTGCAAGGCCAAACGCTATCGCTTCGCCAACTCGGACATGGACGAGCTGGAGAGCCGTCTGAAGGAGGCCCGCGCGGCCGGCGCCCGCGACATCATCATCGCCACCGACGGCGCCTTCTCGATGGACGGCTATATCGCCAAGCTGGACGAGATCCGGGCATTGGCCGACAAATACGACGCCCTGATCATGGTGGACGATTGTCACGCGACGGGCTTCCTTGGCCCGCAAGGCAAGGGCTCGTTCGCACATCACGGTGTCGACGTGGATTTCGTCACCGGCACCTTCGGCAAGGCCCTGGGCGGCGCCATGGGCGGCTTCATCTGTGCGAAGAAGTCGGTGGTCGAACTGCTGAAACAGCGGGCGCGACCCTATCTGTTCTCCAACGCCCTGGCGCCGGCCGTGTGCGGGTCCAGCCTGGAAGCGATCCGTATCGCGCAAGGGACGGAGGGCGACGCTTTGCGCACCCGCCTGTCGGCCAACGCCCATCGCTATCGCGGGGCCATGTCGGACGCGGGCTTCACCCTGCTGGACGGCGAACATCCGATCATCCCGGTCATGCTGGGCGACGCCAAACTGGCGCAGGATTTCGCGGCTCGGGCGTTGGAGCTGGGCGTCTATGTGATCGGGTTCTCGTTCCCCGTCGTGCCGCGTGGCCAGGCCCGCATCCGCACACAGATGTCGGCCGCCCATACCTTCGAACAGATTGACCGTACGGTCGAAGTGTTCACCCAGGCGGGCCGGGAGCTGGGCGTCATTTAGCCCTTTTCGCGCGCCATCGACGAAAGCCAAGCGGCGAGGAGGCGTGGGGCCTCAGCCGCCGGTTTCGGGATGAACCCGGAGCCACGATTTCAGGGAGTTTAGACAATGACCGACACGATGAAGGCCCTGGCCAAGACCGCGCCCGGCGTCGGCCTGGAACTGATCGACGCGCCGATCCCCGAGGCGGGGCCGGAGGATGTGCTGATCCGGGTGCATCGCACCGCCGTCTGCGGCACCGACATCCACATCTGGAACTGGGACGAATGGTCCCAGAAAAACGTGCCGACCCCGATGATCACCGGCCACGAGTTCGCCGGCGAGATCGTCGCCATCGGCAAGGACGTTGATCGCCCGTTGAAGATCGGCCAGCGCGTCTCGGCCGAGGGCCACGTCATCGACCTGAACTCGGAAGCTGCCCGCGCCGGCCATTTCCACCTGGACCCGCAGACGCGCGGCATCGGCGTGAACCGTCAGGGCGCCTTCGCCGAGTTCGTCGTGGCGCCGGCCTTCAACGTCATCGAACTGCCGGACGACGTCCCCTATGAGATCGGCTCGATCCTCGATCCGTTCGGCAATGCGGTGCATACGGCCCAGCAATTCGACCTGCTGGGCGAGGACGTGCTGGTCACCGGCGCTGGCCCCATCGGCATGATGGCCGCGGCCGTGGCGCGTCATGCGGGCGCGCGCACCGTGGTCCTGACCGACATCAACGACTTCCGGCTGGAGCTGGCGCAGAAGGTCGCGCCGGGTGTGCGGACCGTGAACACCACCAAGGAAGACATCCACGACGTGATGAAGGAGCTGGGTCTGAAGGTCGGGTTTGACGTGGCGCTGGAGATGTCGGGCTCGCCCATCGCCTTCAAACAGTGCGTCGACACCCTGATCATGGGCGGCGGCATGGCGCTGCTGGGCATTCCCGGCAAGCCGATGGAAACCGACTGGGGCGCGATCATCCTGAAGGCCCTGACCATCAAGGGCGTCTATGGGCGCGAGATGTTCACCACCTGGCGCAAGATGCTGGGGCTGCTGAAAGCCGGCCTGGACCTCAGCCCGCTGATCACGCACCGCCTGGGTTACGCCGACTACCGCGAAGGCTTCGAAGCCATGAAGTCGGGCCAGTCGGGCAAGGTCGTGCTGGACTGGGACAAGGCCGCCTGAAGCCTTAAACCCTTGGTCTAGGCCAGTTGGCGAGCTGCGGTTAGATCGCCTGCGAGCCGGAAAGCGTCACCGCATATCGCGCGACGACGCCGTCCGGCTGAAAGTCGTATTCGGCCAGCCGGTCGAGGGACATGAGGACGCGGGTCGTGAAGGCGTCGGTGTCGCCATCCTCGATGGCCGGACGCAGCCAGTCGGTGACGACGGCGCGGGCCGGATAGGTTCCGACGGGGCCGGCAATGCTGAGCGCCACCTCAATGCCTTCCGCGATCCAGCCGGCGACGGTCACGAAGAAGTCGGTCGAGGCCAGGAAGTCGGAGCGGCGCAGGACATACAGGGTGATGACCCCGTCCTCGACCCCGTCGGGACGGACGATGACGCCGCTGCGATCCGGTCGCCAGTCGTCGGACAGCTCGACCACACGCCACAGGCAGAACCAGACGCGGCAGGTGTTCGGCCGGATCGCGTGGACCGAACAGCCGGCGCCGTCGACGCAATAGGCGCACAGCTCGCCCGTCGGCTTGGCCAGTTCCGGCAGGTTCAGCGGAATGACCCGGCAGCATTCGACGCAGCCGCCGCAGGTCCGGCCCGGGAGGAGGGGCAGGCTCACCCGGCTGAACGCTCCAGCCGGGCGATGCGGCGATCCATGTCTGCGACGACGGCCTCCAGCCGGGCCTTTTCGGAGGCCATGTCGATGGGCGTGCCGTCCTCGTAGGAAATCTTCGCGCCCTTGGCGATCAGGTCCAGCCGGTAGATGGCCGTGACGCGCTGCGCCTTGAAGCGTTCGAGGGCGGCGGCTGCTGGATCGGGCGTCTGGCTCATGCGCGTCGCTGTAGCGCATGGGGCCTTCCTGTGGAAACACGCGTTTGACGCTGAACCGCAGATAGAATCCCTGTATCCGTCAACGGATGATCGGGCGATTTCCCATCCTGTACATCGCCGAGGCGGACGCCGAGGACGCCGTGCTGTCCTCAGGCGTGCTGGCGCATCTGGTCGAGAGCCTGCCGCACGCGACCTTCACCATCGTCGGATCGGCCGCCAGCGCGCCGCTGTTCGCCGATACGCCGCGCCTGACGAAACTGATCGTGCTGGAGCGCGAAGGCCATTTCGAATGGATCGCTCTGTGGAACCAGGTGCGGGCCACCAAATGGGGTCTGGTCGTGGACATGCGCGGCTCGGACCTGTCGGGCAAGCTGAGGCGGCACAAGCGCGCGGTGCGGGGCAAGGATCAGCCGGGCCTGCATGCGGTCGAGGCGGCGGCTGCGGTGCTGAAGCTGGAGCCGCACGAGATCCCGGCGCCGAAACTCTACGTCTCGGATGAAACGCGGGCCCAGGTCGAGGCGCTGATCCCGGCGACGGGCGGTGACGGGCCGATCCTGGCGGTCGGGCCGGGCGTGGAATGGATGGGCAAGCGCTGGCCCGCCGAACGCTACGCCAAGGTCGCGGCCAAGCTGCTGGCCGACGACGGGCCGCTGGCGGGCGGCCGGCTGATGATCGTGGGCGAGGAGATCGACCGCGAGGCGGCGCACACGATCCGCTACGCCGTGCCGCGCGCGCGGGTGATCGAGCTGCAGGGCAAGCTGACGCGCCGGCAGACGGTCGCGGCCCTGTCGACGTCGGTGCTGTACGTCGGGGCGGACTCGATCTGGACCCAGCTGGCCGTGGCCTCGGGCGTGCCGGTCGTCGCCGCCTTCGGGCCGTCGGACGAGACCGTGCGCGGGCCCTGGAAGGGCGAGGCCGTGCGCGGGCCGCGCACCTATGAAGAGTTCAAAAAGCTGGATCCGCGCCTGAACCAGGCGATCCAGCATATGATGGACCTGCCGTGGGAGCGGGTGCTGAAGGCGGCGCAGCGGATGTTGAGGGCGCGGGGGTAAGACTCCTTCATCCCGCTCATCCCCGCTTTCGCGGGGATGAGCGGAAATGTAGAAGCACGGCATCGGATAGAGGATGCCCGCCCCATGACCCAGACCTATGACCTGATCGTCCGAGGCGGCGAGGTGGCGAACCATGCGGGGCGGGGCATGGCCGATGTCGGGGTGATCGACGGCAAGATCGCCTTCATCGGCGACCTGAGCCAGGCCCCGGCGGGCGAGACCTTTGACGCGAAGGGCCTGACGGTCCTGCCCGGCGTTATCGACACCCAGGTCCATTTCCGCGAGCCGGGGCTGGAGTGGAAGGAGGATCTGGAGACGGGCAGCCGCGCGGCGGCCCTGGGCGGCGTCGTCGCCGTGTTCGAGATGCCGAACACCAATCCCAACACCACCGACCCCGACACCATGGCCGACAAGCTGGCGCGGGCGAAGGATCGGATGTGGACAGACCACGCCTTCTACGTCGGCGGCACGCACGAGAATGCGGACTATCTGGGCGAGCTTGAGCGGCTGCCCGGCTGCTGCGGGGTCAAGGTCTTCATGGGCGCCTCGACCGGGGACCTGCTGATCGCCGACGACGAGGGGGTGCGCAAGGTCCTGTCCAATGTGCGCCGCCGCGCCACCTTCCACTCCGAGGACGAATACCGTCTGGTCGAGCGTCGCGGTCTGGCCCGCACCGGCGACTGGACCAGCCACCCCGAGGTGCGCGACGCCGAAAGCGCCATCCGCTCGACCCGGCGACTGGTCGGCCTGGCCAAGGAGACGGGCGCGCGCATCCATGTGCTGCACGTCACGACCAGGGACGAGATGGAGTATCTGCGCTTCCACAAAGATGTCGCCACCGTGGAGATCACGCCCCAGCACCTGACCCTGGTCGGACCGGAAGCCTATGAGCGGCTGGGCAGCTATGCGCAGATGAACCCGCCGATCCGGTCGCAGGAGCACGTAGATGCCCTGTGGCTGTGGGGAATGCAGCAGGGCGTCGCCGACGTGCTGGGCTCCGACCACGCGCCGCACACGAAGGAGGAGAAGGCTAAGCCCTATCCGGCCTCTCCGTCCGGCATGCCGGGGGTGCAGACGCTGGTGCCGCTGATGCTGACCCATGTCGCCAATGGGCGGCTGTCGCTGGAGCGCTTCATCGACCTGACCTCGGCGGGGGCGCAGCGGGTGTTCGGGACCGCGAACAAGGGGCGGATGGCCGTCAGCTATGACGCCGACCTGACCATCGTCGATCTGAAGGCCAAGCGGACGATCACCCATGATCAGCAGGCGACGCGCTGCGGCTGGACACCGTTCGACGGGGTCGAGGCGACCGGCTGGCCGATGGCGACCCTCGTGCGCGGCCGGGTGGTGATGCAGGACGGCGAACTGATCGGATCGGCGCACGGGCGGCCGGTGCGGTTCATGGAGACGCTGTGAGGGAAACGCTCGGCCTGATCGGCTTTGGCGCCTTTGGGCGGCTGACGGCGCGGCATCTGTCGGCCGGGTTCGATATCCTGGCGCATGATCCGGCGGCGAGCGAAGGCGAAGGTTTCGCGACCCTGACCGATCTGGCGATCGCCGCCGCCTGTCCCACGGTGGTGCTGGCCGTGCCGGTCGAGGCGTTGGAGGCGACGCTGGTCGCCATCGGCCCGCTCCTGAGGCCCGCCGCCCTGGTCATCGACGTGAGCTCGGTGAAGGTGAAGCCAGCGCGGGCGATGAACACCCTGCTGCCGCCCGGCGTGCGGATCGTCGGCACCCACCCGCTGTTCGGCCCTCAGAGCGGCAAGGACGGCATCGCGGGCCTGCGGATCGCCGTGTGCGAGGTGAGGGGGGCGAAAGACGCCCGCCGCGTTGCCGCCTTCTGCCGCCGGGCGCTGGGGCTGAAGGTGTTTCAGGTCAGTCCCGAGGACCATGACCGCGAGGCCGCGACGGTGCAGGGCCTGACCCATCTGATCGCCCGCGTCCTGATGGCCATGGAGCCCCTGCCGACGCGCATGACCACCGCCAGCTTCAACCGGCTGATGCAGGCCGTCGACATGGTCCGCCACGACAGCCCCGCCGTCTTCCGCGCCATCGAACGCGACAACCCCTTCGCGGCCGAGGTGCGGGAACGGTTCTTCGCCCTGGCGGATGAGGCGCGGGGCGAGGCGGAGGAGGAAGACATCTGAGGAGGGCGATCGGGCGCCGCTATCGACCCGCGGCGGACCGTACCGCCAGCCGATCCGGGGCGCGGTCTGGTCTGACCGATTCGTAAAGCTTTCGCGCCAAAGATTCAGCGCGTAATTATCGGCCGGATATCGCGTCAGGCGAGGGGTTCGATGTTGCGGCGGACATGGATGGCTCTGGCAGGGCTTATCGGGGCGGCAGTGCTCGCGAGCGGCTTCGCCGTCACCCGCGGTTCTGACGTCGGATCGGCACAAGCTGTCGCGGAAGGCCGCACAACAGGCGTCTGGCAAGCTCCGGGGGGCGCCCGCCAAATCCCGATCTGGCCGAATGGCGCGCCGGACATGGAAGACGTGAGCCAGCCTTCCGAGAGCGTCTTGACGCGCAGGACGCCCGAAGCCGTTGATGGCGACGTGTCCCAAGCCGTATTCGACGTGACCGAACCTACGATGACTGTCTTCCCACCGCAGGGCAAAAACACCGGGGCGGCAGTCGTCGTCTTTCCCGGCGGAGGATTCCGTGCGGTGGTAGTTACCGTCGAGGGGACGGAAATCTGCAACTGGATCGCTGCGCGAGGCGTCACCTGCATCCTGTCAAAGTACCGCGTTCCGCGTAGCAATCACTACTGGGATGACGACCTCGGCCGGGCCGTGACGCCGCGAGTGCCTCGTGCCCTTCAGGACGCACAGCGCACCGTAAGATTGGTCCGCTCACAGGCGCGGGAACTTCAGATCAATCCTACCAAGATCGGGGTGATGGGCTTTTCGGCCGGCGGCTATCTGGTCGCGCAGACGAGCAACATTTTCGAGCCCGCCTATTCCCCCGTCGATGAGATCGATCAGGTCAGCAGCCGGCCCGACTTCGCCATCGCCTTTTTCCCCGGCCACATCTGCCGACGCGGCGGTGTTTTTGATCCCGGGCTGAAGGTGACCCAAGAGGCTCCGCCAACCTTTCTGATCGCCGCGTGGGACGATCCGACGAATGAAATCTGCAACAGCACGCTCTACGCGCGAGCACTGGATCAGGCCGGGGTTCCGGCCGAGGTTCATCTGTTCTCCACCGGTGGGCATGCCTTCGGTCTGCGGCGGAACCACAGCCCGGACACGGTCTGGCCCGGACTGCTGGAAACCTGGCTGGAGGAACGGGGCATTCTGCCTAAAGGCTGAGCCGTTGAAAGTCCGCCAACCAACCTTGGCGGACTTTCTGAGTGCCTGTTTGCAGGCCTTTTGGCCGTCAGAACGTTCGGCGGCCGCCAGCGAATTCAGCGGGCGGCGTTCGTCTTGATGAAGGCCGCCACGTCCTGCGCCACGCCGGGGGCCAGAGGCAACGCCGGGTCGGCGTAGGTGGCCAGATTGGCGGCGCGGTCGGCGGGGGCGATCTTGAGGAGGTGGTTGACGCCCTCCCAGAGTTTCAGCGTGGCCTTTGGGTCGGCGGCGGCCAGGGCCTGGGCGTCCGTGACCGTGACCTGGAGGTCGGTGGTCCCCTGGCCGATGAAGACCGGGCCGTCGTAGGCGGCGAGCAGGGCGGCGGGGTCCAGCGGCAGCCACGAGATCAGATAGGGCTGGACCGACGGGCGGAACAGGGCTGCCAAGGCAGGCGGCGTGTCGGCGACGGTGCGGCCGGCCTCGAGCTCGGTCAGGGCGGCGAAGGCTTGGGGCTTCATCGGCTCGGGCAGGCCGGCTTGTAGCTGCTCGCGAATCCCTGCGCCGGCTGGGCGACCCGCGCCGGCCAGCAGGATCAGGCCGCAGACCTTGTCGTCTCCGCCCTCGACCGCCTTCAGCGCAACCAGGGCGCCTTCGCTGTGGCCGATCAGCCAGGCGCAGGATTTTCCGGCGCGCGAGGCGGCCTCGGCAGCCCAGGCGCGGGCGTCGGCGGCGTAGTCGTCGAAGCGCAGCTTGGATTCATCGAGCCCGGCGGCGGCGCTGGCCGCAATGCCGCGCTTGTCGATGCGGACGGTGGCGACGCCCTGTTCCGCCAGGCCCTCGGCCAGCAGCCGGTAGGTGGAGGCGGCGACGCCCATCGGGCTGTTCCCGTCCCGATCGGTTGGGCCTGAGCCGGGCAGGATGACGGCGACGGCCGTCGGCGCCTCCGGCGTCAGCAGCGTGCCATGCAAGGGCGCGGGCTGGGCGGGCAGGGCGATGTCGGTCGAGACCGGGCCGGCGAGCAGGCTGGCGGCGAGAAGGGCGTGGGTCAGCGTCAGCATGGCAGTCTCCTTCAGAAGGGTTGGCGGTCGGGATCGGCGCGCCAGACGCGCCAGCTCTCGAAGATCGAAAGACCCGCGACGACGATGACGGCGGCGACCAGGGCCGTGACGCCGTAGGGCGGGGGCGCAAGCGGCGCGGCGATCAGGCCGGCCAGGCCGACCAGACAGAACAGGCGGCCGGCCAGACGGTTCGAGCGGTCCCAGGCCAAGCGGCTCTTGTAGCTCCAGGGCGTGCGCACGCCGATCAGGGGATTGGGCGCGACACGTCCGAGGAAGGCGCCGGTGACCAGCAGGATCAGCGACAAGGCGCCGGTCATGACGGCGGGGCCGCTGTCGACGGTTGCGTGCCCCAGGCTGGCCCAGGCGATGATCAGGCCGATGGCGGCGACGATGAACACGGTCAGCCCCTTGCCGATCCGCATCGAGCGACGCCGTGAGGCGTCGCCTTGGTCCTCTGCGCGCATTGCGGCCAGACCCAGGCCGGCGGCGGCGATGAAGCCGATCACCGCCATGCCGCCCGCGAAGGTCGCGAACTCCACTCGGTCGCCCCAGCGATCAACCTGCCAGTCCGCGTTCCAGTGCATCGGCATGGGCGTCGTCGGGCCGTTGACGCCGATATAGAGGGCGAACGCCGCCTGCACGCCGAAGACGGCGAGTGTCAGATAGTCCAGCAGGCTCAAGCGATACTTCATCGGCGTGCTTCCTTTGAGGGCTGGGGCAGGGGGGCGGTCGCTTCGCCGGTCCCGACAATATCCATCAGAAAGGCCATGGCCTCCTCGACCGCCGAGATTTCAAGGCGATAGCGGATGGTCTGGCCCTCGCGCTCCGGGCTGACCAGACCGGCCTCCTTCAGGGCGTTGAGGTGACCTGTGATGGTGGGCCAGCTTATGTCGAAGGCGGCGGCGATATCGCCGGAGGCCAGCGGACCGGCGCGCAGCATGGCGATGATGCGGCGGCGCACCGGATGCGACAGGGCCTTGAACAGAGTGTTCATAGCGACGTTCCTAATTAGGAAAAGGGCTAAATGCAATATGTCGCGGGCGCGGCGGATTGCATTGCGCCCACCGATCGGGCTAGGGACGCGCAACTTGATTTTGAGAATGCGTATCAAAATGCTCTGCCTTCGCCTTGCCTCCGTTCTTTTGACAGCCAGCGCCCTTGCGATGACGCTCGCCTCGCCAGCCCTGGCGCAGCAGGCGACGGCTCCGGCGGAGCTGGGCGAGATCGTGGTGACGGGATCGCAGGTGCGGTTGACCTCGCCGGCAGCGGGCGGTCAGGTGGCGCGCGGGGGACGGGTCGGCCTGCTGGGCAATCTGGGCGTGATGGACACGCCGTTCTCGACCGCCAACTACACTGAAAAATTGGTGCGTGATCAGCAGGCGCGCGGCATCGGCGACGTGCTGCAGAACGACCCGACGGTGCGTGTGTCCAAGGGATTCGGCAACTTCCAGGAGCTGTATGTCGTTCGCGGCTTCCCGGTCTTCTCGGACGACATGAGCTACAACGGCCTTTACGGCGTGCTGCCGCGCCAGTTCGTGGCGGCCGAACTGGTCGAGCGGGTCGAGGTGTTTCGCGGGGCCAGCACCTTCCTGAACGGCGCCGCGCCAGGCGGAACGGGGGTCGGCGGCGCCTTCAACCTGACGCCGAAGCGGGCGGGGGACGTCCCGCTGACCCGCCTGACCGGAGGCGTGTCGGGCCGAGACGAGATCTATGCCGCCGCCGACCTGTCCCGCCGTTTCGGCGACGAAGGCGAATGGGGCGCGCGTCTGAACGTCGCCAGCCGCGCGGGCGAGAGCTCGGTCGAGGACGAGACCGGCCAACTGCGGGTCGTCGGCCTTGGACTGGACCGCCGAGGCGATCGCGCCCGGTTTTCGGCCGATCTGGGCTGGCAGGATCACCGGATCGATGCGCCCCGTCCCAGCGTGACGCCGGGAACCGCCATCCCTGACGCGCCCTCGGCCGACAAGAACTTCGCCCAGCGCTGGACCTACACCGACGAGAAGCAGCTGTTCGGCGCCTTGCGCGGCGAGCTTGACCTGACCGACAGCATCAGCGCCTGGGCCGCTTTCGGCGGGCGTCAGGGCGAGGAAGACAACAGCCTGGCCAATCCGCGCGCCGACGCGGCGGGCGCGATCCGCGGCTATCGCTTCGACAATATTCGCGAGGACACGGTGTGGTCTGGCGACATCGGCGTGCGCGCCGATCTGACGACCGGCCCGATCAACCATCGCCTGGTCGCCTCGGCCTCGCAGATCCAGTCGAAGTCGAAGAACGCCTGGGCGGCGTCGAGCTTCGCCGGCTATGCGATGGGGACGCTGACCAATCCGCTGTTGTCGCCGGCGCCGGCCATCGGCAGCGTCTCGGGCGATCTGGATGATCCCAACGTCACCGAGCGGGTCAAGAACACCAGTTTCGCCGTCGCCGATGTCTTGTCCTTCCTGGACGGACGGGTGCTGGCGACAGTCGGCCTCCGCTATCAGGAGATCGAGACCCGATCCTATGCCTATGCCGACGGCGCATTTACGTCGGGCTATTCCAGCGACGCGACGACGCCGGCCTTCGCGGTGGTCTACAAGCCCAGCGACACGATCTCGCTGTACGCCAACTATGCCGAAGCCCTGGTTCCGGGCACGACCGCGCCGGCGGTGGTCAACGGCGTGACGGTGATCAACGGCGGGGAGGTCCTGTCGCCCTTCCGCGCCGAGCAGGCCGAGATCGGCGCCAAATACGACGCCGGTTCATATGGCGGCACGCTGAGCGTCTTCCGCACGACCCTGCCCAGCGCCTTTTTCGATCCGGACACCGCCGTCTATTCGGACGGCGGCGAGCAGGAGAACCAGGGCGTCGAACTGACCGTATATGGCGAGCCGATCACGGGCTTGCGTCTGATCGGCGGCGCGACCTGGCTGGACGCCGAGATCAACCGTTCGCTGACCGCCGCCAATGCGGGTAAGTCGGCCATCGGCGTGCCGGACTTCCAGGCCAATCTGAACGTCGAGTGGGACGTGCCGATCGTCAGCGGTCTGACGGTCGAGGGCCGGGCGGTTCACACCGGCGCCCAGCCGGCCAATGCGACCAATACGCTGGAGCTGGAAAGCTGGACCCGGTTCGACGCCGGGGTGCGCTACGCCTTCGTGGCGGGTGACAAGCCGGTGACGCTGCGGGCGCGGGTGGAGAATGTCGCGGATGAGGATCAGTGGGTCGCAGTCGGCGGCTATCCGGGATCGAACTATCTGACGCTGGGCGCGCCGCGGACCTTGCGTCTGTCGGTCTCCACCGAGTTCTGATCCGCGCCGGCCGATGCACGCCCGGACGATCCGCGCCTGGACCTGGACGCACAAGTGGTCGAGCCTGATCTCGACCCTGTTCCTGCTGATGCTGTGCGTCACGGGGCTGCCGCTGGTGTTCAGCCACGAGCTGAACGAGGCGCTGCTGCATGAGCCGTGGGCCCCGAAGAACCCGGGCGGCCGACTGCTGACGCTCGACGAGGTGCTGGCCGCGGGTCTGGCCAAACATCCGGGCGAGGTTCCGGCCTTCATGAGCTTCGACGAGGACCGGCCGGTGGTGAACGTCACCAGCCGCGCCCCCGACGCCCCGGCCGGCAAATACAGTTTCGAGCCCATCGACCAGACCAGCGGCGAGGGCGCGCCGCTGGTCGCCGGTCATCCGGTCATGGAGTTCCTGCTTCAGCTGCACACCGACATGTTCCTGGGTCTGCCGGGAATGCTGTTTCTGGGCGCGATGGGGCTGTTGCTGGTCGTGGCCGTGGTGTCGGGCGTGGTGCTGTATGCGCCCTTCATGCGTCGGCTGCCGTTCGGCACGGTGCGGGTCAAGAAGGCGGCGCGGACGCGGTGGCTGGACTACCACAATCTGCTGGGCGTGGTGACGGCGGCCTGGGTGCTGGTGGTGGGGCTGACGGGGGTGGTCAACACCCTGGCCACGCCCATCCTGGCCTATTGGAAAGAGACGGCGCTGAAGGAACTGACCGTCGCCTACGATGCGCCGGCGCCCGCCCAAGGCCGGGCCTCGCTGGATGCGGCGGTGGAGCGGGCCAAGGCGGCGCTCCCGGGCATGAAGCTGCAGTTCGTGGCGTTTCCGGGGACCGACTATTCGACCGACCACCACTATGCCGTCTTCTTCCACGGCGACACGCCGCTGACGACGCATATGACGACGCCGGCGCTGATCGACGCGCGGACGGGCGAACTGGCGGCGGTGGCGCCGATGCCCTGGTATGTGAAAACCTTGTCGTTGTCGCAGCCGCTGCATTTCGGCGACTACGGCGGGCTGGCGCTGAAGATCCTGTGGGCGCTCTTGGACATCGCCACCATCGTGATCCTGGGGTCCGGTCTTTATCTGTGGCTGGGCAAGGGGAGGCGGAAGGCGTGAGCCGGCGCCGTCATAACCCGCGTGATCTGAGCCTGTGGGCCATCTTCCGCACGCCCATCGTCCTGTTCGCGCTCAGCCTGATCGGGCTGGTGGGCGCACTGTTGCAGGATGGGGTGTGGGACTGGGCCTTTGCGGCCTTGCTGGCCTCTCCCATCCTGGCGACCGGCTGGGCCGTCGTCAGATCGAGAAGCTGACGCCGCAGCCGCAGCTGGAGGCGGCGTTCGGGTTCCTGACGACGAACTGGGCGCCGGCCAGTTCATCGACATAAGCGATCTCGGAATTCTTCAGGAAGGGAACTGAGACGGGGTCGATCAGGGCGGTCTGGCCGTCGGCCTGAATGCGCAGATCGTCGTCCTCGGCCGTCTCGACCAGTTCGAACCGATACTGGAAGCCCGAGCAGCCGCCGCCGTCGACCGCCACGCGCAACATCAGGGTCTTGCCCTCGGCCGCCCCGAGTTTCGCCAGCCGCTTGGCGGCGCTGGCGGCCAGGACGATGCCTTCCGGCGCGCGCGTGGCGACGGTGAAGGCGGGTGTGGACGGTTCTGTGGATTGGACGGTGCTCACGGCTGTCTATATGAGGCGGGCAGGGCCGTTCGCAAAGGCCCCCGCATCAAAGCAGCCTCAAAGTTGATGACTTGAGCCACACAGACCTCGCCTCCTACGCCGAGCGCGCCGACCTGACGCAAGGCCGCCGCGTTTTCGAGCCCGCCAGCCGCACGCGCACCGCCTTTGCGCGGGACCGTGACCGCATCATCCATGCGACGGCGTTCCGGCGGCTGAAGGAGAAGACCCAGGTCTTCGTGGCGCATGAGGGCGATCACTACCGCACCCGCCTGACCCATTCGCTGGAGGTGGCGCAGATCGCGCGGTCGTTGGCCCATGCGCTGAGGCTGGACGACGACCTGGCCGAAACCATCGCCCTGGCCCACGACCTGGGCCATCCGCCGTTCGCCCACGCCGGCGAGGACGAGCTGGTGGTGCAGATGCGCGACTACGGCGGGTTCGACCACAACGTCCAGAGCTTCCGCGTCGTGACCGAGTTGGAGAACCGCTATCCGCAGTTCGACGGGCTGAACCTGAGCTGGGAGACGGTCGAGGGCGTCATCAAGCACAACGGCCCGGTGTCGCACCGGCTGGACGAGCCGGCCTGGTCGGTGGTGCGTCCCTATGCGGCCGGCGGCGAGGCCGGGTGGGACCTGCGGCTGGGGACGTTCGCCTCGCTGGAGGCCCAGTGCGCGGCCATCGCCGACGACATCGCCTACAACAACCACGACGTGGACGACGGGGTGCAGGCGGGTCTGATCACCCTGCGCGATCTGGATCAGGTGCCGCTGATCGGCCCCATGTTGGCCGAGGTGCGCAGCGAATATCCCGCCATCGACGATCGGATGCTGCGCATCGAAGCGGTGCGGCGGATGATCGGCGTGATGGTCGAGGACGTGCTGGCCGAGACGGGGCGGCGGCTGGAGGAAGACCGGATCGTCACGACCGAGGACGTTCGGATGGCCAAGCGCACAATGGTGGATTTCTCGCACGCCATGCACGTCGATCTGGCGGTGCTGAGGAAGTTCCTGTTCGAGCGGATGTATCGCCACTACCGCGTCAACCGAACCCGCAGCCAGGCGCGGCGCGTGCTGTCGCAGCTGTTCGAACTGTTCATGGCCGAGCCGGAGGTGATGCCGCCGGAGTGGGGCGAACCGGCCATGACCCCGGACAAGACACAGCGGGCGCGCGCCGTGTGCGACTACATCGCCGGCATGACCGACCGTTACGCCATAGAAGTGCACCAGAAGCTGTTCAGCCTCGACCTCGCCCTCGATCTGTGATTCGAAAGATGCACGCGGGGGCGTAGAGTGATCGTTCGGCGCGCCGATTCGCGCCGACAGACGGCGGAGCGCGACCATGTCCTTTGAAGACGACAATAAACCCGGCCGGGGCGCCTATACGCCGCCGACCGACGACGACCTGCCGTTCCGCCGCAATAGCTACGATCCGCGCAGCGGCCGCAATGTCGGCTCGGGCGGAGGCAAGGCGCCGCCCGTGACATTGATCATCAGCGCGGTGGTCCTGCTGCTGCTGATCGTTGCGGTGATCTTCTTCTACCGTTCCGGCATGCGTGCCTCGACCGACGCGCCGCCGGCCGTGGGTCAGCCGGTCGGCGAGATGAAGACCGCCGCGCCCATCGACGCCCAGCCGATCGATCCGGCCGAGGGCGTGCGCGTCTATCGCGACGAGACCGAAACGACCGATGCGCCAGTGACCTTCACCCCGCCGCCCGAGGCGCCCCAGCCGCGTCCGGCCGCGCCGCCGACCGCCGCACCGATCGGACAGGGCCTGCCGCCCGCCAATACGGCGACGCCGGCCGCGCCTGCGCCGCGTCCGACGACTCCGACTGCGCCCGTTGCGACGCCGGCGACCAAGGCTCCGGCCGCGACCGGCGGGTCGGCCTCGGTCCAGATCGGCGCCTTCTCCTCGACCGAGATCGCGGACCGTGAATATGCCGCCGTCGCCGGCCGCTTCGGCGCGTACGCCTCGGGCGCCGAAAAGCGGGTGACCGAAGTGACCTCGTCCAGCGGATCGACCCTGTACCGGACGGCCTTCTCGGGCCTGTCGCGCGAACGGGCGGTGGCCTTCTGCAATGCGCTGAAGGCGGCGGGCCGGGACTGCATCGTCCGGTGACGTCCGCCGCCATCTATGGCTGCCTGGGACATCGGCTGACGGAGGCCGAAAAGGCCTTCTTCGCCGAAGTTCGACCCTGGGGCTTCATCCTGTTCCGGCGCAATATCGACACGCCGGAACAGGTGCGGGCCCTGACCGACGAACTGCGGGCGTCCATCGGCGATCCCGAGGCGCCGATCCTGATCGACCAGGAAGGCGGCCGGGTCCAGCGCATGGGGCCGCCGCACTGGCCGAAATATCCGCCGGGCGCCGCCTATCTGAAGGCGACGAACGAGCTGGCTCAGGCGCGTGAGCTGACGCGCCTGGGCGCACGTCTGATGGCGCACGATCTGCGCGAGGTCGGTGTGACCGTCGATCTGCTGCCGGTGCTGGACGTGCCGGTGCCCGGCGCCCACGACATCATCGGCGACCGCGCCTATGGCGTCGACCCCGAGACGGTCGCCGTGCTGGGCCGGGCGGCGGCGGAGGGGCTGCTGGCCGGCGGGGTTCTGCCCTGCATCAAGCACATGCCGGGCCACGGCCGGGCCTTTGCGGATACGCACAAGGATCTGCCGACGGTTCACGCCGATCTGGACACGCTGGATGCCTGGGACTTTGCCCCGTTCAAGGCCCTGTCGGACATGCCGATCGGCATGACGGCGCACATCGTCTTCACCGCGATCGATCGCAAACATCCGGCCACGCAATCGAAGAAGGCCATTCGCCTGATCCGCGAGCGATTGGGATTCGGCGGTCTGCTGCTGTCCGACGATCTGGTGATGAATGCCCTTTCGGGCTCGCTGACCCAGCGCGCGCACAAGGCCCTGAAGGCTGGCTGCGATCTCGTCGTCCACTGGAACGGCGACATGGACGAAATGCGCCAGGTCGCCGAGGGCGTCGGCTCGCTGAAGGGCGGGGCGCGCCGCCGGGCGGAAGCCGCGCTGGCCCGGATCGTGCGGACGCCCGAGCCGCTGGATCCCGTCGCGGGGCACGACCGCTTCTTCAAGGCCATGGGCGGTCGGATGGACGCCGCCAAGGGGCCGGATGTGGGTGAGGCGCAGGCCTAAAGACCTATGACGGAGTCTTTCCAGCCCAATCTGGATTTCAACGCCGAGGAGGTCGAGGAGCGCGAGGCCTTCGTCGTCGATCTGGAAGGCTATGAGGGACCGCTGCACGTCCTGCTGGCCCTGGCGCGAAACCAGAAGGTCGATCTGCTGAAGCTGTCGATCACCCAGTTGGCGGAACAGTATCTGGCCTTCGTGCACGAGGCGCGGCGGCGCAACTTCGCCTTGGCGGCGGACTATCTGGTGATGGCGTCGTGGCTGGCCTATCTGAAGTCGCGTCTGCTGCTGCCGCGCACCGACAAGGGCAAGGCCGAGGAACCGCCGGCTGAGGAAATGGCCGCCGCCCTGGCGTTCCGGCTGCAGAAGCTGGAGGCGATGCGAAAGGCTGTCGAACAGCTGATGGCTAGGCCCCAGCTGAAGCGCGACGTCTTCACGCGCGGCGATCCCGAGGCGACGGTGATCACACCCTCGGATCGCATCGACGCCAGCCTGTACGAACTGATGAGCGCCTATGTGGTGCAGCGCCGGCGCGAGGAGGCCCGGCGCTACGCCCCCGGTCAGCGGGTCGAGGCCTTTCCATTGGAAGCTGCCCGCGACTGGCTGCGCGAGATCATGCCGAAGCTGGCCGACTGGACACCGCTGGAAAAGGTGGCGCCGCACCGCGAGGATGAGGAGGGGCCCAGCCAGGCCAGCTTTACGGCCTCGACCCTGTCGGCCAGTCTGGAGCTGGTGAAGGAGGGGGCGATGGACATCCGGCAGAGCGAGGCGTTCGCGGACCTGTTTCTGAAACGGCGTGGACCGGGCCAGCCGCTGGAGCTGACGCCGTGAGCGACCTGTCGTTCCAGCCCGACGAGGCCGAGATCGAACGGCGGGTCGAGGCCCTGCTGTTCGCCGCCGCCGGGCCGTTGACGGCGGCCGAGATCGCCGCGCGCCTGCCCGCGAACTCCAACGTCGCCCGCGCCATATCGGGTCTGCGCGCCCGCTATGAGGGGCGGGGGGTCGAGCTGGAGTGCGTCGCCGACCGCTGGCGCTTTCGCACCGCGCCGGACCTGGCCTTCATGATGACGCAGGAGCGCGAGGAGCCGCGCCGGCTGTCCAAGGCCGCGCTGGAGACCCTGGCCATCATCGCCTATCACCAGCCCGTCACCCGCGCCGAGATCGAGAGCGTGCGCGGCGTCAGCATCTCCAAGGGCACGCTGGACCTGTTGCTGGAGATGGGGTTCGTGCGGCTGCGCGGACGCAGGCGCACGCCGGGGCGGCCCGTCACGTATGCGACCACCGACCGGTTCCTGGAGCATTTCGGCCTGGCGACCCTGTATGACCTGCCAGGCGTGCAGGAGATGAAGGCGGCGGGCCTGCTGGACCTGTCGCTGCCGGTCGGATTCGAGGTGCCCGACCCCAGCCGCGCGTCGGAGGCCGACGACGAGGACGGGACCCTGCCGCTGGAAGACGAGGCGCCCGAGTTCGCCCAGGATTTCGTCGGCGAACGCGGCGGACCTGGATGATGTTCACGACGTCTTAGTCTGCCCACCTTAAGCCAGACCATATGAGTGGCGTGACAGCGATTACGGGTTGGCAGGCGTGGAGCACGTTCAGGATCGCGTTGATCCTGATGCTCTCGTCCGTCATCGGCATGGCCGGGGTTCTGGCCATCGTCAGTCGCGGAATCGATGCGCACCAGGCGCGCAAGGAAGAGGGTTTGGTCAAGTTGCGCCTGACGCGGGCGCTGGAAACCATTGGTGAGAACCTGACCACCGCCTCCATCTGGGACGATGCCGTGGATCGGATGACGTCGGCTGATGTGGGCTGGTATGACCGCAACTTCGGCGCCTTCTACGCCGCGCAACACAAGCATCAGTTCACCCTGGGCTATGATGGTACGGGGCGGTTGTTTCGCATTAGCACGCTCGGTCGACCGGCCGAGGCGAAGGTTGGCGAGCCCTTCGGTCAAGCCGCCCGGCCGTTGATCGACGCGCTCCGGGCCGAGGCCGCAGGACGCGACCGAACGGTTGCCGCTGATGCTGGCGTGCGTCTGAAGGCGGCGTTCGTGCGCGTCGGCGACGAGGTGTACGTCTTGGGGGCTTCCACTGTAGTGCGGCATACGGCGAGCGGATCGACGCCGGCGTCCGATCCGGTCGTGGCGTCGTTCAAACCGTTCAATGGCGAGCTCAATCTCTTGCGAACGCGGCTGGCGCTGGACCGGATTCACTTCCAGCCCGGTGATGCAGAGCCGCCCGAAGGTATGATCGGCGTCGATGTCCGCGATGCTGGGGGCGTTTTGTTAGGCCTTGTGGTCTGGGCGCCGGAACAGCCGGGCTATCAGATCCTGACCAAAGCCGGTCCGCTGCTGCTGCTGCTGTTCGTGGTGCTGTTGATCGGCACGGGGTCGTTGCTATGGACAACGACCAAGGATGTGCGGCGTCTGAGGGCGTCGGAAGTGGCCCTGTCGGCGGCGCTGCAGCGGGCCGAGGCGGCCAACCGGGCCAAGACGCGGTTCCTGTCCAACGTCAGTCACGAACTGCGTACGCCCCTGAACGGCGTTCTGGGCATGGCCGAGATCATCGGGGCCGATCTGGTGACGCCGCAACAGCGCGAGCGGCTGGAAATCCTGAAGGCGTCGGGGCGTCAGCAGTTGCGGCTGGTCGAGGAACTGCTGGATGTCGTGCGGCTTCGCGACGGGGCGGTGACCCTGGAGACCCGTCCGTTCCGGCCCGACAACCTCCTGCAGCGGGTCGCCAACGATTTTCGCAGCGCGGCCGAGGTCAAGGGACTGAAGGTCAAGGTCGAGGCGGCCGAAGGCGAGTGGCTGGGCGATCCGGTGCACATCGAAAAGCTGATGGCGGCGCTGACGGACAATGCGGTGCGGTTCACGCGAACCGGCGGCGTGATGCTGCGCGCCGTCGCGGGCGCGGGCGCGGGCCTGGCGTTGGAGGTCGAGGATACGGGGCCGGGCATGGAGCCGGCGGCAGCGGCGCGCTTGTTCGAGGCCTTTACCCAGGGCGATGAAAGCGCGACGCGCACCGCCGAAGGGCTGGGACTGGGATTGACGGCGGCGCACGGTCTCGCGGCCCTGATGGGCGGCAAGATCGAGATCGTCACCGCGCCCGGCGCCGGCAGCACCTTCCGCGTCGTCCTGCCGTTGAAGGCCGTCGCCTAGGCGGTCAGCAGGCGCGGCAGTTTGAAGGTGACCGTCTCGCGCGCGCCGTCGTCTTCGGTCACCGTGGCGTCGAAGCGCGCCCGGATGGCGTCGACAAGGGCCTCGATCAGCGGCTCGGGCGCCGAGGCGCCGGCGGTGACGCCGACGGTGTTCACGCCGTTAAACCAGGACCAGTCCACCTGGGACGCATCGTCCACCAGATAGGCGGCTGGGGCGCCGGCGCGCATCGCGACCTCGACGAGGCGCACCGAATTGGACGAGTTCTTGGATCCGACGACCAGCACGAGGTCGCAGCCTTCGCCCAGCGCCTTGACGGCGTCCTGGCGATTGGTCGTGGCGTAACAGATGTCTTCCTTGTGCGGATCGGGCAGTTCGGGGAAGCGGCGCTTCAGCACCTTCAGGATGCCCGCCGTGTCGTCCACCGACAGGGTGGTCTGGGTGGCGTAGGCGAGGGGCGCGTCGCCGGGGCGTTCGAACGATTCGGCGTCGGCCTCGGTCTCGACCAGGGTGATGGCGCCGGGCGGCAGCTGGCCCAGGGTGCCGACGACCTCGGGGTGGCCTGCGTGGCCGATCAGGATGATGTGCCGGCCAGCCGCATGATGACGCTCGGCTTCGACGTGGACCTTGGACACCAGGGGGCAGGTCGCGTCCAGGAAGACCAGTTCGCGCGCCCGCGCCGTCGCCGGCACGGACTTGGGCACCCCGTGGGCCGAGAAGACGACCGGCCGGTCGTCGGGACATTCATCCAGTTCCTTGACGAAGACGGCGCCCATGGCCTTCAGCCGCTCGACCACATGTTTGTTGTGGACGATCTCGTGGCGCACATAGACGGGGGCGCCGAACTTTTCGATCGCGCGCTCGACGATCTGGATCGCCCGGTCGACCCCGGCGCAAAAGCCCCGCGGGGTGGCCAACCTCACCGAAAGCGGGCGAAGCGGAGCGTTGGGGACAGGAACATGCGCATTCATGGCGGCGAACCTAGTCGTTTGCGGCGCTGACCGCCATCGGAGCCGAAGGGCGGATGCGGCGGATTCTGTCGCCCGCAGCAGCGGCGCATCGTCACGGCGGGCGGGCGCGAATGGAAAGTCGATATTCTACAATGTCTTAGGCTATAATCACGACGCCTTGACCTGTAGGCCGCTCACGATTAGTTTCCGCGCCGAATTCAGACCCGTCCGGACGCACTGTCTGGACGCCGAACGCACAGGTCCTATCCCCCATGTCGGAATCGCGCGAAGAGGCGATCAAACGCCTCCAAAACAGCGCATCCGCATTGGAGGCGCGGACCATGGCGGAGAAATCCGCCGAACTGACCGGCCATCAGGTGTCGGGTCAGGCCTACAAGATTATCGCCGAGCTTCTCGGCGGCGTCTTCGTGGGGCTGGCGTTCGGAGCGATCGCAGACCGGGCCCTCGGGACCCGTCCGTGGGGTTTGATCGGCGGGGTCCTTCTGGGCTTCGCCTTGTCGATTTACATGGCGCGTCGCACAGCCAACCGGCTGATGGCGCAGGCCAAGGCGCAAGGGACGACGGCTCCGGCCGAGCCCTACGTCGAGGCCGACGAAGACGGGGAACGATAGGGCTTCATGGCCGATCCGATTCATCAGTTTGCGATTCAGAAGGTCGTCGACCTTGGCGACGTCACCCTGCCTGTGCTGGGGACGGTCGATCTGGCGATCACCAACTCGCACATCGCCATGACGGTCGCCTTCGTGCTGATCGTCGGCTTCCTGGCCGCCGTGACCGCGAACGCCCAGGTCGTGCCCGGTCGGCTGCAAGCCGCCGGCGAGGGTCTGTTCGGCCTGATCGACAATCTGGCCGATTCCATCATCGGTCACGAAGGCCGCAAGTATTTCCCGTTCATCTTCACCCTGTTCATCCTGATCCTGGGCATGAACATTCTGGGTCTGTTCCTGACCTTCACGGCGACCTCGCAGCTGGCCATCACCGCCACCTTCGCCCTGATCACCTTCGGTCTGGTGCTGGTCGTCGGCTTCGCAAAGAACGGTCTGGGCTTCTTCAAGCTGTTCTGGCCGATGGGTGCGCCGCTGGCGCTGCGCCCGGTGGTCGGCCTGATCGAGTTCGTGTCCTTCCTGCTTCGCCCGGTTACCCTGGCGCTGCGTCTGTTCGGCAATATGCTGGGCGGTCACGTCGCGCTGAAGATCTTCGCCGGCTTCGTCGTGTCGCTGGGCCTCTTGGGCCTGGGCGGCGGCATCGGTCTGCTGGCCTTCCCGGTCGCGGCCCTGTCGCTGGGCATGGTCGTCGCCCTGACCGCTCTGGAGTTCCTGGTGGCCTTCCTCCAGGCCTTCGTCTTCGCCGTTCTGGCCTGCATCTATCTGAACGATGTGGTCAACCTGGACCACGCCCACTAAAGGGCCGGACCAGTCTCTTCACCCCAACCACCAACGACTTTAATCTAGGAATACAATCATGGACGCTGAAGCCGCGAAGTACATCGGCGCTGGTCTCGCCACCCTGGGCATGATCGGTTCGGCCCTGGGCGTGGGCAACATCTTCGGCAACTTCCTTGCCGGCGCCCTGCGCAACCCGTCGGCCGCCGCCGGCCAAGTCGGCAACCTGTTCGTCGGCGCCGCTCTGGCCGAAGCCCTGGGCATCCTGGCCTTCGTGCTCGGCATCCTGATGATCTTCGGCTGATATCAGTCGATCACGGCGCGCGGGGTTCGCCCGCGCGCCGCTTCATCTGATCCTGCAGTAGACGGTTCATGGCCAGCACCCACACCATCGACGCGGTCCCGCCTTCGGTCGAAGCGGACCTGCACGCCGAGACGGCGACCACCGCCGAGCACGGCTCGGGCGGCCTGCCGCAATTCCAGTTCGAACACTGGGCGGGCCAGATCGGCTATCTGCTGATCCTGTTCGTCATCCTGTATGTTCTGGTCTCCAAGGTCTTCGCGCCACGCCTTCGCAAGGTGATGGACGAACGGGCCGACACCATTTCCACCGCCGTTGCGACCGCGCGCCAGGTTCAGGCTGAAGCCGCTGAACAGGCCGCCCAGGCTCAGGCCGAAGTCGCCAAGGCTCGCGCTGACGCCCGCGCCACGGCCGCCGCCGCCAAGGCGCGCGTGACCGAAGAGGCAAACGCCCGTCAGGCCGCCGAAGAAGCCGTGGTCAACGCCCGCATCGCCGAGGCTGAAGCCTCGATCGGCAAGACCCGCGACGCCGCCATGGCCAATGTCTCCACCATCGCCTCCGACACGACCGCCGCCATGGTCGAGCGTCTGACCGGCAAGGCCGCGACCGCCGCCGAGCTGGCCGCCGTCAAGGGAGCCGCCTGATGAACCTGATCTTCGAACACGGCATCTGGAGCTTCGCCAATGCGGAGATCTGGGTCGGCATAGGCCTGATCATCTTCTTCGGCATCCTGATCGCCGCTGGCGTGCCCAAGATGGCCGGCAAGGCGCTGGACGCCAAGGCCGTCAAGATCCAGGCCGACTTGGACGAGGCCGCGCGCCTGCGCGCCGAGGCCGAAGCCCTGCTGGCCCAGATCCGCAAGGAGAAGGCCGAGGCTGAAGCCCAAGCCGCCGAGATGATGGCTCAGGCCGAAGCCGACGCCCGTCGTCTGGAAGCCGAGACCAAGGCCAAGCTGGAAGAGACCCTGGCCCGTCGTCAGAAGATGGCCGAAACCCGCATCGCCCAAGCCGAAGCCCAGGCCTCGGCCGAGGTGAAGGCCGCCGCCGCCGATCTGGCCGCCAAGTCGGCGGAACAGGTTCTGGCCGCGCGGCTCGCCAGCGGCGCCAAGGATCCGCTGCTGGACAGCGCCATCGCCCAGATCGGCGATCGCCTGAACTGATCAGGGTTGGTCCTGAACGAAACAAGGCCCCCGACGTCGCCGTCGGGGGCCTTTTTCTTGGTCGATCAAGCCGTGATCAGTGGGCGTGGGCGCCGCCGATGATGGTTGCGCCCATCCGCTTGTCGCGCGCCACCAGTCGGGCATAGACGTTGCCCAGCACGATGCCGAAGACCGCGTGGGTGATCAGCAGCCAGGCGAAGGTGCCGAAGCCTGCGCCGGCCGTGAAGGTGCGGTAGTTGCCGAACATCACGATGGCGGCCATCATCAGGATCCAGGCGCCGACGGCGAAGACTATGCCCTTGGTCTCGGGCGTGTCCGTCGGCAGGCGGGGACACAGGACGGCGAACAGCGGCCCCAGGATGAAGACGCCGCTGATGACATGGACGACCCAGCCGACGGCCAGATTGCCGGGCATTCCAAGCATGCTGGCGATGACCCCCTGGAAGGGATCGAACCAGTTCAGGAACATATTGGGGATTTCGAGCAGTGAGACGGCCACGGTCGCCGCAACCCCGGCGATCAGACCTTTTTGTACGCGTGACATCATGACCTTAGCGCCTCCCAACGCATGAGTGGTTCTCTGATAACGCGCACGCAGAATACGCCCGACTTGGGAGAGCGGTGTTCACGATCCTGTGGTTAGCGGTTGCAGCAACGCAACCGCGAAATCAGGCGGTGATTGGCGGAAAAGCTTGCGGAAATAGCGCCGCACGCTCTTGCGGCCGCTCGAGAGGCGACGGCTGGAGCGTTTGGTCACGATCCTCTCGGCGCGGAGCGCCTGTTGCCAGAAGACCGGGGCGAACTCAGGCTTCTTCCGCATCAGGCGACGGAAGGGATAGACCCATTTCGGCCGCGCATATTGAGCGCGAATGAACTGGCGCTTGGCCCAGAACGAGCTTTTCAGGATCAGCATCAGGCCGACGGCGATGACGGGAATGCCGCCGGGCCCCGGCAGGGGGGCGATCAGAATGCCCAGCAGCACGACGAACAGACCCCCGATCATCAGCGCCCAGCGTTTGACGACCCGTAGCGTCGAGGCGCGCGGTTTGTCTGAACGGACGAAGGGAACGGGGAGTGAGGTCACGAATACGCCAGATGGGGAGGAGGATCGTCATGACAACGATCGCCACGATCGCACGATCCCTCGTCGGGAAAGGAAAAGGCGACCGTGACGACCTTGCCACAAGTCTCCTAACGCCCTGCGTCCGTGGCGACGGCATGTCCGGCAGGTGAAGCTTTCGTCATGAAGGCGTGATCGATGCGCGCCGTGGCGCGACGGACACGCTTCGCGCCGTCAGCTGTAGGCCACGCCCGTCAGACGCTCTGATTCCGACCACAGACGCCTGGCCACATCACCGTTCTTGGCCTGGCGCTTGATCACCGCAACGCCGGGCGGGCCCTTCATCTCCTGAAAGCCGGTGGGGCCGTAATAGCCGCCGGGCGTCGGGTCCGGCAGGGTCGCGGCCATCAGGATCGGCAGGGCGCCGTCCGCGGCCGAATGGCTGAGCACGGCCTCCAGCAACCGGGCGCCGCGCGCGAACAGTCCGGGCTTGCCGGCATGGCCGTTGGCGATCAGGTCGGTGCGGGCGAAGCCGGGATGGGCCGCGACGCTGGTCAGGCCCCAGCTGTGCGCGTCGCTGCGGCGCTGAAGCTCCAAGGCGAACATCAGCATGGCCAGTTTGGACTGCTGATAGACGGTCCACGGGCTGTAGCCGGTCTGATAGTTCAGGTCGTCCAGGCGGATATGGCCGCTGCGGTGGGCGACGCTGGACAACTGCACCACGCGGGCCTTTGCCCCAATCAGCAAGGGCAGCAGGCGGCCGACCAGGGCGAAATGGGACAGGTAGTTGGTCCCGAACTGCATCTCGAACCCATCGACGGTCGTCTGGCGCGTCGGCAGGGCCATGACCCCCGCATTGTCGATCAGGATGTCGATGGGGCGTCCCATCGCCAGATGGCGCTCGGCGAAGGCCCGAACGGAGGCCAGGCTGGCGAGGTCCAGCAGATCGAACCGCACGGCCGCATTCGGATGACGAGACCGGATCAGCCGTTCGGCCTCGGCCCCCTTGTCGGGGTTGCGGGCCGCCAGCACGACCTCGGCGCCCTTGCCGGCCAGCACCAGGGCGGTTTCCAGGCCCAGTCCGCCGGTCGCGCCGGTGACGATGGCCAATCGGCCGGAAAGGTCGGGGATGTCGTTCGTCGTCCAGGTCATGGCCATGACCTAGCGATGGATAAGCCGCGCGTCAGCCCCTTCCGGCAGGAAGGGGCGACTTCAGGGTCAGGCCGCCTTGTTGGAGCCTTCCGGCGCGGTCCAGCGCAGAACCGGCGAACGGGCGGCGCGGGTTTCGTCCAGACGTTTCAGCGGCGCGTGGAAGGGCGCGCCCTTGAAGCGATCGACGTCGCCGGCCTTGGTGGCCCCGGCCAGGGCGCGCATCGCCTCGATGAAGCGGTCCAACTCGGCCTTGGACTCGGTTTCCGTCGGCTCGATCAGCATGGCGCCGTGGACGACCAGAGGGAAATACATGGTCATCGGGTGGAAGCCTTCGTCGATCATCGCCTTGGCGAAGTCGAGCGTGGTGATGTCCGTGCCCTTCAGCCATTCGTCGTCGAACAGGGCCTCGTGCATGCAGGGGCCGTCGGGGAAGGCGGCCGACATCAAATCACCGAGCCGGGCCTTGATGTAGTTGGCGTTCAGGACGGCGTCCTCGGCGACCTGACGCAGGCCGTCGGCGCCGTGCGACATCATGTAGGACAGGGCGCGGGTGTACATGCCCATCTGGCCCTGGAAGGCGCACAGACGGCCGAAGGCTTGCTCGGCCTCGTCCTCCTCGCGCTCGATCAGGCGATAGCCGCCGTCGTCATGCACGACCCACGGAGCCGGGGCGAAGGGCGCCAGGGCTTCGGACAGGACCACCGGACCCGCGCCCGGACCGCCGCCGCCATGGGGCGTCGAGAAGGTCTTGTGCAGGTTGATGTGCATGGCGTCGACGCCCAGGTCGCCTGGACGAACCCGGCCGACGATGGCGTTGAAGTTGGCGCCGTCGCAGTAGAAATAGGCGCCGGCCTCGTGCGTCAGGCGGCTGATCTCCAGGATGTCGCGCTCGAACAGGCCGCAGGTGTTCGGATTGGTCACCATGATGGCGGCGACGTCGTCACCCAGCTTGGACGCCAGGTCAGCGACGTCCACGCGGCCGTCCTCGGTCTGGGCGACTTCGACCACCGAATAGCCGACGAAGGCGGCGGTGGCCGGGTTGGTGCCGTGGGCGCTGGTGGGCACCAGAACCTTGCGGCGCTTCTCATGCTGGCCCGACGCCTCGTGGGCGGCGCGGATCGCCATCAGACCGCACAGTTCGCCGTGGGCGCCGGCCTTGGGCGACAGGGCGACGGCGGGCATGCCGGTCAGGGTCTTCAGCCAGTGGGCCAGGGTGTCCATCAGCTCCAGCGCACCCTGAACCGTCGAGATCGGCTGCAGCGGGTGGATGTCGGAGAAGCCGGGCAGGCGGGCCATCTTCTCGTTCAGGCGCGGGTTGTGCTTCATCGTGCACGAGCCCAGCGGATAGATGGCCAGGTCGATGGCGTGGTTCTTTTGGCTCAGGCGCACATAGTGGCGCATGGCTTCGGGCTCGGACAGGCCGGGCAGGCCGATCGGATCCTTGCGGACCAGGTCGCCCAGATCGGAGCCGTCCGTCTTGGGTTCCGGCAGGTCGACGCCGGTCTTGCCCCAGCCGTCGCCCTCGAAGATCAGGGCTTCGTTCTGCAACAGGCCGCGGCCGCCGGTCAGGGTGGCGGGCTTGGTCTGGACCTGGTTCGGGGCGGTCGGGCGGCCGACGGTGTTCATGGTGCTCATGGTCAGTATCCCTTACGCGCCGAGGACTTTGGAGAGCGACTTGGCGAGGATCTGGATGTCGGCGTCCAGGGCCGTCTCGGTCGCAGCGACCAGCAGGACATCGTCCATGCCGGCGTCGGGGGCCAGGCGGCTGTAGGGCACGCCGGCCAGGACGTGATGGGCGGCCAACTGATCCACGACCTCGGCCGCGTTCTTGGGCAGGCGCACCGCGAACTCGTTGAAGAAGCGGTCGGTCAGGATTTCGACGCCCGGAATGGCGGCCAGGGCGTCACGCGTGGCGACGGCCTTTTCGTGGTTCAGCAGGGCCAGCTTGCGCAGGCCCGTCTCGCCCAGCAGGCTCATGTGGATGGTGAAGGCCAGGGTGCACAGGCCCGAGTTGGTGCAGATGTTCGAGGTCGCCTTGTCTCGGCGGATGTGCTGCTCGCGGGTCGACAGGGTCAGGACGAAGCCGCGCTCGCCGTCGGCATCCACGGTCTCGCCGGTCAGGCGGCCGGGCATCTGGCGGATCAGCTTCTCGCGCGTGGCGAACAGGCCGACGTAGGGACCGCCGAAGTTCAGGGCGTTGCCGATCGACTGGCCTTCGGCGGCGACGATGTCGGCGCCCATCTCGCCGGGCGACTTCAGCAGGCCCATCGACACGGCCTCGGTGACCACAACGATCAGCAGGGCGCCGGCGGCGTGGGCGGCCTCTGCGATCTTGGTCACGTTGGTGGCCGTGCCGAAGACGTTGGGGGTCTGGACGACGACGCAGGCCGTGTCGGGACCGATCTGGTCGATGACGGCGGTCTCGGCGTCGACGGCGGCGGGCAGGGCCAGGGTCTCGACGCCGACGGCGTGGACCACGGTCTCGGTCGCCTTGACGTAGTGCGGGTGGACGCCGCCCGAGATCACCGCCTTGTTGCGACGGGTCACGCGGGTCGCCATCAGCACGCCCTCCGCCATGGCGGTCGAACCGTCGTAGAGGCTGGCGTTGGCGACCGGCATCCCGGTCAGGTTCGCGACCTGGGTCTGGAACTCGTACAGGTACTGCAGCGTGCCCTGGGCGATTTCCGGCTGGTAGGGGGTGTAGCTGGTCAGGAACTCCGAGCGCTGGATCACGTGGTCCACCGTCGCGGGGACGTGGTGCTTGTAGGCTCCAGCGCCGCAGAAGAAGGGCACGGCGCCGGCCGTGGCGTTCTTGGCCGCCATGGCGGACAGGGCGCGCTCGACCTCCAGTTCACCTGCGACGCGCGGCAGATCGACGGGGCCGTCCAGACGGGCGGCCTGGGGCACGTCCACGAACAGATCATCGATGGATTTCGCGCCGATGGCGGCGAGCATCGCCGTGCGGTCGTCGGGCGTCAGGGGGAGGTAACGCATTGCCGGTTTCCTTCACCCGTCATCCTCGGGCTTGACCCGAGGACCGGATGTTGTGCGGCTCGTGCGTCAAAGGCTTCGCACGAGTGGTTGATTGTCCGGCCCTCGGGTCAAGCCCGAGGGTGACGGAGTTTGAGATTAGAGAGTGGAGAGGAAGGCGTCGTAGGCGGCCTGGTCCATCAGGGCGTCCAGCTGCGAGGCGTCCGAAACCTTGATCTTGGCGAACCAGCCGTCGGCCTCGGCGCCCGAGTTGACGGTTTCCGGGGCGGTCGACAGGGCGTCGTTCGCCTCGACCACTTCGCCCGAGACGGGGGCGTAGACGTCCGACGCCGCCTTGACGCTCTCGACCACGGCGAAGCTGTCGCCCTTGGAGACGGTCTTGCCGACTTCAGGCACTTCGACGAACACCACGTCGCCCAGGGCGTCGGCGGCATGTTTGGAGATGCCGACGGTGGCGATGTCGCCGTCCAGGCTGACCCACTCGTGATCCTTGGTGAACTTCATGGTCTGATCTCTCAGGCTTTGGGTTTGCGGTAATAGCGTTGAGCCACGAAGGGCATGGCGACGACTTCGGCGGCGGCGGTCTTGCCGCGCACGATGACCTTCAGCGCCGTGCCCAGGGCGGCATAGGCCGGCGGGACGTAGCCCATGGCGATGTTCTTGCCCAAGGTGGGGGAAGGGCCGCCAGAGGTGACCTTGCCGATCACGGCGCCGTCGGCGTCGGCGATCTCGGCGCCCTCACGGGCCGGGGCGCCTTCCTTGACGATCAGACCGACGCGAACGCGCGAGGGGCCGTCGGACAGCTCCTTCAGTATGCGGTCGGCGCCGGCGAAGTCCCCGCGTTCCTTGCGCGACTTGGACAGGGCGAAGGTCAGGGCGCCTTCGACCGGCGAGGTGGTCGGGTCGATGTCGTGGCCGTGCAGCGGCAGGCCGGCTTCCAGACGCAAGCTGTCGCGCGCGCCCAGGCCGATCGGCTTGACGCGGGCGTCTTCCAGAATGGTGTTCCAGATGCGCTCGGCCTGGTCCGCCGGGACGGAAATCTCATAGCCGTCTTCGCCGGTGTAGCCCGAGCGAGAAACATAGCAGTCGGCGCCGAACAGCATCAGACGGGCGCATTCCATGAAGCCCATTTCGGCCAGGATCGGCTCGTGCGCGGCCATGACCTCGGCGGCTTCCGGCCCCTGGATGGCGATCAGCGCGCGGTTCAGCACTGTCAGCTTGGCGTCGCCTTCGAGGTTGGCCTCCCAGAAGGCGAAGTCCTCGTCCTTGTTGCCGGCGTTGACGACGACGAACAGGCCGTCGTGATCCGGGTGGCCGGCCATCAGGTCGTCGATGACGCCGCCGTCCTTGTTCAGCAGTAGGGAATACTTCTGTTTGCCGGCCTTCAGGATCGCATAGTCGCCGGGCACGAACCGTTCGAACTGGGCGGTCGCGTCCTCGCCAGTGATCTTGCACTGGCCCATGTGCGACACGTCGAAGAGACCGGCGTGTTCCCGCGTCCAGCGGTGCTCGGCCAGAACGCCTTCGTACTGGACCGGCATGTCATAGCCGCCGAACCCCACCATGCGGGCGCCCAGCGCGCGGTGCGCGGCGTTCAGGGGCGTGGTCTTCAGGGTCTGGTCGGTCATGGTTCAGGCTTTCACGGTCGCGTGTTGTGGCGGAGCTCCGCCGTCCTCGCGCCCCCGCTGTCCTGAAGCCTGAGAGATTCCGGCGACCAAATCATGTCGCCTTGCTCCGTCGGCGCGCCCGAATGGGCGACTTTCCAGCGTCCGTATGCTTCGCGGTCCGTTTGCCTGAGCGTTTCCGGGGCGGTTGCGCCTTCGGCGTCGAACCCTGTTTCCAGCGCCCGATCTCTCCCGCGAGAGCGTGCGACCTAAGGCATCGACTCAAGCGCCAAGTCAAGCGGGCCGGGAACAAGGATGCGTGCGGCGGGTTGTCGTTCCGAACCCCGAAACCAAACCCAGGAATGCGAAAATGTCCATTATAGACAAGCTGTTCGGCGATAATGACAAGCCGCGCGACACCCCCGCCAAGGCCGATGGCCCGATGCAGAAGGTGCTGGACGAACTGGCGTCCCTCGGCGGCAAGCCGATCGAGACCCTGTCGCCCGAGGAGGCTCGCCAGCAACCGACCCCGACTGACGCGGTGAAATCGCTGTTGCGAAAGGACGGCAAGGACCCCAGCGACGACATGGGCGTCAAGACCAGCGACATCACCATCCCCGGCGCCGCCGGTCCGATCCAGGCGCGCATCTACAAGCCGCATGACCATTCCGAAGACAAGCTGCATCCGGTCGTCGTCTATTTCCACGGCGGCGGCTTCGTGATCGCGGATCTGGACGTCTATGACGGAGGCCCGCGCGGCGTGTCCAAGATGGCCGATGTGATCGTGGTCTCGGTCCATTATCGCCAGGCCCCGGAACATCATTTCCCCGCCGCGCACGACGACGCCCTGGCCGCTTATCGCTGGGTGCTGGAGAATGCGCAGACCTTCCGCGGCGACCCGCAGAAGGTGGCCGTGATGGGCGAAAGCGCAGGCGGCAACCTGGCGATCGGCGTGTCGATGATGGCGCGCGACGCCGGCCTGCCGGCGCCCAAACATCAGGTGCTGGTCTATCCGGTCGCCGGCGTGGACATGGACAATGAGTCCTACGTCGAGAACGCCGACGCCAAGCCGCTGAACAAGCCGATGATGAAGTGGTTCGTGAAGCACATCTTCGCCAACGAGGCCGATGCTCAGG
The DNA here is from genome assembly GCF_027105095.1 of Brevundimonas vesicularis. Taxonomy (NCBI): domain Bacteria; kingdom Pseudomonadati; phylum Pseudomonadota; class Alphaproteobacteria; order Caulobacterales; family Caulobacteraceae; genus Brevundimonas; species Brevundimonas vesicularis. Next base: position 2,607,367 of record NZ_CP114278.1, on the reverse strand, counting down.
ACCCGCGCATCAATATCGTCGAGAAGGCGAACCTGTCGGGCCTGCCCTCGACGACGGTGATCTGCGCCGAGATCGATCCGCTGCGCACCGAGGGCGAACTGCTGGCCGAGAAGCTGGAGCAGGCGGGCGTGGACGTGCGTCACAAGACCTTCCACGGCTCGACGCACGAGTTCTTCGGCATGGCGGCGGTCGTGCCGGATGCAGCGGCGGCCCAGACCTTCGCCGCCCACGAACTGAAACGGGCGTTCGGTACGGCGATCCTGCCGATCTGATGAGATGAGCCCTTCTCCCGTTGGGAGAAGGTGGCCCGAAGGGCCGGATGAGGGTCGGCCGGTGGGCCAGTTCGCACCCCCCGACCCTCACCCTTTCGCGCAAGACCAATCGCTGCGCTCTCGGGCGCTCAAGCCCTCTCCCAATGGGAGAGGGTTTTTCTTGCGGTGGCGCGTCTCGCCCGCCAAGAACGCAGCACCCCTCAGAACTGGACCGACCGCATGACCCGCACACGCCTCGACGCCCATATCGCCGCCCTGGATGCGCCCGAGGGGCTGAAGACGGTTCTGACCGTGGTCGCCGCCACCTGCGCGGACATCAGCAAGGTCGTTGCCGGCGGCGCCTTGGCCGGGGCGCTGGGCGCATCGGGCCAGATCAATGTGCAGGACGAGGAGCAGAAGAAGCTCGACGTCATGACCAACGACATGCTGACCGACGCCCTGCTGGCCAGCCCGGCCGTCGCCGGCGTCGCGTCCGAAGAGATGGACGAGGTCCAGCCGGCCTCGAACCCGGTCGGCGAATATCTGGTGCTGTTCGACCCGCTGGACGGCTCGTCCAACATCGACATCAACGCGCCCGTCGGCACCATCGTCTCGGTGCTGAAGTCCGCGACGGCGACGCCGAGCGAGGCTGATTTCATGCAGCCGGGCCGCCGTCAGGTCGCCGCCCTCTATGCCGTCTATGGGCCGCAGACCATGCTGGTGCTGACGACGGGCGCGGGCGTGAAGGGGTTCACCCTGTCGAACGACGGCGACTGGATCCTGACCCACGACGACATCGCCATTTCGCCGGACACCAAGGAGTTCGCCATCAACATGTCGAACCTGCGCCACTGGGCCGAGCCGGTGCAGACCTATGTCGGCGACCTGCTGAAGGGTGACGAGGGGCCGCGAGCCAAGAACTTCAACATGCGCTGGGTCGCGGCCATGGTGGCGGATGTTCACCGCATCCTGATGCGCGGCGGAGTCTTCCTCTATCCCTGGGACCGGCGCGAGCCGAACAAGCCGGGCAAGCTGCGGCTGATGTACGAAGGCAATCCGATGGCCTTCCTGGTCGAGCAGGCCGGCGGCAAGGCGACGACGGATGGTCGTCAGGCCATTCTGGACGTGCAGCCCAAGCATCTGCACCAGCGCATCCCCGTCGCGCTCGGCTCGGCCAACGAGATCGACGTCTACGCAGGCGTGTGATGAGCGACGCCCTTCTGGTCATCGATCCGCAGAACGACTTCTGCGAAGGCGGCCGTCTGGCGGTGGCGGGCGGCGCGGGGATTATGCCGCTGATCAACCGGCTGTCGGCCCGGTTCGACCGCGTGATCGTGACGCAGGACTGGCATACGCCGGACCAGATCAGCTTCGCCTCCAACCACCCCGGCGCGGCGCCCTTTGCCGAGATCGAGGTCGCCTACGGTCGCCAGATGCTTTGGCCGGATCATTGTCTTCAGGGCACGCCTGGCGCCGACTTTCATCCCGATGCAGCGCCGACGGTCGACAAGGCCATGGCCGTGATCCGCAAGGGCTACAATCCGGCGGTCGACAGCTATTCCGGCTTCTTCGAGAACGATCACCGCACCCCGACGGGACTGGCCGGCCTGTTGCGCGAACTGGGCGTGTCGCGTGTCTTCCTGTGCGGTCTGGCCTTCGACTACTGCGTTCGTTTTACGGCCGAAGACGCGGTTCGCGAAGGGTTTCAAGCCGTGGTGATCGCCGACGCCAGCCGGGCCATCGCGCCGCAAACCGAGGCGGCGGCTCAAGACAGTTTCCGGGCCTTGGGCGTGGCTGAGATCGCGGCGGCGTCCCTACTGAGCTAGGTGGGCCTCACTCCCAGAAATCCTCGGCCTCGGGGATGCGGGTGAAGGCGATCTTGGCGCCGATATAGTCGGGCAGGCCGGCCTTCGGGCCGATGCTGACGGTGTCCTTGCCGTAACGGCGGTTCAGCGCATCCAGCGCCTGGGACAGGCGAAGAGACGGGGCGTCCCCGTCCTGATCCGGGCCGGCGGCGAACAGGTCGGTCTCGAAGGCGTCGCGGGCTTTCAGGCCGTGCACCCCGACCCCGACATAGCTCAGACGTCCCGCCTCCAGCTCCGGCTCGACCTTGCGCCACAGACTGTCGAGCGCGGCCAGAAGGGCGAAGGTGTCCTGCGTCGGCGCGATGGGACAACTCATCGCCGCCGTTTCCCAGCCGCGTCGACCGCTTCGGGGCGTCGCCTTCGGTCCCATGTCCAGATGCAGGGTCAGGCTGGCGCCGGTCAGGCCCATGCGCCGCAGGCGGGCTCCGCACTTGACCACCAGCCGCCGCGCCACGGCTCGCGCCTTGTCCGGGGTCCGCATGGCCTGGGCCAGGACGTGGCTGTGGCTGATCGAGGCGGGCGGTTTTTCCGGCGTCGGCTCGCTGTCCAGACCGTGCAGGCCGCGCCAGATGCGTTCGCCCTCGATGCTGTTCCAGACCGCCCGGGCCTGTTTCGCGCTCATGTTCCAAAGGCCGGCCGTGTCGGTGACGCCCGCCGCTTGCAACCGGATCTGCATGCGCGAGCCGATGCCCGGATATTTCGACAGCGGCAGGTCCAGCAGGGGACCGGGCAGCTCGTTGGCGCGCAGCACCGTCAGTCCGGCGGGCTTCTGCATGCCGCAGGCCGTCTTGGCCAGGAACCGCGACGGCGCCAGCCCGACGGACGACCTTAGACAATCGCCGACGTTTTGCAGGATGCCCGCCTGAATGCGTCGGGCCAGGGCGACGGCGTTCGCCTCCAGCCGTTCCGGACCGAGCAGTTCGCACGAACATTCGTCGATCGAGCTGACCTTCCACACCGGAACATGGCGGTCGATCTCGGCCATGATCTGCTGATGAATTTTGACGTAGAGGTCGGGTCGCGCCTCGGCGACGATCAGATCGGGGCACAGTTTGCGCGCCTCGGACACCCGCATCCCGGTATGAACGCCCCAGGCCTTGCTCTCATAGCTGGCGGCGATGGCGCCGGTGTATTCGCTCATCGCCGGCCGCACGATGACCGGCTTGCCCCGCCATTCCGGGTTCATCTGCTGTTCGACGCTGGCGAAGAAGGCGTTCAGATCGACGAACAGCCAGCGTAGGTTTGCGCTGTCTTCAACCTTAGTGCCCCCCTGGTCCATGCTGGAACATATCAGGAACATGGGGTTCGAGGAAGCGATCACCTCTTCGTTTCGTCATTCCGGGCGAAGCGTAGCGAAGACCCGGAACCCAGGGCCGCATTCCCTCTGCGCGATACAGCCCAGGCCGGATGTGCGCCTCCTGGGTTCCGGGTTCGTCTTTCGGACGCCCCGGAATGACGAATGGAGAGGGCGTCAGTGTACGCCCGCGTAGGCCTCCACCTCCGCCAAGAACGCAGCCTTCTCCGCCTCGCCCAGGAACGACCCTTCGAAGCTGTTCTTGGCCAGCTGCGTCACCTCATCGCGCGTCAGGCCGACGGCCTCAGCCAGCCGGCTGTAGTTATCGTTCACATATCCCCCAAAATAGGACGGGTCGTCCGAGTTCAGGGTGACGTGCAGGCCCCGGCGCAGCATCTCGGGGACGGGATGGTCCTTCAGATCATCGACCACGCACAGTTTCAGGTTCGACAGAGGGCAGACGGTCAGGGTCATCTGCTCGGCGACCAGCCGCTGGACCAGGGCCTCGTCCTCCATGGAGCGATTGCCGTGGTCCATCCGATCGATGTTCAGCAGGTCCAGCGCCTCATGGACATAGGCGGGCGGACCTTCCTCGCCGGCGTGGGCGCACAATTTCAGGCCCAGCTCACGCGCGGCGGCGAAGACCCGCTGGAACTTGGACGGCGGATGGCCGACCTCCGACGAATCCAGTCCGACGCCGATGAAATGGTGCAGATAGGGTTTGGCGGCCTCCAGCGTCGCGAAGGCTTCTTCCTCGGTCAGGTGGCGTAAGAAGCTGAGGATCAGGCCGCTGCTCACGCCCAGTTCCGCCTTGGCCCGGTCCATGCCCGCGATCAGCCCCTCGACCACCACGCCGAACGGCACGCCCCGATCGGTATGGGTCTGAGGATCGAAGAAGATTTCGGCATGGCGCACATTATCGGCCGCCGCGCGCTGGAAATAGGCGAAGGCCAGATCCTCGAAATCCTGCCGCGTCAGCAGGACGGCGGCCCCCGCATAGTAGATGTCCAGGAAGTCCTGCAGGTTGGAGAAATCATAGGCCGCCCGCACCGCCTCGACGCTGTCATAGGGAATGGACACGCCGTTGCGCTGCGCCAACTCGAACATCAGCTCGGGCTCCAGCGAGCCCTCGATATGCAGGTGCAGTTCGGCCTTGGGCAGGCCGGCGATATAGGCGTCAAGCGACATGGGCGATCTCCGGAAGGATGTCGCCCCGTCTATACCCTACATCCGCTCCGGCGTGTCGATGCCCAGCAGATTCAAGGCGATTTCAAGCTGGCGCAGAGCCGCGGCGGACAGGGCCAAGCGCGAACGTTTGGTCGCTTCGTCCGGCGCGATCAGCACCGGGCAGGCGGCGTAGAACTTCGAGAAGGACTGGGCCACCCGATAGGCGTGTTCGGCGACCAGATGCGGCATCCGCTTGTCGTAGGCGTCCGACACGGCGGTCGAGAAGGCGTCCAGCGTCAGGGCCAGATCGCGCTCCGCCGGTTCCGCGATGACGATGGCGCCGGGCGTCAGCCCCTGTTCGGCGCCCTTGCGCAGCAGGGATTTGATGCGGACCGACTGATACAGCAGATACGGCCCGGTCTTGCCCTCGAAGCTCATGAAGCGATCGAGATCGAACACGTAGCTGGTCGTGCGCGCGTTCGACAGATCGGCGAACTTCAGGGCCGCGATGGCCACCTTGTGCGCGATGGCCTCGAACTCTTCCGGCGACAGGTCGTAGCCCAGCTTGGCGTCGTGCAAACGCTCACGCGCCTTTTCGGTCGCCTGGTCGATCAGGTCGCGCAGTTTCAGCACGCCGCCCGCGCGGGTCTTGAAGGGCTTGCCGTCCTGTCCGTTCATCGTGCCGAAGCCGAGATGCTCCAGCGCGCCCTGTTCGGCGTAACCGGCCAGATAGGCGGCGCGGAAGACCTGCTCGAAATGTTCGGCCTGGCGTTCGTCGACGACGTAGAGGGCCAGGTCGGGAGCCAGAGCCTTCTTGCGGTCCAGGATCGTGGCCAGGTCGGTCGTGCCGTACATGGCCGAGCCTTCCGAGCTGATGACCAGCAGGGGTGGAGGCGAGGGCGCCTCGATCACCGAACCGTCGGCCAGCTTCTTCTTGCGCGTCTCGCCGGGCTTGGCGACGTGAACCACCTGGGCGCCGTCGTCCTCGACCAGCAGTCCGGTCTCTTTCAGGTGCGCCAGCATTTCCGGCATTTGCGGGTCGGCGTCGCTTTCGCCGTTCCACAGGTCGAAATCGACCGACAGGTCGCCGTATTCGCGCGTCAGCGCCTCACGGCTGACCACCACGAAATGCTGCCAGAGCGCGCGGTAGCCGGGACGGCCATTCTGAAGTTCCGCCGTCGCCTTGCGGGCGCGATCGCGGAAGGCCGGATCCTCCTTGGCCTTGCCGGCGGCCTGCGGATAAAGGCGATCCAGGTCGGCCAGGGTGACCGGGCTTTCGGCCGGGAAGGGGCCATCGCCTTCGGCCATGAAGGCTTCGGCGAGCCCCTCGTCGCCGCAGGCGACGATCAGTAGGCCCATCTGGAAGCCCCAGTCGCCGAAGTGGGCGTCGCCGGTGACGTGGTCGCCGCGGAAGCGGAACAACCGCTTCAGGCTCTCGCCGATGATGGCGCTGCGCAAATGGCCGACGTGCATCGGCTTGGCGACGTTGGGACCGCCGTAGTCGATGACCACCCGGCGTGGCTCGGCCACGGTCGCGGCGCCCGCGCGGGCGGCGTCGTTCGCCACCTCCGTCGCCCGTTCGGCCAGCAGCGCGTCGGAGAGCTTCAGATTGATGAAGCCGGGCCCCGCCACTTCGACCGAGGCGAAGCGGGCATCCGCGCTCAGGCGTTCGGCGATCTTGCCGGCCAGTTCGCGCGGATTGGCCTTCAGCGCCTTGGCGGCGGCGAGCGCGCCATTGGACTGGAAATCGGCCAGGTCGGGGCGGTCCGACGGGGTGACGCGGGCCAGGGCCGCATCCACGCCTTCGGCGGCGAAGGCGGCGGCGACCGCTTCGCTGAGGACGGTCTTCAGATCAGACATTATTGGCTCGGCGCAGAGGCAGGCGAGGGCGCGGCGGGCGTCGTGCCGGCGTTGACGCGGAAGCGGCTGCCCGAGCGGTTGAACTCGGCCATTTCCGGCGTCACGTCGAAACCGACCAGGATTTCGAAGTTGCTGCCGCTGGTTTCGATGCCGGCGCGCGGAATGACGATGGTGCGCTTTTCAGTGACCGAGGCGGTGCGCTGGCCCTCGAAGTTCACCGGCAGGTCGAAATATTCCTTGGACAGGATGGCGTTGTTCCGCTCGGTCACCGCGATCCAGTACCGGTAGGTGCGCTGCTCGCCCGTCGCCTGCGGGCCGCGGCCCAGGTTGAACAGCACGTCCATGTCGACGCGAATCGGATCGGCTTCGCGATATTCGCAGTCCGAAGAGATGCCTTCGATCTCGCCCGTGTAGCCGACGTTGGCCACGGCGGCGCGTCCGCCTTCCAGCTCGACGTAGCGGGCGGCGTCGTAGAGAATCTTCACATAGGGGCAGGGGCCGGCGTTGGCGCGGCGACGCAGGGGCGCGATGCGCGGCGCGCGCGACGGCGCGGCGTCTTCACCCGAGGCCTGTTGCTGTTGCCCGCCGCGCTCACGTTGGCGCTGGGAGGTCTGGGCCTCGGCGGCGACGGGCAGGACGGAGGCCGCGATGGAGAGGGCGGCCAGGGCGGTGAACACGCGACGCATCAGCTTATTTTTCCGACAGCGAGAGAGGGCGCACGACGATCGGCGGCCGATCATCAACGCTCGCCGCTGATAGCGGCTAAAGCGAGGCGCGGCAAACGCTTGCTGCCCTCAGCGCTCCATCACCAGGCAAGTCGAGGTCGCGGTTGCATAAAGCTTGCCGTCCAGGCCGCGCAGATCGGCCTCCGAGAAGGCCGCCCGGCGACCGGCCTGAACGATCCGGCCCTCGGCCCGAACCGGCGTGCCGGCGGTCAGCGCCTTGTGAAAAACCGTTTTCAGTTCCAGCGTCGTATAAGTCTGGCCCGGCCGAAGCGTCGAATGGACAACGCAGCCGCAGGCCGAGTCGAGCACCGTCGCGATCCAACCGCCATGGACGGTGCCCAGCGGATTATAGACGGCGGTGGTGGGGATGGCCTCGAACACCACCCGGCCTTCTTCCACTTCGGTCAGTTCGAAGCCGACTGTGCGAGCGATGGGCGCGATGAAGCCGCCCGTCATGCCCAGCCGCAGTTGGTCGATCCCGGACAGGGCGGCGATATCGACGGTTTCGGTCATGCAAACGGCTCCTGATCAGGTCCGTTTACAATAAGGACGGACGCTGCCCTGGCAAGCGCCCGTCGTATCGGTCCTTACAGGCCCGGCAGCTTGAAGCCGGTGCTGCGACGCGGCTGGATCGTGATGGCCTGCTGTCCGCCGGTCAGAGCCTGAAGGCGGGCGGCTTCGGTCGAGGCGTCGATAGTCTTCTGGCCTTCGGCGGTCTGGCGAACCGTTGGCGCCTGGGTCGAGGCGTCGTCCTTGCGCCAGAACATCAGGCGGTTGGCGAAGCTCTCGTCCTTGTGCGCCAGATCGCCGAACTCATCGTCGACGACATAGCGGGCCAGGGGGTCGGCCTGGTCGCCGCCGGCCTGGGCCACCAGGACCTGTTCGCCCGGCGTGCGGGTGACGGCCTGACGCTGACCCAGAAGGATCTGACGCGCGGCGCTTTCGGGGGCCAGTTCCTGCGGCCGCGGCTGGCCCGGCGCGGGCGGACGCAGGCCGTATTCCGGCGGGATGCTGAGCGGGGCGGTGGAGACGGTGACGAACTCGTCCGGCACCACCTTGGTCAGGCCGATGCCCTGTTTGATGCTTCCGCAGGCCGAGACGGCGAGCGCGGAGGAGGCGACGAGGGTCAGGACGGCGACACTGCGGATACGCATGGTTTCAGGCTCTGGTCGGCTGATGCAGGAAGCGCCGCGATGGCGCAGTCGGCATAGTGAAGACGGGGTGATTACGACTTTTCGACGGCCGCGCCAACCTTGGCGGGTTTGTCGGCCACCAGACTGTCGATGATCAGCAGCACGACGCCGATGGTGATGGCGCTGTCGGCGACGTTGAACACCCAGGGAAAGACGCCGGTGCCCGAGAAGTCGATGAAGTCGACCACATAGCCGAAGCGGATCCGGTCGATCACATTGCCCAGGGCCCCGCCCATGACGAAGCCGATCGCGGTGATCAGCAGGCGTCGGTTCGACTGCGTCGCCCACCAGGCCAGGCCGGCCGAGACGACGATGGAGAAGATGGCCAGGCCCCAGCGCGCTTCGCCGCCGCCGAACAGGCCGAAGCTGACGCCGGTGTTCTCGACCCAGCTGAAGTTGAGGATCGGCGGGAAAACGGGGATGCGGCCGACTTCCTGCAGCGACAGGCCGCTGATGATCCAGGCCTTGGTCAGCTGATCCAGGACGATGATCAGGAGGGCGAACACATAGGCGGTGACGGCGAGGCGCGTGATCTTCATGCTGGGCCGGTTAGCAGGAAGCGCCGTCGGGGCGAAGAGGAAAACCGCGCAGTTGGAATAGCTCGCCTTGGACCACGACCTGTCCACACTCGGTGACCAACCAAACGGCCGTCATTCCGGGGCTGAGCGGAGCGAAGAACCCGGAAGCCAGGACCACAGGCGCGCTGATAGATGCATCCGACGCCGGATGCCCGGCGCCTGGATTCCGGGTTCGTCCTGCGGACGCCCCGGAATGACCGTCGTTGAGATGCTAGAACAGGCTGCCCTGATCGGCGGCGGACGGCTTCGGCTTGGCCGCCGGACGCGGTGCGGACGGACGGGGTTCGCCGCCGTCGATCGTCGCCGGCTGAACGCCGTCGCCGAACACCAGCCGAACCGCCTGACCCGGCTCCAGCGCCTTGGCCGAGGTGATCCAGGCGCCGTCTGAATTTTCCACGCGGGCGAAACCGGGCTTGGGACGTCCGGGGTCCAGCGTCGTCAGCGCGCGCGACAGCGCCGCCAGGCGATCGGCGTCCCGCTCCAGCCGACGGGGCATGACCCCGTCCAGCCGCGCGCCGACGGCTTCAAGCCGCGCCTGACGCTGGTCCAGTCGCCGATGCAGTGGTTCGGGCGACAGCCGCCCAGAGACCTGCAACAGTCGCCGCTCGCCGCGCGCCACGCCCGCCTGAAGCGCCGCGCCCAGCCGGTCGCCCGCGCCGCGCAGCCGGTCCTGCCCTCGCTCGATCCGGGTGCGCAGCAGGGCCGGGCTCAGCTTGCCGCCCGTCACCGCCAGATGCCGCTCGTGCAGGGCGACATTTCGTTGCAGACCCGATCCCAGCCGGCTCGACACATAGTCCAGCCGCTGCTGCGCCAGGGCCAGCAGGTCCTCCGGCCGCGCCGGCAGGCCGCGCGCCACAGCCCGCAGGCGCGTGCGTCGATCCTCGATCAGCCGCCCGCCCGCCTGCACCATGCGCCGGTCCATGTCGGCGACGGCGTAGCGCAGGTCCGCCAGCACAGGCGTCGCCATTTCGGCGGCGCCCGTCGGGGTCGGCGCCCGGCGATCCGAGACGAAGTCGATCAGGGTGGTGTCGGTCTCGTGCCCCACGGCCGAGATGATCGGAATGCGCGCCGCCGCCACGGTCCGCGCCAGGCCTTCGTCGTTGAAGCACCACAGGTCCTCGACCGACCCGCCGCCGCGCGCGACGATCAGCAGGTCCGGGCGGGGGATCGGCCCGTCGGGCGTCATCCCGTCAAAGCCGCGAATGGCTTTCGACACCTGGCCGCAGGCGGATTCGCCCTGAACGACCACGGGCCAGACGATGACGCGACAGGGCCAGCGTTCTGCGATCCGGTGCAGCACGTCGCGGATCACCGCGCCGGTCGGGCTGGTGATCACGCCGATGGTCGCGGGAAAGGCGGGCAGGGGCTTCTTGCGCCCGGGCTCGAACAGACCTTCCTCACGCAGGCGGACCTTCAGCCGTTCCAACTGGGCCAAAAGGGCGCCGGCGCCGGCCGCCTCCATGCTCTCGATCACGATCTGATAGGACGATCGCGCCGGATAGGAGGTGATCTTGCCGGTGACGATGACCTCTAGCCCCGCCTCGGGCTGGACGCCCAGGCCGCGCACCGACCCCTTCCAAACCACGCCGTCGATGGCCGACTTGTCATCCTTCAGCGTCAGATAGACGTGGCCCGAGGCGTGGCGGTTGACCTTGGAGACCTCGCCGCGCAGCCGCACATGGCCGAACCGATCTTCCAGCGTGCGCTTTAGCGCGAACGACAGCTCCGAGATCGACAGGGGCGGATTGTTGTCGCGCGGGGCAGGGACCTCGGCCGGGCCTTCGAATACGTAGGAGTCGTCGCTCATGAGCCCATCCTATCCTGCGTCGATCCGTCCGGGAACGCTGCGCGCGCCCTGTCGTTCGACTTTCATGGCCGCCGACCCGCCCGGAACTGATCCTTCTGACCGTGACCCGCACGAGCGCGATCTGTCGCGCCGCGCCGGGGGTGGCGGGGCCATGAGCCCGTGGCTGATCATCGGCGGCATCATTCTGCTGGGCCTGGGCGTCTACGTCGTCTCGGCCCTGCTCTAACGCCCAAGGAGGCCGTATGAACCGCTTCGTCCCGCTCGCCGCCGTTCTTTGCCTGACCGGCAGCGTCGTCGCCTGCTCGGATCGTGACGACGATGTGGTCCAGGTTCCTGCGCCGGGCGCAGCGCCCGTGGCGTTGCCGGACCAGCAGGCGGATGCCGCCGCCTCGAACGCCGCCCTGGCCTTCAATATGACCCGCGATCAGCTGGAAGACGCGGATCTGTATTCGCGCGCCAACGTCGATCTGGGCGACGTGGAAACCCTGGTGCTGGACGCCTCGGGCGCCCTGACCCATCTGGTGATCGAGTTGAACGGGCCGGGCGACATGAAGGTGCGGGTTCCGGTCGCGGACGTGTCTCCGATCGACCGCAACGGCGACCGGGATCTGGTCACCGATCTGACGCCCGGTCAGCTTCAGGCCCTGCCGGCCTGGACGCCGCCCGTTCGCTGATTGGACACTGAATGCGGCGTTAAGTCTGACGGGCGCTTGACCGGCCGGCGCCGGCCGGTCATTGCCCGATCTCATGAACATTCTTCTCGTCGGATCGGGCGGCCGCGAACACGCCCTGGCCTGGAAGATCGCCCAGTCGCCGCTGGTCACACGCCTGGTCGCCGCGCCGGGCAACCCTGGCATCGAGAAGCTGTGCGAGCTGCGCGCCGTCAAGGCGGACGACGCCGACGGCTTGGCCGCCCTGGCCAGAGAGATCAAGGCCGATCTGGTCGTTGTGGGGCCCGAGGTGGCGCTGGCCGCTGGTCTGGCCGACCGCCTGGCCTCAGCTGGCATTCCCTGCTTCGGGCCGACCGCCAAGGCGGCGCAGCTGGAAACGTCGAAGGCCTTTTCGAAGGGGTTCCTTGAACGCCACGAAATCCCGACCGCAGGTTACGGCGTCTATGACACGGTCAAGGACGCCAAGGCGGCGCTGGACGTGTTCCGGCCGCCCTATGTGATCAAGGCCGATGGCCTGGCCGCCGGCAAGGGCGTGGCCATCAGCCCCGACCGCCCCGACGCCGAGGCCGAAATCGAGCGCATGCTGGGCGGCCGGTTCGGCGCGGCCGGCGCCCGCGTCGTGATCGAGGAGTTCATGGACGGCGAGGAAGGCTCGCTGTTCGCCCTGTGCGATGGTCAACGCGCCCTGCTGTTCGGCGGCGCCCAGGACCACAAGCGCGCTTTCGACGGCGACCTTGGCCCCAACACCGGCGGCATGGGCGCCTATTCGCCCGCGCCCGTCTTCACGCCTGAGCTGGTGCAGCAGGCCGACGCGCTGATCGTCCAGCCGACGATCCGCAAGATGGCGGAAGAAGGCGCGCCCTATCGCGGCGTGCTCTACGCCGGCCTGATGGCGACCGAGGACGGCCCCAAGGTGGTCGAGTTCAACGCCCGTTTCGGCGACCCGGAATGCCAGGTGCTGATGATGCGGATGGCGGGCGACATAGTCCCCTATCTGCTGGGCTGCGCGCGCGGCGACGTCTCGGGCCTGGCTTCGCCCGCCTTCAAGCCTCAGACGGTGATTTGCGTGGTCATGGCCGCCAAGGGCTATCCCGACAGCCCGCTGGAAGGCTCGATCATCCGCGGCGCCGATCAGGACTTCGGTCCCCATGTCCAGGTCTTCCATGCGGGGACCAAGCGCCGCGACGACGGCTTGCTGGCCGCCTCGGGCGGGCGCGTCCTGAACGTCTGCGCAGAGGGCGACGACATCGCCCAGGCCCGCGAACGCGCCTATGCCGCCATCCGCAAGATCGACTGGCCGGGCGGCTTCAACCGCTCCGACATCGGCTGGCGCGCTTTGGACCGAGGCTGAAGCCTAGGCCGCTGCGAACAGCAGTCGGCCTTCGCCCATGCGTTCGCGCAAGGCCGGCAGGTCGGTGTGGGCGACCGAGAAGCAGCCGTAGCTGCGACCCAGCTTGCCTTCGCGCGCCAGGAAGTCGGGATCGGCATAGTCGGCGCCGTGGATGATGATGGCCCGCTCGCGCGCCTTGTCATTGGTGTATTCCAGCCCGTCCAGCAGCACGTTCGGCCCCTGCTGCGCGCCCCAGTTGGCGCCCGCCGTCGCATAGGCGCCGATGGAGGACATGTTGGAATCCGGCGTGTTGGAAAAGCGCTGGGCATAGCCGGTGTGGCTGGGGTCCGATCCCCGGCCGTGGCAGGTGCGCAGCACTTTCACTTCACCCGCGATCAGGTCGACTTCATAGAGCCGCTCCTCGCCCGAGAACTTCTGGAAGTCGACCAGATACATCCGGTCACGCAGAGGCAGGCGGTGATGATGGGTGTCCAGCGCGGTCATGGCGCGCTCCATCAATTCCTTACGAACGTGACCGCGCGGGTCCAGGGGCGGCGGGGTCACGGGTGCAGTCTGGGCCATGGACAGGCCGACACGGGGCGTGCCGATCGGAGTGCCGTTCTGGGCCGTCGTCAGCGGCGCCGTAGCGCTCGCGCTGGCGCATCCCGCCAGCATGGCCGATCCGCCCAGAATAAGTCCTCGTCTCGATAGCCGCATGCGACGCCCTCGTTGCGGTTGGTCTTGAGGCGTGTTTGTTTCAGTTGGTTACGGGCGAGGCAACCTGAGCCTTGTGGGGCATTTTTGCGGCCGGCGCGTCGCGGGGAGACATCGATGAAGCGTTTCGGAATCGCGCTGGCGGCGCTGATGGCGTCGGCGGTAAGCGCTCACGCGCAACAAACCCCCGTGGCCAAAGGCGTTTCGACGCAACTCAACACAACGTTCGTTGAGGCCGGAAGGTTGCTTGCTGATCCGTCGAACGGCGTTGTGCAACGTGATAAAACTCTCGTGATCATAGGGAACCAGGTCGTTGAAGTGCGCGACGGCTTCGTCGGCGACCCTTCTCAGGGCAAGGTCGTGGACCTGCGCCAGGCCTTTGTCCTGCCCGGCCTGATCGACAGCCACGTCCATTTGACCGGCCAGCAAAACCCGAACGCACGCCTCGAAGAGGTGACCCTTTCGGACGCGGACCAGGCGATGGTCGGCGCCCGCTACGCGCGTCGCACCCTGATGGCCGGCTTTACGACGGTGGCGGATCTGGGCGCCTCGAACCAAGCCATCTTAGCCCTGCGAAACGCCGTTCAGAACGGCGACGTGCCGGGACCGCGCATCATTGCGGCGGGGTCGTCGGTGTCGATCCACGGCGGGCATGGCGACATCAACGGCTATCGCGAGGACGTCATGCACCTGCTGTCGTCCGAGAGCATCTGCTCGGGACCTGAGGACTGCATGCGGGCCGTGCGCACCCAGGTTCGCGCCGGCGCCGACATCATCAAGATCACGGCCACCGGCGGCGTACTGTCCAACACCGCCGCCGGTCTGAACCAGCAGTTCAGCGACGACGAACTGTCCGCCATCGTCGGCAGCGCCCACCGCATGGGCCGCCAGGTCACGGCGCATGCCCACGGGGTGGACGGCATCAACGCCTTCCTGCGGGCCGGCGGCGATTCCATTGAACACGGCACCTATCTGGACGATCAGTCGATCCGCCTGTTCAAGTCGAACGGCGCCTGGCTGATCCCGACCCTGCTGGCTGGGGATTTTGTGGCGCGCATCGCCTCGGGACCCGACAACTTCTTCACCCCCGCCCAGACAGCCAAGGCGCTGGAAGCCGGCCCCAAGATGCTGGACATGGCGCGCCGCGCGCATGAGGGCGGGGTCAAGATCGCCTTCGGCACCGACTCGGGCGTTTCGGCCCACGGCGACAACGCTCAGGAGTTCGCGCTTTTGGTCCGCGCCGGCCTGAGCCCGCTCGAGGCCATCCAGGCCGCCACCGTCGGCGCCGCCGAACACCTGCGCATCGCCAATGAGGCCGGGAAGATCGCCGTGGCCATGCCCGCCGACATCGTCGCCGTCTCGGGCGATCCGCTGTCGGACGTGACCGAGCTGGAGCGGATGAAGTTCGTGATGAAGTCCGGCGTCGTCTATCGCGCCGACTGAATCCGGTCGTTCAGGAAGGCGGCGAAAGCCGCCTCCTCCTCGAACCGGGCGACGACAGGCCAGGCGACGACGTCCTTGCGCTGCTCGGGCGTCAGCCGGACCCAGTCCTTCTCCGTCGTGACCAGGCGGGCGTCGAACACCGCCGCCCGGTCAGTCAGGAACGTCATATCGGCGGCGCTATAGGCCGCGTGGTCGGGGAAGGGGACGAAGTCGACCAGGTCGCAGCCCGCCGCCTTCAGCGACCGCTCAACCTTCCAGGGCTTGGCGATGCCGGCGAACCCGACCTGCGGCCCCGGCGGCGGGGGCCCCTCGGGCGTCAGACGCGCGACGAAGACGGGCAGGGCGCCAAACACCGCCACGAGTTCGGGATCGGCCTCTTCGACATCGGTCGGCAGCATGACCACCACGGCGTCGGCGCGCACCAGCCCGGCCTTCAGCGGCTCGCGCATGGGGCCCGACGGAAAGACCGAACCGTCCCCGAACGGCCATTCGTCGCCGCGCGTCTCGCCGTCCACGACGATCAGGCTGACGGTCTTTTTCAGCGCCGGGTTCTGATGGCTGTCGTCCAGCACCAGAGCCTGCGCGCCCTCCGCGACGGCGGCCCTGGCGCCCGCGACGCGATCGCGCGCGATCCAGACCGGCGACCCCTGCGCCAGCATCAGCGGCTCGTCCCCGACATCTTCGGCCGTATGGATTTGAGGACCGACCCGGACCGGCCCTTCCAGCCGCCCGCCATAGCCGCGCGACAGGCCTTGCGCCTCCATTCCCGCCGCCCGCAGCAGCCGCAGGGTTTCGCGCGCGACCGGCGTCTTGCCCGATCCGCCGACCGTCAGATTGCCGACCGAAATGACCGCGCAGCCGGGGTCGACCGGGACCGTCTTGGCGATCCGACGCGCCGTCACGGCGGCCCAGACCCAGCCCAGCGGTTTCAGCGCCGTGCGCGTCATCCGGGCGTGGTTGCTGTCGCGCACGTACCACCAGCGCGGCGTGTTCAGCTTCATCGCCGGCCCTGCCTCTGCGGCATCAGCGGCGATAGCAGGGCCCACAGTCGCTCCAGCCCGCCCCCGGCCTCGACAGCCGCGCGACGCCCGCGCTCGCCCACGTCCTTGGCCGCGTTCAGGTCTTCCAACAGGGGCTCGATCACGCCGGGCAGATCAGACGGCGCCTGAACCAGGACCAGGCCTCCGGCCTCGACCAGGGCCGCCGTCACCGGCGCCCAGTTGGATGCATCCGGCCCCGTGATCGTCGGCTTGCCCAGCCGCGCGGGCTCCAGCGGATTATGCCCGCCGACGGGGGGCAGGCCGATGGCGGGCGCGAACGAGCCGCCCATCACCACCACATCGGCGAGGCGCAGGAACAGGCCCATCTCATTCAGGGTGTCGGCCAGATAGATGTCGGTGTCCGGCCCGATCGTCTCGCCCCGCGAGCGCATGGCGAAGGCGTATCCGTCGCGCTGCAGCGCCTGGGCGATGTGCGCCCCCCGCTCGGGATGGCGTGGCGTCAGGATCAGGCAGACACGCTCGCTCAAATGGTCCAGCGCGCGCACGATGGCGATCTCTTCGCCCTCATGGGTGCTGGCGGCGACGATCACCGGCCGGTCGCCGATGGCGGCGCTTAGACGGCTGAAGGCGGCGGGATCGTGCGGTAGGGCCTCGCCAGACAGTTTCAGATTCACCAGCCCGTCGATCCGCGCGCCCATGCCCTCCAGGCGCTGGGCCGAAACCTCATCCTGCGGCAGGACCAGATCAAAGGCGCCCGTCAGCGCCTGCGCGGAGGCCGGAAACCGCGCCCAGCCCTCGACCGTCTTTTCCGTGATGCGCGCGCTGACCAGGGCCAGTTTCACGCCTCGCCGACGCGCCGCCAGCAACAGATTGGGCCACAGTTCGCTCTCGACGAAGACCGCCAAACCGGGCCGCCAATGGTCCAGGAACCGCTCGACCACGCCCGGCGCATCGACCGGCGCATATTGGTGGATCACGCCTGTCGGCAGCCGTTCGGCCAGAATATGCGCCGAGGTCACGGTGCTGGATGTGACCAGAACGGTCAGGTCGGGACGCGCCTTCACCAACCGCTCGACCACGGGCAGCAGCGACAGGCTCTCGCCCACGCTGACGCCGTGTAGCCAGACCAGATCGCCCGCGGGGCGCTTGGCGCGAGTGAAGCCCATCCGCTCGTCCACCCGCACCGGGTCTTCCTTGCCCCGCCTGGCGCGCGCATCCAGCAGGCGCGGGGCCAGCGGCTCCAGCGCGCGCGTCGCTAGCCGATAAGCGATCAGCGGCAGCGGCGTCACGGCTGCATCCTCACGGTTTCAGGCCCGTGATCGCATCGGCCCGCGCCTCGACGGCGTTCAGCCGCGCGGTCCAATCGGCCACGACATCGGCCATGTTGGCCTCGGCGGGGAAGTCGGCGCGGTCCCAGACGATCGCGCCCTTGCCGAAGGGCAGAGGCAGAATGGCCCGGTCCCAGCTCTTCAGCCGGATCGCCGGATTGCACGACATGCCGATGAACAGGGCGGGCGCCTTGGACAATTTCGCCATCAGCGGCAGGCCCTCGGCCATGACGTTCGCCGGCCCGCGCGGCCCGTCCGGCGTGATCGCCAGGGCGCCGACCTTCAGTTGTTTCAGTCCGTCACGCAGGGCCTGAGCCCCGCCCTTGGCGGCTGCAGCCTTGTCCTTGTTGGCGGACGATCCACGCACGGCGGGGAACCCCTGACGGGCCACGGCCTTGGCGATGAACTCGCCGTCTGCGGATAGCGAGATCAGGGCCTTGGCCGGTTGCGCCCGGTCCAGCGGCCAGCACGCGGGCGCCAAGCCGATGCGAGAATGCCAGAAGACGCACAGAACGCCGCCCCCTTGGTCCCAGACCTTTTCCGCGATCGCCTGGTTCTCGTGGGTCCAACGGATGGTCTTGATGCAGAACCGCATCCACTGCGCCAGGGTCCAGGCCAGGGCGGACTGGACGACGGGATTGCGAAACGGCCTCACGCGACCGTCTCGACGCTGGGCGCGGCGCCGTCCAGCGACTGCTGGCGCGCCAGGCGGGAATAGAGGCCGCCTCTTGCGACCAGGGCGTCGTGCGCGCCTTCCTCGACCACGCGGCCGGCCTCGATCACATAGATGCGGTCGGCGTTCCGGACGGTGGACAGGCGGTGGGCGATCATCAGGGTGGCGCGCCCCTGCATCAGCCGCTCCAGCGCCGCCTGGACCAGGGCCTCGCTCTCGGTGTCCAGGGCGCTGGTGGCCTCGTCCAGCAGCAGTATGGGCGCATCCTTGACGAAGGCGCGGGCGATGGCGATGCGCTGGCGCTGACCGCCGGACAGACGCAGGCCCGCCTCGCCCGCGCGGGTGTCGTAACCTTGCGGCAAGGCGGTGATGAAGTCGTGGGCGGCGGCGGAGCGTGCGGCCTCCTCGATCTGGGCCTGTGTAGCGCCCGGCCGGCCATAGGCGATGTTGGCGGCGATGGTGTCGTCGAACAGGAAGGGCTCCTGCGTCACCAGGGCGATATGGTCGCGCAGGTCGTGGATGCGCAGGGACCGCACGTCGGCGCCGTTGATCGTCACCGCGCCGGCCGTCACGTCATAGAAGCGCGGCAACAGGCTCAGGATCGTGCTCTTGCCCCCGCCCGACGGCCCGACCAGGGCCACCGTCTCGCCCGGCGCGACCCGCAGCGAGACATGATCCAGCGTCGGCGCCCCGCCGGGGGCATAGGCGAACGACACCTGGTCCAGCACCACCTCGACCGGGCCGGGCGCCAGGGGCGCCGCATCCGGCGCCTCGCGAATCTCGGCCTCGATGTCCAGGGCGCCGAACAGGCGACGCGCGGCGGTAAAGCCCTCGCTCATCACCGTCGCCAGATTGGTCACCTGGCGCAGGGCCTGACCGGCGGCCAGCAGCATGCCGATGAAGGCGGCGAACCCGCCCACCGTCATGTCGCCCGTCTGCGCCCGCCACCCGGCGTAGGCCATGACGGCGGCGACGACGATATAGGCGACCAGATCGCTGGACGGACCGGCGAAGGCGCGGGCGTTGGCGCCCTTGATCACGTGGCGCTGGCGACGGGCGACCACCTCGGCCACGCGGTCCTGTTCGGCGGCCTCGCGGTTTTCGATCTTGATCAGGCGAACCCCGTCCAGGTTCTCCATCAGGGCAGTGGACAGGTTCTCGGTCTCGGCCATGGCGCCGACGGCGGCCTTGCGCGTCTTGCGCCCGAACCGGCGCAGCACCAGCGCCACCAGCGGCACGCCCAGCAGCACGACGATCGTCAGCTGCCAGTCGATGAACCCCATGTAGATCAAGACCGCGATCAGGGTCAGCAGGTTCTGGGTGTAGTTGACCACGCCGGAGGTGAAGGCCTCGCGCACCATGTTGGCGTCGAACAGCACCGAGGAGACGAAGCCGCCCGAATGCTGGCTGCGTAAGCGCGCCAGATCGGCGCGGATCATGGCCCCGAACAGACGAATCTGGATGTCGCCGACGATGGTGTGACCCAGCCGGTTGACCAGGGCCGCCTGACCCAGCGCGGCCAGGGTTCGCGCAATGGCGACGGTCAGGATGGCGACCGGAATCCACACGACGGCCTTGTCCGCCGGAAACGTCACGAGGCCGAACAGACTGATCGGCTTGGTCCCGCCCAGGAACAGACCGTTGACGGCCGGCTCCAGCAGCTTCAGCAGCGCGGCGGTCAGAAGGCCGGTCGTCGCCGCGCACAGGACTGATAGGATCAGCGATCCCTTGTGCTTGGACAGATAGTCGCGCCAAATCCGCGCCAACAGGGCGCGCAGCGGCATGGTGTCTGAGGCGGCGACGGTCATCGGCTCTCGGTCGTCCGAGCCGCCGTTCAAGTCAAGGCTTGTCCGGCGACGGTTCCAGCGCAAGGCCCGCCTCGTCCGCGCGGATCAGCGTTTCGCCGGGCGCCTCCTGGATCCTGACGGCGGGCGGAACCGTCGGATTGGACGCGTATCGACGGCCGTTGAACGGCACGGCGGCCTCATAGCCCTCGGTGATTCCGCCGCCCGCGACATAGACGCCCAGATCCCGTCGGCCATGGGTCTGTCGCTCCAGCAACCGGATCGGCGCGCGCGCGACACTGATCTCGCCGACCGAGCGATAGGTCGCGCCGGTGCGGTCCAGCACCAGCCGGCATCCGCCCGAGCCGCCCCAGTTCGGCCCTGTCAGATAGACCAGGGTCATCGCCCCGTCCGGCGTGATCGCGGCCGTATAGCGGGTGGTGTCCAGCGCCTCCTGGGCCCGGTCGCGCAGATAGGCGATCAGGGCGGGGTCTTCGGGCGGTGGTGTCTGGGCGGCGGACGCGCCGGCCCACAGGCTGGCGGCGACGGCGGCGGCTGCGGCGAGGGTTCTCATCGGGCTGTTCTCCGGTCTCGACGAACATTCCAACGCATCAGGATCGAGATCGGATGACGCGGCGGCGTCGGATCGCTATCTGGCGGGCATGGCGCGCTTCGACCTCTCGACCGCGATGGGCCGTTTTCGGGCGCATTGGCATTATTTCTGGGCCGACCATGCGTTTCTGCGCGTGGCCTTTTCCAACGCCCACTGGCTGGGCCCGGATCTGGTGCGCACCAATCAGCCGTCGCCGCGACAGCTGGCCTATTGGAAAAAGAAGGGCGTCAAGACGGTCATCAACCTGCGCGGTGAACGCGACGAAGGCTATTACTGGCTGGAAAAGGACGCTTGCGAGCGGCTGGGCCTGACCCTGATCGACGCGCCGCTGGACTCGCGCGATCCGCCCGAGACGGTGCGCATCCACCGCGCGCGCGAGCTGTTCAGGACGATCCAGTATCCGGTGCTGATCCACTGCAAGTCCGGCGCGGATCGGGCGGGGATGATGGCGGTCTTCTATCGCCACTTCCACCTGGGCGAGCCGATCTCGGTCGCCATGAAGCAGCTCTCCAAGAAATATCTGCACTCCCGCGAGGGGCTGACCGGCGTGCTGGACTATACGCTGGAGAAATACGTCAACGAGATCGAGCCGAAGGGCATCAGCTTCATCGATTGGGTCGACAGTCCCGGCTACGACCCCAAGGCCATCCGCGCCGAGTTCAAGGCCGGCTGGTGGGGCACGCTGTTGACCGACAAGCTGCTGCGGCGGGAGTAGGGGCCGGTCTTATCCGTCATTCCGGGGCTGAGCGAAGCGAAGAACCCGGAAGCCAGGTCCGCATCCCCGGCGCTGGCGACTTCAACAGAGAAATGTTCTCCTGGGTTCCGGGTTCGGCCTGCGGCCGACCCGGAATGACGAACGTGTTCGCTTAGCCCCATGGTCCGGTTTTCGGCTCGTCGCCGGCCTCGCCGTTCGCCCGCGCCTCGGCGGCCAATTCGGCGTCGCGGCGCGACTTGCGTTCGGCCTCCCACTTCTTGAACCAGCGGGCGTAGTTGATGTGGCCACGCAGCGAAAAGCTGAACAGCGCCAGCACGGCCAGCAGGCTGACCAGTTGAAAGATCTGTTGCGGTTCCAGGTTCATCGTCGTCCTCGCCTACAGATCGAAACGTCGGATCAAGAAGCCGGTTCGGCCCCTCGATGTCGCACTCAGCCCTCGGCTCAGGCCGCGTCGCCGCGCGGATCGATCAGCTTGTGGGCGTGCAGGATGAAATAGCGCATGTGGGCGTTGTCCACGGTGGCCTGGGCGCGCGCCTTCCAGGCCTTCTTGGCTTCGTCATAGCTGCCGAAGGCCCCGACGAACTCGACCTGCGACAGGTCGCGGAAAGTCGGCTCGCCCAGGTGACGAAGCTCGCCGCCGATCACGATGTGCAGAAGTTGCGGCGGGACGGCGTTCTGATCGGTCATCGGAAATCCTAAAGGCTGGGCCGGAAGGCTTTGGGGGAGGGAGGTTTGCGCGCGGCATAGGCCGAGAACGCCCTCGGATCAATGTGGGCCGGGGTTTTTCCGTCCTCGCCTTAGGTCGAAAGCGGCACGTTTTTACAGCGCCGCACGATCATCGGCTGGATGGTCGGCGCCGCGCAGACCAGGCTGGCCTGACGCGGATCGGGCCGGTTGAAGGCCCACGGCCGCCCGTGGTGATCGCTGACCCTGGCGCCGGCTTCGGTCGCGATCAGCCAGCCTGCAGCGACGTCCCAGTCCCATTTCGGCGTCAGGGCCAGGGCGGCGTCAAAGGCGCCGGCGGCGACCAGCGCCATCCGATAGGCCAGGGCGTTGCGCTTCTCGAACCGCATCGCCGGCCACGGCTCGTCGTCGAAATAGGGCGCTTCGATCAGTCGCGCATCGCCCAGGATCGAGGCGTCCTCCAGCGTATCGACATCCGAGGCATGGATGGATTTGCCGTTGCGCCGCGCCCCACCGCCGCGCGTCGCCACATAGGTCTCGTCCACTTCGGGCGCATGGATGACGGCGGCGACGACCTCGCCGTCCTCGACCACGGCGATGGGCACGCACCACCACGGCGTCCGCTTCATATAGGCGACGGTGCCGTCGATGGGATCGACCACGAAGATGCGTCGTTTCGACAGACGCCCGGCCGTATCCGCCGTCTCCTCCGACAGCCAGCCATAGTCCGGCCGCGCCGACAGCAGCCTGTCCTTCAGCATGGCGTCGACCTTCAGGTCGCCGCTGGTGACGGGCGAACCGCCGACCTTGGACTCGATCTTCAGCCCCGCCTCACGCTCGGCGATGGCCAGCGCCCCGGCGTCGATGGCCGCCTGGCGGATCAGGTCGAGGTCGGCGCACAAGTCGATCATTTGCCCGCGATGGCCACCGCGTCGAACATCAGGCTGGGCACATTGAACCCGCCCCGGAACTCCAGATCCGAACCGCGCTGGATGCGTAGATAGAGGTCGGTCAGCTTTCCCGCGACCGTGACCTCGCTGACCGGATAGGCGATCACGCCGTTCTCGAACCAGAAGCCCGACACCCCGGCGGACCAGTCGCCGGTGTTGCCGTTCAGCGACGGGCCGAACATCGACGTCACCAACAGGCCGGTCCCGGCGTCCGCCATCAGGCCCGCCAGATCGCGCTCGCCCGGTTCCATATGCAGATTGTGCGTCGAGACGCCGGATGGCCCGGCCAGCCCCCGCGACGCGTGGCCGGTGGTTTCCAGACCCAGTTGTCGGGCCGAGGCGCTGTTCAACAACCAGGTGGTCAAGACGCCGTCGTCGAACAGGGCGCGCTTTTCGACCGCCACGCCTTCGTCGTCGAACGGGGTCGATCCCATGCCGCGCGGGCGGAACGGATCGTCGATCAGGGTGACGCCCTCGGCGAACACGCGCTGACCCATGCGGTCCTTCAGGAAGGAGGTGCCGCGCGCGATCGACGGGCCGGAAATGGCGCCGATGGCCGGCGACACGATCTGGCCCGCCATCCGGTTGTCGAAGATCACCGGGGCGGTGGTGGAGGCGATCTTGCGCGGCCCCACGCGCGCCACCGCGCGCTCGCCGGCGGTGCGGCCGATCAGGTCGGCGCCCGGCAGGTCGGACAGGTGGCGGGTCGAACGGCTCTCGCCGCCGCGCTCCATCGCCCCGTCCTTTTCGGCGATGACGCCGACGCCCAGCGAGAAGGCCGAACCCTCATAGGCGCCGTCGAAACCGTGCGAGGTCACCAGCCGCCAGCGGGTGGACGACCAGCCGGCATGGCCGCCTTCGGATCGCGCCACACCAGGGATCGCCAGGGCCGCCGCCTCGGCCTCGGCCGAGACCTGTTCCAGAGTTTGGGCGCTGCGTTCGCTGGGATCGAACAGGTCCAGATCGATGAACGGGCCGCGCGCCAGCCGACCCTCGGGCGCGAAACCCGCGTGGGGGTCTTCCGGCGCCAGCCGCGCCATAGCCACCGCCCGCTCGACCAGCCGCGCCTGGGTCGCGGGCGAAAGGTCCGAGGCCGAGACCGACGCCTGCCGCTGGCCCACGAACACGCGCAGGCCCAGGTCGCGCGATTCCTCGCGTTCCACGTCTTCCAGCTTGCCGTTGCGCACCCCGACCGACAGGGATCGGCGATCGGCGCTGACCGCCTCTGCGGCGTCGGCGCCGGCCTTCAGCGCAGCCTTGACGATGTCGTTGAGAAGATCGGTGGAAACGGGCGCAGCCAGGGTTTCAGTCATGCCCCGATATGGCGGACGCCCCGCTGCACCGCAACCGCGTCAGACGACGGCGAAGGCGATCAGGCCCACAGCCGCCGTCAGCAGCGCCACCCAGGTCAGCAGCATGCCGACGACGCGACCCAGCGACGGCCCGGTCTGCAGCAAAAGGCCCAGGGCATGGGCGACCCGGCCGACGAACAGCGTCGTGCCGACCCCGTGAACCATCCAGGCCGGCGCGCCCACGGCGGCCAGCAGCAGCATGGCGATCATGCCGGGCGTCGCATATTCGACCAGATTGCCGAAGGCGCGGCTGGCGGCCATCAGATCCGCGTTTCCGCCGTCGCCGAACGACACCATGTGTTTGCGCCGCCCGCTGACCACGATGCCCGACAAGACCAGCATCATCAGGATCAGCAGGCCGCTCCACAGGGCGGCGGCCTGGACGGCGTACATCAGCGGCGTGGTCATCGATCAGTCCTCACGCCCGACGGGGTAGAGCAGATAGTGGTCGTCATAGAAGGGCGTACGTTCGTAGAACCAGGCCAGACGCGCCTGCGGATCGGCGGCGAACGTGGCGTCGGCCGCCACCTTGGCCTCGAACTCGGCCTTCAATGCAGGGTCCGCCGCCATCATCTTGTCCGCCAGCGGCGCGATGGCGTAGGCCTCGATATATTCGACGCGGCTCATCACCTCGGGGAACATGCCCCAGGCGAAGAAGCTCTCGCTGGATTGCGGCTCCAGCAGCAGCACGACGATGTCGCCCAGCGGCTGATCCGTCGGCACGCGCACCGAGCCGGTCGGATACGTCCAGTCGCGCTTTTCGACCTCCACCGTCTTCACCGAAGCCTGCACGTGACCTTCGTTGGCGCGGGTCGCCAGCTTGGGCTCGACCAGGCGCAGCATCGAAAGGTTCACGGTGCGCGCAGTTTCGACCGTCTCCATTTCGACCCCGTGCGTCTTCAGCCGCTCGATGATGTCGGTGCGATAGCCCGGCACCCAATAGGCCGTCGGCCGCGTCAGGGTCAGCGTCGGATTTGAGCCAAAGAAGGGCATCCGCCACAGATCGGGATCGGGGCGGCCCAGCCAGCGGATCTCCTTCCGACCAGAGGCGGCGCTATCATACATCTCGTACAGCATGCCTTTGAACGGGCGCGTGGACGACGCCGTCTCGTCGGCCTCGAAGTTGGCGGGGATCTGCGCCGGACGCAGGGCCTTGTCCTGATCCGTCGCGGCGCGAAGACCGGCGCCCTGATCGGCCAGCAGACGCATCGCCTCCTCGATGAAGACATAGGTGCCCAGCACCCGTTGTTCGTGCGGTTTCAGGCTGTGGTTCTCGATCAGGATCGTCGGCACATGGGCTGATGCGCCCCAGCCGTTGGAAAACCGCTCTCCAAGGCCGCCGTCCGACAGGCCCTTCTTGGGGTCGTCGTCGTCGATGCCGAACACCAGTTGGCCGGGGATATGGCCTTCGCGTTCCAGCGCGGTGTTCATCGCCGGCTTGAACACCGAATCCAGCCAAGCCGAGCCGTTCGGCGAACGGCTGAAGGTCCCGTCCTCGCCGTTGAAGCCGTAGGTGACGTCGTACTGGTAATCCATGCCGTCGGTGACGTGGACGTCCACATACAGGTCCGGCCGGTATTTCAGGATCAGGCCGCGCACGGCCCGCATCTCGGGCTGGTCCAACTTCAGATAGTCGCGGTTCAGGTTCTGGTTGGTCGCCGTATTGCGCCAGCCCTGGATGCGCGGGCCGCGCTGGTTCGGCCGGGAATAGGGGCTGGAACGCTCGTGCCCGTCCACGCTCAGGATCGGGATCAGGATCAGGTTGACCCGGTCCAGCAGGGCGTCCTTCCCATAGAAGGCGATGTCGCGCAGCAGCATCATGCCCGCGTCCTTGCCGTCGATCTCGCCGGGGTGGATGCCGGCCTGGATCATCAGCACCGGCTTGGCCGGATCGAAAGCGACCCCGTCCTTCGACGCGATCACGGCATAGATGGGCCGTCCCTCGGGCGAGACGCCGAACTGCTCGATACGGATCAGATCGCTGGCGGCGTCCAGACGATCGAACCAGGCGCGGGTGTCGACATAGTTGGGGCTGAAATCATGCGCCGGATCGGCCTCGAACGCCGTGACCCATGGATCGCTCGCATCGCGCAGCAGGGCCTTGGACGCGCCGTCCCAGGCGGGGGCGGGCGGCAGGAAGGCCTGGTCCCATGGGGCGGTGTTGGGAAGCGTCTGGGACATGGCGGGGCTCACGCTACAGGCAAGGGCGGCGACCAGCGCCGAGACCAGAAGAGGGGACTGCATGGCCTTTCGTGGGCCGATTGCGCGGCCCTGACAAGGTTTCAACCGCCGCCGCCCAGCGCGGGCGCCCAGCCGCCGGCCTTGAGCAGCAGCGCCGCCGCATTCCCCATCTGCCACAGACTGTAGAGCAGCACGACGATCAGGGCGCCGACCGCGACCCGTCGCCACGGCGCGAACGCCGCCGTCGCCGTGCCGATCACGAAGATGGCGACGCCGACCCACAACCGCACCGAGCCGGCGATCTTGGCGAAGCCGGGGTTGAGCTGGGCCAGGATGATCACGATCACCGCCACGATCAGATTGGCCGCCAGGATGCAGCCGAACACCAGCCGCCGGTGCGCCCAGAAATGGTCGTCCAGATCGATCCGCTCGCCCCCGCCCTCGGCCGAAACGCGCGGGAAGGTCACGCTGGCCGCGACATAGAAGGTCGCGGCGATGGCCAATGAAATCAGCAGCACGAAGGTGTTGAACGGCGCCCCGCGGAAGATGACCCAGGCCTGGTTCCAGAAGGTGGCGATGTCGATGGCCACGAACAGGGCCAGCAGCGGCGTCAGCCAGCCGAACCGGATCCGCTGCTTCTCATGCAGCACCCGCGCGAACCCGCCGACCAGTTCGGCCACCGAGAGGCCCAAGAGCAGGCCGTAGAAGCTGAAGAAGAACTCGAATGCGCTCATCGTACCCAGTCAATCCTCGAACATCAGCCTTAGGATGCCGAGAACCTCGGCGACGTAGTGATCGTCCAGCCTGTCTAGGCGACGGATCAACCGGCTGCGGGCGACCGTTCGGATCTGGTCTGGCAGAACCCTGCCACGTCTGCCTTGAAAGGCGACCTCGACCCGGAAACGGGCGGCATGACCGCCGGAGCTCAGAGGGGCGACGATGAAGATATCGTGGTGACTGAGGCGATCCGGCGAAACAATCAGACAAGGCCGCGTCTTTTGAATTTCGCTGCCTTCCGTCGGATCGAGACGGGTCAGCCAGACCTCGCCCCGCTTTACCATTCCCAGTCCGTTTCGGTCTCGGCGCTCAATGGCGCTTCCAGCCATTCGCGATCTTCATGGGACAAGCCCAACGCGCCGAGTCGCTTGGAATCTTCCTCCCAACCGTCTCGCGGATCCGCGATCACAGGTGACAAGAACACACGCCCGTTCTCGGCGACGAAATCGATCTTGTCGCCCAGCTTTGCGCCAAGCGATTCCAGCACCGGCTTGGGCAGGATCACGCCTGCGGAGTTTCCGATCTTGCGTATGGCCGAGGACATTATCGCACTCCGTTCTAACGGCGTAATAACATAAGCCGCGGCTTATTTCCAGATCGGCGTCCCGTCGCCCGGCAAACCCAGCCGTCCCCACAGGTCGTTGACCCGCTCGATGACGGCCTCGTCCATGCGAATCTCTTCGCCCCATTCGCGCTTGGTCTCGGGCGGCCATTTGTCGGTGGCGTCCAGCCCGATCTTGGAGCCCAAGCCGCTCTCGGGGCTGGCGAAGTCCAGATAGTCGATGGGCGTCGACTCGATCACGGTGATGTCGCGCGCCGGGTCCATCTTGGTCGAGATCGCCCACATGACGTCCTTCCAGTCGCGGGCGTCGATGTCGTCGTCCACGACGATGACCCATTTGGTGTACATGAACTGGCGCAGATAGCTCCAGACGCCCAGCATCACGCGTTTGGCGTGGCCCGGATAGGCCTTCTTCATCGACACCACGGCGATCCGGTAGCTGCACCCCTCGGGCGGCAGCCAGAAGTCGACGATCTCGGGGAACTGCTGGCGCAGCAGGGGAATGAAGACCTCGTTCAGCGCCTCGCCCAGCACACTCGGCTCGTCCGGCGGCCGCCCGGTGAAGGTGGTCAGATAGATGGGGTCGCGGCGCATGGTGATGGCGCTGACCTTGACGACCGGGAACTTCTCGACCGAGTTGTAATAGCCGGTGTGATCGCCGTACGGGCCCTCGTCCTCGAACTCGTCCAGCAGGACATGGCCCTCCAGCACGATTTCGGCCTGGGCCGGAACCATCAGCGGCACGGTCTTGCATGGGACCAACTCGGCCTTGGCGCCCCGCATCAGGCCGGCGAACTGATATTCCGACAGGGTGTCCGGCACCGGCGTCACGGCGGCCAGGATGGTGCCAGGATCGGCGCCCAGCACCACGGCGCAGGGCAGGGGCTCCTTGGGCCGCGCCTTCTTGTGCCGGGCATAGTGTTGCGCCCCGCCCCGGTGCGCCAGCCAGCGCATGATGGCCTTGTCCTTGCCCAGCACCTGCATCCGGTAGATGCCCAGGTTGAAATCGTCCTCGCGGTCGTCCGACGGCCCCTTGGTCACGACCAGGCCCCAGGTGATCAGCGGCGCGGGCTCACCGGGCCAGCACGACTGGACAGGCAGGGCGGTCAGGTCGATCTGGTCGCCCTTCAGCACCACCTCCTGCACCGGCGCCTTCTTCACCGTCTTGGGCCGCATCGACAGGACGGTCTGCATCAGCGGCAGCATCTCCATCGCGTCGCCCAGACCGCGCGGCGGCGTCGGATTGCGCAGGAAGGCCAGCAGTTCGCCGACCTCGCGCAGCTCGCCCGCCGTCGTCCGGTCCTTGCCCTCCAGCGTCACCCCCATGGCGACCCGCTTCACCGTGCCGAACAGATTGGCCAGGCAGGGGATGGGACTGATCGTGCCGTCCGGCATGACCGGCTTTTCGAACAGCACCGCCGGACCGCCGTTCCTCAGCAGCCGGGTCTGGATCTCGGTCATCTCCAGCACGGTGGAGACGGGTTCAGACACCCTCACCAACTCGCCCTTGGCTTCCAGCTGGTCGATGAAGTCACGCAGGGATTTGTAGGCCATGTCTTCGCCTAAAGGGCGGAGGCGAAACTGTCACGCGGCGTTCGCTCCCACGGACAGTCCCGTCTCGTCACAGCTGTTGTCAGGCGGCCGTCTTGTCCCATTCGAACGCCGGATCCAGCCAGTCGCCCAGCCGTTCGCCGCGATCCAGGGCGTCCATCCGTTGCATCTGCTCGTCCGTCAGGGCGAAGTCGAAGATGTCGAAGTTCTCGCGCGCGCGGCTTTCCTTGCTGGTGCGCGGGATGGCGATGATCCCGTGCTGGATCAGCCAGCGCAGGGTGATCTGGCCGTTGGTCTTGCCGTGCGCGCCGGCGATCTCGCTGATCGTGGCGTCGTCGGCGATCTTGCCTTGCGCCAGCGGCGACCAGGCGGTGATCGACGACCCCAGCTCGGCCGCCGTCGCCACCAGCTGATCGACGCCCAGGTAGGGGTGATGCTCGACCTGATCGGTCAGCAGCCGCGCCTTGGACAGGCCCTGCGCCTGGCGGAATTCCTTGGAGGGGAAGTTCGACAGGCCGATCGACTTGGTCAGGCCCTGGTCCTTGGCCGCGTTCAGGGCGCCCAGCGTCTCTTCGAACGTCGGCGTCGTCTTGGGCCAGTGCAGCAGCAGCAGGTCGGGCGTCGTGCCCAGGCTGTCGGCCGATTCCCTGGCCTGTTTCAGCAGGGCGTCGTGGGTGAAATGCTCGACCCAGATCTTGGTGGTCAGGAAGATGTCCTCGCGCGCGACGCCGGAGTCCCGGATGCCTTCGCCGACCGCCTTCTCGTTCTTGTAGATCCAGGCCGTATCGATGTGGCGATAGCCGATCCGCAGGGCCTCGGCGACCATGCGCCGCGCATCGTCCGGCTCCAGCTGCCAGGTGCCGAAGCCGAGCAGGGGGATTTCGATACCATCAACGGTGATCGTGGGTTGGTCGCCGTATGCCATGCGCGTCTCCTGCTGGGCCGTGTCGCCCGATATAGGCTTTGAACCCGGCTTCGCTACGGTTCCGCCCGTCTCAATCGCTCGCCGACGTCCGGCCGGCGTTCACCGGGTCCGCCTCGAACCATGCCAGGATTTCCGTCCATAACGGCTCCATCCCCTTTCTGAACGCCCCCTCATGACCGATGCGCCTGACGCCAAAGTCTTCCGGACGCCGCGTCAGAATTTTCGATGGCGCGCCGGGATAGGCGGTCAGCAGCCTCGCGCCCGTGTTGGGCGTGGCGATGGGATCGTCGCTGAAGATCCACGACCGGATCGGCGCTTTCACCCTGTCGAACTGTTGCGGGTCCAGCGCGCCGTCAGCCAGCTCCTTAAGGAAATAGCTCGGCTTCAGGCACCACCGTTTCCAGGTCTGAAAAACCCCGCGCGGCAGGTCGGTCCCGCGCCACAGCTTGCCGCTGCGGACATAGCCGTGTTTTCTGAGATCGTGCGGACCCAGCACCAGCCAGAACGTCAGCTCGAACGGGTTGTAGGTCCGGTGATGGCCGCCCCACCAGCCGCTGCCGACCGAGACGAAGGCGTGCCGGGCGATCTCGTCCTGGTTCTGCATGAAGCCGACGAAATGGCCGCCGACGCTGTGGCCGACATGAAAGACCGGCAGACCGGGCGCCGCCGTCTTCAACGCCTCCAGCGCGGCGGGCATATCCAGCCGCCCCCAGTCGGGATAGTCCATCCGCATCGCCGCCAAATCCTCGGGCCGCGATCCGCCGATTCCGCGATAGTCATAGGTCAGGACCACCGCCCCGTGCGCGGCCATCCAGCGCGCGAACCGGCCATAGAATCCGCGCGGAAACCCGGTCCCCGCCGACATCAGCACCGCCATCCGCGCCTCGTCGGGCCTGAATGTCGTCGCCTCCAGCGGCCAGCCGTCGCCGGACTTGATGATGCGATCCTCGACCTTGACCGTCACGGCGTCGCCCCCAACGTGCCTGTCCGTCCTTATTGGATACGGACCATGCCGGATTTCCGTCGCGTCAGGTCAAGCCTGATCGATGCCTTTCATCAACCGCCTGGGCGCAACCTTTCGCCAGCGCCTTTCCATCTTGGCTTTCAGCCAGACCGGATCGACCGTGGCGATGCGCGCCAGCACGATGGCGTGATCGCGATAGTGGTCGGTGAAATGAAAGGTCGACGGGTCCATCTCGATCAGCAGTTCGCGCTCATCCAGATTGTCCAGATGCACCACGATGCTGTCGTCCAGCGCCGGGCGCATCCAGGTGAAGAACTTGCCCGCGACCTTGAACGACGGCTCGCCATAGGACACGCCATCCTCCACGCCGGGAAACGAGAGCAGAAGGGCGCGGACGTCGTCGTGGGTCATCGCTCGGTCAACCTCAGTAGGCCAACTTCAATAAGCCAGCGCGATGCCGTCCTTGCGCATCTCGGTCGCCGCGCCATAGGTCCAGCGTCCGCCGGGGTTCATCTGCTTCATGACGTTCTGATAGCCGCCGAAGCCGCCGTCAGGTTCGCCCAGCGTCCAGCCCATGGCGCGCAGCTGGGCCTTGGTCGCCTCGGGCACGCCGCTTTCCAGATGCAACACGCCGGTTCCTTCCTGCGGCTGGCCCGTCGGTTCGGACGAGCCATAGTGTTGCCAGCGCGGGGCGTCGCCCGCCGCCTGGGGCTCCAGCCCGTAATCGACCATGTTGATGATGATCTGGGCCTGGCCCTGGGGCTGCATGGCGCCGCCCATGACGCCGAACGCCATCCACGGCTCCCCGTCCTTGACCGCAAAGCCGGGAATGATCGTCTGGAACGGACGCTTGCCCGGCGCATAGATGTTGGGGTGGCCGTTGGTCAGGGCGAACAACTCGCCTCGGTCCTGGAACATGAAGCCCAGCGGTTCGGACCCGTTGTCGGGCGCCAGGCCCGAGCCCATGCCGCGATAGTTGGACTGAATCCAGCTGACCATCATCCCGTCGCTGTCGGCGACGCTGAAATAGGTGGTGTCGCCGTGGTGCGGGGCGTCGCCCGGCATGACGCGGTCCATGACCCGATCGGGCCGGATCAGCTTGGCCCGCTCGGCAGCATAGGCCTTGGAGTTCAGCCATTCGACCGGCGTTTTGGAGAATCGGTCGTCGGCGAACCAGCGCGCCCGGTCCTCGAACGCCAGCCGCTTGGCCTCGGCCTGGACGTGCAGCGAGGCGGCGGACTGGAAGCCCATGGCTTTCAGGTCGAACTGTTCGCAGATGTTCAGGATCTGGTTGGTGCTCAGCCCCTGCGTGTTGGGACCGAGGCCGAAGACGTCCACGCCGCGATACTCAGTCCGGATCGGCTCGACCCATTCGGTATGATGAGCGGCCAGGTCGGCGCGGGTCATCCAGCCGCCGATCCGCTTGAAATAGGCCTCGATCTGATCGGCGATGGGACCGTTGTAGAAGGCGTCGCGCCCGCCCTCGACGATCATCCGCAGGGTCTTGCCCAAATAGGGGTTGGCGAAAATCTCGCCCACCTTGGGCGTTGAGCCGCCGGCTGCCCAGATGCGCTTTCGGTTCTCGTTTTCCTCGATCGGGATCTGGCCCCGATCAAACGCAGCCATGTTGCGTTCCAGATAGTAGGCGATGACCTGGGGCACGGGCACGCCCTGTTCGCACAGTTCGGCGACGGGCAGCAGCACCTCTTTCCACGGCAGCTTCCCATACCGCTGGTGCGCGCTCCACCAGGCGTCAACCGTGCCGGGCACGTTTACCGTCACCGCGCCATAGCGGGGCAGATAGCCGTCGATAGCCTTGGATCGCGCGATCTCCAGGCTTAGGCCCCGGGGACTGGCGCCCGAGCCGTTCAGCCCGACGACCTTCTTCTGCTTGGGGTCCCACAGCATGCAATAGGCGTCGCCGCCGATGCCGTTGGCGACCGGCTCCAGAAAGCCCAGGGCCGCATTGATGGCGATGGCCGCATCGATGGCCGATCCGCCGCGCCTTAGGGTGTCGATGCCGATCAGACTGGCCGCCGGATGCGCCGTCGCCGCCGCCCCATTCGCGCCCCAGACGGTCGAGCGCCCCATGAACTTCGGTCCCGAAATCCGATCGCCGATGCCGACGCCGGCATAGGGGTCGGCCGGGCGAGCCGATAAAGGTGTGGGGGCAGGGGCCGCCTCGGTCGGCCTGGCGGCGGGAGAAGCCTGCCGGGCCTGAGCTGCGGTCGCCGCCAGCGCGCCGGCGGGCAGGGCGGACAGGAAGGTGCGACGACGCATGGGCGGACTCCTCGAACAACGGATGCGGCATCAAGGGTGCAGCCGGTCGATCCGGCAAGCCTTGCGGCAAAGAAAAAGGCCGCGTCCCTTTCGGAACGCGGCCCAAATCCTGGAAAGGACGATGGTCCTATTCGATGTCTTCGTTCAGCAGGCCGACTTTGAAGAAGCCGTTCTCCTGCATCTTGTTCATGACTTCCATGAACTGCGAGTACTTCACTTCCGGCTGGGCGCGGACGAAGACGCGCTCTTCCTGGCAGGCGCCGCCGCCCAGGGCGGTGCAGACGTCAGTGGCCAGGTTGTCGATCGAGGTTTGCTTGTCCGACAGGAACAGCTGACCGTTTTCCTGGATGGTGATGTACACCGGTTCCTTCTGGATATCGTTCGGCGCCGGCGGCTGTGCGGGCGGCAGGTCCAGACGGATCGACACGGTCGCCATCGGTGCGGCGACCATGAAGATGATCATGAGCACCAGCAGAATGTCGATGAACGGCGTGATGTTGATATCCGCCGTCTGTTCGATCGTGTGCTTGTCCCCACCGGAACCGCCGATCTTCGCAGCCATGCTCGTCTCCGTTACTCGCCGGCTGCGTTCCGCGCCGACATTTCCCTATGGATCGCCCGAAGGCTTGATCGGTTCTTGGCGTCCCGATGCGGGCTTGTAAAGCGGTTCTAAACGATCTGCCGTTCCGGAACGTCAATTATACACGACAGAGGGACGACGGTTCGGCGTTCAGGCCTTGGCCAGCTTCAAAAAGCGGTCCGCCAAGGTAGGATCGTCCTTGAAGGCGCCGGTGAAGCGGGTCGTGATGGTCGAAACGTGCCGATGATGCACGCCGCGCGTGGTCATGCACTGGTGCTCGGCGTCGACCAGCACCGCCACCCCGCGCGGCTGAAGGTGCGATTCGATGGCGTCGATGATGTCGTTGGTCAGGGTTTCCTGGTTCTGCAGGCGCCGCGCATAGATCTCGACGACCCGCGCCAGCTTGGAGATGCCGACCACCTTCTCACCGGGCAGATAGGCGACATAGGCCTTGCCCAGGAACGGGGCCAGGTGGTGCTCGCAGTGGCTCTCCACCTCGATGTCGCGCAGGATGACCATGTCGTCATAACCGGTCACGTCCTCGAAGGTGCGGCTCAGCTCCTTGCCCGCATCGGCGTCATAGCCGTCGAACCATTCGCCATAGGCGTCGACCACCCGCTTGGGCGTGTCGATCAGGCCGGGACGGTTCGGATTGTCGCCAGCCCAGGCGATCAGGGTGCGCACGGCCTCCAGCGCCTGTTCGCGCGACGGGCGCGCAACTTCAGCGGACTTGGGGGTTTCGTCGCTGACGAGGACGGGCTTGGCGGGGGTGACGCTCATGAACTCGATTTCCGGCCGGGGCGGGCGGGTCGCCCGGTTTACCTTCTACAATCCGTCGGGACTGTATATCAGGCCGCTATATGGGACAGACCGTCCGTCCCGCAAGAAAACCCGCTAAAGACTGATCCATGCCGCTGCACATCCACGACACCCTGCGCCGTGAAAAGCGCCTGTTCGAGCCTCGAAACAAGGATCGTGTGACCCTCTATGTCTGCGGCCCCACGGTCTATGACTACGCCCACATCGGCAATGCGCGCCCGCCGGTGGTGTTCGACGTCCTGGTGCGTCTGCTGCGCCGGACCTATGGCGCGGACCATGTGATCTACGCCCGCAACGTCACCGACGTGGACGACAAGATCAATCAGAAGGCCGCGCGCGAGGGCGTGCCGATCGGAGAAGTCACGGCCCGCTACGAAGCCGCCTATCTGGCCGACATGGGCCTGCTGAACGTCTCGCCGCCCGATATCGCGCCCCACGTCACTGACTACATCCCGGCCATCGTCGATCAGATCCAGGCCATCGTCGACGCCGGCTGCGCCTATGCGGCCGAGGGCCACGTCCTGTTCGACGTCTCGTCCTACAAGGCCTACGGCGCCCTGTCGGGCCGGAACCTGGACGACATGATCGCCGGCGCCCGCGTCGAGGTCGCGCCCTACAAGAAGAACCCCCACGATTTCGTTCTGTGGAAGCCGTCCAAGGCAGACGAGCCGTCCTGGCCGTCGCCGTGGGGCGAGGGGCGTCCTGGCTGGCACATCGAATGCTCGGCCATGATTGAAAAGACCCTGGGCCTGCCCATCGACATTCATGGCGGCGGCATCGACCTGGTCTTCCCTCACCATGAGAACGAGATCGCCCAGGGCGTCTGCGCCCATGGCCATGCGCATGGCGATCAGGCCCATGACGAATACGCCCGCTACTGGATGCACAACGGCTTTCTGACCGTGGATGCCGAGAAGATGTCCAAGTCTGTCGGCAACGTCCTGCTGCTGCACGACCTGGTCCAGGCCATGCCGGGCGAGGTCGTCCGCTGGGCCCTGCTGAGCGCCCACTACCGCCAGCCGCTGGACTGGAACCAGGGCCTTCTGGAACAGAGCCGCAAGAACCTGGACCGGCTGTATGGCGTCCTGCGCGACGCCGATACGGCCCTGACCGACTTCGATGAGGCGACGCTGGACGAGGCCGAGATGGAGCTGGCCGAGAACGCCCTGGATCCGGTGTTGGACGCGCTTGAGGACGACCTCAACACGCCGGGCGCCATCGCCCAGCTGTTCGGGCTGGGCAACGCCCTGCGCGAGCTGCTGAACGACGCCGAGGCCGATATCAACGATGTCGCCATGGCCCGCTGGAGCCTGAAGGAAGCGGCCGGGCTGCTCGGCGTTCTGTCGCTGACGCCGGACGCCTGGTTCGAGGGCGGCGATCCCGCCCTGAAGGCCGAGGTCGAAGCTCTGCTGGACCAACGCGCCAAGGCCCGCGCCGCAAAGGACTGGCCCGAGGCCGACCGCATCCGCGACCGCCTGAACGCCCTGAACGTCGTCGTCATGGACGGCCCCGACGGCGCCACCTGGCGCGTGAAGGGGTAGAACCAACGTCTCCTCCCCGCTTGGCGGGGAGAGGGACCGCGAAGCGGTGGAGGGGTTTTCCTCTTTCGTCATCCTCCGGCGCGAAGCGACCGGGGGACCCAGCGGCGCGCGCGAGCGCGAACCTGTCGCGGACTCGCTGATTACCGTGGGGCGGCCGCATCGCCTTCGGCGCCTTCCCCGGTCCCGCTCCGCGGGCAGGAGGATGACGCGGGGTTCCCCGGTCTGCGCCGCGAAGGCGCGGCTTGCTGGGGGATGACGAATGTAAGGGCTGTCGGTCCAGCCATCGCAATGCCGCTGGTCCATTTCCAGCGATTCCAACCGCTTGCCGAAATATGTCCCCCGTCTCCCATCCACGGGGTCAAACGGCCCCATAATGCACCCGTCTCGTCGTATGGAGGGCTCGTAAGGCCTGCGACCTTGCGGCGGCGAGAGCGGAGGGAACGGGGGCGATGGTGAAATCCCATCGCGGCGCCGGGGCTGATCGGTCGGGGAATCGCCCCGGCGTCCGCAGTCGCGTCGCAGGGTCGAGGGGGATACTCGGCCGCACCGGGGATCGGGGATCGCTGCTCCGACCCGCCCGTCGCAGGCTTATGGGGTTAGGCGATAAGACCGCCACCGCTCGGCGCCCCGAGCTTGCAGGCCAACCTTCCGCGCGGAGCGTCATACCCTTCGTCGAAACGGTAACAACACACACAGAAATCCGGGCGAAGGCCCGGCGCTCCGCCTCCGCCCGGTGAAAGGCAGGAGCGCCGAATCATGCCCGGATTTACGCCCTCAGTTCGTCCGGCGGATCAGTTCGTCCGCCAGCGCCGGCGTCAGATAGCCGTCGGCGATCCGGTTGTTGGCGATCTGCCAGCGACGAAGGGCCGCGCGGGTATTGGAGCCGATCACCCCGTCGACGCCCTGGGTGTCGTAACCCAGTTGGGTCAGGGCGCGCTGCGCTCCGATGCGCTGATCGCGCGTCATAGACGGATCGTTGGGCCAGGCTTTTGTCAGCCCCGGCTTGCCCATGATCCCGTCGGCCGTCAGGCCGATGGCCAGTGCGTAGGACACCGAGTTGTTGTAGCGGCGTATCACATAGTGGTTCGGCAGTGCCAGGAAGGCCGGACCGTTCGCGCCCTGCGGCAGCAGGATGGTCGCCTCTTCCAGCGCCTCTGCGCCGTTCGGGGTGCCGCCTTGCGCCAGGCGCACGCCCTTGGCCGCCCAATAGGCCCAGTTGCGCTTCGGGCCTTCCGCCTCGGCATAGTCGAAGCCGGAGGGCAGGGTGACTTCATAGCCCCAGCCCTGACCGCGCTTCCACCCGGCCTGGGCCAGCAGGTTGGCGGCGGACGCCAGGGCGTCGGCGTCGTCGCGCCAGATGTCGACCTTGCCGTCGCCGTCCTGATCCACGCCCAGGCGCAGATAGTTGTCGGGCATGAACTGGGTCTGGCCCATGGCCCCGGCCCAGCTGCCCTTCAGACCCGCACGCTCGCGCCGGCCGTCCACGACGATGTCCAGCGCGTCCTTCAGCTGCCCCTCGGCCCAATCGCGTCTGCGACCATCATAGGCCAGGGTCGCCAGCGAGCGGATCACGTCATAGTCGCCCTGCACCTGACCGAATGCGCTTTCCTGGGCCCAGACGCCGACCAGGATTTCGCTGGGCACGCCGAAGCGTTGAACCACCGACCACGGCACCCGGTCTATGCGCTGTTTGGCCTGGGCGATTCGCACCGGAGTCACCGCATTCTGAACATAGGCGCCGGCGGGTTTGGAGAACTCAGGCTGGTTGCGATCCAGGCGGATAACCGTCGGATCGGGCGTCAGGCCCTCCAGTTCCCGGGCGTAGTCCGCGCGGCGGGCGCCGCCCTTGCGCGCCAGAAATCCCTGTTTCCAGCCCTCGAAACCCTGCTGGTCATAGGCGGCCAACGGCGGCGTCTGGGGGGCGGGGGCTGGCGTCGTGACCGGCGCGCCCGCCAGGGGCTGGGGTTGCGGTGTCGGCAGATTCACCTGCGGCTCGGGCAGCATGGGCGCGCAGGCCGAGACGCAGCCGATTAGGAGAAGGCGGTAGGAAAAGCGCATGAGATTCAAACTAAAGCCCCCGGGGTCAGACACGAAATGACATCCGCGCGAACGGCCATTTCGACGCCCTAAAGCGCGCACCGCGCGAATGCGTTGCCTCACCGTTCCCCGCTCGGGTGTAAGGCG
This sequence comes from Brevundimonas vesicularis, assembly GCF_027105095.1. Taxonomy (NCBI): domain Bacteria; kingdom Pseudomonadati; phylum Pseudomonadota; class Alphaproteobacteria; order Caulobacterales; family Caulobacteraceae; genus Brevundimonas; species Brevundimonas vesicularis. The sequence goes on along the minus strand of NZ_CP114278.1, from coordinate 2,569,005 downwards.
CGCTGTTAACCACCTTTGTATTGGACGCCTTATATGTGTGTGTCGTAATGACGCACCAGCTCTGACGGGCTGATGGCGGAGCGGCGACGCGGCGGGCGTGCAACCCCGTAAACCCTCCGTTCGACTCGGAGGTCAGGCCTCCAAAGTTTCTAAGTGTGCTATCGCCCTTCGGGCTGCTTGAGCACGTGAAGTGTAAGGGTTCGCCAGGCAGACGGGGACTGGGTTTTCTGCGGTTTCGGGCTTTGGCGGCTTGACCTTCCGAACCCCTCTCTCTATACGACCGCCTCCGCCGCGATCCGACCGGGTCAGCGGCTTTCTTATTGGTTTCTTTCAGGACGTCCGACCATGAAGGTCCGTAGCTCGCTCAAGTCGCTGAAGACCCGCCACCGCGACTGCAAGGTCGTGCGTCGCAAGGGCGTCGTCTTCGTCATCAACAAGACCGACCCGCGCTTTAAGGCGAAGCAGGGCTAAGCAGCGTTCGCTGCGCGCCGCTTCGGCAGCGTGCGCACGCTGGGTCGCGCTCAAGCCGCCCGAAGGGGCGATAGCGCGCTTGAAAGATGACGATCCACAGGCTGCGGATTTCTGTCCGCGGCCTTTTTCGTGTTCGCGGTTGTCGCGCGCCTGTCCGCATGGTTAGCGTCCGCGCCTGATTTCTGGAGTATTCCCCATGGCTGACGACGCCTCGTTCGACGGTGGTTCCGACGTTCTCACCGCCACGGCGCAGGGCCGCCTTCGCACCATCATCGAGCGCCTGGAGCGCCTCGAAGAGGACAAGCAGGCCGTCATGACCGACATGAAGGAGGTCTTCGCCGAAGCCAAGGGCGAGGGCTACGACGTCAAGATCCTGCGCAAGGTCATCCGCATCAGGAAGCAGGACAAGGCCAAGCGCCAGGAAGAAGACGCCATCCTGGACCTCTACCTGTCGGCCCTCGGCGAGATCTGAGGCTGACCCGGCTTGAAGCGCACCCCCTTCAAGCCAGGAGGCGGGCTGTCGCGATCCGGCGGCTTGAAGGGCGATCGTGCCAACAAGAAGCCCACCCTGAGTCCATTTGAGCAACAGCGCGAAGCCGCCAAACGCGCTGCTCTCAACGCTTTGAAACGCGCCCGCCGCTCTGCAGAGAAGGCGGGCGTTTCTCTGTCCGAATGGGAAGGCGAATTCCTCGATTCCGTCAGCGACCGCGTAAAGACCCACGGCCGCGCCTTCGCCGATCCTGAAAAAGGCGCGCCGGGCCAGGCTCTCTCAGCCATGCAAGGCCGCAAGCTCAAAGAGATCACCGCCAAGGCCAATGGCGAAGAACCGAAAAGGCATTGGGGCAGGAAACCAAAGGAGCCATAACCGCTCGTCATCCTCGGGCTTGACCCGAGGATCGGCCTGTCCACAACTCAGCGTTTATGAGCGCCGCCCTTTCATCGCCACCTATATCCAAGCCAGCCGACCGCACGGTGTCATTTACATCGGAATGACGTCGAATCTCTATGAACGCGGCCATCAGCACAGGACCGGGGCTTTCGAAGGTTTCGCCAGTCGTTACGGGTGCGGAATGTTGGTCTGGTACGAGCAGTTCGAACTGGTCACGAACGCAATCCGGCGGGAGAAGGCGCTGAAACGCTGGAATCGCGTCTGGAAGCTGGAGCTGATCGAACGGACGAACCCCGAATGGGTCGATCTCTACCCAAGTCTATGCGGCTGGGCGCCGGATCCTCGGGTCAAGCCCGAGGATGACGGAGAGGGAAGTGTGGCGGCGTTTCTGAAGAGGCTGGAATCAGAAGCGTAACCCTCAACCCGCTTCCTTCAACTGCCCTTCCAGCCCCTGTTCGCGGACCTTGCGGTACAGGGTCGAGCGGCCGATCCCGAGGCGCCGCGCGATCTCGCTCATATGGCCGGCATAGACCTCAATGGCGTGCTGGATCAGGTCGCGTTCGATGTCTTCCAAGGTCCGCAGATGCCCGCGGTCGTCCAGGATGCGGATCGGCTGGTCCGCCTGGCTGGCGTTATCGGCCTGGGCGCTGGCGGCCGTGGCGGCATACAGGGGCTGGGTGTCCTGCATGGGGGCGGCGATGCCTGAGACGGCGGGGAAATCGTGCGGTTGCAGGAAGGGCGCGTCGGCCAGGACGATGGCGCGGAAAACGGCATTCTCCAGCTGGCGCACGTTGCCGGGCCAGTCGAACCCTTGCAGCAGGGCCAGGGTCTCGGGCGCGCAGCCGGCGATCCGCTTGCCTTCCTCGGCGTTGAAGCGGGCGATGAAATGATCGACCAGGGGCGCGATGTCCTCGCGCCGATCGCGCAGGGACGGAGCCTCGATCGGAAACACGTTCAGGCGATAGAACAGATCCTCGCGGAAGGCGCCGTCCTTGACCTGCTGGGCCGGGTCGCGATTGGTCGCCGAGACGATGCGCACGTCGATCTTGACCGGCCGCTTGCCGCCGACGGGGTCGATCTCGCCTTCCTGCAGCGCGCGCAGCAGCTTGACCTGCATGTCCAGCGGCAGTTCGCCGATCTCGTCCAGGAACAGGGTGCCGCCGTCCGCCTCGCGGAACTTGCCCAGCGTCTTGTCCACGGCGCCGGTGAAGGCCCCCTTCTCATGCCCGAACAGGATGGATTCGATCAGATTGGCAGGCAGGGCGCCGCAGTTGACGGCGATGAAGGGCTTGCCGGCCCGGTCGCTGGCGCCGTGCAGGGCGCGGGCGATGACTTCCTTGCCCACGCCGCTCTCGCCGGTGATCAGGACGGGGATCGAGGATTTGGCGGCCCGGGCGCCCAGCGCCTTGACCATGCGCATCGGCGCGCTGTCGCCCACGATGTCGTCGAAACTGGTGCGGCCCTGGACGCGCTTGGTCAGGCGTCCGACCTCGGCCGTCAAACGCTTCATCTGCATGGCGTTGCGAACCCCGACCAGCAGCCGTTCGGGCCCGACCGGCTTGACGAAGAAGTCCTGGGCCCCGGCCTGCATGGCCTTGACCACCATGTCGATGCCGCCGTTGGCCGTCAGCACGATGACCGGCTCGTTGATCCCGGCGCTGCGCAGTTCGGCCAGGCATTCCAGCCCCGACATCTCTGGCATTATCATGTCCAGCAGGATCAGGTCGGCCCCGCCGCCGCGCACCATCCGGTCGATGGCCTCGCCGCCGCTGGCGGCATGGACCACGGCGTTGCCGTCCCGCTCCAGCACGGCCTGGATCAGCCGGCGCTGGGTCGGATCGTCGTCAACGACCAGAATGGTCTTGGCCATGAAAGCCCCTTGTGCTGTCGCCACCCCTGTCGCGGATGGATCGTTTCGGGACGATTTTTAGGAAGTCGAGGTGAAAATCGAGTGATGGGGCATGGTGTCCGCCGCGTTAACGGCCGCTGGGATCGTCGCACCGAATCTCGGGCGTCGCCTGCAGTTTCTGACCACCGACGATCAAGTCCGGCAGGGCGGCTGGAGCCGTGGTCACGCCTGTCGAAAGGGCTCCGTCCAAGGCCTCGGCATTGCGGCTGCATGCGGCCTGATACTGCCCGACCTTGCGCCACTGCCCGTCGTCGCCCCTCTGCTCGAACGCCAGGACCGTCCGCGCCATCGCCACCAGCAAGTCGTCTCGCCCGTCGCCGTTCAGATCCAGCGTCCGAACGGCGCATGGACTGGCCACGGAGCAGCCGAACAGGACATCGGCCTGGCTTTCGATCTGCGTTTGGAAGCTGGCGGGAATGGTCTGACCTGCAACGGCTTGCAGACGAACGGCCGCCGCGCGATCCCGACGCGCCTTGGGCGTGTCGCCGGACCGGTAGGTTCTGGCCTTGGCCGCGCGGGCCAGGCGCGCGGTCTCGGCATCGCTGGATCGCGTCAGCCCATCCAGCGCGGCTGCCCCGACCTTGCCGCTCTCGAATCTCAGGAAATCATAGTCGAAGTCCCGAGCCGACACCGCGCCTCGCTGCAGCCGTGCGATCTGATCCTTCACCGACATCCGCGCCGGATCGGCTAAAGGGCTGAACAGGGCCAGGATGACCAGGACCGACAGGACGGCGGCGACGACATTGGTCCGCTCCAGCGGCTTCATCCAGCCGCCCGGCTTGGCCGCCGCCAGCAGATAGCCCGCCCCATAGACCGCCCCGACCAGGGCGCAGGCGGCGGCGATGATCCGGTCGGGCGTCAGGCCGTGCTGGCCGATCCGCAAAGCCAATCCCCACAGGGCCAGGATGATGAGGGGCGCGATCAGCACCGAGGCGACGCGCACGCCGTATTTCAGCACGACCGGCGGCACATTGTCGGGCCGCCCGTCCTGGTAGGCCGTGTTGATCAGCACGATCAGGGCGGCGGCGGCCGACAGGACCAGGGCCGTCGCACTGCGCGTCTCCCAAAGGCCGTCCAGGCCGGTGAAGGGCAGGGCCGCCAGGAAGCCGCCGACCAGCACGGTAATCACCAGCAACAGCCAGGAAAGCAGCATCAGGGCCACGGTCCGCACGCCCCGGATCAGGCCGTCACGCACATCGGTCAGCTGGACCGCCGTGGCGAAGATCAGGACCGTGACGGGGATTGAAAACCAGGCTTCGCCCAGGATGTCCTGCAGGAAGCTGAGGCCGATCATCTTGAACAGGGACGCGCCCAGATGCAGCAGCACCCAGAAGGCGCCGGTGAACCCCAGCGAAAGGGCCAGTTGCACCCCCGCCTTCCAGGCCACGTCGAAATACTCGGTATAGTCGACGATCCAGCGCCGTTCGCGGATCGCCGGAACGATCAGGTGATGGGCGATGAACAGGGCCGCCGCGCCGAAAGCCAGGACCGGAAAGCTGAGGAAGGGCGGTTCATCGTGCGGCGCGAGCACCTGACGCTCCACGTCGTGCGCGCCCAGCAAGGCCAGGACCAAGGCGGCTGCGCCTGTCCACAGGGCCAGGGCCAAAGGCTTGATCCGCCCCGCCCCCGCCAGAATGACCGCCGGGCCATAACCCGTCGCCAGGGCCAGGGCGCCGAACAGGGCAGGCTGGGTCGCGGGCCAGGCATGACTGTCCGCCGCCAGATACAGCAGATAAAGCGCCAGTCCCTGAACCAGGCCCGTCGCCAACCGAATCGCGAACAGGCCGGACGCCCCGCCCAGGCCTGTGCGGCCGGTGTCTTGATGCGTCGTCTCGGTCATTCACGTGTCTCCAAAATGCAGGATCGCACGGCCGGCGCCGTCGAGAAAGCGTGACGGAAGGTTGCGACTGTCGTCCGGCATCCCCAGAACAGGGGTCATGAACGCTCCTTTCAAGACGCCCAGCACCGAAGCCCCGCTGTGGGACCTGACCGACCTCTACGCCTCGCGCGACGACGCCAAGGTCGCGGCCGACCTGGAAAAGGCGCGGGGCCTGGTGGATTCGCTGAACGGCCTGAGGGGAAAACTGGCCGCCGAACAGGACGCCGCCAGCCTGGGCGCCGTGCTGGACCGGGCCATCCATCTGTATGAGCAGGCGTCGGACGTGCTGGGCGCGCTGGGCGCCTACGCCTTCCTGTCGGCCTCGACGGCGCGCGACGATGCGACGGCCCAGGGGTTCGAGGCGGACGTGCGCGAGAAGATCACCGCCATCGCCACCCCCACCGTCTGGCTGACGCTGGAGATCAACCAGATCGACGACGCGGCGCTGGAGGCCGCCCTGAGCGCCCATGCCGGCGCGGCGCGCTGGCGGCCTTGGCTGCGGCGGGTGCGGGCGATGAAGCCGCATGAGCTGTCGGCCGAGCTGGAGACCTTCATCGCCGAGCGCGGACCGATCACGGCCCAATGGCCGCGCCTGTTCGACGAGCAGCTGGCCGCCCTGCGCGCAAAGGCGGGCGGCGAGGAACTGACGCTGGCCGAGGCGCTGAACCGTCTGTCCGACGCCAAGCCTGCGCGGCGCAAGGCCGCCGCCGAGGGTCTGTCCGAGGCGCTGGCCGCCCGCGCCCCGACGCTGGCCCTGGTGCTGAACACCGTCGCCGCCGACAAGGCGATGGAGGATCGCTGGCGCGGTTTCAAACGTCCCGCCGACAGTCGCCATCTGGGCAACGAGGTGGATGGCGAGGCTGTGGACGCGATGGCCGAGGCGGTCGCCGCCGCCTATCCGCGCCTGTCGCACCGCTATTATGCGCTGAAGGCCAAGGCGATGGGCAAGGCGCGCCTGGACCACTGGGACCGCAACGCGCCTATCGAAACGACCGCTCCGCGCGCCTTCACCTGGACGCAAGGGCGAGAGATCGTGCTGGACAGTTTCTCTGACCTGGGCGGCGACTTCGCCGACCGGGCGGGCGGCTTCTTCGACAAGCCGTGGATCGACGGCCGGGCGCGGGCGGGCAAGCAGTCGGGCGCCTATGCCCACCCCGTCACCGCCGACCGCCATCCCTATGTCTTCCTGAACTGGATGGGCGAGCGGCGCGATGTCCTGACCCTGGCGCACGAGCTGGGTCATGGCGTCCACCAGACCCTGGCGGCCGATCAGGGCACGCTTCTGGCCGATACGCCCCTGACCCTGGCCGAGACGGCGTCGATCTTCGCCGAGGGGCTGACGTTTGATCGTCTCTTGGCCACGGCGCCGATGGCCGAGCAGCGCGGCCTGCTGGCCGGTCGGATCGAGGATGGTCTGAACACCGTCGTGCGCCAGATCGCCTTCCACCGGTTCGAGACCCGCTTCCACGACGAGCGCCTGCAGGGCGAGGTGTCGCAACAGCGGATCAACCAGCTGTGGCTTGAGGAAATGGGCGCCTCGCTGGGGCCGTCGGTCAAGCTGAACCCGGGCTATGAACACTGGTGGGCCTACGTCAGCCACTTCGTCCATTCGCCCTTCTATGTGTACGCCTACGCGTTCGGCGACCTGCTGGTGGCGGCGCTGATGGAGGCGCGTCGCAACGATCCGGTCGGTTTCACGCCCCTCTATCGCGAGCTTCTGGCCGGCGGCGGATCGCGAACCTACGTCGAGGCGTTGAAGCCGTTCGGTCTGGACCCGCGCGACCCGGCCTTCTGGAGCGTCGGCTGTCAGAGGCTGGAGCGGCTGGTCGATCAGTTCGAGGCGCTGGCCTGACCAAGGCATGACTGCGGGCTTGAGCGGGGCGGTCGCCTCGGTGTAAGTCCGCGATAACGACGAGGGGATTCCACGAATGGCCGACCTGCACGACACCGCCAACGCACCTGCCGACGCCGATGCGCAAGCCTATCTGCACGGCCATATGGAAGTGCGCGAACAGGTCTCGACCTACCGCCTGTTTCTGAACCTGGCCAAGTGGGGCAGCCTGGCCGTCGCCGTGCTGCTGCTGTTCCTGACCCTGTGGTTCCACCCGGGCGGCAGCTTCATGGCCGCCGTCATCGGCGCGGTCGTTCTGGGCGGCGTCGGCTTCGTGGCGCTGAAGTCCAAGCCCGGCGCCGCGCACTGAGCTTTGCTTAGGATCGCCCTCGGGCGGTCTGAAATCACGCGCCTTCGCCAAGCTTTGGCATAACCGTGCTTTGACGGCTTGCGTCGGAACGGCCTAACCTTCGTTTAACGAAAAGAACGAGGGGATTCGCTTGGCCGTCGCTATCGCCGTCACCCGTGAACGTCGCGAAGGCGAGACGCGCTGCGCCGTCACGCCCGAGACGGTCAAGAAGCTGATCGCCCTGGGGGCGACCGTCACGGTCGAGGCCGGGACCGGCCTTGGCTCCTCCATTCCAGACGCTGACTACGCCGCCGCAGGGGCCGTTGTGAAGCCGGACACCCGCGCCGTGCTGGACGGCGCCGACATCGTTTTGAAGGTGCGCGGCCCCACGGCCCAGGAAACCAGCGCGCTCAAGCCCGGCGCCGTCGTTATCGCCATGCTGGACGCCTATCGCGACAAGGCTGCGGTCGACGCCCTGGCCGGGGCTGGCGCCACCGCCTTCGCCATGGAGTTCGTGCCCCGCATCACCCGCGCCCAGGTCATGGACGTCCTGTCATCCCAGGCGAACCTTGCGGGATACCGCGCGGTGATCGAGGCGGCTTACGCCTACGGCAAGGGCTTCCCGATGATGATGACGGCGGCCGGCACGGTCGCCGCCGCGAAGGTCTTCATCATGGGGGTGGGCGTCGCGGGCTTGCAGGCCATCGCCACCGCGCGCCGCCTGGGCGCCGTCGTCACCGCGACCGATGTCCGCCCCGCGACCAAGGAACAGGTCGAAAGCCTGGGCGCCAAATTCCTGGCCGTCGAGGACGAGGAGTTCAAGAACGCCCAGACCGCCGGCGGCTACGCCAAGCCCATGTCGGCCGAGTATCAAGCCAAACAGGCTGACCTGACCGCCAGCCATGTGGTCAAGCAGGACGTGGTCATCACCACTGCCCTGATCCCCGGCCGCGCCGCCCCGGTGCTGCTGACCGCCGCCCATGTCGCCTCGATGAAACCCGGCTCAGTCATCATCGATCTGGCGGTCGAGGCGGGCGGCAATGTCGAGGGCTCCAAGCTGAATGAGATCGTGACCACCGCGAACGGCGTCACCATCGTCGGCTGGTCGAACCTGCCCGGCCGCATCGCCGCCGACGCCAGCGCCCTGTACGCCCGCAATCTCACCGCCTTCGTCGGCCTGTTGATCAAGGACGGCGGTCTGGCGGTCGATCTCGAAGACGAGATCCTGAAGGCGGCGGTGGTCACCAATGCCGGCGCCGTGGTGCATGAAGGTCTGAAGGGAACACACTGATGGAACACGTCGATCCCACCGTCTTCCGCCTGGCCATCTTCGTGCTGGCGATCTTCGTCGGCTATTACGTCGTCTGGAGTGTGACGCCAGCGCTGCACACGCCCCTGATGGCCGTGACCAACGCCATTTCCAGCGTCATCATCGTCGGCGGCCTGATCGCAGCGGCGGCCGTGTCCGGCGACGCGACCGGCCCCAGCGCCTGGATCGCCAAGGGGGCGGGCGTGGTCGCCGTCACCCTGGCCAGCGTCAACATCTTCGGCGGCTTCATGGTCACCCGACGGATGCTGGCCATGTACAAGAAGAAGGAGCGACCCGCTGCCAAGGCCGCTCCGGAGGCGTCTTCGTGACGGACGCCGCGCAGATCGCCGTCACCGGATCCTGGGTCGCGACCGGCATTGGTTTCGGCCTTTGGCTGTACGGCTGGTTCGGGACGAAAATCCCGATCAAGCGCCAGCGGCTGCACGACTGCGGCATCGCCCTTGTCTTTTCGGCCATTCTGGTTCGCGTCGTGACGCAGGACCGGCCGCTGGGCGTCTTCGAATGGGCCCTGTTCTTCATCGGCCCGCTGTTCATCGCCGCCGCCCTGTGGCGGCTGGCCCGCACGTCTTGAGGGGAGGGGCGTGATGAACGCATCGCTGGCCGCACTGGCCTATCTGGTTTCGGGCGTCCTGTTCATTCTGTCGCTGCGGGGGCTGTCCAGCCCGGAAACCAGCCGTCAGGGCAACACCTTCGGCATGGTCGGCATGGCGCTGGCTATCGGCGTGACCCTGCTGACGCTGGGCGCGACGGGGGCGCTGGATACCGTGACCCTGGCCCTGATCGCGGGCGGCGTCATCGTCGGCGGCGGAGCGGGCGCCCTGATCGCGAAGCGGGTCGCCATGACCGACATGCCGCAGCTGGTCGCGGCCTTTCACAGTCTGGTCGGCATGGCCGCCTGTCTGGTCGCCATCGGCGCCATCTATGCGCCCGAGGCCTTTGGAATCCTGTCCGACGACGGAAACGGCATCAAGACGCTGTCGATCATCGAACTCAGCCTCGGCGTCGCCATCGGGGCCATCACCTTCACCGGTTCGGTCATCGCCTTCGCCAAGCTAAATGGAAACATGAGCGGCGCGCCGATCATCTTGCCGGCGCGGCATCTGATCAATGTCGGCCTGGCGCTGGGTCTGGTCTTCCTGATCGGCATCCTGATCGGAACGAACGGCGCGGCGACCTGGGCCTTCTGGGGCGTCTTCCTGATCGCGCTGGTGTTGGGCGCGACCCTGATCATTCCCATCGGCGGCGCCGACATGCCGGTCGTGGTGTCGATGCTGAACTCCTATTCCGGCTGGGCGGCGGCGGCGCTGGGCTTCACGTTGGAGAACATCGCCCTGATCATCACCGGCGCCCTGGTCGGATCGTCGGGCGCGATCCTCAGCTACATCATGTGCAAGGGCATGAACCGCAGCTTCATCAGCGTCATCCTGGGCGGCTTCGGCGGCGGCGATGCGGGGGCAGGGCCAGGCGGCGCCAAGGAGACGCGCCCGGTCAAACAGGGCTCGGCCGAGGACGCCGCCTTCATCATGAAGAATGCGTCCAAGGTCATCATCGTGCCCGGCTACGGCATGGCGGTGGCCCAGGCCCAGCACGCCCTGCGCGAAATGGCCGACAAGCTGAAGGAGGAGGGGGTCGAGGTGAAATACGCCATCCACCCCGTCGCCGGTCGGATGCCGGGCCACATGAACGTCCTGCTGGCCGAGGCCAATGTCCCCTATGACGAGGTGTTCGAGCTGGAGGACATCAACGCCGAGTTCGCCACCGCCGACGTCGCCTTCGTCATCGGCGCGAATGACGTGACCAACCCCGCCGCCAAGACCGACCCGACCAGCGCCATCTACGGCATGCCCATCCTGGACGTGGAAAAGGCCGGCACCGTCCTCTTCATCAAGCGCGGCATGGGTTCGGGCTATGCCGGGGTGGAGAATGAACTCTTCTTCCGCGACAACACCATGATGCTGTTCGCCGACGCCAAGAAGATGGTCGAGGGGATCGTGAAGGGGCTTTGAGCCATGGCCAGCACGCCCAAGACCGGCCCCACAAACACCTCTGTCGATGTCTTCTTGTCCGCGATCGACGATCCACGCCGACGGTCTGACGCTCACGCCGTCGCCGCACTGATGTCGGAGATCACCGGTGAACCGGCCGTGCTCTGGGGATCGTCCATCGTCGGGTTCGGCAATGACGGCGGCCCCAAGGGCGGCTGGCCGCTGATCAGCTTCTCGCCGCGAAAAGCCAATCTGGTGATTTATGTCCCTAGCGATTTCCCTGAACGAGCCGAGCTTATCGCCCGCTTGGGCAAGGTGAAGACCGGCGTCGGGTGCCTCTATATTTCGCGTCTGGAAGATGTCGATCAGGCGGTTCTGCGCGATCTTTGCGGTCGCGCTGTTCGCGCGGTCAAAGCCGGCTCGGACTGAAGTCTCTTCAGACCCCTATCGCGCAACCTTGACCGGCGCTATCACGCGTCCGTGAACACGCTGTCCGGACTTCTTCCTGCCGCCCATCGCCGTTTCGAGGCTCTGGATTCCTTGCGCGGGGTCTGCGCCGTCCTTGTGGTGATGTTCCACATGCCGGTTGCAAGTCATTGGCGCGACTGGGGTTTCATTCAGCATTCCTATCTGTTCGTTGACTATTTCTTCGTCCTGTCGGGCTTCGTCATCGCCCATGCCTATGCGAACCGACTGCAGTCGGGACGCGATGCCGGGCGGTTCATGGTGCGGCGCTTCGGGCGGATCTGGCCGCTGCACCTGCTGATGCTGGCGGCCTTCATCGGGCTGGAGCTGGCGCGGCTGGTCTTCCATTTCGACAGCGCGCCTCCGTTCACGCGCGATCGGTCGATCGAGGCGATCTTCACCAATCTGGCGCTGATCCAGGCCTGGCATGTGCATCCCTATCTGACCTGGAACGGGCCATCGTGGACGCTCAGCGCCGAATGGGCCTGCTATCTGATCTTCGCGGGCCTGGTGCTGATTGCGCCAAAGCGTTTCCGCTGGATCGGGCTGGTGCTGGCGATCATAGGCGGCGTGCTGGTGCTCAGCTACGCGCGGCGCTGGATGAACACGACCTATGACTTCGCCGTGCCACGCGCGGTCTATGGCTTCTTCCTGGGCTGCCTACTGCAGGGGCTCTGGACCCGCATTCCGCGGCTCAAGGGCGGCGCCGCGACGCTGTTGGAGATCGCGGCCATCGTCGCGGCCTGCGTGTTCATCGGCTATGCTCAGGGGCCGATCACCGTGGCCGTCACCTTGATCTTCGTGGCGCTAATCTGGGTCTTCGCCGGCGAGGAGGGGGCGCTGTCACGCGTGCTGGACCATCCGGCTCTGGTCACCTTGGGGCGGTGGTCGTTCGCGATCTACATGGTCCACATGTTCATCCTGACTGTCATGATGATCGTGGCCAGGAAGCTGGACCTGGTCCCGGTTCGTCGCATCGACTTCGGCTCTGTCTGGCTGAACGACCTGTTCGCCGTCGCCATGTTCGGCTTCATCGTCGCGGTCGCCGTGGCGGCTCACCGACTGGTCGAGCAGCCGGCGCAGCGCATGATTGACCGCTGGACCAAGCCGAAGGCGGCGTGAGTTCAGGCGGCCATCCGCCATTCCGGGGCCATGTCGCCGGCGCGGCCTTCGTCCCACAGCATGTCCTCGTCCGAATAGCGGCTGCTGGCGGCGGCCGAAATGACGTCCACCACCTGTTCCTCCAGCCGGTCCCAGATCACGGCGAGGTCGGACGGCCCATCGGCCTCGCACGGCACGATGATGTAACGGCTGGCGTTGACGGCCGAATGAGCGAGCGAAGGGGTGGGTTGGAAATGCGCCATCTGATGATCTCCTGAAGCGGGGGCCTCTTGTCGATGATGTCGTTATGAAGCAGTGTTGCGTCAGAAACGGACGTAGGCATCGGCGAAGGCGTTGAGACACGACAAGGCGGCGATGGTGATCGATCTGGCGCGCCGCATGGCCGCCAGCGCCGAGGGACTGAGCCTGGACGAGATCGCGCGCGATATGCGGGTCGGCCGCCGCACCGCCGAACGGATGCGCGACGCGGTTTTGATGCTGTTCCCCCAGGTGGACGAGGTCTCGGACCCGCCGTCCAAACGCTGGCGCATCCGGGGCGGTCTGTCGGCGTTCGAACAGGCCCCGACGGCGACCGAAATGCTGGAACTGGCCAAGGCCGCGACCGCCCTGCGCGCCGCCGGCGAACCGGCGCGCGCCACGGCGCTGGAGGGGCTGGAGCGCAAGCTGAAGGCGGCGATGCGGTCGACCACGCTGAACCGGATGGCGCCGGATCTGGAGGCGCTGGTCCGGGCCGAGACCATTGCGGTCCAGGCAGGACCGCGACCCTCCGCCGACGAAGCCATGCTGACCGCCATTCGCGCGGCGGTGCTGGCGCAGCAGCCCTTGGGCTTCACCTATTCTCGTCCGGGCGCCGAGCCGCGGCGGCGCAGCGTGGCGCCCTGCGGCGTCATGTTCGGCCGGGCCAACTATCTGGTCGCCGCCGATCGTGAGACGGGCCGCATCCAGACCTTCCGTCTGGACCGGATGAGCCACGTCGCCCCGCAGGAGGGGATGGCCGTCCCGCCTGCCGATTTCGACCTCGGCGTCTTCGCCAGCCAGTCCTTCGGCATCTATCAGGATGAGATCGAGGACGTCGTTCTGCGCATCGCACCCGAGGGCGCGGCGGAGGCCAGGGGCTGGCGCTGGCACCCGACCCAGTCGTTTGAGGATCAGTCGGACGGTGGCGTGATCGTGCGGTTCCGCGCCTCGGGCATGCGCGAGCTGGCCTGGCATCTGTTCACCTGGGGCGAGCAGGTGCAGATATTGGCGCCGGAGCGACTGAAGGCCGTGATGGCCGGGGAACTGGCGGCGGCGGGCCGCGCCTTGGAACAGGCCTCAGCCTGACGAAACCGTAAGCTGACGCGGCGCGTTGACGACCGCTAGGCTTCGCGCCGACCGCCCTTCAGGAGATCGCCCTTGCGCGTCCACGCCTTCACCTCGTCCGCCGTTTTGGCCCTCGCCCTGATGAGCGGCGCCTGCGCCGCCGGGCCCATGTCGGCGCCGGCGACCTTTCAAGAGGAAGGCGGACCCCAGGTGACGGTGACCCGCGACGGCAATCACCTGAACATCGACTATCGCTTCGGGCGTGACGTGCCGGTCTGGGCCTTCCAGGATTCGGCGCTGGAACAGGACTCACGCCAGCCCTGGCGGCCGCGCCAATGGACGGTCGAGACGCCCGGCGTCGTCATGGAGCGACGCGGCCATTACGACATCATCCGCAGCACGGACGGCGGTCCCGTGCCGCGCGAAGTCCGCTTCCGCGTTCGACCGCAGGCGGTGGATCTTGAGGCCGAGTATCCGACCCTGCTGTTCTCCAATGGCGCGGTAGCGCTGCCGACGCGACAACTGGATGTCTTCGCCCTGCCGTCGGCCCAGGCGGCTGAACAAGTGCCGGACGACCTGAACCGAATCCGGCTGGATGGCGGTCCCTCGCGCGTGACGTGGCGGGACGAGCACGGACCCGTCCTGTTCAACGGGCGCCGCCGCGACGAACTGACCACGACGGACGAGCGCAGCTATGTCCTGCTGGGCGAGGCGACGATGACGCCGGGGGATGGCCTGTCGACCGTCATGGACCCCAATCTGCCGCCGTGGATCGGCGAGGAAATCCGGGGCTTTGCGCCGCGTGTCGGTCACTACTACCGCGATCGCCTCGGTGCGCCGGGCTCTGGCGGCGATACGCCCATCGTCATGGTGGCCTGGAACGGGCCGACCGAAAGTATGACCAGCATGGGTGGCAGCGTACTGCCGGGCCTGATCGTCATGTCGTTCGAGGGGAGGGGCGTGACCTCGCCCCAGCCAGAAATCGTGGAGCGTTCGCGCTGGTTCATCGGCCATGAGGGGGCGCATTTCTGGCTGGGACAGACGGTGCGCTACGCCTTCGCCGATGAGGCCTGGATTACCGAGGGCGGGGCCGACCTGATGGCTGTGCGCGCCCTGAAGGCCTTGGACGCAAACTACGACCACCGCGCCGAGCTTCAGTCCGAGGTGGACGACTGCGTCAACCTGGCCCGCCAGCCGGTCGCCCAGGCCGGCGCCCGGGGCGAACACCGCGCCTATTACGCCTGCGGGGCCGTCTTCGCCCTGGCGGCGGAAGGCGCGCAACGCCAGCGGACCGGCGGCGACTGGTTCGACTTCCTCAGGCCTCTGCTGCGCCAGCCGGACGGCGTGCTCAGCCGCGAGGAATGGCTGACGGCCCTGACCCGGACATCGCGCGACCCGTCTTTGCGCGGCGATGTCGAGCGGCTGCTGGACCAGGGCGCGCCCGATCCGTCCGCCGTCATCGCGCGCCTGTTCCAGCGCACAGGCGTGGCCTTCCGCATGATCGACGGCCGGGTGGTTCTGAGCTGAAACGCAAAACGGCGACCGGATGAACCGGCCGCCGTCTCACGCTCCGCGCGAGGGGATGGTCAGTGCGGCGTCGTGGCCTCGGCGATCAGGGCGCGGGCCTTGGCGATAGCGTCCACGTCGGTCGTCTCGCCGTCTGCGATCTGTTGCGCCAAATCCATCAACGGCCTGCCGGTGACGGAACCCGTGTCTCCGGCCTCCTGCAGATGGACGCCGTTATGGGCGTCGATGGCGGCGTCCCACGCGTCGCGCACGGCGGACCAGAAACCTTGGGTTTTGGTCCAGTAGTCGTCGCCGGCTTGGGGTGAATAGCTGGTGGAGCGGTCATAGGTGTTGATGACGTCTTCCTGGGCGATGGCGATGGGTTCGCCGCCGGCCCTGCCCGACATCTTCATATTGTCCTGGATATGCACCCAGCCGTCCGGCGTCAGGATGTGACGGTTCGTGCCCAGATAGCGGTCATAGACGGGATTGCGAACCGCATCGCGACGCGCCAGCGGCCGCCACGTGGCGTTCGAGGTCCAGGCCGAAAGGCCGTTGTCATAGGTCCAGCGGCCGACGCCGCCGTAGCGAGGCGAATCGTCGGTCTGCCACACCGTTTGTGACCAGGCGCCGGCGCGCTCGGTCTCGGGCACCGCCGTCAGCGTCCACTGGTTCGGCCCGGCATAGGTCAGGACCGTCTGGGGCTGATAGACCCAGTCGTGACGCCAGTGTTTGATGACTATCACCTGGCCCTCATGCTCCATCACCAGGATGTGCTGAAGGCTGATGCGGTCGCCCTTGTCGTAGACGACGCGCACGATCTCGCTGCCGCCCGACAGCTTCTCTTCCAGCGGGTCGTAATCGGCGCGGAAGCTCACGTTTTCGCGCATGTTGAAGTGAACGCGGTACTGGCCAGCCTGGGCCAGGATCGACTGGCGATCCCGTTCGAAGGCGTTGGCCGGTGTCGCCGTCGCCGTGGTCGTGGCGGTCGACTGCTGGGCCAGGGCGGCCGGAGCCGTCGTCGTCAGCAGGGCGGCGGCGATCAGAATGGCGCGCATCGGGCGGCTCCTTGAATTAGGGAGAGATTTCATGGTCGCTTACAGGCGCAGGGTCAGGGAGACGCCGAAGTTGCGGCCTGGCTGGGTGTAGGCATCCTTGACGGTGGATGTGGCGGACAGACCGCGCACATCGCTCCACCAGCCATAGGTCTCGTCAAAGACGTTGAAGGCTCCGGCGCGCAGCGTCGTCCGCTCCGTCACATTCCAATAGGCTGTCAGGTCCAGCAGGGTGAAGCTGTCGCCCAGATAACAGGCGTTCGCACACGACAGATTATAGGTCATCTGCTCCTTCTTGCCCGACCAGGTGACGGTCGCCGATCCGCCCCAGGCGCCAGACGGCGCAGCGTAGTTCAGGCCCGCGACCACCTTCACCGGATCGACGCTGCCCAGCGCCGTTCGACGGCCATCGGTGGTCTGCTCGCCCTCGGCGTAGGCGGCCGAGCCGATCAGGCTGAAGCCATTGTCCCAATACAGGTCGGCGCGCGCTTCCAGGCCCCGGATGTCAACCTCGGTCAGGTTGACGTACTGATAGACCAGCGGATCGACGCCGGGCACGCCCGTACCGCTGACTGCGACCTGATCGATGAAGTCGTCATAGTGGGTGGCGAAGGCGGCGGTGTTCAGCCGCATCTTCCCGCCCGCCACATCGATGTCGCGCAGACGGAAACCGGCCTCGAAGCTCTCGCTGGTCTCGGGCGACAGGTTCGGGTTCGGGATCGAGCGATAGCCGAAGACCGGATTCTCGAAGTAGTTGTTCACCTGCATAGGCGACGGCGCACGGAAGCCCAGGCTGTAGTTGGCGAAGACGCCCAGGTGTGCCCCGGTCCAATAGACCACGCCCAGCTTGGGCGAGATGTGATCGTCGCTCTGGCCCGAAGCCGCCGCAGGGAATTGGGCGTCGACCTTGGGTGACAGGTCATACCAGTCATAGCGGACGGCCGGAATGATGCTGAGCGCCCCATCCAGCAGTTCGATCTCGTCCTGCAAGAACAGGCCGGCCAACTGGAACTCGGTCTTGGGGAAGGCGCGGATGGGGAAGGTCTCGCCCACCGGCGGGGTCACGCCGTCGCGGAGGCCTTCCTGTTTCGTCATCGACCAGTCGCCGCCGAAGGTGACGCGGTGCTGAACCGCGCTTCCCTCGCCGAAGACGCGGGCGCCTTGGGCGGCGAAGCCATAGACGGTGTTGTCGAAGGTGGTGTCGCGCACGCGGTCGGCCAGGGTCGCGCGATCCTCGAAGGTGTACTGACGCGTCGTAGCGTCCTGCCAATAGACCGAGACCGAGCCGTCGCTGAGGCCTGCGAAGTCCTGGAAGCGCCAGTCCGTACTGACGCGGTCGCGCTGGGTCTCGTCGTGGGCGGTGACGGCCAGGACAGTCGCGGAACGGCTGCTCAGCGCGTCGCCGTCCATCTGCGAATCCAGATGGTCATAGGTCAGGCGCAGCGTGTGGTTCCGGTTCACCTCCCACACCAGCTTGCCGAGATAGGCGTTGGAGCTGAAATCTTGCGGGTTGGGTTCGGTACGGGTCGCGCCGACGCCCGCGACCGATCCTTTGTTCTCCGTCTCCTGCGCATCGCGACGCGTATAGGCCAACAGGCCCGACAGCGATCCTGACCGACCGGCGAAGGCCACGCCCTCGGTCCAGCCTTCGTCCGCAGAGTTGTAGGCCACGCGTCCGCGGGCGCCGAAGGTCTGATCTCCGACCAGGAAATCCGACGGATCCTTGGTCGTGAAGGCCACGGCGCCGGCGATGCCGTCAGAGCCGTAAAGCGCAGAGGCCGGGCCGCGCAGGATCTCGACCGACTTGACCAGATCCAGATCGTTGTAACCGCCACGACCCACCGCCTGCGCCCCGAAAGAGAAGCCCGCAGGAAGGCGCACGCCATCGTTGATGATCAGCACCCGGTCGCCGCCCATGCCGCGAATGGTGAAGCCGGAGTTGGCGTCGCGGCCCGCGCCGGACAGGGCCAGGCTGAACCGCGCAGGGGAGGTGGGGACGCTGACGCCCGGCTCGAACCGGATCAGGTCCTTGATGTCCGCCGCCAGCAGGCTCTCGATCTGCTCGGCGTCGATGACGCTCACCGTGCCGGGGACATTCGACGCCAGGCGCCGCGAACGGGTTCCCAGGACGACGACCGGATCGACCTCAGTGGCGGGCGAGACGGTGACGGGCGTTTCGGCGCGAACGGGCTGGGCGATCAGGGCCGACCCAATGGCGGTCGCGGCGGTGGAAAGGAGGAAGAGAGTACGCATCAATAGCCCCGCTTAGTGATTGGCAGGGTGGTAATGCGAACGATTATCAGAATCAACCGCAATAATTGGGCGCGTTGAACCTGAACCTTGGCCGTTGCGTTGTGGCGAGATGAAAACGGCTCTGCTTCCGGCGCTTGGCGCCTTCGCCCTCCTTGCGGCCTGTGGAGACGATCGGGTCAATCCGCCGAATGAACCGGCCGCGCCGCTTCGCACGCCCGAAGCCATGCAGCCGGTCGAGGCGCCGGGACCTTCGTCGCTGGCGTCTCGCGGGCCGCGCAGTTTCGTGGGCGTGTGGGCGGCCAATCCCGCCTGGTGCGCTCAGTCTCAGGGCCAGAACAGTCCCATCACCATCACGCCGATGCGGTTCGACGCCTATGATCGCAAGTGCGACATCGCGCGAATTGACGAACGCGGCTCAGGCTACGTCGCCGCCCTGTCGTGCATGGCGCAGGGCCGGGCCGTAAGCGAGCGTGTGCATATGGGCGCAGCCGGAGACGTGCTGACCCTGACCTATGTGGATCGCGATATGCTGACGGTGAAACTGGCGCGTTGCCCGGCGTCGCCGCGCGCGCCCGAACCCGCCAATCCGCTGGCGAAGATGATGAAGAAGGACGGGGCCGAAACCCCGCCGGCCGCGCCGCCTAGTTGAACAGGAAGTTCATCACGTCGCCGTCCTTGACGACATAGGACTTGCCTTCGGCGCGAAGCTTGCCCGCCTCGCGCGCCTTGGCTTCCCCACGTAGAGCGACAAAGTCGTCGAAGGCGATGGTCTCGGCGCGGATGAAGCCCTTTTCGAAGTCGGTGTGGATCACGCCGGCCGCCTGGGGCGCGGTGTCGCCGACACTGATGGTCCAGGCGCGGGCTTCCTTGGGGCCGACCGTGAAATAGGTCTGCAGGCCCAGCAGCTTATAGGCCTCGCGGATCAGACGGTTCAGGCCGGGCTCTTCCAGACCCAGGGTTTCCAGGAACTCCTTCTGCTCCTCGTCGTCCAGCACGGCGATCTCGGACTCGATCTGGGCCGAGATGACGACTGAGTTGGCGTTGTCCTGGGCGGCGCGGGCCGCGACCTTGTCGGACAGGTCGTTGCCCTTGTCGGCCGAGCCTTCCTCGACGTTCGAGACATAGAGGGCAGGCAGGGCGGTCAGCAGTTGCAGCATGTGCCAGGCCTTGACGTCCTCTTTGGACACCTCGGCGGTGCGGGCGGGCTTGCCAGCGTTCAGCTGGGCCAGGGCCAGATCGACCAGCTTCAGCGTCAGGACCGATTCCTTGTCGCCGCCCTTGGCGCGCTTCTCCAGCTGCGGCCGGCGACGCTCCAGACTTTCCATGTCGGCCAGCATCAGTTCGGTCTCGATGATCTCCAGGTCGGCGATCGGATCGATGCGGTCCTCGACGTGGGTGATGTCGTCATCCACGAAGCAGCGGGCGACGAAGGCCACGGCGTCGCAGTCGCGGATGTTGGCCAGGAACTGGTTGCCCAGGCCTTCGCCCTTCGACGCGCCGCGCACCAGACCGGCGACGTCGACGAAGGTGATGCGGGCTGGAATGATCTCTTTCGATCCGGCGATCTCGGCCAGGGCGTTCAGACGCGCCTCGGGCACCGCCACGTCGCCGGTGTTTGGCTCGATGGTGCAGAACGGATAGTTGGCCGCCTGGGCCGCCGCCGTCTTGGTCAGGGCGTTGAACAGGGTGGACTTGCCGACGTTGGGCAGGCCGACGATCGCGACTTTAAGAGCCATGGTATTCCTCGTGAGGCGCGAGCCTTTACCCGGTTCGAACCGGTTTGTCAGGCTCGCGCTTCAACTGAGGTCAGTGGGCGCTGTGATCCATGCCTTCCATGGCCGGTTGGCGAACTTGCGCCTGAACCGTGATCGCCGGCGCCGAGGCGAACTGGAAGGTCAAGGGCACGGTCTCTCCGGCGACCAGAGGCGCGGTCAGGTCGATCAGCATCAGGTGATTGCCGCCCGGCGCCAGGGCCACAGCCTGACCGGCGGGCAGGGGCAGGCCCGCCGTCAGCTCGGCCATCTTCATCATGCCGTTCTCGGTCTTCATCTCGTGAACCTGTAGCGATCCGGCGCGCGGCGTCGATCCGCCCGTCAGCCGGTCGTCGGTCGCGGCGGTCAGGGTGACGTAGCAGCCGCCGGCCTTGGCCCCGTTCGGCGACGGGCGGCACCAGGCGTCGGTTGCGGTCACGGCGGCGGCCGCCGTCGGCGTCTCAGCGGCGGGCGCCTTGGCGGGCTCGGACGGATTGCAGGCCGCCAGCGACAGGGCGACGGCGGCGAGGGCGATTTTGATCTTCATGGCGTCAGGTCTTTCACGAGGCGGCGGAACGGCGCCGGATCATCGGACGCAGGGCTCGGTCGAGCAATACGGCCGCGATCAGGCTCAGTCCCGTCAGGGGATAGAGGATGGCGAGGGGCAGGACGATGCCCAGGACAGCGGCGCGCGCACGCGGTCCCGGCGGGGCGGGCGGCGCGCCCAGGCGTCGGCGCGACAGATTGGGCGGGCGGCGCTTCCACCACATGACCAGGCCGCTGATCGCCAGCAGCCAAACGCCGATGCAGCCCAGCAGCATGACGATGCGGTTCGCCTGGCCGAACTGCGTGCCCTGGTGCGTATAGATGCCGAACTCGATGGTCTTTGCGCCGGCGCCGAACTGGTCATAGCCGATGTCGCCCAGCAGCCGCCCGGAGGCCCCATCGACATAGAGCGACCGGCTGTCCTGAACCCGTGTCGCCTGGGTCGTCAGCGTATAGGCGGTGTCATCGGCCTTGGGGATGTTCACCGTATAGGGGCGCGCCAGGCTGGCCTGATCCGCGACCCGCAGAACCTGCGCCAGACCGCCATGGGCGACATGGTCGTGGGTCATCACCATGCCTTCCATGGTCCAGCCGGCCCCGACCGGCGCATCGTGGTGCTGCGCCCTCTGCCAGGCGCCGGCGACGGGTGCGGGCGGCCGCCCGAGCCCCGTCTCCTTGATCGCCCCCATGACGTTGTCGCCCCAGACCGCCGACCACGGCATGCCAGTCACGGCCAGAAACAGCACGACCCCGCCGACATAGACACCCGTCAGCGCATGCAGGTCGCGCCAGAAAGGACGGCGGCGGCTGTCTGTCGTCTGCGGTGCAAAGGTCGCCACACCCCGCCCGCGCGGCCACCACAGATAAAGCCCCGTGGCGAACAAAATGATCGTCCAGCCGGCGACGATCTCGACCAGA
The DNA here is from genome assembly GCF_027105095.1 of Brevundimonas vesicularis. Taxonomy (NCBI): domain Bacteria; kingdom Pseudomonadati; phylum Pseudomonadota; class Alphaproteobacteria; order Caulobacterales; family Caulobacteraceae; genus Brevundimonas; species Brevundimonas vesicularis. Next base: position 2,547,444 of record NZ_CP114278.1, on the reverse strand, counting down.
ATGTTGAACGGCCGCCCCAGCAAGGTCAGGCTGTGTGTCTTCTTGACCAACTCCATGAACCCGCCAGCCGGAATGACCCCGGTGACGCGGCCGGTGTGCGAATCGACGAAGACCGTCTTCTGTACCCCACCGGGTCGATCGACCCGCAGCCGGATCGCCTGATCGTCGCGCGCAGGCATGACCAGATTGGCGACCCGCCCCCCGCCAGCAGCCTGGGCGGCCGAAGCCACCCACGCATCCGGCGCCGCTTGGGTCTGAACCGCCGGCACGCGGATCATGTCGCGATACAGAAAGCCGTCGATCTCGTCCTTGAACAGATAGACCCCCCCCGTCAGGGCCAGCAGCATCAGCACCGGCATGACGAAGACGCCGGCATAGAAGTGCCAACGCCAGACCGCGCGATAGGCGTCGGACAGGTCGTCCGGCGTCGTCTTGTCGAGATTGCGCGCCATCAGTAGCTCATCCTGACGCCGACATAGGCCGAACGGCCGTCGCCGGGGAAGAAGACGGCCTTGGACACGGTGGCCACGCGGGCGTCCGTGACCGCGCCGAAGTTCGACACATAGGCTTCGTCGAACAGGTTGCGGACATCGGCGAACACCGTCAGTCGGCGGTTGACGGTCCAGCCCATATTCAGGTTCGCGACGGCGTAAGAGGGCGACTTCAGGGTGTTGGCGTAATCGACCCAGGCATCCTTGATCGACCATTCCACGCTGGGCGCGATGAACCAGCCGGCCGGATCGTCGTAGCGAAGCTCCGCGCGGTACAGGTGCGGCGGCACGACCGGCAGATGGCCGTCTCCATAGACCTTGTCCCCGTCGAAATAGAAGTCGGAGAAGGCGTAGGTCTGGCGCAGCCGCCATTCCGGCGCGATCCGCCAATCCAGCCCTGCCTCGATCCCCTGGTGGATGGTCGGTCCCGCGTTGAAGGTCGCGGCCGGTATGCCCAGGGCTGCGTTTACAGCAAAGTTCAGTAGTTCGTGCTTCAGATCGGCGCGATAGGCGGTCACGTCCCACGTCAGCGGTCCTCGCCGACCCCGCGTGCCGACTTCCCAGGTCACGGCCTCTTGCGGAACGAGGGGCTGATAGCCGCCGGCGGTCGGCGACAGGGCCGAGAAGTTGGGCGGCTCGATCGAGCGGGTGACGTTGGCGAAGACCTGGGCGCCGTCCTCGCTCTCCCACAACAGGCCGGCGCGAGGCGCGAACCAGTCGAAGGTCTTGTCGGTGGTCAGGTCGATCGTGCCGACGACGCCGGGAACGACATAGCTCTGATAGTCGCGCTCGGCGCGACCCCAGGTTCCTCCCGCGACCAGCGCCAGGCGATCGGTCACGAACAGCCGCCCCTCGCCGAAGACATCCAGCCCCTTGCCGTTCTGGAAGCTGCGGGCGCGTAGACCGTTCTGCTGTCCGCCGACATTGACCCACTGTTTGGCGTCCAGATCACCCTGTCGATACCAGGCGCCATAGAAGGCGTCGGCGCGCATCCCGCCGATCCGGCCCTGCCAATCGAACCGGCCGAAGGCGCCGTAGTTGCGGCTCTGCTGGTCGATGACCTGGAAGATGGGATGGTCCAGATCCTTCCAGGTTCCATAGAGGGCGCCCTCGAACACCGTCGCGTCGTCCAGCCTCCAGCGGGTCTGCAAAGTGGTGCGAAGCGAGCGCATATTGCGCTGATAGTTGAGGGCGATATTGGCGGGATTGGCCGCCTCGGGATTTGTCAGGGCGTCGGACAGACTGACGCTGCCCGGAATCTCCTGATGAATGTCACCCCACGAGGCAAACAGGCGAACTTCGCGATCCTGACCAAAGCTGCGCCCGATGTTGCCCGACAGGTTCAGCGCCTTGCCTTCGCTCTGTTGACGCCAGCCATCGACGCTCTGGCCCGTGACGGCGGCGAAGCCGTCCCAGTCGCCGCGAACGCCCGCGATCTCGGCATGGGCGCGCACGGTTCCGTAAGAGCCTCCGTCCAGGCGCAGGTTCAGGTTGGACGAGGCCGTGCGTCCCGTCGGCGTAACCAGATTGACCGCCCCGCCCAGCAGGGCTCCGCCGAACCGCAGCGCATTCCCGCCCTTGTAGACCTCGGTGTAGCGGGCGATCAGCGGGTCGATCAGCTGGAAATCACCGAACCCGTCGGCCTCGTTGAACGGCACGCCGTCCTGAGCCAGCAGAACGCCGCGATTGTGAACCGCATTGCCTATGCCCGATCCGCGAATCGACAAGCGAATGTCGCCTCCCCACTTCTTTTGGGCATAGACGCCTGGCGCATCGCGCAGCACGTCGGCGAGGTTGGTCGCATATCGGTCGGCGTAGGATTCGGCTGAAATGACAGCGACGGCGCCCGGCGTGCGTGACAGCCGCTGTCGCGCGTCTGCGACGATGGGCGGATCCTCGACGTTGCGGCGGCCGGTGACGATGACGCTGTCCAGCATGGTCGGTTCGGGCGTCTGCTGGGCCAGGACGGGGCTCGTCCAACCGGCGTTGGAAAGGGCGGCGAGCAGCAGCGCGCAGGGCGCTGCGGTAGTCTTGAAGGACATGGATTGAACCTGAAATTAGAACGAGATGGCGCGCGGGCGTTGGGGCCGGCGCGGGCTTGGGTCTGGTTCAGGCTTGGGGCGGGGCGGTGGACGGCGGACGCGGCGGCGCGCGCGCGGGCGGCGGCGGGCTGACGCTGGCGGCTATATAGACGACGCGTTCGACGGTGCGGACCACCGGCGCCGGCTCGGGCGCAGGCGGGCAGGGCAAGGCGGCGGCCAACGGCATGACGCAGGCGGCGCATTTGGCCCCGACGTGCTTGTTGACCGGGCCGTCCATGCCGCCGGACTGGATCGTCTGGGGACCTTCCGCCGAACAGATGACCAGCGGATGACCCGGCTGGACCGCCGCCAGGGCCGCGAACGGCAACAGGGTTCCGAGCACGAGCGCGAACACCGCCGCCAGGAAGGCGAGCGATTGCGAGATCGACCAATTGTCGGCCTGGGCGCGGGTCACGTCTGGCCTCTACGGCGTTTTGCGACGGCGCGATAGGCGGCGGTTTGCCCTAGAGCTCGCCGCGGGCGGCCTGGCGGGGGCTGAACTTGGGCGCGGGGGCCAGGCGCATGACCTCGCCCTGATAGCGTTCGTCGTCGCCGGCGATGGCGAAGTGCAGGGCGTCGGCGCAGGCCTGGAGCATGGCGTCCAGCCAGGGCTGTTCCGCCTTGTGGAAGTCGCCCAGGACGTGCGGCATGACCAGTTCCTTTTCACCCGGATGGCCGATGCCCATGCGCGCACGCCGGAAGTCGGCGCCCAGGTGGCTGATCAGGGAGCGGATGCCGTTTTGTCCCGCCGCGCCGCCGCCGGTCTTCATGCGGAACCGGCCCGGGGCCAGGTCGATCTCGTCGTGGAAGACGATGATTTCGCTCGGCTTGATCTTGTAGAACCGCGCCGCCTCGCCGACGGCCCGACCGCTTTCGTTCATATAGGTCTGCGGCTTCATCAGCAGGACTTTGGTCCCGTCGACCAGACCCTCGCTGACGATCGACTGGAACTTGGCGCGCTCCGGACCGAACCGCCACCGGCGCGCGATCTCATCGGCGGCCATGAAGCCGATGTTGTGCCGGTTCTTTTCGTATTTCCCGCCCGGATTGCCGAGCCCCGCGATGATGATCATGGCGTCCTCTTGCCGTTTGCGTCAGGCAAAGAAAAGCCCCGCACGGCGAACCGGGCGGGGCGTGATCTTGTCGAAGCGACGAAGGATCAGTCTTCGGTCTTCTCGACCGGAGCCGCTTCGGCGTCGGCGGCTTCGTCGGCGGCGGCCGACAGAGCAGCCGAAGAAACCTTGATCGTGGCGATCACGAAGTCGCGGTCGGTGATGGTGGCTTCCGCGCCCTTGGGCAGGGTGATGTCCGAGATACGGATGGTGTCGCCCATCTGCGACTTGGCCAGGTCGACCACCAGTTCTTCCGGGATCTGGTCGGCGCGAACCAGGATTTCGACGGCGTGGCGGACGACTTCCAGCGAACCGCCCTGGCGAGCGAAGGGCGCTTCGTCGGCGTTCAGGAAGTGCACCGGCACTTCGATCTTGACCGGGGCCTTCTCATCGACGCGCATCAGGTCGAAGTGCAGGGGGCGGTCCGATACCGGGTCGAACTGCACGTCCTTGGCGATGACCGGCTGGGTCTCGTCGCCGTACTTCAGGGTCACCAGGTGGCCCAGCAGCTTGCCGGTGTAGAGCGACTTGCGGAAGTCCTTCTCGTTCACCGAAATGGCGACGGGGGCCTTGTCGCCGCCGTAAAGGACGCCCGGCACGAAACCGGCGCGACGCGCAGCGCGAGCGCCGCCGGTGCCGACGCCATCGCGGACGTCCACGTTCAGAATGATCTCGGCCATGTGGCTCGCCTCAACAACAACGGAAACGCCGCGCCAACCCGGGGCTCTCGCGGCGGGGGTGATGAACCCTCGAATTCAAGAGCGCGGGCTATTACACGCATCAGGTCCGAGGCGCAACCGTCAAAGGTTCCGCTTCAGGAACGGGTCAGGCCGCTTTTGCGCAATCCGCCAGCAAGGAGGCCGGCGAAGCCACGATGCCCAACAGTTCGGCGGCGTTGAACGGTTTTGCCAGGTGGTGGTCGGCGCCCGCCGCCCGCCCGGCGGCGACGTGCTCTGGCATGGCGTTGGCGGTCAGCATGACGATTGGCGTGTGATCCAGACCCATGGTCGCCTCGTGCAGGCGAATCTCCTGCGTCGCCGTCAGTCCGTCCATGATCGGCATCTGCATGTCCATCAGCACCAGGTCGAACGCCGCGCTTCGGAAGGCCTCGAGCGCCTGCGCGCCATCTTCTGCGATGACGATCTGCGCCGGGGTCTGGGCGAGGATGAGCTCGATGACGCGACGATTAGTCGGATGGTCGTCCGCCACCAAAACCCGCACCGGCCGTTCCTGAGCGGCAACGGCGGGTTGCCGCGCCGATTGTTCCCTCGCCATGGGCGGCCGGGCCGGCCTCAACGGCAGGGTCAGTATGAAGGCCGCACCCGAGCCGGGCTCGCTTTCGCAGTCGAGATCGCCGCCCATCATCTCGGCCAGCTGACGACAGATGGACAGACCCAGGCCCGACCCGCCGAATCTGCGCGTGATTCCGCCATCCGCCTGTTCGAATCGGCTGAACAGGCGCGCGCGGGTCGCGGCGTCGAATCCGATGCCGCTGTCCTCGACGGTGAAGCGCAGAACCGGCGATCCGTCTCCATCTACGCCGCTCTGCACGACCATGCCGACGAAACCCTTGCTGGTGAACTTCACGGCGTTCGAGATCAGGTTGGTCAGCACCTGTTTCAATCGCACCGCGTCGCCCAGAATCCAGACGTCGTCTTCCAGATCGATGTCGACGTGGAAGTCGAGGTGCTTCTCACGCGCATTCTCGGCATATAGTTGCGCCGCCTCGCGCACGGCCGTCGCCAGTTCGAAGGCGTCTTCGGTCAGCTCCAGCTTGCCCGATTCGACGCGGGCTAGATCCAGAATGTCGCTGAGCAGGGTCTGCAGCGTCTTTCCCGACGCCTGCATCAGATCCAGCATTTCGCGCTGTTCTTGCGTCAGGTCGGTCTTGGACAGCGCCTGCGACAGGCCGATCACGCCGTTCAGGGGCGTACGAATCTCGTGGCTCATATTGGCCAGGAACTGGCTCTTGGCGACATTGGCCGATTCGGCGGCGTCACGCGCCTCCGCCAGAGCCTGGGCGTCGCGTTTCAGGTCTGTGATGTCGCTGCAGACGGTGACCGTCCCGCCTTCGGAGGTGCGCCGGTCCTGAATCCGCAGCCAGCGTCCTCCGGTGACCTGCTGCTCGATGCTGGAGGACAACTGGCGACGCGCCTTTATGCGTTCGTTCAGCCATTCCTCTTCACGACCCTCCGCCTCTGGGTAGCGGCCTTCGTCTATGCCGATCCGCAGCGCTTCACGGAAGGTAAGGCCGACGATCAGGTGGGGTTCCAACTCGGGGTTCACCTCGGCGTAGCGCGCGTTCCATAGCACCAGCCGATCCCTGGAATCATAGAAGCCCAGACCGTCCGGCATGGCGTCCACGGCTTCGCGAATGCGGCGAAGCGAGGTGGTGGCCGACCTCAGGTCCATAACGCCCAAGGCGACGCCGACTCCGCAGATCAACAGCAGGATCGAGCCCAGGAGGATTTTTATGGCTCCGCTCGACAGGCCCTGATCATTGGCGATCGAGAAATCGGGCGAGACATTGATCGCGGCCATGCCGACGAAATGAAGAACGATCACTGTCGCCGAAAGACATGCGGCAGTGACGATCAATCTGACGGGGCCTCCCCGACGATAGAAGAAGGCTGTCGGACAGCCGATCGCAAGGGCGGCGATGATCGATGCTGCGACGAGGCCTGGGTCCCAACTGATGTGCGCCGGCGCCCGGATCGCCGCCATGCCGAGGTAGTGCATGGCGCCTACGCCAACGACGGCGACGACGGCCGCCAGCATGCGCCACTGCGGTCCCCTGCCCAGCATGGTGGAGCCGATCGTCAGGGCGATCATGGCGAGAGCTACCCCAAGCGAGGCCAATGTCAGACCCGTGTCGTAGCGCACTGGAACGCCGGCGACGAAACCCTGCATGGCGACGAAGTGGGTCGCCCAGATCGACAAGGCGCCGATAATGACCGCTAAAATGACGGATCGGCGGCGTCGCGCGGGATCGCGTGTTCTCATACGCTGCATGACGCGAGTCGCGACGAGGAGGCCCCCCATGCAGATCAGAGCGGCGAACAGAGTGATCCGCCAATCGTGATCGTGCGCAATGCAATGGATGATGCGGTCCACGAGGCCTCCCTTGGCGACATCCTGGCTGAAAATCCTAAAGAAACCGTGCGGCAAAGCTAAAGAACGCCCTGGCTGTCGACGCGCCGTCATGAAATCCGTGCAAGGATCGGAAATCACTTTCAGATGGAGGTCGGCCTGACGCCATGCCTTATGAAGTCTCGCCTTCGCCCGTCGCCCCGATCTCCACTTCACGGTTATGGACGGTCGGCGCCAGCATAGGCATCGCCATCGCGACGCTGCTGGTGCTGGCGATTCTGCATCCTCAACTGGCCGATTGGTTGGTTGGCGGCGCGGTGGTCGTGGCGGCTTCCGCCTGGTTGCTGAACATGGGCGAGCCATCGCTGGCGGCTCCGGTTGCGAACGACAGCGCTGCGACCGAGCCCGCCATCGACATGGTGACGGGCGATCTTCTCGACCGGGTGTTCGAGGCGCTGGACGATCCGGTGCTGGTGGTCAGCGGCGGCGAGCCGGACGACATCGCCGGGCGACGCATCGTGATGGCGAACGCGGCTGCGCGCGAGCTTCTGCGCATCCAGCGTCAGGGCGCGTTGCTGGTTCAGGTGATCCGCGAACCGGGCGTGCTGGAGGCGGTTGACGAGGCCCTGTTCGGCGGGACCGCGCGCACCACGGATTATGCGACGGGCGGTCAGCGCGACCGACGCTGGCGCGCCTGGACCCGTCCGCTCTCACTCGAAGCGTCAGGCAAGACCGGGTCGGAGCTAGCCCTGCTGATCCTGCGCGACGAAACGGACTCGCGCCGCATCGAGATGATGCGCGTGGACTTCCTTGCCAACGCCAGCCACGAACTGCGCACGCCCTTGGCCTCGCTCAGCGGTTTTATCGAGACCCTGAAGGGCCATGCCCGTGAGGATGTGGTCGCGCGGGACCGCTTCCTGGACATCATGTCGGCCCAGGCGGATCGGATGGGGCGGCTGGTCGCGGATCTGCTGTCGCTCAGCCGGATCGAACTGAACGAGCATATTCCGCCGTCCGGCCGCGTCGATCTGGACCGCGCCGCTTCCGACGTGGTCGACGCCATCAGCGTTCTGACGCGCGAAAAGGAGATCGCCATCGCCCTGGATCAGGGGGAGGCGAGGGCGTCGATCAGCGGCGATCGCGACGAGATATTGCAGGTGGTGCAGAACCTGCTCGACAACGCCGTCAAATATTCGTCACGCAACGGCACGGTCGAAATCTCGGTCCGTTCGGACCTGTCGTTCGACGAGGCCTGGGCCTCGCGCATGCCCGGCGCCACACGACTGCCGCTGGTCACGCCGGACCGCACGGCGGGCATCTCCTATGCCGCCGTCACAGTGCGCGACCATGGGCCCGGCATGGCGCGCGAACACCTGCCCCGCCTGACCGAGCGCTTCTATCGGGTCGAGGGTCAAAAGAGCGGCGAGCGGCAGGGGACGGGGCTGGGCCTGGCCATTGTCAAACACATCATCAACCGTCACCAAGGCGGTCTGGTGGTCGAAAGCGCGCCGGGCATGGGCGCGGCCTTCACCGCCTGGTTCCCGCAACCGGTCGAGCGACGCTGAGGGCGCGACGGACGGTCGCTGTCACCCAACTGTCATCGACCCGTCGTAATCCGCTGACCATTCGCAGGCAGTAGTCGCGCCGCGTTGGTCCCGATGTTCAGGACCGTCGTCGATTCGCGCACGGCGCTTCGGACTTCTGAATGATCTGGATTTATCTGCTGATCCTCGTCGCCTTGAGTGCGGCCGCCTTCTTGGGCGGACGCACGTTGGCGCGTCGTCGTGCGATCGGCGCAAAGCCCCATTCCCGCCCCGGCCAGCACGGCGCCTATGCGCTGATCTGGGTCGCCGCGCCGGCTCTTCTGGTTCTGATCCTGGCCTCGGTTTTCGCCGCCCCGCTTCAGCGTCAGCTGACCGCCGTCGGTACGCCTGATGCGGTCGCGGCGCTGGAGCCCTTCCGCCGCGACGCCTTCTTCGCCGACGCCCACCGCGTGGGTCGCGGAGAGGCCGCGCTGCAAATCTGGGAACGCCCGCTGGCCGAACAACTGCCGGTCGAGGCGCGCCGCATGGTTCGCATCGAACGCACCCTGTCGTGGGGCGGCGGCGTCGCAGCCATCCTGGCCGCCATCCTGGGCGGCCTGTTCGCCCTGACGCAGATCAAGCCTCAGACGCGCGCCCGCAACCGGGTCGAGGGCTGGATCTACGGCGCGCTGTTCGTCTGCTCGGCCATCGCCGTCCTTACGACCCTGGGCATCATCGCCTCCCTGGCCTTCGACAGCTTCCGCTTCTTCCAGAAGGTGCCGGTTCTCGACTTCCTGTTCGGCGCCCAATGGAGTCCCCAGATCGCGATCCGCGCCGATCAGGTCGGGTCCTCTGGCGCCTTCGGGGCCGTGCCGCTGTTCGCCGGCACCCTGCTGATCATGGTCATCGCCATGTGCGTCGCTGCGCCCATCGGCCTGCTATCGGCCATCTATCTGTCGGAATACGCCGGCCGCACGACCCGCGCGGTGATCAAGCCGCTCTTGGAGATCCTCGCCGGCGTGCCGACCGTCGTTTACGGCTTCTTCGCCGCCCTGACCGTCGGGCCGTTGCTGCGGGTCTTCTTCAACGAGATCGGCCTCTTCCTGATCGGCGGACCGCTGGACGGGCTCGGCCAATACTTGGCTCTGGTTCAGAACCAGATGGCCCTGACGGCCGGCGCCGTGATGGGCATCATGCTGATCCCGTTCGTGTCGTCCCTGTCCGACGACATTCTGAACGCCGTGCCCCAGTCGCTGCGTGACGGCTCGTTCGCCATGGGCGCGACCAAGTCCGAGACGGTGAAGCGGGTTCTTCTGCCCGCCGCGCTGCCGGGCATCGCCGGCGCCCTGCTGCTGGCGGTGTCGCGCGCCATTGGCGAGACCATGATCGTGACCATGGCCGCGGGCCTGGCCGCCAACCTGACCTTCAACCCGCTGGACACCGTCACCACCGTCACCGTTCAGATCGTGACCCTGTTGACCGGCGACCAGGAGTTCAACAGCGCAAAGACCCTGTCCGCCTTCGGCCTGGGCCTGACCCTGTTCCTTGTGACCCTGATGCTGAACATCATCGCCCACCGGATCGTGCAGACCTATCGGGAACAATATGACTGACGCGACCCCCGATCAGATCGACGGCGCGGCCGCCAAGGGACGTCTCGACCGCCTGCGTGCAGGTCTGAAGCGTCGTCACGCCAAGGAAACACGCTTCAAATGGTATGGCCGCCTGGCCATCGCGGCCGCCATGCTGTTCCTGGCCGTGCTGCTGGTCCGCATCGTCGAGCAGGGCCACACAGCCTTCTACACCCACACCGTCACCGTGCCGGTCTTCATGGACCCGGCGCGCGTGGACCGCGCCTATCCGCAGGGCTCAAACTTCGAGCAACTGGCCGCCGAGCAGCAGCTGGCCCGCATGGGTATTCAGGACGACGCGGCCGGGACGAAGGCCGCGCAGATGAAGCGGTTGTTCTCGTCGGAGCTGAAGTTCGTCGCCGCCGATCTGGTCGCCAAGCGCAGCGAAGTCATCGGCGAAACCGTGCCCCTGGCCGTGCCGCTCTCTGACGACGCCGATCTGTATCTGAAGGGCGAACTCTCCAGGGAGACGCCTGAGGATCAACGCCGCCTGACCGACCAGCAGATCGCCTGGCTGGACCGGATGCAGACCGAAGGCGTGATCGGCTCGCACTTCAACACCGCCCTGTTCACCAACGGCGATTCGACCCAGCCCGAGCTGGCGGGCGTCCTGGGCGCCGTGGTCGGTTCGGCCCTGATGCTGATGGTCACGGCCCTGATCGCCATTCCGCTGGGCGTCGGCGCGGCCATCTGGCTGGAAGAGTTCGCGCCCAAGAACAAGCTGACCGACATCATCGAGGTCAACATCAACAACCTCGCGGCCGTGCCGTCGATCGTCTACGGCCTCTTGGGTCTGGCCCTGTTCATCAACTGGATGCATCTGCCGCGCGCCAGTCCCATCGTCGGCGGTCTGGTCCTGGCGCTGATGGCCCTGCCGACCCTGGTCATCGCCACCCGTTCGGCGCTGAAAGCCGTGCCCCCGTCGATCCGCGAGGCCGCCCTGGCCATGGGCGCATCCAAGACCCAAACGGTGTTCAGCCACGTCCTGCCGCTGGCCATGCCCGGCGTCATGACCGGCGCCATCATCTCGATGGCTCACGCCCTGGGCGAGACCGCGCCGCTGCTGCTGATCGGCATGGTCAGCTTCGTGCCGGGCGTGCCGCACGCCATCGACCAGCCTGTCGGCGCGCTGCCCTCGCTGATCTACATCTGGGAGAACGCCTCGGAGCGGGCCTTCCACGAACGCACCGCTGCGGCGATCATCGTCCTGCTGGTCTTCATGATCATCATGAACGCGGCGGCCATTATCCTGAGGCGGCGCTTCGAGCGTCGGTGGTAAGAGAATGAAATTCCGTATTTTCCGCTCCGCCGAGGACCAGACCGGCGCCGGCTCGATCGATCCGACGGAAACGCCGCGCATGGGCGGTCAGATTCTGCCCGACATCGCCCCGTCCAAGGGCGCAGCCGCCGAACCGCGTGTCGAGGACGCTACGCCCCGGTCGGGGCCCGCCGTGGTCGACAGCCCGCCCGTCGGTCCGATCAAGATCGCCGCGCGCGACGTTTCGGTCTTCTATGAGGGCAAACAGGCGCTCTACGACGTCTCGTTGGATATTCCGGACAAGACCGTCACGGCTCTGATCGGCCCCTCGGGCTGCGGCAAGTCCACATTCCTGCGGACCATGAACCGCATGAACGACACCATCGCCGGGGCCAAGGTCACGGGCCGCATCGCCATGGACGGCGAGGACATTAACGACCGCTCCATCGACCCGGTGCTTCTACGCGCCCGCGTCGGCATGGTGTTCCAACGTCCGAACCCCTTCCCGAAATCGATCTACGAAAACGTCGCCTATGGGCCCAAGATCCACGGCTTGGTGTCGTCGAAGGCCGAGATGGACGAGGTCGTTGAAAAGGCGCTGAAGCGCGCCGGCCTGTGGGAAGAGGTCGCCGACCGCCTGCAATCGTCGGCCATGGGACTTTCGGGCGGTCAGCAGCAGCGTCTGGTCATCGCCCGCGCCATCGCCGTGAACCCCGAAGTCATCCTGATGGACGAGCCTTGTTCGGCGCTGGACCCCATCGCCACGGCGCGGATCGAGGAGCTGATCGACGAACTGCGCGAGCGGTTCTGCATCGTCATCGTCACCCACTCGATGGCCCAGGCCGCGCGCGTGTCACAACGCACCGCCTTCTTCCACATGGGCCGTCTGGTCGAGACCGGGGACACGGAAGACATCTTCCAGAATCCACGCGAACGGCGCACGCTCGACTACATCACGGGACGCTTCGGCTAATCCGATGAACCAGCACACCGTCAAAGCTTATGGCGACGAACTGAACCAGATCACGGCCGAGATCGCCCGTATGGGCGGTCTGGCCGAGGCCCAGGTTGCGGACGCCATCGATTCCGTCGCCCGGCGCGATATCGCTCTGGCCCGCGCCGTGGTCGAACGCGATCTGAAGTTGGACGCCCTTCACCGCGATATTGAGAAGAAGGCGATCCGCCTGATCGCCTTGCGCCAGCCGGTCGCGAGCGACCTGCGCCGCACCCTGGGCGCCATGAAGATCGCCACCGATCTGGAGCGCACAGGCGACCTGGCCAAGAACATCGCCAAGCGCGCGTTGATCCTGGCCGAAGCCCAGCCGATGCAGCCCCTGACCCGTTCGATCGAGCGGATGGGACGGCTGGTCTCGACCCGCCTGCGCGATGTGCTGGACGCCTATACGGCCTCGGAACTCGATCGGGCCGTCGCCGTCTGGCAGACCGACGACGAGGTCGACGAGCACTACAACGCCCTGTTCCGCGAACTGCTGACCTACATGATGGGCGATCCGCGCACGATCGGCGCCTGCACCCATCTGCTCTTCATGGCCAAGAACCTGGAGCGGATCGGCGACCACGCGACCAACATCGCCGAGACCGTCCACTACGAGATCACGGGCGAGGACATCGTGGGCGAACGCCCGCGCGCCCAACCTACGGCCGAGGATTCCGATCCGACGCCGAACCTTTCGACGCACTGACCCGAGACCGGAGACCCGACGTGCAGCCCTATATCCTTGTGATGGAAGACGAGGACGCGCTGGCGACCCTTCTTCAGTATAATCTCGAAAAGGAAGGCTACGACGTCGCCGTTGCCGCCGACGGCGAGGAGGGCATGCTCCAGATCGACGAGCGTCTTCCCGATCTGGTGCTGCTGGACTGGATGCTGCCCAAGCTGTCGGGCATCGAGGTCTGCCGTCGCATTCGCGGCAAGGCCGAGACCCGCAACCTGCCGATCATCATGCTGACGGCGCGCGGCGAGGAGAGCGACCGGGTTCGCGGTCTGGACACCGGCGCCGACGACTATCTGACCAAGCCCTTTTCGATGGTCGAGCTGATCGCGCGCATCCGCGCCGTCCTGCGCCGCATCCGTCCGGGTCTGGCCGACGACCGCCTGAACCACGGCGACATCGTCGTGGATCGCGTCTCGCACCGGGTGAAGCGCAATGGCAAGGAGGTCCATCTGGGCCCGACCGAGTTCCGCTTGCTGGACCACTTCATGCAACACCCCGGACGGGTGTTCAGCCGCGAGCAGCTGCTGGACGCGGTCTGGGGCTCGGACGTCTATGTCGAGGCCCGCACCGTCGACGTCCACGTCGGGCGCCTGCGCAAGGCCCTGGCCATCGCCGACGAAAGCGCCAACCCCATCCGCACAGTCCGCTCGGCGGGCTATTCGCTGGATTTGGAAGGCTGAAACTAAAAAAGGGCGGCTCTCGGAGCCGCCCTTTCTCGTTCAGATCTGCTCGGCGACCACTTCGTCAGGGTCCAGCGCATAGACCGTGGCGCAGTATTCGCAGGTGACGCGGATCTTGCCGTCGTCCTCCAGCATCTCGGCGCGCTCGGTGGGATCGAACGAGGCCAGGACCGAGGCGATCCGTTCGCGTGAGCAACGGCAGACGGCCGTCAGTTCTCGCGCGCCCTCCAGCCGAACGCCGTCCTCGTGGAAGAGGCGGAACAGCAGCGTCTCGGGCGAGATCGTCGGATCGACCAGCTCGTCATCGCCCAGCGTGCCGAACAGGGCCCGCGTGCGGTCCCAGACCTCTTCGGTCGAACCGCGGGCCTCGTCGCCGGCGATGATCTGGATCATCGCCCCGCCGGCGCGCCATTGCGATCCGGCCTCGGTCTGAGCCTGGCCGACGGCCAGACGTACCTTGGTCGGCACCTGTTCCGACTGCTGGAAATAGTGTTCGGCGGCCAGCGACAGGCTTTCGCCCTCGATCGGCGTGATCCCTTGGGTGCGCTCAAAGTCCGGGCCGCGATCCAGCGTCATGATGAAGACGCCCTGGCCCAGCAGCGAGCGGGCGCCGGGACGGGCGAAGCCCTGCGACGCCTCGGCCACCTCAGCCTCGTCGTAGCGGCAATAGCCGCGCAGCGACCCGTCGGTGCCATAGTCGGCGACGACATAGCGCACGGGGCCGTCGCCCTGGGCCTGGACCAGCAGGCGGCCCTCGAACTTCAGGCTGGAGCCGATCAGGGCAGCCAGCGCGCAGGCCTCGCCCAACAAGGCGGCGACCGGCTCGGGATAGGCGTGGGCGGCCAGGATCTTGTCGATGGTCGCGCCCAGGCGAACCAGGCGACCGCGCACGGGCCAGCCTTCGATCTGGAAGGCGGCGGCCAGATCGTCGGAAACGGGAATGTTGGGCGCGTGATCGGTCACGGCGAGGTCCTTTGGGGCGTCATTTCGGGATCGCGGCTATGTAGGCGCCCGCAGGCGGCTTGATAAGGGGCTAATCCGCCGGGTCTTGGGGGAGGGCGACGGAACCGATTTCGGCGCGGATCGCTCTTTTGGCTCAAGCGGAGCCGTCGCTCCGTTCATGACGCCAATAACTGAAGAGGTTCTGCCGATGATCCGCGACATCGATCCGATCGAAGAGATTCGCAAACACCCCGGCATCACCGCCGGCAGCCTCCTCGCGGTCGCGCTCGGCGCTGTCGCCGTCGTCTATCTGACGCAACGCAGCGGCCCTACCCGTTACCAGCGCATCAAGTCGCGCATCGACCCGCGCGGCTGGGTCGATACGTCCGACCTGCGCGATCGTTTCCACGACGCCGTCGACGCCTTCCGCCACCGCGCCGAGGATGTCGGTGAACGCGCCGGCGCCCTTTCGCGCGACGCCCGCCACCGCGCCGCAGACAGCGCCTACGATTTCCGCGACCGTGCCGACGACTGGTTCCGTTCGGCCCGCAAGGACGGAAAGAAGGCGTTGAAGAAGCATGGCAAGACGGCGCGCCGCTATGCTGACGACGCCGGTCAATATGCGCGCGACCACGCCCGTGAAGGCGGCGCGCTGCTGGCGGTGGCGACCATCGCCGCAGCCGTCGGCGCAGCAGTGCTCGAAAGCCGTCGCCCCGACAGCCACGTGCGTCGCATCGCGCGCTTCTGACATTTTCGTGCCGCCCGCCCGGTGAAAATCGCGGCGGGCGGCAAACTTTTAGCGCATCTGCCCACAGTGAGCAGCATCGCTCGGCTTTGCCGCAGGCGCGAAGGCCGCTAAGACGCCGCCCATGAGCGCGCGCCCCACCCTGATCTTCGACTTCGATTCGACCCTGGTCGATTTCGAGACCCTTGAGGCCTTGGCCGACATCGCCCTGGCAGACGCGCCGGGCGCATCCGACACGCGCGCCCAGATCGCCGCCCTGACAGATCAGGCCATGGCTGGAGAGATCGAATTCGGCGAGGCTTTGCGCCGCCGTCTGGCTCTGCTGCCGCTGACCCGCGCCCATGTCGCCGCCCTGGCCCAGAGCGCGTCGGACCACCTGACGGCGTCGGTGCGGCGCAATTTGAACTTCTTCCAGCAGAACAAGGGCAAGGTCGTCATCCTCTCCGGCGGCTTTCGCGAGGTGATTGCGCCCGTCGCCGAAGAGTTGGGCGTCTCTCCCGATCGGGTGCTGTGCAACGATCTGATCTATAACGCGGACGACCGCGTGGTCGGCGTGGACGACGCCAACCCGCTGTCGCACGCCAATGGCAAGCCGACCGCCATACACGGCCTGAACCTGTCGGGTCGCGTCGTCATGGTGGGCGACGGCTGGAACGACGCCGAGGTCAAGATCGCGGGCGCCGCTGACGCCTTTTACGCCTTCACCGAGGTCGTGCGCCGCGCGCCGGTGGTCCAGGTCGCCGACGCCGAGGCCGCGTCGCTCGACGAGGTGCTGCATGCCGAAGGGCTGGTCGGTCGCTGGTCCTTCCCGCGCAGCCGCATGAAGATGCTGCTCCTGGAAAACATCCACCCCGCCGCCGTTGAGCGGTTGGAAGAGGCGGGCTATTCCGTCGAAACCCAGAAGGGCGCGCTGGACGAGGACGATCTGATCGCGGCCATCAAGGGCGTCCATGTCCTGGGCATCCGCTCAAAGACCACGGTCAGCCGTCACGTGCTGGAACAGGCCGATCGCCTGATGGCCGTCGCGGCCTTCTGCATCGGCACCAACCAGATCGACCTGGACGCGGCGTCGGATCACGGGGTGGCGGTGTTCAACGCGCCCTATTCGAACACCCGCTCGGTGGTCGAGCTGGCCATCGGCCTGATGATCGTCCTGATGCGCGACGTGGCGGACAAGTCCGCCGCCATGCACGTCGGCAAGTGGAACAAGTCGGCGACCGGCTCAAAGGAACTGCGCGGCAAGACTCTGGGCATTGTCGGCTACGGCGCGATCGGCAGCCAGTTGTCGGTCCTGGCCGAAAACCTGGGCATGCGGGTGCTTTTCTATGACCTCTCCGAACGCCTGGCCCTGGGCAATGCGCGCCGCATGCGCTCGCTGGACGCGCTGCTGGCCGAAAGCGACGTGGTCACCCTGCATGTGGATGGCCGCAAGGAGAACGCCAACATCTTCGGCGCGGCCCAGTTCGCCCGAATGAAGGAAGGCGCGTTGTTCCTGAACCTGGCGCGGGGCCATGTGGTCGATGTCGGCGCCCTGTCCCAGGCGATCGGCTCGGGCCGGGTCGCCGGCGCCGCCGTCGATGTCTTCCCCGAAGAACCGCGCACCAACGCCGACCCCTTCGAGAGCCCGCTTCAGGGCCTGCCCAACATGATCCTGACGCCGCACATCGGCGGCTCGACCGAAGAGGCGCAGGAGGCCATCGCCGAGTTCGCGGCCGAACGCCTGCTGGGCTATCTGAACCGGGGCGATACGACGTTCAGCGTCAACTTGCCCAACGTCCAGCTTTCCGAAGTTTCGGGCGCGCACCGCATCCTGCACATCCACAGGAACCAGCCTGGCGTGCTGGCCGAACTGAACCGCGCCCTGGCGTCGGCGGGCCTGAACATCCTGGGCCAGCACCTGAAGACGGACGAGCGCACGGGCTATGTCATCACCGATGTGGACCGCGACTACGACCCGGAGGCGCTGCGCGAACTCAAGACGGTGCCGGGCACGCTGAAGTTCCGCACGTTGCAGTGATACGTCGCTCGCAAATATCTTCTCAAAGCTGACCTCGCGGCATCTTGCGCTCTGCGTGAACTGGCGCATCCTCACGCCGAACGGCCGCGCAACGACGGCTGCGGGAGGAATTTCATGTCACGCTTCATCACCGGCGGCGCCGTCGCCGCTCTGGCGCTCGCCGCCTGCGCCTTTGCCGGCTCGGCCTCGGCCCAGACCTACAACCGTCTCGTCGTCTTCGGCGACAGCCTCAGCGACAACGGCAACCTGTTTCTGATCTCGGGCGGGACCCAGCCGCCGTCGCCGCCCTATGCGCGCCGCTTCTCGAACGGTCCGACATTCGTTGAACTGCTGGGCTTCAACGCCGCCAACTTCAACGGCTCGGTCGCGGGCAGCATCAACTACGCCTTCGGCGGCTCGCGCACCGACGCCTCGGCCGGCGTGCCGTTCGGCATGCTGAACCAGCTGTCGCGCTACACCGCCGCGGGCGGCCGGTTCAGCTCGACCGACCTGGTCAGCGTCCTGGGCGGCGCAAACGACATCTTCCAGGGTCTGCCCGCCGCCGGCCTCACCACCAATCCGGTTGCCGCCATCACCCCTGTCGCCACTACAGCTGCCACTAACGTCAACACGCTGGTCAACACCGTGGCGGGCGCCGGCGCCGGGACCATCCTGGTCACCAACCTGCCCAAGCTCAGCCTGACGCCTCTCTTCCGCGGCCAGAAGGCGGCGCCGCTGGCCGACTATGCGGTGACCACCTTCAACACGGCGCTACAGGCCAATCTGACCGCCACCGCCGCCGCGCGTCCAGACAGCAACATCATCATGATGGACCTGTTCAAGGTCAGCGACACGCTGGCCGCCAATCCAGGGCTGTTCGGCATCACCAATATCACTGAGAAGTGCTTCAACGGGGTTACGGTTTGCGCGAACCCCGACAGCTATTTCTACTTTGACGATGTCCACCCGACCGCGGCGGGCCACCGGATCATCGCGCAGCTGGCGACCGACTACCTCTACTACGGCGACATCGGCGCTCAATCGACCCTGCAGGGCGAGACGACCTATCGTCACCGCGAGGACGCCCTGGACGCCGCCGGCGAGGCTCTGTCGGGTCGCCAGCCGTGGGAGGCCGGCGTGTCCGTCACAACTTCGGCCCTGATCGACAGCGTCGACACCGACGCGCGCGGCTCGGTCACCAGCTCGTCCAGCGACGGCTGGGGCGCCCGTATCGCGCTCGAGGCCGGCCCCTCGGCCAACTGGCGCTTCGGTCTGGCCGGCACGGCGCGCAACACCGACGTTGAAAGCCAGGCGCTGCAGTTCAACGTCGAAAGCTTCGGCCTGGACGTCTATGGCGGCTGGCGCTCGGGCGATGTCTTCGTCAACGCCGCCGTCGGCGTGGCGCGCGACAACATCGACGACATCGAACGCACCACCAGCCTGGCGCCGATCGTCCACACCGCCGACACCCGCGCCCTTAGCAGCGGCGCGCGTCTGCAGGGCGGCATGTGGTTCGACATGGGCGGCGTCGCCCTGTCGCCCCGTGCGGCCCTCGCCTATGTGTCCAGCGACGTGGACGGCTATTACGAACAGGGCGTCGGCGCCCAGTATCAGTACGGCGATCGCACCGTGAAGGCCCTGACCGGCGAGGTCGCCCTGCGCGCCGAGGCGGAAATGGGCGGCTTCGGCCTGTTCGCCGAAGGGGGCTACCACGACGCCCTAGACGACAGCTCCGATCCGGTGCGCGTCGGTCTCTACAACAACCCGGCCCAGGTGCTGTCGCGCGAGATCGACGATCCGTTCGGCGGACAGTTCCTGGCCTCCGCCGGCGTCGAGGGTTCGGTCGGCCCGGTCAAGGTGACGGTCGGCTATCGCGGCCGCTTCGGCGACCACGCCGACAGCCACATGGGCGGCATTCAGCTGAAACTGCCGCTTTAAGCGGCAGGGGCGGGAAGGGGCCTCAGCGCCCCTTCTTCCTCACCCACATGGCGGCGTCGGCCTCGGTCAGCCACACCTCGGCGTCGGTATGGCCGTCCCAGGCGCGCACCCCGAACGAGCCGCCCAGTTCAGTTTTCTGGCCGTCCCAGACGAAGCCTTCGGTCTTCAGCGCCTCGGCCAGCTGACGCGCCTTGGCCCGGCCCTCTTCATAGCCCGCGTGCAACATCAGCAGGGCGAACTCGTCGCCGCCCAGCCGGCCCACCGCATCCGACTCGCGCAGATTGGCCAGGAACAGCTCGGCCACCGCGACCAGGGCCGCATCACCGGCCGCATGGCCCAGGCTGTCGTTGACGCTCTTGAACCCGTCCATGTCCAGATACAGCAGCACCGCCGGCACCTCGTGCCGCTGGCAATAGGCCATGGTCCGCTGCATCGCCGTGATGAAGCCGCGTCGGTTCAGGGCGGGCGTCAGCACATCGTGGTCGGCGGCGGCCTCGGCGGCGGCGGCGCGCGTCTTCCACGCTTCCAGCTCGACGCGCAGGCGCGCGATCTCGGCGGTCAGGTCGTGTTCGGCCACGTCGGTCACGGCGCAGGAATGGCTCCGAAGGCGCGACTCAGTCTGCGTCGCGCGGTCGAACGATGGTAGAGCGTGATCCGCCGACATTGAAGGCCGACATTACGGGCCGACGCGGCTGAAATCACGGTGTTGCGGTTGCGGGCGTCACCCGCGTGCTGTAACCGGCGCCTTTCCGCGAGGGGCCTTGCAGACATGGCGACTTCCGAAACCCCGGTGGCGATCATCATGGGCAGCCGGTCCGACTGGCCGACCATGAAGTTGGCCGCCGATCGCCTGGATCAACTGGGCGTCGCCTGGGACGCCAAGGTCGTCAGCGCCCACCGCACGCCCCAACGCCTGGTCGATTTCGCCACGGGCGCCAAGGCCGCCGGATATAAGGTCATCATCGCCGGGGCAGGGGGCGCCGCCCACCTGCCGGGCATGGCCGCCTCCATGACCGAACTGCCGGTGCTGGGCGTACCGGTCCAGTCCAAGGCGCTGAAGGGCATGGATAGCCTTCTGTCGATCGTTCAAATGCCGGCGGGCGTTCCGGTCGCCACCCTGGCCATCGGCGAGGCGGGGGCAGCCAACGCCGGCATCCTGGCCGCCCAGATACTGGCCCTGTCGGACGAAGAGTTGGCCGCACGCCTGGCCGCCTTCCGCGCCGCCCAGACCGAATCCGTTGCAGAAACCGTCGAGGACTGAGTGCCTGATCTTCCGCTTCCCCCCGGTTCGACCCTCGGCATCATCGGCGGAGGCCAGCTGGGCCGGATGCTGAGCCAGGCCGCCTCGCGCCTGGGCTTCGACGTCGTAATCTTGGACCCCGAGGCCGACAGCCCGGCCGGCCGGGTCTCGGCGCGCCAGATCGTCGCCGCCTATGACGACCCCAAGGCCCTGTCGGCGCTGGGTCGCGCCGCCGATGTCGTCACCTTCGAGTTCGAGAACGTACCGGCCGAATCCATCGAGCGTCTGGCCGAGGCCGGCGCCCTAGTCGCGCCGGGACCGACGGCGTTACGCGTGTCGCAGGACCGGGTGGACGAAAAGACCTTCCTGAACGCCGTCGGCGCCCCGACGGTCGCCTTCGCCGTCGTCGACACGCTGGACGACCTGGTCGTCGGCCTGACCGAACTGGGCCTGCCCGCCCTCCTGAAGACCCGTCGCGAGGGCTATGACGGCAAGGGCCAGGTCTGGATCCACGCCATCGAGGACGCGCCCGCCGCCCTGGAAAGCCTGGGCGGTCGTCCGGCCATCCTGGAGGCCAAGGCGACCTTCGTGCGTGAACTGTCGGTCATCGCCGCCCGCGACTGGGACGGCCATATGGCGGTCTATCCGCTGGGCGAGAACCGGCACGAGGGCGGCGTCCTGCGCACCACCCTGGCCCCCGCCGCCGTGGACGAAAAAACGCAAGTTCGCGCCCGCGCCATCGCCGAGGCGATCCTGGACGGGCTGGACTACGTCGGCGTTCTGGGCGTCGAACTGTTCGACCTCGGAGACGACGTGCTTCTGGTCAACGAGATCGCCCCGCGCGTTCACAACACCGGCCACTGGACCCAGGACGGCTGTGTCTGCGACCAGTTCGAACAGCATATCCGCGCCGTCGCCGGCTGGCCGCTCGGCCCAACGACGGCCCACGCCCGCATCGAAATGACCAACCTGCTGGGCGACGAGGTCGAGGACTGGCGCAAGCTGTCGGCCAAGTCCGACGAACGCCTGCACCTCTACGGCAAGGCCGATGCCCGCCCCGGCCGCAAGATGGCCCATGTGAACCGGGTATTGGGGGCGGTCTAGCGCACTCACTTTCGTCATCCTCCGACGAGCGGAGCGAGATCGGGGGACCCAGCGGCGCGCGCGATCGCGAACCTGTCGCGGCGTTCCGGCCTAAACACCTGGGCGGCGGACGCATCGCCTTCGGCGCCGCTGGGTCCCCCGGTCTGCGCCGAAGGCGGCTTGCCGGAGGATGACGAAAGAAGAGAACTAAGCCCTCGCCCCATACCGCATGCGGCTCAGCGCATCGCTGACCTTTCGGAACGGCGCGTCGAAATCCTTGCCCGCCTTCCACTTCTCGAAGGCCATGACGTTATCGATCCGGCGGGCGACGAAGGCCTCCGCCGCTTCTCGTCCGTCGAACCAGCGCATCGTCAGGGCGGGAATCAGGATGCCCGACAGGATCGTCCGCTTCGAATAGTGATTCCAGTCGGTCGCCTCGTCCCCGGCCCAGCGCCACAGATGATCCGCGCTCTCCCAGGCCAGTTTCAGCCCCAGATCGGCGTTGACGGGCAGGGCCAGGAAGGCGGCGCAGCGACGCGTGGCCTCCAGATCGGCGGCGCCGGCCTCCATCCGTTCGGACACCGCGCGGGCGATTCGCTCGCGAATCTTCAGCGACTTGGCGTCGATTTCACCCAGAGCCGCCAGCGCTCGCGCATCATGGCGTCGCGACAGCAGGGCCGCCAGATCGCGCGCGCCGTTGGGCAGCAGCAATTCCTCGTCGCCCTGCGATAGTCCGGACGCCTCGCAGGCCTCGCGCACCAGACGCGCATTCCAGCCCAGGGCGGGCGCGCGGGCGATGGCGGCGTCCAGCACGGTCTGTTCGGTCCGGTCGGCCCAGTCTGTCGTCTCGGTCATAAGGGCGATCATACGCCGGTCGTGATGGCGTTTCGAGCCTTGAAGAATGGTCGCGACGATCTGGACAGAAGGGGGCGGCTCGTGTATCAGCGCGCCTTCATCCGAGAGCCCGGCTGTCGGAAGACGATTTTATTTTGTTCGCCCGTCTCCCTCACAGGACGCGGCGGGCGGCCAAAGGAGAGTTTAACCTGGTTCAGATTTTCGTTCGCGACAACAACGTCGACCAAGCGCTCAAAGCCCTGAAGAAGAAGATGCAGCGCGAGGGCAGCTTCCGTGAAATGAAGCGCCACGTGCATTTCGAGAAGCCCTCGGAAAAGCGCGCCCGTCAAAAGGCCGAAGCCATCCGTCGCGCTCGCAAGCTGGCGCGCAAGCGCATGCAGCGCGAGGGCCTGCTGCCCGCGCCGAAGCCGCGCGTTCCCGGCGGTCGTTAAGACCCCGGCGAAAGCCGAAAGATTTAAGGCCGCTTCCTTCGGGAAGCGGCCTTTTTCTTTGCGTTTCTTTTCTGCGGAGCGTGGTGGAGAGCTCTTCAAGTTTGACAGAGGAAGCGCCGCGTCACCTCCCCATCGCGACGCGATAGGGAGGTGACAACCGTGCCGCCTACGCCCGTCCGGTAATCGCCCGGCCGAAGCTCTTCCAGCTCAGCTTCACGTCTGACAGCGCGCCGGCGCGGAAGGCCCGCCCGGCAATCCAGACCATGAAGGCAGCGGTCGCGAACATGCCGATCAGCGTCAGAATCACCTCCACCAGCGGCGGATCGCTGGGCGCGCGGGCGCTCATCAGGAAGGGGGTGAAGAACGGGATCCAGGACAGAACCTTGACCACCGGCGCATCCGGGCTGGTCAGGGCCATCTGCATCACCAGGATCGGCACGACCAGGATCATCATGATCGGCCCCATCAGGGTCTGGGCGTCGCGCGGCGTCTCGCAGAAGGCGCCGATGGCTGCGAACAGCACCGCATACATCAGGTAGCCGCCGACCATATAGGCGATGAAATAGAAGATCAGGCCGTCGTGCAGAAGCACCTGTCCGACCGTCGCCGCCGTCTCGGGCGAGGCCGAAATCAGGGTGAAGGCCCCGATCCCGCCCCAGACCCCCATGACCGTCAGGGTCAGCAGCGCCACGCCCAGCACCTTGCCCGTCAGGATTTCGGTCGCCGAGGCCGAGGACAGCAGCACCTCCAGGATCTTGTTCGACTTCTCCTCCATCACGCTGTTCAACAGGATGGAGGCGCCGGTGATCACCAGCGACCACAAAAGGAAGCCGACGCCCAAGCCGATGAAGGACGGGATTCGGTCACGCATCGACACCTCGCCCCCGCTGGCGGCGCTGGGCGAGAAGGACTTCACATCGGGCCGGAAGGTCTGAACCTCCTGCGCCACGGCCGGGGCGACCCCGGCGGCGGTCAGAAGTTCGGTGCGTCGGGCATCACGCAGGGCATTTCGAATGAAGCCGGAGACGTCGTTGTCAGTGGCGCGCGCGGTCCAGACCTGGGCGGCGGGCTTGCCATCCGTGCGGCTCAGGAAGACCACGGCGTCGAGGCGCCTGGCGTTCGAGGTCTGCTTGTCCAGCGCCTTGCGGATCGCCTCGTCACGGGCCGGGCCGACGGCGTCGGCGATGGCGGGCGGCGTGTCAACCAGACGGATCTTGGGGCCGGTAATGGAGGCGACGGCGCGCCCGGCGCCGGCCTGTCCCTTTTCAGCGGCTTCGCGCAAGCGCTCGTTCTGACGATCCACGTCGGCTTGCAGAGAGGCGCGAACGGCGGCGGCCAGACCCGTCGCATTGGGGCCTTCCTCGATCACCGCCACCGACTTGATCGGCTCGGAGGCCTTGATCAGCGCTGGAATGCCGCCGCCCAGCACGGCGAATAGCGGAAAAGCCAACAGCGACAGCCAGAAGCCGACGGTCTTGGCGTAGGCGACATATTCGCGTCGCGCGATCAGCAGCGTGCGGTTCATCGGACAGCCTCCACGGATGCGACGGGTTGGTCGGGATGGTCCCCGGTCAGGCCGATGAAGGCGTCGTGCAGCGTCGGCTCCTTCAGCGCGAAGCCGCGCACGTCCAGGCCGTTCAGGAAGGCCGTCTTCAACGTATCCTGACCCCCGGCGCCGGGCGCTAGGGCGATCTTCAGGCGACGCACGCCATCCACGTCGGACAGGGTCTCGACGCCCGCCACGCCGGGCAGGGCGGCGGCGGCGTCCGCGCTGATCGCACCATCCAGATCCAGGAAGCGCGGCGAGGTGGCCTTGGCCTGATCCACTGTCCCCTCGAACGCCTTCTTGCCACGCGCCAGCAGCACGACCTTGTCGCACAGCCGCTCGGCATGCTGCATCACGTGGGTGGAGAACAGCACCGTGGCGCCGTTCGCGGCCAGCCCGCGAATCATCGCTTCCAGGCCCTGCTGGTTCATCGGGTCCAGACCGGAGAAGGGCTCGTCCAGGATGACGAACTCGGGCTGGTGCACGACCGAGGCGATCAGCTGCACCTTCTGCGCCATCCCCTTGGACAGCTCCTTCATCTTCTTTTTCTGCGCCTCGCCCAGCCCCTGTTGCTCCAGCAGGGTCTTGGCGCGCTTGCGGCCCTCGGCGACCGGCAGGCCTTTCAGCGCGCCGAAGAAGGCGATGGCCTCGACCGGCGTCATCTTCTTATAAAGACCGCGCTCCTCCGGCAGGAAACCGATCCGGTCGCGCACCTTGCGCCCGTCGTCGGCGCCCAGGATTTCGATCCGCCCCGACGTCGCTGGCTGCAACCCCAGGATCATCCGCAGGGTGGAGGTCTTGCCCGCCCCGTTGGGTCCTAAAAAGCCGCAGATCGCCCCCTTCTCGACCTGAAAACTCAGATCGCGCACGGCGTGAAAATCGCCGTATCGCTTGTTCACCCCATCCAGCGTCAACGCCGCCATCTAGCACCCCCGTACTCAGACGATCAGCCTAGCAAGGGAAGCGAGCCGGAAGCCAGCAACAATCGGACGCGTCGAAGCCTTCAGGCCTTGGCCTTCACCGTCACTTCGAAATGGCGATCGACCACCTTGGTCGGATTTACCTGCGCGCCGCCGCGACGGACCTCGAAATGCAGGTGCGGGCCGGTGGAATAGCCGGTGGAGCCGACCAGACCGATGCGCTGACTGGGCGCGATCGCATCGCCGTTCGCCACATCGATCCGGCTGAGGTGGCCGTACAGGGTGCTCATGCCGTTGGGGTGGCGCACCTCAATGAAGTTGCCATAGCCCTCGGGGTCGTACCCCGTGCGGATGACCTCGCCCTCGGCGGCCGTGAAGACGGTCGTGCCTTTCGGCGCGGCGATGTCGACGCCCTTGTGCGCGCGCGCCTTGGCTTCGATGGCCAGTTTGCGCAGGCCGAACGGAGAGTTGATCGCATAGCCGCGCACCGGGGCGGTGAAGGCGATCTGGCGCGTGATCGGCCCGGCCTTCTCGACCTCGGCCTTTAAGGGCGGCGAGACCGGCGCGGCGATCTGGGTCGGCGGCGGCATGGCGGCCTCGCGCGCGGCATTTGGCGCGGCGGCGGCGGCGAAAACAGCCACGGCGGCGAAGGCGGCCGTCTGGCCGGAGTGGATCAACAGGGTCTTGCACCGCGCCATCGGCGCGTTGGACAGCAGGCGTCGCATTCGGCGGCCTCTCCAGCGTCTCTACGCTCTGGAATGAAGGAAGCGGCGCCCGACAGCGCACGGCGTTCCGTGGGAGGGCGGCCTTATGCGTGACGGCCTAGGCGACTTTGGGGCCATGCGGTGCGGCGGATTGTCGCAGGCTGGAACCAGGCGCCAAGAGCGCGATCAGGCGATGATGTCCGGCAGGATGCGGTCTTCCAGCTTCACGATCTCATCCTTCAGCGCCAGCTTCTTGCGCTTCAGCCGGGCGATCATCAGCTGATCGGGAATGGCGGCCTGACCCAGGGCCTCGATGGAGGCGTCCAGGTCGGCGTGTTCCTGGCGCAGATGGTTCACCCGCGCCTGAAGCTCGGCCATTTCCTCGGTGATCGCAGGCGTGTCGTCGTTCATCGTGTCACTCTCAAGCCGCTTATAGCCAAGCCGGCTTCAGCCCGGAAGGGCGTCTGCGAGCCGGATCAGGGCCGGACGCGGCGTGACGTCCGCCCACATCCGGGCGGTGGCTGCCAGGCCGTCGATGATCGGGCGGGCCGGCCCGCTGGGTTCGGGCGCCAGCGCCTCCAGCGCGTCCAGCAAATGCCGCTCCGCCTCCAGCTCCAGCGCCTTGACGCGGTTGCGCACGCTCTCGCGCGGGCCGTCGTCGATATCGGGCACCGGCGCCTTCAGGGTCCGCCGGACTGCACGCAGCGGGGCGACCACGACGCTGTCCCAGGCGCGGGCCGTGTCGCAGGCCGCCTCGATCGTCTCTTCGTCGGGCTTTCGGCCTGTCGCCGCGACCCAGGCGGACCACAGCAGTAAGGGCACGTTCTGGTCGTGGCTGTCCTGCAGCGCCAGACACGCCTCGCCGACCCCCGGCGCGCCATAGGCGGCGATCGCCCAGTCCCACAGCCTCATGACTTCAGGCCTTCCCAGCGCCGCACCGCGCCCCAATCCAGGCCGAACAGGTCCAGCGTCCGCCCCACCGACTGATCGACCATCTCCATGATCGAGCTCGGCCGGGCGTAAAGCGCGGGCAGGGGCGGGGCGATGATCGCGCCCATTTCGGCCAAGGCCGTCATGGTGCGCAGGTGGCCCAGGTGGAACGGCGTCTCGCGCACCATCAGCACCAGCGGTCGCCGCTCCTTCAGCGTCACGTCCGCCGCCCGCGTCAGCAGGGTGGAGGTCACGCCCGTCGCGATCTCGCTCATCGTCTTGATCGAGCACGGCGCTACGATCATGCCCAGGGTGCGGAACGAGCCGGAGGCGATCGTCGCCCCCACGTCGCCCAGCTTGTGGACCACCGACGCCTTGGCCGTCAGTTCGTCGGGCGACAGGTCGGTCTCCTGCGACAATGTCAGCAGGGCGGCCTTGGTCACGACCAGATGGCTTTCGACGCCCAGATCGTTCAGCGCATCCAGCACCCGGGCGCCATAGACGGCGCCGGAAGCCCCTGAAATTCCGACCACCAGTCTGGCGAGCGGGTTCCGTATGGCTCCGTTCACATCATCGTCCATTTTGAGGGTCAGCCTCCTTCGGGTCCGGGGCGAGGGGCTGTCACTGGAAAGTGATTACACAGCGCGCCAAACCGGGCGCTCACTCTACTGGTCCCTAACCAAAGGAGGCGCAAGCCATGACCATCGAGGCTCGTATTCGCGAACTGGGTAATCGTCATCGCACCCTGGATGAGACCATCCAGAAGGAGCTTACCCGCCCGTCCACGGATCCGTTGCAGGTCAGGGCGCTGAAGCAGAAGAAGCTTCGGCTGAAGGAAGAAATCACCAGTCTGGAGGCGCGCGCGACCTAGCGCCGACCTCCTGAAAACGACGACGGCCCCGGAGATCGCTCTCCGGGGCCGTTTTCGTTGCGCGAACGTGGATCAGTCCTTGGTGCCGAACACCGATTCCGCCGTCGGCTCGGCGCCGGGACGTTGGCGGGCTTCCGGCACGAACTCGGGCTCGGCCTCGACCTGTTCGACGGGCTGGATCGTGCCGCCGCCGTTCTTCAGATCGTCCTTGGCCTTCTTGTCGGCGGCCTTCTTGACGATTTCGTCCAGCGCCAGCTGGCCGACCAGGCCAAGGGTCACCGGGTCGACCGGCTTGATGTTGGCGCTGTTCCAGTGGGTGCGGTTGCGCACGCTTTCGATGGTGGACTTGGTCGTGCCCAGCATCTTGGCGATTTGGGCGTCCGTCACCTCGGGGTGGTTGCGCACGAACCAGGCGATGGCGTCGGGGCGGTCCTGGCGGCGCGACACGGGCGTGTATTTCGGGGCCGGCTTGGCCGACTTCAGCAGTTCGGCGTGGCGGCTGACGATCGCCTTCATGCGATAGTTTTCGTCGCCCTGGGCCTTGTCCAGTTCTTCGCGCGTCAGCTGGCCGCCGGTGACGGGATCGACGCCACGGATGTCGCGCGCCACGTCGCCGTCGGCGATGCCGCGAACTTCCAGCGGGTGCAGGCCGCAGAAGTCCGCGATCTGCTCGAAGCTCAGAGAGGTGTTGTCGACCAGCCAGACCGCAGTGGCCTTGGGCATCAGAATGTCGCTCATGGGGCGTTCGTCCCGGTGTTGTTGAGCCGCCGAATGAGGCTTCGGCTGGCGTTGGATACGACGGCGCCCGGCCTTTCGACCGGGCGCGTATGATGCCGATATAGGCCTATTCGACACAAAAGAAAACGCTGACCGACAATCCCATACAGCAACAGTTCATCCGCCCTCACGCAACCTTCGCGGTAATGAAGCTTTTCGGCTTCGGGAGAGGAAACCACCATGTCCATTCTGCTTGGCGCGGCTCTGGCCGCAGCGATGGCCTCGGGCCAGGACTACGGCCCCCAACGCGTCGCCCCGCGCGGCGGCTACGCCCAGTCGTGTTCGGAAGCCTATGTGAATCGCGGTCGTCTCTATGCCGATTGCCGCGACATGCGCGGCCGGATGCGCGGCACGTCGATCGAGCTGAACCGCTGCGGCGGCGAGGAGATCAACAACGACAACGGCCTGCTGGTCTGCGGGCGTTTCCGGGGCGACTATGAAGACAGCCAGCCCGGCCGTCCGGGCGGCGGCTGGGGTCCCGGCAACGGGGGGCCAGACTGGGGCGCCGGCCGCGCGCCCCAAGGCAGTTATCGCCAAAGCTGCACGGACGCCTCGGTGCGCGGCGGTCGCCTGTTCGCCCGTTGCGAGGGCGGCGGTCGGGATCGTCGCGCCAGCTCGTTGGACTACAGCCGCTGCGGCCGCTTCGACATCGCAAACGAAAATGGCCTGTTGGTCTGTGGCCCGGTGCGAGGTCAGTGGGAAGGCGAAGGGGGATGGGGCGGCGGCAATGGGGGCGGCTGGGGTCGGTCCTCGATCACCGTCTATGAAGACGCCAACTTCCGCGGCGCCTCGCGTGAATTCACCAGCGAGGACCGCAACCTGGGTCGCACCCCGTTCAACGACCGCATCAGTTCGATGCGCGTCGAGGGCCGGTGGGAAGTCTGCACGGACGCCGAGTTCCGGGGGCGCTGCCGCATTGTCGAAGGCGACGTCCGCTTCCTGAACGGCGGCTTCAACGACAACATCTCGTCGCTGCGCCCCGTGCGCGGCGGGCGCTACTAGACGCTCAGCACGATCTTGCCGATGTGCCCGCCGGCTTCCAGCTCGGCGTGCGCATCGGCCGCCTGCTCCAACGCGAACACCGCCTGAACCGGCGGCTTCACCTTGCCGGATGCGACCCACGGCCAGGCGGTCGCCTCGACAGCCGCAGTCAGACGCGCCTTTTCGTCTGCCGGGCGGCTGCGCAGCGTCGATCCGGTCAGGGTCAATCGCTTCAGCATGATCCGCTGCAGATCCATCTCGACCTTGGGGCCGGTCAGAGAGGCGATGACCACCCAACGCCCGCCCGCATTCAGACTGTTCAGGTTCAGGGCGGCGTAATCGCGCCCCACCATGTCCAGAACCACATGCGCGCCGCCCGCCTCGCGGATCTGCGCCTCCAGATCATCGCTCTTGGCGTCTAGGCTGATGTCCGCGCCCAGCGCCTTGGCGGCTGCGGCCTTGTCCGCCCCGCGTGAGGTGGCGATCACTCGGGCGCCTGCCGCCTTGGCCATCTGGATGGCCGTCACGCCGATGCCGCTGGTCGCCCCGTGGATCAGCAACGTCTCGCCGGCCTTCAAAGCGCCGCCCTCGAACACATTGGCGAAGACGGTGAAGACGGTTTCCGGCAGCACAGCCGCCTGCACGTAATCCAAACCGTCGGGGATCGGCAGGACATGACGCGCATCCACCACGGCGAACTCCGCATAGCCGCCGCCGCCCAGCAGGGCGCAGACCCGGTCGCCGACCGTCCAGCGCGTCACGCCCTCTCCGAGGGCCTCGATCTCGCCGGCGATTTCAAGCCCCAGAACGTCCGACGCGCCAGGAGGAGGGGGATAGGCACCGGTGCGTTGCAGGAGGTCCGGCCGGTTCACGCCCGCCGCCCGCACCCGGATCAGCACCTGACCCGGCCCCGCCACGGGATCGGGCCGTTCGGCGATCTTCAGAGCCTCGGCCGGTCCGGAACCGCCTTCGATTTCGATCACGCGCATCGCACTCGCCTTGCATTCGTCCGTATCCGGGCGTTCAGATAGAGACGGTGGACGGCCTTGGCCATGACAGCGCGAAAGGAAGGCGACGATGTTCGAAGATCTTGAACCCCGCCCGCAACGCGGCGAACCGCTGCGGGCCCTGTCACGCGAAGACCTGGATGTTTACGCCGTCGAGGATTTGCAGGAGCGGATCGCCGCGCTTGAGGCCGAGATCGCGCGTTCGCGCGCCGCGATCGACACCAAACGCTCCAAGAAAAACGCCGCCGACGCCCTTTTCAACTTCGGTTCGTGATCGCGAATGGCACGTCCGCATGGCATGAGCGTTGCACCCATTCTGCGAAATGCCGCCGCGAGCGGCCGATTGCAGGACGGACCCGCACTTTTCCGATGTTTAAAGCTCAGATGACCTCCGCTCTCTCTCCCGCTGACCGCAGCCGCACCGTTCGCGATTTCGCCCGGTCGGAATTGTTCGATCGCACCTTCCGCGAAGGCATGGAGCTGGTCGAGGAGACCGCCGCCTATCTGGACGGCGAGGGCCGTCGCGATTCCAAGATGCTGTCTCGCGCCGCCGCCCTGGCCTATGCGGCCGAGAGCATGAAGCTGACCACCCGCCTGATGCAGATCGCCTCCTGGCTTCTGGTCCAGCGCGCCGTGCGCGAGGAAGACATGACGCCCGAGGCCGCCTGCGAACCGCGCTACCGGCTCAACGACCGTCGCATCGACGCCGAGCCCAGCCACGCCGAACTGCCGATCGCCCTGATCGAATATCTGGTTCGTTCGGAAAAGCTGTTCGACCGCACCCTTTATCTGGATCGCCGCATGTACGCCGACGATCAGGATCAGGCCCCGGAAAACCCGGTGCTCAGCCAGATGGGCATGCTTGAGGCGGCCTTCAGGGGCTGATCGCCCCCTTTACGGCCCGACGTCGTTGGCGTCCGCCCGGCCGTCGTCGATGGGCTTGGGCAGGTTGACGCCGATGCCCAGCGCCTGAGCCAGCTTGTCGTCGCGGCCGTAGACGTCCTCGCGGAACGCCACCCGGCCCTGACCGTCCACGAAGGCGGTCCAGTACAGCAAGCGCACCGAGATTTCCCGGCCGGTGGTCACGCGCGTCGTCTCACGCGTGTCCTGGGCCGTGTCGAACTGGGCCAGCTTGGTCGGATCGGGCGACAGCAGCAGGCGCGCGAACTCCACCGCATTCTGCACCCGCACGCAGCCGTGGCTGCGCTGACGCGTGGACAGGTTGAAGGCGGCCTTCGACGGCGTGTCGTGCAGGAAGATGGCGTAGCTGTCGCGCAGCTCGAACTTCACATAGCCCAACGCCGAGCGCGGACCGGCGCGCTGGATGACCGTGCCGTCCTTCACATACATGTCGTTGGCGGCCAGATAGCCCGGCCCCTTAGGCAGGATTTCGCGGCGCGCGATGCCGGCCGGCACATACCAAGGCGGATTGGCCACGACCGAAGCGAACGGCTTCTCCAGGCTTGGCGTCTGGTTCTCGGCCGAGCCGACCACGACGCGGTTGGAGTGAACCGGCTTGCCGTCCTTCCAATAGACCATGATGGCGGCGGCGGTGTTGACCTCGATCCGCTCCGGCGCAACCTCGCGCTTCAGCCAGCGACGGCGCTCCAGGTTCAGTGCGATCTGACGCGCACGGTCCTCGGCCGAGGCGCCCAGCGAGCGCTGGGTGCCCGCGCCGATCCGCCCGTCGGCGCCGAGGCCATGGCGGTTCTGGAAGCTTTGCACCGCACGTTGCAGTTCGGCGTTGTAAACCAGGCCCTGCGACTTCAGCCGCGCGCCGTCGGCGGCCGACAGGTCGCCCTCGGCCGTCAGGCGGTCGATCAGGGCGGGGATGCGGCGATCGCTATTGCCCGGCTCTATGGTCGCGCCCTGGGTGAAGCGCGGCCAGCCGCCCTGCGCCGCTAATCGGCGATAGCGGACATAGCCGGCCGACAGGTTCTGATAGCCGATGTCGGTGGGCGCCAGGCCGTCGTACCATTGGCCCAGCACATTGCGGGTCAGGGCGTCGCTGAGACCGCGCGGCAGGTCCACGCGGTTCTTCTGCATTTCCCAAAGGTCTTCGACCGTCTCGGGCCGCACCTTGCCCTCGGCCAGGACGCGGGCATAGGCCAGCGCCGCCGCCGTGGTCCGCAGGTCCGCGCTCGCCGGCTCGGCCGCCAGTCCCACGAAGTCGAAATAGTCAGAGCCCGCCAGACCATGGCGATTGGCGCCGGCCGCGACGGTGTTCAAGGCCCGCACCCGGTCGGCGTTCCACACCGGCCGCCAGCCGTTCATTTCATAGAAGGCGCGTACATCCGCCTGCTGAGTCTCGGGCAGACGAGAAATCTGGTCGTTGAAGCTGTTGTAGAAGGCGGTCGCCTCCGGTCCGCGCTGCACGAAGACCTGCTGCGCGCGCGCCGCCGAGCCAAGGGTCATGGCCGCCGTCGCGACGCCCAGACCCAGTTGCCGTCTATTCATAGTCTTCCGCTTCTTCGATCGCTTCGGCCAGCGTGGCCGACGCCCCTGGTACCCGAACGCCCCCACATTATCGGTGTTCCGACCAAACAAAAAGCGCCGGCCTTGCGACCGACGCTCTTGGTGTTCCGATTGCTGCGAGATGTCGCAGCCAAGACGCGCTTACTTCTTGATGAAGCCGGCGAACTTGTTGTTGAAGCGCGAGACGCGACCGCCGCGGTCCATCAGCTGGGCGTTGCCGCCCGTCCAGGCCGGGTGCGTCGACGGATCGATGTCGAGGGCCAGCTTGTCGCCTTCCTTCCCGTAGGTCGAACGGGTCTGGTAGGTGCTGCCGTCGGTCATCACCACGGTGATGAAGTGGTAGTCGGGGTGGGTATCCGCCTTCATGGTCGTCGTCCGGTCTCTGCGCGGTGACGATGCCGACCGTCCGTGCGCGTGAAATGAGAAACCCGCCAGAAATCCGGCGGGAATGAGGGGCGGCGTTTACACCGGGGGGCGTTCCGGGGCAAGAGGCGGGCGAAATGACCGATCAAGCCGCCGCCTCCGCCCCTTCCGCCAACCGCGCCTCGGGCATGGCGTCGCTGGAGGGGAGGCCCAGCGCCGGCGCCCTTCTGGCCGATCAGATGTCCGAAGCGGGCGCCAAACGCGCCAAGCGCCGCGACATCCGCCCGCTGGCGCGACTGATTCCCTTCGCCATGCGCCACAAGGGTCATGCCCTGATGGCGGTCTTCTGGCTGCTGCTGTCTACCGCCGCTTCGCTGGGCCTGACCGCCCTGGCGCGCGGGGCCATCGACCATGGGTTCGAGGCCGGCGGCGCCAATCTGAACATCTGGTTCCTGCTGCTGGGCGCCAACGCCCTGTTCCTGGGGCTGGCGACCGCCGCCCGCTACTATTTCGTCACCCGCACGGGCGAGCGCGTCATCGCCGATGTGCGAAAGGGCCTGTTCGGCCGCATCCTGACGCTGGACCCGTCCTTCTACGCCCATATGCGCACCGGCGAGGTGCTGTCGCGCCTGACCACGGACATCGCCCTGGTCGAGACGCTGATGACGACGTCGATTTCTTACGCGCTGCGCAACTTCCTGACCCTGATCGGCGGCGTGGTCCTGCTGTTCTTCGTCAGTCCCAAGCTGACCGGCTTCGTCCTGCTGATCGTGCCCTTCCTCCTGGGGCCGATCTTCATCTTCGGCCGCAAGGTGCGCAAACTGACCGTCGCGTCCCAGGACCGCTTCGCCAACGCTGTCGGCTTTGCTGGCGAAAGCGTGGACGCCATCGAGACGGTCCAGGCCTTCGGTCGCGAACAGAGCGCCATCACCCGCTTCGGCGCGGCGGTCGAGGACGCCTTCAACGCCTCCCTGACCCGGATGCAGGCCCGCGCCTGGATGACCGCCCTGATCATCGTCGTCATGTTCGGCGGCGTGACCCTGGTGCTGTGGCTGGGCGCCCAGGACGTGGTGAAGGGCGCCATGACGCCCGGCGCCCTGCTTCAGTTCGTTCTGCTGTCCGTTTTCGCCGCAGGCGCCGTGGGCGCGCTAGGGGAAAGCTGGGGCGACGTGCAAAAGGCCGCCGGCGCCATGGAGCGGATCGAGGAGCTGATGCGCGCCGTCGCCGGCATCGCGCCGCCGCCCCACGCCACGGCCCTGCCGACGCCCCCGCGCGGCGAAGTGTCGATGTCGGCCGTCGGTTTCGCCTATCCCGGCCGCCCGGATCTGCCGGCCCTCAAGGGCTTCAGCCTGACCGTGCGCCCCGGTGAGACGGTCGCCCTGGTCGGCCCGTCCGGCGCTGGCAAGTCCACGGTCTTCCGCCTGCTGCTGCGCTTCTATGATCCACAAACCGGCATGGTCTCGGTCGACGGCGTCGATGTGCGCCAGGCCGATCCAGTCGCCGTGCGCGATCGCTTCGCCTGGGTGTCGCAGGAGACGCCGCTGTTCTCGGGCTCGGCCTTGGAAAACATCCGATTCGGCCGCGAGAACACCACCCTGGAAGAGGCCCGCGCCGTCGCCGAAAAGGCCCAGGCGCTCGGCTTCATCGA
The DNA here is from genome assembly GCF_027105095.1 of Brevundimonas vesicularis. NCBI lineage: Bacteria > Pseudomonadati > Pseudomonadota > Alphaproteobacteria > Caulobacterales > Caulobacteraceae > Brevundimonas > Brevundimonas vesicularis. Next base: position 2,512,390 of record NZ_CP114278.1, on the reverse strand, counting down.
CGCCCTGCCGGAAGGGTTCGACACCCCGCTCGGAGAGCGCGGCAAGAGCCTGTCGGGCGGTCAGCGCCAGCGCCTGGCCATCGCCCGCGCCTTGGTCCGCGACGCCCCCATCCTGCTGCTGGACGAGGCCACCAGCGCGCTGGACGCCGAAAGCGAACGCCTGGTCCAGGTCGCCCTCGATCAGGCGATGGAGGAGCGCACCACCCTGGTCATCGCCCACCGCCTCGCCACCGTCCTGCGCGCCGACCGCATCGTCGTCATGGACGACGGCCGCGTGGTCGAAGAGGGCACCCACGAGCAACTCGTCGCCCAGGGCGGCCTCTACGCCCGCCTCGCCGAGCTTCAGTTCCGAGCAGACTAAGGTCCTGGGTCAGCACAGGCGGCGATCTTGGACGGTTTGGCCTGTGTCTTCGTCGATAACACAACTATGCCCCGGATCTCCGGCTGGCAAAGGAACGCCTGCGCCGAGCAAGAAGGCTACAGAATGCGCTCCGCTTAAACCGGCCGGAAAGCGAGCGATCGGTTTGTCAATGCGCAAGCCATCGGATAGGCGGACGATCTGACCTGACCCTATGAGTTGGGCAAGGCCCGCCTGTTGGGGCAGAACATCATAGGATTCGACTTTGACGTCGCTGAGAACCTGATCCGGATCGATCTTTGAGAAGCCGCCTGGGTGGAACCGAAGTAGTTCGCGCCACATGCCCTGGTCGAAACCATCCGGGGATCGCCCGAGCCAGTCGCCCCTCGCTGCTTTGCCGGACGGTAGTTTGACAGCGCCTACGGAATAATGCGCGGCGATCACGTCGGGCGTGCGTCCTGTCGCTCTCCGAATTACGCCGCCTGCTCGCGTCGCCTGTATTGATTCGGGGTCGGAAAAATATCCGAAGCAACTGCCAGGGTTTCGGGTCGTGATTACGTCTGACGCGATGCCCGTGACGCCTGCGAATGGTCGTTCCGAAAGTGCTCCAGCGCTTGATTGGCGACGTCCGCCTGCGATTTGAGCGGCGGCGACGGCCGCGCGTTCGGCGTCTTGCAGGGTCGCTGTCCGGCGGGACGAAGCGACAGCACCATCTGCCGCCAATAGAATCAACTTTTCCACACGGCTCGTTGCGCCGGAGAAGCGCCAGACCATGTTGTCGTAGGCTGCCAAGACCACATACAGCGGCTCGTCTCCGGCCTCCATTTCAACCTCTATAGTTGTTGTTTCAACGTCCCGGTTACCCAACGCGACTGTGGAGATCGCATCGCCCTCATAGACGCTAAAGACCACTAGTTTGCGCTCGCCTGCAGTCGGGAGGACGCAAGACGACGTCGAAAGCACACCCACGCCGCGCGGCGAGGGACGATAAGAAGCCGCATCGGCCTCGTCGCCTTTGGTCACATCAATGTTGAAGTCGAGGTGGGAGTGTTCGGCAGGCGTACCCGTCTCACCCTTCGCTTCGAACGGGTTGAACACAGGCAGAGTGAAACGTGTCTTCGCCCCCAATGATGGGTGGGCGATGCTGAGGTCCAGTCCTCCGCCGATGCACACGCCTGTGACGATGGCGACGCCGATCGCCGCTGCAAATCCCAAGTTTCGCATCTGCTCTCTCCACCTTTGTGCGGAGGATACAACTGGGGCGTTAATCCTGGCCTGACTGTGATGATTAATACACGGGCTTGGACGTGGCCTTCGACGTCTTTGCCAAGCATCGAGTTATCGGTCGTTTCGATGGCCCGGACGCACCAGGGCCGAGAAATCGGTGAACAGCGCATCGACTCCGGCCTCGGCGAACGCTGAGGTATAGCCGGTCATGTCGCCGTGCCCGGCCGGGTCGTCGCCTCTGCGTCGCTCGACCGCCAGGAAGGCGTTCTCGGCCCGCAGGGTCCAGACCACGACCTTGAAGCCCGCCGCATGGGCGTCGGCGACCAGGGGGCTCGGCGCGGTCGTGCGGCCTTCGGCGTCGCGCGGCAGGACCAGGGTCATCTCCGGCGCGAGCCAGTCGGCGTAGGCGGCGATGGCCTTTAGCCCCTCGGGCGTGATCATCCGGGCATAGGTTACGTCCGCCCTGTCCGCCGGTCCGCCCTTGGCGGCCACGAGTTGAGCCAGCGGCGCATCGATCCGCGTCGCCAACCGCTCCAGCGGCCCGACCTCGAAACACTGGATGATGATCGGGGCCTCGGCGCCCGTCAGACCCAGCCGCTCCAGTTCCGCGACGAAACCGTCCTCCATCGGCAGGCCGATAGCGGCGAAATAGGTCGGGTGTTTCAGCTCGGGCGCCACGCCGATCGTCCGCCCGGTCCGCGCCGAGGCCTCGCGCGCGATGGCGACGACCTCGTCGAAGGTCAGGATTGGTTCCTGACCGTCATGGGCGGCGCTGTCCCGTCGAAATGCGGGCAGCCGCTCCCTGGCCCTCAAAGTCTTCAACTCGGCCAGGGTGAAGTCTTCGGTGAACCAGCCAGTGGTCTCGACCCCGTCGATGGTCCTGGTCGTCTGACGGCCTGCGAACTCGGGCCGGTCGCCCACGTCCGTCGTGCCGCCGATCTCGTTCTCATGCCGATCGACGAAGACACCGTCCCTGGTCAGCACCAGATCCGGCTCGATCACGTCCGCGCCCTGTTCGATCGCCAGTTCATAGGCCGCACGCGTGTGCTCGGGCCGTTCGCCGGACGCACCACGATGGGCGATGATCAGGGGCTGGGCCAAGGCTGGCGTTCCGGTCAGAAGGACGAGGCCGCACAGGATGAAACGGATCATCCGCCTTGGATAGGGCAGGGGCGCGACAGGCCGATGACCGTCTCCGCCCCACGTGTGGGGAGGGGGAGCACGAAGCGGTGGAGGGGTTCTTGACGCCCCACCGGTCGCTGGCGATCAACCAAGATCCCCTTCGTCACGGCGCTGAAGAAGCGCCGCGCCACTTCCCCGCAAGCGGGGAAGAGACAGAAGCGAGCCTCAGGAGCCCTGCAGCACCTTGCGCAGGTGCGGATGCAGTTCGGTGTTCGACGCCAGGATCGACTTGCCCGTCTTGGGATCGCCGTCGTTCTCGATGGTCGTGACCCGGCCGCCGGCCTCGGTGACGAACAGGATGCCCGCCGCCACGTCCCAGGGCTTCAGATTGCGCTCATAATAGGCGTCGTAGCGACCGGCTGCGACCCAGGCGAAGTCCAGGGCGGCCGAGCCCAGGCGGCGTATGCCCGCGACGCGCTGGCCCACGGCGTGCAGGTCCTTGATCGACTGGGCGTGGCCCGACTTGCCGATGAAGGGCAGGCCGGTGGCGATCAGGCTTTCGGACAGATCACGACGGCCGGCGACGCGGATGCGCTGGTCGTTCAGATAGCAGCCCTTGCCCTTTTCGGCCCAGAACAGCTCGTTCATGACGGGGTTGTAGGTCACGCCGGCGACAATCTCGCTCGACCCGTCCGGCGCGCGGCGCTCCAGCCCCACCGTGATGGCGAAGTGGGGCATGGCGTGCATGAAGTTGGTGGTGCCGTCGATCGGATCGACGATCCAGGTGTGGGACTTGTCCGTCCCCTCGATCATGCCACGTTCCTCGCCCAGGAAGCCGTAGCCGGGGCGGGCCTTCATCAGCAGTTCGTAGAGCGTGTCTTCGGCCTTCAGGTCGGCGGCCGTGACGAAATCGCCGGGGCCCTTCCTCGACACCTGAAGCTGGGAGACTTCGCCGAAGTCGCGCAGCATCGGGCGGGCGGTCTTGCGCACCGCATCGGTCATGACTTGGAGCAGGGCGGAGGCGAGGGCCATCGGGGAATCTCCTGGTCCGAAAGTCCTTCAAAGCCGCAGCCGGACAGTCGGAGAAGTTCAGAAAGGAACGGCCCCGCGAGGGGCCGCTTTAGCATGGTGGTCTGTTAGTCCGCGCGGCGGACGTATTCGCCGCTGGTCGTGTCGACGACGATCTTCTCGCCGGCCGACATATAGGGCGGGATCATGATCCGCACGCCGTTCGAGGCGATGGCGGGCTTGTAGGAGGACGAGGCCGTCTGACCCTTCACGGTCGGCTCGGTCTCGGCGACTTCCAGCACGACCTGATCCGGCAGCTCCAGGCCGATCGGACGCTCTTCGTGCATCTCGATGACGACCTTCATGCCTTCCTGCAGATAGGGGATGCGCTCTTCGCCGACCCAGTCCTTCTGCAGCTCGATCTGCTCATAGGTGGCGTCGTCCATGAAGACCAGGCTGTCGCCGTTGTCGAACAGATAGGAGAAGTCCTTCTGCTCCAGGGTCACGCGCTCGACCTTGTCTTCCGACCGGAAGCGTTCGTTCAGCTTGTTGCCGGTCTCGAGGTTCTTGGCCTCGACGTTGGCGAAGGCGCCGCCCTTGCCGGGCTTGACGTGGCTGGCCTTGGTGACGACCCACAGGCCGCCATTGTGCTGCAGGACCATGCCGGGCTTGATGGTGTTGCCGTTGATCTTCATGGGGTCACATCGGAAATGGAGTTGCGCCCTCGCACCGTTCGGGGCGAGGCGAATAGGGCGCGATCCCTAGAGGAAGCCCCGATAAAGGGCAAGGCGACGCAACCTAATGCAGGGTGCGTCCGCTCGAAGCGGCGTCGGCCTTGCGGTGCAGGAAGTTTCCGATCCGCACGCCCGACCCGATCGGCGCCGCCATCTTGCCGGCCCCTTCGTCCAGCTTGCGCGCTTCGTGGGCGAAGGCGGCGGCCAGGCCGGCCGACGACATCGCGGCGACCACCTGACGCGCCATCGACGACGGACGCAGCCCCAGCCAGATGGCATTCACCGTCTGGGCGGCCACCCACAGGCCCATGGCCCTGGTCCGCTCCCGCTGGGGCGGGGCGTTCCAGACGCGCACCGCAGACAGGGTCGTGGCGGAAAACACGGCGGGCAGGATCAGGCTGAAGGCGCCGCGCGGCTTTTCCGTGATCGGCAGATCCTTCTTGCGGACCTGTTTCAGATTGCGCTTGGGCGTCAACGCCCCCGACGCGATCCCGTGCGCCAGCAGGGCGAATCCGACCGTCAGGGCGATACCGGCGGCAACGTGGCTTGCGCTGCGGCCCTCGCTGTTCAGCAAATCCACGGCGGCGTCGCGCACGTCGTCGATGGCGTCGTCAATATCGGTCATGGTCCGCTCCAGCTTGGCCCTGACAGGCTAATGGCCGGAGCGGATACGGGTTCCGTCAGACGGCAGAGCTTAGTTGCCGGTCGCCGCTCCGTCGGTGACGATCTCTTTCATCGCCGATTGCAGATAGTTCTGCGCGCCGATCAACTCGATCAGCTTGTGCTGATTTTCCAGGAAGTCGATGTGCTCTTCGGTGTCGGCCAGAATCTTCATCAGCAGGTCACGGCTGACGTAATCGCGGGTTTCCTCGCACTGGGTCACGGCGGCGGCGGTCGTGGCGCGGCTGTCCAGTTCCAGTTGCAGGTCGGCGCCCAGGCACTCGATCGGATCCTCGCCGACCTTCAGCTTGTGCAGGTCCTGCAGGTTGGGCAGCCCGTCCAGGAAGAGGATGCGCTTGATCAGCATGTCGGCGTGCTTCATCTCGCCGATCGATTCTTCATAGATCACGTTGCCCAGGTGCGCGAGGCCCCAGCTTTCGAACATGCGGGCATGCAGGAAATACTGATTGACGGCCGTCAGCTCGTTGGTCAGCACCGCGTTCAGCGTGCGCAGGATTGCGGGGTCGCCCTTCATGGCCATGGTCCTTGGTCTCGCCACGGCGCTATCGCCGTCTGTCGAGCGCAGCCATAACACAGTAAAACCCAGTGTGTTTATTTGCGAGTTTTTATCACTGCATTGAGAGTGCGAGTGGCTGTCGGCCGCAGGCGAAGAAAACTATTCGGCTGCGAGTGCGAACGCTTCGCGGCTTTCCTGAATCATCTGACGCATCTCGCAGACGCATTTGGCGCACTGGGCCTGGCACTGGTTGCGCGCGAAGATGTCACGCGGACGGCAGGCGCCGGCCTCGATGGCCTGGGCGACATCACGCTGGCGAAGACCGTTACAGTTGCAGACGTACACGAGGCGCTACACGTTTCACTGGCTGAGAATGGTTCGCTATAGCAGTCCTTAAGGCGATTGCAAGTCGTTCGCACGGTTTCGCCCGGCCTTGGGCCGTTGACGGAGGGTCGCGGGGGCAGGCAATGACGGACATGGCCCGAACACCCACCGTCCCCGAGCGTCCGCCCTGCCGGCTGTACCTGATCACGCCGCCCGCGATCGCCGACCTGAACGCCTTTGCGCAAACCCTCGATCAGGCCTTGGCCGCCGGCGATGTCGCGGCCTTGCAGATCCGGCTGAAGCCCGCCGACGACGCCGCCATCCGCACGGCGGTCGAGGTCTTGGCTCCCATCGCGCGGCGTCACGATGTCGCGGTCCTGCTGAATGACCGGCCCGATCTGGCGCGGGCCACCGGCTGCGACGGCGTTCACATCGGTCAGGAAGACGGCTCGCTGGCCGAGGCGCGGCGTATCATGGGGCCGGACGCCATGATCGGCGTCACCTGCCACGACGACCGCGATCTGGCCTGGGACGCCGCAGAGGGCGGCGCCGACTACGTCGCCTTCGGCGCCTTCTATCCCACCGATACAAAGGAAACGGTGCATCGCCCGCCGCTGGACATCCTGACGGTGTGGCAAGAGACGGTCGAGACGCCCTGCGTCGCCATCGGCGGGATCACAGTAGAAAACGCCGCAGAGCTTGCCCATGCCGGCGCCGACTTCGTGGCGGTCAGCGGCGGGGTCTGGAACCATCCTGAGGGCGCGACCGAGGCCGTCAGGCGTTTCAATAAAAAATTGCGGGCCTGACTTCAGGGGATATTAGGAACCGTGTCGTCCTATCCCGACCTCTGATTGGTCGGAACCTGTCCATGATCGTGAGCCGCGCGCTCAATGCCGATGAGCCCCGCACCGCGTCCGTCAAGGGCGTGATGGAGGTCGGCTATCGGCCCGGCCCAGGCGACGCCGACGGCCCTGACGGTCCTAATCCCCTGATCCCGGTATTGACGGGCGTGGCGGTCGCCATCCTGGTCGCCATGGCCATCGCCTACACGCGTTCGGCCGGTCTGGTCGCCGGTCTCTGGGGCGCCAGCGGCGTTGCGGTCGCTGTCTGGCTGCGCACCAGCCGTGGCCGCACCAGCGACCTGATCTTCGCCGGGGTCATGACGGTCAGTATCCTGATCGGCGAGATCATCGCCGGCAACAACCCGCCGCTGGCGCTGGCCTTCACCATCACCAACATGATTGAAATCGTGGGGGCCGTCCTGCTGGCGCGCCGGTTCTCTCCCACGCTCAATCTGTCCAGCCTGAACGGCGCGGTCAGCTTTCTGATCTTCGCGGCTGTCCTGGCGCCGATCCCGGCCGCCCTTTGCAGTGTCCTTATCCTGTCGCAGATCGGTCAGACCGAGATCGTGTGGCAGGGCTTCCAGACCTGGTGGCTTGGCCACACTTTGGGCATCGCTGTGCTGGGCTCGCTGGGCATGTCGCTGACGCCCGCCATGTTCGCCCGCCTGCTGAAGCCCAGGAAACTGATCGAGGCCGTCGTTCTGATCGGACTGGTTCCCGTCTTCTATTATGTCGCCTTCACGGGCGACGTGCCGATGGGCTTTGTCCTGCTGCCGCTTCTGCTGGGCATCGCGGTGCGGCTCGGCGTCGCCGGCACAGCCTTTACCCTGGTCGTGATGAGCGTGCTGCTGGTCGGCAGCGCCATGATCGGCAATGGCCCCTATGCTCAGGGCGACCTGACCCACCAGGTTTTGATGGCTCAGATGCTGGTGCTGATCGGCTATATGCCCGTGCTGCTGGTGGCCTCGCTGCTGGAAGAGCGCGATCTTCTGGCGGAGCGCGCGCGCGTCGGTCGCGAACGCGCCGAAAAGGCCTCGGAGGCCAAGTCTCGCCTGCTCGCCAACGTCGCCCATGAGATCAAGAGCCCCGTTGCCGGCATCATCGGCATCGGCGATCTATGGCGGCAGGGCCACCTGGGGCCGGTCTCGGCCCAGCAGGCCGAGATGTCCGACATGCTGGTCAAGACCGCGCGGCAGGTCGAGACCCTGGCCCACGATCTGCTGGATGTGGCCCGCGCCGAATCCGGGGCCGTCCGGGTCGATCTGCGCCCGACCGACATTCCGGGTCTGTTGGAAGACGTGCGCCGCACCTGTCTGCTGTGGCCCGACGCTGACTGGGTCGTCGTCGTGGTGGTGTGCGAGGGCGATGGCTTGATCGCGGTCGCGGACTCCCAGCGTCTGGCCCAGATCATCACCAACCTGACCAGCAATGCGCTGAAATACGGCGGGTCCGGCGGTCGTGTCGTGCTGCGGGCGCTTCGTCAGGACGACTGCGTCCGCATCGAGGTCAGCGATTTCGGCCCCGGCCTGTCGCTACAGAAGCAGGCGCAGTTGTTCGAACCCTTCAACCGCCTGGGCCTCGAGCGTTCGACGGTCGAGGGACACGGCGTCGGCCTGGCCCTGGCCAAGCGATTGGTCGAGTTGCAGGGCGGCTCGATCGGCGTGATCTCGGCGCCGGGCGAGGGCGCCACCTTCTGGGTCGCGCTGCCCAAGGCATGAGGTCGCGCTTGCGGTCGCGCCCCGGCCGCGCGATGGTCGGGCCATGCCCATGATCGCCCTTGCCGCCGCCCTCGTGATTTCCGGACAGGCGACGACGCCCCCGCCGCAACGTCCCGGTTCAAACCTGACGCGCGATCTGAACAGCGCGCCGCCTTCCGCGACCCCGCCCGCCGCCTCCACCGCAACCCCGAGCCAGGCCCCGGCCCAGATGCCGGCCCAGGCTCCGGCCAGGTCGACGACCCAGGCCTTGCCTCCGATCGGCCAGACCCCCGCAGCATCGCCGCGTCCGGCGCCCGCCGCGTCATCCGCACCGCGCACGACCCAGGCCCAGCCGCCCATCGGCCAAAGCCCGGCGGCCACGACGCGCCCGGCTACGGCGACACGTCCGCAAACGCCAGCACCGACCACAAGCACGCCTCAAGCGACCGCGCCCCAACCGGCAACGACCGCGCCTGCCGCAACAGCGCCGGCCGCCGCACCCGCCCCGGCGGCCTTGAACGCCGCCGCCATCGCCGCTCTGCCGTTCAGCATCCAGCTGCCTGCCGGCCTGACGATCACCCCGGCGCGCGCCGGTGCGAACGCCAGCATCTATCGTGTCCAGCGCGGCGACCAGACCCTGCTGATGATCTACGCCGGCCCGTCGTCGCAATTTCAGATCTATGACGGCGAGACGGTCCGCGCCGGCGGCCGCGCCTCGGTCGTCGTGACCGAAGGCAGCCGCCGTCTGGCGATGGAGCACCTGTTCCAGCGCGCCACGGACCCCAAGGAGATCCACGTCTGGATCGCCAGCGTTGAGGGCGCGGACCGGGATCTGGCCGAACGCATCGGCCAGTCCATCGACGTCAAATAGGGCTCAGCCCTCGGACCACACCGCCATTTCGGTGCCGGCCGGATCGGCGAAGTGGAAGCGGCGACCGCCGGGGAAGCTGTAGATCGGTTTCAAAATCCGGCCGCCGGCCGCCTCAACCTTGGCCAGCATGGCTTCAAGCTCGTGGGCGTACAGGATGGGCAGGGGAGCCCTGGTCTGATCGGCCTGGTCGGCGTCGAACCCGCCGTCCAGACCCTGATCGAAGGCCGCATAGGTCGGGCCGTAATCCACGAAGGTCCAGCCGAACGCCTGGCTGTAGAATTGCTTGGTCGCAGGCAGGTTGGCGGCGGGCAGTTCGAGGTAGTCCAGCTTTCCGTCTTCACGCACGGTTGATCTCCTAAGTTGGGCGCCACCGGTCCCTTGTCTTGCACGCGCCCTCGACATGCGCAAACCTGCAAACGGTTCGCAGTTGCAGGAATCGAGCGATGATCGTGATGACGACAGGCCTGTCGGCCCTGATGGCCCTGATGCGGTGCGAGGCGCGTCCGGCCGAGCCGTCGCTTAGGCTCGACGCCGGTCGCGCCAACCAGCGACAAGCCCGCCCCAAGCCCTGATCACCCGACCTGGGCGCGGTGCCTCAGATGCGCGTCGGCGAGGACGCAGGCGGCCATGGCCTCGACCACCGGCACGGCGCGCAGGGCGACGCACGGGTCGTGACGCCCCTTGGTGCGCAGGTTCGTCTCTTCGCCGTCGCGGGTGATCGTCTGGCGCAGGGTCAGGATGGACGAGGTCGGCTTGAACGCAACCCGCGCCGTCACCGGCTGGCCCGTCGAAATCCCGCCCAGCACCCCGCCCGCCTTGTTCGACAGGAATACCGGCTGCTTGTTCAGGTCCAGCCGCATCTCGTCGGCGTTCTGTTCGCCGGTCAGTTCGGCGGCCTCGAAGCCCGCCCCGATCTCGACCCCCTTGGCCGCATTGATCGACATCAGGGCCGCAGCCAGTTCTGAATCCAGCTTGCCGTACAGCGGCGCGCCCCAGCCCGCCGAAACGCCTGTGACCTCCAGTGCGACGACCGCCCCGACCGACGATCCCGCCTTGCGGATGCTGTCCAGATAAGCCTCCCAATCGCCCACGACCTCGGCCGAGGCGGCGAAGAGTGGATTGGTGTGGACGGCGTCGAAATCGATCCGGTCCGGTGCGATCTTATGCGGTCCGATCTGCACCACGCCCGCCCTGATCTTCACGCCGTCGCCCAGCACCTTGCGCGCCACGGCCCCGGCCGCCACGCGGCTGGCGGTCTCGCGCGCCGAGGATCGACCGCCGCCCCGGTGGTCGCGCACCCCGTATTTGGCCTGATAGGCATAGTCGGCGTGCCCCGGCCGATAGGCGCGGGCGATCTCGCCATAGTCCTTTGACCGCTGGTCCTCGTTCTCGATCATGATCGAGATCGGCGTGCCCGTCGTCACCGGCCCGTCGCCGTCGTCGAACACGCCTGACAGGATGCGCGCCGTGTCGCTTTCCTTGCGCTGGGTCACGAAGCGGCTGCCGCCCGGCTTCCGCTGATCCAGCCACGGTTGAAGATCCGCCTCGGTCAGGGGGATCATCGGCGGGCATCCGTCCACGACGCAGCCGATCGCCGGCCCGTGGCTCTCGCCCCAGGTGGTCACGCGAAACAGATGGCCGAAGGTGTTGTGCGACATGGCCCCGACTTAGGCCGCCAGACGCTCCTGCGTCCAGACCCGCGTGAAGCGCACCAGCAGGTCCTCGGCCGCCGAGGGAACATCGGACGACGGCTCCAGCGTCACGAACAGATGGCCCGCCGGCCGCGATCCGCGCGCGGGCAGGCCCAGGTCCTTCAACCGCACCCGTACTGGGACGGCCATGTCGGCGGTGATCCAGGCCGAGCGCGTGCCGACAGGGGTCTCGATTTCCACCCGCCCGCCGTCGGCCATCAGGCGACGCTCGACGGGCCAGGTCATGAACAGGTCGTCGCCGACGACCGACAGCCCGTCTTCGGGCCGGATCAGCACCGACAGATAAAGGTCGCTCCCGTCCGCCGCCCCGCGTCTCAGCCGCAGATGATCGCCGCTGCGCAGGCCCTTGGGCGCCGTGACCCGTACTATGCGCGCGCCCAGCCGAACCTCGACCTGCCCCCCGGCCAGGGCCTGCATCGGCGACAGGACCAGAACCGGCATCGGCGCGGGCCGCGCGGTTGGCGCCGACAGGGCGGGGCGAGGGGGCTGGTGCGCCTGGATCAGCCGATAGGCCGCGATCACGCGCCGGAACCGCTCGGCGTCCCCGCCGGCCTGATCCGGCCGCGCCGCCTTCACCGCCGTGCGGAAGGCGGCCTTCAGCGTCGACGCATCGACATCGCCGCGCACATCCGTTTCCAGGCCCAGGATCGACAGGGCCTCGCGGACGCCGGACACATCTGAAATTGTAACAGGCGCGCTCATGCCGTCACCGTTCGCCCATCAGGGTCAATGGGCGGTTAACCCTGACGACGAGGCGCCCGTTTTTGACCGCGATCATTCCCAGCCGCGCCTGCACCGACTACATCACCCTCATGACCGCATCCGTGATCCCGCCCAGCCCGTCGCGTGAGGAATACGCCCGCGACTATGCCGCCGCCCTGGCCGCGAATGGCGACGAGACCATCTTCGATCGGCCCGAACCGATCGGCCTGTTCGTCGAATGGCTGGCGGACGCGAGGGCGCACGAGCCGAACGATCCCAACGCCATGACCCTGTCGACCGTCGACGCCGACGGCCTGCCCGATGCGCGGATCGTCCTGCTGAAGGACGTCGATGCGCGAGGCTTCACCTTCTATTCGAACAGCGAGAGCGCCAAGGGCGTCGAACTGGCCGGTTGCGCGGCCGCCGCCCTGACCTTCCACTGGAAATCCCTGCGTCGCCAGGTGCGGGTGCGCGGCGCGGTCGAGCCGGTCACGCCGGCCGAGGCCGACGCCTATTTCGCCAGCCGCGCGCGCGAAAGCCGCATCGGCGCCTGGGCTTCGGACCAGTCCCGCCCCCTGTCGGACCGCACGGTGCTGGAAGAGGCCGTGGGTCGTGAAACCGCGCGTTTCGATGGTCAGGAGGTGCCGCGCCCGTCCCACTGGACCGGCTGGCGCGTCGTGCCGCGCTCGGTCGAGTTCTGGCGCGATCGCCCGTTCCGCCTGCATGACCGACTGCGGTTCGACCGCGACGGCGAGGCCTGGCGCTCGGGCCGCCTCTGGCCCTGATCGGGATTACTGATATCCGTCCCACAGCCGTCATTCCGGGGCGCCCGAAGGGCGAACCCGGAACCCAGGAGGCTCGCATCCGGCGTTGGATTGCGATCGGCGGTGGAGGCGTGGCCCTGGCTTCCGGGTTCTTCGCTACGCTTAGCCCCGGAATGACGGACTGTAGAGCTTTAGGGCTTTTTACGCTCTGAACAGCAGCGATCCGTCGCCGTAGGAATAGAAGCGATAGCCGTCGGCGACCGCATGAGCATAGGCCGCCTTCATCGTCGCCGTGCCGGCAAAGGCGCTGACCAGCATGAACAGCGTCGACTTCGGCAGGTGGAAGTTGGTCATCAGCACATCGACCGCCCGGAACCGATAGCCGGGCGTGATGAAGATGGCCGTGTCGCCGTGGAAGGGTTTGATCTCGCCGTCCTCGGCCGTCGCGCTTTCCAGCAGCCGCAGGGAGGTGGTGCCGACGCAGACGATGCGCCCGCCCTTTGCATGAACGGCATTCAGGGCGGCGGCGGTTTCAGGCGACACCTCGCCCCATTCGCTGTGCATCTTGTGGTCGGCCAGATCGTCGGCCTTGACCGGCAGGAAGGTGCCGGCCCCGACATGCAGCGTCACCGCATGGGTCGAGACGCCCTTGGCGCGGATGGCGTCCAGCAGGGCCGGGGTGAAATGCAGCCCCGCCGTCGGCGCCGCGACCGACCCGTCATGCTCGGCGAACACGGTCTGATAGTCCGACCGGTCGCGGTCGTCCTCGGCCCGTTTGGCGGCGATATAGGGCGGCAGGGGCATGACCCCGACATCTCGGATCGCATCGTCCAGCGCCGGTCCCGCCAGGTCGAAGGTCAGGGTGATCAGGCCGTCTTCCCCCTTGGCCGTCACCGTCGCGTCCAGCCGTCCCAGGTCGCAGGCGGCGTCGCTCGCGCTTCCGAACCGGATCCGATCCCCCGGCTTGATCCGCTTGCCCGGCTTCATGAATGCGGACCAGACGTCGGGCGCGTCGCGGTGGTGCAGCGTCGCCTCCACCTCGACCATCAGGGTCTCGCCCTCGGCCCCGATCCGCTGACGCACGCCCGACAGACGGGCGGGAATGACCCGCGTATCGTTGAACACCAGGGCGTCGCCCGGCTGCAGGAAGTCCGGCAGATCGCGAATGATCCGGTCCTCCAGCGCGCCGCCTTTCACCACCAGCAGCCGTGCGGAATCGCGCGGATCGGCGGGGCGCAACGCAATCCGGTCTTCGGGCAGGTCGAAATCAAAATCGGCGGTCTTCATCGCGCGCTCTATAGGGGGCTCCGACGCGCCGCGCCACGCTGCGGCGTGCTGCCAGCGCATCGTCGGCGCCCCGCTATTTGATTTCCAACGGGTTTTCGCCCCCGAGCGGCGTCTAACCGACCGCGCTCCGGCCACGTGCTAGACTGGCCGTGGATCTTTGACAGCGTAAGTTCAGGCGGAAGGGACGACCAAATCCCGCCCGCGCCTCACCCGGATGATGGCGTCAGATTAGACGAATTAGACACTTTAGACGGTGAATTCCCGTCCGCGCCCCAAGGCCCCGCCGCCGCGCGATTAGACGAATTAGACTCTTTAGACGGTAAAATTCCCCGCCGACGTCTGATCTCAGCTGTAGCCCGGCGCGAACGCCCCGGCCCAGGCGCCGTAGCGGTTCAGCGACAGGTCGCGGGTCTCGATCTCGGGCGCCTTGCCATCGACGATGTCGGCCAGCACCCGTGCCGAGCCGCACGCCATGGTCCAGCCCAGGGTGCCGTGGCCGGTGTTTAGATAAAGCCCCGGAACCTTGGTCGCGCCGATCACCGGCGTGCCGTCCGGCGTCATTGGACGCAGGCCCGACCAATAGCTGGCGCCCGCCAGGTCGCCGCCGCCCGGAAACAGGCTGCCGACAGAATGGGCCAGGGTCTCGCGACGGACGGCGGGCAGGGTGTTGTTGTATCCCGACAGCTCGGCCATGCCGCCCACGCGGATGCGGTCGCCCAGACGCGTGATCGCCACCTTGTAGCTTTCGTCCATGACGGTGGAGACGGGCGCCCGGTCTTCGTTCACGATCTTGGCCGTGATCGAATAGCCCTTCACCGGATAGACCGGCAGATCGAGACCCAGCGGCTTGGCCATCATCGGCGAATAGGAACCGAGCGCCAGGATCACCAGATCGGCCGTCATGGCGCCCTTGCTGGTCAGGGCGCCGGTCGCACGACCGTCCGTCATCGTGATCGACTGGATCTCGGTCCCGGTGTGGAAGACCACGCCGCGCTCCGCCGCCAGATTCGCCAGGGCATTGGTGAACAGGAAGCAGTCGCCCGTCTCGTCGTGCGGCAGACGAAGGCCTCCGACGAAATCGACGTCGGAGGCGGCCAGGCCCGGCTCGGCCGCGATACAGCCCGCGCGGTCCAGAACCTCGCACGGCACGCCGGCGGCCTTCAGCACATCGACGTCCTTGTGCACGTCGGCCAGCTGCTTTTCGGTGCGGAACAGCTGCAGCGTGCCCTGCTGGCGACCGTCATAGGCGATGCCGGTCTCGCGGCGCAGCAGGTCGATCTGGTCGCGGCTGTATTCGGCCAGACGCACCATCCGGCTTTTGTTCAGCGCATAGCGGTCATGGGTGCAGTTGCGCAGCATGGCGACGGTCCAGCGCACCATGGCCATGTCCAGCCGCGGCCGCACGATCAGCGGCGCGTGGCGCATCAGCAGCCACTTCATCGCCTTGACCGGGATCGACGGCGCAGCCCAGGGCGCGGAATAGCCCGGCGAAATCTGCGCGGCGTTGGCGAAGCTGGTCTCCAGCGCCGGACCGGCCTGCCGATCCACCACCGTGACCTCATGCCCGGCCTGGCTGAGATACCAGGCGGTGGTGACGCCTATGACGCCCGACCCAAGCACCAGAACCCGCATGTGACGTTCCCAAGCCCAATATTGTTATTCGCCGCAAGCTAGCGCCGCATGGATCGACGATCCTGCCTGTTTGCGCAACGATCGGTCGCTGATAGAAAGCTGACGCAATAATCTGCGGCTGAACGGCGGAAACTTGTGTCCCTGCTCGATCCCCTCGACCAACGCCTCCTTCAACGGCTCCGCGCCGACGGGCGCATCAGCAATGCGGACCTAGCCTCCGCCGTCGGTCTGTCGCCTTCCGCCTGCCTGCGGCGCGTGCGGCGGCTGGAAGAACGCGGGGTGATCCGGGGCTATGCCGCCGTCCTGGCCAACGACAGCGACGACGGCGTCGTCGCCTATGTCGAGATCACGCTGGAGAAGCAGACCGACGACCACATGCGTCGGTTCGAGGCGGCCGTCCGCAACCACCCGGAAATCCGCGACTGCTATCTGATGGCGGGCGAGGCCGACTACATCGTCCGCGCCGTCGCGCCCGACATCGCCGCCTATGAGGTGATCCATAAGGACGTCCTGTCGCGTCTGCCGGGGGTGTCGCGCATCCACTCCAGCCTGGCGATCCGCAACGTCCTGGCGGCGCGCGGCTGAAACGGGCTGAACCTTCCTGCCCGGTCGGGTGTTGTGGCGGCATGAAAGCCCTCGACCTCCTCCCGTCCGCCCTCATCGGCGCCGTCGCCAGCGCCCGTTCCATGACCCCGATGGCGGCCCTCGCCACCGCCGAACTGGCGCATAAGCCCTTGCCCGGTCGGGTCTTCCTGCTGAACCGGCCGCTGTTCAAGTTCGGCGCCCTGGCCATGGGCGTCGGCGAACTGCTGGGCGACAAAATGAAGTCCGCGCCCGATCGCACTGTCTTTCTCGGCCTATTGGCCCGGGTCATGAGCGCGGGCATCGCCGGCGCCGCCCTGGCCCCTCGCGGCAAGGAGAAGCTGGGCGCAGGCCTGGCGGTCGGCACGGCCGTGCCGCTGGCCTATCTGACCCTCTCGGGGCGCAAGAAGGCCATGGCCCGCATCGGCCAGACCAAGAGCGGCCTGATCGAGGACGCCCTGATCGTCGGCGCCGGCGCCCTGGTCGTCGGCCTTACCGTCTCGCGGTTCAACCGCCGCTAGCCGCTCGACAGCCGAGCCCCGGCGGCGATAGGTGAGGGACGTTTTCGAAGGAGCCCCGCCCATGATCACCCGCATCCAGCCCGGCGCCCGCATGAGCGAGGCCGTGGTCCACGGCGACACCATCTATCTCTCGGGCCAGGTCGGCGAACCCGGCGACGACGTGGCGACGCAGACCCGAACGGCGCTGGCCGAGATCGAGGCGCTGCTGGCCGAGGCCGGCAGCGACAAGTCCCGGATCCTGATGGCCCAGATCTGGCTGGCCGACATCGCCGACTTCGAGGCGATGAACGGCGTCTGGGACGCCTGGGTCGACACCGCCAACCCGCCGGCCCGCGCCACGGGCGAAAGCCGGCTCGCGTTGCCCGACTACAAGGTCGAAATCATCGTAATCGCCGCCAAAGCCTGATCGCGGTTGACCGGGCGGGATGCAGACTGCAAACCGCCGCCATGCTTCAGAACCTCGAAACCCTCGCCCGCGAGGCCAAGTCCTGGCCCTTCGAACAAGCCCGCAACCTGCTGGCCCATGTTCTGAAGAAACGGCTGGGCGAGACCGAGCGAGCCGAAGCGCGCGCCCTGATCGACGCCGGCAAGGCGGATGAAGCCCTGGCGGCCTTTCCCGCCCTGCAACGCCCGGTGGTCCTGGAGACCGGCTACGGCCCGTCGGGCCTGCCGCACATGGGCACCTTCGGCGAGGTCGCCCGCACCACCATGGTGCGCAACGCCTTTCGCGCCCTGACCGGCGACCACTGGCCCACGCGCCTGATCGCCTTCTCCGACGACATGGACGGCCTGCGCAAGGTGCCGGAGGGCGTGCCGAACCCGGAGATGCTGCGCGAGGACCTGCACCTGTCCCTGACGCGGGTGCGCGATCCCTTCGGCACCCACGATAGCTTCGGCGCGCACAACAACGCCCGCCTGCGCGCCTTCCTCGACAGCTTCGGCTTCGATTATGAGTTCATGTCCTCGACCGAGACCTACAAGTCGGGCCGGTTCGACGCGACGCTGCTGACGCTGCTGGAACGGTTCGACGCGGTCCAGGCCATCATGCTGCCGACCCTGGGCGAGGAGCGCCGCGCCACCTATTCGCCCTTCCTGCCCATCAGCCCGATCACCGGCCATGTGCTGCAGGTCCCGACCCTGGCGCGCAACGTCGAGAAGGGCACCATCACCTTCGAAGACCCCGCCGGCGAACCGGGCAACCGCACCGAGGCGCCGGTCACGGGCGGCCATGTGAAGCTGCAGTGGAAGCCCGACTGGGCCATGCGCTGGGTCGCGCTGGACATCGACTACGAGATGTCGGGCAAGGACCTGATCGAGAGCGTGCGCGAAAGCTCCAAGGTCTGCCGCGCGTTGGGCGGCACACCTCCTGAGGGCTTCAACTACGAGCTCTTCCTCGACATCGAGGGCAAGAAGATCTCCAAGTCCAAGGGCAACGGCCTGACGATGGACGAGTGGCTGCGCTACGGCACGCCCGAGAGCCTGTCGTGGTACATGTTCCAGTCGCCGAAGTCGGCCAAGAGCCTGCACTTCAACGTCATCCCGCGCGCCATCGACGACTATCTGGCCTTCATCGAAAGCTACAAGACCCAGGAGCCGGCCAAGCGGATCGACAACGCCGTCTGGTCGATCCACGCAGGCGATCCGCCGACCCACACATCGCCGGTGTCCTTCGCCCTGCTTCTGAACCTGGTCGGCGTGGCCAACGCCTCGACCAAGGACCAGCTGTGGGCCTATTTCGCCAAATACCTGCCTGACGCGACGCCGCAGAACGAGCCCCTGCTGGACCGGCTGATGGACCACGCGCTGAACTACTACGAGGACTTCGTGAAGCCCTCGAAGTCCTATCGCCTGCCGGACGACAAGGAGAAGGCGGCGCTGCTGGACCTGGCCGAACGGCTGAAGGCCCTGCCGGCCGACACCACCGATGGCGAGCTGATCCAGAACGAGGTCTATGCGGTCGGCAAGGCGCATGCGTTCGAGCCGCTGCGGGCGTGGTTCGGCGCGCTCTACGAGGTGCTGCTGGGCGCCAACCAAGGGCCGCGTTTCGGTTCGTTCGCCGCCATCTACGGCCTGCCGCAGACGATCGCCCTGATCGAGGCGGGGGCGAACGGAGAGCTGGCGCAACCTTGACGCTTCGTCAGGGTTGTTGAGTGATGCCATTCTTGGATGGACGGAGCCAGGGGAGGGGCGACGTTGCGTTACGAGATCGACGAGACGAATAAGATCCTGCTGGTCGACATAGCCTCCGCCGGCCCCGCCGACCGGGTGCTAGAAGCGACGGTTGATCTGATCACGCGGCGGCCCGAGCTGTGCAGCTGGGACTGGATCGTCGGGTGCGAACCCATGACGGACGACGCCACCGTCCAGCACCTGGATGAGCTCGCCAAAGCCTGGGGGCCGCCCCCGCCCGTCGAAGCCGTGACGGTCTTCATCTCGCATGACCGCATGCTGCATCTCTGGGCGAGGGTATTGGACTTCCAGTTCGCCCGACGCAAACACCTGATCGAACGCGACATTGATGCGGCCAAGCGGCTGGTGGCGCGCCGGCAAACCGCACGCGCAACGAAGATGAACGGAAAATAACGGCGAAGCTCCGGGAGCCTTCAGTTTCGTCCGTGCATTCTCCCCTCATCGGCAAACGCGCTGACAGGAGAAGAGTTATGTCGAACAAGATTTTCAAGACCGGTCTGGCCACCGCTGCCGCTCTGGCCGCCATGGTGACCGCCGCCCCGATGTCCGCCCAGGCTCAGGCCAACGGCGTGACCAACTGTGACGCCCCTGGCGGTCGCCAACGTGCGGGCGCTCTGATCGGCGCCGTCGTCGGCGGCGTGGTGGGGTCGAACCTCGCTCGCAACGAGCGGACGGCCGGCACCATCGTCGGCGCGGGCGCCGGCGCCGCCGCCGGTTCCTATATCGGCTGCAACCAGCAACGCGCCCGTGCTGCGTCGGCGTCCAGCGGCGCCCAGTATCGCGCTTCGTCGAACCTGCGCATCCGCAGCGGCCCCGGCACCAACTATCGCCAAGCCGGCACGCTGTCGGCGGGCCAGCCCTTCACCGCTATCGGTTCGCAAGGCGAGTGGGTGCAGATCGCAGGCGGCGGTTGGGTGAACGCCCACTACGTCACGGCTAACTGAGTCCACTGCGCCCTAATCGAAAGCCCCGTCCGGTTCGCCGGGCGGGGTTTTTGCTGCGCTTTACTGACTGACCCAAAGGATGCGGGCCATCCATTCGATCTCACGTCGGGGCACGATCCTGGGCGGATAGTCGGGATTGATCGAGGCCAGGGTGACGGCTCGGCTGGTCAGGCTGGTGACCTCCTTAGCCACGGTTTCTCCGCTGGTCAGGCGGGCGACGACGCGATCGCCCCGCCGCACCTGCGTCGCTTCCTGATCCACGATCACGCGGTCGCCTTCGCGATAGAGGGGCGACATCGAATCGCCGGTGATCTGAAGGCTGAAGAGCGTGTCCTTGGCGCGCGGCAGGTCCGTCTGATCCCAGCCTTCGCCCACCGGCAGGCCGGCGTCGTCGAAGAAACCGTCCTGACCCGCCTTGGCGAGGCCCAGCAAGGGCACGCTGATCGGCGCCTCAGGCGCGTCTTCGGCCAACACCGCAAACTCCGACAGCGACAGGCCCGTCGCCTGAAGCACCAGCGTCATGCTCTCGGTCGAGGGCCAGCGCGGACGCGGCGGATCGCCGGGCCCGAAGCGTTTTGAGGGATTGAAACTCGTCGCATCCAGACCGGCCAGTCGCGCCAAGCCCGACGGCGTCAGACCCTCACGCCGCGCCAAGGCGTCGACGGCCTTCCAGAGCTTGGCGTGGGATAGCGGCATCGTGTTCCAGCGACTGATTCTTCGCGAGAATACGGCAAGGTACTAGGAATTTCTACCTATGTTCAAGTTTGCAGCCTTGCGGGTTTGCCAAGCCCAGAAAGTCCCGGCTGTGATGCAGCCGATGATGAGGTAGCCGGTGAAATTCATGACGGTATAGATGGACGCCACCGACACGGGCTGTCCCGTCAGGATCATGATGTGAGACATCACCATGATCAGTTGCAGGCCGCTCGCCCACACAGGCCAGGATCCACGATACCTCCACGAAAGACCGACGAAGGCAGACAGAAGCGCCAGATCGATGACGAACATTCCTAGAGGGACGCCACGAAAACCGCTGTTCTCCTGCATGATGATCGTCGCAAACCAAGCGAACAGATAGGCTGCTGCGCCGAAGCGTTCGGGCTTGCCGCCTTTCAAAAAGGCGAAAAGAGCCATACCGACCATGAATACCGCGCCGACGACGGCGTAGATCATGTTCACCATGTGAAATCGCCCCCGCGCAGGAACGCGCGGAGGCGATAATGGCCTAAGTCAGATCAAACTGAAATCTCGATAAGCTAAGCTTACCAAGAATTCACGCGACGCGGAGATGTCCTTGCGGACGAACCTGCTCCTGCGGATTCAGCCAGTCATCCGGCTTGCCAACAGGGCCGGCGGCATAGGTGCCGTAGCCGAGGCGGCGGTGATCTTTTTGCAGCTCGGCGTGGCAGGCCACGATGGACTCGCGCGCGGCCGAGAGGGCGGCGATGGTTTCCATGGCCTTGGCTTGCGAAACCGTGCCGGAGACAGGCGACAGCGAAAGCGCGGCGCGAGCGCCGATGAAGGATTGAACCAGCGTGGTCGCCTGGGTGATCGCGGCGTCGATCGCGAGTTCGGTGGCATGCAGATCGCCAGCAACGCTGGTGACGACTTCAGTGCGGTCCATGGAAAGCCCCTCAAAGACAGGTTTACAAGAAGCTTATGGTTATCACGTCTTAACCTTGTTTGGTAGAGCAATGTTTACCATTTCGGCAATCGCGCGTTGAAGCGCCGCCGTAAGAACGGCGTCGAAACGCAATGAAGACGGGAAGTAGAGGCGAATCAGCGCTTTAGTGCGCGGTGATCAGTCCTGGTTGTCCAATAGGAAGTGGGCGGTGAGAGACGCAATCGGCTGTTGACGTTCTTCCTGCCAGGCCTCCGCATGCACATGGGCCACGCGACGACCCGCCCGGCTGATGCGAGCGCGGGCGAAGACGTCGATCGGTCTGCCTGTGCGCAGATAGGCCACCGTGACATTGATCGGGCGGGGCAGTCGCGGACCAGGAAAGCTGAGCGCCACCTGGGCCATCGCCGTCATTTCCAGAAGGGCGGCCGTCGATCCGCCGTGCAGGGCGGGCAGCATCGGATTGCCGATCAGCTTATCGTCGAATGGCATGATGACGGTGACTTCGTCGCCGCTGACCAGGGTTTGAAGGCCGAGAAAGCGGGCGTAGGGCATGCGGTTCAGGACGTCGGTCATGCCGCCGCTCCCTTTGCATGGGACGCCCGCTCGCGGGTCTGGTTGAGGATATAGGCGGCTTGCGCTGCGGCGACCGGGTCGGTGGGATCGTCCTCGAAAGCCCAGGCGCGCACGAAGGCGATGCTGGGCGTCAGTCGGAAGCACAGGCCCTGCGCCAGCAGGTCCTGACGCGGCCTTGCCGCGCGCATGTAGTCGACGCGCAAATCCAGGGTGGCGATGGGCTGGAAAGCGTCCATCGCGGTCCACACGGCCAAGCCGCCGATATGATCCAGCAAGGTCGTCACCAGCCCTCCAGCGAAGATGCCGCTGTCGGGATCGCCGACCAGATCTTCACGCCACGGCACACGGATCCGGGGTTCGCCGTCGTGCAGCCCGTCGAAGGTGAAGCCCAAGGCGCCGGTGTGGGCGGCGCCGGCGGCCAATTGCGGCAGAATGGTGGTCAGGAAACTCTCGTGCATCGTGCGGACTGAACCTGTTGCGCCGATTTTCGGGGTCATCCTCTATGGGGCGGCGCCCCGACGGCGTCGAGAGCGTTACCGCAAGATGATCCGACCCGAAGACCTGCTGCATCCCACGCCCGCCGGGCTCTACTGTCCTCCGGGAGATTTCTACATCGACCCGGTTCGGCCGGTGGATCGCGCCGTCATCACGCACGGCCATGCCGACCACGCGCGCGCCGGTCACGGGGCGGTGCTCGCGACGCGCCAGACCTTGGCGATCATGGCTGAACGTTATGGCGCGGATTTCACGCTGCAGCCCCAATCGGTGGAGTATGGCGAGGCGACGGCGATCAATGGGGTCGATCTCAGATTGGCGCCCGCCGGCCATGTGCTGGGCTCGGCCCAGGTCGAGGTGCGCTGGAAGGGGCTGATCATGGTGGTGTCCGGCGACTATAAGCGCCGCCGCGATCCGACCTGTGCGCCGTTCGAGCCTGTGCCGTGTCACGTCTTCATTTCGGAGGCGACGTTCGGACTGCCGGTCTTCAGCCATCCGCCGGCGGAGGAGGAAGTCGGGCGGCTGGTGCGGTCGCTGGGGCAGTTTCCCGAACGGGCGCATCTGGTCGGCGCCTATGCGCTGGGCAAGGCGCAGCGGATCATCCGCCTGCTGCGCGAGGCCGGATGGGACCGCACCATCTATGTTCACGGTGCGCTGGAGCGGCTGAACGGCCTGTACGAGAGAGAAGGGGTCGACTTGGGCCCGCTGGCGCTGCCCAAGAATGCGCTGGGCGGCGAGGTCGCCATCGCACCGCCGTCGGCCATCCAGGATCGATGGGCGCGTCGGTTCGCCGATCCGGTCACGGCCTTTGCTTCAGGCTGGATGGGAGTGAAGGCGCGGGCGCGGCAGCGCGGTGTGGAACTGCCGTTGGTCGTGTCGGACCATGCCGACTGGAACGAACTGACCGCGACCTTCACCGAGATCAAGCCGGAGGAAATCTGGATCACTCACGGCCGCGAGGAGGGCCTGCTGCGCTGGGCCGAGATCAACGGCCAGAAGGCGAGGGCCCTGCGACTGGTCGGCTATGACGAAGAGGACGAAGAGGCGCTGGACGTTCGTCCGGACTGAGGATCAGGCGACGGCGCGACCGGATTGGTCCTGCTCTTGTGCGCTTTCGTGAGCGGCGGAGATTGCGGCGTTCATCGCCATCCGCAGGCGTTCGGGCTTGATGGGCTTTTCAACGACGGCGGCCATGCCGATCGAGAGATAGTGTTTGGCGTCTTCGGGGTCCGCATTCGCGGTCAGGGCGACGATCGGCACGCGACCGACGGCCCCGGGCAGGGCGCGAATGGCCTGCGTGGCCTGAACCCCGTCCATCCGGGGCATCTTGATGTCCATCAGGACCAGGTCGTAGCGGCTCTCCTGAACGGCCTGAAGCGCCTCGAGGCCGTCTTCGGCCAGTTCGGAGCTGCAGCCGAACATCTCGCACAGCGCCTGGGCGACGACGCGGTTGGTGGCGTTGTCGTCGACGATCAGGATGTGCGGCGCGGATTTCAAATCGAGGCCCGACAGGTCCGACACATTGGATGGCGCCTCCACCTCGATCACGGCGCGGGGCGCCGTCAGATCGAAGGCGAAGGTCGCGCCGCGACCCTTGTTGTTCTCGGCCCAGATTCGGCCGTTCATGCGGTCGATCACCTGACGACAGATCGACAGACCCAGGCCGGCGCCGTCGGGGCCGGAGCCGTGAACGAAGGGCTCGAAGATGGAATCGACGCGTTCTGGCTCGACGCCCGGGCCGTCGTCGCGAATGCGGGCTTCCATACGAATGCGGTCGCCCTCGACCCAGGCCTTGAGGCCCGCCTCGACCACGCCGTTGCGGGCGAACTTCAGCGCATTGCCGATCAGGTTGTTGAACACCTGCTTCAGGCGCATGCCGTCGATGACGGCCGCCAGTTCGGTGTCGCCTTCATAGCCGACGAGCAGGGTCACGCCGTCCTGAGAGGCGCGCGGCTCCCACATCGACTGAATGTCGTCCATGACGGCGCGCAGGGCGGTCGGCTCGGTCTTCAGCTCCAGCTCGCCGGCCTCGGCCTTGGACAGGTCCACCGCGTCCTGAAGGATGCGCAGCAAGGTCTCGGACGAGTCCATGATGGTCTGGACGTGCGCCTGGGCCGCCGTATTCAACGGCTGACGGCGCAGCAGTTCGGCTACGGCCAGGACGCCGTTCATCGGCGTGCGCAGTTCGTGACTCATGATGGCCAGGAACTGGCTCTTGGCGCGGGCGGCGGCGATGGCCTGGGCGCGGGTGTCGCTGAGGATCGCGGCCTGTTCAGCCAGTTCCGCATTCTGCTGGCGCTGACGCGTGTTGACGGCCTGCAACAGGGTGGCGGCGGTGCCCACGCCCCAATCGGCGCCGTTCTTCGTGACGATGAAGCCGCGCAGCAGGGCGGCCGGACCGCCCTTCAGCATGATGTCGCAAAAGGCGTCGATGCGGACGCCGCCCTCGACCACAGCCGGCTCGGCATCCATGGCGACGGTGATGGGGCGAAGATCGTAAAGGGCGTGGCCGAAGCGGGCGGCGATTTTCTGAAGGAAGGCGGTGCGTTCGACCAGGCCGACGGGACGGTCGCCATCCACCACGGGAATGACCAGCGTATCCGGCTCGCGTTCGAAACGCGCCAGAACCTCGCAGCCGAGAGTCGTCGGTGCAACCGGCTTTGGACGCTCGGAAAGGGTCTCGATGGTCGGCATACTGCCTGGAACTCCTACTCATTGTGAGTAAAAGCCGAAATCGCTTGCGGATTGGTTAAGCTGTATCTTCCAAGACGCAAATCCGCCTTTTTTGCTCACGGGCAGGGTCTGGTGTAAGAGGCCCGCCCGACCCATCTGGGTCTCCATCCCTTTGTGCATGCGCGCGGCCGAACGGCCGACCGCAGATTCGTCATGAGCGTCATCCTGGAAAAGACCTCCCCCACCGCTAGCAAGACGGCCCTGGTTCTGTTCTCCGGCGGGCAGGACAGCGCGACCTGCCTGGCCTGGGCGCTGGAGCGGTTCGAGCGGGTGGAGACGGTCGGGTTCGACTATGGCCAGCGCCATCTGGTGGAGATGCAGGCCCGTCAGGCGGTGCGCGACGGAATGAAGACGGCCCTGCCGCGGTGGGCCGATCGCCTGGGCGATGACCATGTGGTGGACCTGACCGGATACGGCCGGATCGCCGAGAGCGCCCTGACCGCCGACCGCAAGATCGAAATGGACGCGCGCGGCCTGCCGACGACCTTCGTGCCAGGTCGCAATCTGATCTTCCTGGTTGCAGCCGCGGCGCTGGCGGATCGGCGCGGGCTGGACGTGCTGGTCGGCGGCATGTGCGAGACGGATTATTCGGGTTATCCGGATTGCCGCCACGAGACCATGGAGGCGATGGCGCGGGCGCTGTCGCTGGGGCTGGATAAGCCGGTCGTCATCGACACGCCCCTGATGTGGTTAACCAAGGTCCAGACCTGGGAGCTGGCGGACAGGATCGGCGGCGACAGGCTGATCGAGCTGATCATCGAGGATAGCCATACCTGCTATCAGGGCGACCGGGCGCATCGACACGTCTGGGGCTACGGCTGCGGGTCTTGCCCGGCCTGCGAACTGCGCGCGGCCGGCTATGACGAATGGGCGTCGGGGCGATGACCTATTCGGCCAAGGAAGTGTTCCTGACGGTTCAAGGCGAGGGCGGACAGGCGGGGCGGCCGGCGGTCTTCCTGCGATTCGCCGGCTGCAATCTGTGGAGCGGTCGCGAGCAGGATCGGGCCAGCGCCGTCTGCACCTTCTGCGACACCGACTTTGTCGGGGTGGACGGGGACGGGGGCGGCAAGTTCGCGACGGCGGACCTGCTGGCCGATCATGTCGCGGCGATGTGGCGCGGGCGTGAAGGTGATCCGAAACTGGTGGTCTGCACCGGCGGAGAGCCCTTGCTGCAACTGGATGCGCCGCTGATTGACGCGCTGCATGCGCGAGGTTTCGAGATCGCCATCGAGTCGAATGGCACCTTGTTGGCCCCCGCCGGCGTCGACTGGATCTGCATCAGTCCCAAGGCCGACGCGGATGTGGTGCAGACGCGAGGCACCGAGCTGAAGCTGGTCTTCCCCCAGCCCAAGGCCATGCCGGATCGGTTCGAACACCTGGATTTCGAACGGTTCTGGCTTCAGCCGATGGATGGGCCAGATCAGGTGGAGAACACCGCCGCCGCCATCGAATATTGCCTGACCCACCCGCAGTGGCGCCTGAGCGTCCAGACCCACAAATACATCGGCGTCCGCTAATGCCCGTCTTTGAGATCACCAAACAGGCGACCTTCGACGCCGCCCATCACTTCCCGAACGAGCCTGAGGGCAGCATCTATCGCCGCGTCCACGGCCATTCCTTCACGGTCGAAGCGACGGTGCGGTCCGAGGTGCTGGACGTCGAACACGGCTGGGTGGCGGACCTGGGTGCGCTTGACCGGGCGCTTAAAGCGGCGGCCGAGACGCTGGATCACGGCATGCTGAACGAGCACGAGGGTCTGGAGCTGCCCAGTCTGGAAAACCTGTGCCTGTGGTTCGCCAAGACGCTGAAACCCGAGTGGCCGGGCCTTTGCCGAATTCAGGTGGCGCGGCCGACGATCAACGAGCGGTGCGTTCTAAGTCTCTGACCTAGCAGCGTTTGCCCTGACGCTGGCGCTGTTCGCAGCGGCGTTGTTCGCGTTCATAGTCGCGCTGTTCACGCTCGCGACGCAGTTTGGTTTCCTCGTCCGAGGTGGTGACGGCGTCGAAACCGGCGCCGACGACCGCGCCGGTGGCTTTCGCCGTCCCGCCGACGACCGCAGCGGTCCCGCCGACGACGGCGCCGACAAGGCAGCCCTGCAGCATCAGACAACCGCCCAGCACAACGACGACTTGGGATACGGAAACGAGGCGATTTCGACGACGCATGGGCGACTCTCCAGAGATTTGGAATAGTCGTCGATAATGATGAACGAGGGCTGACTTCAGGCGGGACGTTGCGGCAGCAGTTTGCGCCGCTGGCGCGACAGGGCCAGCGGCGTTCCATCAGCGCCCCAGGCGATCGCCTCGTCCACCGTCCAGCCCAGGCCGAGGTCCAGCATCCTGAACTCGAAGAAGGCCCAGCCGTCCGGCGCGGTCTGTGGCGTTGGATCGGTCAGGATGTCGATGCGCAGATCGACGGTGGTCATGGCGCTCGGCGTCTTGGATGCGGTCCAGGCGGGCGGGTACAGCGCGTCCAGCAGGTAGCACAGGCCGACCTCATCCAAGGGCCGGCCGTCGGCCATCCGCATCCAGGTGCGCTCGATCACCGGCTTGCCCTCATTGCCGCCCAGGATGTTGGGGCCGCCGTCGAAGCGGTATTCGACGTGCTGGGCGAAATGCGGCGACATCGTCCCGCGTATGGTGGCCTTGGGGTCCAGTTCATCCAGCGGCGGTGGCGGCGCGTGCAACGGCGTCAGCGGAGGCGGCGCGGCGTCCAGCCCATAGGCGCCGGTGGCGTGGTGGGTCATGCGCCCGTCCTGCTGGGCCTCGACCGCGGCATACAGCACGTTACGGCCGCCGCGCAGCAGGCGAGGGCGAAAGGCGACCTGTTCGCCGAACCTTGCCGCTGACAGATATTGGACCGACAGGGTTCGAAGGGGCGCGGTCAGCGCCAGTCCCTGTCGCATCGACTGAGCGCACAGGGCCGCCAGCAGCCCGCCGAACGGAAAGCCCTTCTCCGGCGTCATGCTCGATGGGCCATTTGAAAAATGACCCGGCACAGGCGCGGACAAACCGCCATCGTCGAGGAGCTGGAAGGTGAGGGCGGCATCGAGGGAAATGGGCGGCGTCATTGCGCAATCCTGCGTCAGGCGAAGAAGCGGCGGAAGACCTGATGAAGATCTCCTGCCGAAGTCCAAGGAACAAGGCGGCGAACCGGGAGGCTTGCGCGTCCGTTGCGAAACACAACTGACTTGGAGCGTTCGGATTTGCAACCCTTGCCAAATGCCTGACGTGGCGTCACTTTCGCGCCTATGGGACGCACCGCCGACTACAGCCGCCAAAGCTGCTCCATCGCCGCCACGCTTGAGGTGATCGGCGATCCCTGGACCCTGTTAGTCATTCGCGACGCCTTCAACGGCGTCAGCCGGTTCGAACAGTGGCAAGACAATCTGGGCGTGGCGCGCAATGTCTTGGCCGCACGGCTCAAAAGCCTGGTCCAGCACGGCGTGCTGGAGCCGCGCCTGTATTCCGAACGCCCGCCGCGCAACGAATATGTCCTGACCGCCAAAGGCAAGGATCTGTACGGCGTTCTGGTCACACTACACGGCTGGGGCAACAAACACGTCTATGGCGACGCCGACAGCGGCATCGACATGGTCCACAAGACCTGCGGCGATTCCCTGACCCCGCGCATCGCCTGTGGCTGTTGCGGCGAGATCGTCAAGCCCAGAGACATCGCCCTGACTCGCGCGGAGAACCGGCCGACAGTCGGCGATGTGATGCCCAAGGAAGCGGCTTAGAGGGCGCTGCGTCAGACCATGAAGCGTTTGATGTTGAGATCACTGATCGCGACCGCGGTCGTCTCAGCGGTTGTTGCCGGGGCTTGGACCTACAAGATGGAAGATGACTGTAGGCGGTTGCTGGCAACCAGTTCCCAAAGCGATATCGAGGTGCGCCGCACGAGCGCGGGCATCTGCTATCCTTGTCGCGCAGACGGCCCCTTATACGATATCAGTTATCGCCCGTGCGAGGGTGGCGATCGCGCTTACCGCGCGTCCTGATACGGCGAGCCAATAACTATGCCCGTGTCGCCGCCCTGCTGACGCTTTCTGGCAGTAGCGCTGCTAGGATCGCGGGGTGTCACGCTCCGAACGCCTTCTCGATCTACTGAACGTCCTGCGGCGGCATCGTCGGCCGGTGAGCGGGCAGGTGTTGGCCGCGGAGATGGGCGTCAGTCTGCGGACGCTTTATCGCGACATCGCCAGCCTGCAGGCGCAAGGCGCGACGATCGAGGGGGAGGCGGGGGTCGGCTATGTGTTGAAGCCGGGCTTCATGCTGCCGCCGTTGATGTTCACGCCGGAAGAGATCGAGGCCCTGGTGCTGGGATCACGCTGGGTGGCGGACCGCGCCGATCCGCGCATGCGCGATGCGGCGCTGGCGGCGCTCGGACGGATCTCGGCGGTGCTGCCGCCCGACCTGCGCGACGAGATGGACACATCGGCCCTGCTGGTCGTGCCGGGAGAACCGTTCCCGGCGGATCGAGTCGATCCGGCCTTATTAAGAAAAGCGATCCGCACCGAGCGCCGGCTGAAGCTGTGTTACCGCGACGAGGCAGGGTCGGCGTCCGAGCGTGTCGTCTGGCCGTTCGCCCTGGCTTTCTTCGATCGGGTGCGATTGCTGATCGCGTGGTGCGAACTGCGCGGTGATTTCCGCAGTTTCCGCACCGACCGCATCGTCGAGGCGGAGGTGATGGAGGCGCGCTATCCAACGCGTCGTCAGGCGCTGATGAAGACCTGGCGCGAGGCGCATGAAAGATCGAAGTCGGGCGGCGGCTGCTGACGGAAACTGGCAGCAGCGAAGGCTAGGGTTCGAAGTGTTGGAAACACAAAGGGGCCGGGCTGATGAGCGAGATCGAGGATATTCTTTTGGCCGTCGCGGATCCGGAAATCAGCGCGCGCTTCTATGCCAGCCTGCTGGGTTGTCGGCCGGTGATGGCGGGACCGGACCGGGCCTTGTTCAAGCTGACGTCTGGTCGGGCATTGGGGCTGTTGCGGCGTGCCGGCGATCGGCGCGAGGTGTGCGAGGTCGACTTTCCGCTGGAGGGCGCCGAGGCGGTGGATCAGGCGCATATAGACTGGTGGGATCGCGGGGCGCGCATTCTGACGCCGCCAACGGACGCCGCGCCGGTCCGCAGCTTCGTGGCGGGCGATCCGGACGGCCATCGGCTGAGGGTCTTTGCCGTAGCGGCGTGAGCGCGATCAGACCTCGGCCTCGAGCCGGTATCCGACCCCACGCACATTGGTCAGCAAGCCGGCGGCGTCGGCGGCGTCCAGCTTGCGGCGCAGGTGGCTGACGTGGCTGTCGATCGTGCGTTCCAGAACCGCCTGATTGGGGAAGCAGGCTTGCATGATCTCGCTGCGGCTGAAGACGCGCAGGGGCGTGCGGGCCATGTGGGCCAGAATGCGAAACTCCGTCAGGGTCAGGTCCAGACGGCGCTTGCCCGACGGCGTCAGGATCGCCGCCAGATAGTTTTCCAACTGCACCTCCAACGGACCGACGCGCAGTGTCTTGGCGGCCCGCCCGCCGCCGCTGCGTCGCAGGATGGTCTGGATCGAGGCCGCGACCTCGGCCGGATTGAACGGCTTGGCGATATAGTCGTCCGCCCCGATCCGCAGCGCCTGCAGTTTGTCTGTGGCCTCGTCTCGGTCGCCGACCATGATGACGGGCGTTTCGCCGCGCCGACGAAGTTCGCCCAGCACATCCCAGCCGTCGCGCACAGGCAAGCGGACGCTGAGCAGGGCGAGATCGGGTTTGAGCGACGCATGCAGGTCGGCCGCCTGCTGGCCATCGGCGGCGACGACGGTGCGAAAGCCGTCCCGACGCAGGGCCGCGTCCAGGATTTCGACGCCCTCGGCGGCGTCATCGGCGATCAGGATCAGGCTGCTCATGGCGTCTCCGAAAGCCGCCATCGCGCCAGATCGTCGCGTCGTCCAGCAAAACCGGACGGCTGCGGTGAAGTTTCATATCGCCGTCGCAAAGCTTTCACGCAGACGAAGAAAAACCCCCTTCCGCCAAGGCGGAAGGGGGCCAGTCGTTCGTTCGGGAGGAACGCTTAGTAGGAGGCGCGCAGCTCGATGCCGAAGGTGCGCGGGTTGTTGAAGTTGCCGTAGTCGCCCAGGGTGTTCCGGTTCGACGGATCGCGGCGATAGACGTAGGTCTCGTCCAGCAGGTTGCGCGACCACAGGGCCACTTCCAGCAGCGGACCGCCGTCGCGGGTCGTGATGTCGGCGATGGCGACGCGGGCGTTCACGACGAAGGACGAGTCGGCCTTGATCGCGAACTGCTCGAAGCTGTGGGCCGCATCGGCGTAGTTGGCGTCGATGTGCGCCTTCAGGGTCGCGCCCATGAAGGGCGAGTTCCAGTCGGCGGCGACGCTGCCGGCGTTCTCAGGCGTATAGGCGATGAAGACCTGCTGAACCTGGCCGTTGAACGGGTTGACCGTGTCCGGCACCTTGGCGTCCGTATAGGCGTAAGAAGCCGACAGGGTCAGATTGTCGGTCGCCCGGAGCTGACCTTCCAGCTCGACGCCGCGGATTTTCGTGGTGCCCGGAGCGTTGATCGTTTCCAGCGTGTTGCGGGTCGAGGCGCCCTGGACGGTGACCAGGCTGAAGTCGATCTGGCTGTCGGTGCGGTCCATGGCGTAGACGGCGGCGTTGAAGCGGACGCGACGGTCGAACAGGTCGCTCTTCAGGCCAATTTCGTAGGCCTTGACCTCTTCGGGATCGAACGAACGGTAGGTCAGCGAGCGCGAGGAGGCGCCACCGGCGCGGTAGCCGGTCGAATACTTGCCGTAGACGTTGATGTTGTTGCTGACGTCATAGGCCAGGGTGACCAGCGGATCGAAGCGATCGACCTTGGAGCTGAAGGTCAGGTTGGTGGCGGCGTTGTTGACGACCTCCAGCTTGCCGTCCTTGTCGTCCCAGGTGTAGCGCCCGCCGACCGTCAGGTGCAGCGCGTCCATGCTGGCCGGGGTCCAGGTCGCCTGGCCGTAGATGGCCTTGGATTCCGAATGGGCGGTCGATTTGCGGTCCAGCGAGCGGAAGCCGCGGATCGTCGGGGTGGGGTCCAGGATGGTGTAGCCCGTGCCGTCGGCGTTCCACTGGTTCGTGGAAGGCGTGGATGCGTCGTCCGAGACGGTTTCCTTGAAGTAGAAGACGCCGCCGACGTAGTCGATGCTGTCGCCCAGCGAGCCGACGGCCTGCAGTTCCTGGCTGAACTGATGCTGCCAGAAGCCGGCCAGAGAGTAGCGGCTGAACTTGCCGTTAGGGCCTGTAACCGGCGGGCGGTGCGCGCCGGCGATGTTGTCATACTGTTCGACGTCCAGGTCGCGGTAGGCCGTGATCGAGCGGATTTCCAGTGAGTCGGTCGGGCGATACGACAGGTGCAGGTCCATGCCGCGCGTGTCGTCGACGCTGAACTGCTGAGGCACGCCGATGTCGGCCTGCGTCATGCGCTTGGAGCCTTCGACCTGAACCAAGGGCGACAGGGCCCGAATGCTGCCCGAGGGAACCGTAGCCGAGGTGAATGGCACGACGGTCAGGCCATTCGGGTTGAAGTTCAGCAGTTGGCTGTAGAACGGGGTGTTCTTGTCCTTGCTGATGTCAGCCGCGAAGTTGGCGGTGAAGTTTTCAGCCGGCGTCCAGCGCGTCTGGAAGCGAAGGCCGCGGCGGTCATACTCGCCAAAGCCCGTCTGGCCCGGCAGGATGTTCTCGGTCACCGGACCCTGGACGGAAATGATTCCGTCGACCTTGAAGGCGAAGTCGCCGAGGGCGGGGAAGTCGACGTGCAGTTCGGAGTTGTAGGACTCCAGATTGCCCACGCCGGCGATGGCGCGCATGCCGAACACGCCCGTGGGCTTCTTGGTCACCAGCGACAGGGCGCCGCCTTCGGTGTTGCGGCCGAACAGGGTGCCTTGCGGACCCTTAAGGACTTCGACGCGCTCGATGTCGAGTAGGGCGGCGGCGAGGCCGTGCTGGCGGGCCAGATAGACGCCGTCGACATAGACGCCGACGCCCTGCTCACGCGCGGGCTGGTTGGCGTCGTTCGGCACGATGCCGCGGATGCCGATGGTCAGGGCGGACTGACGGGCCTCGAAGGTGGCGATGCGCAGGCTGGGGACGCTGCCGTCGGCCAGGTCCATCAGGCTCTGCACGTGGCGATCGGCCAGGGCTTCGGCGTTGACGACCGAGATCGAGATCGGCGTGTCCTGCAGGTTTGTTTCCCGCTTGGTGGCGGTCACGACGATGTCGTCAAGACCGGCCGGCTCGGCGCTGGCGGCCGTCGGCGCGGTCTGGACCGGAGCGGTCTGGGCGAAGGCGGAAACGGGCGCGGCGAGAAGGGCGGTCCCCAGCAGCAGCTGAAGGCGCAGTTTGGTCTGACGGTGCATTTTTATCCCCTGCTTAGTCGGGGCGGGGATTACGCCGTCATTGCGATGCGCAGTTCACAGCCGTGCAACAGCCCGGTGCATCTTTGATGTCTAGCGTGGCGAGAAGTCTGCAATCTTGATCCACCGCAGCTCCACGCTGTCTCCACAATCGCACGAAGCGTGGTTAGACAGCGACTGCCGTCGTGTCGCGGATAAAGCCGCCGCCCAGGACGCGTTCCGTGTCCGTCGGGTCGTACAGGGCGCAGGCCTGGCCCGGCGCGACGCCCTCTTCGCCATCGTTGAAGACGACGCGGATATCGCCGTCGATCAGGGCGAGGCGGGCTGGCGAGGGCTGGCGGGTCGAGCGGACACGGGCCAGGACCGGGATGTTGGCCTTGGCCGCTTCATTGATGGTCGCCTCGTCGCCCAGCCAGTTGGTTTCTTCCAACGTCAGACTTGCCGTCAGCAGGGCTTCGCGCGGCCCGACGATGACGCGACGGGTCTCGGGCTCCAGTCTGGTCACGAACAGCGGCTCGCCTACGGCGACGTTCAGGCCGCGGCGCTGGCCGATCGTGTAGTCCGTGATGCCCGCGTGCTGACCCAGCACCCGGCCGTCCATATGCACGATCTCGCCGGCCTCACGCCCTTGCGGACGCAGGCGGTCGATCAGGGTGCGATAGTCGCCGGAAGGCACAAAACAGATGTCCTGGCTGTCCGGCTTGGCGGCGATCTTCAGGCCCAGTTCAGCGGCGACGCCGCGCACCTGAGGCTTCTCCAGATCGGCCAGAGGGAAGCGCAGATAGTCCAGCTGGTCCTGGGTCGTGGCGAACAGGAAATAGGACTGGTCGCGCGAATGGTCGATCGCCTTGCGCATCTGCGAGCGGTTTCCGGCGACGGCGCGGCGTACGTAGTGGCCCGTCGCCATCGCCTCTGCGCCCAGGTCGCGGGCCACGTCCAGCAGGTCGCGGAACTTGACGGTCTGATTGCAGCGGATGCAGGGAACCGGCGTCTGGCCCTTCAGATAGCTGTCGGCGAACTGGTCGATCACCGCATCCTTGAACCGGCTTTCATAGTCCAGAACATAGTGCGGAATGCCGATCATGTCGGCGGCCAGACGCGCGTCGTGAATGTCCTGGCCCGCGCAGCAGGCGCCCTTCTTCTTCAACGCCGCGCCGTGGTCGTAGAGCTGCAGGGTCACGCCGACGACGTCGTAGCCGGCCTTGTGCAGCAGGGCCGCGACAACGGTCGAATCCACCCCGCCCGACATGGCGGCCACCACGCGCGCGCCGACCGGCAGGCCGACCGCCGCCCGCGCGTTCTCGACCGCCGCATCCATGTCGGTGCGGACGATGTCGGGAACGGGGCAGAAATCTTCGACCAAGGTCATCGCGGCCATTTAGTGCGGAACCGGTGCGATTTCGAGGCCCGCAAAAGAAAAGGGCCGCACCCGTCGCCGGATGCGGCCCTTAACGTCTTCGGGGAAACCCTCAGGAGCGGTAGCTCTGGATCCGCGTCGTGCGCAGACCCTGCATGCCCCATTTGTCGATGGCCTTTTGCCAGGCCAGGAACTCTTCGGCCGTAAGGCGATATTTCGCCAGGGCGTCGTCGAGGCTGAGCAGGCCGCCGCGAACGGCGGCGACGACCTCGGCCTTGCGCCGGATCACCCACCGGTCCGTGTTGGACGGCGGCAGGTCATTAAGGGTCAGGGGCGTGCCAGTCGGTCCGACCACGTATTGTTCGCCTTTGCTATTAAGGCGTCGCTCTTGCAACATGGGCTTATGCCTCTTTCACCAACACCGTAGTGTCATGAAGGTAGGCGTCCCCGACTAAGGTCCGTTTAAGGGTCGTGGTGAAGGAACGGATAACTTCCGCCCCTTCCCGAACGACTCTGTAAACCTTGCTTGCGCGACGATTCATCGAGACTAACGCTTACTTGCTCGCCGATCAGCGTTTGATGTTGATCAGCTCGGCCAGCATTTCATCGGCCGTGGTGATGATCTTGGACGAGGCGGAGTAGGCGCGCTGGGTGGTGATCAGGCCCGTGAATTCGGCCGACAGATCGACGGTCGAGGACTCCAGCTGCTTGGCCGCGATCTCGCCCGCGCCGCCTGTTCCCGCCGCCTTTAGGTTAAAGGTGCCGGACTGAAGGCTGACGGCGTAGGCGTTGCCGGACACTTCACGCAGGCTGTCGGGGCTGGGGAAGGTGGCGACCGCCACCTGGGCGATGCGGCGCATGACGCCGTTGTCGAAGATGGCGGTGACGTACCCGCCTTCGTCGATCTTGATCTCGCTCAGATTGCCGAAAGCGGTGCCGTTGGTGACCGTCGACTGGACGACCGAGGCCGTGTTCAACTGGCTGAGGCCGCCGGCCGAGGTGTTGAGGTCCAGCGTGACGGCTTGGGCGGCGATGCCCAGACCGTCGGCCCAGGCGACTTGGCCGGCCGGCATCGTCAGATTGTTCGGATCGGACTTGCCGAAGTCCAGCGTCGCCATGGTCGGGTCGTCGAACAGACCCGTGCCGGCGGGCCAGGCTTTCATCGTGTCGACGTCCAGGCGACCTGACGGCGTGAAGGCGATCTTGCCGGTCTTGATCTGGCCATTGGCGTAGGGTGCGCCTGCGATTACGTCGCTGGCCGGCACGGACACGATTTCCGCGTACCAGATGTTCGGTTCGTCGCTCTTCAGGAAGCGGAGTTCCAGATTGCGCTGGCCGCCCTTGGAGTCCGAAACCGGGATGTTCATCTTGAAGTCGGGCTTCACGCCGACGGGGTTGTCGTCGTCTGCATTGTACATGGCCATCGAGTTGACCGAGGGGTCATACTTCGTCTTGGCGACGTTCTCGTTGCCCAGACCGATATCCGCCAAGTTGACGGTGTAAGCCGGGCCGCTGGCGGGGGTGAACTGGATCTGGGTCGGCGGCGTGCCGATCGCGGTCGCCGAGCCTGCGTTCGCGCCGTTGATGGTCAATCCGGTGATGGCGCCGGTGGTCGGGTCGAAGGTCGCCGAGGCGTCGACCTTCTGCGAACCGGACTTGATCACCAGATCATGGCTGTTGGCGCCGGTGCGGGTGTAGCGGACAGACACGTCGTGGGTCGCGGCCGGCGTCGCCGTATCGGACACGCCCTTGTAGGATTGGGCGCTGGCGGCGGAAGACGCCTCCTGGCTTGAACGCAGATTGGCGTTGATCTGCACACGAGTCGTGGGTTCTGCGGTGCCGCCGACCGAGCCGATGTTGATCGAGCGCAGACGCGTCAGGTCGGACGGATCGGTCGAGATCTCGCCGTTGGAGTCCACCGGCCAGCCTTGCAGATACAGGCCGGCGCTGTTTTTCAGATAGCCCTGCTTGTCGACGGTGAAGGCGCCGGCGCGGGTGAAAAGGCGTGTGTCGGTGGCGCCGACATTCTCGGCCTGGGTCGTCGTGACGAAGAAGCCCTGTCCGCTGACCGCGAGGTCGGTGCTGGACGTCGTCCGCTGAAGCTGGCCTTCCTGACTGATGAAGGCGCGGCTGTTGGTCGTGACGCCGCCGGCCGAATAGCTTCCGCCCACGGCCGACTGGCTGTTGACCAAGGTCTGGAACTCGCTGGCGGTGCGCTTGTAGCCAATGGTGTTGACGTTGGCGATGTTCTGCGAAATCGCCGCCAGGGCGGCGGAGTTGGCGGCCAGGCCGGACACCCCGGCTTGCATTGCGCTGTTGAGGCTCATGGGAGAACGCTCCTTAAATGAAGGTCATCGGGAAGGCGGCGGATCGCATCATGCGGCCGCCTCCTCGGTCGGGACGTTCGGATTCTCCGTATCGTCAGTATCGTTTCCCGCCTGGGACCTGATCTCGTTCAGCGAAATCACGGTCGAAAGCGGAAGGATGGAATCGCCGATCACCAGGTAGGGCGCGCCGCTGTACATCTCGACGCCGGTGACGCGGCCCTGGATCAGAGCCTGCGCATCGACCTTGGCGCCGGTGGCGTCGGTGGCGGCGACCTTTAGCGTATAGACGCCGCCGTCTTCGGCCTTGCCGCCGTCCTTCAGCTTGCCGTCCCAGTTGAAGGTGTGCAGGCCGGATTTCTTGTCGGGCGCGGCGCCTTCCCAGACTACGACGCCCTTGCTGTCGACGACCTGCAAGGTGGCCTTGTCCGCGTCGGCGCCCAGCTCATAGGCCCAGGTGGCCTTGCCGTAGCTGAACTCGGTCGCGGTCCAGGCGGCGGTGACGCTCTTGCCGATATAGTTGGCGGCGTTGTCCAGTCCGCCGCCGGCCTGAGCGGCGAGAAGGCTGGTCAGCAGGTCGTTGGTCAACAACTGCTGCTCGACACCGGCCATCTGCGTCAGTTGAGCCGTGAACTGGTTGGAATCCAGCGGCGACAGCGGATCCTGGTTCTTCATCTGCGTGGTCAGCAGGGTCAGAAAGGTCTCGAAGTTCGAGGCCAGGGCCTTTGTGCCGCCGGTGACCCGGCCGGCTGCTGTGTTTGTGGTGACGGCGTCGACCATGGGGTCAGACCTTCAGATCGACGCGGTCAGGCGTCTGGGAATGATTGATCCAGGCGGCGGGCGCCGGGACGATGGGGGTGTCGGCCTGGGCCGCCAAGCGCGAGGCGCCGGCGAACAGGGCGTTGCGCTGCTGCTGGCGCTCGAAGGCGCCGCCGCCCGCGGATGGATCGCGTTGCGAGAAGTCGAGCGCGTCGCCTGCGACCTGGAAGCCGGCGTCCTGCAGCTGGCGACGCAGTTCGTCGGCGCGACCCTTGAGATCGGCGGCGGCGGCGGGATTGTCGAAGGCCAGGCGAGCGGACAGCTGGCCATCCTTGCCGATTTCCAGGCTGACATCGACGCGGCCCAAATCTTCGGGCGTCAGCACCATGTCGAACCGGGTCGAACGGCTGTCCAGTCGTCTCGCGATCTGCGAGGCGAGTTGAGCCGTGGTCTCGACCGTGGCCCGAGAGAGTGTGGACAGACCCAGATCATGACCGGGAGCAGCGACCTGATGACGGGCCTGAGCATCGACAGTCGCTGTCGCGGCCGGCGCGTCAGGCATAGTCGATGTCGGCGTGGCGACGAAAAGGGCCGCCTCTTCGGTTGTCTTCGTGGGTTGGGACGTCGGTTCGGCGGCCAATCCGATCTTGTCGATGACAGGCGCTGCGGCCTTGCCCGTCTCACGTTTGACGGTCGCCACAGCGGCTTCGCCGGCCTGGTCTGTCGTCTTTTGGTAGGGGCCCACCAACAATGAAGCGGATTGAGGCAACGGCTTCGCCGCGTCGGCCACAGTCAGCCTGGGCGGCTGATCGGGGGCTACTTCTTCGCCCTCTGGGGCGGTGGAAACCTGGGCTTCAGCTACCGCCGCGACTACATCTGTGGCGGCCGCGACGAGGATCGTGGACTTGGGCGTGGCCGCAGTGGCGGCAACCTGGACCTGCGCCATCGGGATTTGAGCGGCCGTAAGGGCCTGAGCGATAGGCGAGGGAGAGGCCGGCTTTTCGGCGACGGCGGCGGGCGTCGCTGCGGCGGTTTTTGCGCTATCGGGCGCGACGGGTGTCGTTGTCGCAACATCAGTCGAACGAGATGCAACATCGGTCATGGGGCGATCGGAAGGCGTCGCCGGAACGGGTGGCTTTGCAGCGACGGTCGCGGTTACGGGCTGAGGCGACGCCGCTTGCGCAAGGTCGGCTTCCATCTTGACCGCTTCCCCAGACCCTCTGGCCGCAGGCATGGTTGGGTGGGCCGCCGCCTGGTCGCCCACTTCAGACATGAGCGCTTGGATGGCCGCTTGAGCCGCAAGATTCGGCGCTTTTGCGTTCTGATCTGACGGCGATGCAATTCCATTCGCCGCGATGGTGGTTTCTGCGCCGACAGGCGTTGCGGTGACTGGCGCTGACGCGTCCGTCGCTAGCGCGATGGGCAAGCCTGTAGGCTGAGCTCGCGGAGCCGTCAGATCCCCATTGGCTGGCGGGGTTTCGTCGGTTTGGAACGTCGGCGGCGTTGCGGCGAAGGTGGGAGCAGGCGAAACGACCGTGGACGAATGCGGCGCGGTGGTCGGTGACGCGACGCCTTGGTCTAAGACGGCCTGATCCTTCGCGGCCTCTTCCAATGTGATGGCGCTCTCATCGGAAACTGGCGGCTGCACGTCCAGTTCAACGGTCTCGTCAACGCTCTCGCCGGGTGTCGGCGTGACGGGGCCGTTTGCCTGGCTCGGGCCGATCCCGTCTGCCTCGGCTATCATGGCTTGAGCCGTGACGACCCCCGGCGATGGAGCGCCCGTCAGGCGGCCGGGCGTCATCCGTTCGACAGGCGCGCCGTGGACGCCAATGTTCAGCGCGTCGGCGACCTTGCTGGAGAACAGACCCGCATCGACTGCCTCTGCGCCCAGGGCGGCAGCCGACGGTCCGGTCGAAACCGGAGCGGCAGGCGCGAGCAGGGCGGATGCGATGGACATGGAAGCGCGGCGGCTTTCGTAGGAGCGACAACGGCGCCTGCTGCGCCCAAGAGTTCGCCGCCCTCGACGCAAGGGTCGGGCCAAGAAAATAAGTCAGCAAAAACAATGCAGAACTTAGCCTTGAGATCTGTGGCCCCGAAGGGTGGCGGTCGTTATTGCCGCGCTCTCGCCACTTTTTGCCCGGCTTCGCGACGCCGCCGTCAGTGACACGTGGGACGTCTGCGTCCGATTGGCCCGACCTTTGCGCATCCTTCCCATCATGACGGCCGCCCGATCAACGATCCTATGGAAAAACAACGCTTTGTACGAGCGGGCGCGGCGTGTGGCTGGGCAAGAACTGCGCATCGCGATGCAGCGGTTGCCGGGTAGCGCGGGGGAGACGCGTCAATGTCGCTGAACTCGATCATGAACATTGCGACCTCAGGGCTGAAGACCGCCCAGTCGCAGTTGCGCGTAACCGCCGACAATATCGCCAACCTCGATACGCCCGGCTACATCCGCAAGGTCGCCGATCAGTCGGCCGCCGTCACCAATGGCTATGGCGCGGGCGTCGACGTTACGCGGGTGCGTCTGGCGACAGACCGCTTCCTGCAGGCGGCCAGCCTGAGCGCCGGATCGGACGCTGCGCGCCAGACCGTGCGCTATGAACTGTACTACCAGATCCAGAACCAGTTCG
The DNA here is from genome assembly GCF_027105095.1 of Brevundimonas vesicularis. NCBI lineage: Bacteria > Pseudomonadati > Pseudomonadota > Alphaproteobacteria > Caulobacterales > Caulobacteraceae > Brevundimonas > Brevundimonas vesicularis. Next base: position 2,471,816 of record NZ_CP114278.1, on the reverse strand, counting down.
GCGATCCCAGCAGCGACACCAACTTCTTCGCCCAGGTCGACAAGCTGTTCGCCACCTATGCGACCCTGGCCGAAAGCCCGACATCATCGGCCGGGCGTCAGGACACCATCTACAAGACCCAGGCGATCTTCAATCAGGCCGCCGGCATCGCGTCCCAGATCCAGTCGGCGCGTCAGGAGGCGGACGGTCGACTGTTGAGCGCGGTCGAGACGGTCAATCCGCTGCTGGAACAGATCGCCAAGCTGAACAAGACCATCGCCGCCGGCACGGTGACGAACGAGGATGTGACGGGCGCCCAGAACGCCCAACTCGGTCTGATCAACGAACTGTCCAAATATATGGATGTGAAGGTCGAGGCGCGCTCCAACGGCGGCGTGACGCTGCGCACCAACACAGGCACGACCCTGGTGGGCGAGGGGGCGGCGACGCTGTCGTACCAGGCGGCTGGCACTGTGGACGCCATGACGGCCTTCTCGGACATCATGATCACCGAGCCCAGCGGCACGCGCTGGCCGCTGCTGGACGGCGTGTCGTCCGGTCAGATCCGGGGTCTGGTCGAGATGCGCGATGTCGATGCGCCTGCCGCCGCCGCGCGCCTGGGTGAGTTGACGGCCAAACTCGCGGACGAACTGAACCGCGCCCATAACGCAAACAGTAGCGTTCCTGCACCGACCACCTTGACCGGGCGCAACACCGGCCAGTCGCTGGAGAACGCCCTGACCGGCTTCACCGGCACGACCACCATTTCGGCGGTCAATGCGTCGGGCGTGGTGCAGGCGTCGGCGCGGATCGTCTTTTCCGGCGGCACGATGACGATCAACGGCGCCGCCGCCGATCCGACCACCTTCCTTAGCGTGCTGAACGCCCAACTGGGCGGCACGGCGACGGCGAGCTTCTCGGACGGCCAACTGCGCCTGGACGGGGCGGGCGGAAACGGTGTGGCCATCGCCGACGATGCGACCTCGCCCAGCACGAAGAGCGGGCGTGGATTTTCGCACTGGTTCGGCCTGAACGACCTGGTCGCCACGACGACGCCGACCTTCTTCGAGACGGGCCTGACCCTGACGTCTCAGCATGGGTTCGATCCGGGTGAGAGCCTGACCTTGCGCTTTGCCGGCCCGTCCGGTGCTCGCCTTCGCGACATCACCGTGTCCGTGCCCGCCGGGACGGGAACGATGGGCGAGATGTTGGGCGCGCTGAACGATCCCATCACCGGCGTCGGCCGCTATGGCGCCTTCAGCCTGGATGCGGCGGGCAAGCTGTCCTTCAAGGCCTACGACGCGTCAGCGACGTCGATGAGCGTCGTGAAGGACAACACGACCCAGGATCCGTCCGGCGTTTCAATGTCGCAACTGTTCGGTCTGGGCGCGACCGGATCGACGCGGGCGGGCGCCTATACGGTGCGCAGCGACATCCAGCAGGACCCCGGCAAGCTGGCTTTGGCGCAGCTGAACCTGTCGGCGGCGGCGGGGACACCGGCGCTGAGCAAGAACGATGGGCGCGGCGGCCTGGCGCTGGGCGATGTGGGCAAGACGAACGTCGCCTTCGCGGCAGCCGGCGGAAATGCCGGCGGGACCAAGACCCTGTCGTCCTATGCGGCGGACTTCGCCGGCGAGATCGGCGGCAAGGCCTCGGCCGCCAAGACCCGCAGTGAAACCGCAAGCGCCCTGGCCAAGGAGGCGGACAGCCGCCGCACCTCGGCCGAAGGCGTGAACATGGACGAGGAACTGGTCAATATGACCACGTTCCAGCAAGCCTATAACGCCTCTGCGCGCCTGATCCAGGCGAGCAAGGACATGTACGACGTACTGATCGGAATCCTGCTATGACGCGCGTCGCGACCCACGGGAACTACCAGTCGGCCTTGCTCAGCCTGATGAACGCGCAAGGCCGCGCGCAGCAGGCGCAGGAGCGGATCGACAGCGAAAAGATCGCCACCGACATGTCCGGCTATGGCCGAGGCGCAGAGCAACTGACCAGCCTGACATCGACACAGGCGCGACTGGAGGGCTTCATCTCCACCGGCGAGGCCGTGAAGGCGCGGCTGAGCGCCCAGGATCTGGCCATGAGCCGCATCTACGAAGGCGGCAATGCGGCCCGCGAGGCCATTGCAAACAGCCTGGCGGCCGGGCGGATCGACAATTTGATGGTCGAGCTCGGTCTGAACTATCAGACGGTGCAGGGTGGACTGAATGCGGAACACCAGGGCTCGTATCTGTTTGCGGGCGGCCAAAGCGACATTGCTCCCGCCACGGCTGCAACCATGGCCGATTTGACGGCGGCGCCGTCCACCGCCGCGACCTTCGCCAACGACACCTTGAAGCAGAAGTCCCGCATCGACGAGAAGACCACGGTCGAGACCGGGTTTCTGGCCAGCGAGATCGGCGGGCCGCTGACCGAGGTGTTCCGCAACATTCAGGCCTTCCAGAACGGCACGGCGGTGACCGTCGGCGGCGTGACCTATACGCCGGCCGGCGCGGGCACGCTGACGGGACAGCCCGACGCTAACGTCACCGCGTTTTTGAAGGCGCAGATGGGCGAACTGGATAAGGCGAATGCGGGCCTGACGAACCAGACGGCCAAGAACGGTCTGATCCAGAACCATGTCGAGACGGCGCTGGACGCCCAGGAAAATCAGAAGATCGCTCTGCAGAAGATGATGCAGGACAAGTCCGGCTATGATCCGGCACGGGCGATCACCGACCTGCAGATGGCGCAGGTGGCGATCGAGGCTTCGGCCCAGATCATCAACTCGCTGAAAAGCACTTCGCTGCTCAATCTCCTGCGTTAAGTCGTCGTTTCAAAAAAGAAAACGGCAACGCTGGACCAATCATCGTTCTGGAACGTATCATGAACGATGGCCCGTCTCGATCTGCGTCGAAAACTTTCCATCCTGGCTGACGCCGCCAAGTATGACGCCTCGTGTTCGTCGTCGGGAACCTCGAAAAGAAACTCCGTCGGCGGCAGGGGGATTGGCTCGACCGAGGGCACGGGCATCTGTCACGCCTATACGCCGGACGGGCGGTGCATCAGTCTGCTCAAGATCCTGCTGACCAACTTCTGCATCTACGATTGCGCCTATTGCATCAATCGCGTGTCGTCGAATGTGGAGCGCGCGCGGTTCGATGTCGACGAGGTGGTTGACCTGACGCTCAACTTCTACAAGCGCAACTATATTGAGGGCCTGTTCCTGTCGTCGGGCATTATTCGATCCGGCGACTATACGATGGAGCAGCTGGTTCTGGTGGCCAAGACGCTGCGGGAAGTCCACGATTTCCGGGGCTATATCCATTTGAAGCTGATCCCGGAAGCGGATCCGAAGCTGGTGGAAATGGCGGGACTGTATGCCGACCGCCTGTCGGCCAATATCGAACTTCCGCGCGACGAGGCGCTGGCGCGACTGGCGCCGCAGAAGGACGTCGGGGTCATCAAGAAGGCGATGAGCCAGGTGCGCCTGGGCGTCGAGGCGGCCAAGCCAGCCAAACGTGAAAAGATCAAACCGCCGAAGTTCGCGCCGGGCGGCCAGAGCACCCAGCTGATCATCGGCGCCGACGGCGCGCCGGATACGGAAATCCTGGATCGCAGCGCTTCGCTCTACGGCGGTTACGGCCTGCGTCGCGTCTACTATTCGGCGTTCAGCCCCATCCCGGACTCCAGTTCGATCCTGCCGCTGTCCAAGCCGCCGCTGATGCGTGAGCATCGGCTGTATCAGGCCGATTGGCTGATGCGGTTCTATGGCTTCTCCGCGCCGGAGATCGGCGAGGGCGCATCGAACGGCATGCTCGATCTGGCGGTCGACCCCAAACTGGCCTGGGCGCTGAACAAGCGCGAACAATTTCCCGTCGATGTGAACCGTGCGCCGCGCGAGATGCTGCTCCGTGTGCCGGGGCTGGGCGTGAAAGCTGTGGACCGGATCGTCGCGGTGCGCCGCTATCGGACCCTGCGGTTAGAGGATGTCGGACGGCTGACGCGATCGGTGGCGAAGATCCGGCCCTTCATCACGGCGCTGGATTGGACGCCAGGCGGTCTGACGGACGCGGCGGACCTCAAGGCGCGCGTGACCAGCCGCACGCCCGAGCAGTTGAGTCTGTTCTGATGGCGGTGGCGACGCTGGACGGTGAGACCGACTTCGATGGCTGGCGGAAAGCGGCGCGCGCGTTTCGATTGGCGGGTGTTGAGCCCGCAGCGGCCCGCTTTGTTGTGGCGGGGGCGGCGGAACAGGGCGGGCTGTTCGATCAGCCGATTGCCGAAGCGGCGTCGCCGACGCCGGATGAGGGCAGAGCTTTCAACGTGCCGAAAGAGTTCGTGGACCTGGCCCAGAACCTGATCCTGCATCGATCCGCCGACCGTTTCGATCTGATGTATCGGCTTCTGTGGCGACTGAAGGATGAGCCGGACCTGATCAAGGTCATTTCGGACCGGGACGTCGCCGACGCGCTGGAGCGGGTCAAGAACGTCAGCGGCGCCTCGCACAAGATGAAGGCCTTCGTTCGCTTTCGCCAAGTGCATGACGATTTGGGCGAAGCCTGGGTGGCGTGGTTCGAGCCGCCGCATCGGGTTCTGGAGAAGACCGCGCCCTTTTTCCAACGGCGGTTCACGACCATGCGCTGGTCGATCCTGACGCCGGATGGTTCGGCCTTCTGGGATGGCGAAATCCTGCGGTTCGGGCCGCCGGCGACCCGCGACATGGCGCCGGCCGAAGACGAGATTGAGGATTTCTGGAAGACCTACTACGCCTCGACCTTCAATCCTGCGCGGCTGAAGGTGAAGACCATGCAGGGCGAGATGGCCAAGTCCTACTGGAAGAACCTGCCGGAAGCCGCCCTGATCCCGGAACTGGTCGCGGCCTCGTCGGTTCGAACCGAGACCATGGTCGCCACGCCGTCGCCTCAGCCCAATCCGCGTTTCGCGCGCGCCGTCGCGCCGGACCTTCATTCGGTGCGTCCCGACGCCGAGGCCGTGCCCGAAAACCTCGACGATGTCGCCGGCGGCGTTCAGGCCTGCCGCCGTTGCCCGCTTTACCGCGACGCGACGCAAGGCGTGTGCGGGGAGGGGCCGAAGTCGGCGCGTCTGATGATCGTCGGCGAACAGCCCGGCGATCAGGAGGATCTGGCAGGCCGCGCCTTCATCGGGCCGGCGGGACAGGTGCTGAACGCAGCACTGGCGGAGGCCGGCATTGATCGATCCGACGTTTATGTCACCAACGCGGTCAAACACTTCAAACACGAGCCGCGCGGCAAGCGTCGCCTGCACAAGACGCCGAACGCGGGCGAGGTTGAGGCCTGCCGTTGGTGGCTGGACTCTGAACGCCGGCTGATCAAGCCGCAAGTCGTGCTGGCCCTTGGGGCGACGGCGGGTCTGGCGTTGCTGGGTCGAAAGCCGGCCGTGATGCAGGAACGCGGCGCGCCGATCGACCTGAGCGATGGATCGACCGCCGTACTGACGGTTCACCCCTCCTATCTGCTGCGTCTGCCGGACGAGACGGCGAAGTCCGAGGCGAGACGGTTGTTCATTGATGATCTGGCGGCCGTGCGGCGACGTATGAGGTGACGCGAGAACGAATCCCGTTCGGCCGCGTTTGGCATCAGCGCCAGCGTGACCGTTGGACGTTTCATCGGGGGAGGCGATCTCGACACGGTCGATCGACAAACATTCGCGCGAATGTCATCGCGCGTTGACATCGAATGCCGGCTTGACCATTAGCGCGGCAGAGATTTCGGCTGTCTGTTCAGAGGGTCAGGGGAAAATCGCGATGTCAGACCGGTCTTCAGGGGCGCGATGAACACGGCCGCATACGAAATCGTCGATAGAGATGGCGAGGCCCGTCTGCGCCTGACCGGCGACTGGACGACCACGGCGCTGGGTCGTCTGCCGACGGAACTGAGCCGCGATCTGGAAGGCCGCGATATCGCCAGCATCGACACCTCCGATCTCGGTCGCTTCGATACCGCCGGCGCGCTGGCTCTTGTGCAGGCCTCAAGCGGCCGACTTTCCAAGAGCCAGTGGAAGGACCGACCGGAGGCCGGTCGCATCTATCACATGATCGAACTGCTGGAGCGCCAAAGCGCCCCGGCGCCGAAACGTCCTAGCGCCTTCGTGCGCACCTTCGCCAAGATCGGGCGCGGCGTTTACGATTTCGGCGGCGAGGCCATGTTGTCGCTGGCCTTCCTGGGTCGGCTGATGGCTGCTGTCGTGGAAGCCGCCAAACATCCCGGCGGCATCCGCTGGCCGGCCTGGGTCAGTCAGGCCGAGCGCGCCGGGCTGGACGCCATTCCGATCGTCATGATCACCAACTTCTTCATCGGCGCCGTCATCGCCTTCATCGGCGTGGATTTGCTAACCGACTTCGGCGCCCAGGTGTTTGCGGTTCAGCTGATCGGCGTCGCCATGTTCCGCGAGTTCGCCGTGGTCATCGCCTCGGTCTTGTTGGCTGGACGTTCGGCCTCGGCGTTTGCGGCCGAGATCGGGTCGATGCGGATGAATCAGGAGGTCGACGCCATGCAGGTCATGGGCGTCAATCCGTTCCAGGCCCTGGTGATTCCGCGAGTCGCGTCGCTTGTAATCATGCTGCCGCTTCTGACCTTCATGGGCATGATTGGGGGCCTGATCGGCGGTCTGGTCGTGTGCTGGAGTTCATTGAACCTCGGGCCGTCTTTCTTCTTCCAGCGTCTGGTCGAGGACGGCACCATGGCCCAACACCTGATGGTCGGTTTAATCAAGGCGCCGGTCTTCGCCTTGGTGATCGCCGCGATCGGTTGCCGCCAAGGCATGGCCGTCGCCGGTGATGTCGAAAGCCTGGGCCGGCGCGTGACGGCCGCCGTAGTGCAGGCCATCTTCGCCATCATCTTCCTGGACGCCGTGTTCGCCCTGGTCTTCCTGGAGCTGAACATATGACCGAGGCGCCAGAAAACTTGATCGAGGTGCGCGGCCTGTTGAGCCAGTTCGTCGAGCGCACCATCCACGAAAACCTCGACCTCGACCTGGTGCGCGGCGAAGTTCTGGGCGTCGTCGGAGGATCGGGGGCGGGCAAGACCGTGCTGCTGAACACCATCATCGGCTTGAAGGAGCCGGAAGGTGGGTCGGTGAAGGTGCTGGGTTACGACCGGGCGAACCTGACCAAGGCCGAGGCGGCCGACATCGAGAAGCGCACCGGCATCCTGTTCCAGCAGGGCGCGCTGTTCTCGTCGCTGAGCGTCCTGGAGAACGTGGCTTCGCCCCTGGTCGAACACACCAAACTGCCCAAATCGGTCATCTATGAGCTAGCCGAGCTCAAGATCGCCATGGTCGGTCTGAAACCCGAGCACCATCACCTGAAGCCCGCCGAACTGTCGGGCGGCATGAAGAAGCGCGCTGGCCTGGCGCGTGCGCTGGCGCTGGATCCCGAGCTGGTGTTTCTGGACGAGCCGACGGCGGGTCTGGATCCCATCGGCGCGGCCGCGTTCGACGATCTGATCCGGCAACTGGCGGACGACCTAGGTCTGTCCGTCTTCATGATCACCCACGACCTCGATACGCTCTACGCCATCTGTGACAAGGTGGCGGTGCTGGCGGACAAGCGGGTCGTGGAAAAGGCCACGGTGCAGGAGCTGGAAGGCTCCGACCACCCGTGGATCAAAGAATATTTCCTGGGGCCGCGCGGACGCGCAGCCACCAAGTCTGCCGCCTGAGGAGAGCGGATCATGGAAAGAGACGCACATTACGCCGCCGTCGGCATCGCCACCGTCGCCCTTCTGGCGGCCCTGGCGGTGTTCACCATCTGGCTGGCCCGTCTGCAGTTCAACAGCGACTATGACATGTACGACATCGTCTTCTATGGGCCGGTGAACGGCCTGTCCGAAGGCGGCGAGGTGCATTTCAACGGCATCCGCGTCGGCGAGGTCACCGACCTGAACATCGACACCAAGCGCGGCGACCAGGTCATCGCCCGTGTCCGCGTGGACGGCACGACGCCGGTGCGGGTCACCTCGCGCGCACAGCTGGAGCCGCAAGGCATCACCGGCCTGAACTACATCCAGATCACCGCCGGTTCGCCCAACAGCGCCCTGCTGAAAGACCAGTATCCGGACAATGTCGTGCCCGTGTTGCAAAGCCAGCCGTCGCCGATCGCCGAGCTCTTAAGCGGTTCGGGCACGGTGCTGGCCCAGACCGTGGATGCGCTGAACCGGATCAACCGCGTCATGTCCGACGACAATATCCGCAGCTTCTCCACCAGCGTGAAGAACGTCGAGGCACTGACGACCGAACTGGAAGCCCGCAAGGCCATCTTCCAGCAGCTGGAAGAGGCCGTGACCAACGCCAACGCGGCGGTGAAGGAATACCAGGCCCTGGCCGTCGACACGCGTCAGATCATCAACACCGACGGTCGCCAGGCCATCGCCAACATCAACGCGGCGACGGCGGAAGCCCGCACGGCGATCGCCTCGGCCAACCGTTCAATCACGGGTCTGGAGCGGCCGCTGGGCGACTTTGCGACGACCAGCCTGCCGCAACTGACCGGCACGATCGAAGAACTGCAAGACGCCACCCGGTCTCTGCAAGCCCTGATCGACGACGTCCGCGCCAGCCCGCGCGACTTCATCGGTCGTCCCAAATCCAAAGAGCTGGAGGTGCAGCCGTGATCCTTCGTCCTGTCCTTCGTCTGGCGGCGTCCGCCGCTGTCCTGACTGCGCTGAGCGGGTGCGCGCTGCTATCGTCGCCGGACCCGGTGCAGAACTATCGGTTCGGCCTGCCGATGGCCGCGCCGTCGGCGGTGGGCGACACGCCTGCGCCTCTAACGGTCTCGATCCGCCGCATCGAATTCCCCGAGGCGACCGGCGACGACAAAATCCTGGGCGTCACGGGTCTGGAGACGGCTTATATCGGCGGCGCACGCTGGGTGTCGCCGGCCTCGACCCTGTTCGACGACAGCCTGAAGGTGGCCTTCGCCAACCGAGCTGATCGCATTCGCGTGCTGGGTCGCCGCGAGCCGGGGACGCCGCCGCTGATCCTGCAGGTCACGGTGACGACGTTCGAGGCGCGTTACGCCGCGCCGGGCGCAGCGCCGGATGTTGTCGTGACGGCGCGGGCGCAGCTGCGCTCCACCCCGGAACGGCGCGCTGGCGCCGGAACCATTCGTCCCGAGGAAGGCCGCTCGGTCGAGCGCGTGTTCACCGTGACCCAGCCCGCCGGCGACAACCGCGTGTCCGCCATCGTTGCAGCCTTCGACACGGCGACCCGCGACATCAACACCCAGATCGCGGACTGGACAATCGCCTCCGCGAACTGAGGCGGTCGAACGCCTGACGCCTGACGCCGGGACGGTGGCGGTGCGGGACGTAGGCTTGCGGATGCGCTAGGGTGCGCCGCGAATCTGCTCCCGGAGTTGTCATGAGTTTTTCCGCCACCGACGCGGCCTTCGAAGGCTTCCGGGTCGTTCGCCGGCATCCGATTGTCGCGGTCGCCTGGGGCCTGGTCTATTTGGCCGTCTATGTCGCCATGTTCGGCCTGGGCGCCGACAAGTGGGCCAGCCTGATGGCCGCGGGTGAAGCGCTGGAACAGTCGGCCAACCCATCGATGGCGGAGTTCCAGGCCCTGGGTCAGACCTATGCCGGAGCGCTGATCTGGGCCGCGCCGATTGGCCTGCTGGTTGGCGCGGTGCTGAGCGCGGCGGTGGCGCGCTCGGTTCTGCGTCCGGACGAGTCGTCGTGGGGCTATCTGCGCCTCGGCATGGATGAAGTCCGTGTTCTGGCGGTCAGTCTGATCGTCAGCCTGGCTGTCGGTCTGGCGTCGGGTGTCGGCATGATGGTGGTCGGGACGGCCATCGGTTTCGGCGCGGCGTCGGGTCAGGCGCTGCTGATCTTGGCCGGCGTGCTGCTGATCTTCGCCGTCTTCGCCCTGATCGTCTGGCTGGCGATCAAGTTCAGCCTTGCGGTTCCCATGACGATCGATCGCCGCAAGATCACCATCGTGGAATCGTTCGCCGCCACCAAGGGGCATTTCTGGTCGCTGCTCGGCATGGCCGTGATTGCCATCGTCATGTACTTTATCGTCAGCATCTTGGGGATGATAATCGGCGCTGCGGCGGATTTGGCTACCGGCGGCATCCAGACCTTGGCCCGTTTCGATGGGGAAAGCCTGGGTCAGATCCTGATGCAGGCCTGGCCAGCGATCCTGGTGTCCTCGATCGTCAGCGCTTTCATCGCGGCGCTTCAATTCGCAGTGCTTTATGCGCCGTTCGCAGCGGCCTGGGCGGCGCTGAAGCCGCGCTAAGGAAAAAGTGGCGTCGGCTCAAGCCGACGCCTTCACCCTTTTCTTCTTGGCCGGAGCATCGACGGACCCGCCTAGGGCCGCCACGCGCGACTTGCGGCGGTCCTCATGCCGATTCAGCACCTCCTTGAGGTATTTGCCGGTCCAACTGGCCTTGTTGTCCGCGACTTGTTCGGGCGTGCCGACCGCGACGATCTCGCCGCCGCCGTCGCCGCCCTCGGGACCGAAGTCGAGCAGATAGTCGGCGACCTTGATGACATCGAGATTGTGCTCGATCACCACAATGGTGTTTCCGGCCTCCACCAGTTCCTGAAGCACCTCGAGCAGCTTGCGCGTATCCTCGAAGTGCAGGCCGGTGGTCGGCTCGTCGAGGATGTACAGGGTGCGGCCCGTTGCGCGTTTCGACAGTTCCTTGGACAGCTTGACCCGCTGGGCCTCGCCGCCCGACAGGGTGGTCGCCGGCTGGCCGACCTTGACGTAGCCCAGGCCCACCCGCTCCAGCGTCAGCATCTTGTCGCGGATCGGCGGCACGGCCTTGAAGAAGGTCGCCGCCTCCTCGACGGTCATGTCCAACACGTCCGAAATGGACTTGCCCTTGAACACGATCTCCAGCGTCTCGCGGTTGTAGCGTTTGCCCTTGCAGACGTCGCAGGTGACATAGACGTCGGGCAGGAAGTGCATCTCGATCTTGATGACGCCGTCGCCCTGGCAGGCCTCGCAGCGGCCGCCCTTGACGTTAAAGCTGAACCGGCCGGGACCATAGCCGCGCGCCTTGGATTCCGGCAGGCCGGCGTACCAGTCGCGGATGGGACCAAAGGCGCCGGTATAGGTCGCGGGGTTCGAGCGCGGGGTGCGGCCGATAGGCGACTGGTCGATGTCGATGACCTTGTCGAAATGCTCCAGGCCTTCGATCCGATCGAAGGGGGCAGGGGCTTCCGATGCATTGTTCAGGCGACGCGCGGCGGCCTTGTACAAGGTCTCGATAGTGAAGGTGGACTTGCCGCCGCCCGAGACGCCGGTGATGCAGGTGAAGACGCCGACCGGGATTTCGCCCGTGACGCTCTTCAGATTGTTGCCGCTCGCGCCGCTGATCTTCAGCATCCGCTTGCGGTTGATGGGGCGGCGACCCTCGGCGGGGATTTCGATCTCGCGCTCACCGGTCAGGTATTTGCCGGTCAGGGACTTCGGGTTGGCCATGACCTGGGCCGGCGTGCCTTCGGCGCAGACCTGTCCCCCGTGAACCCCGGCGGCCGGGCCCATGTCGATGACGTAGTCCGCGGTCAGGATGGCTTCTTCGTCATGCTCGACCACGAGGACCGAGTTGCCGAGGTCGCGCAGCCCCTTCAGGCTTTCCAGCAGACGGGTGTTGTCGCGCTGGTGCAGGCCGATGGACGGCTCGTCCAGCACATAGAGGACGCCGGTCAGGCCCGAGCCGATCTGCGACGCCAGGCGGATACGCTGGCTCTCGCCGCCCGACAGGGTGCCGGAGGATCGCGACAGGTTCAGATAGTCCAGGCCGACGTTGTTCAGGAACCGCAGCCGGTCGCAGATCTCCTTAAGGATTCGCCGGGCGATCTCCATCTGCTTTTCGGTCAGATTCTCTTCCAGCGTCGAGAACCACAGATAGGCCTTGGAGATCGACAGGGTGGAGATGTCGGCGATGTCCTCGCCCCCGACCTTGACCGCCAGGGCTTCGGGCTTCAGCCGCTTGCCGTGGCACGCGTCGCAGGGCGTCTCGGATTGATAGCGGGCCAGTTCCTCGCGCACCCAGGCGCTGTCGGTCTCGCGCCAGCGGCGCTCCAGGTTCGGCAGCACGCCCTCGAACGGCTTGGAGACCTCGTATTTGCGGGCGTTGTCGTCATAGACGAACTTGATCTTCTCGGATCCCGTGCCGTGCAGGATGGCCTTGTGCGCCTGGGCGGGCAGGTCGCGCCACGGCTTGTCCATCGAGAAGCCGTAGTGGAGGCTGAGCGACTGCAGGGTCTGGGTGTAGAGCGGCGACGGCCCGCGCGCCCATGGCGCAACGGCGCCCTTGTGCAGGGTCTTGTCGCGGTCCGGGATCACCAGATCGGCATCAAAGGCCAGCTTGACCCCCAGGCCATCGCAGACCGGGCAGGCGCCGAAGGGGTTGTTGAACGAGAATAGTCGCGGTTCGATCTCGCTGATCGTGAAGCCCGACACCGGGCACGCGAACCGTTCGGAAAACAGGATGGAGCGGGGCGCCGTCTCGCCCTCGGCGGTCGAGGCCCATTCGGCGTTGGCGATGCCGTCGGCCAGACCCAGCGCCGTCTGTAGACTGTCGGCGTAGCGGGCTTCCTGATCCGGCTTGGTGACGATCCGGTCCACGACGATGTCGATGTCGTGTTTGAACTTCTTGTCCAGCGTCGGGGCTTCATCGATAGGATAGAATTGCCCGTCGATCTTCAGCCGCTGGAAGCCCTGGCGCTGCCACTCGGCGACTTCTTTCTTGTACTCGCCCTTGCGGCCGCGAACGACGGGGGCGAGCAGCAGGATGCGCTCGCCGTCGGGCAGGGCGACCAGCTTGTCGACCATCTGGCTGACGGTCTGGCTCTCGATGGGCAGGCCGGTCGCCGGCGAATAGGGCACGCCGACCCGCGCCCACAAAAGACGCATATAGTCGTGGATTTCCGTCACCGTGCCGACGGTCGAGCGCGGGTTCTTGGAGGTTGTCTTTTGTTCGATGGAGATGGCCGGGGACAGGCCTTCGATCAGGTCCACGTCCGGCTTGCCCATCAGCTCCAGGAACTGGCGAGCATAGGCCGACAGGCTCTCGACATAGCGGCGCTGGCCCTCGGCATAGATGGTGTCGAACGCCAGCGAGGATTTGCCCGACCCCGACAGGCCGGTCATCACCACCAGCTGTTCACGCGGAATGTCGAGATCCACGCCCTTGAGATTATGCTCGCGGGCGCCGCGAACGCGGATGAAGTTGTGCTTTTCGGTCATGCTGTCCGGAGAACGCGGAGGAGGGCCGGCGGGTCCGGCGCGACATCGCTATATGGGGACGAATTGCGTGATTGAAGCAAGAACAATGTAGGAACATTGCGGCTGACGCATCATTCGGGTGTCCACGATTGCGTGGGGCGCACGAAACGCTCGCCCTTGGCCAGAAGCACGCCACTGGCGTTGGCGACACCCAGTTCCAGGCTTTCGGCGATGCGGCGGGCGCGTTCAATGAAGTGGTCGGCGGCGATGGGCGGGCACAGGGCACGCGCAGTTTCGGCGAACAGCTCCAGCCAGCGATCGAAATGCCGCGCATCGATGGGAAGGGGCAGGTGTTTCGGCATCGGCCGGCCCTGATAGACGCCGGTGGACAGGGCGACCGACGACCAGAACAGCTTCATCTGCGCCAGATGCGGCGCCCAGTTGGTGATCCGGTCCGCGAAGATCGGGCCGATCAGGGCGTCGTCGCGGACACGGGCGTAAAAGCCTTCGACCAGGGCGTCGATCATGGCTTCGTCTATGCCCGTTCCGTCCCGCAGGCGCTGGACGGCGGCCTCGCGCCGCGCGGCGGCGCCGGCGGGGTCGTCAATGCGGAAACGGGTTTGCATGACGGCTGGTCTAGCCGTGGCAGGCCTATTGGTCGAGGAAGTCGCCAGCGTTGAACGACAGGACGCAAACCGCATCGTCGCCTGTCGCATCGGTCGAGCAGTAGTCAACGCCGAACAGATCGGCCTGCACCTTGGCGGTCGAGCGGAAGGTGCGTCCGTCACGCTGGAACACCGATCCGATCTTGTCGCTCCAAGGTGCGAGCGCGGCGGCGAAGGCGGTGGCGGGCTCGCCGGTGCAGGTGAACAGCAAAAGCTCTGTTCCATCCCCATCGTCAGTGCGCCGATAAGCTCCCGCAGCGGCGGCCTGATGCAGACATGACGCATACAGATGCGCGTGTCGTGTCGGCGCCTGCGTCGGGACGGCGGCGTAGTTCGGCGTTGACAAAGGCGCATCCGGCGCTGTCGCGCAGGCGGCTGATGTCAGGGTGGCGACGATGGCGAATGCGGCGACGGTCTTCATGGTTGTCTCCTCAACGCCAAGCTTCTCACGCGGCCGTGTTCGACGCCAGACTTGCGCATTGCGGGATTACGACCCATCCTCCTTGTTCTGACGCGTTTTGCAGAAGGTTTGACGATCATGATCATCGCACTGGCCACTGGTTCCGCCCTGTCCGCCATGCTGCTCGTGATCCTCAATGCCAATCAGCCCAAGCCGAAACGCGTCCCCGTCCGCACTCGCGACACTCGACAAGGTCGCCGCTAGGACGCCGGACGGCGCCACATTATTCGACAATCTGAGCCTGACGTTCGGGCCTGAGCGAACCGGCATCGTCGGTCGCAATGGCGCGGGCAAGAGCACGCTGCTGCGCCTGATCTCGGGCGAAGCCGCGCCTGCCGAGGGTGCAGTCGCGCGAGCCGGAACGATCGGCGTACTGGATCAGCGCTATGAGCCAAACCCCGGTGAGACCGTCGCTCAAACCCTGGGCGTTGGAGCGGCGCTGGCTGTTGTGGCGCGGGTTTTGGCGGGGCAGGGAACGGCTGACGATCTCAATGAGGCGGACTGGACGCTGGAGACGCGTCTGGACGAGGCCTTAAGAGACGTCGGGCTGCCGGAACTGGATTGTGAACGCCTGACATCCAGTCTCAGCGGGGGCGAGCAGACGCGGTTGCGGCTGGCAGGTTTGAGGCTGGCCCGGCCCGATCTGATCCTGCTGGACGAGCCGACCAATCATCTGGATGCGCAGGCGCGGGCGCTGGTCGCCGATGTCATCGCGCGTTGGGACGGCGGTGTCGTGGTGGTCAGCCATGATCGCAACCTGTTGCGCCGCATGGACCGAATCCTTGAGGTGTCGAGCCTGGGCGTCGCCAGCTACGGCGGCGGCTATGACGCCTATGTCGAGCGAACAGCGCTGGAGCGCGAGGCGGCGACGCGGGATCTGGCCGAAGCCCAACGCGACCTCGCGCGTGCCGGCGCCGAGGCTCAGCAGCGCGCGGAGGCCCAGTCGCGCCGCGACGCCGCCGGCCGACGCAAGGCCGCCAAGGGCGACATGCCGAAAATCCTGCTGGGCGCACGGGCCGAGCGCGCCGAAAACACGGGCGGGCGCAGCCGGTTGCTCGCCGAACGACAGGCCGAGGCCGCGCAGGACGCCTTGGCCTCAGCCCAGGCGCGCGTAGAGCGGACGCGGACGCTGGCGATCCCGATGCCGACGACCAGCCTGCCAACGGGACGGACGGTGCTGACGATGGACCAGGCCGGCTGGGCGACACCCGAGGGGCGGACGATCGTCGGGCCGATCGACCTGAAGCTGGTCGGGCCGGAACGAGTCGCGATCACGGGACCGAACGGCGCGGGCAAGACGACCCTGCTTCGGCTGATCACTGGCGATCTGCAACCGACGACGGGCGCCGTCGATCGGCCTGTGCGTGCAGTGCTGCTGGATCAGGAGGTCAAGATCCTGAGCCCGGAAGAAACGCTGGTGGAGGCGTGGCGGCGGCTGAACCCGCAAGGGTCGGTCAATGACGCCCAGGCGGCGCTGGCGCGGTTCCTGTTTCGCAATACGGCGGCGCAGCGCCGAGTCGGCGACCTGTCAGGCGGGGAGCGGCTGAGGGCGGGTCTGGCCTGCGTCATGACGGGCGCGACGCCGCCGCAGTTGCTGGTGCTGGACGAACCGACCAACCACCTCGATCTGGACGCCATCGCGGCGGTCGAAGAGGCGCTGACCGCCTATGACGGCGCCTTGATTGTCGTGAGCCACGACGTGGACTTCTTGGCGGCGCTGCAGATCACGCGCATGATCGAGTTTTGACGGCTGTCGCTGGTCAGCCCCAGGCTTCGACGGCCCCCTTGCGGCGGACGAGCGAGGGATTGGACAGTTGCGTGCGCGGTTCGGCCTCTGCACGGCCGAACAGCCAACCCTGACCAAAGTCGACGCCTGCCGCCTTGAGTTCGGTCGCAACGCCGTCGGTCTCGATCATTTCGGCGATGGTTTCCAGCTTCATGGAGCGGCACATCTCGACGATGCTGTGCAGCATGGCCTTGGATCGCTGATCGGTCTCGATGTCGCGCACGATGGCTCCGTCGATCTTGACCGAGTCCACGGACAGTCGACGCAAATAATCAAGAGCGGCAGCGCCTGCGCCAAAGTCGTCGATGCAAACCTTGATGCCCGCTTCGCGCAATGCGGCCAGACGGCGATCTGCGGCCTCGATGTCGGAGACGGCGGAGGTTTCAGTCACCTCGACCATCAGGCGGCGCCGTTCATCGGGCGCGGTGGCGGTCATGCGCAGCAGTTGTTCGACATAGTTGTCGTCGCCGAGCGAAGCGCCCGAGACGTTGATCGCCATCTTCAGCAGACCCGCGCCGGGCTGGCGCATACGCTTCAAGACCTTTTCCGCCACGGCGAGATCGAAGGACTCGATCATGTCCAACTCCTCAGCCATGCGGATGGCGTCAGCGGGACCGCTGTTGCCGTTGAAGCGGGTCAGGGCCTCGAAATGATGGACGGCGCGAGAATCCAGATGGACGATGGGCTGATAGTGGACCTGGAATTCACGCGATTTGACCACGCTGCGGAAGGTCTCGGCGTCGCGGAATGTGCGCTTCAGGGAGTCCGCGAAGGCGATCTGCGGATTGGCGAGACCGTCGCCCCTGAGGCAGCCTTCAATGGCGAACCGCATGGCGCGCAGTACGCATAGGGTGTCTGAGCCCGGCGGGACAGGCGAGCTGACGGCTTCGGCTTCGAGAGCGAGACCTTCGGCGCGCCCCACTTCCACGATCTCGGCGGCGATGTCGCGGCGGTCGTTGGCCGGGCGCAACAGGGCATAACGGACGCCGGTGACCTGCGACGCGCTCGATCCCTCGACGGCGGCGGATTGCAGTGTTGCCTCGATGCGGCGGTTGAGACGGTCGGCGGCGTCGCCGGTGACATTCTCCAACCCGGTAATGTCGAGGAAGGACAGGGCCAGGTCGGGGTTGGACTCCAACACACGCCCGGCGTCGGCGAGGAAATCCTCCGGTTCCAGAAGCGGGCGTGTTTCCAAATCCTCCAGCGCAAAGGCCGGGCCTTCGTAGGAGATGGCGCAGGAGACGGCCGGCGCCATCTGAGGCAGGACGAAGGCGCGGAACGAAGCGCGGCGCACGCGGTCTGGCCCGGCCGCCACCAGGATCGAAGTCGCGGGAATACGCACGCCGGGCTTCATGCCGTGCAGGGCGGTCAGAGTAGAGGCGCCGTCGTGCAGCAGATCGAGCAGGGGACGGCCCGTCCAGGTCGCACCTGCGTCTTCGCCGGCCACGGCGCCCGCGCCGATCGCAAAGGCGACCACGCCCTTCGGATCCACCTCCACCAGCGTGTCGGCGGAAGCGAAGGCCAGGCCTAGGAGGCGAGTGGTCAGCGTCATGAGGCCATGCTGGCACGCCGTCGCTTAAAAAATAGGCAATGACCCTTAGGACGCGAACCGTGATCTGCGAACGGTCTGGGGCCGTCCTGTTCAGGCCATGCGATTCAGGGCGACGGCGCGTCCGTCGCCCAGCGAGGCGCGGCCGTCGGCGGCATAGGCGGAGGCGGGTGTGCGGGCGGCGGTGACCTCCGCCGCGATGGCGCGGACCAGACCCTCGGAGATTTGACGCGCGGCGTCGACGGCGCGGCTGTGTCGCGTCAGGGCCGCGTCGAACTCACGCGTGGCGTCGATCAGGGTCTTTCGATCTTCGAGCGGAGCGCCGCTCAGCAGAGCCGGATTGGCCTTCACATGGGCGGAATCGCGACGGTAGAGATTGGCCATCTCCTGGGTTTCCAACAGACCGGCGGCCACATCCTGAGGACGGCCATCGGCGAAGGCGGCTGTTTCGCCCTTCAGTCGCTCGGTCAGACGCAAGGTCAAGGTCGTCAACTGTCGAACCCGCGCCTGGGCCAGTTCGGTGTCGCTCATGGCCGGCCCTCCTGCATCTTCAGCATTTCGGCCATCACGGTGTTGCTCAGGCCAATGCCGCCCGCCTTCACCGTGGACTTGGCCATTTCGTCCAGCATGAAGCTGCGCCATGTCGCCTCGCCTTGGCCGCCGCCAAACAGGCCGTCTGTCGACAGGCCTTCGAACATCGGCTTCAGCATTTGCGAGATGAAGGTGGCCTCGAAGGCCTTGGCGGTTTCCGCGATCTTGTCGCGGTTCACGGCCGTGGGCGCGGCCGTGGCGGGGCGCAGCAGATCTGCAGAGACGGTCAGGTCGGTCATACTCACATCACCTCGATGTCGGCCTGCAGGGCGCCGGCGGCCTTGATGGCCTGCAGGATGCTGATCATGTCGCGCGGGCTGACGCCCAGGGCGTTCAGGCCGTTGACCAGGGTGGACAGGTTGGCCCCGCCGCCGACCAGCCGCATCTGGGTGCCCAGATCCTCTTCGACGTTCACCTGGGTCGAGGGCACGACGGCGGTCTGGCCCCGGCTGAAGGGCGCCGGCTGACTGACCTGTGGCTGCTCGTCCACTGAAATAGTCAGATTGCCCTGGGCGATGGCGACGCGGGAGATGCGCACGGCGTCGCCCATGACGATGACGCCATTGACCTCGTCGATGATGACCTTGGCGGGGGTGTCGACGCTAACGGCCAGGTTTTCGATCCGGCTGATGAAGCCCGCCATGCCCAGTTCACCAGGCGCGCGCAGGGCGACGACCGTGCCGTTCTCGGCCAAAGCCGATCCTGGATAGGCGGCGTTCACGACGGCGGCGACGCGCTGGGCGGTGGTGAAGTCGGGGTTGCGCAGGTTCAGACGCACCTCGTTCATATTGGCCATCTGGAAGCCGGTCTCGCGCTCGACCAGGGCGCCCGAGGCGATGCGGCCCGCGGTCGGCACGCCGCGCGTCACCGACGACCCCGACCCGCCCGACGCCGAGACGGCGCCGGTCTGAACCGAGCCTTGCGCCACGGCATAGACCTGCCCGTCTGCGCCTTGCAGGCTGGTGACGACCAGCGAACCGCCCAGCAAGCTCTTGGCGTCGCACATGGAGGCCACCGACACGTCGATGCGCGAGCCGGGCGTGGCGAAGGCTGGCAGGTCGGCCGTGACCATGACGGCGGCCATATTCTTGGTGTTGGCGTTGGCCCCGCGAATGTTGACGCCCAGCCGCTCGGTCATGCCTTCCAGCGATTGGCGGGTGAAGGGGCAGTTGCGTAAGGAATCGCCCGTGCCGTTCAACCCCATGACCATGCCGTAGCCGACCAACTGGTTGCCTCGCACGCCTTCAACGGCCGCGATGTCCTTGATGCGCGACTGCGACTGGGCCAACGCCGAGGTCGCGCCGCCGGCGACGACGAGCGTCGCGGCGACGGAGGCGATCAGGCGGGCAAGCAGATTTTGCATCGGTCAGGCGTCCACGCAACGTTACGCCGCCAGCTGTGCGAGGATCGTGCCGGAGAATTAACGACGTGAATTCAATGTCGGTCGGCCTTTGGCGGTCAGAGAAGCGGCAGGATTTGCCGGGGCGTTAACCAAACAGTCATCGCCGCCCTTCATGCATGGTTTCATGACGCGGAGCACCTGCACATGAAGGTTGTCGGCCCCAACGGCGTCACCACGCCTGCCAGCACACGTCCCACGCGATCCGCCAGCGGCTTTTCGCTGGGGCAGACTGCGGCTGCGTCCGCGCCCGCTGCAACGACCGCCAGCGCAGCAACGGGGGGGGTCTCTGACGTCTCGGCCCTTATGGCCCTTCAAGGGGTCGAGGGACCGCTGGAAAAGCGACGTCGCGCGATCCGGCGCGGCAGCGGTCTTCTGGATCGCCTTGACGAAATCAAGCTGGCCCTGCTGAACGGCGACGCCGACGAGGGGGCGCTGGACCGTCTGGCGTGGAGCCTGCGCGAGGAGCGCGCCGCCGACGACGACAAGGACCTGGGCGCCTTGCTGGATCAGATCGATCTGCGCGCGTCGGTCGAACTGGCGAAGGCCGAAATGCGCCGCAACCGCCCCTGATGCGAAATAATCGTCTGGCATCAGGCGCTAAGCTTCGGCAGTGAGTGACTTTTGCCACTGTCAGACGGTTAGTCGCCCTATTTCATCACGGAATCGAGAGCCGCGTTGCTGCGACTCAACGGGCTGACTATACGGCCATCTACGCCACAGGGGGGCGTGTTAGAGAGCGTGAGATCGATGAGCGCCTTGGCGTCCGTTGTGTCCGACGAAACCGGCCCGTATCGGCCGTCTGACAGCGAGCCGTTCATGAACGAACGGCAGCAAGCCTATTTCAAGAAGAAGCTGCTGGCCTGGAAGGATGAGATCCTTCGCGAGTCCAAGGGCACGGTCGTCAATCTGAAGGCCGAGACCGAAAACCACCCCGATCTGGTGGACCGGGCGTCTTCGGAATCCGATCGCGCCCTGGAGTTGCGCACCCGCGACCGCCAACGCAAGTTGATCTCCAAGATCGACGACGCGCTGCGCCGGATCGAGGACGGCTCGTACGGCTACTGCGAGGACACAGGCGAACCCATCAGCCTGGGTCGTCTTGAAGCCCGTCCGACGGCGACCCTGTCGGTCGAAGCGCAGGAACGCCACGAACGCCGCGAACGCGTTCACCGCGACGACTGAGGTTTAAGCCTTCCGCGCCTTGACTTCGCCGGGTTGCGGGGCGACCTAGCCGCCTCGCTTTCGAGGTCGTCTATCCATGTCCGTCAAGGTTCGTTTCGCCCCGTCGCCCACGGGTAAGCTGCACGTCGGCAATGTCCGCACCGCCTTGGTGAACTGGATGTTCGCCAAGGGGCAGGGCGGGTCCTTTGTGCTGCGCATCGACGACACCGACCTGGCGCGCTCCACGCCCGAGTTCGAACAGGGGATCGAAGATGATCTGACCTGGCTGGGGATGCCGTGGGACGAGCGCTATAATCAGTCCAAGCGGTTCGATCGCTACGAAGAAGCGGCCGCCAGGCTGAAGGCGTCGGGGCGGCTTTATCCCGCTTATGAGACCGCCGACGAGCTCGACCGTCGGCGCAAGGTGCAACTGTCGCGCGGCTTGCCGCCGATCTATGACCGCGCGGCGCTGGAACTGACCGAAGAGCAGAAGGCCGCTTACGAATCCGAAGGCCGTCGCCCGCATTGGCGCTTCAAACTGGACGGCAAGCGCGTCGCCTGGGAAGACCTGGCGCGCGGTCATGCGGAGGTGGACACCGCCTCGATGTCGGACCCGGTGCTGATCCGCGAGGACGGCCTGTTCCTCTACACCCTGCCGTCGGTGGTCGATGACATCGACATGGCCATCACGCACATCATCCGGGGCGAGGATCACGTCACCAACACCGGGGCGCAGATCGAAATCTTCGAAGCGCTGGGCGCGACGGTTCCCGGCTTCGCCCATATGCCGCTGCTGGTCGGCGCCGACGGCGCGGCCCTGTCCAAGCGGCTGGGATCGCTGTCGATCAGCGACATGCGCGACCAAGGCTATGAGCCGATCGCGATCACCAGCCACCTCGGCCGGATCGGGACGTCTGATCCGCTGGAAGTCGGCGCCTCGGTCGAGGCTCTGGGGCAGAGCTTCGCCTTCTCCAAGATGGGGCGTTCGCCGGCGCGTTACGATACGGCCGACCTGGACCGGCTGAACGCCCAAGCGCTGCACGTCATGGACTATGCGACGGCGCAGCCGCGTCTTCAGGCTCTCGGCGCCGATCTGGGCGAAGCCTTCTGGAATACGGTGCGTGGCAATCTGACGAAGTTCGCCGATGTCGCGGACATGGCGCAGATCGTCCGTGGTCCGATCCAACCGGTGATCGAAGATGGGACCTTCATCGAATCGGCGCTGCGTCTGCTGCCGGAAGTGATCGACGAGAACGCCTGGTCGGCGTGGACCTCGGCCGTCAAGGCCGAGACGGGCGCCAAGGGCAAGACGCTGTTCATGCCGCTGCGTCTGGCGCTGACGGGGCAGCAGCACGGGCCTGACATGGCGGCCATGGCGCCGCTGATCGGTCGCGAAACCATCCAGCGGCGTCTGAGAGGTGAGGCGGCCTAAGCCGCCTCACGCAGTCTAGGCGTTGCAGACAGCCAGTTCGTCGGCGCTTAGGGCCACACCCTTGTAGGAGAAGGCGGTCACGGGACCGAACTTCTGAACCACGCGGCGGCAGGCGCGCGTCGCGGGCTGTTCCGTGCCGCCAGCGGCGGTGCAGGTCGCGCCTTCGCAGGACCAACGAGCGCCGTCGATGATGGTGGCGCGTGCGGGCGCCTTGGCGGCGTCGGCCAGCGTCAGGCTGGTGGCGGCGGGGGCTTGGGCGACCGCAGGGGCGGCGGCGAACAGGGCGGCGGCGATCAGCAGAGCGCGCATTGAAAACTCTCCGAAATGAAGAACGGCGTCATGCCGCTGCGCCCCCATGTCAGTTTTCGATAAAAACTGTCAAGACGTGCGCAGCGGATTATGAGCGATGATCACTTATCGATGATCATGTTTCAATTGCGGCGCATCGCCGCCGGCCTGAACCTGCGCCATCGCCTCTTCGACGGTTTCGGCGACGGTCCAGGCGTCCAGGAATGACGGCGGCGTCATTCCTTCTGCGACGCTGTGCTTCATCAGCTCGAAGAAGCCGTTCCAGAAGCCGTTCAGGTTCAGGAAGACGACCGGCTTGTGGTGCAGGTCCAGCCGCTTCCAGGACAGCAGCTCTACGACTTCTTCCAGAGTGCCGATGCCGCCGGGGGCGACCACGAAGGCGTCCGACTGATCGTACATCAGCTGTTTGCGTTCGTGCATCGAAGTGACGACGACGGTCTCGACCTCGTCGAACAGGCGTTCGCGGCTGCGCAGGAAAGCCGGCATGATGCCGACGACCCGGCCGCCCGCCTCATGCGCGCCGCGCGCCGAGGCCCCCATCAGGCCCACGCCGCCGCCGCCATAGACCAGCCGCCAGCCGGCCTCGGCCGTCACCTTGCCGAACGCATAGGCCGCCTCGGTATAAATAGGATCGGCGGTCTCGGAGGCGCCGCAGAACAGGCAGACGGAAGAGCCGTCGAACGGCAGGAACGAAACGGGGGGCAGGGACATGGAGCCTCGAAGAAAACGAATAGGCGGCCTGGCCATGGCCAAACCGACGGCGCTCAAGCTAACACAGGCTCGAGCCGCTGGGTCGCCAGTCCTATATCGTAGAGGCGCAGGATGAAACGTCAGATGATGGTCGCGTGTGTCGCGGTCCTGGCTGCCGCAGCCTGTTCCGATCAGCAGGGTGGCGTGGCGGGGCCGACGGGGGCCGACGAGGCCTCGCCCTGGGTTCGCCCGCCCCAGATTGATGGCGTGATGCGCGACGGCGGCGTTCTGGTGCTGCGCGGCGGGGCGGGGCCCAATGCGCGCGTCGTGCTGCGTGCGCTGGATACTGCGGCCGTGGCGACGACGGCGGACGGCGCGGGGCGGTTCGAACTGCGACTGCCGCCTTTGAGCGGCGATGTGCGCTTTACGCCCGAGGTGCAGGTGGGCGAGGACGCCGCCGTCTCGCCTGAGACCCTGGTGGTGATCCGGGGCGGAGCCGGTCCCGTCGCCCTGATCGCAGCAGGCCAGCCGACTGTTCGGCTCGATGGCGGCGAGGGGCTGGATGCGGTGGATTCGGACGGTGCGACTCTGATGGCTTCAGGCCGGACGAATGGGGCGGCTCCCTCGGTCAATATCAACGGCGCAGATATGGCGCCGACGGCGATCGGACGCGGCCGCTGGCGGGCCGTCATCGGACAGTCGGGTGGGGCGACGATCACGGTGAATGGAAAGCGCTTCGACTATCCGGGCGCGGGGGCGACTGCGGGCTTCGTCGTCGAGCGGGCGGGGGCGGGCTGGCGGATCACATGGCCCGTCGATCCAGCGGGACGTCAGACGACATGGTTGCCGGACTGAAGGCGCTTAACGATCTGGAAACCATTTCGGTTAAGGAATGGGCCGTCCTCAGGGACACCATCACCGAACCTGCTTGCAGCCCGGCGCCCCCGCCGGGCTTCTTTTTTGCCGGACGATCAGCCCTTCCTCGGCGTATCTTCGACCCTGTCGGTGCGATCGCGGAACAGGGCGGCGCGGGCGAGCAGGATCAGGGTGACCGGCGTCGTGACCGTCAGGAACAGGCCGATCAGGATTTCGCGGGGCATGAAACGCCGCTCGACGGTCGTGAACCAGACGATCGAGGCCAGCAGGACTAGCGCCATGCCTAGCGTGGCCCCGAGCGTCGGAGCGTGGACGCGCTCATAGAAGGTCTTCAGCCGAACCAGCCCAACCGTGCCCAGCAGCGAGAGGGCCGAGCCGATGACGGCCAGGGCGACAACGATGATCGCGGCCCATGCGGGAACGTCAGCTTCGGTCATTCAATCACCTCGCCGCGCATCAGGAACTTGGCCAGGGCCACGGTGGCGGCGAAGCCCAACATGCCGATCACCAAGGCGGCCTCGAAATAGAGCTGGCTGTTGGTGCGGATGCCGAACACCACCACCAGCAGCATGCCGTTCAGATAAAGTGTGTCCATGCCCAGGACGCGATCCTGGGCGCGCGGACCGTGAATGATCCGCCACGCCGCCAGGCCCATGGCGCAGATCAGCATCATCTGGGCCAGACCCAGGCCCCACGTCAGCACCGCCGCCGTCATTCGAAAATCTCCATCAGCCGACGCTCGTAGCGGTCCTTGATCAGCCGCACCCAGGTCTCCTCGTCCACCAGATCGAGAACGTGCAGAAGCAGGCGGCCGGTCGCGGCTTCATATTCGACCCACAGGGTGCCGGGCGTCGAGGTGATGATGATGGCCAGCACCGCCAGACCGTATCGGTCGCGCAAATCCAGCGGAATATGGATGAATCCGGACGTGCGCTCATGCCGTCGCCGCCCCAGAATGATGTGCGACACCGCCCAGTTGGAGCGCACGATGTCGCCAATGACGTCGATGGCGAGGCGCATTATGGCCATCGGCGACTTCACCCGCACGCGATCAACGCCCAGCGCCAGCATGATGACCGGCGCCAGAAGGGCCAGCAGCACCGCGAGCGCCAGAGACGGCGGCGCGACCGAGGCGCTGAGCAGGATCGAGGCGACGAACAGGCCTAGTGAAAGGATGGGGTAGGGCAAGACGCGTCTCATCGACCGCCCCCGCCCAGCACCGCGTGGATATAGCCTTGCGGGTCAGCCAGCCAGGCCGCCGTGTGGTCGGTGTAGATCAGGGCGGAGCCAGCGAAGATGGCCAGGAACACGCAGGCGCCAAGCAGGGCCGCGACCGCCGTCAGCTCGGCCGCACCCACCACGAAAGCCGGCGCATCTTCGTCGCGCGTCCAGATCGCGCCGACGCCCAGGCGCGTCAGGCCGATCAAGGCGCCGAGGCTGGACACGGAAAGTACGGCGACCAGCGTCCAGGCCGCCGCATCGCCAACGCCGACCAAGGCGCTGATCATAGACAGTTTCCCGACGAAGCCGGCCAAAGGTGGCAGGCCGGCAACCATCAGGGTGCAGATCAGAAAGGCCCCGCCCAGGGCCGCGACGGCCGCCGGAATGACCAAGCCCGGCTCGTTGCGCTCTTCGTCGTCGAATGGATCACGATATTCGTCATCGAAAACAGCGCGCGCCTCGCCAACGTAGGCCTCACGTCCACGCTGGAGGATCTCGGCCAGCAAAAACAGGGCTGCGCAGGCCAGGGTGGAGCCAATCAGATAAAAGAGCGCGCCGCTGAGGGTCGCTGCATCGCCGACGCCCAGGCTGGCCAGAACGGTGCCGGAAGAAATCATCACGCCGAATCCGGCGGCGCGGGACAGATCGCGAGAGGCGATCAGGCCGAATGTGCCGAACGCTATGGTCGCCAGTCCGCCGACGAACAGCCAGGTCAGGCCAAATCCGGCGGAGGCGCCCGCGTCGGCGCCGAACAGCAACAGACTGAGGCGGATGACGATATAGACCCCGACCTTGGACAGGATGGCGAAGACCGCCGCCGCCGGCGCGCTGGCTGCCGAATAGGTCGGGGTCAGCCAGAACCCCAAGGGCCACATGGCGCACTTGATCAGAAAGGCCGTACCCAGCACCGCCGCGCCGATATGAAACAGTCCCAGGTCATCCACTGAGATGGTCGCAACCCGCGTTGCAACATCCGCCATGTTCAGCGTGCCGATCACCCCGTAGATCAGGCTGACGCCGATCAGGAACAGCAAGGACGCGGTCAGATTCACGGCGATATAGATCACGCCTGCCCGCACACGCGCCTCGCCCGACCCATGCAGGGCCAGTCCGTACGAGGCGGCGAGCATGATCTCGAAAAAGACGAACAGGTTGAACAGGTCGCCGGTCAGCAGGGCGCCGTTCACCCCCATGATGAGAAGCAGGAACAGGGCGTGGAAGCGCGGCCCCGCCCGGTCCCATCGCGCCAAGGCGAAGATCAGGGCGCATCCGCCCAGAACGCTGGTCAGCGCAACCATCATCGTCGAAAGCCGGTCGGCCACCAAGACGATGCCGTAGGGCGCAGCCCACGACCCCAGGCGATAGACGCGCGCAGTATCGCCGCCGCCCACGGCAGCGTTTGCGCTCTCGTGCAGCAGAACCAGGGCCATGACCAGAATGGCGGCCATAGCGCTCAAGCTGAGCGCCGCCTTCAGCGTTCGGCGACGCTCGTCCAGCAGCAGCATGGCTGAGGCGATGATCATCGGCAGGACGATGGGGCCGATGATCAGATGGGCGTTCCAGTCGATCATGCGTCCGGCTCCTTGCCGTCGACATGGTCGCTGCCGGTGATGCCGCGGGCGGCCAGAATGACGACCAGGAACAGCGCCGTCAGGGCGAAGCTGATGACGATCGCGGTCAGGACCAGCGCCTGCGGCGTCGGGTCGGTGTAGCGCGCGGGGTCGGAGACCTCGCCCGCCAGCACCGGCGGCGCGCCCGACCTCAGCCGTCCCATGGCGAAGATGAAGATATTGACCGCATAGGACAGCAGCGACAGCCCCATGATCACCTGGAAGGTGCGCGGGCGCAGCAGCAACCAGACACCCGAGGCCGACAGCACGCCGATGGCGAGGGCGAGAACCAGCTCCATCATGACAGCTCTCCGTCTTCGGCGTCTCTTTGCTTGGGTTTGCGCAGCGACTGGTGCGCCAGGGCGACCAGGGTCAGGACGGTGGCGCCGACCACCAGAACAACCACGCCCAAGTCGAACAGCACGGCGCTGGCCAGCGGCACGCGGCCTAGGATCGGCAGGTTGGCATACTGGAACCAGGAGGTCAGGAAAGGATAGCCGAACAGCCACGATCCGATCCCGCTGAGGGCGGCGATCACCAGGCCCGCGCCGATCCAGAAGATGGGCCGGATGGCCAGCCGCTCTTCGACCCACCGGGCGCCCGAGGCCATATATTGCAGGATGAAGGCGATCGACAGGGCCATGCCCGCCGCAAAACCGCCGCCCGGCAGGTCGTGCCCGCGCAGGAACAGGTGAACGGCGAGCAGGATGATGAAGGGGAAGATCCAGCGCATGACAACGCGGGGGATCAGCATGCTTTCCTTCAGCGTGTCGCCCTCCGATCGCGTCTCGTGATCGCGGTCTGAGGCGTCCTGCACGCTCTGCTGACTGGGATTTGACAGGGTGTCGTCGGCGGGACGGAAGCGGCGCAGCAGGGCGAAGATGGTCAGGCCCACAATGCCCAGAACCGTGATCTCGCCGAAGGTGTCGAAGGCGCGGAAATCGACCAGGATGACGTTGACGATGTTGCGCCCGCCCGCGTCATTATAGGCGTGCTCGACGAAGAAGCGCGAAATCCCCTCGATCGATGGTCGCGTCATGACGGCGTAGGAAATGGCCGCCAAGGCCGCGCCGACGGCGGCGGCGATGATCAGGTCGATGCGGCGACGGCGGCGAGACCGCTTCTCCATGGCCTGTGGCAGGCGAATGGTCTCGAGCCGCTTCGGCAGCCAGCGCAGACCCAGCAGCAGCAGGACTGTGGTCACGACCTCGACCAGCAACTGGGTCACGGCCAGATCCGGCGCTGATAGCCAGACGAAGGACAGGCAACTGGCCAGACCTGCGCCGCCCATTAGAACCACCGCCGCCAGCCGGTGATATTTCGCCTGCCATGCCGCCGCGACTGCACAGCTGGCGCCGACCAGCCAAAGACCGGCGAAGGCCCAATTGGACAGGGTCAATGTCGGCATGATCGGGCGGATCACCAATCCGGCGTTGACCGCCGCCAGCCCGCCTGCCAGCAGGGCGACCAAGACGATGGCCCGCAGCTGTGGCTGCTGTCGCTTGGCCCCGAACAGGCGAAGCATCGCTTCCGACCCTTTGAACAGGCCGGTCATGGTTCGCTCGAACACCCAGCCGCCGTTCAGACGCTTCCAGCCCCACGGTCCGCCGCGCTGATTGGCGTTGATGCGTTTGCCGAAGACGACATAGAGACCCACGCCGCCGGCGAGGGCGATAAGGCTCAGCACCAGCGGCAGATTGAACCCGTGCCACAGGGCCAGACTGTAATAGGGCAGGTCAAAGCCCAGCACCGAAACGGCGGCGCTCTTCAGGAACGGCCCCACCGTTACAGCCGGGAAGATGCCGACGACCAGGCACAGGGCGACCAGCACCTCGACGGGGCGCCGCATCCAGGCGGGCGGCTCGTGCGGGATGCGATCCAGCTCGGTCGGAGCAGGGCCGAAGAAGGTCGCGTGGATAAACCGCAGTGAATACAGAACACTGAAGGCGCTGGCCAAGGTGGCCAGGGCGGGCAGCAGCATGTTCAGGCCGTGCGTATGGGCGCTGGCCACCGCCTCGGCCAGGAACATTTCCTTGGACAGAAAGCCGTTCAACAGGGGCACGCCCGCCATCGCGGCTGCGGCCACCATGGCCAGGGTGGCTGTAAAAGGCATGAAGCGAAACAGACCGCTGAGCTTGCGCATATCCCGCGTGCCGGCCTCGTGATCGATGATGCCGGCGGCCATGAAGAGCGACGCCTTGAAGGTGGCGTGGTTCACCGTGTGGAAGATGGCCGCGATACAGGCCAACGGACTGCCCAATCCCAGCAGCAGCACGATCAGGCCCAGATGGCTGATCGTCGAATAGGCCAGCAGGCCTTTGAGATCATGCTGGAAGATGGCGCACCAGGCGCCGAGCAGCAGCGTCGCCAGACCCATGCCGCCGACGATCAGATACCAGCTCTCGGACCCCGCCAGGACGGGCCAAAAGCGGATCAGCAGGAATATCCCGGCCTTCACCATGGTCGCGGAGTGCAGATAGGCGCTGACCGGCGTCGGCGCGGCCATGGCGCGGGGCAGCCAGAAGTGAAACGGAAACTGCGCGCTCTTGGTCATCGCGCCCAGCAGCAACAGGATCAGCGCGGGCAGATAAAGTGGGCTGGTCTGGATCGCCTCGCGTGACGCCAAGACGACATCGAGGTCATAGCTGCCGACGATCCGCCCGATCAGGATCATCCCGACCAGCAGGGCGATGCCGCCCATGGCCGTCACCGTCAACGCCATGCGCGACCCTTCGCGCGCGGCGGGGTTCTGGTGCCAATAGCCAATCAGCAGGAAGGAAAAGAGGCTGGTCAGCTCCCAGAATACGACCAGCTGAATCAGATTGCCCGACAGCACCACGCCTTGCATCGCGCCCATGAAGGCCAGCAGGAAGGAAAAGAACCGCGGCACCGGATCCTTCGGCGACATGTAGTAGCGGGCGTACAGCACCACCAAGGCGCCGATCCCCAGGATCAGGGCGCTGAACAGCCACGACAGTCCATCCAGTCGCAGCACCAGATTGACGCCCAGCGACGGCAGCCACGGGATTTCGTAGCGCAGCGTCTCACCGTCCTGGAACATCGGCCATAGCGCGGCCAGACACCCCAGGCTGACCAAGGACACCACCCACGACAGGATGGCGGCCGAGGTGCGTGCGTGACGCGGCAAGCCGGACGCGACGATCGCGCCAAGGAACGGCAGGACCAGGATGACGACAAGAAGGAAGCTGATGGACATCGAGGCGGGGCGTCTCTCCTGGACCGTGAGGGATAGCTTTGCCAACGCTCAGGGTTGGCCAAGGTTCGCTATGATCTACGTGCAGGGGCGGGGTGCGTCAAAGCGACACCAGATCGCGGCACGTCCGCGCCCAGCAGCTCGGTAGTCGTGCGAGAAGGATCAGGTATTATGGAGAGTTTTTGACCTAACGCCTTGTCTGGCCTCAGTCTTTACCCCGAGTGGCTCCGCAGGTAGGATTCGAACCTACGACCAGCCGATTAACAGTCGGTGTCATGTGGTTGAAAACACATCTCGCCGTCTGACTGTTCTGCAAATGTTCACGCCAGCTAAACGCTTGATTTGATTGGGGCCGACGGGAAAGTCAGACGGCTCAGGACGCAATCAGAAACCCTTTCGATCCGTGGAAAAGGTCGCTAAGAAATGATCATGGACAGCACCTCAGAGCAAATCCGAGACCTTGAAGACGACCTCGTCTATCTGCGCAGGGAGATAGCAGACGGGCTTCTGGAGCCCACCCTTGGGCGCGAGTGCATCCAGGCTTATGAGGATCGTATTGCGTGGAAAAGGGACGTCCTGGCGAAGGAGCGACGCTCTCAGCTAAAGGTGTTACGAAGGCGGCCTCGACGCGGAATGATGGTCTCGATCGCTCGCTGGACTAAACCGTTCCGAACTCGTCTTGGGCTGCTGTAGGCAAAGAATGTCGAGTGATTAAGGGCCATGCCGCAGGGTCGCGGGCTGGCTCGTCAGGGAGAATGCACCCAAGCGGAAATGGCAGGGGCTTTCCAATGCCGGGGCGGCCGGTTATGGATTTTGCATGTTCATGCACGAAGACTTCTGGCTCCCCGATGGTGAGCAACACTGGCTCCAAGCGAACCTTGCCGACTATCAGTCTGCGGGACGACGCGCGGCGTACAAGTACGTGAAGGACTGGCGCCGCGCCCTCGACATCGGGGGCAACATCGGCATATTCGCCCGCGCCTTCTCGGACTATTTCGGCGAGGTCGTGTCGTTCGAACCGGTCCCCGGAATCAGGGAGTGCCTGGTTCGGAATGTGCCTAAGACCGTCGTGGTTCAGCCTTACGCCTTAGCCGATCAGCCAGGCGAGTTGATCATGCACCAGCTAACGAAGGGGTCTGGCGGCTCGTTCATCGCCAATCACCCCGGCATCGCCACGCCCACAAACGAGATGCCTGTTGGGCGAAAGGCCGTGCCGGTCGAAGTCCGCACTATCGACAGCTTCGAGTACGATTCTGTCGGCCTGATGAAGCTGGACATTCAGGGCGCTGAATATCTGGCCCTGTTGGGCGCCCAGGAAACGATCACGCGGTGCCGGCCGGTCATCATCCTGGAGGAGAAGCCTCGGCCCGGCGATGACCTGGACGCGCAGAACGCACACAAAGCCGCAGAGCTTCTTGTGTCGCTCGGCATGACGCCGAAGGAAAAGCCTGGCGGCGACCGGATCTATATTTTTGAGTGATCTCTAGCTGGCGATCCGAACGACGGAGGCGCGGCTGTTGACGTGGGTCATGAGCGCGGCGCCGATGTTCTGTTTCGTCTGCACCTTCATGAATGCGCCGGGAGCCCCGACAACAAGTGTTTCTCGCGCTACGACATCCGTAATAATAGACGCGCCAGCGCTGTTCACGCGAACCGACGGGAACGCGGGATTATAGCCCGATCCCGTGTCTACCACTATGCGAACATCCCGCACACCATTGACGTTTTCCACATAGGCGACCAGCGCATTGATGCTCCATACGCCTTGCGTTAGCGTGAACACGCCTGTCGAGGCGTTATAGATCAGATCAGGATCAACCTTACCGACGCCTGTGAAGATAACATCAGTCCAAGCGTCATCCGGAATGGTCTGATTTGCGTCCGTCGCGATATAGGCCGCACGACCCGCAAAGCCTGAGTTGTCCGAGACGGTTGCGCCGCCGCCTTGGTTTTCGCGGAAATAGTTAGGGGCCGCACGGTCCTTCACGGCGCCGCTGGTCACAAGCCCCCGATAGCGCATGAACGACTTGCCGGTCATCGTGTGCGTGCCGTCGCCGGCCGTCGTCAGCGTCAGGAAGACGCCATCCTCGGCGTTATTGTAGCTGGACGCCACCTGGACCGCGAGCCCGGCCTGGTCCCATCCAAGCCAATACGTCGTCCCCGCGACGAGTGGCGAGGGCAGGGTGCCGGTCGTGCTGAAGGTAACGGGCTTGCAGGTCGAGACGGGGAACGAGCCATTCGCCATGACCAGCGTGTTTGCCGACCGGGTGACGACAACCGCGCCGGTGTGGGCATTGATGACGTTCCCCTCGACCACGATGTTCTTCGGGAACTCGTTGCGGGTCGATAGCGCACTGTTGCGCTCCAGCACAACGCCGGCCGTGTCTTGCCCCAGCCCGTCGTAATAGCCGTTCGATCCAGTCTCGCTGATTGCCAGGCCAGAGATGCGGATGTTCTGCTGGTACGGAAGCGCCTCGCTGTCGTTGGGGCCGGCGATCAGAACGCCATACCGGCCGACGTGCTCGGCCTTGACGTTCGAAATGTTGTCGGCGTGGTGCGAGTGAGCCAGCTTGACGCCATTCGTAAAGCAATAGCCAATATAGCCGCTGATCTTCAGGTTCGACGAAGACCCCAGGCCCGATGCATCAACGGGCTGTTCGCAGCGCGTGATCTTGACGTTCAGCGCACCGCCGCCGACGCGGTCCAGCGTCAGACCGCGCGAATAGCGCCAGCGCTGGGCCGAGGTTAGGTCGGTCCGGCCGAGGCGGTCGATCGACACATTGCCGAAGACCGATTCGACATCGGACAGAACGACGCCCTCGATGGTGTCGTTCGTCTGCGACGAATGCACGTAACCAGCGTCGTGGACGTTGACGTTCAGATAGGCGCGCTTGACGGTGTCGATCTTGATCAGCTCGCCCGAGTTGTTGCCGCTCACATCGGCATCGACATACGGGTAGGCCACGCCGACAATCCGGATCCCCTGGTTCGGGCGCAGGGTAGTGGATACCGAGCCGCCGTTGCGAAGCACCTTGATGGCCTGCAGGCGCACCCACTCGCCAGCAGCTTTACCTGTGCCGATGCACTCGATAACTTTCGAGTTCGCTCCGCCATCAACGCCAGTGTCCGGCGCTAGGTGCTTGAACGTGGCGTTGCGGATTTCGACGTTCGGAGCGAACGAGAATGCAGCGACGCCGTAGGTCAGGCCCAGACCGTCAACCGGGAGGCCCAGCGTCCGGCCGACGCTGATCGCCGCCAGCCACCACGCCGTGTCGTCCGCGACCCCATCGCCGACGGCGCCATAGTTGAGCGGGTTCAGATAGAGGCGGGCATTGGCGCGAAACTGATCGGTGAGATTGGCGCCATTGGTCAGGGCGCGTGTTGAGATCGCCGTCGCTGCGTCGATGACGTCCTGGGGCGACACCAGATCGGCGCCAAACTCCACCTTCAAGGCGCGCGCTGCATCTCTGCACGCATCCTGAATCAAGGCCATGGCGCGGTTGAGCGCCATGTCGATAGACGTGACCGGCACACTGTTGCTGGGAGCGAACTGCGATGCTCGCTCTGGCGTCACATCGCGCCAGATGATGACCTCGCCCGTCGCAGCAGTGTTCAGCGTGACCGTTCCGCCCGAATAGCCACCACCGTCCAGCAGCGTTCCGGAGAACGTAAAGTCGCTCTGCCCCCGCTCAACCCCGTCGACCGAAACCCGCAGGTCGGGCTTGCCGGACAGCAGGGCGAACGAGATCGGGAAGACGGTTTGCGCCGTCGCCGTGAACGTCGCGTAGGTCTGTTCGTCGGGGATGGTGAGCCTGGACATGAGGCCACATTGCTGTGACCCCACATACCCTCAACGCACGCCGCTACTCAGGCATCCGCGCCTCGTCCCTTCGCCTGATCTTCTCGGCCGCCATGTCCTGCAGGTCGCTGGCGTACATCTCGGTGATCGCGGCTCGCGCGTCGCGGCGGTAGGCGGTGATCACGTCCTGAATGTACTCGGCCTTCCCGCCGCTCGGGCCGTCCGTCAGGCTGAAATAATACTCGCTGTCGGGGTGCCGGCCCTCGACCACGGCGCTCAGCTGTTCAAACGCGGGCTCGCCCGACAGGCGGATGAACTCGCTGTAGATGTCCGGCCGGTTCTTCAGGCTGACCGTCTCGCCCATGACGCTGATCGAGCGGCCCGGCATCTGGACCGACACGCCGTTGTTCAGGATCTCCAGGTCGATGGCCGAGCCGCCGGCCGCGCGCGTCTGCACCGGCGTGATGGCGTCGTAGAGCGTGCCAAGGCCGGTCTGGTAGGTACGCGGCTTGCCCCACAGGTCGCGCTGCGGCGGCAGGTCGTCCGAGAAACCGGGGATGGTGTTGCGGATCGCCGAGGTGACGTTCCACGTCTCCCGCAGATATTCGTCCTCACCGCGCCGCGCCATGCGCAAGGCAGACGAGCCGGGGATGGCGCCCGACGCGCGCTGCATAAGCAGGCGCTCCGCGTCCGCGCTGGTGCCGTCGAGAATCGCCGAGGTGAACTCGGTGGCGCCCTTCAGGATCGTCTTGTCGAAGAAGGCCTGACCCAGCGCCTGGATCGCGTGGGCCGCCACCTCGGTCAGCTCTTCCTGCCCGGCCTCGTCCCAATCGGCATTCTTCATCAGCTCGGCCATGTCGCCGATCAGCGCCATGCCCTGGCCAAGCGGATCTGCACGCTCGAAGCTGTACCAACGATCGCCGAACTTGACCGAATAGGGCTGGAAGACCTGACCGCCGAACTCGTCGGTCCGCATCAGGGCTTCCTTCTGGGCGCGGTTGCCCGGCCCTTGACCCGTGATCTGCCCGTCCATAGCCATGCCCATCCAGACGGACCACAGGGCCGTGCCGACGGCCATGCGTGCCTTTGCCGTCTCGGCGGCCGCGCCGCCCGCTGCCAGGTCGTCTCGGAACCGGCGGCTGAACGGGGCGAGGGGAGAGTAGCGCATCCCCATGCTGATCAGGTTTGCCGGCGTGCGGACGAAGGGCAGGACGACGGTGCCAAACGGGACCGGCGTCGGGTTGTTGTCCATGTGCTTGCGCAGGTCGGCGAACGTCTGGGCGATGCCGGGCGTCTGACGCGTGAACGTCAGGTCGTGCATCTCCTGCTCGGCGGCCTGCAGCATGTCGTCTGTCGGGTTGTCCAGCAGGTCGGCCATGCGGGCGGCTGCCGGTCCGCCCTCCAGCCCCTCGCGCATCGTCTGGCGGAAAGCCTGAGCGTGCAGTTCGCCGCGCGCCGAGATTGTCTTGAACAGGTCGTCGGTCAGGTTGTTGATGTTCGTCGGCGCGCCCACGATCATGTTCAGGATGTCGAGAGTCCGACCCAGCGGAGTGTCCTCTTCGACGCGCCATGCCGCAGCGGAAAGGGGGCGGTCCGCGCCGCCGCCTAGCATCCCGGCCTCTTCACGCTCGGCCCGCATCTTCACGCCGGCCGGCGCGGCGTCATCCAGGCCGGGCGCCATGCCCCGGAAGATTCCCTCACGGCGCAGAGCCTCACCGGCGTTCGCGCCGATGCGCTCGGCGGCCTCGCCCGGCTTCAGCTTGAAGATGTCGCGCATGGCCATCTGATAGCCATGGATCAGCGCCGTCGCCTCACCGACAGCCGTTGACGCCTCGCCGCCAAACGCACGGGCCAGACGGGGCGCCATGGCTCGGCTGGCCACGTTCAGCGCCAGCATCCCGCCGTTGCCCACGGCGTTGATGACCGGCGTGCCGACGCCCGACAGCAGGCTGTTGGTATAGACGAACTTCAGCAGATCACGCGACCGCGCCAGCGCGCCGCCACGGATCATCTGGTTCAGCGCCACGTCGCCCTTGTCCGCCGCCGCCAGGATGCGGCTCGCCAGTTCCTGCGCGCTGTTCGCCCCGCCGGCGTCAGCCAGCAGGTTGTCCACCTGACGCAGGGCATTGGCTGGCGATCCGGCCGGGATCTTGAAGGCGTTCAACGCGCGGCCCGCCTCGGCGCGGGCTCCCATCAGCTCGTTCTGGATCGCGTAGTGGGCGGCGGTCGCGCGGCGGAAGGCGTATTGGTTCGCCAGCGTCGGCTCGGCCTGCACGGTGCGCGCCAGTTCCAGCACCTTGCTCGCGCTGGCGTTCGTCGCCTCACGGAAGGCGAGGGCAGTCTCGGCATTCACGGCGCCGCCAGTCCGGCGCTCGGCCATCGCCTGCACCCAATCGACGTTGCCGGCCGCCTCTCGCGTCTGATCCCAGCTGCGTTGCGCGCGGCGGGCCAGGTCGACGTCCTTGGAGAAGCGATCCGCCATGCCGGTGATGACGGTCTGCACGTCCTCCGGCGTCTCGATGCGCGCCAGGTTGATGTCGAAGACGTTGGCGCCTGCGGTCATGGCCTGCGCTGGCGTCGTGCCGTCTGTGACTTCGGCGCCGCGGCGCATTTTGGTCGCCATTGTGGGTTTAGGCGGCTCTGCCGCAACAAACACAGGCGATCCATCTGGCGTGCGCCAGCTTTCCGGCCCCATGCCGTTCAGATCAACTGCGCCTCCTCGATCTTTGAGGGCCGCGTCTGGGTTTCTTTCGATTTTCCAGCCGCGTCGTTCCAATCCCTCCCAGACGCGCACGGCAGCTGGCGTGACTTCAGAATCACTGACAAGGCGCGATCCAGCAGCATCGGCTGCTTTAGCAGCGGCGACGTATGCGCGAACAGCAATGCCTTGACCGCGGACTGTTTCGGGAATTGAGGCCAAAGCAACCTGCCATTGCCCGTCAGCCCTGATGCTTCCAACGACCGCTTCCTGTCCCACACCGGGGATTTCAACCCGGAAACCAGGGATTTCCGGGTTGAGGTAGTTTTCTTCAGGAGAAACGCGCACGACTTCTGGAGCGGTTGCGCGCTCAGTCGTGCCAAACCGCGGACCGGCCGGGTTGCCCAGCGCGGCGCGCACGCTCTCCTGCATCGCCTCGCCGTCGGCGGCCGCGCGCGTTGCGGCAATGTCGGGCGGCACTTGGAGGCCGGCTGCTGCGGCCTCTTCACGGGCCAACGTACGCGTCTGGCGTGCCGCGCGCAGCGTGCGGACGCCGCCCATCAGGAAGTCGGTCGCCACGCCCAGCGCCGCGCCCTCCAGAGCGTTCTTGAATCGGCCCAGCAGTTCGGGGTCGTCCTCGTTTGCGGCAAGGAAATCGAAGGCGGGCGCGACGGCCTCTGGCGCATGTTCCGCCAACAGGTTCGACAGGCGCGCCTCCTGACCGTCGAACGCGGTGAAGTCCGCCAGCGCCCCCTGCGCCAGCGCCTTGCCGATCTGACCGCTCCTTGCCGCGACCTTCCAGCCCTTCAGCGCAGCGCCGCCCCCGGCCCAGCCCGTCGCAAACTGCGTCACACCCTCGATCATCCGGCCGGTCACGGTCTCCGGACGCTCGCCTTCGTTCGTCGGCGCCCGCACGCGCGCCGCAGGCCACGACGATCTTGCCGTCCTCGATGGCGATCTGCATCTTGAACAGATCGGCTGCGACCCACGGCACGGACGCGGTGATCGCCTGCACCGTGGCGCCGTCCAACGTGCGGACCTCGAACCGGCCTTCGCTGAAGACCAGCAACCGCGCGTCGTCCTCGCCGATACCGTAGGTTTCGAGGCGCGACAGGGCGGGAAGGGCGGCGACATCGGCCGTCCCCCACCGGCGCTTGAATCCACCGCCCGCCAGGTTCAGCGCATTGCGAAACCGGCGCGATGCCTCATTGCGGACCTGCAGGTCGGTGCGCAGCAGGTATTCCTCGGCGATCTCGCCGGCGGCCATGCTGGTGATGAAGGGGAAACGACGCGCCATCAGAAGCGCCTCGCGCGACCGCCTCGCCACACGTCAGCCAACGGCGAGGCCGTGGCGGCGACGCCGGGTTCCTGGCGCTTGTCGCGCACGATCGCGTCACGCAGCTTCTGGTCTGCGTCGCGCTCTTTCAGACGGGCGTCTTGCGGCTTGTCGCACAGCGCCTCCAGGAACAGGGCCTGCAGGCGGGTGACGATCGCCTCCGACAGGTCACCGGGCCACGTCGACTCGTGCGCGCGGACCGTGGCGACGATCTGGAGGCCGTCGGTCTCATAGCGACCGCGCGTCAGCAGGCGTCCGCTCTCGATGCTGTAGTCGCCAGTCTTGAGCCGGCAGCCGTTCGCCATGACGTAGCGGATGTTGACGACCTCGGCGGGCCACAGACGCCTTACCAGCGTGAAGTTATAGTCGTCGCGGCCGCCGCTTCCGCAATCATATTTGCCCGCAGCGTCATGAGCCTCAACACCCCAGATGTTACCGACCACGACATTTTGGAGGCCCTAACCGAGAGCCTGCTTGACGCTCGCCCTGCGCACGGAACACCCCAATGACCGCCCCCTCTAACGCGAACACGTCGGGGCTGGATTATTTCGGCTATCGAGTTTTCAACGCTGGCGTCGGTGCTTGCTGGTTGGTCGCCAACCCCGGCCCGAACGACACCAACCCCGAACCCCTCGTAACCGCCGCATCCGCTCAAGCCAGGATCGACGCAGCCGAAGCCCGAGCGGATAGGCTGGCGAAGGCGTTGACCGAGATCGCAGAAAACAGCGCTGCCGCCGGATGGTCGCGCGACCTCGCCCTCGCCGCCCTACAGCAGGAGACACAGAAGTGAGGGATTTTCAGACATTGCCCGAAAGCCTCGAATGGAAGGCACGTCAGCGCGATCCCGACGCTTGGAAAAGCGCAGACACGCAAGGGGAGGCTTTTGACCTGAGGTATCGCCGTGAGCGCGCTCGGGAAGCGGAAACCAAGGACACGCCCCAATGACCCATAACCCCACCGATGCGCTGCGCCTGGTGCCGAGCATGCCTACCGTCGAGTTGAGCGATGACATGCTGTTCAAGATCGAAACCGGAGAGACCGTCACATGGGGCGAGTTGAAGCGGCGTCAGTACGAACAGGCTGTACGAAACTTCAACACCATGCGCGAAGACGGATCATTGCCCGCACCCGCATCGCCGCTGCCAGGGGGCGGGATGCGTGCTGAACGGATCGCTGAGCTTCCCGATTTCCTCATCGCACTTTTCGACGAGTGGGGCGAAGAGGACCATGCAGAAGCCGCCAAGCAGATAGTCACCTTCCTGACCGACAGCGAAGGACTAGAGCGATACCGCGAATCCTATGGGCTTCCCGCCGCCCCGACAGGTGAACAGAAATGAGCGCCCGATACGCAGCCGACACGTCCGTCAGCCAGGATCGCAGCCGGTCTGAGATCGAAGCGACCCTGAAACGCTACGGCGCCACGTCGTTCATGTATGCGACCGAGGACACGCGGGCGATGATCGGGTTCCGCATTTCCGACCGCATGGTGAAGTTCCTGCTTCCGATGCCGGATCCGAAAGCACGCGAGTTCACTCACACTCCGGCACGCGGGACTCTGCGCTCGCCTGCCGAAGCGGAAAAGGCGTGGGAGCAGGCTGGGCGCCAACGGTGGCGTGCCCTGGCCCTCGTCATCAAGGCGAAGCTGGAGGCAGTCGCGGCGGGCATCACGACCATCGAGGACGAGTTCCTAGCCCACACCGTCCTGCCGGATGGCCAGACCGTCGGCGAGTTCATGCAGCCGCAGATAGCTATCGCCTATGAGCGCGGCTCGATGCCGACGGCGCTGATGCTGGAAGGGCCAAGCCGATGACCAGCACCGCCCGGGCCTTCCTCGCCCGCAATGGGAAGGGGGAGGGAGAATGAGAACCGCTCTTTGGGCCGCTGTGACGATGTTGGTTCTTGAGATCATCAAATGGCTGTTCGGGGTTGGCGTCAGCCTGACCATCGCTGTTGCGGCCATGTCGTTCTGCATTGGTGCACTTTGGGTGGCAGGCAAGAAATCCGACGCGGATGGGAAGAGGGAGGGATAGATGGCCTTATTGAAATCGAACGGCATCGAGGTTGCACCAGAAGGATTCGCCTTCGTTCGCGGTGAGGATTTAGAGCTTTGGGCCTGTCATGTTCAAAAGGCTTTGGGCGGCGAAAAACTGACCGATTACCTGATCGGTTGCATAAAAAATGACAGGATTACCTTTTTGGACAACCCCGCGCGTGAAAGACCGCTTCGAGTGTCTGTTAAAG
The DNA here is from genome assembly GCF_027105095.1 of Brevundimonas vesicularis. Lineage (NCBI taxonomy): Bacteria > Pseudomonadati > Pseudomonadota > Alphaproteobacteria > Caulobacterales > Caulobacteraceae > Brevundimonas > Brevundimonas vesicularis. The sequence continues at coordinate 2,431,585 of NZ_CP114278.1, read as the reverse complement.
ATCAGGCGAGGATATTGTCGTGAGCGATTTGCCCGACCGTGACGTGCTGACGACGCGCGAGATCTGCGCATGGCGCCGCATCACCACCGAGACATTCTCCCGCCGGCGAAAGTCCGGCGCCATCGTCCTTGAGCCCTGCGACCGCGGCGCACAGCTCCTCTTCAACCGCAATGACGTTCTCCGCGCCTTTGGATTGGTGCAAGATGACCGACAACAAGCAGCGGCCGAAGCGCCGACCTGGGGCCACACAGACGCCGATGCCTTCCGTAAAGCTCGATCTCGGCAAGTACGTCAGCGTCCGGGTCCGAAAGGACGGAACGGCGCGGGTGCTGTTCGAAGTGCCGCCACGGCTCCGGCCGCACGACTGGCCATCGACAATACCGCTGCCCACTGAGGGCCGCGCCGGGAACCTACAGGATGCCGGCGAGGTCGCGCGGATTCAGCAGGATGCGGCGCGCCTGTTTGATCGCTTGCAGGCCTTGCGCCAGGGCGTGAACCCCAAGACCGCGCCCCGCAATCTGCGTACGCTTTACGACGCCTGGCGTCAGACGCAGCAGTACAAGGGTCTGCGACCGCGCACGCAGCGCGGCTACGACAAGTCCTGGCTGCACATCGCGGCATGGTCCGAGGTCCACAAGCACCCGGACCCGTCGGGCCTGCGCAAGGTCGACGTCGAGGCGTTCCTGGCGCTGCTGGATCACGCGCCCACAACGCGCCGCCACGTCAAGGTCGTCCTCAAGATGATCATGGATCAGGCCATCGACATGGGCTGGCGGCCGGACAATCCCGTAGGCCGCATCAAGATGTCGGCGCCCGATACCCAGGTCACGATCTGGGAACAGGCGGACGTCGAGGTCTATGCGTGGGCGGCGGTCGCCGTGGGTCAAGCGGACATGGCCAAGTTGCTGCTCATGGAGTGGGAGATCGGGCAGCGCCTGACCGACGCGTACCTCTTCCGCTACGGCGAGGAATACGACCCGCAGCGTGGCGTCTTCTCGTTCGCCCAAGGCAAGACCGGCAGCAAGGTCACGATCCGCGTCAGCGACCGCCTGCAGGCCATGCTGGACGACCGCCCGGTAGGAAGGCTGCATCTGTTCCATGACGCCCGTGTGGGGCGGCCCTATGCGCGCCTGATCGGCGGACGCCTTGAGGCAGACGACATTGCAGCATCGAAAGTGTTCGCCAAGGTTCGCGACATGGCCATCAGCGGCGGCGCTCGTCCTCTCAAGCTGAAGGAGCTGCGGCACTCTTGCGTCGTGCAGTTGGCTCGGTCGCAATGCACCGTGCCGGAGATTGTCGCCATCACTGGGCACAAGATCAGCAGCGCCGAGCAGATCCTGCAGAAGTACCTGCCGCGCGATTCGCAGGTCGCCGAGAACGCCCAGCGCAAGCGCGGGCTCGTGAACAATGTGGAAACAAAGAGTCTGACGGGGAGCCGACAATGAGTCTGACGGGCGCCGCTGTGAGGTTTGATCTGAGAACGAAAAACTCAATCAGATCAATGCCCCCGAGTGGCTCCGCAGGTAGGATTCGAACCTACGACCAGCCGATTAACAGTCGGCTGCTCTACCACTGAGCTACTGCGGAACATCTGCTCGGGAGGCGGGCGTATAGCAGCGGCTGTTCCGATCTTGCAATGGGAAAACGAGCCAATCGAAACGATATTTATCGACGATCCCGCAGACCCGCGTGTTGCGGCCTATCGCGATATCCGCGAGCGCGATCTGACGGGTCGTCAGGGATTGTTCATCGCGGAAGGGGAGGTGGTGGTGCGTGGATTGGCGTCGATGGCTTCGCGCTGTCGGCCCCTGTCGCTGCTGCTGGCGGAAAAGCGCGTTGCGGCCTTGGGCGACGTCATCACGTCTCTGCCGCCCGCGACGCCCGTCTATGTCGCGGGCCAAGCCGTGCTAGACCGGATCGCGGGTTTCGAACTGCACCGGGGCATTCTGGCCTTGGGCCAAAAGCCCGAGCCCCTGTCGCTGGACAAAGTGCTGGCGGATATCGGGCCGCAGGACGTGTTCGTCTTGGCCAGCGGGATCGGCAACCACGACAATGTCGGCGGCCTGTTCAGGAACGCCGCCGCGTTCGGCGCCAGGGCTGTGCTGCTTGATCCGACCTGCTGCGATCCCTTTTACCGCAAGGCGATTCGCGTTTCGGTCGGCGCGGTGCTGCGTACGCCGTTCGTCGTCGTCGGCGCGACAGACATTATCGAGGCCCTGCGGCGGGCCGGCGTCGAGGTGTTGGCGCTGACGCCTTCGTCGACCGAGCGGCTTTCGGACTACAGGCGCGCCGGACCGGTCGCTCTGATGCTGGGGTCCGAAGGTCGGGGGCTGCCCAAGGATTTGATCGACCGTTGCCGGCCGATCGGCATCGCTATGGCGGGCGGTTTCGATTCGCTGAATGTCGCGGCGACGAGTGCGGTTGCGCTTCATCATCTGACGACCACGGCGCTTGCTGGAAGCTGAAAACGCGAAGGCCGCCCCGAGGGGCGGCCTTCGTCCGTATCGTCGCGATGGAGGCCTGACCGGGAATCGAACCCGGGTGCAAGGATTTGCAGTCCTCTGCGTCACCACTCCGCCATCAGGCCGCTTTTTGTCCCCGATTTCTCGGGGGCGATCATCGCGAGGGGCGTTCGCTATCAGATCGGATTGTCCGCTGCAACGCACGGACCTATAAGCGCGCGAGTTTTCCTCCCGGATTATCGTTGAAGGCTGCCTACAGATGGATTTCACCGCAGAGCGCAAGGCCATGGTCGACTCGCAGGTGCGAGTGAACGACGTGACGGATCGCGCGATTCACCTGGCCATGATGGCCGTGCCGCGTGAAAAGTTCTGCGCGCCTGATCGCGCCTTCGCCGCCTATTCCGAAGAATCGGTGGTGATCGCAGGCGAGCGCCGCCTGATGCCGGCGCGCGACGTCGCCAAGCTGCTGCAAGCGGCCGATGCACGCGAAGGCGAGAAGGCCCTGGCCATCGCCGCGCCCTATGCCGCCGCGCTGCTGGCCCGTATGGGTGTCAGCGTCACAGCTCAGGAATCGGACGCCGCCGTTTTCGCCGTGGTCGGCGAGGCTCTGGCGGACGAAGGCGTGACCACGGTCGTCGCGCCGTTGGTCCGACCGACCGGCGAAGGGTGGGATCTGATCATTTCCGAAGGCGGCGTCGAGAGCCTGCCCGAATCGTGGGGCGCGGCCCTGCGTCCCGGCGGCCGGATCGTCGTGGTCGAACGCCGCGGCGCCATCGGCAAGGCGGCCCTGTATGTTCAGACGCGCGAAGGCCTGTCGCGCCGTGAACTGTTTGATTCGTCGCCAGCGGTCCTTGCCGAGCTGAAGCCCGCCCCCACTTTCGCGTTGTAAGATCAAAGAGACGCGCGGTTGCGACGGAAATCCCGTTCGCAACCGTGAAGAAAACTTAACTGGCGTGTGGTTCGGTCAGGCCGCAGTTACGCTTGAGAAAACATTCGGGCGTTCTTCGGAGCGTCACGCAAGGACGGACAATGTTGAAACGCTCGCGTGTGCTGGCTTCGGCCGCTGTGGTCGCCGTGATGACCGGTCTGGGCGCGCCGGCCTGGGCCGAGACGCTGCAGGACGCCATCGCCCTGGCCTATCGGACCAACCCCAACCTGCTGGCCCAACGCGCCAACCAGCGTGCGCTGGACGAGACGGTGGTCCAGGCGCGGTCGGGCCTGCGTCCGACCATCGGCGCCTCGGCCGGCGTGGACTACACCCGCAGCGACTTCCCCGCCGTGACCCAGTTCGTCGATACGAACGGCGACGGCATACCTGATACCCAGGTCACGACCTCATCGTCCGAAACCGAAGGCGCCAATGTCGGCGTCAGCGTCAGCCAGAATGTCTGGACCGCCGGTCGCACCTCGCGCGCCATCGACCAGGCCCGCGCCAGCGTCCTGGCCGGCCGTGAGAATCTGCGTGAGATCGAGCAGTCGGTCATGCTGTCGGTGATCCAGGCCTATGTGAACGTCACCCGCGACATGGAAATCCTGCGTATCCGCCAAGAGAATCTGACGGTGCTGCAACGCCAGCTGGAAGAAACCAGCGCCCGCTTCGAGGTCGGCGAGATCACCCGCACCGACGTGGCCCAGGCCGAAGCCTCGCAGGCGCAGTCCGAAGCCGACTTGGCGAACGCCCAGGCCCAGCTGTCCACGTCGCGCGCGGCCTATGCCGCCGTCGTCGGCCAGTCGCCGGCCGACTTGGAAGCCGCGCCGGTCCTGCCGGAGGTTCCCAGCGACTTCGACGTCGCCATCGAGACGGCGTTGCAGCGCAATCCCGCTGTTCTGGCCGCGACCTATCAACTGCAAAGCGCCGAGGCCGCCGTCGCCGCCGCCCGTTCGGAATATCTGCCGTCGGTGCGCGCCACCGCCTCCTACGGCGGATCTTCCAATGATCTCGGCGACCTGGGCCAACTGGCCGATCGCCGCAGCTTCACGGCCGGCGCCACTCTGTCTGTGCCGCTCTTCACCGGCGGTCTGAACCGCTCGCGCGTCGCGCAGGCTTTGGAGCGCGCCAACGCGGCCCAGATCGGCATCGAGGGCGAGCGCCGCACCGTGCTTCAGAACGTCAGCTCGGCCTACGCCCAGGTGCTGTCGACCCGCGCCACGGTCGCGGCCGGCACGGAAGCCGTTCGCGCCGCATCGGTCGCGGCCGAAGGGGTGCGCCAGGAAGCTCAAGTCGGCCTGCGCACCACGCTTGACGTGTTGAACCAGGAACTGGCGCTGCGGAACGCCCAGACTTCGGTCGCCAGCGCCCGCGCCGCCGAATACGTCGCTCGCGCCTCGCTGTTGGCCGCCATGGGCCAGCTGGAAGGCCCGGCCCTGAACCCGACGATCGAGGCCTATGATCCCGCGACGAACTACGACCAGGTCAAGGGACGCGGCGGCCTGCCGTGGGACGGCGTGATCGAGACGCTGGATCGCGTGGCCTCGCCGCCGATCGTGACCACGCCGGACACCGTCGACGCGCCGATCGACGCTCAGCTCAAGGGCGAGGTCGTGCGCACGGCGCCGCAGAACTGACCGCGTCGAATACGGACGGAAACCGCCCGTTGATTCCGACGGGCGAAGATGCGACGACAAGGCACAGGTTTCGAGCGATCCTTCGTTCGGCGCCCACCCCTTCTACCCAGGCCTCGCCCAAGGTTGCGCCATGACCGATCAGTCCGCCCAGGAACCGACCATGGAAGAGATTCTGGCGTCGATTCGCCGGATCATCTCTGAAGACGAGGCCCCGGCCGAGACGCCGGCGGCCGCGATGCCGGAAGCCACGCCTGAGCCGGTTCCCGAGCCGATCGCGGCCGAAACCGTCTTTGCCGCCCCGGTCGAGCCGACGCCGGAACCCGCCGCCGTCGAAGACGACGTGCTGGAACTGACCGACCGCTATGAAGCGCCGGCCGAGACCATCGGCGATCTGGACGTGGTCGAGCATTCGCCCGCGCCCTATCAGCCCGAACCTGAACCCGCGCCGGCTTACGAATCGGCTCCCGAGCCGGCCCCGGCCTATGACACTCTGGTCGGCGAGAGCGCCGCCGCCAGCGCCGCGTCGGCCTTCGCGGGTCTGGCCGCCAGCTTCAAGAAGCCTGAGCCGGCCCCATCGGCCTCGGGCGACCTGCCCTTCGTCAGCGGCAACACGGTCGAGGCCATGGTCGCCGAGATGCTGCGCCCGCTTCTGAAGGACTGGCTGGACAACAACCTGCCCCGTATCGTCCAGGCGGCGGTACAAAAGGAAGTCGAACGCATCGCGCGCAGCGCCTAGCCCTTCGCTTCAGCCCAGACTAATCCGAGGGGCGGCTCCTGAAGGGGCCGCCCTTTCGCATTTTGATATGCTCATTTAGCGACGCGCCGCGCGCGGAGCGTTAGCAAAAAGAACGACGATGCTTGAGAAGACTTTCGAACCCCAGGCCGCCGAGCCCCGCCTTTACGCCCAGTGGGAAGTGAGCGGCCTGTTCGCGCCCCGCACCGACGGCGCCGCCGAGGCCTATTCGATCGTCATTCCGCCGCCCAATGTGACCGGCAGCCTGCACATCGGCCATGCCCTGAACAACACGCTGCAGGACATCCTGGCCCGCTATCACCGGATGAAGGGCAAGGCGGTTCTGTGGCTGCCCGGCACGGACCACGCCGGCATCGCCACCCAGATGGTGGTCGAGCGTCAGCTGGCCGCCGCCGGCAATGTCGGGCGTCGCGACATGGGCCGCGACGCCTTCATCGAGAAGATCTGGGAATGGAAGGCCGAAAGCGGCGGAACGATCGTGCGCCAACTGCGCCGCCTCGGCGCCTCGTGCGACTGGTCGCGCGAGCGGTTCACCCTGGACAAGGGGCTCAACGCCGCCGTCCGCAAGGTCTTCGTGCAACTGCACAAGGAAGGCCTGATCTATCGCGACAAGCGGCTGGTGAACTGGGACCCGCATTTCCAGACCGCCATTTCGGACCTTGAGGTCGAGCAGCGCGAGGTGGACGGCGCCTACTGGCATTTCGCTTATCCGCTCGCGGACGGTGTCACCTACGAACACCCCGTCGCCTTCGACCAGGACGACCAGGCGACCGAGTTCGAGACGCGCGACTTCATCGTCGTCGCCACGACCCGGCCTGAGACCATGCTGGGCGACACCGGCGTGGCGGTGCATCCGGATGACGAACGCTATGCCGGCCTGGTCGGCAAGTTCGTGACCCTGCCGATCACCGGCCGTCGCATCCCAATCGTCGCCGACGACTATGCCGATCCGACCAAGGGTTCGGGCGCGGTGAAGATCACGCCGGCCCATGATTTCAACGACTTCGGCGTGGGCAAGCGGGCGGCCCTACCGTCGCTGAATATCCTCGATGCTTTCGGGCGCATCACCGACGTCGATACGCCCGACGTGCCTGCGGATTACGTTGGGCAAGACCGCTTCGCCGCGCGCAAGGCCATCGTCGCCCGCGCCGAGGAAGAGGGCTGGCTGCGCGAGATCGAGAAGACCAAACACGTCGTGCCGCACGGCGACCGCTCCGGCGTGGTCATCGAGCCGTGGCTGACGGATCAGTGGTACGTCGATGCCAAGGTCCTGGCCCAACCCGCGCTGAAGGCGGTGGAGCAGGGCGACACGGTGTTCGAGCCCAAGTCGTACGAGAAGATCTATTTCGAATGGCTGCGCAACATCGAGCCGTGGTGCATTTCGCGCCAGCTGTGGTGGGGTCACCGCATCCCCGCCTGGTACGGCCCGAACGGCGAAATCTATGTCGCCGAGACGGAAGATGACGCGCGCGAACAGGCGATGGCGGACTATGATTCCGAGGTCGCCCTGACCCAGGACGAGGACGTTCTGGATACCTGGTTCTCCTCGGCCCTGTGGCCGTTCTCGACCATGGGCTGGCCCGAGAAGACTGAGGATCTGGAGCGGTTCTATCCGACCAGCGACCTGGTCACGGCGGCGGATATCATCTTCTTCTGGGTCGCCCGGATGATGATGATGGGCCAGCACTTCATGGGCGAGGTTCCGTTCAAGCGCGTCATCATCAATGGCCTCGTCCGCGACGAGAAGGGCCAAAAGATGAGCAAGTCCAAGGGGAACGTCATCGACCCCCTGGGCATCATCGACGAGCTGGGCGCCGATCCGCTGCGCTTCACAATGGCGATCCTGTCCGGCACGCGGGACATCAAACTGTCGAAGCAGCGGATCGAGGGTTATCGCAATTTCGGCACCAAGCTGTGGAACGCCGCGCGCTTCAGCCAGATGAACGAGGCGCGCCGGGTCGAAGGCTTCGATCCCGCCACTGTCGACCAGACGATCAACCGCTGGATCCGCGGCGAGGTGACCAAGGCCGAACGCGCGGTGTCGCAAGCCATCGAAGGCGGACGCTTCGACGATGCGGCGGGCGCTTTGTATCGCTTCGTCTGGAACGTCTTCTGCGACTGGTATCTGGAACTCGCCAAGCCGGTGTTCCAAGGCGCCGACGAAGCCGCAAAAGCCGAAACGCGGGCGATGACGGCCTGGACGCTGGATCAGACGCTGAAGCTTCTGCATCCGGTCATGCCCTTCATCACAGAGGAACTGTGGGCCGAACTGGGCAAGGAAGGTCTGGCTCGCGACGGCTTGCTGATTGGGGCCGAGTGGCCGGTTCTGCCGGACGCCTTCATCGACGCCTCGGCCGAGGCCGAGATCGGCTGGCTGGTCGATCTGGTCGGTGAGGTTCGCGGCCTGCGCGCCGAAATGAACGTGCCGCCGTCGGCCAAGCCACCGCTGGCCTTCGTCGCACCCGACGCCGTGACCGCCGAGCGGATCGCCCGCCACCGCGACCTGATCCTGACCCTGGGCCGCGTGTCCGAGGTCGGTTCGGCGGATGCGGCGCCGACCGGGGCCGTGACCTTCGTCTCGGGCGGTTCGACGGTGGCGCTTTCGCTTGCGGGCATCATCGATCTGACCGCCGAACGGGCCCGTCTGGAGAAGGAAATCGCCGCCTTCGATAGCGACATCGGCCATGTGAGCAAGAAGCTGGGCAACCCCAACTTCGTGTCTCGCGCCGCGCCGGAAGTCGTCGACGAACAGCGCGCCAAGCTGGCCGAGGCCGAGGCGGGCAAGGTCAAGCTACAGGCGGCGCTGGCGCGTCTGGCGTCGCTTTGACGCCCCGATGAAAGCAAGGCCGTGAAGACGCGGATTGATCAGCTTCTCGTCGCACGCGGCCTGTTCGACAGCCGCTCGCAAGCGCGCGCCGCAATCGAGGCGGGGCTGGTTCTGGCCGACGGCGCGCTCGTGCGGAAGGCGTCCGAACAGTTCGCGGATGACATCGCGCTGGAGGCCCAACCCGCCCACCCTTGGGTCGGGCGCGGGGCGCTGAAGCTGGACCACGCCCTGACCCTGTGGCCCGTCCTCGTGAAGGGCAGGGTGGCGCTGGACGTTGGCGCATCGACCGGCGGCTTTGCCGAGGTTTTGCTGAACCGAGGCGCGGCCAAGGTGTTCGCCGTCGACGTCGGCTTCGGCCAGATGCACGCACGGGTGTCGTCCGATCCCCGCGTGGTCAATCTGGAGCGCACCGATGCGCGGGACCTGACGCCTGATCTGATCCCGCAGCCGCCGTCGCTGGTGGTCTGCGACGCCAGTTTCATCAGCCTGATCAAAGTGCTGCCAGTCGCTCTCGATCTGGCGACGCCTGATGCGGATCTGGTCACCCTGGTCAAGCCGCAGTTCGAGGCCGATGGCCCGGGCGGCGGCAAGAAGGGCGTGATCAAGGATGCGGCGGCGCATGCGGCCGCTGTCGAGCGAGTGCGCGACTGGCTGGAAGCGCTGGGCTGGGCGGTGTTGGCGACGACCGAAAGCCCGATCACCGGCGGCGACGGCAACGTCGAGTTCCTGCTGTGGGCGAAGAAGCCGGGCTGACCAAGCCCGATACCCAAGACCGATAGCTCAAAGGCCGGGCTCAAGTAGGCCAAAGGCCGATAGCCCGAAAACAAAGAGAAACCGCCGAAAGATTGCTCCTCCGGCGGCTCCGTCACGTCGTCGATTGACAGGGGGGCTGAAAATTAATCGACGACGCGATAGCGGCCGTACTGGTCGGGGCAGGTACGGACGTAGCGCGTGTCCGTGCGACCGTCCGGCAGACGGATCTGGCTTTCGGCCAGACGGCATCCGTCTGAATTCTGGTAGGAGTCGACCGGGCGCGAACGGTCGTCATAGTAGCCGCCACGGCTGTAGGCATAGTCGTCGCGACGGTCGTAGTCGTCGTAGCGATAGCCTTGATCGCCGGTGTAGCGATCATCGTAATAGCCGTAGCTCGGTTGGCTGTAGCCCTGAGCATAGTAGCCGTTTGAACCATAGCTGCTCTGATAGCTGCGGCAGGCGTCCGAGCTGGATCGACCGACCTGCGAACCTATCACGGCGCCGACCACACCGCCCAGGATGCTGCCTTCCGTGCGGCGACCGCGTGCGGCCAGTTGCGAGCCGATGACGGCGCCCGCGCCGCCGCCGATGACTGCGCCGGCGCCGGTGCGACCTTGGCGCTCACGCGTGCAAGGATCGTAATAGCGGCCGCTATTGTAATCATATGAGCGGCTATAGGCGCCCGTGCCGTAGTTCTGGCTGTAGCCGCTGCCGTAATAGTTCTGGGCCGACGCCGTAAGCGGGGCGGCCGTGACGCCGAACGCCAGGGCGGCGACGGCGGCGATCGATGTTTTCGTGAGACGCATTTTCCAACCCTCTGAGGACCGAACGGTTTCCGTCAAACGTTAACGGCAAAGCCTCGTGTCTCGTTGCAATGGGATTTACGACGGCGAAGCTGAACGGCAATTGATCGGTTCGTTCATCTTCATTCATGTTCAGCGAACCTGCCGCGATGGCCCTGTGGCTTGAGCGAAGGGGGACCTGCGGCTAGAAGCCCGCCGATGGACATCTTCACCATCGACCGCGTCGGCGGCCAGGGCGACGGCGTCGCCCAGACGCCGTCTGGCCCGGTGTTCGCCGGCCTGACCTTGCCAGGCGAAACGGTGCGCGGCGTCGTCGCGGACGGACGGCTGGAAGAGGTCGAAATCATCACGCCCAGCCCTGACCGGATCGCACCGGTCTCGCCCCAGTATGGCGACTGTGGCGGCTGCTCGCTTCAGCATTGGTCGGAAAAGCCGTATCTGGATTGGAAGCGAGAACAGGTGCGCCTGGCCCTGGCGCGCGAGCGGATCGAGACCGAGATCGAGGCGACGGTGGCGACCCCGCCGGCCAGCCGTCGCCGCCTGGCTCTTCATGCCCGTCGCGCCCAGGATGGACGCGTGGTGCTGGGCTTCAAGGCGCGCCGCTCCTGGCGGTTGGTCGAGGTGACGGCTTGTCCGGTCGCCGATCCCCGGATCGTGGCGGCTATTCCGGCGCTGACGCAGGTCGCGGCCGCCTTTTTCGAACATCCGAAGTCCGCGCCGACCCTGCACGTCACCTGGACCTTGTCGGGGCTGGACGTCGATGTGACCGGGGTCGAACGCCGCTCGGGCGGCGGCCTGTCGGCTGACGCCCAGATGCAGGCCATTCAGGCCGCGCACCGGGCCGATCTGGCGCGCCTCAGCCTGGCGGGCGACACCCTGGTGATGGCGCGCCAGCCCAAGGTGGCGTTTGGCCCAGCCACCGTGTCCCTACCGGCGGGTGGATTTCTGCAGGCGGTCCCTCAGGCCGAGGCGGCGATGGTTGCGCGCGCGCTGGCCGCGGTGAAGGGCGCCAATAAGATCGCCGATCTGTTCTGCGGCGCGGGGACCTTCACCTTCCCGTTGGCCAAGGTCGCGCCGGTGATCGCAGCGGACGCATCCAAGCCAGGCATCCTTGCGCTGAAGGCCGCCGTCGGTTCGGCCAAAGGAATGAAGGCCATCACGGCCGAGGCGCGCGATCTGTTTCGTCGACCAATGAATCCCTATGACCTGAAGGGATGCGACGCCATCGTGTTCGATCCGCCGCGGGCCGGCGCGATCGACCAGACGGCTCAGATCGCGGACACCAAGGCCGGCGTCGTCGTGGGCGTGTCGTGCAATCCTCAGACCTTTGCGCGTGATGCGCGGGTGTTGATCGATGCCGGTTTCCGGCTGGAGGCGGTGACGCCCGTGGATCAGTTCCTGTGGTCGTCGCACGTCGAACTGGTGGGGGTTTTCAAACGATGACTTTGGACGACACGAGCGAAGAGGACGGCGGCGGCTTCGACGCCGACGACTGGATGCGGCTGAAGCCGTTTACGGGCGCCGTGGCGACCCTGGACGACGTTCAGGCGCGACGTGCGGTGTTCGCCCTGGGCGAAACCGACGATCCGCGTCCCATCGTCATGGACCTGCCCCAGCCGGTCATCTGGTGGGATGAGGACGGCGAACAGGCGGCGGTGGCCGTTCAGGCCGAAAGCCATCTCGACGCCGACGGCGAGGAGATGGAAATCCTAGGTCTGATCCTGCCGGACGGGGAGGGCGCGGTGGCCCTGATGGAGGATGTCGATCTGGTCGATGACACCGCCCCCCCCTGGCGCGATCTGGTCACGCGCGCCATCGACCCATCGGCGGCGGACGACTACCCGAACAACTCCAACTGAGGCCGAGCGTCTGCGGGCACCCGGAACTGGGTTTCGTCCAGCAAACGGTGCGGCGTGTCGAGACCGTAGCGTTTGACAGCGGCCTTGAACCGCGTTCCGATCAGCTCGGCGACAGGCCCGGTGCCCTTCATCCGTTGGGACCAGTCAGCGTCATATTCCTTGCCGCCGCGCGTCTGGCGGATCAGGGACATGACGCGGGCGGCGCGATCCGGGCGGGCGTCGGCCAGCCATTCCCGAAACAGATCCTTGATCTCAAGCGGCAGACGCAGGGTGACATACATGGCCCGCGTGGCCCCGGCCTTGGCGGCGGCCTCCAGGATCGCTTCCAGTTCGTGGTCGTTCAGACCGGGAATGACGGGGGCGAAACCGACCCCGACCGGACAACCGGCGTCGGCCAGGCGGCTGATCGCCTCCAGCCGCTTGGCGGGGGTGGAGGCGCGCGGCTCCATCGCCCGCGCCAGCCCACGATCCAGGGTGGTGATGGAGACGAAGGCCGAGGCCAGCCCCGCCTTGCCCATCGGGCCCAAAATGTCGGCGTCGCGCGCGATCAAAACCGACTTGGTGATGATGCTGAACGGGTGATTGAACCGCTGCATGACCTCCAGGATCGAGCGCGTCGACTTCAGATCACGTTCGACTGGCTGATAGGGGTCTGTATTGCCGCCTATGTGGATGCGCTTGCATCGGTATCGGGGTGCGAGGAACGCCTGTTCCAGCAGACTTGCGGCCTGGGGCTTGAAGAAGATCCGGCTCTCGAAATCCAGGCCCGGGGATAGGCCCATCCAGGCATGGGACGGACGGGCGTAGCAGTAGATGCAGCCATGTTCGCAACCTTTGTACGGGTTGATGGAGCGGTCGAAGCCGATGTCCGGACTATCGTTCCGGGCGATGATGGTGCGGGCGTGTTCAGGGGTGAGGGTTGTGCGCAGCGGCGCGGCCTCGGCGTCGTCTTGCGTCCAGCCGTCATCGAACGACTGGTGCTGCTCAGGCTCATAGCGGCCGCTTGCATTCGAACGCGCGCCTTTTCCCTTGGCGGTTTCCATGGGAAGGACGATGCGACATCGTCTGGAACAAAGCAAGAACATTTGTTCTCGCGATTTTGGTCTCAGTCGGGGCCGATGACCATGCAGGTCACGCGACGCGCGGCCAGCGCCTCGCAGGCGGACTTTGCCCCGGTTTCGGTCAAGCCGACAAAGCGCGAGCGATACCAGTCGCCGGCGGTCTGGACGTTGCGTTCGGCGGTGGCGAACTGATCGCGGAAGCGGCGGTTGACCTCGATCAGCCAGTCGGTCGCCACCTTCTCTTCGCGGAAGGCGCCGACCTGCACTGCCCAGCGACCGGCCGGCATTCTGGGCGCGGCGCGGGCGGGTTCCCGCGTTGCGGACGACGCCGAGCGACGGGGCGTGGTGGACGGCGCGACAGCGGCATTGGCCGGGGCGCCGTTCAGCGAAGCGGTGACATTGCGGGCCGCACGGGGAGCGGAAGAAGCGGCCGGCGCCGAACCAATGGGCGGCAGCGTCGCGGCGGCCCGCTGGCTGGCTGCGCGCTCCGACGGGGCGGGGGCGACACGGGTCGGCAGGGCGGCGGGCACCGGTGCGGCCGTATAGGCGACAGCGGTGGATTCCGCGCCGACGCCGTCCTCGTCGTCATTGACCGAAGCATAGGCGATTGGGGCGTCTGCGATCGCCGACCCAACGCCGAATCCGCGCTGCTCGAAGAAGGTCTGCGCCACCTGGATCCGCTCGCCCTGGGCGCGGCGGCGCTCGACCTCGAACCCGGTGTCCATCAGCTCGGCGACGTGGGCGTTGCGGCTGGCGGTCGAACGGCCGCCCAGTACCACGGTGATCAGGCGTCGTCCGTCACGCACGGCCGAGGCGGCGAGGTTGTAGCCGGAGGCGTTGGTGTAGCCGGTCTTCATCCCGTCATAGCCGCGCCCGGTCGGCAGCAGGCCGTTGGTGTTGCGATAGTTGCGGCCATTGTAGGCCCAGTCGTGAAGGCCGAAATAGCTGTAATACTGAGGGAAATCGCGCATGATCGCGCGCGCCAGAATGGCCTGGTCGCGCGCGGATGTCACCTGGCGTGCGTCCGGCAGGCCGTTTGCGGTGTAGTAGCGCGTCTGGGTCATGCCTAGCTGCGCGGCCTTCTGCGTCATCATATTGGTGAAGCGGGCTTCCGATCCGCCGATGTGCTCGCCAATGGCCAAGGCCATGTCGTTGGCGGACCGCACGGCGGTGGCGCGCATGGCGTTGTCCAAGGTGATGGTCTGGCCTGCAGCCAGGCCCAGTTTCGATGGCGGCTGGGACGCGGCGCGCGGCGAGATCGTCAGCACGTCATTCACATTGGCCTTGCCCTGAGACAGCGCCTCGAACGTCAGATACAGCGTCATCATCTTGGTCAAGGACGCTGGATAGCGACGGCTGTCGGCGTTTCGTGCGAACAGAACCTCGCCCGTGGCGGCGTCGATCACGATGGCGGCGTAGCGGCTGTTCTCCTGGGCCGAGTAGGCGGTCTGGGCCTCGATCGGCCTGACGTTCGCGCCCAGAACCAGCGAAAGCGCGAGGACAGCGAACAGGCCACGGCGGAGAAAAGCGATCATGGGCGGGACAACCCCTCGGTGAGCAGGGTGCGACAGGCCCCCCGGCCGTCACGGACAAACAGCTAGCATAGGAAGCGCGGGTTTCGTGGTGGTTAACCGCGCGTCAACGCAAATTTGACCGGCCGATCAAGGTTATCGTCGATCATATTGTGCATTGCACAAAACGCTTGAAAAACCTTCGCACTTGCAGCATATTGCGGGTCTGCGAGATCCTCTCGCATCATTATTTCCGCCTTCAGGCCCGTTCCCAAGGGCCTTCTACCGGAGAGACGATCATGGCCGACGCCGCTGAAACCGTGAAGAAAACCGCCGACCAAGCCACCGCCGCTGCGACTTCGGCCGCCGCCAAGGTCAAGGCGCAAGCCGAAACCATGCAAGCCGCTGGCACGCAGGCCTTCCGTGAAGGCATCGACAAGTCGACGGCCTCGATGGCCGAGCTGAACGCGCACAGCAAGAAGACCCTGGAAGCCATGGTCGAGTCGGTCACCGTCGCCCAGAAGGGCGCCGAGGCCCTTTCGCAACAGGCGCTGGGCTTCGCCAAGTCGTCGTGGGAAGACGGCGTCGCCGCCTCCAAGGAACTGTCGACGGCCCGTTCGGTGCAGGAGTTCTTCGAGCTCCAGACCGCCTGGGCCAAGAAGTCGATGGAGCGCTATGTCGCCGAGCTGACCAAGACGAACGAGATCGTCACCGCCACGGTCAAGGACAGCATCAAGCCGATCAACGAGCGCGTCACCGCCTCGGTCGAAACCTTCCAGGCCGCTCGCTAATCCCGCGAACCGCCCGAAGAATCGAGAAGGCCCCGGAGTTCGCTCCGGGGCCTTTTTGCTGTCAGGGCAGGGCGGAATGGTCGTAGCTGAAGACCCGCGCCAGCTTCCACTCGGCCCCTTCCTGTTTCCACATCTGCGTGAAGCGGGCGCGTCCGACGCGGGTTTCGGGTCCGTCGCCCTGGCGTTCGTAAAAGACGTGCTCGCCCGTTTCGACTGCGCCATAGTTGTTGATGGGATAGACCGCCAGACCGTCCCGCAGAGCCTCGCGCCGGGTCCGCCACGCGTCTGGCGCGCTGCGGTCCTGACAGCGGGCGGCGTATTGCGCGACAAAGCCGTCGGCGTCGGTGGCCACGCGTCCGCCCCGGTCGTCGAAAAACTCGAAATCATCGGTCAGCATGGCCCTAAGTCCGGCCGGGTCGCAGCCTTCGAAAAAGACAGCGAAAAGTTTGGCGTCGGCCGCCATGACGGCGGTTTCCAGCGGCGTAGGCTGGGCGAAGGCGGCGAGCGAAAGGGCGGCGACGAGGGCGGCGGGCATGGCGATCGGGAGCTGTTCAACTGAGGCGCTCAACCTGAGCCGTTGACCTTCTGTGATCACGTGAAATCTTTGTCAGACGCGCTTCACGAAAGCCGTGACTGGACGCCGCTTCAATTCAGGCCATCATTCCCTATCTGAGAGCCAAGACGACTCCCCGATTACGGAACACGAATGCCCATACAAAGGCCCGGTGAGACCGGCGGCGGTCAAGGAACCGCCGTCGTCACCGAAACAAAGCCGAAGCTGCAAAAGCCCTCGCTCTATCGAGTGCTGATTCTGAACGACGATTATTCGCCGATGGAATTCGTCGTCTATGTGCTGGAGCGGTTCTTCCAGAAGAGCCGGGAAGAGGCCACCCGCATCATGCTGCATGTGCATCAGCATGGCGTCGGCGTCTGCGGCGTCTTCACCTACGAGGTCGCCGAGACCAAGGTCGCGCAGGTCATCGAGACGGCGCGCCGCCACCAGCACCCTTTGCAATGCACAATGGAAAAGGACTGAGAGGAGCCTCCCTATGCCTTCATTTTCCCGTCCTCTCGAAGAAACCCTGCACCGCGCGGTGGGATACGCCAATGCGCGCAGGCACGAGTATGCGACGCTCGAGCACCTGCTGCTCGCGCTGATCGACGATCCCGATGCGACCGGCGTCATGCAGGCCTGCAACGTCGATCTGTCGGCGTTGAAAGCGGCGCTGACCCTCTATGTCGACAACGACCTGGCCGCCCTGGCCACCAGCGACGGTGAGGACGCCAAGCCGACCGCCGGCTTCCAGCGCGTGATCCAGCGCGCGGTGATCCACGTCCAGTCGTCCGGCCGCGAGGAAGTGTCCGGCGCCAACGTTCTAGTCGCCATCTTCTCCGAGCGCGAGAGCCACGCCGCCTACTTCCTGCAAGAGCAGGACATGACGCGCTATGACGCGGTCAACTTCATCGCCCACGGCATCGCCAAGAAGGCGGGCGCCAACGAGGCCCGTCCGGCCAAGGGCGCTTCGCCCGAAGAGGCCGAGGATGCTTCCGCCGTCAAACAGGGCGGCGAGGCGCTGGAAGCCTATTGCGTCGACCTCAACGAGAAGTCGCGCCAGGGCAAGGTCGATCCCCTGATCGGTCGGCAGGCCGAGGTGGATCGCTCGATCCAGATCCTGTGCCGTCGGACCAAGAACAACCCGCTTCTGGTGGGCGACCCCGGCGTCGGCAAGACCGCCATCGCCGAAGGTCTGGCCCGCAAGATCGTCAACGGCGAAGTGCCCGACGTCCTGAAGGACGCCACCATCTATTCGCTCGATATGGGCGCGTTGCTGGCCGGCACCCGCTACCGCGGCGACTTCGAGGAGCGGCTGAAACAGGTGGTTAAGGAGTTGGAGAACCACGACAACGCCGTGCTCTTCATCGACGAGATCCACACGGTGATCGGCGCGGGCGCGACCTCGGGCGGGGCGATGGATGCCTCGAACCTGCTGAAACCGGCCCTTGCGTCCGGCACGCTGCGCTGCATGGGATCGACGACCTACAAGGAATATCGCCAGCACTTCGAGAAGGACCGCGCCCTGGTGCGTCGCTTCCAGAAGATCGACGTCAACGAGCCGACGGTCGAGGATACGGTGAAGATCCTGAAGGGTCTGAAGACCTACTACGAGCAGCACCACAAGGTCCGCTACACCGACAGCGCCGTGCGCACGGCGGTGGAGCTGTCTGCGCGCTACATGACCGACCGGAAACTGCCGGACAAGGCGATCGACGTAATCGACGAGGCGGGGGCTTCGCAGATGCTGCTGACCGAATCCAAGAGGAAGAAGGTCATCGGTCAGAAGGAAGTCGAGGCCGTCATCGCCAAGATGGCCCGCATCCCGGCCAAGTCAGTGTCGAAGTCCGATACCGAAAGCCTGCGCGAGCTGGAAACCGATCTGAAGCGTGCGGTCTTTGGTCAGGAGCAAGCCATCGAACAGGTGTCGGCGGCCATGAAGCTGGCGCGGGCGGGTCTGCGCGATCCGAACAAGCCGATCGGCAGCTTCCTGTTCAGCGGCCCGACCGGCGTCGGCAAGACCGAAGTCGCCAAGCAACTCGCCGCCACCTTGGGCATCGAGATGCAGCGCTTCGACATGTCGGAATATATGGAGCGCCACACGGTCAGCCGTCTGATCGGCGCGCCTCCCGGCTACGTCGGCCATGACCAGGGCGGGCTTCTGACCGACGCCGTCGATCAGCATCCGCACGCCGTCGTGCTGTTGGATGAAATCGAGAAGGCGCACCCGGATGTCTACAACATCCTGCTGCAGGTGATGGACAACGGCATGCTGACCGATGCGGTCGGCAAAAAGGTCGATTTCAGGAACGTCATCCTGATCATGACCACCAACGCCGGGGCCGCCGACAACGCTCGCGCCTCCATCGGGTTCGGCCGGGGCAAGGTCGAGGGCGAGGATGACAAGGCCATCCAGCGCCTGTTCGCGCCGGAGTTCCGCAATCGTCTGGACGCCATCGTGGCCTTCAAGCCGTTGCAGGCCGACACGATCCGCTCGGTGGTGACCAAGTTCATCCTTCAGCTGGAAGCCCAGCTGGCGGACCGCAACATCACCATCGAACTGACCGACGAAGCCGCCGACTGGCTGGCCAAGAACGGCTTCGACGAACTGTATGGCGCGCGTCCGCTGGCGCGGGTCATCCAGGACTCGATCAAGAAGCCGCTGGCCGACGACATCCTGTTCGGTCGCCTGACGCGCGGCGGACACGTCAGGGTCCAGCTGAAGGACGGCAAGATCGACTTCGACATCACGAGCGCCAGCGCGCCCGCGAAGGCCGAGGAAGAAGAGACGGCCTGATCCTTGAAAGGGTGATGACGAAAGGCCCGGCTGGCAGCAGCCGGGCCTTTTTCTATGCCTGCTTGTAGGGCGACAATTCTTCTGTCATCGCCCGCATCTCCGCAGCGACGGCCGGGCGTTCGCCGTCCAGATAGCGGGCAACAGGATCGCGCAGGGCGGGGTCGGCGATGAAGTGGGCGGAATAAACGGGGGAGGGCAGGTAGCCGCGCGCGATCTTGTGGTCGCCTTGGGCCCCGGCTTCGACGCGGGACAGGCCACGCGAAATGGCGAATTCGATAGCCTGATAGTAGCAAAGCTCGAAGTGCAGGAAGGGCACGTCTTCCAGCGTGCCCCACTGACGGCCGTAAAGCGCGTCTCGGCCAATGAAATTCAGGGCGCCGGCGATGGGCGTCTCATCCCGAAACGCCATGACCAGGGCGATCCGGTCGGCCATGGTCGCGCCGATGCGACTGAAGAAGTCGCGCGTCAGATAGGGTCGGCCCCATTTGCGCGAGCCGGTGTCCATGTAGAAGGCGAAAAGGGCGTCCCAGTGGGCCTCGGTGATGTCGGCGCCGGTCAGGACGCGGATATCCAGATCGGCCTGGGCGTCGCGGCGCTCGCGCTTGATGGTTTTGCGGCGGTTGGCCGACAGGGCGGCCAGGAAATCGTCGAAGGTCCGATAGCCGTTGTTGCGCCAGATGAACTGGATGTCCTGGCGTGGCAGCAGGTCCGCCTCGGTCATGGCTAACCAGTCCGCTTCGGTCGGGAAGTTGACGTGCAGGGAGGAGACGCCCAGCCGTTCAACCAGGGTCATCGCCCCTTGGATCAGGGCCTGACGCACCGTCGCAGCGTCGGTCTCAGGATGGTGCAGGAAACGCGGGCCGGTCGCGGGCGTAAACGGCACGGCGCCCAGCAGCTTGGGATAATACCGGCCGCCGGCCCGCTCATAGGCGTCGGCCCAGCTGTGGTCGAAGACATATTCGCCCTGGCTGTTGCCCTTCAGATAGAGGGGCATGACGCCCAGCACCGCGTTGTCTTCACTCCTTAGGGACAAGTGGCGCGGGGCCCATCCCTGAAGCGGCGCGGCGCTGCCCGAGGCCTCGCACGCGTGCAGGAATTCGTAGGAGACAAAGGGATCGCCGGTGGGCAGCGCGCACGCGTCCCAGGCCTTGCGGCCGATGTCGGCGATCCCTTCGTGAACCGAGATCTGAAAGATCAGCGGATCTCCACGATCGCATCGATCTCGACGGCGAAGCCGAGCGGCAGCTTGTACACGCCGACGGCCGAGCGGGCGTGCTTGCCTGCGTCGCCGAAGACCTCGACCATCATGTCCGAGCAGCCGTTGATCACGGCGGGAATGGCGGTGAAGTCGGGACCGGCCTGAACGAAGCCGCCCAGCTTCACGATGCGGACCACCCGGTCCAGATCACCATCGCAGGCCGCCTTGATCTGAGCGATCAGGTTCAGACCGCACAGGCGCGCGGCTTCCAGCGCCTGCTCCGGCGTCACGTCCACGCCAACCGTGCCCTTGATCCCGCCGTTCGCGTCGTTCGACAGCTGGCCCGAGATGGTGACCTGATTGCCCGAGCGGACATACGAGACATAGCTGGCCACCGGCTTGGCGGGTTCCGGCAGGGTGAGGCCGAGTTCGGCGATGCGGGCTTCGATGCTCATGGGGGCTCCTGTTTATCTGGGCGCGGTTTAGCGCGGGGCAAGGCCGGCGTCACCCGTTCGGCGCGCTTTAAAGGTTCGCCAACCGCGCCGTGTCATGCTGCGATCATGGATATGCATCTGACCCCCGACGTCGCCGCCTTCCATGCCGTGCTGGCGCGGTTGTCCGCTGAAGACCGCGCGCGCGTGGACGCTGCCGCAATCCCGGCCGCGCAAAAGGCCGCCGAGGCCGCGCCGCATTGGGACTTCGAAATGCCGGCCAAGACGGTGGATGCGCTGTTGGGCGCCGATGCCTCCGACGATGTGCGTCGCGGCCTGGTCGCCGCCTGGGCGCTGCAACTGCCCGACCGGGCAGCGGCGATGAGTCTGCCGGCCGAGGTCATGGCCCTCTATCCCTACTGGATCGAACAGTTGGCGGGGTTTCTGGATAAGGCTGAGGGCGACTACGTTTTCGACCACTGGTCCAAGGACGTCCGCTTCGCCCTGGCGCTCAGCGTGCCGGGCGCCAAGAGTCAGGTGATTGATCTCTCTTCACCGGTCGGACCAGGGCAGATCGTCAAACACGTCCGCGACGGCTGGGGCGTCAAGCCGTTGTTCCGCTATCTGGCGGCGGGCGCCAAGCGCGAGCCTTGGCTTGAGGTTCACACCGAGAGCCGCTGGCTGCGCGGCTTCAACGAAGACGGTTGGAACGAGGCCTGGGCGACGGCGGCCGAACTGTGCCGCGCGCGGCCCGAACTGGCCGGCATGATCGGCTCCAGCTGGTTCTACGATCCGCCCTTGACCGAGATCAGCCCCCGCCTGGCCCACCTGCGCCTGAACCCGCTAAAGGGCGGCGCCTTCATGGTCCACCAGGGACCAGGCGAAATCCACACCGAACGGGCGGCGACGGCGTCGGCGTCGCGCAAGGCGCTGATCGACAGCGGGGAGTACACCGCCCGCTCATGGTTGATGATCTGGCCCCGCAAGGAGCTGATCGCCTGGGCGGATCGGCGCAAGGCCGCCTGATCTTTCAGGCTGTCGCCATCCGCCACGCCGCCGCGACCGGCTGAATGTCCAGGTCGGCCGCCTTCGCCAGTCGGATCAACCGATCGATATCCTCCGGACGGCAACCATACGGCGTCGGCGCGTCGCTGACGTCGTGGCCGTAGGCGATCAGCCAGCCTCTGGATGAAGCCGTTTCGTCCACCAGCGCCTCCAGGTCGTAGCCGGGCAGCCGACGGCTCTCCAGGCCGATGGCCTGCAGCAGGTTGCGATCCGAACGGCCGGCGTTGATCCCGTCGCGGACCCCGCGCCCGCACAGGAAGCGTTTGTCGATCACGGCTTTCGATCCGAGGGCGCAATCGCCGAAGGGATAGGCGAAGGTCTGCATTTCGTACCCATCCAGCCGCTCGGCCACCCAAGTGGCGTTGCGAGCAAGGCTGGCGTCCAGCTCGGCCGGCGACAGGGTCAGGGTCGAGACATGCTCATAGGTGTGGCAACCGACTTCGTGTCCGGCCTTATGCAGGGCTTGCAGATGCTCCACCTCAAACTGGGGCAGGTCCAGATTGCGACCGCCCGATAGTCCGCCGCAGACATAGTAGGTCGCCCTGACTCCGTGATGAGCCAGGATTGGTCCGGCCTCGGTCCAGGCCGATGCCGGGATGTCGTCGAACGACAGGCTGAGGACGCCGCGCGCAGGCCGCACGTCGGCAGGACGGACATCGAGATAGCGGCCGGCGCGGCGACGCATCTTGTCGAGAAAGGCGCTCATGCCCGCCTTGTCGCACGACGGGCTTAAGGCCGGGTTTCAAACCGTGACGGGCTGGGCCGTGAGGCCGCGCACGCCGAAGACACGGCGATAGCGTTCGATCTCGCCGGGATCGCCGACCGCTTTCGCGGGATTGTCCGACAGTTTGACGGCGGGGCGACCACCGGCCTCGACCACCTTGCAGACCAAGGAGATCGGCTCCAGTTCGGGCGCGAAAGCGGGCGAACAGTCGCGAAAATCATTGGTCAGATTGGTCCCCCAGCCGAAGCTGAGACGCGCGCGACCGTGGAAATGGGCGTGGGTCGCCTCGATCGCGTCGATGTCCATCCCGTCCGAGAAGATCAGCAGCTTCTCCTTTGGGTCTCGCCCATGCGCGCGCCACCAGTCGATCAGGCGGTCGCCGGCCGGAATGGGCGGGGCCGAGTCGGGACGGAACCCAGTCCAGTCCGCCACCCAATCAGGCGCCTGGTCCAGAAACGCCTCGGTGCCGAAGGCGTCAGGCAGGACGATCAACAGATTGCCCGCATAATGCCTGCGCCATTCGTCCAGCACCGCATACGGCACCTGGGCCAGCGCGGCGTCGTCGGGTGCCAGGGCCGCCAGAACCATCGGCAGTTCGTGGCCATTGGTGCCGATGGCTTCCAGGTCGTTCTCCATGGCGTGCAGGACGTTGGACGTGCCGATGAAGGATTTGCCCAGCCCCTCCTTCAAGGCCTGAATGCACCAGCGTTGCCACAGGAAGCCGTGGCGCCGCCGCGTGCCGAAGTCTGACAGGGCGAGGTCGGGCAGAGCGCGAAGCTGCTCGACCTTGGACCACAGCCGCGTCTTGGCGCGCGAATACAGGATGTCCAGCTCAAACCGGCCCAGCCGCCGCATCCCGACCCGGCAGCGCAGCTCGTTCAGGATCGCCAGCGCCGGGATCTCCCACAGCGTCACCTCGGCCCAGCCGCCCGAAAAGGTCAGCACATACTGCCCATCCTGAACCGAAAGGTCGTAGTCCGGCAGGCGATAATCGGTCAGCCAGGCGATGAAGTCGGGCGAGAAGATCTGCTTCACGCCATAAAAGCTGTTGCCCGCCAGCCAGACCAGTTCCTTGTTGGTGAAACGTAAGGTGCGAGCATGATCCAGCTGCTCGCGCAGGGCGTCGATATCGATCTCGTCGGCCAGACGCACGGTCTTGGTGCGGTTGATGACCTGGAAGACGACCGGCACGTCGCGATGCTCGCGCCAGATCATCTGCAGCATCAGCAGCTTGTAGAAGTCCGTGTCCAGCAGGCTGCGGACGATCGGGTCCAGGCGAAAGCCGTGGTCATAGGCGCGTTTAGCGAGATCCATGCCCTGTCCTACGGCTTCAACGCACGGCCCGCCACCACCGCGTCCTTGCCGAACTTCTCGCGCAGCAAATCGATGGCGCGTTCGGTTTTCAAGGCGCGCGTTTCGGTGGTCTGGAACAGGCCGGCGGGCGCGTCCTCGGCGTCCTGCACGTCCGCCATGCCGATGCCGATCAGGCGATAGGGCCGGCCCAGCTCGGGCTTTAGCAGATCGCGCCCCGCGGCGAACAAGGCGCGGGCGGTCTGCACCGGGTCGGGCAGGGTGACGCGTCGGGTCACGATCTTGAAGTCGGTGCGCCGTAGCTTCAGCACCAGCACCCGGCTGGCGACGCCGTCGCGCCGGGCCTTGGACGCCAGTTTCTCGCACAGGGGCCACAGCTCGGCCTCCAGCGCCTCGGCCGAGGTCAGGTCTTCGTTGAAGGTCGTCTCGGCGCTCATCCCCTTGCGATCACGCTCGGGGTTCACGGCGCGGGCGTCGCGGGCGTGGGCCAGATCGTGCAGGCGCAGACCGGATTCGCCATAGCGTTTGACCAGGTCGCGCACGTCGGCCCGCGCCAGATCGCCGATGGTCGAATAGCCGTCGCTGCGCAACGCCTTGCCAAACACTGGCCCGACGCCGGGCAGGGCGGTGATTGGGCGCGGCGCCAGCAGGGCCTGGGCGTTGGCGGAGCCGACGACGGAGAAGCCGCGCGGCTTGTCCATCTCCGACGCCATCTTGGCCAGGAAGCGGTTGGGGGCCAGGCCGATGGAGACGGTCAGGCCGGTTTCCTCCTCAATCTGTTTCTGAAAGCGGATCAGCTGCAGCGCCGGCGGGCCGCCGTTCAGCCGCTCTGTGCCCGACAGATCAACCCAGGCCTCATCCAGCGACAACGGCTGGATCAAAGGCGTCAGCTGCCCCAACGCCCCCAGAATGCGCTGCGATTCGAAGACGTATTTGGTGAAGTCCGGCCTGATCACAACGGCCTCGGGACAGGCCTTCAGCGCCTTGAACATGGGCATCGCGGAGCCGACGCCATATTGGCGCGCGACGTAGCAGGCAGTGGAGACCACGCCGCGCTTTCCACCGCCGACGATCACCGGCTTGTCGCGCAACTCTGGCCGGTCGCGCTTCTCCACCGAGGCGTAGAAGGCGTCGCAGTCCATGTGCGCGATCGACAACTGGTCCAGTTCGGGGTCTGCGACCACGCGCCGCGATCCGCACGCCGGACAGCGGTTCTCGCGCGGCCCGGCGGGATCTTCGCCGGTCCAAAGGCAGTCGCGACAGATGGCCTTGATGGCCACGCTTAAGGTCTCCGTAAGGTTGGCTTCACCCCAACTTAAGACTGGGCGCCTACGAATGCGACCAACGAGGCGTCCCGCGTTCGAGGGGCGCGCAGGTCAGGTGATGATGTCCAAGAAAGTCCTCATCGTCGAGGATAACGAGCTGAACATGAAGCTTTTTCATGATCTGCTCGATTCCCAGGGCTATGAGACCCTGCAGACCCGCGAGGGTTTGCAGGCGCTCGCCTTGGCGCGCGCCCACCATCCCGACCTGATCCTGATGGATATCCAGTTGCCGGAAATCTCAGGCCTGGAGGTCACCAAATGGCTGAAGGACGACGAGGAGTTGAACCACATCCCCGTCATCGCCGTCACCGCCTTCGCCATGAAGGGCGATGAGGAGCGGATCCGTCAGGGCGGTTGCGAGGCCTATATCTCCAAGCCGATCTCGGTCATGCATTTTCTCGAAACCATCCGGCAGCACCTCGGATGAGCGCCCGTATCCTCGTCGTCGACGATGTGGACGTGAACGTCCGCCTGCTCGAAGCCAAGCTGACCATCGAATATTACGATGTGCTGACCTGCAACGACGGCGTGTCAGCCCTGGCCATCGCCTCCGAGCACCAGCCAGACCTGATTCTGCTCGACGTCATGATGCCTGGCATGGACGGGTTCGAGACGTGCCGACGGCTGAAGGCCCAGCCCGAGACGCGCCATATCCCTGTCGTGCTGGTCACGGCGCTGGACGGGCGCGAGGATCGGATCAAGGGGCTTGAGGCCGGCGCCGACGACTTCCTGACCAAGCCCATCGACGACGTCATCCTGTTCGCGCGGGTCAAGTCGCTGACGCGGCTGAAGCACGTCATGGACGAGCTGCGCGAGCGCGAGGAAAGCGGCCGTCGCCTGGGCGTCGATTCGGACAATGCCGCGCGGCTGCGTAGCGAGGGCGGGCGGGTTCTGATCGTCGACGACGACCAGCGTCAGGCCGAGAAGATCGCCCAGGAACTGGTCGGCGAACATCGCGTCACCATCGAAACCGATCCCGAGGCGGCGCTGGTCGCGGCCAAGGGCGCGCTGGACCTGATCATCGTCAATGTCGCCGCCGCCAGCTTCGACGGCCTTCGGATCGTCGCCCAGGCCAAGTCGGGCGATGCCCGCCGCGCGCCCATCCTGGCGATCGTGGAGCCGACCGAACGGCCGCGCATGATCAAGGCGCTGGAACTGGGCGCCGCCGACATCCTGCCGCGCCCTGTCGATACCGAAGAACTGTCGGCGCGGGTTCGCACCCAGATCCGGCGCAAACGCTACACCGACTTCCTGCGCCAGAAGCTGGACAGCAGCATGGAAATGGCCGTCACCGACGCCCTGACCGGTCTGCACAATCGGCGCTACATGACCGGCCAGTTGCAGGCGCTCGTTGGTCGTGCGGCCCAGGGCGGGGCCCAGGTGGCCGTGCTGGTTCTGGACATCGACCACTTCAAGTCGGTCAACGACAGCTTCGGCCATGACGCCGGGGATGAAGTGTTGGTGGAGTTCGCCGTGCGCCTGGCCACCAATGTCCGGGCCGTGGACCTGCCATGCCGCATGGGCGGCGAGGAGTTCGTGGTGGTCATGCCGGGCGCCAGCCTGGAAGACGCCGGTCGCGTCGCCGAACGGATTCGCCGAGACGTCGCGTCCGCGCCGTTCCGCGTCATGGGCGGCAAGGAGCAGATCACCATCACCATCTCGATCGGCGTGGCCGCCACGACCGGCGATGGCGACACGCCCGAAGGCCTGCTGAAGCGCGCCGACGAGGGGGTCTATGAGGCCAAGGCCGCCGGCCGCAACCGGGTCATCGCCAAGGCGGCGTGAGCCCGCTTCGAGACAACGAAAAACGCCCGGCTGGAGATCAGCCGGGCGTTTTCAATTCTCAGCCGGTCAAGAACTTACTTGATCTTGCCTTCCTTGAACTCGACGTGCTTGCGCACGACGGGGTCGTACTTCTTGACGACCATCTTCTCGGTCATGGTGCGGGCGTTCTTCTTGGTGACATAGAAGAAGCCGGTGTCGGCCGTGGAGTTCAGGCGGATCTTGATGGAAGCCGGTTTGGCCATCGGAATTACCTCTGCGACGGCGAAAGCCGCTTAAAATAAGAGGCGCGGAACATACTCAGGATCGCCCCAAAGTCAACGGGCGCGATGCCACGTTGATGAGGCGGAACGCACATATAGTCTGACCGCATGAAAATCGCATCCCTGCTGGCCGTCGCGGCCCTGATGTCCGTGTCGTGCGTCGGCGTCGCTACGGCCGATCCGGCTCAGTCCCAGGACGATTTCCTTGCGCGGCTGAACGCCCTGTGTGGCCAACGATTCGAAGGCCAGGTCGTCACCACCGACGCCGCCGACGCCAGGTTCGCCCGCGAGCGTCTGGTCATGCATGTCCGCGACTGTTCGCCGGGCGAGGTGCGCATTCCCTTCGCCGTGGGGTCGGATCGTTCGCGGACCTGGATCGTGACCAAGACCGACACGGGCCTTCGGCTGAAGCACGATCACCGACACGCGGACGGCACGACCGACGTGCTGCATTGGTATGGCGGCGATACGGTCAACGCCGGCACGGCCGAGCATCAGGAGTTCCCGGTCGACGCCGAATCGATCGCCCTGTTCAACGAAAACGACGCGGCCGTCTCGACCACCAATGTCTGGGCGATGGAGGTTTATCCCGACCGAGTGTTCGCCTACGAACTGCGTCGTCCCAACCGGCATTTCCGCGTCGAGTTCGACCTGACCAAGCCGATGGCCGACTAGGGTCAGACTGCGCGCCAGGTCCGGATCGGTCGCACGGTGGCGCAGGCGGGACCGCCGTCCTTGGCGCGGCCGGGCAGGACGACTTCCAGCACCTCGCCTTGGCGTGCCTGGGCCAGCAGATCGGCGGGAATGTCGTGGACGTCGATCTTGGCGCGTCGGCTCCATTCGCTGGCGTGCTGGCCTGCCGACGTGCCGATCGCGATATAGACGAACCGCCGCGTTGCGCCCTCGCGCCGCACGAAGGGGCCGGTCAGGCGGCCATCCTCGGACAGGGTGACGGGCGCGTCGAAGCTGATCGGGCCGTCGGCGGCGATGCGCGGCTCGACCGGCATGTTCGCCTTGTCCTGCAGGCTGTAGGCGACGCCCGCGACCGGATTGGCGATCGTCAGGCGCAGGGTGATCCCCGTTCCGGCCATGTCAGTCCCTGTGTTCGACCGTGTGCCGACCCCGCACCATCCGCACGAAGGGCAGGGGGCGGTTCGGGTGTTCCAAACGCTCGGCCAGTTCACCCAGCACGAAACGGGTGATGGCCGGCAGGTCCAGCGCGCGCGCCTCGTCGAGCGGCAGCCAGGCGATCTCGTCCAGTTCGCCCGACCCTGCGGTCGGCTCCGGGCTCAGCAAGGCCTCAGCCGAGGCCATAAAGAACCGGGCGTCGAACCGGCGGGTCCGGCCGGGCGGCGTAATAGCTCGCGCGATATAGGACAGAATCGACAGATCGGGCAGGGCGCCCGCCTGGCGATACTCACGCCACGGACCGGCGACTGAGGCGGGGGGCGCCGGCCGCCCCAGAATGAGCCCTGTCTCCTCGAACGTCTCGCGCACCGCCGTCAGGGCCAGGGCGCGCGCACGGCGAGCGGGCAGTTCGCCTTCCAGTCGCCGCGCAACCTCGCCCGACAACTCACCCGTCGCGGCGGCGGTGAAGTCGCTGCGGTCGATCCGCCCGCCAGGAAACACCCATTTCGACGCCATGAACACGTGCCCCGGCGCGCGACGCCCCATCAGCACCTCGGGCCGATCACCGCCGCGCGTCAGGATCAGCGTCGCCGCATCCTTCGGCCGCTGAGCCCCGCCGACACGCGGGGCGTCGGCCAGGTCCTGTGCGGCGTCGAAAGGTGTCACTTCCGCTTGCCCTTCCTCACGCCCTTCAGGCCGCCGGACGGCTTGGAGCCGCTGCGGGGCTTGGGGCCGCCGGGGCGGTTCTTGCCGCGCATCGGCGGGCCGTCGCCGCCGCGACCCCGGATGCCATAGCGGGGTGCTGGGGCGTTGGGATCGCGGGGTTCGGGTTCGCTGAGCATTTCGAACACCAAGCCGCCCGTGACGGGCGTGGCTTCGCGCAGCTTGACCTCGACCATCCGGCCCAGGGTGAAACGTTTGCCGGTGCGTTCGCCGACCAGGGCGTGGGCGCGGTCGTCGTGGGTGAAGTATTCGCTGCCGAGCGTCGAGACGGGCACCAAGCCGTCCGCGCCCGTGTCCTCCAGACGAATGAACAGGCCGAATCGCGTCACGCCTGTGATCCGCCCGGCGAAGGTCGCGCCGACGTGCTCTTCAAGATAGGCGGCGATGTAGCGATCCATTGCGTCGCGCTCGGCGGCCATCGACCGGCGCTCGGTCATGGTCACGCCCTCGGCGATGGCCGGCAGTTCGGCGATCTCGCGGTCGGTCAGTCCGTCCTTGCCCAGGTTCAGCGCCCGGATCAGGCCGCGGTGGACGATCAGGTCGGAATAGCGCCGGATCGGCGAGGTGAAGTGGGCGTAGCGATCCAGGTTCAGGCCGAAGTGGCCGATGTTCTCGGGGGAGTAGATCGCCTGCATCTGGCTGCGCAGGACCACCTCGTTGACCACGTCGGCGTGTTCGGTGTCGCGCGTCTCGTCCAGCAGTTTGTTGAACCGCTTGGTCGTGCCGGGCTCGCCCTTGTTCCAGGGCTTGCCGATGGTCGACAGGAAGTCGGCCAGGTTGAAGATCTTCTCCTGGCTGGGCGTATCGTGGACGCGGTAGATCAGCGGCGTCTTCTTCTGCTGCAGCGTTTCGGCGGCGCAGACGTTGGCCTGGATCATCATCTCTTCGATCAGCCGGTGCGCCTCCAGCGAGGCGCGCTTCTCGATGGAGGCGATGCCGCCATCGGGCGCCATGCGGATGCGGCGGTCAGCCGATTCGATCTGCAGCGGGCTGCGCTTCAGCCGGCCCTTCAGCATGGCGTGATAGGCGTTCCACAGCGGATAGAGGATCGCCTCCATGATCGGGCCGGTCGTGTCGTCCGGTTGTCCATCAATGGCGGCCTGCGCCTGCTCGTAGCTGAGCTTGGCGTGCGACCGCATCAGGCCGCGCACGAACCGGTGACCGGTCTTTCGTCCGTCCTTGTCGAAGACCATCCGCACGGCGAGACAGGCGCGGTTCTCGCCCTCCTTCAGGCTGCACAGACCGTTTGACAGCACTTCCGGCAGCATCGGTTCGACGCGATCGGGAAAATAGGTCGAGTTGCCCTTGTCGCGCGCCTCGCGGTCCAGCTGGCTGCCGGGGCGGACGTAGGCGGCGACGTCGGCGATGGCGACCCAGACGATCCAGCCGCCCTCATTCTTCGGATCCTCATCGCGCGCCGCATAGACGGCGTCGTCGTGGTCGCGAGCATCGGCGGGGTCGATGGTGATGAAGGGAACCTCGCGCAGGTCCTCGCGGCCCTTCAGGGTCGGCAGGGCCTGATCCTCGGCCTCGCGTTCGACCGCTTCGGAGAAGCCCGTCGGGACGCCGTGGGCATGGATGGCGATCAGGGAGGCGGCGCGGGGATCATCCTCCTTGCCGATGTGCTCCAGGATCTTGCCGCGCTTGGGACCGTAGCGGTGGTCGCCTTTCTCAACGGCGGCCAGAACCAGGTCGCCGTCACGCAGGTCGCCGGACTGGGCCTGGGGCACCAGCAGCACGTCCTTGGACCGGCGGTCGACCGGCTCGACGCGGGTCTCACGCGCCGACTTGCGGATGACGCCCAGGACGCGGTTGGTCCCCACGTCAAGCTTCTTGATCAGCCGGGCTTCCCAACCCTCGGCGCCGCGCTGTAACTTCACCAGCACGCGATCGCCCAGGCCAGGGGCGGCCTTGGACTTGTCGGGCATCAGAAGGGCGCGCGGGGCGTCGGGACTGGCCTCGACCAGGCGAACATACAGTTCGCCGTCGCCATCGCGTTCGATCACATCGGCGACGCCGACGGGGGGCAGGGCGCCGGCTTCGGAAAAACCCTTGCGACCGCGTTTGCCCAGTCGCCCTTCGGCTTCCAGTTCGCGGATCATTTCGCGCAGGGCCCGGCGGTCGCCGCCCTTCAGGCCGAAATGGCGCGCGATGTCGGTCTTCTCGGCCGATCCGGCCTCGCGCAGAAAGGCGACGAGGGTGTCTTTGTCGGGGAGACCGGCGGGCGGCCTCTTGGATGATTTGGTCATTATGTCTTTCGTAGCGCGGAACCGCGCCCTTGAGTAAATCTTGAGGGGTCAAATCTTGCGTGAGTTGACCATGTGAAGGCGGGGCTTCAGCTTCCGCCCGCCCCGAATGGAGTTTTCGATGTCTCTGACCGCCCCCGCCCTGAGCGCGACCGTCTCGTCGCCGCTGGATCTGATCGGCAAGACGCCGATGGTGGAGGTGACGAAGATCGACACCGGCCCGTGCCGCCTGCTGCTGAAGCTGGAGTCCCAGAACCCCGGCGGTTCGATCAAGGACCGGATCGCCATCTCGATGCTGGACGCCGCCGAGCGCGAAGGCTTCCTGAAGGAGGGCGGAACCATTGTGGAGGCGACGGCGGGCAACACCGGCCTGGCGTTGACGCTGGTCGGTCGGGCCAGGGGGTATAAGGTGCTTCTGGTCATCCCGGACAAGATGTCCAAGGAAAAGATCCAGCATCTCAGGGCGATGGGCGCCGATGTTCGTCTGACGCGTTCGGACGTGCCGCATGGTCACCCGGAATATTATACCGACATGGCCGAGCGGCTGGCCCAGGGCATTCCCGGCGGCTTCTACGTCAACCAGTTCGCCAACGCCGCCAATGCCGAGGCCCATGTGAAGACGACGGGTCCGGAAATCTGGGAGCAGACGGGCGGCGACATCGACGCCTTCGTCGCCGGCATCGGCTCGGGCGGCACGATCACCGGCACGGCGCAGTTTCTGAAGAGCGTGGGCTCGAAAGCCCAGATCATCCTGGCCGATCCGGTCGGCTCGACCCTGGCCGGCATCGTCAACGACGGCGTGCCGGGACCGGAAGGCAGCTACACCGTCGAGGGAATCGGTCAGAACTTCGTGCCCGACACGGCGGACATGAGCCTGATCGACAAGGCCTATGCGATCCCCGACGCGGAGGCGATCGCCACGGCGCGCGAGCTGTTGCTGAAGGAAGGCATCCTGGCTGGCTCGTCGTCCGGCACCCTGATAGCGTCGGCCCTGCGCTGGTGCCGCGAGCAGACGGAAGCGAAGACGTGCGTGACCTTCGTCTGCGACACAGGGGCCAAATATCTGTCCAAGGTCTATAACGACGCCTGGCTGGCGGATCAGGGCCTGGGCGAGCGCGAGCTGCACGGCGACCTGTCGGACCTGATAAACCGCAAATACGAGAAGGGCGATGTCGTCGTCGCCGGGCCGGGCGATACCCTGGACACCGCCTTCAAGCGGATGAAGGGCGCCGACGTATCGCAACTGCCGATCATCGAAGACGGCCGGCTGGTCGGGATTCTGGACGAAAGCGACCTGATCCGCATCATGAACACCGACGAGATCACGCGAAAGGAACGGTTCGCGAAGCCCGTTTCCTCGGCCATGACCAGCGATCTGGACACGCTTCAGGTCAATGAGCCGCTGGACGCCCTGATCCCTGTCTTCGACCGCGACCGCGTGGCCATCGTGCTGGACGGAGAGCAGTTCGTCGGCCTGATCACCCGCACCGACCTGATCAACCACCTCAGCCTGAACCGGTAAGTCCATGAGCGACAAGAAGAACAGCCAGGGCTTTTCGACCCGCGCCATCCATGCAGGCCAACATCCTGACCCGACCACGGGCGCGGTGATGACCCCGATCTACGCCACCTCGACCTACGCCCAAGAAAGCCCGGGCGTGAACAAGGGTTATGAGTATGCGCGGGGCAAGAACCCGACGCGCGAGGCGTTCGAGGCCTGTATCGCGGACCTGGAGGGCGGCACGCACGGGTTCGGCTTCGGCTCGGGCATGGCGGCGACCTCGACGGCGCTGGAGTTGCTGGATGCGGGCGATCACATCGTCACCGGCGACGATCTGTATGGCGGCTCGTGGCGACTGTTCGAGAGGGTGCGCAGGCGAACCATGGGGCTGGACTTCGCCTATGTGGACCTGAGCGACATCGCGGCGGTCGAGGCGGCGATCACGCCCAAGACCAAGATGCTGTGGGTCGAGACCCCGACCAATCCGTTGATGAAGCTGGCCGACATCGCCGCCCTGTCGACGGTGGCCAAGGCGCATGGGTTGCTGCTGGTCGTGGACAACACCTTCGCCACCCCCTTCTGCCAGCAGCCGCTGAGCCTGGGGGCGGACGTGGTGATGCATTCGGCGACCAAGTACCTGAACGGCCATTCGGACATCATCGGCGGGGTGCTGGTGACGGCAGACGCCGAGCTGGCGACGCGGATCAAGTTCCTGCAGAACTCGGTCGGCGGGATCATGGGACCTTTCGACGCCTTCCTGGCCAACCGGGGCTTGAAGACCCTGGCGCTGCGGATGAAAGCGCATTGCGAGAACGCGCTGACCATCGCGCGCTGGCTGGAGACGCGCGCGGGGATCGCAAAGGTCGTCTATCCCGGCCTGATCGCCCACCCGCAGCATGAGCTGGCCGCACGCCAGATGCATGGCGGGTTCGGCGGGATGGTGACGGTGATCCTGGAGGGCGATCTGGAGCGCACGAAGCGGGTGCTGGAGCGGGTCCAGGTCTTCACCCTGGCGGAATCGCTAGGCGGGGTCGAAAGCCTGGTGAACCACCCGGCGATCATGACCCACGCCAGCGTGCCCAAGGAGGTTCGCGAGGCGGGCGGCGTGACCGACAACCTGATCCGGCTGTCGGTCGGGGTCGAGAACGTAGAGGACTTGATCGCGGATCTGGATCAGGCCCTGGGCTGATCTGAGCTGGAGGGAAGGGCTGTCTGGTGTCCGGTGACGGGCGGCAGCTTCTTCTTGGGCGCGGCGCGTTTCACCGGCGCCTTGGCGGCCTTGGGCAAGGCGGCGCGGCGAGCCATTTCGGTGTCGATGACCGGGATGATGTCGCTGGCGGCCATCACCTGGGTCGAGGCGCCGTGTTCGACCAGGCGGGCGGCGTTGGCGCGCAGCGTCGTCAGGTCGGCGTCGGTCATCGCGGGGATCATGTCGGCGAGCGGGGTCATGTCGGCATCCGTATGCAGAAGCTTCAGGGCTGGCGCGACAGGCGCCAGCCCTTCAGCTGATTGAAGGCGATTTCCACCGTCACGCGGTCGCCCAGCCGCGAGACGCCCGTCTGGGGCGCCCAGCGAGGGCAGGACTGTGATCAGGTGTCCGTTGTCCAGGCGAACGCGACGGCCGCCGAGCGGCATCAGTTTGATGACCTCGCCGTCGAAGGCGATCACGCCGGCCCTGGTCGGGGCCGGCTCGTTCGTGTTGGACGCGTGGAGCGTGTCCTACTCCGCCGCCGCAAGGCGACCGGCGGACTCTTTGCCGGAGCGCGAATCGCGCTCGATTTCGTAGGAAATCTTCTGGCCTTCGTTCAGCGAACCGACGCTCGAGGTTTCGACGGCCGAGGCGTGGACGAAGACGTCCTTGCCGCCGTCATCGGGCGCGATGAAGCCGTAGCCTTTGGTCGGGTTGTACCATTTTACAGTGCCGGTAGCCATTTGGAGACCTCCGTCTGGCGTTGACCGCAGGGAGGGATCCCTGGTCGGCCTGTCGGGTCTGAATGGGATCGGCTTTTGGACCTCGGTGCGTGATGCAAAGGGAGCAGCGGCGTTACGCAGAGAGATCGACCAAAACTAGATGGGCACCCGACAACCGTTACGCAAGGGGCTGGCGATCAGAAGGCGTAGGCGACCTTGGCGACCAGGGCGTCCTCATACTGTTCGCCGAAGGTGTGGGCGTCGGTGTCGTAGTAGCGCAGGTCCAAATCCAGGGCGTCGGTGAGGGCGTAGGTCACGCCGGCGTTCCAGCCGGTGTAGTCGGGCGCGCCGTTCTGCTCGCGGCGACCGACGGCGACCGTGCCGCTCAGCTGGGGCGTGAAGTCCCAGCCCAGGCGGCCCTCAACCCAGGTGAAGCTGTCGGCCGAGCCGGCGGCGTCGGGCGAATACTGGACCTGCAGTCGCGCCTTGGCGGGGCCGATCGAGCGGCTGACGTTGCCGGTGATCTCCCAGGCGTCCTGATCATAGCCGGCGTCGGCATCGAGGCGGTTCTTGTAGGCGACATTGAAGTCGAAGCGATAGCCGAAGGCCTCGGGCTGATAGCCGACCACAAACTCGGCCTCGACGTTGGAGCCGCCGGCCTGGATCGTCTGGAAGCCGGGGCCGACGTAGAACAGGCCGTCCGCGCTTTCCCAGGTCGCCGAGCCGAAGGCGTAACCGTCGTTGCCGGACTTGGACGCATCCTTGGAGCGGTTGTCCGTGCCCGCGCCCAGTTCGAAGGACCAGGCGTCGCGCGCGGCAGGCGCCGACTGGGCGGCGGCCGGCAGGGCGACGGCGAGCACGGAGACGGAGAGGGCTGCGAGGACGGTCGTGCGGATCATGGGGGCTCCAACGCGCGAGGTGCGGATTGGCGCCGCCTTTAGCGCGCTCCGGCCTTGATGGCGAATTCCTCCGTGGCCTGAGCGAACTCTTGTCGCAGGTGCGCGACCAGTTCGGCGGTCGGCAGGACGTCGTGGATGGCGCCCGCGCCCTGGCCGGCGGACCAGACGGTCTTCCAGGCCTTGGCCTCGTCGCCCATGTCCAGCTTGTGCTCGGGCAGGGTCTTCGGATCGATGCCGTTCTCGATCAGCGACTTGCTCATGAAGTTGGCGGGGATGCCGGACACGGCGGGCGTGTGGACGATGTCGGTCGCGCCGCTGTCGATGACCATCTGCTTGTAGGCGTCGGCGGCCATGGCCTCGGTCGTGTTGATGAAGCGCGTGCCCATATAGGCGAAGTCGGCGCCCATCATCAGGGCGGCCGCCACGTCCTGACCCGTCGAAAGCGCGCCCGACAGGATGATGGTCCCCTTGAAGAAGCTGCGAACCTCATTGACCAGGGCGAAGGGGTTGATGACGCCCGCATGGCCGCCCGCGCCGTTGGCGACCAGGATCAGACCATCGACGCCCGCCTCGGCCGCCTTTCGCGCATGGCGAATGTTGGCGATGTCATGGAAGACCTGACCGCCGTAGCCATGGACCGCGTCGACCACGTCGCGCACGGCACCCAGGGAGGTGATGATCAGCGGCACCTTCTCCTCGACCGACACCATCATGTCGGCCATCAGCCGGGGGTTGGTCGGGTGGACGATGTGGTTGACGCCGAAGGCGGCGGCCTCGAGCTTCAGCCGACCTTTAATCTCCTGAATCCAGTCCCGATAGCCCTCGGTCGTGCGCTGGTTCAGCGAGGGGAAGGTGCCGATCACGCCCGCATTGCAGGCCTCGACCACCAGATCCGGTCCCGACACCAAAAACATCGGCGCCGAAATGATCGGCAGGATCAGACCTTTTTGCAGCGAAGCGGGAATGGCCACGGACGTCTCCTTTGGTTTTCTTTCGCTACGCTTAGCGGGCTGTCGCCGGGGAAGGCAATCGGGGGGATTTCAGACGGTGGCGCGAAAAAATGAGTCTAATTCGTCTAATCTCGGGTTCGAGGCGGGGTGAAAGCAGGCAGGCGGCGACAGCGGGTGAAAACCGGCCATCATACGACGGTTCGGACGGAGGATCAGTCGATTGACGCTGGTCGCGACGAAGGCGTTGAAAGGGTGAGGGAAGCCGTCCGGGATTAGGATGGCTGGCTGGTCGTCTCCCTTCTCCCGTTGGGAGAAGGTGGCCCGGAGGGCCGGATGAGGGTCGGTCGGTTGGCCAGATCACGCCATCCGACCCTCACCCTTTCGCGCAATGACGCCGGCTGACGCCGCCGTGCGCTCAAGCCCTCTCCCAATGGGAGAGGGAAGTGGAGCGGGGGAGGATTTTCATACGCGTCGCAAGCGCCTAAATGCCCGGCATGACCCACTATACCGACAACCTCAGCCAGCTCGGCGCCCAGACCGTCGCACCAACCAGTCCCGAGACGGCGGTGCTGGAGCGGGTGCCGAACCCGCATGCGGACACGCTGTATCTGGCCCGGTTCACGGCGCCGGAGTTCACCAGCCTTTGCCCGGTGACGGGCCAGCCGGATTTCGCCCACATCGTCATCGACTATGCGCCGGGCGACTGGCTGGTCGAGTCCAAGAGCCTGAAGCTGTATCTGACCAGTTTCCGCAATCACGGCGCCTTCCACGAGGACTGCACCGTCGCCATCGGCCGCAAGCTGGCCGACCTGCTTGAGCCCAAATGGCTGAGGATCGGGGGGTACTGGTATCCGCGCGGCGGCATCCCGATCGACGTCTTCTGGCAGACCGGCGCGCCGCCCGAGGGGCTGTGGCTGCCGGACCAGGGCGTGCCGACCTATCGCGGGCGGGGGTGAAGCCCTGTATTCTGACACTACGCCAATGGAGTCGGTAGGATTCCCACTGCGATAAGACGGATTGGCTCGTTTGACCTGTCTCTAACAAAATATGTTTGCAAATACACCAGATCTTTCTTCATATTGTCGATGATTTTCTGCTTCATTGTGTGAAGAATGTCGAAGGGAATGCTGAAGCTTACCGTCTTGGCACCATTCTCTATCTTAATTTTTCCCCACCCGTTATCTTTGTTGAACTGAGTGATATCTCCTAATATTGGTGTGATTTCTTGGTCAACAATTGCTGTCTCAATTTCTCTAGCCATGTCCTGATCCAAGAATAAAACCGATTGAGTAAGATCGTTTTCGGACGACGTTATTTCTAACGTATTGGCACTTCTGCGTAACGCTGTAGCCATTTCACTTAGTAGCGGCGCCGACATCGCAATAAGTTTCTGGCTACGAGCAAAATCTATTTTTGATATTGCGTGTTGTGATTGAATTAGTCTGCGCTCTCGGTGTGTTTCTGCGATTCTTCGTTTTAATAAATCTTGCAGCGGTACGGGTAGTGTTGAAGGGATTTGTCCTTCAGACATCGTACTTTCTACCAGGTTATCTAGTGTAACGGCAGTATCGGTACGCTTCGACTTTAACGTTGACCTTGATAGCTTTAATGGTTCGGAAAGATCTTCATCATCGATCTTCTCTACTATCCGTTCGCTTACGTATGCGATAAGATCTGAGATCGAAATATCGATGAATGGCTTGTCTGATGCTGACTGAGGCGGGTCTTCAACGTTGATATTAAAAGATCCATCTGACTGACTAATAAGCTGTATGTTTGAGTTTGACTTGTTTGTTATCTTTTTTACAAATTTTCCGGTCTGCCGAAATTGAGCGAGCTTCACCATTAGTCTGGCGGCGGCATACTGAAATCGAGCCGACTCATAAAAATTCATCCTGTGATCGTCGGCAAGCGCTCCTTCAAAATGGAAGGTGATCGTATCTGTCATCGGGTCCTCTCTGGAAGCGCTATGCCGCCTTGCCAATTTGTTCATATGTTCTCACCATCGGCCGATTCCCGCAATCTGTGATTGCGGAGTAGTCGCCTGGTTTTGTGCGCGGAGTGGGGCAGTGAACGATTTAAGCATTGGTGCGGTCGGGGCCGCGATAGTGGCGGGCCTAGTATCTTTGCTAGGTCTAGTTATTTCGAAAGAGCAAAAAGTATCTGAGTTTAGACAGGCTTGGATAAACGATCTTCGTAAATGCCTGTCAGATTATCTGGTGTCTATAAATGCTATTTCAGACATTATAAGAACTAAGAAGTCCAAGCCAGATTTTGATAATACGTCACTTTTAGACAGGTATAGAGAGATTAATCAGGCTAGCTTTGGTATAGAGCTTCGCCTTAACTCTCAAGAAAAAACTTCTATAAGGCTGTTGAATTCTATGCGTAAGTTTGAACGTATAGCTTCGAATGACGATAGTCTTTCGCCAGAAAATATTAAGAATATCGAGAGTGACTTTTTAGACTCTGCACAAGAGTTGCTGAAATTTGAATGGGGAAGGGTCAAGGCTGGCGAGCCGATATTTATATGGACAAAACGGATGGTAATATTTGCCATCGTGATAATGTTTGCTGTTTTTTCAGTGCTATTACTCGTTGGGGGTAAGGCATCAAATAAGACAGACAAATCCAGCGATGGTGCTCCGGTGCCTCTGGTGGTGAGTATGTCCAGTCTGGTCGATCTGCAGACCGAAACCTCTTCGAGCGAGCCCGAAAAGGTTAGTGTAGAGCATCATTAGTGATCGATAGAGTTGAACGTTTTGATGGCTTCGACCCGAGCTCTTCCCCTCGAAGCCTGGGGCCGTCGCCTGATGGCGCGCGCCAAGAACTGGGCTGACCAATCCTGCCCTCGTCGCCATGCCTATGAGTTCCTGTGGTTCGGGCTGAAGCAGGGGTGGGCGTGTCTGTTCGGGGGGCTGATGCTGGCCCTGATCCTGGGGACGTTTCTGCTTTGGCCGGAGGGGGCGCCGGTGTCGCGTTACGATTTCCTGGCGGTCGGGGCGGTGGTGATCCAGGCGGCGATGCTGATCTTCCGGCTGGAGAGCTGGGAAGAGGCGCGCGTGATCTTCCTGTTCCATGTGGCGGGGACGATCATGGAGCTGTTCAAGACCGCGCACGGGTCGTGGGTCTATCCCGAGGACAGTCTGTTGCGGATCGGGGCGGTGCCGCTGTTCTCGGGCTTCATGTATGCGGCGGTCGGCAGCTATATCGCGCGGGTGCAGCGCATCTTCCATATTCGGGTGCGGAGGTATCCGCCGCTGTGGACGACCTGGGTGCTGGCGGCGGCGATCTACGTCAACTTCTTCGCTCATCACTGGCTGCCGGACGTGCGTATCGTGCTGTTCATCGCGACCGCCGTGCTGTTCGGACGGGGCTGGTTCTATTTCACGGCGGATCGGAAGCGGCGGTCGATGCCGCTGCTGCTGGGCTATTTCCTGGTGGCGCTGTTCATCTGGTTCGCCGAGAACCTGGGCACGCTGGGGCGGGCCTGGGTCTATCCGGGCCAGGCCGACGGATGGGAAATGGTGTCCCTGGCCAAGCTGGGCAGCTGGTTCCTGCTGATGATCATCTCGGTGGTGCTGGTCTCGTTGGTGCACCGGCCCGAGCCGGAGATCAGCGGCCCTGCAGCGCCCCGCGCATGATGGCCGACTTGCGGCTCATGCGGGCCTTCACCAGTCGATAGACGACGGCGACGACCAGGATGGTGACGGCGAGGCCGCCGATCAGCAGGGTCGGGCCATGGGCCTCGCTGAGGACTTCCATCTTCGCCAGGCCCTGGGCGGCGAGATAGCCCGGCGCCAGCATGGCCAGCACCCAGACGATCC
Source organism: Brevundimonas vesicularis (assembly GCF_027105095.1). Taxonomy (NCBI): domain Bacteria; kingdom Pseudomonadati; phylum Pseudomonadota; class Alphaproteobacteria; order Caulobacterales; family Caulobacteraceae; genus Brevundimonas; species Brevundimonas vesicularis. The sequence goes on along the minus strand of NZ_CP114278.1, from coordinate 2,391,565 downwards.
CGGATGTGACATTGCCGAACTGGAAGGCGCGCTGACGCATCCTGAGCATGCCCAGGGTCAGGGGCACGAAGGCCCGCAAGGGGCCGAAGAAGCGGCCCACGAAGATCGACATGACGCCGTAGCGACGGCAGTACAGGCGCGTCCAGGCGATGCGGCGGCGGTGCGCCTTGAACATCGGGCGCTGGAGGAAGCGCACGCCCAGCCGACGTCCGGCCCAGTAGGAGATGGCGTCGCCGATCACCGCGCCGATGAGGCAACCGACAATGACATTGACGGGGTCAAGCACGCCGGCCGCGATCAAACCGCCCGCCGCGACCAGCAGGCCGGTGGCGGGCACGAAGGCGCCGACGACCGCCAGCGACTCGACGAACACGACCAGGCCCAGCATGACCCCGGCCCACATATGGTTGCGGGCGATGAAGTCGCCCACGGCTTGCAACAGGGAATCCATACGAAGGCCTTGGGGGAGGAAGGCGGGGTCGGTCGAGGTCAAACCGACGTAGGGCGACTTTATGTCACCCGCTTACGGCAGGCGTGTGACCTTGGCGGCCATGTCGGGACGCGGACGTTCCAGCGCGGGTTCGTTCAGCGTGCCGATGTGGATGAAGCCGGCGACGCTCTCGCCCTCGGTCAGGCCGAACAGGGCCGTGGCCTGGGGCTCGTAGCTGTACCAGTCGGTGATCCAGCTGGACGAATAGCCGAAGCCGGAGGCGGCGTGTTCCAGGTTCATGCAGACGGCGCCGGCCGACAGGTGTTGCTCCCAGATCGGCTTGGATCCTTCCATCGGCGTCGAGACGACCAGGATGGTGACGGGCGCGGCGGTCAGCTTGGCCAGCACGGCCTGATCCTTGGCCGGGCCGTTCCTGAGTTCGACCAGCACGGCAAGGCGGGCGGCGATGTCGGCGCGCGATTGAGGCCCCAGGACGACGAACCGCCACGGGAACAGCTTGCCGTGGTCGGGCGTGCGGGCGCCCAGGGTCAGGATCTCGTCCAGTTCCGCCTCGGAAGGGCCGGGCGCGACCAGGGCCTGGGCCGGGGCGGAGCGGCGCTGGGCCAGGCGGTCGCGGAAATCTTTCGACGGAACGGGCGGGGGCAGGGGTTCGTTCAGGGCGACCATGCCGTCTAGCTAGGCTTTCATTCGCGTCTTCGCCATAGGTGGCCCATGCGCAAATCCGACGAACCGAAATGGGCCGAGGGGCTGGCGAAACCGCCGGCCTGGCGCAGCGACGGAACCGAGACGGTGTTCGACAGCCCTTGGATGGCGCTGACCCGGCATCCGGCGACGGCGCCGACCGGGATGAAGGCCGACTATGCCGTCGTGCGGTTCAAGAACGTCGGGACCGGCGTCCTGCCCGTGCACGAAGACGGGACGGTGACCCTGGTGGGCCAGCAGCGGTTCGCCCACGCCAACTACAGCTGGGAAATGCCCGAGGGCGGCGCCCCGCTGGACGAGGATCCGTTCGACGGCATCCGGCGCGAACTGGCCGAAGAGGCGGGATTGCAGGCCGAACACTGGCTGCCGGCGCTGAAAGTCGAGATGTCGAACTCCATCACCGACGAGATCGGCATTACCTGGATCGCGTGGGGCCTGTCGCCCGCGCCGACCGATCCCGATCCCACCGAGATCATCGCCGTGGCGCGCGTGCCGTTCCTGGATCTGCTGGACGAGATCGGGCGGGGATCGGTGCGCGACAGCCTGACGGTGGCGACGGCCTACAAGGCCTATCATATGGCGATGAACGGCGAACTGCCCGAGGCGCTGGCGCGCGCCTTGCTGGGGCGCGTATGATGTCGCCGAAGGAGCCGGTCATGGCCAAGCTGGAAGTCGTCGCAGAAACCGAAATCGACAGCGTGTGGCGTCAGCTGCGTGCCTCGGCCGAGGCGGCGTCGCGCGAGGAGCCGCAACTGGGCTCGCAGATGAATGCGGTGATCCTGTCGCACGACGACCTGGCGGGCGCGCTGAGCTTTCAGATCGCGCGCAAGCTGGCGGACGGGGAAATGAGCGCCATGTCGGTTCGCGAGGTCTGTCTGTCGGCGTTCAAGGCCGATCCGTCGATGGTCGAGGCGGCTGAGGCCGATCTGCAGGCTGTGGCCGAACGCGATCCGGCGATCCGCAACCTGTTGCAGCCCTTCCTGTATTTCAAAGGCTTCCAGGCCCTACAGGGCTGGCGCGTGGCGCATTGGCTATGGGGACAGGGGCGCGAGACGCTGGCCTTCCACTTCCAGAGCCGGATTTCCGAACTGTTCCAACTGGACATCCACCCGGCCGCGCGGCTGGGCAAGGGTCTGTTCCTGGATCACGGCACGGGCATCGTGATCGGCGAGACGGCGGTGGTCGGCGACGACGTGTCTATGCTGCACGGGGTGACCCTGGGCGGGACGGGCGCCGAGCGCGGCGATCGCCATCCCAAGATCGGCAAGGGCGTCCTGCTGGGCGCCGGGGCCAAGGTGCTGGGCAATATCCACGTCGGCGACTACGCCAAGGTGGCGTCCGGCTCGGTGGTGCTGAAGGCGGTGCCGTCCGGCTGCACCGTGGCGGGGGTGCCGGCCCGGCTGGTCAACTGCCCGACCAACGCCGAACCGGCCCGCACCATGGATCACACCCTGGCCGATGTGGTGTACGATTTCGTCATCTGAGCGGACGCTTCACAGGGCGATCCTGAGCGAGGCGCGGACGCTGCGCGGGGCGCCGGGGTAAATCCACAGGGCGCTGTAGGAGCTGGCGGCGTAACGCTCGTCGAACAGGTTGTCGACCTCGACGCGGGCCGTGACCTGGGGCGTCAGTCCGTAGTCCAGCGCCGCCTTGGCCTTCCAATAGGCGGGCAGTTCGGGCGCGCCGAGCGCCAGGCCGCCGGCCCGAGCGCCGACGTAGGCCGCGCCGGTCATGAATGACCAGGTTGTGCCGTGGATGGTGGGGAAGCGACCGATCACGAACAGCGAGCCGGAATGTTCGGGCACGTTCAGCACGGCGTCGGTGGCGAAGGCGCTGTCGTCGGCCTTGGCGTCGGTCCAGCCGTAGTTGGCCACCACCTGCCAGGCGTCGTCGATCTTCAAGGCGCCGTCCAGCTCGATCCCGCGCGTCGTCAGCTTGCCTACCGGAGCCAGGAAGTTGGGATCGACCGGATCGGTCGTCAGAATGTTCGACTTCTCGATGTCGAAGACGGTGGCGGCCAAATCTAGTCCGTCCCAGGCGCCGGCCAGGCCGATCTCATAGCCCTTGCCATCCTCGGGTGCGAAGCCGGAGCCGTCGCGACCTGTGCCCGAGTTCAGCACGAAGGACTGACCATAGCTGGCGTGGGCGGTCAGGTTGCCGGTTAGGCGATAGCGGGCGGCGAAGCGGTATTTCAGGGGCGTATCGCTGGCCTCGCCGACGGCGCCGGTGCGGTTGTTTCGGATGGTCTGGTCGTAGTCGTCGAACCGCAGCCCGGCCAGCAGGCTGAGGCGGTCGGTCACCTCCCACAAATCCTGGGCGTACAAGGTGACGACATCGCGCGTTTCCAGATTGTCGGTGAAGGGCAGGGGCGTCGGCGGCGTGACCGCGCCATAGACGGGATTGAGGATATTGATCGGATAGGGATTGGCGGCAGTCGGATTGATGCGCAGCCACTTCTCGCCATAGGTGAGCTGATAGGCCTTCACCCCGAAACCGAGGTTGTGAACGCCCAGTCCCGTCTCGACCACGCCGTTCAGTTCGAGCCGGGCCGACAGGTCCTCGACCGAGAAGTCGCGTCCGCGACGCTGACGCCACAGCTGGTCGCCGACCAGGCGCGACTGATCGCTGGACAGGCCTTTCAGCGAGCCGCCGCGCCAGGCGACGCCGCCGTTCAGGCTCCAGTCGTCATTGATTCGGTAGTCGCCGGTGATCTGGTGCCGTTCGTTGCGGAAGCGGGTCGCGCCGTCGCCGGGCTCGCCGTAGTAGTTCGAAGGCGGCAGGAACAGCGCGTCGCCGTTGATCGCCGGCATCCCCCGGTCGAACAGGGTCGTGAAGGTGGTGAGCTCGCCCACATAGGTCAGGCGCAGATCATCGGTGGGACGCCAGGTCAGGGAGGGCGCCAACACGGTGCGGTCCAGGCCGACATAGTCGCGCCAGCCGTTCGAGGTCTCGCCCGCCACCACAAGCCGTCCGGCCAGGTTGTCGTTGATCGGGCCGGTCAGGTCCAGTTCGCCGCGACGCAGGCCAAATGATCCCACAGTGGCGGTGAAAACGGCGGCGGTGGCAAATCGCGGGGTCTTGGAGACGATATTGATGCGGCCCGCCGGATCAATATCGCCGAATAGGGCGCCGGACGGCCCCTTCAGCACCTCAATTCGCTCGGACGTGGCCGGGTCGCGGGGCGGGGCCATGCCGCGATTGGCCAGAAAGCCGTCGACATAATATTCCGCCCCGCCGTCGGGCGTGCCCAGGAAGCCGCGGATGGCGAAGTTGTCCATGACGCCGCCGCGATTGTTCTGCTGGCTGACGCCGCTGACCAGCTCCAGCGCATCGGCCAGGCGCGTCGCGCCCACGGCCTTGATCAGATCGTTCTCGATGGAGCGGCTGGACGGCGACATGGCCTCGGTGATCGGTCCTGCGCCCAGGGTCAGATCACGCGGCGCCGAACGGCGGCCCAGAACGACAATCTCCCCGACAGTCGCGGGTTCCGCCGTCCCAACGGGCAATGGGACGGGTGTGACGATGGGGCTGTTGGCGGCGCCCAGCAGGCATGCGCCGGCGCAGCTCAGGAGGAGAGACAAGGCAGACTCCGTTTGAAACGTTATAATATATCGGCTATCCGCTCCGGTATGACGATGTCAACCGCTGCAACGCCTGTCCCCGCCTTCGCCACTCCGATAGCCGCCGCGGTCCGAGCGGTCGGTCGGATTCGATCCATCGACGCCCTGCGCGGGCTGGTCATCCTGCTGATGCTGGTCGATCACGCGCGCGAGTCTTTCTTCATCCACGCCCAGGTCTCGGACCCCATGAACCTGGAGACGACCGAGCCGGCCCTGTTCTTCACGCGGCTGTCGGCGCATCTGTGTGCGCCCATCCTCCTGGCGCTGACGGGGGTGGGGGCCTGGCTTTACGGCAACAAGCAGGGCCAGGGGGAGCAAGGCGCCCGGTCGGCGGCTGACTTCCTGTGGAAGCGCGGCTTGTTTCTCGTCGTTCTGGAACTGACGGTCGTCGGGTTCGGCTGGAGCTTCTCGTTCACGCCACAGATCATCTATCTGCAGGTCATCTGGGCCATCGGCCTGTCGATGATCGCGCTGGCGGCGCTGGTGCATCTGCCGCGTCCCGCCCTGATCGCCGTCGGATTGGTGATCGTCCTGGGGCACAACCTGCTGGACCCGATCACCATCGCAGCCGGTCAGCCCGGTCATGTATTTTGGGCTGTGATGCATGATCGCAGCATGCTCGACCTGCCTTGGGGTGGTCAGGTGCGGACCTCCTATCCGCTGCTGCCCTGGATCGGGGTGGCGGCGTTGGGATATGCCATCGGGCCGTGGTTTATGGGCGAGCAGAGGACGCGGTTGCGGCGGCTGGTGCTGACAGGCTTGGGCGCTCTAGCCCTGTTCGTCGTGCTGAGGGGGACGAATCTGTACGGTGATCCGACGCCCTGGAGCGTGCAGGCCAAGCCGATCCAGACGGTGATGAGCGTGCTGAACCTGACCAAATATCCGCCGTCCGCCGATTTCCTTCTGCTGACGCTGGGGGTCGGGGCGCTGATCCTGGCGGGGCTGGAGAAGGCGCCGGATCGGTTGATCGGCTTGCTGGCCGTGTTCGGCGCGGCGCCTCTGTTCTTCTACATCCTGCATATCTATGCGCTGCACCTGCTGAACCTGGCGGCGTTGGCCGTGTTCGGCCCGAATCAGGGTGACGGGTTCGCCGTGCCGGGAGTGGCTTGGCTGTGGGCGCTTGCGGCCCTCCTGGCCGTGCCTTGCTGGTTCGCCTGCCGATGGTTCGGCGGGGTCAAGCGGCGCAGTTCGCAATGGTGGATGAAGTATCTCTGAGACGGGAAAATGCGCGACGCCGGTTTCCCTGAACCGCCGATGTCTCTAGGGTCCGCCGCCAACGTCCAGACCATGAGGCCCCCCGTGAAAGACACCGACCTGAAGCGCATCGAGGCCCACCTCAAGCGCACCTTCAACACCGGCGGAATCATCGTGAAGGCCCGCCCCAAGCAGAATGACTCGGCCGAGGTCTATGTCGGCGACGAGTTCATCGGCATCGTCTTCGAGGATGAGGACGAGGAAGGCTCGTTCATGTTTGAAATGGCGATCCTGGCCGAAGATCTTCCGGCCTGAAACGCCGACCGATCCAACCGCCCGGCGTGAATGCGCCGGGCGGTTTTCGATTGCGCCGACCCGTTCCGCGATGCGGGGCGGTCAGCGCGTGGGGGCCGCGCGTTCGAGGCCGTACAGCGCCTCGACGATGTCCTCGGCCTTCTGCTGGACCAGTTGCTGGGCGTCGTGGACGCCGCGATTGTAGAAGGCGCCGCCGATCTCCGTGCCGATGAAGTCCAGCAGCATCTCGGCCGGAAGCTGGCCGAGTTCCTGATCCAGTTCTCGGGCGAAGTAGTCGCGCAGTTTGGCGGTGATCGCCGCGCGGTCTTCCTTGGAGAATTCGATCGGTTTCATGCGACCTCCGCCAGGGCTTCTTCGGCGGCGACCCAGGCGGCTTCGGCGGCGGCCAGATCTGCCTCGGTCTTGGCGCGGGCGCGGGTCAGGCCTTCCAGGGCCTTGGGATTGCTGACCGAGGCGGTGGCCATGTCGTCGTCGATGCGGGCGATCTCGGCCGTCAGGCGGGTCATGGTCTCCTCGGCCTTCTTGACCGCATGGCGCAGGGTCGAGGGCGAGGGGCCGGATCGCTTCTTGTTGCCCCTATCGTTCGCGCCGCGGGCGCTCTCTACCTGAGTGGCGCCTGAGTTCGCCTTGGCCTCTTCCTTCTTGATCTGGCTGGGCTTGGCGATGGCCTGTTTGGCGCGGTCGAGGACGAATTTGGCGTAGTCGTCCATGTCGCCGTCGAACGGCTTGACCGTGCCGTCGGCGGCCAGCCACAGGCGATCCGCCACCATCTCCATCAGCGAGCGGTCGTGGGTGATCAGGATGACGGCGCCGTTGTAGTCGTTCAGGGCATCCAGCAGGGCGCGACGGCTGTCGATGTCCAGGTGGTTGGTCGGTTCATCGAGGATCAGGACGTGGGGCGCGTCCATCGCCACCATGTTCAGCAGCAGACGCGCGCGTTCGCCGCCAGACAGGCTGTCTACGGTGGTCTCCTGCTTCTCGTAACCCAGACCGAACTGGGCCAGTTTGGAGCGGCGGGCGCTTTCAGGCGCGTCCGGCATGGCGCGGCGGATGATCTCCAGCGGCGTGTCGGTCGGGTCCATGGCCTCGATCTGGTGCTGGTGGAACCAGCCCACGCGCATCTTCCTGTCGCGGTGAAGTTCGCCCTCGGACACGTCCAGGGCGCCGGCGATCATCTTGGCGAAGGTCGACTTGCCCGCGCCGTTGACGCCCAGCAGGCCGATGCGGTCGTCCAGGTCCATGCGCAGGTTCAGATTGCGCAGGATCGGCTTGCCCGGCTCATAGCCCACATTGGCCCGCTCCAGCCGGATCAGCGGCGGGGCCAGCGGGCGCGGCGGCGAGGGCAGGGTGAAGGGGGCGACCCGCTCCTCGATCGTGGTGGCGACCGGCTGCATCTTCTCCAGCCGCTTCATGCGCGACTGGGCTTGGGCGGCCTTGGAGGCCTTGGCCTTGAAGCGATCGACGAAGGCCTGAAGGTGGGCGCGCTCGGCGTCCTGCTTGGCCTTGGCCGACAACTGCAGCCGCGCCTTTTCCGCGCGCGCCTTTTCGAAGGCGTCGTAGTTGCCGGTGTAGAGCGTCAGCGTGTGGTTCGCGAGGTGCAGGATATGGGTGCAGACCTCGTTCAACATCTCGCGGTCGTGGGAGATGATCAGGGCGGTGTGCGGGTATTTCTTCAGCCGCGCCTCGAGCCACAGGGCGCCTTCCAGGTCGAGGTAGTTGGTCGGTTCGTCCAGCAGCAGCATGTCCGGCTCGGCGAACAGGGCGGCGGCCAGGGCGACGCGCATCCGCCAGCCGCCCGAGAACTCGGACATCGGCCGAGCCTGGTTTTCCTGGTCGAAGCCCAGACCGACCAGGATTTCGGCGGCGCGCGCGGGCGCAGCGTCGGCGTCGATCTCGATCAGGCGCGACCAGATCTCGCCCATCTCTTCCGGTTCGGCGGTCTCGAGCCGGCCCAGCAGGGTGTGGCGTTCGACGTCGGCCTCAAGAATGGTGTCGATGACGCTGACGGGGGTCGCCGGATGCTCTTGATCGACCGAGCCGATACGGGCGGTCTTGGGCAGGCTGATCTCGTCGCCGGCGGCGTGAAGCTCGCCCAGGATCAGCTTGAACAGCGTGGACTTGCCGATGCCGTTGCGGCCGACCAGACCGACCTTGGAGCCGGGCGGCAGGCTGACGGAGGCGTCCACGAGAAACTTGCGGCCCCAGGCGTTGAAGGTCAGGTCGGTGATCTGGAGCATTGCGGCGAAGGTTCTTCGATTGGTCGGCGTCCCTCAATCGGCAGGTCGCCATGCGGCGTGCGTCAGGGATGCAAAAAGGGACGGTTGGAAACGCGGGAGGTGGTCGCTATAAGCCCGCGACACTCAATCTCCCAACAAGAAGTCAATTCCCATGACCGAACGTACCTTCTCGATCATCAAGCCCGACGCCACGCGCCGCAACCTGACCGGCGCGATCAACGCCGTGATCGAAGGCGCCGGCCTGCGCATCGTGGCCCAGCGCCGCGTCAAGCTGACGACCGAACAAGCCAAGAAATTCTACGAAGTGCACGCCGAGCGCCCGTTCTACGGCGAACTGGTCGAGCAGATGACGGCAGAGCCGGTCGTCGTTCAGGTGCTGGAAGGCGACAACGCCGTCGCCGCCTATCGCGAAGTCATGGGCGCCACCAACCCGGAACAGGCCGCCGAAGGCACCATCCGCAAGCAGTTCGCCCTGTCGATCGGTGAAAACTCGGTCCACGGTTCGGACAGCCAGGACAACGCCAAGATCGAGATCGCGCAGTTCTTCACCGATGACCAGATCGTCGGCTAAGCGCTCAAGTCGCGAGCATAAGGCGCTCAAGTCGCGAGGGACCGCGTCCCGAGCGTAGCGCAAAAAAGAAGAGCTATACGAGAGCGAAGCCCCTCGCATAGCGTGACTATATAGGCCCGCGCCCGGAACCGGACGCGGGCCTTGTCGTTTGGTGGTCATTATCTCGTTCGTCTCCCGGAGAAGACCCATGAAGACCATGATCAAACTGGCCCCCGTCATCGGCGTTGTGGCCCTGCTGGCCGCCTGCGGCCAGACGATGGAACAACGCGCCGCCACCGGCGCCCTGGGCGGCGCCGTCGCCGGTCAGGTCATCGGCGGCAACACGGGTTCGACCGTGGCCGGCGCCGCAATCGGCGCCGTCGCCGGCGCGGCGACCAAGCCCCGCTAAATCAGGCTAAGGCTCTTGGGCGAAAGCCCGGATGACAAAAAAGGCCCGGAGCGTTCGCTCCGGGCCTTTTCTACGTCTGGCGTCCAGCGCCCTTACCAGATGCGGGCGCGGGCGTCGGGCGCGATATATTCCTTCTGGTCCGGGGAGACGCCGAAGGCCGCGTACCAGGCGTCGATGTTGCGCGGCGAGGTCGCGGCGCGCACCGGGCCGGGCGAGTGCGGATCGGTGGTCAGCTGCTCCTTCAGCGCCGCCTCGCGCGATTTCTCGCGCCAGACCTGCGCCCAGCCCAGGAAGACGCGCTGATCGCCCGTCAGCCCGTCGATGACCGGCGCCGGCTGGCCGTTCAGGGACTTGTGATAGGCGTCCAGGGCCAGCAGCAGGCCGCCCAGGTCGGCGATGTTCTCGCCCATCGTCAGGTCGCCGTTGACGTGCACGCCGGGGATCGGCTCCAGCTTGTCATAGATGTCGCCCAGCACCTTGGCGCGCGCCTCGAAGCGGGCGGCGTCTTCCGGCGTCCACCAGTCGCGCAGCACGCCGTCGCCGTCCGATTTGCGGCCCTGATCGTCGAAGCCGTGGGTGATCTCGTGTCCGATGACCGCGCCGATGCCGCCGTAATTGACGGCCGGGTCCGCGTTCAGATCGAAGAAGGGCGCCTGCAGGATGGCGGCCGGGAAGACGATCTCGTTGCGCGGCGGGTTGTAGTAGGCGTTCACCGTCTGGGGCGTCATGCCCCATTCCAGCGGATCGACCGGCTTGCCGATCTTGCCGCGCTTATAGGCCCATTCGAAGGCCGATGAGCGCTCGACGTTGCCGTACAGGTCGTCGGCCTTCAGCTCCAGCCCGTCATAGGAGCGCCACTTGTCGGGATAGCCGATCTTCACGCCGAACTTGGACATCTTGTACAGGGCCTGCTCGCGCGTGGGCTCGCTCATCCAGTCCAGGGTCTTCAGCCGCTCGGTCATGGCGTCGCGGATATTGCCGACCAGGGCTTCCATCTGGGCCTTGGACGAGGCGGGGAAGTGCAGGCGGACGTATTCCTGGGCCAGGACCTCTCCGAGTTGCCCGTCCACCAGAGCCACGCCCCGGTTCCAGCGGGGCCGGTTCTCAGGTTGGCCGCGCAGCGTCTTGCCGCGGAAGTCGAAGCGGGCGTCGACGAAGGCCTTTGACAGATAGGGGCTGGCCTGATCGACGACGTTGAACGCCTGCCAGGCCTTCAGCGTCTCGATGGGGGTGTCGGCGAACACCTGGGCGATGGCGGGGATGGCGGTGTTTTCCATCAGCACCAGGGTGTCGACGTCCGACACCTGGGCGCCGGCCAGGAAGCCGGCCCAGTCGAAGCCTGGAGCCAGGGTCGCCAGGTCCGAAGCCTTGGCCGGGTTGTACAGCTTGTCGATCTGGCGTCGCTCGACCGTCGTCCACTGCTTGTCGGCGACCTTGGTTTCGAAGGCCAGGATGTCGGCGGCGGTCTTGGCCGGATCGGCCCAGCCGATGGCGGTCAGGGTGGCCGTCAGATAGGCCAGATAGGCCTCGCGCTGGGCGGCGAAGTCGGGCTTCAGATAGTAGTCGCGGTCCGGCAGGCCCAGCGATCCCTGACCCAGATAGGCCGAGTTTAGGTTGGGGTTCTTCAGGTCTTCGAACACGTCGATGCCGAACAGGGAGCCGCCGAAGCCCGAATGGCTCTCGCCCATCAGGCGCGCCATGCCGGCGTGGTCGGTGACTGCCTTGACGGCGGCGAGGTCGGCGGCCAGCGGCGTTGCGCCCAGCTGCTCGATCTTCGCCTCGTCCATGAAGCTGGCGTACAGGGCGCCGACCTTGCGGGCGTTCTCGTTGGCGGGATTGGCGGCGCTGGTCTCGATGATCGACTTCAGCTGGGACTGGGCGTTCTCATACAGGACGTCGAACGGGCCGAAGCGCGACTTGTCGGCCGGAATCTCGGTCGTGCGCAGATAGGTCCCGTTGGCGTATTCGTTGAAGTCGTCGCCGGGCTTCACCGAGGTGTTGCGACCGGCCAGATCGAAGCCCCAGGCGCCGAAGGGGCTGTGGGCCGCGCCGGCCATGCCGTGCGAATGCTGGGCCGAAGCGTCCTGGGCCGAGGCCGCGCCGCCGGTGAGAGCGACGACGATACAGGCCGAGCAGGCGGCCACCAGACGAATGCGAGTCATGTATAGAGAGGGTCCCGATTGAGGTCGGGCGCACCATTGCGCCGGTGCGGCGGTCTGTCGCATGACGTTTTTGTAATCTTGGTTCTTCTCCCCTCCGCTCATCCCCGCGAAAGCGGGGACGCAGAGTTTGGGGCGCTCATAGGTTTAGATTTTGGAGGCCGTCGGTTATCCGCGACAGCTTGCCCGCAACAGAACTGGGTCCCCGCTTTCGCGGGGATGAGCGGAAAGAGAAGGGGTCAGGCCCGTCCAAGCGCCTTGCAGAAGTCGCCGAGCACCTGCGGGTAAAGCTGATGCTCCGCCGTCTTGACCCGTTCGGCCAGGGCCTCGGCCGTGTCGCCCTCGACGATCGGCACGCGCGCCTGGCCCAGGATCGGGCCTTCGTCCACGCCCTCGGTCACCAGATGGACCGTGCAGCCGGCCTCGGCGTCGCCGGCGGCGATGGCGCGGGCGTGGGTGTCCAGACCCGGATAGAGGGGCAGCAGGCTGGGGTGGATGTTCAGCATCCGCTCGCGCCAGCCGCCGACCAGCCAGGGCGTCAGCACACGCATATAGCCGGCCAGCGCCACGACCTCGACGCCGGCGTCGCGCAGTACGGCGTCCACCGCCCGCTCATGCGCCTCGCGATCCTTGCCGAACGGTTTGTGCGCCACGGCCGCTGTCGCCACGCCCTTGGCCGCCGCAATCGCCAGACCGCCCGCGCCCTCGATGTTCGACAGCACCAGCACGACCTCATAGCCGCTGTCCGGCGCCTGACCGGCGTCGATCAGAGCCGCCATGTTGGAGCCCGCCCCCGAGATCAGGACGGCGACGCGCGTGGTCACGAGATCAGGCCGCTTCCAGTTGTCCGCAGACGAAGGCGACTTCGCCGGCGTTGAGCAGGGCGGCCAGCACCGGCTCGGCGTTCTCGGGCGCGACGATCAGGATGAAGCCGACGCCGCAGTTGAAGGTGCGGCGCATCTCGTGGTCGCTGATGCCGCCGGTCTCGGCCAGCCACTGGAAGACGGCGGGCATCGGCCAGGCGTTCCAGTCGAAGCGGGCCTGCAGGCCGTCGGCGATGCAGCGCGGGGGGTTTTCGATCAGGCCGCCGCCGGTGATGTGGGCCGCGCCCTTGACCAGGCCCGCCTTCATGATGGGCAGGACCGGCTTCACATAGATGCGGGTCGGCTCCATCAGGGCCTGGGCCAGCGAACGGTCCTTGGCGAAGGGGGCGTCGTCGCCCCAGGCCAGGCCGGACTTCTCGACCACCTTGCGCACCAGCGAATAGCCGTTGGAGTGCGGGCCGGTGGAGGCCAGGCCGATGATGACGTCGCCGGCCGCCTGGCGATCCAGATAGGGCAGGGCGTGGCCGCGCTCGACGGCGCCCAGGCTGAAGCCGGCCAGATCGTAGTCGCCCTCGGTGTACATGCCCGGCATTTCGGCGGTTTCGCCGCCGACCAGGGCGCAGCCGGCCTGGCGACAGCCCTCGGCGATGCCGGCGACGACGCGGCGGGCGGCGTCGATCTCGAGCCGACCGGTCGCGTAATAGTCGAGGAACAGCAGGGGTTCGGCGCCCTGGGCCAACAGGTCGTTGACGCACATGGCGACCAGGTCGACGCCAACGCCGTCATGACGGCCGGTCTCGATCGCGATCTTCAGCTTGGTGCCGACGCCGTCGGTCGTGGTGACGATCAGCGGGTCCTGGAAGCCGGCGGCCTTGAGGTCGAACAGGGCGCCGAAGCCGCCCAGCGAGGGCTCCGATCCGGGGCGCGCCGTCGATTTGGCCAGCGGCTTGATATGTTCGACCAGCATTTCGCCCGCGTCGATGTCCACGCCCGCATCGGCGTAGGTCAGACCGTTGTCGAGAGGCTTTTGGGTGTCGCTCATGGGATCTCGGGCCTGAATCGGGGCGGAAATGCAGCGCGGCTCTTGCCACAGGTAGGATGCGCGGGGCTATAGCATCGGAATGACGCCGATCACCACCACCGAGGCGCTGGCCGATTTCTGCGCCCGCGTAGCTAACGCTCCTTTCATTACGGTCGACACCGAGTTCATGCGGGAAACGACCTATTGGCCGAAGCTGTGCCTGATCCAGGCGGCCTCGGCCGATCACGCCGCCATCATCGACCCGATGGCGGAGGGGCTGGATATGGAGCCGTTCCTGAACCTGCTGCGCGACGAGAAGATCGTGAAGGTCTTCCACGCCTGCCGACAGGACGTAGAAATCTTCGTGCGCCTTGGGGCCATGCCCAAGCCGATGTTCGACACCCAGGTCGCCGCCATGGCCGCCGGGTTCGGCGAACAGGTCGCCTATGATTCGCTGGTGCGGCAGATGCTGCGGATCGAGGTGGACAAGGGCAGCCGCTTCACCGACTGGGCGCGCCGGCCGCTGTCGGAGAACCAACTGGTCTATGCGCTGGGCGATGTGACCCACCTTGCGGCGCTCTATCCCAAGCTGCGCGACCGGCTGCAGAAGGAAGGCCGGCTGGAGTGGGTGATGTCGGAGATGGAGAGCCTGACCGATCCGGCCCTCTACGACACCAATCCCGAAAACGCCTGGAAGCGGCTGAAGCCCAAGAAGTTCTCGGCCAAATATTTGGCGGCGTTCAAGGCCGTCGCCGTCTGGCGCGAGCGGGCGGCGCAGGAGCGCGACCAGCCGCGCGGCCGCATCCTGAAGGACGAGGGCATCGACGAGATCGCCCAACAGACCCCGACGGATGTCGAGGCCTTCAATCGCCTGCGCTCGGTGCCCAAGGGTTTCGGCGGTTCACGGCTGGGTCTGGAACTGGCCGAGGAGCTGAAACGAGTTCTGGCCGATCCCGAAGCCTTTGCGCCCGAGATGGAGCGCCCCGCCCATCGCCAGCCGGCCCCGCCGTCGGTGGTGGAGCTGTTGAAGGTGCTGCTGAAGGCCAAGAGCGACAACGCCGGCGTGGCCTCAAAGCTGATCGCCACCGTGTCGGACCTGGAAAAGATCGCCATCAGCGACGACGCCGACATCGACGCGATGAAGGGCTGGCGCCGCCAGATCTTCGGCGAGGACGCGCTGAAGCTGAAGCGCGGCGAGATCGCCTTGGTGCTGAACGGCGCGCGGGTGGAAGTCGTCGAGATCGAGTAGGGGAACGTCTCCTCCCCATGCAATGGGGAGGGGGACCACGAAGTGGTGGAGGGGCTGTTGAAGTCCCACGGGCGCCTGTGAGCGTTGAAGAACCCCTCCGTCACGGCGCGCCACCTCCCCCACAAAGTGGGGAGGAGACGGGTCGCTTTATATCTTCAGCCCCAGGTCCATAGCCTCGGCGAGGGCCTTGGCGCGCTTTTTGGTCTGTTCGCCCAAAAGGACGTCGGCATAGCCTTCGGTCGCGGTCAGACGCAGGTCGCCGCCTTTGACCTTGGCGGTGGCGTTGGCCATCAGCTGGGGTGAGCGACCGGACAGGTCGCAGGCCAGGCGGATGGCCAGGCCGATGGCGCGGGCGCGCTTGGCGGCGGCGGCGTCGAGCAGGCGGTCGATGACCTCGGGCTGAGGCGTGGCGGGCGCGCCGCCGTAGCGGGCGTTCATGGCGCTGGCCAAAAAGGCGCGTTCCTTGTGGCTGATGCCGGCGACGGGCGCGCGCAGCACCTGGTCGAAGACTAGCTCCAGCCGGTGATCTGGGTGCAGCCGCGCGCCCAGGTCCGCCAGACGGCAGGCGGCGCTGACCAGTACAGCGTCGCGTTTCTCGCCGAACACCTCGGGCAGGGCGGCGACGATCTCGGAAATCCAACCGTTGAGCGCGCCAGGCAGGGCGGGGGCCACGCCCTGGCGACCGCCCAGGGCGGTGCAGCCGGCCAGCAGCGGATCGGCCGTGCGCGTCGCCTCGTCCAGCGTCTCGAAAAGCAGGCCCTCGCGCACGCCCCAGGCCGACATCTCGATCTGTTTGAGACCGAGATGTTTGATCAACGCCTCAAGCACCAGCCCGGCGTAGGGCAGGGTCTCGGCGCGCTTCTTCGATACGCCGGGCAGTTTGGCCAGGCTGGCCGCCGACTGCTGCGCCACCAGACGCGCGGTCTCCAGCGCCTCCTCGGCCGACATCTGATACTGATGCACGACCTTCAGCGGATAGGATTTCAGGCCCATCTGCACCTGAGCCAGGGTCCGCCAAGCGCCGCCCACGGCGTAGAGGCGCTCGCTCTTGAACTGGCCTGCGACCGGTTTCAGGGCCTGATCGATACGGGCCTTGATGCGCTCGGCGTCGAAGGCCTTGCCGTCAGCCAGAGCAAAAGGACCCAGCGGCAGTGTCAGGCCGTTCTCGACGCCGTCTCCGTTCAGCCGGGTCAGCTCAAGACTGGCGCCGCCCATGTCGGCCGAGACACCGTTGGCCAGGGGGGCGCCAGCCAAAACGCCCATGGCCGCATATTTGGCCTCTTCCTCACCCGACAGGACGCGGATTTGGAGGCCGGTCTCGGCGGCGACCCGTTCACAGAACTCCGGCCCGTCCAAGGCTTCGCGCACGGCGGCGGTGGCGGCGATCAGGGTCGCGTCAGGCCGCACGCCTTCCAGCACGGCGGCGAAACGGCGCAGCGCCGTCATCGCCATGACCACGCCCTCGGGCGACAGTTTGCGCGTCGTCGGCAGGTCGCGGCCCAGGCCGGCCAGAACCTTCTCATTATAGACGGTCCAGATCGCGCGGCCTTCCAGCCGGTACAAGACCAGGCGAACCGAGTTTGAACCAATGTCGATCGCGGCGATGTCGCGGTCGGTAAGCATGATGTCGGGCATCAGCGGCCCGGACGCTCGTAGCGCAGGACGGCGGGCAGGCTCTTGGCCTTGCGGCCGCGCCCGGACAGGCTGGGATTTGTCATGAAGTATTTGTGGGCCGAAAAGGGCCGCTCAGGATCGGCGGGGGTGACGCGTGTATAGCGCCCTTCGGCGTCCAGCACCCAGCTTTGTGCGTCGTCCTTCAGATTAGCGACCATGATCTGGTCCAGCACCTGATCGTGGACGGTGGCGTTGCGGATCGGCGTCATCAGCTCGACCCGGCGATCCAGGTTTCGCGTCATCCAGTCGGCCGAAGAGATAAAGACCTTGGCCTTGTCATGCGGCAGGTCCTTGCCATTGGCGAAACAGACGATGCGGCTGTGTTCCAGGAAGCGGCCGACGATCGACTTGACCCGGATATTCTCCGACAGGCCCGGGACGCCGGGACGCAGGCAGCAGATGCCGCGCACCACCAGATCGATCCGCACGCCCCACTGGCTGGCCCGGTAAAGGGCGTCGATGATCTCGACATCGACCAGGGCGTTCAGCTTGACCCAGATGGCGGCGGGCTTGCCCATGGCGGCGGCCGACATCTCCTTGCCGATCAGTTCGATCAGCGTGGCCTTCATGTTCAGCGGCGAGACGACCAGGGCCTCAAGGTGGTCCGGCGTCGCATAGCCCGTGATGTAGTTGAACACCCGCGTCGCATCGCGCCCCAGGACGGGGTCGCAGGAGAACAGCGACAGGTCGGTATAAACCTTGGCCGTGACGGGGTGATAGTTGCCGGTGCCGAAGTGGCAGTAGGTGCGCAGGCCCTCGCCCTCGCGCCGGACGACGACACTGACCTTGGCGTGGGTCTTGTATTCGACGAAGCCGAAGACGACGTGGACGCCGGCCCGCTCCATCGCCCGCGCCCAGCGCAGATTGGCCTCTTCGTCGAAGCGGGCCTTCAGTTCGACCAGGGCGGTGACGTTCTTGCCGTTCTCGGCCGCCTCGATCAGGGCGGCGACGATGGGGCTGTCCTTGGAGGTGCGGTACAGCGTCTGTTTGATCGCGATGACATTGGGGTCGCGCGCGGCCTGACGCAGGAACTGAACCACCACGTCGAAGCTCTCGAACGGGTGGTGGATCAGCAGATCCTTTTCGCGAATGGCCGCGAAGACGTCGCCGCCATTGTCGCGGACGCGTTCGGGATAGCGCGGCTCATAGCCCTTGAACTTCAGGTCCGGATGGCCGCCGGGGATCAGATCCGACAGCTGGGCCAAACCCAGCATGCCGTCCACCAGAACCACGTCCTGGGGCGCAGCCTCCAGCTCGCCGACGATGAAGTCGCGCAGATCGACAGGCATGGACGCCTCGATCTTGACGCGCACCACCGAGCCCAGACGACGCTGCTTCAGGGCTTCCTCGAACTCCAGTACCAGGTCCTCGGCCTCTTCCTCGATCTCGATGTCCGAGTCGCGGATCAGGCGCAGCACGCCTTTTTCCTGAACCTCGCAGCCGGGGAACAGGTGGTCGATGAACAGCAGCAGCACGTTTTCCAGCGTGATGAACCGCTTGTGCCCCGGTGTGGAGCGGCCGTCGGTCGGCAGTTCCCAGAACCGACGCACCTGGGTCGGCACCGGCACCAAGGCGTAGAAGGTCTTGGTCTCGCCCTTGCGCTTCAGCTTCAGCGCCAGGGAGAAGCCGAGGTTGGGCAGGAAGGGGAAGGGGTGTGCCGGGTCGATGGCGAGCGGCGTCAGGACGGCGAAGAGCTGGTTCAGGAACTCGGGTTCCAGACGTTCGCGCTCGGTTTTGGTGATCTTCTGGCGATCGACGATCTCGATGCCGGCGACGGTCAGCTCCTTCTTCAGCTGACGCCAGCGCAGCTGCTGTTCGGCCATCAGCTCGCCGGCGGCGATGTTGATCCGCTCCAGCTGTTCGGCGGGCGTCAGGCCGTCGGCGGACAGGACGCGCAGCCGTTCGCGTAACTGACCCTTGAGGCCGGCGACGCGAGTCATGAAGAACTCGTCCAGGTTATTGGCCGAGATGGACAGGAACCGCAGCCGCTCCAGCAGCGGGTGGTTGGGGTTGGCCGCTTCTTCCAGCACGCGTTCGTTGAACGCCAGCCACGAGGTTTCGCGATTGAAGAACCGGCTGGGCGAGGCCATCAGCTCTTCGCTCAGCGCCAGTTGAGGGGCGCGAGAGGCGGGAACCTCTTCGCCTCGGGTGTCGTCATGGATCGCGGCGTCGGTCATGAACCGGTTCTCGCGCGCGTGTGTGACGGCCGCAAGCGGGCGCCGAGAAAATGTCGCGGGTCAGTCGGCGGCGGCGTCCATCGCGTCCAGCACCTGACGCGCCAGAACGCGCGTGACCGGGCGGTGAAGGGCGTCCAGACGTTCGACCACCGAAGCGGCGGTCTCGGCCGAGCGGTCCAGGCGGCGCACCAGATAGTCGATCACGTCGTCGGACGGGGTGATGCTGCGTTCAGCGAAGCGGGCGCGCAGGATGGCCGAAAGGACCGCGTCGTCGGGCGAGGCGATGGCGACGGCGCGCACGGCGTCCAGCCGCGAACGCAGATCGGGCAGATCGACCGACCACTGACGCGGCGCCGAACGCGACACCAGCAGCAGGGCGCCCCCGCCGGAGTTGGCCAGGTTGATCAGATGAAAAAGGCTTTCGTCGTCGGCGTCCGCCGCGCGGTCGAGCAGGACCGGCCGGCCTTCCAGTTCCAGCGGATCAATCAGGGCGGCCTCGGCGCCGTTCAGCGGCACGGCGCCGATCCTCTCGGCCCAGTCGGCGGCGAGGCGGCTCTTGCCCGATCCCGGGGGGCCGTGCAGCGCCAGCACCGCGCCCACGCCGTCGGGCCAGCGGGCCAGAACGCGCACGGCCTCGGCATTACTGTCGGACGTCACGAAGGCCTCGCCCGCAACGGGCCGCTCCAGCGGCAGACGCAGCTGTTCGGTCGTCGTCGGGGGCAGGGCGCTCAGCGCGGACATGCGCCTGTCATAGCAGAGGCCGGCGTTAACCGCGTCAGGCCCGCGCTGTTGGTTGCGGGGAGCGAACCGCGCCCCTGTGGATGAAATCAGGCGAATTCGGCCAGGGCGGGGTTTAGCTTGCCGGCCTTGAACTCGGTCACCGTGTAATCGGCCAGGCCGTGAACCTGGAACGGATCGTCCTTCAGCAAGGTCTCCAGCTCTTGCTTGGTCCCGCCGCTGCGCACCACCAGAATGCCGCCGGTGCGCGGCACCATCGGCCCGGCGGCGATGATCAGGCCGCTGGCGACATGCTGATCCAGCCACGCGCGATGCTCGACCGTCCGCGCCTCGATGGCTTCGATGGGCTGGGTGTAGGTGATGGTGACGATGAACATGGCGGCCTCGGACGGGATGGAAGCGTCAGATATCATGCGCGGCGGCGGGCTTTGCAACGGCTGAAACCTTGACTTTCCGGGGCGATGATGCGCCCTACGCCGCTTCGATTTCGGGCGCCGACGGCGTCGGATTCCACCGCCCAGAGACTCCAGACGGTTCGTTTCATGCACGCCTATCGCTCTCACACCTGCGGCGCCCTGCGCGCCTCCGACGCTGGTTCCGCTGTTCGTTTGTCGGGCTGGGTTCACCGCAAGCGCGATCACGGCGGCCTGCTGTTCATCGACTTGCGCGACCACTACGGCCTGACGCAGCTGGTGCTGCACCCTGAGACGCCTGGCTTCGCCGCCGTGGAGCGTCTGCGCGCCGAGAGCGTGATCAAGGTCGATGGCGAGGTGGTCGCCCGCGACGCTTCGGTGGTGAACCCTAACCTGCCGACCGGCGAGGTCGAGGTGCGCGTCCAGGGCGTCGAGGTGCTGTCCGAAGCCGCCGAACTGCCGATGCCGGTCTTCGGCGATCAGGAATATCCCGAGGATATCCGCCTGGCCAACCGCTTCCTGGATCTGCGCCGCGAGCGACTGCACAAGAACATCGTGCTGCGCTCCAAGGTGATCTCCTCGATCCGCCGTCGCATGGTCGATCAGGGCTTCCTGGAGTATCAGACGCCGATCCTGACGGCCTCGTCGCCGGAAGGCGCGCGCGACTTCCTGGTGCCGTCGCGACTGCATCCGGGCAAATTCTACGCGCTGCCCCAGGCGCCGCAGCAGTTCAAACAGCTGCTGATGGTCTCGGGCTTTGATCGCTACTTCCAGATCGCGCCGTGCTTCCGTGACGAAGACCTGCGCGCCGATCGCTCGCTGGAGTTCTACCAGCTCGACGTCGAGATGAGCTTCGTGACGCAGGAAGACGTCTTCGCCGCCATCGAGCCGCTGATGCACGGCGTGTTCGAGGAGTTCGGCGAGGGCAAGCCGGTCTCGGCCATCGACGGCGTCCATACCTTCACCAACGACTTCGGCGAGACGTTCGAGCACAAGGGCTTCGAGCGCCTGACCTACGCCCAGTCGATGGCCTGGTACGGTTCGGACAAGCCGGACCTGCGCAATCCGATCAAGATGCAGGTGGTGTCGGATCATTTCCGCGACGGCGGCTTCGGCCTGTTCGCCAAAATCCTGGGCGCGGACGACAAGAACGCCGTCTGGGCCATTCCGGCCCCCACGGGCGGTTCGCGCGCCTTCTGCGACCGCATGAACAGCTGGGCGCAGGGCGAGGGCCAGCCGGGCCTGGGCTATATCTTCTGGTCCGAGGATCAGGGCGCCTGGGGCGGCCCGATCGCCAAGAACCTGGGTCAGGAACCGACCGAGGCCCTGATGTCGTCGCTTGGTCTGGGGCAGGGCGACGCCGCCTTCTTCGTCGCCGGCCTGCCTGCGGCCTTCGCCAAGTTCGCCGGCCTGGCGCGGACGCGCGTCGGTACGGAGCTGAAGCTGGTGGACGAAGACCAGTTCAAATTCTGCTGGATCGTCGACTTCCCCATGTTCGAATGGTCGGAAGAGGAGAAGAAGGTCGACTTCAGCCACAACCCCTTCTCCATGCCGCAGGGCGGGCTGGAGGCCCTGGAGAATCAGGACCCGCTGACCATCCGCGCCTATCAGTACGACATCGTCTGCAACGGCTATGAACTGTGCTCGGGCGCGATCCGGAACCACAAGGCCGAGATCATGCTGAAGGCGTTCGAGATCGCCGGCTATGACGCCTCGGTGGTCGAGGAGCAGTTCGGCGGCATGCTGAACGCCTTCCGCTTCGGCGCCCCGCCGCACGGCGGCCTGGCCCCCGGCATCGACCGGATCGTCATGCTGCTGGCCGGCGAGACGGCCATCCGCGAGGTCATCGCCTTCCCGCTGAACCAGCAGGGCGAGGATCTGCTGATGAACGCCCCGACCGAGGCCGAGGAGCGCCAGCTGAAGGATGTCCACATCCGGACGGCGCTGCCGATCAAGGTGTGATCGGCGAGGTCGGATCAAGGACGAAGAAGGGGGGACGCTTCGCGGCGTCCCCCTTTTTTGCGCTCGCGCTCAGGGCGAGCACGATTGCCTGCAACCGCTGACCGGGATTTACGTTCGCATCGGACGTTAATCTTTCGGTAACCAAATGCGACGCGCCATTCGACTGGGTATCTTCATCGGCACCGTGCTGGGCATGAGCGCCTGCGCGACCCAGTATGACGCCAATGGCCGGCCGGTTTCGGGCGCCTACGGCTCGGTCGAAGCCGGGCGGACGGGCTGAGCGCAAGGAAAACGTGGCGCTGGTCGCGATCCTGCCCTAATGTAGCGCTGCGGACGCCGTCTGTCGCGCCGCGTCGGTCCCCAAAACCCCCTAGATGTTACTCATCGCTATTGCTGTCGTTCTGCTCCTGGTGGTGCTCAACGGCTTGTTCGCCATGACTGAATTGGCGGTCGTCTCCTCGCGGAAATCCAAGCTGCAGGCGAGGGCGGAACGGGGCGACCGGGGGGCGCGGGCGGCGCTGAAACTGTCGGAAGAACCGACTCAGTTCCTGTCCGCGGTTCAGGTGGGCATCACCCTGATCGGCATTCTGGCGGGCGCCTATGGTCAGGCGACCATCGCGGGCGAGCTGGATCGCATTCTGGAAGTCGCCTTCCCGGCGCTGGCGCAATACACCGAATTCTTCGCGACCGCCGTGGTGGTCGTGTGCATCACCTATGTTTCGCTGATCATCGGCGAACTGGTGCCCAAGCGCCTGGCGCTGATCTTCCCCGAGACGGTGGCGTCCAAGATGGCCAAGCCGATCTCGACGCTGGCGATCGTGCTGAAGCCCTTCGTCCTGCTGCTGACCGCCTCGACCTCGGGCATTCTGAAGCTGCTGGGCGTCAAGGATCGCGACGGATCGGACGTGACGCAGGAAGAGGTGGCCACCATTCTGGCCGAGGGCACCTCGGCCGGCCTGATCGAACCGGAAGAGCAGGAGATGATCGAGGAGATCATGCGCCTGGGCGACCGTCCGGTGCGGGTGGCCATGACGCCGCGCCACGAGGTGTTCTGGATCGCCCTGGACGACCCCGAGGAGGTGGTGCGCGAGGAAATCCGCACCTGCCCCTATTCGCGCATCGTCGTGGCGCGCGAGAACGACGTCGATAATCCGCTCGGCCTAGTGCACAAGAAGGACCTGCTGGACGCCCTTCTAACGACCGGCAAGATCGATGTGGAGCCGCTGGTCGCCGAGCCGGCCTTTATTCCTCAGTCGACATCGGTGCTGAAGGCGTTGGAGATCCTGAAGGGCTCGCGGGTCCACATGGCCTTCATCGTCGACGAATACGGCGCCTTCGAAGGCGTGGTGACGGCGACCGACATCCTGGAGATGATCGCAGGCGACTTCGACGAGGGCCATGACGAGGAGCAGGCCTGGATCCATCAACGCGCGGACGGCACCTGGCTGGTGGACGGCCAGACAGACCTTGACGATCTCGCCGACACCCTGGGCGAGGACTTCGGCGAGCATGAAGGCTTCCACACTGTCGCCGGCCTGATTCTGCACCAGATCTCGCGTGTCCCGGACGAGGGCGAGGTGCTGCAGGTCGGTCGATTCGAGGTCGAGGTCGTGGATATGGACGACCGCCGCATCGACAAGCTGATCTTCAAGGAACTGGTGAAGGCCGAGGACGAGCGGGACGCCATCGCCGCGCATCTGGAAGACTGATCGCAAGTGTCACATCGCCCTTGAAATGGCGGGCGGTGTCGGGCATACGCCCCCCTCTGGCGAACGCACGGACCTTTCGGGTTTGCGCGGTAGTCTAGGAGTTTAGCTCAGCTGGTAGAGCACCGGTCTCCAAAACCGGGGGTCGTGGGTTCGAGTCCCCCAACTCCTGCCAATCCCCCCTGTCGCTTCCGGATGGGATTTCCCATCTGGGGCGACAGGAACAATTGTGTGAAGAGCAACTGATGGCCAAGGCCAAAACTCCCGGCAAGCGGCCTCAAGGCAGCGCGAAGCCCCAGATGGGCGCCAAGCCTCAGGCGGCCGGCGCCGCCGCCATCACGGTCGATTCGCCCGAGCCCAAGAAGCCCCGCACCAGCCCCGGCCAGTTTCTGAGCCAGGTGCGCGCCGAAGGCCGCAAGATCGTATGGCCCAGCCGCAAGGAGACCTGGATCACCTCGGTGATGGTCTTCATCATGGTCATCATCGCCTCGATCTTCTTCTGGATCGTGGACACCGGCCTGGGCTACGCCTTCCGCTACATCATCGCTCTCGGATCCTGAGAAAGACGCGCCCATGACCGATGCAGCGCCTGCAAAGCCCGCCAATCCGCGCCACAAGTGGTATATCGTCAACGCCTACTCGAACTTCGAGAAGAAGGTCGCCGAGCAGCTGCGCGATCAGGCCAAGCAACAGGGCCTGGAAGACGCCTTCTCCGAAATCCTGGTTCCGACCGAGGACGTCGTCGAGATCCGTCGCGGCCGCAAGGTGAACTCGGAACGCAAGTTCTTCCCCGGCTATGTGCTGGTGAAGATGGAAATGACCGACCAAGCTTATCACCTGGTCAAGAACACGCCGAAGGTCACCGGCTTCCTGGGCGCCGCAGGCGGCACCAAGCCCCTGCCGGTCTCCGAGCGTGAAGTTCAGAACATCATCGGCGCCGTGGAAGAAGGCGTCGAGCGTCCGAAGCCCACCATCCGCTTCGACATCGGCGAGAAGGTCAAGGTCATCGACGGCCCGTTCGCCAGCTTCGACGGTTCGGTCGAGAGCGTGGACGAAGAACACGCCCGCCTGCGCGTCGCCGTGTCCATCTTCGGTCGCGCCACGCCGGTCGAACTGGAATACGCCCAGGTGGAGAAGGTCGCGGGCTAAGGCTCACGCACCTGTCGAGATTTAAGCCGCGTCCGAAAGGGCGCGGCTTTTTCGTTTCTGTGGCGACGACGGGGCGGTGCGTTGCCTTTCCATCCCCCCTCTGTTACAGGCGCGCCTTCGCTCGGCGGGCCCTTCGGTTCGTGGAGCGGCAAATCCGTGGGAGGCAGCCATGCCGCACCACGGCTCACCGGCCCTGCGTTCGCGCCGGGTCATTCATAGGAGAGACCAATGGCCAAGAAGATTCTCGGCTATATCAAGCTGCAAGTGCCGGCCGGTTCGGCCACGCCTTCGCCCCCGATCGGCCCGGCTCTGGGTCAACGCGGCGTGAACATCATGGGCTTCTGCAAGGAGTTCAACGCGCGCACCGAGAAGGAAGCCAAGGGCACCCCGCTTCCGACCGTGATCACCGTCTATCAGGACAAGTCGTTCACCTTCATCACCAAGACGCCCCCGGCGACCTGGTACCTGAAGCAGGCCACGGGCCTGAAGTCGGGTTCGAAGCTGGTTGGCCGTGAAGTCGCCGGCAAGATCACGCAGGCGCAACTGCGCGAGATCGCCGAAAAGAAGATGAAGGATCTGAACGCCAACGACATCGACGCGGCGGCCAAGATCATCGAAGGCTCCGCCCGCGCGATGGGCCTCGAAGTGGTGGAGGGCTAAACCATGGCCAAGCAAACCAAGGCCTTCAAGGCCCGCACCGGCGTGACCCAAGACCTGCTGCCGTTCTCCGACGCCATCAAACTGGCCAAGGAAAACGCCAAGGCCAAGTTCGACGAGTCGCTGGAAATCTCGGTCAACCTGGGCGTCGACCCGCGTCACGCCGACCAACAGGTCCGTGGCGTCGTCAACCTGCCGTCGGGCACCGGCCGTGACGTTCGCGTCGCCGTCTTCGCCAAGGACGCCAAGGCCGCCGAAGCCACCGCAGCCGGGGCCGAACACGTCGGCGCCGAAGATCTGTACGAAAAGATCGCCGGCGGCTTCATGGAGTTCGATCGCGTGATCGCGTCGCCGGACATGATGGCCCTGGTCGGCCGTCTGGGTAAGGTGCTGGGCCCGCGCGGCCTGATGCCGAACCCCAAGGTCGGCACCGTGACTCCGAACGTGGCCCAGGCCGTCAAGGACGCCAAGGGCGGCGCCGTCGAGTTCCGCGTCGAGAAGGCGGGCATCGTCCACGCCGGCATCGGCAAGGTCTCGTTCACCCAGGACGCCCTGGAAGCCAACGTGAAGGCCATCGTGGACGCCCTGGTGCGTTCCAAGCCGTCGGGCGCCAAGGGCACCTATGTGAAGCGCATCAGCCTGTCCTCGACGATGGGCCCGGGCTTCAAGGTCGACCCGGCCTCGCTGGGCGCCTAAGTCGAAAGACAAGCCACACTGAAGAACGGCGGGGAGCGATCCCCGCCGTTTTTTCTTGCCCGGATCAGTAGGCGGCGGTGAAGCGGGCGCGACTGTGCTTGGGGTTTTCCAGCTCGTCGACCATGGCGACGGCGTAGTCGGAGAAGCCGATCTTGCTGTCGCCGTTGGCGTCCACGACCAGTTGGTCGGTTCCGGTGCGATAGCGGCCCAGGCGCGGCGTTTCCTCGATCAGGGCGGCGGGAGAGAAGAAGGTCCAGTCGATGTCCGTTTCCTGACGCAGGTCGTCCAGGAAGGTCAGCCCGCCCTTGGCGATGGGCTTCCATTCGGCCGGAAACTGCGGCGTGTCGAACAAGAGGACGCCGGGCGCGACCTCCAGGCTGGCGGCGCCGCCGGTGACGAGCAGGCGCGGGACGCCGGTGGTCTTCAGCGCGCCAAGGATCGTCGCGGCGGGAATATCGAAGTGCAGGGCGCTGATGACCGCGTCCGAACCCTTGATCAGGTCGGCGAGCGCGGCGGCGTCCGAGGCGTCGCCGGCGACAGGCGTGACGCCGGTGACGGCCGGGATCGCTTCCGGCTTGCGGGCGATGGCGGTGACCGTGTGACCGCGCGCGGCCAGTTCCTTGGTGATTTCCGAGCCGGCGCGACCGCTGGCGCCGAGGACTGCGACTTTCATGGAGGGCTCCTTTGGGTATCCAATGGATACCAGGTGCGATATGGGATGCGCCCATGCAAGACGGCACCTCTCAGACACCTGGTCACCTTCAAGAAACCTGGCTGCGCGGCGATGTGTTCGCAGCGAACTGTCCGACGCGCCAGCTGCTGGACCGCATCGCCGACAAGTGGAGCACCCTGATCCTGATCGTGCTTGGAGAGGGGCCGATCCGGTTCAACGCCCTGAAACAGCGGGTCGATGGGGTATCGCAGAAGATGCTGAGCCAGACGCTGAAATCTCTGGAGCGAGACGGGCTGGTGTCACGCTCCGTCGTGGCCACCGTGCCGGTGTCGGTGACCTATGCGGTCACGCCGCTGGGCCGGACCCTGATGGCGGCGATGCAGTCGATGATCGACTGGGCCGAGACCCGGATGCCGGAAGTCGCGGCCGCGCAAACGGCCTACGATCAGCGATCCTCCGACGCCCACTGACTTTTTTAGCGCATGCGGCGAACGGCCACGCTCGACCCGCGTTTCTGTCGCGACCTTGAAGGGGGCGATATGTTCGGACTGGGAAAACTGATGGGCGACAAGCCTAGTGTGGGCGGCCACGACCTGTGGAAGGGGCGCCTCGCGTTCGGCGCCATCGTGCTGGTGGCGGCCTATTTCGCGGTCCAGCTGATCGTGACGCTTCAGACTCTGTGGCTGCTGATCTTCGGCGCCATCGTGGTGGCGGTGATCCTGCGGGCCTTGGCCGATCCCATCGTGCGCTGGCTGAAGGCGCCGGATCCTTTGGCGGTCTTTCTATCGCTCCTGATCGTCGTCGCCGTGCTGGCGGGCGTGCTGACCCTGTTCGGCACGCAAATCACCGAGCAGGTCGTCGCCTTGTCCGCCGTTGTGCCGGAAGGCTGGAACCAGGTGCAGTCCTGGATTCAGGCCCAACCTTATGCCGCGCAACTGTTCGACCAGATTCAGGGCTTGGGCGACCGAGCCGGTCAGGCGCTGCAGGTGGCGCAGAAGTTCGCCCTGGGCTTCGCATCTGGCGTGACGACCCTGTTGCTCGTCGTTGTGGCCGGCGTCTTCCTGGCGATCGAGCCCGCCAAGTCGCGCGAGGGGCTGCTTTCCATGCTGCCCATGGATCGGCGGCCGCGGATGCGCGAAGTGCTGAACAGCTGCGGCAAGGCGCTGAAGGGCTGGCTGAAGGCGCAGCTGTTTTCGATGGTGCTGGTCGGGACGCTGACGGGCGTCGGTTTGGCCATCATCGGCGTCCCGTCGGCGCTGGGGCTGGGTCTGCTGACGGGTCTGGCGCAGTTCGTGCCGATCGTGGGTCCCATCGTCTCCACCGTGCCGGCTGTGCTGGTCGGGGCCACGCAGGGTTGGCAAATGGCCCTGACGACGCTGGCGCTGTATGTCGTGGTGTCTCAGCTGGAGAGCAACTTCATCACGCCGATGGTGCAGAAGAACGTCGCCAACCTGCCGGTCGTGCTGGGCATCTTCGCCGTCGTGGGCATCGGCACTCTGTTCGGGCCGCTGGGCGTGCTGTTCGCCACGCCGCTGGCGCTGGTGCTGCACACGCTGATCACCATGCTGTATCGTCAGGACGTGCTGGGCGATCCAAAGGCCAAGGCGCCGGGAGAGAAATAAAACGGACCGTCCGTGGTCTGACAACTTGACGCCGCCGTCGCGATCCCGTTTCGAGGGCGGCCGCGACCGGCAGACCTGGAACCAGACGTGAAGATTGGGCGAGCGCCAGCACGAATCGTCAGGACCGCTCACGCGATGGGCGAGGGCTGAGGCGTGGCGCAGGCCCGGTCGAAACGCACCACCCGCTCCGAGACACGGCAGGTCGCGGCCCTGCCGTGGCGGCTGGAGGACGGCGAGCGTCGCATCCTGATGATCACCTCGCGCGAAACGCGGCGCTGGGTGATCCCCAAGGGCGGGCGGATGGTCGGCAAGAGCGATCCCGAAGCCGCCGCCCAGGAGGCGATGGAGGAGGCGGGGGTCAAGGGCGACATCGACATCCAGTCCATCGGCGTCTTCCGATACGCCAAGGGGTTGAAGGATGGGGGCGTGCGCCAGTGCGTGGTGTCGGTCTATCCGCTGGAAGTGTTGATCCAGATGGGCGCCTGGCCCGAGGCGCATCAGCGCGAGCGCCGCTGGATGAGCCTGAGCGAGGCGGCGGACCTAGTTCACGAGCCCGACCTGGCCGCGCTGATCCGCGACTTCGACGCCACGCCGCTGGAGGATTGAGCAACCGTCGGTCGAATTCGACTGGTCAGCTGGGGTAATGCCTGCCGATAAGGGAGCAGGGGAGGCGATCATGAGCATCATTCATAATCTGGCGCTGGGAGTGGCGCTTGTTTCGGCGTTCGGTTCGGGTACGGCAGCGCTGGCGCAAAGCACTGGGGCGCCGAACGGGGGAGAGGAGCGCCTCCAGGTCGTCGTTCGTCCAGACGAAGGCCTGGCCCGCCGCAGCGTCCTGGCGCGCGAACTGATCGACCTCTCCGCCGGACCGAACTTCATGAAGGAATTCGAGCAGGCCATGAGCGAGCAGTTGGACGGAATCACTCAGAAGGGCGGCGAGGAGGCGGCCTGGATCCGGACCAATATGCCGCCGATGCTCAGCCGCATGGTGGTGCGTCTGCTGGACGACATGGTTCCGGCCTATGCGGAGCTTTACACCGAAGAAGAACTGCGCGGTCAGATCGACTTCTATCGCAGTCCTGTCGGAAGAGCGGTAGCGGCCAAGGCGATTCCATTGGGCGTGGCCGTGCAAGAGTCGCAGATCGAAGTGATGACCAGCTTCATGACCGAATTGCAGAGCAAATACTGCGCCCGGTTTGACTGCGGCGAGGCCGGGCAGACCGGCGCTAAGCCCAGTCGGCGTTAAGCCGGGTTGATTTCCAACGCCGGCGCCTGTAAGAGCGCCGCTTCCCGTCGGAGGTTCATCTTCTGACGGTCCTGTCCGAGAACTTCGGGGCGTGGGGGTCACCCAGGCCATAACTGTCAGAGAGCCCTCTGACGCCGTGGGGAGATGGGGACGCGACCTTGCGCTGTCAGCCCGCATTCCGGGATGGACGCCGTCAGACGCATCCTTCGGACAATAAGACCGGCCCGACGTTTCGCAGCAATGCGACGCGCTTTGGCCAATCCGTCGTCGGGAATAAGCCCGGCGGCGAATACCAAGACTGGAGACCGCAATGGATCGCGCTCAAAAAGCCGAGTCTATCGAATCGCTCAAGGGCGTTTTCGCCGACGCCGGCAGCGTGGTCGTGACCCACAACCTGGGTCTGACCGTTGCGGAAATGGAAGATCTGCGTGGCCGTCTTCGTAAAGAAGGCGGCGCGTTCAAGGTGGTCAAGAACCGCCTGGCGCTGAAGGCGCTCGAAGCGGAGGAAGGCAGCGAATACCACAACCTGTTCAAGGGTCCCGTGGGCATCGCCTATTCCGAGAACCCCGGTACGGCCGCCAAGGTCGTCACCGAGTTCGCCAAGGCCAACGATCGCTTCAAGATCGTCGGCGGCTTCATGGGCTCGACCGTCGTTGACCAGAAGGGCGTGGACGCACTGTCCAAGCTGCCGACGCTCGACGAGGTTCGCGGTCAACTCATCGGCCTGCTCAACGCGCCTGCGACCCGTATCGCCGGCGTGCTGCAAGCACCCGCCGGTCAGCTGGCTCGCGTGTTCAACGCCTACGCCACCAAGGAAGCCGCGTAAGCGGCCCAGCCTTTCATCTCTGCATCACTCTCTAAAACCAATCCTCCGAAGGAAAACTGACAATGGCTGACCTCGCCAAGATCGTCGAAGACCTGTCCGCTCTGACCGTCCTCGAAGCTGCTGAACTCTCCAAGCTGCTGGAAGAAAAGTGGGGCGTCAGCGCCGCTGCTCCGGTCGCCATGGCTGCTCCGGCCGCCGGCGGCGGCGCTCCGGCTGAAGCTGCCGAAGAGCAAACCGAATTCACCGTCGTCCTGGTCGACGGCGGCGACAAGAAGATCAACGTGATCAAGGAAGTCCGCGGCGTCCGTTCGGACCTGGGTCTGAAGGAAGCCAAGGACCTGGTCGAAGGCGCTCCGCAGAACGTCGTCGAGAACGTCTCCAAGCAACAAGCCGACGAAGTCGCCAAGAAGCTGACGGAAGCCGGCGCCAAGGTCCAGATCAAGTAAGATCTGACTTTCGGCATTTGCTGAAGATCGGAGAGGCCCGGCGGGAAACCGCCGGGTCTTTTCTTTTGGGGGCTACCGCAAGTTTTTTCTGGGCCTATCGCGCTTCGCGCTACTTGAGGCCGGGCGCTACTGTGGTGCGTCGAGCGCTCAGCGCTGCGGTCGGCTGCGCATAGCGAAGAAGGCCCACAGGGCGTCGTTGTCGGCGACCCAGCTGTGGCCGCCGCCTGAGGTGATGCGGCCCACCACGTCCGCGCCGTCGCGGCAGGCGGCGTAGCCCTCTTCATAGACCTTGTCGGCGATCCAGCGGGTGTCGCGCACCTGGGTGCAGCCGTTCAGCTGGGCCCAGCGCTGTTCGGCGGCGTGCATGGTGTAGCTCCAGTAGCCTGCACCGCCGCCCTGGATCGGATTGGTGGTGTCGGCGTCGCCGGCGAAGGCGATGACCGGCATGGGACGCGAGGGGCGGCAGGTGGCGGGATCGGGTTGCTGCGGGCGGTCCTTTATCGGGTTGCCGGCGCGCAAGCCGACGACCGGGGCGATGGCGGCGAAACGGTCGGCGGCGACGCAACCCAGCCAGGACGCCATCCGCCCGCCGCCCGACAGACCGGTGGCGTAGACTCGGTTGTCGTCGACGCAGCCCTGGTCGGCCAGATAGCGGATGGCGGTCGTCAGATAGGCCACGTCGTCGGCGTCGTCGGGGCCGGGAACGGCGCCGGTGATGGTCGGGACGCCGGGAATGTTCCAGACGAAGCCCCGCTCGACCGGAATGCCGGCGTCGGGCGCAGCGACGATGAAGCCGTGCCGATCCGCCGCCTCAGCCAGGCCGGAAGACGCCAGCATCTTCTCTCCGGTGCCGCCGCTGCCGTGCAGCAGGAAGACCAGAGGCGACGGCTTTGCGGGGTCAAAACCGATGGGCAGGTGGATCCGCATCGTGCGTCCGCTGCGGCCGAAGGCGACGGCCTGGGTCGCGCCCGCCTGCCCGATGTTGCAGGGGCCGGCCGCGTGCGCCGACGGGCTGAAGATCATCAGGCCCATCAGGGCGGCGAACAGACCGAACCAAGGCTTCATGCGACGTCGTCTCCGCTGATCGAGGTCGACAGGGTGGGGTGTTTTCGGCATCGAGGCCAGTCTTGAGCGGCGCCGTGCGGCTTCCCATCTGTGGACACCCCAAGACGGAGCCATCCCCTATGAAAATTCTGCTGGTGCTGACGTCGCACGACCAACTCGGCGACACGGGCAAGAAGACCGGCTTCTGGCTGGAAGAACTGGCGGCGCCCTATTACGCGCTGAAGGATGCGGGCGCGGAGATCGTGCTGGCCTCGCCGAAGGGCGGTCAGCCGCCGCTGGACCCCAAGAGCGACGACCCCGACGCCCAGACCGACGACACGCGCCGGTTCAAGGCCGACCCCGAAGCCCAGGCCGCCCTGGCCTCGACCGTCGTCCTGTCGTCGGTGAAGGCCGAGGATTTCGACGCCGTCTTCTATCCCGGCGGCCACGGACCGCTGTGGGACCTGGCGAACGACGCCGACTCCATCGCCCTGATCGAGGCCTTCGCCAAGGCGGACAAGCCGACCGGCTTCGTCTGCCATGCGCCCGGCGTGCTGAAGTCGGTGAACGGGCCGGATGGCAAGCCGCTGGTCAACGGCCGCAAGGTGACCGGCTTCACCAACTCCGAAGAGGAGGCCGTGGGCCTGACCGACGTGGTGCCCTTCCTGGTCGCGAACGTGCTGACCGCCAACGGCGGCGACTACTCCAAGGGGCCGGACTGGGGCTCCTATGTTCTGACCGACGGCAAGCTGGTGACCGGGCAGAACCCCGGCTCGTCGCACGCGGCGGCCGAGGCGTTGCTGAAGCTGTTGAAGTAGGGGGAGTGTCTTCTCCCCGCAAGGCGGGGAGGAGACGCTTTCAGCGCCGGCGAGGCGCGAGGATGTCGGCCAGGCGATCCGGCGCGCCCGCGATCCGTTCCAGCCGCGGGTAGCGCAGGCCGTCGTGGTAATCGAAGGCCACTGTGCGGAAGTGATCGCCGGATTTCAGCAGCAATTCGATTGGGGCGTCGCTCCCTTTCGCCGCCGTGACGGCGTCGCGCAACACCTCGGCCGAGCCGGCCTTGCCGTTGACGGCGACTAGGCTCCAGCCGGCGCCGAGGCCTTGCTCAAAGGCGGGCCCGCCCCAGCGGATGTTGGTCAGCTTGTCGCCCGACAGGGTGAAGCCCAGCGAATACTGGAAGTCGTTGGCCCAGCCGCTCTGAACCGACTTTTCCACCGCCGAGGGCGTGTCTGTGTAGGTCAGTCGCCAGCCGCCACGCTCGATCCCGGCCAGCGGCGCACGGGCGTCGGGACCGACGGCGTCCAGACGGGTGCGCAGGAAGACGGCCCAGTCGTGGGGATAGACCGCATTCAGGGCCGCGACGACGTCTTCGAAGGTGTAGCCCTGAGGCGCCCATTCGCCGTCGTCGTGACCGAAGAAGCCCTTGGCGAAATCATCTAGCGACTTGCGGCCATTGGTGCCCTCGCGGATCAGGGTGTCGGCGTCCAGCCAGACCAGCAGGCTTTCACGGTAATAGTCCCCCGTGCCGCGCATCCATGAGGTGAACTGGCCCGGCACGCGATAGCCCAGCAGATTGTGATTGTTGGTGTCCTGCAAGGCGCGCCACTGGCGACCCGGCTGGTTGTCATAGAAGGCGGCGACGCTGGCCAGGGTGGCCAGGGCCACGTCTTTCGAATGCAGGCCCGAACGGGCGGCCAGCACATCGCCCCAGTATTCGGTCTGACCCTCATAGACCCACAGCAGGGTGTTCTGGGTCGGGACGTTGTGGTTGGCGGTCAGCTCATCCGCCGGACGCATGAACTTGCCGTTCCAGGAGTGGGTGTACTCGTGCGGCAGCAGACCCCGGTCGCCGGCGCTCTTGGTCCAGTTGGTGAAGAAGTCGGGCGCGCCGGTGTTCTCGGACGAGCGATGATGCTCCAGCCCGATGCCGCCCATCTGATCGGTCAGGGCGAACAGGAATTCGTAGTTGTCGAAGTGGCGGGCGCCGAACAGGCGGTCGGCCTGCTGGACCATGTTCTCGAACAGTTTCAGCTGGTCGTCAGTGGCGGCCAGACCCTTGGCCTCGTCAGCCAGGATGTTCAGGTGGACGCGCTCGCCGCTGGGGTCGATGTCCACGCGGCGATAATGGGCGCCGGCGAAGATGGGGCTGTCGATCAGGGTGTAGAGGTCGGTCGGGGCGAAGGTCGCCACGTCGCCGTCCTGAGACGCCGTGGTCAGGGCCGTGCCGTATTTCCAACCGGTAGGCAGGACCACTGAGGGGGCGACCTGGATCTGGCGGCTGAAATAGCCGGACGGATAGAGGATGGCCTTTTCCCACTGCAGATTGACCATGGCCGGAGTCATCAGCACGCGCCAGTTGGAGGCGTCCGGCTGGGTCAGTTGCTGGAACTGCACGTCGATGCTGGTCACGCCCGCCGGGATGTCGAGGTGGAAGGCGTAAGGGTCCAGCGTGTCGCGCAGCCACTCGATCCGCTGGCCATTGGCGGTGACGGTCAGGCCGGACAGCAGCTGGATCGGGCCGGTGGCGGCGTGGTTGCCGGGCAGGAACTTCGGATAGAGCAGGGTCAGCGGGCCCGGGCTGGCGACCGGGATGGTCTGGCTGACGTTGATGATGCGACGGTTTAGGTCGGTGATGTCGGCGCGGTACTGG
The DNA here is from genome assembly GCF_027105095.1 of Brevundimonas vesicularis. Classification (NCBI taxonomy): domain Bacteria; kingdom Pseudomonadati; phylum Pseudomonadota; class Alphaproteobacteria; order Caulobacterales; family Caulobacteraceae; genus Brevundimonas; species Brevundimonas vesicularis. The sequence goes on along the minus strand of NZ_CP114278.1, from coordinate 2,357,155 downwards.
ATCACGCCCGGATAGGGCTTGTCTTGCGGCGCCGGGATGGCCGGCTGGGCGCGGGGCAGGGCCAGCGGCGCCTGGGTCGCATCGATGACGACCGGAGTGGACTGGAAACTCTGGGCCAGAACTGGCGAAGCGGCGGCCATCATCAAAACGGCGAGGCAGGCGGCGGTCAGACGGGTACGCGGCATTCGGTCATCCGGTTCGGCGAGGGAGCCGCACCGTCGGGGGCGAGGGGCGATGCGTCAAGCGTGGCGTTGTGTCTCCTCCCTCTCGCGAACGATCGGGAGGAGACGTGCGACGTCAGCGCCGACGCGGCGTCAGGATGTCGCCCAGGCGGTCAGGTGTGCCGGGGATGCGTTCCAGGCGGGGGTAGCGCAGGCCGTCGTGGTAGTCGAAGACGACGGTGCGGTATTGCTCGTCGTCCTTGACGATCAGGGTGATGGGCGTCGACGGATCCTTGGCCGCGGTGACGGCCTCGGTCAGGCGTTCGGCGCTGGCGGCCTGCCCATTGACGGCGACGATCTCCATCCCGGCGGCCAAGCCCGACTTGAAGGCCAGGCCGTTCCACTGGACGCTGCGGATCTTGTTGCCCTCGCCCGTCTGGAAGCCCAGCGAATAGGTGAAGTCATTGCGTTTCAGCTCGGCGTACAGGGTCTTCATGTAATCGGTGGGCTTGTCCGAATAGGCCAGCCGCCAGCCGCCGCGCGCCAGACCGTCCAGCGGGGCGCGGGCCTCGGGGCCGTCGGCGTCCAGGCGGGTGCGCAGGAAGGTCGCCCAATCATTGGCGACGACGCCGTTCAGGGCCGCGACCACATCCTCGAACGTATAGGGAGCGGGGGTGTAGCTGCCGTCCTGAACGCCATAGAAGGCGCGGGCGAAGTCGTCGAGCGACTTCCGGCCACCGGTCTTCTCGCGGATCGTGGTGTCGACGTCGAGCCAGATCAGCTCGCCCTCCGAATAGTAGTCCTCGTCGCGCTGCCACGACAGCCAGCCCTTGGGCTGGCGCTGGCTGATGATCGGGTCGTTGGTGGTATCCTGAAGGGCGCGCCATTCGCGGCCGACGCGCGTGTCGTAGGTCGCGGCGGTCATGGCCAGAGCGTCCATCGCCTGTTGCTTGCTGAGCAGGCCCGAGCGGGCGGCGATCACCTGGCCGTAGTACTGGGTCTGGCCCTCGTAGACCCACAGCAGGCTGTTCTGCAGCGGGCTGTTGAAGTTGGGCACATACTGGTCGGCGGGGCGGCGCCATTTGCCGTCCCAGGAGTGGTTCATCTCGTGGCTGAGCAGGTCGCGGTCGGACAGATGGGTGTCCCAGCCGGTGAAGAAGGCGGGATCGACCGAGTTTTCCGAACTGCGGTGATGCTCCAGCCCGATGCCGCCCAGCTTGTCCGTCATGGCGATCAGGAAGTCGTAGTGGTCGAAATGGCGCGCACCATACAGCCGGTCCATCTGGGCGACCAGATTGCGCAGGATCTGGATCTGCTCGTCGGTGGCCCTCAGGCTGTCGGCCTTGTCCGCGACGATGTTGGCGCGAACGGGCGAGCGGCCGCCGGGATCGAGGTCGATCTGGCGATAGTGGACGCCGGCGAAGACCGGGCTGTCGATCAGCACCTCCAGATTGACGGGCTTGAAGGTCTGGACGTCGCCAGCCTTGGTTTCGGGTTCCAGCGCTGTGCCGAACTGCCAGCCGGCGGGGAACTTGACCGTGGGCTGGATCGTGATGTTCCGCGACCAGTGGCCGGCGGGATAGAGCAGCATCTTCTCCCACTGGATGTTCAGCATCTCGGGCGTCATCGTGATGCGGCCCTGATTGCCGGTCGTCGGCGACAGGTGCTGCAGGGTGATGTTCAGCGCCGTCGCACCGGCCGGGACGACCACGTGGTAGGCGAAGGGATGCAGGGTGTCGCGAACCCACTGCACCCGCTGGCCATTCGCGGTGATCTCGATGCCGGCCAACTGCGCGATGGGGCCGACGGGGCCGTGGTTGCCCGGCAGCCACTCGGGGAAGAACAGGGTCATCGGTCCCGCCTGGGCGACCGGGATCGTTTCCTTCACCGCAAAGATGTGCTGGGCCAGATTGGTGGCGTCGACGTCCAGGGTGATGACGCCGGGATAGGCGACGTCCCGCGCTTCCGGAATCGCAGGCAGGGGCGCGGGCAGGGAGGGCGGAGTGGTCGAGGTCTGCTGCGCCAGGGCGGCCGGGGCGGTCGAGGCCAAGAGTAGGGCGAGGCCGAGCGGAGCGGCGCGCAGGCAAGAACGGATCATCGAGGACTCTTCAGGCGGCTTGGGGAGCCGCGACAGTCCGACGCAGGGTGCAAGGCGTCAAGCTCGAAGCCGTTGACAATCTTGCGTTCGCCGCCGGGCGGAACGGGCTGTCCCGCTTTTCCGTTGAGGCCGCGCACACGCCTTGATCCGGCCCGAAACCGGGTGCGGAATGGTGTCGCTTGAAGCCTGACTTTCTCGGATGCCCATGAAGACCCGATCGATCGTGCTCGCCGCCGCCTTCGCCTTGTCGGCGTGCGGCAATCCCTCGAACTCCAAGGCGCAGGAGGGCGAGTTCGCCCAGCCGACGCGCACCGCCCCGGCCGATGCGGCGGGAATGAAGTCCAGTTTTGCGCCCGTGGTGCGATCCGCCGCGCCGGCCGTGGTCAATATCTCGGCACGTAGCGTGCAGCGGGTGCAGGCCGATCCCTTCTTCCAATTCTTCGGCGGCGGCATTCCCCAGGCGCGGGTGGCGGAATCCGTGGGTTCCGGCGTCATCGTCCGCTCTGACGGGATCGTGGTGACCAACAACCACGTCATCGACGGCGCCCAGCAGATCAAGGTCGTGCTGAACGATCGGCGCGAGTTTCCCGCCACCGTCATCCTGGCCGACGAGCGCAGCGATATCGCCGTGCTGAGGCTGGAGAACGTCAGCGACCGCCTGCCGGTCCTGGCTATCGACGATCAGGAAGAGCAGCAGGTCGGCGATCTGGTTCTGGCCATCGGCAATCCGTTCGGCGTGGGCCAGACGGTGACCAACGGCATCATCTCGGCCCTGAACCGAACCGAGACCGGCATTTCCGACAGCGGGTCCTTCATCCAGACCGATGCGGCCATCAACCCCGGCAACTCAGGCGGGGCGCTGGTAGACATGGACGGCGACCTGATCGGCATCAACACCGCCATCTTCTCGCGCTCGGGCTCCTCGGCCGGCGTCGGGTTCGCCGTGCCGGCGGCCATGGTCAAGCGGGTCGTCGACAGCGCGCTGGGCGGCGCGACGGCTGTGGTTCGGCCGTGGCTGGGCGTGAAGGGCGACACTGTGACTGGCGACATCGCCGGCAGCCTGGGCCTTAGCCGGCCGCAGGGGCTGGTCGTCACCGACGTCTACGCCAACGGTCCGGCCGCGCGCGCCGGCATTCGTCAGGGCGACGTCATCACCGCCGTCGACGGTCAGGAGATCAATGACCAGAACGGGCTGAACTATCGCATCGGCTCACGCAATCCGAACGATCAGGTGCAGGTGTCCATCCTGCGCGACGGACGGGCGCAGACCCTGACGGCGCGGGTGCAAAGCCTGCCGGGCGACGCTGATCCGAAGCAGGGGGTGACGATCCAGTCCGGCCCCTTCGCCGGGGCCGAGGTCGTCGCGCTCAGCCCTGCTCTGGCCGACCGACTGGGCGGCGATCCGTTCGCGACGGGCGTCATCGTGACGGGCGTGTCCGGACGCGGCTACGCGGCCCGTGCGGGCTTCCGCCAGAACGACCTGATCGTCAGCATCAACGGCCGCGCCATCGGCTCGGCCCGCGATGTGGAGGCCGCCAGTTCCGGTCGCGGCCCTTGGGAGGTCGTCGTCAACCGTGGCGGCCGTCAGATCCGCGGCGTGCTGAGATAGGTCTTCAGGTCTTCGTCGGCCCGCCGATCGACCAGGTATGGCCGAAGGGGTCGCGCAGGACGCCGTAGCGGTCGCCCCAGAACTGATCGGCCATGTCCAGCACAGGTTCCGCGCCGCCGACGGTCATGGCGCGCGTCCACCAGGCGTCGGGATCGGAGACCTGAAGATGCAGGGTCACGCCGGCAGGGCGGACATCCTGCGAGCCGCCGTATTCCGGAAACTCGTCATTCAACATGACGCTGGCGCCGTTGATCCTCAGGTGGGCGTGCATCAGTCGCTCGCCGTCGTCGGCGAGACGGCGGTCCAACACCCCGGCGCCGAAGGCGATGATGTAGAAATCGATCGCCGCAGAGGCGCCGCGCGACGGGATGGTAAGGTGGGGTGTCACGCCAGAAGTCGGACCTTGGGTCGGATTGGCTTCGGTCATGGGGCGGTCTCCGTGGCGGTTCGCCATACTAACGCGTGAAAAGCCTTTGGCGAACGCCTACATAGGTCGCACCCATGAGCGACCTGTTCGAAGCCTCCGGCATTCTGCCCCCCGACGCCCCCTTGGCCGACCGCCTGCGTCCGCGCACGCTGGACGAGGTGGTGGGGCAGGATCATCTGCTGGGGCCAGGCGGGCCGATCCGGCGCATGATTGAGGCCGGGCGGCTGGGGTCAATGATCCTGTGGGGACCGCCGGGGACGGGCAAAACCACGATCGCGCGCCTGCTGGCGCAGGCGGCCGGCTATGAATATCAGGCGATCAGCGCGGTGTTTTCGGGCGTCGCCGACTTGAAGAAGGCGTTCGAGGCGGCGCGGATGCGGCGTGCGGCGGGACAGAGCACGCTGCTGTTCGTCGATGAAATCCACCGCTTCAACCGCGCCCAGCAGGACGGCTTTTTGCCCTTCGTCGAGGCAGGCGTGGTGACCCTGGTCGGGGCCACGACGGAAAACCCCAGCTTCGAGCTCAACGGCGCCTTGCTGTCGCGCAGTCAGGTCTATGTGCTGAAGCGGCTGGACGACGCCGCATTGGATCAGCTGCTGAGCCGGGCCGAGACGCATATGGACCGGACCCTGCCGCTAACGCCGGAGGCCCGGCAGGCGATGCTGGCCCTGGCCGACGGCGACGGGCGCTATCTGCTGACCATGTCGGAGGTGTTGTTCGATCTGCCTGAAGGCGAAAAGCTGGACGTGCAGGGGCTAGCAGGCGTCCTGCAACGCCGAGCGCCCGCCTACGACAAGAGTCGAGAAGAACACTATAACTTCATATCCGCCCTGCATAAATCGGTGCGCGGGTCTGATCCTGACGCCGCGCTCTATTGGCTGGCGCGGATGCTGAACGGAGGCGAGGATCCGCTCTATCTGGCTCGGCGGATCGTGCGGATGGCGGTCGAGGACATCGGCGAGGCCGATCCGCTGTCGATCCTGGTCGCCAATGCAGCCAAGGATACCTACGACTTCCTGGGCAGTCCCGAGGGCGAACTGGCCTTGGCCCAGGCGGTGGTGCATCTGGCGACAGCGCCCAAGTCGGTGGGTGTCTATGAGGCGTTCAAGGCGGCCAAGAAGGCGGCCTATGAGACGGGCTCGCTGATGCCCCCCGCCCATATCCGCAACGCCCCGACCAAGTTGATGAAGTCGCTGGGCTACGGCAAGGGCTACCAGTACGACCCAGCCACGCCCGAGGGCTTCTCGGGCGCGAACTTCTTCCCTGACGAGATGGACCGTCGCACCTTCTACAAGCCCAAGGGCGAGGGACACGAGGAGAAGGTCAAGGCGCGTTTGGAGCGCTGGGCCGAGATGCGGGCGCGGATGGCGGTGGACGGGTCAGACGACTGACTGAACGTCGTTCATTGTCGCCAGTCGACAACGCAGTTAGCGTTCCGGCCTGACATCCTTGGGAGGGGACGATGATCGAGACGGTGAAAACGCCCTGGCATCTGTGGCTGGTGGGGGTGTTGTCGTTGCTATGGAATGGGTTCGGCGCGTTCGACTTCATCCAGACCACGACGCGGGGTGAGGCCTACATGCGGGCGGCGGGTTTCGACGATGCCATGGTCGCCTATTACGAGGCCATGCCCGGCTGGATGTATGTGCCGTGGACGCTGGGAGTCTGGGGTGCGGTGATCGGTTCGGTGATGCTGCTTTTGCGCCTGCGCTGGGCGGTTCAGGCCTTCGGCCTGTCGCTGTTGGGAGCCCTGGTCAGTCTGATCTATGGCAAGCTGATCGATCCCCCGCCGCCTGCGCCGCCCGAGGTGGCGGCCATGAGTTGGATGCCGATCGTCATCCTGCTGATTGCGGTTCTACTGTTTAGCTATGCGTTCAATATGCGCAAACGCGGCGTGCTGCGCTGATGGGCTGACGCAGGGCGCGCCGTCGCGTATGGACGCGCCGTGACCCGCATTCCTGCCGATCTTTCATCCGATGATATCGCCGCCGTCCGGTCGTGGGTTATCCACGAGGATGCGCACGTCATCGCCTTTTCCAAGCCGCCGGGCCTGTCCAGTCAGGGCGGGCGGATCAAGGCCCATACGCTGGACGACCTGCTGTGGGCGTTCGCGCGGTCAAACGGCAAGCGGCCGGAGCTGGTACATCGGCTGGATCGCGACACCTCGGGCGTGATCCTTGCGGCCAAGACCAAGCCGGCGGCGAGTTTTCTGGGCAAGGCGTTGCAGATGCGGCGGTTCAGAAAACAGTATCTGGCTCTGCTGTCAGCCGCGCCTGAGCCCAGGGCGGCCACCATAGACGCGCCGTTGCGACGCGAAGAAATCGGGCGCGAGAGCTATATGCGGGTCGTCGCCTTTGACGCGCCGGGCGCGCAAGGGTCGCAAAGCCGCTATCGGACCTTGGCCGAGGGACCGGAAGGGGCCGTGGTCGAGCTGGAGCCGCTGACCGGGCGGATGCATCAGTTGAGGGTGCATATGGCCCATATCGGCCGGCCGTTGATCGGGGACGTGCGATACGGGGGCGCCTTGACCACACCGGTCGGGCCGGCGCCGCGTCTGATGCTGCATGCCGCCAAACTGACCTTTCCGCATCCCGAGGGTGGGACGACGACGGTCGAGGCGCCGCCGCCTGAGGATTTCGCGAAGCTGAGGACGGCGCTAGGCTTATAGGTTGCGGGCCTACTCCAAGCGTGATCGACTGGTATCGGAAACTGGAGAGGCCCCATGATCGCCACCGTCCTGATCGGCGTCGTCGCCCTGATCCACGCCTACATTGTCGTCCTGGAAATGGTGCTGTGGACCACGCCGCGCGGCCGGCACGCCTTTGGCATGAACGCCGAAAAGGCTGAGGAGACCAAGGTGCTTGCCGCCAATCAGGGCCTCTACAACGGGTTTCTGGTCGCTGGGCTGGCGTGGGGCCTTTGGCTCGGCGAGCCGGGGTTTCAGATCAAGATCTTCTTCCTGGGCTGCGTCATCGTCGCGGGCCTGTATGGAGCGGCGACTGTCAGCCGCAAGATTCTGCTGGTCCAGGCTGTGCCAGCCGCTTTGGCGCTGGCCGCCTTGCTCCTCGGCCTCTGACGGAACGACGTCCCGGCTTCGGCGCTATGTCACGGAAAGGATAACTCTGATGAAGCGTCTCGCCCTCGCCCTAACCGGCCTTTCCGCCCTGGCCCTGACCGCCTGCGCCAGCCTGGCGCCCTATGGCGCGCAGATCGGGCCGAACGGGCAGGGGTATTCCGAGCAGCGGATCGAATCCAATCGCTATCGGGTCACCTACGACGGCGTCGGCGCTGCGGGCCGTGTCGCCAATTGGGCGCTGGTGCGCGCCGCCGACCTGACTACCGAACAAGGCTACGACTGGTTCGAGGTGACGCAGAGCTGGACCGATGGTCGGCCGGGTGGCGCAGGCGGCGTCAGCCCGAGCGTCTCCATCGGCGGCGGCAGCAGCCGATATGGCGGCTATTCGGCGTCTGGCGTCGGCGTGGGCGTTGGTCTGAATTTCAGCGGACCGCAGCCGACCTCGACGACGTTGGAAGTGGTTCTGGGACGCGGCCAGAAGCCCGATCGTCCGAACGCCTATGACGCACGTTCGGTGCAGAGCTCCATCCCGCGCTGACCATCGCTTTCGGCGCGGGCGGCGTATATATCGCCGCACGATGACACGTTTTCTTCTCGTTGCGGCAGGTGGGGCCATCGGCTCCATGGCGCGGTATGGCCTTGGCCTCGCCGCCGGGCGGCTTGCCCCCAATGCCGGCTGGCCCGTTGGCACCTTCGCCGCCAACGTCGGCGGCGGTCTGCTGATGGGTCTGCTCGTCGGCTGGCTGGCGTTCCGGGGCGGGGCGCAGCAGGAGATGGTGCGCCTGTTCGCCGCCGTGGGCGTGCTTGGCGGGTTCACGACCTTTTCGTCCTATTCGCTGGAAGCGGTGCAGATGATCGAGCGCCGCCAAATCGGCCTGGCCGCCGCCTATGTGATCGGCTCGGTGGTTCTGGCCATCGCGGCCCTGTTCGTCGGCCTGATGGTCGCCCGCCGCGCCTTTGGAGTTCCCGCTTGACCGATCAGCCGCCCGCAGCCGACGCGCCCAAGCGCGAAGTCCTGACGATCTATGTCGCCGAGGACGAGGACGGCATCCGGCTGGATCGCTGGTTTCGTCGGCGCTGGCCGCATCTGTCGAACATCCAGGTGCAGAAGATGGCCCGTAGCGGCCAGATCCGCGTGGACGGCGCCCGCATCAAACCCGAAGGTCGGCTGACCGCCGGCGCCGCCGTGCGCGTGCCGCCGATCCCCGACGACACCTCTCGCCAGGCGGGCGACGCCCACACCCTGTCCGAACGCGACATCGCCTTCGCCAAGTCGCTGGTGCTGTACGAAGACGACATGGTCATCGCCCTGAACAAGCCGCATGGTTTGGCGGTGCAAGGCGGGACCAAGACGAGCCGCCACGTGGACCGTCTGCTGTCGGCATGGGGCGAGGGATTGGAGCGTCCGCGTCTGGTCCACCGTCTGGACCGCGACACTTCGGGCGTTCTGCTGCTGGGAAAGGGGCCGGAGGCGGCGAAGCGGCTGGCGGGCGCCTTCGCGCGGCGGCAGGCCAAGAAGACCTATTGGGCCATCGTCATCGGCAATCCGAAACCCTATTCGGGCCAGATCGACATGCCGCTGAAGAAGACCGGCATCAACGACTTCGAGATGATGCGCCCGGCCGAGCGCAAGGACCCGCGCGCCGAACCGGCCGAAACGGCGTTCTCCACCATCAGCCGCGCCTCGCACCGGGCGTCATGGATGGCGTTGCGCCCCTTCACCGGACGGACGCACCAGTTGCGCGCCCATATGGCGGGGATCGGCCATCCGATCCTGGGCGATCCGAAATACGGCGATGAGAAATCGCGTGAACTGTCGGGTCCGCTGAAGCTGCAACTCCACGCCCGCAGCATCGAACTGGACCACCCGCGCGGCGGCGTTCTCAAGGTCACCGCCCCCTTGAGCCCCGAGATGAAAGCCGGCTTCGCCCACTTCGGCTTCTCCGAAGACGAAGCCGAAGACGATCCATTCCTGGGCGTGAAGCGAATCCGATGAGCCATATTCCACCGCTCGATCCCATCGTTGCCGCTCGCAAAGGGTTCCGCGAGACAGAAGACCGCATCTCCCGTTTCTGGACCGAGGCGGGTGTCGGGCCGCATGCGGACGGGGGCTGGGCCGTGCTGTTGGACGGACGCACGCCGAAGACGCCGGACAAGGCGGCGCTGGTCTTGCCGACACAGGCTGCGGCGCAGTTGGTCGCCGACGAATGGGCGGCGCAGGGGCAGTTCCTGGATCCCTCGACCATGCCAGCGACGCGCTTGGCCTCGACCGCGATCGACCGGATTGGGCAGGCGCGCGAGGCTGTGGCGGACGAGATCGCCGCCTATGCCGGATCGGATGTGGTCTGCTATCTGGCTGAACATCCGACGCCGCTGGTCGAACAGCAGGCGCGGGAGTGGGGGCCTTGGCGCGATTGGGCCGCGCGCGAGATGGGTGTGGCGCTGGAGCCTGTGGAAGGCATCGTGCATCGGCCGCAGTCGCCTGACGCCATCGCGCGGGTCAAGGCGCACGCCCTGTCGCTGGACGACTTCCGCCTGACCGGACTGGCGACGGCCGTGCCTCTGCTGGGGTCGGCCGTATTGGCCTTGGCGGTGGAGCAGGGGGCGTTGGAGGGCGGCGCGGCGTTCGACCTGTCGCGGATCGACGAGCTGTTTCAGGAAGAGCAGTGGGGCGTGGACGCCGAGGCCGCCGAACGCACCGCGGCGCGCCGTGAGGAAGCCCAATTGCTGGATCGGTGGTTCAGGGCGCTAGATTATGGCGCGGGCGGCGTCGTCGAGGCCGCGATCAGCATCGCGCGTTCCTGATCGGTCAGGTGGCGCCAGCGACCCTCGGGCAGGTTGCCCAGTTCCAGCGGCCCGATGCGGATGCGATAGAGATCCACGACCTGCAGCTCGACCAGTTCGCACATGCGGCGGATCTGGCGATACTTGCCCTCCGTCAGGACGAAGCGAAGGCGTTGCTGCTCGATCTGGGTGACGCGGGCGGGCTTCAGGGGCTTGTCGTTCAGCGACAGGCCGTGGCGCAGCTTGCTGAGCTTGCCTTCGGTGATCTGGCCTTCGACGACGACCAGATATTCCTTGTCCAGCTCGGACGCCGGGCCGATCACCGCCTTGGCGACGACGCCGTCCGACGACAGAAGCAACAGGCCACGAGAATCCTCATCCAGCCGACCGATGGGGGGTAGGGAGGCGTCGCGGCCAGGCGTCTCGCCCTCGCCGATACGATTGGGCGTCTTCAGAAGTCGCACGGCTGGGATCTTGCCGGGATCTGGCTGGCCCGAGACGTAACCGACCGGCTTGTGCAGCACCAGGGTCATGCCCGTCGCCAAGGCCGCCTGGGCGGTGTCGTTCAGGCTCAGGGTTTCGCCCGGTTGGATCTTTCTGCCGGCGTCGGTGATCGTCTCGCCATCGATAGAGACCAGACCATTGGCGATCAGGGTATCGGCCTCGCGTCGCGAACAGACGCCGGTCTGGCCCAGCCACTTGTTCACGCGAACGGGCTCGTCGCCATCATAGGTGCGGGTGAAGGCCATGCGATTCCGTCGTCCAGTCGATGCGGCTGTCTAGAGCCGGGCGGGATCGCGAGCAAGCGGATCGCCGTTTTCAGAATTAGCAAGGCCGGTCCGTTTGAACTGGCAGGTTGATTCAGACGGGATCGTCACTATATCTGACGGCATTCCACAAATGATCCAGAGTGCGGGACGACACGCGTCGGACCCGTCGATTTTCATCTTTCTGGTCATCGGCGTGGGTGGTTCGACAGCGTCGCTTGTCGGATCTGGATCAGTATTGAAACATACCAAGGAGACGTCTTGTTCGCTCAAAACAAATCTTCCGCAGGCCCCCGTCGCACCGGTTACAACCGTCCCGTTCCCACCCGTCTGCGCATGGGGCTGGTGATGCGGCGTGACATGGCGTTTGGCGAGTTGGGTGATGTGGAGGGCGCGTTGCGGGCCGAAGGCGTGGGCCTGGCCCCGATCTCGACGGGCGACGCCAGTCTGATCGCCGGCGGCGTGACAGTGCTGGCCACCGCAACGGCCAAGGACATCGCCGAAGGCCGTCTGAAGGGTTTGGTCGTTCCGGGCGGTTCGACGGACGAGGCGTCGTTGGCGGCCGCGCGGTCGCTGATCGACCTGGCGCGCGCCAACGGCCTGACGGTGATCGCCTTCGCTAACGGCGTGGCCCTGTCGGCCGAGCGCTTCGGCGTTTCCGCCGAGGCCGATGGCGCGGTTTTCAAGGACGGCGCCGTGACCCTGCTGAGCGACAACGGCGCACTGTCCAAGCTGGTCGGCGCGATCGTCTGATCAGACGGTGCGGAACAGCAGGATGAGGTTGTTCGTCGGCATCTGAACCCGTAGCGTGGCTGCAAGGCCATGCGAGCGGGCTAGGGCCTCGACCGCTTCGCGATCACGCAAACCCCATTGCACGTTTCGCGCCTTCAGACTGGCCTCGAAGGCGGCGTTCGACTCCGCCAGCGTAACCTCGGCCTCGCGGTAGGGGCCATAAAGCGCCAGCAGGCCGCCGGGCCGTCGCAAGACCCGACCGGCCAGATCCATCAGCCCCTCGGTCGCCGACCAGGGGCTTATGTGCGTCATGTTCGCACAATACAGGGCGTCAAAAATGTCGGACGGCCATGTCGTGTGATCGCCGGCGTCGAGCGCCAACGGCGGCTTCAGGTTCGACAGATCGAGCTGGCGGCTCCAGGCGGTGATGCTTTCGCGGGCCTGATCGCTGGGGTCGCTGGGCGTCCAGTCCAGATCCGGCAGGGCGGCGGCGAAGGCGGCGGCGTGTTCGCCCGATCCGGACGCGATCTCGAGCACCGATCCACGCGCGGACAGATGGGCGCGGAGCACACGAAGAATCGCCTCGGCGTTTCGACGCGCGGCGGGCGATGTCAGTGCGCCGTCCGGCAAGACAGTGATGGAATCCAGGCTATTCATGCCACCTAAGTATCGCCGAAACGCGACGAACACATCTGCGATTTCTCACCGCGAAAGGCCGGTTGTGTGTGCATTTTTTGCGCAACTTGACGATCACCGAGGCCCGGCGCAATTCGCTTGTAACAGTGCGTGATCGTCACGCGCTGAAGGCCACGACGGCGTCAGATCGTCGGACCTTTTCGCTCAGGAGACGCCCTTGTCCATTCTCACTACGCCCGGATTGCGCCCGGCGCCCACCGCCCATGCCGGGCTGATCGCCTGGGTCGAGCAGATCGCCGCCCTGACCAAGCCCGCCAAGGTCCATTGGTGCGACGGCTCCGAGGCCGAGAAAGAAGCCATCACCGCCGACCTGCTGGCCAAGGGCACGCTGAAGGCGCTGGATCAGACCAAGCGGCCGGGCTGCTACTACGCCGCCTCCGATCCCCGCGACGTCGCGCGCGTGGAGAGCCGCACCTTCATCTGCTCGGACGACGAGGCTGACGCCGGTCCGACCAACAACTGGGCCGATCCGATCGAGATGCGCGCCCGCCTAGACAGTCTGTTCGACGGCTGCATGGCCGGGCGGACCATGTATGTCGTCCCGTTCTGCATGGGCCCGCTGGGGTCGGAGATAAGCGCCCTGGGCGTCGAGATTACCGACAGCGGCTATGTCGCCCTGTCGATGGGCGTGATGACCCGTATGGGTAAACCGGCGCTGGATCAGTTGGGCGAAACGGGCGTCTTCGTGCCGGCAGTCCATACCCTGGGTGCGCCGCTGGCCGATGGTCAGGCGGACGTGGCCTGGCCCTGCAACGACGACAAATGGATCGTGCATTTCCCCGAGACGCGGGAGATTTGGTCCTATGGCTCGGGCTATGGCGGCAACGCCCTGTTGGGCAAGAAATGCTACGCCCTGCGCATCGCCTCGATCATGGCTCGTGATGAGGGATGGCTGGCCGAGCACATGCTGATCCTGAAGCTGACGGATCCGAAGGGCCGAGCGAAATACGTCGCTGCCGCCTTCCCCAGCGCGTGCGGCAAGACGAACCTGGCCATGCTGCAGCCCAGCCTGCCGGGCTGGAAGGCCGAGACCATCGGCGACGACATCGCCTGGATGCGGTTCGGCGACGACGGGCGACTGTATGCGGTCAATCCCGAGGCCGGCTTCTTCGGCGTCGCGCCGGGCACCAGCCGCAACACCAACCACAATGCGCTGGAGACCTTGGCCTCCAACACCCTCTTCACCAACACCGCCCTGACCAACGATGGCGACGTGTGGTGGGAGGGGCTGACGAAACAGGCGCCTGACGGCCTGACGAACTGGAAGGGAAATCCGCACGATCCCGCGTCCGGCGAACCCGCCGCCCACCCCAACGCCCGTTTCGCGGCGCCCGCCAGCCAATGCCCGGCCATCGCGCCGGAGTGGGAAGATCCCAAGGGCGTGCCGATCGACGCCATTCTGTTCGGTGGCCGCCGCGCCAGCGCCGTGCCGCTGGTGACCGAAGCCTTCGATTGGGAGCACGGCGTCTTCATGGGCTCGACCGTGGCGTCCGAAGGCACGGCGGCGGCCGAGAACAAGGTCGGCGAACTGCGCCGCGATCCCTTCGCCATGCTGCCGTTCTGCGGTTACAACATGGGCGACTATTTCTCCCATTGGCTGAAGACGGGGCAGGGGCGAGACGCCTCAAAACTGCCGCGCATCTTCTTCGTCAACTGGTTCAGAAAGGATCAGGACGGCCGCTTCGTCTGGCCCGGTTTTGGCGACAATGCGCGCGTGCTGAAGTGGATCAGCGAGCGGATCGACGGCGACGCCGAGGCGGTCGATACGGCGGTCGGGCGCGTGCCGTCAGTCACGGCCTTGGACCTGTCAGGCCTGGACCTGACGCCGGCGCAATTGTCGACCCTGTTGGACGTCGATGCAGGCGTCTGGGCCGAAGAGGCGGCGCTGATCCCCGACTTCTATCGCCAGTTCGGCGATCGACTGCCGACCGCCCTGTGGGACCAGCACGCGGCCCTGGTCGCGCGTCTGGACGACGCCGGCGCGGCCTCCATGGCGGCGGAATAGGCGAAAGCCATCTTGCAATAGGGGCGTCACGGGTCGATCAGACGGCCCGTGATGTCTTCTTCTCCAATCGTGATCGTCGGCGCCGGCGTGCTGGGGCTTTGCACGGCGTTCGAACTGCATCGGCGCGGCCAAGCGGTGTTGGTGGTCGATCCCGGCGAGGTGAATGCCTCCCTGATCGCTGCGGGGATGATCGCCCCGGCAATGGAATCGGCCATCGACGACGTGTCGGTTGATCGCGCCCAACTGTTTCGGGCGGGACGCGACCTTTGGCCCGAGTTCGCGGCGGCGGCGAGGATCGCTCTGGCGTATCGACCGGCCGAATGGCGAGGCGGCGACGTGGAAGGGATGGAAGCGAGATTGCGCGCGCTGGGCTTCGACGCATGGCGCGAGGGCGACTCCGTCACGACAGAAGAGGATTATCAGGTCGATCCTGCACAGGCGTTAGCGGCGCTGAGGCAGGCGCTGGGCGAGGCTGTCGTAGCGGGGAGGGTGACGACGATCGCCCGCGCCGATGGCGGCTGGCGACTCGAAATCGGCGATCAGTGGCTGGATGCGGAGGCGGTCGTGCTGGCCACCGGCGCCGGTGAGGCCGTTGCGGGTCTGCCCGATGTCGCGCGCCGATTGATCGAGGAGATCCAGCCGATCCGCGGACAGATCGGTGTCGCAGCCGGACATCTTGTCGATCATGTCGTGCGCGGACCGGGCGCCTATGTCGCGCCAATGGCGTCTGGCGCGGTCATCGGAGCGACGATGGAGCCGGGGCGGCGGGATACGGCGCCGGATGCCGAGGCGTGCGAACGCCTGACCCAGGCGGCGTGGGCTGCGCTGGGGCGGTCGCCTGAACCGCTGGCGGTCGAATGGCGCGTCGGCATCCGGGGCGCTACGGCGGATGGTCTGCCGCTCGCGGGCGCGGCGCCTGGTGAAGAGGGTCTGTTTTTGGCCTTGGCGCCGCGCCGCAACGGCTGGCTGCTGGGACCCTTGGTCGGCGCCGTGGTCGCCGATTCGATCGAGGGGCGGACGGCGTCGCCGCACGCCCGCGCCCTCGACCCTGGTCGGTTCTAGCCCTCCATCGCGAATCGGACGGTGAAGTTGACGGTCGCGCCGTCGATGGGCCGGCCGTCAACGGTGCGCGGGTTCATGCGGAAGTCACGCGTCAGGCTCTGCGCGGCGCGGCCGAAGCCCTGGCCGCTCGGCGTCTCGCCCACAACGCGACAGCCGGTCAGACCGCCATCGACCCGCACCACGCAGCTGAGGCTGGCGGACCCTGGCGTCCCGTTCTCTGCGGCGCGGCTTGGATAGGCCCGCGCCATCTGGGCCGCCGACGGACGGCTGGCCCAGGTCGGATTGTTGATCACCGAGGGCGGGCGAGGCGGCGTCTCGACCGTCGCCGTGCCGCCTTCGACGCCGGTGGGTGCGGTGCTGACGATCACTTGTCCGGGCGGCGCCGTATTCGTCGGATTGTCTGGCGGGGTCAGTGCGATTGTCGGCACATCGACAGGAACGGCCAGCGCCGGCTTATGGATTGGCGTCGGCGGGGCGGCCGTAACCGTGGGCGGAAGCGGCTTGGGCTCCGGCAGCGTTTGGAAGACGATATCGATCGGGGCATCGGGCTTTTCGGGCGGCGTCAGCCCGCTCAGCTCGAACCGTTGATTATAAAGCACCACCCCCGCCGCAACGTGCAGGATCACCGAGACGCCGATGGCGCCCAGCATCCAGCGCGGGATAGGCTTCTTGCGTTCCCCGAAGTCGATCGGGCTGATCAAGCCGGGACCACCGGCAGCACGGATCATCATAACGTCACTCCCTCGTTCACCGCCCCCGCAGCGCCCGTAACTGGAAGTTGAGCGCGCAGGTTGTGGCGGCTTTACGGCGAAGTTTTCCCGTTCGACGAAGGTCGAGGCGTTAACGCGACCGTTAAGAATTAAGAGTTGGTTAACTACGTTCGCCGACCCTTCGCACATGGGTATCGGAGCGATTCCATCGACAGGAGGCGTAGAGGCGGCCATCCGGCGCGCGTCGAACGCCGTTGGCGTGGACTATGACTTCCTGGTCAAGACCGCGCGGCGCGAGAGCGCGATGAACCCGTCGGCCAAGGCCCCGACCTCGTCAGCGGCCGGGCTGTTTCAATTTATCGAGCAGACTTGGCTGGGCACGGTCAAGCAGCACGGGGCCCAGCACGGCTATGGCCAGTACGCCGATCTGATCCATCGCGGGTCGGACGGACGTTGGCGCGTCGAGGGTTCGGCGCGCAACGTGGTGCTGGACCTGCGGTTCGATCCCCATGCGGCCTCAACCATGGCGGCCGAGTTGACGGCGTCCAACGCCGCCTATCTGCGCGGACGCACGGGCAAGGAACCGGGCGCAGGCGATCTGTATGCGGCTCATTTCCTGGGGCCGGCTGGGGCCGCTGGTTTGATGGAGGCGATGGATCGTAATCCGGGCGGCAGCGCCGCAGCGCTGTTCCCCGACGCTGCGCGGGCCAACCGCAGCATCTTCTATCGCAATGGACGCGCCGCCACGGTCGCCGAGGTTCACGCCAATCTGCAGCGTACGGCCGGCGAGGGCGCACCCGCCGCCGGAGCCGGCGAGACGAAATACGCCGTGCCGAACCTGAGCGACAAGGACCAGATGCTGGCCGCACGTCTGGATCGCCTGAAGCAGGATCAAGGCCTTCTGGCGCTATTGCTCGGTCAGGATGGGTCGTCCAGCAGCGGCTTCGGCGGCGCTTTCTCGCCAAGTGGCAAGGAATCGACCTAGAGCCTGATCGGTAGAGGGGAAGTCGCTTCGCGACTTCGCTGATGCCGTGAATCAGGCTCCAGATTAAAGCAAGAGCCTGATTCACACATCAGCCGAACCGCGCAGCGGTTCGTCAAAAAAGCGATCAGGCTCTGAGTCGTTACATTGCAACCGATGGTAAACCGCCCGTTAAGCATGGCAGTCTCATTCTGGGATCAACGTCCGATTCCATCACGAGCCGTCCATGACCGCCTTCCGCGCCCGCCTGACAGAAGTGGACATTCGACGCCTGATCAAGGCGACGGACGACGATGAGCGGGCCGAGGCGGCGCACAAGCTGTGCCGCAACATGGAGCGCACGGAACTGAATGAGGACGACCGGGCGGCGGCGCAGAAAATCCTGCGTCTGCTGGCCAATGACGCCGCCGAACTGGTACGTCGCGCCATGGCCGTCACGCTGAAGGCGTCCGATCTGATTCCCAATGACGTGGCCCGTAAGCTGGCCGGCGATCTGGACAGCATCGCCCTGCCGATCATCGCTTCGTCGCCGGCGTTCAGCGACGAGGATCTGATCGAGATCGTGCGCGCCGGATCGGTCGTACGTCAGGTCGCCGTAGCTGGACGGGCGCGGGTGTCGCGCGATGTCGCGACGGTGCTGGCGGCCGAAGGCTGCGAGCAGTCGGTTCGCACCTTGGCGGCGAACGACAACGCCGACCTGTCCGAAGGGGCGCTGGCGACCGTCGTCGATCGTTTCGCCGAAGCGCCTGAAGTCGTTACCGCCGTGGCCTATCGCCAGGTCCTGCCGCTGCATGTGACCGAACGGTTGATCCAACTGGCCAGCGAGGCGGTGCGCGAACATCTGATCAGCCACCACGCCGTGGCGCCGGAAACTGCGATCCGTCTGGCTCAATACTCTCGTGAGCGGATGACGGTCGATCTGGTAGATCAGGCCAGCGTCAGCACCGATCTTGCGGCCTTCATGGCCCAGCTCAATGTCCGTCGCGTGCTGAATGCATCGCTGCTGCTGCGCGGACTGGCCCGAGGTCAGATGGCGATGTTCGAATATGGGCTGGCCGAACTGGCCAACACGCCGCATCACCGCGCCTGGCTGATGGTGCATGACGCCGGTCCGCTGGGGCTGAAGGCCATCTATGATCGCGCGGGTTTGCCGCCGCGCCTGTTCCAGGCCTTCCGCGCGGGCGTCGACACCTGGCGTGCGCTGGCGGCGGAGGGCATCGATACGTCGAGCGCCTATTTCCGCGATCAGATGCTGGAGCGGTTCCTGACCCAGCGTCCGGCGGTGCTGCGCGACGATCTGGCCTATCTGATGGAGCGGCTGGATCAGTCGCCGTCGCTTAGCCTGTCCGCCGCCAACGCCGCCTAAGAAAAAAGGCCCGCCGGAGACGGCGGGCCTTTCGCAAACGGCCGGGGGGACTTCAGCCTGCGAGGTGATCTGCGACGCGGGCTTCCAGGGTCTCGGCCAAGGCGCGGCCGGTCGGATGTTCGTCGGTCTTGATCTGGTCGCGGACAACGGCGCGGATGGCGTCGATGTGGGCGTCCAGAATGGCGATGGGCGCGGTCATGCGGCGATCGGCGTCGTCCAGCATCTTGCACAGCGAACCGGCGATGCGGGTGACCAGCGGATATTCATAGGTCGTGCCCAAGCCCTTCAGATCATGAGCCCGGAAATACAGAGCCTCTGCGGTGGCGGGGGTGTAGCCCTGCTCACGAATGTCGGCCTGGGCCTTGTCCAGCTTGACGATCTCGTCGTTCAGCCACTGGCCGAACTGGGCCGACATGGCTTTCAGCGCCTCCTCTGCACGAGCGATGGCGTCGGCGTTGATGCCGAAGCCGCCACCGACCTTGAGGCGCAGCGAATTGGTCGGAGGGGTGATCTGCGCCGGATTGCTCATGGCGGGCTCCATAGGACGTTCACGCCAAGATACGGTAGCGGGCTTAAGAAGCCGTGACCGATCAGTTGGCGAACTGTTCGGCCATCACGCGTTCGTCGAACGACCGGCCCGCATCGAAGAGCATGGTCAGGGTGACGTCACGACGCTCGCGCACCTCGACGCGGGCGACGCGTCGGACCTCGAAGTTGTCGGCGGTGGCCGAGACCGGGCGCTTGTCAGCCTCCAGGACCTCGAACCGCACCTTGGCCCCATGCGACAACAGGGCGCCGCGCCAGCGACGGGGCCGGAAGGCGCTGATGGGCGTCAGGGCCAGGATGCGGGCGTCCAGAGGAATGATCGGACCGTGCGCCGACAGGTTATAGGCGGTCGATCCCGCAGGCGTCGCTACCAGGCAGCCGTCGCAGGACAGTTCTTCGAGCCGCACGCGTTCGTCGACGGTGATCCGCAGTTTGGCCGACTGGCGCGTCTGGCGCAGCAGCGACACCTCGTTGATGGCCAGGCCGGTGTGGACCTCGCCGCTTTCAGTCCAGGCGTCCATCTGCAGAGGGTGGATGACCGTCCTTTCGGCCGTCGCGATCCGCTCCAGCAGATCGTTTTCGTCGTAGTCGTTCATCAGAAAGCCGACCGACCCGCGGTTCATCCCATACACCGGCGTGCGCTGGCGCAGATTGCCGTGCAGGGTTTCCAGCATCTGTCCATCCCCGCCCAATGCGACGATCACATCGGCCTCGTCTTCAGACACGGCGCCATATCGGGCGATAAGCGCCTTGCGCGCCGCCTGGGCTTCGGGTCGATCGCTGGCGACGAAGGCCAATCTGGGCGATGACGGCAGGGGAGAGGCGCTTGACTGAGTCACTTGGCGACGTGGCCCGAGCTTGGGCGCGGAGTCAAACGGTCGCGGGCTTGTGCATCATCTGATGGAAGGCGCGAGAGGCGGCGTGCGCGCTCATCGGCGTCGCCTTCCAGCCGCCGTCGGCAGGCATTCCGCCCGAAAGCTTGCGCACCTCGACCAAAAGGGAGGCGAAGACGGCTTTGTCCACGCCCACGGCGATGCAGGCGAGATAGAGCGGCTCGGCGGTCGGCGCGCGGATGGCGTGATGCACCTGAGCCTCGCTGAAGCCGCCCAGGACCGCCAGCGTCTGTTCAAACAGTTCGAAACGCTGTTCCCGCAGCGCGCGGACCAGCAGGCCAGGACGCAACTGGCCGGCGGCTTGAAGCTTTTCCACCAGTCGTCGTTCCGCGTCGATGCGTGCGCGATCCTCGGTCATCCGGGCGGACATGGCGCGCCATTCCGGGCTGCCGACAGCCTTCGCCGCCGCGTCCTGAACCGCCACATTCAACTGGGCGTCGTCGATGCGGAAGCGTTCGCCGATCGACTGACGCAGAGCCTGGCCGACCCATTGATAAAGCTGCTGAGCCAGTTGTTCGTTCAGCCTGGGGTGACGCGTCAACGGCGCCCGTAGGCCCGCGATGCGGCGCGAATGATCGACCAGCTTGCGCATGGCGTCTTCGCCAATGTCGGCCGTACGGTTGGACGCCAGCGCCGTCATGGTGACGGGTTCGGCGCGATCGACAATCGTGTCCACGACCGGCCGCGCCAGCTGCGGGCGCCGCGCGACGGCGATCTGATGCTCTAGCGTCGCCTCGATCAGCAGGCGTATGAGGTCGGCGTTTTGAAGAAGCGGGCTGGAGGTGATGACCGGGCGGGCGATCTCGATCTCATCCAGCGCCAGCATATTGATCAGGGCGGGCGGCGCCCAGTCGACGCCCGCGATCCGTTCGGACAGGGCCAGTCGAATATCCCGCTCGGCCTGGGCTGTCAGAGCGAGGAAGATGTCGCTGAGCAGCGGCGCGACCTTGGGCGGCGGCGGATCGGATTCACACAGCGAGGTGACCTTCAGCAGCAGGCGCTGACGGTCGTCGGCCGAACGGCTGCTGGCCAGCGCCAGAAGCTCAGACACAGTCCGGTCGTCCCAGGCGTCGCGGGGCGGCTCCAGTTGAACGACAGACAAGGCGGCTCCCCGAACCGGCGACGATGCTTAACCATATACTTGCGTGATGAAGACCGGGTTAAGCAAGGCCGCCGCAGGCGGTGACGTCACGTCAACGGCGGCCTTGTCGGCTTGACGACGCGACCGCGCGGGGTGACGGTTTGTAAAAGCCCATTCAGAGGCAGGAGGAAATCATGGCGGACGGAACCAGTCCCTCGATCAAGTCGCGCGTGTCCGAGGCCGAATGGCAGGTCCGTGTCGAGCTGGCGGCCCTCTATCGGCTCGTCGCCTTGAACGGTTGGGACGACATGATCTTCACCCATATCTCGGCGCGCGTGCCCGGGCCGGAGCATCATTTCCTGATCAATGCCTACGGCTTCTACTTCGACGAGATCACGGCCTCTTCGTTGGTGAAGGTCGATCTGGAGGGGAACATCGTCCAGGACACACCCTATTTCATCAATCCGGCGGGCTTCACGATCCACTCGGCCGTCCACGCCGCGCGCGAAGACGCCAAGTTCGTCATCCATCTGCACACCGTGAACGGCGTGGGCGTCGCCGCTCAGGCCGAGGGTTTGCTCCCCGTCAGTCAGAACGCGTGTTTACTACAGCATCAGGTTGCGTATCATGGGTATGAGGGGTTGGCCCTGAACCATGACGAACGCGAACGTCTGGTCGCCGACCTGGGGGACAAACCGCTGATGCTGCTGCGAAACCACGGCACGCTGGCGGTCGGGGAAACGGCGGCTCAAGCATGGATCGGCATCTTCTTCCTGGAGAGGGCCTGCGCGCAGCAGGTTGCGGCGTTGTCCGGCGGGCGCGAGCACATCTTGCTGGCGCCGGACGAGGCTCAGGCCGAGACCAAGGAGCAGGGGCGCGGCATCGGCTACATCTCGTCGCTGGCCTGGCCGGGCGCTCTGCGACAGCTGGATCGAAAGTCGCCGGGCTACGACGCCTAACTCCACTATTCGCGGGGGCGCTTGTCCTCGCGGCGCTGACGCCGACCCAAGCCCTCGCCGGCGCCTGGACCCAGCCGAAGGGCAAGGGCCAGGCGATCGTCAAATACGAGCGGCTGAGCGCCGACACAGGTTTCGACGCTGCTGGCGAGGAGCGTGATCTGTCTGGTCAGCGGCGCGACGCGACCTTGGGCGTGTTCGCCGAATACGGCGTGTCGAATCGGCTGACGTTGCAGTTGAAGGCGGACTGGCAGGACGGCGAGGACGCCTTCGTCAATTACAGTGGGCGCGGTCCCATCGAGATCGGTGCGACCTGGCAGGTCTGGCGCGATGACCGGAACGCCGTCAGCCTTTATGGCGGCTATACCCAGGCCGGGGAGGGGCGCAATGCCGGCTATGCCGCGCCGGGCGTCGGCGATCACGATTGGGAGGCGCGAGTGTCGGTCGGCCGGTCCCTTGGCGAGATGGGCGAGCGCTGGGGAATGGACGGCGCATTCGTCGAGGTTCAGGCGGCGCGCCGACTGCGCGACGGCTTGCCGGACGAGACCCGCATCGACGCGACGGCGGGCGCCCGGATCGGCGAGGATTGGATGGTGCTGGGTCAAGCGTTCGGCGGCGCGGCGGACGGCGGCGCGCGTTGGTTGTCGCTGGAAGCCTCGGTCGTGCGCGATTTCGGCGCTTGGAGCGTGCAGGCCGGATGGAGACAAACCGTCGCAGGCCAAGAGATCCCCATCAGCCGCGGGCCCGTTCTTTCGATCTGGAGACGATTTTAGGCAAGATTTCCGCGACGGAAAATGTGATCCGGCACGTTACTGATACGTAACATTGCGCGCACTTCATTACCCGGTAATGCATGCGGCGTCCCCCTGACCGAGAGACCCCCGCGTGATCAAACGTCACTTCTTCCTCGTTGCCGCCGCCGTCCTGCTTGCCCTGATGGTCGTCGCCGCCATCGTCAAAGTCTCCGCCGGAGATGAAAAGAAGGCGGCAGGACCCGGCGGTCGCGGACGCGGGGCGCAGCAGGTTTCCGAGGCCGTCGTGGCGCAGCGACCCTTCTCGGATCAGATTCGCGTTTTGGGCGTGGCGCGCGGCGAGCGGTCGGTGAACGTCACCTCTTCGACCACCGAACTGATCACCCGCGTCCTGTTCGCGGACGGCCAGTACGTCTCGGCCGGCGCGCCTCTGGTGGAGCTTCAGGCGCGCGAAGAAGACGCGGCCATTATCGAAGCCCGCGCCAACGTCAATCAGGCCCAGCGTGAATACGATCGCTACAAGGCCCTGGCCGACCGGGGCGTCGCGCCCCAAGTCATGCTGGAACAGGCCGAGACCGGCTTGGAAACCGCGCGGGCGTCGTTGCAGGCGGCCCAGGCGCGTCGGGGCGACCGGGTGATCCGGGCGCCCTTCTCCGGGCGCGTCGGTCTGACGACGGTGACGCCCGGCACGCTCATCAACCCGGGCGCGGTCATCACGACGCTGGACGACACCTCGACGATCCGCGTCGATTTCCCGCTGCCTGAGCGCTATCTGAACCTGCTGCGTCCCGGCGCCCAGCTGACCGCGACGGCAGACGCCTATGGCGACGAGCCGTTTCAGGGCCGGATCGCCCTGATCGACACGCGCGTCAACGAAACGACGCGCGCCGCAACCGCGCGCGCGGAGTTCCCCAACCCCGGCGGTCGCATCCGTCCCGGCATGCTGATGCGTGTTGCGGTCCAGCAAGGTCAGCGTCAGAGCGCCGCCGTGCCCGAGTCGGCTGTGCAATATGAAGGCGCCGGCGCCTTCGTCTATCGCATCGCGCCCGGCCAGAACGGCTCCACCGCGCAGCGGGTCGAGGTCGAAGCCGGGGCTGTCGAGAACGGCTTCGTCGAAATCCTGTCCGGCATCGAGGCCGGTGACAGAATCGTCGGATCGGGCCTGAACCGCATTCAGCCGGGCGCCCCGGTCAGCGTGGGCGGCCACGGTCGCAAGTCGGGCCCCGCCAAATGATGCTGTCCGACGTTTCGGTCCGGCGACCCGTCTTCGCGGCCGTCGCGGCCATCGTGCTGTGCGTCATCGGCGCCGCGGCCTTCTTCTTCCTGCCCGTGCGCGAACTGCCGGACGTCGATCCGCCCATCGTCTCGGTCAACACCAGTTATGCCGGCGCCTCGGCCGAGGTGATCGAGAGCCGCATCACCGAGCCGGTGGAGCAGCAGATCGCCGGCATCCAGGGCGTCGAACGCATCAACTCGACCAGCCGCGACGGACGCTCCAACGTGAACATCGAGTTCTCGCTGGACCGTAATATCGACGACGCCGCCAACGACGTGCGCGACCGCGTCAGCCGCGTGGTCGGCCGCTTGCCCGATCAGGCCGACCCGCCCGAAGTGGCCAAGGCCGATTCCGACAGCCAGCCGATCATCATCGTCTTCCTGCGCTCGACCAGCATGAACCGGCTTCAGCTGACCGATTACGCCGACCGCTATCTGATCGACCGGATGGCGACGGTGCCCGGCGTGGCTCAGGTCAATATCTATGGCGAGCAGCGCTACTCAATGCGCATCTGGCTGGATTCCGCCGCCATGGCGGCGCGGGGCCTGACGGTCAACGACGTCGAGACGGCCCTGACGAGCCAGAACGTCGAGCTTCCCGCCGGCTCGCTGGAGTCGACGGACAAGAATTACACCGTCCGCGTGGCGCGCACCTACGCCCTGCCGGAAGACTTCCGCCAACTGCCCATCGGCACGCGAGGCTCGGCCTCGGCCTCAGCGACGGTCGCCACAGGCACGGGCAGCGGATCGTCGGCTATCATCCAGGGGCAGCCGACCTATGTGACGCGCCTTGGCGACATCGCCCGCGTCGAGGAGGCGCCGGAAGAAGACCGTCGTCTGTTCCGCGGCAATGGGATGGACCAGATCGGTCTGGCCGTGACCCGTCAGGCGCAGTCGAACGACCTCGCCATCTCGGATGGCGTCCACAAGATGATCGACCAGATCCGGCCGACCCTGCCGCCGGGCGTGACCATCGAGATCGGATCCGACAACTCGGTCTTCACCTCGCACGCGATCGATGAGGTCTGGATCACCATCGGCATCTCCATGGCCCTGGTGGCGCTGGTGAACTTCATCTTCTTGGGCAGCCTACGGGCCGCGCTGATTCCGTCCATCGTGGCGCCGATCTGTCTGCTGGCGACCTTCATCGTCCTGGCGCCGCTTGGCTTCTCGCTGAACCTGCTGACGCTTTTGGCCCTGGTTCTGGCCATCGGCCTGGTGGTCGATGACGCCATCGTGGTGGTCGAGAACATCCAGCGCCGTCTGGATCTGGGCGAGCCGCCTCTGGTCGCCGCCGAACGCGGTGCGCGCCAGGTCTTCTTCGCGGTCGTGGCCACCACCATTGTGCTGCTGTCGGTGTTCGCGCCGCTGCTGTTCCTGCCGGGCTATGTCGGACGTCTGTTCGTCGAACTGGCCGCGGCGATCGCGGCGGCCGTGGCCTTTTCCGCCTTCCTGGCGCTTAGCCTGTCGCCGATGCTGGCCTCCAAGATTCTGCGACCCGCACATGGCGGCGGCTGGGTGGCGCGCAAGGTCGACTGGGGCATGGACCGGCTAAAGTCGTCCTATGGCCGGTCGCTGGATATGCTGTTGGGCCGTCGCATCGCGGTGATCGGCGTCGGCGCCCTGATCCTGCTGGTCGCAGCGGGGGCGGGCGGCATCTTCCTGACCCTGCCCAACGAGCTGGTGCCGGACGAGGATCGCGGCCGGGTCACGGTGCGCGTCGCCGGGCCCGAGGGCGCGGGCTTCGACTATACCCGCAAGATCATGCTGGGGCTGGAGCCTCTGCTGGCTGAATACAAGACCAGCGGCGAGGCCGACAGCTATCTGGTGTCCGCGCCCGGCTTCGGCGGCGGCAGCTTCAACTCCGGCAACGCCGTCCTCACGCTCGCCGACTGGTCCAAGCGCGACCGCTCGGCGGCCGAGATCGCTCAGGAACTGAACGGCAAGCTGCGCGGCCAGACGGGCGCCCAGGTCAACGCCTCGACCCCCGGCGCCTTCCAGCGCGGCGGCGGCAACTCCAATTCCATCGAGCTGATCGCGACAGGAAGCGACTATCAGCAGATCTACGCCTGGCTGCAGCCGATGCTGGCCGCGGCCCAGGCCAATCCCGGCTTCTCGCGTCCACGCCTGAACTATGAGCCGAACTCGCCGCGTCTGCTGGTCGATGTCGATCCACAGAAGGCCGCCGCGCTGGGCGTTTCGTCCCAGTCGATCGGCCGCACGCTGGAGACCATGTTTGGCTCTCGCCGCGCCACGACCTACATCAAGGGCGGTCAGGAATACGATGTCATCCTGCAGACCGAGCGCGACAATCGTCGCGAGGTCGCTGATCTGGAAGCCCTGTATGTCGCGACCGGGGGCGGCCAACTGGTGCCGCTGTCGGCCGTTGTGACGACCAAGACCAGCGGCGACACGCCGGACCGTCGCCGTCTGGATCGTCAGCGCGCGATTTCCCTCCAGGCCGACCTCAATCCCGGCACCACGATCGACGACGCGATACAGTTCCTGAACGCCGAGGCGGCCAAGCAGCCGCAAGGCGCCGTCGTCACCCAGTGGGGTGGGGCGGCGCGCGATCAGCAGGAAGCGGGCGGGGCGGTGTTCGCGGCGTTCGGTCTGGCGCTGTTGCTCGTCTTCCTGGTTCTGGCGGCCCAGTTCGAAAGCTGGATCACGCCTGCGGTCATCATGCTGACGGTGCCGCTGGCGGCGGCGGGCGGTCTGTTCGGCCTGCTGATGGCGGGCTCCAGCCTGAACATCTACAGCCAGATCGGCCTGATCATTTTGATCGGCGTGGCGGCCAAGAACGGCATTCTGATCGTGGAGTTCGCCAACCAACTGCGCGACCAGGGGCGGTCGATCCGGGAGGCGATCATCGAGTCGTCGTCCTTGCGGCTACGTCCGATCATCATGACCTCGATCGCAACCGCCTTCGGCGCTCTGCCGCTGGTGCTGTGGCAAGGCGCCGGCGCCGGCAGCCGTCAGACGATCGGCGTGGTGATCTTCACCGGCGCCATCTTCGCCACCGTCCTGACCCTGTTCGTGGTGCCGGTGATCTATGGCGTCCTGGCGCGCTTCACCAAGTCGCCGGAATGGACCGCCCGCAAGATCGAGGAGTGGGAAGCCCAGGAACTGCGCGAAGGCGGCCCCAAGGAACTGCCCGAGGCCTGACGGATCAGGAGGCGGGCGCAGGCTCCGGCTTGTAGCCCGTCTCCACCTTCAGGAAGGCGATGACGTCGCGGCGATCCGTGGCGTCGGGCAGACCGGGGAAGGTCATCTTGTTGCCGGGCAGGAAGGTGCGCGGGTTTTCCAGCCAGTGGTCCAGCTTCTCGGCGTCCCAGGTGAAGTTCGCCGTGCGCATGGCGTTGGAATAGTTATAGCGCGGGCGATCTCCCGCCTTGCGGCCGAACACACCGTACAGGTTCGGCCCCGCCATGTCCGGGCCGCCTTCGCCTATGGTGTGGCAGGCGCGACAGCGCGCAAACGCCCGACGCCCGTTCTCGAGATCGCCCGCATTGTAGGGGGCGGGCAGGGAGGCCAGCAGGGTCGCCTTTTCCGCATCCGTCAGCACGTGAAGCGGCGCGGCAGGCGTAGTTGTGGACGGCTCGCCCTGGCCACAGGCGGCCAGAGTTAAAAGCGGGGCCAGAAGAAGGGGGGCGACGAGGGTTTGGCGTGTCATGGCGGCTTCCTGTTTGCCTTGTGATAGCGCAACGCATCGGCGTGGCAATTGGTCAAGCTGTCCCGCTGGACGGAGCCCCCTCGCACCTGATAATCAGTGTCAAAGAAACGCGGAGCCGTTGGGGAGCGGCCTCGCCCGTGCGAGCGTAGAATTGACCGACACCATCAAGTTGAGCCAGGCCCGACGCGGCGATCGCGGCGTCATCGTTCAGGTGGGCACCCATTGTCACCATCAGGGCGAGGCGGTCGAGCTGGAACGCCGTCTGCTGGAATTGGGCTTTGTTGAAGGCGCGCAGATCGAACTGCTGCACGAAGGTCTGTTCGGACGCGACCCCATCGCTATGAAGGTGGACGACATGCGCGTGGCCCTGCGTCGCCACGAGGCGGAAAGCCTGTCGATCCGACTGGGCGCCGCCTGATGGACGTTGCGCTGAAGACGGCTCGCGTCGCGTTGGTCGGCAATCCCAACAGCGGCAAGACGGCTCTGTTCAACGCCCTGACCGGCGCTCACCAGAAGGTCGCCAACTACGCCGGCGTGACGGTGGAGCGTAAGGAAGGCCTGATCCGCGCCGCCTCGGGCCGCACGATGTCGGTGCTGGACCTGCCCGGCACCTATTCCCTGCGCGCGCGCAGCCCGGACGAGGAGGTCACGCGCGACGCCGTTCTGGGGCGACTGGCCGGCGAGACGCCGCCCGACGTGGTGGTCTGCGTCGCCGACGCCACCAATCTGCGTCTGGTCCTGCGCCTGATTCTGGAGCTGAAGGCTGTCGGCCGGCCGATGGTTCTGGCGTTGAACATGTATGACATCGCCCAGCGCCAGGGCCTACGCATCGATCTGGAGCGACTGCGCGCCGAACTGGGCGTGCCGATCATCACCACCGTGGCGACGCGCAAGCGCGGCATCGACGATCTGGTCGTCGCCATTGAGGCCCAGGCCGCCGTCGCCGCCATGACCGAAAGCCAATGGCGCAGCCCTGACGCCGCCGAGCTACGAGCCGCCGCCCGCGAGGCCGAGCGGATCATGAAGGCCTGCGTCCGACCTCCCGAGCGGCCCGACACCCTGACCGGCAAGATTGACTCGGTGCTGCTGCATCCGGTCGGCGGGCTGCTGATCCTGTTTGCCCTGCTGTTCGTGATGTTCCAGGCCGTGTTCAGCTGGGCCGCGCCCGTAATGGACGGAATCGAGGCCGGCATCGCCTGGTTGGGCGGCTTGGTCGCCAATGTCCTTCCCGACGGCCTGCTGCAAAGCCTGATCGTGGACGGGGTCATTTCCGGCGTGGGCAGCGTGCTGGTGTTCCTGCCGCAGATTTTGACCCTGTTCCTGTTCATCATCGCGCTGGAAGATTTCGGCTATATGGCCCGTGCGGCTTTCTTGATGGACAAAATCATGGGCGGCGCTGGGCTCCACGGCCGGGCCTTCATCCCGCTGCTGTCCAGTTTCGCCTGCGCCATTCCCGGCGTCATGGCGGCGCGGGTGATCGATTCGCGACGCGACCGCCTGACCACCATCCTGGTCGCCCCGCTGATGACCTGCTCGGCGCGCATCCCAGTCTATACGCTGATCATCGCCGCCTTTATTCCGAATGAGACGGTATGGGGCTTTGCAAACCTTCAGGGTCTGGTGATGTTCGGCCTCTATGCCGCCGGCATCGTCAGCGCCCTGATTGTGTCCCTGCTGATCCGCAAGGTGTTCTGGCGCGGCGCGGTCGAGCCCTTCATGATGGAGCTTCCGGCTTACAAGACGCCGGACCTGCGCAGCGTCGGCTTCAATCTGTGGCTCCGGGCCAAGATCTTCCTGAACAGGGCGGGCCGCATCATCCTGCCGCTCGTGATCATTCTGTGGGTGCTGGCGACCTTCCCCTATCCGCCGGAGAACGCGACCCTGCCGGCCATCGACTATTCGTTCGCGGGCATGATCGGCCGGGCGCTGGAGCCGATATTCGCCCCTATCGGCTTCAACTGGCAGATGGTCATCGCCCTGATCCCCGGCATGGCGGCACGTGAGGTCGCAGTGGCGGCGCTGGGCACCACCTACGCCATCGCAGACGCCGAGAATGCGACGGGCCTTCTGGCCTCGACCCTGGCGTCGCATTGGTCGTTGGCGACGGCCTTGTCCTTCTTGGCCTGGTACATCTTTGCGCCCCAGTGTGTGGCCACTTTGGGCGTGGTGCGGCGCGAGACCAACTCGCTGAAATGGACTTGGATCATGATCGGCTACATGTTTGGTCTGGCCTATCTGGCGTCGCTGGTGACCTATCATGTGGCGGTGGCGCTCGGAGGCGGCTAAGCCAGAAGGGTTCGCCGCCTTCGAGACGCCCTGATGAATCCTGTACTCGCCGCCGCCGTCATGGGCGGGCTGGGCGTGATCGTCGGCAGTTTCATCGCCGCCGTCAGCGTTCGCCTGCCGCGCGACGAGGACATCGTCGTCGCCCGCTCGCGATGCCGGGGCTGCGATCAGACACTACGCCCTTGGGAGCTTGTGCCGGTCTTCAGCTGGCTTGGCTTGCGCGGGCGGTGTGCGCGATGCCGCACGCGGATTTCGCCGCGTTATCCGCTGATCGAGTTAGCTTCGGCCGGCGTCGGCATCTGGGCCGGGGTGTGGGGCGCGACAGGCGCCGCCTCAGTATTCATAATCGCCGCCACGGCCGTTCTGGGTTGGCAGTTGTTGCTGATCGCCATCATCGACGGCGAACACTTCTGGCTGCCGGACAGTCTGACCCTGCCCTTGATCTCTACAGGCGTCACGGTCGCGCTGATTCTGGACTGGGGCCTCGGCTTTTCCCATCTGATTGGCGCGGCGGTCGGTTTTGGCGGACTTTGGCTGGTCGGTTGGCTGTACCAGCTCGTCCGCAAGCGCCAGGGACTGGGGGGAGGCGACCCCTTCCTGTTCGCGGGGGCAGGGGCCTGGGTCGGCTGGATGGGCCTGCCCAGCGTGCTGCTGTGGGCCTGCGCGGTAGGGCTCAGCCTGGTTTTCAGCATTCTGGTGGTCCGGCGCAGCGTCAGCGGATCGGATAAGCTGCCTTTCGGCGTCTTCCTGGCCGTCGGCATCTGGCTGACCTGGCTGTATGGGCCGCTGGGTCTCTAACGTCCTGTTGTCAGCTTGACGATGATGATGGCCGCCGTATCCAGAATGGCCTCGGGCGTATCGGCCCGCCGCAACAGATCGAAACTGGCCGCCGTCGATTCGGCGATGGAGGCGATCTGATAGGAGGCCAGCCGCGGATTGTAATCCTTGGGATGCAGGCCGCTGGCGTGGGCTTGGGCCACGCGGCGTTCGATGGACAGGTGTAGTCGGCGCAAACGGCGCACCCGGCTCTCGACGAAGGCGGCGTCGCCGTTGTCCGCCAGCATATGTTCGACACGCAACACCTGACCGTGACTACGCCAGATCGCCATCACGTCCAGAATGAAGGCGCGCGCGATGACGAAGGCCTTGTCGCCCGGCCAGTCGGCCTGGAAATGCGCCGCCAGCCCCTGAAAATCCGCTGCGGCGACCTCGCACAACGCCAGAACAGGTTCTTCGACCGTCTTGAAATAGGTGTAGAAGTTGGAAGGCGATACACTGGCGGCCGAGGCCAGATCGGCGACGCGGATTTCACCGTAATGCCGCTCGTTCAACAGGCGTTGGGTTGCGTCGAGGATCGCCTGGCGGGTTCTGCCGCCTCGCGCACCGATCTTGTGGCCCAGCTTGTTGGTTGTGTCGGCCATGTCCCCGATGTTCGAAAAGCGTGGTGCCGGCTGCAGGAATCGAACCCGCGACATCCAGTTTACAAAACTGGCGCTCTACCA
This sequence comes from Brevundimonas vesicularis, assembly GCF_027105095.1. NCBI lineage: Bacteria > Pseudomonadati > Pseudomonadota > Alphaproteobacteria > Caulobacterales > Caulobacteraceae > Brevundimonas > Brevundimonas vesicularis. The sequence goes on along the minus strand of NZ_CP114278.1, from coordinate 2,325,716 downwards.
ACTGAGCTAAGCCGGCCCGCATTTGCGGTCTCGCTCTTATGTCTAGGCTGTGGCTGCGACGCAAGACGATGCTGCGCCGCAAACGGACAAATCCCGCCGACACGAGGAACTGTCTGATGTCGGCAGCACGACAAATCACCCGCCTAGTTGAGCGGGTAGTTTATGAGGTTGGCGACACGCTCAATGGTCGTTTGAGGCATGGACAACCCGTGGTTGAGGTAGACGGAGAGGATCGTGCGTCAGCTGTGTCCAAGAGGACACGATCGGCAAGATTGTTGCGTGCGGGTTGTTGCGGGGTGCGATTTCATCTCACGGCGTTAGGGCTGCCAGTTTGGTGCAAGCTTGGCGACGTATCCATGACGGTGTTGCAACGTGCTGCGGAATTTCTGCCGGTCACTGAACGCCGCGTCATTCCCTTCACCACGCAACGGAGGTGGAAATTTTCGCCGGCGTGGCTGGCAGGGGGAATGACGTGACGACGAGACCGATGAGCACTTCAATGCTGGCGCTGATGCTCTGTGCATCTGCTGGCGGGGCCTGGGCCCAATCGGCTCCGCAGCCGACGGAAGCTGAACGCGCCCGCGCCGCTCAGCCAGCCGGTGAGGCTTCGGTCGTGGAATCGGTCGAGGTGACAGGGAGCCGTCTTGCAACGGGTGACCCGACCTCGCGGGTCATTGTCATTTCGAAGGAAGAAATCCAGGCGCGCGGCGTGACCAGCGTCGAGCAACTGATCCGGACTCTGCCGCAGAACGTCAACACCATCGGCGCCGTCACCAATGAACGCGCGCGGGGGCCGCTGTCCAATCGCGGCAAGGTCGGTGTCTCGCAGATCGGCTCGCTCGGCGTGTCGGCCGCCAATCTCGGCGGCCTGGGCGCCGGCAACACGCTGATCCTTGTCAACGGCCGGCGCGTCGCCGGAGCCGCAGGGATCGAGGATGGTTTTGCTAACCTCAACGGCATCCCCCTCAGCGCCGTGGAGCGTGTCGAAATCTCGATTGGCGGCGCGTCCGCCATCTATGGCGCCGACGCCATCGGTGGCGTCATCAACTTCATTCTGCGCAAGGATTTCGTCGGTTCGACCCTGACGGTTCAGCACGAAGAGTCCAGCAATGACGCAGACAACAGCCGCATAAGCCTGTTCTCCGGCTATTCCTGGGGCTCCGGCAACATCTCGGGGACGATCGACTACAGCCGCCGTAAGCCGGTCAACAACTATAAGAGCGGCTATGTCACGCAAAACTACGCCAGCTACTACGGCGGCGACACGTCGTTTGATCTGCGGTCGTTCAGTCGCGGGCTGCAGCCTGGCGTCATCGACCGTGGCTACTATTCGTTCGATCCGCCCGATTACAATGCGCGTTACGTCGCGCAGGGTCTGACCGTCAGGCCGGGCCTGGTTGGTCGTCCCGGTTTGAACGACTTCATTACAGTCGGGGCTGAGGCCTTGCCGGACATTGTGCCGGAGTTGGCCGGTCCGGAGTCTGACACGATCAGCGGTACGCTCAACTTCGAGCAAAAGCTGACCAGCAGGCTGACAGCTTTCGGCAACGCACTATATTCGCGCAGCAAGAACGAGCAGGACATCCTGTATTCGGAAGGATTGCGCGTTCAGCTGGCCCCTGGCCAGGCTTACAATCCCTTCCCAGCCTATTATTTCGACCGATTCACGCCGGGGCCGCTGGTGGCCTACAACCCCAAGTCGGAGGTCGACGCGGGCGAGCTGCCGACAGGGCGGATTTCGAATACGGCGACACAGTGGAACCTGAATCTGGGCCTGCGTTACCAGATCAACACCGACACCAAGGCGGAGCTTTTTTACACCACCTCCAAATCCGAGACGTCAGGTCAGAGCCCGCTGTTAGGCTCTACTGTTGAACTCATCAGAGACGCGGCCGCCCCAAACGGCGTGAGTTGCTATAACTTCCAGCTTGCGCAGAACCAACTCAACGGTACGGACCGGGAGATGCTCCAGGCGGTCTTCGACCGGCAATGCCTCGCCTTGACGAGCAGCGACCCCGCGCTCGCCTTCAATCCCTGGAAGTCGTCCGCCGACGGCGGCGGGTCCAGTGTCGCCGACTTCTACTATATTCCTGTCACCGAGGAGCGGTCGACGCGCACCGAGAACTGGGAAGCGCGGCTGACGGGTGCCCTGTGGGCGCTGCCCGCTGGGAAGATCCGTTACGCGGCGGGGGCCGAGATGTCTGTGGACGACACGGACAGTAAGGAAGTCCGTGTCCGGACCATCAATCCGGTCACGAGCGACCGCCACGCCTACTTCGGCGAACTGACCGTTCCGATCTTTGGCGAGGGTTTCAACTATCCGGGCGCGCGATCCCTGTTGTTGAGCCTGGCTGCGCGACGCGACAGCTATAAGACCTCGGGACCGATCGGCACGGTCAACAATGTGCCCTATTCCCAAGGCGGAGAACTGCTCTACGAGTCCAACACCTTCGCCAACACCACCCCGGCCATCGGTCTGCGCTGGGAACCGTTCCAGGGCCTGGCGCTCCGCGCTCGGTGGACCGAGGGTTTCAAGGCGCCGCCGTACACGCAACTCTTCAACCCGACTGGCACTCAGCGTTACACCACGACGATCTCTGACGATCCGCTTTACACCTGCACGACGGACTGTGTGCGGCCAAGAACCTATGTCGTCCCAATGGTCGTGGCCCCGAACCCCGACCTGGAGCCGCAGGTGTCCACGCAATACACCCTGGGCTTCAACTGGCGTCCCGAGGGCGTACTGAAGGGCTTGACCCTGGATGTCGCCTATAACTCGACCAAGATCGACAGCGAATACGCCAACCCCAACGACCTGCAGACCTTCCTGACCCGGCGCGAGATTCTTCAGCTTTCTCAGTTCTATCCACGCGACGCCAGCGGCAAGATCATCGAGGCGAGGAACTACACCTTCAACATTATCGGCTCGGAATATGAGTCGATCGCCTACGAGCTGAGCTACCTTTGGCCGACGCGTTGGGGCACGTTCGAGCCGAAGATCAATGTGTTGGACAATATCAAGTCGGAACGCCAGGCCTTCGCCAATCGCGAACCCGTCTCGAACCTGGGCTTCCTCCAGGGGCCTGACGACTACAAGGTGGTGGGCTCGGTCGGCTGGTATTATCACGACATGAGCGCATCCCTTTGGGCCTACTACACGCCGAAGTACACGAACGACTACGAGGTCTTCCGGGCCGCCGGCAACGTAACCGACGAGCGGAAGTTTGTGCCGGTCGATGACATGCTCATCCTCGACCTGACGGCCGCCTGGCGGGTCACGAACGACATCCGCATCAGTTTCGCGGGTCGAAACATACTGGATCAGGCGCCGCCGTTCGTGGTGGTTCAGGGGCGGCCTTACGATACGGGACGCTACAATGCCGCAGGTCGGACCTTGTCTCTGGAGCTCCAGTATTCATTCTGACAAAAGCAGGGCGCGCACCAGCGCGCCCTGCCTCTGGGCCGACGGCCTGCCTGTTCGTTAGAAGGCGAAATGCTTCATATCCGGCCAATACGGATTGGAGCGTCAGAAGGGAGGTCGGAGGTGCGTCTGTTGCTGGTGGAGGACGACGTCGACGTTGCGGAAACGCTTGTCGTCTACCTGGAAAGACAGGGCTTCGTCGTCGATGTCGCGCCATCTCTCGCGATCGCAAGGACTGCCGTCGACGCGAATGACTTCGACCTTGTGCTGCTGGATCGAGGATTGCCGGATGGCGACGGGGTTTCCCTGATCGCCTATTCGGCGCATCGCAACCGCCGTCAGCGCTATATCATCCTCACGGCCATGGCCGCGCCGGATCATCGTGTCGAAGGCCTTGAGTCCGGCGCCGACGACTATATCGCCAAACCGTTCGAGCCGCGTGAACTTCTGGCGCGAATTCGCATCGCCCTGCGTCGTTCGCTTGAGGCGCGTCGTGAGACTCGTCAGTTCGGACCATTGATGCACGATCTGGAAAGCGGTGTCTTCTTCATCGACGAGGCGCCTTTGACCCTGCGCCGCACCGAGGCGCTGGTGCTGGAAGCGTTGATGGCCCGGCCCGGCGCGGTGATCCAGCGCGAGACGCTGGAGGCGCGGGTCTATGGATACGACAAGGTCGTCAACGCCAACTCGCTTGAGTCACAGATTTCACGGCTGAGGACCAATCTGGCGCGGCGCACGGACAAGGTGCGCATCCAGGCGGTCCGCGGTCTCGGCTATTGTCTGGCGGCGGAAGGCTGACGCCGCTTCGGCTTTCGAAAGGCCTGCCAGACTGGTGCAAGCCTTCTATGCCATACCCTGTTTGACTGGATCTAAGTGTGCGGATTTTCAATGGTTTCGACTGACGACGTAGAGCTGGCCCGCCAGAGCGCGGCCGCGTTCAAGGAAACCTTCATCAAGATTCGCGCCGAGGTCGGTCGGATGATCGTGGGTCAGGCCGATGTCGTCGATGGCGTTCTGACGGCCTTGATGGCGGGCGGCCACGTCCTGCTGGAAGGCGTGCCGGGATTGGGCAAGACCATGCTGGTCTCGTCGATCAGCCGGGCCATCGACCTGCCGTTCTCACGCATTCAGTTCACGCCCGACATGATGCCCGCCGACATCGTCGGCACCACGGTCCTGACGGAAAGCGAAGGCGGCGGTCATGAACTGACGTTCCAGCAGGGACCGATCGTCTCCAATTTGGTTCTGGCCGACGAGATCAACCGCGCCACGCCCAAGACCCAATCCGCCCTGCTGGAAGTGATGCAGGAACGCCAGGTCACGGTCGGTCGCCGCACGATCAAGATGCCCGAGCCTTTCTGCGTCATGGCGACCCAGAACCCGGTGGATCAGGAAGGCACCTATCCGCTGCCTGAAGCCCAGCTCGATCGCTTCCTGTTCAAGCTGGTGGTCGGATATCCGTCCGAAGCCGACTATCACGCCATCATCGACCGCACGACGAGCGGCCATGACGTCGTTCTAAACGCGGTCACCAATGCGGAGACTCTGCAGCAGATGCGAGCGGTCGTCCGTCAGGTTCCGGTCACCGAGGCCGCCAAGGCCTACGCCATCCGTCTGGTCATGGGCACCCAGCCCGGCAGCGACTATGCGCCCGACAGCATCAACCGCAGCGTGGCCCTGGGCGCGTCGCCGCGCGGCGTACAGAGCCTGATGCTGGCCGCCAAGGTCCAGGCCCTCTTGGACGATCGGTTCTCCGTCTCCACCAACGACGTCGCAGCTGTCGTCATGCCGGTGCTGCGTCACCGGCTGGTGCTGAACTTCCACGCCCAGGCCAACAACCTTTCGGCCGACGACCTCCTGGGAGAGGTCCTGGCGCAGGTGAAGCGCCCCTACGCGACGGACTAGCCCCCAATCTGGACCGTCAAAGAGGGTGCTTAAGGGCGCCGCGGGATCCTGCTTGGCCCGCGGCGCTTTTTTTGAGGAGGTCCGCCGATTAGCGGACCTTGTGGCCATAGACGTCCCAGACCTCGACAGGGCCATAGTTGAGCGCGCGGACGGAGGTCTCGATCTTGGACAGGTCGCCCACCACGACCCAGGTCAGGCGGGCCGGATCGTAGGTCCGCCGGGCGACAGCCTGGACCTGATCGAGCGTGACCGCCGTCAGACGAGCGCCTGAAGACGCTGCATGATCGTACGGCTGGCCATACGCCGCCGCGCTGGTCATCGCCGCAAGGAAGGCGCCGTTGCCGGAAAAGGCCGAGGGCAGGGCAAGCGTCCGCGCGGTGCGATCCCGTTCCAACTCTTCGGCCGTGGCCGGCCTGTCGGCGACATAGGCGGCGATCTCCTTGCGGATCTCCGCCATCGCGTCGGCCGTCCGGCCGGCCTCGACCGTGCCTGAGGCGGTGAAGGTGCGTGGGCCAACGGGCGTGTCGGCCACGCCGCCGGTGAAGCCGTAGGTCCACCCCTTCTCCTCGCGCAGATTCATATTCAGCCGGCTGTTGAAGGCGGCGCCCAGGATGGAGTCCGCTAGGGACGCCGCCGCCTGTTCCGCGACGAACGGCGTGGTCAGCTCGCCCACCGTCAGGCTCGTCTGAGCTGCACCAGGCGCGTCAACCAGGATGATGCGACCTGGGACGCCGGTCGCCGCGCCTCGCTCGTTGAGAGGTGTCGGGGTGATGCGTCGCCAGTCGCCGAAATATGACTGCGCCAGCGACTTAGCCTGCTCGAGTGTGATGTCGCCAACGATATAGAGGGTGGCGTTGTTCGGGCCGATCTCGCGATCGTGGAAAGCTTGGATATCGTCGCGTGACACGGCCTTGGCGTCTTCGCGCGTGCCGATACGACCGAGAGGATGGTCTTCGCCCCATATCGCTCGAGAATAGATTGGGCCGGCCGCCTGGAGCGGATTGCGCTCATAGGCGTCGAACTGGGGGGCGACTTGATCTAACGCCTTGTCGATCTCGGTCTGAGGGTAGGTGGGGTGCCGCACCACCTCGGAAACAAACCTGAAGCCGTCGTCCAGGCGCGCGGCGAGCATGGTCCAACTCACGGCGCTCTGCCGACTTTCAGCACCGGCGGCGATGTTGACGCCAGCCTTGGTCGCCTCGCGCTGCAGCTGTTCGACGGTGTAGCGGCGCGAGCCGCTGGTCAGCATGGCCACGGCGCGATTGGCCGTGCCACGTCCATACGCCTCTTCGGCAAGCGCGCCGGTTGAGAACTGCAGGCTGGCGCTCACGATCGGAAGATTAGGGCGATTGGCCACAACGATCTTGAGCCCGTTGGCGAGCGTCGCCTCGGCCACGGCGGGGAAGGCGATCGTCGTGTCCGCCGGGCCGGGATCGGGCATGCGCGTGGGGTCGGCTACGCCGGACGGTGCGGCGACAGGAACCGGCGTCGGAAGCTGGACCAGCTCATAGTAGGGCCGCGAGAGCACGCTCTGCGTCAGCCGCGCCAATGCGTCCGGATCGACATCGCTGATCCATTCGCGCTGCTTGAGGAAATAGACAGGGTCGTCGTGCGTCACGGCGCCGTTGGCGAGCCAGGCGCCGATCGCTGCGCTGCTTTCCATCGTTTTCAGGAGAGAGATGTCGGTGGCCGTCACGACCTGTTCCAGACGATCTGGGTCGGGTCCAGCGGCGAAGAAGGCCGCCAGTTCGCGATCGATGGCCTCGCCGGCGGCCTGCGGCGTCACGCCAGGCTTCAGGGCGACGGACAGGGTGAAGGCGCTGGCCAGTTGACCTTCGCCGACGGATGCGGACACGCCGTCGGCGATTTTCAGCCTGTCGACCAGAGCGTCGTGCAGCGGCGTGCCGCGCCCCGCCGCCATCGCACGGGCTGCGAGTTGCGAGAGCGTGTTTTCGCGCGGCGACGCATTGCTGAGCGGCCAGGTCCGCGAAATGACGGCCGCCGGAATATTCTCATAGACAATATCGCGCCGGATGTCGGGCATCGACGGAGTCCAGCGATCCGGTCGACTGATCGGCTCGCCCTGGCGAACGCCGCCGAAATAGAAGGCGACCTTTTCGCGCGCCGTCGCGGCGTCGATGTCGCCCGCAAGGACCAGCACGGCATTGGAGGCGCCGTAGTTGGCGTCGAACCAGGCCTTGACGTCGCCAAGGGTGGCGGCGTCCAAATCCTCCATCGAACCGATGGTCGTATGGGCGTAAGGGTGTCCGGCAGGGTAGTAGCTCTTGAGGAACTGCGCCTCAGCCGCCCGACCCGGGCCGAGTTCGCTCTGGCGCTTCTCGTTCTTCACCACGGCCCGCTGCTCGTCGAGCAGCGCCTGCGTCATCCCGTCTGTCAGATGGCCCATGCGGTCCGCTTCCATCCACAAAGCCCGGTCTAGCGCGTTGGTGGGCACCGTCTGGATATAGTTTGTGTAATCGGTTGTGGTGCTGCCGTTCAGGCCCGTGGCTCCAACGGCTTCCAGCGGCGTGAAATATTCGGTGGGACGATTGACCGTCGGCTGGAACATCAAATGTTCGAACAGATGGGCGAAGCCGGTCTTTCCGACGGGCTCGTCCTTGGAGCCGATCCGGTACCAGACGCCGACAAAAACCGTGGGCGCGGTGTGATCGGTGTAGACCAGGGTCGTCAGGCCGTTCGGGAGGGTGAAGGTCTCGTAGGGGATGCGGACCTGGCCCAGTTCGGGGCGCGCCTGGGCCAGCGCCACGCTCGAGGCGCCGCAGGACAAAAGGACGGCCAGCACGACGCCGGCGATGGGTTTTCCGAAGGTCTTCAAGGTCGATCCTCACACGCCGAAGTCGCGTGGCCGCCATCAAACATACGAAGCTTGCGCCAGCCTGACGTCCGACAGCCTCGCCCTTGGAGCGCAAGGAAAAATGGCCCTCGCTAGCGCACAGGCTGTAAGGTTGGTGCAAGCTGACGGTCCTATGTGACAGTTCTGATGAGTTTGCGCGGGTCGAAATGGAACGGATGATCCAGGGCGTCGATGATGGGTTGCGTCGTCGCCTCGATCGTCTCGAGACGCGCGGCCGCAACGTGCTGTCGACCATGGGTCGACGTCAGGTTTTCGGAACGGCGCTGGCCTGGGCCGCGCCCGCTTCGCTTCTCGGCCCTGCGGCGCTCGTATTGAGTGCTCCGTTTGTCGCGCCAAGCTTGATCGCAACGGCCATCGCCGTCGTCGTTCCTCCTGTGGTGGCGATAGGCCTGGCCTATGCTCAAGCGCATCAGTCGACTGCGCGGTCCCGCACTGCGGCCTTGGCGCTTCTCGATCAGCGTCTGAGGTTGAACGACCGTCTGCAGACGTCCGACGAGTTTGAACGGCTGGATCGCCGGACCGCCTTTCATGATGCTGCCCTGCTGGAGGCGGCGCCGTGGGTGGCTCGGGCGCAGGACAGTCCGCTGGCCGATGAAGCAGGCGCGCTGAGGCTTGGCCGCTCACGCCTCTGGCTTTGGCCGGTCGCGGGCCTCCTGTGCCTCGGCGCCGCCTTCGTCATGCCTCAGTTCGCAACGGGCGCCGCCGGCGGAGCGTCGAACCCGGCGAGAAGCGACCTGACGCCAAGATCGGCCGTCGCCGTGTCCGACGATCCCTCGGTCGATCCACCGTTGATGGCTGGAGCGGCTCCCTTTGCAGAAACAGGTCGTGACGCGGGCGCTGCCGTTCGGAGCGGTGAGGACAAGCCCGGGGCTGGATTGATCGCCGCGTTTCAGCGCCTGATCGCCCGCCTGTCGCCGTCGGGGGGCGCCGCCGCGCCGGCGCAAAGCGCCGCCGCGCGTCCGGCGGCGCCGTCCCAGTCCGCCGCCAGCGGCGAAGGCGCGGGCCGCGGCGGTCAGGGCGGAGCGGGAACCAGCGCGTCCCGCACCGGCGCGGCTCAGGGTTCTGACGGCGAGCAACCCCGCGATGAGGCGCAAGAGGCGCAAGGCGTGGCCGGCGCCCAGATCGAAGCTGACGCGTCGACCTCCCGCACGTCGGGCGGACAGTCCGCCGGCGCCCGCCAGAACGCGCCGTCGGCCAGCCGGCCTCAGCCGCCTCAGGAGGGTTCCGGGTCATCGCAGAGCGGCGAGGGGCAGCAGCCCGGGCGCAGCCGGCGTGGCGATCAGGGCCAGTCCAGCCGAGAGCAGGGCGGCGGGCAGGGCGAGAATGGCAGTCAGAGCGGAGCCGAGACTGGTCCCAAAAAGGGTCGCGGCGTGTCCAGCCTGATGCTGGCCACCCCGATGCAGGATCAACTCAGCGGGATGATGAGTCCCGGCCGCGTCAGCACCACCACACGTGATGGCGTGCCCCAGCCCCTGCCGGCGCGTGGCGCGTCGGCCCAGGATCGTGGGAGCGCTCGGGGCGAGGCGCGACGGACAGCGCCGCTGGCCGCCAGCGCCCAAGACCTGCGTGTCACGCGCGACTACTTCAATGCGCGCAACGCGGGCGGCCGCTGATGCTCTTTCACCGTCGCGCGGCCGTCGCCGCGCCAGCCGCAGTCGCTGGCCTCGCCGATCCCCTGACCTTCGAGGCGCTGTTCGATCCAGCCTTTCTGGCGGCGCTTCGTCCGTTTTCGCTGCGGATATCTCGCGCCCAGAAGGGCGGCCGTTTGGCCGAGCAAAGGACCAACGCGCGGGGACAGGGCGCGGAGTTCGCCGACTTCAAACCCTATGTGGCAGGCGACGACCTGCGTGCCATCGACTGGAACGTCTATCGCCGCCTGGGACGCCTGTTCGTGCGGGTGTTCGAAGAAAGCCAGGACATGCCGGTCTATTTCTTGGTGGATCGGTCGCGGAGCCTGTTCGTCGAACAGCCGCCGCGCATTCATGCGGCCCAGGCGGCGACCCTGGCCCTGGCGGCGGTGGCCTTGGACCAGCACGATTCCGTCGGCCTCTTCCCCTTCTCTGACAAGCTGGAAATCGAGTTTCGAGCGGTCTCCGGAAAGGGCAACCTCGCACGCGTAGCGCATAGCCTGGCGGGATATTCGGCGCTGCAAGGCACAGGCCTGGCGGCGGCCCTCTCTCACCTGGCCGGCCTTCGCTTGCGCCAGGGGTTGGTGATCGTGGTGTCGGACTTCTTCGATGAAGCGGGCGTCGAGGCCGTGGTGCGCGGGCTGGAGCAACTGCCGCACCGGCTTCTGCTGGTGCAGATCGTCAAAGCTCATGACGCCGATCCTGAGCGTCACCCGGATTTGAACGGCGACATCCTACTTGAAGACGGCGAACACGCCCAGCCGACCTCGGTTACGGTCACGCCCGATCTGATGGCCCGCTACAAGGCCGCCTACCGTCACTTCAGCAACGTCCTGTCGGACTTCGCCCGGACACGGGGGGCGGGTCTCGTCCAGATCGACGCCGACCGGCCGGTGCGCGACCAACTGTCGGCCCTGTTCGGCCAGGGCGGGGTCAGGCTGTGAGTTTCCTGTCCCTTCCGATGTGGGCGGTCATCGCCGGCGCCGTCGGCCTCGCCGCCCTGCTGTTCGCCTTGCAGATTCTGAAGGCGCGACAGAAGCTTGTGCGGATCGCCGCTGCCGGCCTTTGGGCGCAGGCGGCCAGGGTCACACCCTTGCGAGTGTTTCGGCAGCGGTTCCAGCGCTGGTTGGCCTATCTGCTGATCCTGACGATCGCCCTGTTGCTCTGGATCGCCGGCGCACGGCCCGAGATGACGCCCGGTCGAGACGCAGCGGATCACATCTTCTACCTCGACGCCTCGGCCGTGCTGATGGGACGTGACGACCTGGCGCAGGCGCGTCGCGCCCTGATCGCCGATGCCCGGAACACCGATCCCGCGCGCCGCGCCGTCTATCTGGACGGCGCGGTCGCCACGCCGCTGCTGCAGCCTGGCGAAAACCTCGCCCTGCTCAGTCAACGGCTGGAAGACGTGAAGGCCCGGCCCGCGCCCTCCAGCTTTGCCCATGCCGTCGCCGGTCGTGAGTTGGACGGCGCGGCGTCGTCGGGTCGGCCTTCCGTCATCCACTATTACGGCGCCTGGTCGGGCGCGCGGACAGTCGCGCCATCTGCCGATCGGCGTCTGGTCTATGGCTATCTGGCCGCACCGACGCCGGACAATCGCGGCGTGGTCGCACTCGGCGCATCGCCCGCCGCCTCAGGCGACGCCGTTCGTGCGGATATCCTGGTTGAGGCGACCGGCGCAGATGGTCGTCCCTTGCCGGCGGACGCCCTGCGTTTCAGTCGCGATGGGCGCGATGTCGGGGTCGAAACCCTAGCTCGTCCCGACGGACGGCTGATCGTTCGGGACGTGGTCGCGGACGGCGCTCTGTTCACCGTCCGACTGGCGCGCCCAGACGCCTTCCCAGCGGACGACCAAGCCAGCTTGCGCCTGCCGGACGAGCGCCCTGTAAACGTCGCCTTGTCGCCGGGCGCCCCCGCCGCCGTCGTGCGCGCCGTGAGGCTCAATCCCGCCTTTTCTGTCACAGCGCCGCAGGACGCCCAGGTCGTGGTGCGGCGTTCAGGCGAGCGGTTCGGCGAGGACCGCCCAGCCCTGGTCGTCACCCAATCTGGCGATCAGCCCGCTTTTGTCTTCACCTATGGCGTCGGCGAGCCTGAGCCGGACCTGTCCGGCGCGCTGGACGCCCTTGGGATGTCCGACGTCGAGACCCAGGCGCTGGCCCGCACGACACGGCGCGATGTCTCGGCTGAAACGCGGCCGGGCCAGCAGCGGAGCGTGGCGGTCTGGTCGGCCCTGTTCGACGATGGCGGTGGATTTCCGGCGGCCGCCAGCTTCCCCGTCTTCGTGTCGCGCACCCTGTCCTGGCTGGTGGATGCCGGCCCCTGGGTTCCCTATGCCCAGGCCGGAACCGATCTGACTGATCAGTCGGACCTCTATGGCCTGTCTTCCGATCGCCGGATCGCCGAACGCGCCCTGAACGGCGACCTGTATTTGAGCCAGGCGGGCGAGACCCGGATCGGCGACCTGCGCCTGGCCGTCTCCTTGACGGATCGCGAGATCACGATGGACGCCGCCAGCGCCGCGCCTTCCGATGTCGTCGTGACGTCGGTGCGGGGTCCGGCTGTCGATCTTCTTTTCATCCTGCTCGTCGTGATCGCCGGTCTGCTGTTGTTGCTCGAGTGGCGGCTGCATCAGCGCGGCGCGATGGCCTGAGAACCGCGCCGTGAACCTGACCTTTCTTCATCCTGAGGCGGGCTGGCTCCTGCTGCTGATCCCCGGATTCGTCTGGTGGGCGCGCAAGGCTTCCAGGGTGCGCGTTGCCCTTCGTACGACCGTCTTCGTGGCGCTCGTCGCGGCCCTGGCTCAACCCAGTCTGATTGTGCGTCGGGGCGGTCCGACGTCGGTGATCATCGTGGATCAGGGCGCTGCGCTTTCGCCTGCGTCTCGCGCGCTTGCCGCCTCGGCCGCCCAATCGGTGGTGGCGCGGGTGGAACGCAACGGCCCCGTCGTTGTCATCCAGCGGGGCGGCGCGCCTCTCGCCCTGAAGGCGGCGCGGCACGTCACCTTGCCGGAAAGCGGCCAGACGGGTGGCATCTCTCATGCGCTTGATTTAGCGCTTGCAGCTTTCCCGCTCGGCTCAGAGGGCAGGGTCACGATGATCGGCTCTGGCCTGGGCGCCGATCGCGTCTGGGGGCGTTCCGTCGATGCCCTGTTGGCGCGTGGCGTGGTCGTGGACAGCGTGCCAGTCACCGTTGGACGCCGGGACGCCTTCATCTCCGACGTCGCCATTCCTGCAGGCCGCGCCGGCGAGCGCGTCTCGGCGCGGGTGCGGCTGGACGGCGTCGGGCAGGATTTGTCGATCTCGGTGTTCAGCGGCGATCGGCGGGTCGGCGGGGCTGGACCGATCGACCTCGACGGCCCTGCCAGCGTGGCTCTGGCCATCCCCCTCGATCAACCAGGCTTCATGCCGCTACGTATCGAGCTGACACGCGGCGGCGCTGTCGCCAGCCAGTTCGAGACGGCGGCCGCCGTGCAGGATCCGCTTCCCATCCTGTATGTCGACGGAGGCCAGGCCGGCGGCGCGGCGGCGCTTCAGAGACTTGCGGGTCCGGGTCTTCGCATCGACAGCCGGGCGCCGGCGGCCTTGGGCGGCATCGACCTGTCGGCCTACCGCGCGGTCATGTTGGATGATGTGCCCGCGTCTGCGCTGCCGGTTCCTTCGCAGCAACGGTTGATCGAGGCGGTCCGCTCTCGCGGTCTCGGCCTGATGGTGTCCGGTGGGGACAGCGCCTTCGCCGCGGGCGGTTACGCCGGCACGCCGCTCGCCGCCGCCTTGCCCGTGACCATCCGCCAGGACGAGCAGACCGAGGATCCCAGCGTCGCCGTCGCCGTCGTGATCGACACGTCAGGCTCGATGCTTGGCGCGCCGCTTGATCTGGGCAAGCAGGTCGCGCGCCTGGCGGTGCGCAAACTCACGCCGGCAGACAGCGTCGGCGTGGTCGAGTTCTACGGCGGTCGCCAATGGGTCGCGCCGATGCAGCCTGCGCGAGATGTTCCTGAGATCGAGCGCGCCATCGGTCGGGTCCAGGCCCAGGGCGGAAGCGAACATCTCTTCGGCGCCCTGCAGGAAGCCTATTATGGGCTTCAGAACACCCAGGCCCGCTATCGCCATATCCTGGTGATCTCGGATGCTGGGGTGAACGCCGACCGCTATCCCCAACTGATCCGACACATCGCCGAGGACCAGGTCACTGTATCGACCGTGCTGGTCGGCGGCAGCGTCGAGGGCCAAGCCCGGATGGCGCAGTGGGCGCGGCTGGGGCGGGGTCGGTTCTATGTCGTTGGGGACGAGTTCAACCTTGTCGAGATCAACTTCAAACAGCCGCAGCAGAAGCCTCAGCCGGGCGTTAAGCGCGGAGGTTTCGCCCTGGCCGCATCCGCCCCATCTTTCGGTTGGGGTGAGTTGGCGGCGGCCCCGCCCAGGCAGTTGGACGGCTACACCCAGGCGGGCGTAAAGCCGTTGGCGCAGACCCTGATCCGCACGACGACCGGCGAGCCGGTTCTGGCGTCCTGGCAATGGGGCGCCGGGCGTGTGACGGCGCTGATGACCGAGCCTGTGGGGCAGGGAACCGCCCGTTGGCGCAACTGGTCCGGCTACGGCGACTGGATGCAAGGCCTGATCGCCCGCACGGCCGACCCGCGACCCGACTGGGATGTCCGTCTCGGCCGCGTCGGCGACCGGGTCAAGATCGTGGCGCAGCGTGTCCGCAGCGCCGGCGCCGACGCGCCGCAGATCCGGTTGATGGACGCCGCAGGCCAAGCTGGTCCCGCGCTTTCGACAGTCGAACGGGCGCCGGTTCTGTTTACGGCGGAAGGCCCTGCGCCGACGAAGTCTGCGGTGCTCGCCGAGGTTCGCGACGGACGCGGCGTGTCCCGAGCGGCGCTGCCGGCCGTTTCCGGCGGTCAGTCCGACCGCCCGGTCTCCGAGGCCGACGGCCTGCCACTGGATGAACTCGCGCGTCTGACGGGCGGGACGGTGATCCAAAATCCGTCTCGCATCAGCGCCGTCGCCCTCTCGCCGGCACGTCCGCCCGCCTCGGCGCTGGACCTTTGGGGCTGGCTCTGTTGGTTGGCTTTGGCCCTCTATGTCGCCGACATCGTCTATCGTCGCTGGCCGCCTCGGCGGATCGCCGTTTGAGATCGAGATCATGACCTTGCGATCACGCTCCCTGTTTCTCGCCCTCGGCCTTAGTTTGGCCGGCGCCGGCGTCGCGTCGGCAATGGCGCAAACGGCGCCGGGCGGCGAGATTTCGACGCCGCCGACCCCGAACGGCGTCGGTTCACGCGCGATGATCGACAGCGCCCTGTCCGGCGCGCGGCTCGACTTCGCTGCGGCGGATAGCCTGTACGCCCGCGCCGTGCTCGCGAACGAATTGAGCGCCGTCTATGGACGACTGGATGAGCTGTCGGTCGGCGCCGATTCAGAGCGCGCCTGTCGGGTCGGCGTTTTGAAAGCGGTGCTGGAATGGCGTGACGGCGATGTCGATGCCGCGACCGACACCGTCTCAGATGCGCTCGATCACTGTCAGTCCACGGACGCGCTGCTCCTGCGAGGTCAGTTGCTGGACATTCAGAACCAGGCCGGGGCGGCTTCGGTCTGGTATGAACGGGCGCGGGCGCAATCTGAGGACCCGCAAGAGCGCGCCTTGCTCGACCGTCGCCTGGCGATCATTGGAGTGACGGGACGTAAGCCGGAGGCCCTGTCTCAGCTTGCGGGATCGGGTGACGCGGTCATGGCGAACCGGGCGGCGGCGGTTCTCGCGCTGCTTGGGCGACCCGGCGATGCCGCGGCGCTCTATCGCCCGCAGACGGAAGCCAGCGCGCGGTACAGCGATGGGGTGCGCCTGGCGGATTGGGCCATCAGCCAAGGTACGCCGGATGCGGCCGCCGCTTCAGCCTGGCGTGCTGCCGAGGCCGCCGTGACCACCGAAGATCGGCTCTACGCCCTGGCCCTCTTAGTGGAAGCCTATCGGACAGCGAATCAGCTCGCGGGCGCCGAGGTGTTTCTGGCGCAGAAACCGCGTGGGGCGGACGTGGATCAGGCTCGCCTCGATGTGCTTTTGGAGCTGCGACGCTACGACGATGCAGTCGCCCTGGTTCGGCAGAGCGGGAACGGCGCTCTGCGCGAGCGGTTGCTCAGCGTGCTGAAGACGGCGGATCGCACGGCGGAAGTCGAGGCCGAATATCGCCGCCTGATTGCGGCTCAGCCCGCCGACCCCCGTTGGGCCGATGGCTTGGCCGCCCTTTATCTGGAACAGGGCAAGGCGGACGAGGCGGTTGAGGTCTATCGCGGTCTCGCTGTCGCTAATCGCGCCGACGCTGATGTGCAGATCGAGACGGCGCGCAAGATGATCGCCATGGGGATGGGGGAGCAGGCGACCCGTATCCTGGGTGACGCCGGCTCGTCGCCGGCGGTGACCGCCGCGATCCGTCGCTTCGAAGTCGAGACCGCCATAGATCAGGGTCGCGAGGCTGAGGCCGAGGCGGGCCTTCGTGCTCTTTCGGCGGCCGCGCCGCGCGATACGGCCCTCCTTGTCGCCGTGGCGGAAGATTACGAGCGGCTGGGTCGCCAGGATCTGGCGCTCGAAACCCTGCTGGGCGCGGAGTCGCGAGGCGGCGCGCTGGACGACGATCAACAGGCCCATATCGCGGACCTGGCCTTCGCTGCCGGCCAGCCTGCGGAAGCGTTGAGACGTTGGCGGGTGCTGTGGGCCCGCACCCAGCTGCCCGCGCGCAAGGTCTTTCTGCAACGACAGATCATTCGCGCCGCCCGGCAAACGGGTCAGTTGGAGACGATTGCCGCCGAACTCGAAGGGCGGATCACCTCGGGCGCTGCGGATCAGGGCGAGGTGAGCCTGCTGGTCGAAATCCGCATCGCGCAGCAGGACGGCGCGGGGGCTGAGCGCGCGGTTCGCCGCTATGCTGAGCGTTCGCGGTCAGGAGAAGTTCGGACCCTGGAGCAACTGGCGGCGGTTCAGGCGCGGCTCAGGAACTACGCCGGTCTCAACGCAAGCCTGGCCCTCTTGGCCGATTCCGATCCCGCCAACGCGGACGCCTATCTGCGCCGGCTGATCATCAATCTGCTGCGTTTCCCGGACCCCGCCGAGAGCGAGGCGGATCGCAATCGTCGCGTGGATGAACTGATGACGCGGATGCGCGCCGCCGGCCAACTCGACGATGTCGAAGCCGCGCGGTTCGCGGCGTCGATTTATACATCGGGATACCGACGCGCCGAGGCGCTGGCCGAACACAGACGCGCTCTCGCGCTAGCCCCGGGAGACGTCGACGCGCTGCTGGAATACACCTCGGCGATGAAGACGGAAGGACAGGCGGCGCAGGCCGCCAGTCTGCTTCAGTTCAAAGCGGAGGCGGCCCCGGGCGCCGCCGCGTTCATGGCCGCCTTGAATGGCCTTCTGGACGTGCTGTCCGCCGGCGACGCAGACAGCGACCCAGTCCCGGCCGATCTAACGCAAGCCCGCCTGGGGTGGGCGAGGCGCGCAGCGCTGGAGCGTATGCTGCAGGATGGAGATGATGTCCGGCTGTCATCGCTGGTCGGCGATATAGGCCAAGGGCGCGGCGATCCTGAACTACAGTTGCGCGCCCTCCAGTCCTCGCTGGCGGTCGCGGGCGATCAGAAGCCGGCGGTCCTGCGTCAACTGATCAGTCTGACGTCCGACAGTGAATCGGCGGCAGGCGACCCGGCGCGCAAGGCGGTCTACGGCCGCCGCCTTGTGGCGATGCGTAAACCCTATCCGCCGGAGGTTTACGCCGACCTCGCGGAGACCTTCCTGAAGGAAGGCGATGTCGCCGGCGCCGAGCGGGCGTTTGCATTGATGGGCGACATCGGCGGACTGGTGAACGTGGACGCCTTGCGAGGCGAGGCCTATGCCGAGGCTGGAATGACACGCGAGGCCCTGGCCAGCTACCGCGTGGCGCTTTTGCAGGATCAGGACAATCTCGATCTGATCGCCCGCACTGCTGTCCTGCTGGAACAGTCGGGCCAGAAATCGGAAGCCGGCGCCCTCTATTGGCGCGGTCTAAACGCCCTTGTGCAGCGGCAGCCGACGCAAAGCGCCAGCGACGCCCTGAAGGCGCTCGATGCCGCTCAGTACGCGCCGACGCTGATCGAAGGCGCGCTGTTGACGTGGCCTGCCGATGAGACCCCAGAGCGTTTGGCCGCCTGGCGCCGGACCGCGTCCTCTGCAGCGCTGCCGCCGCAATCGGCCGCATCGGGCGGGGCGGCCAAGCTGGCCGATTATCCCAGGCTCGCGCTGATCGTCAGCATCAACCAGCGGCTGGCTACCTTCCTAGGCGAGGCCGATCTGGGCGAACTGCAGACATCGCTCCTCGCCCCCTTTGCGAAAGATACTGATGCACGGAACGCGTTGGCCGATCTGCCGGCTCCGGCGCCTCAGGCGTCCCCAGCGGCGGGAGCTGACTGGCCCATCGCAGATCTGCGGCGCCAGTCAGAGGCGAGCGGCGATTTCGATCTGGGTCTGGCCTTGGCCTTCGAAGCCCGGGACCGCGTCCGTATTCGTGCCCTGACCGACGAGGCGATCGCGGCGGACACGCCCTGGCGAGCCCAACGTGAAAAGGGCGTGATCGAAGGCCAGCCGCCTATGTTGGTCTCGCTTCTGCTCAAGGCGGCCGACGTCGACCGTCCAGAGATCGTGCGCGAGGACATTCTGGCACCGCTGGCGCAGACATCGTTCAACGATCTGGCTCTTTACGACGTCTATCGCATCGATCCCGCCAGGTTCGCCAAGCTGGAGGCCGCTGCAGGTCGTCGCCTGCTTTCGGATGAAGTCCTCATCCAACTGCTGGTTTCGCGCGGTAATGATCCGCTTCCCGTGGCGGGGGCGGCGGGCCGGCGGGACGGCGGTCCGACGCCCCTGCAGGTGATGACGCAACGGTTCGAGCCGGATCGGCTCATTGATCTCTACGATGCGCTCGTTGAGCGTCTCGAGCAGACGGGTGCGGCCTCGGGGCTGCAGAAGGCCATCGCCGGCTATCTGCTCGACGCCTCGATCACCCCGGCGCAAAGGGCTCGGCTGCAAGCCGTCTTGATCCGGGACATCAGCGCTGAACGGTCGGCGGCGGCTGACACCGGCGCCGGCTTTGTGGAGTTGCTTTTGCGGTTGGATGCGCCGCCCGCCAACCAGGAGGTCTTGATAGCAGGCGCGCGGGTCGTCGCGGCGCGCTACGCCGACAGCGCGCGTCTGCCGGAGGTTCTGACAGCTTGGTTTGCTGGTGATCGCGCCCGGGCGTTCGAAGCCTTGACCGCTCTGCAAGAGGCGATGGAAACGCCGCCATTAAGTCTCGCGGGACTACTGACGCAGAAGTTCGAGGTCGAGCGTCAGGCGGCATTTGACGCCTTCCTATCGGCGCCCCGGCTAAGTCGTGACGAGACGGCTCGCTTCCAAAGACGCTTCTTGCAAGGCGAAGCTGCCAAGACGCCGGTCAATCCCAAGGTCGCCGCCGCCTACGCCAAACTGGTCTCCGTCGAGCCCGAGAACGGCGCCTGTATCGCGGGCTTGCTGTTGATCCAGGCCAAGGCCGGCGATTTTCCCGCCTTTGTCGCGAGCGCAGCCCCGTACGCCGCGAGCCGATCAGAGGATCAGGTGCTCGCCACCCTGCTGGGCCTAGCCTACCGTCTGACAGACAATCCCGCCGACGCGGCGCGCGTGGCGCAAGCGTCGAGCGTCGATCTGGATGATCCCGAATGGATCGGTCAACTCGTCACCCGAGCTGCAGCTCCGCGCCGCGGCGAAGTCGATCTGCTGAGCGCCTTCGAGCCGGTCTGGGCCGCCTATAGGCAACGGTTTGCGCAAGCGCCAGCTGTCGTCGCCCTCGCTGTTCAAGAGCCAAAGCGTATGGCCTCGGCGGCCGCTCGGCCGCTTGATCGACTGGTTGAGCCGCAGATACAGGGTGCGGCGAGAGCCGACGCTCTCCGCAGTCTATGGCGCTCCACGTCGCCACGCGGACGCGAGGAGGGCGACACGGCCGATCGTCAGGCCTTGATCGACAGTCTGGCGGATCCGACAGCCGCCGGTTATGCCGCGCCGGTTCTGGCGGCCTTGACCGACGATCCCGCCGTCACGGCAGAGGTCGAAGCCGAGCTCTCGAGCCTGTCGGGAGCCATGCAGGCGCGGCAGATGCGACTTTATGACAGGATTGCAGACGGTCTTTGGAGCCAGGGCGCGGGACAGGCGCGGCTCGACGCGCTTGCCGGCCGACTGTTGGGACCGCCGATCGGCGTCAATGACCTGGCGCTCTTCCTGGCGCTCGAACGCAAGGCTCCGGTGGCGCTGAATGAAGAGCGCCTGGCGGGGTTGACCCGACAGTTGCGGTTCTTGTCGACGCCATCCGCTGGCCTGAGATTAGCGGCTGCACGCGCCTATGGACGCGCCGGTGAGAATGCTATCGCCGCAGAACTGATGCAGGCTGCGCTGCTGCAAAGTCTGTATCCCGCCGATCGCGACTCCGTCGATCCAGGTGACCCGCCACTGGATTCTGACGCCTTCGCAGAGACGTTGGCGACATTCTCAGACAGGCCGGCTGCTGAACGGATTCGAAGGGACCTCGCGCAGTTGGTCAAGCGGCAGGCCGCCAGCTCTGCCGGAAATCGCTTCGAGGGTCTCGCGGCCGACTGAGGCCCACGCCCCTGTAAGCGTGCTGTTTTGACCCTCGCGGGCATCGGCTAGGATGAGGCATGAGCGCTCAAGGGCGAGGAGGACGGGTTGGGTCTGGCGTTACGAAGTCTGCACCGGTCCATGTTCGGGCAACTGGCGCTCATCACCATTCTGTTCGTGGGGTTTGGCGTCTACTTCTTCACGCTGCGCCCCCTGCTGTCCGTCGAACCCTCCGGCGTCGCCGATCCCGTGCAGATCACGGCATCTAACGCCTCTCAGGTCCTCAGCCGGTTCGCCTTCGCCGAACGCGAGCGCCCGGGCGCAGGCGGCGACCTCGCCGCTGATCCTGTCTTGCGCGACATCAAGGCGCACAATCCGCAGTTTCGGTATTTCATAAAGGTCCGTGGGCGTGAGTTTCGCTCGGGTGAAGGGACGCCCTTCTTCATCAGCCTGGCGTTCGACAGGCTGCAAAAGCAGGATTTGACGAAGGCCTATTCAGGCCTGTGCCTGACCAGCACGAACGACGACCCTGGCGGACCGGGACGCAGCTTTCTCGCCTATTCGGAATGTGGAGGTCAGGCCAGCTACTACGAGTACGCTGGGATCGAACATGCGACGACCACGGCGGCCAGCGGATCGGTTCGGCTCTACAGCAAATTCATCTGGAGTTACGGGGGCATCTTCCTCTTCACCGTCGGGGCGGCGTTCGTCGTTTTCGCAATCATCCTCCTGGCGAACGTTCTGCGCATTCGCAGGGTCGCCGCCATGGCGCGCGATCTCGATCCCGACAATCTGAGCGACCTCTTCCCGGAGAAAGGCCTCCCCCTGGAGGTCGCGCCCCTTGTATCGGCGCTCAACCAGATGATCGTGCGGGTTGATGAGGCCCAGCGTCGACAGCGCTTCTTCCTGTCGGCCGCCGCCCACGAGATGCGCACCCCTCTCACGGTGCTGCGCACCCGTCTCGAAATCATGGACGACGGACGGCTGAAGGAGAAGCTGATCTCCGACGTTCGTCGTCTGACTGACCTGGCCAACCAGTTGCTCAAGCTGATGACGATCGGCGAGGCGCCGGAACCGCTGAAAGAATCCGATCTGGTCACGCTGACGGGGAAGGCGGTTGGCGAGCGCGAAGTCGTCGCGGCCCGTCGCGGTCTCGATCTCGTTTTCGAACGCGAAGTGACGCGCTACACCCTCTGGGCCGATCCGGGCCTGGTCGAGACCGCGATCGGCAATGTGATCGACAACGCCCTGTCGTTTTCGGCTGAGGGACAGCGGGTCGTGGTGCGGCTGGACAAGGATGGCTGGGTCAGGGTGCGCGACCAGGGGCCCGGTATTCCCGCCGAACAAATCAAGACGCTGTTCGAACCGTTCACCCGCTTTTCGACGGGACGTAGCGGTTACGGTTTGGGGCTTGCGATCGTGAAAGCTGTGGTCGATCGGCACGAGGGCGCGGTGGAGATCGGAGAGGCGCCGGGCGGGGGCGCCGAAGTGGCGCTGCGCTTTGATCCCGACGCGTCCTCGCGGCCATGACGACAGGCAGACCAAGTCTGGCGAAATGACGGCGCCAGTTTCCGATCAGCTTGGTCGAGTACAGATCGAGCGATCTGTCCTGGAGACTGACATGTACGCTCTGATCCTGATCGCCGGCCTGGCCATCAACGCGCCCCAGCCCACCACTGGGCAGCCACGGCAGCAAGCCGCGGCAGCCGCGGCGCCCATGCTCGCTTCCAAGGAGTCGGCCTTGACCCGCGACAGCCGTGGCCGACCGACGATCGAGGCTGAGATCAATGGGAAGGGACCCTTCCGTATGGTCGTCGATACCGCCGCGCAGACCAGCCTTCTGACGCCGGCGCTGATCGACGAGCTGGGGTTGCCGGCGATTGGGGAGATGGGTGTCGGCGGGGTCGCTGGCCAGCAGCAGGCTGCGCTTTATGGCGTCGATCATTTCAAGACAGCCCTGTTTGATAGGACGGCCGTCGGCATGATCGCCTTGCCGAACGCGACGGTCACCGAGGCGCGCGGCATCGTCGGCATGGAGGTTTTCACCCAGGATCGTGTCGTCTTCGACAACGCTGCAAAGCGTCTTTCGATCGAACCCTCCGGTATCCCGAAGACGGGCTTTGTCTCCGTCGCCGGCCGCCTCAACGACAGCGGCCTGCTTGAGGTGCCGGTCGACATCGACGGCGTAACCTTCAACGCTTTGATCGATACCGGCGCATCCGTTTCCGTGGCGTCTGGAGGGGCCTTGAAGGCCCTCGGCTGGACGGAGACCGATTCGCACCTTGCGCCAGCGGGCGAGATCCGCGGTGCGACCGACCATGGGACGGCGGTCCTAGAGGGAACTGTGAACCGCATCCGTTTGGGGCCGGTCAACTTCCAGAACGTGCCGTTGATCTTCGTTGCTGACGAAGCACCTGACGCCAGGGGGGGGCAAACGCCAGAGCTGATCCTCGGGTCGGACCTGTTGAATAACCTCGATGCCTTCGCCCTGGATTTTCCCAAGGCGGAGCTTCAGGTTCGGATACCGAAATAGCGCCGACACCATGGCTCTCGCTCTTGTGTCGTGGGGAAGAGGGCGTGGCGTTGTTCTGAGCGAGGGTCTTCGTCGGTTGTGCTCTTCGACCTCAACATCGGGGCGGCGTGCGCACGGCTGAATGTCGTCACAACTGACGGCGCCATTTAAGAAAACCTGTCGATCAGCGGCGGCCCCGTCAGCGGGTGCAGGGGATTGCCTTAGAGCACGGCGACGCACGCGCGCTGAGCAATGATGCATGCCAGAAGGTCAGAATCAGCGGGCGTCTGAGGCTTGGATCTTTTGAGTTTAGGCTATTCCCGACGGAATGGCGGAGAGGGTGTCTGCCTGACCAACGTCCACAAAAGTATCTCTCAATGTTTTATATGAATATAAAACAATAGCTTAATATTGTGAGACGTCCACGCCCAACCATGGTTGTCGCTTGAAATCCACTATACTATGTGGGACAACAAGTGGGTTTGATGGAGGGCTCGTGCCGCGCAAAGCCAAGGAGTTGTCTGCACTGGCCGTGAGCCGCCTCAGAGATGAAGGGCGCCACGCAGTTGGCGGTGTCGATGGTTTGCACTTGCGCATAGCGGGGGCAAGTCGAGCTTGGGTGCTGCGCGCAACGGTCGGTGAACGCCGTTGCGATATAGGCTTGGGGCCGTTTCCAGAAGTGACGCTCGCGGAGGCTCGCGATGCCGCAATCGACTTAAGGCGGCAAATCCGGAGGGGCATTGATCCCGTGGAGGAGCGGAAACACGCCAGACTGCAGAATCAGGCAGAGCGGCAGCCTGTAACCAGCTTCGGATCCTGCGTGGAGGCCTATGTGGAAATGAACCGTGCAGGCTGGAAGAATAAGAAGCACGCCGCTCAGTGGTCAGCGACTTTGAAGACCTACGCCTATCCCACGATTGGCGAGAGTGCTGTCGCCGACGTGGATACGCGTGCGGTGCTTACCATCTTACAGCCGATCTGGACCTCAAAAACCGAGACAGCCAGTCGTCTGCGGGGCCGGATTGAAGCGGTCCTCGACTGGGCTCGGGTTCAAGGGTTTCGGGATGGCGACAACCCAGCGCGATGGCGTGGCCACCTAGATAAAATTCTGCCTCCACGTCGACGTGTGCAGGACGTCATTCACCATGCAGCTCTGCCCTATAACAAAGTCGCTGAGCTGATCCGCGACCTCCAAATGCGACCTGGCGCTAGCGCCCGTGCTCTCGAGTTCAGCATCCTGTGCGCTTCGCGGTCCGGCGAGGTCAGAGGGGCCCTGTGGAATGAGTTCGATCTGGAGGGCGCTATTTGGACAATCCCAGCCGACCGTATGAAGGCGGGTAAAGAGCACCGGGTCCCGCTCGCGCCTCAAGCGGTCCAGTTGCTGAGAATCCTGCCGCGTTTCGACAAGGAGCCTCACGTGTTCGGGGCGCCTCGAGGAGGGCCGCTATCTGACATGTCATTGACGGCCGTACTCAAGCGTATGGGTTATACGGATATAACCCAACATGGGTTTCGATCGACTTTCAGAGATTGGGCTGGCGAAACGACAAACTACCCCCGGGAGGTGATCGAGCACGCCCTTGCGCATCAACTGAAAGACAAGGCGGAAGCCGCCTACCAGCGTGGTGACCTCCTCCAAAAGCGGGCCTCATTGATGAGGGACTGGGGCGACTTCTGCACGCGCTTTCCGACGACGGATTGACGGTCATGAACCTCGTTCCATCGACGCACTTGCTGATTAGCCGCGGTCGTCGCAGGTTCCGTCTGGTCCTGATGCGGACGCCGAAGCTTGGGATTGTCTATCGCTGCACAGAGCGTAAGTCGGGCCGATCCGCGAAAAAAGTGCAAGCCCGAAGAAGGCGCCCAAAGAATTTTATAAGTCACTGAAATCGTTAAGTCGTGACGGGCGTTATTGTCTCTCGTTTGAAACGCCAAGCGATTTTTTTGTGCTGAAAAGCGGGCCGCTCCGGCGGTCGTGACGCGATGCTGATGTCCTGTCTGCGCAACCCGCGTAGGCGATTTAAAAAGGGACATCTTAATGTCAGTCGATAGCCTCCGCCTTGAGCGGCTGACGAGCGTTGTCGCTCGCACGGGCATGAGCCGCTCTTGGCTCTACAAACAGGTCGCCGCCGGCCGCTTTCCACCTCCATGCAAGGTGGGTGGCGCCTCGCGTTGGAGCGCAGCTGCGGTCGATGATTGGATTTATGCCCAACTCGATGCCGCAAGAGCGTCTGCCGGAGGGCGCCAATGACCGTTTCGACTCACGCTGGGTCGTGTCGTAAAGCCCTCTTATGGGCCAGGCAGATTTCCTACGGGGAGCCTGAGCCCGTGCATCACGCCATCAAATCCCCCTGCCTCGAACGGTTGCCTTCGGTTCTCATGCGGACCGGCATGGGCAAGTCTTGGATCTATCGCGAAATCGCAGCCGGTCGTTTTCCACCTCCGGTAAAGATCGGCCGATTCAGTGCCTGGAACACCGCTGCAGTTGATGCCTGGATCGAGACTGCGCTGATCGTTGAGGCATCTCTCGTACCGGCCCAATCCGGGGATCGCGCATGATGAGGGTGCCAACGAACCTCGGTCTGATGATGACGAAAGCCGAAGTTTCACAACGCCTCCAGGTGTCAATCAAAACGATCGAGCGGTGGATGGCTTCCGGCGAATTGCCCGTCCACCGCTTCGGCAAAAGCGTCCGGATATCTGCCGCCGACTATCGTGTATTTGTCGAAAGAGGGCGAAATTGAAGCGTGATCTGCGTGGTGGCAATCAGAAAAGGCCAACCAATGGGGGCGCTATTAGGCTTATTCATGGCGGCATAAGTAACAATAGCCATAACAATGGCTGAGTATATGACGCCATTATACAATAAATGTATTGGCTATTGTCGTGGGCTGTCGCGTTCCGTCGTCCATTGTTGGTCTGCCGCGTGTCCGCGTATCCGTAATGGAGAAAGATAGGATGATGACTACAGAAACTGCTGATGCGATGCTTGTTCTACGTCGTGCCTCGGATGCTCCGCGCGCCACGAAGGCGTCAGTCCGCCGCGGATGGGTCCGCGCCTTTGATTTGGACGATCCGACGGATACGCCCAGGACCTTTGCGGAGGTCATCGCTCGCCTTGATATGCAGGATCCGCCGCATCGCTATGCCGATCAGGTAAAGTGCGCCTTCAACCGCATGTCTGATGTCTTTGGTAAAGCTCCAGGGCAGGTGCCGACTGATCCGGTGGTTATTCGAAAACTCATTGCAGATGCGGTGCCTGCCGCGGTGCCGAAGATGACGCCTGCTCGCTGGACGCGCATCCGTAGCCTTGTGACCACGCACCTTCGAAAAAGCGGGATCGAAATTGAGCCTGGTCGCGACGTCGGCGGCCACAGCGCTGAATGGTCTGTCCTTCTTGAGGGAGCTGCGAAGCCTATCCAACTGGGGCTTTCTCGGTTTGCTAGCTACTGCACACGCCATGCGGTTCAGCCGACGAACGTCAATGAAGCGACCTTCGATCAGTTCGAAATTTATCTGCGTGACCGCTCTTTGAAAGAGGGCCACGAAGCCGTGTTTCGCAACTCGGTCCGCCGTTGGAATGATGCTGTCGGTGTTGTTGTAGGCTGGCCTCAAGTGACAATTCCCCTCAAGCGCCATGCACGCTATTTCTCGCGGCCTTGGACAGATTTCCCAGCTAGCTATGTCGCCGAAGTAGAGTCCTTTCTGACGTCGTACGCGGTGGATGATATTTTCGCGGACGATTATAAGGATAAGTCCGCTCCCACGACGATTTCGCTCCGGCGCCGTCAGCTACGCCTCCTCTCAAGCCTTCTGGTTTGCAGCGGCTTTCCTATCGAAAGTCTCACAAGCCTGTCGGTTCTCGTCACCCCTGAAAATGCTATCTCAGCTTTCAGAGTCCAAAAAGATCGGAAGGGTATATGCCGATCACTTGAGCAGATGGTTTGGCTTCTTTCACTTATTGCCGACAAAACCGTGAAAAACAGTGCTCACGCCGCTGAATTGCGTGAGCGCGCCAAGCGGCTTAGCAAAAAGCTCAGCAAACGTACTGGCATGTCAGAGCGCAACCTGGCGCGGCTGCGGCAGTTCGATGTGCCAGCCAATAGAGCGGCGCTGCTGAACCTTCCCTACAGGGTCTTCGCTGAAGCGCGTATGGACGAGGGGCGCGATAAGAGTGATCCGCGTCGCCTGATGCTGGCTTTTGCGGTCGAGATGCTACTTTTCGCGGCGCTTCGAGGGAGCAATCTCACCGCCTTGGAAATAGATCGGCACTTTGTTGTGATCGGGCGTGGACGCCACCAGGTTCGCCATCTTCATATTGACTCGGAGGAGATGAAGGGCCCAGACGACCTCGAAATGGCCATGCCGCCTGACACCAGCGCGCTGATGGATGAGTATCTCGCTCTGTATTGGCCTCGCCTCGCATCGGCTGGATCTAGCTTCTTGTTTCCGAACCGCTTTGGCCAAAAACGGGCAACGGCCCATTTCGCTCAGGCAATCTGTGCATTCGTGCGCGAGGAGACCGGCCTGATCATGCATGTGCACTTGTTCCGGCACCTTGCAGTCAAAATGTATCTCGCCGCGCACCCTGGAGATATGGAAACGGCGCGTCAGTTCCTAGGGCATCGGTCCGACAAGGTGACCCGCACGCACTATGCAGAGTCGCAGTCCAATACCGCCCATGCGCAATACCATCACACCCTTGCCGAGGCCCGCGTTAGCCTACGTCAGGGTGTCAGATGAAGCAGACGCCTGAGAACCGCTCTTTACCGCTCTGGCAGTGGCCAACCTTTGATAGGGAGCGTTGGACACAAGCCATTCAGGGCCGCGACATCTTCGATCTTCGATCGAACGCTCTTTCTGAGCTGGCGCCGGCCACGATCGAAGGGATCGCGCATGGGTATGGCCATTGGCTGAACTGGCTAGGTCGAGAGGAGCCGTACCTTCTCATGCTCCGGCCGGGGGACCGGGCGACCATTGACGTCTTGCGGGTTTATCATTCAGCCATGAGAAAGCAGGGGCTTGCAGACTACACGATCGCTGGTCGGATCCGCTCGATTGCAAGAGCCTTGGGAGCGATCGAGCCAGATAACGACTGGTCCATCCTCCGGCTCGCGGCCGACCGTGTTCATCGCGAAGCCAAACCCCAAAAGGAGATCCGAAACATCCTGCGACCCGCTGCCGAAGTGCTGGATTTAGGGTTCGCTTTGATGGAAGACGCCGTAACGGGCGCCCACGGTCCAGATGCGGGCGGCTATGGTTCGCTCCGGTTTCGGGATGGGCTGATGATTGCGTTGCTCATCTTCTGCCCGCTACGGCGCCGCAACCTTGCATCGCTGGCCATTGGTAATGGATTGGAGAGGCAAGGTGATCACTGGCAGATCCGTATCCCCGGCGAAGAGACCAAATCCGGACGGGAAATCTTTTGCCGTTGGCCGGGTCAGTTGGATGTGGCGTTGGCCGAGTATCTGACGGTTCACAGACCAGCACTGCTTGCACGATATGCCGTTCGTGGGCCAGCTACCGAAGCTCTCTGGATATCGCGCCACGGCCGCAAGATGTCATCTCAGGCCATATATGAAACGGTGTGTCGGCGGACGGAGGTCGAGTTTGGGACGGCGATCCATCCTCATGCATTTCGCCATATTGCTGCGACAACGATTGCGACCAGCGCGCCAGAACAGATCGACCTGATAATGACGATCTTGGGCCATTCTTCGATCCGCACGTCCGAAAAATACTACAACAAGGCGCGCGCTTTGGAGGCGGCCTTGAGGGTGAACCAGAACCGGGCTCGCGAGCGTCGAGCCTCACACCCGGCCGGGATCGGTTGGCGGGCTGCTGGGATACTCGCCGACGGAACTATCCAATCGCGTCCTAGCTAGACGCCGATAACCACCCGCGCAGCGCTACGCGCGACGCGAAGCCGACCAGATGAAATGTAAATTACGTCTATCTGAGCCCAAACCCCGGAAAACTAGCCCCAAGCCTCTGCATGGGGGAGGGCGATCATAGACCACCAAGCGCATGCCAACGTGAAACAGGAATGATGCCGCCTAGCATGTGCATTCCTTTCGTGATCTAAAGCCCCGGTCGCGGCTCGGCTTGAACACCGCTCGCGACCGCGCATGCCGTGAACACAGGAGACCCCGCTTTTGTCGGGCGGCTCCCGGAATACAACACCTCTCGTAGGGAATACGGGAGGCGCGTTCCCTGTGTGCGCGTGTTCAACCGCCCCGGCTTCAGCCGGAGGCGAACACGGGGATGACTATGCGTATTCAAATGCTGGCATGCGCCGCTGTGGCGCTGTCCTTGTCTGCTTGCCAACCGTCCAACCAGGTTCAGATAAAACCACCTGAACAACAATCAGCCGAGCAGCAACTGGAGGCGATCCGCCAGCAGGATCCTGACTATGTTACAGAAGCGGAGAGCAGAGCAAAACTGGAGCAGATACCGGCGCGGCCTGAATCACCGTCTGACAAGATATGGTATGTCGCTGCTGTGGGGGAAGGAAGGTGTGAAAGCCTTACCAGCAGCATCAACCTGGAAAACCCTGCCCAAGTCATCGATCTATTCGCTTCGCAGGGAATGCCTCTGGAAGTCATCTACGATGATGGTTCTATGGTGGCGGTGCGGAAGGTGGGAGATCCAAATGATGCAGGAATGGTGTTTGTCAGAGGGGAGTCGACCTGCCGGACTGCCTTAATCGGCCTTACGGCCATGGCGCGCTGAATTTCAGCTTTGTCTTCTCCGCGCAAGCTTTGACGACGCCGACGGTATACTCCTCGTGATCTCGCCGCGGCCCGTTATCCGAGGAATCCTTTTGGTGTCCCATTGTCGGGTGCGGAAGATGGTCGATCGGACATCCGTACTTGGACGACACGGTCGCGGGCAAATAGCTTCATCTGACGTGGTCGATTGCCCACGTCCGTTTCTGACTCAAGGGAGAAGTCCAAAGCGTCCGTTTTTCGACGGCAGCGGCGGAAGCTGAAAGACGAGCGGAGCTGGAGCAATGTGCGCAGCGCGGCATACCAAGACTCAGCGCTCTGCGGAGCGAGTATCAGGATCGAGTTCCGCGCAATAGCAGGCGCCTAATTATAGCTTTATCAATAGGACTAGCAAAGTATTAATCCATCCTAACGGATAGGACGTGTTGGTTGCACATTGAGGTGGAGGTTAGACTCTGTCAATAAACGCCCATTAACTAGGATCAATGTTTAGAACCCGCAGCATATACGCTACGACAAAAGGGGTGGAAAACTTCGACCGCTCAGGCTATTTTCCACGCTGAACGAGGAAGTGCCATGGATCGACCGCAGCAAACCGACACCATTCTCCGCGCCAAGGAGGTGCCCTCTGCGGCCCTGGCGCGGCTCATCGGCGAAGTCACCGGGCCCGAAGTGAAGGCAGCTGCCGGTCGCTACAACCGGACGCACAACCGGCACAATCGATAGTGCCGGCGGAGACACCGTTCGTTCTCGACACGGTGCTGTTGAAGGTTGCGAGCCGCTGCAACCTCGATTGCAGTTACTGCTACGTCTATCACATGGGCGACGAGGGCTGGCGCGATCAGCCCAAACGTATGAGCGCCGAGACCGGCGCTCGCATCGCCGAGCAACTGGGCGGCGTCTTCCGTGCGCAGCAGGTTCCCTTCAGCGTCGTACTTCACGGGGGCGAGCCGCTGCTCTTGGGACGCAAGCGGCTGGCCGAGCTGCTCGCTGCGCTGCGCGCCGAGCTCCCGCAGCCTTGCGGGCTTCACATCCAGACCAACGGCCTGCTGCTGAGCGACGACATCATCGATGTCCTGATCGCCTACGATGTGGGCGTGTCGATCAGCATCGATGGCCCGGCAGAAACCCACGACCAGTTTCGGGTCGATCACCTCGGACGTGGGAGCTACACGCGGGTTTCGAAGGCGATCGCCCGGCTGCGAGCGCGCCCGGACGCGATGCCCTTGTTCGCCGGGGTGTTGGCTGTCATCGACCCACGCACCGACCCCGCGGCGGTCTATGCCTCGCTGAAGGCTGCCGGGGCGCCGGGCGTGGACGTCCTGGTGCGCGACGGGAACTGGGATCGGCTTCCGTTCGGCAAGGCGGCTCCTGAGACGCTCGAGTACGGCAAATGGCTTGAAGGTCTGCTGATGGCCTATCTTGCCGATGCCGATCCTCCGCGGGTGCGCCTGCTCGACGACTTATTGCGGCTGATCTTGGGGGGGCGGTCCCAAAAGGAAGGGGTCGGCCTTTCCGACTACGGCATCCTAGTGATTGAGCCCGACGGCGAAGTGCAGAAGAACGACACCCTGAAGGTGGCGCACGCCGGAGCCGACCGCTTCGAGACCACCTGGAATGTCCACCGTGATCGGCTGACGGACATCCTCGGGAGCCAAGCCTACGCGGCCTACCACGCTCAGCAGCAACCCACGTCCAGTCTATGCCAAGCCTGCCCCGAACTGAGCGTATGCGGCGGCGGCATGGTCGCCCACCGCTGGCGCGACGGCTCGGGATATGAGAATCCCACCATTTTCTGCGCCGACCAGAAGCACCTCATCGCGGCCATGCGTGCGACGATCGCGCAATTGCCCGCCTTGGAACCGAGAAGCACCGCCGCATGACTGAGTTGGACCCCAAAGCCTTTGCCGCCGGACCCGAATCGAAGCTGATCGGCCTGAAGGCGATTAGCAGCACCGCCTTGCGCCGGCTTATCGAGGAGGTGCGCAACACGGGCGACGCCAAAGCCGATGTGACGGCCTACAATCGCACCTATCACCGGCACAATCGCTGAGATGAGCGTCGCCGCCACGGGGTTCGACATCGGCCGGCCGGATCTGCAGGTGGCGCCTTTCAAGCACATCCTGGTGGACCGCTGCCTGGATCCGCACGCTGAGACGGCGCTGCTGGACTGGTTCGAGCGGGACGCGCCTTGGCGGCTGGTCGAAACCGACTTCTACGAGCAGTACGAATTCAGCCTGTTCCATGAGACTTTGCCGCCAGCGGTCGCCCGCCTGTTCGACGAGTGCGCTATGGCGGCGCTCCGCCGGCAGCTGTCCGAGACGTTCGGCGTTTCGTTCACGCCACGCCTAAACGCCATCGCACACAAGTTGACGCCCGGTCAGCGCATCGCGATCCACAATGACTACCTTGTCGGCGAAGAGACCCACCGGCTGACCGTGCAGCTCAACCGCGGGCTCGATGTGGAGGCTGGCGGCCTCTTCATGTTGTTCAACAGCTTCGATCCCACCGACATTCATTCCATCCATCGGCCCCTCTCGCGCAGCGGGATCGGCTTTGCGATCGGGCCGGACTCGCATCACGCCGTTTCGCGCATGCACGCCGGGGAGCGGTTCACGATCGTCTTTTCCTTCTATGCCGAGCCCGTCGATTTCTGACCTGGACCTCGACTTCACCCGGCCGTGGTTTCCGGGCCTTGCGGAGCATCTGGTGGGGCCGGTTCTGGCCGCGCGCGGCCTGACCCCCGCCACGTATCGAACCAAGCGCTGGATTGACGGGGAAGCAGTAGACGCCGGACCACCATCGCGCTTCGAAGATCCGCCGTCGTCGCTGATCAAACCCTATGCCGAGATGGGGCTGGCCTTCGCCGCCCCGCCTAGCTCGAAGGCTCATGCCTTGCTCGGCGACGCCTGGGGGTTCCTGGACCGTGTGCCCGATGCGGAGCAGGCGATCTCGACCCTCGTTTGCTCGATTCATGTCCTCGAGCCACCCGGTCCGGGCTACGACACCAGCCATAGCGATCCTGACCTGCCGTGCTCAATCTTCCTGTCACTGCCCATCGGCGAGCCGCACGCGGCGCTTCGGGCTGCCGAGTCAATCCTCCACGAGGCCATGCACCTGCAGCTCACGCTGATCGAGGCGCAGGTGCCGGTCGTGCGGGCCAGCGGCGCGACCCTCTATTCGCCGTGGCAGCAATGCCACCGCCCGGTGTCTGGTCTCGTGCACGGCCTCTATGTCTTCGCCGCGATCGACGCCTACTTGGCCGAGCTGCTGACCCAGGACGGAGTCCTCGACGAAACGGCCGCATTCGCGCGGAAGCGACGGCGCGAGATCGGCGAGGAGATTAGCGAGGCGAGGGAGGTCGTGGGCCACAACGACCTGACGCGCTTCGGCCTGGCCTTCGTCGATGGCTTGCTGGCGGAGATGAACGCGCGCGCCTAGCGGCCGAGGGTGTCGAGGACCATGGCACTGAACGGCTCCTGCGCCTGCGCCATCACCTCCAGTTCGGCGGCGGCGTCGTGGCCGTCTGCCTGCGCCTCGGCGCTCGCGCCCGGCAGCAGCCCGGCTCGAACGAGCTTTTGCAGCGCCGTTACATGGCGGAAGTAGCGCCAACGGACCCCGTTCAGCTCGATGCGGTCGAGGTTCAGGCATTCAATGGTGGTCCAACCGATTTCGCTCAGACCAGTCGGCACACTGTTCTCGAAACGGATGTGGGCCCTAGGATCCTCGTCGCCGGTCGGATCGAGCAGGAGCGGCTCTTCATTGGCCACCGCCTCTGGGGTCGTCGCCCGGGCGTCCGGGTTGCGCAACGGGAAGAGGTTCTTCTTTCGTGAGCGATTGCAGCGCTCGCAGGAGAGGACCAGGTTCGTCCAGTCGTAGGCGAGCCAGTAGTAGCCTGGACGGATCGTTGGTGCGCCGACGTTCTGCTGGCTGTAGGCCTTCGGTCGCTGATGCTCAGTGTCGCCATAGCTGAAGGCGCGGAAGTCGCCTTCGCAGTAGGCGCACTTGCCGTGCTGCATCGCGATCAGGGCGTCCTTCACCGGAGTCGCGCCGTAGATCTTGTTGTCGAACGTGAAGGGCTCGTCTTTGCCACCGGCCACTCCCGGTCGGTCACTTACCGCTTGGTGCATTGCCTGCACAAGGGCATCACCGGCCCTCAGATCGGTCGGCGCCGGAGCTGTGCGCTCTATTCTGATCACGTGTCGGCGCCGTCCCGCTCCAAGCGCGCCGCGGCGCGGCGGATGATCGCCAGTGCCCGGTCGTCGGCTGGATCACTCTCCTGCGGCAGGTCCATCAGTTGCTGCTCGACCTCGGCGAGCCGCAGGGTCTCGGCCGGGGTCCGCTGGCGCTTGGTGCGGAGTAGGCGCTGTGTCTCGAAAAGGGCCTCGACCTCTGGCGAATAGGCCGATGTCAGGCCGAAGAGTTCCGAGGTGATGACCTGGTCGAGTCGCCAGCCCTTGACCGCATCCGGCTCGTTGACGATCACGGCATGGTCGCCCTCGCGGCGCACCACGGCCAGGTTCTCCGACATGTAGGCCTGGGCCATGAGCGGGCTGTGGGCGGTAGCGATGAACTGCACTGCCGGGAAGTGGGCCGCCAGCCGTTCGCGAAGTTGCCGCTGCCAACGTGGGTGGAGGTGAAGGTCGATCTCGTCCACCAGCACGATAGCTGGTTGTAGCAAGGGGTTGGCGCTCTCGGGATAGTGCCGGAATAGCCGGTAGCCAATGTCCGCCAGCCACGCCGTCATCGTCTGATAACCGAAGCTGAGCTCACTTAGTGGAACTTCGCCGTATGGGGTGCGGACTACGACCCCTACCTTCTGCCGCGGCGTGAGGGGGGAGGGGCCGTAAAGGATAATGTTCTCGGCCGTCTCCACGTCGGGCAGCAGGGCCGCGATCATCTCCTTCATAACCCTGTTCTGGCGCGAGGAGATCTTGCTGCCTCGCCGCAGCGCCGCGTAGTCAAGCTGCTGAATCAACTCCTCGGCGTCCACGAGCTCGACCTGGTCGTCAAAGAGCGAGGCCATCCCGGCTGTGGCGGACACCGGATCGATGTTGCCCCGCCCGAGCTTTCGACCGGCACCGTAGGCGATGATCAGGGGTTCCTTTTTTATGACGTCTTCAGTCTGGCTTGCCTCGAACCGCTCGATTTTGCCGCTCTTCCGCTCGAACTCGACGAAGTTGGTGAATTGCCGGGACCGGCGGTTTCGCTGCGACTCGTCGAGCACGCCAGCGGCGACGAACGTCGCCTCGAGCCGCACATTTTGCGCGCCATGACGTGCAAGCGCCTCAATATTGGAAACTTCCGACGCTCCCGTAGGCTCAATAAAGAAGGTGGGGTCCTTCGCGCCGTCCGGGTCATTAGTGTTCCGGAAGGGTGCCATGTGGGCGATACACTGGAGCAAGGTAGTCTTACCCACGCCGTTATCGCCCAGGATCAGTGTCCACCTGGCCAAGCGATCTTCGCTGTCGCGCAGGCTCAGAACATGATCGTCCTTGAACGACTTGATGTTCGAGAGCTTGAGCTCGGTCAGGTACGTACCAGTCTTGGCGTTCGGCATATGGCGTCTCTGGCACGAGTCGCGCTCGGGCTCTGCTGTGTTCGACTTGCGTACTGCAAAGCGGCGTCAAGCTCCATACGCTCAGCGGTCCTCGACGTCCCTCCGCAAGGCGCGCCGGTGATGTTGGCCACCTTTGTGCTGAGCGTAGACAATCGTTGAATCGCGCTCGTCCCAGCGGCGTTAGAAGCTGAGTAGCACGCCGCCTCTCACCATCGACCAGAAGTGCCTTGATCGCCTCGTTCACGGCCATCTGCCCGGTACCGCTGAATGTCTGCATTCGGATGCCAGCCCAACTACCGCTACTGGCGTATCTCAGACATTTGCGTCCGAAGGCAGCACCTGACTCATAGCGGCCGTTGAACCTGTCCGCTCATAGGGCTTACCTGACCTTTCCAAGCGCAGGCGGTCGGCCGTTTGGACGAGGTCAGAAGATCGCAATTTTGTAGACCTCTGCGCTAGTGAAAAACCGACGATCCACAACTATCGAGTGTTGGGATAACGACGGTCATTGCATCCCCTGACATCGGAGAACAGAATGGCAACTCTGATTCGAGCGAGGAAGTGATGACCGATCAAACTAGCGAAGTCACTGACGGAGTGTCGGCAGGGCCGGATGCTGACGAGTCCCAACCGAGCATATTCGACCAGCCGGAAGGCACGGACTGGCTCCTAGCGTGGTTGCTTACGTATGCAGAGAACTACGGAGTGGAGTTTCAAGTCACGCTGCACGTTCGCGGGCTGATTATCACGGGCGTGCTGATCAGCGGTCATGCGTACCTGACTGAGATGGCTAAGCAGTTTCGTGGGCTGATCCATGGGGATCCTCCCGAGGGGCAACTATCAATCCATGCGCTCGTTGCGGACTCTCTGGATCAATACAAATCCATCTACCGCGACCCCGCGAGTGAAGGACCATTTGAACTGGCTCAACCGGGATACATGCATTTGAGACGATCGAGGATCATCCATGATAATGGCACGATGATCCCGAGCGGCGGTGCCCTCTGGCGCGGAAAACTTAGCTCAGTTGACGGCTTCACCATCGGTGAACTGTCGGTTTCGCGGAGCTAACACATGGACAACGAACGCGGCTTCGCCCTAGGTCAGCTGGATCGGGTGCAGGCGATGTTCCCACGAGTGGAGGGCAAGGCTTCGTTTCTCTTCGCACTCGATGTCGCCATGCTCGCGGTCGTCGCAGTCAACTTGAAGCTGACGGCATCGATGGGCTGGGAGGGCGGCATCGCCTTGGCCACCATTGTCATCCTCGGCGTTAGCCTGTGGAAGTTATTTGCCGCTTACGCCCCCAACCTCGAAGGCGCGAGCAGAAAGTCCCTAGTGTATTTCCGCGACGTGGCCCAGCACACCGAGAGCGCCTATTGCGCCGCCGTGAAAGCGGCCACCGATGCGGACTTGATCGACGACGCGCTGGCTCAGGTTTGGCGCAACTCCGAAATACTCCAGCGCAAGTTTGACCGGGTACAGGATGCGTTCACTGCGACGATGGTGAGCGTTCCGTTTTGGCTAATCTTCCTGGTGGCTACGTCGTTCGACACCGGCTTCGTCAAGCTGGGGAACTGACGTGGCATTCAAAGAGAATCTGACCAACTACGTCGTGAACGGGCTGGCAGGGGAGTGGGAGATCACGGCCGGAACGGTCGTCCCACACGAAGGAATCCTGAAAGTCGCGAAACACGGCAGCCGGGTCCAAGCCACAATCCTCTATGCTGATCTAGCGGATTCAACGCAGCTCGTTGATGGGTCGGCTGACTGGTTCGCGGCAGACGTCTACAAGGCGTTTCTGCTCTGTGCCGGGCAGGTCATCCGCTCTGACGCTGGTGAGATCGTGTCGTATGACGGCGACCGCATCATGGCTGTCTACATGGGTGATGATCGGGACAGCCGCGCTGTCAGGTCCGCCTTGACGATAAACTGGGCTGTCAGGGAAATCGTCCGCCCCGCTATCCAGCGGCGCTACCCGACGAGCACATATCAACTCCGTCACGTCGTGGGGGTAGATCGGTCTCAAGTGCTGGCTACGATCGGCGGTATTCGGGGCAACAATGACCTGATCTGGATTGGTCGCGCTGCGAACTATGCCGCGAAGCTTTGTTCTGAGGATGACAACTGGCCGACTTGGATCACCGGAGAGGTCTACGATCACATCACAGACGATCTTAAGTACGCGATCGACACAGGTTCGTTGATTTGGGAAGGCGCAGTTTCAAATGCGCTACCGCATATGCGGGTGGTGCGGTCGTCCGGGTGGTACTTCTATACCTAATGATACTCTGTCGCGTGATGGTAGCCGAAATCTGAGCGAGATCGGATCGCTTGGGATAGCTGTTGAGGAATGTCGTGTTGCGGGCGGCTAGTGAATGACCCCTTCTGGCGCATAGGCGACCCGAGGCAGCGGGAAGGGCAGGGCGCTTTGCGCCTAAGCGGCATTCACCGAAACCGAGATTGCTGGGGGTAAACTTGGTACTGTCCGCCTCCGGTCGATCTCACAGATACTTCGTGATCTCGCGAAACTGCCCCATCGCCTGACGTGCCTCCGCCGGGTCGCCTTCGGCCGCGTGCGCTAGGCAATGGTCGATATGGTCGTGGATCAGCGTCTTCTTCGCGGCGGCGACAGCCTTTTCGATCGCATGCAATTGCTGGGCGAGGTCCAGACACGACCGCTCGGCCTCGATCATGCCGATGACTGTACGCAGGTGCCCTTCGGCCCGCTTGAGCCGCTTGATGATGTCGGGGTGCGAGGCGTGAGATACGTGTGCCATGGAATTTGACCTATCCCCCTGGAGGGGATACGGCAAGATGAAATTCCAGTCCCTAAGGCGCGCGGATCAGACCCGACGAAGGGAAGCGACGTGCGCCGAGATCAGGAGAAGCGAACCGAGAATCGTGCTCCCCACAGCCCAGCCGTGCCCCATGAGTTCGGTCGCGCCGAACGCCAGTAGCGAAACGCCTAAGACGGCGACCGTCTTGATCGCGGTCGCAATGTCCGGTCGGCGCAGGATCGACCCGTAGGCGAAGGGCGCCGCGATAAGGGCGAACACGCCGTGCAGCCACTCGGTCGTCGCCAGACCGATCAGCGGCAAAGCGCTGACCAGCACGGGGGCCGTCAGACAGTGCAACAGGCACACCACGGACAGACCGGCGCCCAGAACGTCTCCAGACCTGCGAGGCGTAAGGGCTTCCGACAAAGACATACTCCGATGTTACGCCGTAACGTTTAGTTCCCTCAGTCAGGCATTGAAAGATGTTCTCCCCGCTTCGTAACGCCGCATATCGCCACCTCTTCATCGCCCAGGTTTCGGCCCTGCTCGGAACGGGGATGGCGACGGTGGCGCTGGGTCTGCTCGCTCATGACCTCGCCGGCGCCAATGCGGGCGAGATCCTTGGGGCGGCCCTGGCCATCAAGATGATCGCCTATATCGGCGTCGCACCCTTCGCGAGCGCCCTGGCGGCGAAGTTGCCGCGCAAGACCCTGCTGGTCGGCCTCGACCTCGTCCGCGCGGGCGTGGCCGTCGCCCTGCCGTTCGTGGGCGAGGCCTGGCAGGTCTATGCCCTGATGACGGTGCTGTACGCGGCCTCGGCCGCCTTCACCCCGGCCTTCCAGGCGATGATCCCGGACATCCTGTCGGACGAGGCCGAATACACTAAGGCGCTGTCGCTCTCGCGGCTCGCCGCCGATCTGGAAAGCGTCGCCAGCCCCATCGTCGCCGCCCTGCTGCTGGCGGTCATCAGCTACAACAATCTGTTCGTCGGCACGGCTATAGGCTTCGTCCTGTCCGCAGGTTTTGTCGTCACGGCGATCCTGCCGCGTCCGTCGGACGTTCGGCCCCTGCCTTTCCTGCGTCGCCTGACCGGCGGCCTGCACCTGTTCGCCTTCACGCCTCGACTGCGCGGCCTGTTGGCGATCAGCCTGGCGACGGCGGCGGGCGGCGCCATGGTGTTCGTCAATACGGTCGTGCTGGTGCAGTCCAACTTCGGTCTGTCGCAACAGGCGACGGCCTGGGCGCTGGCGGCCTTCGGCGGAGGCTCGATGACGGCCGCCGTCCTGCTGCCCCGTCTGCTGCACAGCCTGACCGACCGGACGGCCATGGTCCTGGGCGCGGGACTGATGACGGCGGTTCTGACAGCGGGCGCGATCGTCGCCGACACCTATCCGATCCTGATCGGCCTGTGGATCGCGATGGGGTTCGGCTACTCTCTGACCATCACGCCGGCGGGTCGGGCTTTGCGCCGGTCGGCGGCGCCCGAGGATCGACCGGCCCTGTTCGCGGCCCAGTTCGCCCTGTCCCATGCCTGCTGGCTGATCGCCTATCCCGTCGCGGGTCTGGTTTCGGCCGAAGCCGATCCGAGGGCGGCCTTCATGGTCCTGGCCGGGTTGTGCGGTCTGGGCGTCGTGCTGGCCTTGTGCATCTGGCCTGCGCATGATCCGCTAAACCTGCTGCACAGCCACGACGACCTGGCGGCCGAGGATCCGCATCTCAAGGAAGGGATGACGTCGGATGAAGCGTGCGCGACGCACGCCCACCCCGTGGTGATCGACGACCGTCACAGGCGCTGGCCGCGCGGGAGGTGATGCGATGAACGCTTCACAAACGCGGCCTTTGGCATAAGCTGCAAGTACGGGCCTGCTGCGGACGCCCGTTCAGACGCTTCGTCCAAGATCCGCTCCATCGGCCGCGCCTGCGGTCTGGAGCCGACATGACGACATCGTTCGAACCCCGTCCCCCTTCACTTTCCCTGCTGAGCCTGTTCCTGAAGTTTCTCGGTTTCGGCGCGATGGCCTTCGGCGGTCCCGTCGCCCAGATCGCCATGATCCGGCGGGCGTTGGTCGAAGAAGAGCGATGGATCTCCAGCGCACGGTTCAACAAGCTGATCGCTGTGATGCAGGCGTTGCCCGGTCCGGAAGCGCATGAACTATGCGTCCACCTTGGAGTGATGGCGAGGGGGCGTTGGGGCGGCGTTCTGGCCGGACTGGGTTTCATGGCGCCGGGGTTTGTCCTGATGCTGGGCGCGGCCTGGCTTTACGACACCTTCCTAGCGGGCCGGATGATTTGGGTCGGCGCCCTGACCGGCGTCCAGATCATGGTCCTGGCGTTGATCGCCCGCGCCGTCGAGAAGATCGGCCGCCATGCGATAGCGGGGGCTCGACTTTGGGGCGTCGCCGTCTTCGCCCTGGCGGCCACGCTCTTGCACGCACCCTTCTGGCTGCCGCTCGTGGTTGGAGGTGTGGTCGGCGTATTGCGCGCGCCAAGATTGGTTCTGGCAGGGCTTCTGATCGTCGCGCTGGGCCTGGCCTATCTCATGGGCGACCGCACCGCTGGTCCGTCCGTCGCGATCCAGGCGTCGGAGCCGACGCTTTGGCTGCTGTTCCTCGCCGGTCTGAAGGGCGGTCTGCTGACCTTCGGCGGCGCCTATACCGCCATTCCCTATGTTCAGGCCGACACGGTGGGACGGGGCTGGATTTCGGGACCGGCGTTTCTGGACGGGGTGGCCTTCGCGGGCGTCCTGCCGGCGCCCCTGGTCATCTTCAGCACCTTCGCCGGCTATCTGGCGGGCGGGGTTCCCGGCGCCCTTGTGATCACGGCCGGGATGTTCCTGCCGGCCTTCGCCTTTTCGCTGGTTCTCTATGAAAGACTGGAGGCCTTGGTCGAGGCGCCGACCCTGCACGACACTCTGACGGGCGTCGCTGCCGCCGTGGTCGGCGTCATCGCCGGCGTCTGGTTACGGATGGCCTGGACGACGGGAGCCGCCGTACCCTCGTTGGTGGTCGGCATGCTTATCTTCATCGTCGCCCTGACCGCGATCTGGCGCCTGAAAAGCCGCTGGGCGGCCCCCGTGGTTATCATCGGTGGAGCCGTGGCCGGGCATCTTGCTCTGGGTTGAAAGAAAAGAGGGCCGCCCTTTCGAGCGGCCCTCAGTCTGCGTCGGGTCAGACGAACGATACCCATCCGCACAAGCCGGTGTCAGACCACCCGCTTGATCTCGGTATAGGCGCCCTGGGTGCGCAGGGTGATGGTCACCGGCTCGCCCGTGCGGTTGCGCCAGAACCAGCCGTGGCTGCCGGTGAAGGCCGCCGTCAGTTCGCCGGACTGCTGCTGGGCCGAGCCCTTGCCGTAGCCGTGGTAGGACAGACCCGGTCGGTCGGCGTGGGTGTCGAAGTTGATCTTGCCCCCGCTGCTGAGCCAGGTGAACCGCGCCTTGGCGCCTTCGGCCATCACCAGCTTGATCTCGGCGGCCTCGTCAGGCGCGAGGGTGATCACGGTCTCGTCGTCGCGCATCTCGACAGCGGGCGTCGCGGCGGCGGGAGCAGGCGCGGCTTCGGCGGGGGCGGCGGGAGCGGTTCCCCCTGCGGCGGGCGTCGCCACTTCGAGCGGCGGAGCCTCCGAAAGGCCGGACGCGGCGGCCGCATCGGCAGCGGCGTCGGCCTCCGCTTCAGCGGCGAGTTGGACCTTGATGC
The DNA here is from genome assembly GCF_027105095.1 of Brevundimonas vesicularis. NCBI lineage: Bacteria > Pseudomonadati > Pseudomonadota > Alphaproteobacteria > Caulobacterales > Caulobacteraceae > Brevundimonas > Brevundimonas vesicularis. The sequence goes on along the minus strand of NZ_CP114278.1, from coordinate 2,283,986 downwards.
GGCCCATTTCAGTCAGGCCGAGCGCCGAGCCGATACGGGTCGGATCGACGCCGTATTCGCTGGGCAACACCACGGTCACGAGAAGGACCGAGGCGACGGCGGCGGCGATGCCGGTGGATTTGAGAAGCTGACCTGTGGTCGGCAGGTCGGAGCGGGCGGGACGGTTTGCGTTGTACATGGAGGTGTCTCCGATCATATGACGAAGAAGCCGACGAGCTGATAGCCCATCAGGATGAAGCCGCAGGTCATCAGGACGACCTGGGTGAGGTAGGCGTGTTTCCAGAAGCTGTTCGACTGACGCCAGAAGCCCATCAGGATCAGGATGCCGCCCAGGGCGAGCAGTTGGCCGATCTCGACGCCGATGTTGAAGGCGATCAGGTTCGGGATCAGACCGTCAGGCGACAGGTTGAAGTCCTGCAGCTTGGTGGCCAGGCCGAAGCCGTGGAACAGGCCGAAGACCAGGGTCGCGCCCTTGGTCGAGGGCTGGAACCCGAACCACCTCTGGAAGGCGCCCATATTGTCGAGCGCCTTGTAGACGACCGACAGGCCGATGATGGCGTCGACCAGATAGCTGGAGACGCTGATGTCGGTCAGCACGCCCAGCAGCAGGGTCGAGGAATGGCCGATGGCGAACAGCGTCACATAGATGCTGATGTCCTTCATCCGGTAGAGGAAGAAGATCACGCCGAACAGGAACAGCAGGTGGTCGTAGCCGGTGACCATGTGCTTGGCGCCCAGATAGACGAAGGGCCAGAACAGGAAGCCGGAGGTTTCCTGGATATAGCCCTTGTCGCCCTCGGCGACGCCGTGGGCGAGGGCCGTGCCGAGCAGGCCGTCGGCGAAGAGGATGAGTAGGCCCAGCAGGAGGACGCCCGTGGGCGTCCTCCACCAGGCGGCCAGATGGCGCGCGACGGTCATGCGTTGCTCCGATTGAAAGGCAGGCGCGAACGCCAGTTGCTAGAGGTTCCGGCCCCGGCCGAAGGGCGACCGTGAACCAGGCTGTAGAGAGCCGGCAGGACCAGCAGGGTCAGCACCGTCGAGGAGACGATGCCGCCGATGACCACGGTGGCCAGCGGACGCTGGACCTCCGCGCCTGCGCCGACATTGATCGCCATCGGCACGAAGCCGAGGCTGGCGACCAGGGCGGTCATCAGGACCGGCCGAAGCCGGGTCAGGGCGCCGTCGCGGATCGCTTCTCCGACCGGTTTGCCCTCCTGGATCAGCGACCGGATGAAGGTCACCATCACCACCCCGTTCAGCACGGCCACGCCCGACAGGGCGATGAAGCCGACGCCTGCCGAGATCGACAGGGGCAGACCGCGCATAGCCAGCGCCGCCACCCCGCCGGTCAGGGCCAGGGGCACGCCGGAGAAGACGATGGCGCTGTCCTTCCACGAGCGGAACAGGGCGAACAACAGGCCGAAGATCAGCAGCAGCACGGCCGGAACGACCAGTTGCAGCCGTTTGGCGGCAGAGATCAGCTGTTCGAAGGTGCCGCCATAGGTGACCCAGTAGCCGGCGGGCAGTTCGACTTCGCGTTCGATCCGCTCCTGGGCCTCTCCGATGAAGGAGCCCAGGTCGCGGTTGCGGACGTTGGCGGTGACGACGATGCGTCGCTTCCCGTCCTCGCGGCTGATCTGGTTGGGTCCCGTCTCAAGCCCAATCGTGGCGATCTCGCTCAGCGGCACGAAGCCGCGCGGCTGACCGTCAATCGCCGGCACCGGCACCTGGATGCGGCCGATGGCGTCGGTGTTCGACCGAAGCGCCTCCGGCATCCGCACGACGATGTCGAAACGGCGGTCGCCCTCGAAGATCTGCCCGGCCGTCGTGCCGCCCATGGAGGTGGCGATGACGGACTGAACATCGTCGATGCTCAGACCCAGGCGGGCGATGGCGGCGCGGTCGGGCGTGATCTGCAGCATGGGCAGGCCGGTGACCTGTTCCGCCTGCGGATCGGCCGCGCCGGGAATGGCGCCGACGATCTCCTCGATCTGCGAGCCGAGCTGCACCAATTGATCCAGGTCGTCGCCGTGAACCTTGATGGCCACGTCGGCGCGGACGCCGCTGAGCAGTTCGTTGAACCGCATCTGGATCGGCTGGGTGAACTCGTACTTGCTGCCTGGCACCTCGCTGACGGCCTCCTCCATCTCGCGAACGAGCTGCAGCTTGGGCTTTCTCGGGTTCGGCCAGTCCTCGCGATCCTTCAGAAGGATGAAGGTGTCCGCGACCGAGGGCGGGACGGGATCGGTCGCCACTTCGGCGGTGCCGATCTTTGCGACGACACGCTCTACTTCCGGGAACTTCGCCAGTCGGGCCTCGAGCGCGGTCTGCATCTGGATGGCCTGGGACAGGCTGGTTCCGGGGATGCGCAGGGCGTGCATGGCGATGTCGCCCTCGTCGAGGTTCGGCACGAACTCCGAACCCATCCGAGAAGCGATCAGGCCCGAGAGCGCCACCAGGGCTACGGCGGCGCCGACCATCAGGACGCGGGCCTTCAGTGCGAAGTCGAGGGCCGGCTGATAGCCGGTCCGCGCCCAGCGCATCAGGAAGCTGTCCTTCTCCTGAACCTTGCCGGTGACGAACATCGCCACGGCCGCCGGCACGAAGGTCAGCGACAGGATCAGGGCGCCGGTCAGGGCGATGACCACGGTGATGGCCATAGGGTGGAAGGTTTTGCCCTCCACGCCGTCCAGCGCAAAGATCGGCACGTAGACCAGGGTGATGATCAGCACGCCGAACAGGGACGGACGGATCACCTCGCTGGACGCCGAGGCCGCAAGGCTGAACCGTTCCTCGCGGGTCAGCAGGCCGCCCTTGTGGTGCTGGGCTTCGGCGAAGCGACGCAGGCAGTTTTCGACGATGATGACGGCGCCGTCGACGATCAGACCGAAGTCCAGGGCGCCTAGGCTCATCAGATTGCCCGAGACCCCGGCCTGAACCATGCCGGTGATGGTCATCAGCATGGTGATCGGGATGACCGCCGCCGTGATCAGGGCCGCCCGGATGTTGCCGAGCAGCAGGAACAGGACGACGATGACCAGAAGGGCGCCTTCGACCAGGTTCTTTTCGACCGTCTTGATGGCCCGCTCGACCAGGTCGGTGCGGTCATAGACCGGCGAGGCGACCACGCCCTTGGGCAGGGCCTTGGCGGCTTCCTCCAGTCGCGCCGCCGCCGCCTGGGCGACCACGCGGCTGTTCTCCCCGGCCAGCATCAGGACGGTGGCCAGCACCGTCTCCTTGCCGTTCTCGGTCGCCGCACCGGTACGAAGCTCCTCGCCCAGGCCGACGTCCGCGACTTCCGCCACCCGGATCGGAACCCCGCCGCGCGTCGCGATGACGATGTTGGACAGGTCTTCCTGGGTGGAGGCCTGACCCGGCACCCGGATCAGCCATTGCTCGCCGAAACGCTCGACATAGCCGGCGCCGACATTGGCGTTGTTGCGCTCCAGCGCCTCGACCACTTCGCCCATGGTCACGCCGAAGGCCGAGAGCCGTTCGGGGTAGGGGTTGACGTGGTACTCACGCACGAAGCCGCCGATGGTGTTGACCTCGGTGACGCCTGGGGTGTTGCGCATTTGCGGGCGGATGACCCAGTCCTGCAGGGTGCGCAGGTCTTCGGGCGTATAGGCCGTGCCGTCCGGCTTGCGGGCGTTGGGTTCGGCCTCGATCGTGTACATGAAGATCTCGCCCAGCCCCGTGGCGATGGGGCCGAGTTCCGGCGACAGACCCGGCGGCAACTGACCGAGCGCGCTCTGCAGCCGCTCGTTGACCAGTTGCCGCGCCCGGTAGATGTCCGTGCCGTCCTCAAAGACGACCGTGACCTGGCTCAGGCCGTAGCGCGAGACGGATCGGGTGTAGCTGAGGCCGGGCACGCCGGCGATGGCGGTCTCGACCGGGAAGGTGATGCGTTGTTCGGCTTCGAGCGGCGAATAGCCGGGCGCCTCCGTGTTGATCTGGATCTGGACGTTGGTGATGTCGGGCGTGGCGTCGATGGGCAGCTTCTGGAAACTCCAGACGCCGACCGCCGCCGCGACCAGGACGAGCGCCATGACGACCCAGCGGAACCGGATCGACAGCGCGATGATGCGTTCAAGCATGATGCGCGCGCCCCCTTAGTGGTCGTGGCTCGCGCCGGACTTGTCGATGTCCGCGCGAATGAGGAAGGCGCCGTCGACGACATAGGTCGTGCCGGGCTCGATGCCGCCAAGAACCTCGGTCCACTCGTCGGTCCGACGGCCCAGATCGAGCATCCGCACCTCGTATGTGTCGCCGACTTTGGCGTAGACGACGGTGAAGTCGCGGAACGGCTGCAGGGCCTTGGTCTTGACCGCCAAGGGAACTTCGCCTGCCCCGACCTGGACGACGCCCGACACGCCCAGACCCGGTCGCCAGGCGCCCGACTGGGCCCCCAGGTGGACATGGGCCACCATCGTCTGGCTCATCACGTCCGCCGACGGCAGGATTGCCTCGATCGTCGCCGTGGTCCGGCTGTCGCCGGCCAAGCTCTTGACCTCGACACGCTGGCCGACACGGACGCGTTCGGCGTCACGCGGATAGAGGAAGAACTCCGCGTGCAGTTGGGACGGGTCGCCGATCTCCAGCATGGGCTGGCCGCCGCCGGTGATCTGGCCGGGGTTGGCGTTCTTGACCGTGATCACGCCCGAGATCGGGGCTGTGACCGTATAGGTCTGCAGGCTTTCGCTGGACTCGACGCGTGCCAGGACCTGGCCGCGCCGGACCGACTGACCCAGTTCCACGTTCATCGAGACGATCCGACCCGGATAGCGGGCATGGACCTCGGCCTTGCCCTCGGGCTTGATCTCGACCCGACCGTTCAGCGGCAGGGTCTCTCCCAGCACCGCCGGCCCGACCCGTTCCGTCGTCACACCGCCGGCCTGAGCCGCCTGCGCGGTGATCGTGGTCCGTCCCTCATAGGACTGATAGGTCCAGTTGGACCGATTGCCGGCCCGGACCGCATTGACCGAGACGTCGAACGAGTGAGGCTCGAACACGACGCCGGGGCTGGCCAGATAGTCGTTCTCCGGGGTGAAGACGAACCGATCCACCTTCGGCCCCAGACGGCTCAGGGCCATTGTGACCTGGACCTGACGCGGATCCAGCGGCTTGTCGTTTTGGTACGGATAGAGGCGGAAGAGCGGTTCCGGACCTTCTTCATAGATGGTCACTTCCAGGGCGAAGTCGCCGTCGCGGAGCAGACGACCGTTGTGCGGGCCGCGCTCGTAGTCGGCGGCGGCGGCCGCCGCCTCCTCGGCGGTCGGTTCCGCCTTCTCCGTGCCGCCGCCGCAGGATGCCAGGGCAAGAGCCAGAACGGTTACGGCCGCGCCATAGGCGAGCCTGGGGGTTCGGATGCTGTTCATGGTTGGGTCTCCAGGCCGAGCAAGTCGGCGTGCGCTCCGGTCAGCCGGTCGAGGCGGGCGCGGTCGTTGTGGAAGGCCTGCAGCACGGCCACGCGTCGGGCGCGGGCCTGCAGAAGGGCCGTATGGGCGGACATGACGTCGTTGTAGGTGAAGCCCCCTCGGGCGAAGCCGTCGCGGACCAGGGTCACGGCCCGTTCCGCCTGAGGCAGGGTCTCCTCGGAAATCCGCCGCGCTTCGTTGGCCTGGGTCAGAAGCAGGACCTGCAGACGGGCGATCTCGCGATCCAGTTCGATCCGGCGCGCGTTCATGTCCGCCTGGGCGGCGACGCCTTCGGCCCGTGCGCGGTCGATGGCACCCTGGTTCGTGTCGTAACGCTGCAGGGGAATACTGCCCCCGAACACCAGCGAGACGTCGTTGGCCCACATATGCCGTACCCCGACGCTGACCGTCGGATCGGCCACGGCGCGCGCCTCTTCGACACGAACCTGGGCCTCGGAGATTGCCCGACGCGCCTGGAAGACCTCCAGGTCGGCCGGCGAGACCTCGCCCGCCGCGATCCGGGACGCGCTGGTGTCCTCGAAGGCGTCGCGGCCGACCGAGAAGTCGACGACGCCGTCCCAGAACTTCGCCAGCACGATGCGGGCGAGGCGGGCCGCGACCTCGGCCTGATCGAATTCGATCTGGGCCTGGGCCAGTTCCGCCTCGGCGCGCGCCCCGGCGAACAGGGGATCGCGGGCGGCGTTGACGCGCCGCTGCACCTCGGCCTGGAAGCGTTCGGCCAGATTCAGTCGTTCGCGGGCGATCTCCACCTGGGCGTCGGCGGCGAGGGCGTCGGTCCAGGCGCGCTGGACCAGTTCCAGCCGGTCGAGTTGGGCCACCCGCGCCTCGGCGACGACCAGCAGGCCTTCGCTACGGGCCAGGCTGGACCGCGCCGGTCGATCGCCGCCGCGTTCCAGCCTCTGATCATAGGTCAGGGTGGTCTGGGTCTGGTCGATGAAGGAACCGGCGCCGAAGGTCGGCAGGTTCTCGACCATCAGGCCAAGGGTGGGGTTGGGCCGCACGCCGGCTTGGCGCACCCCGGCCTCGACGGCGCGCAGGCGCGCCTCGAGACCGGCGCGGGCCGGGTCGGCGGCGATCGCGCGGCGCAGGGCCGCATCGAGGTCCATGAGGGGCGCCGCCGATGAGGCAGGCGCGGCGGGCGACTGCGCGAGCGCAGAGGAAGGCGGCGACAGGGTCGCGGCCGCGACGAGCACCAGGGCGGACACAGCCGCGCCTCGGCCTCGCCATCCGGCAGAGCCGGACTGAGGACGTATCAAGGAATTTCTCCAACAGGACGCACACGGCCGAACGGCCGCGCAGGATCAGCTTTTCAGGCGATCAGGCGTTCTGTCTGGGAGGTTGGTGCGGGGCGTCGACCAGGGCGCCGGGCGGCACGGAATCGGGCGCAGGCCCGAGACGCGCGACATGGATCATGGAGCCGTCGATCGACGGCAACTCGTCGCCGATGACCAGATGCTGGTCGCCGCCGCCGTGGTGGTGGTGCGGTTTGACCGGCTGCTCGTCGATATCGCTATCGGCGACGTCGAAGGCGGTATCGCCCGGTACGGCATCGACAGCCTGGCGATCATGGTCGTGGTCATGATCGTCGGCGGCGATTTCGACGTAGGCGACGCCGGGGAACTGCACCGCATGTTCGATCTTGTGCTCGGCGCTGATCGCGCCAAAGCCCTGCAGCGCGACCATCAGGGTCACGGCTAGGCCGACGCAGAACTGGCGAGCAAGGTGCGACAATGGAATACCCCGGAGCCTCCGCTTACGCCGAACGCGGAGTTTCGGCAATGGGACGCTCCTGGGGCAGATTGTCCTTGACGACCCCTAGAGTGATGACGGTGCGTTGGGCTCATCTTTGGATTGTATTTACGTCGCGTGTGTAGTTGTGCCTCTCGAACAGGGAGAGACGCGATGAAAGCGATGTCCGGTATTTCACCCCAAGTGGCGGGCGGTGTTCTTGTCGCGGGCTCCGTGCTCTCGGCGGCGACCTTCATTCTCTGGGGCGCAAGCATCGGGCACGCGATGGAGGCCGTCGAAATGTCGGCTCTCGCCGTGGTTCCCGCCGCGCTCGGCATGGCGATCTATCGCTCGGGTCTTCGCAAGGCCTAGTCCGAGATCCGTCCGATCCTGACGAGCGTCCCATCCGGATCGCTCACCGCGAACTCGTAGGTTCCCCACGGCTTCAACTCGGGCGACCCCGGGGCGAGGATAAGATCTCGGACGCGGTCGGCGACCGCGTCGACGTCGTCCACATAGAGGTACAGGCCGAAAGGATTGTCCTCGATCCGTCCCGGCCATTGGGCGGCGCTCAGATGCAGATGCCACCCCCGACCATCGGACAGGATCAGATAGTGCCCATGGTCGCTGACGACCCGAAAGCCGAGGCGGGCGTAGAAAGCTTCGCTGACCTTCAGGTCACGACTGGCCAGAATGGCGACGGCTCGATGCGTCTCGCTCATCGTGCGGGCTCCTTAGCGGGGGCGACCATCATCTGCGATGCGATCAGGATCGACCAGAGGCCGAACAGGGCCGTGGCGGTCACCGCTGGATAGAGGCCGAAGGCGCCCTGGCCGACGATCATCCAGCACGCCGCTGCGACGGCCGCGATGAGGCCGAGGCCGCCCGCGATCCGTGCCACCATGTCGAGCCGCAGCATCCGCACGGCCCAGGTCGCCATGGCCGCTGCGGTCAAGGCCATGCCCAGATTGGCCAGGGCCTGGTTCAGCGCCACGAAACCCTTGAGCATCAGACGTGCATCGTCCGGTTCCAGGCGCGCCGCGACGCCGCTGGCGGCGAAGCCGCTGATCAGGGCGGCGGCGATGAAGGCGGTCATGCCGCTGTCGAGTAGCATGGCGCCGAGACGAACACTGAGGTGTGCCTTGCCCAGTCGCTGCGCCCATTCGGCGTGACCGAAACGTAAGGCCAGCAGGCAGACGATCATGGCGCCGTGCACGGCCGTGTTGCTCCAGTCGTTCAACAACAGGCCGTCGTCCGGTCCTTTGAAGGATGTGGGGTGGTGAAGCATCAGCGTGGCCGCAGCCCCGACAGCGCCGACAATCAATCCCCCCGAAATACGATCCTGATCGCGCCCGGTCATGTTCATCCCCTCGAAATATGGAGAGCGAAGGTGGGCGCAGAGGCAGACTGTCCGCCAGAGACGAAACCGCCAAAAGTCCGATTCCGGACAACGGGGCGCAATCGTCCGCCGGCATGGTCGCCTGACGGGCTGAACGTCGTGCGGGCTTGGGCTATCGTCACGACATGACCCAAGGTGCCGATCACGATCTGGACCGCCGAATGAAGCGCACCCGCGCGGCGATCTTCGACGCCCTTATCCGCCTGATCTTCGAGCGCCGGTACGACGCCATCCGCACGGCCGATGTCATCGAGGCCGCCGGCGTGGGCCGCTCCACCTTCTATGAGCATTTCCGGAACAAGGACGAGGTTCTGCTCGCGGTGATCGAGCCGGTCTTCATCCCTTTGGCGGCGGCTGCTTCCGGTCGGACCAGTCGAGCCGCGCTGAAGGCCATGCTCGAGCACGTTTGGCCCCAACGCGCCTTGGCCCGGATGCTGTTCGAGCCGCCGCTGTTGTCCAAGCTGCAACGAAAACTGGCGACCATGATCGAGGCCCGTTGGCCGATGGGCGCGGAGAGAGCGGCGGCGCTTCTTTCTGCGGGTAACGCCGCCGGACAGATGGCCATGCTCCGGATGTGGCTGATTGGAGAAGTGTCGTGTTCGTCAGACGAACTCGCCGGATGGTTCATGGAGTTCAGCGCACCGCCCGCGCCGACATGTACCGACATGAACCACCCAATGTCGTTTTTTGGGACAGATGGTGAGGTCCGCTAATGGCGCATTGCAGACTTCGGTGAGCAAAGGAGGGCAGGGGTCTTTGCGCCTAGCGGTGGCGTTTGAAGGATAGTGGCTTCACGAAATGCGATCTCCGATCAGGCCTTAAGGCTGCATAAGTGGAGACAAGTTAGCGTTAGACTGACAGCACCCCCGTTAGACTGCCAGCACCTCCGCGCCAGCACCAACCGGGGGTCAGACTGACAGCACAGACCCGCCTCATCTTTTGAGGGGAGGGATGTGGGCCGGAAGCCCTATCGGGGTAAATTATATAAATAATTCAATCGGAAATGGCGGAGAGGGTGGGATTCGAACCCACGGTACCCTTCCAGGCACGCCGCATTTCGAGTGCGGTACATTCGACCACTCTGCCACCTCTCCGCGGCGCCGATATCGCTTGGTCGAGCGAGGGGCTTCTCTAGTCGGAGCCGCAGCGCTTCGCAACCCGTCTGTGAAAGAAATCCGACGCTATCTTTGCGCGGGCAAAGACAGGCCCGGCGCGGCGCCGGTCTGGGCGTCAACGCCCTTGAATCGAAACAGTTCGGCGGGTCGCCCGCCCGTTGTGGAAGAGAGCTGTCCGGTGGCCTCGACAAGCCCTGTCCGCTCCACGCCGCGCCGGAAATTCTGCTTGTGCAGGCTGAGGCCCGACACGGCCTCGGCGCCGGCCTGAAGTTGGGAAAGGGTGAAGACGCCAGGCGTCAGATCGAACAGGACCGGGCGGTATTTCAGCTTGCTGCGCAGGCGGCCGAGCGCAGTCGCCAGGATGCGCCGGTGATCGGAGGTCATGATGCGGCCCGGCATGGGCTGCGTGGGCGACAGATCGGCGTCGCGCCAGGCCTCGGCAACCAGACGCGCTTCGTAGAGCAGTTCATAGCGCTCCAGCACCCGCTCTTCGTTCCAGCGGTGATCGGGCGTCAGGGCGAACAGGGCGCGGGCGCGGGCCAGCCGGTGCTCGTCGCCATCTGCCCACGCGTGAAGGCCTTCCGCGATCTGAGTGTCTTGGCCGCCGCGCCGGTCTTCCCAGGGAAAGAACTCGAACACGGCGTCCCAGCGGGCGTCGTGGGTCTGGCCTTCCGCCGCGTCGGGCGTCAGGGCCAGATAGCCGACCGAGACCTCTCTGTGACGCCCAGGGCCGGGCGTCGCGCGGGGCGAGGCGCGGCCCGCGTCGCCGAAGGTGTAGAGCTGTTCGACGAAGCCGAGCCGAAACCCGGTCTGAGCCGTCACGAAGTCTCGTAGGGCGCGTTCGAAGGTGCGGTCGCGCACGGGATCAAACGGCCCGAAGGGCAGGGCCCGCGAACCGTCCTCGGTCGGGGTCGTCAGGACGACGGCCTGCCGGTCTCTCAAGGTAATCACGACCGCCGACAGACCGATGCGAACGCCGTCCTCCGCCCCCTGGGTCATCGCGCTATTCCGTATGCCAGGCGTCGTCGGCGGGGATCAGGCCGACGGCTCCAGCCAGGACACGGTAGCGTTCAAGATAGCGGGCCTGGGCGACCGGCGCGGGTTGAGGCTCGATCGTCAGGCTGTAGCCTTCGGGCGGGCTGCCGAAGAAGCCCAGCGATTCCTTTTCGGTGAAACCCGCCAATTGCGTCGCCTCAAAGAAGGCGCAGGCCTTGTCGGCCTTTTTGATCAGGGTCTTGACCGTTTGCGGCGTCTTGGGCGGCAGGCCGTAGCGGAGGTGGATCGCGGCTTCCAGCTTGGCCTCGAAGTCCTTGTAACCGGCTCCGAGCGCGGCCTTGAACGGCGAGATCATGTCGCCGATGACGTATTCCGAGGCGTCATGCAGCAAGGCGGCCAGACGCCATTTCGGATCCAGGCCGGGCTTGATGTGGGCGGCGATCTCTTCAACCACGCACGAGTGCTGGGCGACCGAAAAGGCGTGTTCGCCGATGGTCTGACCGTTCCAACGGGCGACGCGCGCCAGGCCGTGGGCGATGTCCTCGATCTCGATGTCGAACGGCGACGGGTCCAACAGATCCAGGCGACGACCGGACAGCATGCGCTGCCAGGCGCGGGGGGCGTTCTTCTTGGTGGGGCGCTCGGCCAAATCGCGTGTCCTGATCGCTTGTCGGCTGGTCAGGTGACGCAAAGATACGCCGGGATCAAGCGGGAGGGACCAGACGGCGCAGGAAATCGCCGCGTCAGCGTCCGACGTTCAGCGTGACCAGCTCCTTGGCGTCGTCGAAAATGCCGTCGTTGCGGCGATCCTTGGACCTGACCACGGCGATCACGATCGGGCCGCCACTGGGGCCGCGCGCCTCGAAGCCGACTTGGCGCCAACCCGCATCGCCGGGCTGATCGTCAGCCAGGATATAGGTCATGCGCGTCGCTGCGCCCGGCGCACGGGTGCGCACGCGCGTGGAGTTGTCGTTGGCGTCCACGCTGACCGTCGAGGTTTCGGTGCGGACGTTTTGTCCGTCCTTGGACTGGATATTGATGCCGCCGATGCGGACTCTGGCGTTATCGCCCTGGGTCTCGATCTTCAGGCCGGGCAAGCGGACCGAGGCGTCCTCGCCACGCGTCTTGATGTCGACCCCGAGCGCCTCGACAGAAGTCGTATCGCCTGCCTCGATCGCTGGCGGCGGCGGCGCATCTCCGGCCCCGGGAGCAAGGCGCGCGACAGTATGGGGCAGATCGGCGCTGGCGCGCGCTTCGAAATCCCGCAGCACGTCATCGACGGAGCGATCATCCAGCTTGACCAGATGCAGCACGACGTCGGCGCCCTTGGGGCCGCCATAGACGCAGTTCGCGCCGCCCGCCGCCGCCAGGCCCTTCCGCGTCAGGACGCCAAGATTGTCGGGGCATTGCAGGGCGTCGATCACCTTCAGTACCCCCGCATCCTGATCGTCGCTGGACGAGGTGGTGGTGATGCGGACCGAGTTGTCGCCGTCGCAGGCAGCCAGGCTGGCGCTGAGAGCTAGATAAAGCAGGACATGACGCATGGTCGAACCTCTCTTGGCCCCCATTCTGCGCGCTGCGGTCGCATGATCCAGTGAAATCGCGGTAATCACCGGGTCAGCCGCCGGGGCGCGAGCCTTCGCGGCGGTTCAGGAACGCCAGACGTTCGAACAGATGCACGTCCTGTTCGTTCTTCAGCAGCGCACCGTGCAGCGGCGGGATCAGCTTGTTCGGCGTCTTCTCGCGCAGGGTCTCGGCGTCGATATCCTCGACCAGCAGCAGCTTCAGCCAATCCAGAAGCTCCGAGGTTGACGGCTTTTTCTTCAGGCCCGGCGTGTCGCGGATTTCGTAGAAGGTCTTCAACGCCTCGGAAACCAGGCGCGGTTTGATGCCGGGGAAATGCACTTCGACGATAGCCGACAGGGTTTCGGCATCGGGGAAACGAATGAAGTGGAAGAAGCAGCGGCGCAGGAAGGCGTCGGGCAGCTCCTTTTCATTGTTGGAGGTGATGATGACGATGGGGCGAACTTCGGCGCGGATCGTCTCGTCCGTTTCCTGGACGTAGAACTCCATGCGATCCAGTTCCTGCAGCAGGTCGTTGGGAAACTCTATGTCGGCCTTGTCGATCTCGTCGATCAGCAGGACGGGGCGGGCAGGGGCGGTAAAGGCCTCCCACAACTTGCCCTTCTTCAGATAGTTACGGACGTCATGGACGCGTTCCTCGCCCAACTGGCTGTCGCGCAGCCGGCTGACGGCGTCGTATTCATACAAGCCGTTGTGGGCCTTGGTCGTGGATTTGACGTGCCAGGTGATCAGCGGGGCGTCAAAGGCCTTGGCGATCTCATAGGCCAAGACCGTCTTGCCTGTGCCAGGCTCGCCCTTGATCAGCAGCGGACGCTCAAGTGCGACCGCGGCGTTCACCGCGACCTTGAGGTCGCTGGTGGCGATATAGCGGTCCGTGCCTTCGAAACGGCTCATAGAAAAACCCACTCCGTGTTTCTACGAAGTGGGTTAGCGGATCACTTGCGTTGTGAACAGCGATCAGGTGATGCGCTTCGCCGAGACTGGATCGCTGGCGGGGAACGTTTCTTCCAGGCCTTCATCAACCAGGGCCTCCTGGCGGCTGTCGGACTTGTCGATCTTGTCGAGCTGGTCCGGCACGCCGTCCTGCGAAGTCGTGCGCTTGGCGTGCGGAGCGTCGGGCGACGCGTCGTGACGGGCTTTGTCGTCGGTCATGTCATTCTCTCCTTATTGCGCCGGAGCGTCTTGATCGCCGTCCGGGCCGTATCCCAGGTCGGTGATGTCGTCATCGGAAAGCCGCTTGGCCTCCCAGTGTGCGGCGCTGGCCTGTGCGCCGCGTTCGTTTTCCATCAGGCCCGAATAGACCAGCTCGACTTCGTCCGGCGCCGACGCAGGCCCGCCTTCGGCGTCGATCTGATCGCGGTTTTCGCCATCCACGCCCAGCAGGGCGTCGGCTTCGCGTTCGATGCCGTCGAGGGCCAACTGGTCATCGAGATCAATCTCGGCGTCTTCGTCGAAATCCTCTTCGTCGGCGTCGCCATCGGCCTGGGTCACGTCCAGCACCTGATCGGCTTCATCCAGCAAAAATTCGCCGTCGCCCTCGTCGTCCAGATGGGTTTCGTCGAACGTCTCAGACTGTTCCTGATCGTCCTGATAGTCGTTGTCCGGCATGGTCGTCTCCTCTTCGACAAGCCAACGCAACGGCGACGATACGCGTTCCAGCGGATCGCTCTCACAAGGGATGGTTAACTGATGCCGGGGTAGAGTCTGATTCACTCGGAGCTGTCGTGCGCGACCGGCTCGACCACGACTGGAGTACGGTCCTCAATGGCCTTGAAGCTGTCGCTGAAACCCGGCGAAAAGTTCGTTCTGAATGGCGCCGTGGTCCAGAACGGCGATCGTCGCGGCGTGCTGATCCTTCAGAACCGCGCCAGCGTCCTGCGCGAGAAGGACATCATGCAGGCCGAGGACGTCACTACGCCCGCACGCCGCATCTATTTCCCGATCATGATGATGTATCTGGACGAGAGTTCGGCGTCGAAGTTCTTCGACGAACTGGCCCTGCGGATCACGGAATTCATGGGCGCTACACAGAATCCCGAGATACTGGCGGAATGTGTCGCGGCCTCGCGTCATGTGCTGGCGCGCGAATACTACAAGGCCCTGATGTCGGCGCGTAAGATTGTCGAGTATGAAGAGAGAGTGCTGAATGTCGCTTCAGGCCTACACAGCGGCGACGGCGAGAGCTGAGAGTCCGCGCGACCTGGAGTACCGTCTGTTCGGTCAGGTCACGCGCGCTCTGGTTCATGCCTCGACCGTCGATGAATCCGACATCGCCACCCGCATCGATGCGCTGGACTGGAACCGGCGTCTCTGGTCGACGCTGGCCGGCGAGTGCAGCGATCCGGGCAACGCCCTGGGCGCTCCGATGCGGGCGCAGATCATCTCGCTGAGCCTGTTCGTCAATCGCCATTCCTCGGCGATCATGCGAGGCGAGGAGAGCTTCCAGGACCTGATCGACATCAACCGCATGATCATGCAGGGCCTGTCCGGCGGGGCGTCGCCGACGCAGTAGATCGGCACGCGTTCACGAAAGCGCGAAGCCCATTGGCGCAAGCCGTTGAGCCGTCTTATGTTTCACCTCCCTGTTCAACAGTCGAAAGGAGGTGATCCAGTGTCTCATTGTCATCAATCGCGAGCGGCGACCGCGACCCTGGCCCTCGGAGAGGGTCTGGTCTGAGCCTTTCAGACTGAGTTGCGGCCGGACCGTTCGCGGTCAGGCAATGAAGGGTCGTCGGGGAAACCCGGCGGCCCTTTTTGTCGCCGTCAGTGCAGCAGCTTGGCGAACCAGCCGGTGAGGTGCTGAGCGACCTCGACCACCGTCGCCCAGATCAGGAACAGATAGAGGGCGCTGGCTGCGGTGGCGACGACGCCGAGCAGGATGGCGACCCCGTCGCGCTGCATCATGCCCAGGGCGAACAGAACCAGGGCGATGCCGGGCAGAGCGTCTCCAAACGGGATGGGCAAGGCCATGATCAGGGCCAGCACCACGCAGACCAGGCCGGTGAAGGTGTCGGCGACATCGCCGGTCAACAGTGGCAGGCGCGGCCGCGTCAATCGCTCGATCGCGCGGACCATCTTCAGGACGCTCAGGCCGTTCGGCCGTCTGCGAACGGCGCGCCTCACGCCGTCGGAGAAAATGTAGCGGCGCCCGGCGATCTTCACCTTTGTCGACAGCACCCATCGGCGTAGCCAGGCGGGGGCTGCGAAAGGCGTGGCGATCAAGGAATTGTAGGCAGAGCGGGACACCGAGGCCTTCAACATCCAGCGCGGCAGCCACACGCTCTGTCTCTGGAAGGCCAGTTCCAGAGACATCAGGATGATCGGTACGGCGAAGACCGCCTTGCCGCCCGGCGGCCAGGGCAGAAGCGCCAGCAGCGACAGGATCAGAATCATGGCCCCGAAGCCGCGCTCGCCGAACGATGCGACCAGTTCGGCCATGGTCAGCTTGGGTTCGGGGGCGTGGCCGAGGTCTTCAAGAACGTCGGAGAACCGCCGCAGGTCGTCGTTCGGAAGCGGTTGGGCGGGCATCAGGCGGGGCGCTCGGCTGCAGATTGCGCCCATCTAGGCGGTCGGCGCTCGGATCGCCACTTACAGAACGGACAGGCGATCAGATAAATCGACTGTGTCTCAGTCCTGCACGTGCTCGGGTTTGCCCTTGCGCTTGGTTTCGGCAAGGTCTTCCAGCTGCTTTTCCGTCATGGACTCGACCATGGACTTGGACGCGCCCTTCAGCTTCGACTTCGGCGTGTCCCCACGCTTGGCCGACAGGGCGGCCCCGGCGGCCTTTTGCTGAGCGGCGGATTTTGCGGGCATAGTCTGTCTCCTTGTGCGGAGACAAGGCGTCAGCCGCCGAGCAGTTCCCACTATCGCCTAGAACGGCCATTTACTGGGGAGGGAGAAGACATTTTCGAAAGCTTGATCGGTAAGAGTCAAAAATCTCTCTTCTTGGTCTTTAAGCTCTTGAATCAATACGCTCTTAGTTCGCCGCTCAGCATCCTTTCGTCTTGATGTCATAAGTGCGACAAAATTCTTATCCGAAACCGCATCGGATGATAGAAGTTCCAGAGTCTTTAGTTGCTCAACAAGTGGATGATGGGCATCGTATTCATGTGTATGACGGTGGCGGGCATATAGGATACTATCAGATTGCTTTTTATAAGCGGCCATCTCTTTTTTAATATCTGCCTCTAATCCAGCAGCACAGGGGCTTAACTTAAGCAAATCGACGAGATTTCGAAGACGTTCTCTAGCGGTATATTGGCTATCCCAGCTTTGAATGAAAACGATATGGGCTCGTTCTGATAAGGGGAGCGACGCTAGTCGAAGTATGACTTTTCGTGTTGATGCTGAGGTGATAAGCGCTTGCCTTGCCATGATGAAAGAGAAAGCAAGTCTTTTAAAGCGGTATTCTCCCTGAGAATCAGAAAACGGATTGCGCTCTTTGGCGCCGCTTTCAGACAGAAGGTCCTCGTTGAATGCGGCCTTCATTTCAGGTGTCGGCACTAAACCGCTCACTGAATCGAGCAGCGCTTGCTGAAAGCGATCGAAGGTCGGACCTTTGTTCACCCGCCCAGCAGTTCCCGTCCGATCAGGAAGCGGCGGATCTCGTTGGTGCCGGCGCCGATGTCATAGAGTTTGGCGTCGCGGACCAGTCGTTCGACCGGCCATTCCTTGGTGTACCCGGCGCCGCCCAGGGCCTGAACGGCCTCCATCGTCACCTTCACCGCATTTTCGGACGCCAGCAGGATCGCACCCGCCGCGTCGTAGCGCGTTGTCAGGCCGGCGTCGCAGGCTCTGGCGACCGAATAGACATAGGCGCGGGCGCTGTTCAGGGCGACGTACATGTCGGCGATCTTGCCCTGCATCAGCTGGAACGAGCCGATCGGCTTTCCGAACTGCTTGCGGTCGCGGACGTAGGGCAGGACCGTGTCCAGCGCGGCTTGCATGATGCCAAGCGGACCGGCGGCCAGAACGGCGCGCTCATAATCCAGGCCGCTCATCAGCACGCCGGCGCCGCCGCCCAGCGGACCCATGATGTTCTCTTCCGGCACTTCGCAATCTTCGAAGACCAGTTCGGCGGTGTCGGACCCACGCATACCCATCTTGTCCAGCTTCTTGGAGACGCTGAAACCCTTCATGCCCTTTTCGATCAGGAAGGCGGTGCAACCCTTTGATCCGGCTTCCGGATCGGTCTTGGCATAGACGACGAGGGTGTCGGCGTGGGGGGCGTTGGTGATCCAAAATTTCGTGCCGTTCAGGACGTAGCGATCGCCCCTCTTTTCAGCGCGGGTGCGCATCGACATAACGTCCGAGCCTGATCCGGCCTCAGACATGGCCAGCGAACCGACATGTCCGCCGCTGATCAGCTTGGGCAGATATTTCTGCTTCTGCTCGGCCGTGCCCCAGCGCCGGATCTGATTGACGCACAGGTTGGAGTGGGCGCCGTAGCTCAGGCCGATCGAGGCCGAGGCGCGCGACACTTCCTCCATCGCCACGACATGTTCGAGATAGCCCAGGCCAAGGCCGCCGAACTCTTCCTCGACGGTGATTCCGTGCAGGCCCAGTTCGCCCATCTCGGGCCAGAGCTCGCGTTTGAACTCGTTCTTTTCGTCGATCTCGGCGGCCAGCGGGGCCAGGCGATCGGCGGCCCAGCGGGCGGTGGTGTCGCGGATGGCGTCGGCGTTATCGCCAAGGCCGAATTCCATGGATTGGGGCGCGAAGGGAATGCTCATGCGCTAGGGCGTAGCATCGAGCACGGGCTTTCGCCAAGCGCTGTCAGACGCGGTCAGCCCGTCCCCAGCGCCGATAGCAGTTGTAGCCCGACACCCCCAGGCAAGCGGCGGCGACCAGGATCAGGACCCATGCGACCGTGGCGGTGTCGCTGCTGTTCGATATCGACGCGCGGCGAAAGGCGGCCATAGCGACGCCAAGGCACAGAGCGCCCAGGCCGCCCATGATGACGAAGGTCAGGGTTTCACCCAGGCCCGAGCGCCGCTTGGCCCGAGCGCGGGCCACGACGTCGCGCGTGCTCAGCACGTCTTCGCTGGCTGCCGCATCCCCCTCGATGGCCGGTGCGGCGGCGCTGTCGGCAGGCGCGGCTTCGGCCAATCCAGGCGCGGTCAGCGCCACGCTGGTCTTCTGCGCATCGGCGAAGCCCGACGGCGTCTCCGGCTGTTGGGTTTCAACCAGGGCGTGGATGTCGTTGGCGGCGATGATCGGCGCAGCGACGGAGACGGTCTCCGATTGCCCGGTCAGCGGCACGACGTCCGGGACCAGGCCGACAGCCGTTGCAGCATAGACGGCGTGCGGCTGAGGCGCAGTGGTCGCTTGAGGCAGCGCTACGTCGTCCTGGGCCGGGAAGGGGGCGACGGCTTCATCCAGGGCGCCGTCGACGGCGGGCAGGGTCGGCTCGTCCGTCTCGAAAGGAGACGGCAGGGGCGCTGCGAGAAGATCCGCCAGGGTGACCGGCGCGCCGGGTGCGGCGTTGAACAGCGCGTGTTCGGCCGAGCGACGGCGGGTCGGGGTCTCGGCTGCGGCTTCATCGGCCCAGGCGCTCATGGAGGCGGACGCCTGACGAGCAGATCCTGCATTCAACTGCTCGACCACGTCGGAGGCGGCGAACCTGTCCGCGCCGATGGAAAAGGCGAAACTGGCCAGGGCGTCGAACTGATGCTGGTTGAGGGGAATGCGGACATGATCGGTCACGGCCTTCACGACCGGGATCAGGTCGTACTGCATCAGCAGTTCGGCCTCGGCCTCGGAAACCCTCGCGCCCTCGCGAGCCGACTGGGTGTGGCCATAGCCGATGACCCAGCGACCGTCGCTGCGCTGCATGGCCCGAGGCCGGAAGCCTTCGAAACTCTTGATCAGCAGGACGCCCTCGCGGGACACCTTGCTGGGTTTGGGGAGGACGTCAGACACAGTTGACCCAATTGGAAACAGGCGCGCGGCGCTCGCACCGCTCCCAGCAAGGGCCGCGCCGGATCGTCCGCGTCGTGTCTAGAGCAGCACCAGTGTGGCCAGACCAAGGAAGATCAAGAAGCCGAAGAAGTCGGTGGTCGCCGTGACGAACACGGCCGATGACACGGCCGGGTCGAACTTCAGCTTGGACAGGGTCAGGGGCGTCAGGACCCCGATCGAAGCGGCGACCAGCAGGTTCAGGATCATGGCCGCGCCGATCACCAGGCCGATTTTCCAGTCTTCGTCCCGGAACCAGAAGCCGGCCGCGATGCCGATCAGGGGGGCCAGGATCAGGCCGTTGGCCAGGCCGACCATCATCTCGCGCCAGAAGGTGCGCGGGGCATTCGAACTGTTCAGCTCGCGCGTCGCTAGGGCGCGTACGGTCACCGTCAGGGCCTGGGTGCCGGCGTTGCCGCCGATGGCCGAGACGATCGGCATCAGCACGGCGAGGGCAACGATCTGCTGGATGGTGGCCTCGAACAGGCCGATGACGCTGGCGCCCAGGGCCGCCGTCGCCAGATTGATCGCCAGCCAGGGCACGCGACCGCGCACGATCTCGGGCACGGACGAACCCCGGTCCTCGTCGGCGACACCGGCCAGACGCAGGATGTCCTCGCGGTTCTCTTCCTGAATGATGTTGACGATGTCATCGACGGTGATCTGACCGACCAGCCGACCGGCCGCGTCCACGACGGGCGCCGAGATCAGGTGGTATTTCTCGAAGATGTAGGCGACCTCTTCCTGATCCTGATCGACGGCGATCTCGTTGATGGGCTCCATAAGATCGGTCAGGGCGACGGTGCGGGCGGCTCGCAGCAGGCCGCTGATCGGCACGCCGCCGACCGGGCGGTTCAGCGGATCGACCACATAGATGTCGAAGAACAGCTCGGGCAGGTCGTCGCCCTGTTTGCGGATGTGGTCGATGGTGTCGCCCACGCTCCAGAACTGGGGCGCGGCCATCACCTCACGCTGCATCAAACGGCCGGCGGATTCTTCCGCATAGCCCAGGCTGCTTTCGATGGCGGCGCGATCGACCTCGGGCATGGCGGCCAGAACGCGCTCGCGCTGGTCGTCTTCCAGGTCTTCGACGACGGCGGCGGCGTCGTCGGAATCCAGTTCCTGCAGCGCCTCGGCCAGGGTGCCGTGCGGGACACGCTCCAGCACTTCCTCGCGGATATTGTCGTCCAGCTCGGGCAGGGTCTCGGCCAGAAGCTCCGGCGGCAACCACAGCACGACGACGGCGCGGTGTTCCGCCGTCAGAAAGCCCATCAGGTCGGCGACGTCGGCCGGGTGCAGGTCTTCCAGTAGTGAGCGCAGCCGCATCCCGTCGCCGTCGTCGGCGGCGTCCACGACTTTCTCGACGAATTGAGGGGTGAGGACATAGTCCTCGTCCAGGGCGGCGTGGTCTTCGTTATCGAGCGTCTCGTCTGGAGCAAAGGCGGTGTCCGTGGTGCTCACGTGGTCGCCTCCCTTGGTAGAATGTCCAGCCGTACTTAGCCGATGAATCGCCCTGTTTAGCCAGATGGTGCGGTCGAGAAGACTCGAACTTCCACGGGTTGCCCCACAGCGACCTCAACGCTGCGCGTCTACCAATTCCGCCACGACCGCTCGCATCGGAGCGGCGGCGAATAGACGAAGCCGTTGGAAAAGGAAAGGGCGAATTCAGTGGCGAGTGACGAGTGGTCAGTGCCGAGGACATCAAAGCGGTTTCAGGCAACGCCGCGACCAGGGTTTGACGACGGAAAGCAGAGTGAGCTCACTCGTCACTAACCACTCGCCACTGACTGATCAGGCGGATCCGGCCATGAAATCATACACGTCCGCCTGGCGGGTGACGGTGATGGCGATACGGTCGTCCCGGATCTCGATTTCGCCGCGCGCGACCGGATAGTTGTTGGCCAGAATCCAGACCTCGTCGCCCTCGGCAGCGTCCAGGGGAATCACCGCGCCGCGACCCATGCGCAGCAGTTGCGACATCGGCAGCACCGAGCGACCCAGAACCACTGAGATTTCGACATCGACGGCGTTGATCTGGGTCACGTAAAGCTCTCTTCACTGGAGGGCCGTCTCTTGCAGAAACGCCCTGGCGATCACATTGAAGCCTCATGCTTGCTGAGCCGTTAAGCCCATCCCTTCAGAAACTGCGTCTCGACGATGACCGACCGGTCGAATGGGCCGTGTCGAAAGGCTACGTCGATTATGCGGCCGCAGAGGCCTTCATGGAGGCGCGCGTCGCGGCCATTGCGGCGGGCGAGGCGAATGAGATGGTCTGGTTGCTGGAGCATCCGCCGCTCTACACCGCCGGCGTCTCGGCCAAGGACGACGACCTTCTGGATGCCGGCCGGTTTCCGGTGCATCGCACAGGGCGGGGCGGACAGTTCACCTATCACGGGCCGGGACAGCGCGTGGCCTATGTGATGCTGGACCTGAACCGACGCGGCAAGGACGTGCGGTGTTTCGTGCGCGGGCTTGAGCTGTGGCTGATCGGCGCCCTGGAGACGTTCGGCGTGACGGCCGACATCCGGCCGGGTCGCGTGGGCGTGTGGGTCGAGCGCAAGGGGGCGGGCTGGTCGCGTGAGGACAAGATCGCCGCCATCGGCGTCAAGGTCCGCAAATGGGTCAGCTTCCACGGCATCAGCCTGAACGTGGAGCCGGATCTGGATCATTTCGGCGGCATCGTCCCCTGCGGCATTCAGGAACACGGCGTCACCAGCCTGGTCGATCTCGGCGTTCTGGCGACGATGGACGAGGCGGACGAGGCCTTGAGGCGCAGCTTCGATCGAATATTCGGCGCAGCGGTCGAGGCGTCGGCGCCGCTTTGACGCGCGCCGCATCGCCGCAGCCCATGTGACAATCGGGCGAAATCCCGCGCGGCGGGGTTGGCAAGCGCCGGACGCATGGGGTTTAACCTTTCCCACGAGCTTGAAATCAAAGGGCGCAGGAAACCCATGAATCGAATGATCGCAGCCGCATCGGCCGCCGTTCTGTCGCTGACCGTCGCCGCCGGCGCCGCTGTCGCACAGGATTATCGCGCCCTGGCGCAGCAAGACCTCCAGGCCGCGCATGACGCCCTGGCCGCCAACCACCCCGCCGCCGTGATTCCCGGCGCGCCCAGTCAGGCTTTCCGCAGCTGGATCGATGCGGGTCTGACGGACGCTCAAGGCAAGGTCGGACGCGTGAACAGCGGCGACAGCCACGCCTATCTGATGCGCTACTACGCCAACGGCTTCCGCGATTCGAACATCGCGATTCGCCCGACCTATGAAGGCCTTGGCCCCTTCTTCGCGACCAGCTGGCCGGGCGTCACCACGGCGTGGCGCAACGGCGAATATGTCGTCTCCTATGTGAAGCCCGGCGTTCGCAACGTGCCGCCGCTCGGCGCCACCCTGGTCAAGTGCGGCGACAAGACCGCCGCTCAGCTGGCCGAAGAGCGGCTGGACCGCTGGGAAGGCGATCTGACGACGGAAGCCGGGCGTGTCCGCACCGCGCCCTATCTGCTGTGGAACCGCAACAATCCCTTCACCGGCGGCGTGCCGTCGCTGTGCACCTTCAAGGTCGGGCGTCGCGATCGCGACTTCCAGATGCAGCCCCAGCCGGCCGACGCCGCCAGCCTGGAAGCCGCCTATCGCGCCACCGTCTATACGCCGGGCGCCAATCCGCTGTCGGTCGAGACGGTCAACGGCCGTCCGTGGATCAACGTTCACACCCTGGCTGACGACGCCGGATGGGACGCCTTCTACGCCGCTGTCGAAGCCCAACTGCCCGCCATTCGCGGCGCGCAGGGTCTGGTCATCGATCTGCGCGGCGCAAACGGCGCGTCGCTGAATGCGACGGGCAAAGGCTATGGCCTGGCCAACCGCATCTGGACGCCGGAGTTCACCGTCAGCCGTCAGCCTGAAGCCGGCTCGATCACCTACCGCGCCACGCCCGCCAACCGTCAGTGGTTCGCCGACACCCTGGCCCGCATGCAGGCCGACCCGCGCTTCGTCGCCGAATCCGGCCCGGTGATCGAACAGACCCAGGCCATCGTCGCCGCCTTCGATTCGGCCCTGGCCGCCAACCAGCCGACCTTCACCATGCCGGGCCGTCCTTCCGTGGCGGACACGGGCGCAGCAAACCCCGTGGCGGGTTCGGTTGTGGTCTTGGTCGATAGCGGCTGCACTAGCGGGTGCCTGGATACGCTGGACCTGCTGACGCGCCTGCCGAACGTGCGCCTGGCCGGATCGGTCACGGCCGAGGACTCGATCTTCATCGAGCCGACCGTTCTGCGCCTGCCGTCGAACTATGCCGAGCTGACCTATGGGCATAAGGCCTGGACCACGCGTCAGCGCGGCAACGATGCGCCCTTCACCCCGGCGCAAGGCCTTGCCTACACCGGCTCGGCGACGGACGAAGCGGCCGTGCGCGCCTGGGTGGGCACGCTGTTCCAATAAGGAACGGTCGGTCGAATGAACGAGGGGCGGGCAGGGGTGGAACCCTTGGCCCGCCCTTCTTATTTGCAGTCCATGACCGATCTCGCCCAAACTTCCGAATCCCTCCGTTCGCCGTCGGGCTATGACCTGACCCCGCCGAACGCTGAAGAACGCGCCCGGCTCGAAGCCGATCTGAACCCTGAGGAAAAGCGCGTCCTGCTGTCCCATGGCACGGAGGCGCCCTTCTGCGGCACTCTGCTGGGCGAGAAGCGGGCCGGCGTCTTCTGCTGCCGCGAATGCGGCTTGCCGCTGTTCAAGAGCGGAACCAAGTTCGAAAGCGGCACCGGCTGGCCCAGCTTCACCCAGCCGGTCGATGAAACGCACGTCCACGCGATCCGCGACACCAGCTACGGCATGATCCGGATCGAGACCCAATGCGCCAGGTGCGGCAGCCACCAGGGTCACGTCTTCCCCGACGGGCCGCCGCCCACCGGAAACCGCTATTGCATCAACTCGGTCGCGCTCAGTTTCGTAGCCGAGGGCGACGCTCTGCCGGACCCCCTCAACCGCGGCGACGGCGTCGCCTGACCTTGGCCTCAATCGCTGTGCTAGGATGACGTCGAACGGAGGTGGCCTATGCTGATCGCAAGTCTCTTGGCGGGTGTGGCGCTGGCGGCGTCGGACGGTGATCCGGACGGCGTGGTGACGACGGCGCCGACAAACGCGCCCACCCTGGCCCAGGCCCTGGCGGCGGCGCCTGAGGCGTCGTTGACCGCGCCGACAGCTCAGGATGCCGCTCCGCACGGCATGACCACCGAACAGCAGATCCAGAACTGGATCAGCGCGCGTACGCCGGGCGCCAGCTTCGACGAAAGCGCAGAGCCCGGCGCGCCGGCCGAGCGCAAGATGCATGGCATGGTCGAGGCCGGGATCGGCACCGGGGGCTATCGCAGCTATGGCGCGGCCGTTTCCCTGCCCGTCGGCGAGAACGGTCGCCTCGACCTTGCCTACCGCGAAGGCCGCAACGAGCCGTGGGGCTACGGCTACGGTGGCTATGGCCTGCGCGGACCCAGCTTCTACTCGCCCTATGGCGGCGGCTGGCGCGGTCGAGGCTATGGGGCCGACACCACGACCAAGTCGATGTCGATGGGTTTCAGCTGGAGCAAGGACGGGGATGCGGATGACCGCGATCCCTATCGCCGCGGCCTGTACGGCTACGACTGAAGACATTTTCGTCCGACCTGGAAATCAAAAAGGCCCGGCGAAAGCCGGGCCTTTTCAAGTCTCAGATGGTGCCGCCGGGGGGAATCGAACCCACGACCTCAGCCTTACCAAGGATGCGCTCTACCACTGAGCTACGGCGGCCCCGACTGAGGAAGCGGCCGTATAGCCAAACCCTTCCGGGGAGGGAAGCGGCTTTTTGACGATCTGAAAGAAAGTTTGGACATGGCCTGTGATCACGGCATCATCGCACCATGACTCGCACGCCGCATGACGCCGATACGCCCTCCGCCGCCGCGCAGGCGACGCCGATCGTCGAATCGGGGGCTGAATTCGAGAAAGCGCGCGCAAAGGCGGAAAAGGCCATGCGGCTTGCCTCCGCCCTTCGCGCCAACCTGCGACGCCGCAAGGCGCCCGCGCGGACGCCGGCCGCGCCGCGCGACAGCAACTGAAAGTCATCGGCTCGCGATCACGCAGCCCTTTGGCAAGCGCCCGCCGGCTTGCTAGAGAACCTTCCCCCCGAGGCGTTGGCATCGGGCGCGCTTAAGGACGTCATGGACAGCATCGCCATTCAGGGCGGCGCCCAGCTTTTCGGGGACATTCCCGTCAGCGGCGCCAAGAACTCCGCCATCAAGCTGATGGCCGCCTCGATCCTGACGGATCAGCCTTTGCTGCTGACCAATATGCCGCGCCTGGCCGACACGCGGTTCCTGGGTCAGTTGCTGCGCCAGTTCGGCATCGAAGTGACCGAGCGTGACGGCGCCGATGGGCAGGAGAGTCTATTCCACGCCAAGGACCTGACCTCGACCTTCGCCCCCTATGATCTGGTGCGCCAGATGCGGGCTTCGTTCAATGTGCTGGGGCCTCTGCTGGCGCGTACCGGCGAGGCCAAGGTCTCGCTGCCAGGCGGCTGCACCATCGGGGCGCGTCCGGTCGATCTGCACCTGCAGGCGCTGACGGCGCTGGGCGCCGAGATCGAGCTGGACGAAGGCTATGTCACCGCCCGCGCGCCCAAGGGCCTGAAGGGCGCCGAGATCGAGTTCCCCTTCGTTTCGGTCGGCGCCACCGAACATGCGCTTCTGGCCGCTGTGCTGGCTGAGGGCACGACCGTCCTGCGTCGTGCGGCGCGCGAACCCGAGATCGGCGATCTGGCCCACTGTCTGACGGCCATGGGCGCCAGGATCGAGGGCATCGACACCGACGTCCTGACCATCACCGGCGTCACGTCGCTGAACGGGACGACCTGGTCTGTGATTCCCGACCGGATCGAAATGGGCTCCTACGCCGTCGCCGCCGCCATGGCGGGCGGCGAGGTGCGTCTGACCAAGGCGCGGGCCGAACTGATCGGTTCGCTGACCGACAAGATGGTCGAGGCGGGCGTCGAGGTGTCGCCGACCGCCGACGGCGTGCTGATCAAGCGCGATCCGAAGCAGCGCCTGAAGGCCGTGGACGTCGAGACGGCCATCTATCCGGGCTTCGCTACCGATCTCCAGGCCCAGTTCATGGCGCTGATGACGACGGCGGCGGGCGTCAGCACGGTTCGCGAGACGATCTTCGAAAACCGCTTCATGCATGTGCCGGAGTTGGCGCGACTGGGCGCCGACATTTCGGTTCATGCAGGAGAGGCGCACGTCAACGGCGTCGAAGTTCTGCACGGCGCACAGGTTATGGCCACGGATCTTCGGGCTTCGATGTGCCTGGTCATCGCGGGCCTCGTCGCCGAGGGCGAAACGACGGTCGGACGCGTCTATCATCTGGATCGCGGTTTCGAGCGTTTGGAAGAAAAGCTCGGCGCATGCGGAGCCGACATCCGCCGCATAAAGGGAACAGGTGATGAGCACTGAGATCGACGGCGTCATCCCCGAAGCCAAGGCGCCGGTCGAACCGCTGCGCCTGCTGGCCGAGGACGCCGACGATCTTCAGATCATCTCCGCCGCCCTTCAGGACGCGATTCTGCGGCCCGTCGACATCGTCTGGGAAAAGGCCGCCAGGACCCTGACCATCGCGTTCAGCCGTTTCTGCTGGGAATGCGGCGGGACGCGGGTGATGTGCGCCATGCAGTTCGGCGACGTATTAGCGGTCAAGAGCCGTCGCTTGTCGCGCAGTCCCGACGCCTCGCTCGAGCTGCTCGCGCTCGACTTCATTCCGACCGAGGACCTGAGCGGACGCGTCATACTGATGTTCGCTGGCGGCGGCGACCTGCGAATCGACGTCGAATGCCTGGACGCCGTGGTCACGGATATTTCCGACCGCTGGCCCGCACGGATCGCGCCGACCCACCTGGACACGCCCGAACTGGACGAAGGGACTGCGGCATGAGCGCCGATCACAAGCTGGCCTCGGTCGAACTGGACGCCGCGACCCTGCCGGCGGCGACGGCCGAGATCGAGCACGAGCGTCGGGTCGCCATCTTTGATCTGGTCGAGAAGAACAGCTTCGAGCCCGTCGGCGCCGAGGGCGGACCCTACAGGCTGAAGTTGTCGCTTCAGGACAATCGTCTGGTGTTCGACATCGACGGCGAGAACTTCACGCGCACCTACGCCATCAGCCTGACGCCGCTGAAGGGCGTGATCAAAGACTATCTGATGATCTGCGACAGCTACTATGAGGCTCTGCGCGGATCCTCGGCCAGCCAGATCGAATCGGTCGACATGGGCCGCCGCGGCCTTCACAACGAAGGAGCCGAGCAGCTGAAGACGCGACTGGACGGCAAGATTGTGGTCGATCACGAGACGTCACGGCGCCTGTTTACATTGCTCTGCGCCCTCTACCGTCGCGGCTGACCTCGACTATCTCTGTGTTTTCGGGCATTAGGCCCGTCCATTCCGCCCCTCGCCCCCGCCCGGCGTGGGGTCGAACGCATATTCAACGGGCGTGAGAGGCCGCATGGCTAAGGAAGAACTGCTCGAGTTTCCCGGCACCGTCAGCGAACTGCTGCCGAACGCCACCTTCCGCGTGACGCTCGAGAACGACCACGAGATCATCGCCCACACCGCCGGCAAGATGCGCAAGAACCGCATCCGCGTCCTGGCCGGCGACAAGGTGCTGGTGGAAATGACCCCTTACGACCTGACCAAGGGTCGCATCACCTATCGCTTCAAGTAGGTGGCTGCGGGTCGCCCCGAACTGGTGCTGGCTTCGGCCAGCCCGCGCCGCATCGAACTGCTGGCGCAGGTCGGGATCACGCCCGACCACATCGATCCCGCCGATATCGACGAAACGCCTCTGAAGGGCGAGACGCCGCCGCGTCTGGCAGAGCGGCTCGCCACCTCGAAAGCGCGGGTTGTCGCAGAACGCCGTGCTGGCGCGGTCGTCATTGCCGCTGATACGGTGGTCGCTGTCGGGCGTCGCTTTCTGGAGAAAGCGGCGGATGAGGCCGAGGCGACGCGTTTTCTGAAACTGCTGTCCGGCCGCAATCACCGCGTCTTCACCGGCGTCGCCGTCTGGCGCGACGGGAAAATGTCGTCGCGCGTCAACGAAACTCGCGTGACTTTCAAGCCCTTGTCCGATCACGAGATCGCCGCCTACGTCGCCACGGGCGACTGGCGCGGCAAGGCCGGCGGCTATGGCATCCAGGGCCCAGCGGCCGCCTTTATTCAGCGAATCGTCGGCAGCCATCCGTCTGTGATGGGCCTGCCCGTCTATGAGGCCGTCCAGCTTTTGCACGGCGTCGGCTGGCGTTCATGAGCGGCGCAGTCGAGGTCTTCCTCGACGAGACGCCTGGCGAGACGCGTGGCGTGATCATGCGGGACGGTCGCTGCACTCATCTTTTGATCCATCGTGAGGATGATGCGGCGCAGACCCGGCTCGGCGCCCACTCGGTGGGGCGTGTCATCGAGGTGAACCCCGGCTTGCGCGGCGCCTTCGTCGATATCGCCGCGCCGGCCGCCGCCTTTCTGCCGTTCCCGAGAAATGACCGACTTACGCAAGGCCAACGGCTGGAAGTCGTCGTCACCGCCGAACCTCGAGCGGGAAAAGGGGCGGTGGTTCGTCGTCTGGGGCCGGGGGAGGGGACGCCTCGTCTGATTCAAGCCGCGCCCAGCATAGCCGATCAGTTGCGCGATCTCGCGCCCGGCGAGGAATCAGTCACCGGCATCGCCGCTATCGACGCCGTGGTCGAGGCGGAGGAGGAGGCTCTGGCTCAGTCGATCGTTTTCGCCTCACATGGAATCGATCTCGCCATCGAACGCACGCGCGCCTTGGTGGCTGTGGACATCGACTTCACCTCCACCCCCGGTCGTGATCCGAAACAGGCGAGGGCTGCTGCGAATCGCAAGGGGTTGAAACAGGCGGCGCGCCTGATCGGCCTGCGGAACTGGGGCGGCTTGGTCGTCATCGACATGATCGGGGATGGCACGGACGCCGAGGCGCAGTCAAAGGTCGCGCGGGCCGCGTTCGGCTACGAACCTCAGACCGTCTTCGGACCCGTCAGTCGATTCGGCCTGTTGCAGATGTCGCTTCCCTGGCGCCGCACGCCGATCGAGGAGGTTCTGCTCGACGCCGGCGGACGCCCGCCCGTTCAAGCGCGGGCCTTGTCTGTCGTGCGCGCTTTGCGGCGACAGCTTCTGGCCGATACCTTGTCGCCGCGCATCATTGCGCGCTGCGCGCCGGAAGAAGCCTTGATTGCTCATCCGCTGGCGGACCGTCTGGGACCGCGAGCGGTGATCCAGGCCGATCCCGCGATCCCGGCTGGGCGCGGACGAATAGAAGAGGGTTGAGCCGTGGCTTCCTGTCCCATCTGCCGCAACGCCGACGCCGATCCCAAGTACAAGCCCTTCTGCTCACGCCGCTGTTCGGACGTGGATCTTCAACGCTGGTTCACAGGCGCCTACGCCATTCCGGTCGCCTTGGACGAGGGTGCGCAAGATGATGACGAAAAGGACGGATTGGGCGCTGGACAGGCGGAAAAGCCTCCCCTATAGACCCGCCTCTCGCGACGCCGCGTCGGCGCCTGGATAGCTCAGCTGGTAGAGCAGCGGATTGAAAATCCGCGTGTCGGTGGTTCGAACCCGCCTCCAGGCACCATCTTTTCCTACACCCTGAAAATCGATTGTTTCGGACGCATGATCCTGCGCTGCGGCCTTTGCGCCGTCCTTGGGTTTCAGTCGGCTTGTAGCGATCAGCCCTACAATTTGCAGTATCGGGAAATGATCGCGCTCAGGATGGCCGTTTTGAACAAACTTGCTCCATCTGACGCCAGATCATCATCAAAATGTCGCGCAGCTGCACTTTAATGCGCCGGTTGGTGGAACTTTTCTCCATGTCTCTCGGCGGGTTAAAAGCCCCTCTTGTCCCTTGACGCTCCGGTAAGGGTTCGTCAAAGGGTTGAGGCGCCTTCGCAAGAAGACGTTAATGCGGATCGCCGGGGACGTGTCCCCGAAGGTTCGACCAGCGGAGACGAGGCGGGTGACCGGTTCGATCTCCACCGAAGATTTCAGCGGGCTCTGATCCTCGAAAGGACGGGCGCGTTGAAGGAAACATTTCAGGTTGGGGGGCGGTCGCTGACTATGGCCGCACCTTTGGTTCCACGAGTCAGACCAAGCAGGAACTGGCGAATTATGCTGAACAGCAAAAAGACGAATATCCTTCTCGCCATGGCCGGCGCCGCCGCGCTGATGGCGAGCTCGCCGGTCCTGGCCCAGGCCCCGGCCGAGCCCACCCCGGCCGCCTCGACTGCGGCTCCCGCAGCCGCCGCTCCGGCTGCTGGCGAAGCTGATCCGGCAACGGTGAACGACGCCGTCGGCGGCGGTCACGGCGACATCACCCCGATCTCCATGTTCATGGAAGCGACGGTCGTCGTTAAGGTCGTCATGGCCGGCCTGCTGCTGGCCTCGATCCTGTCGTGGACC
The DNA here is from genome assembly GCF_027105095.1 of Brevundimonas vesicularis. Classification (NCBI taxonomy): domain Bacteria; kingdom Pseudomonadati; phylum Pseudomonadota; class Alphaproteobacteria; order Caulobacterales; family Caulobacteraceae; genus Brevundimonas; species Brevundimonas vesicularis. Next base: position 2,253,284 of record NZ_CP114278.1, on the reverse strand, counting down.
CTGCTGCTCATCAAGCTGTTCGAGTTCGGCGCTCTGAACCGCAAGACCGACAACTTCCTCGAAAACTTCCGCGGCGCTCGCACCATCGCTGACATGCGCGCGGTCTCGACTCAGGAAGAGTTCGACGGCAACCCGCTGGCCGACATGGCCGCCGCCGCCACCGAGGAAATCGAACTGTCGCGTCAATCGGGTCTGTCGGTCACCGGCGATCACCTCGACTCGGCCATGGCCCGCGCTCAGTCGGCTGTCGCCGCCGTGCAATCCGGTCTGGCCCTTCGCCTTTCGGGCGGTCAGCAGTTCCTGGCTTCGGTCGGCTCGATCGGTCCGTTCGTCGGTCTGTTCGGCACCGTTTACGGCATCATGAACTCCTTCATCGGTATCGCCCAGTCGAACACGACCAACCTGGCCGTCGTGGCTCCGGGTATCGCTGAAGCTCTGCTGGCCACCGGTATCGGTCTGTTCGCCGCTATTCCGGCCGTTGTGTTCTACAACTACTTCAACACCCGCATCGCTGCTTACGGCACGCGCGCCGACGGCTTCGCCGCTGAGCTGCTGAACGGCATCTCGCGTCAGCTCGACAAGGGGGCGTAAGACGGATGGCCGCCAAGATTAAATCGGGCGGCGCTGGCAACCTGCCTCAGGCCAATAGTGATATCAACGTTACGCCTTTCGTTGATATCATGCTGGTCTTGCTCATCATCTTCATGGTGGCGGCTCCGCTAGCCTCCGTGTCGGTGCCTGTTGAGTTGCCAATCGCCGTCGCCAAGGCGGCCCCGAACCCGCCCAAGCCGGTCTATATTTCGATCCAGAATGACGGCGACGTCTATGTGGGCGACTTCCGGACCGACGTCGGAGCCCTGGGTGAAGATCTGAAGAAACAGATCGGATCCCGGAACCCGGCCGATGAGCGGATCTTCATTCGGGGCGACCAGAACACCCGTTACGGCGACTTCATGCAGGTCATGAATGCGCTGCAGGATAACGGCTTCTATAGCGTTGCGCTGGTCGGCGAAGACCAGGCGACGAGTTAGGATGCGGAGATAGTATGACAGACGTCGAATATCATCGCAGTCGCTACGACGTACCCAAGAAGAAGGGCTTCATGGGGGTGTCCTACCCCGTGCTGATCGTCTGCTTGATGGTGGTCAGCATCTTGTTCGCGTTGCTGATCTTCTTTGTTCAGCAGTCCAAGTTCAAGCTGAAGGAGTTTAACTACGTCGACGAGTCCGTCGAGGTCGAGTTGGTCGAGCCGGTTCCGCCGCCTCCGCCGCCTCCGCCCCCGCCGCCTCCGCCGACGGATACGCCTCCGCCGCCGAAGCTTCAGGTGCGCGTGCCGGCTCCGGTCCCGAACATCGTCCCCCCTCCGCCGGTCAACATCACGCCGACGAAGAAGGAAGATCGGGTTGAATACACGGGTCCGCCCGTCAATATTCCTGGACCTCCGCCTCCACCCGCACCCCCGGCTCCGGCTCGCCCGTCGACCATCACAAACGTCTCGTGGTCACGGCAACCTCGTCCCGAGTTCCCGGCTCGCGCCCAAGAGCGTGGAATCGAGGAGGGAACGGTCGTGTTGCTCTGCTCGGTTCAGGCCAATGGGTCGGCGACGAACTGCAGCGTCGTTTCCGAGACGCCCTCTGGCGCCGGGTTCGGTCGCGAAGCGCTTTCGTCCATGCGTTCCGCGCGCTTTGCGCCGGGCACGGTGGACGGGGTCGCTCAAGGTGGACAAGCGCGCTTTACGGTTCGCTTCCGCCTCCAGTAGACCTTAGCTTCTATTCGACAGAACGCCCCGGCATCCGCCGGGGCGTTTTTGTTTGTCTATGCCGCACTCTATGCTTGATTGGTTGGTGAGGCCTCGGTAGAGAACGCGCCTCGCGATGCGCGGGCCGCCTTAGCTCAGTTGGTTAGAGCGCCGGTTTGTGGAACCGGAGGTCCTCAGTTCAAGCCTGAGAGGCGGTACCATCGCAAAGCGCGGCCGGGCTTGCAGCCCGCCGTCGCCGCGACCATCTCCTGATCATCGGCCGCCATATCCGTTTTTTTAGGCCGATCCCCCATATCGACAGGAGAAGGCCCCCATGAAGACGCGCAAGTTGGGTGCGAACGGCCCCGAGGTCTCGGCCATCGGCTTGGGCTGCATGGGCATGAGCGCCTTCTACGGCGGCGCCGACGAGGCCCAGTCCATTTCCGTGATTCATCGCGCGCTCGATCTGGGCATCACCCTGTTCGACACTGCCGAGATGTATGGCCCTCACACCAACGAGGTGCTGGTAGGCAAAGCGCTGAAGGACCGGCGCGACCAGGCGTTCATCGCAACCAAGTTCGGCATCAACTATAACGCCGACCGCACCAAGCTGATGACCGACGGCAGCCCGGCCAATGTCCGTGGCGCCATCGAGGGCAGCCTGCAGCGCCTCGGCATCGATCACGTCGATCTCTACTATCTGCACCGCGTCGATCCGGACACGCCGATCGAGGACACGGTCGGGGCGATGGCGGAACTGGTAAAGGAGGGCAAGGTGCGCTTTCTGGGCCTGTCGGAGGCCGCGCCTGACACCCTGCGCAAGGCCCATGCAACCCATCCGATCACGGCGCTGCAAACCGAATATTCGCTATGGAGCCGCGAGCCGGAGGACGAGCTGTTTGCGCTCGTGCGTGAACTGGGCATCGGATTCGTGCCCTACAGCCCGCTGGGCCGCGGCTTCCTGTCGGGCGACATCACCTCCATCGACGATCTGGACGCCGACGACTTCCGCCGCACCAACCCGCGCTTCATGGGCGAGAACTTCCAAAAGAATCTGGATCTAGTCGAGGCGGTGAAGGCCATTGCGTGGGACAAGGGCATAACCGCCGCTCAACTGGCGCTGGCCTGGGTGCTGGCGCAAGGCGAGGATCTGATCCCGATCCCCGGCACCCGTCGTATCGCGACCCTGGAGCAGAATGCGGCGGCCGTGGACGTCGTTCTGACGCCTGAGGATCTCGCCCGGATCGAGGCCGTCTTCCCCAAGGGCGCGGCGACGGGGCATCGCTACGCCGAGGCGGCGCGGGCGGCGCTGAATCGCTGAGCTACAAGCCAAATGAAAAAGGCCCGGTCGGATCGCTCCGACCGGGCCTTTCGTATGTGGGCGTCCTGATCCTACTGGATGCGGGTCCAGGTCTGGGTCTTGCAGAGCGGCGCGACTATACACCCGCGCAGACGCAGGCTGTTGTCATTGGTCATGGTGATGGTGCCGCGATAGGTGCCGCCGTCGGCCGGATTATAGACCGAGCCGTTGCGCCATTCCGTCGGACCGCCGGTGAAGCCGGTCAGCATGGGCAGATTGCGCAGGGTGCGGTTCCGCAGCGAGGCGTCGCGATTGTTGGCGTCGCGCGCATTGGCGTCGCGGCGAATGTGGTCCGAGGTCACCAGCGTGCCGCACAGCGCCTGGCCGCAGCGCGCGATGCGCACTTGGCCGCCGTTGGTCGGCGTCTGCCAAAGTCCGGTTGGGTCGCCGGCCAGCGCCGGAGAGGCCAGGGCGCCCGCCAGAGCAGCGGCGGCCAGCATGATCTTGGTCTTCATGGTCGTTCCCTTGTTCAGGTCGCCTGTGCGACCCTTTGATGCACAAGGTGATCCGGCTTTCGGCCGAAAACAAGGCCGAACTGATCCACGAAGACTAACGAAAACTGGACCTTACGGAAGCTTTTGAAGCTCTGCCGGGCATCCCTTGACCTTGGCTCGGTGCGGGCGTCTGATTGGAGCGAGAAAGTCCTGGGAGACACCATGGCCGACCGGCCGGGACACAACCATGGAAGCCTAATCAAGCAGGCGCTTGAAAACGGCGCCGAGCCCGCGCGCTCGGCCCTGGCGGCGTCGTGGCGCCGATCCCTGTCGCTGTATGGCCTGGATCCCGAGGACCGGGGCATGCCGCAAACCCTGACCGAGGGGCAGTTGCGCGAGGCGCGCCAGGCGATGGAGCCGATGACGAGGGCCGCGCAAGGGGTTCTGGATCGGCTGTTTCTGGCCGTGGGCGATACCGGCTGCTGTATCCTGCTGACCAATGCCGACGGGGTGCCGCTGGAGCGCCGGGGGGCGGCGGCGGACGACGTCGCCTTTCGTCGATGGGGGCTGTGGCCGGGGGCCATATGGTCGGAGGCGGTCGAGGGCACCAACGGCATCGGGACCGCGCTGGCGGAGCACAGGCCCGTGACGATCCACCGTGACCAGCATTTCCATACGCGCAACACGGCCCTGAGCTGCACGAGCCATCCGATTCACGATCACCTGGGGCGGCTGGCGGGACTGCTGGATGTTTCGTCGTGCCGCGCCGATGCGACGGAGGGCGTGCTGGGACTGATCGCGGCGGCGGTCGCCGACGCCGCACGGGCCATCGAGGCGCAGACCTTCCGCCAGGCCTTCCACCAGGCCCGGATCGTGCTGGCGGGCGATACCGGCGAGCGCAACACGGCGGCGCTGTTGGCTGTCGACCGGGACGATATGGTGGTCGGCGCGACTCGCGCCGCACGTCTGGCCCTGTCGATCACCGATGAACGGATCGCGGCGCAGCTGGCGGCATCCGAGGTGCTCGACACGGGTTCGGTCGAGGCCGAGCTTCTGGAAGCCGAGCGAGGGGCAGTACGTCGGGCCCTGGCGCGCACTGGGGGCAATGTGTCCGCAGCGGCGAAAGCGCTGGGCGTCAGCCGCGCGACTCTGCATCGCAAACTGCATCGGCTGGGGCTGTTTCGGGAAACCCACTGAACCGACTGTCGCAGGGATGCGACAGGTTTGCACTGCACCATCGCGTTGTCGTCTGGCGGATGGGCGCAGGCCGATGGCACTTCTGGCTCCAACGACGTCGACAATCGACGCCAGAGGAAACCGTAGGAGGCCATCATGACCAAGCCCGAGTTCAGCCGCGCCGCGACCCCCAAGTTCAAGGCGCGTTACGACAACTTCATTGGCGGACAGTGGGTCCAGCCCGTCAACGGCCGCTATTTCGAGAACACCTCCCCGGTGAACGGCCGCGTCCTGTGCGAGGTCGCGCGATCGGACGCGGCCGACGTCGAACTGGCCCTGGACGCCGCACACGCGGCCAAGGACGCCTGGGGGCGAACCAGCGTCGCTGAACGCGCCGTCATCCTGAACAAGATCGCCGACCGGATCGAAGCCAATCTGCAAGCCGTCGCAGAGGCGGAGACCTGGGACAACGGCAAACCGGTGCGCGAGACCACGGCCGCCGACATCCCCCTGGCGATTGACCATTTCCGCTACTTCGCCGGCTGCATCCGGGCGCAGGAAGGCGGGATTTCGGAACTGGACCACGACACGGTCGCCTATCATTTCCATGAGCCGCTGGGCGTGGTGGGGCAGATCATCCCCTGGAACTTCCCTATCCTGATGGCGGCCTGGAAGATCGCTCCGGCCCTGGCGGCGGGCAACTGCATCGTGCTGAAGCCTGCCGAGCAGACCCCGGCATCCATCCTCGTTGTGGTCGAACTGATCCAGGATTTGCTGCCGGCCGGCGTGCTTAACATCGTTTCGGGCACGGGGGCCGAGGTGGGCGAGCCGCTGGCCACCAATCCGCGCATCGCCAAGATCGCCTTCACCGGCTCGACCGCCGTTGGCCAAAAGATCATGCAGTATGCGACCCAGAATCTGATCCCGGTGACGCTGGAGCTCGGCGGCAAGTCGCCGAACATCTTCTTCAAGGACGTGATGGATCACGACGACGCCTATCTGGACAAGGCGTTGGAAGGCTTCGCCATGTTCGCCCTCAATCAGGGCGAGGTCTGCACCTGCCCCAGCCGCGCTTTGATCCATGAGGACATCTATGAGGCCTTCATCGAGAAGGCGATCGCCCGGGTGGAATCCATCGTCCAAGGCGACCCTCTGGACCCGGCCACCATGGTCGGCGCCCAGGCCTCGGACCAGCAGCTGAAGAAAATTCTCGGCTATCTGAAGCTGGGCAGGGAGGAGGGCGCCGAGGTCCTGACCGGCGGCGATCAGGCCGCGCTCAAGGACGATCTGGCCGGCGGCTATTACGTGAAGCCCACCGTGTTCAAAGGCACCAACGACATGCGGATCTTCCAGGAGGAGATCTTCGGTCCGGTCCTGGCGGTCACGACCTTCAAGACTTTTGAAGAGGCCATGGAAATCGCCAACGACACCGAATACGGCCTGGGCGCCGGGGTGTGGTCGCGCGACATGAACACCGCCTATCGCGCCGGTCGCGCCATTCAGGCGGGACGGGTCTGGACCAACTGCTATCACCAGTATCCGGCCCATGCGGCGTTCGGCGGCTACAAGAAGTCGGGCATTGGGCGGGAGAACCACCGCATGATGCTGGACCACTATCAGCAGACCAAGAACCTGTTGGTCAGCTACAGCCCCGACAAATTGGGCTTCTTCTGATCTGCATCAAGGATGGCTGGTCGCGGATCGGCCATCCTGTGATCGCTCTCTGATCCATCGGTTCGGAGAGCATACGTCCCAAGAGGGCGGGCCGGTGTCCTGCTTCCGGCCCGTCTGTCCCCTAAAATGACGAGGATGTTCCATGCCCAGAACCATGAAGGCCGCCGTCGTGCGCGCGTTCGGTCAGCCGCTGACCATCGAAGAGGTTGCGGTGCCCGAGCCGGGTCCAGGTCAGATCCAGGTCAAGATCGAGGCCTCGGGCGTCTGCCACACCGATCTGCACGCGGCCGAGGGCGATTGGCCGGTCAAGCCGAACCCGCCCTTCATTCCGGGCCACGAGGGCGTCGGCTATGTCTCGGCGGTCGGGGCGGGGGTCACCTTGGTCAAGGAAGGCGACCGGGTCGGTGTGCCGTGGCTGTATTCAGCCTGCGGCCATTGCAAACACTGCCTGGGCGGCTGGGAGACCCTGTGTCACGACCAGCAGAATACCGGATATTCGGTCAATGGCGGGTTCGCGGAATACGCCATCGCAGACCCCAACTACGTCGGCCACCTGCCGGCCAACGTCAGCTTCACCGACATCGCCCCGATCCTGTGCGCCGGGGTGACGGTCTATAAGGGGCTGAAGATGACGGACACCAAGCCGGGCGACTGGGTGGTGATTTCCGGCATCGGCGGCCTGGGCCATGTGGCGGTCCAGTACGCCAAGGCCATGGGGCTGAATGTCGCCGCCGTGGACGTGGACGACGCCAAGCTGGATCTGGCGCGACGGCTGGGCGCGACCGTCACGGTCAACGCCAAGACGTCCAACGATCCCGCCGCCGACATCAAGGCCCAGACCGACGGCGGCGCCCAGGGCGTGCTGGTCACGGCCGTTTCGCCCAAGGCGTTCGAGCAGGCGGTTAACATGACCTCGCGCGGCGCGACCGTTGCGCTGAACGGCCTGCCGCCCGGCGACTTCCCCCTATCGATCTTCGATATGGTGCTGAACGGAACCACAGTGCGCGGCTCGATCGTCGGCACCCGGCTTGACCTTCAGGAGGCGCTTCAGTTCGCCGCGGACGAGAAGGTCAAGGCCACGGTCTCGGTCGAGCCGCTGGAGAATGTGAACAGCATCTTCCAACGGATGCGCGATGGTCAGATCGAGGGCCGCGTCGTGATGACGATCTGAAGCGCGGCCACGGCTTAGCTGCCACCCGTGTGTGCGGGCAGTTTAGGCGCGCTCGGCCTCGCCGGCGCGCCTATCCTCCGATCAGGGCCAGCCAGTCGTCCTCGGTCAGCACCTGGACGCCGTGCTTTTCGGCGTCCTTCAGCTTGGAGCCGGCGCCCGGACCGGCGACGAGGTAGTCGGTCTTTTTCGACACCGAACCCGAGACCTTGGCGCCCAGGCTTTCGGCGCGGGCCTTGGCCTCGTCCCGCGTGAAGCGTTCCAGGGCGCCGGTGAAGACGACGGTCTTGCCGGCGACCGCAGTGTCGGACTTGGGCCTTTCGGCATCGAGGATTTCGGTCAGTTCGGCTTCGAGTGCGGCGACGACCTTGAGATTATGCGGCTCGTGGAAGAAGTGGGCCAGGGCCTCCGCCGCGACGGGGCCAACGCCGGTGACGCCGGCGATCTGGTTCAGGATTTCGGACGGGCCGTCCTCGCGCGCGACCCGGGCCAGTTCGACCAGCCCGGACCAGTCGTGAACCATCGTCGCCAGAGACCGGCGGGCGGGGGCCGCCATGCCGGGGAAGGCCTGGCTGATTTTCATGTCCATCGTGGCCTCGGGCCAGGGATCGACGGCGGGGGGCGTGACCTCTGCCATCAGGGCCAGGACGCGGGGCGATATGGCGTGGGCGGCGGCCAGTTCGGTCCAGGCGTCGGACGGCACACCCGAAGCGGCCTGGAGGCAGGCGGCCTTCAGCGCGGTCCAGCTCTCGAAGGCGCGGGCCAGGACGATGGAGGTCTGTTCGCCGATATCGCGGATTCCCAGGCCGAACAGGAACCGGTCCAGCGCGATGACGCGGCGGGCGTCGATGCCGGCGACCAGATTGCGGATGCTGGTCTCGCCATAACCGTCGTCTCGCTGCAGTTCCTTCAGCCGCGTCTCGTCGCGCGCCAGTCGGAAGATGTCGGCCGGCTCCTTGATCCAGCCCCGCGCATGGAAGGCGACCAACTGCTTTTCGCCCAATCCCTCGATGTCGAAGGCGCGGCGGCCGACGAAATGCTTGAGCCGTTCGACGATCTGGGCGTCGCAGATCAGGCCGCCGGTGCAGCGGCGCTTGACCTCATCGCCATCGCGCACCGCTTCCGAGCCGCAGACGGGGCAGTGTTCAGGGAAGACATAGGGGGCGGCGTCGGCGGGACGTAGCTCGGGGACCACGCCCAGGATCTGGGGGATGACGTCGCCGGCGCGTTGCAGGCGGACCGTGTCGCCGATGCGGACATCCAGACGTTCGATCTCGTCTTCATTGTGCAGGGTGGCGTTGCGCACCACGACGCCGCCGACGGTGACGGGGTGCAGCCGGGCGACGGGCGTCAGGGAGCCGGTGCGGCCGACCTGGATGTCGATGCCTTCCAGCACAGTGGTCGCCTGCTGCGCCGGGAACTTATGGGCAATGGCCCAGCGGGGGCTGCGGGCGACGACGCCCAGGCGGCGTTGCCAGTCGATGCGATCCACTTTGTACACCACGCCGTCGATGTCATAGCCCAGGGTCGCGCGGTCGCGTTCCAGCTCGCGATAGACGGCGATCAGGCCCTCGGCGCCCTCGACCCGGCGCGAGCGGGCGTTGACGGGAAACCCCCAAGCCTTGAGCTTTTGCAGGGCTTCCCACTGGGTCTCGGCGAAGTCGCTGGAATGTTCGCCCCAGGCGTAGGCGAAGAAGTTCAGCGGGCGTTTGGCGGTGATCCGGGCGTCCTTCTGGCGCAGGGAGCCGGCGGCGAAATTGCGGGGGTTGGCGTAGGTGCGGCGGCCTTTCGCCTCGGCGGCGCCGTTGAAGGCGGCGAAGGCTTCGTTGGGCGCATAGACCTCGCCCCGGATTTCGATCCGGTCGGGCCAGTCGTCGCCGGCCAGGGTCGGCTGCACATCCGCAATGGTGTTCAGATTGGCGGTGACGTCCTCGCCCGCGCGGCCGTCGCCGCGCGTGGCGCCGATCGTCAGCTTGCCGTCGACATACAGGAGGTTGGCGGACAGGCCGTCGATCTTGGGCTCGGCGACGAAGGCGATCGGTTCGTCGGCGGGCAGTTTCAGGAAGCGTGTGATCCGGGCAACGAAGTCGCGCACCTCGCCCTCGTCAAAGGCGTTGTCCAGCGACAGCATGGGCACGCCGTGGCGAACCTCGGCGAACTGGGTTGAGGCGGCGGCGCCGACCTTGTTCGACGGAGAGTCAGGCCGGATCAAATCGGGGAAGGCGGTTTCGATCGCCAGGTTGCGCGCACGCAGGGCGTCGTAGTCGGCGTCAGAAATCTCGGGCGTCGCCTCGTTGTACAGCGCGTCGTGACGGCCCATTTCGGCGGCCAGCCAGGCCAGGGCCTCGGCGGCCGTCTCGGCGGTGAGGTCTTCGACGGGGACTTCGAGAGGAATCGCATTGGCCATGGCCGTCGTCATATCATCTGACGCGCCGCGCGTGCATCGCGCAAAGCCGATGATGACAGAACCGTAGGCTGACGAGCCGGCCGCGCTTCGCTAGGTTCGCGCGTCCCTTTCGGAGCCTGTATGACTCGTTCGACCCTCTGCCTTTTCGTCGCCGGCGCCGCCCTGATCGTCAGCGGTTGCACCGCCGTTCCCGCAACAGCGCCGAGTGCTCCGAGCGCCGTCGCGACGGTTTCCAGCCAACTGCTGGAGGACGTTCGCATCCTGTCCGCCGACGACATGCAGGGCCGCGACACGGGCTCAGAAGGCGGCGAGCGCGCGCGCGCCTATATCGTCTCGCGGCTGGAGGCCATGGGCGTCCAGGCGCCGCCGTTCGGGCGTTTGCAGCGGTTCGAGACGCCGGGCCGCACGCGCGAGGGCGTGAGGACGTTCAGCGGCGTCAACATCGTCGGCCTGATTCCCGGAACCCGCGTCGCAGACCGCTATATCGTGGTGACGGCCCACTACGACCATGTCGGCGTCAATGACGGCCAGATCTTCCACGGCGCCGACGACAACGCCTCCGGCGTGGCGACGATGCTGGAACTGGCGGCCCGACTGAAGGCCCAACCGCCGGAACACAGCGTGCTGATCGTGGCGCTGGACGGCGAGGAGCGGGGGCTGTTGGGCGCTCGAGAGTTCGTCAAGGCGCCGCCGGTGCCCCTGTCGTCACTCAGCCTGAACTTGAACTTCGACATGACGGCGCGGGCGGAGACCGACGGCCATTTGTGGGTCACCGGGACCTATCAGCATCCCAATCTGCGCCCCGTGCTGGAGGCCGTGGCGCCGAACGGGGCCGTCTCCTTCGCCTTCGGCAAGGACACCCCGCAGGACACGGGCGAGAACAACTGGGTCGACGCCTCCGATCATGGCGCCTTCCACGAGGCTGGCGTGCCCTTCCTGTACATGGGCGTCGATTATCACCCCGACTATCATCGACCGAGCGACACCATCGACAAGATCACGCCGTCGGTCTTCACCAACGCGACCGAGATCGCCATCGCCGGGTTCCGCGCCTTGGACCGGGCGCTTGATCGATGAAGTCCCCATGGGCGGTTGTGGCGGTAGTGGGCTTGCTGGGCCTGGCGGCGTGCGAGCGGCGAGACGCCGCGAAGCCGACGCCTGAAGCGGCGTTCCAGCATCGTCTGAGCGGCGATATGTCGGGCGACTATCGCCCAACAGGTGAGGGAGCGATGCAGCCCGTGGCATCGCTGTTCATCGGCCAGGATGAGGCCTTCGCCGCATGGGAAGGTGGGTCCCGCGCTTCGCCACCGCTGATCCTGTCGCTGAACGGGCCGCAAGGCGAGGTAAGAGTTCTGCCGGACGCCTATGTCGTCACCGACGATCGGGTCCAGATGCGCGGCTCGGCGCCTGGCATGGGCTTGGTGGAGTTGTCGGCGCAGATTGATCAGGGCGCGTTGGCGACGGCGCGGCGCAATCTCGGAGATCATACGCCTGTTGTCGCCGGGACGGTTTCGGTGAGCGGCCGTCGCACGTCGTTCACGCTGAGTTGGTGGGGCGGCGACTGATCTAACCGACCTGCGCTGACAGCTCGTCAAGATTGCCAATCACGCAATCCCAGGTCATGATCACACTTGGGGGCGTTGAATGTCGATATCGGATTTGGCCGAGTGCGATGTCACGCCGACACGCGGTGTCGGTGCGCATCGGCGCCGCGTTCGTCCCGACCCGACCCGCGCCATGGATGTCGTGTTCGCCTTAATAGGCCTGCTTCTGACCTGGCCGCTCTTCGTTTTCATCGCCCTGGGCGTCAGGGCGCAGGACGGGGGGGCCGCGATCTTTCGCCAGCAGCGCATCGGACGCGACGGGCGAATGTTTGACTGCCTCAAGTTCCGCTCGATGAGAATGGGCGCGGAACAAGCCCTGCCGTCAGCCTCTGACCCGGAATGGCAGGCGATGCGAAAGCTGACACGCGATCCGCGCGTGACGCCGCTGGGCCGGCTGTTGCGCCTGTCCAGCCTGGATGAACTGCCGCAGCTGATCAATGTGTTGAGGGGCGAGATGTCGCTGGTCGGCCCCCGACCGATCGTGATCGATGAGGCGGCGCGATACGGACGGCGACTGGCCGACTACTGCGCGGTCCGCCCGGGCCTGACGGGGCTGTGGCAGGTCTCGGGGCGCAACGCCGTGCCTTATCCACGCCGGGTTGCGATGGATGTCTGGTTGGTCAGAAACCGGAGCATCGGGGTTTATCTCGCGATCCTGGCGCGCACGGTTCCGGCGGTGCTGAGCCGCCGGGGCGTGTCCTAGGGAAGACGTTCCTCAATGCCATCGTCCGTGCCGATGATGGCCAGGTCAGCGAGGTCCAGGAACAGCCCGTGTTCCACCACGCCGGTAATCAGTTTCAGATCGTCGGCCAGACGGACCGGATCGTGGATCGCCTTGCAGCCCGCATCATAGATCAGATTGCCGCCGTCGGTGCGAACCAGGCCGCGATCCGCCTTACGCACGCGGGCCGGCTGGTTGATGTCGTGGTCGATCAGCACATCAGCGATGCGGTTGGCCGTCGTCTTGTGACCGAAGGCCACGACCTCGATCGGCAGGGGGAAGGTCCCCAGCACAGGCACCACCTTGGCCGCGTCGGCGATGACGATGCAGCGGGCCGAGGCCTCCCACACCAGCTTTTCGCGCAGCAGGGCCGCGCCGCCGCCCTTGATCAACGCCAGACCCGGCCCGATTTCGTCGGCGCCGTCCACGGTCAGGTCGATGCGGGGCGTGTCTTCCAGCGTCGACAACGTCAGACCCAGTTCGCGCGCCAGGTCTGCGGTCTTCTCTGATGTCGGGACGCAACGCAGACCCGACAGGTTCCGCGCCGCCAACGCCTTGACGAACCAGGCGGCCGTCGAGCCGGTGCCCAGGCCGACGATCATGCCCGCCTCGACGTGGGCGGCGGCGGCCACGCCGGCGTTCTTCTTCTGGAGGTCGCTCATTTGGATTTCGCAGCCTTCTTGGCCTTGGCTTCGACCCGGAAGGCCGCGGCCGCTTCGGGTTTGACGGTCTGGCGCGCGCGGCCGAAAGCCATGGCGTCGGCGGGCACGTCCTCGGTGATGACAGAGCCGGAAGCGATCAGGGCGCCGTCGCCGATGACCACCGGGGCCACCAGGCTGGAGTTCGATCCGACGAAGGCGCCGGCGCCGACCTGGGTCTGCGCCTTGTTGAAGCCGTCGTAGTTGCAGAATATCGTCCCTGCGCCGACGTTGGCGCCCGCACCGACCGACCCGTCGCCCAGATAGGCCAAGTGATTGGCCTTTGAGCCCTCTGCCATCTTGACGTTCTTGACCTCGACGAAGTTGCCGACCTTGACCCCCGTCGCCAGGTCCGCACCGGGACGCAAGCGCGCATAGGGACCGACTTCGGCGCCGGCCGCGACACGCGCGCCCTCGATATGGCTGAAGCTGCGAATGCGCGCGCCGCCCTCTATGACCGCGCCGGGGCCGAAAACCACGAACGGCTCGATCACGGTTCCGCCGCCGATCTGAGTGTCCCAAGAGAAATGAACGGTGTCGGGCGCCGCCATCGTCACGCCGGCCGCCAGGAAGGTGTCGCGTTGCACGCTCTGGAACAAGGCTTCGGCCTGAGCCAGCTCGGTCTGGGAGTTGACGCCCATTACCGCGTCCTCCGCGGCGAAGACGGCGCGGGTCGGGTGGCCGCCCTGGCGCGCCAGAGCGACGACATCCGTCAGATAGTATTCGCCCTTGGCGTTTTCGTTTTTCACGTCGGCCAGCAGCGAGAACAGCAAGGCCGACGGGGCGGCCATGACGCCCGAGTTGCAGGCGGTGATGGCGAGGATTTCGGCCGACGCCTCCTTGGCCTCCGTGATGGCGGTCAAGGTGTCGCCGTCGACGATCAGACGGCCATAGGCGCCGGGATCGCGAGCCTCGAACCCGATGACGGTGACCCCGTCGGCATTGAACACGGGCTCGATGTCGGCGGCTTTCAGCAGGGGGACGTCGCCATAGGTGACGACCACCTCGCCGTCGAAGCCGGCAAGGGCCTGTTCGGCGGCGCGCACCGCGTGGCCGGTGCCGAGCGGCGGGTCCTGGACCGCAATGGCGGCCTCGCCCAGCCGTTTCACCACATGGGCCCGGACCTCGGGCGAGTGATTGCCGACCACGACGACGATGCGCTCGCAGCCCAGGCCTTCCGCCGCATCGATGGCGTGGTCCAACATGGCGCGGTGGGCGACGGGGTGCAGCACCTTGGGCAGCGGCGATTTCATCCGCGTGCCCTGGCCGGCGGCGAGAATGATGGCGGCGCGGGCGCGCGTCTGGCTGGTCATGAATCGTCTCGCAGTCTAGTCGTCCTGCGATCTAGCCCATCATGCGGGCCAGCGGGAGATGGGGATGAGCGATCGCGACCTGGAAGGCTGGACCATCGCCTTCGATCTGGATGGGACGCTGGTCGATTCCGCCCCGGACCTGATCGGCACGCTGAACCGGATGCTGGTCGAGGAGGGGCTGCCGCCCGTGCCGATGGAGTCCGCCTCGACCCTGATCGGATCGGGCGCACGGGCGCTGCTGGTGCACGGCTTCGAAGCCGCCGGCGCGCCGGTCGAGCGGGCAAAGTCCGACGATCTGTTCGAGCGGTTCCTGGCCGATTACGCCGCCCATATCGCTGACGGCTCGCAGCCGTTCGAGGGCGTGGTCGAGACGCTGGAGCGTCTAACCGAGCGGGGCGCAATCCTGGTTGTGGCCACCAACAAGCGTTCGGACCTGTCGGAGCTGTTGTTGGGCAAGCTGGACCTGACCCGACATTTCGCCGCCATCGTCGGGCCGGATCGGGTCAGCGCGCGCAAGCCCTCTGGCACCCATCTGAAGGAGGCCGTGGTGATCGCGGGCGGTGATCCCGAACGGGCGATCATGGTGGGTGACGCTTCGCCGGACGCGGATGCCGCCAAAGACGCCGGCATGCCCTGCATTCTGACGACCTTCGGCTTTACGCCGACACCCGTCGAAGACCTGGGCGGGGACGTATTGATCGATGCTTTCGAGGACGTGGAAGAGGCGATCGACGGCATCCTTGCCGACTTCTACGTAAGGCGGGCGCTGAAATTCTGAAGCCAGCCGACAGGAAATCTGTCGGCTGAATGATCGCTGCTGCGGTTGCGGATCGCCATGGCGATGGACAGATTGGCGCACCCCTGTTGAAAGTGCCGTCATGCTCGCTCGCTTTTTCAAGATCCCGCTGTGGCAGCGGACCGCCGCCGGCTTCATCCTCGGCATCATCGCCGGGCTGATCCTGCGCGAGCGGGCCGAGACCTGGCTGCAGCCGATCGGCGACGTTTATCTGAATCTGATCCGCATGGTGGTGGCGCCGCTGGTGCTGTTCACCATCGCCAGTTCCATCGCCAAGCTGGGGGAAGGGGCGGGGGCCGTGCGGCTGGGGGTGCGGACCATCCTCTGGTTCGCCGTCACGTCGCTGCTGGCGGTGCTGGTCGGGTTCGCCTTCGGTCACATCATCAATCCGGGCGTCGGCCTGTCCAACCTGCCGCTGGGCGAGGTCAAGGAACGGGTGATCCCGACGCCGCTGGAAGTCTTGATCGGCGTCGTGCCGACCAATCCGTTCGCCGCCCTGGCCGAAGGCAAGGTGCTGCAGATCATCTTCTTCTCGGCCCTGGTCGGCATGGCCCTGGTGGCGCTGGGCGACCGGGCGCAGGGCGTTCGGCGTCTGGTGGATGAGGGCGCGGCGGTCGTCTTCCGCATCACCCGCTGGGTGATCCAGCTGACGCCCATCGGCGTCTTCGGCCTGATCGGATCAGTCGTCGGCGGCTATGGCTGGGAGGCGCTGCTGCCCCTGGTGAAGTTCATCCTGGCCATCTACGCCGCCTGCCTGTTCCACATCCTGATCGTCTATTCGGGCCTGCTGAAGGTGCATGGGCTGAAGGTGACCAGCTTCTTCCGCGGCGCTTTTGCAGCCCAGCAGACGGCCTTTGCGACCTCGTCCTCGCTGGGGACGTTGCCGATCACCCTGCGCCAGACGGTGGAGCGGCTGGGCGTGCCCCAGGCCTATGCCGCCTTCGCCGTGCCCCTGGGGGCCAATGTGAAGATGGACGGGTGCGGGGCCATCTATCCGGCCATAGCCTCGATCTTCATCGCCCAGTATTTCAAGATCGATCTGACGCTGACCCAGTACGTCCTGATCGGCCTGACGGCGGTGCTGGGGTCGCTTGGGACCGCAGGCGTGCCGGGGACCAGCATCGTCATGCTGACCCTGACCCTGTCGACCGCCGGCCTGCCGCTGGAAGGCATCGGCTATATCGTCGCCATCGACCGGATCATCGACATGATGCGCACCGCGACCAACGTCACCGGACAGATGCTGGTGCCGGTGCTGGTGGCCAAGGAAGAGGGCATCCTGAACCAGGACATCTACAACGGTCATGTCGCCTGGCTGCCGGGCGACCCGGAAGCCGATACGCCCGAAGGCGTTCGCGCCGCCGGAATCTGAAACAGGCGCTTGCGCAGGGCCGGCGACCGGGCTATGTCGCCGCCTCCGCAAGGCAAGGACGCGTAGCTCAGCGGGAGAGCACCTCGTTCACACCGAGGGGGTCACAGGTTCAATCCCTGTCGCGTCCACCATCTCCACTTCGATTTGACCCTGGCCTTGCGTCGCCCAGTTCTTGGGCCACGCGCCCGTGACAGAACGGTAGGCGAGGGCCAATGCGCCGATCAGGCCGGCGGACACGCCCGCGGTCGGCGCCGCGATATAGGTTTTCATATCCAGACCTTTCAGGCTGGCGTCATAGCCGCCGAGCTGTCTCACCAGCGCCTGTCTGACCAGATCGTACATGTGCGGCTGCATCACGCCGCCGCCGATGATGATTCGCTCTGGCCGCAGCGTGTAGGTCAGGTTGGTGCACAGACCGGCGATATACTCCGCCGCCATCGGCCAGGCCGGATGGTCGTGAGAAAACGTCTCGGCCGCCGCGCCCCAGCGCGCTTGCAGCGCCGGCCCGCTCGCCAGGCCTTCCAGGCAGTCGCCGTGGAAGGGACAGACGCCCGAGAAGGTCTCGTCGCCCTTGGTGCGGGGCAGCCGGATATGACCGGCTTCGGGATGGTTCGCACCGCCATGCGGCGCGCCCCCGATCATCACCCCAACCCCCACGCCCGTGCCGACCGTGACATAGCAGAAGCTCTCCAGTCCTTGCCCGCTGCCGAAGAGGCGTTCGCCCACGGCCGCGCCGTTCACATCGGTGTCCAGCGTCATTGGAACATCGATGAGGCGGCGCAGACGGGCCAACAGGTTGACGTCGCTCCAGCCGGGCTTGGGCGTGCTGGTGATAGCGCCGAAATCCGGCGCGTCCGGTTTCAAGGACAAAGGGCCGAAACTGACGATCGCCAGCGCAGAAAGCCGGCCGTGCCTCGACTGGGCGTCGACGAAGAAGGCCGCGACCGCATCGAGCGTCTCGTCGGGCGATGTCGTCGGGATACGGATCTGGTCGATGATCACGCCGTCGGCGGCGGCGATGCCGCAGATGAACTTGGTGCCGCCGGCTTCGACACCGCCGAGGAGGATGGGTTGGGTCGACATGGGCGCCTGTCTTTCGGGTGCGACGAAGGTTCGCGGGACTGAACATCAAATAGGGCCAAGCGTTCGAAGCCCATGACTCTTCTAGCCCGCCTGTTCATCGCCTTCGACGCCGCCGCCAAGATTTTGACGCGCAAGGAGAGACTGCTGTGAGCCGCTTTTGCATGGTGCGCGATTTGGCGATTGCGTCTGACCGAATGCAACGCCACCTTCACCGCAAGATCACGATAAGAGACGAGGACGCCGATGGCTCGCAAACCCAACTACAGCTTTGAGCGTCAGGAACGCGAGCGCGCCGCAGCGCTGAAGGCGGCTGAGAAGGCGGCGGCGAAGGCCGAACGCAAGGCTGAAGCTGCGGCGGAAAAGTCGCCTTCTTCGGAAGACTGACATTTCGCGGCAAAATCCTCCCGGCTTTTCGTTGTTTGAATAGGCGCGAAGTCCTATTCTTGCGCGATGACACGCTGGACCCCCGAAAGCTGGAGAACCAAGACCGCCCTGCATATGCCGGCGGACTATCCGGATCCCGCCGCCCTCGCTCGGGTGGAAGACGAGCTGCGCGCCTTGCCGCCGCTGGTCTTCGCCGGCGAAGCGCGGCGCCTGACGTCGAAGCTGGCGCAGGTCGAGCGGGGTGACGCCTTCCTGCTTCAGGGCGGCGACTGCGCCGAGAGCTTCAAGGAGTTCTCGACAGACAATATCCGCGACACCTTTCGCCTGATCCTGCAGATGGCGGTCGTCCTGACCTTCGCCGGGCGCAAGCCGGTGGTGAAGGTGGGGCGGATCGCGGGCCAGTTCGCCAAGCCCCGCTCGTCGCCGCTGGAGGAGATCGACGGCGTCGAACTGCCTAGCTATCGTGGCGACATCATCAACGGCATGGGCTTCACGCCTGAAGAACGCGCGCCCGATCCGCAGCGTCTGATCCGCGCCTACAACCAGTCGGCCTCGACGCTGAACCTGCTGCGGGCCTTCGCGGGCGGCGGCTATGCCGACCTGTACAACATCCATCGCTGGACCCTGGGTTTCGCCGGAGACAACGCCGCCGGCGCGCAGTACCGCGAGCTGGCCGATAAAATCACCGAGGCCCTGGCCTTCATGGAGGCGGTCGGCGTCACGCCCGAGACCCATCCCGATCTGAGCCGGGTCGAGGTCTTCACCAGCCACGAGGCGCTGCTGCTGAACGTCGAAAGCGCCCTGACGCGTCTGGACGGCGGTTCCGGCGAATGGTTCGACACCTCGGCCCACATGCTGTGGATCGGCGAGCGCACGCGTCAGCTGGACGGCGCTCACGTCGAGTTCATGAAGGGGATCAAGAATCCCATCGGCGTGAAGTGCGGGCCGACCATGACGGCAGACGACCTGCTGCCGCTGATCGACGCCCTGAACCCTGACAATATTTCCGGTCGTCTGACGCTAATCGGACGCTTCGGTCACGACAAGGTCGGCGAGCGTCTGCCCAAGCTGATGCGCGAAGTGAAGGCCTCGGGCCGCAAGGTGATCTGGTCCATCGACCCGATGCACGGCAACACGTTGAAGGCTGGCAATGGCTACAAGACCCGGCCGTTCGACCGGATTATGGGCGAGGTGAGGACCTTCATCGACGTGGCCGAGGCGGAAGGGGTTCACCCCGGCGGCGTCCATCTGGAAATGACCGGCCAGAACGTCACCGAGTGCATCGGCGGCGCCCAGGCTGTGACGGAGGACGATCTGTCAAATCGCTATCACACCCACTGCGACCCGCGCCTGAACGCGGACCAGGCGCTAGAGCTGGCCTTCCTGGTCGCGGAGCGGCTGAAGGCCGGGCGGGTGGCGCAGTCGGCGGCGGCCTAGCCGTCGTCAGCGCCGCAAATGCGGGCCGATCCGGTCATGGTGACGCCACCGAGGCAGCGCCAGATCGATCCGAGACCGAGGGAGTGATCGATGCAATCAGCGGCTCCAACTGAGGAAAAGCCCGGCCGGGTCGCCTATCAGGGCGCGCCTGGATCGTTCAGCCATGAGGCCTGTCTGGCCCTGCGTCCTTGGGACGAGGCTGTGGCGTTCGAAACCTTCGCCCAGGCCCTGGATGCGCTGCGCTCCGGCGACTGCGGCTGTGCCCTGATCCCGGTCGAGAACTCGACCATAGGCGTGGTCGAGCCGGCGGCGACGCTGGTAGGTGGGCTTGGCGTGGAGCCCGTCGCCGAGGTCTGGCGGCCGATCCGTCATGCGCTGATGGCGGTCGACGGAGCGCGGCTGTGCGATATCCGCACGGTTGAGAGCCACCCCATCGCCCTGGCCCAGTGCAAGGACACGCTGGCCGGTTTGAATGTCGAGGTCATCGAGCATTTCGATACCGCAGGCGCGGCGCGCGACGTCGCTGAAGCGGGCGACCCGACACGGGCGGCCATCGCCCCGGTCGGCGCCGCCGAGGTGTATGGTCTGTCGATCCTGCGCAACGACTTGCAGGATTCCGGCGATAATCAGACGCGTTTTGTCCTGTTGAGCTTCCCTGAGGGTTGACGGCGCACGGTCTTTGCGTCCTTAAGACACCCACGGATCGCAATACGATCCGCACAAACCGGAACCGGACCATGTCCCGCCTGCGCGCTCTTTCTGTTTCTTTCGACCGTTCGCGCGCGGTTTCCGGCCTCTATTTCGGCTACGGCTTTTACGGCTTTCGATACGCCGGCTGAGGCGTCGGGCGCACTCCGTCCCTGACCGTCTCACCGGCGACCGCTCTGGATCAGAGCGGCTGTTCGCCCCTGCACATATCGAATCTCAGAATGCCGAAAGCCCTTTCCCATGCCCCATTCCAATCTTCAGCAAGTCTGGCCTGACATGGCCGACCTGACCCCCGAACAGCAGGCGCTGGCCGCCCTGCGCGCCGAGATCGACGGCATCGACGATCAGATCCTGGCCCTTTTCGAACAACGCCTCGCCATCGCCGCCACCGTCGGGCGCGCCAAGGACGCGCCCACCGGACCGCACACCAAGCTGCGTCCCGACCGAGAGCAGACGGTCCTCTCGCGCATGCTGAAGCAGGCCAAGCCCGAGAACGCCGAGGCGGTCGAGCATCTGTGGCGCGAGATCGTCGGCTGGGGCTTGGCGCGCCAAGGCCGGCTTCAGGTCCAGGTCTGGGCGCCCATCGAACCGACCCGCGCCTATGACGGCGCGCGCCTGCGTTTCGGGGCCGCCGCCGACATCAAGATGGTGCGCGATCCGCAGAAGGCCCTGGCCTTCGCCGCCGAGGGGCACGGCATCGCCGTGCTGGCGATCAATACTGAGGACGCCTGGTGGATGGGCCTGCGCCGCGAATGGTCGATGTTGAGCGTGTTCGACGGCTACGGCGGCGAGACGCCGACGTCTCTGGCGGTCGGCAAGATCGATCCGCCGGCTCTGCCCAAGGGCCGACGCGTGGTGGTCACCGCGGGTGGGGACGCCGGCGACGGCGGCGGCGCGCGACGCTGGGGCCTGAACACCCATCACGGCTGGACCATCGCCCTGACCGACGCCGCTCTGGCGCCAGGCGACGCCGAGGGCTGCGTCGGCGCGATCGGCTGATCTGACAGGGCCGCATCCGGCGAACGGATGCGGCCCTTGTCGTTTCAGACCGCCATATTGTCGATCAGTCGCGTCTTGCCCAGCCAGGCGGCGGCCAGGATGCGCGCGGGGGCGTCGATGATGTCGTTGCGGAACGGCGTCAGGTCCTCAGCGTGGCGGATGGCGACGTAATCGACGCGATCAAACCCGGCTTTCAGAAGCGCGGCATAGGCTTCGCGCTCGACGCCGGGCAGGGGGCGGCCGCCTGAAGCATGGACGCCAGTCTCCGCCAGAATGCCGTTCAGCCGGCGCGCGGTCTCAAGCTCGGTCTCCGACAGGTAGGCGTTGCGCGAGGATAGGGCCAAGCCCCAGCCATCCCGCTCCGTCGGCGCGCCGACGATCTCGACCGGCAGGTCCATGTCACGCACGAACCGACGAACGACCATCAGCTGTTGGTAGTCCTTCTCGCCGAAGACCGCGACATCGGGCTGGACCTGGTTGAACAGCTTGGTGACGACCAGGGCGACCCCGCCGAACATCTGTGGCCGGAAATCGCCTTCCAGACCCAGCGCCGGGCCGGCGACGGCGACGGTTGTCGCAAAGCCTTCCGGATACATCTCGTCGGCTGAGGGCGCGAACATCAGATGGCAGCCGGCGCCGGCCAGCAGACGGGCGTCTTCCTCCTGCTGGCGAGGGTATTTGCCCAGATCCTCATGCGCCGCGAACTGGGTCGGATTGACGAAGTTGGAGGCGACGACGCGGTCGGCGCGGCGTGCGGCCTCGCGCACCAGGGTCAGATGGCCTTCATGCAGGGCGCCCATGGTCGGAACCATGCCGACGCTCAGGCCTTGACGTTTCCAGTCCCGGACGATCGCCCGCAGGTCGGCGACCGTGCGGACGACAGGGAGGGGGGCAGCGTCTATCATGATGAAGCGATTAACCTTTCCGCTTAAGCCTGTTGATGCACCAGACCGAAAAGTCTGGGCTCTAGGGTCGTGCTTATGACGCCCGCAGAAGCGACCCGTCCAGTTCTGATCGCCCTGGCCTTCGCCAGCAGCCTAGCCGTCGCCGGCTGTGGCGCGGTGGACAGCGATCCCCATCGATTCAGTGCGATGGCCGAGAACGTCGCGGCGATCGACATTCCGCTCTCGACCGGTGATCGCGAAACCCGGCATGCCGTGGCTGAAAAGGCCGGACTGCGGCCTGTGCGCTTCACGCCGGTCAAGGTCGCCGTCATGGATCCCCACGCCATGTGGGACGCCCGCGACGTTCAGGCGGGGCTGCGCCCCGTCGGTGAGGATACCGGGCTGCGCGACGCGGTTGTGCGGGCTGCCTCGCCTGCTGTCATGAAGGTCGTGGCGGATGAAGCGGTTTCGCGGGTTCAGGCGCCTGTGTTGCGTCCCGCCAGTCTCACGGCGGCGCCGGAAACCGGGAGAACGATCCAGCTGGGCGCCTACTCCAGTGCGGCCGGCGCGCGTCAGGCCTGGGATCGGGTGAAAGCCACATCAGACCTGTCGGGATTGTCGCCGATCTACCAGGAGGTCGAGGTGGACGGCCGTCGCCTGACGCGGCTGAAGGTCGGTCCGATTTCGACCGAAACCGCCGCTGCGGTGTGCCGCTCCGCCGCTGTCGCCGACGCCTGGTGCGCACGCAACAGCTGACCGACCCCGGTTCGCCGTCCACAGGTCTGCGTTAAGGTTCCGTTGACGTTTGGCCCGTTGAGGCCGAGTCTCGCCGGACCTAGGACCGCGCAGTCTGAGTCGCGCGGTCGGCACAGAGGATTCCCTCGAATGACGCAGCCGCATGTGATCGTCCTCGGCAACGAAAAGGGTGGGGCGGGCAAGTCCACCCTGGCCATCCACATCGTGACCGGCCTGCTGCACGCCGGGCGCTCGGTGGCGATCATCGATCTGGACCTGCGCCAGCGTTCGATGCAGCGCTTCTTCCACAATCGTTTGGCGTGGCTGGCGGCGAACGGGCACGATCTGCCCCAGCCGTTCATTCCCGACATGGGCGACGGCAAGGCCCTGGCCAAGGCGGACGTGGCCGAACAGATCGCCACCTTCGAGCGCGCCTTCGATGAGGCGGCGGCGCGGGGCGTCGATTGCATCCTGATCGACACGCCCGGCGGCGACACGGCCGTTTCGAACGCCGCCCACGCCCGCGCCGATCAGATCGTGACGCCGATGAACGACAGCTTCGTCGACTTCGACCTGCTGGGCGACGTTGATCCGGTTACCCTGGAGCTTCTGAAACCCTCCATCTACTCCGAGAGCGTCTGGGAAGCGCGCAAGCAGCGCGCCATCGCCCAAGGCCGTCACGCCACGATCGACTGGCTGGTGGTGACCAATCGCCTCGCCGTCGCCGAAGCCCGCAACCGCAAGCGTCTTGAAGAACGGATGACCAAGCTGGCCAAGCGCGTCGGCTTCCGCGTCGGGCCGGGCCTGCGCGACCGGGTCATCTATCGCGAGCTGTTCCCGTTCGGCCTGACGGTGGCGGACCTGTCGAACGACATCCGGCCGGTCGCGGTGTCCCTGGCCCATGTCGCCGCGCGCCAGGAGATGCGCAATCTGATGATGGCGATGGGCCTGGAGCAGGTTCTCAGCCCTTTGGACGTGGCGGCCTGATCGCCTGATGGGTGTGATCTGGCTGGCCCTGGCGGCGATCGCCGTATGGGCGCTGGTGCGGCTGGGCCGACAGACCGAGCGACGCGGCCGCGCTCACTGGCGCGTGACGGCGACCCTGCTGGGCGCGGTGCTGCTGGCGGGCGGCGCGCTGGCGGCGTTTCGTGGATCGTGGCTGACGGCGGCGGCGCTGGCCGGGGCAGGACTCTATCTGGCCTGGTCCTCCCGCCTCCGACCAATCGTGAGATCCGAACCCATCAGCGAGGCTGACGCACGCGCCGTGCTGGGCGTCGGGCCAGCTGCGACCGAGGCTGAAATCCGCGCGGCATGGAAACGCGCCATGGCCCGCGCCCATCCCGATCAGGGCGGCACGGAGGGGCTGGCGACGCGCGTCAACGCCGCGCGCGATCGACTGCTGCGAAAATCCGGGCGCCGCTGATCGTCAGCCCGGCTTGACGTCCAGCAGTTCGACCGAGAAGCGCAGGGTGGAGTTGGGGGGCAGTTCGTCGCCGCCGACCCAGCGCGAGCCGTAGCCCAGCGAGGCGGGAATGACGAACTCATAGATTTCCCCGACGCGCATCAGGGCCACCCCCTCGGTCCAGCCCTTGATGACGCGGTTCAGCGGGAACTCGGCCGGTTCATTGCGGGCGTAGGAGCTGTCGAACTCGCGTCCGTCGATGAAGGCGCCGCGATAGTGGACCTTGACCATATCGGTCGCCCTGGGCTGAGCGCCCTCGGGGTGGGCCTTGCCGACGCGGCGATATTGCAGGCCGCTTTCGGTGGTGGTCCAGCCGCGCCGGGCGCCGTTCCAGGCCAGATAGGCGGCATTGCCCTGGTCCCACTGCTGCTGGGGCGTCAGTCCGGCCTCGCCCTGAACCTGGGCGGCGGCGCGCGCGGCGGCCGAAGCCGTCTCTGCATAGGTGACCGGCTGACGCGTGGCGCAGGCGGACAGGGCGAGAGCGGCGAGCAGCGGCAGAGCGATACGTGTCATAAGGCGACGCTAGATCAGGCCATCGTCGCTCGCAACGAGATTGGTCGGCTCTGTCGAAAAGGTTCCCTTGGGCCTTTATTTCGTCGCGAATGCGCGTATATGTGCGCGCTCCGCAATACTCCATATGAGTCTGCGCGCAAGCGCCGAGGCCCGGTCCGTCGCCCTCCGACCGAGCGAAGGCGCGGCTCCTTCCCAGGGAGCCGGTACATTTCAGGCGTCCTGGCCCGGCAGCGGGCCGAGGGTGGATGCCGAAACCCTGGCTGCGGACGCGGAGACGCGCGCCGTGGCTGCTGCATTTCACGCACGCCTTCCCCGGGGCGTGCGCCATGGGAAACACTGAATGACTGACGTCGCCCACGATCTCGCCATCAACGGTCAGATCGCTTCCGCCACCTCGTTCACCGGCAAGAAGCGCATCCGCAAATCCTTCGGGCGTATTCCCGAAGCGATCGCGATGCCGAACCTGATCGAGGTTCAGCGCGCTTCCTACGAACAGTTCCTGCAGCGCGAGGTCCGTCCGGGCGTCCGCAAGGAGCAGGGCATCGAGGCGGTCTTCAAGTCGGTGTTCCCGATCAAGGACTTCAACGAACGGGCCATCCTGGAATACGTCTCGTACGAGTTCGAAGAGCCGAAGTACGACGTCGAGGAGTGCATTCAGCGCGACATGACCTATGCCGCGCCGCTGAAGGTCAAGCTGCGCCTGATCGTATTTGAAACCGACGAGGAAACGGGAGCCCGTTCGGTCAAGGATATCAAGGAGCAGGACGTCTACATGGGCGACATCCCGCTCATGACGGACAAGGGCACCTTCATCGTCAACGGCACCGAGCGCGTGATCGTCTCGCAGATGCACCGTTCGCCGGGCGTCTTCTTCGACCACGACAAGGGCAAGACGCACTCGTCGGGCAAGCTGCTGTTCGCCGCCCGCGTGATCCCGTACCGCGGCTCGTGGCTCGACTTCGAGTTCGACGCCAAGGACGTGGTCTATGTCCGCATCGACCGCCGCCGCAAGCTGCCCGCCACGACCTTCCTGATGGGTCTGGGCATGGACGGCGAAGAAATCCTGAAGACCTTCTACGAGACCGTGCCTTACGAGAAGCGCGGCGAAGGCTGGGTCACGCCTTACAAGGCCGAGCGCTGGCGCGGGGTTAAGCCGGAGTTCGACCTGATCGACGCCGACACCGGCGAAGTGGTCGCCCAGGCCGGCCAGAAGATCAGCGCCCGCGCCGCCAAAAAGCTGGGTGAGACGACGACCTCGCTGTCGCTGGCCGCCGACGCCCTGGTCACCAAGTACTTGGCCAATGACGCCGTCAACTTCGAGACCGGCGAAATCTTCGCCGAGGCCGGCGACGAACTGGACGCCCCGACCATCGAAGTGCTGGAGCAAAACGGCTTCACCACCATCGAAGTGCTGGACATCGACCACGTCACGGTCGGCGCCTACATGCGCAACACCCTGCGCGTGGACAAGAACGACAACCGCGAGGACGCCCTGTTCGACGTCTATCGCGTGATGCGTCCGGGCGAGCCGCCCACCCCGGAAGCCGCCGAGGCCATGTTCAACTCGCTGTTCTTCGACAGCGAACGCTACGACCTGTCGGCTGTCGGCCGGGTCAAGATGAACATGCGTCTGGAAAGCCCCGAGGTCTCCGACGAGATCCGCGTTCTGCGCAAGGAAGACGTGCTGAAGGTGCTGCAGATCCTGGTCGGCCTGAAGGACGGCCGCGGCGAGATCGACGACATCGACAACCTGGGCAACCGCCGAGTCCGTTCGGTCGGCGAGCTGCTGGAAAACCAGTACCGCGTCGGTCTGCTGCGCATGGAGCGCGCCATCAAGGAGCGCATGTCCTCGGTCGATATCGACACGGTCATGCCGCACGACCTGATCAACGCCAAGCCGGCCGCCGCCGCGGTTCGCGAGTTCTTCGGTTCGTCGCAGCTGTCGCAGTTCATGGACCAGACGAACCCGCTGTCGGAAATCACCCACAAGCGTCGTTTGTCGGCGCTTGGCCCGGGCGGTCTGACGCGTGAGCGCGCGGGCTTCGAAGTCCGCGACGTGCACCCGACCCACTACGGCCGCATCTGCCCGATCGAAACGCCGGAAGGCCCGAACATCGGCCTGATCAACTCGCTGGCCACCCACGCGCGCGTCAACAAGTACGGCTTCATCGAGAGCCCATACCGTCGCGTGAAGGACGGCCAGGCCCAGGGCGAGGTGGTCTACATCTCGGCCATGGAAGAGTCGAAGTACACGATCGCTCAGGCCAACATCGAACTGAAGAACGGTCAGATCGTCGAGGACCTGGTCCCCGGCCGGATCAACGGTGAATCCCAGCTCCTGAACAAGGACGCTGTGGACATGATGGACGTGTCGCCAAAACAGGTCGTTTCGGTCGCCGCCGCCCTGATCCCGTTCCTGGAAAACGACGACGCCAACCGCGCGCTGATGGGCGCCAACATGCAACGTCAGGCCGTGCCTCTGGTGCAGTCGGACGCGCCGCTGGTCGGCACCGGCATGGAAGCGGTCGTGGCCGTGGACTCCGGCGCCGTCGTGGTCGCCCGTCGTGACGGCGTCGTCGAACAGATCGACGGCACCCGGATCGTCGTGCGCGCCACCGGCGACGTGGACGCCGCCCGCTCGGGCGTCGACATCTACCGCCTGTCGAAGTTCCAGCGCTCGAACCAGTCGACCTGCATCAACCAGCGCCCGATCGTGCGCGTGGGCGATCAGGTGAAGGGCGGCGACGTCATCGCCGACGGTCCGTCGACGGACCTGGGCGAACTGGCTCTGGGCCGCAACGCCCTGGTCGCCTTCATGCCCTGGAACGGCTACAACTTCGAAGACTCCATCCTGATCTCCGAGCGCATCGTGCGCGACGACGTCTTCACCTCGATCCACCTGGAAGAGTTCGAAGTCGCCGCCCGCGATACGAAGCTTGGCCCTGAAGAAATCACGCGCGACATCCCCAACGTCGGCGAGGAAGCCCTGCGCAACCTCGACGAAGCGGGCATCGTGGCCATCGGCGCCGAGGTTCAGCCGGGCGACATCCTGGTCGGCAAGGTCACGCCGAAGGGTGAAAGCCCGATGACGCCGGAAGAAAAGCTGCTGCGCGCCATCTTCGGCGAGAAGGCTTCGGACGTGCGCGACACCTCCCTGCGCCTGCCGCCCGGTGTCGCCGGCACCATCGTCGACGTTCGCGTCTTCAACCGTCACGGCGTCGACAAGGACGAGCGCGCCATGGCGATCGAACGCGCCGAGATCGAGCGTCTGGGCAAGGACCGCGACGACGAGCTCAAGATCCTCGAGCGCAACGTCTATGGCCGCCTGAAGCCGCTGATCGTCGGCAAGAACGCCGTGTCGGGGCCCAAGGGCATCGGCCGTGGCGAACTGACCGACGAGAAGCTGGCCGAGGTCAGCCGTGGTCTGTGGTGGCAGATCGCCCTGGACGACGAAAAGGCCATGGGCGAGCTGGAAGCGATGAAGCGCCAGTTCGAGGACGCTCGCAAGCAACTGGACCGTCGTTTCGAAGACAAGGTCGAGAAGCTGCAGCGCGGCGACGAACTGCCCCCCGGCGTGATGAAGATGGTCAAGGTCTTCGTGGCCGTGAAGCGCAAGCTTCAGCCCGGCGACAAGATGGCCGGCCGTCACGGCAACAAGGGCGTCATCTCCAAGATCCTGCCGATCGAGGACATGCCGCACCTGGAAGACGGTACGCACGTCGACGTCGTTCTGAACCCGCTGGGCGTGCCTTCGCGCATGAACATCGGCCAAATCTTCGAAACCCACCTGGGTTGGGCCGCCGCCGGTCTGGGCAAGCAGATCTCCGGTCTGCTGGAAGCCTGGCAAGGGGGTGGTCAGAAGCAGGCTCTGGTCGAGCGTTTGACCGAAATCTACGGCCCGGAAACCCCGCTGCCGGAAGATGAGGAAGAACTGGTCGAACTGGCGAAGAACCTGTCCAAAGGCGTGCCCTTCGCGACCCCGGTCTTCGACGGCGCGCACATCGGCGACATCGAGCGTCTGCTGGAAGAGGCGGGGCTGAACAAGTCGGCCCAGTCGATCCTGTACGACGGTCAGACCGGCGAGCAGTTCAAGCGTCCGGTCACGGTCGGCTACATCTACATGCTGAAGCTGCACCACCTGGTCGACGACAAGATCCACGCCCGCTCCATCGGCCCGTACTCGCTGGTCACCCAGCAGCCGCTGGGCGGCAAGGCGCAGTTCGGCGGTCAGCGCTTCGGGGAAATGGAGGTCTGGGCTCTGGAAGCTTACGGCGCCGCCTACACCCTGCAGGAGATGCTGACGGTGAAGTCCGACGACGTGGCCGGCCGGACCAAGGTCTACGAGGCTATCGTCCGTGGCGACGACAGCTTCGAGGCCGGCATTCCCGAGAGCTTCAACGTGCTCATCAAGGAAATGCGTTCGCTGGGTCTGAACGTGGAGCTGGGGAACAGCTGATCCGGATCACGAGCCCCTCTCTCGCCACGGCGGGGGAGGGCGATCCCTCCGCTTTTCTCCGTTCTGAATAATTTTCGCGGGTCAGCCCCGCAGAAGGAATCAAGATGAACCAGGAAGTCCTGAACATCTTCAACCCGGTCCCGGTCACCCCGACCTTCGACCAGATCAAGATCGCTTTGGCCTCGCCCGAGAAGATCCGTTCGTGGTCGTTCGGCGAGATCAAGAAGCCGGAAACCATCAACTACCGTACGTTCAAGCCCGAGCGTGACGGCCTGTTCTGCGCGCGTATCTTTGGCCCGACCAAGGACTACGAATGCCTGTGCGGCAAGTACAAGCGCATGAAGTACAAGGGCATCATCTGCGAGAAGTGCGGGGTCGAGGTTACCCTGGCCCGCGTTCGCCGCGAGCGCATGGGTCACATCGACCTGGCTGCGCCGGTCGCCCACATCTGGTTCCTGAAGTCTCTGCCCAGCCGCATCTCGCTGATGCTGGACATGGCGCTGAAGGACGTCGAGCGCGTCCTGTACTTCGAGAACTACATCGTCACCGAGCCGGGCCTGACCCCGCTGAAGCAGAACCAACTGCTGACCGAAGACGAGTTCTATCGCTACCAGGAAGAGTTCGGCGATGACGGCTTCACCGCCGAGATCGGCGCCGAGGCCGTCCGCAACCTGCTGATGGGCATCGACCTGAATGCGGAAGCCGAAAAGCACCGCGCCGAGCTGGCCGACAATCCCTCGGAGATGAAGGCCAAGAAGGCGTCCAAGCGCCTGAAGCTGATCGAGGCCTTCCTGGAATCGGGCAACAAGCCCGAGTGGATGATCCTGACGATCGTGCCGGTCATCCCGCCGGAACTGCGTCCGCTGGTGCCGCTGGACGGCGGTCGTTTCGCGACCTCCGACCTGAACGACCTGTATCGCCGCGTCATCAACCGCAACAACCGCCTGAAGCGCCTGATGGAGCTGCGCGCACCGGACATCATCATCCGTAACGAAAAGCGGATGCTGCAGGAGTCCGTCGACGCCCTGTTCGACAACGGCCGTCGCGGTCGCGTGATCACGGGCGCCAACAAGCGTCCGCTGAAGTCGCTGGCCGACATGCTGAAGGGCAAGCAGGGCCGCTTCCGTCAGAACCTGCTGGGCAAGCGTGTCGACTATTCGGGTCGTTCGGTCATCACCGTGGGTCCGGAACTGAAGCTGCACGAGTGCGGCCTGCCCAAGAAGATGGCGCTGGAGCTGTTCAAGCCGTTCATCTATGCGCGCCTGGACGCCAAGGGCCTGTCGGGCACCGTCAAGCAATCCAAGCGCATGGTCGAGCGCGAGCAGCCCGCCGTCTGGGACATCCTGGACGAGGTCATCCGCGAGCACCCGGTTCTGCTGAACCGCGCGCCGACGCTTCACCGCCTGGGCATCCAGGCGTTCGAGCCCAAGCTGATCGAGGGCAAGGCCATCCGCCTGCACCCGCTGGTCTGCACCGCCTTCAACGCCGACTTCGACGGCGACCAGATGGCCGTTCACGTCCCGCTGAGCCTCGAGGCCCAGCTGGAAGCGCGCGTCCTGATGATGTCGACCAACAACATCCTGTCGCCCGCCAACGGCAAGCCGATCATCGTGCCGTCGCAGGACATCGTTCTGGGTCTGTACTATCTGTCGCTGGTCAAGGACGGCGAGCCGGGCGAAGGCAAGCTGTTCGCCAACATCGGCGAGATCGATGCGGCGTTGGACGCCAAGGTCGTCACCCTGCACACGCGCATCAAGGCGCGCTGGACGGAACAGGACGCCGAAGGCAATGAGGTGACCAAGGTCATCGACACGACGCCGGGCCGGATGAAGCTGGCGGCCCTGCTGCCGCGCAACCCGAACGTCGGCTATCGCCTGCTCGAGAAGAACCTGACCAAGAAGGAAATCGGCAATCTGATCGACGTGGTTTATCGCCACTGCGGTCAGAAGGCGACGGTCATCTTCGCCGACCAGATGATGGGCCTGGGCTTCCGCGAAGCCGCCAAGGCCGGCATTTCGTTCGGCAAGGACGACATCGTGATCCCGGCCAAGAAGGTCGAACTGGTCGCCGAGACCCGCACCCAGGTCGAGGAGTACGAGCAACAGTACGCCGACGGCCTGATCACGCGCGGCGAGAAGTACAACAAGGTGGTCGACGCCTGGTCCAAGGCCACGGACCGGATCGCCGACGCCATGATGGGCGAGATCGCGCAACCGCGCGTGCTGATCGAGGGTGAAAACCCCGACATCAACTCGGTCTTCATGATGGCCAACTCCGGCGCCCGTGGTTCGCAGGCCCAGATGAAGCAACTGGGCGGCATGCGCGGCCTGATGGCCAAGCCGTCCGGCGAGATCATCGAGACGCCGATCACCTCGAACTTCAAGGAAGGCCTGACCGTCCTTGAATACTTCAACTCCACCCACGGCGCCCGTAAGGGTCTGGCCGACACTGCGCTGAAGACCGCCAACTCGGGTTACCTGACCCGCCGTCTGGTGGACGTGGCGCAGGACTCCATCGTCACCGAGCAGGATTGCGGCTCGACGCGCGGCATCACCCTGCGTGCGGTGATGGAAGGCGGCGACGTGCTGGTCTCGCTGGGTCAGCGCATCCTGGGTCGTTATGCGGCCGAGGACATCAAGGAGCCGGGCACCGATACCGTCCTGTTCCCCGCCGACACCTATCTGGTGGAAGAAGTCGCCGAGGCTGTCGAGGCTGCGGGCGTTCAGTCGGTCAAGGTCCGTTCGGCCCTGACCTGCGAGGCCGAAGCCGGGATCTGCGCCCACTGCTACGGCCGTGACTTGGCGCGCGGCACCAACGTCAACATCGGCGAAGCGGTCGGCGTCATCGCCGCCCAGTCGATCGGCGAGCCGGGCACCCAGCTGACGATGCGGACCTTCCACATCGGCGGTACGGCTCAGGTGGCGGAAACCTCCTTCATGGAGGCGACCAACGCCGGTACGGCCAAGGTCACCGGCCCGACCGTCGTCGCGGCCCACGGCGACCTGGTGGCCATGAGCCGCAACGTCATTGTGACAGTGGTCGTGGACGGCAAGGACCGCGAGACGCACAAGGCTCCTTACGGCGCCCGCATCCGCGTCAAGGACGGCGACGAGGTCAAGAAGAACCAACGCCTGGCGGAGTGGGACCCCTACACCACCCCGATCCTGACGGAAGTCGGCGGCGTCGTGCGCTTCGAGGACCTGGTCGAAGGCCTGTCGGTCAAGGAAGAAACCGACGAAGCGACGGGTATCGCCCAGCGCGTCGTCAGCGACTGGCGCGCCAGCCCGCGCGGCTCGGACCTGCGTCCGGCCATGGGCGTCACCCTGGGCGACGCCTACGCCAAGCTGTCGTCCGGTTCGGACGCCCGCTATCTGCTGCCGGTGGGCGCGGTTCTGTCCGTGTCGAACGGCGATGAGGTCAAGCCGGGCGAGATCATCGCTCGCGTTCCGACCGAAGGCGCCAAGACCCGCGACATTACCGGCGGTCTGCCGCGCGTAGCCGAACTGTTCGAAGCTCGCCGTCCGAAGGACTGCGCGGTCATCGCCGAGATGGATGGTCGCGTCGAATTCGGCCGCGACTACAAGAACAAGCGTCGCATCAAGATCACGCCCGAGCCCAACGCCGATGGCGTGCAGGGCGAACCGGTCGAGTTCCTTATCCCGAAGGGTAAGCACATCTCCGTCCACGACGGCGATCTGATCCAGAAGGGCGACTACATCATCGACGGCAACCCGGATCCGCACGATCTGCTGCGCATTCAGGGCGTCGAGGCGCTGGCCGAGTATCTGGTGAACGAAGTGCAGGAGGTCTATCGACTGCAGGGCGTGCCGATCAACGACAAGCACATCGAAGTCATCGTGCGTCAGATGCTGCAGAAGGTGGAAGTGCTGGATTCGGGTGAAACCACCTTGATCCGCGGCGACACCGTCGAAGTCGCCGAAGCCGTTCTGGAAAACGCCAAGGTCGAGAAGCGTGGCGGCCGTCTGGCCACCACCCAGCCCGTCCTGCTGGGCATCACCAAGGCGTCGCTGCAAACCCGCAGCTTCATCTCGGCGGCGTCCTTCCAGGAGACCACTCGCGTCCTCACCGACGCCTCGGTCCACGGCAAGAAGGACATGCTGGAAGGCCTGAAGGAAAACGTCATCGTCGGCCGCCTGATCCCGGCCGGCACCGGCGCCTACCTGCGCAGCCTGCAGAAGATCGCCAACGAGCGTGATGCAGAACTGACCTCGGCTCTGGAAGAGGCGATCGAGCCGCTGCCGGCCGATCTGCAACTGGAGCTGGAGAGCAGCGAAAGCTGATCTCACGCTTCTCGAGCGAAGATACGAAGAGGGCGGCGCCGGCGACGGCGCCGCCCTTTTTCTTTCAGTCCTTCCACCGCTCCATCGGGGCCGAAGCGCCCGGCGTGATCGGTGCACCGCCGGCCCGGTGGCCGTCGCGTCGGGTCTGGACGTTGCGGGTCGAGTCGGGCGCCAGCGACGGATTCAACTGCGCGCCGGCGCAGCCTGTGCCGAAGTTCGAGCCGACGCAGTCCGCCGGACCCACCACGCCGACGCCGCCGGACAGAGGACGACGGCGCGCCTCCCATTCGGCCAGACGCCGCGCCCCCTCGCGAGCAAAGGCGGCGTCGCGCTCGGGGTTGTCCGTGCCGGTGATCGGAGCGGCGTTTCGGCCGCGCCGCTCGGCGTCGTGGAGGCAGTTTGCGCTCTCGGCCGCGCTGAGCTGTTGCGGCGTGGTGCAGCCGATCAGACCCTGACGCAAGACGCGCGACATGGCCCCGGCGCGGTCGTTCGGATTGACCGTCCAGGCGTCCGGCGGGGCAGGCGCGCCCTGGGGCGTGGGCGCGGCGATGCGGGGACGGATCGGCGCAGGGCGACTGTCTGGCGGCGTTGCCTGGCGCGGGGAGGGCGTCTGAACCGTCGGGCGCGCGTCCTGCGCCGACGCGGCCATATCGTCGACTGCGGGCGCCTGGACCGGCGTTCTAGCCCGCTCGTTGGGCAGCAGGGGGCGGGGCTTAACATCGACGTAGATCGGCGGCTGTTCGGGCGCGACGACGTCGCCCTCTATGCCCAGGGCCATGAACGACAGGAAGGCGAGCAGCGCGGTGTTGATCGCCACCGACGCCGTCGCCAAGCCTGCCTTTCGCCAGTCGAGGCGCCGGTCAGGCCGCGTCAGCTGTGCAAACGCCAATGCGTCGTCCCCCTTGACCCTATGCAAGCTGTGCTAGAAGCATGGCCGCTTTCGGGCGGAGGGCGAACTGACTGTGAGGGACGCAGCGCTGGTTTCCACTTTGAAGATTAGCGCCGCCTTGACCTTCGCGCCCATCGGGCGTAGAAGCCGCCCACTTTCGAGGCGTGGCCGGTTCGCCGGTCGCTGAGATCGTGACAATCCAACGGACGGGCTGTGCCCGCCGGAACGCCCAAAGCGCGCGTTCCGGCTTTTCTGTTTGGGTGGTCGCGCGCTCAGTCTCGATGACACCCGGGCGAGGGGATGGTCCCCCCGTTCACAAGAAGGCGAGAGGCGCTTCGGTCGAAAGACACACGCCTCCATCAGAAGTCGAGACGAGTTTCGAATGCCTACGATCAATCAGCTGATCCGCAAGCCGCGCAAGCCCAAGCCCACCCGCAACAAGGTGCCGGCTCTGGAGGGTTCGCCCCAGCGTCGCGGCGTCTGCACCCGCGTTTACACCACGACCCCGAAGAAGCCGAACTCGGCTCTGCGTAAGGTCGCCAAGGTCCGTCTGGCCAAGAACGGCTACGAAGCCGTGTGCTACATCCCCGGCGAAGGCCACAACCTGCAAGAACACTCGGTTGTTCTGATCCGCGGCGGCCGCGTGAAGGACTTGCCCGGCGTTCGCTACCACATCCTGCGCGGCGTTCTGGATACCCAAGGCGTCAAGGACCGTAAGCAGCGTCGTTCGCATTACGGCGCCAAGCGTCCGAAGTAAGCCATTCTTCTCCGGGCCGTCGCGCCCGGAGGCCTTTTCGAGATCTTCCCGGCGCTGGTCGGGCACTGCAAGGAATACCCCATGTCGCGTCGTCACCGCGCCCAGAAACGTGAAGTTCTGCCGGATCCCAAGTTCGGGGACCTGGTCGTCACCAAGTTCATGAACTACGTCATGTACGAAGGTAAGAAGGCCGTCGCCGAGAACATCGTCTATGGCGCCTTCGACATCCTGGCCGAGAAGAAGAAGGACCAGGAGCCGGTCGCGACCTTCCACGCCGCCCTGGAAAACGTCTCACCGTCGGTCGAAGTGCGCTCGCGTCGCGTCGGCGGCGCCACCTATCAGGTGCCCGTCGAAGTCCGTCCGGACCGTCGTCGCGCCCTGGCCATCCGCTGGCTGGTGAACGCTGCGCGCAAGCGTGGCGAGAACACCATGACCGAGAAACTGGCCGCCGAACTGCTGGACGCTTCGAACAACCGCGGCACCGCGGTCAAGAAGCGCGAAGACACCCACAAGATGGCCGAAGCCAACCGCGCCTTCAGCCACTATCGCTGGTAACGCCTTCAAAGCGTCATCTGCGCTGACTATCTAAGGGTTTCCGGTGCGGGCGGTTTGAGCTAAATCGCCCGCACTCGCTTATCCGAACACCGACATCCTTCCGTGGGCGCCCTTTAGCGTCCTGAAAACTTTCAAGGCACGTTTCCATGGCACGTACGCACGCGCTCCAGGACTACCGCAACTTCGGCATCATGGCCCACATCGACGCGGGCAAGACGACGACGACCGAGCGGATCCTGTATTATACCGGCAAATCCCACAAGATCGGCGAAGTCCACGACGGCGCCGCCACCATGGACTGGATGGACCAGGAGCAGGAGCGCGGCATCACCATCACGTCCGCCGCGACGACCGCCTTCTGGCAGAACAAGCGTCTGAACATCATCGACACCCCAGGCCACGTGGACTTCACCATCGAAGTCGAGCGTTCCTTGCGCGTCCTCGACGGCGCCGTGACGGTGCTGGACGGCAACGCCGGCGTCGAGCCGCAGACCGAAACCGTCTGGCGCCAGGCCGACAAGTACAAGGTTCCGCGCATCGTCTTCGTCAACAAGATGGACAAGATCGGCGCCGACTTCGACGCCTCGGTCGAGTCGATCCGCGACCGTCTGGGCGCCAAGGCCGTGCCGATCCAATTCCCGATCGGCGCCGAATCCTCGCTGTCGGGTCTGGTCGACCTGGTCCGCATGACCGGCGTGGTCTGGGACAACGACGGCCTGGGCGCCTCCTACAAGGACGTGCCGATCCCGGACGACCTGATGGACAAGGCGATCGCCGCGCGTCAGTACCTGATCGACAACGCCGTGGAGCTGGACGACGAGGCGATGGAAGCCTACCTCGAAGGCAACGAGCCCGACGAAGCCACCATCAAGAAGTGCATCCGCAAGGCCGTTCTGACCGGCGCCTTCTATCCGATCCTGTGCGGCTCGGCCTTCAAGAACAAGGGCGTGCAGACGCTGCTGGACGCCGTCGTCGACTATCTGCCGTCGCCGCTGGACATCCCGCCGACCCCGGGCATCGACTTCAAGACCGAAGAGCCCGTCGTGCGTAAAGCCTCGGACGAAGAACCCCTGTCGGTCCTGGCGTTCAAGATCATGGACGACCCCTTCGTCGGCTCGCTGACCTTCTGCCGCCTGTACTCGGGCAAGATGGAAACGGGCATGAGCCTGCTGAACTCCAGCCGCGACAAGAAGGAGCGCGTCGGCCGGATGCTGCAGATGCACTCCAACAACCGTGAAGACGTCAAGGAAGCCTACGCCGGCGACATCGTCGCCCTGGCCGGCCTGAAGGAAACCCGCACGGGCGACACCCTGTGCGACCCGATCAAGTCGCCCGTCATCCTGGAGAAGATGGAGTTCCCGGCGCCGGTCATCGAGATCTCGGTCGAGCCCAAGACCAAGGGCGACCAGGAGAAGCTGGGCGTCGCCCTGGCCAAGCTGGCCTCGGAAGATCCCTCCTTCACCGTCTCGACCGACCACGAGTCGGGCCAGACGATCCTGAAGGGCATGGGCGAGCTGCACCTGGACATCAAGATCGACATCCTGAAGCGCACCTACAAGGTCGAGGCCAACATCGGCGCGCCGCAGGTCGCCTATCGTGAATCGCTGGGCCGCAAGGTCGACATCGACTACACGCACAAGAAGCAGACCGGCGGTACGGGCCAATTCGCCCGCGTCATGATCACCTTCGAACCCGGCGAGCCGGGCTCGGGCTTCGTGTTCGAGAACTCGATCGTGGGCGGCGCGGTGCCGAAGGAATATATCCCCGGCGTCGAAAAGGGCCTGAATTCGGCCAAGGACAACGGCCTGCTGGCCGGCTTCCCGCTGATCGACTTCAAAGCGACCCTGACGGACGGCAAGTTCCACGACGTCGACTCCAGCGTGCTGGCGTTCGAAATCGCGGCCCGCGCCGCCTTCCGCGAGCTGAAGGAAAAGGGTTCGCCCAAGCTGCTCGAGCCGATCATGGCGGTGGAAGTCGTGACCCCCGAGGAATACCTCGGCTCGGTCATCGGCGACCTGAACGGCCGTCGCGGCATGATCCAGGGTCAGGACATGCGCGGCAACGCCACCGTCGTGAACGCCTTCGTGCCGCTGGCCAACATGTTCGGCTATGTGAACACGCTGCGCGGCATGTCGCAGGGCCGCGCCCAGTTCACCATGCAATACGACCACTACGAGCCGGTGCCGCAACACGTCGCCGACGAAGTGATCAAGAAGTACGCCTAAGCTTTCCCTTTTCGGAAAGCCCGCCTATATGCGCCCGGACCGTAAGGATCGGGCGTCCTTAACCCCCAAACTGCAGGAACCCCGGTTCGGGGACCTTAGGAGCTAGAAAATGGCCAAGGAAAAGTTCGAACGGACGAAGCCGCACTGCAACATCGGCACGATTGGTCACGTTGACCACGGCAAGACGACGTTGACGGCAGCGATCACGATGACGCTGGCGAAGGCCGGCGGCGCGAAGGCGATGAACTACGCCGACATCGACGCTGCGCCGGAAGAGAAGGCGCGCGGCATCACGATCAACACCGCGCACGTGGAATATGAGACGGCCAACCGTCACTACGCCCACGTGGACTGCCCCGGCCACGCCGACTATGTGAAGAACATGATCACCGGCGCTGCGCAGATGGACGGCGCGATCCTGGTGGTGTCGGCCGCTGACGGCCCGATGCCGCAGACCCGCGAGCACATCCTGCTGGCCCGTCAGGTCGGCGTGCCGGCCCTGGTGGTCTTCATGAACAAGGTCGACCTGGTCGACGACGAAGAGCTGCTCGAGCTGGTCGAGATGGAAGTGCGCGAGCTGCTTTCGTCGTACCAGTTCCCCGGCGACGACATTCCGATCACCAAGGGTTCGGCCAAGGCCGCGACCGACGGCGTGAACCCGGAAATCGGCGAACAGCGCGTTCTGGCCCTGATGGAAACGGTCGACGCCTACATCCCGCAGCCGGAGCGTCCGGTCGACCTGCCGTTCCTGATGCCGGTCGAAGACGTGTTCTCGATCTCGGGCCGCGGCACCGTGGTCACGGGCCGCGTCGAGAAGGGCATCATCAAGGTCGGTGAGGAAGTCGAGATCGTCGGCATCCGTCCGGTCCAGAAGACGACCTGCACGGGCGTGGAAATGTTCCGCAAGCTGCTGGACCAAGGTCAAGCGGGCGACAACGTGGGCGTGCTGCTGCGCGGCACCAAGCGTGAAGACGTCGAGCGCGGCCAGGTGCTGTGCAAGCCGGGCTCCATCACCCCGCACACCAAGTTCCTGGCCGAAGCCTACATCCTGACCAAGGAAGAAGGCGGTCGTCACACCCCGTTCTTCACGAACTATCGCCCGCAGTTCTACTTCCGCACGACGGACGTGACCGGCATCGTTCAGCTGAAGGAAGGCGTCGAGATGATCATGCCGGGCGACAACGCCGAGCTGAACGTCGAGCTGATCACCCCGATCGCGATGGACCAGGGCCTGCGCTTCGCCATCCGTGAAGGCGGCCGCACCGTCGGCGCCGGCGTCGTGGCCAAGATCATCGCCTAAGCTAAAACGGCCTCAAGTCGCGCGCCTCCGCGAGGCGCGCATAGGCCGAAAGACAGAGTCGCGTAACAGAACGGCCCCCGGAGCAATCCGGGGGCCGTTTTGCTCTGTCCTGATCATCCCCGTCATCCTCGGGCTTGACCCGAGGATCGAGCATTGTGCCGTATTGCCTCAACGGTGGCGCAACACCCATCAACATCCGATCCTCGGGTCAAGCCCGAGGATGACGGAGATGAGGCGGAAGACAGGAAACGTCGCCCGCGTTCAGGCGTTAGGATCGTCTGCCCAACAGCCAAGGTTCACGATGCGTCTGATCTCGTTGCTTGCGTGCCTTGTCGCCCTGTCGGCCTGCGCCACCCATCCCGGCAAGGTCGATCAGGTCCGGTTCGCCAAGGACGCCGAGCCGGTGTTGGCGATGACCGAATCCGGGACGGTTCGCGGCGTCGATGGGGCGGGGACGCGAGCGTTCCTCGGCGTGCCGTTCGCGGCGCCGCCCGTCGGCGATCTGCGCTGGCGCGCGCCGCAGCCGGTTCAGGCCTGGCAGGGCGTGCGGGATGCGACGCGGATCGGTTCGGACTGCACCCAGGCGATCGGGCGACGCTCAATCTTGGGTGGCGGCGGCGGGATCGTCGTCGGGTCCGAGGACTGTCTGTATCTGAACATCTATGCGCCGGGCGGAGACGCGGCCGAGGCGCGGCCGGTGATGGTCTATATTCCGGGCGGTGCCTTCACCGTGGGGGCGGGCGCCAACTACGACCCGTCGAAACTGGCGCGCGAGCAGGGGCGGGTGGTCGTGACGATGAATTATCGGCTCGGCGCGCTGGGCTGGCTGGCGCATCCGGGGTTTCAGGCGACCGGCGAAGGCTTTGGGGGAAACTTCGGCCTGATGGATCAGCAGGCCGCGCTGAAGTGGGTGCATCGGAACATTGCGGCCTTTGGCGGCGATCCAGGCGACGTTACCCTGTTCGCCGAGAGCGCGGGCGCATGGACGGCCTGTTACCTGATGGCGTCGCCGCAGTCGCAAGGGCTGTATCAGCGGGTCATCATGCAGAGCGGCGGATGTCTTGAGCCGTCGTCCCTGGTCAGTGCGCAGGACGCGGCCCAGTCGGGGCCGATGTTCGCTGAAAGGCTGGGCTGCACCGGCCAGGATCAGATCGCGTGCCTGAAGGCGCTTCCGGCCTGGCGGCTGTCGCGGGCGGCGTCATTGAGAGCGGGCATCAACGGGCCGGGATCGTGGGGGCCGGTGCACACCGACGCCACTGTGCTGGAAAGTCCGGCTGTCGCGATCCGCGAGGGGCGGTTCACGCGCGTGCCCGTCCTCGTCGGGACGAACCTCGATGAGGGGCGGCTGTTCGCCAACGAGGTGCAGGATATGGATCGCTATCAGAAGGAGACGATCTGGATGTACGGCGATCAGGGCGAGCGGGTGCTGGCGCGCTATCCGGTGGGTGAGGACGGGCCCGCCTATGCCATCGCTGCGAACTTCACGGACCAGAGGTTCGCCTGTCCGTCACAGGCCTTGCGACGCGTTTTGGCCCAGTATGTGCCGGTGTGGGGCTATGAGTTCGCCGATCGCGGGGCGCCGTTCGTGCTGCCAGACTGGATCGTCGGTCTGGACCTGGGCGCCTATCACGCCAGTGAACTGGCCTATGTGTTCGGAACGCGCTGGGTGTTTGCTGATCCCAAGCGGTTCACGCCTGAACAGAAGGCGCTGTCGGAACGGATGCAGAGGCTGTGGGCCACGTTCGGCCGTTCGGCCTTCGCCGCCGAATGGCCCCGCGTCGAGGGTGCGGGGCCGGTGCGCGTGTTCAAGCCACAAGGCGATGTCATGGACGACGGATTCTTCGAACGCCACCATTGCGACTTCTGGGACGGGACGCCGTTCGGCGCCGTCCACTAGATAAAGCGGACGGTGACGCCTGGCTTGACCTTGTCGGCCAGCATCCAGGCGTCCCAGTTGGTCAGGCGCACACAGCCGTGCGAGGCCGTCTTGCCGACCAGATGAGGGTCCGGCGTGCCGTGGATGCCGTAGCTGGGCTTGTTCAGATCGATCCAGACGACACCGACCGGATTGTTCGGACCGGGTTTCACAACGACCTTCTTCTTGCCATCGCCATAGCTGAGTTTCGACGGGTCGTAGGTGTAGTCCGGGTTTCGCGCCACGCCGTTGACCTTGACCGTGCCGGTCGGTGTCGGGTTGTCGCCGCTGCCGATGGTGGCGGGGAAGTAGGCGATCAGCTTGCCGTCGGCGTCGAACGCCTTCACCGAGCCTTCGCTCTTGTCGACGTCGATGTGGTCCACGTCGGCGGGCAGTGGCGCGCTGTTGACGGCGGGGACAAGCAGGCCCTGGCCCACGCGGTTGAAGTCGGCGCCGGGGTTCATGGCGCGCAGCAAGGCCTCGGTGACGTGGAACCGCTCGGCCAAGGCCTCGACGATATTGGCGTAGCCCATGTGGGCCGCCTGACCTTGAGCCTCCAACTCCGTGGGGACGACGCCGAGATAGGGTCCGGCGATGTCCTGCTGGGTGATGGTGTAGGTGGTGGTCACCGCGCCCGGTCCGGCGGCGGCGCGCAGTCTTCCCATCACGTCAGCGTTCAGCTCCCCGTTCACCGTCATGCCGTTGGCCTCCTGAAACGCGGAGATCGCTTGGCGCATGTTCGACCCCACCAGGCCGTCGATCGCGCCGGGCGAGAAGCGGGCACGCTCAAGAAGAACCTGCGCGCGGATAAGGGCGGGCTGCGGCTGCTGCTGGGCGGCATTCGGGGTGGCGGGCTGGCCCTCTTGTGCGGCCGGCGGCGGCGCATAGGCGGTGTTTTCGATGGCGTCTCGAGATAGCGGCCCCGTCTGGCCCACTTGCGCCGTCTGGGCAGTCTCGGCCGTCTGCGCTGGGGGTGCGGCCTTATTCTCCTCCTTTGGCGAGCAGGCGCCCAAAGACAGAACAGCGAGTGCGGCGAGGTAGGCGGGACGGTTCATAAGAGACTTTCGAGGCGGTGAGTGCAGGCGGTCGGTTGTTCAGCTGGGTTCGCCGGTCGCGGGGTCGGTTTCGGTCTCGCCGGAGTTGGACGAGTCCTTTGAACCCTTCGGTTCGGTCGCGGGGCGCGGCGGCTGGCCTTCGGCGTCCGGCCGCAAGTTCTCGTTCTCGACGGCTTTGCTGTCAGGGCGTTGATCGGTCATGGTCTTCTCCTTGGGTCAGTCAAACGCGCCAGGGCGACCGCGGCTCCGTCAACGCGCGTTCACCATGCCGGTGAACCCTGATGAAACGCGCATGGGGCAGTGTGCAGTCTGGAATGGACCTTGCTGCGCAGGGCCCTAAGAGGATGCGTATGGCCGGAATGCTGCAGGTCGAGATCATGGACGCGGCGGCGATGGATGCTACCGCCGTCGCCCTGTGGCGTACGTGGACGGCTGGCAATCCCAATCTGGCCAGCCCCTATTTCCGCTGGGACTATGCCGAGATCGCTTCGCGTGCCTGCCCCGGCGCGGCGATCGCCTTGTTCCGACGGGACGGTGAGATCGTCGGCTTCTTCCCGCATCAGCGACGCGGCGGGGCGGTGCAGCCACTGGGCGCGCCCATGAACGACTATCACGGCGTCATCGCCCCGGCGGGCGAGACGATCACGCTGGAAGAGGTGGCGCGGCTGTTGAAAGCCAAGCGGCTGAACGTGCCTGGGTGGATCGGCGCGGGCGAAACAGGCCAGGCGCGTGAGACCGTGCAGGTAGCCATGCCCAAGACGGGCTATGACGACTGGTACGCCGAGCGACGCAAGACCTTCGGCAAATACTTCAAGGACAAGGAGCGGGCGCGCCGCAGCCTGGAGGCCGAACTGGGGCCGATCCGGGCGGAGCGGGGTCTCAGAGATCCGGTGCTGCTGGATCATTTGATCGCGCTGAAGGCGGCGCAGTATCGTCGCTCGGGGCTGCATGACATCTTCGCCTGCGGCTGGACGCGGGATCTGCTCCACGCGCTGATGAACGAACCGCGAGAAGACTTTGGCGCCTCGATGGCGGCGATGCATGCGGGCGAAAAGCTTGTGGCGATCGAGTTCTCGCTGCACGCCGGGCGGCATTACCATTTCTGGTTCCCGGCCTATGAGCCG
Source organism: Brevundimonas vesicularis (assembly GCF_027105095.1). Taxonomy (NCBI): domain Bacteria; kingdom Pseudomonadati; phylum Pseudomonadota; class Alphaproteobacteria; order Caulobacterales; family Caulobacteraceae; genus Brevundimonas; species Brevundimonas vesicularis. The sequence goes on along the minus strand of NZ_CP114278.1, from coordinate 2,210,041 downwards.
ACGCTGGCGCGGTGCTCGCCGGGCATCCTGCTGAGTATGGACACGATGCGGCTGGCGGCGGCCGAGGGCTTCCGGGTGTTCGACTTCGGCTTCGAGGGCGAGACCTACAAGAAATACTTCGTCAACGCCCGCCAAACGGTGCGCGAAGCCGTGGTGATGCAGCCGGGCGTGACCCAGGCGCTGGGCGACATCACGGTCGCGGCGCTGAACAGGGCGGGCGGACGCGGCGAGGCGGTGCGGGCGTCCCTGCGTCGGCGCTGGGCCACGATCGAAGCTTGCGAGGCGACGCCGGTCGCGCGGCTGAGGGGCGCGGCGGTCGCCGCACGGTCGGCTGTCCAGAAGGCGTCTGCGAAGAAGAAGACGCCGGCGCGCGTTGCTCACGTTTGAGGATATCGGCATGACCCAACGTCGCACACGCTATCCGGGCCCGATCGCCGAGGCCAAGACCCACGCCCACACCCTAATCGAGCAAGGATTCGCCGAGGACGCGGCGCTGGCCGCCGTGCTGGATCGCTATCCGGCCGAGCTGTTCGACATCAACCTGTATGACTACGACGAGGAGGGGCAGGTGTCCTTGCGCACCGGCGCGCGCGGGCGGCTGTCAGGCGAGGAGCTGCTGGAGGCGATCAAACAGGGTCGGCTTTGGGTCAATCTGCGCGGGGTCGAAACGGGCTGGCCCGAGCTGTGGGCGGCGGCGATGAAGGATTTCGCGGCGATCCAGGCGACCTATCCGGGGATGCGGGCGGTGCGAAACGCGGGGCAGTTGATCCTGTCGTCGCCCAAGGCGCGGGTGCCCTATCATTTCGACGCGGCGGGCGTGGTGCTGTTCCATCTGCGCGGTCGCAAGCGGCTGTTCGTCTATCCCGGTGACGAGGGGCATCTGCCCGAGCGAAACATGGAACAGGTGGTCGCGCGTCAGACGACCGAGGAACTGCCCTATGCGCTGGCGTTCGAACAGGATGCGCAGGTGATGGATCTGGAGCCAGGTCGCGCCCTGACCTGGCCGCTGTATGCGCCGCACCGCGTGGAGAATCTGGACCGCTTCTGCGTCAGCCTGTCGATGGATTTCCAGACCTGGCCGTCGCGGTTCCGCAACGGCGCGCTGTTCACCAATGCGGTGATCCGCAGCCGGGGCGGGCGGCCGCGCTTCACCGACGGCATGACCACGCCGGAGCTGGCGGCGCGCTGGGCCGCGTCGCTGGCGCTGAAGAAGGCGGGCGCGATGAAAAGCAAGATCGCCAACTTCGAGCGCGACTTCGAGCCGGAGATCGGCGCGGCGGACGGCGCGGGCGCGCTGAACGCCAGGTCATAGGCTCGGGGCGTTAATTCGAGTTCATGACCTCGAGTTAAAATGACTTGGGCGCGGGCGGCGCGCACCTTCTCCTCACATTCGGGAAGGGAACACCGCTCATGAAAACCGCACTGATCGCCGCCGCCGCCGTCGCCACCCTGACCGGGTTCGTCCCCGCGCCCGCTTCGGCCGCCGAGGTCGAGATCCGCAACGCCGTCGCCCGCGTGGTGGTCATCGTCGAGGATCGTCAGGATATCGGCGTCGAGGTCACGCAAGGCCAGACGCGCTTGCCGGCCATCCAGGTTCGCCGCGACGGTAATGACGTGAAGATCGACGGCGGCCTGCGCCGTAACGGCATGTGGGGCGGCAACAGCGCCATTCGCGGCTGCAACTCCGGCCGCAGCGATGCGGGCCAGCCGGGGCAGGGCGCGACCGTCGAGGTGCGCGACCTGGGCCGCATCCGCCTGGAAGACGCGCCCTTGATCGTCGTGCGCACGCCGCGCGCGGTAGATGTCAGCGCCAGCGGCGCGATCTTCGGCTCGGTCGGACGCGGCGCGCGATCTGTCGAGTTGGACAACGGCGGTTGTGGCAACTGGAACGTGGCCAATGTGGACGGCGATGTGGAACTGGGCCTTGGCGGATCAGGCGCGATCCGCGCGGGCACGTCTCGATCGCTGAAGGCCAGCGTCGGCGGGTCTGGCTCCATCTCTGCCGGAGCGACCGGAGCCCTGAAGGCGGCTGTCGGCGGATCGGGCAATGTCGAGGTGGCCAGCGCCGGCGGACGCAGCGAACTGTCCATCGGCGGGTCGGGCGGTGTGAATGTGCGGCAAGGCCGAATGGACAAGCTGTCGGTCGCCATCGGCGGCTCGGGCGATGTTCGCTACGGCGGCGCGACGCGCGACCTGGACGTGGCGATCGCCGGATCGGGCAGCGTCCGCGTCGCCTCGGCCACGGGATCGGTTTCTCGCTCCGTCGTCGGATCGGGAACCCTGCAGATCGGGCAGTAAGACCCGAGCGACGAAAAGGCCCCCGGTCGTGGAACCCCGGGGGTCTTTTCCGGCCCAACAAAAAGCCCCGGCGGATTGCTCCGCCGGGGCTCTTCGCATGGCTCAGGTCCGAGACGCTTAGAAGACGTTCAGGACGCTGGAGATGGCCGAGACGCCCAGGTTGGCGCCGGCGCGGTCACGCGCTTGCAGACCGCCGCCGAACGAGTAGCGCAGGCCGACCGACCAGGTGTCGACGTCCAGCGAATCGATGTCGGCGCGGGTGTAGGCGGCGCCCAGCGAGAACGGGGTGTTCTCGAACTCGTATTCGGCGCCCACGCCGTAGGTCCAGGCGTCGGTGTCGCCGCCCGAGAAGTCGGCGTTGTTGTAGGCGACGCCGGCGTTCAGGCGCAGGTTCGGCATGACATAGAAGGCTGCGTCGGCGCCAACGGTCCAGATGTCGGCGTCCACGTTGTCGGCGGTCGTGTAGGCGACTTGGCCGGTCAGGGTGGCGTTCGACAGATACTTCTGGGCTTCAGCGCCCGCGGTCCAGATCGGCTCGTTGCCGCTGCCGATGCCGTTGGCGGCGACGAAGGCGCCGGCGCGGACGTCGGAGGACCACATCTTGGTCAGGTGAGCGGCGGCGGCGCCGGTGACGTCTTCTTCGCCAAAGGCCTTGGTGTAGTCGATCGCGCCGTTCAGGGTCACGGTCCAGTCCTGGGCCGGCAAGGCGACCGAGCCGTCAACGGTCCAGACGTCGGCGTCGACGTCGTGGCCGGCGACTTCGATCGACGGGTTGGAATAGGTCACGCCGACCGAACCGATGGCGTCTTGGGCGAAGGCCGGGGCGGCGAACAGGGCGGCGGCGGCGGCCGTGGCGAGGAGGATCGTCTTCATTTTTCTTTTGTCCTTAGCAGTCTGCACCCGGATGGGGGTCCGGGGAGGGGCGCTGCTATCAGCCTAAGACGAAGCGGAGCAATAAACCGACGTTCGATTGGCCTGGGATGGCAAGGTTGTTGCGCAACAGCCACGCGTTGCGGCTAGAATGTGTCACGACTTGGCGATCTGTGGGGCAAGTCGTTAACCGCGCGCCGCAGTCGCGCTCATGCACTATAAAGAGGGCGTACAACGCCGCCGACGTCGCCGCCGTATGTGTCGTCGCGCCGTGCGCAGCCCTCGGCGAAGACCGCGTCGAAATCCTGTGTCAGCCCGGGTTTGCGCGCTTGACGAAATCAGAATCGATAGGCATAAGCCACCACTCTTGTTGGACCGGCTGTGCAGTTCGCTGCAAACGCGGTTCGCAGGAACGACCTAAGTCACTGTTCTTTGCAGCTTCTTGGGATATCAACGGCCTTCGCGGGCAACTGCGTGGGCCGATCGTTTTTGCGGATTTGCGTTCCCTGAGGGCTTTTTGCCCGAAGGCCTTCGGTCTTTGAAATGGTTCACAGGGACGCGGTCCTCCGACCGCATTGGAAGTAAGCACCGATATGGATCAAAGCATCCGCATCAGGCTCAAGGCCTTTGATCACCGCGTCCTCGATTTTTCGACGCGCGAGATCGTTAATACCGCCAAGCGCACCGGCGCGACCGTTCGCGGTCCGATTCCGCTGCCGACCCTGATCGAGAAGTTCACCGTGAACCGCTCTCCGCACGTCGATAAGAAGTCGCGTGAGCAGTTTGAAATCCGCACGCACAAACGCGTGCTCGACATCGTCGACCCCACCCCGCAGACCGTGGACGCGCTCATGAAGCTCGACCTGTCCGCCGGCGTGGACGTCGAGATCAAGATTTAAAGTAGAAAGAGGCGGGATCCGATGCGCACGGGCGTGATCGCCAAGAAGCTGGGCATGACCCGCGTGTTCGCCGATGACGGCGCGCACGTACCGGTCACTGTGCTGCAGCTCGACGGCTGCCAAGTCGTCGGCCAACGTACCCAGGAGCGTGACGGCTACGTCGCTCTCCAACTGGGTGCTGGCACGAAGAAGGCTAAGAACACCAACAAGGCTCAACGCGAGACCTTCGCCAAGGCGGAAGTCGAACCGAAAGCCTATGTGACCGAGTTTCGCGTCGATGCGGACGGTCTGCTGGACGTGGGCGCCGAACTGTCGGCCGAACACTTCCTGGTGGGCCAGAAGGTCGACATCCAGGGCGAGACCATCGGTAAGGGTTTCGCCGGCGCCATGAAGCGCTGGAACTTCGGCGGCCTTCGCGCCACCCACGGCGTTTCGGTCTCGCACCGTTCGCACGGTTCGACGGGTAACCGTCAGGACCCGGGTCGCACGTTCCCCGGCAAGAAGATGGCCGGCCACTACGGCACCGAAACCGTCACCACCCAGAACCTGACCGTCGTCCGCGTGGACGCCGAGCGTGGCCTGATCCTGATCAAGGGCGCTGTCCCCGGTCACGACGGCAGCTACGTCAAGGTTCGCGACGCCATCAAAAAGGCTCGCCCGGCCGACGCTCCGTTCCCCGGCGCGCTGAAGTCGAGCAAGTCTGCTGCTCAACCCGCCTCGACTCCGGCTGAAGAAGCCCCCGTCGAAGCGACCGAAGGCGGTGAAGCGTAATGAAACTCTCTGTCATCCAACTCGACGGCAAGGCTGCTGGCGACGTGGAACTGTCGGACGCCGTCTTCGGCATCTCCGACATCCGCGGCGACATCCTGGCCCGCACCGTCAACTGGCAACTGGCCAAGCGCCGCGCCGGTACGCACAAGGTTCAGACCCGCAACGAGAACTCTCGTACGGGTAAGAAGATGTACAAGCAAAAGGGCACCGGCGGCGCTCGTCACGGTTCGCGCCGTGCACCGCAGTTCGTCGGCGGTTCGCGCGCCTTCGGCCCGATCGTTCGCGATCATGGCTTCTCGCTGCCGAAGAAGATCCGCGCGCTGGCTCTGCGTCACGCCCTGTCCTCCAAGGCCAAGTCGGGCGACCTGATCGTGGTCGACACCGTCTCGGTGAAGGAAGCCAAGACCGCTTCGCTGCGTGAAGCGCTTGGCAAGCTGGGCTGGACCAAGGCTCTGATCATCGCGGGTCCCGAAGTCGACACGAACTTCGGCCTGGCCGCACGCAACATCCCGCACATCGACGTGCTGCCGAACGCCGGCCTGAACGTCTATGACATCCTGCGGGCTGACAAGCTGGTGCTGACGAAGGCCGCCATCGAGGCCATCGAAGCCCGCTTCAGCGATAAGGAAGCCGCGTAATGGCCGCTCAACCTACCGCCAAGCACTACGACACCATCCTGGCCCCGGTGATCACCGAAAAGGCCACGATCCTGTCCGAGCAGAACAAGGTCGTCTTCCGCGTCGCTGACACGGCGACCAAGGACGAGATCGCCGCTGCGGTCGAAAGCCTGTTCAAAGTCAACGTCCTGAAGGTCAACACTCTGGTTCAAAAGGGCAAGACCAAGCGCTTCCGGGGTATCCTGGGCCGCCGGGTCGACATCAAAAAAGCGATCGTGACGCTGGCTGACGGCCAGTCGATCGACGTCACCACGGGGCTCTGATCAGATGGCCTTGAAACATTACAATCCGACCTCGCCGGGCCGTCGCGCCCTCGTGCTGGTTGACCGTTCGGAACTCCACAAGGGCCGTCCGGAAAAGTCGCTTACCGAAGGCCTGACCAAGTCGGGCGGACGCGGGCAGGGCGGTCGCATCGCGGTCCGCTTCCGTGGCGGCGGCGCCAAGACCCTGTACCGCAAGATCGACTTCAAGCGTCGCAAGTGGGACATGGTCGGCACGGTCGAGCGTCTGGAATACGATCCGAACCGCACGGCCTTCATCGCTCTCGTGACCTATGAGGACGGCGAAAAGACCTACATCATCGCGCCGCAACGCCTTAAGGCGGGCGACACGATCGTCGCGGGCGAAAAGACCGACGTGAAGCCGGGCAACGCCATGCCGCTCCGTTCGATGCCGGTGGGTACGATCATCCACAACATCGAAATGAAGCCGGGCAAGGGCGCCCAGCTGGCCCGTTCGGCCGGCGCCTACGCCCAGCTGGTCGGTCGCGATCAGGGCTACGCCCAGATCCGTCTCGGCTCGGGCGAACTGCGTATGGTTCTGGACGGCTGCATCGCCACGGTGGGCGCGGTTTCGAACCCCGACCACATGAACCAGAACCTGGGCAAGGCCGGTCGCAAGCGTCACATGGGCTGGCGTCCGCACGTTCGCGGCGTCGCCATGAACCCGATCGACCACCCGCATGGTGGTGGTGAAGGCCGGACCTCTGGTGGTCGTACCCCCGTCACGCCGTGGGGTAAGGACACCAAGGGCACTCGTACCCGCAAGAACAAGGCTACGGACAAGTACATCATCCGTACCCGCCACGTTAAGAAGGCTCGCTAAGAATGGCCCGCTCCTCCTGGAAAGGCCCGTTTGTCGACGGGTATCTGCTCAAGAAGGCCGACGCCGTTCAATCGTCGGGCCGCAAGGACGTGATCAAGACCTGGTCGCGCCGCTCCACCATCCTGCCGCAGTTCGTCGGTCTGACGTTCGGCGTCCATAACGGTCAGAAGCACGTGCCCGTGTCGGTCTCGGAAGAGATGGTCGGCATGAAGCTCGGCGAGTTCGCCCCGACCCGGAACTTCCCGGGTCACGCGGCGGACAAGAAGGCCAAAAGGAAGTAACCGATGGCCCAGACAAAAAACGAGCGTCGGGTCGCCCCGACCGAGGCCCGCGCCAAGCTGGTCAACGTGCGCATCAGCCCGCAAAAGCTGAACCTGGTCGCCGCTTCGATCCGCGGCATGCCGGTCCAGAAGGCGCTGAACGAGCTGGAATTCAGCCGTAAGCGCATCGCTGGCGACGTCCGCAAGGTGCTGTATTCGGCGATCTCGAACGCCGAGAACAACCACAACCTCGACATCGACAATCTGGTCGTCGCCGAGGCCTTCGTGGGCAAGAACCTGGTGATGAAGCGTTTCGCGAGCCGTGCTCGCGGTCGTTCGTCGCGCATCCTGAAACCGTTCAGCGAGATCACCATCGTGGTCCGTGAAGCCGGCGAGGCCGCCTGATGGGACAGAAAATCAATCCGGTCGGTCTGCGCCTCGGCGTGAACCGCACGTGGGACAGCCGCTGGTTCGCCGCCGGCGCCGACTATTCCCGCCTGCTGCACCAGGACCTGAAGCTGCGCGAGTGGCTGCGGGAACGTCTGGCCGCCGCCGGCGTGTCGCGCATCATCATCGAGCGCCCGCACAAGAAGTGCCGCATCACCATCTACGCCGCCCGTCCGGGCGTCGTGATCGGCAAGAAGGGCGCTGACATCGAGAAGCTCCGCAAGGACATCTCGGCGCGCACTGAGGGTGAAGTTCACCTGAACATCATCGAAGTCCGCAAGCCGGAAACCGATGCGCAGCTGATCGCCGAGAACATCGCGCAGCAGCTGGAGCGCCGCGTGGCCTTCCGTCGCGCCATGAAGCGTTCGATGCAGTCGGCCATGCGTCTGGGCGCCAAGGGCATTCGTATGAATGTCTCGGGTCGTCTGGGCGGCGCCGAAATCGCACGTATGGAATGGTACCGCGAAGGTCGCGTGCCGCTTCACACGCTGCGCGCCGACATCGACTATGGTTTCTACGAAGCCAAGACGACCTACGGCATCATCGGCGTGAAGGTCTGGGTCTTTAAGGGTGAAGTGCTGGAGCACGATCCCATGGCGCAGGACAAGCGTTGGGCCCAGGAAGCTTCGGGTCCGTCCTCGAACGAAGGCCGCGAACGCGGCGGCCCCCGTGGCGACCGCGGTCCGCGTCGCGACCGGGGACGTGAGAACTAAGTCATGTTGCAACCGAAGAAGACCAAATACCGCAAGGCCTTCAAGGGCCGGATCCATGGCTCGGCCAAGGGCGGTTTCTCGCTGAACTTCGGGTCGTATGGCCTGAAGACGCTGGAGCCGGAACGCATCACCGCGCGTCAGATCGAAGCGGCTCGCCGCGCGATCACTCGCCAGATGAAGCGTCAGGGCCGCGTCTGGATCCGCGTCTTCCCCGACCTGCCCGTCACGGGCAAGCCGGCTGAAGTCCGGATGGGTAAGGGCAAGGGCGCCGTGGACCACTGGGCCGCGCGTTGCCACCCGGGCCGTATCCTGTTTGAAATCGACGGCGTGCCGGACGATGTCGCCCGCGAAGCACTCCGTCTCGGCGCCGCCAAGCTGCCGGTCCGCACCAAGGTCGTGACCCGTATCGACGCCGGCGTCGCGCATGTGGAGGCTGCCGCCTAATGACCAAGATCGCCGATCTGCGGTCGCAAACGACCGACCAACTGTCCGACGAGCTGCTGAAGCTCAAGAAGGAACAGTTCAACCTGCGCTTCCAGGCAGCCACCGGCCAAATGGAAAAGACTCACCGCGTTGGTGAAGTCCGCAAAGACATCGCTCGCATCTCGACGCTTCTGCGCGAGAAGCGTGCGGCCTCGTAAGGAAACGAATATGCCCAAGCGAATTCTTGAAGGCGTGGTCGTGTCCGACAAGGGCGAGAAGACTGTCGTTGTGAAGGTGGAGCGCACCCTGCTTCACCCGCTTCTGAAGAAGACCGTCCGGTCGTCCAAGAAGTACCACGCGCACGACGAAGCCAACGCGCTCAAGGTCGGCGACATCGCTCGCATCGTCGAGTGCGCCCCCAAGTCCAAACTGAAGCGCTGGGAAGTCCTTTCCAACGCCTCCGCCTCGTAATCAGAAGGATCTGATCTTATGATCCAGATGCAAACTAACCTGGAAGTGGCCGATAATTCGGGCGCCCGCCGGGTCATGTGCATCAAGGTGTTGGGCGGCTCCAAGCGCCGCTACGCCTCGATCGGCGACACAATCGTCGCCTCCGTGAAGGAAGCCATCCCGCGCGGCCGTGTGAAGAAGGGCGACGTCGTTCGCGCCATCGTCGTGCGCACCGCCAAGGACATCCAACGCAAGGACGGCTCGGTCATCCGCTTTGACAAGTCGGCCGCCGTCATCGTCAACAAGCAGAACGAGCCTGTCGGCACGCGGATCTTCGGCCCGGTTCCTCGCGAACTGCGCGCCAAGAACCACATGAAGATCATCTCGCTGGCTCCGGAGGTCCTGTAACATGGCCGCCAAGATCAAGAAGGGCGACCGCGTCGTCGTCCTCACCGGCAAGGACAAGGGCCGCACGGGCAACGTGCTGAAGGTCCTGCCCACCGAAAACCGCGTCCTCGTCGAAGGCGTCAACATGGTTCAGCGCCACACGCGCCCGAGCCAGGCTGACCCGCAGGGCGGCATCAAGAACAAGGAAGCCTCGCTTCACCTGTCGAACGTCGCGATCGCCGACGCCAACGGCAAGGCGACCCGCGTCGGCTTCAAGATCGATGGGGACAAGAAGGTCCGCATCGCCAAGACGACGGGAGACGTCATCTGATGGCTACCGAAAAGTACACCCCGCGCCTCAAGGACGAGTATCACGCTCGCATCCGCCAGGTGATGAAGGAAAAGTTCGGCTACACGAACGAGATGCAGGTGCCCAAGCTGGACAAGATCGTCCTGAACATGGGCATCGGCGAAGCCGTCGCAGACTCCAAGAAGGCGAACACCGCCCTCAAGGATCTGACCGCCATCGCCGGTCAGAAGGCCGTCGCCACCAAGGCCCGTAACTCCATCGCCGGCTTCAAGCTGCGCGAAGGCATGGTCATCGGCGGCAAGGTCACCCTGCGTGGCGACCAGATGTACGAGTTCCTGGACCGGTTCATCACGATCGCGCTGCCGCGCGTGAAGGATTTCCGTGGTCTGAAGGGCACGTCCTTCGATGGTCGCGGCAACTACGCCACGGGTCTGAAGGAGCACATCGTGTTCCCGGAGATCAACTACGACCAGATCGATCAGATGTGGGGCATGGACATTGTCGTCTGCACCACGGCCAAGACCGATGAGGAAGCCAAGGCTCTCCTCACCGAGTTCAAGTTCCCGTTCGTGAAGAACTGAGCGGGAAGGGAAGAGCACAATGGCTAAGAAAAGCGCCGTAAACCGCAATGAAGCCGTTAAGGCCCTGGTTGCGAAGTATGCCGCGAAGCGGGCCGCCCTCAAGGCGACCGCCAACGACGAAAACCTGCCGCTGGAGGAGCGCTTCGACGCGCGCCTGAAGCTGGCCGAACTGCCGCGCAACTCCGCGCCGAGCCGCATTCGCAACCGCTGCGAAGTGACGGGTCGTCCGCGGGCGTTCTACCGCAAGCTCAAGATGAGCCGGATTGCGCTGCGTGAACTGGGCAACCTGGGCCAGATTCCCGGCCTGACGAAGTCCAGCTGGTAAGGGGAGCGAACAGACATGATGATCAACGATCCCCTGAGCGACATGATCGCTCGCATCAAGAACGCGGCGACCCGCAAGCGTTCCAAGGTGCTGACCCCGGCTTCCCGTCTGCGCCAGCGCGTTCTCGACGTGCTGCAGGACGAAGGCTACATCCGCGGCTACAACCTGGTTCAGAACCCGGGTGAGTTTCCGCAGTTCGAGATCGAGCTGAAGTACTTCGACGGTCAGCCCGTCATCGCCGAGATCGCGCGCGTGTCCAAGCCGGGCCGCCGCGTCTATTCGGCGATCGGCGATCTGAAGCCCGTCAAGAACGGCCTCGGCATCTCGATCCTCTCGACTTCGAAGGGCGTCATGTCCGACGCTTCCGCCCGCGACGCTAACGTCGGCGGCGAAGTCCTCTGCAGGGTCTACTGATATGTCCCGTATTGGCAAGAAAACCATCGCCGTGCCGAAGGGCGTGACTGTCACGCTCGACGGCCAGAACGTCACCGTCAAGGGACCCAAGGGCGAGAGCGCCTGGACCGTCGCCGACGAGATCGAAGTCAAGCAGGAAGGCGACGAACTGTCGCTGACGCCGCGTTCGGACACGCCTCGCGCTCGCGCGATGTGGGGTCTGTCGCGCACCCTGGTCGACAACATGGTCGTCGGCGTCACCACGGGCTTCGAAAAGTCGCTGGAGCTGGTCGGTGTGGGTTACCGCGCCGCGATGAAGGGCGACGCCCTTTCGCTGCAACTCGGCTTCTCGCACGAAGTCGATATCGCTCCGCCGGCCGGCGTCAGCTTCGCTGTGCCGAAGCAGACCGAGATCAAGATCTCGGGCGCTGACAAGCAAGCCGTCGGTCAGATCGCCTCGGTCATCCGCAAGCTGCGTCCGCCGGAGCCCTACAAGGGCAAGGGCGTCCGTTACGCGGGCGAGACCGTCCGTCGCAAGGAAGGCAAGAAGAAGTAAGTCATGGCTCTTTCTCTTCGACAACAAGCCAAGCGTCGCTCGGAGCGCACGCGTCGCCGCCTGAAGGCTGTCGCCAACGGTCGTCTGCGTCTGTCGGTCTACCGTTCGGACAAGAACATCTCGGCCCAGATCATCGACGACGCCCAGGGCGTGACCGTCGTGGCTGCCTCGTCGCTGGAAGGCGGCAAGGGCAAGCGCGGTTCGGACACGGCTGCGGCCGCCGCGATCGGCAAGCTGATCGCCGAACGCGCCATCGAGAAGGGCGTCAAGGACGTCGTCTTCGACCGTGGCGAGTACATCTATCATGGACGGGTGAAGGCGCTGGCGGAAGCCGCGCGTGAAGCCGGCCTGAACTTCTAAGGGACGCGACAGATGGCGCAACAACCCCAACGCGGCGGCGGCGGCAACGATCGCAACCGTCGTGACAACCGCAACGGTCCCGCTGCTGATGGTCCGGATTCCGACATCGTCGAGAAGCTGGTGCACATCAACCGCGTCGCCGCTACCGTCAAAGGCGGCCGTCGCTTCAGCTTCGCAGCCCTGATGGTCGTCGGCGACGGCAAGGGTCGCGTCGGCTTCGGTCACGGCAAGGCGCGCGAAGTGCCGGAAGCCATCCGCAAGGCGACCGAAGAAGCCAAGAAGACGATGATCCGCGTTCCGCTGCGCGAGAACCGCACGCTGCACCACGACGGCAACGGCCGTTGGGGCGCCGGCAAGATCATGATGCGCGCCGCCCCTCCCGGGACTGGCGTCATCGCGGGCGGTCCGATGCGCGCCGTGCTCGAAACCCTCGGCGTCCAGGACGTCGTGGGCAAGTCGACCGGTTCGTCGAACCCCTACAACATGATCCGCGCGACGTTCGAAGCGCTGAAGGTCCAGTCCTCGCCCCGTCAAGTCGCGTCCAAGCGCGGCAAGAAGGTCGCGGATCTGATGGGCCGCCGCAACGACGGCGCCTCGGCGCCCGAAGCCGTGGAGTCCTAAGTCATGGCTGAGAAGAAAACCCTCACCGTCAAGCAGACCGGTTCGCCGATCCGCCGCAAGAACGACCAGCGCGCCACCTTGGTGGGCCTGGGCCTGAACCGCCTGGGTCGTGAATCGACCCTGGAAGACACGCCTTCGGTTCGCGGGATGATCGCCAAGGTCGCCCACCTGACCGAGATCGTCGAGAAGTAAGCCGTTTCGCCTTCTCCCGAACCCGGGGGAGGGCGTTTCTGCACTTGCGAATACCCAAGGGGTCGCTTATCAGCGGCCCTTCATTTTTTCCAAGCCGAGTCCGGACAACGTCCGGGCGCTAGCACCCGAAAGGATCAGGCACATGAAACTGAACGAAATCCGCGACAACGAAGGCGCCCACAAGAAGCGCATGCGTGTCGGCCGTGGCCCCGGTTCGGGCAAGGGCAAGACCGCTGGCCGTGGCGTCAAGGGTCAGAAGTCGCGTTCGGGCGTCGCCATCGGCGGCTTCGAAGGCGGCCAAATGCCGCTGTACATGCGTATGCCCAAGCGCGGCTTCAACAACGCCAATGCTCTGAAGCTGGCTGAAGTGAACCTGTGGCGCCTGCAAGACGCCGTCGACGCCGGCAAGCTGGACGCCAAGTCCGAACTGAAGGGCGACGCTCTGGTCGCCGCCGGCGTGATCCGTCGCGTCAAGGACGGCGTGCGTCTGCTGGGCACCGGCGAGCTGAAGCAAGCGCTGAACCTGGTCGTCTGGTCGGCCACCGCCGGCGCCAAGAAGGCTATCGAAGCCGCTGGCGGCTCGGTCGTCGAGCAACGCATCGAAGCCGAAGCCAAGGCCGCCGCGCGCGTCGAGAAGCGCAACGCCGCCAAGGGCAAGGCTCCGGCCGCCAAGGCGCCGCGCGGCGACGAGAACAAGATCTCGGCCCGCACCAAGCGCACCGCCGCCAAAGCCTGATCAACGCGTCGCTGCGGTCGTTTAGGCCGTGGCCTGAACACATCGCAGCGACGAAAGAACGGAAGCGGCCCTCGCATGAGGGCCGCTTTCCGCCTATCTGACGACTCAATCAGTCGTGGGGACGCATAATGGCTTCGGCCGCAGAACAACTCGCCGCCAATATGAATATGGGCTCGTTCGCGAAAGCGACCGAGCTGCATAAACGCCTGCTGTTCACGCTGGGCGCGCTTCTGGTCTATCGCATCGGCACCTATGTGCCGATCCCGGGCATCAACTCGCAGGCCTTCCTGCAGTTCTTCCAGAACCCGGACGGTCAGCGCGGCATCCTGGACATGTTCAACATGTTCTCGGGCGGCGCGGTCGAGCGTATGGCCATCTTCGCGCTGAACGTGATGCCCTACATCTCGGCCTCGATCATCGTGCAGCTGATGGGCACGGTGTATCCGCCCTGGGAGAAGCTGAAGAAGGAAGGCGGCGAAAGCGGCCGCAAGCAGCTTAACCAGTACACCCGTTATCTGACGGTGTTCTTGGCGCTGGCCCAGTCCTTCGGCATCGCGGCGGGCCTGAACAGCACGGCCGGCCTGGTCGACAACCCCGGCATCTTCTTCATAATTTCGACGGTCGTGACCCTGACCGGCGGCACCATGTTCCTGATGTGGCTGGGTGAGCAGGTGACGGCGCGCGGCGTCGGCAACGGCATCTCGCTGATCATCTTCGCCGGGATCGTGGCCGTTCTGCCGTCCACCATCGCCCGCCTGCTGGGCCTGGCCCAGCAAGGCCAGATGTCGGCATTCGCCCTGCTGTTCATCGCCATCCTGGCTGTGGCCACCGTGGTCTTCATCGTCTTCATGGAACGCGCTCAGCGCCGTCTTCTGATCCAGTATCCGAAGCGCCAGGAAGGCAACCGCATGGCCGGGGGCGAGCGTTCGTTCCTGCCGCTGAAGGTCAACACCGCCGGCGTGATCCCGCCGATCTTCGCCTCGTCGCTGCTGATGCTGCCGACGACGGTCGCGACCATGACGGCCAACGCCGACCTGCCTAGCTGGATGAGCTGGCTCCCGCTGGTGACGGCGCAGCTGACGCACGGCCAGCCGCTGTTCATGGCGCTGTATGCCGCCCTGATCGTCTTCTTCTGCTTCTTCTACACCTCGATCACCTTCAATCCCGAGGACACCGCCGAGAACCTGCGCAAATATGGCGGCTTCCTTCCGGGCATCCGTCCGGGCAAGCGCACGGCGGAATATCTAGACTATGTCCTGACCCGCCTGACCGTGATCGGCGCCGCCTATATCACCGCGGTCTGCCTGCTGCCGGAGTTCATCGTCAGCCAGTTCGGCAACAGCCTGTATTTTGGCGGAACGTCTATCTTGATCGTCGTCTCGGTCACCATGGACACTGTGGCCCAGATCCAGTCCCAACTGCTGGCGCACCAGTACGAAGGCTTGATCAAGAAGGCCAAGCTGCGTGGTCGTGGCGGTCGCGGCGCTCCCACGCCCGTTCGCCGCTAAGTCTTAGGTTGTCAGACGCCCAGGGGAGGGCTGAAGCATGAACTTGATCCTGTTCGGACCGCCGGCGGCGGGCAAGGGCACCCAGGCCAAGCGGCTGGTGGAAGAGAAGGGCATGGTCCAGCTCTCCACCGGCGACATGCTGCGCGCGGCGATCGCCTCGGGCTCGGAGTTGGGGCTCAAGGTCAAGGACGTGCTGGCGCGCGGCGATCTGGTCACCGACGAGATCGTCATCGCCCTGATCGAGGATCGCCTGCCGGAGGCCGAGGCCGCCGGCGGCGCCATCTTCGACGGCTTCCCCCGCACCGTGGCCCAGGCCGAGGCGCTGGACGAGATGTTGGCCAAACGCGGTGTTCAAATCGACGCCGTCGTCCGCCTGAAGGTCGACGACGCCGCCCTGACCGAACGGATCGCCAAGCGCTTCGCCGAACAGGGGCGTCCGGACGACAATCCGGAATCCTTCAAGGTCCGGCTCGAGGCCTATAACCGCAACACCGCGCCGCTGCTTCCCTACTATCAAGCTCAAGGCAAGCTGACCGAAGCCGACGGCATGGGCTCGATCGAGTCCGTCGCCAAAGCGATCGACGAGGCACTGGCCTGATTTGCGTTTTCGGGCGTTGATCGCCTGATGACCGAGTTGGACGATCCCAAACCCGAAAAGACCCGCCTGCGTCGCTGGCGCATGGCGGGCATATTCGTCGCCGTCGCGGCCGCGGAAATCGGCCTGTTCCTGTGGCTGGGACAGGTGATGGGCCCGGCGCCGACGCCTGTGGTCGAGCCGCCGCCGTTCGAGGTCGTGCTCTACGATCCGCCGCCGCCGATTTCCAACGAACCCCCGGCGCCCGAGACCGGTGGCGGCGCGCCCGCTGCGCCATCCGTCATTCACACGCCGCCGCCTCCGCCTAGGGAACGCCCCCGCGAAGTTCCCGCGCCGCCCGTCAAGGCGCCGGAACCCGCACCCGTCGTCGGAGTCGCGCCATCCCCATCCCCGCAGCCCGGCTTTGGCCAAGGCGGGCAGGGGACCGGCAGCGGATCCGGCGTCGGCTCTGGATCTGGCCCCGGCAGCGGCTCGACCGGACCGCGTCTGGTCACCGGTCCCACCATCGGCCAGATCCGCGCCAACCACCCGCCGGGCGCCCGCAGCCGTTACGGCCGGGTCGAACTGTCCTGCGTCATTCGTTTGGACAGCCGGCTGGACGGTTGCCGCGTCGTTCAAGAGACGCCCCCCGGTTTGGGCTTCGGCGCGGCCGGCTTGCAGGTGTCCGGCTATTTCCGCTTCCAGCCGCCGACCGAAGACGGTCGACCGGTCGAGGGCCAGCGGGTCACCGTCGGCGTCGATTTTGGCCGCCCGCCACGCTGAAGCGGCGCCGCGCGGGAGCGGATGTTGACGCCCGGTGAATCATCTGTATAAGGGCGCCTTCCCGCGAAGGGCGCCACGCTCCTGGTTTGTTAACCGGAGCGTTTGTTGCGTCTGACTAACGCGTATCTGGAGAATTTCGTGGCCCGTATTGCTGGCGTCAACATCCCGACCAACAAGCGCGTAGAGATCGCGCTTCAGTATATCCATGGCATCGGCCCCGCCGCCGCCAAGGACATCACCGAGAAGGTGGGCATCGAGCCCGCCCGCCGGGTGAACCAGCTGACGGACGCCGAAGTCCTGTCGATCCGCGAAACGATCGACAAGGATCACACCGTCGAGGGCGACCTGCGCCGCGAGACGTCGATGAACATCAAGCGTCTGATGGATCTGGCCTGCTATCGCGGCCTGCGTCACCGCAAGGGCCTGCCGGTCCGCGGCCAGCGCACCCACACGAACGCCCGCACCCGCAAGGGTCCCGCCAAGCCGATCGCCGGCAAGAAGAAGTAAGACAGACACATGGCCAAGGAACCGGGTCGCGTAAAGAAGCGCGAGCGCAAGAACATCACTTCGGGCGTCGCCCACGTGAATGCTTCGTTCAACAACACCATGATCACGATCACCGATGCCCAGGGCAACGCGATCTCGTGGTCTTCGGCGGGTCACATGGGCTTCAAGGGTTCGCGTAAGTCGACCCCTTACGCCGCTCAGATGGCTGCGGAAGACGCTGGCAAGAAGGCCCAGGAACACGGCGTGAAGACGCTGGAAGTGAACGTTTCGGGTCCGGGCTCCGGCCGTGAATCGGCCCTGCGCGCGCTGCAGTCGGTCGGTCTGACGATCACGACGATCCGCGACGTCACGCCGATGCCGCACAATGGTTGCCGTCCGCCCAAGCGTCGTCGCGTCTAAGCGATAGCGTTCTAAGGCACCCCCAATCTCCGTCCGCTCCATCATGGCCTCGTCGACAAGGCCGGAGCAGGCGAAACCCGTTCGAGGGACAAAATGATCGAAAGAAACTGGCAAGAGCTGATCCGTCCCGAGAAGCCGCAGATCGAGATCGGTTCCGACGCCCAGCGCAAGGCGCGCCTGGTGGCCGAACCCCTCGAGCGTGGCTTCGGCGTGACGCTCGGCAACGCGCTCCGTCGCGTTCTGCTGTCCTCGCTGCAAGGCGCAGCCGTCACGGCCATCCAGATCGACGGCGTCGTTCATGAATTCTCGTCGCTGGAAGGCGTGCGCGAAGACGTGGTCGATATCGTCCTGAACATCAAGCAACTGGCGCTGCGTATGCACGCCGAAGGCCCCAAGCGCATGACCCTGCGCGCTACGGGTCCCGGTCCGGTGACGGCCGGCCAGATCGACGTGCCGGCGGACATCGAGGTTCTGAACCCCGACCACGTCATCTGCACGCTGGACGACGGCGCATCGGTGCGCATGGAACTGACCGTCCAGAACGGCAAGGGCTATGTCGCCGCCGAGCTGAACCGTCCGGAAGATGCGCCGATCGGCCTGATCGCCGTCGACGCCCTGTATTCGCCGGTCAAGAAGGTGGCCTACCGCGTCGAGCCGACCCGTCAGGGCCAGTCGCTGGACTACGACAAGCTGCTGCTGGAAGTCGAAACCAACGGTGCGGTCACGCCGGTTGACGCCGTGGCTTACGCCGCGCGCATCCTGCAGGACCAGCTCCAGATCTTCATCACCTTCGAAGAACCCAAGAAGGCTGTCGAGCAGTCGGACGGCAAGCCCGACCTGCCCTTCAACCCGGCGCTGCTGAAGAAGGTGGACGAGCTGGAGCTGTCGGTTCGTTCGGCCAACTGCCTGAAGAACGACAACATCGTCTACATCGGCGACCTGATCCAGAAGACCGAGGGCGAAATGCTTCGCACCCCGAACTTCGGCCGCAAGTCGTTGAACGAGATCAAGGAAGTTCTCACGACGATGGGCCTCAGCCTCGGCATGGACGTGCCGAACTGGCCGCCCGAAAACATCGAAGATCTGGCCAAGAAGTTCGACGACCAGATCTAAGTTCAACCCTCCGCCCGTCTCCTTCGGGAGAATGTCGGGGCGGTTAGAAGATTACGGTTCCAGGTCCGATTGAGGATACCGGTTCCGGAGTAGGAGAGACCCAGATGCGCCACGGCGCCGCCCATCGTAAACTCGGTCGCACGAGCAGCCACCGCACCGCCATGTTCGCCAACATGGCTGCCTCGCTGATCAAGCACGAGCAGATCACCACGACCCTGCCCAAGGCGAAGGAACTGCGTCCCTTCGTCGAGAAGCTGGTTACCCTCGCCAAAAAGGGCGACCTGCACGCGCGTCGTCAGGCCATCAGCCAGGTTCGCGACGTGCCGCAAGTCGGCAAGTTGTTCGAAACGCTTGGCCCGCGCTACAGCGAGCGTAACGGCGGCTATATCCGCATCATGAAGGCCGGCTTCCGCCACGGCGACAACGCCCCGATGGCCGTCATCGAGTTCGTCGATCGCGACGTCGAAGCCAAGGGCAAGGACTCTGGTCCGGTCCTGGCCTTCGAAGGCAACGACGAAGACTAAGATTTGGTCGTTTGACCAAACGCCGGAAGGGCGGTCGGAGCGATCCGACCGCCCTTTTGCTTTGCGTGCACACCGGACATGAGGGGTGAATGACCGTCGCCATCGTCGATTTCCGTTCCGATCACGCCGCCGTCTGGGCGCAGTTGAACACCGCCTGGCTGATCGAGGGCGGCTTCGCCATCGAAGACAAGGATCGGCTGGCGATCGATGATCCGCACGGCGTCTTCCTGACCAAGGGCGGGCGCATCTTTATCGCGGAGAAGGATGGGGAGGCCGTGGGCTGCTGCGCCATGGTCCCGACCGATGACGGGGTGGAGGTCTGCAAGATGACCGTCACGCCCGCCGCGCGCGGCCTGAGGCTGGCGCGACGCCTGCTCGAGGCCTGCGAAGAGGCGGCTCGGAAAGCGGGCGCCGCCCGACTCTATCTAGAAACCAACAGCACCCTGAAGCCCGCGATCGCCTTGTATGAAAGCGCCGGCTTCGTCCACCTGCCGCCACGGCCCACGCCCTATGCGCGCGCTGACGTCTTCATGGAGAAGCGGCTTTAGCCGTCCCAGAAAGCGGCGATCGCCACGCCCCATATGAGCAGAATGCACAGGCCGTAGGCGATCTGATCCTGAAGCGAGCGGCGGGGCGGTTTGGGCGGTGGGTTCGGATGCGGCATCGCCAAGCTTGAAGCCGATAGGCGACGACTGCGAAATCGATTAAGCGGGTGACGGTCTGTGAGGGGAGGTCACATGTCAGGTCGCGTTCCGCCGCCGCTGAATGCGCTGCGAACCTTCGAGGTCTTCGCTCGGCACGGCAGCATGACCCGCGCAGCAGCCGAGTTGTGTGTCACCCACGGGGCGGTCAGCCGTCAGATCGCGGCGCTGCAGGCTTCGCTGGGCGTGGCTCTGGTGACCGGGCCACGCCATGCGCTTGCGTTGACGGAGGCTGGGGCAAAGCTGGCCGAGGGCCTGACGCCAGCGTTTGGCGCGATCACGGATGCGATCGAGGCCGCGCGGCAGGGCGCGGTGCGGGAGATCGAGATTTCCTGTCTGGGCACCTTCGCCCTGAAATGGCTGATCCCACGTTTGCCGTCCTTTCTGGAGGCGCATCCTGAGGTGCGCGTGAGGCTGTCGGAATCCTATGCGCCGGTCGATTATCGGCGCGACCGCTTCGACGGCGCCATCCGCATCGTGGAGCCGGATCAGGTTCATGCGCGAACCGAAGCGACACCCTTTTTGGCTCAACATCAGGGACCTGTCGGATCGCCATCCATGATGGCTCAGCTGCAGACGATGGAAGCCTTAACTGGAGCGCCGCGGCTGAATTCGGCGACCTTCCGTCGGGCGTGGTCGGTCTGGGCTGAACTGGCCGGCGTGACCCTGCCGCCGGCGGCGATGGAGCGAGAATTCGCGCACAATCATTCGCTGGTGGAGGCGGCGATCGCTGGATTGGGCGTGGGGATCGCGCCCTGGGCTTTCGTTGCGCCGGACGTGATGGCCGGCCGGTTGGCAGCGCCATTCGGTTTCGTCGAGCGACCGTCCCGGTTCGTCTTTCTGCGGCCGGAAGGCCGCAAGGACGCGGCGGTGGACGCCTTCCGCGACTGGCTGGTTGCGGAAGGGGCGCGTAGTCCGTCGCCGCCTATTCCTTCGACAGGTCCTGGCGGTTGAACCAGGCGACGGCGGCGGCGAAGGCGACGCCGATCCAGAGGGCCAGGCTGAGGACGCCCTTGAGCACGGCCTGATCGGGCAGTTGCGCCGCCGATGCGCCGCCCTCGATGGCGGCCTTCAACAGGTCGGTGGCCATGCCCGGCGACAGCAGGGGCAGAAGCCAGCCGTCTGGCGTCACGCCCATCGGCAGCAGCAATTGGGGCAGGAAGAACTGGGCCACGCCGATCACCAACGGCGCGAACAGGGCGGCCAGCAGCGACCGCGTGACCACGGCGGCCAATAGGCCGAGCATGGTGAACTGCAGGATGCGCGCCCAGGAGGTCAGGGTCAGCAGGCCGAAGTCCGCCGCCGCTGCGCCGGTCATCGAGAAGGTGAGGGGGCGGCCGAACACCGCCGCCTGGATCACACTGGCGATCACGTCGGAGATCAGGGCGGCGATGGTCGCCAGCACGATCACCAGACCCACGACCGCGACCTTGCCGGTCAGCAGGTTCGGCCGGGTGTTGCGAGCGCTGATCAGCCGCCAGGTCTCCCAACGATAGTCGCCGGCATAGATGGTCGCCGCGCCGATCAGGACGAACATCAGGATGGCGGGGTTGGCGAAGTCGCTGGCGCTCTTGACCAAGGCCATCCCCAGATCGAGCGGGCCGCCCTTCATCATGTCTGGCGGCAGCTTGCCCGCCAGCTTGCCCTCATTCGCCTTGGCGACGACAAAGCCCAGGGTGGCCAGGATCACGCCCATGATCGGGATGAACAGCACGCTCCAGAACAGGGCGGTGCGGTTCTTGGACAGGCGGTAGGTTTCGGAACGGATCGCGTCAGCCAGCACGGTTTTGCTCCTGCACGCCGGTCCAGCCGGTTTCGCTCATGAAGACGTCTTCCAGGTCCGCGCCGATCCAGCGGGCCTCTTCGATATCGACTCCGCCCTCGACCAGAGCCTTGATGGCGGCGGCGGCTTCGCTACGCGGCACGGCGGCCACAAGTGCATCGCCCTCCAGCGTCGCGCGCTCGCCCAGCACGGACATGGCCTTCGCCAACGGCGTGACCGACAGGCGCAGACGCTCGCCCGAGGCGGTCAGGTCGGAGACGCGGCCCTCGGTGATCACCTTGCCCTTGTTGAAGATGGCGACGCGGTCGCAGACGCGCTGGACCTCCTGCAACTGGTGGCTGGCCAGGATGACCGTCACGCCGTCGTGGTCGGCCAGGCTGCGGATCAGGGCGCGCATCTCCTGGATGCCGGGCGGATCCATGCCGCTGGTCGGTTCATCCAGGATGACCAGATCCGGCTTGGTCATCAGGGCGGCGGCGACGCCCAGGCGTTGCAGCATGCCAACCGAAAAGCCCTTCACCCGGCGATTGGCCGCCTCGGTCAGGCCGACGCGTTGCAGCCAGTCAGCGATCTCGGCCGAGGACACGCCGCCATGGGCGCGGGCCAGCCATTCCAGCACCTGGCGGGCGGTCATGAACGGCGGAAAGCGCGGGGTCTCGATCATCGAGCCCATGCGCCGCATCGAGGCCGGATCGCCGATCCGACCGCCCATCACCGTGGCCTCGCCCTCGGTCGGACGAATCAGACCCAACAGTGTGCGAAACAGCGTCGATTTGCCCGCACCATTGGGACCCAGAATGCCGTAGACCCCGCCGCGCGGGATCGACAAGGTCAGCCCGTCCAAGGCCTTTACCGTCCCGTAGGTCTTGGTCAGGCCGCGAATGTCGATGACGGTTTCCATACGCCAAGCTTGGCGAGTGAACGCCGGTCGCACAACCCGTTGCGTGGTCGTCGTCCATTAAGTTTAGGCAATGGTTGGGATCGCCGCCGCCTGCGCGACCTGCATTTGGCGCTAGGCGTTTTTGAGCGCACACTGGTCGCCAAAGGGGAGGCGGGGATGCGTAAGAGTCTGTGGGTCGCGACGGTTTCGATCGCCTGTCTGATTGCACCCGTGGCGGTCGCCGACGCCACGGCGACGGCGGCGACCTTGGCCCTGATCACCAATCCGCAGGTCTGCGGCCGGGCCGGTGCCGTCGGCGATGTCCAGCCGACACGGGGCATGGTCATGGCCCCAGGCTTTGGCGACGAAGGTTTCGCGGTCGATACGCAGAACCCCGACGCCCAGGCCTGGTTCGACCACGGCGTGCGACTGCGCTGGGCGTTCGAACATTCGGAATCGGTGCGGGCCTTCAGGAAGGCGAGGCAACTGGACCCGTCGTGCGGCATGTGCGCCTGGGGCGAGGCCTGGGCGATCGGGCCAAACCTGAATGGCGGCGGCGGCGATCCCGAATCCATCGCCACCGGCCTGAGCGTCGCCCGTGACGCGCGGCGTCTGGCCCGCGACGCCACGCCGATGCAGCGCCAGATGATCGACGCCCTGATCCAGCGCTATTCCGGCAAGGAGAAGATCCGCGCCCTGCGTTACGCCCGCGCCATGGACCGGATCGCAAAGCGTCACGCCGACGAGGTGTCGGTCGCGTCGATCACCGCCGACGCCTGGATGCTGCAGCCCGAGGGCGAATGGTGGGACAAGGACGGCAAGGCGACCGATCCGGCCGTCACCCGCGCCATGGCGACCCTGGAGCACGCCCTGACGGTCAAGCCGAACGATCCGGGCGCCATTCATCTGTATATCCACCTGACCGAATGGTCGGACGATCCGCACCGGGCGCTGGCCTATGGTGAGCGGCTGGCTCTGCTGGCGCCGGGCGCCAGCCATCTGGTGCACATGCCGTCGCACACCTTCTATCGAGTCGGGCGCTACAAGGACGCGATGATGTCCAACGTCAAGGCCGTGGCGCTGGACAAGAGCTACGACCAACTGGTCGGCCCGCCGGGCGGCATTCGCGGCATGCGGCTGCATGCCCACAACATCCATTTCGGCATGGGCGGCGCCCTGATGGCGGGCGGGGCCGAGCGAGGGCTGGTGCTGGCCGACTGGTATATGGCGACGTATCCGCAGCTGGCGGGACCGCCCGAGGCGGGCGAGGACGGCTATGTCGTCTATCGTCAGGTGATGGCGGCCGACGCCTATGCGCTCTACGGCCGGTTCGGATCGGACGCCCAGGTCGCGGCGCTGACCGAACCGGACGCAGGCCGTCCACTCATGCGTGTCGGCTGGCGCTATGCACGGGGTGAGGCGGCGGCGCGGCGCGGCGATGCGGCGGCCGTTCGGGTCGAGGCCCAGGCCATCGCCGCCCTGCTGGCGGACAAGGCGTTCAAGGGCCCGATGGCGGATCGTCAGGCCGGTTTCGCCGAACTGTTCCAGAAGGTGCTGGAAGGCCGCGCGGCCATGATTGATCAGGACTATCCCGCCGCCATCGCCGCCTATGGGCGGGCGGCGGCGATCCAGGCCATGGCGCCCGAGGGCGGCGATCCGCCGATGATCTGGTATCCGACGCGTCGCAGCCTGGCCGCCGCCATGCTGGCGTCCGGCGATGCGGCGGGGGGCAAGGCCAAGATCTTCGAACTGCTGAAGGATTGGCCGAAGGACCCCTACAGCTACTACGTCCTCTACCGCGCCGAACAGGCGCTGGGCGACGAAACGGCGGCCAATGACGCCCTGCGCCATGCTGGCGTCGAATGGATCGGCGGACAGATGAGTTTGGCCGAGGCCTGACGCCTCGGCCGCAGGTTGGTCAGCGCTTCGCCGCTTCGATCAGTTTGCCGATCTCGGCCGGATCGATGCCGGGGCTGGCCTTGCCGTTGACGAAGAAGGTCGGCGTGCCGCGCAGGCGCAGGGCGGCGGCCGTGGTATGGATGTCGGCGATGTGGCGGGTGGTGTCGGGCGCGGCGATCGCGGCCTTGGCGCGGGCCATGTCCACGCCGTGCGCGGCCAGGATGGCGTCGACCGCTTCGATCGACAGCGCTCGCTCGGTCATCAGGGCGTCATAGACCTCCAGATACTTGCCCTGCTGGTGCGCAGCCAGGGCGGCGCGGGCGGCGTATTGCGAGGTGATGTCGTCGCCGCGGTCCAGGATGGGCCAGTCCTTGAAGACGAAGCGGACTTCCGGGTGGGCGGCCATCAGGGCGCGATAGTCGTGGGCCACGGCCTTGCAGCCGGGGCAGCGGAAGTCGAAGAACTCGATCACCGTGACCTTGGCGTTCGCCGGACCGAAGGCCGGGTCGCGGGCGTCGGGCGCCAGGAGGCCGGCGTTGGCGGCGGCGGCCTGGTTCGTCTCCTCGACGGCGGCCTCGGCGTCCTTGGTCTGGAGCGCCATCTGCGCCTCCTGCAAGACCTCGGGATGCTCCAGCAGATACGCACGCACGTTCGATCCGCCGGTCAGATAGGGCGCGGCTGAAAAGCCCAGCGCGATGACCGACAGGCCCAGGGCCAAATAGCCGGCGCGGCCGCCGCTGAGCCATCCTGGCTTGGCGGTCTTGGGTTCGGGCGCAGGCGTGGGGGCGTCGTCGGTCATTCAGGCTCGCAGTCGGCGGTAAGGGTCAGTTGAGGGTGGCGGGCCGGCGCGCGGCGTCACGGCGGTCCAGGTCGTTGAGATCGTCGGGCGTGGCGCCCGAGGCCAGGACGATATCGACGGCGCGGCGCCATTCGATCGAGCCGGGATCCAGCATGGAGCGGGCGCGCAGGGCGAACTGGGTGGCCTGTTTCTCGTCCCCGCCGGCGAAATAGTATTCCGCCGAAGCCAGGCGCGCTTCGCCTTCCTTGCCCTGCGAGGCATAGGCCTGGGCCAGCAGGCGCCAGGCCATGGTGTTGTCCTTCTCGGCGACGACGGCGTGTTTCAGCTGGTCGATGGCCTCGTCCAGATTAGCCCTGTCGTTGGTCTCGATCAGGGCGTGCGCCAGGTTAACGCGCAGCAGGGGGGCGTCGGGCTTCAGGCGGACCACCTCGCGGTGGGCGGCGACGGCCTCGGCCGGGCGGCCTTCCTCGAACAGGATCTGGCCCTTCAGTTCCTGGAAATAGGGGTTGTTCATGTCGCCGGCGATCAGCGCGTCCACCGCCGTCAGCGCCTTGTCCGTCTGGCCGTCGCGATACCAGGCGATAGCCCGCGCATAGCGGCCTGGCAGGGAGGTGTCGGTCGACGGATAGTCGCGCAGGGTGGCGTTCGGCGCATCCATGAAGGCGTGGATCTTGGCCAGGATCAGCGCGTGCTGCGCCATACGTTCGGGGCTGTCGCGATGGTCGTAGTGCGGCTGTTCCTGCACATAGCGGCGCAGGCTCTCGATCCGGTTCGACGACAGGGGGTGGCTGCGGAAATAGGGATAGCGGCGAGCGTCGGAGAAGACCTCCTGCGAGCGGAAGTTCTCGAAGAAGGACACCAGCCCGGCGCCGGATTCACCGGCCGCCTCCAGCGCCCGCGCGCCCGAGATGTCGGCCTCGCCTTCCTGGCTCTGCATGTAATGCAGCGCGCCGAGAGCGCCGAAATACTGGCTGGAGCCCAGTAGGGCCACGCCTGCGTCCGGCGCGCCGGCGGCGATGGCCAGGGCGCCCAGCGCCATGGTCATGAACATCGGCTGTTTGCCGGCGTTCTCGGCCCCGTCGCGCAGGGTGTGGCGGTTCTTGATGTGGCCCGCCTCGTGCGCCATCACGCCCAGCAGTTCGCCGGGGGTCTTTGTGCGCAGGATCAGGCCGGTGTTGACGCCCATGATCCGCCCGCGTGTCGCAAAGGCGTTCAGGTCGTTGTCGTTGACCAGCAGAACTTCGATGTCGTTCGGGTTCAGCCCCATGGCCACGAAGACCGGGTCGGCCCATTCGCGCACGATGCCCTCGACCTCGGTGTCGCGGATCAGGCTTTGCGCGGAGGCCTGGCCGGCGACGGAAACAGCCATCAAGGCCGTCGCCGCCGCCGCCAGAACGCGGGATGCAGATCGGGGAAGCCACCTCATGGCTCTACTCCAACAACAACCGGCCCCCGCCTGTATCCAGACAGTCTAATCGTGACCGATCAGCGGCGCCACCACCCGCGCTTGGGCTTTTCGGGCGGTGCGACGATCTGGTTCGGGTCTTCGGCGATGATGGCCTGAACGTCGATCTCCGGCGTGGGGGCGACGAAGGGCTCGGCCAGCACGGCCTCGATCACCGGCGCCTCCGTCGGGGCGGCGACCGGGGCGACTTCGGCCGGTTCGGCGGCCAGCGCCTCGTGCGGGGTCACGTCCAGCTCGACCGGCGCGCCTTGGACCGTCGCCTCGTTCGGCTCGATGGCGGTGTCGGGATGCGGTTCGGTCGCGATCTCGACAGTGGCGCTGGCCGACTTGCGGCGCACGCGACGACGCTGAGGCTCGGGCGCGATGGCCGGGGCGGCCGTCTCGACGGCCTCGGTCGGCTCGACCATGACGGCCATCGGCGTCTCGGGCGAGCCGTCGGGCGGCATGCCTTCGTTGGTGGCGCGGTTCTCGACCTTGATCTCGTGGCTGACGGAACCGTCGCCACGGCCGCGACCGCGACGACGACGACGGCGTGAACGGCCGCCTTCCTCGCCGGAGCCTTCGCCGGCGCCGCTATGGGCGACGACATCCAGGCCTTCGCCCTCGGACTGAGCGACAGCGGGGCGTTCGGCCCGCTCGGGGCGCTCGCCGCGTTCCGGGCGACCTTCCGAGCGGCCGGGGTTTAGCGGGTCGAACCAGACATAGGGATCGTCCAGCGACGGGGTGCGGCCGCGGACCCAGGTGTAGACGTCGCGCTCGCCATCCTCGCGGACGCGGCGACCGCCACGGCGGCCACGGCGACGGCGGCGGCCGTTTTCGTCTTCCTCATCGTCCGAGGCGTCGTCGACGCTGACCGTATCGACGGCCTCGACGTCCGAGGTTTCCTCGTCGCGACGACCGCCGCGACGGCGACGGTTGCGCCCACGGCCGCGATCGCGACCGCCTTCGTGACGCTCTGAGCGTTCGCGCGGTTCGTCGTCATCGCTGTCTTCGCGATCCAAGGATTCGACCGTGTCGTCATCGTCGTCGGCGATGATCTCCTCGTCGTCGTCCTCATCCTCGTCTTCGTACAGC
The DNA here is from genome assembly GCF_027105095.1 of Brevundimonas vesicularis. Classification (NCBI taxonomy): domain Bacteria; kingdom Pseudomonadati; phylum Pseudomonadota; class Alphaproteobacteria; order Caulobacterales; family Caulobacteraceae; genus Brevundimonas; species Brevundimonas vesicularis. Next base: position 2,182,659 of record NZ_CP114278.1, on the reverse strand, counting down.
GAGGCGTCGAAGTCGTCGTCGAGGTTGGGCATCTCGATCTCGGGCGCGACGAAGTCCTCGTTCGTTTCGGTGCGCTCGATGTTGTGTTCGCCCTGGCCCAGGCTGTCGTCGATCTGGACGATGACGTTGAGGCCGCGGCGCTCCAGCAGCGACTGCAGATAGGCGCGCTTGTGGTTCAGGATGTACAGGCCGACGGCGGTGCAGACCTTCAGGATCACCACGCCCGCGCCGTTCTTGCCCGCCTCGATATCGACGGCGCGCAGGGTCATCAGGGCGGCGGACTCGGCGGACCGGATGCGGCCGGTGCCCTGGCAGTGCGGGCAGGATTCAGTGGCGCCTTCGATTACGCCCAGGCGACGGCGCTGGCGGCTGATCTCCATCAGGCCGAACGGCGAGATGCGACCCATCTGGATGCGGGCGCGATCCGCCGCCAGGGCTTCCTTCAACACGCGCTCGACGGTGCGGTTGTTCTTGCCCTCGTCCATGTCGATGAAGTCGATGACCACCAGGCCGGCGAGGTCGCGCAGACGCAGCTGGCGGGCGGCTTCCTCGGCCGCTTCCAGATTGGTCTTGAACGCGGTCTGTTCGACGTTGCGCTCCTTGGTCGCACGACCCGAGTTGACGTCGATGGCCACCAGGGCCTCGGTCTGGTTGATCACCAGATAGCCGCCCGACTTCAGGGGCACGACCGGCTGGTGGATCTGGGTCAGCAACTCCTCGATGCCGTTGGCGGCGAACAGGGGGCGCGAACCGCGGTAAAGGTGAACCTTCTTGGCCTGGGCCGGCATCAGCACGCGCATGAAGTCGCGCGCTTCCTTGAAGCCCTCGACGCCCTCGACCTGGATGCCGTCGAAGTCCTTGTCGAACATGTCGCGCACGGCGCGCCGGACGAGGTTCTCTTCTTCGTAGATCAGCGAGGGGGCGTGGGAGGCGAGGGTTGTCTCGCGGATCGTCTCCCACAGACGCAGCAGATACTGATAGTCGCGCTTGATCTCCGCCTTGGTGCGCTTGGCGCCGGCGGTGCGGATGATCAGGCCCATGCCCTTGGGCACGTCCAGGGCCGAGACGGCGCTCTTCAGGCGACGACGGTCCGAGGTGTTGGTGATCTTGCGGCTGATGCCGCCGCCCTTGCCCGTATTGGGCATCAGCACGCAGTAACGTCCGGCCAGCGACAGCCAGGTGGTCAGGGCCGCGCCCTTGGCGCCGCGCTCGTCCTTGACGACCTGAACCAGCAGGATCTGGCGACGCTTGATGACGTCCTGGATCTTGTAGCGGCGCATCAGGCGGCGCTTCAGCCGCTCTTCGTCGGCCAGGGCGGCCTCCGGATCGACATCGTCGCCGGTGGATTCCCGATCCAGATCGTCGTCGTCCTCGTCGTCATGCGCCTCGGCCATGATGGCTTCGCGGTCGGCGACGGGGATCTGGTAGTAGTCCGGGTGGATTTCGTTGAAGGCCAGGAAGCCGTGACGATTGCCGCCGTACTCGACGAAGGCGGCCTGCAGGCTGGGTTCTACGCGGGTGACCTTGGCGAGATAGATGTTCCCGCGAAGCTGGCGCTTCGCACGGGATTCGAAGTCGAATTCCTCAATCTGGCGTCCGTCCACGATGGCGACCCGGGTTTCTTCCGGGTGGGCCGCATCGATCAGCATGGTCTTTGACATGGAAAGTCTCTCTCTGGCGCGCACAGGCCGACCGTCCCGGAACACCGGGCAGGGTCATGGCGGCTCGCCGAATGGGGGTAGGGGCCGACGCGTGCGACATCCCTTCGCCGCGGAGGGCGAAACAGGCTTGATCAAGCCGTCGGGGAGCGCAGGCGTAAAGGCCCATGGAGGTCGTCGGTCCTGAACCGGGCGCGCCAATCCCTGAGGAAGGCCGCGTCCCTGGTCCGCTCTTCGAACCATCGGCCAGGCCGGGGCGGTTCTAGGATTGGTGAAAGTCAACGCCGCGAGGAGGGCGCGCCAAGATTCGCAGAGGCGAAATCGGCGCGATCGGTTCGCGAGCGGTCACAGCATAGTCATGCAACGGGAGAATTAAAAGGCGCTCGCCTTAACCCCCTGAATACGAGCCTCTGTCATGATGAGGTTCAAGTAGGCTTAAACCGGGTTCGCCGACGCAGATGAGCGGTCGCGTTTTGACAGGTCTGATGCGCTGGGGCGCGAAGGAGTGGGCGATGACCGCCCTGGCCTTCGTGGTCATCTGCATGGTCGGTCTGTCCGCAACGCGCGGTTTCGCCTGGGGCGCGCAGGGCGATGTGCTGGCGGTGCGCTTCGGCGCCGACGGCGATCGGACCCGCGTCGTCATCGATCTGGACAAGACGGCGCAGGGACGCGTCATCGACGCGGGCGGCGAAGGCCGTGTGGTGCTGGCCCTCAGCGGCGTCGCGCCAGGACGCGGTCTGAACGGCGGCGGTTCGGGTCTGGTGCGCTCTTATGAGGTCACTTCGTCCGGCGGTTCGTCGCGGGTTCAGCTGGAACTGGCGCGCGGCAGCGAGATCGAACGGCGCTTCCTGCTGCCGCCCGGCGACGGCGTCAGCCATTATCGCTATGTCGTGGACCTGAAGGCGACCGGAGCCGCCGCGCGCGCCTCGACCTCACCGCCGCCGCGCGCCAGCGCGCCGCCACGTCGCGCCGAACGCCCCCTGATCGTCATCGACGCCGGCCATGGCGGCAATGATCCCGGCGCCAGCGGCGCGAGCGCCCAGGAAAAGCAGGTCACCCTTGCTGCCGCCCTGGCGTTGAAGGCCGAGCTTGAGAAGAACGGCCGCTATCGCGTGCGCCTGACACGGACCGACGACCGCTACGTCGACCTCTATCGCCGCGTCTCCATCGCGCGTCAGGCCGACGCCGATCTGTTCATTTCCTTGCACGCCGACGCGGGCGCCGATCCGGCGCTGCGCGGGGCCAGCGTCTATACCCTGTCGGAGCAGGGCGCCGGCCGGGCGGTGCGTGAGTTCACGCGGGGCGACAACTGGCACCGCGAGCTGCACCTGCCGGGGCGCGACCCGTCGGTGGATCGCATCCTGCTCGACATGACGCAACGTGCGACCCAGAACCGCTCGGCCCAGTTCGCGCGCGTTCTGCTGACGCACCTGGAAGGCTCGGACCATCCTCTCCTGCGCCGCAGCCATCGCGATGCGGGTCTGGCTGTGCTCCTGGCCCCCGACGTGCCGGCCGTGCTGCTGGAAATGGGCTTCATCACCAATCCCGAGGACGAGCGGCTTTTGACCGACGAGCGCGCGCGCCGTCGCCTGATGAAGTCGGTGGCGGACGGGATTGATCGCTATTTCCGCGAGCCGTTGAGCCCGATGATGGCTGCCGCGAACATCCAGGCGGCCGGTCAGCCCTGATCCGGCGCAACCAAGCCGGCTGTCGCCGGTTTCCCGACCATGAAAAAAGCGATTGTCACGGGCGGATCAGGCCTGATCGGAACGGGCGTCTGTAGGGCCTTGCTGGCCAACGGATGGGAAGTCGCCTCCTTCGACCTGAAGCCGGGAGAGGGCGAAGCGCGTCACATCGACTGCGATTTGGGTGATGAGGACTCGGTCAAACAGGCGTTCGAGACGCTGGGCTGGTCGTCGCTGGACCTGCTGGTCAACAACGGGGGCATCGCCGATCCGGTGAACGGCCCGCTGGCTGAGCTGTCGCTGGCGGACTGGCGCAACACCATCGACAGCCATCTGACCGGCGCCTTTTTGATGAGCCGCGCCGCCATTCCGAGACTGAACGAGGGCGGCGCCATCGTGAACATGATCTCGACGCGCGCCTTCATGTCCGAGCCGCACACTGAGGCCTATGCGGCGTCCAAGGGCGCGCTGTTCGCCCTGACCCACGCCCTGGCGATCAGCGAAGGTCCTCGGATCCGGGTCAACGCCATCGCGCCCGGCTGGATTTCGGACGGCGAGAATTTGCGTCCTGTCGATCACGAACAGCATCCGGTCGGCCGCGTCGGCCGCGCAGAGGATATCGCCGGGGCGGTGCTTTATCTCGCCGAAGCGGGCTTCGTCACGGGGCAGGTGCTAACCGTGGACGGCGGCATGACGCGCAAGATGATCTACGCCGACTAGACCGTCAGGCCAGGCCGGCCTTCTTCAGCGTTTTCCAGGCCTTGATCACGCGTTGCAGCTTGGCCTCGGCGCTGCGGTCGCCGCTGTTGGTGTCGGGGTGAAACCGCTTCAGCAACTCGTGATACTGAGCCTTGATCTTCGCCTTGTCCGCGCCCGGGTCCAAGTCGAGGTCGGCGAGGGCGGCGCGTTCCAGCTTGCCGATGCGACGGTCCTCGGTCGCGGACTGCGGCGCCTGATCGCCCTTGCGCCCGAACAGGCCGAAGCTGTCGCGCCATGAGCCGGCGCCGGTGGTGTTCGAGGTGCCCATCTTGGCGGCGAAGGCGGCGGCTTCGCGCGTGAACTTGCCGGCCTGCATCTCCCATGTCGGGCGCCCGCCGGTCATGGCCTCGTTTTCCTGGGCGGCGCGAATCTCGCCCTCGGTCATGCCAGCGTAGAAGTTCCAGCCCTTGTTGTATTCGCCGGCGTGCGGCTGGCAGAACTCATAGAAGTCGTTCAGACGTTCGCGCGACTTGGGCGCCTTGGCGGCGGCGGCCCGGCGACAGTCGGGCCACTGGCATGGCTTTTCGCCGGGCTTCAGGTGCAGGACGTCGGCTTTCGCCGCCTCTTCCTCGGGCTTGGGCGGCTTCACCCGAATGTCGGTGAAGCGCGGCTTGTATTGAAAGGAGGCGGACATCAGCCGAAGTGTAAGCCCGATTGGGACAGCATCAAGGAATCGATCATGTCTGAAGGCCCGGTGGCGACGATTATTCGTGCAAAACTGACGGCAGGGCTGTCGCCCGTGCGTCTGGAGGTCGAAGACGACAGCTGGCGCCACGCCGGACATCATCATGAAGGCGGAATGGACGCCAGGCCTGGCGGCGAAAGCCATTTCAATCTGGTGATCGTGTCCGCCGCTTTCCAGGGGCAGTCGCGGCTGGCGCGACAGCGCGCGGTCAACGCCCTTTTGAAGGACGAGATGGCCGGACCGGTCCACGCTCTTTCGATCAAGGCGCTGACGCCGGAGGAGGCGTCGTGACCGAAAGAACCACGTTCACACCGTCTTAGAACCTTCGTCTTAGCGTCATGCGACCAAACAGAACGTGGGGATCTGGGCTTATGGTGGAATCAGACGGCGTCGCGAAGGCGCTCCCGGGCGAAGAACGCGCCGGCGACGCGGCTCAGGCGCTGACCGCCATCCTGCAGACGCAGTATCTCCGCTACCTGATCATCGCGTCCTGGGCGGTGGGCCTGCTGGGCACGGTGGGCTTGTGGCCGGCGCTTCTGTGGTTCGGCGGAACCGTCGCAGCTGGATCGCTTCGGGGGCTGGTCGAGCGTCGGGTCAGTCAGCGGGTTGGCAAGAACTGGGGCCTGATCTTCCCGATCGTGGCCACCGTGACGACGGGCGCCTGGGCGATCGCGCCTCTGTTGGCCTGGTTCTCGCCCTCCGAATTTGGACGCCCTCTCGCGCTCGCCCTGATCATTTCCGGCTATGTGCTGGTTTTCGCACAGCTGCGCAGTTCGCCGCGTCAGGCCGTGATCATCTCCTCGCCCTATGGCGCGGCTGCGACGATCATCCTTTTCAGCCTGTGGGGCACGTCCGAGTTCTGGTCGATGCTGGCGGTTCTGCCCTTCACCGCGGCCGGTCTGTTCGTTCTTGTGACCATGACTCTGCTGCGCGAAGACCGCATCCGGGCGTTTCAGTCCCACCAGGCCCATCTGATCGAAGAGCTGGAAGCCGCCCGCGACAAGGCCAACGCCGCCAACGAAGCCAAGTCGAACTTCCTGGGTGTGATCTCGCACGAGCTGCGCACGCCCATGAACGGCGTGCTGGGCGCCGCCCAGTTGCTTAGCGCGACCCGTCTGGAGGCGACGCAGCGGGAGTATCTCTCGATCATCCGCAACTCTGGCGATAACCTGCTGTCCCTGCTGAACGACATCCTCGACATGACCAAGATCGAGGCGGGCAAGATGAACTTCGAGGTCGTCGACATTGTCATCGAAGACCTCAGCAAGCGCATCACAGGCCCGTTCGAGGCCCAGGCCGAGGCCAAGGGGCTAGCGTTCGTCTCGACCATGGAAGGTGAGATTCCGACGGTGGTGCGCGGCGATCCGCTGCGGGTCTGTCAGGTCGTGCAGAACCTGTTGTCCAACGCGGTCAAGTTCACAGAGACTGGCCAGATCCATTACCTCGTGCGCGGCCACCGTGTCTCGGACCAGCGCGCGCGCTTCGAATTCATCGTTCAGGACAGCGGGGCGGGTATTGCCGCAGCCGATCTGGAGCGGCTGTTCATGCCGTTCACCCAGGTCGACACCTCCTCGACCCGGCGGTTTGGCGGCACGGGTCTGGGGCTGACCATCGCGCGGCGCATGGCCAATATCATGGGCGGCGACATCACTGTGACGTCCAAGCTCGCCGAGGGCTCGTGCTTCACCCTGGAAATCGAGGCCGAGGTCGTCGAATGGGCCAAGCCCGTCGCGGCGGCCGAGGTTCATGCCGAAATCGAGGGCGGCGAGTCGCTGCGCGTCCTGGTGGTCGAGGATCACCCTGTGAACCGCATGATCCTGGAGGCCTGGATGAGCTCGGCCAGCCACGTCACCTCGACAGCGGAGAACGGCCATGTCGCCGTCGATATCGCCAAGGAGCAGCCGTTCGACCTCATCATCATGGATGTGAACATGCCGGTGATGGACGGTTTGACGGCAACGCGTCTGATCCGCGAAGGCGGTCTCAATACCGGCACACCCATCGTCGTCCTGTCTGCGTCGGCGCGCCACGAGGATCACGAGGCCGGTCTTGCAGCGGGTGCGGACGCCTATCTCAACAAGCCGATCGACTTCGGCGCCCTGGCCGCCCTGATGGGGCGCGTCAGCGGCGGGCGCGAGGCTGTGGCGCAGATGGTTGCGCCGCAGCCTGAAACCTCGGTCGCCGCCTGATTGCGGCGAGCCTGTGTTCGGGACATGAACCGCAGCCGATAACGCCGGTTCAGGCTCGCCTCAGTCGCCTTGCTCCATAACTGCACCCAAGCCGACGTTCTTCGGCGCAGATGGAGACACGATCATGAGAAAGATCCTGACCGCCACGATGGCCGCCCTGATGGCCACAACCGCCCTGGGCGCCGCCGGCGCGGCTTCCGCGCAATCCCGCCATGACCACCGCTACGAGCAGCGGGATGATCGTCGCGACTATCGTCACGACCGCCGCGACTACCGCCGCGAGCTGCGTGAGGATCGTCGCGAGTACCGCCAGCAACAGCGCGCCTATGAGCGCTGGCAGCGTGCGGAACGTCGCTACTACGCCCCGCGCTATGTCCCGCCGCGCGGCTATGCGGTTCGGACCTGGAGCTATGGTCAGCGGATGCCGTCCTACTATCGCACCAACGCCTATGTGGTGAACGACTACGACCGCTATGGCCTGCGTGCGCCGCCCCGTGGCTATCAATATGTCCGCAGCGGCAATGACGTGGTTCTTTCCGCCGTCGCCGGTGGTCTGATCACCGCCGTTATCGCCGGATTGTTCAACTGATCTGCTGAAGATTTGAGATGCGCCCCGGAGGGAAACCTCCGGGGCGTTTTTCGTTCTGAGGAGGACGGCGACGCTTCCGGCGCCCAAGATGGATGACGATGCGCGCCTTCGCCGAGCTACTGGACCGACTGTCCCTGACGGCCTCGCGCAATGCGAAGCTGGTGCTGGTGCGCGATTATCTGAGGGCGACGCCTGATCCCGATAGGGGATGGGCGCTGGCGGCCCTGACCGGCGACCTGACGTTCGACGCCGCCAAGCCGGCCATGATCCGAAAAGCGGTCGAAGGCCGGGTCGACAGCGTACTGTTCGGCTGGTCCTACGACTATGTGGGCGATCTGGCGGAGACGGTGGCCCTGATCTGGCCCGTGACGCCGGACCATCGACCGAACCGCGAGCCCGAACTGGCCGAGGTTGTCGAGGCGCTGAGGACCGCCACGCGGGCGGAGGTGCGCGGTCTTCTAGAAGGCTGGCTGGATGCGCTGGAGCCGAAAGGACGGTGGGCGCTGCTGAAGCTGATGACCGGGGCCTTGCGTATCGGTCTGTCGGCGCGGCTGGCCAAGACGGCGGCGGCCATGATGCGTCCGGACGCCGTGATGGCACCGCCGTCGCCGGACGGGGAGGAGGCGCAGAGGACGCTGGAGGCGCTCGACGCCTCGGCCATCGAGGAGGTCTGGCACGCGGTCGAGCCGCCCTACGCCGACCTGTTCGCCTGGCTTGAGGGCAGAGCGGAGCGGCCCAGCCCGGATGCGCCCGGCCGATTTCGACCCGTCATGCTGGCCGTCGCCATCGATGAAGCGGTCGATCTGCCCAAACTGTCGCCGACCGACTATGCGGCCGAATGGAAGTGGGACGGCATCCGGGTTCAGGCGGTGCTGGAGGGCGAGGTGCGCAAGCTCTATTCCCGCACCGGCGACGAGATTTCCGCCGCCTTTCCTGATGTGATGGAGGCCCTGGCGTTCGAAGGCGCGATCGATGGCGAGCTGATCGTCTGGCGCGACGGGGCGGTGGCGCCGTTCGGGGACCTGCAGCAGCGGCTGAACCGCAAGTCGGTGGACGCCAAGGCGATGCAGGCCTTTCCGGCGGCGGTCGTCGCCTATGACCTGCTGGCCCAGGATGGCGAGGATCTGCGCGGCCTGCCGCTGCGCGAGCGTCGATCGCGATTGGAGGCGCTGGTCAATGGTCATGCCGGCGAGCGGCTGCACCTGTCGCCGGTGGTCGATTATGCCGATTGGGATGAACTGGCGCGGCTGCGCGCCGATCCGCCGGTCGGGGCGGCGGCGGAAGGCCTGATGCTGAAACGCTGGGATAGCCCCTATCTGGCGGGGCGACCCAAGGGACCGTGGTTCAAGTGGAAGCGCGACCCCCACGTCATTGACGCCGTCCTGATGTACGCCCAGCGCGGGCACGGCAAGCGTTCCAGCTTCTATTCCGACTACACCTTCGGCGTCTGGACGCCGGAAGGGGCGCTGACGCCGGTGGGCAAGGCCTATTTCGGCTTCACCGACGAAGAGTTGAAGCAGCTCGACAAGTTCGTGCGCGATCACACCATCGACCGGTTCGGGCCGGTGCGGTCGGTACGGGCCGAGCGGGATTTCGGCCTGGTGCTGGAGATCGCCTTCGAGGGGCTGAACCGCTCGACGCGGCACAAGTCGGGCGTGGCCATGCGCTTCCCGCGCGTCAGCCGCATTCGCTGGGACAAGCCGGCGCGAGAGGCCAACACCATCGACGATGTCATGGACCTGCTGGACGCCATCGAAAGCGGCGGCGGGCGGATCGCAAAGGCCTGAAATCGGGCATTCGGGGGTTCCAATCGTCGCGTCAGGCGTTAGACCCGACCTCATGTCTCTGCCTCTTTCCAACGAAGTCGCCGACGCGGTGGCCGCAGGCCGTAAGGCCGTTTCGATCGACGCCGCCATGATCGCCAAGCTGACCGACATGGCGGGCGATTTCGCGATCAACCTGACCATCGCCATCCTGATCTTCGTCGCCACCCTGTTTGTGGCGAAGTGGGCGGCCGGCGCGGCGCGCAAGACGCTGTCGCGAGTGCGCGGCTTCCGACATGACCCGACCGTCCTGAGTTTTGCGGTGCAGGTGGTGCGGGTTGTGGTGATCATCATCGGCATGATCGCCGTGCTGCAGCGGCTGGGCGTTCAGACGACCTCGATCATCGCCGTGTTGGGCGCGGCCTCCCTGGCGGTGGGCTTGGCGTTGCAGGGCACGTTGTCGAACGTGGCGTCGGGGATCATGCTGCTGGTGCTGCGGCCCTACCGGGTCGGCGACGTGGTCGATGTCGGCGGGATGAGCGGCACGGTGCAGCGCCTGGACCTGTTCACGACCCAACTGTCCAACGCCAACAACCACAAGATCGTCATTCCGAATTCCAAGGTCCTGAGCGATCCGCTGACCAATCTGACCGGCCAGCAGACGCGCCGGATCGAGATCAACTTCACGGTCGGTTATGGCGACGATCTGAACCAGGCGCGCTGCGTGCTGGCGGATATGGCCACCGCACACGACAAGGTGCTGCACGATCCCCATCCGTGGACTGGCGTGACGGGCCTGCTGGACAGCTCGGTGCAGGTGACGCTGCACGCCTGGGTCAAGGTCGGCGACTGGTGGCAGACCCAGGCCGATCTGATGCAGGGCGGCAAGGAGGCGCTGGACGCCGCCGGGATCGAGATTCCGTTCCCGCATCAGGTCGCCGTGCCCTATGGCGATGAGGATGTGGTGCCGGTCGTGCGCGTCCGCACGGTCGAAGACGATACGGCCGATCTGAAGGCGACGAACCGTTGATGCGTTACGATTTCGGCTCCGATAACACCGCCGGCATGGCGCTGAGCGCCATCGAAGGCCTGGTGCGCGCCAACAAGGGATTCGCCCGCGCCTATGGCGCAGACGATGTCACAGCCCGCGCCGCCGACCAGATCCGCCAGCGTCTGGATGCCGACGCCGAGGTGCGTTTTGTTTTCAGCGGGACGGCGGCCAACGCCATCGCCCTGTCGATGCTGGCCCAACCCTATGAGGCGGTGCTGGCGCACCATGCGGCGCACATCTGCACCGACGAGACGGGCGCGCCGGGCTTCTTCGGTCACGGTGTCGGCCTGATCGGGCTGCCGGGGTTCTCGGGCAAGATCGATCCATTGGCCCTGCAGGCGCAGTTGGGCGAACCCGAAGTCGGGCATCGTCAGCCGCCCGCCGCCCTGTCGCTGACCCAGGCCACGGAATATGGCTCGGTCTATACCGAGGAAGAGCTGCGCCACCTGATCGAACCGGCCAAGGCGCTGGGCTACGGCGTTCACATGGACGGCGCGCGCCTGACCAATGCGGTCGCCGCCGGCTTTGACCTGAAGGACATTCCGCGCCTGGGCGTGGACGTGCTGGTGTTCGGCGGGGCCAAGGCGGGCGCCAACTGCGCCGAGGCGATCGTGCTGTTCGACAAGAGCCTGGCGCGGCGACTGGACAACCGTCTGAAACAAGCGGGCCAGACGTCGTCTAAGACGCGTCTGCTGTCGGGTCCGATGCTGGGCTTGCTGGAAAGCGGCGATTGGGAATCGGGCGGCGCCCACGCCAATCTGATGGCGCAGCGCTTGGCGGCCGGCATCGCGGGGCGGTCGCCCTTCGTCCTGGCCCATCCGGTGGAGGCGAACGCGGTCTTCGTGCGAATGCCGCCAGAGGCGCACGCCCGCCTGAACGAAATGGGTTGGGCCTGCTACGCCTTCGATGACGGTTCGGTGCGCTTCGTCTGTTCATGGGCGACGCAGGAAGCGGCCGTGGACGAGTTGATCGAGGCGGTCGCCGGTCTGGGCTGAGCGACGAATCCCCGCTTGCGCGCCAGCGTGGCCTTTCCCCGGTCGCATTGGCTTTCCATATGCGGACCATGGCGATGCGAGGCGAACGCTCCGGCGGCAGGCGTGACCCGATGGTCAAGGCGCAGCAGGCAGGGAGCCCACAGGACAAGACGGACGGACCTCCGACGCTGACGGCGCTGGCGGATCTGGCGCGGCTGGTGGCCCGATCGGGCGCGCCGCACCTGAAACTGCGGCTGATCTCGGCCATACTGCTGACGCTGGCGGGCAAGGGGCTGGGCGTTCTGGCGCCGCTGGTGCTGGGCGCGGCGGTCAACCGTCTGGCGGCGGGGCAGGGTGCGGCGACCGCCGTCGGCCTGGGCTTTGCAGCCTTCGCCATAGGCTGGGCCGTCGTGCGGTTCCTGTCGGCTGCGTCGCCCCTGGTGTCGGACGTAGTGTTCGCGCCGGTGCGCGCCGCCGCCCAGCGCGCGACGGCGGCCGAGGCCTTCGCCCATGCGCTGAGCCTGTCGCTGGATTTTCACCAGACCAAACGCTCGGGCGCCCTGTCGCGGACGATGGACCGGGGATCGCGCGCGGTGGACTTCCTGCTGCGCATCCTGGCCTTCAACCTGGTTCCGACGGGGGTGGAGCTGGTGCTGGCGGCCGGGGTGCTGGGGGCCAAATACGACTGGCGTTTCGCCGCCGTCGCGGTGGTCGTGGTCGTCATCTACACCGCCGCCACCTTCGCCATGTCCAACTGGCGACTGGAGCATCGCCGGATCATGAATGCGGCCGATTCCGAGGCCGCCGGCGTCTCGGTCGACGCCCTGCTGAACTATGAGACGGTCAAGTCGTTCGGGGCCGAGACGCGCGCGGCCCAGACCTATGACCGGGCGCTGGGCGACTATGCCGAGGCGTCGCTGAAGGCCAACAGTTCGCTGAACATGCTGAACGGGATGCAGGCCCTGGTGATGAACCTGGGCCTGGGCGTCATGGCGGTGATGGCCGGGTTCGAGGCGGCGGCCGGAAGGATGGGGCCGGGCGACGTGACGGCCGCGGTGCTGATCATGATCTCGCTGTATGCACCGCTGAACATCCTGGGCTTCGCCTATCGGGAAATCCGTCAGTCCTTCATCGACATGGAGGAGATGCTGAAGGTGACGCGGCAGACGCCGCAGGTCGCCGATGCGCCGAACGCCGCCGCCCTGCCGCGGCCTGTCGATGCGCGCGGGGCGTCGGTGGCGTTCGAGGGCGTCGGCTTCCGCCACGACGCGCGGGCCAATGGGCTGGAAGGCGTCAGCTTCTACGCCGCGCCGGGCACCACGACGGCGCTGGTCGGCCCCTCGGGCGCGGGCAAGTCCACCATCGTCAAACTGGCGCTGCGTCTGCTCGATCCGCAGGAAGGGCGCGTGCTGATCGACGGCCATGATGCGCGTGAGGTGACCCAGGCCTCGCTGCGATCGGCGGTGGCGCTGGTGCCTCAGGATGTGGCGCTGTTCAACGACACCCTGGCCGCCAATATCGCCTTCGCCCGGCCCGAGGCGGACGAGGGGCAGGTGTGGGCGGCGGCGGAGGCGGCGGAACTGGCCGACTTCATTCGTGGATTGCCGGACGGGATGCAGACCAAGGTCGGCGAGCGAGGTCTCAAGCTGTCGGGCGGCGAACGCCAGCGGGTGGGCATCGCCCGAGCGCTGCTGGCCGATCCGTGCATCCTGATCCTGGACGAGGCCACCAGCGCCCTGGACAGCCGCACCGAGGCCGCGATCCAGAAGACCCTGCGTAAGGCCAGGAACGGCCGCACGACCCTGGTGGTCGCGCACCGGCTGTCGACCGTGGCGGACGCAGACCAGATTCTGGTGCTGAAGGCCGGGCGGATCGTCGAACGCGGCGGGCACCACGAACTCGTGGCCCGACAGGGTGGGGAGTATGCGGCCTTGTGGCGCAAACAGACGCGCGGCGGAAAGACGCCTCAGATGGCGGACTGACCGGCGGCCGGCAGCTTCTTTCTGAGCACCTCTTGCAGGTTCGTCAGGATGGCGGTCCGCGCGGCCTGCTCCTCGGGCGGCAGGGCCAGCAGCAGTTTCATCGCCTGGGCGTGGACCGTGGCGATGCGCCAGTCGAAACCGCCCTGACGCGGCGCGGCGTCCAGCAGGTCGCACAGACCCTTCGCCGCCGTGCAAAGGTCGTCCATAGAAAAGGGGCTTGCGGCGTCGATGATCTGGCTGGAGGCGGAATAGGCCAGGTCCAGCCGCATCGGCTCGATCAGGTTCGGATCGGGCTTTGCGAGGAGTGCCGCGATATTGTCGCCGATGATGGCGCGGGCCTGATCCTGAAGTCCGTCCAGATTGGCGCGGGCCTGGGCCAGGGCGACACCGACGCTGACGCCGCCGGGGCGATCCAGCATTTCGGACAGACGGGACTTGCGCTGGGTATGGGTGATGACGGTCATAGGGCCAAGGTCTCCATCCCGTTCGCCTTGCGGATCATGTCGGCGCGACGCTCGACCCCTTCATAGCCGGTATGCCGGAACCGGCGATCGGGGCCCATATAGTCTCCGACCTCGAGGAAAGGCCGGCTGTCGCGCGCGACCCACAGGATTCGCTCCAGCAGAAGGGCCGGGCTGAACGGCTTGGTGATGACGAAGTTGGCGCCGCAGTCGCGCGCCTCGGCGACGCGACCGCGACGAATATGGCTCGCGGTCATGATCACGGGGGTGAAGGTGTTGGGATTGGCGCCCGAGCGACGCAGCCAGCGCACCAGTTCGAAGCCGTCGATGTCAGGCATGTCTGTATCGACGACCAGCAGATCGACGGGCTTGTCGGTCAGCAGCTTCTGGGCCTCGGTCCCCGTGCCGCAGGCATAGGTCGGGCGGATGCCGAAGCCGGTCAAAGCGTTGGAGGTCAGTGTCAGCGAAAACGGCGAATCGTCGACGATCATCGTGATCGCGCCGCCCAGGTTGAAGACGGCGCTTTCGCGCAGAGACTCGCCGCCGCTCATGACCCCAAGGCCCCCGTCTGGCCCGCCGATAGACTCATGGCCGGTCGCAAACCCCGATGCCCCTAAACGAAGGGCGGAGCTTGGCAGACGAGGGTGGATGCTGCGTTAACGCTGACTCGGGCGATCAAGCGTCAGAGGGCGCCGATGGCGTAGAAGCGATCCGCGCGGCGCTTTTTGATCTGCTGGGGCGTAAGGCCGTCAAAGCCCTTCAGCTCTTCGGCCAGCACGTCGCCGACATTGGCCATGGCCGTGTCGCGATCGGTATGGGCGCCGCCAACAGGCTCTTCGATCAGGCGGTCCACGATCTTCAACTGCATCAGGTCTGGACCGGTGATCTTCATCGCCATAGCCGCATCCTTGGCCCGCGCGCCGTCGCGCCACAGGATGCCGGCGGCGCCCTCGGGCGAGATGACCGAATAGATCGAGTGCTCCAACATCAACACGCGGCTGGCCGCAGCGATGGCGATGGCGCCCCCCGAACCGCCTTCGCCCGTGATGGTGGCGATGGAGGGCACGCCTAGGGTAAGGCAGCGCTCGGTCGAGCGGGCGATGGCCTCGGCCTGGCCGCGCTCCTCGGCGCCCAGGCCCGGATAGGCGCCGGCGGTGTCGATGAAGCTGAGAACCGGCAGGCCGAACTGCTCGGCCATGTCCATCAGGCGCACGGCCTTGCGATAGCCCTCTGGCCGGGCCATGCCGAAGTTGTGGGTGATGCGGGTCGCAGTGTCGTGACCCTTTTCGTGGCCCATGATGACGACCGGACGACCGCGGAACCGGGCCAGACCGCCCAGGATGGCCTGGTCGTCCCCGAACTGGCGGTCGCCGTGCAGTTCGTTCCAGTCGGTGAACAGGCTCTGGACGTAATCGATGAAGTGCGGGCGCTGCGGATGGCGCGCGACCTGGGTCTTCATCCAGGGGTCGAGGCCGGCGTAGGTCTTCCTGCGCAGTTGCTCGGCCTTCTTGCGCAGGCCCTCGATCTCATGGTCGATGTCGCCCGAGGTGTCGGCCAGCAGCGACAGCTCCTCGATCTTGGCTTCCAGATCGGCGATCGGCTTTTCGAAGTCGAGATAGTGCGTGGCCATCAAGGCGTCCGGGAACTGCAAACGGGCGAAAGCGCCCTTGGGGAAGGCGCGCGAACCTAGAGAGGTCAACGCCGCCGGGCAAGCGGGGGTTCAGAACGCCTTGGGCAAACCGGCATCTTTGAGAACCGAGTTTGCGGTATGGCGGCTTTTGGAGCGCGGCACGATAACGGCGTGCGGTCGGTCGGGATGCCGCCATTTCTCATGGCTGCCCTTGGCGTTGGCGACACGACGCCAGCCGGCGGCGGAGAGGAGGGTGATCAGTTCGGGGTAGAAGTCTTTCGGCATGGCGGTTTCCGATCAGGGCAGATCGCGCATCATCGCCGCCGACATTTCCGGCTCAACGCACGGTCACGCAGCGATCACGTCAAATCCACCAGCCGCTTCGAAGCGCACTGGAACAGCGCCGTGAACGCCCAGATTCTCCGCCAGCAGCTCAGGCGCGAAATGGCGCGCAAGATTTTCGAACTCTCCGAGCGTCGCCGTTTCCAGCACCAACCCAACAATGTTCGACTCGCTGCACCAGACCCCTGCCTCGGGATCCCAGATCGCCTTGACGTAGAACTCTTCAGCCATGTTCGGAATATGCGCTGTCAGTCGTCGCGCGCCAAGGGGTGGTTTTGGTGGACGACCTGGGACAGGCGGTCGGTGGCCACATGGGTGTAGATCTGGGTCGTGGCGATATCGACATGGCCCAGCAGGGTCTGGACGACGCGCAGGTCCGCGCCGCCTTCCAGCAGGTGGGTGGCGAAGGCGTGGCGCAGGACGTGGGGGCTGACGCGGGCGGGGTCGATGCCGGCGGTAATCGCGGCCTCGTCCAACAGTTGGGCGAAACGGCGCGGGGTCAGATGGCCGGTGCGGCCGGAGGAGGGGAAGAGCCAGGGACTGTCGGGCACCTCAGGCTTTCGCTTCGCGTCGCGCGCTACGAGCCAGGCCTTGATCGCTTCGCGAGCGGCGGTGTTGAGGGGCGCGAGCCGTTCCTTGCCGCCCTTGCCGCGTACGATCAGATAGGCGGGGTCGCGCCGAACGGCCTCGACTTTCAGCCCCAGCAGTTCGGATACCCGCAGGCCGGAGGCGTAGGCCATCTCGACCAAGGCGACGAGGCGCAGGCCCGCCGCCGCGTCGCGCGCGGCTGAGGCGGCCAGCAGGGCGTCTATCTCGGCGCGGCTCAACACCTTGGGCAGTGATCGGCCCTGTTTGGGGGCGTCGAGGCGCCGCGACGGGTCGTCGGTGCGCCACCCCTCGGCCAGGGCGAAGCGGTAGAACTGCCGCGCGGACGAGCGGCGACGGGCGGCGGTGGCGGCGGACAGGCCGCGCCGCGACAGGTCCGCGAACCACGCTTCGACCGCCTCGGCGTCGGCCTTCATCAGCCCGCCGGCGTCCGACAGCGCCGTCTCCGCGTCCGCCAGATCGCGGCCATAGGCGGACAGCGTATGGGGCGAGGCGTCGCGTTCGACCGCCATCATCTCCAGAAAGGCCTCGATCTGGGGCGTCATGCGGCGATCCGCAGCCTGAACGACTGGCGCAAGGTCAGGCTTGGTGTAGAGGTTTTCTGGATCATGCCTGCCCGCGCCTTCGCCTTCGCCTTCCTCTCGACCGACCGTTCCGCCGGAGCCGCCGGATGAGGCGGCGCGCGAATCCGGGTCCGACCCGCACCATAGC
Source organism: Brevundimonas vesicularis (assembly GCF_027105095.1). NCBI lineage: Bacteria > Pseudomonadati > Pseudomonadota > Alphaproteobacteria > Caulobacterales > Caulobacteraceae > Brevundimonas > Brevundimonas vesicularis. Next base: position 2,165,574 of record NZ_CP114278.1, on the reverse strand, counting down.
CCTCGTCGGCCTGATGGGGGTGGGCAAATCGTCAGTCGGTCGTCGGCTGGCCAATCGGCTGCGACTGCCTTTCGCGGACGGAGATGTGGAGATCGAGGCGGCGGCCGGGATGACGGTGTCGGAAATCTTCGCCGCCCTGGGCGAGGCCGAGTTCCGCGCGGGCGAGGCGCGGGTGATCCGCCGCCTGCTGGAGGGCCCGCCCATCGTGCTGGCGACCGGCGGCGGGGCGATGATGAACCCGGAGACGCGGGCGCTACTGAAGGCCAAGGCCGATACGGTCTGGTTGAGGGCCGATCTGGCGGTCATCGCGGAACGGGTGGCGCGGCGCGACACGCGGCCCCTGCTGCGCGGCAAGGATCCGCTGGAGGTTCTGACCGGCCTGGCCGAAGCGCGCTATCCCATTTACGGCGAGGCCGATGTGACCGTGGACGTCGGGCAGGGCTCGCACGGTCAGGCGGTGGACGCCATTCACAAGAACCTGCGCCGACACTGGCGCCAGAGACGACGCACGGAGACCCCGCAATGACGATCATTCCGGTCAGCGGCGGGGCCTTTGCCGCCTATGACGTCGTGGTGGGACGCGGGCTGCTGGCGCAGGCCGGCGCACACATTGCACCGCTGGCCAAGGGGCGGACGGTCATCGTCACCGACGAGACGGTTGCGGGCATCCACGCCCAGGCCCTGACCGCGTCGCTGACGGCGGCGGGCGTGACCAGCGAGATCGTGGCCGTGCCGGCGGGCGAGGGCTCCAAGTCCTTCGCCGAGCTGGAGCGCGTGCTGGACCGGCTGCTGGAGATCGGCCTGGATCGCAAGGATGTGGTGATCGCTTTGGGCGGCGGGGTCGTCGGCGATCTGGCCGGGCTGGCGGCAGCCCTGTTCATGCGCGGCATCGACTTCGTGCAAATCCCCACCACCCTGTTGGCCCAGGTCGACTCGTCTGTCGGCGGCAAGACAGCCATCGACACCCCGCGCGGCAAGAACCTGGTCGGCGCGTTTCATCAGCCGCGTTTGGTGCTGGCGGATGTCGACGTGCTGGCCACGCTGCCGGAACGCCAGGTGAGGTCCGGCTGGGCCGAGGTGCTGAAGCATGGGCTGATCTGTGACGCGCCCTTCTTCGACTGGCTGGCAGGCGAGGGGGCTGCGGGCGCGCAGGGCGATCCGGCGGCGCTGGAACGGGCGGTGATCCGCTCGGTCGAGATCAAGAGCGCGGTGGTCGGCGAGGACGAGAAGGAGGCGGGACGACGCGCCCTGCTGAACCTAGGTCACACCTTCGGCCATGCGATTGAGACCGAGGTCGGCTTCGACGAGGGGGCGCTGGCGCACGGCGAGGCGGTGGCGCTCGGCTGCTGCATCGCCTTCCGCTATTCGGCGGGTGATGGCCTGTGTTCGGCGGACGACGTGGCGCGTGTCGAGACGGTGGTCGCGGCGGCTGGGCTGCCGACGCGGCTGGATCAGGCAGGATCGTTCGCGGCCGACCGACTGCTGGCCCTGATGGCCGGGGACAAGAAGGCCGAGGGCGGGGCGCTGACCCTGATCCTGGCGCGCGGCATCGGCGAGGCCTTCGTCGCCAAGGGCGTGGATCAGGCCAAGGTGCGGGCCTTCCTGATCGAGGAAGGCGCGACCGCGTGATGCGGATCGGCATGGGGCCGCTGGAGGACCGCTTCGTGCGGCTGGAGCCGTTCGAGGACGGGTTGAAAGCCGAGGTCCGCGCGGCTCTGGATTGCGATCCCGACGCCTGGGAGATCATGGTGGCGCCCGCCTATGGCGATCATTTCGAGGCGTGGTGGAACGCCGCGATGGCGGCGATGGAGGCGCAGATGCGGATCGCCTATGCGGTGCGGCGGCGCTCGGACGGGGCGGTGGTCGGGACGACCAGCCTATATGAGATCAATCCCGCCTATCGCCGCTGCGAGATCGGCTCGACCTTCTATCGGCCCGAGGCGCGGGGCGGGGCGATCAACCCGGCCTGCAAGCGGCTGTTGCTGGGGCATGCGTTCGACGCGGGCGCGGTGCGGGTCGAGATCATCACAGACGCCGTCAACGTCCAGAGCCAGGCCGCCATCCTGAAACTAGGCGCCAAGGCCGAGGGCGTCCTGCGCAAGCACAAGATCACCTGGACCGGCCGGGCGCGCGACACCGCCATGTTCGCCGTCATCGACGACAACTGGCCCTCGGTGCGCGACGGGCTGGATCGGCGACTGGCGGCTTTCGCTTAGTCCACCGCGCGGCATTCCGTCGGCTGACGGCCTTCGACGGACCAGGTGGCGAGGACGCCCTTGCCGCGCAGTTCGACGTTGGAGGCGCGATACCAGATGCCGTCGGCGGCGCGCTCCTGATACAGGTCGATGGCCTCGCCGGACGAATTGCGGATGGTGGCCATCTGGCGCGGGTTGTCGAAGTCGACCGACAGACGCTCGCCATTGTCGCACAAATAGACGGTGTGGACGACGCGGTTCAGGGTGCGGTCCTGGATTTCGGCGCCGGTGCGCTGGCGGGCGGTCTGGGCCTGGATGGCGCGTTCCTTGACCTCGTCGCCGGTGCGCGGAGCCTTGTCGGGATCGGCGCCGCAGGCGGTGAGGAGGGCCAGGGCGGCCAAGCCGCTGAACACGATCGGTTGCGGCAGATCCGGCTTGAACAAGGTCTTTCCCTCCACGGCGTCGCCCAACGGCGCCGCTTTCGCGGCGGTCTAACGTGCGCCGCCTGTCGCCGTTCCCCGTCGCAGACGGAAGAACGACTTGAGCAGGCTGGACGCCTCGTTCGCCAGAAGGCCTGAGTCCGTGGTGGGGCGCCAGTGGCAGGTGGGTTGTTCGAACAGACGCGGGCCGTGGATGACGGCGCCGCCCTTTGGATCGTCGGCGGCCCAGACGACGCGGCCGATGCGGGCGTGGCTGATGGCGCCGGCGCACATCGCGCAGGGCTCCAGCGTCACATAGAGGGTCAGGCCGGTCAGGCGATAGTTGTCCAGCGCCGTCGCCGCGCGCCGCAGGGCGACGATCTCGGCATGGGCGGTGGGGTCGCGAGCCGCAATCGGACCATTGGCGCCGGTCGAAATTACCTCACCTGAGGCAGGATCGACAAGAATTGCGCCCACGGGCACCTCTCCTGCGTCCGCCGCCGCTTGCGCTTGGTCCAGCGCCATGCGCATGAACCGCTCATCATGGTCCGCCATACAGACGACAACGACAAGAAGCCCCGCGCCCGTCAAGACGAACGGTCGCCCCGGCCCTTTAAATCCTCCGGTCCCCGCAAGAGCGGCGACGGGACGAGATCATTCGGCGACAAGCCGCGCGGCCCTCGCGAAGACGGCGCCAAGCGGTTCGGCGACAAGGCCGACCGCCCCCGCAGCGACAAGCCCCGCGGCGACCGGCCCCGCACCGACAAGTCGCGCAGCGATGGGGGCGGCAAGGACAGCAAGTCCAAGACGCCGGACACGCCCCTGCGCGCCGAGCGAATCGCCAAGACCATGGCCCGAGCCGGCATCGCCTCGCGTCGCGAGGTCGAGCGTCTGATCGGTCTGGGCAAGGTGGCGGTCAACGGCCGCATCCTGGATACGCCCGCGACCCTGGTGACGCGCGACGACGTGATCACCGTGGACGGCAAGCCCATCGGTTCGACCCAGGCGACGCGGGTCTGGCGCTATCACAAGCCGGCGGGCCTGTTGACCAGCCACAGCGATCCGACGGGACGACCGACGGTGTTCGACGCCCTGCCGGCCGGCCTGCCGCGCGTGATTTCGGTCGGACGGCTGGACCTGGCGACCGAAGGCCTGCTGCTGCTGACCAACGACGGCGAGCTGAGCCGGGCGCTGGAGCTGCCTTCGACCTCGCTGGTGCGTCAGTACCGGGCGCGGGCGCGGGGCAAGATCACCCAGGAGCAGCTGGATGCGCTGAAGGACGGCGTGGTCGTGGACGGCGTCTCCTATGGTCCCATCGAGGCCAAGCTGGACAAGGCCAAGGAGTCCAAGTCCGAAGACGGAAAGGCGCCGGCGAACCTGTGGATCTCGGTGTCGATCACCGAGGGCAAGAACCGCGAGGTCAGGAAGGTGCTGGAGTCCGTCGGCCTGACGGTCAACCGGCTGATCCGCCTGGCCTACGGCCCGTTCCGCCTGGACGTCCTGCCGATCGGGTCGGTGGAAGAGGTCGGGCCGCGCGTGATCCGCGAGCTGCTGGCCGAATACATCCGGCCCGAGAACCTGCCGACCGGCAATACGGTCGAGACGCCCGCGCCCATCCCCGGTCGTCGGGTCTCGACGCCCATCGTTAAGGGCCGGTCGGGTTCGGCCATGTCGGACCCGTCGAGGAAACCCAGCCGCGTCCGCGCCGCCGAGACGGCCCAGGCCGATGCGGTCGAGCGCCGCGAGCGTCCGCCCAAGAAGGAAGGCTGGGCCAAGGCCGCGCCCAAGTTCGAGCATTCCAAGAGCTTCAAGCCGCGCGAACGCACCGCGCCCGCCGGCGATCGTCCGGCGCGTGAAGACGGGGACCGGCCAAAGCGCGCCTTCAAACCGCGCGACGACCAGTTCATCGACGACCGGCGCGGCAAGCCGGCGGGACGCGGCGGCTTTGGCGCCAAGAGCGACGCCAGACCGGCCGGCCGCGAGTTCAAGCCCCGCACCGGCGGCAAACCGGCGGGACCGTCGGGGACCAGCGGTCGCGGACCGGGGGGCAAGCCCGGCACGCCGCGCGGCTGATCCATGCGCATCGTCGCCGGAAGCCTGAAGGGCCGGGCCATCGTCGCGCCGGAGGGGCAGGGTACGCGCCCGACCTCGGACCGCGCGCGCCAGGCCCTCTTCAACGTGCTGGAGCACGCCGCCTGGGGCCAGAGCCTGCAAGGCTTGCGGGTCATCGACCTTTACGCCGGTTCGGGCGCCCTGGGGTTCGAGGCGGTCAGTCGGGGCGCGGGCTTCTGCCTGTTCGTCGAGACGGACGACGCGGCGCGCGGTGCGATCCGCGAGAACGCCGACGCCTATGGGCTGATGGGACGCACGCGGGTGCATCGCCGGAGCGCGACGGACCTGGGCGTGCGGCCCGGCCCGATCGCCGAAGCGTTCGACCTGGCCTTTCTGGACCCGCCCTACGGCAAGGGGTTGGGGGAGCAGACGCTGGCGCGGCTGATCGAGGGAAACTGGCTCAAGCCCGGCGCCCTGGTGGTGTTCGAGCGCGGGTCGGACGAGCCGGAGATCGACACCCCCGGCTATCAGCGGCTGGACGCGCGCGATTACGGTGCGGCGCGGGTGCTGTTTCTGAAGGTGGCGGACCCCGCCGCCTGAGCGGAAAATGTGCACTGTGCGTTTTTACAGTGCACTTTCGTGCAGATTTTTGCGAGCGGATCGCAACCGCCTCAGTCCTCGGGCGGCGGTCCGAGCAGGGCCTCGTCCTCCGCCTCGATCTCCAGGCGCATCTCTTCCAGCGAGGCGGCCACCTCCTCGCGGCTCATGCCCCTGAAGAAGTCCCGGTCGAAGGCGCGGGCCTCGCGGCGCAGTTCGTCGGCTAAAGCGCGCCAGCGGCGGGCGTCCGACGCGCGCCCGCCCTCGACCGCCTCGGCGAAGCGCAGGCGCGCGGTGCGGGCCAGATCGTCCATGTCCAGGTCGGAATAGAGGTTCAAATCCAGCTCGTCGGGTGGCGGGTTGACCTGATCGCTGCGCCGCCAGCCGTATTTGCGGGCGCGGCGGCGAAACGCGGACAGGCCCAGATCGTGGCGGCGACACACGGCCTCGGCGCTGAGACCCGACAGATAGTCGGTGCGGGCCTGGGCCCAGACGGCGGCTTCACGGATGCGATAGAGCTCGGTCATGATCCCAGCCATAGACCGGCGCTACGTCACATGCGGACGTGGGAATCTCCCTTCCTTCTCCCATTGGGAGAAGGTGGCCCGAAGGGCCGGATGAGGGTTGGGCCCATCCGTCGGCGTCAGCCGTCGCAAGGGAAGAACTAAAGCAGCCGACCCTCACCCTTTCGGCTGGCGCATCGCTGCGCTCTGCGAGCCTCAAGCCCTCTCCCAACGGGAGAGGGTTACAAATTTTCGACCAAGCCCTTCGCCGCCGCCGTCACCTCGGCCCAGGTGATCTCGAACCCGTCGTCGTCGCCGAAATAGGGGTCGGCGACGGCCTGACCTTCGCGGCCGGGGACGTGGTCGAGCAGCAGGCTGAGCTCGGCGGTCGCGTCGTCGGGCCGCAGGCGGCGCAGGTTTTTCAGGTTCTCGTGGTCCAGGGCGATGACATGGGTGAAGCGGCGGAAATCGGCCTGCGTCACCTGCCGCGCCTTCAACCCCGAAATCTCGACCCCATGCCGCCGCGCCGTCGCCTGCGCCCTCGGGTCCGGCGGTTCGCCCGCATGCCAGTCCCCGGTCCCGGCGGAATCGACGATCAGGTCGAGCCGGAGCCGCTCCGCCTCGGCGCGCAGGGCGGCCTCGGCGAGGGGCGAGCGACAGATGTTGCCGAGGCAGACGAAGAGGATGGAGGGCATGGCTCAGAACTCCGCTACGCCGTCAGGTGATGCAATCGCCTAAGCGCCACCATTGGAATTTCCGCAGCGACTGGTAGTGTGGTCGCAACCGGAGGGAAAATGTCTTCAAAACTTAAGATAAAGATGGGTCACATCGAATTCGAGTACGAAGGCGATGCGCAGTTCGATTTCGAGGGCATCAAGGACCTTTTCAGCCATCTGGAAAGCCTAGTGGGAGTGACCCCAGCCGCTGCATTCGACGCACCGTCCGCCTCAACCTTGCATTCGCCCGACATTCCCACGGGCGGCGATTTGACGCTAAATTTTTCTCCAAATACTATTGCCGCCAAGTTAGGCGCCGCTTCAGGACCAGATTTACTTGTGTCTGCCGCAGCATATCTTCAGTTCGTAAACTCGCAAGAAAGCTTCAAGAGGCAAGAATTGCACGAAGCCATGAAGGCTGCGAAAAGCTATTATAAAGCAAACATGGGCGGAAATCTAAGCAAAATGATTGCAAGTCTAGTTTCTGCGGGACGAATTAATGAGCTATCTAACAGCGAATTTTCGTTGTCAGCGTCTGAACAATCATCGCTGAAGGGCCGTCTTGTTGCTGAGTGATGATCAGCTGAAGGTATGGCTTCAGAAGGATGGCTTACAGCGGATTGACAAGATTTTGCTTGTGCTTTCCGTGTTTGAGAAGCCGATGGGGGTTACGGAGATCAAGGCCAAGGCGCGTTCTTTAGGATGTAATATCGACAAGTGGAACGTGTCAGACATCTTGGCGAGGGGGAAGGGGATGTCGCTTCAGATGTTGGGTGGTCATGAAATTGCTGAGAAAGGCAAAGCTCGGTTGCAGTCGATAGGTCTAGATTCGGCGAGTCCCGCTGCTACCCAAGTGGCGCTAGATCTCCGAAAACACCTAGTGAATGTCAAAGATACCGATACTCGCTCCTTCGTTGAAGAAGCAATTAAATGCTACGAGGCAAGGCTGTTTCGTTCTGCCATTGTAATGGCTTGGCTTGCTGCCGTGGATGTTCTGAAAAAAGAAGTTGTCGCAAACCACCTAGCTGCATTTAATGCTGAGGCTCGGAAAGTTAACCTGAAATGGAAAGATGCGAAAAACGCCGACGAAATAGGCGCGATGAATGAAGGAGATTTCCTAAACCGCATCATGGGCATCTCCATGATCGGGAAAAACAGGAAGCAACGATTGGAACAAGCGTTGACCCTTCGAAATGGATGTGGCCATCCGAATAGTCTAAAGGTTGGGCAGAACGAGGCTGCAGCACACGTCGAAGCGTTGTTGCAAAATGTCTTTGAGGTTTTCAACCCCGGTTCTTAATCGGTTATAATAGAGGCGGCAAATTCACCGCCGCCCAAACAGCTTCTCCAGGTCGTGCAGCTTCAGCTCCACATAGGTCGGGCGGCCGTGGTTGCATTGGCCGGAGTGGGGGGTGGCTTCCATCTGGCGGAGAAGGGCGTTCATCTCCGGCGCCGAGAGGACGCGGCCTGAGCGGACGCTGCCGTGGCAGGCCATGGTGCCGCAGATGGCGGCGAGGCGTTCCTTGAGCGACAGAGCCTGGCCGTGTTCGGACAGATCGTCGGCGATGTCGCGGATCAACCCTTGCACGTCCGTGTCGCCCAGCATGGCCGGGGTCTCGCGCACCAGGACGGCGCCGGCGCCGAAGGCCTCGACGATCAGGCCCATCTCGGCCAGTTCCTCGGCTCGGCCGGCGACGCGTTCGGCCTCTGCAGGATCCAGATCGACAACCTCGGGCGTCAGCAGGGCCTGGCGGGTCACGGCTCCCTCGGCCATCTGGGCCTTCATCCGCTCATAGACCAGCCGCTCGTGCGCCGCGTGCTGATCGACGATGACCAAACCATCGCGGGTCTGGGCGACGATATAGTTGGCGTGGAGCTGACCCCGCGCGGTGCCCAGGGGGTAGTCGAGGGGGTCGTGAGGCTGAGTGGCGAGTGGTGAATGGCCAGTGGCGAGGTCGCTGTTTTGGGCGGGTTGCGACGGCCATGTGGGACCGTCCCACGACGGTTCGACGCGGGCGCTGCGTTCGTTGAGGCCGGGCAGGACCTGGGCGGTCTGTGAAGCCGGCGCGTTCCAACCGGCCCATCCGGACCAGCCCTCGGCACTCGTCCCTCGCCACTCGCCACTGTGCGTCACGCCGGTGTGGGGCTGGAAGCCGGAAAGGGCGTCGGCGGCAACGGTTGTGCTGGCGCGGTGGCCGGCGGCGTGGAGCGCGTGCCGCAGGGCGCCGACGATCAGCCCGCGCACCAGGGCCGGATCGCGGAACCGGACCTCGGCTTTGGCGGGGTGGACGTTGACGTCGACATAGAGCGGATCGATGTCGAGGAAGAGGACGGCGGCCGGGTGCCGGTCGCGCGCCAGGAAGTCGGCGTAGGCCCCGCGCAGGGCCCCTTGCAGCAGCCGGTCCTTCACCGGGCGGCCGTTGACGAACAGATACTGATGCGCCGCATTGCCGCGCGAATAGGTCGGCAGGCCCGCATAGCCCGACAGGCGCACGCCGTCCCGCTCCTGATCGATCAGCAGGGCGTTGGCCTCGAAGTCGCGACCCAAGAGGGCAGACAGCCGCTTCAGACGGCCTTCGTCGCCCGGATGTTCGGCGGGCAGGCGCAGCGTGACCTTGCCGTCCAGCGACAGGGTGAAGGCGACGGCCTCGTGCGCCATGGCCTGGCGCTTGATCTCTTCGGAGATGGCCATGGCCTCGGCCCGCTCGGACTTCATGAACTTGAGCCGGGCGGGGGTGGCGTAGAAGAGGTCGCGCACCTCGACCCGCGCGCCGTGCGGACCGGGGAAGGGGGCGGGGGCCAGGGGGCGGGTCTCGCCGCCCTCGACCGTGATGGCCCAGGCGTCGGTTTCGTCACGTGATCGGGTGGTGATCGACAGGCGGGCCACTGAGCCGATGGAGGGCAGGGCCTCGCCCCGGAAGCCCAGGGTGTGGATGCGCAGCAGGTCCACGTCGCCGGCGTCGTCGGGCTCAAGCTTGGACGTGGCGTGGCGTTCGATGGCCAGCGGCAGTTCCTCGCGCGGAATGCCCTTGCCGTCGTCGGCGATCAGGATGCGCGACAGGCCGCCGCCGTCGGCCTGGATCTCGATATTGCGGCCGCCGGCGTCCAGGGCGTTCTCGACCAGTTCCTTGATGGCGCTGGCCGGCCGCTCGACCACCTCGCCGGCGGCGATGCGGTTGACGGTTTCGGGGGAAAGGCGGCGGATGGGCATGAGCAGGCGAAGATAGGGCGCGGGGGGGATTCGCGCCATGCGTCAGGCGTCCTTCTCCCCCTGGGGGAGAAGGGGGGGACGCAGGCCTCGGATGAGGGGTATCTGTCCTTCTCGGACCGGTGAGAGGGAGACTGCGTCTGGCAGCCCCCTCATCCGTCTCGCTCCGCGAGCCACCTTCTCCCACGAGGGGAGAAGGGATTACTCGGTCGTCTTCTTCTTCGCCGGAGCCTTCTTGGCGGCCGTCTTCTTGGCGGCGGCCTTTTTCGGGGCGGCGGCCTTCTTGGCGGGCGCCTTCTTCTTGGGCGCGGCGCCGGCCTTGGCGGCCAGCAGTGGCAGGGCGTCTTCCAGGGTCAGGTCTTCGGGCGCAGTGCCTTTCGGCAGGGTGGCGTTGATCTTGCCGGACTTGACGTAGGGGCCGAAGCGGCCGGCCATGACGTGGATCGGCTCGCCCGTTTCCGGGTGGGCGCCCAGGTCCTTGAGCGGCGCCGTCGCCGCGCCGCGACCGGGACGACCGGCGCGCTTCTCGGCCAGCAGGGCGACGGCGCGGTTCAGGCCGACCTCGAACACCTCGTCGATGTCAGACACATTGGCGTAGGTGCCGGCGTGCAGGACGAAGGGTCCGTAACGGCCCAGGCCCGCCGTGATCATCTTGCCGTCCTCGGGGTGGACCCCGACCTCGCGCGGCAGGGCCAAAAGACGCAGGGCCTGATCCAGCGTCAGAGAGGCCGGCGACCAGCCCTTGGGCAGGGACGAGCGTTTGGGCTTGTCGCCCTCGGGCGGGGTGATTTCGACGTAGGGGCCGAAGCGGCCGATCTTGAGCTGGACCGGCTGGCCCGTTTCCGGATCGACGCCCAGTTCGCGGTCGCCGCTCTCGGCCGAGCCGTCCTCCGCCGACGGGCTGGCGACAGGGCGGGTGTATTTGCACTCGGGATAGCGATCGCAGCCGATGAAAGCGCCGAAGCGGCTGGTCTTCAGGCTGAGCTGGCCCTGGTGGCACAGGGGGCACTCACGCGGATCGGTCCCATCGCCCTTGTCCGGGAAGATGTGGGCGCCGAGGCTTTCGTTCAGGGCGTCCAGGATCGCCGTGGTGCGCAGCTCGCCGGCGGCTTGCGTCGCGGCGTGGAAGTCCTGCCAGAAGTTGCGCAGCAGCACCTTCCAGTCCAACTGACCGGCCGAGACCTCATCGAGCTGGGTCTCCAGCGCTGCGGTGAAGTCGTATTCGACCCACTTCTTGAAGAACCGCTCCAGGAAGGCCGTGACCAGCCGTCCCTTGTCCTCGGGATAGAAGCGGTTCTTGTCGACGCGGACGTATTCGCGGTCGCGCAGGGTCGATAGGGTCGAGGCGTAGGTCGAGGGGCGGCCGATGCCCAGCTCTTCCAGCTTCTTGACCAGGGTGGCTTCCGAATAGCGCGGAGGCGGTTCGGTGAAATGCTGGTCGGCGCGGATGGCGTCGACCTTGGCCTTGGCGCCTTCCTTCAGGGCGGGCAGGCGGCTCGTGTCGTCGCTTTCGTCCTCTTCGGCGCCCTTCTGCTTTTCGTCGCGGCCTTCCTCATAGACGGCGAGGAAGCCGTCGAAGGTCACGACCTGGCCGGTGGCGCGCAGACCCGTCTGGCCGTCGGCGGTCTCGATGTCGACGGTGGTGCGGTCCATGCGGGCCGCCTCCATCTGCGAGGCGACCATCCGCTTCCAGATCAGCTCATAGAGGCGCTGAAGATCGGATTCGAGGCGCAGGCTGTCGGGATGCCGGGCGATGTTGGTCGGCCGGATCGCTTCGTGCGCTTCCTGAGCATTCTTGGCCTTGGTCTTGTAATAGCGCGGTTCTTGCGGGACGAAGGCCGGGCCGAACGCTTGACTGATGACCTCGCGCGCCTGGGCGATGCCCTCGGGCGTGGTCTGGACGCCGTCGGTCCGCATATAGGTGATCAGGCCGCCGGTCTCGTCGACGCCCTCATACAGTTTCTGCGCCGCCTGCATGGTGCGCTGGGCCGAGAAGCCGAGCTTGCGCGCCGCCTCCTGTTGCAGGGTCGAGGTGGTGAAGGGCGGGGCCGGATTGCGACGGACGGGCTTCTTCTCCACCGCATTGATGGTGAAGTCGCCGGCGGCGATGGCCGCGCGGGCGGCGGAAGCCGTGGCCTCGTCCTTGATGTCCAGACGCTGGATCCGCTTGCCGGCGTGCTTGACCAGGCGGGCGGTGAAGGGCGGGCTGTCGGCGTTCAGATCGGCCTCGATGGACCAGTATTCCTGAGCCTTGAACTTCTCGATCTCCATCTCGCGATCGACGACGATGCGCAGCGCCACCGACTGGACGCGGCCGGCCGAGCGGGCGCCCGGCAGCTTGCGCCACAGGACCGGCGAGAGGGTGAAGCCGACGAGGTAGTCCAGCGCGCGGCGCGCCAGATAGGCCTCGACCAGTTCCATGTCGATCTGGCGCGGATTGGCCATGGCCTCGAGCACGGCGGATTTGGTGATGGCGTTGAAGGTGACGCGCTGGACGTCTGTGTCCTTCAGCGCCTTCTTCTTGTTCAGCACCTCTAGCACGTGCCAGCTGATGGCTTCCCCTTCGCGGTCGGGGTCGGTCGCCAGGATGACGCGGTCGGCGCGCTTGGCGGCCGCGGCGATTTCGGACAGGCGTTTGGCGCCCTTGGCGTCGGCCTCCCAATGCATGGAGAAGTCGTCGTCGGGCAGGACCGAGCCATCCTTGGACGGCAGATCGCGGACGTGGCCGTACGAGGCCAGGACCTCATAGTCCGAGCCCAGATACTTATTGATGGTCTTGGCCTTTGCGGGGCTCTCGACGATGACGAGGTTCATAACGGTCCGGTCTCGGGAAGGGGCGCGAACGTGGTTGGAGCGGAGCCGTGAGTCAATCGCACCTGTCGTCTTACACCCCAGGGTAGCGTTTTAATGAAGCCCGGCTAGATTGTGTTTCTGGCAACGGAGACGATCATGGCGACGGCGCAACCTCAATCCTGCGAAACGGATCGCCAGGCGCATATCGAAGCGGCGGCTTTTCCCACGCGGGACTACATCGGCGCCATGGCGCTGGAAATGGCGCGGCTGGCGCGGGACGAGGGCGACGTGCGCCTGGCCGGCTTGCTGGAACAGGCGGCGAGCGTTGCGGTACATCCGCCGGCCTAGAGCGAAGCCAGGCCGCCGGGCAGGAGGTCGGCGCGGCCGGTCAGGCTGAGCTCCAGCAGGGCGGCGGCGACCTGGGACACCGGGGCGTTCAGGGCGCGGGCGATCTCGTCGCGCGGCGTCGGGGTCGGCGACAGCAGAGCGGCGACTCGGTCGAGGAACGCGTCGTCGATGTCGCCGTCGAATCGCATCGGATCGGCAGGCGGCTCGCGCAGGGTGCGCAGGGTGTTGAAGGCGCGTTCGATATCCTCGATCCCCTCGCACAGGATGGCGCCCTGACGCAGCAGTTCGTTGGGGCCGCGCGCGCGGGGATCCAGCGGCGATCCGGGCACGGCGAAGACATCGCGACCCTGTTCGGCGGCGAGACGGGCCGTGATGAGGGAACCGGACCGGACCTCCGCCTCGACCACCACGACGCCGCGCGACAGGCCCGAGATGATGCGGTTGCGGCGTGGAAAGTCGCGCGCCTGGGCGCGGGCGCCGACCGGGCTTTCGGAGACGACGCAGCCTTGTTCCGTCAGGCGGGCGTAGAGGTCGGCGTGTTCGGACGGATAGATGTCGTTCACCCCGCCGCCCAGGACCGCGAGAGTCCCGGTCGCCAGGGCCCCTTCGTGGGCGGCGGCGTCGATGCCGCGCGCCATGCCCGAGACGACGACATGACCGGCCTGACCGAGTTGCTGCGCCAGGCCGCGTGCGATCCGCTGCCCCCCCGCCGAGGCGATGCGGGCGCCGACAATGGCGACAGAGGGCTGGTTCAGCAGATCGACGCGACCGCGCGTCCACAGGATCGGCGGCGGCGGATCGAGCGCGGCCAGCATCTCGGGATAGTCGGGATCGCCCAGCACCAGCAGGCGCGCGCCGATGGCGTCGCCGGCGGCGATCTCGCGCTCGACCGTCTCGACGGACGGGGGAATGGAGGCGGCCCCGGACTTGCGCACCAGATCGGGCAGGGCGTCCAGCGCACTGAGGGCCGAGCCGTAGCGGCCGATCAGTTGGGTGAAGGCGACGGGGCCGATGCGGTCGGTGCGGGCGAGCCGCAGCCGGGCGAAGCGTTCGGTCCGGTCCAGGCTCACGCCTTCTTGGCCCCGATGCGCGGTTCCTCGCCCTTCAGCAGCCGGGCGATGTTCTGGTGATGTCGAACCCAGATCAGGACGGCGGCGAAGACGGTCAGGGCGAGGATGGGAAGGCTGACCGGCAGACCGACGACGGCAAGCGGCAGAAGCGCCAGCAGCGGCGCGGTCGCCGATGAGATGAGCGCCGCCAGTGACGAATAGCGGAACAGGAAGGCGCAGAGCAGCCAGACCGCCCCCGCCATCAGGCCCAGCGGCCAGGCGGCGGCCAGCAGCAGGCCGTAGAAGGTGGCGACGCCCTTGCCGCCCTTGAAGCCCAGCCAGACGGGAAACAGATGTCCCAGGAAGGCCGCGCCGCCGGCGATGGCGCCGGCCAGCTCGCTGCCGAACAGATGACGGGCGATCAGCAGGGCGACCGCGCCCTTGCCGGCGTCCAGCAGCAGGGTGGCCAGGGCCAAATCCTTGCGGCCGGTGCGAAGGACATTGGTCGCGCCGATATTGCCCGAGCCGATATTGCGGACGTCGCCGGCGCCGGCTGCACGCGTGATCACCACGCCGAACGGAATCGAGCCGAGCAGATAGCCGCCCAGCGCCACCAGCGCCAAGGTCCCGAGAGCCAATGTCTCGGAATTTTGGGCCACTAGATCCTGCACGTTGATTCGCTCCCCGCGTGTCGTTGCGGCAAAATGCGTCGCGGGGCGGTCGGGAGCAAGGGCGATCCGACCTCTTGACCCGATGATCGGCGCAGCGTTTGGTCCGCGCGTCTTTCCGGAGCCGATCCATGACCCGTATTTCCGCCGCCGCCGCGACCCTGCTGCTGCTTTCGACGTCAGGTTGCGTCGGGGCGCGGCCGGTGGCGTCTGCGCCGTCGTCGGGTCCGGCCATGGCGGCCTATTTCGACTGCGTGCGGGACGGCGGCGTTGCGATCTCGGCGCACCGGGCGGTCTCGGCGCTGGACCAGCCCGAGAATTCCATCGCCGCCATCGAGGCGACGGGCCGAGCGATCCCCAATGCGATCCTGGAGCTGGACGCGGTCCTGACCAAGGACCGGCAGCTGGTTCTGATGCACGACGACACCATGGACCGAACGACGACGGGACGCGGGCGGGTTGCCGACCTGACGCTGGCCCAGGTGAAACAGGCGCGGCTGAAGGCGTCGAACGGCGCTCTGACGCGCGCCGCGCCGCCGACGCTGGCCGAGGCGTTGGACGCCGCCGGACGCGTGGGGGCCATCGCCAGCATCGACCTGAAACCCGCCGACGGCGAGACCACGGTTGATCTGGCGCGGGCGGTGATCGATCAGGTGCGACGGTCACGGGCCGGAAACCGGGTAATCCTGATCACCTATAATGACGCCGATGCGCGGGTGGTGGCGGCCATGGCGCCGGAGATGATGATCTCGGCCGGGCTGGGCGGTGTGGACGATCTGAGCGGGCTGAACCCGGCGCAGATCCTGGCCTGGACCGGCACGCGCGAGGAGCGTCCGGCGCTGTGGCGCGCCTTGCGCGAGGCCGGCGTCGAGGTTCAGTTCGGCACGTTGGGCGCCGAGGGCGTGCGCCGCGACGACCGCTACGCCGCCGACGGGGACGTCTCGGAATACCGCGATCTGGTGCGCCAGGGCGTCACCGTGATCGCCACCGACACGCCGCTGGCCGTCAAATCGGTGCTCGGCGCCGAGGTGGCCAAGGCCGCGACCTGTCCTCGCCTGCGCTGACTTGCCGGGGTTTGCGCTGCATCAAGGGCGGGGGCGTTGCGATCGGGCAGAAGCGCGCCAATGAGCCAGGATCTGACGTTCGATATCGCCATGATCGGGGCCGGACCGGCGGGCCTGGCCTTCGTCCGATCGCTGGCGGGAGCCGGGCTGTCCGTGGTCCTGATCGAGGGGCAGGCAGAGACGAGCCTGCGCGATCCGGCCTTCGACGGACGCGAGATCGCGCTGACGCACCATTCGATGCGCCTTTTGAAAACGATGGGTGTGTGGGACCGGATCCCGGCCGATGATATTTCGGACCTGCGGCAGGCGCGGGTGCTGGACGGCGGCTCGCCTTTCGCCCTGACCTTTGGCGCGGCGGACGCGGACCGCTTGGGCGTGCTGATCCCCAATCATCTGATCCGGCGGGCGCTGTTCGAAGTCGTTGAGGATCAGGCAGGCGTCGATCTGATGGCCGGACGGCGGGTGGCCGACTGTCGGATCGGGCCTCGGAGACCGCGCGGGCGGCTGACGCTGGACGACGGAACGACGATCCGGGCCGATCTGATCGTGGCGGCGGATTCGCGGTTTTCCTTCATGCGGGACCGACTGGGCGTGGGGGCCGAGATCAATCGGCTGGGGCGTTCGATGATGGTCTGCCGGATGCGGCATGATCAGGCGCACGGCCATGTGGCGACCGAGTGGTTCGACCACGGCCAGACCATCGCCCTGCTGCCGGTCGCGGACCCTGAGCAGCGGATGTCTTCGGTGGTCATGACCCTGGCGGCGCCGGCGATTGCGGACTTGATGGCGCAATCGCCCGAGGCCTTCGCATCGTCCATGGAGCGGCGGTTGAAGGGGCGGATGACCGGGTTGGAACTGGTGGGTGCGCGCCACGCCTATCCGCTGGCCACGACCTGGAGCAATCGGTTCGCAGGCGAGGGCTTCGCCCTGATCGGTGATGCGGCGGTGGGCATGCACCCGGTCACCGCCCATGGCTTCAACCTGGGTCTGCGCGGGCAGGAGACGCTGGCCAAGGTGGTGCGGGGTGCGCGAGGGGAAGACATAGGTTCGGGCCGTCTGCTGGCGCGCTACCAGCATGAACATCGACTGGCCAGCTGGCCGCTTTATCAGGGCACGAACGCTCTGGTGCGCCTGTTTACCCAGGAGACGCCGCCGGCTCGACTGGCGCGCGGCGCGATGCTGCGCGCCGGTCAGGCGACCGCGCCGTTCAAGGCGGTGGTGAAGCGGATGCTGACGGCGTGACGCCTGGCGTCAGTGAACCTTGCGACCACCCACCCAGGTTCCGATCAGCTTGCCCTGAAGCCGGCGGCCGTCGAAGGGTGAGTTCTTGGATTTGGAGTGAAGGGCGTCGGCGTCGATGATGACGGGGGCCCCGGCATCGAACAGGATGACGTCGGCCGGCGCGCCCTCGGCCAGGACGCCCGCGTCGAGGCCGAGCAGGGCGGCGGGGCCCTGGGTCAGCGGGCGCAACACGTCGAGCAAATCCAGACCGTCTTCGTGGTGCAGGGTCAGGGCGGCGGGGAGCAGGGTCTCTAGGCCGATCGCGCCGGGCGCGGCCTCGGCGAACGGGCGGCGCTTGTCCTCGGCGGGGGCCGGGGCGTGAGCGGAGGTGATGACGTCGATCAGGCCCTCCCGCACAGCCTCGATCAGGGCCTGGCGGTCGGCTTCAGAGCGCAGCGGCGGGTCCAGCCGATAGAAGGTGCGGTAATCGCCGATGTCCACTTCGTTGAAGCACAGGTGGTTGATCGAGACGCTGACGGCGACCTCCAGCCCCTTGGCGCGAGCGCGGGCCAGGGTGTCCAGGGCGCCCTCGGTCGAAATCTGATCCACCAGGAACCGCGCGCCGGTCTGTTCGACCAGGGCCAGGTCGCGCTCTAGCCCGATCCGCTCGGCGATGGCGGGGCTGCCGGAAAGGCCCAGGCGCGTGGCCAGTTCGCCGGAGGCGGCGACCGCGCCTTCCGTCAGCCAGGGGTCGGCCGGGCGGCAGGCGATCAGGGCGTTGAAGGCGGCGGCGTAGCTCATCACCCGTTGCAGGGTGCGGCTGTTGACGATGATCTTGTCGCCGTCGGTGAAATACAGAGCGCCCGCCTCGTCCATCAGGCCGATCTCGGCCATGCGCTGACCGTCCAGGGCTTTGGTCGCGGCGCCGGCGGCGCGGACGTTGACCAGGTTCAGCGCTGCGCCGCGTCGCTGGATAAAGTCGATCATGGCGGGGTCATCGACGGCGGGATCGGTGTCGGGCTGGACCACGATGGTCGTCACGCCCCCGGCGGCGGCGGCCAGGCTGGCGGACTTCAGCGTCTCCTTGGGCTCGGCGCCGGGTTCGCCGGTCTTGACCCGAATGTCGATCAGGCCGGGCGCGAGGCACAGACCGTCGGCGTCGATGATCTGATCCGCCGCCAGGTCCGGCGTCGGGCCGTGGATGACGCGGCTGATGTGACCGTCCTGGATCAGCAGGCCGCCGGGGCCGTCATAGTCCGTAGCGGGGTCCAGCAGGCGGGCGTTGATGATGGCGACGGTGGTCATCGGGCGTCTCCCCAACGGGCGGAGAGCGACGCCAGCACGGCCATGCGGGCGGCGACGCCCATCTCGACCTGATCCTGGATCAGGGAGACGTCCAGGTCGTCGGCCACGTCGGAATCGATCTCGACGCCACGGTTCATGGGCCCGGGGTGCATCACCCGGGCGCCGGGATTGGCCCAGGCCAGCTTCTCGCGATCCAAGCCCCAGAAGCGGAAATATTCGCGGGTCGAGGGGACCAGGGCGCCGGCCATCCGCTCCAGCTGCAGGCGCAGCATCATGACCACATCGCAGCCTTTCAGACCCTCGCGCATGTCGTGGAAGACCTCGCAGCCCCAGCGGTCGGCGTCGCCGGGCACCAGGGTCGGCGGGCCGATCAGGCGCACGCGCGCGCCCATCATCTGCAGCAAAGCGACATTGGAGCGGGCCACGCGGCTGTGAGTGATGTCGCCGCAGATGGCGACGGTCAGGCTGGTCACATCGCCGAATGCGCGGCGCATGGACAGCAAATCCAGCAAGGCCTGGGTCGGGTGTTCGTGGCGGCCGTCGCCGGCGTTGACGACGGCGCAGCCGACCTTCTGGCTCAGCAGCTCCGCCGCGCCCGAGGCCGAGTGGCGGATGACCAGGATGTCGGGCTTCATGGCGTTCAGGGTGACCGCCGTGTCGATCAGGGTCTCGCCCTTCTTCACCGAGGAGGCGGCGACCGGCATGGTCACGACGTCGGCGCCCAGCCGCTTGGCGGCGATCTCGAACGAGGAGCTTGTGCGGGTCGAGTTCTCGAAGAACAGGTTCACGACCGTGCGGCCGTGCAGCAGGTCCAGGGCCTTGGACGACTGGCGATTGAAGTCCACGAAGGCGTCGCCCAGGTCCAGCAACTGCGGCGTCACATACGGATCGAGGTCCGATGCGGCCAGGAAGTGCGGTTTGGGGAACGGAACCAGCCGGTCGCGGATGGTCTGATCGGTGACTTGAGCGGGCTGGGTCATCGAGACGCGGCTATAGGCGTGACTCGCCCTGAACGCCAGTCAGGTGAAGTGGAACAGGGCCAGCAGGATGGGAATGACCACGGCGCTGCCCACGGTGGTCAGGGCGATGACGCCGGCGATCAGGGGCGCGTCGCCGCCCATCTGACGCGCCAGGATGTAGGAGGCGGCCGAGCCGGGCGCGGCGCCGCAGATCAGTGCGATGCCCTGCGCCAGGCTGTCGCCGCCCAGGGCCCAGGCGATGAACCACATCAGCGGCGGCATGACGCCGAGCTTGACCAGGCTGACGGCGGCGATGGTGGTGCGGCGGCGTTTGACCTCGGCGAAGGACAGACCCGCCCCGGCGACGATCAGGCCCAGGGGCAGGGCGGCGGCGCCCAGCAGGTCCATCGCATCCGATAGGCCGGGGATCAGCGGCACGCGCAACAGGTTCAGCGCCAGGCCGATCAGGCAGGCCAGCAGGATCGGATTGGCCAGCATCGACTTGATCAGGCCGACGACCGACGGCTCGCGCCGCAGCGAACCCCATTTCGCCAGCACGGCGACGCAGGCGATGTTGGTGACGGGAATGATGAAGGCGATGGCGACGGCGGCCAGCGCTGTGCCTTCGGAGCCATAGACCGACTGGATCACCGGCACGAAGACGAAGCTGTTCCAGCGGATCACGCCCTGAAAGACGCTGGTGTAGGCCGGGCCGTCCAGGGTGATCAGGGGCTTGGCCGCCAGCGTCGCCGCCGCCACGATCAGCGTCGCGCCCACCGCCGCCGCGCCCGCCACGGTCGCGCCGCCGCCGTCGAGGTCGGCGTGCCAGATCGCGGGGATCAGGAAGCTGGGATAGAAGATGTTTATCGACAGCTTCTCGATCGGCCGCCAGGCCTCGTCGGGCAGGAAGCCAGACTTTCGCAAGCCATAGCCCAGGGCGATCATTAGAAAGACCGGCAGGACGCCGGCGATCAGGGCCGTCAAACCCAGGTCGCCTGGTCCCGAACCCGATCCAGCGCCCCTTGCAGAATCCAGGCGGCGGCCGTGCGGTCCACGACCTGGGCGCGGCGTTTGCGGTTCAGGTCCAGATCCTCGATCAGGAAACGTTCGACCGCGCTGGTGGACAGCCGCTCGTCCCAGAAGGCGATGTTGACGGGCCGCAGCCGCTCCAGGTTGCGGGCGAAGGCGCGGCACGACTGGGCGCGCGGGCCTTCCGTGCCGTCCATGTTGGCGGGCAGGCCGATGACCAGGGCCGAAACCTTGCGATGCGCCATCAGCTTGAACAGGTGTTCGGCTTCCTGCGTGAACTTTGACTTGCGGATCAGCTCCAGCGGCGAGGCGATCAGGCGGGTGGAATCCGACACGGCGACGCCGATGGTCTTCTCGCCCAGATCCAACCCCATCCACGGCGTGTCGGGCGGGCAGGCGGCGGGCAGGTCGAGGAGGTCGAGGACGGGCACGGCCTGCGGTTAGGACTGGCGCGGGCCGAAGTCAAAGGCGATGGTGAAGACGATCGACAGGAAGGACGATGACATGCGCACGGCGACAGCGGCGATGACGGCTTTCGGGCTGGTGTTGAGTGGATGTGGCCAGTCCGATGCGCCGGCGAAGAGCCAGACCACCCAAGATGTTAATGTCGCCGCCGCTGCGCCGACGCCGGCCGCGATCACGCGTGCGGCCCCGCCCTCGACCACCAAGCCGGTCGGGCCTGCCGAACGGCGCGCGGCTGCTGCACGCGAAGAGATCGGCACGGCCGCCGACGTGTCGCAGTTGCAGGCTCTGCCGGACCAGAACGCCAAGGTCTTCAGCCTGTCAGGCGGCGATCCGGCGGTGAATGGTCTGGTGACCTATTTCGCCCTGTTCGGTGGCCCGGCCGAGGGCTGGCGCGCCTATCCTCTGGGCGACTATGCCGAATGGAAGGTCGTCGAGGCGAAAGGCGGGCGTGTGGTCCTGGCGGTGCGTCAGGACACGGCGAGGCCGAACGGCGACATCGAGAAGATGGAGCGCACGGTGCAGATCGACTTCTCCTCAGGCGGCGAGACGCCGCCCGACGCGGTGTCCGTCAGCACGTCGCAGTGAGATCACGCCTGACGACGGGCGGCTGATCCTTGTGAATCCCAGTGCGGGCGGCTAATCCGACCGCTTCGTTTTCATTTTGTGTGTTGGAGGGCCGCATGGCCATCGACGCTGCGACGGTGCGCAAGGTTGCGCATCTCGCCCGCATCAAGACCCCCGAGGACCGGCTGGAGCCGCTGGCGCAGGAGCTGAACGGCATCCTGGCCTGGATCGAGCAGTTGGATCAGGTGGATGTCGAAGGCGTGGAGCCGATGACCTCGAACGTCGCCCAGCCGCTGCGCCTGCGCGAGGACGTCGTCACCGACGGCGCCAAGGTCGATGCGGTCCTGTCGAATGCGCCCAAGTCGGCGGACGGCTTCTTCGTCGTGCCCAAGGTGGTCGAATAGTCATGAGCGACCTGACCAAACTGACCCTGAAGGGCGCCGTCGACGGGCTGAAGGCCAAGGACTTCACTTCGGCCGAAATCACCCAGGCCTTCCTGACCAATATCGAGGCCGCCAATCCGACCCTGAACGCCTATGTCGAGGTGACGGCGGACAAGGCCATGGACATGGCCCGCGCGTCCGACGCCCGCATCGCCTCCGGCCAGGGCGGGGCGCTGGAAGGCGCGCCGCTGGGGATCAAGGACCTGTTCTGCACCGAGGGCGTCCAGACGACGGCCGGCTCCAACATGCTGCGCGGCTTCGTGCCGCCCTATGAATCGACCGTCACCGCCAATCTGTGGCGCGACGGGGCGGTCATGCTGGGCAAGCTGAACATGGACGAGTTCGCCATGGGCTCGTCCAACGAGACCTCGGCCTTCGGTCCGGTCAAGAACCCGTGGAAGTCGACCGGCTCGAACGCCGAGCTGACCCCTGGCGGTTCGTCGGGCGGTTCGGCCTCGGCCGTGGCGGCGGACCTGTGTCTGGCCGCCACCGCATCGGACACCGGCGGCTCGATCCGTCAGCCTGCCGCCTTCACCGGCACGGTTGGGATCAAGCCCACTTATGGCCGCGCCAGCCGCTTCGGCATGGTGGCCTTCGCCTCGTCGCTGGACCAGGCCGGGCCGATCACCAAGACGGTGGAGGACGCGGCCCTGCTGCTGCAATCCATGTGCTCGTTCGACGCCAAGGATTCGACCAGCCTGGACATTCCGACGCCCGACTGGACGCAGTCGGTCGGCCAGTCGGTCAAGGGTCTGCGCATCGGCGTGCCGCGCGAATATGTCGTGGACGGGATGCCGGCCGAGATTCAGTCCCTGTGGGACCAAGGCGTGGCCTGGCTGAAGGACGCCGGTTGCGAGATCGTCGAGATCAGCCTGCCGCACACCAAATACGCCCTGCCGACCTACTACATCGTGGCCCCGGCCGAGGCGTCGTCGAACCTGGCTCGCTACGACGGCATGCGGTTCGGGCACCGGGCGGAGGACTTCAAGTCGCTGGACGACCTGTACGCCACCTCGCGCGCGGAAGGGTTCGGCAAGGAGGTCCAACGTCGCCTGACCATCGGCGCCTATGTGCTGTCGGCTGGCTTCTACGACGCCTACTACGTCAAGGCGCTGAAGGTGCGTCGCCGCATCGCCGAGGACTTCGACAACGTCTGGGGCCAGGTGGACGCCATCCTGACGCCGTCGACGCCGTCGGCTGCGTTCGCGCTGGGCGACAAGCAGATCGACCCGCTGACCATGTATCTGAACGACGTCTTCACGGTGACGACCAATCTGGCCGGCCTGCCGGGCATTTCGGTGCCGGCGGGCGTGGACGCCGGCGGCCTGCCGCTGGGTCTGCAGGTCATCGGCAAGGCGCTGGACGAGGCGACGGTGTTCCAGGTCGGCGCCGCGCTGGAACGGGCGGCGGGCTTCACGGCCAAGCCGGGCAAGTGGTGGTGAGCATGAGCGACAATACCAAGACCATCAAAGGCCGCACCGGCGATTGGGAAATCGTCATGGGCCTGGAAATCCACGCCCAGGTGGCGTCGAAGGCCAAGCTGTTTTCCGGCGCGGCCGTCGGCTTCGGCGCGGGACCGAACGAGCAGGTGTCGCTGGTCGATGCGGGCTTTCCCGGCATGCTGCCGACGCTGAACAAACACTGCGTCGAACAGGCGGTGAAGACGGGCCTGGGCCTGCGCGCGCAGATCAACCGCCGCAGCCAGTTCGACCGCAAGAACTACTTCTATCCCGACCTGCCGACCGGCTATCAGATCAGCCAGCTCTATTACCCTATCGTGGGTGAAGGCGTGGTCGAGGTGGAGGCCGAGGACGGCAGCTTCTTCAACGTCGGCATCGAGCGGCTGCACCTGGAGCAGGACGCCGGCAAGCTGATCCACGACCTCTCGCCGACCGAAAGCTACGTCGACCTGAACCGGGCCGGCACGGCGTTGATGGAGATCGTCTCGCGTCCTGACCTGCGCACGCCGGACGAGGCGGTGGCCTATGTGAAGAAGATCCGGACCATCCTGATCTATCTGGGCACCTGCGACGGCGACATGGAGAAGGGCAATCTGCGGGCCGACGTGAACGTGTCGGTCTGCCGCGCCGGCAACTACGACAAGTTCAAGGAGACGGGCGACTTCGGCTATCTGGGCACGCGCTGCGAGATCAAGAACGTCAACAGCTTCCGCTTCATTTCTCAAGCGATCCAGTATGAGGCGCGCCGCCAGATCGAAATTCTGGAGGACGGCGGTTCGATCACTCAGGAGACGCGCCTGTACGACCCAACAGCCGGCGAAACGCGCTCGATGCGGTCCAAGGAAGAGGCGCAGGACTATCGCTACTTCCCCGATCCCGACCTGCTGCCGCTGGATCTGGAAGAGGCGTGGATCGCCGAGATCAAGGCGTCGCTGCCCGAGTTGCCGGACGACAAGCGCAAGCGTCTGATGGCCGACTATGGCCTGTCGCAATATGACGCCATCGTGTTGATCTCGGAACAGGCCAAGGCCGACTATTTCGAAGCCGCCGCCAAGGGCCGCGACGCCAAGCTGGTGTCGAACTGGGTCACCAACGAGGTTTCGGCGCGCTTGGCGGCCGAGGGTAAGGACTTCAGCCAGAACCCGCTGCCGGCGGCGCACGTCGCGCAGCTGGTGGAGTTGATCGAGACGAACGTCATCTCGTCCAAGATCGCCAAGGAGGTCTTTGATCACGTGTGGAACGGCGAAGGCTCGCCGGCCGAGGTGGTCGAGAAGCACGGTCTGAAACAGGTCACGGACACCGGCGCCATCGAAAAGGCCGTGGACGAGATCATCGCCGCGAACCCGGACAAGGCGGCGGCCGTGGCCGAGAAGCCTCAAGCCATCGGCTGGTTCGTCGGTCAGGTCATGAAGGCCACGGGCGGCAAGGCCAATCCGGCGGCGGTCAACGACATCCTGAAGGCCAAGCTGGGCCTTTAAGGCTTGGGGCTGCGGCCCCCAAACCCCCGGCTGGTCGCTAACGCTCGCGACGCGGTCGCTCGCTGCTTGAGCGACACATCAGCTAGAAAGAAGGCCCGGAGATTGCTCTCCGGGCCTTTGCTGTTACCAGCGCCAAGCGTCGCGAACGACGTCGATAATATAGCCGTCGTATTCGTCGATCAGATACAGGGTGTTGTCGACGGAGACCCAGCGCGTGCCATCGGGCGGATAGCCCAGGCCGTAGGTGCGCCAGTCGTTCAGCTGATAGCGCCAGAAGGCGTCCGGCAGATACTGGCCGACCGACCACGACCGGCCCCAGTAGGAGCGCGGCACGCTGTAGTAGCCCCAGCCTGGCGCAAAGTAGAAGCCGACGCGTACGCCGTTGTAGCCCCTGAAGCGCCGATCATTGCGCCACCAGTCCGAGCGGTGGTTGCGATAGAAGTCGCGCCGCCATTGATCGCCGTTGAAGCGCTGGCGGAACTCGCGGTGCTGACGGTCGCGGTCACGGCCGCTGTTCCAGCCCGAGCCTGGACGGTCGGGACGGTTCCAGCCGTTTCCGGGACGGTCGGGGCGTTGAACGCCAGCATTTGGGCGGTCGGGCCGATCGGGTCGGTTCCAGCCGCCTTCGGGGCGGTCGCGACGCTGGCCGCCGGTGTTCGGGCGATCGGGACGGTTCCAACCGCCTTCGGGTCGGTCGAGGCGTTGGCCGCCGGTGTTGGGACGATCAGGCCGGTTCCAGCCGCCTTCGGGACGATCTGGACGTTGACCGCCTGCATTGGGACGTTCGCCACCCGACGGGCGCTCGGGACGGGGCGTATCGTTTGCGGGTCGGCTGGGACGCTCAGGACGGGGCGTGTCATCGACCGGGCGGTTAGGACGTCCAAACCGAGGTTCGCGAGACCCATCATCCGACATTTGCGGGCGATCTGCGCCGCCATAGGGGCGTTCACGACGCGGCGGCTCTCGCTGTTCCTGTTCCTGTTCCTGGGCGAGGGCCTGCATCGGGGCTGCAAGCGGGCCGGCGACGGCGGCGATGGCGGTGAAAGCCATCAGGAGGCGTTTCATGGTCTTTGGTTCCTGCACGCCGGGTCTCCGGCGGCTTGAGGCGATCTTCGATCCGTGGCGATGAACCCAGTCTGAACACCGTTCGCAATCAAGGGGCTGCCGGAAAAAGCAGAACCCCGCAGGCAAGACCCGCGGGGTTCGATCGTCCGGTTATGACGGGGGCTTAATAGACGCCCGAGAGGACGCTGGCGATCAGACCGCTGGCCACAGCGATCAACAGGATGTCGTTGCCGGCGTGGACGTAGCGGTAGCCGCGCGGGGCTTCGCGAAGGCCGTAAACATAGGGGTCGCGGACGTAGTAGCTGCGATACTGTGCCGGCAGATAGCCGCCGGTGCGCCAGCGATAGCCGCTGTAGCGCGGCTCGACCCGGTAATAGCCGTAGCTGGGCGCATACCAGTAGCCTGAGCGCGGACCGTTGTAGCCACGGAAGTCCGAGCGGCCGCGCCACCAGTTGCTGTTGTTGCGGTCCCAGCGGTCGTTGCGCCAATCGCGACGGTCGTCCCGGCGTTCCGCCCAGTAGTCGCGGCGGTCGTCGCGGCGATCACGACGATAGTCCTGGCGGCTGTCATAGCGACCGTCGCGCCAGTCGCGGCGATCTTCACGGCGTTCCTGGCGGAAGTCGCGGCGGTCGTCACGGCGATCCTGGCGATACTCGCGGCGGTCGCGGTCCTGCGCCTGAACGAGCATCGGCACGGCCGTGGTCGACAGGGCGAGGGCGACGACGGCGGCCTTGGTGAGGCGGTTCATCTTCGTGCTCCATTCTGGGCTGCCGACGGATGTGCCGACCCGACCCGTTAATGATGAGCAAGGTCAGATTTCGCGCCTGAATGCCCGCTGAACGATCGCGTCAGGTTTGCGGAGCGCGCGTGGGCCGCGCCGGCGAGGCGTATACGAGAGATTTATCAGAGATTTCCGAGGTCTGAATCCCGTCGGAAGTATTCATTTTTGTTTTACTGAAAAGTCCGGGCGAGGCGTTTCGCCGTTAACTTTAACTTCAAACCACCGGTATTTGATGGCGTCTCAGAGGCGGGCTCAGAATGGCGCCCGATCAGGAGATACGGTGATGAACGCGCAAGAAATGGCGCACGACCTGCAGGCCCACGACGACGGTCTGCCGCTGCCGACGCCGGACATGTCCGGCGACGACCTGTTCAAACTGGGCATGATGTATTCGGCCGGATCGGGCGGTTGCCCGATGGACCGGGTGTCGGCCCACATGATCTTCAACCTGGCGGCCATGAAGGGCTCTATCGAGGCGCGCGTTTATCGCCGCGAGATGAGCTTGGAGATGGAACGCGAGGAGATCGCCGAAGCGCAGAAGGCCGCGCGTCGCTACATCGACCAGGGCGTGGTTCAGCTGGTCGCCTAAACGACTGGCTCAGAACTGTGCGTAGCCGTTGCCGTTCGATCCGTTGATCGAATAGCTGAAGCCGATAGGCAGGGCGGCGCGCACCTGGGTGAAGAAGGCCGCCAGTTCGCCCAGCGTCGAACGCGGCACGAAGACGATGTCGCCACGCCGCAAGGGCACGACCTCGCCGCGACGCGGACGCAGGTCCACCACGCGCATCATGCGCGATCCACCCGGACCGCGACGGATCAGGGCCACGCTGTCCTGACGCGACGTCGGGGCGAACCCGCCGGCCTGGATCACCGCCTGATAAGCGTCCAGATCGCCGATCATTTCGAAGACGCCCGGGTTGCGCACCTCGCCATCGACCCAAACGCGGATCGGGCCGGCCTGGCGTAGGGTGACCTCGACAACAGGGCGCACCAGCTGGGTCGCATAGGCCGCAGAGACGACCTGCTGAAGCTGGGGCAGGGTGCGATCCGCCGCCATGACCGATCCGATCAGGGGCAGAGCGATGCGACCATCGGGACCGACTTTGAGCGTGCGCGTCAACTCCGAGGCTGTTGGAGTCGCCACCTCGATCTCGTCGCCAGGATACAGCAGATATTCCGGCTCCTGGTCCGTCCAGGGAGCGAAGGGCAGGCCGGCGAGCGCGTCGTAGGGCGAACGGTCGGCGCGCCGGGGATCGCGAACGCCGCCAGCCCCGCCGCAGCCCGCCAACGAGGCGGCGATGGCGGCTGAACCCAGGGTCAGCAGAAACAGGCGGCGATCGGTCAGCATGGGAATCGGTCGGCCTCGACGAGGGATATCAGGCAACCTCGCCGGTTATGGGTAATCATCGGTTAACGCCGGTGGGCGAAGGGTGAGGATCACACGCCTTTCAAGGGATTCGGCCCGCCCGATGCGCTCCACCGCACACGTCACCACAAGGCCGCGCTACGGCGTTCTGGACGTGATCGGCCTGTTGTTCCGCGAACTGCTGCTGATGATCGTCGTCTTCGTGGTGATCCTCGGGCTGGGGTTCGCCGCCGCCATGACGCTGAAGAAGAGCTACACCGCCACCGGCTCGGTCTTCGCAGGCGTGGGCCAGGAATACGTCTATCAGCCGCGCGTCGGCACGGCCGAGCGGGGCCAGGCGCCGCAAGGCGACGAGGTCGCCAACTCCGAAGCCGCCATCCTGGGCTCCAGCGTCGTGCGTCAGAAGGTGGTCGAGGCGCTGGGCCCCGCCGCCATTCTAGGCGAGCAGCCCAAGGGCAGTCCGCAGGCCGCGCGTTCCGCCGCGCTGAAGGCCGTCGGCGGCGGCTTGGGCGTCGCCACGGCGCCGGGCAGCGCGGTCATCCACCTGACCTACAAGGCCGACGATCCCGAACGGGCGGCCCGGGTCCTGAACACGATCATCGAGCAATATCTGATCTATCGCCGCGAAGTCTTCCAGGACAAGACGCCGGCCATCGCCAGCCAACGCATCGCCTTCGAGGATGAACTCGGTAATGCGGACCGGGCCTATGAGGCCTTCCTGGCGTCCAACGACATCGGCGACTTCACTGCGGCCAAGGCGACGCTGGCGGCGACCTATCAGACGGTCTTCACCGACCGGATGTCGACACAGAGCCAGCTGAACCAGACCGCCCAGCGGCTGAACACCCTGGTGGCGCAGCAGGCGGGAACACCGGCGGAGGTGGCGCTGCAGCAGGATCTCAACATCTCGGCCCAGGACCAGGTGCTGCAACTGCGCACCGAGCGCGAGCAGTTGCTGTCGCGCTATCAGCCCGACGCCCAGCCGGTGAAGGACATCGAGGCGCGGATCAATCAGCTGCAAGCCTATGTCGCGACCGGCACGGCCGTTGGGGCCAAGGAGGTCCGCACCGGCCCCAACCCCGTCTGGACCGAGCTGGAGACGACGCGGATCAACACGCGAGCCGAGCGCGACTCGCTCGCGGCGCGTCTGGCGGTCCTGGACCGGCAGCTGGCCGATATCCGTTCGCGTCAGGCGCGGCTGACGGCGCTGGAATCCGAGAACACGACCCTGGCCGGCAATCGCGAAGTGCTGAGCGCCTCCATCCGAGAGTTCCAGCAGCGCGAGACGCAGAGCCGCGCCGACAACGCCCTGGTCGCCGCCGGCGCCGACAACGTCACCGTCATCGAACGCGCCCAGCCGCCGGCGACGGGCAAGAGCCTGAAGATCCCGCTGCTGGCGGCGGTCTTCCTGTTCGCGGGCTTCACCGCCCTGTGCGTCGGCCTGTTGCGCGTGTTCACGCGGCGCGGCTTCATGACGCCGGCCTCGGTCAGCCGCACTCTGGACATGCCGGTCCTGGCCGTCGCGCCCGCCAAGGCGGCGTAGGTAAAGTCGTGCTAGGCTGAGGGCTTAGGGAACGCCTTGGCGATTCGATGGTCGATCTGACTTCAGAAATGGCGGGCCTTTGGGCGGCGCTGGGACCGGCGCCGGCGCACCGTGCGCGGGTGATCCAGTTCGCCTCCGCCGCGACCGGCGAGGGCGTCTCGACCGTGGCGCGTGAGTTCGCCCGATTGGCGGCCGTGCGGGCGCGCAAGCCCGTCTGGCTGATCGACGGCGACCTGGCGCAACAGGGGCAGTTGGAGACGGTGTCGGCCGAGCCGGATCGGTTCGGTCAGGTCGGCAAGGCGGCGCAAGGCTCGCCTGACGGATCCAGCTTTTACGCCGTGACGCCGCGCGTGACCGGGCGCGACGGAAAGCCGGTGCCGGACTCGCGACTGTTGACGGCGCGGTCGTGCCTAGGCGGCCGTCTGTGGGTGACGCATTTCCACATGGAGGCGCTGCGATCCGGACACCGGGTCGAGGCGATCGGAGAGCCCCGCTACTGGGAGGCGCTGCGACCCCACGCCGACACCATCGTCATCGACGCGCCCGCCGCAGACCGCAACGACATGGCGATTATCCTGGCGCCCTTCGTGGACATGACGGTGCTGGTGGTCGCGGCAGAAAGCACCGCCGCCCACGCGCCGGTCATCCTGCGCGACGAGATTGAAGCCGTCGGCGGCAAGATCGCCGGGGTGGTCATGAACCGCTCGACCTACAAGGCGCCGGGGTTTTTGCAGCGGCTGATGGGCTAGCGACGATCCGCTTCCTGTCTCGGCGCCATGTGAGAATGACGCTATGGGCGACGTCGGGCCGGAGCGCCCTGTTTTCGATGGAGGTCGGCGTTGTCTGACGGCTCAATCATAGATCGCATCGTCATCGTCGGGGGCGGCACGGCTGGCTGGATGGCGGCGGCGGCGCTGGCGCAGGCGTTCGAGGGCGCCGGCAAGACCGTGACCTTGGTCGAATCCGAGGCGATCGGCATCATCGGCGTCGGCGAGGCGACGATCCCCGAAATCCTGAAGTTCAACGCGCGCCTGGGGATCGACGAGGCGGACTTCCTGCGAGAGACCAAGGCCACGTTCAAGCTGGGGATCGAGTTCGACGGCTGGCGACGCGAGGGCGAGCGCTATTTCCATCCGTTCGGCGCCTTCGGGCTGGATATGGAAGGCATCGCCTTTCATCATTTCTGGTTGAAAGCCTGCGCCGAAGGCGGGTCGGAGCCGCTGGAAACCTATTCCATGGCCTGGCAGGCCGCGCGCCGTGGCCGTTTTGTTCATCCGCAGGGCGGGCCGCAGTCGCCATTGTCCAGCTTGGGATACGCCTATCATTTCGATGCGGCGCTCTATGCGGGCTTCCTGCGCCGCTTTGCGGAAGGGCTGGGTGTCGTTCGCCATGAGGGGCGGGTGGTCGAGGTCCAGCAGGCAGCGGATGGCGATATCTCGGGCGTCAGGCTGGACGACGGGCGGATCGTCGAAGGCGACTTCTTCATCGATTGCACCGGCTTCATCGGCCTTCTGATCGAGCAGGCGTTGAAGTCAGGCTATGAGGACTGGAGTTCCTGGCTTCCGTGTGACAGCGCTGTCGCCGTGCCGTGCGAGCGTGAGGAGCCCTTATCGCCCTACACGCGTTCGACGGCGCGCGAGGCCGGATGGCAATGGCGCATCCCGCTGCAACACCGGGTGGGCAATGGCTACGTCTATTCCTCGGCGCATCTCTCGCATCAGGCCGCCGAGGACGCGCTGATGTCGCGGCTGGAGGGTACGGCTCTGGCCGAGCCGCGTCGCCTACGGTTCGCCACGGGCAGGCGCAAGGACTGCTGGAAGCGCAACTGCGTGGCGGTTGGATTGTCCAGCGGATTCCTTGAGCCGCTTGAATCGACCAGCATTCACCTGATCCAGAGCGCCATCACCAAGCTGATCACCCTGTTTCCATCGCACAAAGACAGCGAGGGCCTTCGCCGCGAGTTCAACGCGCTGATGGAGGAGGAATTCGTCACCGTCCGCGACTTCCTGATCCTGCACTACAAGGTCACGCAGCGGGAAGGGGGCTTCTGGCAGCAGGTGCGCGACATGCCGATCCCGGACCGGCTGGCGGCCAAGATCGCCCTGTTCGAGGAGACGGGTCGGATCGTCAGGCGCGACCATGACATCTTTTCCGAATCAAGTTGGCTGGCGGTCGCGGTGGGGCAGGGGCTGACGCCGCAGGGACGTCACCCGATTTCCGACGTCATCGGTCATGACGCCAACCTGGGCCGACTGTCGGCGATCCGTGACAGCATCTGGCGCACGGCTGACGCCCTGCCGTTCCACGCCGATGCGCTGGCGGCGACGATGGCCGGCCGGTCGTAGAGAGTTGAGCGACCTTCGCGGTTCCAAATTCTTTGCTGAGGGTGACCGCCATCCCTCATGCCCGAGAAAACCCCAGAAAGATTGTCCTGGGGCGTTGACATCGCTGTCAATCGAGCGTTCCTACCCGCTCGCGGACGGTCGATAAGGCTGCCGACAACTTCGCGACGGGCATCGCCGTCGGACCTCGGGGGAAACCATGATGAAGTCAGAGATCTTTCACGCCAGACGTGCGCCCTTTGCGCGAGGGCTGCGCCGCTCCGTGTCCGCCCTGGCCTTGACCGTCGCCGTGGTCGGCGCGACCGCTGCCCACGCCCAGTCGGACGCTGAGCCGCAAACGACGGCGCCCGCGGATGATGCGGCGCAGGTCGATGACGTCGTCGTCACCGGCATCCGCGCGCGGATCGCATCCTCGCAGGCGATCAAGCGCGACTCCGACACCTTCGTCGATGCCGTGACCGCCGACGACATCGGCGCCCTGCCGGACAAGTCGGTCAACGAGGTGCTGCAGCGCATCCCCGGCGTGAACATCAACCGCTTCCAGGGCCCGACCGACCCCGACCACTTCTCGGTCGAAGGCTCCAACGTCATCATTCGCGGCCTGAGCTATGTGCGCTCGGAGTTCAACGGCCGCGACGCCTTCAGCGTGAACACGGGGCGCGCCCTGGGCTTCAACGACGTGTCGCCGGAACTGCTGGCCAGTGTTCAGGTCTTCAAGAACGCGACGGCCGACCGGATCGAGGGCGGCATCGCCGGCGTGGTCGATCTGCGCACCCGCAAGCCGTTCGACAGCCGCAAGTTCGTCTTCGGCGCGACGGCGGAAGGCTCTTATGGCGATTTGCGTGAAAAGCCGGGCCTGGGCTTCTCGTCCCTGATCAGCAACGTCTGGGACACCCAGTACGGCTCGTTCGGCGCCCTGCTGAGCTATGGCGAATCCGATCTCTATTCCGAAGCCTACGGCAGCCACCTCACCGACTTCACCTATCGGTCCGATCTGTCGAACGGCGAGGATCGCCGGTACGTCCCGCGCGGCGGCGCGGTGCGGACCCAGCAGTTCGACCGTTCGCGTTCGACCCTGGATGGCTCGCTGCAATGGGAATCGACCGACGGCCGCGCCAAGCTGACCGGCGAATACATTCGCGCCGACTCGACCTCGGCCTGGGGCGAGCGCGTGGTCGAGGTCGATCTGGGCAGCGGCGGCAACCCGACCCCCTTGCCGGGCCAGTCGTTCACCTATGACTCCAACGGCGTCTTCACGAGCGGTCTGCTGGTCAGCAATGCGCCGAACCTTCAGGTTCTGCCCAAGCGTCAGCGCGATCTGCAGACCCTGACCGAAGACTTCTCTCTGGCCGCCGAATTCCATCCGACCGATCGCCTGTCGATCTGGCTGGATGCGCAGTATAGCGAGGCCAGCGCCGACGATCTGGACATGAGCGTCTATGGGGCCATCACGCCGCTCTACACCTTGATCGGGGAAGGGCGTCACGGCGTGTCGGACATCCAGTTCGTGGACGCCTCGGGCCAGCCATCGGCCAGCACAAACGACCCGTCGAACTTCTACTATCGTTCGGCGATGGACCACATCGAACAGTCGGACGGCGATCAGACCGCGTTCAAGGCCGACGTCAAATACGACTTCGACAACTCGCCGCTACGCGCCATCCGCATGGGCGCGCGCTATTCGGACCGCGAGCAGACGCGTCGCTATACCGCCTATAACTGGGGCGCCATTTCCGAGAGCTGGGCTGGCGGCGTCACGCCGTTCCAGACCACCGGTCCGCTCGCTGTCGAAGCCTATGACTTCCCCAACTTCCAGCGCGGTCACAATCCGACGCCGATGAACGGCTTCTATCCGACAGCCGATCTGATTACGGCCTATCGGGACGGCACGCTGCAGGCGGCCTTGGCTGCAGCGAGCAGCTCGGGCTCGACCTGGCGTCCGCTGGATCAGCGTCCGGGCGCCATCGCCGGCACGCCTTTCCTGCCGGGCGATATCAATAACTCGGCCGAACAGACGACATCGGCCTATGTCCGGTTCGACTTCGGCTGGGATGATGTCTTCGGTCCGGACACCGCCATCACCGGCAACCTGGGTGTTCGCTACGCCAAGACCGACTTCCAGACGCGCGGCTTCATCTCCAGCCCCAACATCGCGCAGAACTTTGGTGATGCGAACGGTTTCGACCCGCGCTTCCCTGGTCAGAACATTCCGGTGACCCAGGCCAATGCGGCGGCGATTGTGCAGTTCCGTTGCTCGACCATCCAGCCGGGGCAGTCGGCGCCGGGCTATTGCCTGCTGTCGAACGACCGTCTGAACCAGCTGGTCGCCTTCAGCGACGGCAGCTTCCAAGAGGTCGAGCGCGGCAACAGCTATGACGACTGGCTGCCCAGCCTGAACGTCAATCTGAAGTACAAGGAATGGGTTTTCCGCGGGGCCGTGTCGCGCGCCATGACGCGCCCGGACTTTGGCGTGACGGCCTTCGCCGCCACCCTGTTCTACACCGACATGAACCAGGTCCGGGACAATGGCGGCGACGTCAACACCGCCCCGCTGCTGACCACCTTCACCGGCGGATCGCAGCTGACGGGCGTCCGCTCGTGGAACTATGACCTGGGCGTGGAATGGTATTTCAAGCCGGGCAGCTCGGTGACCTTCAACGCCTTCTACAAGGACCTGTCGGACATCCTGGCCAGCGGTTCGACCGTCCAACAGTTCAGCAACGCGCAGGGCGTCTCCACCGACGCTCAGGTCAACCAGCAGGTCAATATCGGCTCAGGCTGGATCAAGGGCTTCGAGATTGGTTATCAGCAGACCTACAGCTTCCTGCCAGGCCTGTGGAGCGGGCTGGGCATCGAGGCGAACTACACCTACGTCGAGCCTTCGACCTTCCCCAACGCTGTGACCGAGCCGCGCTATGTGGGTCTGGAACTGCCGTTGCAGCAGCTGTCGAAGCACACCTACAACTTCTCGGTCTTCTACGAGAGGGATCGTCTGTCGGCACGTCTGGCTTACAACTGGCGCAACGGCTTCCTGCTGACGCCGCGCGACGACGTGAACCCGTTCTCGCCGATCTTCAACGACTCGACCGGGCAGCTTGACGGTTCGATCTTCTACACCCTGAACGACAACTGGAAGATCGGTCTGTATGGCGCCAACCTGCTGGACGAGGTCACCGTCACGCAGCAGCAGACGTCCTATAACCTCAACGGCGCGAACCAGGCCGGTCCGCTGGCGCCGCGATCCTACTTCCGCAGCGACCGCCGCGTGACGTTCAGCCTGCGCTACACCTTCTAAGACTTCTTTCTCTGAGCGAAGACTTGGGGCGTCGATCTGATCGACGCCCCTTTTTTCGTTCTGGATCAGCCGCCTTCGCGTAGCCTTTCGATGAACTGCGAATGGGCGGGCAGGGCGGCCAAGGTCTGGTCGAAAGCCATGACCATTCGCCCCAGCGACGCCATGGCGGCCTTGATGTCCAGACGGTCGGCCTGGATGTCGTAACGGCGCGGCATGAAGCCCAGGCTGGCCATGAGCAGGGTCCAGTGCTGCGCGTCGTAGGGATCGCCGTCCAAGCCGACGCCGGCATTGCGAGACGTGAACTGGGCGATGCGACGCGCCAGGTCGTCGCCAGCCGGGGCTAGTCGTTGGCCTTGCGATCCGCACAGAAGGATCAAATGGAGTCGGTCCGCGCTGTGCGTGATGTCGCGAACGACGGCATCATTATAAGCCTCGGCGCAGGCTGGAATCTGCGCGGACGCGCCCGGCAGCGATGCGACGAGTTGTGTCAGCTGTCGCTCCAGTAGGACGCTGTCCAGGCCCAGTCCGTCGCCAAAGCGCGCCGCCGCCGGACCAAGAGCAAGCCGACGGCCGCTCCAGGGATGCGTATCCAGGCCGGGGGCGAGGGCGACGTCAGACTGGGCGACGACATCAACATCACCCAGCCAGGCCATCAGCGCCGCCTTCGCAACGTCAGCGGTGGTGCGGTCTGCGGCGTAGGCCAGACTGGCGAAGCCGCCGCCGGGCAGGGGGCTGCGACTGGCGAGCCCTTCTTCGAGGCTGGCCATATCCAGACGCGGCGCGTGATCTCCACCCGCGAAGCGCACGGTCAGACACCGGTCGTAGCCCAGGCGCGCGGTCCAGTCGCCGTCGCCGCTGAAAACTCCGTTCGTTCGCGTTTCCAGGGTCATGAAAGCCTTGACCTCACCGACGTCGTCAGACGCCTCCCGCACGCCAGCGCGCAGGGCGATGTCCCGCAGTCGCGCCGTCAGAACGCGCGCGTCCAGCATCAGTCGGGGGCGAAGAAGAGACCGCGGCGACTGCCGATCCGGGCTGGGATGGGCGTAACGACCGGCCGCCATCACCCGCGCCTGGAACTGCAACGGCGCCAGAAGCGCGGCGTAGTCGGGGGCGTCGGGAGATTGACGGGCGGCGCGCAGCGCGACGTCCGCCAACGCGACCCCATCGATCCCAGGCAGGGGCTCCTGCTCGACGACGGCGATGTCTCGCCCGTCGCGCCAGTTTCGCAGCAGCGAGCCGAGGAAGAAGCCGCCGTGGCCCTGAGCCAACAGGTCGGCGGCCTCCGACAACTGGACGAGCACGCCGTCTGGATCGGCGATAACGACCTCAGGCTCTTCACCGAGTGCTGGGGCAACGGCGTCTTCCATCAGAACCGAATGACCGGAAGGCAGCGTCTTGGCCAACAGGGCGGTCGCCGCCCAGGCCGCCAGTCCGCCGCCTCGAATGACCCAAACCTTGTCTGACCCGCTCATCGGCCGCCCCCTGCGCGCTGGGCCGCTTGGTGGATGAAGGTCATGTGATCGGGCGTCTGATCGACGGTCGATCGGACGTCGTCGCGCAAGGCTGCCAGCTTGGCGGATAGGACGTGCGGTTCCAGCCGATCGACGCGCGGATCCCAGCCCTTCGAGACGATGTTCTGCCCCACCAGTACGGCGAGCCAGCTTGGCGGCAGAAAAACTCCGATATCGTAGTCGGGCAGCACGCCGCGCGACTTGAAGGCCTCGACCTTGGCCGAAAGGCTGTCGGGCCAGGCCATGGTTCGCATCTCGCGCCAGAACGGCTCGTCACGTTGGTTGGCGACATAGTGCAGGACGAGGAAGTCACGAATCCGGTCGTACTCCAGCGCCATGATCCGATTGTATTCTTGGGCGTCCGCCTCCATCCCGACCCTGTCGGGGAATAGATCCAGCAAGGTCGTGATCCCCAACTGGATCAGATAGATGCTGGTGGACTCCAGCGGCTCCAAGAAGCCGCCGGACAGGCCGATGGCGACGACGTTTCGGTTCCATAGCTTGTGTCGTCGCCCGGTCTTGAAGCTCAACCGACGCGGCTCGGCCAGCGCTGGACCTTCCAGATTGGACATCAGGATCGTCACGGCGTCCTCATCCGAAATATGGGCCGATGAGAAGACGTGGCCGTTCCCAGTGCGGTGTTGCAGCGGAATGCGCCATTGCCAGCCTGCCGCACGGGCCGTCGCGCGGGTATAGGGGCCGACCGGCGCCGCCGTCTGGCACGGCACGGCGAAGGCGCTGTCGCAGGGCAGCCAATGGCTCCAGTCCTCGAACGTCGTCTCCAGCGCCTGATTGATCAGCCGTCCGCGAAAGCCCGAGCAATCGACGAACAGATCGCCCGAGATGCGGCGCCCGTCCGACAGGACGACGGCGTCGACATCGCCCGTCGCGCCATTCAGGGCATGATCGACAACCTTTCCTTCGGTGCGGACCACGCCGCGCCCGCACGACACCTGGCGCAGGAAGGCTGCGTAAAGACTGGCGTCGAACTGAAAGGCGTAACTGAAGGTGGACAGGATGGAGCCGGGGTCGGAAACCGGCCGCTGGAAGCGGTTCGCCTCGGCCGCCCTGACCGGATAGCTGTAGTCGCTGATGTCGGCGGCGTCGCCCATGGCGCGCCGCGCAGCCCAGACATGGTGGAAATCGATCCCCTCGATCGGCTCGCCATAGGCGCCGAACGGATGGATATAGCTGTCGCCGGGTCGTCCCCAATCCACGAACTGGATGCCCAGTTTGAAGGTCGCCTGCGTCTCGTCGATCAGCGTCTGCTCGTCGATGCCCATGGCCGTGTTGAAGGCGCGGATGTGGGGCAGGGTGGCCTCGCCCACGCCGACGATGCCGATCTCGTCGGACTCGACCAGTTCGATCGAGACGGCGCTGCCCGCCAAACGATGAGACAGGGCGGCGGCCGTCATCCAGCCAGCGGTTCCTCCGCCCAGGATGACGATTTTTCGGATCGGTCCAGCATCGTTTTGGATCATCATGCCGACTGTCTAGCAGACCATTTTTAGGCATGACAGCGATGGACAAGCCTGACCATAAGCTGTGTCGGCATCGCCTTTTCGAGCGGGGATGTTAGAAGCGATCTGAGCGACGTTCAGGGGGACGGATTTTGGCGACGGTGACGATCTATGACGTGGCCGCGAAGGCGGGCGTGTCCATCAAGTCCGTGTCGCGCGTGCTCAACAACGAGCCGAACGTCAGCCCCACGCTGCGCACCAAGGTGGAGGAGGCGGCTGCGTCTCTGGGTTATCGGCGCAGCCTGTCGGCGCGCAGTCTCGCGGGTGCGTCTTCGTCATTGATCGCGGTCCTGGTGGATGCGGATCTGACCATCGAACACTGGAAGAGCGGGCGCGGCAGCGACTATCTGGGGCGTCTGGAGTTCGGCGCCCTGATGGAGGCGCGCCAGGTCGACTATCATCTGATGATCGAACTGGTGGACCACAACTCGCCTGATCTTGAACGCGATCTGATGGCGCTGCTGAACTCCATCCGGCCTGAGGGCGTCATTCTGACGCCGCCGAACTCGGACAACGTCGCTGTGATGGACGTGCTGGACGCGGCCGGCACGCCCTATGCCCGCATTGGACCGGAAGCGGCCTTTGATCGGGGGTACTGCATCGAGATGGACGAACGGCGCGCAGCGCTGGAGATGACGCGTCATTTGATCGACCTCGGGCACACCCGGATCGCCTTCGTCACCGGACCGGTCGCCTATGGCGCCAGTCGACGGCGCCTGGGGGGCTACAGGGACGCCATGGCCGAGGCTGGTCTGGATGTCGCGCCGGCCTGGGTGGTGGAGGGCGACTTCACCTTCACCTCCGGAGCGCTGGCGATGGAGAAGCTCCACCAGACCGCGCCGGACATCACGGCGATCTTCGCCAGCAACGACGATACGGCCCTTGGCGTCCTGCAATGTGCGGCGAGGCTGGGGCTGTCGGTGCCCGGCGACCTGTCGGTGGCCGGTTTTGACGATTCGCCCGGCGCGGGTTTCAGCACGCCGGATTTAAGCACCATCCGTCAGCCGGTAGCGGAGATGGCCGCCGCCGCCGCGCAACGCCTTATTCCGCCTCTTCGTCGTCTCTTGGACGGCGACGCCGCCGCGCGTGTCATCGTTCCGCATGATCTGATCGCGCGCCAGTCCACGGCTCGCATCGAGCATTGAAAGGGCAGGCTCAGGCAGCTGTTGACAGCGCTGTCAAACGTTTGGCACAGTGGGTTTGTCCGGGGCTGTTTCGGACATCCATATCGGCCTGAAGGCGCGTCTCCGGGGTTGGCTTGGGCGGCGTGGCGGCCGCAACGATCAGGTCTCCCTCCATGCGCATGGCCGCCACCGCCCTGGTGATCACCCTCATGTCGAGCGCGTGCGCGATTGATCCTGGCATGGTTCGGGCCGTTCCGGTTCAGGCGGTGACGCCGCAGGCGTCGATCGTGACGGATGCGACGCGCGCGCATCCTGCGCTGTGGCCGCGTGCGGCGTCGCCGGCGGCGATGACGGATCGGGCGACGGAGGCCTTCGTCACCGAACTGATGAGCCGGATGACGCTGGAGGAGAAGGTCGGCCAGACGATCCAGGCCGACATCGCCTCGATCAAGCCTGAAGACCTGCTGACCTATCCGCTGGGCTCGATCCTGGCGGGCGGCAACTCCTCGCCGGGCGGCGACGAACGCGCCTCGGCCCAGAAATGGGTCGAACTGGCCCAGGCCTTCCGTGCGGCGGCGGCCCAGCGGCCGGGCGCCAAGGTGCCGCTGATCTACGGCATCGACGCCGTGCACGGTCACAACAACGTCGTCGGCGCCACCATCTTTCCGCACAACATCGGCCTGGGCGCTG
The DNA here is from genome assembly GCF_027105095.1 of Brevundimonas vesicularis. Lineage (NCBI taxonomy): Bacteria > Pseudomonadati > Pseudomonadota > Alphaproteobacteria > Caulobacterales > Caulobacteraceae > Brevundimonas > Brevundimonas vesicularis. The sequence goes on along the minus strand of NZ_CP114278.1, from coordinate 2,125,801 downwards.
CGCGTGATCCCGACCTGATCCGCCGCATCGGCGAGGCGACGGCGCTGGAAGTCGCCGTGACCGGCGCCGACTGGACCTTCGGCCCGACCCTGGCCGTGCCCCAGGACGACCGCTGGGGCCGCGCCTATGAAGGCTATGCCGAGAACCCGGAAGTGGCGCAAAGCTACGCCGGTCCCATGACCCTGGGCCTTCAGGGCGCGCTGTCGGCCGATCATCCGCTGGCGGCCGGCCATATCGCTGGCTCGGCCAAACACTTCCTGGCCGACGGTGGCACCACGGGCGGCAAGGACCAAGGCGACTTCGCTGGGTCCGAACAGGAGATGATCCGCACCCATCTCACCGGCTATCCCCAGGCCATCGACGCCGGCGTGCTTTCGATCATGGCCAGCTTCTCCAGCTGGAACGGCGTCAAACATTCGGGCAACGAGACCATTCTGACCGACGTGCTGCGCGGCCCGCTGGGCTTCGACGGCTTCGTGGTGTCGGATTGGAACGCCCATGGCCAGCTGCCGGGCTGTTCGAACGAAAGCTGCGCCCTGGCCTTCAACGCCGGCATCGACATGTTCATGGCGCCCGACAGCTGGAAGCCCCTGTACGAAAACACCCTGGCCCAGGCCAAGTCGGGCGAAATCCCGATGGCGCGCCTGGACGAGGCGGTGCGCCGCATCCTGCGCGTCAAGGTCAAGACCGGCCTGTTCAACGACAGCCGTCCGGTCGAGGGGCGTCTCAACGAACTGGGCTCGCCCGCTCACCGCGCCCTGGCGCGCGAGGCGGTGCGCAAGTCGCTGGTGCTGCTGAAGAACGAGGGCTCGGTCCTGCCGATCCGCTCGGGCGCGCGGGTGCTGGTCGCGGGTCACGCCGACGATATCGGCCAGGCCTCGGGGGGCTGGACCCTGACGTGGCAGGGCACGGGCAACTCCAACGCCGACTTCCCTAACGGCCAGTCGATCTGGGGCGGCATCCAGGAAGCGGTCGCCGCCGGCGGCGGTCAGGCGACCCTCAGCGCCGACGGGTCCTTCACCCAGAAGCCGGACGTCGCCATCGTCGTCTTCGGCGAGACCCCCTATGCTGAGTTCCAGGGCGATGTGGATACGCTGGACTTCCTGCCGACCGAACCGCTGGAGACGCTGAAGCGTCTGAAGGCGGCGGGCATTCCGACCGTGTCGGTCTTCCTGTCGGGGCGTCCGATGTGGACCAATCCTGAGATCAATGCGTCCGACGCCTTCGTCGCCGCATGGCTTCCAGGCACCGAAGGCGCGGGCGTGTCCGACGTCCTGATCGGCGATGCCGCGGGCAAGCCGCGCCATGACTTCACCGGCAAACTGTCTTTCAGCTGGCCCAAGGACGCCAAGGGCGAACCGCTGAACGTCGGTCAGCCCGGCTATGACCCGCAGTTCGCCTATGGCTACGGCCTGACCTATGCGCGCAACGCCCGCGTCGGCGCCCTGTCGGAAGACAGCGGCGTGGTCGGGTCCGGCAGCAATCTGGATCGCTACTTCGTCGATGGCCGCTTCGTCGCGCCCTGGTCGCTGATGCTGCGCGATGCCGGCGGCGAGTTCCGCCTAGGCTCCGAAAAGACCGGCGCCAGCCCGCGCGGCGGCGTGTCGGTGCGCTCCACCGACGGCGCCGGCCAGGAATCGGCGCGCGCCCTGACCTTCTCGCAGGGCGGGGGGCAGGCCCTGATCGCGGCGCAGCCGGTCGATCTGACGCGCCAGTCGAACGGCGAGATGGCCATCGCCTTCCGCTACCGCGTCGATACGCGGCCAAAGGGTCCGGTGTTCCTGACCCTGGGCGCCGGGTCGGTGGACATCTCCAGCCTGATCGCTGCAGCCCCCGTCGGTGAATGGCGCACGCTGAAGGTGCGGCTCTCGTGCCTGCGCGATCGCGGCGCAGACATCGCCGCCGTCGACCAACCCTGGGGCCTACGCACCGCTGCCGACTTCGCGGTTACGGTCGAGGATATCCGCCTGGCCTCAAACGAGGGCGACGCCGTCTGTCCAACGCAGTAGGCTGGCGCTCGCCAAGGGGGAACCGGCCGCATGACCAATGCTGAACTGAGCGTGGCCTTCTTCCTGCAGATGGCGATCATCATCGCCGCCTGCCGAATCGTGGGCTGGCTGGCCAAACGCTACCTCGGCCAGCCGCAGGTGGTGGGCGAGATGATCGCCGGGGTGATCCTGGGCCCATCGGTGTTCGGCCTGTTGGCGCCTGATCTTCAGGCGGCCCTGTTTCCCAAGGAGTCGCGGTCGATCCTGTTTGTCGGCGCCCAGTTGGGCGTCGGCCTCTACATGTTCCTGGTCGGGCTGGGCTTCCGTCGCGACCACTTCAGGGCCAATGCGAAGAGCGCGGCCGCCGTGTCGCTGGCGGGCATGGCGGCGCCCTTCCTGGTCGCTGTCGCCCTTGCGCCCTGGCTGGTCGCCGAGGGTCTGTTCGGGCAGGGGATCCAGACCTGGCAGGCCATGCTGTTCATGGGCGCGGCCATATCGATCACCGCCTTCCCGATGCTGGCGCGCATCATCCATGAGCGGGGGCTCAGCGGCACGCGGTTGGGTTCGCTGTCGCTGGCGGCGGGCGCCATCGACGACGCCGGTGCCTGGTGCGTTCTGGCCATCGTCCTGGCCAGCTTCGGCGCGGGGCCGATGGTGGCGGTGACGGCCATCGCGGGGGGCGGGGCCTTCGCCCTGTTCATGCTGACGCTGGGACCGAAGATGCTGGCGCCGCTGGGCCGGATCGTCGAGCGGGAAGGGCGGCTCAGCCCGACCGTGCTGGGGATCGTGCTGATCCTGTTCATGCTCAGCGCCTGGGCCATGGACGCGGTCGGCATCCATGCCGTCTTCGGCGGATTCATCCTGGGCGTCGTCATGCCGCGCGGCTTGCTGAGTGATGAGGTCAAGCGTCAGCTGGAGCCGTTCGCCGTGCTGGTGCTGCTGCCAATGTTCTTCACCTTCTCGGGCCTGAACACACAGCTGACCATGGTCAACAGCCTGGGGCTGTTGGCCGTGACCGTCGTCATCCTGCTGGGCTCGATCCTGGCCAAGGGCGGCGCCTGCTGGGCCGCCGCCCGCCTGACTGGTCAGGACAACGCCACGGCCATGGGCATCGGCGCCCTGATGAACGCGCGCGGCCTGATGGAGCTGATCATCATCAACATCGGCCTGCAAAAGGGTGTCATCGGCCCAGCCCTGTTCTCAATCCTGGTGCTGATGGCCATCATCACCACCCTGATGGCCTCGCCCCTGTTCGAGTGGGTTTACGGCAGAAAGGCGCGGGCGCGGGGCGAGCTGGGGCAGGTCAACTAGCCCGATCGCGATCTGGCCCAGACGTCCTTGCTGGCGCCCAAGGCTTGAAGACCGCACACCCGCCACGGAATCGTGGCGGGTGGCTCGGCGCCTCGATCTAGGCCATCGATCCCGTCAGCGATCGTCGATGAAGGCGGCGACCCAGACCAGGGGCGCGTTCCAGTTGATGGCCACTTCGTTCAGGGCATAGGCGTTGATGTCGTCGGCCCAGCAGGTCTGGGCCGCGCATTTGCCGATCAGGGTCTTGGCCACGTCGTCGATCATGGCCTGATTGTTCGGCCCGCCCGACAGGGCGCCTGCCGGGGGCATGGGATAGGCCGGGTCGGCCTGATGCGCCCAAAAGCGATGGTGCGGGTTCTGGACTGGCCGGTCGCCGTAGCCGGTCACATAGGACCGATCCATCGGATTACGGCCGAGGATATAGTCCAAGGACCAGATCACTGCGTTGCGGAAATTCCAGTCGCCGGTGTAGTCGAACGCAGAGCCTAGGATCACGGCCCGGCTCATCAGGGCGCCGTTCGAGCCCCATTCGTAATTCACGCCCGATACCGGCAGGCCGTAGCCCTGACCATAGCCGGCGTCGACATAGGCGCGTGCCGCCGCCACGATGTTGGCGCGCACGGTCACAAGATCCTCCGGCGGCAGAACGTCGGGCACGGTCGCCAGCGTCAGCGATCCCAGCGACGCCGTCCAGGAGAAGCCCGGATCACCAGTCGCGCTTTTGCCCGACAGCGGTCCGCCCAGATAATAGGGCGAGGTCTTCAGCGCGGTCAGATAGGCTGGATTGCGCGTGGTCGCCAAAAGCTCGGCCGTGGCCCAATAGAACTCGTCCGAGAAGTCTTGGTCGCCATAGGCGCCGCCGCCGGCGAAATTCTCTCCGGCCCGAACGTCGCGATTGCGCAGCGCCGCGCGGAAGGCGCGCTGCGATGCCGTCAGACACTGGCGCGCGAACGCCGGATCGATGTCACGCCAGATCCGCGCGCATTGGGCGCCGACGGCGGCGAGATTGAGCGTTGAGGCTGTGCTGGGCGGATAGAGAAGGCGCGGCTGGGGATCGTCCGCCGGGGCCATCGGCAGGCCCGTCCACTGCGCATCATGCACCTTGTGATGGACCATGCCGCCGGCGTCGATCTCGGTCAGGGTCAGCGGCTGACCCGGCGCCTGGGCGCCGACCGGGACCTTCAACTTCACGCCGTCGGCGATCTGCACCTTCAGCAGGAACTCGATCTCATATCGCGCCTCGTCGAGCAGATCGTTGACGCCGTTTCCGGCCTCCGGAATATCGACCTTGCCGTCCGTAAAGGCGCTTGCGCCGGATCCCCCCTTGGCCATGGCGCGTTCGTAGGCATTCAGCAGCATCCAGACCGAGATGCCGCCGTTGACGACGTATTTTCCGTGATCGCCGGCGTCATACCAGCCGCCCGTGACGTCCAGCGTATAGTCGCACCCGGGCCAGACCACTCCGGCCGTGTCCGCGCCCGAGAAACAGGCGGCGACCTCGTGCGGGTGACCGGCCGCGCGCGCCAGATCCGGCCGCGCGACATGATCCCCCAGGATCGGCACGCCCGCTCGGTTCTGATAAAAATAGGCCAGGGCGTCGTACTTCAGTCGCGCGTGCGGATGCTGCTGAATCGAGAAGGGGCGGCTTTCGTGCGATCCCACGATCAGACGGTAGCCATCGCCGTCCGTCTGCAGCGACTGAAAATCGACCGTGTGGACGCTCTGTCCAGAGGCGGCGTCTTGGCCGAAGACTTTCGACGCGCCCTGAGCGACGACGGCGCCGGAGCGATTGACGATCCGCCAGGGCAGGGGACGGGCCGTCTGGTCCTCGACGGTGGCCGTCTTCGGCCCTTGGGTTTCGAAGCCGACCTGGTTCATGCGAACGCCGTTGGCGTCAGGTTCGGCGTGCGCCGCGCCAAAGCCGGCCGCCAAGGCCATGGCCGCAACGCTCGCCGTCACTCTCTTTCTCATACCACCCTCCCTCAAGGCCTGTTTTCGTTCACGCGCGACACCAATACGCGTCGGCGTGCCGCACCATCTTTCCAAAAACACTAACAGCTGACAGCGTTGTCACAAGATGCGGCGTGATCGCTTTGTGTTGCAGCCGGTGAGGCTGGATGACGCGGTGATCGTGCTAGCAAGCGCGTCGGGGCTCGTGTCATAGAGGCGAGGGTCGTTCGATGGAGGAGGGCGAAGTTTCAACTTATTCCCATCCCCGCCGCACGCGTCTGGTCGTTGCGGCGTATTTGGTGCTCTTTCTGGCCGCCTTCATTGGCCTGGCGCCCCTTTTCCAGATCATCGCGCCGATCCATGCGGCCGGGCTGGATGCTGGCTCCAAAACGGAAATCCTGAGCCGCGCGATGTTCTGGGGCGCCGTTACGGCTGCCGCCGCCAATGTTCTCATGGGGACCATCAGCGATAGGACTACGTCGCGGTTCGGGCGTCGGAGGCCTTGGATCGCGTTGGGCGCCCTCCTGACGGTGTTGAGCTATGTCGGCATATGGCGGTCGTCGACGCCGGGTGAGTTCGTCTGGGCCTTGATCGGGTTTCAACTCGCCTTCAACGTTCTGATGGCGCCGCTTTCAGCGGTGTTTGCAGATCGCGTGCCGATCGCCTTGAGAAGCACCGTCTCTGCGATGCTGGGCCTGTCGTATCCGCTCGCGGTTGCGCTGGGGTCCAGCCTGATGGCGCTCGGGCCTCAGTATGAGCCCGGACGATTAGCGCTCCTGGCCGGCATTCTTCTCGGCGCGGCTGTCATCTTCCTGGTCGTTTACGACGAGCCGCCCTGTTCTGAGCGACCAGAAACGCCGCAACCCTCCGTTTCCGGCGGCATAGGCTCGTTCATCGCGCCATTCAGATCGCGAAACTTCGCCGTGGTCTGGACCGGGCGGCTCTTCATCGCGACAGGTTACGCCCTGGTCAGCATGTATCTGCTGTATTTCGTCACAGACGCGGTGGGATGGCCCGGTCGCTCACCGGAACGCGCGCATGCCTTGCTCACGGGCATCGCCTTTGTGAGTGTCGTGGTCGTCGCGGGGGCCATCGCCGTGTTTGGGCGGCGGATAATCTGGCGACAGCCTGTCGCGCTGATGGGAGCGCTGTTGCTGTGTGGGGCGACCGCCGTGCTGGCGATCGCGCCTTCCTGGACAACGGCGGTTCTCGCCCTCGCGGTCTATGGCTTGGGCCAAGGCGCCTATGGATCCGTGGAGATGGGGTTGATGGCGGATGCTCTTCCCACGCAGGACAATCGCGGGCGAGACATGGGGTTGAACAACCTGGCGGTCGCCCTGCCTCAGGCGATGGCCCCGGTCGCCGCCCTCATTCTCGAGCGTTCCGGCGCTGATGTTCGCGGCCTTTATGTCGCAGCGGCCGCGTGTTTCGCCGTCGCCGTCGTTGTCATGAGCCTGTTTCGATCAACCCCTGTGTTGGAGCGCTCCAAATAGGCGGCTCTGCTGGTCCGATGACGTGATCCGAATGGTGTCACGCTTCAGGAAGGGCGCGACTTCGATTTCATCGCTACGGCCATTTGTCTGCGTCAGACGTCTGACCGCGACAGCATCGCCGAACCATAGAGTTTCGGCTCGAAGCCTTTGGTCCAGAACACCTTGCCGAGGCCGCGCGCGCAGCGGTCATAGATGTTCGCGCGGTCGGGTCGGCGCAGGATCGCTGACAGGACGGACGCGGCGCCCCAGAGCGCGGTCTGGACCAGTCCGACCAGCATCCATTTGATGACGCCGGGCCAGTCGCGGCGGTCGGCGGCCATCTGCGTCGGGCTCTGGCCATAGGCGAAGGCGCGGGTCAGGGCGTAGTTCAGCGTGGCGCGATGGGGCGGGGCGAACTCGTCGACCCAGGCGTCAGCAGCCCAGCCGAAGCGGCCGCCGCGTGCCGACAGGGCGGTGAACAGCCGGTCGTCCTCGCCGCCCGTCTCGTTCATGGCGACATCGAACGGGGCGTCGCCGGGCAGGGCGGTCGCGCGCACCATCAGACTGTTGCCGCAGCCGTGGATGTCGTCGGTCAGGCCGGTCTCGCGCGGGCCGTTCCGGCCAAAGAACCGCTCCAGATAGGCGGTGGTCCGGCCGATGTTTTCCGGCACCCGCCCGCGAATGGGTCCAAAGACGACGTCGGCGCCGGTCTGCGTTTGGGCGTCCAGCAGGGCGGCGAGCCAGCCGGGAGAGGCGGCTTCGTCGTCGTCCAGAAAGGCGATCAGGGTCGCGTCGGTGGCGGACAGGCCGATGTTGCGCGCCGTCGCCACACCGGGGATGGGGGCGTGGGCGTAGGTCAGGGGCACGGGCGCCTCGGCGCGCAGCCGTTCGATCAGGGGGGCGGCGGACCCCAGCGGGTCATTATCCGCGACGACGATGGCGGCGACGCGATGCAGCGATCCGACCTGGACGAAGACGGAGCGCAAAGCCCGCTCCAAGTTTTCGGGGCGGCACAGGGTCGGGATGATGACGGCGACGTCGCGCATATTAGACGACGTCCGCATAGACGGCGGCGCGGTAGAGTCTGAGCGCGAAGGCGCGGGCCTTGACCGGCAGGGCCACCGTCAGGGCGGCCTGTTTCATCATGCGGCGCGCAAAGGGCAGGGCGGGCAGGCGTTTCAGGGCGCGCGCGGCCTTGTAGCTGGGATAGGTCTGGACGATGGCGGGGTGCAGGGCGACGACGCGGGCGAAGTTGCCGGCGCCCTGATCGAACTTGCGCGCCAGATCCTCGACCGTGTCCAGGCCCATATGGGTGGCGGGATTGTCGATATGGACGACGTGAAAGCGGCGGGAAACGCGCATGGCCCACTCCACGTCCTCCCAGCCCCAGCCGTTGAAACCGGAATCGAAGGATTCGGCGGCGAATACGTCGCGGCGCACCAGCAGATTGGAGGTGTAGACGTATTTCTCGGCCGTCAGGGCGCGCTGGGACGCGGACAGGCATTCCGAGGCGCCGGACAGTGCGCGGTGAACGGCGAACCGCGCGTCGGTCGGCGCTTGATCCAGCGAGAAGCCGCCGAAGGCTACGGCGGGCGCTTTGTCAGTGACCAGGCGCAGCCAGTTTTGTAGGAAGGCCGCCGTATCTGGCCGCATGTCGCTGTCGAGGAACAGATAGGCCTCGCCCCGAGCGGCGGTGGTCAGGCGGTTGCGCCCCCTGGCGCGGCCTTCGTTGGCGGCCAGGGTGATGAGACGGGCGGGCAGATGCAGGGCGTCGATGGTCGCCTGAAGCCGGGTCGTCAGATCAGCGTCTGCGGTGCCGTCGTCCAGCAGGATCAGCTCGACGGCGCCGGACATGGCGGCGGCCTCGGTGTCTAGTTGACGAAGCAGTCTTTGCGGATCGTCGCGCAGGAAGGGGATCAGGACCGAGATCGTCGGCGCCGCCTGAGACCAAGCAGCGTTGTCGTGGATATGGGCGCTCATGCCGGCACACTCCGGCGCGCGCGGATCAGGCGCAGCAGGACGTTACGCACCCCGGCGGCGTTCAGCGTCAGGGCGACGACGGCATAGACGAGACCGCCCACACTGGCGTCCAGCATCAGCTCCACGAAACCGCCGATGGGCGGCAGCATCCATACGACCCCGGCCATGACGGCGGACGCGATCCCGCAACGGATCAGCGCCTCCCACGGCATTGGCAGGGCGATGGCGCGGCGGCTGAGCAGGATACAGGCGATCAGGCCGATGGCGAAGCTGGCGGCGGTCGAGACGGCGGCGCCCGTCACACCCATGCGCGGGATCAACAACAGGTTCAGCGCGACGTTGCAAAGAGCCGGAATCGCCATCGTCACCAGCAGCAGCCCGGTCTTTTTTCCAAGCGTGAAGCCGAAGCCGAAATAGTAGGCGATCATCCCTGACAGGAAGGATGAGGCGGCGATCCACGGCGTCACCAGTGCAGCGGCGGCGCGCAGATCCTGGCCGATCATCAACTCCGCCAGCGGTCGCGCGACCAGCGACAAGCCGACGGCTGCGGGCAGGCCGATCAGGATAAGGGTCGAACCTTGCTCGATGGCCGTCTGACGCAGCGCCTCGCGCCCGCCGCGCTCCAGCGCCATGACCATGGCCGGCGCGCCCGCTGCACCCAGCCAGATGAAGATGATGTCCAGCGTCCGGTTCGCCAGGCTGTAGCTGGCGTGATAGGCGCCGACCGCCGCCGCATCCATGAAGGCGGCCAGCAGGAACCGATCCGTCGAGGCCAGCACCAGCGCCAGCATCAGCGACGCCGCGATCGGATAGCCGTAGAGGGCATAGGCCTTCAGCCGCGTGCGATCCACGGTACCGCCCGTCGACTGACGCAACTCGCCCGGCAGGATGAAGGGCAGGGCGAACAAGGGCGCGATGGCCAGGCCCAGCAGTGGCGAGGCCGCGCCGGCGCCGGCCAGTGCGAACCCGGCCCCGACCAAAAAGCCCAGGATGGCGACGCCGATGTCCACGGCGGCGGATTTCGACACCTCGCCCGCCGCGCGATACCGCTCCTGCGCCAGCTTCGCGAGGTTGCGCACCGGCGCGCCGGCCAGGCCGAAGGCGACGGCGATCTTGAACGCCGGCGTCAGCGGCGCCAGCCACACGATCAGGGCCGCGATCGGGGTGAAGACGGCGATGATCGTGAACGACGTGCGGTACAGACTGGCGAAATGGGTCGCCATTCCCTCGGGTGTGCGCTCGGCCGCCCAGAAGCGCGCCATCGACGCTTCCAGCCAGGTGAACGTCACGGTGTGGGCCAGGGTCGTGACCGAAAACGCCAGGGCGTAATGGCCGAAGTCGTCGGCGCTGAGCAGGCGCGTGAAGACGAAGATCGTCAGGAACCCGACGACCCCCTGGACGATCTGGGCCGGCAGATAGCCCCAGACGCCGCGCCAGAACATGCGCTTCTCGCTCAACGCACGGCCGCCCGGTCGCCCAGCAGGACGGGGATGGTGACGGCGATGACCCACAGGTCCAGCCAGAAGGACTGGCGCTCGATATATTCGATGTCCAGCTGGACGCGCTCGCGTACCTGGGCCTCGGTGTCCACCGGTCCACGCGAGCCCTTGATGGCGGCCCAGCCGGTCATGCCGGGCTTGATACGGTGGCGATGGGCGTATTCGGCGACCAGCAGGGCGGATTCGGTCTCGCCGGTCTTCATGCCGATGGCGTGCGGGCGGGGGCCGACCAGGGACATCTCGCCTGACAGCACGTTGAAGATCTGGGGCAGTTCATCCAGGCTGGTGGCGCGGATGAAGCGACCGACGCGGGTGACGCGGTCATCGTCGGCGCAGACCTGACGGCTGGCGGTCGCATCGGCGGCGGCGTGGCGCATAGAGCGGAACTTCCACACGATGATGGTCTCGTGATTGAAGCCGTGACGGCGCTGGCGGAAGAAGACGGGGCCGGGGCTGTCCAGCTTCACCGCCAGGGCGACCAGGGCCATGATGGGCGCAGCGACGACCAGGGCTGCGGCGCCGATCACCAGATCCTGCATCCGCTTGTTGAAGGCCCGGCGATCCGGGTTGGCAGGACCATCCAGAGACGCAAGCGGCGCATTCGCCAGCCGGTTCAGCAGCCCGTCGCGGCCCAACTCCGAATCGACCAGGACCGTCAGCGGATTGGGCAGGGCGTTCAGGGTCTGCGTCAGGTCGCGCACGCGCTGGCCAGCCTCCGGATCGATGGCCAGCACGATCCGGTCGACATAGGGCGTCAGTCGGTGCGTCAGCAGGGCCTTGGCGTCGCCCAGCACCGGCACGCCGGCGACGCTGTCGGGCGATCGGGCCAAGCGATCGTCGAACACGCCGAGCACATTCATGTCCCGCCGCTCCAGCGCCTGTTCGATCAGACGTCGCGCGTTTCGGGTCGCGCCGACGATGACGATATTCGGCGACAGCACGCCCAACCGACGCCACCGAACGATCATCGCCAGCCATAGGCCGTGCAACATGATCAGGCCGGCTGTCGTCGTCAGCGCCCAAGGCGCAATGACGTCCAGCGCCGGCCGGTCCATCACCCAGCCCAGGGCGAGCGCGATCGCGGCCGAGGCGACACCCACGCCCGCCACGCCCGCTATGTGCAGGGGCCAGGGCGTGTCGCGCCCGAATCGATAGAGCTGAAGCGCGCGCATCAGAACGAGCACAAGAACGGCGCCGACGACCACGGGTGCTGCGTCGCCCACGGTGATGTGGGCCAAGCCTGAGGGGTGCATCACGACGATCGCGCCGAGCGCCAGCCCGCAAACCATCAGCACGTCTATTAGCCGGAAATAATGCGCCGACAGCCGCACGGACGATCGCTCGCGCGCATTCAGCCAGATCTCCGGGCGGAACGGCCCGCGCGACGGCCGGCTCTTCAGCGGCATGTCGGCGGCAAGACTGGCGGGACGGTCGAGCAACAGGCGATCCAGGAGCGATCCGGGGGAGCGAATGATGGCCGCGATACTGCCGCTTCGGCCTCTATGTCGCGTTAACGTGGACGCTTTCTTTCGAACCGGATTGCGCGACGCATCAGCCTCCGCTATCGACGCCCTCGCAGGAGACGTGGCCGAGTGGCTGAAGGCAACGGTTTGCTAAATCGTCGTACCCCGTAAGGGGTACCGAGGGTTCGAATCCCTCCGTCTCCGCCACACCCTTGCCCCCAAATGTCACCGCTTGCCAACCCAGCGCCCCGCTGCGCAAGGATTTGCGCCTTAAGCCCGTCATAGCTGGACGGGACGCGGACCGCTCATCTTAGGGCGGGACTTAGGGCGAGCTTAGGGTGGCGACCGCTTCTGTCGTCGGCGTATGTTCTCCTTACGTTCTGGAGAAGCCATGGCGCGCGACGTGAACAGATTGAACGGCAAGAAGGTGCCGGGGATGGCCCCCGCCATCGTCAGCGCTGGTCGGTCGAGATGAACGTCCCTTGTCCCGGTGCTGGACAACGTCGGAGTCGGCGCGGGTGTCGGAGGAATTGAAAAGGCCCCGAACTCATGGGAGCCGGGGCCGATCTCGGGTCGCGCGAAGCGACTGTCAGAAAAGTGCACTGCTTCGGTTAATTGGTCAATGGGGGTTTCTCCCGGTCATTGAGGCGCGCGGCTTGGTGTATGCGAGAGACATGTAGCTGTCGAACAAAGCCCTAGCCGCGCGTTCAAGGGTCGGGTTGGTCATGCCGCCATCGCCTCCGCTCTCCGGTTCTTCCGATCCCGCAAAAGGCGATCGCTGATCGTCCGGATGTGGGCCAAGTGCGCGCACGCCGCCCGAACGGCGCCACCCTGGGCCTGGGGGTTCGTCTCGCCGGTGCAGCGCTGGACGACATCGCGCCAGCGGGTCAGCAGGGCTTCATCCGGCTTCAGCAGCTCGAACAGCATCCGGGCGTCGCGGGGCGCCATATGCTCGGTGACGGCGGACAGCATATCGTCAGCGTCGATCATGGATTGGCTGACGTTCTGGCCCGGCGCGCCGTCGGAAGATGCGCGGATGAAGTCGGGCCGGCGCTCCTGACCGTTCTCGCCCGATGCGGTGCGGATCAGATCTTCAAGCCATTGGACGGCGGCGCGAGCGTCAGGGCCTTCTTTCAGTAACAGCGTGAAACAGTCCCGGCGATAGCCCGCCACCATGTTTCCATCATTGTCCTCAATGATCTTGGCGCCGTGAACCCGAAGCGGCGCATGGTCAGCCTGTCGCGCCGCCTTTTCCCTCGCCGCACGCTCTTGCCGCTCTTGGGCCTCACGCGCCCTGCGGGTCTTTTCGGCCTGGGCCGCCTGCGTCTGCGCCTTCTGCTCCTCAAAGGTCAGGGGCGGTGTTTTGCGCTTGCTCATGCGGCTTGGTGGGGAACACGAAAGAAGCGCGTTCCTGTGCCGTGGCCCGCATCATGGGACCCTCGCTGGTGGAAGCCAACCGGGGACCGACGCCGCGATCTGGTGAAGGCAGGCGCTCTGATCATCGCTGAAATCGAACGTTTAGACCGTGCGGAGGCTGCAAAATGAAATACCGGAAAACAGCACTTGTTGAGGCTGAACAGTTCTTGCCTGCCGAGGACAAGATACCGCCTGGCGTGTTCTCCGATGGCCTGTCGGACCCGCGCAAATCGACTTCGCAATGGGTTCTGGAAACACTGGAAGGAAGGCATACGCTTCGTCCAGGAGATTACATCTGCACCGGACCTGCGGGAGAGCGCTGGAACGTTGAGCGGTCGATTTTCGAAGCTACATACGAGCTTGTGACCACCCAACCCGACACCGGGAAGGTCGAAGCGGGCGGGGTGGAGCGGGAGGCGTTTGATGCGGTGTCAACGTTGGCGGAGGCCATGACCATGTTCGCAGATCATGGTGGAACCCTCATCGCGGACGCCGGGTCTTCATTCCACGAGCCGAGTTAGAGAAGCACTTCGGCCCTATCGACAGCGCGGCTTAGGGCGCATTTTAGGGCGCCGCTCCGAAATGGCCCTGAAACGCCCGCCACGACTGACGGCTTCTAAACCCTCCGTCTCCGCCATTCCTCTCAGAAATAGGCCGATCAGCAACCACTTGCCGCGCAACGGGTCAGTAGGCTTCGCGCGTCATGTCGTCGTTGAAGACCACCGCCGTGGACGCCTAGCTGAAAAGACGCCACCAGGGCTTCCAGGGGGTCAGGTGGTGTTCGTGGTGGCGGCCGAAGTGGAAGCAGGTCAGCAACGACAGGATCGGGCCGAAGGGGCTGGTGCGGGCGTTGTGGTGGTCGGGGAAGGCGTCGTCGGTATGCCTGTGAGGCAGCCAGGTGCCGAATGTGAAAAGCTGTAGCGCCGAGAGCAGGGCGGGCGCGGCCCAGAAGACCAGAAGATTGGGCATGCGGGCGCCAAGGATCAGCACTGCGACGGCCACGAGCACCGTCAGAACGGCCAACTCGCGCCAACCGAAATAGGTACGGAAAAAGCCGTAGAACCAGGGCAGGAAGGCGCGCGGGGCGTCGGCGTGAAAGTCGGGGTCGTCCGCCGTGCCGGGCGCGGCATGATGAGCGTGGTGCGCCGTCTTCAACGGCGCAAAACGAAAACCGGCGTAGAGGCCCAGCGCCAGGCTGCCGATCGCCGTGTTCAGCCGAGGGCGTCCCGGAGCCAGAGAGCCGTGCATGGCGTCGTGGGCGACGATGAACAGGCCGACGGACAGCCAGGTCTGGAAAGCGACGATTAGCGGAACGGTCAGGATGCTCCACATCGTCCAGCGATGAAAATAGACGCCGTAGATATGCAGGCTCAGCCAGGCCGTCGCGATCAGGCCAGCCAGCGTCAGACCGATCAGGGCCTGGTTCGGGACGACCCGTGACATTGGCGTGACGGCGGACATGGCGCGACACTTAGCGCATCGCGGCCCGGTAAGCATCCTGTTCGCTTGCCGCATGCGTCCGCGCGTGCCACCTGTCTGCAATGCAGGTCGACGCCTCTGACACTTCCGCGCCGGACCTTTTGCTGGTCGGCGGCGGCCTGGCCAATGGCCTGCTGGCGCTGCGGCTGTCACAGGTCCGTCCTGATCTGGACGTGCGGATCGTCGAGGCTGCGCAGACCCTGGGCGGGGTCCACACCTGGTCCTTCTTCGACAGCGACCTGACGCAAGCGCAGCGCGATTGGATCGCGCCCTTGATGGTGCATCGCTGGCCAGGATACAGCGTCCGTTTTCCTCAGTTCGAACGCGCGCTGTCGACCCCCTATTGCAGCGTCACGGCCGAACGGTTCGCGGCGGTGATCGAGGCGGCCTTGCCCGGAAAGATCATGCTGGGTGCGCCGGTCGCTTCGGTGTCGCCGACCGAAGCGGTGCTGGCTGATGGACGGCGTCTGGGCGCCAAGACGGTGATCGACGGGCGCGGGCCGACTGCGACGCCGGATCTGGCGCTGGGTTTCCAGAAGTTCGTCGGGCTGGAGGTGCGGCTGGCGGCGCCGCACGGCCTGACCACGCCCATCGTCATGGACGCCTGCGTCGACCAGGCCGGGGGCTACCGGTTTCTCTACACCCTGCCGTTCGATGATCGCACGCTGCTGATCGAGGATACGCGTTACACCGACGGGGATGCGCTGGATCGCGCGGCGTTCCGGCAGGGCGTGCTGGAATACGCCCGCGCGCAGGGCTGGGAGATCGAGACGGTCCTGCGCGAGGAGGACGGCGTCCTGCCCGTGGCGCTCGACGGTGACATCGGCGCGCATTTGTCGCGGATGGGGCCGACGGCGCTCAGCGGCCTGCGCGCCGGGCTGTTTCACCCGACCACCGGCTATTCCCTGCCGGAAGCCGTGCGCCTGGCCGACCGGTTGGCGCTGGATTTCGAGCCGGCGGCGATCGCCGAGGACATCCGCTGCCATGCGCATGACGTATGGGCCGGACGAGGCTTTTATCGGTTGCTGAACCGGATGCTATTCCGTGCGGCGCGACCGGATGAGCGATACAAGGTGCTGGAGCGGTTCTATCGTCTGCCCCAGCCCTTGGTCGAACGCTTCTACGCCGCGGAATCGACCCTCGCCGACAAGGCGCGGATCCTGAGCGGAAAACCCCCGGTGCCGATCGGCGCCGCACTGACCTGTCTGGTCGAAAGAGGACGTGCGTGATGCGGGCTGCTGTCATCGGATCGGGCTTCGGAGGCTTGTCGCTGGCCATACGGCTGCAGTCGGCGGGCATACAGACCACGGTGTTCGAGGCCCGCGATCTGGAGGGCGGCCGGGCTTACGTCTTCAAGGACAAGGGCTATACCTTCGACGCCGGTCCCACCGTCATCACCGACCCGTCGGCGCTGGAGGAACTGTTCGAGGCCAGTGGGCGCAAGCTGTCGGACTACGTCGAACTGTTGCCGGTCGCGCCCTTCTATCGGCTATGCTGGGAAGACGGCGACGTCTTCGACTACGTCAACGACCAGGACGAGCTGGACCGCCAGATCGTGGCGCGCAATCCGGCCGACAAGGAAGGCTATCGCAAGTTCCTCGCCTATTCGCAGGACCTGCTGAAGGAAGGCTATCTGAAGCTGGGAGCCGTGCCGTTCCTGGACTTCGCAAGCATGGTCAAGGCGGCGCCGGAGCTGATGCGGCTTCAGGCCTGGCGGTCGGTCTATGACAAGGTCGCCAGCTATATTCAGGACGAGCATCTGCGTCAGGCGTTCAGCTTCCACTCCCTGCTGGTCGGCGGCAATCCGTTCGCGACATCGTCGATCTATGCCCTGATCCATGCGCTGGAGCGGCGCTGGGGCGTGTGGTTCCCGCGCGGCGGTACTGGTGCGCTGATCCAGGCCATGGTGCGTCTGCTCAAGGATCTGGGCGGGGAAGTGCGGCTGAACAGTCCGGTCGAGCGCATCACCATGGCGAACGGTCGCGCGACCGGCGTGGTGGTCAACGGCGAGACGCTGGCCTTCGACATGGTCGCCTCCAATGCCGACGTGGTGCACACCTATCAGCGCCTGCTGGGTCAGGAACCGCGCGGTCAAAAGGAGGGCGCCAAGCTGGCGTCGCGGCGTCACTCCATGTCGCTGTTCGTCATCTATTTCGGCCTGAAACGCGTCCACCCGGAGGTGCGCCACCACACGGTGCTGTTCGGGCCGCGCTATCGCGAGCTGATCGCCGAAATCTTCAAGGGGCCGGACCTGCCCGATGACTTCTCGCTGTATCTGCATGCGCCGACGCGGACCGATCCGTCACTGGCGCCGGAAGGCTGCGACGCCTTCTATGTGCTGGCGCCGGTGCCGCACCTAGCCTCGGCCGACATCGACTGGGAGGTCGAGGGGCCGCGCTATCGCGACCGGATTCTGGCCTATCTGGAAGAACGCTACATCCCCGGTTTGACGGCGGACCTGGATACCTGCCGGATCTTCACGCCGGTCGATTTCCGCGACCAGCTGAACGCCCACCAGGGTTCGGCCTTCTCGCTGGAGCCTATCCTGACCCAGAGCGCCTGGTTCCGGGTGCATAACCGCGACGACCAGATCCCCAACCTGTATTTCGTGGGCGCCGGCACCCATCCCGGCGCGGGCGTGCCGGGCGTGGTCGGATCGGCTAAGGCCACCGCCGCCCTGATGATCGAGGACGCGAGGCAGCCGGCATGACCGACGCCGTCCTGGATCACAGCCGCCAGTCGATGGAGCAGGGGTCCAAGAGCTTCGCCGCCGCCGCGCGCCTGTTCCCGGCGGCGATCCGGGATGACGCCTGGATGCTGTATTCCTGGTGCCGGCACTGCGACGACGAGATCGACGGCCAGGTGCTGGGCCACGGCGCGGTCGGCATCGATCCGGTTCTGGCCGGCGAGAAGCTGGACGAACTGCGTTTGCGCACCGCCGCCGCCCTGGCCGGAGAGCCGCAGACGGACCCGGTCTTCACCGCCTTCCAGCGCGTCGCCATGCGTCATGGCATTCCGGCCGACGAGGCGATGGACCTGTTGCAGGGGTTCGAGATGGACGTGGTCGGCCGGCGCTACGATACGCTGGAGGACACGCTGGACTATGCCTATCACGTCGCCGGCGTCGTCGGGGTGATGATGGCGCGGATCATGGGGGTGGACGATACGCCGACCCTGCGACGCGCCCAGGACCTGGGGCTGGCGTTTCAGCTGACGAACATCGCCCGCGACGTCGTCGAGGATGCGAAGGGGGGGCGGGTCTATCTGCCCGGCGCCTGGCTGGATGAAGCGGGCGTGCCCCGCGATCAGGTCGATCAGCCCCAGCACCGCGCCGCCGTGGCCAAGACGGCGCAGCGTCTGGTGGCGGCGGCCGAGCCCTTCTACGCCTCGGCGCGGTGGGGGTTGCGCGATCTGAACCCGCGCTCGGCCTGGGCCATCGCCACGGCGCGCGGCGTCTATCGGTCTATCGGCCGCCATGTGTCGCGCGCCGGCGTGAGCGCCTGGGACGGGCGGACGTCCGTCGACAAGGCGGGCAAGCTGATGCTGCTGGGGCGGGGTGGTCTGATCGCCCTGTGGTGCAAGACGCTGGACGCTTGGCGCGAGCCGCCGCCGCGCCCGGCCTTGTGGACCCACGTCTGACGATCAGCGGGCGGCGCGCCGCCTTTCCAACATCAGGGCGACCGCAAGGCCGCCTGCGCCCAGACCAGCCATGACCGCCCAGGCGGCGATGACGGTCGAGGTGAACTCGCCGCGCCAGATCACGGCCTGATAGGCCTCGATGGCCCAGGCGTGGGGCGTGATCCAGCCGAGGTCACGGAAGGCTTCGGGCATCAGAAAGCGCGGCGCCATCGATCCGCCCAGAGCGGCCAGCAGCAGGACCACGCAGGTCGTCAGCGGCTGGGCCTGTTCGCGCGATCGACACGCCGCCGTCAGCGCCAGGGCCAAGCCGGCGGCGCAGAAACCGACCGCCAAGGCTGTGACTGCCGTCGCCGCCATCTGCCAGGGGGCCAGGTCAGGCAACTTGACCCAGGCGGCGACGAAGACCGCCGCCGACTGCATCACGCCCACCGTCGTCAGCCAGGCAGCCCTTCCGCCAAGGATGGGCGCAAGGCCGCCGCGGGCCAGGGCCAGGCGGGATTGGAGGCCGGATCGCCGCTCGTCCAGCCCGCCCATGGCCCCGTGCATGGCGGCGAAGAAGACGAACATGACGCTGACCGCGCCCGCATAGTAGGTCGCCTGCACATCACCCTGGGGACCGATCTGCAGGGTCTGAACGCGCGACGCGGGTCGTGCAACCTGACCAGACAGGGCGGCGGCCATCGGCTCCAGCCGCGCCTGAAGCGCCGATGCCGCCACGTCCCGGCCGGCGGCGGAAACGATCACCAGTTTTGGCGGTCCCTGCGTCGATGGCCGAATCAGTATGCCGGCGTCAGCGCGACCGTCGATGACGGCGCGATCGAAGGCCTCGCGATCGTCGACGATGCGAAGACGATCGCCCATGTCCTTCGACACCGCTTCGCGGATCGCCGCCGTCGCGGGCGTGCGCGACGCATCGTGCAGCACGACGGTGGTGTCGATGTCGCCGCGCGCGCCCGCGCCGAAGATCGCCGAGAACAGCAGATAGACCAGGGGCGGCAACAGCAGGGTCAGGATCACGCCTGCCCGTTCGCGCCAAAACCCTCTCGCCCAGGCGCCCGCCACCGCCATCATGACGGAGCCTGCGACAGCTGTGCGACCAGATCGTCCAGGCCGGGGCGGCGCACGGCGACCTCGCCGTCCTCGCCATCGACGACGGCGGCCAGCATCTGGGCGATGGCCAAGGCGTCCTCGCAGAGCCGCCGCCACTCCAGTCCGTCGTCGGACGCGGTCAGCCCCGCCTGGGCGAACCATTGGGCGGCGGGGTCCGAAGCCGGTCGGGTCAGGCGAATGCTGAGCAGCCGAGCTGAGCCGAACGCGCGATGAAGTAGGGCGTTCGGCGCGCCTTCGGCCAGCAGCCGCCCCTGCGCCAGGACCCCGATCCGGTCGGCGGTGTCGGCGACGAAGAAGGCATCATGGCTGATCAGCAGGCAGCCGGCGCCGGCTTTTGCGGTTTCGCGCAGTGCGACCGACAGGACGCCGCGGGTCGTCGCATCCACGCCTTCCGTCGGTTCGTCGGCGATCAGCAGCCGCGGTTGCCCGACCAGGGCGGCGCTGAGGTTGGCGCGCCGCTTCCAGCCGCCGGACAGGGTGCGCACCGGCTGGTCCGCGCGCGGGCCGCAGCCGGTCAGGTCGAGCGCGCGGTTCACGGCGGCGCCGCGATCACGCTTGGGCACGCCGCATAGCCGCGCCGTCACATCGACGTTCTCGCGCGGCGACAGGGCCGGGAACAGGGCGCTGTCCTGCGGCGCCAGCCCGATGCGCCCGCGTGGTCCGCCGCCTTCGCCCAGGACGACACGCCCGCGCCGAGCAAGCAGCAGCCCTGAGGCGACACGCGCCACCGTGGACTTGCCCGCGCCATTCGCCCCGAGCAGGGCATAGACCTCGCCCGCAGCGATGCTCAGGCTGAAGTCACGCAGCACAGGTCGGCCGTCGTAGCCCGCTTCGATCCCGCTCAGCGACAGGGCCGGCGCGCCGTCAGACCCCAAGTTCGGCCTGCTGGAAAAGGTCCAGGACATAGAGAGCCAGGGGGCTGTCATGGCCGACCGCCTCGACCGCCTTGGCCAGCGACTGCCGCACCGCCGCGCGCGCCCGGCATTCGCCCCACAGATCGACGAAGGTGGTGGTGTCGTCGTCCTGACCCACGTCCTTGCCGACGGCGTCGACGGTCGAACAGGCATCCAGCAGATCGTCGCAGAGCTGGAAGGCGAAGCCGACCGCCTCGCCGAAAATCGACAGTCGCGCGAGATCCTGCGCATCGCCGCCGCCGAGCAGCCCCCCGCCGCGCACGGTGGCCACGAACAGGGCGCCGGTTTTCAGGTCATTGATCTGGCGCAAGGCGGTTTCGTCGCGATCCCTCGCGTCGTCGCGCAGGTCGCGCATCTGACCCTCGGACAGGCCGTCGAAGCCGATCGCCTGCGTCAAAAGGTCCAGGGCCGCCAGACGCGCTTCCCCCGGCGCCGGGGTCTGCAGCACCAGACGCGTCGCCTGGTTCAATAAGGCCACGGCCGCCAGAACCGCCGTATCCTCGCCGTGGCGACGGTGCAGGGTCGGCTGGCCCCGACGCAGCGAGGCGTCGTCCATGCACGGCAGGTCGTCCAGAACCAGCGACGCGGCATGGACCATTTCAAGCGCGCAGCCATAGTCCAAGGCGTCTTCCGGATCGCCGCCGACATGTGCCGCCGCCAGCATGGCCAGCACCGGCCGGACGCGTTTTCCCTGTCCCAGCAAGGCCTCGCGGGCCGCCGTGGACAGCAGGCCGTCGTGCGCCGGCGCCACCTCGGCCAGACGCGCCTGAACCTGCAGACGCAGATCGTCGGGCGCGCAGGATGCGTCCGCCAGGGGCGGTTGGCGCCGGATGCCGACGATCGCCATACAGATCTCCCATAGTCGCCGGCGTCGCGTTGCGACCACGCGCCGAACCCTTATGATGCCATACGGCATCACGACCGCGTCGGATGCAACCCGCCAGGAGCCGTTTGCGATGTCCACCGACGCCGATGCCTTGATCCGGCGCAAGGACGAACACATCGACCACGTGCGGGCCGGGCGAGGCGTCAGCCAGACGACCTCGGGTCTGGATGCCGTCCGTTTCGTTCACGACGCCCTGCCGGATCTCGATCACGACGCGATCGATCTGGCGACGCGTTTTCTGGGGCGACGGGTCGCCTTGCCGTTCCTGATCAGTTCGATGACCGGCGGCCCGTCGCGGGCCGAGGCGATCAATGCGCGTCTGGCCGAGGCCGCCCAGGCTTTGGGCGTCGTTCTGGCGGTCGGCTCGCAGCGTGTGGCGCTGGAGACGGACGGCGGTTTGGGTCTGGGGCTGGACCTGCGACGCCGGGCCCCCGATGCGATGATCCTGGCCAATCTGGGCGCCGTGCAGTTCGCCCTGGGCTATGGAGCCGACGAGGCGCGGCGGGCCATGGAGATGATCGGCGCCGACGCCCTGATCCTTCATCTGAATCCGTTGCAGGAAGGCGTTCAGCCCGAGGGCGATCGCGACTGGCGCGGCGTGGCGCGAGGCATCGAACGGGTCGCGGCGGCATTTCCGGGCCAGGTCATCGTCAAGGAGACGGGCGCCGGCCTGTCCGGCGCGGTGGCGGGTCGCCTGGCGGACATGGGGGTCGCGGCGCTCGACGTGGCCGGAGCAGGCGGCACGAACTGGGGCCTGATCGAGGGTGCACGAGCGACGGGCGGTCGGGCCGAGGCGCTGGCCGCGCCCTTCGCCGGCTGGGGCGTGCCGACGGCGCGCAGCCTACTAGACTGTGCAAAGGCCGCGCCGGAACTGGATCTGATCGGGTCGGGCGGCATCCGCGACGGCCTGGACGCGGCGCGCGCGATCCGGCTGGGCGCCTGTCTGGTCGGCCAGGCGGCGGGCGTGCTCGAGGCGGCGCTGACCTCGACCGAGGCCGTGGTCGATCATCTGGACCTGATGGCGGCCCAGCTGCGGCTGGCCTGTTTCTGCACCGGATCGGCGGACCTCGCCGCCCTGGCTCAGGCGCCGTTGCTGGAAGCGCCGCGTTTCTGAGACAGTTCGGCCTTCAGCGCGCGCGCCGACCGCACCCATAGGAAGCCGAACGACACGCAGCCCTCGCGCGTCCGCACCGCATGATGCAGCCGATGCGCCTGAATGCGCCGCGTCCAGAACCCCGAGCGTCCCGCAATCCCCGTCGGGAACCGGCGATGCACCAGCCCGTCATGGAAAAAGAAGTAGACCAGTCCATAGGCCGTGACGCCCAGGCCGATCGGCAGCGCCCAGGGCCAGACGTGCAGCCCCAAGGCGACGAAGACGATGGCCGGGGCGGCGAACACCACGGCGAACAGGTCGTTCTTCTCCAGCACGTCGTCGTGCGGCTCATGATGACTGCGGTGCCAGGTCCACAGCAGGCCGTGCATGACATAGCGATGCATCGCCCAGGCGAAGACCTCCATCCCCAGGAAGGTGGCGAGGAACAGCAGGATCATCGTCGGCCAGGACATGACTGCACCATAGGCGCTTTGTAGCCTGCGCGTCACGAGACTTGACCCGGCGCGGCGTTTCGCCGTCTGTGCGCCCATGTTGAAGGACCTGATCGTCACCACCCTCGCGCTCAGCCTGATCATCGGCGTGCGCTATCTGCTGGTCGGCGTCGTGACCCATGGCCTGCTGTGGGGCGGAGCAGGACGGGGACGTCAGCTGAACCACAGGCCGCCGGTGGCGAAACGCATCCGCGCCGAAGTCATCGCGTCCCTGATCGCCTGCCCGATCTACGCCTTGCCGGCCGCATTCGTCATCGAGCTCTGGAAGCGCGGCGGGACGGCGATCTACGACGATATCCATGTCAAGCCGCTGTGGTGGCTGCCCGTCAGCTTCATCGCCTACATGCTGGCCCACGACGCCTTCTACTATTGGGTCCATCGCGGGCTGCATCACCCGCGCATCTTCCCCTGGGCCCATGCCGAACACCATCGATCGCGCGACCCCAGCGCCTTCGCCTCCTTCGCGTTCGATCCGGCCGAAGCGATCGCCACGGCCTGGTTCCTGCCGGCCCTGACCCTCTTCATGCCGATTCACTGGGGCGTAGTGCTGGCGCTGCTGACCTTGATGACCGCAACCGCCGTGCTGAATCACGCAGGCCGAGAGGTCTGGCCCGCCTCGTGGTTGAAACGTGCCCCGCTACGCTGGATGATCACCGCCACCCACCACGACGCGCACCACAAGCGCTTCAACGGCAACTATGGCCTCTACTTCCAGATGTGGGACAAATGGGCAGGCAGCGAGATTTCACAGCTAGATCGGCCATCGCCGCGAAACCCTCTTACTTGAAGACGGTGACGACCTTCGCTGCCTCGCCGCAGGGCGATCTGACGCAAACCTGACCCAGCGATAGCCCAAAACGCAACACGGCCCGCAGGTGACTGCGGGCCGTGCCTGTTTGTGCGTGACCTGAAAGATCAGGCCGTCTTGGCGCGATCCTTGTCGGAGGAGCTGCGGGCCAGTTCGCGGTTCAGCCACAGGGCCAGCAGCGTGCAGACGGCGCCCGACAGCAGATAGGCGCCGGCGGCGATCAGGCCGAACTGGCTGGAGATCCACAGGGCCGCCAGGGGCGCGAAGCCGGCGCCGAACAGCCAGGCCAGGTCTGAGGTCAGGGCGGAGGACGTGTAGCGGTTGGTCAGGCTGAAGCTGGAGGCCACCGGACCCGAGGCCTGGCCAAACGATAGACCCAGCAGGATGAAGCCGGAGATCATGAAGGTCAGCTCGCCGACCGGGCCGCCGTTCAGCAGCTGTGGCGCAAAGCCCGAGAAGGCCGCGATGCCGGCGGCCGTGATGGCCAGCAAGGTGCGGCGGCCGTAGCGGTCGGCCAGAACGCCCGAAGCCAGGATGGCCAGCAGGCCGAAGACGGCGCCGACCATTTCGATCAGAAGGAAGCGGACCGGCGTTTCCTTGGTGAACAGGAACACCCACGACAGCGGGAAGACGGTGACCATGTGGAACATAGCGAAGCTGGCCAGCGGAGCGAAGGCGCCGATGGCGATCTTGGGGCCTTCGTCGCGCAGGGCCTGGGAGACCGGGGTCGGTTGCAGTTCGCGCGTCTCAAACAGCGTCTGGAAGGCCGGCGTCACCACGATGCGCAGACGGGCGAACAGGGCCACTACGTTGATCGCAAAGGCCACGAAGAACGGATAGCGCCAGCCCCAATCCAGGAAATCGGGCGCCGAGAGCGTGTTCAGGAAGAAGGCGAACAGCGCCGAGGCCACCAGCAGGCCGATGGGCGCGCCGAGTTGCGGGATCATGGCGTACCAGCCGCGCTTCTTCTCGGGCGCGTTCAGCGCGAGCAGCGAGGCCAGACCGTCCCAGGTGCCGCCCAAGGCGACGCCTTGGCCGATACGGGTCAGGGCCAGCAGCACGGGCGCCCACATGCCGATGCTTTCATATCCGGGGATGAAGGCGACCGACACGGTGGAGGTGCCCAGCAGCAGCAGGGCGGTCGTCAGCTTCGCGCCGCGCCCGAACTTGCGGTCGATGGCGATGAAAAGGACCGTGCCCAGCGGACGGAACAGGAAGGCCAGGGCGAAGACGGCGAAGGAGAGCAGGGTGCCGCCCACCGCGCCCGCATAGGGGAAGATCAACTGCGGGAAAACGACCACCGAGGCGATGGCGTAAACAAAGAAGTCGAAAAACTCGGAAGTTCGGCCGATAATGACGCCGATGGCGATCTCGCCGGCGTCAACCTTGCCATGGCCCGTGTGAAGGGCGGCGGCGTCGCGTTCCAGCGACTCTGACGAAGGGGTCGTCGAGGCGGACATGGGCTTGGTCGCTCCGTGTGAGACTGAATTATCGGCCGTACGGCAGGTCGCCGCATTATGACCGCGCGGCCTTTGCGATGAAAGCGGCCTCAAGAGGATAGGACAGATTGTCCAATGTCGTTCCAGGTTGAAGCTGACTATCGGGCGCAGTTCGAACGCCAACCGTCGCGGCGCCTCCCGCTTGCCCGACGCTTTCCGATTGGACCCGCCTTGCGCCGTTTGCGTCTACTTTTGCTCGCGCCCGTCGTGGCCCTGCTGTCGGCCTGCAATCTGGTCGTGCTGAACCCTGCCGGCGACGTCGCCGCCCAGCAGGGCGATCTGCTGATGATCTCGACCCTGCTGATGCTGATCATCATCGTGCCGGTGATGGGTCTGATCGTCTTCTTCGCCTGGAAGTATCGGGCGTCGAACAAGGAGGCCGAGGCCGACTACCGTCCCGACTGGGACCACTCCACCTCGTTGGAGCTGGTCATCTGGGCCGCGCCGCTGATGATCATCATCTGCCTGGGCGCCCTGACCTGGGCCGGCACCCACCTGCTGGACCCCTATCGTCCGATCGACCGGATCAAGCCGGGCCAGGCCGTCGAGGAAAGCGTCGAGCCGTTGCAGGTCAATGTCGTCGCGCTCGACTGGAAGTGGATGTTCATCTACCCACAGTACGGCGTCGCCACGGTCAATGAGCTGGCCGCGCCGGTGGATCGCCCGATCCGTTTCCACATCACCTCATCCTCGGTGATGAACAGCTTCTACATTCCCGCCCTGGCCGGTCAAATCTACGCCATGCCTGGCATGGAGACGAAGCTGCACGCCGTCATCAACCGTCCGGGCGAATACGAAGGCTTCTCGGCCAACTATTCCGGCGACGGCTTCTCGCACATGCGCTTCGCCTTCCACGGTCTGGATCAGTCCGGGTTCGACCAATGGATCGCCGGCGTGCGCCAGGGCGGCCAGACGCTGGACCGCGATCGCTATCTGGAGCTGGAAAAGCCCAGCGAGAAGGTGCCGGTCATGCGCTTCGGCGCCGTGGACGGCGCGCTGTGGGACGCGATCCTCAACATGTGCGTCGAGCCGGGCAAGATGTGCATGGGCGAGATGATGGCCATCGACAAACAGGGCGGCCTGTCCATGGCGTCGGTGCGCAACACCATGCCGCTGGTCTATGACAAATACGCCGGTCGCGGAAAATCGCCCGCCTACTTCGGCTCCAACGACAGCTACGTCATGACGATCTGCACCCCGCTGCAGGCCGAGGCGGCCGCCGCCGACCGCATGCGCCGCGCCGAACTGGATACGGTCGCCGGACCGACCAGCCTGGAGCGCCTGACCGGGCAGGGGTTGTCGCCGGGCCAGACTCCGATGGCCTCGCTGACGACGCTGGCCCGCAATCCCTTCGCCACGGGGCCGGTTCCGACCGACGTCCGTTCCGCACCCAATGCCTGAGCGAACACAGTCGATGAACGCTGATCAACTCATTCCGCTAATCTTCGGGCGCCTCACGCTTGAGGCTCTGCCGTTGCACGAGCCGATCCTGGTCGTGACCATGTCGGTCGTACTGCTGGGCGGTCTCGCTCTGGTCGGCGTCCTGACATACTTCAAGCTGTGGGGCTATCTCTGGAAGGAATGGTTCACCACGGTGGACCACAAGAAGATTGGGATCATGTACATGATCCTGGGTCTGATCATGTTTGTGCGCGGCTTCGCCGACGCCATCATGATGCGCCTGCAACAGGCGATGGCCTTCGGCGGGTCCGAGGGTTACCTGAACGCGCACCACTATGACCAGATCTTCACCGCCCACGGCGTGATCATGATCTTCTTCGTGGCTATGCCGCTGGTGACGGGCATCATGAACTATGTCGTGCCGCTGCAGATCGGCGCGCGCGACGTGTCCTTCCCCTTCCTGAACAACTTTAGCTTTTGGATGACTACGGCCGGCGCCATCATCGTCATGGCCTCGCTGTTCGTGGGCGAGTTCGCGCGCACCGGCTGGCTGGCCTATCCGCCGCTGTCGG
Organism: Brevundimonas vesicularis; assembly: GCF_027105095.1. Taxonomy (NCBI): domain Bacteria; kingdom Pseudomonadati; phylum Pseudomonadota; class Alphaproteobacteria; order Caulobacterales; family Caulobacteraceae; genus Brevundimonas; species Brevundimonas vesicularis. The sequence continues at coordinate 2,098,809 of NZ_CP114278.1, read as the reverse complement.
GCATCGGATACAGTCCCGGCGTCGGCGTCGACTACTACATATGGGCGCTGCAGATCGCGGGGGTGGGGACGACACTGTCGGGCATCAACCTGATCGCAACCATCGTGAAGATGCGCGCGCCTGGCATGGGCATGATGAAGATGCCGGTCTTCACCTGGACCTCGCTGTGCACCAACGTGCTGATCGTGGCGTCCTTCCCGGTCCTGACCGCCGTCCTGGCCCTGCTGACGCTGGACCGTTACGTCGGCACCAACTTCTTCACGAACGACTTCGGCGGCAACCCGATGATGTACGTGAACCTGATCTGGATCTGGGGTCACCCCGAGGTCTACATCCTGATCTTGCCGCTGTTCGGCGTCTTCTCGGAGATCGCCTCGACCTTCTCGGGCAAGAAGCTGTTCGGCTACACCTCCATGGTCTACGCCACGGTCGTCATCACGATCCTGTCCTACCTGGTCTGGCTGCACCACTTCTTCACCATGGGCTCTGGCGCCTCGGTGAACAGCTTCTTCGGCATCACGACGATGATCATCTCGATCCCGACGGGCGCGAAGATCTTCAACTGGCTGTTCACGATGTACCGCGGGCGCATCCGGTTCGAGCTGCCGATGATGTGGCTGGTCGCCTTCATGCTGACCTTCGTGATCGGCGGGATGACGGGCGTGCTGCTGGCGGTGCCGCCGGCCGACTTCGTGCTGCACAACTCGCTGTTCCTGATTGCCCACTTCCACAATGTCATCATCGGCGGGGTGCTGTTCGGCCTGTTCGCGGCGATCAACTTCTGGTGGCCCAAGGCCTTCGGCTTCAAGCTGGACAAGAAGTGGGGCCTGATCAGCTTCTGGTGCTGGGTGCCCGGTTTCTGGCTGGCCTTCCTGCCGCTGTATGTGCTGGGTCTGATGGGCGTAACGCGCCGGATGCGGGTGTTCGACGATCCGTCGCTGCAAATCTGGTTCGTCATCGCCGCCATCGGCGCGGGCGTCATCGCCCTGGGCATCGCGGCCATGTTCGTCCAGTTCGCCGTGTCGATCATCAACCGCGACAAGCTGCGCGACACCACGGGCGACCCGTGGGGCGGCCGCACGCTGGAGTGGGCGACCTCGTCGCCGCCGCCGGCCTACAACTTCGCCGCTACGCCCTACGTTCATGACGCCGACGCCTGGTGGGACATGAAGAAGCAGGGCTATCAGCGTCCGCTGAGCGGCTACAAGGCGATCCACATGCCCTCGAACACAGGGGCGGGGATCATCATCTCGGGCCTGTGCCTGGTGATGGGTCTGGCCTTGATCTGGTACATCTGGTGGCTGGCCGCCATCAGCTTCATCGGGGTGTTGGCCGTCTCGATCGGCCATACCTTCAACTACAAGCGCGACTACTACATCCCCGAAGATGAGGTCCGCGCGACAGAAGAGGCGCGCACCCGCGCCCTGGCCGGAACGGAGGCCTGATCATGAGCGCGACTGCGACCGAGATCGACCGGACCGTCTTCCACCTGGAAGAGGAGCCGCATCACGAGGAAGGCTCCAGCACCATGCTGGGCTTCTGGCTCTATCTGATGAGCGACTGCCTCATCTTTGCGATGCTGTTCGCCGTGTTCGGCGTGCTGGGCGGCAACTACGCCGCCGGGCCGGGGCCGCAGCAGTTGTTCGACTTGAAGCTGGTGGCGATCAACACCGCCATGCTGCTGTTCTCGTCGATCACCTATGGCTTCGCCATGCTGGCGATGGATCGGAACAACCAGCGTCAGACGTTGGTCTGGCTGGCGATCACCGGCCTGTTCGGCCTGGCCTTCCTGGGGATCGAACTCTACGAGTTCGCGCACCTGATCCATGAGGGCGCGACGCCGCAGCGCAGCGCCTTCCTGTCCGCCTTCTTCACCCTGGTGGGCACCCACGGCCTGCACGTCACCTTCGGCATCATCTGGCTGGTGACGCTGATGGTTCAGGTCAGCATGAAGGGCCTGATCCCCGCAAACAAACGCCGCCTGATGTGCCTGTCGATGTTCTGGCACTTCCTGGACGTCATCTGGATCGGCGTCTTCACCTTCGTCTATCTGCTGGGCATGCTGCGATGAGCGCCGACAAGAACGACCACAGCCCTGAGTCTCACGAGACCGACCACCTGGGTCACGAGGGGCACAATCACGGCTCCTTCAAGAGCTACATGATCGGCTTCGTGCTGTCGGTGATCCTGACGGCCATCCCGTTCGCCCTGGTCATGACGGACGTCCTGCCGACCCAGGCGACGGCCCTGATCGTCATGGGCTTCGCCGTGGTGCAGATCGTGGTCCACATGATCTACTTCCTGCACATGAACTCCAAGTCCGAGGGCGGGTGGATCATGCTGGCGCTGATCTTCACCATTATCGTGGTGGTCATCGCCCTGTCGGGTTCGCTGTGGGTCATGTACCACCTGAACACCAATATGATGCCCATGACGCACGACATGGCGCAGATGGGCGGCTGAGGTCGAGATTACGGACCCGTCCTCAGCCCCGGCCGGCGGCAAGGCCAGACGCTCGCGATCCTTCCGCATGGCGGTCGTGGTTGCGGGCCTGGCCTTGTTCGTCGGCTTTCTGGTGCTGGGCGGGTGGCAGGTTCAGCGCCTGGCCTGGAAGACCAATCTGATCGCCCAGGTCGATGCTCGCGTTCACGCGGCCGCCGTCCCAGCGCCTGGCCCGACCCAATGGGCCGGCGTGACGCGCGACAAGGATCAGTACCGCCGCGTTACGGTTCGCGGTCGATTCCTGCACGACAAGGAAACCCTGGTTCAGGCGGTGACCGACGCCGGCGGCGGCTTCTGGGTCATGACGCCCCTGGTTGACGACCGGGGCTTCACCGTCCTGATCAATCGAGGCTTCGTGCCGTCAGGCCGACGCGATCCGGCTGTCCGCGCCAATGGTCAGGTCGAGGGGTCGCAGACGGTGACGGGCCTGCTTCGGATCACCGAGCCTAAGGGTGGCTTCCTGCGCGCCAATGATCCCGCCGGTGATCGCTGGCGGTCTCGCGACGTCGCGGCGATCGCTGCGCGGCGCGGCCTGACGACCGTCGCGCCCTATTTCATTGATGCAGACGCCAGTCCGAACCCGGGTGGATGGCCGCGCGGAGGACTGACGGTGATCCGGTTCGCCAACAGCCATCTGGTCTATGCCTTTACCTGGTTCGGCATGGCGCTGCTGAGCCTGGTCGGTCTTTGGCTGTTCCTGCGCGACGGCAGGCGAAACAGGTCGTGACGACGACAACTGTACAGAGGCTGCTGGGCCTGGGACTCAGAGGCGGGGTCGCGACCCACGGCGGCGCCAACCGCCGCAACATGCTGTTGCTGATCCAGTTGCGCTGGCTGGCGGTCGCCGGGCAGGTGGCGACGATACTGCTGGTCCAGTACGTGATGCGGATTCCCCTGCCGGTGCTGTGGCTGCTGGCGGCCCCGGCGGGCCTGGTGCTGGTCAATCTGGTCAGCGCGCCTTTGACCGTGCGCCGGCAGGAGGTCGAGGATCAGGCGCTGATGATCGCCCTCCTTGCGGATGTGGCGGCGCTGACCTGGCTGCTGTTCCTGACCGGGGGCGCGGCCAATCCGTTCGTGGCGCTATATCTGCTGCAAGTCGTCTTGGGGGCGGTGCTGCTGGCGCCGGTCTATGCCTGGGCGCTGATCGCCGTCACCAGCCTGTGTTTCGCCGGGCTGGGCCTGCATTCGCGGCCGTTGAACCTGCCGCCGGCGCGCGAGGATTCGCTGCTCAGCCTCTATCTACAGGGCAGTTTGATCTGTTTCGTGTTGATGGCCGTGCTGCTGGTGCTGTTCGTCACCCGGATCAGCCAGAACCTGCGCGAGCGCGACGCCTCCATGGCCGCCCTGCGCCAGCAGACGGCCGAGCATGATCATATCGTCCGCATGGGCCTGCTGGCGTCGGGCGCGGCGCACGAGTTGGGAACGCCGCTGGCCTCTCTGTCGGTGATCCTCAGTGACTGGAAGCGGATGCCGGCCCTGACCCAGGACGCCGACCTGGCCCAGGACATGACGGTGATGCGGGCCGAGGTCGAACGCTGCAAGGCCATCGTCACCGGCATTCTGATGTCGGCCGGTGAGGCGAGGGGACAGGCGCCCGAGCGCACGACCCTGCGGGCCTTTGTCGCCGATGTGGTGGCCAGCTGGAGCGGCGACGGGGTGGCGGTGCAGATCCGCGACGAAGTGGCTCAGAACCCGTCGATCATCGCCGACCCCGCCCTGCGTCAGGTGCTGGGCGTGCTGTTCGACAATGCGGTCGAGGCCGGAGCAGGCCGCATCACGGTGACCACGATGTGCACGGACGAGGATTTCGGCATTGCTGTCCGTGACGACGGACCGGGCTTTCCGCCGTCGATCCTTCAGGCCTGGGGCAAGCCCTATAACTCCACCAAGCCCAGGCCCGGCGCCGGGCTTGGGCTATTCCTGCTGATGAATGTGATCCGGTCATTGGGCGGTCGGGTCGAGGCTTCCAATCCTGCGGCGGGCGGCGCAGAAGTGCGTCTGACCCTGCCGCTTTCGGCCTTGGCGCCTACGGATGAGACCGCGCATGACCGATGACGCCAGATTGCTGCTAATCGTTGAGGACGACGAGTCGTTTTCGACCACCCTGCGACGCTCGTTCGAACGGCGTGGCTATACTGTCGTCAGCGCCGCCAGTCCCGACCAGATGGCCGAGGTGCTGAAGACGCATCGCCCCGGCTATGCAGTCGTCGATCTGAAGCTGGGGGGGCATTCCGGCCTGACCTGCGTCGAGGCCCTTCACGCCTTCGACCCCGAGATGAACATCGTCGTCCTGACCGGCTTCGCCAGCATCGCGACGGCGGTGGAGGCGATCAAGCTTGGCGCCCGGCACTATCTGGCCAAGCCCGCCAGCACCGATGACATCGAAGCCGCCTTCGGCCGGGCAGACGGCGACGCCGAGACGCCGCTGGGCACGCGTCCCACCTCGATCAAGACGCTGGAATGGGAGCGGATCCACGAGACGCTCGTGGAGACAGACTTCAACATCTCGGAGGCGGCGCGGCGCTTGGGCATGCACCGCCGCACCCTGGCGCGAAAGCTGGAAAAGCGCCGCGTCACCTAGTCCAGTTCGGCTGCGATCCGGTCGGCCAGCGCCCGTAAGGTCGCGGTATCCGCCATCGGCGCATGGCCGTGACCCTTCATCTCTCGATCGGCCCAACGCGGCACGATGTGGAAATGCAGATGAAAGACCGTCTGTCCGCCCGCCTCGCCATTGAACTGCAGGACCGACAGGCCGTCGGGCTTCAACGCTTTCTCGACCGCCTTGGCCGTGCGTTGCAGGGCGGCGGTCACGCGGGCCAGCACCTCGGGCTCGATCTCCAGCAGATTACGCGCCTGGGACTGTTTGGCGATGATCAGGACGTGGCCTTCCGATTGGGGAAACACGTCCATGAAGGCCAGGACGTGGTCGTCCTCCCACACCGTCACCGACGGAATGTCGCCGCGCAGGATCTTGGCGAAGATGTTGTTGGTGTCATAGGCGCCGTGCAGGCTCATGGGCGGTCTCCGTGCGGTTCGGACCTTCGATAGCAGCGCCGTCCGCGAAGGGGGAGCCTTCGTCCACGTCGTGCATTATGGTCACGCTTGAACGTAATGAGGTCCGACATGATCCGTTTCATCATCCAGGCGCTGGTCACCATGGCGGGCCTTTGGCTATCCGCCCAGATTGTGCCGGGCGTCGATTTCACCAGCACCGGATCGCTGATGGCGGCGGCCATCATCTTGGGTCTGGTCAACGCCTTTGTGCGGCCGATTTTGGTGGTGCTGACCTTCCCGATCACCGTGGTGACGCTGGGTCTGTTTCTGCTGGTGGTGAACGCCGCCATGATCGGGCTGACTTCCGTCTTCCTGGACGGCTTCCGGGTCGACGGCCTTTGGGCGGGCATCGGCGCCTCCATCGTAACCGGCGTCGTCAGCTGGATCGCCGGCGCCTTCATCGGCGGAGAAGAGGGGCGGCGCTAGGCGTCCGCCAAAAGGGCGCCCATGATGACGCTCTGAAGTGCGGCGATCTCGATGGGCTTTCTCAACACTCCGTCGGCGCCGGCCGCCCTGTAACGTGCAACATCGTCGTCGAACACATTGGCCGTCAACATGTGTATTGGGGTGCGACGGCCGCCGGATGCGGCTTCATCGGCGCGGATAGCGGCCAAGGCTTCCACACCGTCCATTACGGGCATCATCACATCCATCAGCACGAGGTCAAAGGTTTGATCGCGCACGGCGGCGACCGCCTCTTGTCCATTCTCAACAAGTGTCAATTGGACGCCAAATTGTTCCAGCAGTAGCGTCAGAAGCTTGCGATTGGCGGGATGATCCTCGGCGGCTAGAACCCGAGGCGGCTGATCAGGAAGGTTCTGCGCGGGTGCAGCGGGCGAAGAATCGATTGCAGGTGTCGCGCAGTCGGCGGTGAAGCGGAACCAAAAGACAGCCCCATTCGGCCGCGCGGACCGAGCGCCAAGAGCCCCGCCCAGCGCTTCGACGCTGGCGCGACAGAGGGCCAGCCCCAGACCTGTTCCGCCTGCCGCACGTCCGGCGGCGAGTTGTTCGAAGGGCTCGAAGATGCGTTCGCGTTGATCCTCCGGCACGCCTGGCCCTTGGTCGTGAACCTCGAAATCCAGGTCGATGCGCCCATCTGAGGCGGGGAGTGCGCGGGCCAAAATGCGGATGGCGCCATGTGGCGTCAGCTTCAGGGCGTTGGACAGATAGTTGATCAGCACCTGTTCCACCCGGGCCTCGTCGGTCATGACGACAAAATGTTCGGGCGCGCCCTGCCGTTCGATCTCCAGCGTCAGGCCCAGTTCCTCCACGCGGGAGCGCCAGATACGGGCGATGGCGTCGAGCCGTTCGGCGAGATCGACCGGGGCGAGTTGGAGCTCGGCCTGTCCGGATTCGATCTTCGAGATGTCCAAAGCCCCGTTCAACAGCCGCAGCAACATACCCCCTGCATCCGCCATGTCGGTGACGATGGTGGCTTCCGCAGCGGGGCGTGGCCTGCCACGGAGCACTTCAATCAGCCCCAAGATGACGTTCAGCGGGGTGCGGACCTCGTGGCTGATCATCGCCAGGAAGCGGGATTTGGCCTTGTTCGCGCGTTCGGCGGCGGAGCGGTTCACCTCGGCCTCGGCCAGGGCGGCTCGCAGCTCGCGCGAACGCTCCGACAAGGCGCTCATCAGCTCAATGCTCTCGCGGTCGCTGCGCCATTGACGCCAGGCCGCCGCAATGACGCCGACGACGAACAGCGCCACTGCGCCTAGAAGGCGAGGATCCGAACCGACCTGGTACGAGGCGATCACCATCGCGGCGATGGATGGCGGCAGAACGGCAGCGACAAAGCTTGCGCGGCTTACGTGCACCTGATGGGCGCCGACCATCAAGTTGCCGGCCAGCAGCAGGCGGAGATAGTCGAGGTGTTGAGGCTGAGCCTGCCAGGCGGCCAGAATGAACACGGCGTTATGGCTGGCAAGACAAAGGGTGACGATCTCGGCAGACCGGCGGAACCTACGCGCTGCGGCGGGTGCATCAGGCCGTGCCAGCGCTGTCTGAACGGCCTGCCACAAAGGAACATAGAGGCAGAACTGAAACAGGCCGAAAGCCGCTGCCCATCCCCATCCCATGACCCAGAACGTCAAGGCCACGATAGCGGCAATCGTCGCCAGCCGCACAGGGAACATGTCCCGGTAGCGACCAGCGTAGGCCGTTAGGTAATCCGTACTGTCAGCCAATGCCACCAAGCCCCGCGTCAAGCGTGGCCATACCGGGTGAAGCTTAATGAGCTCTCAATCGGAGCTTGTCGTCAGCCCACCTTCACCCGCGTCGCCGCCTCGGGCAGGTCTTCGCCGAAGGCGCGTTGGTAGAACTCGGCGATGGTCGGGCGTTCCAGTTCGTCGCACTTGTTCAGGAAGGTCAGGCGGAAGCTGAGGCCCAGGTCGTCGTTGAAGATCTGGGCGTTCTGGGCCCAGGTGATGACGGTGCGGGGCGACATGACGGTCGAAATATCACCGTTCATGAAGGCGTTCCTGGTCATGTCGGCGACGCGGACCATGGCGGCGATCCGGCGGCGGCCCTCGGCGTCCTTCCACTCGGGCGCCTTGGCGGCGACGATCTCGGCTTCCACGTCATGATCCAGATAGTTCAGCGTGGTGACGATGTTCCAGCGGTCCAGCTGGGCCTGATTGATCTGCTGTGCGCCGTGATACAGGCCGGTGGTGTCGCCCAGGCCGATGGTGTTGGTCGTGGCGAACAGGCGGAAATAGCGGTTGGGGCGGATGACGCGGTTCTGGTCCAGCAGGGTCAGGCGGCCCTGAGCCTCCAGCACGCGCTGGATCACGAACATGACGTCGGGCCGGCCGGCGTCGTATTCGTCGAAGACCAGGGCGATGGGGCGTTGCAGCGACCAGGGCAGGATGCCCTCGCGGAATTCGGTGATCTGCTTGCCGTCCTTCAGGACGATGGCGTCCTTGCCGATCAGGTCGATCCGGCTGACATGGCTGTCCAGGTTCACCCGCACCAGCGGCCAGTTCAGGCGGGCGGCGACCTGTTCGATATGAGTCGACTTGCCGGTGCCGTGATAGCCCTGGACCATCACGCGGCGGTCGAAGGCGAAGCCGGCGCAGATGGCGATGGTCGTCTGGGGATCGAAGCGATAGGCCTCGTCAATCTCGGGCACATGGCTGTCGCGCTCGTCGAAGGCGGGCACGGTCATGTCGCTGTCCACGCCGAAAGCTTCGCGCAGGGTCACGCGGCGATGCGGTTCGAGCGTCAGCAGGGGATCGGGGGAGGCGTCGAGCGGGGAGGTCATGGACCTCATCTAGAGGCGCCGCGCGCGCGGCTCAACACGCGCGCGGCCCTCGGCGTCGGTTATTTCGCGCTCAGGCGAACATCGACGTTGTTGCGGGTGGCGTTGGAGTAGGGGCAAACCTGGTGCGCCTTTTCGATCAGGTCGTCGATGACGGCCTGCTCCAGGCCGTGGTCCGTCACGGTCAGGTCGACATCCAGGTTGAAGCCTTCACCCTTGGTGTTCTTGCCGAAGCCGACGCCGGCGGTGACCTTGGTGTCGGGGCTGACGGGCGTGCCAGCCTTGCTGCTGACCAGACGCAGCGCACCGAGATAGCAGGCGGCGTATCCGGTGGCGAACAACTGCTCGGGGTTGGTGCCGTCGCCGCCCTTGCCGCCCATCTCGGTCGGCGTCGACAGTTTGACGTCGATCTTGCCGTCGGCGGTGGCCGAACGACCGTCTTCGCGGCCTCCGCCCGATGCCGTCGATTGGGCGCGATACAGAACTTCCATGGCAGGCTCCTTGGGTTGGGATGCTTGAGATGGGAGCTTAACGGCGGACGGGAAGGGGCCGTTGCATCGCGGCTCTAGCCATCGGCGGGCGACGCGGGCTAAAGCACCCTTTCGGGGCGCGTCGTCGGAGTACGCAGTGAAGATTGCCGAACGCTGGTTCGTGTGGGCGGGCATGGTTCTGCTGGGCGGCATCGCCTTGGCGGGGTTGGTCGTCGCCGTCTATGCCGCGTGGCTGTTCCACGACCTGCCGGATGCCTCGGAACTGGCGGACTATCGCCCGCCGACCGCGACGCGCGTCTATGCCGGCGACGGCACCCTGATCGGCGAGTTTTCTGACGAGCGCCGAATCTATGTCTCCTACGACCAGATCCCTCAGCCGGTGATCCACGCCTTCCTGGCGGCCGAAGATCGCAACTTCTTCCAGCATGGCGGCATCGACGTGGGCGGCATCGGCCGCGCTTCGCTGAAGAACGTCTTCAACCTGGCGTCGGGACGCCGGCTGGAAGGCGGTTCGACCATCACCCAGCAGGTGGCCAAGAATGTCCTGCTGACCAACGAATCCAGCCTGAACCGCAAGCTGAAGGAAGCCATCCTGGCCAATCGCCTAGAGGCGACCCTGTCTAAGGAACAGATCCTCGAGCTGTATCTGAACGAAATCTTCCTGGGATATCGCTCGTTCGGCATCGCTTCGGCGGCCTACAACTACTTCGGCAAGTCGCTGGCGCAGCTGACGCCGGACGAAGCCGCCTTCCTGGCGTCCCTACCCAAGGGGCCGAACAACTATCACCCCAAGCGTCACCCCGGCGCGGCCAAGGGCCGTCGTGACTGGGTGCTGGGCGAAATGGAGCAGAGCGGCTGGCTGACGCCTGAACAACTGGTCGAGGCCCGTGCCAAGCCTCTGGTCACGCGCGATGCGCCGCAACGGTCGGACTACAAGGACGCCGACTTCTTTGTCGAAGAAGCGCGTCGCCAGGCCGCAGCCAATCCCCAGTTCGGCGAGCAGCTGCGCGCCGGCGGCTTCTATATGCGCACGACCCTAGACCCCACGCTGCAGACGGCGGCGCGCCGGGCCCTGATGCAGGGGCTTGAGAACTACGACCGTCGTCATGGCTGGCGCGGCGGTTGGGGCACGACCGACTTCGCCGACGGCTGGCAGGCGGTCGCGCTGAAGGAACAGGCGCCGCCCGAGCGCCGCAGCTGGCAGGCCGCCGCCATCGAAAGCGTCAGCGGCAATACGGTGCGCATCCGCACGGCCCGCGACGACAAGTCCGGCACGCTGCTGGCGTCGGACGCCGCCTGGGCCAACGCCAATCGCCAGTTGAAGCGCGGCGAACTGATCTTCGTGGAGCCCCAGGGCGGGCAGTTCGCCCTGAAGCAGGTGCCGCGCGTCAACGGGGCCCTGGTGGCCATAGAGCCGCAGTCCGGCCGCGTGCTGGCGATGGTCGGCGGTTATTCCTATGCGCTGTCCAGCTTCAATCGGGCGACCCAGGCCAAGCGCCAGCCGGGCTCGGCGTTCAAGCCGTTCGTTTACGCCACGGCGCTTGAAGGCGACTTCACCCCGGCCTCGATCGTGCTGGATGCGCCGATCAGCTTCGCCGGCGGGCCGAACGGTCAGCGCTGGACTCCAGAGAACTACAGCCGCCAATACTATGGCCCTCAGACGCTGCGGCGCGGCTTGGAGTTGTCGCGCAACGTCATGACGGTGCGGCTGGCCCAGTCGGTCGGCATGAAGAAGATCGTGGAGCAGGCGGATCGCATGGGGCTGCCCGGCATGACGCCGAACCTGTCGGTCTCGCTGGGCGCCGGCGAGGTCACGCCTCTGGACATCACGGCCGCCTATTCCGCCTTCGCCAACGGCGGCCGGCGGGTGACGCCCTATCTGATCGACTATGTTCAGGACCGCGATGGCGAGACCATCTTCCGCGCCGACAACCGCAGCTGCCGCGAATGCGGACGGGGCTTCTCCGGCCAGGAATCGCCGCGCCTGCAGCAGCGCGGAACCCAGGTCATCGACCCGATCACCGCTTATCAGATGAGCTCCATGCTGGAAGGCGTCGTTCAACGCGGCACAGCCGCCAGCGCGCGCGGCCTTGGCCCCTGGGTCGCCGGCAAGACGGGCACGACGAACGAATATCGCTCGGCCTGGTTCGTGGGCTTCACCACTGACATCGTCGTCGGCATCTTCATCGGCTTTGACGACAACCGCTCTCTGGGATCCGGAGAAGCCGGCGCCTCGGCCGCCGTGCCGGTCTTCACGGAGTTCATGCAGACGGCCTTGAAGGAAAGACCGGCTCGCCCGTTCGTCCGGCCCAAGAACGCCATCTTCCGCACCGTCAATGGCATTGAGGAGGCCTTCCGTCCCGGCACCGAGCGCCAGGCGCCGCCGCCACGCCCCACCGGCCCCGCGCGGCCCGTCGGACCGCAGAACTACTACGACGTGATCCGCCGCGAGCAGGAGGCCGCAACCGGCGCGCCGGCCGCTTCGCCAGCGCCGTCCGCGCCCCCGCCGCCCAAGAAGGCGCCGGCCGAGGACTTGAGCGGATTGTACTGAGGCTCTAGGTAGGCCTTTCGAACGGCGCGTCCTCGTGGCGCGCCGTTTTCCATTAATCCTGCCCTGTCACGCGGCCTGCGGGCCTGGCGACTTGAGGGCGTTGTGTCGCGGAGATTGCGATGAGACCGGATGTCGAGGCCATGAAGGCCGACATCGAGCAGAGCGTCGCTCTGCTCAGGAGGCGTCTTTGACTGGGATGTCGCTCTAAGGAAGCTCGATGAGCTGAATGCGCGGGTGGAGGATCCCACGCTGTGGGACAAGCCCGACGAGGCCCAGGCCGTCAGCCGCGAACGCTCGCAGCTGGAAGGCAAGATCAACACCGTCAAGGCGATGGAGCAGGACCTCGAAGACGGGGTGATGCTGGCCGAGATGGCGGACGAGGAAGGCGACGAAGGTGCGCTGGAAGACGCCCGCGCGTCGCTGCGCGGCATCAAGGAACGCGCCGCGCGCGCCGAGCTGGAAGCCCTGCTGTCCGGCGAGGCTGACGGCAACGACGCCTATCTGGAAGTGAACTCCGGCGCCGGCGGCACCGAGTCGAACGACTGGGCCGGGATGCTGCTGCGGATGTATTCGCGCTGGGCCAAGGCGCACGGTTACGAGGTCACGATCGAAGCCCACGAAGAGGGCGAACAGGCGGGGGTCAAGTCGGCCACCATCCTGATCGAAGGGCCCAACGCCTATGGCTGGCTGAAGTCGGAATCGGGCGTGCACCGCCTGGTCCGCATCAGCCCTTATGACGCGGCGGCCAAGCGCCACACCAGCTTCGCCTCCATCGGGGTGTCGCCGGTCGTGGACGACGCGATCGAGATCGACATCAACCCCTCGGACGTGCGCACCGACACCTATCGCGCCTCTGGTGCGGGCGGTCAGCACATCAACAAGACCGACTCGGCTGTGCGCCTGACGCACACTCCGACCAACACCGTCGTGGCCTGCCAGGCCGGCCGGTCGCAGCACCAGAACCGCGAGATGGCGTGGAAGATGCTGCGCGCGCGCCTGTACGAGCTGGAACTGCAAAAGCGTGAGGCGGCGGCTCAGGCGCTGGCCGACGCCAAGACCGACATCGGGTGGGGCCACCAGATCCGCTCCTATGTCCTGCAGCCCTATCAGATGGTGAAGGACCTGCGGACCGAGGTTGAGACCTCGGACACCCAGGGGGTGCTGGACGGCGACCTGGACGCCTTCATGGGCGCGGCCCTGGCCCAGCGGGTCGGCGAGACCCGCGGATCGAGCGTGGATTAGAGCCAAGTTCCATCGTCATTCCGGGGCTGAGCGCAGCGAAGAACCCGGAAGCCAGGGGTGCCGTCGCCACGTCAATCGCATCGAGCGATGGAGACGATTCCCTGGGTTCCGGGTTCGTCCTTCGGACGCCCCGGAATGACGAATGCGCTCTGATCAGGCGGCGGTCTTGTCCGCCTTGTCGGCCTTCGGGGCGGGGGCTTCCAGCATGGCGGCGCCGGGCGTGTCGCGCTTGGCCTGGTTGCAGCGGCCCTGGAACCAGGCGCCCTGGTCGATGGCGAGTTGCTCTTGCGTGATGTCGCCCTCGACGCGGGCGGTGGCGTGAAGCTTGACCTGTTTGGCGACGATGGCGCCCGAGACGCGGCCGCGCACGTCAAGGACGTCGGCATGGACCGTGCCCTCGACCGAGCCGCCTTCGCCGATCACGACGCGCGAGACGCGGACGTCGCCCTTCAGCGAGCCGTCGACCTGAAGCTCGCCGGCGCCGGAGATGTTGCCTTCGTATTTCACGCCGGCCGACAGGGTCGACAGATTGCTGGACCGGGCCGCCGGACGGGCCGGTTCGGGCGCGCGCGGCGCAGGCGTCGTGGCGGGCAGGGACGGCGTGCTCGCTGCCGTCGGCGTGGGGGTGGTCGGTTCGGGCGCCGGGGGGATGCCCAGGCCGTTCGATCCGCTGTCGTAGGATTTGCTCTTGGTGAACATGGTGCGCTCCGCATCTGCCAGCCAAGGCCGGCCAAGCCCCTATTAGCCCCGACGCCCACTAGGCCGTGGAGGAGGGGCCAAGGTCAAGCATCGCTTCCGAACGGCGCTCGCCGATCACAGGGCCCTGGCGGCCTCCCGCACGGCGGCGGCGTGGTCTGCGACCTTCACATTGCGCCAAGCCTTGGCGACGCGGCCCTCGGCGTCGATCAGGAAGGTGGCCCGCTCGATGCCCATATACTCGCGGCCATAGAGCTTCTTCTGCACCCAGACGCCCCAAGCCTCGCAGGCGCCGCCGTCCTCGTCGGAGGCGAGGGTGACGGCGAGATCGTATTTGGCCTTGAACTTGTCGTGCTTCTTCACCGTGTCCTTCGACACACCGATCACCGGAACGCCCAGCGCGGCGAAGTCAGAGGCAAGGGCGGTGAAATCCTGGGCCTCACGCGTGCAGCCGGTCGTGTCGTCCTTGGGGTAGAAATAGACGACCGCGGGCTTGCCCTCCAGGGCGGCGAGGGTGACGCGGCCGCCGCCATCCGTGGGCAGGTCGAGGGCGGGCGCGGGTTGACCTTCGGCGGCGGACATCAGACGGGCCTCACCAGAACGATCTTTTTCTTGCCGGCCGCCAGTTTGATGACGCCGTCCTTGAGGTCGGCCTCGGTCAGCAGTTGGGCGCCGTCGGACACCGCGGCGTCGTTCAGACGCAGGCCGCCGCCCTGGGCCAGGCGACGGGCCTCGCCGTTGGAGGCCGTCAGGCCGGCCTTCGTCACGACAGCGGCGATCATGGCGCCGTAGACCTCGGCCGACGGCAGTTCGACGGTCGGCAGGTCGGCGGACAGCTGGCCTTTTTCGAAGGTGCTCTCGGCGGCGGCGCGGGCGGTTGCGGCGGCCTCGGCGCCGTGCAGCATGGTCGTCGCGGCGTCGGCGAGGGCCTTTTTGGCGTCGTTGATGGCCGCGCCTTCCAGCGACTCGTAGCTGGCGATTTCGACGTCCGTCAGGTCCGTGAACAGGCGCATGAAGCGGCCCACGTCTCCATCCTCCGTGTTGCGCCAATATTGCCAGTAGTCATAGGGCGACAGGGCGTCGGCATTCAGCCAGACGGCGCCGCCCACGGTCTTGCCCATTTTCTGGCCCGAGGCGGTGGACAGCAGCGGTGTGGTCAGGCCGAAGGCGGCCTTCTGATCCACCTTGCGGGTCAGTTCGACGCCGTTGATGATGTTGCCCCACTGATCCGAACCGCCCATCTGCAGCGTGCAGCCGTAGCGGCGATTCAGCTCCAGGAAGTCGGTGGCCTGCATCAGCATGTAGTTGAACTCGAGGAAGGTCAGCGGCTGCTCGCGTTCCAGGCGCAGCTTGACGGAATCGAAGCTGAGCATCCGGTTGACGGTGAAATGCGTGCCGTAGTCGCGCAGAAATTCCAGGTAGCCCAGCTTGGACAGCCATTCGTCGTTGTCTACCATGATGGCGTCCGACGGGCCGTCGCCGAAGGTCAGGAACTTTTCAAACACGCCTTTGATGCCGGCGATGTTCTCGGCGATCCGCTCTTCGGTCAGAAGGGGACGCTGCGTATCCTTGAAGCTGGGGTCGCCTACCTTGGTGGTGCCGCCGCCCATCAGGACGATGGGCTTGTGTCCCGCTTGCTGCAGGCGACGCAGCAGCATGATCTGGATCAGGTGGCCGACGTGCAGCGAAGTGGCGGTGGCGTCGAAGCCGATATATCCGGTGACCACGCCGGCAGCGGCCGCCGCATCCAGTTCGGCCGGATGAGTGATCTGATGGATATAGCCTCGCGCCTGCATGGTGCGGAGGAAGTCGGATTTGAAGGCGTGTTCGGTCATGGTGAGGCTGGGTTAGCAGGGATGACGAGGGTCGTCTTCCCCTAGTCGAGGCGGCGCCGGCTGTTCAGACGGTGCGGATGAAAAACACCGTCTAAAGTGTCTAATTCGTCTAATCTCGATCGGCGCGCCATTGTGCGGTGCCTGGTTGGGCCAGTCGATGCGACGTTGGCGGTTCAGACGGTCCGGAAGAAAAAACACCGTCTAAAGTGTCTAATTCGTCCAATATCCCTCGATGCGAAATTGCACTGCAACGCGAAAACGCGTGCAAAATGCACGGTGGTGCAATTTCAGGTGGAGCGGCTTTGGGCATGGCGCGCCCATTTTAGCGCCGTTTCAGGCCGTGGCGGGTGCGGTGACGCTGCTGCGTCTCAGAGCACTGTAAACCCGGCTAATATCTCGCGTGGATGCGATGGCTGGCGAACTTATGCCGACGGGTCCGCCTGAGAATCACGGGGTTCAGCATCACGGCTACCGCTTTGACCCACGACCGGCCTGCGATACGAAGGCGCCATGCGCCTGCCTCTGATCCCGCACCCGACATCCAACTCTGCGGGACTGACTCTGGAGGTCGAGGCGCGGCGAGCCGGGCGGGTGCTGAGCCTGGAGTATGTGCTGGCCGGACCGGTGGAGGGCGTGTGGCGGCCGGAGGCGGCGGCGCGGGTGCGGACGGACGGGCTGTGGCGGGCGACCTGTTTTGAGGCCTTCGTGCGTACGGCAGGCGGCTATGTCGAATACAATCTGTCGCCGTCGGGGGCGTGGGCGGCCTATCGGTTCGACGGCTATCGCAAGGGGATGCGGGATCTGGAGATGCCCGCGCCGTTCATCGTGACGCGGTCGGCGCCCGGACAGTTCGTGCTGACGGCGGACGTTACGTTGCCGGAGGATGCGGTCGGGGCGGCGGGGTTGGCGGCGATGATCCGGGGCGTGGACGGGGCGATCGGCTATTGGGCGCTGGCGCATCCTTCGGATAAGCCCGACTTTCATCATCTCGACTCGTTCGCGCTGGACCTGACATGAACTTCGGCCTCGACTGCCTTTTGTCCGACGACGCCCTGAGGGCGCAGCTGAAGGGGCGACGCGTGGCCTTGCTGGCGCATCCGGCGTCGGTGACGAAGGATCTGACCCACGCGGTGGACGCGCTGGCCGCCTGTCCCGAGATCCGGCTGACCGCCGCCTTTGGCCCGCAGCACGGGATGAAGGGCGATCTGCAGGACAATATGATGGAGAGCCCGGATTATCGCGATCCGGTGCACGGCTTTCCCGTCTTCAGCCTGTACGGCGAGGTGCGGCGGCCGCGCGACGAATGGATGGCCGAGTTCGACGTGCTGCTGGTCGATCTGCAGGACCTGGGCTGCCGAATCTACACCTATGTGACGACCCTTCTGTACGTGCTGGAGGCGGCGGCAAAACACGGCAAGTCGATCTGGGTGCTGGACCGGCCCAATCCGGCAGGGCGTCCGGTCGAGGGTATGACGTTGAAGCCCGGCTGGGAAAGCTTCGTCGGGGGCGGGCCGATGCCGATGCGGCACGGCATGACGATGGGCGAACTGGGCCTGTGGTTCATCGACCAGTTCAAGCTGGATGTGGATTACCGGGTGGTGGAGATGCAGGGCTGGGCGCCCGAGACGGGGCCGGGCTTCGGCTGGCCGCTGCTGGACCGGTCGTGGGTCAATCCCAGCCCGAATGCGCCGAACCTGTCGATGGCGCGCGCCTATGCGGGCACGGTGATGCTGGAAGGGGCGACCCTGTCGGAAGGGCGGGGGACGACACGGCCGCTGGAGCTGTTCGGGGCGCCGGACATCGATGCGCGGGCGGTGATCGCAGAGATGCGCGCCCTGGCGCCGGACTGGCTGGGCGGCTGCGTCTTGCGCGACATGTGGTTCGAGCCGACCTTCCACAAGCACGTCGGAAAGCTGTGCAGCGGTGTGCAGATCCATGTCGATCATCCCGGCTACGACCACGCCGCCTTCAAGCCGTGGCGGGTGCAGGCCCTGGGGTTCAAGGCGATCCGGCGGCTGTATCCCCACTACGACCTGTGGCGGGATTTTCCGTACGAGTATGCGTTCGGGAAGCTGCCCATCGACGTGATCAACGGCGGGCCGGGCCTGCGGGAATGGGTGGACGACGCGGCGGCGACGCCTGGCGATCTAGACGCGGCGACGCAGCCAGATGAGGCGATGTGGGAAGAGGCCCGGCGACCGTTCCTGCTGTATTCACCATCATAAACAAAATCTATTGCACATCTGCAAATAAGTGATTGGGCTTATTTGGTGCGGTGCGGTAGGGAAGGGGCCTCCCAACCACCTTGCATTGGATTTTGCGCATGGCCCTCATCAACACGACCATCAAACCCTTTACGGCCGAAGCCTATAAGGGCGGCAAATTCCTGACGGTCACGGACGCCGACGTCGCGGGCAAGTGGGCGATCTTCTTCTTCTATCCGGCCGACTTCACCTTCGTGTGCCCGACCGAACTGGAAGACCTGGCTGACCACTACGCCGAGTTCCAGAAGCTGGGCGTCGAGATCTATTCGGTGTCGACCGACACCCACTTCTCGCACAAGGCCTGGCACGACTCGTCGCCGGCGATCGGCAAGATCGAATACACGATGCTGGGCGATCCGTCGGGTCTGGTGACCAACAACTTTGACGCCATGCGTCCGGGTGTGGGCCTAGCCGACCGCGCGACCTTCCTGGTCGATCCGGACGGCGTGATCCAGTTTACCGAGACGACGTCGGAAGGCATAGGCCGCAACGCCGCCGAACTGCTGCGCAAGGTCAAGGCCGCCCAGTATGTGCGCTCGCACCCGGGTGAAGTCTGCCCGGCCAAGTGGGAAGAAGGCGAAGCCACCCTGGCTCCGTCGCTCGACCTCGTCGGCAAGATCTAAGACTGACTGCGCCTATCGGGTCCGGCCTTCGGGTCGGACCCACCCGGCCTCCTACGTGTGGGGCGGACCTTAACGCGCAGGCCTCGCCGGGATCGGCTCGAAGGCGGCGCGTTACCCTGAAATTCGAGGAGCATCCGATGCTAGACGCCAATCTGAAATCCCAGCTCGAAGCCTACCTCAAGAACATCGTCCATCCCGTCGAACTGGTCGCCTCGCTGGGCGCGGGGCCCAAGTCGATCGAGCTGAAGACCCTGCTGGAGGAGATCGTCTCGGTCTCGCACGGCAAGGTCGAGATGGGCCGCGACTATGACGACGAACGCCAGCCCAGCTTCCTGATCCGGCGCAAGGGCACGGATATCGGCGTGCGGTTCGCAGGCATTCCGCTGGGCCACGAGTTCACCTCGCTGGTGCTGGCCCTGCTGCACGTCGGCGGCCATCCGTCCAAGGCGGCGCAGGAGGTGATCCAGCAGGTCAGGGACCTGGACGGCGACTATGTTTTCGAGACCTACTTCTCGCTGTCGTGCCAGAACTGCCCGGACGTGGTGCAGGCGCTGAACCTGATGAGCGTGATCAATCCGCGCATCAAACACGTCGCCATCGAGGGGGGCCTGTTCAAGGACGAGGTCGAGCAACGCAAGATCATGGCCGTGCCGACGGTCTTCCTGAACGGCGAGCTGTTCGGTCAGGGCCGGATGGAGCTGGAGCAGATCGTCGCCAAGCTGGATTCCGGCGCCGAAGTCCGCGCGGCTGAGCGTCTGAAGTCCAAGGATCCGTTCGAGGTTCTGGTGGTCGGCGGCGGCCCGGCCGGGGCGGCGGCCGCCATCTATACGGCGCGCAAGGGCATTCGCACGGGCGTCGTCGCCGAACGCTTCGGCGGCCAGGTGCTGGACACGATGGCGATCGAGAACTTCGTCTCGGTCCCTTACACCGAAGGGCCCAAGCTGGCGGCCCATCTGGAGCAACACGTCCGCGAGTATGAAGTGGACCTGATGAACCTGCAGAAGGCGGCCAAGCTGATCCCGGCCAAGGTTCCGGGCGGCCTGCACGAGGTGGTGCTGGAGAACGGCGCATCGCTGAAATCGCGCACCGTCATCCTGTCGACCGGCGCGCGCTGGCGCCAGATGAACGTGCCGGGCGAGGAGCAGTACAAGAACAAGGGCGTGGCCTATTGCCCGCACTGCGACGGGCCGCTGTTCAAGGGCAAGCGGGTGGCGGTGATCGGCGGCGGCAACTCCGGCGTCGAGGCGGCGATCGACCTGGCGGGCATCGTCGCCCATGTGACCCTGATCGAATACGACAGCGAACTGCGGGCCGATGCGGTGCTGCAGCGCAAGCTGGCGACCCTGCCGAACGTGCGGATCGTGACCTCGGCCATGACGACCCAGGTGCATGGCGACGGCGAGAAGGTGACGGGCCTGTCCTACAAGGACCGCAACTCCGACGCCCACCACGACATCGATCTGGAAGGCATCTTCGTGCAGATCGGTCTGGTCCCGAACACCGAATGGCTGCATGGCGCAGTGGGCGTGACGCCGCGCGGCGAGATCGAGGTGGATCACCGTGGCGAGACCTCGCAGCCGGGCATATTCGCGGCGGGCGACGCGACAACCGTGCCTTACAAGCAGATCGTCATCGCCATGGGCGAGGGGTCAAAGGCGGGTCTGTCGGCCTTCGACTACATGATCCGCACCGAGCCGGCGAAAGAGGCGGTGGTCGAACCGGCGTGATCGCCTAACGGTGAGGGCAGCCGGGCCAGCAGCAGGGGCGGCGCTTGCCGTCGGCCAAGCTCGCCCGGCCCCAATCCAGCCGTTTGCGCCGGGTGTCCGACTTCTTGGCGGACTCGATCCAGCATATCCATTCGTTGCGGGCCAGGGGCGTGATGTCGCGCCAGGTCGCCAAGGCTTCCGGCGCGGCGACCAAAGTCTCGCGCAGGTCGTCCGGCAAGTCGTGAACACGCCGCCCGGGATGTCGATCGCATTGGCCATGCCCATTTGTCGCGGCGGAAAGACGGAGCCGCAACCAGGGCTTCGCCTCTCCGTGCCAGACCGACGCCGACCTGACGCTAGCGGGCGTTCGGCATCCAGGCCGAATATCAGGCCGGTTTTTCTTCCAGACGCTTGTCCAGATAGGCGCCGACGCGGGTTTCGACCGCGCTCATGTGGTCTTGCCAGAAGTGGCTGGCGCCCTCTTCCAGTTCGTAGTCGATGATGATGCCCTTTTGGGTGCGCAGCTTGTTGACCACGCGCTCGACCTCGACCGGCGGGACGATGGTGTCGGCCGTGCCGTGCAGGAACAGGCCGGACGCCGGGCAGGGCGCCAGGAAGCTGAAGTCATACATGTTCGACGGCGGCGAGACCGAGATGAAGCCGTCCGTTTCGGGGCGACGCATCAGAAGCTGCATGCCGATGTAGGCGCCGAACTGATAGCCGGCGACCCAGGTCTGGCTGGCGCCCGGATTGTTGGCCTGGAGCCAGTCGAGGGCGGTGGCCGCGTCGGCCAGCTCGCCGATGCCCGAATCGAACTCGCCCTGCGACTTGCCGACGCCGCGCGAATTGTAGCGCAGGGTCGCAAAGCCGCGCTGCTGGAACAGTTGGTGCAGGGTGACCGCGACCGGGTTGTTCATATGTCCGCCCGCCTTGGGGTGCGGGTGCAGGATCAGCGCGATCGGGGCGTTCGGGCGCTTGCCCGGGGAATAGCGGCCTTCGATGCGACCGGAGGCGCCGGGCAGGATGACTTCAGGCATAGGGGCTCTGGAATCCGTTCAACTGTCATTTCGCGAGTGCGTAATACTTGACCGCAGAGGTGGGACTTTCTAAGTCCCTCCGCAAGCGCGCCGCCTTTGCGAAGGCGCGGGTTCTAGCACAAGAGCCCCGAAAAGCGCGCAATTTTTGAAGGTGCGAGATGCGTCTGTCGACCAAGGGACGATACGCCGTGATGGCGATGGCCGATCTGGCGAAGAACGGACGCGGCGAGAGCGGTGAAATCCGGGCGGTTTCGCTGGCCGAGATCGCCGCGCGCCAGGAGATTTCGCTGAGCTATCTGGAGCAACTGTTCGCCCGACTGAGGAAGAGCGAGCTGGTCAAGAGCGTGCGCGGACCGGGTGGCGGATACCGTCTGGCCAAGGCGGCGCACGAGACGGTGGTCGCCGAGATCGTGCTGGCGGTGGATGAGCCGATCCGGGCGACGCGGTGCGTGGCGCATGGCTCGCCCAAGGGCTGCATGCTGGCCGGCGAACGCTGCATCACTCACAATCTTTGGGAAGATCTGGGCGACGAGATCCATCGCTATCTGGCCGGCGTGTCGCTGGAGGATGTGGTGATGAACCGCACGGGCCAGCGTCGGCGCAATGTCGAGGCCTCGGCCGTCGGGGTCGCGGCATGACCGGCGTCTATCTGGACTATAACGCCTCGGGCCTGGTGCGGCCGGAGGTGCTGGAGATCATGGCCAGGACCCTGGCCGACAACGGCAATCCGTCGGCGGTCCATGCGGCGGGCCGGCGGGCGCGGGCGCGGGTCGAGACCGCACGGGCGCAGGTCGCGGATCTGGTGGGGGCCGATCCGACGGCGGTGGTGTTCAACTCGGGCGGCACCGAAGCCAATGCCCAAGGCATCGCCAGCGCCCTGGCGGCCGGATGCGAGCGATTGATCGTGTCGGCGACGGAACATCCGTGCGTTGCCGAGACGGCCGCGAATTCGGGCGTAGCCGTAGAGATTCTGCCGGTCGATGCGAACGGGGTGGTCGATCTGAGTTGGCTGGCTGAGGCGCTGCGCCGTCCGGGCCGGGCCGTGGTCGCCATCCATCATGCGAACAACGAAAGCGGCGTCATCCAGCCGATCGCCGAGGCGGCGGCGCTGGTACGAGCAGCGGGCGGCTGGCTGCACGTTGATGCGATCCAGTCGGCGGGCAAGATCGCGGTCGATATGCGCGCGCTGGACGCGGACACCCTGACCCTGTCGGCGCACAAGCTGGGCGGGGCGCAGGGCGTCGGCGCCCTGATCTTCAAGGAAGGCCTGTCGGGCGTGCGGATCCTGCATGGCGCGGGGCAGGAGCGGGGCCTGCGCGCCGGGACCGAGAACGTGCCGGGCATCGCCGGGTTCGGCGCCTCGGCTGACTGCGCCGCGCGGGATCTGGAGACGATGGCTTCGCACGTCGCCTGGCGCGATGCGGCGGAGGTGAAGGTCAAGGCCGCGGGCGCGACCATCATCGGCGGCGACGTGGCGCGTCTGCCCAACACCCTGTTCATGGCCGTCGAAGGTTGGGACAGTCCGCAGCAGCTGATCACCCTGGACTTGACGGGCGTCATGGTGTCGGCCGGCTCGGCCTGTTCGTCGGGCAAGGTGAAGCCGTCCAAGACCATCAGCGCCATGGGCCTGAACGCGCTGGCGACCGGGGGCGTGCGCGTCTCCGGCGGATGGGGCACGGTCGAGGGCGACTGGGCAAGGTTCGCCGACGCCTGGGTCGCCGCCTACAACAAGCACAAGACGCGCGCCGCCGAGCGCGTGAGAGAGGTCGCCTGATGGCCGCCGTCAAGGAAACCATCGACGCCGTCGCCGCGCTGGAGAAGTACGAGCACGGCTTTACGTCCGACATCGAGACGGAATATGCGCCCAAGGGACTGAGCGCCGAGATCGTGCGCTTTATTTCCGAAAAGAAGGGCGAGCCGGAATGGATGCTGGAATGGCGTCTGGCCGCCTATGAGCGCTGGCTGGCGATGGAGGAGCCGACCTGGGCGGCGGTCCGCTACGAGCCGGTCGATTATCAGGACCTGTTCTACTATGCGGCGCCCAAGGCGAAGGAGGGGCCCAAGTCGCTGGACGAGGTCGATCCCGAGATCCTGGAAATCTACAAGAAGCTGGGCATCCCGCTGAAGGAGCAGGAGGTGCTGGCCGGGGTGCAGGGCGCGCCCAAGGTCGCCGTGGACGCCGTGTTCGACAGCGTGTCGGTGGTGACGACCTTCAAGGAGGAACTGGCCAAGGTCGGCGTGATTTTCATGCCGATTTCCGAGGCCTTGCGCGAATATCCTGATCTGGTGCGGCAATATCTGGGATCGGTGGTGCCGGTCTCGGACAACTATTTCGCGGCCCTGAACAGCGCGGTCTTTTCGGACGGGTCGTTCGTCTACATCCCGCCGGGCGTGAAATGTCCGATGGAGCTGTCGACCTATTTCCGCATCAACGCTAGCCAGACGGGCCAGTTCGAGCGGACCCTGATCATCGCCGACAAGGGGGCTTACGTCTCCTACCTTGAGGGCTGCACCGCGCCGATGCGCGACGAGAACCAGCTGCATGCGGCCGTGGTCGAGATCGTGGCGCTGGACGACGCCGAGGTGAAATATTCGACGGTTCAGAACTGGTATCCGGGCGACGCCGAGGGCAAGGGCGGCATCTACAACTTCGTGACCAAGCGCGCCGACTGCCGGGGCGATCGGTCCAAGGTGTCGTGGACGCAGGTCGAGACCGGCTCGGCCGTGACCTGGAAATATCCGTCCTGCGTCCTGAAGGGCGAGGAATCGTCCGGCGAGTTCTATTCCATCGCCATCACCAACGGACATCAGCAGGCCGACACCGGCACCAAGATGATCCATCTGGGCAAGAATTCGAAGTCGCGGATCATCGCCAAGGCGGTGTCGGCGGGTCGGTCGGATTCGACCTATCGCGGTCTGGTCTCTGTGCATCCGAAGGCGACGGGGGTGCGCAACTTCACCCAGTGCGACAGCCTGTTGATCGGCAAGGACTGCGGCTCGCACACCATCCCATATATCGAGGCGCGCAACGGCTCGGCCCAGCTTGAGCACGAGGCGACGACGACGCGGTTGAGCGACGACCAGCTGTTCTACGCCCAGCAGCGCGGGCTGTCGCAGGAGGAGGCGGTGGCCTTGCTCGTCAACGGCTTCGTCCGCGACGTGATGCAGAAACTGCCGATGGAGTTCGCCGTCGAGGCGCAGAAGCTGGTCGCGATCAGCCTTGAGGGGAGCGTGGGGTGAACAAGGCCTTTGCAGCTGTCGCTTTTGCGACGCTTCTTGCTGGATGCACTCAGGCTCCTGCTTCGACTCAAGAGGGAGATGGGATGGTAGACATCTTCGATGGCAACCTGATCATGCTCAATGGTCAGCCCACATTAGGATCAAATATTTCCATTAATCTTGTCGCGACCGGAGACGACAAGAACGTGGCTAATCACTATTTCCTTAGTGGCGGTTGCCGGGATCATGGCTTCCTCGACAAGGCGGATGGCCGCTTCTGGAGCGGTAGCACACCGGAAAAAAACGGTGAGATGGCCGATGCAACCAGAGCAAAAGATCGATCGACATATTGCTTGGCCGAAGATGTTACGCGCTACCAGCAGATCATTGCGATGATGGAGGAAGGACCAACACTCGAGTTTGGGCCGGATCGCATTTCAGCAAAGTTTACGACGCCGTCGAATAAGACGATCGAGTTCTACTACCGCCCCTCAATGATGATTGATTGACGATGCTTTCCATCAACAACCTCCACGTCGCTGTCGGCGAAAAGCCGATTCTCAAGGGTCTGACGCTCGACGTTCCCGCCGGCGAAGTGCACGCCATCATGGGGCCGAACGGGGCCGGCAAGTCGACGCTGGGCTACGCCTTGTCGGGACGGCCGGGCTATGAGGCGACGGAAGGGTCTGTCGCATGGGCGGGCGAGGACCTGCTGGCGCTGGACCCGGCCGAGCGGGCGGCCAAGGGCGTCTTCCTGTCGTTCCAGTATCCGATCGAGATCCCCGGCGTGCCGGCCCTGACCTTCGTGCGGACGGCGCTGAACGCGCAAAAGCGCGCGCGGGGCGAGGAGGAGGTGGCGGCGCCCGCTTTCCTGAAGCTGGTTCGCGAGGCGTCCAAGGCGCTGAAGATGGATTTCGACATGCTGAAGCGGCCGCTGAACGTCGGCTTCTCCGGCGGTGAGAAGAAGCGGATGGAAATCCTGCAAATGGCCCTGCTGGAGCCGTCGCTGCTGATCCTGGACGAGACCGATTCCGGCCTGGACATCGACGCCCTGCGCATCGTGTCGGAGGGCGTGAACGCCCTGCGGCGTCCCGACCGCGCCATGTTGGTCATCACCCACTATCAGCGCCTGCTCGACTACATCAAACCGGACCGGGTGCATGTGCTGGCCGGCGGTCGGATCGTGGCCTCGGGCGGGCCGGAACTGGCGCTGAAGCTGGAGGCGGAAGGGTACGATAAGTATCTGCCGCAAGCCGCGTGATGATGATCCTCCCCAGCAAGCGAAGCGCCGCGGGGGAGGGGGACCGCGTAGCGGTGGAGGGGGCGACCCCACACACCAGCCTTTGGTCCGCCCCCTCCACCATCCTTCGGATGGTCCCCCTCCCCCGTGAACGGGGGAGGATCAAGTGAGCAAAGCTTTTAGCATCGACCTGACCGACGCCGAGACCTATCCGTCAAGGCGCATTGAGGCGTGGAAATACAGCGACCTGAAGCGCTATCTTCGCGCCGCGCCGGAGCCGTCCGGCACGGCCGAGGTCGGCGCGCCGGGACCGTTCTCTAATCTGGGCGGAGAGGCGATCGTCTTCGCCAACGGGCGCGCCGTGGGCGTGACCGACTTCATCGCCTCGGGCGAACGGACGCTGCGGCTGCGCTATGTGTCGGACGCCGTCGGCACGGGCCACACGGCCAGCGCGCGGGTGTCGGCGCGCGCCGGCGCCAAGCTGCTGCTGCTGGAAACGCACGAGGGCGCGGGCTCGGCCTATGTCGCGCACAATACGCTGGAACTGGACGTGGCGGCCGGCGCCGAGGTGACGCGCGTCGTCCTGGTCGAGGAGCCGGAGGACGCCATCTCCATCGCCGAGGCCCATGTGAAGGTCGAGGCGGGCGGCATCTATCGCCAGACCATCGTCACGACCGGCGCCAAGCTGCAGCGGATCGAGACGCGCATCACCCACTATGCCCAGGGCGCGCAGGTTCAGGCCGACGGCCTGTATCTGCTGAACGGATCGCGTCATGCGGACCTGACCAGCGTGGTGCGTCATGTCGAACACGACGGCGCGACCTCGCAACTGATCAAGGGCGTGGCTCGCGATACGGCGCGCGGCGTCTTCCAGGGCAAGATCGTGGTCGAGCGCGGGGCGGACGGCACCGATGCGCGGATGGGCCATCACGCCCTGATCGCCAGCGAGCGGGCCGAGATCGACGCCAAGCCGGAACTGATCATCTATGCCGACGACGTGCAGTGCGCGCACGGCAACACGGTGGGGACGCTGGACGAGAGCGCCCTGTTCTACATGCAGCAGCGCGGCATTCCGGCCGACGAGGCCCGCGCCCTGCTGACCCAGGCTTTCCTGATCGAGGTCATCGACCGGATCGAGCATGAGGGCGCGAGAGAGGTGGCGCGGGAATGGCTGACGGCGCGGTTGTGAACAGCTTCGATCCTTATGCCGTGCGGGCGCAGTTCCCGATCCTGTCGCGACAGGTGAACGGCAAGCCGCTAGTCTATCTGGACAACGCGGCCTCGGCGCAGAAGCCGCGCGCGGTGATCGACGCCCTGGTGGCGACGATGGAGGGCGGCTACGCCAACGTCCACCGGGGCCTGCACACCCTGTCGAACGAGGCGACCGAGGCCTTCGAAAAGGCGCGCGAGATCGTCGCCCGCTTCCTGAACGCCGAGAGCGCCGAACAGGTGGTCTGGACCAAGGGCGGCACCGAGGCGATCAATCTGGTGGCCAATGGGCTGGGCCTGTCGATACAGCCGGGCGACGAGATCATCGTCTCGGAGATGGAGCATCACTCCAACATCGTGCCCTGGCATCTGCTACGCGAACGGCGCGGGGCGGTGATCAAGTGGATCCCGGTCAAGGACGACGGGGCGCTGGACATGGCGGCCTATGCCGCCCTGCTGGGGCCCAGGACGCGGATGGTCGCGGTCACCCACATGTCCAACGTGCTGGGAACCATCAATCCGGTCGCCGAGATCAGCCGCCTGGCCCATGCGGCCGGGGCTCAGGTGCTGATCGACGGGTGCCAGGGGGCGGTTCATGCGACGCCGGACGTTCAGGCGATCGGCTGCGATTTCTATGTCCTGACCGGGCACAAGCTGTTTGCGCCCACCGGCATCGGCGCCCTGTACGGCAAGGCCGAGGCGCTTGAGGCGCTGCCGCGCTATCAGGGCGGGGGCGAGATGATCGAGACGGTCGAGCAGGACCGCGTGACCTATGCCCGGCCACCTCACCGGTTCGAGGCGGGGACGCCCCCGATCCTGGAGGCCATCGGCCTGGGCGCGGCTTTGGAATGGCTGGCGAAATACGACCGGGCGGCCGTGCAGGCGCATGAGCACGCCCTTTATCAGCACGCAGTCGATCGACTTCAGGGTCAGAACTGGCTGCGGATTCTGGGACAGGCCGAAGGCAAGGGCGCGATCCTGACCTTCGCCGTCGAGGGCGCGCACGCCCATGACGTCGCCCAGATCATGGACCGATATGGGGTCGCGGTGCGGGCAGGTCTGCATTGCGCCGAGCCGCTGGCGAAAAGAATGGGGGTGACGTCAAGCACCCGCGCCTCCTTCGCCCTATATAACACCGTGGAGGATGCCGACGCCTTCGTGGATGCGCTGATCAAGGCGCGGAACTTCTTCGTGTAAGCCGATGACAGATCAACCGATTCAAGACAGCGACGCCTTCAAGGACGCCTGGGACGAGCCCCAGAAGAGCGCCCTGTCGCAGGCCGAGCTGGACACCCTGACCGATCAGCTGATCGAGGCGCTGAAGTCGGTCTATGACCCGGAAATCCCGGTCGACATCTATGAGCTCGGCCTGATCTACCGCGTGGACGTCAACGACGATCGCGACGTGGTGGTGGACATGACGCTGACGGCGCCGGGCTGTCCGGTCGCCGGCGAAATGCCGGGCTGGGTGGAGACGGCGGTGGAGAAGGTCGAGGGCGTGCGCAGCGCCAAGGCCAATCTGGTGTTCGATCCGCCGTGGGACGCCTCCAAGATGAGCGACGAGGCCAAGCTGGCCCTGAACATGTTCTGATGGATATGTTCTGATGAGCGAGCTTCAAGCCACATCCCGTCCGCGCCGCCCGCGCCCCAAGGCCGTCACACTGACGGACGCGGCCGCCGAACGGGTGCGTGAGATTCTGGACAATGCCGAGAACGATCACATCGGCCTGAGGATCGGCGTCAAGAACGGCGGCTGTGCAGGGCAGGAATACACCTTCGCCTATGCCGACGAGATCGGGCCGCTGGACGAGGTGGTCGAGGACAAGGGCGTCACCATCCTGATCGAGCCCCGGGCCGTGCTGTTCCTGATCGGCACCGAGATCGACTATGAGACGACACGGCTGGCGTCCAAGTTCGTGTTCAACAATCCAAACCAGACCGACGCCTGCGGCTGCGGCGAGAGCGTGACCATCGTGCCGGTCGCCGCCGACTGAAATGGCATACGATGCGGACTTCGGCGAATGGGTCCGCGAGCATTTCCACGCGCTCGGCCGGCTGGAGATCAAGCGCATGTTCGGCGGGGCGGGGGTCTATGCCGCCGGCGTCATTTTCGCCCTGCTGGACGACGGCGTGGTCTGGCTGAAGGGCGACGAGGCGCTGGGCGAGGCCTTCGTCGAGGCCGGCTCGCGTCAATTCACCTATCCAACCAAGGACGGCCGCACGATGAGCATGGGCTACTGGACCCTGCCCGAAGCGGCCTTGGACGATCCCGACGAAGCCGTCGCCTGGGCGCGGCGGTCGCTGGATGTGGCGGTGAAGAAGGCGTCGGGAAAGAAGCGCTAGCCCGCATCAGGTCGAACCATCCGAACCGAGTGCCCTGGATGCGCCTCGGCCTCCGCTCTGGCGCATCGGACGGCGCTTTTGGCGTCGGTGAAGACGCCTTCGAACAGGCCGTCGCTTGAGGTGATGCGCCAGCGATCGCCGACGGGCTGGATCGTCAGGATTTCGACGGCGGTTGGTGAGGCTAAGGGCGTTATCATTGTGTGAGGCGATGTTGGTCGCGGTTCAGGCGGTCGGCCTCGGCCTGAAGTCGGGCGGCGAGGCGTTCGGCCGAGATGCGATCGGGCAGGGGGCGGGTGCAGGCGTTGTTGACCGCCACGGCCCAACCGCTGGCGCGAGGCACGACCCGATAGCGTCGGGGAGGGGCGGCGCGCGTCACGCCGCCCTCGACTTGGCCCTGCATCATCGCGCGCGGCCCTTACGGATCGGGGCTCCGAACAGGGCGCCGATGAAGGTCATCGCCATCTGAAGGGTTGTCGGCGCCGGGACGGGACGTTTCAGGGTCTCGGCCAGTAGGTGGGAACGGCTCATGGTCATCTCCTTGGAGCCGCAGAAGACGCCCGATCCCCGTAAAGCGGCCATGTCGAAAGCGCCGCCGGGCGTAATGCGGACCTAAAGCGGCGCGACCGGAAGGCCTTGTTGGCCACGCAGATGTGGGCCGTTCCGCGGTCACGCTTGAACCGCGGGTCTTTCAAACCACATACTCATCCGAACGCCGTCGGAATCGACGGGCCGCCATGCGCCGGTCGGGCCTCTTGCCCGGCGGACCCTGGCGGCGGGCCGGAGATGATCAATGGCCCAGGAGTACGCATCATGACTGAACCAAAAATCCTGCCCGTCCTGCCGCTGAGAGACATCGTCGTCTTCCCGCACATGGTCGTGCCGCTCTTCGTCGGACGCGAGAAGTCGGTGAAGGCGCTGGACGAGATCATGAAGGGCGAAAAGCAGATCCTGCTGGCGACCCAGAAGAACAGCGTCGACGACGATCCGTCGCCGGACGCCATCTATCCCATCGGCGTGCTGGCCTCGGTGCTGCAACTGCTGAAACTGCCCGACGGTACGGTCAAGGTGCTGGTCGAGGGCAAGGGCCGCGCGCGCCTGACCCGCTTCACCGATCGCGAGGAATATTTCGAGGCTGAGGCCGTTGAGATCGAAGACGAAGCCGGCGACGCCTCGCAGGCCGAGGCCATGCTGCGCGCCGTCGTCGAGCAGTTCGAAAACTATGTGAAGCTGAACAAGAAGGTCCCGCCCGAGGCGCTCAGCTCCATCCCCCAGATCACCGACGCCTCCAAGCTGGCGGACTCGGTCGCGGCCCATCTGTCGGTCAAGATCGCCGATAAGCAGGGCCTGCTGGAAACCTTCGACGTGCCCAAGCGGCTGGAGAAGGTCTATGGGCTGATGGAGGGCGAGATTTCGGTCCTTCAGGTCGAGAAGAAGATCCGCTCGCGCGTGAAGCGCCAGATGGAGAAGACCCAGCGCGAATATTATCTGAACGAGCAGATGAAGGCGATCCAGCGCGAGCTCGGCGAGACCGACGACGCGCGCGACGAGATCATGGATCTGGAGAAGCGCATCCGCAAGACGCGCCTGTCCAAGGAGGCCCGCA
Organism: Brevundimonas vesicularis; assembly: GCF_027105095.1. Classification (NCBI taxonomy): domain Bacteria; kingdom Pseudomonadati; phylum Pseudomonadota; class Alphaproteobacteria; order Caulobacterales; family Caulobacteraceae; genus Brevundimonas; species Brevundimonas vesicularis. The sequence goes on along the minus strand of NZ_CP114278.1, from coordinate 2,067,935 downwards.
CCAAGGCCGAGGCTGAGGTCAAGAAGCTGCGCAACATGAGCCCGATGTCGGCGGAATCGACCGTCGTGCGTAACTATCTCGACTGGCTGCTGTCGGTGCCGTGGGGCAAGGCCAAGCAGAAGCCGATCGACCTGGCCAAGGCCGAGGACATCCTTGAAGAGGATCACTTCGGCCTGGAGAAGGTCAAGGAACGGATCATCGAGTATCTGGCGGTCCAGGCCCGCACCGGCAGCCTGAAGGGTCCGATCCTGTGCCTGGTCGGCCCTCCCGGCGTCGGCAAGACCTCGCTGGCCAAGTCCATCGCCAAGGCGACGGGGCGTGAGTACGTCCGCATGTCGCTGGGCGGCGTGCGCGACGAGAGCGAGATCCGCGGCCACCGCCGGACCTATATCGGCTCCATGCCCGGCAAGATCATCCAGTCGATGAAGAAGGCCAAGACCACCAACGCCTTTGTCCTGCTGGACGAGATCGACAAGCTGGGGTCGGACTGGCGCGGCGATCCGTCGTCGGCCCTGCTTGAGGTGCTGGACCCGGCGCAGAACTCGACCTTCGGCGACCACTATCTGGAGGTGGACTACGACCTGTCCCAGGTGATGTTCGTGACGACCGCGAACAGCCTGAACATGCCACAGCCGCTGATGGACCGGATGGAGATCATCCGGGTCTCTGGCTACACCGAGGACGAGAAGGTCGAGATCGCCAAGCGCCACGTCCTGCCCAAGCAGTTGGCGGACCACGGTCTGAAGGACGGCGAACTGATCGTGCCGGAAGACACGATCCGCGACCTGATCCGCTATTACACCCGCGAGGCCGGCGTGCGTTCGCTGGAGCGCGCGCTGGGCGGTCTGGCGCGCAAGGCGGTGCGCGAGATGGCCAAGACGGGTGCCAAGTCGATCACGGTCGATGAGTCCAAGCTGGCTGACTATGCGGGCGTCAAGAAGTTCCGCTACGGCGAGACGGACGAGGAAGATCAGGTCGGCATCGTCACCGGTTTGGCCTGGACTGAGTTCGGCGGCGACATCCTGACCATCGAGGCGATCAAGATGCCGGGCCGCGGGCGCATGACCGTGACCGGCAATCTGAAGGACGTGATGAAGGAGTCGATCTCGGCTGCGGCGTCCTATGTGCGGTCGCGGGCCCTGGCCTTCGGCGTCAAGCCGCCGGTGTTCGAGAAGACCGACATCCACGTCCACGTGCCGGATGGCGCCACGCCCAAGGACGGCCCGTCCGCCGGCGTGGCCATGACGGTGGCGATGGTTTCTGTCCTGACCGGCATCCCGATCCGTAAGGATATCGCCATGACCGGCGAGATCACGCTGCGCGGCCGGGTAACCGCAATCGGCGGCCTGAAGGAGAAGCTGCTTGCGGCCCTGCGCTCCGGCGTCAAGACGGTGCTGATCCCGCAGGAGAACGAGAAGGATCTCGCTGATGTGCCGGACAATGTGAAGTCGGCGCTGGAGATCGTGCCGATCTCCACGGCGGACGAGGCGCTGAAGTGGGCCCTGGTCGGCACCCTGACGCCGGTCGAGTGGGATGAGGCGGCGGAACCGCTGCCGGCTCCGATCGCGGGTCCGGAAGGACCGGCGGCGGCCGTCAGCCACTAACGCCGAGTTGAACAACGAGCGCCGCCGGTGACCCCACCGGCGGCCTTTTCGTTTTTGACGCAACCGTCGATCTGCCCTCTAGTGATTCGGCTGGGAGACAACGATGACCAAGGCAGAACTGATCGGCCGCATGGCTGCGGCGGCGAATATCAGCCGAGACCAGGCGAAAGCGGCGCTGGAGGCCTTTACGGACGGCGTGACCGAGTCGTTGACGCGGGGCGCGGACGTGAAGCTGATCGGTTTCGGCAGTTTCGTCGCCGTGGACCGCAAGGCCGGCGTGGCGCGCAATCCCCAGACCGGCGCGGCCGTCGCCCGCCCGGCCTCGCGCACCGCGCGCTTTCGCCCGGGCGAAGGTTTGAAAAGCGCCTTGAACGGTTGAGGCGCGACGGGCATAAGCCCGTCTCTGCCCTTGGGGGCGGCTAGCTCAGCTGGTCAGAGCATCTCGTTTACACCGAGAGGGTCGGCGGTTCGAACCCGTCGCCGCCTACCAAACAAAAAGGCCGCCGGATTGCTCCGGCGGCCTTTCGTTTGTCTGGATCGGGCTGCGATCAGAAGCGGAAGCTGGCCCGCAGCAGCAGCGAGTAGCGGACATAGTCTTCCAGCAGCTCGGCGTCGCCGGTCAGCGACAGCATGCCCAGTTCGTTGCCGAAGTTCAGGCGGAAGCCCAGGATCGGCCCGCCGCCTTCGATGGCGTCGGGCGACAGGATGAAGTCCGGGCCGCCGCTGGCGAAGCGGGCGATGGTTTCGCCGGCGTCGACCGAGATGTTCTGCCGATAGCCGACGCGCAGTTCCGGACGGATCCAGCCGTTGCGGCCAAAGCCATAGCCGACGTTCATCGCCGCCACCGCCGAGAAGATGTGGCTGTCGCGCGAATCGATGTCGAGGTCGAAGCCGTCGCCGCCGCCCTTCTCACTGCGCGAGCCTTCCGACAGGCTGAAATATTCGCCGTAGATTTCTGGGCGAATGTTCAGGCGGCCGAAGTTGCGCTCATAGGAGGCGCCGCCGGCGACCGCAGCGGTCCAGCCGTGCCAGTCGGACTTGTTGTTCAGATAGACGCCCGTGGCGACCAGAGAGCGGTCCGCGCTGAAGGAGGCATAGCCGCCAGCCGCACGGGCCCAGGTCGTCCAGTACTGACCCTGAGCGCGCCAGTAGAGGCCCAGCTCCAGCAGGTTGGCCGACAGGACCTCTTCGGCCTCCGCCTCGGGATCCTTGATGTCGGACGAGGTGAAGGCGGCCGAGATGCCGACGGCGCCCAGGTTGGTGCCCTTTTCGACGCCGCCTGCGACGCCGAAGCCTTCCGAACGGAAGCCGTAGGAATCGGTCTTGTCCTTGTCGGCGTAGAAGTTGATCTCCTGCACCCAGGCGCTGGTTTCGCCCGGCGCAGCGGCGGCGTTGCGGCCGGTCAGCGCGCGGGTCACGGCATCAACGCCGGCCGAAAGCGACCTCAGCGGTCCGCCGGAGTGGTCGGGCAGCATCTGCTCATAGGCGTCGATGAAGCCGTCGCGCGACGTCTGCGACAGGAACAGGTTGCGCAGCGTCTCATTGGACCCCAACGCGCCATAGACGGCGTCGTACGCGGACGCCTCGACCGGGATCAGCCCAGCCTCGGAGGCCGTGCGGCGACGGGCGTCGACATAGACGGTGTTGCCCGCGACGCCGCCTTCGACGACGTAGAGATAGGGCGAGTTGTCGGATAGCAAGGTCTGGTTGATCTGACCCGCGTTCAATGTACCGGCGGTGATGACGTTGAAACGCTCAGGTCCGTCGATCAGCGAAGCGAAGCGTACGCCCAAGGTCGAGCCTGTCGCCAAGGTCGCATTGCCGCTGACGTTGAATCCGCCGGCGCGGTCGTTGGAGGGGTCAAGATTGACCAAGAGCGTGCCTTCCGAACCGATGTTCAGGTTCGAAATCGCCGTCGCACCCGTTTGGGTCGCATTCAGGGTGCCTTTCGACACGTTGATATCAAGCAGACCGTCGTCGTTTTTGATTGCGCCCGAAACGACGGCGCCGCCGCTGATGTTCAGTCGATCCGCACCTGAGCCAAAATCGATATCACCGGAGACAACGCCGTTCTCGATGTTGAACGTGTCGGCGCCTGAGCCAAACTTGATCGCGCCGACGATGGCGGGTTCGTTACTGTCCGGCACGCCGTCCTTGTCCGTGTCGGTCGCCGTGCTGCCAGCGGGCGCCAGAACGCCGTACTGACGCACAGTGGCGCCGGTCGTGTTCGAGGACAGATCAATGGCAATCGCTGTTCCATCAACCGGAGTAGTGTCGCTGCTATTCGGAACAAATGAGCCGACGATCGAGCCCGCATTGCTCAACTGGGTCAGCGAACCGGACTGATCGCGGATCGCCACCGCCGAGCCATGGTTTCCAGTGTAAGAGGCGACGATGTTGCCCGTGTTCGTCAGAGACCCGACGTTCGCACCGGCCCCAATAAGAATACCAGTCGAGACTTCCGTGCCCTTGCCGGAGGAAATCGCCTGGATATTGCTGGCGTTACTGATCGTCGGCGTTGTGACGCCGGACCCGACCCAGAGGCTCGTGGCATTGGCGTCCAATGCGGTGGACGTAATCCCGCCTTCGTTGCGAACGCCGCCAACGATATTGACCGCCTGGCCGCCGGTGACGCCGAGCTGAACCGCACGGGCTTCGACGCCGGAATACAGACCCGAGCCTGTGATTGTGCCGCGGTTAATCAATCCATAGGCCGCGTCGCCAGTCCCAACCGTGCCCAAGGTGACGGAGTTGGAGGTCGAACCGATCAGCAGCGCAGGCGCGCCGCCCAGCGATGTGATGGAGGCCGTCGTCTGGCTGGCGTCCGGAATGCCGTTGCCGTCACGGTCCGTATCGTCGCGGTTCTTGACGCCGTCGCCGTCATCGTCCTCGTCGCCGTTCTTGACGCCGTCCTTGTCGTCGTCGCCCTCGATGCCGGCCTCGGAATAGGCGAGCGCCTTGTCCAACAGCACGCCGCCGGCGACATTGGCGCCGACGCGCACGGCCGGTCCGCCTTGCAGCAGATCGTCGGCGTCGAGTTCGTCGAGGAACACGGTTGTGGCGTTATCGAACGTGCCGGTCGTCGGACGCACGGGCGGCGGGGTCGTGTAGCGGTAGCCGGTGGCGACCACGGTGGAGTGGATTTTCAGCGCGCCGCCGACATCGCCTTCAACGGAGACGCCCGACGCATTGGCGCCCAGCGCCGAGATAGAGCCGCCGAGCTCGACATTGCCGGAAATCGGGCCTGTCGTGCGGATGGCGGCGCTGTCGTTGCCGGTCACACGGACCGTGCCCAGGCTCTGAAGCTTGCCGTTCAGCGCGGATTCGACCGCCAGGCCGTAGGAGTTGTTGCCCTCGACTGCGATTGCGCCAGAGCCTTCGACCACAATGTTGCCGGTGAAGGGCGAGGCGCCGGTGACCCGTACGCCGTAGCGGCCGGTCCCGGTGGCGAACGGACCGTCCAGGTCGCCGTCGCCGTCGGTGTCCTTGATGTCGGCCGTTTCCTGGGTGTCGTTGACGGTGATCGAGCCGCCGACGATCACCGAGCCGGTGTTGCCGCCGTTGACCAGAAGACCTGTCGAGCCGTCGGCCGACTTGTCCATCGTGATGGAGCTGCCGCTGTCCAGATCGACGGTGTTGTTGCTGTTCAGGGTAACCGCCGCGCCCGAGGCGACGGCGACGCTGCCGCCGCTGGCGATGCGGATGTTGTCGGCGGCCGTGCCCGTCGCATTGGACGTCTGGATCGGCGTGGTCCGGGCGTTCGAGATGACGATCTCGGCCTGGGATCCGGTGGCGACCATCAAGGGGGCGATCGCCACGGCGGTCGCGAGCAAAATACGCATTCGGTAGAAACCCCTGGTGGTCACGCGTCACGTTACGGGAGACCCCTTAGCAGGGTCCGCGCCAGCGTTCCAAGTTTATCGAATTTGAGGCGAATGCAAGGCCGTGATGGTCCTTAGGCGATCCTGTAATGCGACCCGCGTTCGTTCGTCGATGCCCAATAGGCCGAATGCGGAGGGAATCGCGAAGGCGCGCACTTGAGCTTTGCCGCGCCGGGGTTTACGGGCGTCGAACGGTCTTAAAGGCTGCGTCCCGTGGACGCATCCATCGAACCCCTTCGGCGTTCGACAGCCCAGACCAGGCGAGAACACTCCATGAGCATGACAGACCTCGACGTCCAGGAAAGCGAACTCCGACTGATTCCGGGGCTGGACGTGGAAGTCGCCGATACGCTGCGGGCCTTGAAGGCGGCGGCGATGGACGAGCGGCCCCGGCTGGTGGACACCACAATGCTCTATGCGCCGCGCTCGGGCGGGGTGAAGCGCTATATCCTTTCCAAGAAGGCGTGGATCGAGGCCAATCGGCCAGGGGTCAGTCACTCGCTGATCGTGCCCGGCGCGCGTCACAAGGCGAGGGCCGACGGCATCGTGCAACTGCGGGCGACCAAGCTGCCGTTCGGGGACGGCTACCGCTGGCCCAGTTCGGTCAAGCGCTGGAGCGCCTGGGTGGCGGCGATGAAGCCGTCCATCATCGAGGCCGGGGACCCTTACACGCCGGGGCAGGGGGCTTTGGAGGCCGGTCAGCGAGTCGGATGCCCAGTCGTCGGCTTCTGCCACTCCGATCCAGCCGGGCTCGCCGCCTTGCATTTCGGCGAATGGGCCAAGAAGCCGGTGGAGAAACGCTGGGCGAAGCTGTTTTCACAGTTTGATCGGGTCGTGTCGCCCAGCCGCTTTATCGCGCGTCGCTTGGAAGAGGCCGGTGTGAACAACATCGTCATTCGGCCTCTGGGCGTGGAGATCGACACCTTCCGTCCGGAACGCCGTGACCGGCAGTGGCTGCTGAAACAGCTGGGTCTGGGCGAGGACGCGCGCCTACTGTGCTTCGCCGGTCGTCCAGCCAAGGAGAAGAACGTCGACGTGCTGATCGAGGCGGTCCAGAAGCTTGGCGCGCCCTATCATCTGGTTCTGGTCGGCGCTGGCGCGGGGATGCCGGAGGAAGATCGCGTCATCTCCATGCCCTATGAAAGCGATCCCAAGGCGGTCGCCAAGATCATCGCCAGCTGCGACGCCTTCGTTCACGCCAATGATAAAGAACCGTTCGGGCTGATCGTGCTGGAGGCCATGGCCTGCGGTCGCCCCCTGGTCGGGGTCAATGCGGGCGGCGTCGCCGAAACCGTCGACGAAAGCGTGGGGCAGCTGGCCGCCAGCGCGGATGCCGACGATTACGCCCAGGCGGTCGAGGCCTTGTTCACGCGTGACATCGAAGCGATCGGCCGGGTGGCGCGCGAAAAGGCGGTCAGCCAGTTCGCCTGGAACCGCGTCTTCGAAGACCTCTGCGTGGTCTACGGCGAGCTGACGGGCGAAGCGGCGTTCGTGAACCCGGATAGTGCACTGCCGCTGCACTGAGGCGGCCAAGGCCACGCCGCGTTCGAGTGGCGCGTTTCTGAAAACGGGAGCGCGCCACTTCTTTTAGTGATGTCTTGAAAAGAAGTGGCGCGAGTGACGGGGCTCGAACCCGCGACCTCCGGCGTGACAGGCCGGCACTCTAACCAACTGAGCTACACCCGCGTATCAGGTCGAAACTTTTGAGCTGTTTCGAAAGCTTTTTGGGAAGGCGGTGTGCGCCACTCTTCTATTTCTAGAAAGAGTGGCGCGAGTGACGGGGCTCGAACCCGCGACCTCCGGCGTGACAGGCCGGCACTCTAACCAACTGAGCTACACCCGCGTTTCCCGGCCGAAGCGGCTGTGCGCCCCGGCGAGGGGCGTCGTTTAGGCGGGCTGACACATCGCGTCAAGCGACCTTTTCGGAGAAACGCGCCCCTCAACGCGACGGGGCTGTGGACGGTGTGACGATCGCCGCCTGGGGCGGGCTTTGCGGGCCCGCTACGCCGCCGTCGGCAGGCTCATGGGCCGCCACAGCGGGAGGTGGCGGTTCATAATGGACGCCGACGCCCGGCCCCAACGGCAGGTCGAAGGCGACCCAGGCCGCGACCATGGCCAGACCGGCGACCAGGAAGGCCCCGGCGTAGGGGAGCATGGTCGCCATCAAGGAACCGAGGCCGAATCGCGGATCCCAGCGTTGGGCGAAGGTCAGGATCAGCGGGAAGTAGCTCATCAACGGCGTGGCGATGTTGGTGACGGAATCACCCATACGATAGGCGGCGGTCGTCATCTCGGGCGAAATGCCCAGCAGCATGAACATCGGCACCACGATGGGCGCCAGGGCCGACCACTTGGCCGAGGCCGAGCCGATGAATAGGTCGAAGAAGCACGAGACGAAGACGACGCAGATCAGCAGCAGCGGGGCGGGCAGGGCCAGGGTTTTCAGACCCGCCGCCGCATTGACCGCCAGGATCGGCCCCAAGCCCGACCAGTTGAACATGGCCACGAAGTGGGCGGCGAAGAAGGCCAGCACGATATAGGGCGCCAACTGGGCGATGCCGTCGCGCATCATCGTGACCATGTCGCGGTGCGACTGGATCGTGCCGGCTCCGGCCCCATAGGCCCCGCCGGTGACGAAGAAGGTGATGGCGAAAAAGGCGACCAGGGACTTGTAGAGCGGATTGAACTTCTGCTCGGGGTCCACCTCGGGATCGACGAATGGCGAGCCCGGTATGAAGGTCAGCAGGGCCCAGAGCGCGATCATGCCCAGAAGCGCCAGACCGGCGAACTTCAGGCCGCGCCTTTCGGCGGCGGTCAGGGGCTGTTTTTCCGAAGCGTTCGGTGCGGCGACGCCCTCTGCCGGCTTCCAGACGCCGAGGCGCGGCTCGATCACCCGGTCGGTCAGGAACCAGACGATGGGGGTGAAGACGAAGACGACGCCGACGATGAAGAACCAGTTGCCGGCGATGTTGACCGAATAGGACGGGTCGATCAGGCGGGCGGCCGGCTCGGTGATGCCCAGGATCAAGGCGTCGCTGGCGCCAGGGAACAGGTTGCCGGCATATCCGCCCGACACGGCGGCGAAGCCTGCGGCCAGACCCGCCAGCGGATGGCGGCCCGCAGCGGCGAAGATGACGGCCGCCAGCGGGATGACCACCACATAGGAGGCGTCCGACGCGTGATGGGACACCATGCCGGTGATCACGACGACGGGCGTCAGGATGGAGCGCGGGGCGTTCAGCAGGGCGCTGCGAATGGCGGTGGCGAACATCCCGGTCCGTTCGGCGACAGAAGCGCCGTAGATGATGGTGATGACGATGCCGAGGGGCGGGAAGTCCGCCAGGGTGCGGGGCATGCCGATGATCAACTGTTCCAGATTCTCGGCGGACAGCAGACTCTTTGCGACCAGTTGATCGCCGGTGACCGGATTGACGGCCGACCAGCCCAGGCCGGCGCCGACCATGCTGAGGACGATCAAACCGCCGATCAGCCAAAGGAACAGGAAGACAGGATCGGGAAGTCGATTACCGATCCGCTCGACAGCGTTCAGGGCGCGGCTGGCTAGGCTCATTCGGATGACTTTCGGTTACGCGATCGGCTCGCCAATAGGCCTTTGCGGCCCGGCGACGCGCAAGCGTCGGCCCTGCGACATATGGCGCGCAAAGTTGCGAGCCGTTCTCAATGAAAATCCAATGGCCGCAGGGGTTTGAACGGCGGCGGTCTTGGGTCTAAGAAGCGCCGAATCCCGCCTCTCCCCGGCGGACGAGGTTCTTCGAATGAACGCATTCCTTCTCGAATATCTTCCGGTCCTGGTCTTCGCCGGCCTAGCCGCCTTCATCGGCATTCTTTTCATCGTGCTGCCGCTGCTGCTGGCGCCGAAGAGCCCCGATAGTGAGAAGCTGTCGGCCTATGAGTGCGGCTTCAACGCCTTCGACGATGCCCGGATGAAGTTCGACATCCGCTTCTATCTGGTGTCGATCCTGTTCATCATCTTCGACCTGGAAGTCGCCTTCCTGTTCCCGTGGGCGGTGTCGATGTTCGATCTGTCGCACGCCGGCATGGTGTTCGCCTTCTGGTCGATGATGGTCTTCCTGGGCGTATTGACCATCGGCTTCATCTACGAATGGAAGAAGGGAGCCCTGGAATGGGAGTAGTCGCCGCTTCCAAGCCCGCAGGCCTGGTGTCTGCATCGGGCGCGCCGCTGGTTCCGGCCGGCGCCGGCGCGCGTTCGACCGTCGAGGGTTATGACCCCAAGGTCCACGACAAGTTCTTCGAGGCCGTGGACATGGAGCTCGGCGAGCGCGGCTATCTGGTCGCCGCCGCCGACGACGTCATCAACTGGGCCCGCACGGGCTCGCTGATGTGGATGACGTTCGGCTTGGCCTGCTGCGCCGTCGAGATGATCCAAATGTCGATGCCGCGCTTCGATGTCGAGCGCTTCGGCATGGCGCCGCGTGCCAGCCCGCGTCAGTCGGACCTGATGATCGTCGCCGGCACCCTGACCAACAAGATGGCCCCGGCCATCCGCAAGGTCTACGATCAGATGCCCGATCCGCGCTATGTCGTGTCGATGGGCAGCTGCGCCAATGGTGGCGGCTACTACCACTATAGTTACAGCGTCGTGCGCGGTTGCGACCGCGTTGTGCCGGTCGACGTCTATGTGCCCGGCTGTCCGCCGACTGCCGAGGCGCTGCTTTACGGCCTGCTGCAACTGCAGAAGAAGATCCGTCGCACGGGGACCATCGACCGATGACCTCTCTGGCTGTTCAAGCGCAACACGAAGCCGCCCTGACGCCGCTGGGCGCCGAGATGGTCGGTGCGCTGGGCGTCGAGGCCCAGGTGGCGTTCGGCGAGCTGACGTTGGTCGCGCCGCGCGAGCGGATCGTCGAGGTGCTGACGACCCTGCGCGATCAATTCGGCTTCCAGCAGCTGCTCGACCTGTGCGGTGTGGACTATCCAGATCGCAAGGAGCGGTTCGAGGTCGTCTATCACCTGCTGTCGATGACGCGGAACGCGCGCCTGCGGGTCAAGGTCTCGACCGACGAGACCCAGCCGGTGCCGTCGGTCATCTCGGTTTATCCGGCCGCCAACTGGTTCGAGCGTGAAGCCTACGACATGTACGGCATGCTGTTCTCGGGTCACCCGGACATGCGTCGCCTGCTGACGGACTATGGCTTCGAAGGCCATCCGCTGCGCAAGGACTTCCCGATGACGGGCTATGTCGAGGTCCGCTACGACGAGGAACAGCGCCGCGTGGTCTATGAGCCGGTCAAGCTGACCCAAGAATTCCGCACCTTCGATTTCCTGTCGCCCTGGGAGGGCGCCGAATACCCCGCGCCGGTCCTGCCCGGCGACGAGAAGGCGGGAGGCCAGGCGTAATGGCTGACGGAAACCCCACGGTGGCGCCGCTGGGCGTCAATGTGTTCGAGGACGACCTCGACACCCGCACCGCCCACGCGCGCGAGATGGAAGACCGCAAGTTCACCATCAACTTCGGTCCGCAACACCCGGCCGCGCACGGCGTGCTGCGCCTGGTGCTGGAACTGGACGGCGAAATCGTCGAGCGCGTCGATCCGCACATCGGCCTGCTGCACCGCGGCACCGAAAAGCTGATGGAGGCCCGCACCTACCTTCAGAACGTGCCGTATCTGGACCGGTTGGACTACGTCTCGCCGATGAACCAGGAGCACGCCTTCTGCCTGGCCATCGAGAAGCTGCTGGGCATCGAGGTTCCGTATCGGGCGCAGCTGATCCGCGTTCTGTATTCGGAAATCGGCCGCATCCTGTCGCACATGCTGAACGTGACGACCCAGGCCATGGACGTCGGCGCGCTGACGCCGCCGCTCTGGGGCTTCGAGGAACGCGAAAAGCTGATGGTGTTCTACGAGCGCGCTTGCGGCGCCCGTCTGCACGCCAACTACTTCCGTCCCGGCGGCGTCCACCAGGACCTGCCGATGGACCTGATCGACGACATCGGCCGCTGGTGCCACGAGTTCCCGCCGGCGCTGAAGGACATCGAAAGCCTGGTCACCGAGAACCGCATCTTCAAACAGCGCAACGTGGACATCGGCGTGGTGTCCAAGCAGCAGGCCCTGGAATGGGGCTTCACCGGCGTGATGCTGCGCGGCTCGAACATCGCTTGGGACCTGCGCAAGTCGCAGCCCTATGAGTGCTATGCCGAGCTCGACTTCGACGTGGTCGTCGGCAAGAACGGCGACTGCTGGGACCGCTATCTGGTGCGCATCGAGGAGATGAAGCAGTCGGTGCGGATCATGGAGCAGTGCATCCACAAGCTGCGCAACTGCCCCGGCGAGCCGGTGATGGTCGAGGACAACAAGATCGTCCCGCCGCGCCGTGGCGAGATGAAGCGCTCGATGGAATCGCTGATCCACCACTTCAAGCTCTACACCGAGGGCTTCAAGACGCCCGAGGGCGAGGTCTATGCCTCGGTCGAGGCGCCCAAAGGCGAGTTCGGCATCTATCTGGTGTCGGACGGCACCAACAAACCCTATCGCGTGAAGATCTCGGCGCCGGGCTTCCGCTCGCTGCAGGCGATGGACTGGATGAACCGTGGCCACCAACTGGCCGACGTGTCCGCCATCCTGGGCTCGCTCGACATCGTTTTCGGAGAAGTGGACCGATGAGCGTTCGTCGTCTCGCCAAGGAACAGCCCGCCTCGTTCGCCTTCTCGGCCGATACGACGGCCAAGGCCGAATGGTGGATCAAGAAGTATCCCGAGGGCCGTCGTCAGTCGGCGGTGATCCCGATCCTGTGGCTGGTGCAAAAGCAGGAAGGCTGGGTGTCCGAACCTGCCATCCGCGCGATCGCCGAGCTGCTGGACATGGCCTATATCCGGGTGCTGGAGGTGGCGACCTTCTACACCATGTTCATGCTGGAGCCGGTCGGCAAGACGGCGCTGATCCAGGTGTGCGGCACCACGCCTTGCATGCTGCGCGGCGCCAATGAGCTGATGCGCGTCTGCAAGGAGAAGATCGGTCCCAAGGATCATCTGTCCGCCGACGGCCGCTTCACCTGGCAGGAAGTCGAGTGCCTGGGCGCCTGCTCCAACGCGCCGATGGCCCAGATCAACGACTACTATTTCGAGGACCTGACGCCCGAGACGATCGGCCGGATCATCGACGACTTCGCCGCCGGCAAGACGCCCGAGCCGGGCTCCTACATTGGTCGCACCAATGCGGCGCCGGAGGGCGGGGCCAAGACCCTGCTCGATGCGACGCTGTATGACGGCTCGGCCGCCAAGCCGATCAATAAGCTGCCGAACAGCGACCCCGCGCCGGTCGAGAAGGCCCCGGCCTGATGTCGCCGCCGGATCTGAACACCGAGGAGGGCCGCGCAGCCTACCGCAAGGAACTGCGCAACGTCGGGCGTCCGCTGCGCGCGGGCGGCCTGGCCATGGTCGTCGGCGCGGCCGTTCTGATCCTGATCTCGCGTCAGGGCGCAGTCGGGCCGTGGGCGGTCAATCTCTCCTACTTCATGCTGGCGGCGGGCTGGGTGATGGTCATCGCGGCCATCTGGATGCGCACGCGCCACCACAAGCGCCGTCTGGCGGAAGGACTCTGAGGGCCATGGTCGGCATTCTCGAAGACAAGGATCGCATCTTCACCAACCTGTACGGCTTCCACGACTGGACGCTGGACGGGGCGAAGAACCGCGGTGCCTGGAACGCCACCAAGGACATGCTGGACCTTGGCCGCGACTGGATCATCAACAACGTCAAGGCCTCGGGTCTGCGCGGCCGGGGCGGCGCAGGCTTCTCGACCGGGCTGAAGTGGTCGTTCATGCCCAAGGATGTGAAGGATCGTCCTCACTACCTGGTCATCAACGCCGACGAATCCGAGCCCGCGACCTGCAAGGACCGCGAGATCATGCGTCATGATCCGCACCTGCTGATCGAAGGCGCGCTGATCGCCAGCTTCGCGATGCAGGCCCATGCCTGCTACATCTATCTGCGCGGCGAGTACGTGCTGGAGCGCGAGCGGATGGAAGCGGCCGTCAAGCAGGCCTATGAGGCCAAGCTGATCGGCGACGGCAACGTCCACGGCTGGGACTTCCACGTCTATATTCACCATGGCGCGGGCGCCTATATCTGCGGCGAAGAGACGGCTCTGCTGGAATCGTTGGAAGGCAAGAAGGGTCAACCCCGCCTGAAGCCGCCGTTCCCGGCCGGCGCGGGTCTGTACGGCTGCCCGACCACGGTGAACAACGTCGAGTCGATAGCCGTCGTCGGCACGATCCTGCGTCGCGGCGCCGACTGGTTCGCCAGCTTCGGCCGTCCGAACAACACCGGCACCAAGCTGATGTCCCTGTCCGGCCACGTGAACACGCCCTGCGTGGTCGAAGAGGCCATGTCGATCCCGCTGCGTCAGCTGATCGAGGATCACGGCGGCGGCGTGCGTGGCGGCTGGAGCAATCTGAAGGCCATCATCCCCGGCGGCGCGTCCTGCCCGGTGATCACGCGCGAACAGGCCGAGACGGTCCTGATGGACTTCGATTCCATGCGCGAGGTTCGCTCTTCGCTGGGCACCGCCGGCGTGACGGTCATGGACGAATCCACCGACATCGTGAAGGCGATCGCCCGCATCAGCTACTTCTTTAAACACGAGAGCTGCGGCCAGTGCACGCCGTGCCGCGAAGGCACGGGCTGGATGTGGCGCGTGCTGGAGCGGATGGCCGTGGGCGAGGCCGATCCGTCGGAAATCGACCTGCTGCTGGACGTCGCCGGACAAGTCGAGGGGCACACGATCTGCGCCCTGGGCGACGCGGCCGCCTGGCCGGTTCAGGGCCTGATCCGTCACTTCCGTCACGAGATCGAAGAGCGGATCGCGAACTATCGCAGCCGCCGTGCGAACTTCGCCGGCCACGCGATCGCGGCGGAGTAGAGATGCGCCTCGCCGTCGCCCTGTTGCTGACGCTTCCGATCCTCGCCGCTTGCGGCGAGGGGGAAAAGGTTGCGCCTGAAGCGTCGACCGCGCCTGCGACGGCCGCCCCCGCTCAAGTCGCGCCTGTCGCGATGGCGGCGACTCCGGCGAACCTCGAGACGGCTTGCCGCGACGTGGTGAACCGCATGTATGGCCAGGAAGGCGACGCCATCGCCTTCACCGCCACCGGTGAACGCACGGCCCAGGTGTCGTGGCGCGCGCCGGTCGATGGTGGCAGGCTGGAATTCGAATGCCGGGCGGAAGCCGACGGCGCGGGCCTGTTCCGCGACGGTCAGCCGATGTCCGTGGATGTACAAATGGCGGCTCCCGCCGCCAAGCAAGAGGCCCGCTGATGCCTATCGCCAAGGTCAACGGCGTCGAAACCGAGTTCGAGCCCGGCATGACCGTGCTCCAGGTCGCCGAACGCGCGGGACAAGAGATTCCGCGCTTTTGCTATCACGAGCGCCTGTCCATCGCCGGCAACTGCCGCATGTGCCTGGTCGAGGTGAAGCCTGGACCGCCGAAGCCGCAGGCTTCGTGCGCGCTTCCGGCCGCCGACGGCCAGGAAATCTTCACCGACACGCCGATGGTCAAGAAGGCCCGCGAAGGGGTGATGGAATTCCTGCTCATCAACCACCCGCTGGATTGCCCGATCTGCGACCAGGGCGGCGAGTGCGACCTGCAGGACCAGTCGGTCGGCTATGGCCGCGACGGCTCGCGCTATTCGGAGAACAAGCGCGCGGTCGAAGAAAAGGCGATGGGTCCGACCATCAAGACCTTCATGACGCGCTGCATCCAGTGCACGCGCTGCGTCCGCTTCATCACCGAAGTCGCCGGCGTGCCGGACATCGGCATGATCTCGCGCGGCGAGGACGCCGAGATCACGACCTATCTGGAGAAGTCGGTCGCCTCGGAACTGTCGGGCAACGTCAACGACCTGTGCCCTGTCGGCGCCCTGACGCACCGTCCGTGGCAGTACCACTATCGTCCGTGGGAACTGAAGAAGACCGAGACCATCGACGTCATGGACGCCTTGGGCTCGAACATCCGCGCCGACTACCGCGGGTCCGAGGTCATGCGCGTGCTGCCGCGCGTCAACGAGGGCATCAACGAGGAGTGGCTGTCGGACAAGAGCCGCTATGTCATCGACGGCCTGACCGCGCGTCGTCTGGACCGTCCGTGGATCCGTGAGAACGGCAAGCTGCGCGCCGCCTCGTGGAACGAGGCGCTGGACGCCGTCGCCGCCAAGCTGAAGGCCGCGCCGGCCGACCGCATCGGCGTCATCGCCGGCGACCTGCAGGACGCCGAGTCGATGAAGGCGACGCTTGACCTGTTCCGCGCGCTCGGCTCCAACAACACCGACTGCCGCCAGGATGGCGCCGCCCTGGGTTATGGACCGCGTGAAGGCTGGCTGTTCAACTCCGGCTTGGAAGGCATTGAAAAGGCTGACGCTGTTCTGATCGTCGGCGCCAATCCGCGCACCGAGGCGCCGCTGCTGAACGCCCGCCTGCGCAAGGCCTGGCTGAAGGGCGACATGGAGATCGGCCTGATCGGCGAACAGGCCGACCTGACGTTCGACTACGCCTATCTGGGCGCAGGCACGCAGACCCTGGCCAAGCTGCCGAAGTCGGCGCTGGACTTCCTGACCAAGGCCGAGCGCCCGGCGATCATAGTCGGCTCCGGCGCGCTGGGCGGGGAGGGCGGTCCGGCCGTTCTGAACGCGCTCGGCGCCCTGGCCAAGAAGGTCGGCGTCGTCGCTGACGGCTGGAACGGCTTTAATGTCCTGCACCACGCCGCGTCGCGCGTCGCCGGTCTGGACATGGGCTTCGTGCCGGCTGACGGCGGCCTGACGGTCTCTGAGATGCTGAAACCGGATGCGCTGGACGTGCTGTTCCTGTTGGGCGCCGATGAGGTCGATCCGACCGGTTCGAACGCCTTCCGCGTCTATCTGGGCAGCCACGGCGACCGCGGCGCGCACGGCGCGGACGTGATCCTGCCGGGCGCGGCCTACACCGAGAAGGCCGGCCTGTACGTCAACACCGAGGGCCGGGTGCAGATGGCCGAACGCGTCGTCTTCCCCAAGGGCGAGGCCAAGGAAGACTGGGCCATCATCCGCGCCCTGTCGGCGCGCGTCGATCAAACCCTGCCTTACGACACGCTGGAGCAACTGCGCGCCAGGCTGATGGGTGATCATCCGACCTTCGGCCGGATCGACTATCTGCCCGCGCCGGCGACGTTCGACGTGGCGGCCCTGGGCGCCAAGGGCGATCTGGGCGACCGCGCCTTCGTCTCGGCGGTGACCGACCCGTATCTTTCCAATCCGATAGCGCGCGCCAGCGCGACGATGGCCGAGCTGTCCGCCCTGCGGACCCAGCCGGTCGCAATGGCGGCGGAGTAAGCCATGGACCCCGTTTCCTTCTGGGCCACCCCTCTGGGCTGGACGCTGATCACGGTCGGCCAGGTCCTGCTGATCACGGTCGGCGTGCTGATCGCCGTCGCCTTCCTGCTGCTGGCCGACCGCAAGGTCTGGGCCGGGGTGCAGATGCGCAAGGGTCCGAACGTCGTCGGTCCCTTCGGCCTGCTTCAATCCTTCGCCGACATGATCAAGTTCGTGCTGAAGGAGGTCGTGATCCCGGCCGGCGCGGACAAGGCGGTCTTCATCATCGCCCCGATCATCACCGTCATCCTGGCCTTCATGGCCTGGGCGGTCATTCCGTTCGCGCCCGGCTGGGTCGTGTCGGACCTGAACGTCGGCATCCTGTACATCTTTGCCGTGTCGTCGCTTGGCGTTTACGGCATCATCATGGGCGGCTGGGCTTCGAACTCGAAGTATCCCTTCCTGGGCTCGCTGCGTTCGGCGGCGCAGATGGTGTCCTATGAAGTCTCGCTGGGCCTGATCATCATCAATGTGATCCTGCTGGCCGGCACCATGAACCTGTCGGCCATTGTCGACAGCCAGAAGGGCATGTTCTGGAACTGGTACGGCTTCGGCGGCGGCGCCGACACCTGGCCGCTGGTCGTGATCCTGTTCCCGATGTCGATCATCTTCTTCATCTCGGCTTTGGCCGAGACCAACCGCCCGCCGTTCGACCTGCCCGAGGCCGAATCCGAACTGGTCGCCGGTTATCAGGTCGAATACAGCTCGACGCCGTATCTGCTGTTCATGATGGGCGAGTACGTCAACATCGTCTTCATGTCGGCGATGATCAGCCTGCTGTTCTTCGGCGGCTGGAACCCCGGCGTGCCACAGGCCTGGATGGATGGGCTGCCGGCCTGGATTGCCTATACGATCTATCTGCTGACCTTCATGGCCAAGACGGTCTTCTGGTTCATCATGATCTCGATGGTGAAGGCCTTCGTGCCGCGCTATCGCTATGACCAACTGATGCGCCTGGGCTGGAAAATCTTCCTGCCGACGTCGCTGGTCGCGGTCGTGATCGTGTCGGCCTGGCGCGTCTTCGTGGTGGGGTCGTGATGCGCGGCCTCATCATCGGCCTCGGTCTTCTGACGATGACCGCCGCATGCGCGCCCGACGCGTCGCGCATGCCCGAGTCGAGCTATCAATGGCAGCAACGCCAGGACCGCATCGAACACGACTGGCGCGCCAGCCAGACCGCTTCCCAGACCGCCCCCAAGACGACGCCCGCCCCCAAGGATAAGCCCTGATGTTCACCCGTATCGTCCAGGCGACCAAGGGCGCGATGATGCTGGACGTCATCGGCGCCATCGGTCTGTCGCTGAAATATATGGCCCGTCCCAAGATGACGGTGAACTATCCGTTCGAGCGCAATCCGCAGTCGCCGCGTTTCCGTGGCGAACACGCGTTGCGTCGCTATGCGAACGGTGAGGAACGCTGCATCGCCTGCAAGCTGTGCGAGGCCATCTGCCCGGCCCAGGCCATCACCATCGAGGCCGAGCCGCGCGCCGACGGCAGCCGCCGCACGACCCGCTACGACATCGACATGGTCAAGTGCATCTACTGCGGTCTGTGCCAGGAGGCCTGCCCGGTGGACGCCATCGTGGAAGGGCCGAACTCGGAGTTCGCCGTCGAGACGCGCGAAGAGCTGCTCTACGACAAGCAACGCCTGCTTGATAACGGCGACCGCTGGGAACGGCAGATCGCCAAGAATCTGGAACTCGACGCGCCTTACCGCTAGAGCGTGATTCCGAAAAGTGACTACCGGTTTTTCGGACAAGATCACGCTCCACTACAGTTGCCGTTCAAGACCTCTTCAAGAGGAAGAGGACTTGAACTAGGCAGCATCTCGCTAAACGGGTCGGCGATTCCTGAACGGGGTCGCGGCCGATACGAAAGGGGCTTCGTCCCGACATGCTGCAAGGCATAGCCTTCTATCTGCTGGCGGCGGTCGCCACGGTTTCCGGCCTTCTGGTCGTGACCGCGCGCAACCCGGTGCACAGCGTGCTGTGGTTGATCCTGGCCTTCTTCTCGTCGGCGGGTCTGTTCGTCCTGCTGGGCGCCGAGTTCCTGGCGATGCTGCTGGTCGTCGTCTATGTGGGCGCGGTCGCGGTGCTGTTCCTGTTCGTCGTCATGATGCTGGACGTGGACTTCCTGAAGCTGCGCGAAGGCTACGCGCGCTACCTGCCGCTGGGCGCCATCATCGCCGCTGTGCTGCTGGTGGAGATGATCATCGTCTCGGTCGCCGTGGTCCAGGGCGGCGCCGCTGCGGGCCTGCCGGCGCCGGGTGCGCCGGACGCCAGCGTAACGAATGTCGAGGCCATCGGTCGCGTGCTCTACACAGACTATGTCTATTTCTTCCAGGCGGCCGGGATCGTGTTGCTGATCGCGATGATCGGCGCCATCACCCTGACCCTGCGCCACAAGCCGCACATCAAACGCCAGAACCCCGGCGACCAGGTGAACCGCGACCGCCGCAAATCGGTCGAGATCAAGTCCGCCGCCACGGGTGAAGGCGTCAGCGCCGAGGAGCTTCTCTGATGATCGGTCTGACCCACTATCTGACGGTCGCTGCGATCCTGTTCACCATCGGGGTGTTCGGCATCTTCGTGAACCGCAAGAACGTCATCATCATCCTGATGTCGATCGAGCTGATCCTGCTGTCGGTGAACATCAACTTCGTCGCCTTCTCGGCCTATCTGAACGAGATCAGCGGGCAGATCATGGCGATGTTCGTCCTGACCGTCGCCGCGGCCGAAGCCGCCGTCGGCCTGGCCATCCTGGTGACCTTCTTCCGTAACCGCGGCGACATCGCCGTGGACGACGCTTCCGTGATGAAGGGCTGAGCGTGACTTTCCATACCCTCGTCATTCTCGGGATCTTCGCCCCGCTGCTGGGCGCGGCCATCGCCGGCTTCTTCGGACGCCGGATCGGCAATATCCCGTCGCAGGCCGTCACGACCGGCCTGCTGTTCTTCTCGTGCGCCGTCGCCTGGACGGTGTTCGGCCAATGGACCTGGGGCCACCTGGAGCCCTTCACCATCCGGCTGGCGCCCTTTATCAATGTCGGCGACTTCCAGTCGGCCTGGTCGATCCGCATCGACGCCCTGTCGGCGACCATGCTGATCGTGGTCACCAGCGTGTCGTCGCTGGTTCACCTGTATTCCTGGGGCTACATGGCCGAGGACGACAGCCGGCCGCGCTTCTTCGCCTATCTGTCGCTGTTCACCTTCATGATGCTGGCGCTGGTGACGGCGGCCGACTTCATGCAGATCTTCTTCGGCTGGGAAGGCGTGGGCCTGGCGTCCTATCTGCTGATCGGCTTCTGGTTCAAGAAGCCGACGGCCAGCGCCGCCGCCATCAAGGCCTTCGTCGTCAACCGCGTCGGCGACTTCGGTTTCGTGCTGGGGATCATGACGATCTTCTGGATGTACGGCACCATCAACTTTGCCGAACTGTTCCCGCTGATCGCCACCAAGGCCGGCACGACGTGGGAGTTCCTGGGCGTCCAGTGGTCCGCGCTGGATCTGGCCGGATTCCTGCTGTTCATCGGCGCCATGGGCAAGTCGGCCCAGTTCTTCCTGCACACCTGGCTGCCGGACGCGATGGAAGGCCCGACCCCGGTTTCGGCGCTGATCCACGCCGCGACCATGGTCACCGCCGGCGTCTATATGGTCTGCCTGCTGAGCCCCATCTATGAATATGCGCCGGGCGCGTCGCAGATCATCGCCATCATCGGCGCCATCACCGCCCTATTCGCCGCCACGGTCGGCCTGACCCAGAACGACATCAAGCGGGTCATCGCCTATTCGACCTGTTCGCAGCTGGGCTACATGTTCTTCGCGGCGGGCGTCGGCGCCTATCAGGCGGCCATGTTCCACCTGTTCACGCACGCCTTCTTCAAGGCCTTGCTGTTCTTGGGCGCCGGCTCTGTGATCCACGGCATGCACCACGAGCAGGACATGCGGAAGATGGGCGGGCTGTGGAAGCTGCTGCCGGTCACCTATGCGGTGATGACCATCGGCACCATCGCCATCACCGGCCTGGGCATCCCCGGCGTCGGCGGCTTCGCCGGCTTCTACTCCAAGGACTCGATCATCGAGAGCGCCTATGCCTCGGCGGCCTCGGGTCACTCGGCCATCGGTCTGTTCGCCTTCTTCGTCGGCATCATCGCCGCCGGTCTGACGGCCTACTATTCGTGGCGCCTGGTCTTCATGACCTTCCACAACAAGCCGGTGTGGAAGGAAGAGGGCGACGCCCATCATGCTGACGACCACGCTTCCCACGCCCAGCTGGAAACCCATTCCGAGCCGGTCGGCGATCAACACGACGATCATGCGCATGACGACCACGGTCATCATGGTCCGCTGAAGCCGCATGAGAGTCCGCTGGTCATGCTGATCCCACTGATCCTGCTGTCGGTCGGCGCCGTCGCCGCCGGCTTCGTCTTCGCGCCGCACTTCATCGGCCACCATGAGGGCGAGTTCTGGCGTGGCGCGATCTTCACCGGCGCGAACAACCACGTCCTGCACGAAAGCCACGACGTTCCGACCTGGGTGAAATGGTCGCCGCTGATCCTGACGCTGATCGGCACCGCGTTCGCCTATTGGATCTACGTCGCTCGCGAGGGCATGGGCCGTCGCATGGCCGAGCGGAACGGCGTCATCTACCGCTTCCTCTACAACAAGTGGTATTTCGACGAGCTGTACGACTTCGTCTTCGTGCGCGGCTTCCGCGCCATCGGGAACTTCTTCTGGAAGATCTGCGACGTGAAGATCATCGACGGTCTGGGCCCGAACGGCGCCGCCTGGGTGTCGCTGAAATCCGCCGCTCGACTGGGCAAGATCCAGTCCGGCTATGTCTATCACTACGCCTTCGTGATGCTGCTCGGGGTGGCTGGTCTGCTCACCTTCGCCATCCTCGCGTGGGGAGCCTGATCTCGTGCCCTACATCCTGAGCCTCGTTACATTCCTGCCCCTGGTCGGGGCCCTGGCGATCTTCGCCGCCCGGCTGACGTCAAAGTCGGCCGATGCTGCCGCGCCGGCCGCGCGCTGGATCGCGCTGATCACCACCCTGGTCACCCTGGCGGTGTCGGTCGTGCTGGTCGCCGGCTTCGATCCGGCCAACACCAGCTATCAGTTCGTGGAGATGGTCCCGTGGTTCGCGGGCGCCAGCTATCACCTGGGCGTCGACGGGATTTCGATCCTGTTCGTGCTGCTGACGGCCTTCCTGATGCCGATCTGCATCCTCGCCAGCTGGAAGTCGGTCGAGACGCGCGTCGTCGAATATATGATCGCCTTCCTGGTGCTGGAGACGCTGGTCATCGGGGTGTTCACCTCGCTGGACCTGTTCCTCTTCTACATCTTCTTCGAAGGCACCCTGGTCCCGATGTTCCTGATCATCGGCATCTGGGGCGGTCAGAACCGCATCTACTCTGCCTACAAGTTCTTCCTCTACACCCTGCTGGGGTCCGTCCTGATGCTGCTGGCCATGCTGTGGATGGCGAATGAGGCGGGCACCACCAGCATTCCCGAGCTAAAGCGTTTCGCCTTCGATCCGGCCGTCCAGCCGATCCTTTGGCTGGCCTTCTTCGCCTCGTTCGCGGTCAAGATGCCGATGTGGCCGGTCCACACCTGGCTGCCTGACGCCCACGTTCAGGCGCCGACGGCCGGTTCGGTCATCCTGGCGGGCATTCTGCTGAAGCTGGGCGGCTACGGCTTTATCCTGTTCAACGTGCCGATGTTCCCGATGGCGTCGGAGATGTTCCGGCCGCTGGTCTTTACACTGTCGGTGATCGCCATCGTCTATACGTCGCTGGTCGCCTGGCGTCAGACGGACATCAAGAAGCTGATCGCCTATTCGTCCGTGGCCCACATGGGCTTTGTGACCCTGGGCATTTTCGCCGGCAACGACATCGGCATGCAGGGCGCCATCTTCCAGATGATCAGCCACGGCCTGATCTCGGGCGCGCTGTTCCTGTGCGTTGGCGTCGTCTACGACCGGATGCACACTCGCGAGATCGCCTTCTACGGTGGTCTGACGTCCAAGATGCCGTGGTACGCCGCCATCTTCCTGATGTTCACCATGGCCAACGTCGGCCTGCCGGGCACCTCGGGCTTCATCGGCGAAGTGCTGACCATGACGGGGGCCTACAACGCCTCGACCTGGGCGGCGCTGGTTGCGGCCTCGGGCGTCATCTTCTCGGCGGTCTATGCCCTGACCCTGTACCGCGCGGTCATGTTCGGCGAGATCACCAATCCGAAGCTTGAGACCATCACCGACATCGACAAGCGCGAACTGCTGCTGTTCGTGCCCCTGATCGTCGGCACCATCTGGCTGGGGGTCCATCCGGCCTCCGTCCTCGATTACACCGGGCCTGCCGTCGAGGCCCTGACCAGCGCGTATCGCGCCGCGATCGGCGGGTGAGACTTACAGATGCCTGATCTATCCTCCGCCCTGCATCTCGCCGCCTCGGAAGTCACCCTCGCGGTCGGCGCCCTGGTCCTGCTGATGGTCGGCGCCTTCATGGGCGACAAGAGCGCCCGTCTGGTCTCGATCCTGTCGGTCCTGCTGCTGATCGCCGCGTCGGTCATCTCGATCGTCGGACCGTGGGGCGTCGCCTTCAACGGCGCCTATGTCGCCGATCCTCTGGCCATCTACGCCAAGAGCCTGATCTATCTGTCGGCCGCCGTTGCGGTCGTGCTGGGCGACGGCTGGATGAAGCGCACGCGCATCGCCAAGTTCGAATATCCGGTCCTGATCGTGCTGGCCTCGGCCGGCATGGGGATGATGGCGTCCTCGGGCGACCTGATCTCCATGTACGTCGGGATCGAGCTGCACTCTCTGGCCCTGTATGTTCTAGCCGCCTTCCACCGCAACGACGTCAAGGCGTCGGAAGCGGGCCTGAAGTATTTCGTCCTGGGTGCGCTCTCGTCGGGTCTGCTGCTGTATGGCGCCAGCCTGATCTACGGCTTCGCCGGCTCGATGCGGTTCGAGGACATCGCCGCCGTCGCCGCCGACAATCCCGGCCCGGGTCTGGTCTTCGGCCTTGTCTTCCTGATCTGCGGCCTGGCGTTTAAGGTTTCGGCCGCGCCGTTCCACATGTGGACGCCCGATGTCTATGAGGGCGCGCCGACGCCGGTCGTGGCCCTGTTCGCCACGGCGCCGAAGGTGGCGGCCATGGTGCTGATCGCTCGCGCGCTGGAAAACGGTTTTGGCGACGCCCACGCTCAGTGGTCGCAGGTCCTGATCGCCATCTCGCTGATCAGCTTCGTCGTCGGCGCCTTTGGCGGCCTGGCGCAGAAGGACATCCAGCGCCTGCTGGCCTATTCCTCGATCGCCAACATCGGTTACGCGCTGCTGGGTATTGCGGCGGGCACGGCCGAGGGCCTGCAGGCCATGCTGATGTTCATGACGCTGTATGTCGTCGACCAGCTGGGCTTCTTCGCGATCCTGCTCAGCCTGTCCAAGTCGGGCCGTCCTATCCGCCGCATCGCCGATCTGGCCGGATTGAAGAAGGATCGTCCGCTGACGGCTGTGGCCCTGACCATACTGTCGCTGTCGGTTCTGGGCATGCCGCCGTTCTCGGGCTTCTGGGGCAAGTACTATGTGTTCGGCGCCGCCGCCGATGCAGGACTGTGGCCCGTCGCGGCCGCCGGTCTGGTCGCCTCGGTCGTCGCCGCCTTCTACTATCTGCGCATCCTCAAGCTGATGTGGTTCGATGCGCCGGTGGACGACATCGCGACCGACGCCGCGCCGGTCGAGGCCAAATGGATCGGCTGGGCGTGCGCCGCCTTCGCCTTCCCGCTGGTGATCGTCGGTCTGACCTGGCTGGAGCCGCTGACCAAGGCTGCGAGCGCCGGCTTCGGGAACGGATAGGGCGTTGGCGCCCGTCCCTCTGGTCATCCTCGACGAGATCGACTCGACCAACGCCGAGGCGCGCCGCCTCGCCGAGGCCGGAGAGGCGGGCCCGCGCTGGATCGTGGCGCGCCGCCAGACCGCTGGCCGCGGTCGGCGGGGTCGCAAGTGGGACACCGATCAGGGCAATCTGGCGGCCACCCTTCTGATCACTACGCCCAAGTCGGCGGCGGAGGCGGCCCAAGCCACCTTCATCGCGGCCCTGGCCGTCGCGGACCTGCTGGATGTCTTCGTCTCGCCCGCGCTCGTTTCGATCAAATGGCCCAACGACGTCCTGCTGGACGGGGTCAAGGTGTCGGGCATCCTGGTCGAATCCGGCCGGCACGTGAACGGCGACCTCTGGCTTGCGGTCGGCATTGGCGTGAACCTGGCCCATGCGCCCGAGGGCACGGAACGGGGGGCGACCTCGGTCGCCGAACGTCTGCGCTCCGACCTCGCCTATGTCCCGCCGATTGAGGCCGCTGCCGAAATCCTGGCCGAGACCTTCGCCGTCTGGTGGGGGCGTTGGCAGACGATGGGCTTCGAGCCCGTGCTCGACGCCTGGACCAGTCGTTTGATTGGCCTAAACGGACCGTGCGTCGCTCGGCTGGACAATGAGACTATCGAAGGCCT
Source organism: Brevundimonas vesicularis (assembly GCF_027105095.1). Classification (NCBI taxonomy): domain Bacteria; kingdom Pseudomonadati; phylum Pseudomonadota; class Alphaproteobacteria; order Caulobacterales; family Caulobacteraceae; genus Brevundimonas; species Brevundimonas vesicularis. The sequence continues at coordinate 2,042,567 of NZ_CP114278.1, read as the reverse complement.
GGCCGAGGGCGTGGAGCCGGATGGCGCCCTACGCCTGCGTCTGGCCGACGGCTCCATGCGTTTGATTTCCGCCGGCGACGTCTTCTTTGGCAAGGCCGCCTGATGCTGCTGGCGATCGAGCAGGGCAACACCAATACGCTGTTCGCGGTCCACGACGGCACGGAATGGATCGCGCAGTGGCGCGCCGCGACCGAGGCCAGCCGCACGGCCGACGAATACGCCGTCTGGCTGAACCAGCTGATGGTTATGAAGGGGCTGAAGTTCGACGCCCTCGGCGGCTGCATCATCTCCAGCGTCGTGCCCCAGTCGATCTTCAACCTGCGCAATCTGGCGCGGCGCTATCTGAACATCGAGCCTCTCGTCATCGGCGAGAACGCCGAACTGGGCATCGAGGTGCGGATCGCCAAGCCCAGCGAGGCGGGCGCCGATCGTCTGGTGAATGCTGTGGGCGCCTCGCTGATGTATTCCGGCGACCTTCTGCTGATCGACAGCGGCACGGCGACGACCTTCGACATCGTCTCGGGCGACGGCGCCTTCGAGGGCGGTCTGATCGCGCCCGGCATCAATCTGTCGCTTCAGGCCCTGCACGAAGCGGCCGCCAAACTGCCGCGCATCGCCATTCAGAAACCCGAATACGTCATCGGCAAGGGCACGGTCGAGGCCATGCAGTCCGGCGTCTTCTGGGGCTATATCTCTTTGATCGAAGGCCTGGTCGGGCGCATCAAGGCGGAGTGGGGCAAGCCCATGACCGTCGTCGGCACCGGCGGGGTCGCCAGCCTGTTCGAAGGCGCGACCGACAGCATCGATCGCTTCGATCCCGACCTGACTATTCGCGGCCTCCTCGAAATCTGGCGTCGTAACGCCCATTTGACTGATTGAATGAAAAAGCAAACCCAAGACGAACTCGTTTTCCTGCCGTTGGGCGGCTCGGACGAGGTCGGTATGAACCTGAACGCCTATGGCTTCGGCCCAGAGGCGAACCGTGAATGGCTGATCGTCGATGTCGGCGTCACCTTCGGCGACCTGTCCACGCCCGGCGTGGACGTGATCGTGCCCGATCCCACCTTCCTGGAGGGTGAAAAAATCAAGGGCATCGTGCTGACCCACGCGCACGAAGATCACATCGGCGCTCTGGGCTGGCTGTGGCCGCGCATCAAGGCGCCGATCTACGCCACGCCCTTCACCGCCTATCTGATCCGCGACAAGTTGCGCGAGCGCGGCATTCTGGACGAGGTCGAACTGGTCGAGGTTCCGCTGGGCGGGACCGTTGACATCGGCACGTTCGGCGTGACCTTCGTCAACATGACCCACTCGATCGCCGAGCCCAGCGGCCTGGCCATCGATACGCCGCTGGGGATGGTGTTCCACACCGGCGACTGGAAGATCGACGACCAGCCGGTGATCGGGACCAAGACCGACGCCCCCGTCATCCGCGCCCTGGGCGACGAAGGCGTGCTGGCCATGGTCTGCGATTCGACCAACGTCTTCGTGCCGGGCGTCGCCGGGTCCGAGGGCGATGTCGCCGTCGCCATCTCCAAGCTGATCGCCAGCCTGAAGGGGCGCGTCGCGGTCGGCTGCTTCGCCTCCAACGTCGCCCGGATGGACAGCGTGATCCGCGCCGCCGAGGCCTGCGGGCGTCGCGTGGCCCTGGCCGGCCGTTCGATGCACCGGATCACGGCGGCGGCGAAACACGTCGGCATGCTGAAGGACGTGAAGCCCTTCCTGTCGGATGAAGAGGCCCGCGTCTGGCCCGCCGATCAGATCCTGTATCTGTGCACCGGCAGCCAGGGCGAGGCGAGGGCGGCCCTGTCGCGCGTCGCGGACGGCACCCACCCGGTCGTGAAGCTGGGCCTGGGCGACCACTGCATCTTCTCGTCGCGTCAGATCCCCGGCAACGAGCTGGCGATCGGCAATCTGCAGGACCGGCTCGCGGACCGCGGCGTGCGCCTCTACACCGAGAAGGATCACCCGGGCATCCACGTCTCGGGCCACCCCTGCCGCGACGAGCTGAAGCAGATGTACGAATGGGCCCGGCCGCAGATTGCGGTGCCGACCCATGGCGTGCGTCGCTTCCTCTTGGAACATGCCAACCTCGCCAAGGACATGGGCGTTCCCGAAACGGTGACGCCACGCAACGGCGACATGGTCCGCCTGGCCCCTGGCCCGGCCAAGATCATCGACGAGGTGCCGAACGGTCGCCTGTACGTTGACGGCGGGATGCTGGTGACCGAGCAGGGCGAGGCCCTGAAGGAACGTCGTCACGCCTCGACCAACGGCGTGCTGATCGTCAGCTTCGCCTTGGACAAACGCGGTCGCATCGCCAGCGACATCGATATCCGCAGCGTCGGCCTGCCCGGCGACACGGCCACGCCGCTCGGCGATGCGCTGGACAAGCTGGCCGAGCGCGTCGAACAGGTGGTCAAGGGCCTGAAGGGCGATGCTCTGGACGATGAAATGGTCATCGAACAGGCCGTCGCCCGCGTGCTGAAAAAGGCCAGCCAGCAGATCTGGGATCGTCGTCCCATCGTCGAGACGGTCGTCCTGCGCGTCTGATGCAACCTTGACCGTTTGGGCGCATTTGTCGTGCGCCTGAACGGTCGGGGAAACGCATGTCGAAAAAGCCTGCCCGTGCGCGCCGCCTGCTGGAGCGGATCCGGCACGCCCGTCATCCGCTGCGCGGTTGGCGGCGGTGGGCGGTGATTGCAGGGCAGGGGCTGGTCGGCTTCGTCGCCCTGTTCGCCGTGGTCAATCTGGTGCTCAGCCTGTCGACCTTCCGGGGCGAAGACCCTTTGGCGCGGACGGTTCACGAACTGCGCGTGCTGTGGTTCAGCCCGCCCGACGGCCAACCGATGTCGCCGACCGCCTTTCCGACCGTATATGGTCGCGATCTGGGACCAGCGCCCGACACCGCCGCCATCCATTCCTATCTGGAGCGCGAGGCAGAGGACGGCGTCTTTCTGCTCGACCACGTCATGGTCGATCGCATCCTGAAGCTGAATGGCCGGATCGATGCGCGCAGCGTGCCGTCGGGCGTCTATGTCGGCGCCCACGCTTTGGGACCGGACGGGATGCCTTTGGTGCCAGTGACCAAGTTCATGGCGCAATATCTGCTGTTTCCGCGCCATGCCTATATTCTCGTCGTGCCTGAGAGCGGGCCGGCCATCGCCTTCTCGGCCAGTCAGAACGCCAAGTTCGGCATCGACATTCATCCCGAACGCCTGTCGGCCGAGATCGCGCCGTTCGATCCGAACGCCTATGACTTCCCCAGTTCGGGCGAGGCGCTGCACGAGATGACGCGCATCACCAATGACCCGGCGCGCGTCGCGACGGCCGTCGAAACGTTGAAGGGCGCCCAGGCTCGCCTGGCGCAGGAGGGGCTGACCTACGGCCTTCTGGCGCCCAACTCAAACACCGCTGTCGGCTGCGTGCTGCAAGGCGCAGGGGCGATCACGCAGCAGGCGCGCTCTTCGATCCTTCTGGCGTTACGGGCGCCGGGGTTTGGCGCATCGTGCGAATAGCGGTCGCGCCGACGGCCTCAACTCGGATATATCCACGCCGATGACCGAGCGACTCTTCCTGCTGAACCCCGACTGGCACGACGATCAGGGCGGTCCGTGGTTCTGCCCGCCTGGCGCCTATATCGAGGGTGTCCTGGCCTTCTATCCTCAGCTTCGCGACGCGCTGGACGTCGTCTATCTGGACCATCCGCGCCCACGTCAGCCGGTCATCGACCAAGTCGGCGAGGTGCATCAGAGCTGCCCCATCCTGATCCTGGACGGCGCGCTGGATTGGCCCGAGGCCGAGGTCAGCGAAACGACCGGCCGGCGGTTTCTTCAGGATCACGCCATCGCTCCCTATCTGGCGGCCCGCTACGGCGTCGGCCGGCCCCATCCCTAGAGGTCCGTCATGCCCATCGGCGTCTTCACCATGGTCGGCATCTACATCATCGCCTGGTGGACGGTGCTGTTCGCCGTGCTGCCGCTGGGCACGGCCAGCGAAACGCACGAGCCGCCGACCGACGGCTCACAATGGGGCGCGCCCAAGACGCCCAATCTGAAGAAGAAGTTCCTGACGACGACCTGGGTCTCGGCCCTCGTTTGGGTGTTCGTGATGGTGCTGATCTTCACGGGCTGGCTGCCTCTTCCGAACTTCGCCAGCGGCCCCGCTGTCTAAACGACGCATCGGCCTAGCTTTCGCCCCGTCCGAGCGGCTAAAGCCTTGTTCCGTCTCTACGCCTAGGATTCCCGACCATGCGCCTGTCGCGCTTTTTCCTGCCCACGCTGAAGGAAGCCCCTTCGGACGCCCAGATCGTCTCGCACCAGCTGATGCTGCGCGCCGGCATGATCAAGCAGGAGGCCGCCGGCATCTACGCCTGGCTGCCGCTGGGTCTGAAGGTGCTGCGAAAGATCGAGCAGATCGTGCGCGAGGAGCAGATGCGGGCCGGGGCCGTCGAACTGCTGATGCCGACGCTGCAACTGGCCGACCTGTGGCGCGAGAGCGGCCGCTATGACGCCTACGGCCCCGAGATGCTGCGCATCACCGACCGGCATGAGCGCGAGCTGCTTTACGGACCGACCAACGAGGAGATGATCACCGACATCTTCCGGGCCTATGTGAAGTCCTACAAGTCGCTGCCGCTGAACCTGTTTCACATCCAGTGGAAGTTCCGCGACGAGCGCCGTCCGCGCTTTGGCGTGATGCGCGGGCGCGAGTTCCTGATGAAGGACGCCTATTCGTTTGATGTGGACGAGGCCGCGGCCCGCGTCGCCTACAACCGCATGTTCGTCGCCTATCTGAACACCTTCGCCCGCATGGGCCTGAAGGCCGTGCCGATGCGCGCCGACACAGGCCCCATCGGCGGCGATTTGAGCCACGAGTTCATCGTCCTGGCCGAAACGGGCGAGAGCGAGGTCTTCTGCGACCGCAAGCTGGTCGAGATGCCCGCGCCTGGCGACGACTTTAGCCCCGAAGCCGTGCAGGCCGTGTTCGACGAGCGGACCGCGCTCTACGCCGCCACCGAAGAGATGCACGATCCGTCGCAGTTCGAGGCCAAGACCGCCGAGGGCGACCGCCTGTCGGCGCGCGGGATCGAGGTCGGCCACATCTTCTACTTCGGGACCAAATACTCCGCCCCGATGAAGGCCAAGGTCGCCGGGCCTGACGGTCAGGACGCCGAGGTCCACATGGGCAGCTATGGCGTCGGCGTGTCGCGCCTGCTGGGCGCCATCATCGAAGCGAGCCACGACGCCGGCGGCATCATCTGGCCCGACGCGGTCGCGCCGTTCGACGTGGTCGTCATCAATCTGCGCGCCAATGACGAGGCCGTCTCGGCCGCCTGCGAGGACGCGGTGGCCCAGCTTGAAAAGCTCGGCAAGGACGTCCTGTACGACGACACCGACGAACGTCCCGGCGGCAAGTTCGCCACCGCCGACCTGATCGGCGTGCCGTGGCAGCTGACCATCGGTCCCAAGGGTCTGGCGGACGGCGTGGTCGAACTGAAACGTCGCGCCACCGGCGAGAAGGTCTCCGTGCCGCTCGCCGAAGCTATTGAAAGGCTGACCGCTTGAGCCTGCCGTCTCGTCCGTCCGGCGCCTTCTCCTCGTGGGAGATCGGCCTGGCCCTGCGCTACCTGCGCGCCAAGCGCAAGGAAGGCGGCGTCGCCACCATCGCCGTCATCAGCTTCATCGGCATCATGCTGGCTGTCGCCGTGCTGATCAGCGTCATGAGCATCATGTCCGGCTTCCGCAGCGAACTGCTGGGCCGCATGCTGGCGTTCAACGGCCACATGTATGTGCAGGGGCAGGTCCTGACCTCGCCGGATCGCGAAGCCGCCCTTAAGCGCATCCAGGCCGTGCCCGGCGTCGCCAGCGCCAGTCCGCTGAACGAGGCCCAAAGCCTGATCCGCGTCGGCAGCTATACGACCGGCGCCATCGCCAAGGGCATCCGCCCAGAGGATCTGGCCAAGACCCAGTATGTCTTCGACAGTCTGAGCCCGCAGGAACGCGCCAGCTTCGGCAAGGGGCCCTATGGCGGCGACCGCATTCTGGTCGGCGCGGCCCTGGCCAACTCCATGGGCCTGCGCGTCGGCGATCCTGTGACCCTGTATTCGCCGACCGGGGCCGACAGCGCCTTCGGCAACCTCGGCGGACTTGAGAAGACCTATTTCGTCGGCGGCCTGTTCCGTTCGGGCGCCGCCGACTATGACCGCGCCTTCATCTTCATGCCGCTGGAGCAGCAGCAGCTCTTCTTCGGCAAGGAAGGGGTCTGGGACGCGATCGAAATCAAGGTGGACGATCCCGATCAGGTCGGCGCCCTGACCGCCGCCATCCGCGACGCGGCCGGTCCCGGCTCGGTCGTCAGCGACTGGCGCGAGCGTCTCGCCGCCTTCTATGGCGCGCTGAAGGTCGAACGCGTGGCCATGAGCATCATCCTGGGCCTCGTCGTCGCCATCGCCGCCATGAACATCATCTCCGGCATCGTCATGCTGGTGAAGAACAAGGGTCGCGACATCGCCATCCTGCGCACCATCGGCGCCAGCCCCTCGGCGATCCTGCGCGTCTTCTTCATGGCCGGCGCCATGATCGGGGTGGCGGGCACCATCGCAGGGCTGATCCTGGGTCTGCTGTTCTGCTGGAACATTGGTTCGATCCAGCATTTCCTGGAGTTCGTGCTGCAGACCAAGCTGTTCGATTCCGACGTCTATATGCTGGACGCCATCCCGGCCCTGGTCGATCCGGTGGACGTGACCTGGGTGGCCTTCTGGTCCCTGTTGATGAGCTGTATCGCCAGCCTGCCGCCGTCCTGGAACGCGTCTCGCATCGATCCCGTGGAGGCGCTGCGCTATGAGTAAGGCTCCCATCCTTTCGGTGCGCGGCCTGACCCGCACCTATGACACCGCCCAGGGCGGCCTGACCGTGCTGAAGGGCGTCGATCTGGACGTCTATCCCGGCGAACTGGTCGGGCTGATCGGGCCGTCGGGCTCGGGCAAGTCGTCGCTGCTGCACGCCGCCGGCCTGTTGGAGAAACCCACCAGCGGCACGGTCGCCATCGACGGCGAACAGGTCGGTGATCTGGACGAGCGCGCCCGCACGCGTCTGCGCCTGGGCCGGATCGGCTTCGTCTATCAGTTCCACCACCTGCTGCCCGAGTTCGATGCGCGCGATAATGTCGCTTTGCCGATGCGGATCGCCGGCGTGTCCCAGGACGAGGCGCGCAAACGCGCCGAGGTCACGCTGACGGCCCTTGGGCTAGGCGAACGCCTGACGCACCAGCCGGCTCAGCTGTCGGGCGGTGAACAACAGCGCGTCGCCATCGGTCGCGCGCTGGCCAACGGCCCACGGCTGCTGCTGGCCGACGAGCCGACCGGCAATCTGGATCCGACCACCAGCCAATCCGTGTTCGAATCCCTGCGCGACCTGGCCAAGACCACGGGCGTGGCCGCCCTGATCGCCACCCACAATATGGAGTTGGCCGGCCATATGGACCGCGTCTTCGCCCTGAAGGATGGTCATCTGGAACAGCGCGAGGCCCAGAGCCACGCCTACTGAGCCACGCCTATCGATCAGCTGACGGCGGCGTCGCCCCAAATCGCTCGCAGGCGTTCGGGGCGGCGGCATCCGATCCGGTAGGCCTGATAGCTGGCGGCGTGGCGTTTGGCGTAGTTCTGGTGTTCCTCGCCGGCCGGCCAGAACCGCTGGGCGCCGACGACCGGCGTGGTGAAGCTCTTTCTCAGCACGCGCATCGCCGTATCGCGCGAGGCGATGGCGTCTGCGCGCTGAATCGCTGTCGCAAAGACGGCGGATCGATACGACGGCCCCTGGTCGCAGAACTGACCGTTCGGATCGGTCGGGTCGATGGTGCGCCAATAGCGATCGACCAGGGTGCGATAGCTGACCACGCGCGGATCGAAGGTGACCTGCACCGCTTCCATATGGCCAGTGCCGCCGCGCACCACCTGCTCATAGGTCGGGTTGGCGGTATGGCCGCCGACGAAGCCGGACACGGCCGAGCGCACCCCCGGCACGTCGTCGAAGGCCTTCTCCTCCGACCAGAAGCAGCCGCCGGCGAAGATCGCGGTCTGAAACGCCGACTGCGCTTCGGCCTGACGGGCCAGAGGCGCGCCGATCGCCAGCGCGGCGACGCTCAAGGATGCAACGGCGGCGAGGGCTGTCGTGCGAAGGGACATGGTCTCATCTCCTGTTGCAGTGACTACGACGGCGACGCGCAAACGGTTTTACCGAGCGCGACTTGACCGGAACAAAACGCCAACATAGAACATTCGCAGAACATATCGGATGTCTCGGAGCCAAGATCATGCCGCGTTTGATAAGGGATATGCTGTCGCTGGCGTCGTGCGGCGGTTTTGTTTGGATGGTCTGGACCGTGGCGATCAGCGTCACCGCCTGAGATCAGACGAATTAGACACTTTAGACGGTGTTTTTTTCGAGGACCGTCCGAAGCCGGCGATCCACAGCCGATCCGTGGGGCGACCGGTTTGCGATGGCCGCGCGCCGCCCGATATGAGACTCAGGGTAGAGTAGGGCTCTTCAGCGGGCCAGGGTCGAAGAAGGCGTGAACGAGCCGGTGAACAGTCAGGGTTTTGTCCATCTGCGGGTCCGTTCGGCCTATTCGCTGCTGGAAGGCGCGATCAAGGCGGCCAAGGTCGGCAAGCTGGCGGCCGACTCCGGAATGCCGGCGGTCGGGGTGGCGGACCGGGCCAACCTGTTCGGTGCGCTGGAGTTCAGCCAGACGGCGAAGGATGCAGGTGTTCAACCGATCGTAGCCTGCGCCCTGCCGGTTTTCGGCATCGGCGGCCAGATCAACGCCCGCTGGGCCAAGGTGCCGACCGTGGTTCTGCTGGCCCAGGATACAGCCGGGTGGCTGAACCTGTGCGCCCTGTCGTCATCCGCCTATCTGGACGCCGGAGAAATGGCCGAGCCGGGCGTGGCCTGGGAGCAGGTCGTCGCCCGCTCCGAAGGCCTGATCCTGCTGTCCGGAGGCCCGGACGGCCCGGTCGATCCGCTGTTCGCCCAAGGCAAGAAGGCCGAAGGCGCCGCCGGTCTGGCGACGATGAAGGCGGCGTTCGGCGACCGCTTCTACGTCGAGCTGCAACGCCACGGGCTTGAGGACGAAAAGCGCGCCGAGCCGGGGCTGGTCGAATGGGCCTATGCCAATGACGTGCCGCTGGTCGCCACCAACGACGTCTATTACGCCAAGGCGGCGCAGGCCAAATCGCACGACGCCCTGCTGTGTATCGCCGACGGCGCCTTCACCGGGCAGGAGGATCGCCGCCGCATCACCGGCGAACACTGGTTCAAGCCCGCCGCCGTCATGCGCGAGCTGTTCGCCGACCTGCCCGAGGCTTGCGACAACACCATCGACATCGCGCGGCGCTGCGCCTTCCTGGTCAATACCCACGCGCCCATCCTGCCGCGTTTCGACACCGGCGCCGGGCGCTCCGAGGCCGATGAACTGGCCTACCAGGCGCGCGAGGGGCTGAAGGTCCGCCTGACCGAGGTCACGCCGGCCGTGCCCGAAGAGGAATACTGGACCCGCCTGGAATGGGAGGTCGGGATCATCCAGCAGATGGGCTTCCCCGGCTACTTCCTGATCGTGTCGGACTTCATCAAATGGGCCAAGACCCACGGCATTCCCGTGGGGCCGGGGCGGGGCTCCGGCGCCGGCTCGCTTGTCGCCTGGTCCCTGACCATCACCGATCTGGACCCGCTGCGGTTTGGCCTGCTGTTCGAGCGGTTCCTGAACCCCGAACGCGTCTCCATGCCCGACTTCGACATCGACTTCTGCCAGGAGCGGCGGGAAGAGGTGATCGACTATGTGCAGCACCGCTACGGCAAGGACCGGGTGGCTCAGATCATCACCTTCGGCACCTTGCAGGCGCGGGCCGTGCTGCGCGACGTGGGCCGGGTGCTGCAGATGCCGCTGGGTCAGGTCGACCGGCTCTGCAAGATGGTGCCGAACAACCCGGCCGCGCCGGTCACCCTGGCCCAGGCCATCGACATCGAGCCGCGCCTGAAGGATGCGCGAGACGCGGAGCCGGCGGTGAAGACCCTGCTGGAAACCGCGCTGGAGCTGGAAGGGCTTTACCGCAACGCCTCGACCCACGCCGCCGGCATCGTCATCGGCGACCGGCCTCTGACGGAACTGGTGCCGCTGTATCAGGATCCGCGCTCAACCATTCCGGCCTCCCAGTTCAACATGAAATGGGTCGAGCCGGCCGGCCTGGTGAAGTTCGACTTCCTGGGCCTGAAGACGCTGACGGTGCTGGATCGGGCGCGCGGCTATCTCGAACGGCGCGGCGCAGCCAAGGACTGGAACAGCCTGCCGCTGGACGATGCGCGTACCTACGAGCTGATGGCCTCTGGCCAGACGGTCGGGGTGTTCCAGCTGGAATCCCAGGGCATGCGCGACACCCTGCGCAAGATGCGCTGCGGCTCCATCGAAGAGATCACCGCCCTGATTTCGCTCTATCGGCCGGGGCCGATGGAGATGATCGACACCTATATCGACCGTAAGTTCGGACGCGCCGAGGTCGATTATCTGCACCCCAGCCTGAAAGAGGTGCTGACCGAGACCTACGGCGTCATCATCTACCAGGAGCAGGTGATGAAGATCGCCCAGATCCTGGCGGGCTACAGCCTGGGTGAGGCCGATCTGCTGCGCCGGGCCATGGGCAAGAAGAAGAAGGAGGAGATGGATTTCCAGCGCCTTCGCTTCCTCAAGGGCGCCGCCGAGAAGGCCGTGCCGGAATCGCAGTCCGGCTCCATCTTCGACCTGGTCGCCAAATTCGCCGGATACGGCTTCAACAAGTCTCACGCCGCCGCCTACGCCCTGATCTCGTTCCAGACGGGTTGGCTGAAGGCCAATCAGCCGGTCGAGTTCTTCGCGGCGTCCATGAGCCTGGACTTGTCGAACACCGACAAGCTGGCGGTCTTCTATCAGGACGCCAAACGGTTCGACGTGCCGGTCCTGGCGCCCGACATCAATCGCTCGTCGGCCGACTTCGACGTAGCCTGGGACGACGACAAGGGCGCGGTGCTCTACGCCCTGGGCGCGATCCGAAACGTGGGTCTCGAGGCGATGAAACACGTCATCGAGGTGCGCGAGACGGGCGGCCGCTTCGCCGACATCTTCGACTTCCTCGAGCGCGTCGATCCGCGCAGCGTCAACAAGCGCGCGCTGGAAGGTCTGGCCAAGGCCGGCGCCTTCGACAGCATCCACCCCAACCGGCGTCAGTTGCTGGAGCAGGCCGACGTTCTGATGGCCTATTGCCAGAGCGTGGCGGCCGAACGCGCCTCGTCGCAGGTGTCGTTGTTCGGCGGCGACCAGGCCCATGCCGCGCGCCCGCGCCTGAAGAGCGTCGAACCGTGGGTCGGGCCGGAGCGGCTGGATCACGAACTGTCGGCGGTCGGCTTCTATCTTTCGGGCCACCCGCTGGACGAGATGACCTCAGCCCTGAAGCGCAAGCGCGTCACCTTCGTCGCCGAAGCGATTCCGTTGGCGGAGTCGGGTCACGAAGCGTTCCAGATGGCGGGCGTCGTGCGTCGCAAGCAGGAGCGGGCCAGCGCGCGGACGGGCGAGAAGTTCGCTTTCGTGACCTTCTCGGATCCGACCGGCGAGTTCGAATGCCTGTTCCCGCCCGAACAACTGCGAAAATGCCGCGAGGTGCTGGAGCCCGGCGCCTCGGTGATGGTGCGGGTGCGCGCCAAGTCGTCGGAGGGGGAGGTGCGCTTCTTCGGAGACGACGCCTCGCAAATGGACAATCTGCTGGACGACGCCAACATCGGCCTTCGTATTCATGTCTCGGCCCGCAGTGCAGACGCCGAGGCGCTGAAGGCGCGGCTGGAACGCGCGCGATCGGGCGCGATCGGCAAGGGGGGCGAGGTGTCGCTGATGATTGCGGGCCTCGAGCAGGGACGCGAGGTCGAGGTCAAGATTCCCGGCCGCTACCGCCTGGACGGCGCCTTGCGCGGCGCGCTGAAGTCGGCGCCGGGCGTCGTCATGCTGGAGGACGCCTGATGTGCGTCGCCGCGTTGATGTTCGGCTTGGCTCTTGCTGGGGCTGGTCCCTCGGCCGCTGCAGTCGCACAGCCCCTTGCTCCAATGGAAAGCCAGATCATGTCCCAAGCTGTCGGAACCTTCGAGGTTCAGATGACGCCCGTCGCGGCCGAGGCCGACTCACCCGCCGGAGCGCCGGGCCGGATGCGCCTGTCCAAGACCTTTCGCGGAGATCTGGAAGGCGAGGGCGCCGGCGAGATGCTGGGCCTTCTGAACAATGGCTCGGGCGCCTATGTCGCGATGGAACGCGTGTCAGGGGTGCTAGACGGACGACGCGGCGCCTTCGCCTTGGTCCATCGAGGGGTCATGGAGGCGGGCAGCCAGGATTTGCTGATCACCATCGTTCCCGGTTCCGGGGAAGGCGACTTGGCGGGGATTGCGGGCGTCTTTCACTTAAAGATCGAGGGCGGCGTTCATCGCTACGATCTGGAATACACGCTTCCCTGACGGTCGACCGTGAGCCCCGGATAAATGGTCAAGCTTTTGATTTTTTGGGAACCTCACGGGCGCGTGATGGGTTTGGTCAGTCCATAGGGAGACTGTTCCAATGAAATATCTCGCCATCGCCAGCGTCGCCTCGCTGGCCCTTCTCGCCGCCTGCAACCAGGGTGGCGACAGCGCCGCCCAGAACACCGGCGAAGCGGTCAACGCTACCCAGGACGCCACGTCCGGCGTCGTGGGCCAGACCTCGGCCATGACCATGGGCGCCAACACCGTCGATGGTTTCGTCACCGGTCTGGGCACCGGCAACATGTACGAGCTGGAAGCCGCTAAGATCGCCGCCGCCAAGTCCAAGAATGCGGACGTGAAGGCCCTGGCCGCCATGATCACCAAGGATCACACCGCCGCCGGCGAGAAGCTCGCCGCCGCCCAAGCGACCGCCGCGCCGAACGTCGCCATCCCCACGACGCTGGACGAACGCCGCAAGGGCCTGATCGACAATCTGAACGCCGCGACGCCGGACGACTTCGACAAGGTCTATCTGGATCAACAGGTCACGGCTCACAACGAGACGCTGACGCTGCTGAACGGCTTTGCCGACAACACCGAAGCGCCGGCTCTGTCCACGCTTGCGCGCGAACTGGTGACGCCGGTCACCGCGCACCGCGACCGCGCCCAGACCCTGCTGGACGCGATGAAGTAAAAGCAACCGTCGCGTTGCTGACCAAAGGCGGTCCCGAAAGGGGCCGCCTTTTCCGCATTTGAACGGCTGCGCTTGCTATTGCGGCCCATCCGGCCTACATGGCCCCCGCATTTCGCAACGCGGGAGAGGCGCGCTTCGGGGAGACATCCCGATCCGCACCATTCCGAGGGTCTTCAGACCTTTAATCCCCCGCGCCACGTTTGATCGGAAAAAGGACTGAACGATCATGGCTCTGCCTGAATTCTCGATGCGCACCCTGCTTGAAGCAGGCGCCCACTTCGGCCACCAGACGCACCGCTGGAACCCGAAGATGGACCGCTACATCTTCGGCTCGCGCTCGAACATCCACATCATCGACCTGTCGCAGACGATGCCGCTGTTCCACCAGGCTCTGGTGGCCGTGCGTGAAGTCGCCGCCAAGGGCGGTCGCGTTCTGTTCGTCGGCACCAAGCGCCAGGCCGCAGAGCCGGTCGCCGAAGCCGCCAAGCGCTGCGCCCAGTACTACATGAACAACCGTTGGCTCGGCGGCACGCTGACCAACTGGCGCACCGTGTCGGGCTCGATCGCTCGTCTGCGTGAGCTGGAAGGCATTCTGGAAAACGGCGGCGAAGGCCGCGTCAAGAAAGAGCTGCTGAACCTGCAGCGCGAGAAGGACAAGCTTGAATTGTCGCTGGGCGGCATCAAGGACATGGGTTCGATCCCGGACATCATGTTCGTGATCGACACCAACAAGGAAGCGATCGCGATCCAGGAAGCCCGCAAGCTGAACATCCCGATCATCGCCATCCTGGACACCAACTCGGACCCGGACGGCATCACCTATCCGGTCCCCGGCAACGACGACGCCGCCCGCGCCATCCAGACCTACTGCGACCTGATCGCCGACGCCGTCCTGGACGGTCTGGCCGCCGGCGCTTCGGCCTCGGGCATCGACCTGGGCGCTTCGGAAGCTCCGGTCGAGCCGATGCTGCGTGAAGCCTCGGCCCCCAAGGCTGAAGCCGAAGCCGTGCCGGCCGGCACGGAAGGCGCCGCTGCCGAACTGGAAGCCGCTGCTGAGCCGGCTGCCGAAATCGAGAAGGCCGAGGGCTGATCGCCCGCCGGGCGGCGTTCGCGTTCTTGAGCGCCGCCTGACGAACTGACACACGGCCGGGCTAAATCAGTCCGGCCGTTCCCACATACGAAATCCCCCAAGGAGAAGAACATGGCCGAGATCACTGCCGCCCTCGTGAAGGAGCTTCGCGAGCGTTCGGGCGTCGGCATGATGGACTGCAAGAAGGCGCTGGTCGAAAACGACGGCAACATCGAAGCAGCAATCGACTGGCTGCGCGCTAAGGGCCTGTCCAAGGCCGCCAAGAAGGCCGACCGCGTCGCCGCTGAAGGTCTGGTCGCCGTCGCGTCGAAGGAAGACGGCAAGGGCGAAGTCGCCGCCGCCATCGAGTTCAACGCCGAAACCGACTTCGTGGCCCGTAACGAGCTGTTCCAGAACGCCGCCAAGTCGTTCGCTCAGCTGGGTCTGGAGCACCACTCGGTCGAGGCCCTGCACGGCGCCGAACTGGAAGCCGGCAAGACGGTCCAGGACGAAGTGACCAACATGATCGCCACGATCGGCGAGAACATGCAGCTGCGCCGCGCCGCCCGCCTGTCGGTTTCGGAAGGTGTCGTCTCGACCTACGTCCACAACGCGGTTTCGCCGGGCGTCGGCCGCATCGGCGTGCTGGTGGCTCTTGAAGGCGAGGGCGACAAGACCGCGCTTCGCGAACTGGGCCGCAAGATCGCAATGCACGTCGCCGCCACCGCGCCGCTGTCGCTGAACACCGACGACCTGGACCCCGCCGCCATCGAGAAGGAACGCGCCGTTCTGATCGAAAAGGCCAAGGAAGAAGGCCGCCCGGAAGCCATGATCGAAAAGATCGTGGAAGGTCAGATCAACAAGTTCCAGAAGGACGTGGTGCTGTCCAAGCAGCCGTTCGTCATGGATCCGGACGTGACCATCGAACAACTGGTCGCCAACTCGGCCAAGGAACTGGGCTCCTCCAACCTGCACCTGGCCGGCTTCGTCCGCCTGGCGCTGGGTGAAGGCGTCGAGAAGGTCGAAGGCCCCGACTTCGCGTCGGAAGTCGCCTCCATGATGGGCGGCAACTAAAAAACATTCCCCTCATTCGTGAGGGTTTTGTATCAGAAGGGCGCGTTCGGCTTTGATGGCCGGCGCGCCTTTCGTCTATAAGAAGCCGCCTGATTCAATGGCGCCGCAGTCAACGGACCTTCCCGCATGCCCGACGCCCCCTCGACCTTCCGCTACAAACGCGTCCTGCTGAAGGTGTCGGGCGAGGTGCTGATGGGCGACCAGTCGTTCGGCGTCGACATGAAGACGGTGGATACGGTCGCGAAAGCGGTCGCGGACGTCGCGGCCGAGGGCGTCGAAATCTGTCTCGTCATCGGCGGCGGCAACATCTTCCGCGGTTTGTCCAAGGCGGCGGCCGGCATGGAGCGCGCACAGGCCGATTATATGGGCATGCTGGCGACCATCATGAACGCCCTGGCCATGCAGTCGGCGCTGGAGAAGATCGGCGTCTCGACCCGCGTGCAGAGCGCGATTCCGATGGCGGCCATTGCGGAACCCTACATTCGCCGTCGCGCCCTGCGTCATCTGGAAAAGGGCCGGGTCGTGATCTTCGCCGCCGGCGTGGGCGCACCGTTCTTCACCACGGACTCGGGTGCGGCGCTGCGGGCGGCGGAAATGGGCTGCGACGCCCTGCTGAAAGGCACCAGCGTGGACGGGGTCTATACCGCCGACCCGAAAAAGGATCCCGACGCGACGCGGTATGAGACGCTGTCCTATCAGGATGTGCTGGCTAAGGATCTGCGGGTCATGGACGCCTCGGCCATCGCCATGATGCGCGACACGGGCATACCGATCGTGGTCTTCTCAATTCGGGAAGACAATTCGCTGCGCCGGACCCTGACTGGCGAAGGCACGTTCACGGTCATTCAGGACGTCGCCTGAACGTTCGCCTGACCAGGAAAGACAAGAGAGACCAAAGACCATGGCAAAGCCTGACCTCAAGACCTATCGCGACCGCATGGATCGCTCCGTCGCCGCTCTGAAGGAAGAGTTCAGCGGTCTGCGCACCGGTCGCGCCAACGCCGGCCTGTTGGAGCCCGTGCGGGTCGAAGCCTACGGCTCGGCCTCGCCCCTGACCGCCGTCGCCGCCATCAGCGTGCCCGAGCCGCGCATGATCAGCGTCAGCGTCTGGGACAAGGGCATGGTGGTCGCCGTCGAAAAGGCGATCCGCAACGCCAATCTGGGCCTGAATCCGATCGTGGACGGCCAGACCCTGCGCATTCCGGTGCCGCCCCTGACCGAGGAACGCCGCAAGGACCTGGTCAAGCTGGCCGGCAAATATGCCGAGCAGCAGAAAATCTCGGTTCGCAACGTCCGCCGCGACGCCAACGACGACCTGAAGAAGGCCGAGAAGGCCGGCGAGATCAGCCAGGACGAGCAAAAGAAGATGGAGACCGAGGTCCAGAAGGACACCGACGCGGCCATCAAGCGCATCGACGAGACCTTGAAGACCAAGGAACAAGAGATCATGCAGGTCTGAGGCGAAACGGCTGGGTCCGGAAGGGATCGCACGACAGATGACGGCAGACCGCGCCGCGCCTTCAGGCCAAAGCCCAGACAAGCAGGGTCAGGACGGCCCGCGCCACGTCGCCATCATCATGGATGGCAATGGACGCTGGGCGAAGGCCCGGGGCCTGCCGCGCGCCCTTGGCCACCGCGAAGGCGTCCAGGCGCTGAAGCGCACGATCCAGGCGGCGCCGGATCTGGGCATCGATTGCCTGACGGTGTTCGGCTTCTCGACCGAGAACTGGAGCCGTCCCGAGGACGAGGTGTCGGACCTGATGGGGCTGGTGCGCTCCTACGTCGCCAGCGATCTGGCCCGCTTGACCAAGGCCGGCGTCCGGCTGAAGATCCTGGGACGACGCGAAGGACTGCCAGCAGACATCGCCGCCATCATCGAAAGGGCCGAGGCACAGACTGCCCATAACGACCGGTTCCTCTTGCAGGTCGCCTTCAACTACGGCGGTCGCGCGGATTTGGTGGACGCGGCGCGTCGCCATATGGAGCGGGTGCTGGCGGGCGAGACGGTCGAGCCTTTCAACGAAGCGATCCTGACCTCAGGCCTGGCCACGGCGGGCTCGCCGCCGCTTGACCTGATCGTGCGGACGTCGGGCGAGCAGCGGCTGTCGAACTTCCTGTTGTGGGAGGCCGCCTACGCCGAGCTCGTTTTCCAGGACATTCTGTGGCCCGACTATGGCCCCAAGGCGCTGGCTGAGGCAATCTCGGCCTTTGGTCAGCGCGATCGTCGTTTCGGCGGACGCGTGATCGCGCCTGAGCGCGCGACGGCCTGATGGCGGTCAAGGGTCGGGATATCGCCCTCAGGGCTGCGTCCGCCGTCGTGCTGGCGCCCGCCGCCGTCGCTGCGACGTGGGGCGGCGGCGTGTGGTTCCTGGCGCTGATGATCGTCGCCAGCGTCGTCCTGGCGTTCGAATGGGCGGCGATGAGTGCGCCCCATGCGCGCCGCGTCATGGGCGGAGCGGTCAGCTTCGGCGTCGTGGCGGCGGTGATCAGCGCCCATTTCGGCGCCATGTCCGTCGCCTTCATCATGCTGGTGTTCGGCGCGGTCGCGGCCGGGGTCTATGCCCGTAGTCGAGGGCAGGAGGCGCTGGATGCCGCCTACGGCGTGCTCTATCTCGGCTGGCCTTCGGTCCTGCTGATTTGGCTGCGCGACGTCGACAGTTTGATCGGTCTGCACTGGACCGTGCTCGTCTTCGCCGTCGCCTGGTCGGCCGACATCGTGGCCTACCTGGCAGGATCCACCTTTGGCGGACCCAAGCTGTGGCCGCGCTTCTCGCCGAACAAGACCTGGTCCGGGTTCATTGGAGGCGTTGCGGCCGGCGCGGTTGCGGGCGCCGTCATGACGGCCTGGGTCAATATGGGCGCCTTGAGCGTCGTCTGGGGAGCGGTGCTGGGCTTTGCGGGAGCTTTGGCAACCATGGCGGGCGATCTGTGGGAATCGGCGCTGAAGCGACGGTTCGGGGTCAAGGATGCGGGCAACACCATTCCCGGCCACGGCGGCCTGCTGGACCGCGTCGATGGTTTGATGTTCGCGGTCGTCGTCGTCGCGGCGGGCCGACTGATCGTCCTGATGCTGGAGCGTGGGGCGTGATCCGGCGTCGCATCACCGTGCTTGGCGCGACCGGATCGGTCGGCGCTTCCACGCTGGACCTGATGGCTCAAGCCGAGGCGACGGGCACAGGCGCGTTCGAGGTTGAGGCCCTGACGGGCGGCGCCAATATCGCCAAACTGGCAGAGCAGGCCAAACGTTGGCGGCCCAAGCTGGCCGTGACGGCGGATCCGGCGCGATTGGACGAACTGCGCGACGCCTTGTCCGGCACGGACGTCGCTGCCGCCGCCGGCGACGCCGCCGTCGTTGAGGCGGCGACGCGACCTGCCGACTGGATCATGGCGTCCATCGTCGGAGCGGCGGGTTTGAAGTCCGCCTGGGCGGCGGCGGGAACGGGCGCGACCCTGGCGCTGGCCAACAAGGAAAGCCTGGTCTGCTGCGGCCCCGCCCTGATCGAGCGGGTTAACCGGGCAGGGGGGCGCTTGATCCCCGTCGATTCCGAGCACTCCGCCATCTTCCAGGTGTTTCCGGCCGAAGCGCCTGAGCGGGTGGCCAAGCTGATCCTCACCGCATCGGGCGGGCCTTTTCGCAACACGCCGCGCGAGCAGATGGTCGCCATCACGCCGGAACAGGCCGTCGCCCACCCTAACTGGAGCATGGGCGCCAAGATTTCAGTCGACAGCGCCACCATGGCCAACAAGGGCCTGGAGATGATCGAGGCGGCTTATCTGTTCGATATGCCGCAGGATCGGATCGACGTCGTGGTGCACCCCGAATCGATCATCCACAGCCTTGTGGAATATGTGGATGGTTCGACGCTGGCCCAGATGGGACCGCCGGATATGCGCACGCCGATCGCCTGCGCCTTGGCCTGGCCGGACCGGATCGCGTGGCCGGCGCCCAAGTTGGATCTGGCTGCGCTGGGTCGGCTGACGTTCGAAGCGCCCGATCTGACACGCTTCCCCGCCCTCGATCTGGCGCGTCAGGCCCTGAAGGCGGGCGGCGCTACGCCCGCCGTGTTCAACGCCGCCAACGAGGTCGCCGCCTTCGCCTTCCTTGACCGCAAGCTGGCGTTTCTCAATATTGCCGCAGTCGTCGCCGAAACCCTTGAGCGTGCGACGAAAGCGGGGATGGCTTTCGGTTCTGGAGACGCCTGCGGCGCGGCCCTTTCGGTCGACGCCGAGACGCGTCGAATGGCCGAGAGCGTCGTCGCCAGCCTTGCGAATGCGGCCTGACAGCAGGCCAGGGGAGACGATTTTCGAATGCTGGGCGTCCTGGGTCAGGTCCTGATCTCCATCGCCTCGTTCCTGCTGGTGCTGACCTTCATCGTCACCATCCACGAACTGGGTCACTTCCTCGTCGCGCGCGCCTTTGGCGTGAAGGTGGATCGGTTCGCGGTCGGCTTCGGCAAGGCCGTGGCCAGCCGCACAGATCGTCACGGCATCGAATGGCGTCTCGGCTGGCTGCCGCTGGGCGGCTATGTGAAGTTCTCGGGCGATCTGGATGCGTCCAGCGTGCCCGACCGGGCCGGACTGGACGAACTGCGCAGCCGCGTGGTCGCCGAGCGTGGACCGGGCGCCGAGCGTGATTATTTCCACTTCAAGCCGGTTTGGCAGCGCGCCCTGATCGTCGCGGCCGGGCCCGTCGCGAACTTCATCTTGGCCATCACCATCTTCGCCGTCGTCTTCATGGCCGTCGGCGTGTCTCTGCGCCCCGCGCGTGTTGCTCAGGTCCAGGCGGGATCGCCAGCCGCCGCCGCCGGTTTCCAGGTCGGCGACCTGATCACCGAGGTGAACGGCAAGGCCATCAAGGACGGAAGCGCGGTCACCCGCACCGTCATGCTATCGACCGGCGATCCCGTACGTTTCACGGTCGAGCGCGCCGGGCGTCCTGTCGAGCTGGTCGCGACGCCGGAACGTCGCGAGGAAAACGACCCCATCGCCGGACGCGTCAAGGTCGGCCGCATCGGTCTGGGGCTGGGCTCGTCGGCCGGCGATGTCCGCCACGTGCGCTATGGCCCCGTCGAGGCTGTCGCCGAGGGAGCGCGCCAAACGGCCGACGTCATCGGCTCGACCCTGACCTACCTCGGACGCCTGGCGACGGGCCGCGAGTCGGGCGATCAGTTCAGCGGTCCGCTGGGCATGGCCAAGGCGACGGGCTCGCTGACGACGGCTGCGGTCGAAGCCAATCCAGCGCCTGGCGCCATGGCGATCAACCTTATCCTGACGCTGACAACCTTGGCCGCCATACTTTCGATCGGAATCGGCTTTCTAAATCTGCTTCCCATTCCGGTCCTCGACGGCGGACATCTGCTTTTCTACGGCTATGAGGCTGTGGCGAAACAGCCTGTGTCGGCGCGGTTCCAGGAGATGGGCTATCGTGCAGGCCTTGCGCTTTTGGCGGGATTTATGTTGTTCGCAACGTGGAACGACCTACAGAAGCTCAATATCTTCCAATTCCTCGGCGGGCTCGTCTCGTGAGCCGACGCCAGCCCCCGACGGTTTCCCGAATGAATGACATGACCTCTCGCGCCGCCGTTCGACTGAGCGCCCGCTCCAGCCTGCTGGCTCTGGCGGTCGCCGCCGGGCTGGGCGCACCCGCGCTGGCCCAGACCGCGCCGACGACGACGCCTGCTGCGCCGACTCAAACGCCGGCCCAGACGGCCCCGGCGAGCGCCGCCGAACCGCGCGTCGAGATCGCTGCGCCGCAGACGATCACGATCAACCGCATCATCGTTCAGGGCGCGCAGCGGATCGATCAGACGACGGTCCTGTCCTACCTGCCGATCCGTCCCGGTGATGCGGTCGACGCCTCGGTGCTGGACGTCGCGGTGCGCACTCTGTCGCGCACGGGCCTGTTCGCCGATGTGCAACTGGGCATCCAGAACGGCGACCTGATCGTCCAGATCGTCGAGAACCCGATCATCAACCAGGTGGTGTTCGAGGGAAACAAGGCGCTGTCGAAGGACAAGCTGACCAAGGAAGTGACCCTGGCGCCGCGCGGCATCTATACCCGCGCCAAGGTTCAGGAAGACGTCGGTGCCATCGTCGAGCTGTATCGCCTGCAGGGCCGCATCTCTGCGACCGTGACGCCCAAGCTGGTCCAGTTGGAACAGAATCGCGTCGATGTGATCTTCGAGATCAACGAAGGACCGCAGACCGGCATCAGCGCCATCAACGTGCTCGGCAACGAGGCGTTTTCGGATCGCGACGTGCGCGGCGTGATGGTCACCGAGAAGTCCACCTGGTGGAAGTTCTTCTCCAACAACGACAACTACGATCCCAACCGCCTGGAATACGATCAGGAGCAGCTGCGGAAATTCTACACCAACCGCGGCTATTACGACTTCCGTGTGGTGTCCTCGGTCGCCGAGCTTCAGCCGGACGATCAGGCGTTCCAGCTGACCCTGACGCTGAACGAAGGCGACAAGTACAACTTCGGTGAGATCAAGGTCGTCACCCAGAACGACCGGCTGAACGCCGACTTCCTGAAGGCCCTGGTGCCGATCCGGGAAGGCCAGCTGTACGAAAGCGACAAGATCGAACAGGCCGTCGACGCCCTGACGTTCGCGGCGGGTTCGGCCGGCTACGCCTTCGTCGAGATCAATCCGACCTATAAGGCCAATCCCGAGACGGACACGGTCGATGTGACCTTCAACGTGTCCGAGGGCCAGCGGGTCTACATCGATCGCATCAATGTGGTCGGCAACACCCGCACGATCGACCCGGTGATCCGCCGCGAACTGCTGCTGACCGAGGGCGACGCCTTCAACCGCGCCCTGATGGAGCGCTCGCGCAACAACCTGCGCGCCCTGGGCTTCTTCAAGGACGTGACGGTCGAGGAAACGCGCGGCAGCGCGCCGGATCGTTCGGTGATCAACGTCAACGTTCAGGAACAGCCCACCGGTGAACTGTCCGTCGGCGCGGGCTTCAGCTCCGTTGATTCCTTCACGGTCAATCTGGGCATCTCGGAGCGGAACTTCCGGGGGCGTGGCCAGAACGTCGTGGCTCGTCTGGAGTGGGGCTCGCTGCGCCAGCAGGTGGACTTCCGCTTTACCGAGCCGAAGTTCCTGGGGCGCGACCTGCGCGCCGGCTTCGACCTCTTCCACTCGCGCTACGACCTGAGCCAATATTCGTCATACGACTATCGCTCGACGGGCGGCGGTCTGCGCTTATCCTATCCGCTGAACGGCAACATGCTGCTCAGCACGCGCTACTTCCTGAAGTCCGACGAGATCATCGTGCCGGACGGCTATTGCAATGGCGTGGGGCGAGGCTCCTCTGCCCTGTGCGATCAGGTCGGCAGCTTCATCAACTCGTCGGCGGGCTATACGCTGCAGGTCAACTACACCAACGATCCGATCCGTCCGACGCGCGGTTGGGCCGGGTCGCTGCGTCAGGACCTCGCGGGTCTGGGCGGCGACGTGAACTATGTGAAGACTGAGGCCGATGCGAGCTGGTACTACGGTTTCACACCCAACTGGATCGTCAGCGTTCAGGGTTCGACCGGATACGTTAGCGGCTGGAACGGCGATCCGATCCGCATCAACGACCGGTTCTTCAAGGGCGGCAACAGCTTCCGCGGCTTCGAGACGGCCGGTATGGGGCCGCGCGATCTGACCACGACCGACGCCCTGGGTGGCAACTTCTACGCCATCGGCACGGTGGAACTGACCCTGCCGAACTATCTGCCCGAGCAATACGGCATCAAGACCTCGCTGTTCGCCGATGTCGGTACGCTGGGCGTGCTGGATGACCGCTACAAGCTGACGTCCACCGGGACGGTGAACACCAACATCGCCGATGAGCTGTCGCTGCGCGCATCGGCTGGCGTCAGCATCCACTGGAAGTCGCCGATGGGTCCGATCCGCTTCGACATCTCCAAGGTTCTGTCCAAGGAAGATTACGACAAGACGGAATCCTTCCGCTTCTCGACCTCCACTCAGTTCTAATCGCGGCTTTTTCGACCGCACGAGGAAACACCATGAAAGCTCTTATCATCGCGGCGACCGCCGCTGCTTCGCTCATCGCGACCGCCGCCTCGGCGCAACAGGCCGGCGCGCCCGCCAATCCCGGCCCGGTCATCCCCGGCGTCTGCGTGTATTACAACGCGCGCCTGCTGGCCCAGTCGTCGGCAGGCCAGGCCGTCGAAGCCCGCATGCAACAGCTGGCCCAAGAAGTTCAGGGCGAGCTGCAACCGTATGCAACCCAGATCCAAACCGAAGCCCAACAGCTGCAGTCGGCGGGCGCCAGCCTGCCGGCCGACCAACTGCAACAGCGCCGTCAGGCTCTGCAGCAGCGCGCGCAAGAGGCGCAACAGCTGGAAGCCACCCGTGAAAACGAGCTGCGCTACACCCTGGGCATGCAGCGTCAGGCCATCACCGAGGCCGTCTCGCCGATCCTGACCGCCCTGTATCAGGAAAAGGGCTGCGGCCTGCTGCTGGACCGCGAGAGCGTCTTCATGATGAACCCGGCCATGGATGTCACTGACCTGGCGATCCAGCGCCTGAACACGGCCCTGCCGACCCTGAGCTTCAACCGTATGGCCGTGCCGGCTCAGACGCAGGCTCAACCGGCCGCCGCCAACTAAGTCGTCGATGCCCGATCCCCGCTTTTTCGAAACCCTGTCGCCCCTCAGCGTCGCCGATCTGGCGGCGAAGATCGGCGGCGAGGTCGAGCGGGGCGGGGATCGCATGATCGCCTCTGTCGCGCCCCTGTCCTCAGCGGATGGGGGCGCGATCGCGTTTCTGGGCGACCGCAAGTTCGCCGCCGCGCTGGCGACGACCCAGGCAGACTGCGTCATCGTCCCGGCTGAGGCCAGGGACGCCGCGCCGTCGTCCGCCGCCGTCATCATCTCGCGCACGCCTCAAGCCGCCTGGGCCAAGGCGTCGTTGGCGCTGCATCGGCCCATACTTCTGGACGAAGCGATCACCTGTGACGAGGCAAGCGAGGACGACAGCGTCGTGGTCGAACCTGGCGCGATCCTGGGGCAGGGCGTCCGCGTCGGTCGAGGGTCCCGCATTGGCGCCAACAGCGTCATCGCGCCTGGCGTGCAAATCGGCCGGGATTGCGTGATTGGCGCCAACGTCAGCGTGGCCTTCGCGCTGATCGGCGACCGGGTGAAGCTGTATGCCGGCGCCCGGATCGGCGAAGCGGGCTTCGGCGCCACGGGGACAGCGGCGGGGGTCATGGATATTCCCCAACTGGGCCGCGTCATCCTTCAGGACGGCGTGACGGTGGGCGCCAACTCGTGCATCGACCGTGGCGCCTATGACGACACGGTCATCGGCGAAAACACCAAGATCGATAATCTGGTCATGGTTGGCCACAACTGCGTCATCGGCCGCAACTGTTTGCTGGTCGCCAATACCGGCATCTCGGGCTCGGTGACCGTGGGCGACAACGTCATCTTCGGCGGCAAGGCGGGGATCGGAGACCATATCACCATCGGCGAGGGCGCGCGCGTCGCGGCCGGGGCCGGTGTGCTGGCCGATGTTCCCGCTGGCGAGACTTGGTCGGGTTATCCGGCGCGTCCGATCCGACAGTTCTTGCGCGAGACGGTCTGGCTCGCCAAACAGGCCTCATCCAAGAAGGCTCCAAAGGAATCGTAGGGATGAGCGACACGACTGCCGTCGAGGGCAAGATCGATTACGCCGAGGTGATGCGGCGGCTGCCGCACCGTTATCCCTTCCTGCTGGTGGACAAGGCCGAAGACTTCGCGCCCGCGACGTCGATCGTCGGCATCAAGAACGTCACCCACAACGAGCCCTTTTTCCAGGGGCACTTCCCGATCGATCCGGTCATGCCCGGCGTGCTGATCGTCGAGGCCATGGCCCAGACCGGCGCCCTGCTGATGTCCAAGACGCTGGATGTCGCCGTGGCCGACAAGGTCATCATGTTCATGTCGATCGACGGAGTTCGCTTCAGAAAGCCCGCGCGGCCCGGCGACCAGCTCCGTATGGAGGTCAAGGTGATCCGCGCGCGGGGCGACGCCTACAAGTTCCGGGGCGAGACCTTCATCGACGGCAAGCTGGCGGCCGAAGCCGAGTTCATGGCGATGGTCGTGACTGTGCCTGCTCCGGCGCCTGGGCCGGCGGCCTGATGACCGTTCATTCTACCGCTATGATCGACGCGATGGCGACATTGGGCGAGGGTGTGGAGGTTGGCGCCTGGTGCACGGTCGGGCCGAATGTTGTGCTGGGCGACCGTGTGCGCCTGGTCAGCCATGTCGTGGTCCAGCAGGACACGACGGTCGGGGCCGGGACGGTCATTCACCCCTTCGCCGTCATTGGCGGCGATCCGCAGCACAATGGTTACAAGGGTGGGACGGTTCGGCTGGAGATCGGCGAGAATAACCTGATCCGCGAGCACTGCACCTTCAATCGAGGCACGCCGCAGGGGACGGGCGTGACGGTCGTGGGGTCGAACAACCTGTTCATGACCGGCGCCCATGTCGGTCACGACTGCGTCGTCGGCGACAATGTGGTCATGGCCAACAACGCGACCCTTGGCGGTCATGCTCAGGTCGGGGACAAGGTGTTCCTGGGTGGACTGTGCGCAGTGCACCAGAACGGCCGCGTTGGGCAAGGCGCGATCATCGGCGGTCTGGCGGCGGTGACGCGCGACGTCATTCCCTATGGCTCGGCTTGGGGCAATCATGCGCGGCTGCGTGGGCTCAACTTGATCGGGCTGAAGCGCAAGGGCTACGGCAAGGATCAGGTGCGGCGTCTGCTTGCGGCCTATCGTGATCTGTTTGAGGGTGAGGGCGAGTTCGCCGGTCGGATCGATGGCGTGGCGGCACTCTATGCCGACCTGCCAGAGATCATGGAGATCATCGCCTTCATCCGCGACGGCGGGCGGCGTCCGCTGTGCCTGCCCAACGCGGAATGAGCGCGGCTGGAAAGCTGGGTCTGATCGCGGGCGGCGGCGATCTGCCGGCGGCCGTGGCGGCGCGTTGCGACGTGCTCGGGCGGCCGGTTTTCGTGATCCGTCTGGCGGGGTTCGCGGATGAGCATCTAGCGCGCTGGCCCGGCGCCGAGTTCGGCATGGCGCAGATCGGCGCGATCCTGAAGGCGTTGAAGGCCGAGGGCTGCACCACCGTGTGTCTGGCGGGCATCGTCAATCGGCCGGATTTCAAGACGCTAAAGCCTGACTTCAAAGGGGCGACCCTGTTGCCGGGCATCGTCGCCGCCGCCTCCAAAGGCGATGACGCCCTACTGCGCAAGATCCTGTCGGTGTTCGAGGCCGAAGGCTTCGCCGTCGAGGGCGCCGACGACATCCTGGGCGGCGACACGCTTGGCGCGGGCGCCTTGGGCGCCGTCTCGCCGACCGAGGAGCAGCTAGCCGATCTGAAGAAGGCGCTGCATGTCGCCGAGAAATCAGGCGAACTCGATATCGGGCAGGGCGCCGTGGTCTGTGCTGGCCTGGTTCTTGCGGTTGAGGCGCAGGAAGGCACGGACGCCATGCTGACCCGCGTCGCCAACCTGCCGAGCGATCTGCGCGGGACCACCGACAACCCCAAGGGCGCGCTCGGCAAGGCGCCCAAGCCGATCCAGGATCTGCGCGTCGATATGCCCGTGATCGGGCCGCGCACCGTCGAAATGGCGGCGGCGGCGGGTCTGGCGGGTATAGGCGGCGTGGCCGGGCGTTTGATCCTGATTGATCGCGACGCCATCGTCGAGATAGCGAACCGTCTCGGCCTGTTCGTCTGGGGTGAGGATCGGTGAGCCGCCCGCTGAAGGTCATGCTGGTGGCGGCGGAGGCTTCGGGCGATGCGTTGGGCGCCGGTCTGGCCAGGGCGTTGAAGGTGCGGTTAGGAGACGATGTGGCCTTTGTCGGCGTCGGCGGGCCCAAGATGGCGGCCGAAGGCGTGGTCAGCCCCTTCGATATCGCCGAACTGTCGATCCTGGGCTGGATCGAGGGCTTGCGCGCCTACGGCAAGGTCAAGCGGCGCGTCGAGCAGACGGCTGCGCTGGCCGAGCGGGAAAAGCCCGACGCCGTGGTGCTGATCGACAGTTGGGGCTTCACGATCCGTGTGGCCAAGGCGATCCGGGCCGCGCGCCCGGACCTGCCGCTGATCAAATACGTCGGGCCTCAGGTGTGGGCCTCGCGGCCGGGCCGGGCCAAGACCTTGGCGGGCGCAGTCGATCATCTTCTGGCCCTCTATGGATTTGATGCGCCATGGTTCGAGCGCGAGGGCCTGCCGACGACGGTCGTCGGCTCGTCTGCGCTTCATATGAACGTGGATGCTGCGGACGGCGCAGCGTTCCGCGCGCGTCGTGGGATCGCCGCCGATGCGCAACTTCTCTTGGTGCTGCCCGGCAGCCGACCCAGTGAGATCACTCGAATGGCCCCCGTCTATGAGGCGACGGTCAGGAAACTGAAGACCACAAATCCCGGCCTGGAAGTCGCCGTGGTCGCCGCGGGGACGGTGGCTCACGATGTTGCAGGCCGCGTCGCCGCCTGGCCTTTCCGCGTTCACCTGGTCGAAGAAGCCGAAAAGTATGACGCCATGCGCGCCGCGACCGTCGCCCTGGCCACCAGCGGCACCGTGTCGACCGAACTGGCGCTGGCGGGCGCGCCGATGGTCATCGCCTACAAGATCGACGGGCTCAGCTATCAGCTGATGAAGCGGTTCGTGACCGCCAAACATATCACCCTGTTTAATGTCGCGGCGGACGACCGGATCGCGCCCGAGTTTATCCAGCACGAGGCGACTCCGGCCATTCTGACGGCGGCGGTTGGGCGGCTGTTGGCCGACCCGGCCCTGGCGACCGAACAGGCGCGTCGCCAGACGGCGGCATTGGCCCTGATGGGACGCGGAGGACCAGACCCCTCCGAACTGGCTGCCGAAGCCGTGCTCAGGGTCATCGCTGCCAAGTCGGCGCGCTGACGATGACGCGGGCGCTCAGTCCGCGACGTGGGGCCGAGGTCCGCGCTGCGCTTCAGATGGCGGTCGGCGCGATGGCTGCGCTCTATCTCGCGACCTGGCTGAACCTGCCGCACCCATACTGGAGCGTGATTTCCGCCATCGTCGTCATCCAGGCGAGCGTCGGCGGCGACGTCCTGACCGTTGCGCGCGACCGGGCCATCGGCACGGCGACCGGGGCGCTGGCGGGGGCGGCTTTCGTCTTCCTTCGTCCGCCCGGCCTGGAGAGCATGGCGCTGAGCATCGCCATCTCGGCGGGGCTGCTGGCCTTCTTTGCAACCGGGCGGCCTTGGCTGAAGGTCGCGCCCGTGACGGCGACCATCGTCATCGCCGGCGGGACGGGCGCGGAAGGGCCGGCGTCCCTGGCGGTGGATCGGGTGATGGAAATCCTGGTCGGCAGCGGCGTCGGCGTGCTGGCGATCCTGGCGCTGTTTCCGCGTCATGCCGGGCAGTCGTTCAAACTTCAAGCGCGCGAGGCGGCGGGCGAAGCGGCGGGGCTGTTGGCTTTGGTTTCAAAGGCCGCCCCGGAGGACGCCTCCGAGATTTCGCGCCGTCATGCCGATCTGAAGCGACGACTGGATGCGCTGGGTCAGGCGGCCAAGAACGTCATCGATCTGCCTGGTCCGCAACGCGAGACGGCGGACCGGGCTGCGCTCGTCCGCGCCTTCTGGCGCGTGCGCAGCGACATCGTCATCCTGGGCCGCGGTTTCCAGGCCGAGGGTTTAGGCGCACGGCTGGATCCCTGGTCGCAGGACGCGGAGCGGGCGGTGGAGCAACTCAAGGCTCTGTCTGAGGGCAGGGCCGCCCAGCCCATGGGCGCGATCGACCAAAGCCTGGCGCTGTCCATGGCCGTCGAGGGCGACGATGTGGCTCTGGGCGCCGCCGCGATCGGCGTGGCCCATATGCACCGCGATCTGGACGACCTCGCTGCCCGTTTCGCGGATCTGAAGCTGGTCTGACGACAAAGAAAAACGCCGGGGATGTCTCCCCGGCGTTTTGCATTTTAGCCTACGTATCAGCCGCGCTGTTCGATCGGCACGTAATCGCGCTGGGTCGGACCCGTGTAGAGCTGACGCGGGCGACCGATCTTCTGCGACGGATCGGCCATCATTTCCTGCCACTGAGCGATCCAGCCCACGGTGCGGGCCAGGGCGAACAGGACGGTGAACATGGTGGTCGGGAAGCCCATCGCCGACAGGGTGATGCCGGAATAGAAGTCGACGTTCGGGAACAGCTTGCGCGAGGTGAAGTATTCGTCCGACAGGGCGACCTTCTCCAGCTCCTTGGCGACCAGGAACAGCGGATCGTTCTCGCGGCCGGTGGCGGCCAGCACTTCATAGGCCGACTGCTGCATGACCTTGGCGCGCGGATCGTAGTTCTTGTACACGCGGTGACCGAAGCCCATCAGCTTGTACTTGCGATCCTTCACGCCCTGAATGAACTCAGGAATCTTGTCGGGCGTGCCGATTTCCTTGAGCATGTTCAGCGCCTCTTCGTTGGCGCCGCCGTGCGACGGGCCCCAGAGGCAGGCGATGCCGGCGGCGATACAGGCGAACGGATTGGCGCCCGACGAACCGGCCAGGCGCACGGTCGAGGTCGAGGCGTTCTGTTCGTGGTCGGCGTGCAGGGTGAAGATGCGGTCCATGGCGCGAACCAAGGCCGGATCGACATGATAGTCTTCGGCCGGCACTGCGAAGCACATGCGCAGGAAGTTTTCAGCGTACGAGAGGTCGTTGCGCGGCGAGATGAAGGGCTGGCCGACGTGGTATTTGTAAGCGCGGGCCGCGATGGTCGGCATCTTGGCGATCAGGCGGATGGCCGAAATGTCGCGTTGCACCGGATCATGGATGTCCAGGCTGTCGTGATAGAAGGCCGACAAGGCGCCGACGGTGCCGACCATGATCGACATCGGGTGGGCGTCACGGCGGAAGCCCTCGAAGAAGCGGTCGAACTGGGCGTGCAGCATCGTATGCGTGGTGATGCTGTTTTCGAACTTCTCGAATTGAGCGGCGGTCGGCAGTTCGCCGTGCAGCAGCAGGTGGCAGACTTCCAGGAAGTTCGACTTCGACGCCAGCTGGTCGATCGGATAGCCGCGATGCAGCAGTACGCCGGCGTCGCCGTCGATATAGGTCAGAGCCGATTCACAGGCCGCCGTCGAGGTGAAGCCGGGATCGAAGGTGAAGGCCCCCGTTCCCGCATACAGTTTGCGGATGTCGATGACGTCCGGGCCGGTGGAGCCCGAAAGGACCGGCAACTCGATCGTCTTGTCCTCGAAGGACAGGGTCGCCGAGCCGGCGGGTTTGGCTTGTTCAGTCATGAATGCCCCTTTGCATCACACGTCCAGGCGCGGGGAGGCGTCGGCCGCTTTTTGGTTTGTGGGTGATCACTTAGTCTGTTGCAGCGCATCATCCAAGCGCCCGAGACTTTCGTCTCGCCCAAGAGCCGACAAAGTTCGTGCAATATCAGGTGATGTTGACCCTGCGGTAAGCGCTGCGCGCATCGGCGGGCCGATTTTTCCGAACCCGACGCCCTCGGATTCCGCAAAGGCCTTGAGCTCGGCTTCCAGCGCAAAAACATCCCAGGATTGGAACAGGGACAGCCGTTCGCGCAGACGGGTGAGGCGCTCCAAGGTTTCACCCGACAGTAGCGCCTTCGCCTTGTTGTCCAGCGTCAGCGGGCGAGATTTCAGTACGAAAGCGGTTTGATCGGCCAGATCGAGGATCGTCTTGGCGCGATCCTTGACGAAAGGCATGGAGCGCTGAAGCCGGGCTTCGTCCGCCTCTGCGAGGGCGTGGCCCTTCTGCAGGTGCGCATCCAGCGTCAGCTTGGCGAGCCGCTCGTCGTCGGCCAGACGCAGCCAGTGCGAATTGACATGGGCCAGCTTGTCGAAGTCCAGGCGGGCCGGCGCCTTGCCGATGCCGGCGAGGTCGAACCATTCGATGGCCTGGGCGTCGCTGAACAGTTCGTCGTCGCCGTGCGCCCAGCCGAGACGGGCCAGATAGTTGCGCATGGCCTCGGGCAAGTAGCCCATCTCCGCGTATTCATGCACCGCCTGGGCGCCGTGACGCTTCGACAGTTTGGCGCCGTCCGGGCCGTGGATCAGGGGGATGTGGGCAAAGGTCGGACGCGTCCAGCCCAGCGCACCGTAGATCAGGCTCTGTCGCGCGGCGTTATTCAGATGGTCGTCGCCGCGAATGACGTGGGTCACCCCCATGTCGTGGTCGTCCACGACGACGGCGAGATTATAGGTCGGCGCGCCGTCCGAACGCATCAGAACCAGATCGTCCAGGTCGTCGGTCGACCAGTTCACGTCGCCTTGGACCTCATCGGCCACCGTGACCGTCGTCGCCTTTGGCCGACGGAAGCGCACGACGTGCGGCAGGGCCAGATCGTCCACGGTCGGCTCACGGTCGCGCCAGGGCGATTCGAAAGTGCGCTTCTCCGCCTTGGCCTCATCGCGCAGACGACCGGTCTCCTCGGCCGAGGTAAAGTCGCGGTAGGCGTGGCCGGTTTCGAGCAGTTGATCGACCACCTCGCGGTGACGATCGGCCCGGCTGAATTGGAACACCGGCTCGTCGTCGGCGAACAGCTCCAGCCAGCTTAGGCCGTCGAAAATGGCCTTCACCGCCTCATCGGTCGAGCGTTCACGGTCGGTGTCTTCGACCCGGATCAGGAAACGTCCAGCGTGTCTCTTGGCGTACAGCCAGTTGAACAAAGCGGTTCTCGCCCCGCCGATATGCAGATAGCCTGTCGGCGAGGGGGCGAAGCGGGTGACGACAGTCGAAGAAGGTGAGGTCATGGGGGAGGGGTCCGTAAGCGAGGCCCTTATACGCCCCGATGCGGCAAAACCTACCCCCGCTGCGCGATTGCGCGCCTGGCTGCACGCCGAGGTCGCCGCACAGACCCTGAGATGGCGGCTATGGGCGCCGGTCGCATTCGGCGCGGGCGGAGGCGTCTATTTCGCTCTGCGAGCCGAGCCGGTCTTGTGGCCACTGTTGCTGGGCGCCGCCTTGGCCTTTGGGCTGTGGGGCGTGGCGCGCCGGCGCGGCGGGTCGCGACGTCTGACCTGGCTGCTGTTGATGGTCGCCTGCGCGTCAGGCGGGCTGGCGGCGGCCAAGGTGCGCACCCAAGCCGTCGCCGCGCCGATCGCGCCCGCCCTCGGCGAACCGACCGTGATCGAAGCCTGGGTTGTCGATGTCGACAGCACGGGGCAGCGAGGCGCGCGGGTCGTGATTGCGCCGGCCTGGATCCGCGGACTGACGCCAGACCAGACGCCGGTGCGCTTGCGAGCGACGGTGCGGGGCGAGCCGCCGCGACCCGGCGAAGCGATCCGCCTGTTCGCCATTCTGAACCCGCCGCCTGCGCCGGCCAGCCCCGGCGCCTACGACTTCGGCCGCAACGCCTTCTTTCAGGGCATGGGCGGCGTGGCGTTTGCCTTGGGCGAAACGCGTGGGGCCGAGCTTGCCCCGCCGCCGTGGCGACTTCGACTTGAAATGGCGGTCAACGGCGCCCGCTTCGCACTGGCCGAGCGGATCGTGGCAAGGCTCGGCGAGCGGACCGGCGGGATCGCCGCCGCCATGACCACCAGTCATGAAACCTGGATCAGTCAGGAGGACATGGATGTGATGCGCGATTCCGGCCTGGCGCACATCCTGTCGGTATCAGGGCTGCATATGGCCACCGTCGGCGGTTTCGTCTTCTTTGCGGTGCGGCTGGGCGTGGCGGCCTGGCCGTGGTTGGCCCTGCGGGTTCACGGCAAGAAGGTCGCGGCCTTGGCGGGCCTCACGGGGGTCGGGGTCTATCTGGTGGTGTCGGGCGCGCCCCCGCCGGCAGAGCGGGCCGCCATCACCGCCTCCATCGCGTTTCTGGCCATCCTGCTGGATCGACAGGCGGTCACGATGCATGGCCTGGCTGTGGCGGCCTTCATCGTTCTGGCCATACAGCCTGAAGCCATCGTCACGCCGGGTTTCCAAATGTCGTTCGCGGCGACGGCGGCCTTGGTCGCCCTGGTCGAGGCCTGGCCGAAGCGCCCCCGCGAAATATCCGCGCCGTGGCCGATCCTGGCGGTGCAGCGGCTGGGCGGTTGGTTGACGGCGGCTGTTGCGGCCAGCATCGTCGCGGGACTGGCGACGGGACCGTTCGCCATGCAGCATTTCAACCGCACCGCCATGTACGGACTGCTGGCCAATCTCGGCACGTCGCCCGTGGCGGACTTCATCCTGATGCCGGCGCTGGCCTTGGGCGCAGCGCTGGAACCCTTGGGGCTGGGGGGACCGTTGCTGGCGGTCGCAGGATGGGGCGTGGATCTGATGCTGGCGATCGGCGCCTGGACGGCGGGATTGCCAGGCGCGGTCAGAACGGTCGCCAGCGCGCCGAACTATGTCCTGCCGGTCGCGTTCCTGGGCGTGTTGTTCGTCTGTTTGTGGCAAGGCCGCCTGCGCTGGTTGGGACTGCCCTTTGCAGCCGCCGTCCTGATCTGGCCGCGTGAACCGACGCCGGACCTCTGGCTTGGCGATGGCGGAACCAACGCCGCCTTTCACCGTGATCAGGCAGCGGTCGTCGTGCGGCCTGGCGTGCGCGAGTTTGCCGTGGATCTGTGGTCGCGACGACGAGGGCTGACCATGGCGGATCGATCAGAGACGGGCTGGGTTTGCGAGCGCTTCTCCTGTCGGCCGGACACCGATGAGGCCGGGCCCGTTGCCATCTGGTGGGGGCGAAAGTCGCCGAGCTCAGATCAGATGGAGGCCTTATGCCGCGCAGCGCCCGTCGTCAGCGTCCGCGCTGTCGTCACCTCAATTCCAAGCGTCTGTCAGGATCGCCTTGTCCTGGACGGCGTGGACTTTGCGCGGGGCGGAGCCGTGGAGTTGTGGCGTGTCCGTTCGGGCAAGCCAAATCGATGGCGCGCGGTGTGGACGGCCGACGTTCGCGGCGACCGCCCCTGGACGCGTCAGTCCGATCCGGAGGTCAGTGATACCGGCGCATGAGTCCGACCAGCTTGCCCTGAACCGCGACCTGATCCGAGCCGTAGATCTTTGTTTCGTAGTTGCGGTTGGCGGGCTCCAGCGCGATCGAGGCGCCCTTCTTGCGAAGGCGTTTCAGCGTCGCCTGCTCGCCCTCGACCAGCGCCACCACGATCTCGCCGGAGGCGGCGTTGTCGGTCGATTTGATCACCACCATGTCACCGTTCAGGATGCCGGCCTCGATCATGGAGTCGCCTTCGATCTCTAGGAGGTAGTGCTCGCCAGAGCCCAGCATGGACTCCGGAACCGGATAGCGGGCGGTTTCATGCTCGATCGCGTCGATCGGCGTGCCGGCGGCGATCTTGCCCATCAGCGGCAGTTCGCGGGTGTCGTTGGCCGCCATCGGGGCCGCAGGTCGGACACCGCCGCCGCCTTCGATGACGTCGGGCTTGAACCCGGTGCGACCGCGCGGCGCGCCGGCCGTCGCCTGTTCGGGTAGTTTCGTCACTTCCAACGCGCGGGCGCGGTGAGCGAGACGGCGGATGAAGCCGCGTTCCTCCAGCGCCGTGATCAGCCGGTGAATGCCGGACTTGGAGGCCAGATCGAGCGCCTCCTTCATCTCGTCGAACGAAGGGGAGACGCCGGTCTCCTGGATGCGTTCGTGGATGAACATCAGCAGTTCGTGCTGTTTGCGCGTGAGCATCGCCAGGCCCTCATGCGCCCGCCGACGAATCGGAACGGGCCGTGAACATTTGTCGATGTTCTGTAAGTGTTCCTTGCTAATGTCAACTTAACGGCGAGGCTTGCCGCCGCGTCTCGGCTCAAACGGCCAGCAACTGACGGGTGGCCGCCTCGACATCGGCCTGCCGCATCAGGCTCTCGCCGACCAGAATCGCCTGGGCGTGCGCCGCCGAAACCCGCGCCACGTCGTCGGGCGTAAAGATGCCGCTCTCCGCGACCAGCAGGGCCCGAACGGGGCTCAGCATGGACAGCCGCTCCGTGGTTTCCAGATCGACCTCGAACGTGCGCAGCGAGCGGTTATTGACCCCGACAAGATCGCCGCCAAGCGCACAGGCGCGCGCCATTTCGTCCTCGTCGTGGGTCTCGATGAGCGCGTCCATGCCAAAGCGTTCGGCTTCCGACAGCAGTTCAGCCGCCAGGTTGTCGTCGATCATGGCGAGGATGATCAGGATGCAGTCGGCGCTCAAGGCGCGGCTTTCGGCGACCTGCCAGGGATCGACCAGGAAATCCTTGCGCAGGCAGGGCAGGGCGACAGCCTCGCGGGCCTGTCCCAGATAGGCGTCGTCGCCCTGGAAGCTGGGGCCATCGGTCAGCACCGAGAGACAGGCCGCGCCGCCGGCCTCATAGGCTTGGGCCAGGGCCGGCGGATCGAAATCGGGCCGGATGAGCCCCTTGGATGGGCTGGCCTTCTTGATCTCGGCGATCAGGGCGGGACGACCGGTTTCCTTTCCGACCCGCTCCAACGCGGCGCGAAAGCCGCGCGGGGTCGATGCGGCGCGGGCCAGGGCTTCGATCGCGTCCTGCGAGGTCGCAGCCTTGCGGGCGGCGACGTCCTCGCGTTTGTAGGCGGCGATACGGTCCAGAAAGTCGGTCATGCGGGCTCTTCGCTTTCCAGCGGCGTGGAGGTGATGCGGGCCAGGCGATCCAGCGCCTCGGCGGCTCGACCGTCGTCGATTGCGGCAGCGGCGAGCGCGGCGCCCTCGGCCAGATCGGCCGCGCGATCGGACACCACGAGGGCGGCGGCGGCGTTCAGCAGCACGATGTCGCGGTAAGGGCCAGCCGCGCCGGCCAGAAGCGCGCGCAGGGCGACGGCGTTCTCCTCGGCGTCGCCGCCGCGAATGTCTGCGACAGAGGCCCGCGGCAGGCCGGCGTCCTCGGGCGTGACCTGGAAGCGACGAACCGCGCCATCCTTCCATTCGGCGACGTTCGTGGGGCCAGAAGTCGCCAGTTCGTCCAGGCCTTGGCCATGAACGGTCCAGGCCCGGTTGGCGCCAAGCCGGCCCAGCACCTCAGCCAGCGGCTCCAGCAGGCGCGGATCATAGACGCCCATGACCTGTCGCCTTGCAGACGCCGGGTTCGAAAGCGGTCCCAACAGGTTGAAGACGGTGCGAAAACCGATCTCGGCCCGCACCGGCCCGACATGACGCATCGCCCCGTGATAGGCAGGCGCGAACAGGAAGCAGATGCCGGCCTCGTCCAGCGCCTTTTTCTGCTGCGCCTGCGACGCCATCAGGTTCACGCCCAGGATCGACAAGACGTCGGAAGAGCCTGATTTCGATGACATCGCCCGATTGCCATGTTTAGCGACCTTCAGACCGGCGCCGGCCAGAACCAAGGCGGCGGCGGTCGAGATATTGTAGGTGTGCTGACCGTCGCCCCCGGTGCCGCAGGTGTCGATCACCTCATAGGGATGGTCCAGCGTCAGGGCGGCTTCACGCATGGCGCCCGCGAAGGCGGCGATCTCGTCCACGGTCTCGCCGCGCATCCGCATGGCGGTGACGGCGGCGGCGACTTGCGACGGGGTCGGCTCGCCGCGCAGGCAGGCGGCGAAGAAGTCGTGCGCCTGCTGGGACGTCAGGGGATGGCCCTCGACCAGTCGGGCGAGGATCGGCTTGAAACCGTCGCCCATGGTCAGGCGGCCGCGAGGCGCTTTACGCCGGCGATCTCGAGGAAGTTGGCCAGCATGTCGTGACCGTGTTCGGTGGCGATTGATTCCGGGTGGAACTGCACGCCGTGGATCGGTCGGCTGCGATGCTGCAGACCCATGATCTCGCCGTCGGCGGTCCAGGCGGTGACCTCCAGACAGTCGGGCAGGGTTTCGCGCTTGACCGCCAGCGAGTGATAGCGTGTGGCGGTGAAAGGCGAGGGCAGGCCGGCGAAGACGCTCTGACCCTCATGCAGGATCGGCGAGGTTTTGCCGTGCATCAGGGTCTTGGCGCGAATGACGTCGCCGCCGAACGCCTGGCCGATGGCCTGATGACCCAGACATACGCCTAGGATCGGCATCGACGCTGGCACTGTCGTGATCAACGGCAGGCAGATGCCCGCCTGATCCGGCGCGCAAGGGCCGGGCGACAGCAGAACGGCGGCGGGGTTCAGCGCCCACGCCTCGTCCACCGTCAGGTCGTCGTTGCGCACCACATGCGTCGGCGCGCCCAACTCCGCGAGGTAGTGGACGAGATTGTAGGTGAAGCTGTCGTAGTTATCGACGACGAGGATCATGGCTTGGCTTCTAGGCGTGACGCGCGTCCGCGCCAAGCGGGCGCGGCCTTAAAGCGCATTTTAACTCGACGGGACTAGGACTGGGCCGGTGAAACTCGCCGCTGAAAAAGACATCGCCGCCAAGATCGCCGCCGCAAAGGCGAAGCTGGTCGTGGTCGAAACCCGGCCCAACCCCGTCGCCGCGCTTGGCGCAGCCGCGCTCGCGGCCACCGCAGCGGTTCTGATGGCGGGCGTCGTCATCATCGGCCCCGGCGTGCAGTTCAACGACCCGGCGATGACGATTTCGCGCTAGCGATTGCCGGTCCTGAAGCGCCAGGCGTCTTCCGCCGCTCGCATCGGCGCCCGCGCCTTGTGCTGGGTCTCGGCATATTCGGCCGCAGGATCGCTGTCGGCGACGACGCCGGCCCCGGCCTGAACGAAGATCCGAGCGTCAGCGAAAAGGGCGGTGCGCAGGGTGATGCAGATGTCCGCCTCGCCGCCGGCCGAAATGTAGCCGACGCCGCCGCCGTAACCGACGCCGCGCTTTTCGCTTTCCAGTTCGTCGATGATCTCCATCGCGCGCACCTTGGGCGCGCCCGACAGGGTGCCGGCGGGCAGGGCAGCCAGAAGCGTGTCAACCGCATCCAGCATGGGGTCGGCCTTGCCCCGCACGTTGGAGACGATGTGCATGACCTGGCTGTAGCGCTCGACGACGAAGCTCTCGGTGACCTCGACCGTGCCGGGCGCCGCGACTCGCCCCACATCGTTGCGGCCCAGGTCCAGCAGCATCAGGTGCTCGGCAAGCTCTTTTGGATCAGCGAGCAGTTCGACTTCCAGCGCCTTGTCCGCTTCTGGCGTCGCACCGCGCATGCGCGTGCCGGCCAGCGGCCGGATCGTCACTTCGCCGTCCTTGAGCCGAACTAGGATCTCGGGGCTGGAGCCGGCGAGTTGGAAACCTTCGAAGTTTAGATAGAACAGATAGGGCGACGGATTCTGGCGACGCAGCGAGCGATAGAAGGCGAACGGATCGTCGGTCCACGGGGCCGAAAAGCGGTGGCTGAGCACGACCTGGAAAATGTCGCCGGCGCCGATGTAGTCCTTGGCCCTGGCGACCATCTCGCCGAAGGCCGGCTCGTCCACCGACGAGGTGAAGACGGGAGGCGGCGTTTGCTGCGGAGCGGCGCGAACGGGCAGGGGTTCGCGCAAGGCCGTCTCGAACGCATCCAGCCGCGCCGTCGCGGCGTCGAACGCTTCTTGCGGGGAGATGCCGGCGTCGGGATAGGCGGCCGAGACCAGAACGATCTCGTGACGGACCGAATCGAAGATGGCCACCAGCGACGGCCGTGTCAGCACGGCGTCGGGCAAGTCGAGCGGGTCACGGTTTGGCGCGCCCAGCGGCTCCAGCAGTCGCACCATGTCATAGCCGAAGACGCCGAAGAGGCCAGCGGCCATCGGCGGCAATCCCTCCGGCAGATCGAACTTCGACGCCGCGATCAGCGCGCGCAGGGATTGCAGCGCTGGCAGGTGTTCGGCTGTAAACCGACCTTCGCCTATGGCTGAGCCGCGCGACAGTTCCGCCGCGTTGGAGCGACAACGCCAGACCACATCGGGATCCAGCGTCAGGATGGAATAGCGTCCCTTGACGGCACCGCCCTCGACCGACTCCAGTAGACAGGCGTACGGCCGATCGCGCCCCAGCTTCAGATAGGCCGAGACCGGGGTTTCCAGGTCGTCGATAATCCGGCGAACCAGGACCTGCGGCCGACCAGCCGAAAGGCCGGCCGCGAAGGCGTCGAGCGTGATGTCGCGCGAAGCGTCGTCGGTCATTGCGCCGGTGCGGCGGGCGTTGCGCCACCGGACAGACCCAGGGCCGACAGCGCCTGGGCCGGGTCGTGCTTGGCCTTGGAGCGCTGAGCGCCCGCCGAGACCGACGATTCGACCATCGCCTGCACCAACTCCTGGGTCAGGCGCGGGCGGACCTGCTCGGCCAGCGGACCGGCCACGGCCGGATTGGCGGCGCGGACGTTGTCGACGCGGCCGACCACATAGGCGGTCTGCGACGCCGGCTGCGAGAAGGCCTGGCCCTTGGATTGGCCGAACAGGCCTTGAAGCACGCCCTGACCCAGGGATTCCTGGGTTTGCTGATTGCGGATGACGCCGGTGCGCACGGTCAGCGGCGCATTGACCGAACGGGCGACCGCGGCGATGTCCTCGCCGTTTCGCACGCGGGTCGTCAGTTCTTCAGCCTTGGCCGACAGGCGACGCATGGTCTCACGCTGGATCCATTGGGCGGCCAGGGGCTCACGCACCTCTGCCAGGGTCGGCAGGGCCGACGGGCGGATGTCGTTGACGCGCACGGCGAAATACTGACCCTGACCGGCGTCGATGACGTCACTTTCGCCGCCCTTGGTCAGGCTCCAGGCCGTCTCGAAGATTTGCGGCGGAGCGTTCAGCGCCTGACCGTTCGGCAGCTTGCCGTCCTTGGTGAAGGGCGGCAGATCGACGACGCGACCGCCGGCCTCACGCGCCGCGTCAGCCAGGTTCTTACCGGCCGTGCGAGCGGCTTCGTACTTCTCGACCTTGGCGTAGGTCTGGGTCTTCACGTCCTCGGCGCGCAGTTCCTGGATCAGCTCCTCACGAGCGCTGTCCAGCGTGGCGGGCGCAGCGGGTTGAACCGCCGTGACCTTGGCGACGGCGAAGCCGACACCGGCCTGGACCGGGTTGGACACCTGATTGGCTTGCAGGCCGAAGACGGCGGCTGCGGTCGCGGCGTCGCCGATGACCGAGCGGGGGGTTTCGTTGAAGGCGGCCGGGGTGATGTTGTTGGCGCGGCCGACGTCGGCGGGCGATTGGCCCGCGCGCAGGGCGGCGGCGATCTTCTGGGCCGTCTCGCGGTTCGGCGCAGTCAGGGTGACGAACGAGCGCGTTTCGGGCTTGCTCAGCGTGTCCTTCTTGAACTCGAAGCGCTCGCGGATGCGGTCTTCCGAGATCGGCGCATTGGCCGAAGCCTCAGGCGTAAACAGAACCACCGACACCATGCGGAACTCGGGCGCGCGCAGACGGTCGGCGTTCTCCTGGATGAAGGCGTTCAACTGGGCGTCAGTCGGGGCGGGGATCTGACCGGCCATCGCGGGGGTCACCTCGAACCAACGACCGTCGCGGCTTTCGAAGGCGGAACCGGCCAGCAGCGCGCCATAGATGCGCGGCACGCGGGCGCCGGCGAAGACGGCGGCGCCGAAATGTTCCGTCGCGTATTGGTCGCGCAGGTCCTGCTCCAGCATGGCGGGCGTCAGGTTCTGCTGCGCAAGCGCAGCCTCATAGGCCTGCTGGTCGAACTGTCCGGTGACCGAGTTGAAGAAGGCCGGGATCTGGCGGATCTGCTTGACGATCAGTTCCTTGCCCGGGCGGATGCCCGCCTTGTAGGCCCAGTTCAGGAAGCCCAGCTGCTGCGTCTGCTCGGTCAGGAAGCGAACGTGAATGTTTTCCGCGACCAGCTCCTGGTTCGTCAGGGGACGGCCGACCTGCTGCTGCAGCCGTTCACGCACCTGATCGAAGGCGGTGCGGAACTCGATTTCGTTCATCGAGCGGTCGCCCGCGTCGATGACGTGTTTCGGTCCCAGGTTGGAGAAGACGTCCATCCGCGCGCCGACGATCACGAAGCTGATCGCGATCAGGACAAGCAGGGCGGCCGCCCATTTGGATCGAGAGAAGGCGCGGAAGGCGGTGAGCATTCGAAAACCCGGGACTGGCCGATATTGGCGTCAATCGTCGCGTATAGTCGGGGCGGGGCCGCCGCTGCAAGGATGGCGTCGTGTCCGGATTGCGGCGGCGCCTCTTGGCTTGGCGGTTTTCGCCTTCTAGACAGGCGGCCATGAAACAATCCGTGAAGATGATCGTCGGCAATTGGAAGATGAACGGCGTCTCGGCCGGCTTGGCGCAGGCTGAGGCGATCAGGGACGCCGTCGGAACGACGGCGCAGGAATGCCGTGTGGTGCTTTGCCCGCCGTCGACGCTAATCGACCGTATGCAGTCCGCCCTGGCGGGCAGCGGCGTGGCCGTGGGCGGTCAGGACTGCCATGAGAAACCCGCCGGCGCGTTCACCGGCTCGGTATCGGCTGAGATGCTGGCCGACGCCGGCGCGACCGTGGTGATCCTGGGGCATTCCGAACGCCGCTCGGCTTTCGGCGAGACTGATGCGGACGTCGCCGCCAAGGTCGAGGCCGCCGTCGCCGCCGGGCTGGAGCCCATTGTGTGCGTGGGTGAAACCCTGCAGCAGCGGGAAGCGGGCGACGCCATCGCCGTCGTGTCGGGCCAGGTCGCGGGCTCGCTGCCGTCAAGCCTGGCCGAGCGCGACTTTGCGGTGGCCTATGAGCCCGTCTGGGCCATCGGGACGGGCCTGACCGCGACGCTGGATCAGATCGCCGAGGTCCATGCAGCCGTGCGCGCCGCCATCGTCGCAAAGCTGGGAGAGGGCGCTCGCACCGCGCCCATTCTTTACGGCGGTTCGGTCAAGCCAGAGAATGCGCGGGACATTCTGGCCACGCCGGAAGTCGGCGGCGCCCTGGTCGGCGGCGCGTCCTTGAAGGCCGAGGACTTTCTGCCGATCGTCAACGCAGCCGCGTGACGTTTGCCCCTGGCGCGCTTCGATGATAGAGGCCGCCGCTTGATCGGCGCAGATCCGCGCCCACATGAATGACGCCATGCTCCAGACCATCCTGCTCGTCGCCATCATCATCGTCGCCATCGCGCTGACGGGCATCGTCCTGCTTCAGAAGTCCGAGGGCGGCGCCCTAGGCATGGGCGGCGGTCCGTCGGGCTTCATGACCGCACGCGGGGCAGGCAATCTTCTGACCGTCACCACCTGGTGGCTGGCGGCCGCACTGTTCGTCCTGACGATCATTCTGACGGTTGTCGGCAATATGGACCGCGCTTCGGTGTCCGGCATCGACGCCGACGCTGTGGGTTCGCTGGCCACGACGCCGCAGACCCAGACGCAGCAACCCGCCCAGCAACAGCCCGCTTCGCCGGCCAAACCGGCGACGCCTTCGCTGGATGATCTGGAAGCCAGCCTGCCGTCGGCCTCCACCGCTCCGGCGCCGGCCCAACAGCCCGCCCAGTAAGGCTCCGACAGAGACCCGAGTTTCCGAAAGCGCGCCGCAGGGCGCGCTTTCTTCTTTTGATCAACAGTTCGATTCGACGGCGGCATGACCGAGCCGCGAATCATGGAGTAAGGTGTCCCCCCATGGCTCGCTATGTGTTCATCACCGGCGGCGTGGTTTCCTCGCTAGGAAAAGGCCTCGCCTCCGCCGCTCTCGGCGCTCTTTTGCAGGCGCGCGGCTACAAGGTCCGCCTGCGCAAGCTCGACCCCTATCTGAACGTCGATCCGGGCACGATGAGCCCGTATCAGCACGGCGAGGTCTTCGTGACCGACGACGGCGCCGAGACCGATCTGGACCTGGGCCACTACGAGCGGTTCACCGGCGTGTCGGCGGCCAAGTCCGACAACATCACGACCGGCCGCATCTATTCGACCATTCTGGAGAAAGAGCGTCGCGGCGACTATCTGGGCGCGACGGTGCAGGTCATTCCGCACGTCACCGACCAGATCAAATCCTTCTGCCTGACGCCCGCCCTGACGGACGCGGGCGAAGACGTCGACTTCGTTCTGGTCGAGATCGGCGGCACGGTCGGCGATATCGAGGGCCTGCCCTTCTTCGAGGCGATCCGCCAGTTGGGGCAGGACCTGCCGCGCGGCCAGAGCTGCTTCGTCCATCTGACGCTGCTGCCGTTCATCAAGACGGCCGGCGAGATGAAGACCAAGCCGACCCAGCACTCGGTCAAGGAACTGCGCTCCATTGGCATCCAGCCGGACATCCTGCTGTGTCGCTGCGAGCAGCCTATCCCGGCCGAGGAAAAGCGCAAGATCGGCCAGTTCTGCAACGTGCGCGAAAGCGGCGTCATCCAGGCGATGGACTCCGCGGACATCTACGCCGTGCCGTTGGACTATCACCGTGAGGGGCTGGACCGCGAAGTGCTGGCGCACTTCGGCATCAACGATGCGCCCGAGCCGGATCTGACCGGCTGGCAAGAGATCGCGCGTCGCCGCCTGCAGCCCGATGGCGAGGTCACCATCGCCGTGGTCGGCAAATACACCGTCCTCAAGGACGCCTATAAGTCCCTGATCGAGGCCCTGCATCACGGCGGCGTGGCCAACAACGTCAAGGTCAACATCGACTGGGTCGAGGCCGACACCTTCGAGGGCGATCCCGAGGCCTGCGAGGAGCGGCTGCAAGGCGCGCACGCTGTCCTGGTGCCCGGCGGCTTCGGCGAGCGCGGTTCGGAAGGTAAGATCGAGGCAGCCCGCTTCGCCCGTGAGCGCAACATCCCCTATTTCGGCATCTGCTTCGGCATGCAGATGGCGGTGATCGAGGCGGCGCGGAACCTGGCCGGCTATCCCAAGGCCTCGTCCACCGAGTTCGGCCCGACCGCCGAGCCAGTCGTCGGCCTGATGACCGAATGGACCCAAGGCAATCAACGCGTCCTGCGTCAGCAGGGCGGCGACCTGGGCGGCACCATGCGGCTCGGCGCCTATGATTCGACCCTGACAGCCGGGTCCAAGATCGCCGAGATCTACGGTTCCACCGCGATCAGCGAGCGTCACCGCCACCGCTACGAGGTCAACATCAACTATCGCGAGGCGATCGAGCAGAAGGGCGGGCTGGTCTTCGCCGGTCTCTCGCCTGACGGCGTCCTGCCCGAGACGGTTGAACGCCCGGATCACCCCTGGTTCATCGGCGTTCAGTATCACCCCGAGCTGAAGAGCCGTCCGTTCGCGCCGCACCCTCTGTTCGCCAGCTTCATCGGCGCGGCGGTGGTGCAAAGCCGCCTGGTCTGACGGAACGCGGTTCTGACGGACTCCATCAGGTCCGCGTTTTGCAGTAGACTGTCCGGAACGGATCGAATTGGCACGATCCGAATGCGGCGGGA
Source organism: Brevundimonas vesicularis (assembly GCF_027105095.1). Classification (NCBI taxonomy): domain Bacteria; kingdom Pseudomonadati; phylum Pseudomonadota; class Alphaproteobacteria; order Caulobacterales; family Caulobacteraceae; genus Brevundimonas; species Brevundimonas vesicularis. Next base: position 1,998,064 of record NZ_CP114278.1, on the reverse strand, counting down.
CCGTCGATGATCGGCGAGTTGCTTTATCAACTGCATCGGCACGTTCGGCTGATCCTGATCGTCGGAGGCCTGATGCTCGCGCTTGGCGTGGCGCTGCTGGGCTATGAAGCCGTCCGGCATTTCGCGGAGCCGCCGGCCCGCCCGGCCGAAGCCGGACGGGCCTGAGCCGTCAGTCGATCTTCAAACGCATGAAGATCATCGCGCCGTCAGGATCGCCGCCGTAGAGCGGCTCCAGCGCGGTCGGTACGCGATTCATGGCATAGAGACCGCCGAGGCCGAACCGGACGTGTTCGGCCACCCGCCAATCGCGGACCACGCCGACCGACGCCTTGCCGACGGTGTAGAGCGGGCCGTGGCCGCCGCCGACGCCGGGAACCAATTCATCCGTCTCGATCCGCTCGGCTCGGGCGAAGACGGTCCAGCGGTCGTTCGGATGGACCGCCGATTCGAGCAACCAGCCGTCCTTCGATTCACCGTGGTCGTTGGTCTTTCGGCCCCAGGCCAGCGTCGAGGACCACCAGCCGTCATCGCCAAGACGGCGGGTGTGGATGGCGCTGGCCGACCATTTCGTCTCGTCCTCGTCGGGCTCCAGCTGTTCGGGCGCGGAGACGTCAGCGTAGGAGGCTTGCAGCGACCATTCGTCGTTTGGGTTCCAGGCGGTCCGGATCGACCAACTGTCGAGCCGTGGCGAGTCGATGCCCCAGCGTTCCTCGTCCGGCTCGCGTCCCTTGAAGGCCGAAGCCTCGATCTTGAAGCGGTCGTGCGCCCAGCCCAGGGTGGTCACGCCGAAGACGATATGGGTCGAATCCAGCCAGTGGTGGGTGATCGGCGCCTCCGGACTGTCTATCGCGCTCATGCGATGCATGAAGGCGGGCGGCCCGAAGGCGGGCTCGCCAGGCAGGCCGATATAGCCGTAAACGCTGTCCTTATCGGACAGACGCTTCGAATAGCTGGCCGACAGCTCCATGAAGAAGTCGTGCGGGTGCTGGCGATCGACCAGCGGATTGACCCCGTCCGCCGTCTCGCCCGCCGCCAGCAGCAGCGGATAGCCGGACTTGCCCATCAGCGGGTCGGGGCTGAGCATGGCGCGCAGGTTCAGCGTCGAACCATCGTCGAAGTCACGGCGAGCCGAGGTCATCAGCATGCCGGCGACGAAGGTCTTGTCGCCGCCGCGCGGCCCGGACTGGCTGTCATAGACCAGGTTCAGCATGGCGTGGCTCATCACCATCCAGTCGCCACGGACGGTGTGGATGCCACCGTGTTCGCCGGCGTCGGGTTGCCAACCGGTGCCTGAGGCGTCGCGGTTGATGGGCCAGGGGCCATACGGGCTGGTCATCGTGTGACCCATGCTGGCGTGATCGGTCATCGGTTCGGCGGATGACATGGGCATGTCGTGACCCGCGTGCGGATCGGCAGTGGGCTTGCTCGACGCGTGGTGAGAGTGATCCTGCGCCGCCGCAGCCTGAGCCAGGGCGAATAGGGAGACGCCGGCGCAGGCGCCGACGAGAGTGCGGATAGCCATTCAAGGCCTCCTCTGATGATCGGAACGATTTGCGCCTTCAGAAGGCGCGAGCGGTGTCAGACGATCAGGAGGCGGGGTGGACCGGGCTCCGGCGACAACAGCCGACCGGCCGGCAGAGCGGCGGGAACAGCGGCGACGCGCGCCGGCGACAGGGTCAGGGCGGAGATCGGCGCAGAATCCAGCGTGGGCGCCGCCACACAGGCGACGCAGCAGACCATCGCCTTCATGGCTTTGGGCGCATGGCTGGGAGTCTGCTCTGGCGAAGATTGGCCCGTCTCATGGCCCGTTTCATGGCACGGCGCAGCGTTTGCCGGCGACGCCGACGCGCCGACCGTGCCGAGCGCCAGCACCGACAGGGCGCCGATCAGCAGCAAAAGGGATTGAACCATCTTCACAGCGTCAGGATAGGCGTCGGGTGATGACGCCGCAATGCGTCAGCGCAGCGGCTTTTTGTCTACAAGCGGCAGACCCTGCGCGTCGGGCGCTGTGGCGCCGCCGTCGCTCAGCGCGCGCTGCATGAACACCACGTCGCGCCAGTCCTCGTGCTTCCAGCCGGCCGCCTTGAACACGCCGGCGTCGGTGAAGCCGCGCTTACGGTGCAGGGCGATTGAGCCGACGTTCTCCGAATCGCCGATGACCGCGACCATCTGACGAAGACCCATCGCTTCGCACCGTGCAATCAGCGCATCGAGCAGGGCGCCGGCGACGCCGCGGCCCCTGGCCCAAGGCGCGACGTAGATCGAGTCCTCGACCATGTAGCGATAGGCCTGACGCGTGCGAAACGGCCCGGCATAGGCATATCCGGCGACCGCGCCGTCGACCTCGACCACAAGGCGCGGCAGGCCGAGCGCTTCGACGGCGGCGAGCCGTAAGGCCATTTCGACCTCGTCGGGCGCCTCCAGTTCGAAGGTGCCGCGCCCATTGGCGACGCTTTCGGCATAGATGGCCGTGATCGCGGCGGTGTCGTCAGGACGGGCGTCGCGAACAGTCAGTCCGCTCACGCCTGCTCCCAGCCCTTGTCGATGGCCCAGACGGCGAAGGCGTAGTCGTGGGCGACTTCTTTCAGATAGTCGAACCGCCCGGCCGCGCCCCCGTGACCGGCCTCCATATTGATCTTCAGCAGCACAGGCTTGCCCGAGGTGGTGGCGGGTCGCAGTTTGGCGACCCACTTCTCCGGCTCCCAGTAGGTGACGCGCGGATCGGACAGGCCCCCCGTCGCCAGCACCGCCGGATAGGCTTTCGGCTCGACCTGATCGTAGGGGCTGTAGCTCATCATGTAGTCGTAGGCGGCCGGGTCCTCGATCGGATTGCCCCACTCGGGCCATTCCGGCGGCGTCAGCGGCAGGGAGGTGTCAGACATGGTGTTGATCACGTCCACGAACGGCACCTGACCGATGATCCCGGCCCACAGGTCGGGCCGCATATTGTTGACCGCGCCCATCAACAGACCGCCCGCAGATCCGCCCTGGGCCACGATGTTTCCGGCCGTGGCGTATTTGTTGTCGATCAGGTGTTCGGCGGAGGCGATGAAGTCGGTGAAGGTGTTCTTCTTCGTCATCTTCCGGGCGTCCAAGAACCAGCCCCAGCCCTTGTCCGAACCGCCGCGAATGTGGGCGATGGCGTAGATCCAGCCGCGATCCACCAGAGACAGCCGGTTGGTCGAGAAGCTGGCCGGCATGGGGATGCCGTAGGAGCCGTATCCGTAGAGCAGCAGGGGCGCCGAACCATCGACGGGCGTCGATTTGCGACGCAGCACCGTCACCGGCACCAACTGGCCGTCCGAAGCCGGGGCGTTCAGCCGCTCGACCACATAGTCCTCGATATTGTGACCGGACGGAATCTGCTGCGTCTTGCGCAGGGTCCGCTCGCGCGACGACATGTCGTAGTCGAAGGTCTGCGTCGGCGTAGACGGCGAGTTGTAGGTGTAGCGTGTGGTCGTCGTCTCGTATTCGGAGGCACCGGCCAGCGACAGGGCGAAGGCCGGTTCGTCCACCGCGATCTCATGCTCGGCGCCTTCGCGGTCGCGGATGATGATGCGGGTATTGGCGTCTGCACGTTCCTGACGCGCCAGATGGGCGTTGGTCAGGTCCAGGCCTTCGATGAAGCGGCCCGGCGTGTGCGGCACCAGATCGGTCCAGTTCGCCTTAGCCGGCGTCGCGGTCGGGGCCTGGACGATCTTGAAATCGATGGCGTCGTCCGCATTGGTGCGGATCACCCAGCGGTCGCCCCAGTGATCGACGTCGTAGCGGGTCCCGACCACGCGCGGCTCCAGCACGACGGGTTCGGCCGTCGGCGTGGCGGCGGGAATGTAGCGCGCCTCCGACGTTTCCTGGTTCTGGATGCCGATCACGATGAACTGGTCATCGGCGGTGCGGCCCACGCCGATGAACATGCCGTCGTCGGCTTCCTCATAGACCAGGGTGGTCTCGCCGCCGCGCGCCGGGCGACGGAAGATCTTGTCCGGACGGCCGTTGTCGTCGCGGTTGGTCCAGAAGATCCACTGGCTGTCCGGCGAGAAGACGAAGTCGCCGGTGGCGCTATCGATCACCTCGGGCAACACCTCGCCGGTCGCCAGATCCTTGACGTAGATCTTGTGAACCTCGGAACCCTGGGCGTCCTCCGCATAGGCGAAGAGGGAGTGATCCGGGCTGTGGCTCGCGGCGGACACTTCCGAATAGGCCTTGCCCTTGGCCAGTTCGTTGGCGTCCAGCAGCAGTTGAGGCGTAGGCGCCATGACGAAGTTTTTCGTCACCGGCTGACCATCCACCATCCACGTGCCCTGACGCTCGACGCGCATGTAGCGGGGGTGCTGATCGCCCGTCTGGTATTCGACATAGTAGTTCCAGCCGCCGTCCGGCGCGGGAACCGAGCTGTCGTCTTCCTTGATGCGGCCGCGCATCTCGGCGAACATCGTCTCCTGCAAGGGCAGGGTGGAGGCCATCATGGCCTCGCGGTAGGCGTTCTCGGCGATCAGGTGTTCCTTGACCTCGGCCTTGATCAGGGTCGGATCGCGCAGGACAGCCTGCCAATTGTCGTCCTTCATCCACTGATAGTCGTCTGTGCGGGTGCGGCCCAGCTGTTCGATGACGACAGGGATTTTCTTGGCGACGGGCGGCTGAGGCATGGGGGATCCGGTGGACTGACGGGCGAGCGCGGGGGAGGCCGAGACGGCGAGGGCGGTCGCCGCCGTGGACATGATCAGTTGCCGACGATTCATCGAACGCTCCCTGCCTGTTTGAAGGGCGGACCTTGAAGGTCCGGCCCCCTCTACGTCAAACGAAGAAACGCCAAGCCGATCATCCGGCCAGCGCGTCCACCGTCATGCGCCGCAGTAGGTCGCCGCCCTGACCCACGGCCGCCAGACGGCTGGAGACGTGGCCCAGCACATTGGCGGCATAGACTTCGTAGAGGTCCAGCTTGCCCTGCAGCCAGACCGGATCGCCGTCGTTGGCGTCCAGCTTCGCCTTCGCCGCCAGCGCGCCCTTGGCCAGCATCCAACCGCCGGCCACATCGCCCAGCAGTTTCAGATAGGCGTCGGCCGCCGCCAGCACATCGGCCGCCGCGTTCGGATCGGCCTTCTGATCCAGCAGCCACAGGGTCGCGTCCTCGACCGCCTCGATGGCGGTGGCGAACCGTTCGACCGGCTTGCCGCTGTAGAGCTTTCCGAGGTCGACCAGCGTCGCCTTCATGTCCGCGATCAGCGCCTTGGCTGCATCGCCGCCGTCCATCGACAGTTTGCGACCGACCAGATCCATAGCCTGAATGCCGTTGGTGCCTTCGTAGATCGGGGCGATGCGGGCGTCGCGATAGTATTGCGCCGCGCCGGTCTCCTCGATGAAGCCCATGCCGCCGTGGATCTGAACGCCCATCGAGGCGACCTCGCAGCCGATATCGGTGGACCAGGCCTTGGCGATCGGGGTGAACAGGTCTTCTCGTCCCTTCCAGCGACGGCGTTCCTCTTCGGTCCCGGCGTGGCGAGCGAGATCGGCGGCCACGCCGGTCGACAGGCAAACGGCGCGCGCCGCCGAAATCTTGGCCTTCATGACGCTGAGCATGCGGCGCACGTCGGGATGGTCAAAGATCGGAGCGTTGGCCTCGCCGGTCCAAACCGAGCGACCCTGACGACGGTCCAAGGCATAGGCGAGTGCGTGCTGGTAGGCGCGTTCGGCGATGCCGACGCCCTCGACGCCGACGGCCAGGCGCGCCGCGTTCATCATCACGAACATATGGGCCAGGCCCTGGTTCGGCTGGCCGACCAGTTCCGCGGTCGCCCCCTCATAGCTCATGACGCAGGTCGGCGAGGCGTGGATGCCCAGCTTGTGCTCGACGCCGACGGGGCGGAAGGCGTTGCGGTCGCCCAGCGTGCCGTCTTCCTTCACCGCGAACTTCGACGCCAGGAACAGGCTGATGCCCTTGGGGCCCTTGGGCGCGTCCGGCAGACGGGCCAACACCAGATGGACGATGTTGTCGGTCGCGTCGTGGTCGCCCCAGGTGATGTAGATCTTCTGCCCGTTCAGCGCATAGGTCCCGTCGCCGTTCGGCGTCGCCGTGGTGATCAGCGAACCCAGGTCCGATCCGGCGCCCGGCTCGGTCAGCACCATGGCGCCGGTCCATTCGCCGCTGACCAGCTTGGTCAGATATTTGGCCTTCTGCTCTTCCGTCCCGACCTGCTCCAGCGCCTCGATCGAGGCCAGCGACAGCATGGGACAGAGGCCGAACGCCATGTTGGCGGCATGGACGGTCTCGTAGGCCGCCAGTTCCAGCGCCTTGGGCAGGGCCTGCCCGCCCGCTTCGGTCGAGGCCGACAGCCCGGTCCAGCCGCCGGCCGCGAACTGGCGATAGGCGTCGGCGAATCCAGGCGCGGCGGTGACGGCGCCGTTGGCGTAGGTCGAGCCCTTCTGATCACCGATCCGGTTGAGCGGAGCCAGCACCTCTTCCGAGAACTGTCCCGCCGCCTCCAGAACGGCGCCGGCGACATCGGCGTCGTAGTCGGGAAAGGCGCCGGTTGCGGCCACGTCGGCCATGCCGGCGACGGATTCCAGAGTGAAGGCCAGGTCTCGAACGGGCGCGCGATAGGTCATGGGTTTCCTCAATCGTCTTTGCGGCCTAAGTGCCGCGTCGGGGCCTGTCGCTGCAAGCGTCTTGGCGACGCGCCCCGTCTCAGTGCAAAGTGGCTGAACGCATGGTGACGCCGTGCCGTCGCGGAAGGGAAGACATGGGCGAGCCCCGCAATCGATATTCGACGGTTTCCCTGCTGATGCACTGGGGCATCGCCGCCGCCGTTCTGGCGCAGGTGCTGCTGATCACCGCGCATGAGAATACGGAAGGGCCGATTTCGGGCCAGTTCGTCATGCTGCACAAGTCGCTGGGTCTGACGATCCTGGTGCTGACCCTTGCGCGGATCGGATGGCGCTTGGCCCATCCGGCGATTCCGTTGCCCTCGGCCTTGCCGCGCTGGCAGAAGGTGGCGGCGCGCGCGACGCACGTCCTCTTCTATCTGGCCCTGATCGTCATTCCGATGACCGGTTGGCTCGCATCATCGGCGGGCGGGCGCGCGATCGAGTGGTTCGGCCTCTTCTCCTGGCCCCTGCTGCCCGTCGACGGCGGGCGTGAGGCGGCGCGCAGCCTGATGGGCCTGCACGAACTGGCGGTGAAGGGTCTCTATGTCTTGATCGCCCTGCATGTGATCGCGGCGCTGAAGCACCAGTTTATCGATCGCGACAATGTGCTGCACCGAATGATCCCGATCATCCCGCGCCGACCGTGAGCCAGACGCCGCTCCAAGCCTCCCAGTCGCTGGCGAACGGCGATCTGATCCTGCTGCCGACCGAGACCGTTTACGGACTGGGCGCCGACGCGAGCAATGCCGAGGCCGTCGCCGCCATCTTCGCCGCGAAAGGGCGGCCGAAGTTCAATCCGCTGATTTCGCATGTCGTCGGTGTCGGTGCGGCGGCGCAGATCGGGGAGTTGGGCCCGCTCGGACGGGCCTTGGCGGACGCCTTCTGGCCCGGACCCTTGACTCTGATCACGCCAATCCTGGACACGCGCAGCGTCTGCGACCTGGCGCGCGCCGGATTGGACAGCGTCGCGATCCGCGTTCCGGCGCATCCGGTGGCGAGGGAAGTGTTGGCGGCGTTCGGTGGCCCGGTCGTGGCCCCCTCCGCCAATCGTTCCGGCCGACCGAGCCCGACGACCTTCACGGATGCTGTCGAGGAGACGGGCTTTGCCGTCTCAGCGGCTGTCGATGGCGGGCCTTGCCAGGTCGGTCTGGAAAGCACGGTCGTATCGGTGCTGGGAGGGCGGGTCGCCTTGCTTCGTCCCGGCGCCATTACCCGGTCCGAGGTCGAGGCGGTCGTCGGTCCCATTGAAGAGGGCGCAGAGGGGCATCGTTCGCCCGGGCGACTGACCCTGCATTACGCGCCGGATGCGCCGGTTCGCATCGAGGCCGGCACAGCACGCGACGGCGAAATCCTGCTCGGCTTTGGCCCTAACGCCGGTGAGCCGCGCTGGAGCCTGAGCCCGTCGGGCGACCTGCGCGAAGCCGCCGCCAACCTGTTCCGACTGCTGCGCGAAGCCGACCGCACACGGCCGAAGGGTATCGCCATATCGCCGATCCCGACGACGGGACTGGGTGAAGCCATCAACGACCGTCTGCGCCGCGCGGCAGGCTTCGTCGGCTAGCCGAACCGGGCCTGAAGATCGACGCTGGACTGGCGTCCGACGCTGCCCAGGCACGCGTTCAGCCAATCGTCGGCCGCCGCACGTCCCCGCGCCTTCAGGTCGTTGAGAAAACCCCATTCGGTATTGAACTTGGACCGCAGCGACAGGTCCGAGAGCCAGCCGTCCGCCTCGATCGCGTGCAGCCGAACGTGCCGATAAGGTCCCGCGCCGCCGCCTTTCAGCTGCCCATGTTCGATCAGTTCACCCGCCAGGGCGATGGCGCGCAGTTCGGAGACCAGCGGCGCATTGAAGACGATTTCGTTCAGCCGATCGACGATGTCGCCTGCGCCTTTAGGCGTCTCGTCGCGCACCATCGGATTGAGTGTGATCAACAGCACGTCGTCCGGCGTGTCGTCTCCGGTCAACGGCCACAGCGGCGGATTGGTCAGATAGCCGCCGTCCCAATAGGGCTCCCCGTCGATCTCTACGGCTTGAAACAGATGGGGCAGGCAGGCCGACGCCATCAGGACATCGGCGTTGATCTCATTCGTCTGGAAGATGCGCGCTTTCGCTTGGCGCACAGCGGTGGCGGCGACGAAAAGCCGGATGTCCGAGGCCTGGACGGCGCCGAAATCGACCGAGGCCTGCAAAACTCGTTTGAGAGGATTGTGGTTCAGCGGATTGAATTCGTACGGGCTCATCGACATTGCCAGCGTCTCGCCCGCGCGCCAGAATGGGCTATCCTTGATCCAGTCGGGCGTCCGCGCTGCATTCCAGATCGCGCTGTCTCCAAAGACGTTGCGACCGCCGAACTGGTTGACCTCTCGCCAGAGCTTGTCCAACGCGGCGCGGCCATCGCCTGATGCGAGGCCCGACACCAAGGCCGTGCCGTTCATGGCTCCCGCTGAGACGCCTGTCACCGCGCGAATATCCAGACGATCGTCTTCCAACAGACGATCCAGCACGCCCCATTGGAAGGCGCCGTGTGCGCCGCCGCCCTGAAGCGCAAGGCAGATGGGCCGTCTGGCGAGAGCGGCGGGAACGATGTCCGCCGCTGCGGCGGTCTTGCGCTTGAAAATCGCCATGACCGCCGCCTTCCTTGGCTACTGCGCGGTCCAGCCGCCGTCGATGGAGAAGCTGGCACCGTTGGCCGAGGCGCCGAGGTCGCTGACCAGATAGAGGAAGATGCCGGTCAACTCCTCCGTCGTGACGAACCGCTTTGTGGGCTGGGCCGCCAGGATCACATCCGTCAGCACCTGCTCCTCGGTCATATTTCTCGTGCGCGCCTGATCCGCGATCTGTTTGGTCACGATCGGCGTCTCGACAAAGCCGGGGCAGATGGCGTTGCAGGTGATGTTGTCGCGCGCCAGTTCCAGCGCTGCGGTCTTGGTGAAGCCGATGACGCCATGCTTCGCCGCGACATAGGCGGACTTGAACGGACTGGCCACCAGACCGTGCGCCGAGGCCATGTTGACGATCCGGCCGCGCCCCTGCGCCTTCATGATCGGGATCGCCGCGCGCGTGGCGTAAAAGGCCGACGACAGGTTGATGGCGATGATTTTCTCCCACTGATCGGTGGGGAATTTCTCGACGGACTCGACGTGCTGGATGCCGGCGTTGTTGACCAGGATGTCCAGGCGGCCCAGTTCGCGTTTAGCGAAGGCGATCATGTCGGCGATTTCGTCACCGCGCGTCATGTCCGCCGGATGATAGAGGACGCGAACGCCGGATGAGGCCTCCAGATCGGCGCGGGTGCGCTCGATCTCTGCGGGGTCGCCCAAGCCGTTCAGAACGACGTCGCCACCGCCTGCCGCCACGGCCCGCGCCAGAGCCAGTCCGATGCCGGAGGTCGAGCCCGTAATGACCGCGACCTGCCCTTTCAGATCGCCGATACCGCGTGCCGCCCGACTGTCGGCGCCCTTGGAGTCCTTAGGCCCTTGCGACATGAATCCGCCCCTTCGTTTGTTTTGGCGAGATTAGCGGGAGGTCGATGTCGGGATCAAGAATTTCCCGATCTGATGAATATCCACTCGGCGTCGGTCGAGGCGGCCTTGTCGAACGCATAACCGTCCCGGTCGAAAGCCTTCAGGTCCGCGACCCGTTCCACGCGCTCGTCGATCGCGAACCGCGCCATGGCCCCGCGCGCCTTCTTGGCGAAGAAGGAGATGATGCGGCTCTCGCCGTTTTTCTCTTCCCGGAACTGGGGCGTGACGACAGGCAGTTTCAGAGCCTTTGCATCGACGGCGCCGAAATATTCCTGGCTGGCCAGGTTCACCAGCGTTGGATCCGACTGGCCCTCGGCGTCTTCGTTCAGTTGTTTGGAAATCCGGTCGCCCCAGAAGTCGTACAGACTGGCCCCGCGACGCGTCTTCAGCCGCGTGCCCATCTCCAGGCGATAGGGCTGAATCCGGTCCAATGGACGCAGCAGGCCATAGAAGCCGGACAGGATGCGCAAATGATCCTGCGCAAAAACCAAGGCCTCGGCGTCCAGTTCACGCGCTCGCAAGCCCTCATACACATCGCCGGCGAAGGCGAAGGCCGCCTGAACACCCTCGGTCGATTCAGGATCGAAAGCCTTGAAGCGCGCGGCGTTCAGGGTCGCCAGATCGTCCGAAATCCCCATCAGCCGACGCAGATCCGCCTTGGTCTGGCGCTTGGCGGTCTTGGACAGGCTTGCGGTGTCTTCGAGAAACCGCCGGTCCGTACCCGGAATGGCCGCATCGGCTTCGGTGAAATCGAGGCGCTTGGCCGGGGAAAGAACAATCAGCAAGACGCGGCTCCGTAATGTCGCCGCCCACATAGGATGCTTCGATGACGATTTGAACCGGCTGCGGCGAAGGGCGCCTCAGGCGTCTCGGCGCGACCAACCCAGCTTGCCGAGGGTTTCCATCGGGCGGAAGTCGGCCTTGTAATCCATTTTGGCCGAGCCGTGGACCCAATAGCCGAGATAGACGAACGGCAGGCCGACGATGGAGGCCTGGCGCACGTGATCCAGGATGGCGAACCGGCCCAGGCTGCGCCGCTCCATCGTCGGATCATAGAAGCTGTAGACCATAGACAGCCCGTCTTTCAGCAGATCCGTCAGGGTCACGGCGACCAGATCGCCCGGTCCGCCGTCGGCGGAGGGCAGACGGTATTCGATCAGATGGGTTCGCACGGCCGTATCCTCGACCATGGCGACGTAATCCAGCCAGCCCATGTCGCTCATGCCGCCGGTCGGATGGCGCGTGGTCAGGTAGCGGCGCAGAAGCTGAAACTGTTCGGTCGTCGCCTCCGCTTCGACCAGGTCGCGCGACAGGTCGGCGTTGCGGGCCAGGACCTTGCGCTGCGAACGGGTGAAGGCGAACTCCGGCACCGGCAGCCGCACCGATACACAGGCGTCGCACGCCTCGCAGGCCGGGCGATAGGCGATGTTCTGGCTGCGGCGAAAACCGGCCAGCGTCAGTTCGTCATTGACGTGCGCGCCGTCCGAAAAGGGCAGATTGGCGAAAACTTTCCGCTCCGTCTTGCCTGGCAGATAGGGGCAGGGCGCGACCGAAGTCATGAAGAAGCGAAGCTGTCGGGTCGGTACGTGCTGGGTCACGGCCTCAGGTCCGCATCCGATCTTGCCAATATTGCGACGACACAACGATCATGGCGCGATTTGGCGTCATCCGTGCTCCGGCTGCAAGCCTGTTCGCGTTGCAGCCGAGCCGCGTCACAGCGAGGTGTCCGACGGCAGGACCGGCGCCTCGCGCAACAGGACGATGGCGATGCGGCGGTTGCCCGCCAGGGTCGGATCGTCCGGATAGAGCGGGTCAGACCCCGCCTTGCCCGCCACCGAATAGACCCGGTCGGGATCGACGCCCGAACCTTGCAGCACCAGACGCGAGCCGTTGGCGCGCTCGGACGACAGGGTCCAGTCCGCAGGGGCGCTGGCGCGGCTGGAGCCGGGCGCCGCGCTGGTGTGTCCGGTGATGGAGATGCGGTTCGGCAACTGATTGATCACCTTGGCCACGGCGCGCAGCAGCACCTGGGCGCGGGCATTCGGGCGCGCAGAGTTGTTGTCGAACATCGACCGGCCTTCCTGATCGACCAGTTGGATGCGCAGCCCCTCGGGCGTCTGGTCCACGATCAGCTGTTTCGACAGTTCGGCCAGTTCCGGCATCGACTGCATGGCCTGGCGCAGCGATTCGGCGGCGCTGGCGAACTCGGCGGCCTCGCGCTTCTGGATTTCGGCCTGGAGAGCCGAGTCGCTGGCGGACGACAGGCTGGAGCCTGTCTGATCGGTCGCGGGCGCCTCGGGCGCCAGTTCTTCCAGAACCGACTGCGAGCCGGCGCTCTTGACGCCATCGTCGCCCAGCGATGTGCCGCCCAGAATGCCGCCCGAACCCGACGTCGTCTCGGACACGCTAGCCGGTGCGAAATATTCGGCGATGCCGCGCTTCTGCTCGGGGTCGGTGGTGTTGATCAGCCACATCAGCAGGAAGAAGGCCATCATGGCGGTCACGAAGTCCGCATAGGCCACCTTCCACGCACCGCCGTGGTGGCCTCCGCCGGAGACCTTCTTGACCTTCTTGATGAGGATCGGACGATCGCTCACGGACATGGACGCGCACCCCGACGAATGGTGTCCCATTGTGGGCTGGCCAAGGTTAACCGGGCGTTGACCTTGAACCCCGACGCGGCGGGGCCTAGTCCGACGGCAGGATCAAGGAGCCTGTCATGAAAATCGCATTCGCCGGCCTGGGCGTCATGGGCGCCCCGATGGCCCGTCATCTGATCCAGGCGGGCCACTACGTGACCGGCTTCAATCGTACTGAGTCAAAGGCCGAGGCCTGGGCAGCGGCGACGGGCGGCAAGGCGGCGGCGACGGTGGCTGAGGCGGCGCGGGGCGTCGACCTGTTCATCCTGTGCGTCGGCAATGACGAGGACGTGCGCGCCGTCGTGACCGAGGCCTTGCCGCATCTGTCGAAGGCCGCCGTGATCGTCGATCACACCACGACATCGGCCAAGGTGGCGCGCGAAATGGCCGAACTGGCGAACGAGCAGGGCAGGTCGTTCATCGACGCACCGGTGTCAGGCGGCCAGGCGGGCGCCGAGAACGGACAGCTCAGCGTCATGGCCGGCGGGGATGCCGCCACCCTGGCGAAGGTCGAGCCCGTGGTGAAGGCCTATTCCAAGGCGATCAAACATATGGGACCGGCCGGCTCGGGCCAGTTGACCAAGATGGTCAACCAGATCGCCATCGCCGGCGTCGTCCAGGGCTTGGCCGAGGCCGTCCACTTCGCTCAGGTCGCGGGACTGGACACCGACGCCGCTTATGAGGCCGTGTCCAAGGGCGCGGCGCAAAGCTGGCAGATGGACAATCGCTGGAAGACGGCGGCCAAGGGCGAGTTCGAGTTCGGCTTCGCCGTGGATTGGATGCGCAAGGACCTGGGTCTGGTGCTGGACGAGGCGCGCTCAAACGGCGCGCGCCTGTCTCTGACGGCCCTGGTCGATCAGTTCTACGCCGAGGTTCAGGCCATGGGCGGAAACCGCTGGGACACGTCCAGCCTGGCGGCGCGACTGCGACCTCGCGACTGACGCCTAAAGCCGGCGGTGCATGACGTGCAGGCCGACCAGGCCGTGCGCCGGGTGATCGAAGGCCTCGGGGACCGTGCCCACGATCTCGAAACCCAGCTTCTTCCACAGCGCCACGGCGACAGTATTGGTCTCGACCACGGCGTTGAACTGCATGGATCGGAAGCCGGCATCTCGCGCAAAAGCCAGGGCGGCTTCGCCCAGCGCCCTTGCAACGCCGCGCCCGCGCGCTTCGGGCGCCACCATGAAGCTGCCGTTGGCGACGTGGGCGCCGTTTCCCTGCTGGTTCGGAATGATCTTGGCGGCGGCCAGCACCTGGCCGTTCTCAACCGCAACCAAGGTTCCGCCGGGCGGCGGCGGGGTCCACATGGCGCGCGCCTGCGCCTCGTCCATGTCTAACGGATAGGTATAGGTCTCGCCCGCGCGGGTGACGGTCTCGATGATCGGCCAAAGGCCCGGCCAGTCGGCCTCCGTGATCGGCCGGATCTCCACGCCCATCAGCCCAGCAGCCGTGCGGCCTGCGGTGCGAAATAGGTCAGCACGCCCGCGCACCCCGCGCGCTTGAACCCGTGCAGGGTCTCAAGGATCGCACGGTCCTGGTCCAGCCAACCATTGGCGATGGAGGCCTGCATCATCGAATATTCGCCCGACACCTGATAGGCGAAGGTCGGCACGCGGAAGGTCTCGGACACCCGTCGCACGATATCCAGATACGGCATGCCCGGCTTGACCATTACTGCATCGGCGCCTTCCGACAGGTCCATCGCCACCTCCTTCAGCGCCTCGTCGGAGTTGGCGTAATCCATCTGATAGGTCTTCTTGTCGCCCTTCAGCATCGCCGAGGAGCCCACGGCATCGCGATAGGGGCCGTAGAAGGCCGAGGCGAACTTGGCGGCGTAGGACAGGATCAGCGTGTCCTGAAACCCGTTCGCCTCCAGCGCCTCGCGCACCGCCTGGATGCGGCCATCCATCATGTCCGACGGGGCCACGACATCGGCGCCGGCATGGGCGTGGATGAAGGCCTGTTCGGCCAGACGGTCCAGCGAGGCGTCGTTGGCGATCCGGTCGCCCTCCATCACCCCGTCGTGGCCATGGTCGGTGTAGCAGTCCAGGGCGACGTCGGTCATGACGCCGATCTCGGGCGCGGCGTCCTTGATGGCCTTGATGCAGTCGGGAATAAGGCCGTCGGGGTCGGTTGCGCCGGTGCCGACCGCATCCTTGATCGCGCCGTCGACATTAGGAAACAGAGCCACCATCGGAATACCGAGGTCGCGCGCCTCGACCGCCGCCGCAGCAGCAGCCTTAGGTGAAAGCCGAAACACGCCGGGCATGGAGGCGACCGGGACGCGATCCTCGGCGCCGTCATGGACGATCAGCGGCCAGATCAGATCGGCCGGCGTCAGGGTCGTTTCCGCCACCAGCCGCCGCACCCACGGGCTGGACCGCAGGCGGCGCGGACGGGCGAGCGGGAAGGGGGCGGGCTGATAGGGAAGCATGGCGAGACCTTGGAAAATCCAGCGTCGGACTAGCGCCGCAACGACCGCTGCGCAAATCGCGTGATGCGTCGGATCGTTTCGTGCGTGATGACGGCTTGCGCGGATCGGCGAAATGCGAGCCTATCGCGACAAATCGATGGAGACGATGATGATCGGGAAATTGGCGGCGGGTGCAACGGCCTTGGTTCTGGCGGCAGGTCTGTCCGGCTGCATCATCATCGACTCGGACGGCGGCGAGCGGACCGTCGTCACACCCGCTTCGGACTATGCCTTGATGGTCGATCAAGCAGCGGCTGACGCAGAAGCAGCGCGCTATTCCAGTCTCTATGCCGATGCGGTCGCCGATCCCAAGCGTCCGGCCGAAGAGGTCGCGCGTGATCCGCTGCGCCATCCGGCCGAGATTCTCGCCTTCGCCCAACTCGAGCCGGGCGACAAGGTCGCCGACATTCGCCCCGGCGCCGGCTATTTCACCCGCCTGTTTTCCGACGTGGTCGGCACGACCGGCCGGGTCTACGCCTTCGTGCCCGAGCGGACGATGGCGCGCGAGAACGCCGGGGCCGATGCGCTTGTCGCCGCCTATTCGAACGTGACGCGGGTCAACGGCCTGCTGGACTCCATGACCTTCGCCGAGCCCCTGGACATGATCTTCATGAGCCAGGAATACCACGACTTCCACATCCCCGGCTTCAACACCGACGTGGCCAGGATGAACGCGGCGGTGTTCGCGGCGCTGAAGCCCGGCGGCCGCTACATTTTGATCGACCATGAAGCCGCGCCTGGCACAGGCATCTCGGCGGTCCAGACCCTGCACCGCATCGAAGGCGACTATCTGAAGCGCGAGGTCGAAGCGGCCGGCTTTGTCTTCGAGGGTGAGAGCCAGGCCGTCGCCAATCCCGCAGACGACCACAGCCTGAACGTCTTCGACGAGAAGATCCGCGGCAAGACAGACCAGTTCGTCTACCGCTTCCGCAAGCCGGGCTGATCAATCTCGATACTGAGAACCGTTATCAATTAAGGGTTTGGGGCGTTTTGTCCATGCGGCGGACATGGACAAGCCCGCTTCGGGAGAGCAAACAACGCAAAGACATCGCCATAAGCGAAAGAACGCGTAGTTTGTTCGACTATAAGGCCGCCTTTAATAGCTCCGTGGAGCAGGTTCGCAGCGAAGGACGCTATCGCGTCTTCGCCGATCTGAAGCGCGTGCGCGGTCAGTTTCCGCAGGCCGTGCGTCGCCGCGAGGATGGCTCCGAACAGGACGTCGTCATCTGGTGCTCCAACGACTATCTCGGCATGGGCCAGCACCCCGTCGTGCTGGACGCCATGCATAACGAGATCGATGCGGTGGGCGCCGGCGCGGGCGGAACGCGCAACATCTCGGGCACGACACGCTCCGCCGTCGATCTGGAAGCCGAGCTCGCCCACTGGCACCAGAAGGAAGCGGCCCTGCTGTTCACCTCGGGCTATGTCGGCAACGAGGCGACGCTGTCGACCCTGCAGAAGATCCTGCCGGGCCTGATCACCTTCTCCGATTCGCTGAACCATGCCTCGATGATCGCCGGCATCCGCCACGGCGGCGGCGAGCGTCACGTCTTCATGCACAACGATCTGGCGCATCTGGAGGCCCTGCTGGCGGCGGCGCCGGCCGATGCGCCCAAGCTGATCGCGTTTGAGAGCGTCTATTCGATGGACGGCGACATCGCCGATCTGGCCGGCACCATCGCTCTGGCCAAGAAATACGGCGCCCTGACCTATCTGGACGAAGTCCATGCGGTTGGCCTGTATGGCGAAACCGGCGCGGGCGTCGCCGAGCGCGACGGCGTGCTGGACCAGATCGACATCATCGAATGCACCCTGGGCAAGGCGATCGGCGTGATGGGCGGCTATATCGCCGCCGACGCCATGATCATCGATGCGGTGCGCAGCTGGGCCTCGGGCTTCATCTTCACCACCTCGCTCCCGCCGGCCCTGACCGCCGGCGCCTTGGCCTCCGTGCGTCACCTGAAGGCCCATCCCGAACTGCGCGTCCAGCATCAGGAACGCGCCGCGACGCTCAAGGCCCGCTTCGCCGCCGCCGGCATCCCGGTGATGGAAAGCGAGAGCCATATCGTGCCGGTGCACGTCGGCGATCCGATCCACTGCAAGATGATCTCGGACATGCTGCTGGACGAGTATGGCGTCTATGTTCAGCCGATCAACTATCCGACCGTGCCCAAGGGAACGGAGCGCCTGCGCTTCACGCCCTCACCGAACCACACCGACGCCATGATGGATCATCTGGTCCAAGCGATGGACAAACTGTTCGCCCACTGCAACGTGGCGCGCCGACCCGTCGCCGCATGACGACGGGCGACGACCTCGGAGAGGTCATCGTCGAATTCACCCGAAACGGCCCCTACCTCAAATGCTCGGCCATCCATGTTGCGACGGGCCGGGAGGTCAGCGCCATGGGGCCAGTCAACGAACCCAAGTCCGTCGAAAGGGTGGCGATCGCTAAGCTGAGGCGGGCTCTGGGCAAAGGCTGACCACAAGATGTTGTGGTCGCGCGCGGCTGGGGATAGATAGGCCAGCTTCTGATTTCCGGGGATTCCAGCGTGACGGCCTTCACCCACGACGCCTATTTCACCAAGACGCTCGCTGACGCCGACCCGGATGTCTTCAAGGGCATTCAGGGCGAGCTGGGCCGTCAGCGCGAACAGATCGAGCTGATCGCGTCCGAGAATATCGTCTCCCAGGCGGTGTTGGATGCGCAGGGGTCGGTCCTGACCAACAAATACGCGGAAGGCTATCCCGGCCGCCGCTATTACGGCGGCTGCGAGTTCGTGGACGTCACCGAAGATCTGGCGCGCGAGCGAGCCAAGCAACTGTTCGGCGCGGCCTTCGCCAACGTCCAGCCCCACTCGGGCGCCCAGGCGAACCAGGCGGTCTTCTTCACCCTGCTGCAGCCCGGCGACACCTTCCTGGGCATGGATCTGGCCTGCGGGGGGCACCTGACGCACGGTTCGCCGGCGAACCAGTCGGGCAAGTGGTTCCGCCCTGTGACCTACAAGGTCCGCGAAGACACCCACCTGATCGACTACGACCACGTCGCCGAAATGGCCGAGCGTGAGAAGCCCAAGCTGATCCTGGCCGGCGCCTCCGCCTATAGCCGCCACATCGACTTCAAGCGCTTCCGCGAGATCGCCGACAGCGTCGGCGCCTATCTGATGGTGGACATGGCCCACTACGCCGGCCTGATCGCCGGCGGCGCCTATCCGGACCCGGTCCCGCACGCCCACGTCGTCACCACGACGACGCACAAGACCTTGCGCGGTCCGCGCGGCGGCATGATCCTCTCGAACGACGTCGATCTGGGCAAGAAGATCAACTCCGCCGTCTTCCCCGGCCTGCAAGGCGGCCCGCTGGAACACGTCATCGCCGCCAAGGCCGTGGCTTTCGGCGAGGCGCTGAAGCCCGAGTTCAAGGGCTATGCCCAACAGGTGGTCAAAAACGCCCAAGCCCTGTCCGGCGTCCTGATCGAACGCGGCCTGGCCATCGTCTCGGGCGGCACCGACAGTCATCTGGCCTTGGTCGACCTGCGGCCCAAGGGCGTGAGCGGCAAGGCGACCGAGCATGAGCTCGAAAAGGCGCTGATGACCTGCAACAAGAACGGCGTGCCGTTCGACACCGCCCCGTTCACCGTCACCTCGGGCGTCCGCCTGGGCACGCCGGCCGGCACCACGCGCGGCTTCGGCGAGGAAGAGTTTAAGCAGATCGGTCACTGGATCGCCGACGTCGTCTCGTCGATGAATGGCGGCGACGAGGCCGATCCGGCCGTGGTCGCAGGCGTCGCGGCCCAGGTGCGAGAGTTGACGCACCGCTTCCCGATCTACGGATAAGCGCCTGATGAAGTGCCCTTTTTGCGGTCATCAGGACACTCAGGTGAAAGACAGCCGGCCGTCGGACGACGGCTCGGCCATTCGACGCCGCCGGTCCTGCCCGAACTGCAACGGGCGCTTCACAACGTTTGAGCGGGTGCAGTTGCGCGAACTGGTTATCCTGAAACGCAATGGACGGCGCACGCCCTTCGATCGCGACAAGCTGGAACGCTCGCTGGGCGTGGCGCTGCGCAAACGCCCGGTCCAGGCCGATCAGGTCGAGCAGATGGTCAATCGGATCGTCCGCCAGTTGGAAAGCCTGGGCGAGACCGAAATCCCGTCCAGCACGGTCGGCGACTTCATCATGAAGGCGCTGAAGGGCGTGGATGAGGTCGCCTATGTCCGCTACGCCTCGGTCTACAAGGATTTCCGCCATACCGGCGACTTCGCCAAATTCCTGGGCGACGAAGGGTTCGACGAACCGTCCGGCAAGGCCTGATGCGGGTCACGCTGAAACTGGCGACCTCCCTGGACGGGCGAATCGCCACGGCCTCGGGCGAGAGCCAGTGGATCACCGGCGAAGCGGCGCGGCTCGAGGGTCACCGTTTGCGCGCCGCCCACGACGCCATCCTGGTCGGTGTCGAGACGGTCCTGCACGACGACCCCGGACTGACCGCCCGCCTGCCGGGCCGCAGCGTGGACCAGCCCCTGCGCGTCGTGCTGGACAGTCGGCTGCGAACACCGCAGGCGGCGAAGGTCGCCGGCGAAAACGCCCTGATCCTGACCGCTGCGGAGCCACGCACGATCGGCGCCGCCAAGGTGGTGCAGGTCGCCGCCAAAGACGGTCGTCCGACCATCCCGGCCGTGCTGAAAGCCTTGGAAGCCGCCGGCGCAACGTCGCTTCTGATCGAAGGCGGCGGTCAGGTCGCGGCATCCTTCCTGCGCGCCGACGCCGTCGATGCGCTGGAGTGGTTTCGCGCCCCGATCCTGCTGGGCGGGGAAGGGCGGCCCTGCGTCGCCGCCCTGGCTCTTGCAAAGCTGGCCGACGCCCCCAAGTTCCGTCGCCTGGGCGTCGAGCCCGTCGGGGACGATCTGTGGGAACGCTACGCCCGTCTGACGCCGTCCAATTAGACGATTAGACGAATTAGACGGTATTTTCTCCCAAGGGGTCCAGAGTCCAAATGTTCACCGGCATCGTCACCGACATCGGCCGCGTCCGCGAGGTCCGCGAGACCGATCGCGACCGCCGTTACGAGATCGAGACCGCCTGGAACATCGACGGCATCGACTTGGGCGCCTCCATCAGCCACGCGGGCTGCTGCCTGACGGTGACCGAAAAAGGCCCCGGTTGGTTCGCTGTCGAGGTGTCGAACGAGACCCTGTCCAAGACCACCCTGGGCGCCTGGAAGACAGGCGACGGCGTCAATCTGGAGCGGGCCGCCAAGCTGGGCGACGAGATGGGCGGCCATGTCGTGTCCGGCCACGTTGACGGTCTTGGTCGGGTGGTTTCGATCACGCCCGAAGGCGGATCGCACCGGATCGAGGTCGAGGCCCCCGCGCCCCTGCATCGCTATATCGCCG
Source organism: Brevundimonas vesicularis (assembly GCF_027105095.1). Classification (NCBI taxonomy): domain Bacteria; kingdom Pseudomonadati; phylum Pseudomonadota; class Alphaproteobacteria; order Caulobacterales; family Caulobacteraceae; genus Brevundimonas; species Brevundimonas vesicularis. The sequence continues at coordinate 1,977,389 of NZ_CP114278.1, read as the reverse complement.
CCAAGGGCTCGATCACGGTCGACGGGGTGTCTCTGACCGTAAACGCCGTCGAGGGTCAGGTCTTTTCGCTGAACATCATCCCGCACACTTGGGACGTGACGACCTTGGGGCGCTTGAAAGTGGGCGATCCCGTCAATCTGGAGATCGACATGCTGGCGCGATACCTCGCGCGGTGGCAGGAGACCGCGTGATGCAAGCCCAGGCCGCGAACATGAACGACAGCCCCATCAGTCCCATCGAGGACATTCTGGAAGACGCCCGTAACGGCCGTCCCTACATCCTGGTGGACGCCGAGGATCGCGAGAACGAGGGGGACATCATCATCCCCGCCCAGTTCGCGACGCCGGATCAGATCAACTTCATGATCCGCCAGGCGCGCGGGCTGGTGTGCCTGGCCCTGACGGCCGAGCGCGCCCAGCAACTGCGTTTGCCGCCAATGGCCGCCGACAACCGCGAGAGCATGAAGACCGCCTTCACCGTCTCGATCGAGGCCAAGGACGGCGTCACCACCGGCATCTCGGCCGCCGACCGCTCGCGCACCATTCATGTGGCGACCGACGCGTCAAAGGGCATGGACGACATCGTCTCGCCGGGCCACATCTTCCCGCTGGTGGCGCGCGACGGTGGCGTGCTGGTCCGCGCCGGCCACACCGAGGCGGCGGTGGATATCAGCCGCATGGCCGGCCTGACGCCCGCCGGGGTGATCTGCGAGATCATCAAGGACGACGGCGAGATGGCGCGGATGCCCGATCTGGTCGCCTTCGCCCAGTTGCATGGGCTAAAGATCGGCACCATCGCCGACCTGATCGCCTATCGCCGCCGCACCGAACGCTTCGTCGAGCGGATCATGGATACGCCGTTCGAAAGCGTCCACGGCGGACCGTTCCGCCTGATGCTGTACAAGAACACCATCGAGGGCGCCGAGCATGTGGCCCTGGTCAAGGGGCGCATCGATCCGGCCAAACCGACCTTGGTGCGGATGCACCAGGTGGACTTTGCCTGCGACCTGCTGGGCCACGTCGAGGCGCGCCAGGACTATGTGCCCAGCGCCCTGAAACAGATCACCAACCATGACGGCCCCGGCGTCGTCGTCTTCCTGCGCGATCCGTCGCTGACCTCGCTGGCCGAACGGCTGGCGGGCGCGGACAAGCCGGCGGCGATGGATCGATCGCTGCGCGCCTATGGCGTGGGGGCCCAGATCCTGCTGGACCTGGGTGTCAGGGATATGATCGTGATGAGTTCGACGCGACCCGAACCGACGGCGCTGGAAGGCTACGGCCTGCGCATCGTCGGCTGGCGTGACATGGATGGAGAAACAAAGGCGTGACCGAAGCCCCCCGTATTCTGATCGTCGAGGCGCGCTTCTACGACGACCTGGCCGACGCCCTGCTGGAAGGGGCCAAAGAGACGCTGAAGGCGCGCGGCGCCGACTTCGACGTCATCACCGTGCCCGGCGCGCTGGAGGTGCCGCCGGCCATCGCCCTGGCCGAGGAGGCCGGCCGCTTCCCGACCGCGCCCCGCTATGACGGCTACGTCGCCCTGGGCACGGTCATCCGTGGCGAAACCTATCATTTCGAGATCGTCTCCGATCAGTCGGCGGCCGGCATCATGGCTCTCGGCGTCAAGGGCGTCATCATCGGCAATGGCATCCTGACGACCGAGGACGAAGACCAAGCCTGGTATCGGGCCCGTCTTTCGGAAGGGGATAAGGGCGGCGGCGCCGCCAAGGCGTGCCTGGACCTCATTGCATTGAAGAAGCGGTTGCGTCATGGCGTCGGCGCATGACTGAACCGAACAGTGTCAAAGCCGTCCTCGAACAACTCGCCGAAGCCGAAAAGCAGCGCGCCGAGCCCAATCTGAGCTCCAAACAGCGTCGCGCTCGCACAGTGTCGCGTCTCGCCGCCGTCCAGGCCCTGTATCAAATGGAACTGGCCGGCGAGGGCGTGGAGACGGTGATCACCGAATTCTCCAACTTCCGCTTCGATGCCGATATTGAGGGCCAAGCCCTGGCCGAGGCCGATGAGGCCTATTTCGCCGACATCGTGCGCGGCGTGATCGAAAGCCAGCGCGACATCGACACGGCCATCAAGGCCCGCCTGGCCTCCAACTGGAAGCTGGAGCGGATCGACGCCACCCTGCGCGCCCTGCTGCGTTCGGGCGCCTGGGAGCTGATCAAGCATCCCGAGACCCCGCGCGAGGTCGTGATCGACGAATATGTCGAACTGGCCAAGGCCTTCTTCGACGACGCCGAGGCGCGCTTCGTCAACGCGGCGCTGGACGGCGTGGCCAAAGACACCCGCAAATAATGCCGGCGCTCGACGTCGCGGGCGAGTTCGAGACGATCGAGCGGCTGTTCAAGCCCCTGGCCCATCCCGAGTGGGGCAGGGGACTGGTCGATGATGTGGCGGCGCTGCCGTCACGCGCCGGCTATGACCTCGTCCTGACCAAGGACGCCATCGTCGAGGGCGTGCATTTCCTGCCTGATGATCCGCTGGACACGGTCGCCAGGAAGCTGCTGCGGGTGAACCTCTCGGACCTTGCCGCCAAGGGCGCTGAGCCGTTCGGCTATCTGCTGGCCTGCTTCTGGTCCGAACGCTGCGGCTGGCCCGAGCGCGAGGCCTTTGCGGCCGGGCTGGCCGAGGATCAGGCTCGGTTCGGCGTTCATCTGCTCGGCGGGGACACGGTCAAGACTCCTGGCCCGCTGTCCTTCTCTCTGACGGCCTTGGGGTGGGCGCCGACGGGCAAAGCCATTTCTCGCGCCGGCGCGCAGGTCGGCGACCTCGTCTTCGTCACCGGCGTGATCGGGGACGGGCTGCTAGGGCTCAAGGCGGCGCAAGGACAACTGGCTCTGGCGCCCGAGCGGATGGAGGCCTTGGTCAGCCACTACCGGATGCCGACGCCACGCAACGACTTCGCCGACATCGTGCGCGAGTTCGCCACAGCATCCGTCGATGTGTCGGACGGCCTGGCCGCCGACCTGGCCCACATCGCGCGGGCCAGCAGGGTCGGCGTGGCGGTCAATCTGAACGTCCTGCCGCTGTCCGCGGCGGCCCAGGCCTGGTTCGACGACCGGGTCGATCCGCAGCTGTCTTTGGAAGACCTGGCTAGCGGCGGCGACGACTACGAGATCGCCTTCACCGCCCATCCGCGCCACGAAGACGCCCTGCGGCGCGAGGCCGAGCGCCGACTGATTCGTCTGACTCGCGTCGGAGAGGTCACCGCAGGTCAGGGCTTGACGGTCCTTTACGACGGTCAGCCCGTGCCGATGGCCAGAAACGGCTGGACCCATGGCTGACGCGGCAAGGGAATCCTAACGCCCGTCCGGCAGGGTGTCGCTATGGACCGTAGAACCCTGATCGCCGCCGGAACCGCCGCCCTGACCGGCGCCGCCGCCAGTCGCGCCGCCGCCTCCAGCAGCGAAACGGAGTCCGCACCTGCGGCCCTGAGCATCGCGGGCCTCGGCTTGCCCGTCATCGAGGGCGGGCGTTTGCGGAACTACGTGTTCGTCGCCCTCAGGCTCGAACTGGGCGCCGGCAAGACCGTCGAGCAGATGAAGGCCAAGGAGGCCTTCTTCCGCGACGCCGTCGTCCGCGCGGCGCACAAGACGCCCTTCACCGTGCCCGGCGACTGGACACGGCTGGACGAGCGGGCCCTGTCCGCCTCGCTGGTGGCGGCGTCTGCGGCGATGTCGGGTCGCGGCTCCGTGCGACGCGTCGAGGTCGTCAGCCAGTCGCCGCGTCGCCGAACTGGCATGCAGACCGCCCGCTGAACGGGCTGACCGACCGCTGTTGCGTCACTCCGCCTGCCATGACAGGCTCCCTTTGCAAATCCCAAAGAACGCACTGACGCGTTCGCCGCGTGCGGGGGGACCGGAAGGCGGACAGAGGCGATAACGCCCGACCGCGCCAAGGCCTGCGCGCCTGTTTGCAAGGGCATGGAAACGCCAATGACGAACTCACTTACGCTGGTCTTCGCGGCCGGTGTGCTGGCGGTGCTGTATGGCGCCGCTCAGACCGCCGTGCTGATGAAGGCGAGCACCGGCAACGACAAGATGCGAGAGATCGCCGCCGCGATCCAGGAAGGCGCCTCGGCTTATCTGAAGCGGCAATATCTGACCATCGGCATCGTCGGGATCGTGATCCTGATCGCCGCCTATTTCCTGATCGGCGTCTATGCCGCCGTCGGCTTCCTGATCGGCGCCGTCCTGTCCGGGGCAGCGGGTTACGCCGGGATGCTGATCTCGGTGCGGGCCAATGTGCGCACAGCGCAGGCGGCGTCCGAAAGCCTGTCCAAGGGCTTGAACCTGGCGTTCCGCTCGGGCGCCATCACCGGCATGTTCGTGGCGGGCGGCGCCCTGATCGGGGTGTCAGGCTACTACATCGTGCTGACCCAGCATCTGGGCTTGCCCTCGACAGGCCGCGAAGTGATCGACGGGCTGGTGGCGTTGGGGTTCGGCGCCTCGCTGATCTCGATCTTCGCGCGACTGGGCGGCGGCATCTTCACCAAGGGCGCCGACGTTGGCGGCGACATGGTGGGCAAGGTCGAGGCGGGTATTCCCGAGGACGATCCTCGCAACGCCGCGACCATCGCGGACAATGTGGGCGACAACGTCGGCGACTGCGCCGGCATGGCGGCCGACCTTTTCGAGACCTATGCCGTGACGACTGTCGCGACCATGGTGCTGGCCGCGATCTTCTTCAGGGGCCAGCCCTATGTGGCTCTGATGATGGTGCTGCCGTTGGCGATCTGCGCGGTGTGCATCGTCACCTCCATCATCGGCAGCTTCTTCGTGCGGCTGGGCAAGTCGAACAACATCATGGGCGCCCTCTATCAGGGGCTGATCGTCACCGGCGTCCTGTCCATCGGTGCGGTCTGGTGGGTGATCGACCAGATGGTGAAGGGGCCGATCGTGACGGCTAGCGGTCTCGAAATCCAGCCGATGGCGCTGTTCTGGTCCGGCATGGTTGGTCTGGCGGTAACGGCGGCGATCGTGGTCGTGACCGAATACTATACCGGATCGGGCTTCCGTCCGGTGCGATCGGTGGCCAACGCCTCGGTGTCCGGGCACGGCACCAACGTCATTCAGGGCCTGGCCGTCTCGCTTGAGGCGACGGCGCTGCCGGCGCTGACGATCATCGTGGGCATCGTGGCCAGCTTCCAACTGGCCGGCCTGTTCGGCATCGCCATCGCCACCACGACCATGCTGGGTGTGGCGGGAATGATCGTGGCGCTGGACGCCTTTGGACCCGTGACGGACAACGCCGGCGGCATCGCCGAGATGGCCGGTCTGCCCAGCGATGTGCGGCATTCGACCGATGCGCTGGACGCCGTGGGCAACACGACCAAGGCCGTGACCAAGGGCTACGCCATCGGTTCGGCGGGCCTCGGCGCGCTGGTGCTATTCGCCGCCTATACGTCGGACCTGCAGTATTTCTCGGCCAACCCGGCGGACTATCCCTTCTTCGCCGGGATGGGCGAGATCGCCTTCGATCTGACCAATCCCTACGTCGTCGTCGGCCTGCTGTTCGGGGGACTGCTGCCGTTCCTGTTCGGCGGCATGTCGATGATGGCGGTCGGACGGGCGGCCGAATCGGTCGTTGCGGAGGTCCGACGCCAGTTCCGCGAGAACCCCGGCATCATGACCTATGAGGTGAAGCCGGAATACGGCCGGGCGGTCGACATCCTGACCAAGGCTGCGATCCGCGAGATGATCGCGCCGTCGCTGTTGCCGGTGCTGTCGCCGATCGTCTTGTTCATCGCGGTGCTTGGCATTTCGGACAAGGCGAACGCTTTCGCAGCCCTCGGCGCCATGCTGATGGGCGTGATCGTCACCGGCCTGTTCGTCGCCATTTCGATGACATCGGGCGGCGGCGCCTGGGACAACGCCAAGAAGGTGATCGAGGAAGGTTTCACCGACAAGAACGGCGTCGTCCACGGCAAGGGCTCGGAGGCCCACAAGGCGGCCGTGACCGGCGATACGGTCGGCGATCCCTATAAGGACACGTCCGGTCCGGCGGTGAACCCCATGATCAAGATCACCAATATCGTCGCCCTGCTGCTGCTGGCGGTGCTGGCGAGCGGGACCATCGGCTAGGCTCAAATACCCAGCCCTTATGAAAACGCCCCGGAGAGCGATCTCCGGGGCGTCTTTGCTTTGGGGAGATGAGCCGCCTTAGTCGGGGCGGCGTTGGCCGGGCGTGTCATCCTCGGTGCGGGGCAGTTGGCCACGACCGACGTTGCCCAGCAGTTGTTCTAGAACCGTCAGCTCACGACCGCGCGTCGGCGTCTCGTTGCGGTTCATGGCGATCTGCTCGCCTTCCGTAAGGCCAAGGGTCCGCACCGACGCCACCTGATCACCCTGCGGGACGAAGGTGATCTCAGTCACCGTGCGCGTCGAAACCTTGGGCAGGTTGTAGGTGTATTTCTCGGTCGTCTGGCTGATGTAATACCAGACCTGATCCGGCTCGAAGGTCGAGGTGGTCGAAGGCGATCCCAGCTTGGCGAGGACGGTTTCCTTGGTGTCGGTGCCGGCGACCACATCTTGCGGTTTGGCGTCGATGGCCTGGAAGCCGTTGGAGCCGATGGTCGGGGCGCAGGCGGCGGACAGGCCGGCCAGCGAAACAGCGACGAAAAGCGGGACGAAACGGGACATGGTCGGGCGCCTGCGAGAGAACAAGGTCTTTGACCTAGACGGACCTGCGTCCTAGTTCAACGGCGCGGCGGAAAAGGGGCCGTTGGAACCCATGCTGAAAAACCTGTTCAAACCCCGGTCCGGCGTCCGTCTCGGCGACGATCTCTACGCCAAGGCTGTCAGCCAGGCCCGCAATCCGGCCTTCTACACGCGCCTGGCGGTCGATGACCGCATCGACGCGCGATTCGAACTCTACACGCTGCATGTGCTGTTGCTGGTGCTGCGGCTGCGCGATGAGAACACGGCTCAGGGCCAGGATGCGGCTCAGGCGGTCTTCGACGTCTATGTCTCGGCGCTGGATCACGTCTTGCGAGAAGAGGGCGTGGGCGACGTCGCCGTCGGCAAGAAGATGCGTAAGTTGGGCGAGGCCCTTTACGGGCGAATGAACGCCTATGAGCAGCCGCTGCGCGCCGACGATGCGGCGGCTCTGGCGGAGGCGATGGCGAAGAATGTCTATGCGGATCCGCAAGCGCCCCATGCGGACACATTGGCGCGCTATGCGCTGACGACACGCGCGGCCCTGGCGGCGCAGGATTTCAACAAGGTGCTGGCGACGCCGGCCTGGGCGGAAGTTTGAACGAGATGAGCGCGACGCTCCCCTACAGTGAAACGGTGCGGGTCAATCAGATCGGCGCGGGCCTGAGCCGCCGGCTGGAGCCGGATGCAGACATTCGCAAGCGAATCGCCCGCAGCCTCGATCTTCAGGGGCTGGACGATTTCGCCGTCGATCTGGAAATCAAGCCGACGCCGTCAACCAGCGAATGGACGATGAAGGGCAGGGTGACCGCACATGCGGTGCAGACCTGCGGCCTGACGCTGGAGCCCTTGCCAGTCGATGTGGATCGCCGGTTCTCCATTCAGCTTGTCGAAGCCAAGCCCGAGGAAACCGACGAGATCGAGGTCACGCTGGATGAAGAAGACGCCGACGTGATCGAGGACGGCAAGATCGACCTGGGCCAGTATGCGGTCGAGCAATTGGTGCTGTCGCTTGATCCGTTCCCGCGCAAGCCCGGCGCGGAGTTCGTGCAACCTGAGGAGCCAACGGAGATTTCTCCGTTCGCGGCCCTGAAGGCGCTCAAATCCAAAGACGACCAAGGCTGAGGTTGACGTAGGGGTCGGGTGGTTGCATCCCCCGGCGTCGGCGCTATCGTCCAGCGCATCCTGCCAAGCGTCGCGCGACAAGACGACGCGGCCACGAGAGGTCCATTTGCCAGCCCCAGTTACGATCTCGCTTGACGCCATGGGCGGCGATCACGGGCCCTCCGTCGTCGTTCCCGGCATCCGCAGCTATATCCGCACCCACGATGGCGAGGGGATTCGCTTCCTGCTGCATGGCGACGAGGCCAAGATCGCGGCGGAACTGGCGCGTTGCGGGCTGACCGCGGACGTCTGCGAAGTTCGTCACACCGACAAGGTCGTGGCCATGGACGAAAAGCCCGCCCAGGCCATGCGGCGCGGCAAGGGCTCCAGCCTGTGGAACGCCATCGAGGCGGTTAAGACGGGTCAGGCGGGCGGCGTTGTCTCGGCCGGCAACACCGGTGCCCTGATGGCGATCTCGAAACTGATTCTGCGGATGTCTGCGCCCGGGCTTGAGCGACCGGCCATCGTCGCCAGCTGGCCCACCTTCAAGGGCCACACGGCGGTGCTGGACGTCGGCGCCAACATCGGCAGCGATGCGGAGCAGCTGATCGAGTTCGCCATCATGGGCGAAGCTTTCCAATCCGCGGTGCGCGGGATCGCGCGCCCGACCATCGGCCTGTTGAACGTCGGTTCGGAAGACATGAAGGGCAACGAACAGGTCAAGGAGGCGCACGCCATCCTGCGCGACGGGCCGTTCGACCTGAACTATCACGGCTTCGTCGAGGGCGACGATATCGCCAAGGGCACGGTGGACGTGGTGGTGACCGACGGCTTCACCGGGAACATCGCGCTGAAGACCGCCGAAGGCACAGCGCGCTATATTTCGGCCCTGTTGAAAGAGGCTTTGACCTCCAATCTGCAATCCAAGCTGGGCGCCGTCATCGCCATGCCGGCGTTGAAGAAGATGCGCCAGAAGATCGACCCCAGCGCCATCAACGGCGGCCCCCTGTTGGGCCTGAACGGTATTGTGGTGAAGAGCCATGGCGGCGCCGACGCCAAGGGCTTCGGCAACGCCATCCGCATCGCTGTCGATCTGGCCCGCAGCGACTATATGAGCAAGGTGGGGGACAACCTGGGCAAGCTGGACGCGGTGTTCGACCATGCCGCCAAGCCCGCCGCAGCCGTGGGAGAACCCCTCCAGTGACCGTCACCCGCAGCGTCGTGACCGGCGTCGGCTCCTATCTGCCGGACGAGATCGTCACCAATGCCGACTTGGCCAAGTTCATCGACACCTCCGACGAATGGATCCAGGAGCGCACAGGCATCAAGCAGCGTCACAAGGCGCGCGACGACCAGCCGACCAGCGATCTGGCGGTCGAGGCCGCCAAGAAGGCGCTCGCCGACGCGGGCAAGACGGCGTCCGATGTCGATCTGATTATCGTGGCCACGACCACGCCCGACATGACCTTCCCGGCGGTCGCGTCGATCGTCCAGGCCAAGCTGGGCGCGGGCGTCGGCATCGCTTTTGACGTGCAAGCCGTCTGCTCCGGTTTCGTCTATGCGCTGAGCGTCGCCGACGGCTTCGTGGCGCGTGGTCTGTCGAAATGCGCCCTGGTGATCGGGGCCGAGGAGATGACGCGGCTGATGGACTGGACCGACCGGACCACCTGCGTCCTGTTCGGCGACGGGGCCGGCGCTGTGGTGCTGGAACCTCGCGAAGGGCGGGGAACATCGGACGACCAGGGCATGTTGGGCTTCGCCTTGCGCGCTGACGGATCCAAGACCGATCTGCTCTACGTTGATGGCGGCCCGGCGACCACGGGGACCGTTGGCCACCTGCGTATGGCCGGAAACCAGGTCTTCCGTCATGCCGTCGTAAACATCGCAGAAGGCATCACCGCCGCCTGCGCCGCCGCCAACATCCAGATCGCGGATGTCGACTGGTTCGTGCCGCACCAGGCCAACCAGCGAATCATCAAGGGCGTCGGCGACCGGTTGGGTTTGGATGAGAACAAGGTGATCTCCACCGTCGCCAACCACGCCAACACCTCGGCCGCCTCGATCCCGCTGGCTCTGGATGCTGCGATCCAGGACGGACGAATCAAGAAGGGCGATCTGGTGCTGCTTGAAGCCATGGGCGGCGGCCTGACCTGGGGCGCGTGCGCGCTTCGGCTCTAATCGACATCGAGGCATTGATTTTTCGGGGGCTTTGCGCCCCTATGGATGCGAGCGGATCGCAGGACAGCGGGGATACGATGGCAGGCCAACAGACCGTGACGCGCGCCGACTTGTGCGAAGCCGTACATGAAGAGGTCGGCCTGTCGCGTCAGGAATGCTCCAGCCTGGTCGAGCGCACCCTGGAACTGATCGTGGAATCGCTTGAGCGCGGCGAGACGGTGAAACTGTCCGGCTTCGGCGTCTTTCAGGTGCGCGAGAAGCGCGCGCGGATGGGCCGAAATCCCAAGACGGGCGAACCGGCGGCGATCAATCCGCGCCGGGTCATCAGCTTCCGCGCCTCACAGATCATGAAAAGCCGGGTTCACGACGCCGTCGTCGAGGCCTGATCGCGGTGGCCAAGAGCGCCGACGCCTTCCGAACCATTTCCGAAGCGGCTGAAGAGGTCGGCGTGCCGCAGCATGTCCTGCGGTTCTGGGAGACGAAGTTCGATTTCGTCACGCCGGTCAAACGAGCCGGCGGTCGGCGCTTTTATCGGCCTCAGGACATCGCGGTGCTGAAGGCGGTCAAACGCCTGCTGCACGATGACGGGCTGACGATTCGCGGCGTTCAGCGTCTGCACAAGGAACAGGGGCTGAGAAAACTGATCGGGGCGGAGGCCGCCGCACTGATCGACGACGGCGATGTCACGATCTCTGCTGCGACTTCCGACGTCACGCGGGCCGAAACCTCGAAATTGCATCAGGTTCTGGCCGATCTCGAGCAGGCCAAAGCGCGTCTGGACGTCGTTCTTTCACGGTAGGTGGAAAAGTCGTTTTAGCGTTTGCGGACAGCGATCCCCCCGTCTATAGGGAGCGCCTTCGGAGCGTGGCGCAGCCTGGTAGCGCACTTGACTGGGGGTCAAGGGGTCGCAGGTTCGAATCCTGTCGCTCCGACCATTCTTGAAAAAGAATGATGATGGTGGGGTCGTCCTTGCGGGCGGCCCCATCGCCGTATCTGGGGGCAGGCTCGGCGCTCAGCCGCGCTCGGCCCATCGCAGCAACGGGATGAGGGGCAGGCCCCAGGCGGTCCCGCCGATGCCGAAGAACAGGAAGTCGATCCACTGCGACGGCGGCAGCATTCCGCGCAGGGCGATCAAGCCCCAGACCCAGAAAACGAGAAAGAGCAGCACGCCGATCGCGGCGACGAAGCGACGCAGACGCGGCGGCATCAGCGCTTGTTCCGGAACAGGAAGAAGGCGACCAGACAGATACCCGATCCAACGAGCGCCCACGGCACCCACACCCAGCTGTCCATCGTGCTGACCGCGAAGACCCGCACCGCCAGAAACCATCCGCAGGCCAGACCGATCCCGGACACCAGGCTTGTGCCGCCGAAGCCGCGCCGGCCCGTCAGAAGGTCCGCGATCCAGGCCAGCAGCAGGCCGCCTGCGACGGCGGCGGCGATATCGGCGTATTGCAACCCTGATCTCCTGCGGCGACAGCGCCGTTAACTCAATCCGACTCGATCTTGTCGCTTGGGGCGGGCATACCGCACCGGTCGCGTCTGGTCTTCTTTCCACGCGACACCATATCCGGGTCAGTGTCAGGCGTCGAATGAACCGTTTCGGAAATCCAGATCGTAACCGCGCCGTCGCCGTATGGCTGTTCGCCACGGCCGCCGTCGTCTTCCTGATGGTGGTGATCGGCGGCATCACGCGGCTGACCGGCTCGGGCCTGTCGATCACGGAGTGGAAGCCCATCATGGGCGCCATTCCGCCTCTGAACGACGCGCAGTGGGCCGAGGCCTTCGAGAAATATAAGCAGATCCCGCAGTACGCGCAGGTCAACGCCGGGATGAGTCTGGGCGAGTTCCAGGGCATCTTCTGGTGGGAATGGCTGCACCGGCTGATCGGGCGTCTGGTGGGTATGGTGTTCGCCCTGCCGCTGATCGTCTTCCTGCTGTGCCGTCTGGCGCCGGCTCGCTCGGTATTCCACCAGTGGGCGATGCCCAATCGCCTGATCTGGCGCTGTGTCCTGCTGCTGGCCCTAGGCGGCCTTCAGGGGCTAATCGGATGGTGGATGGTGTCCAGCGGCCTGTCCGAGCGTGTCAGCGTGGCGCCCGAGCGTCTGGCGACGCACCTTGGCCTGGCGTTCGTGCTGTTCGCCGCCCTGATCTGGACGGGTCTGGAGGCCTGGAACGGCGAGGATCACGGCCGCCCGCCGTCGGGTTGGGCGAGGGGCGCCGGCCTGCTGCTGGGCGCGGTCTTCCTGCAATGTCTGCTGGGCGCCCTCGTGGCCGGCGGTCATGCGGGGCTTGTCTATACCGACTGGCCGCTGATGAACGGCGCCGTTTTGCCGCCGGCCGACTGGAGCCTGGGCGCGGCCGCCTTCCTGCATGATCAGGCGCTGACGCAGTTCAATCACCGACTGGTCGCCTATGGTCTGCTGATCGCCGTCAGCATCTATGCTTTCCAGGCGTGGCGGTGGCGCGTAGCGGAGGGAATGGGGCTCGGCGCCTTCATGCTTGCGGGTGTGATCTGGTTCCAGGCTCTGCTGGGGATCGTGACCCTGCTGCACGCGGTTCCGGTGTGGCTGGGCGTGCTGCACCAGGCAGGCGCCGCGATCGTGCTGGCGACGGCTACCGTGAACCTATGGTTGGTGCTGCGGGCTCAGCCGCGCATCTTCATGTCCGGACCGAGGACCATGGGCCTCTGATCGCCAGCGTCATGCCGGGGTACATGATGTTGACGAACAGCACCTCGCCATCCGGCGAGAAGCAGGCGCCGGCAAACTCGGAGTTGCCGGTGAAGACGTTGCGGCCGATCGTATAGACCTTGCCCTCTGGCGTGACGCCTTTCAGGTGGTTGCGGACGTCCGAGGAATAGTTGTCCTCGCACAGGATCAGGTGTCCCCAAGGCGCGACGGTGATGTTGTCGGCCATGTTCATCGTCTTTGGATCAGTGCTCTCGACGAACAGCTGAAGACGATCGGCGGCGCCGCTCAGGCCGGGAACCAACCGCATGACCTGACCGCGGCGGATTGGCCCGCCCGAGGTTGCGGTGAAATACAGCTCGTCATCGCCCCACCAGACGCCTTCGCCCCGCGCAACCCAGGCCGCGCCGGCCGCATGACCGCGCTTGGCCAGGTCGCCATTGGGAGATTCGACGTCGTCCAGATCAATCCATTCGATCTCCCTCCAGTCGCCGACAGCCCAGGTGCGACTGTCCTGATTGCGGGTGTCGGCCGAGGGCGCGCCTTTCCAGGCCATGGCCTGAAGCCGGCCGCCCTCGATCAGCTTGCCGGGCGCATTGGGAATGAAGCGATAGAAGAGGCCGGCGTTGTCGTCTTCCGTCAGATAGACGACGCCGTTGCGAGGATCGACGCAGACGGCCTCGTGATCGAACCGGCCCATCGCCTTGAGCGGCACGGGATCGACCAGACCCGTCGCGGTCGCCGGCACTTCGAACACCCACCCGTGGGCCTTGGTCACATCGGCGTCGGCCGGCGTCTCCAGCGTCTCCTCGCAGGTCAGCCAACTGCCCCAAGGCGTCGGACCGCCGCAGCAGTTGGTCGAGGTGCCGGCCAGCGTCAGATGTCGGCTGACCATCCGGCGGGTCGACAGATCATAGATGATGGTGGAGCAGCCGCCGGGCAGGGGGCGGCCATTCTTGTAGGTATCGTAGCCCCGGCTGGCGTCCAGCAGGTCAAGCCGTTCCTCACGAAGGCCGCCAGGACCCAAGTTGCGATGCAGGCTGCTGGAGCCCTTCAGCTCGTGATTGACGACCAGGGCCACGCAAGACCCTTCCAGCGGGAAACAGGCCATGCCATCAGGCTGCCCCGGAGCGAACAGGCCGTCGTCCATCGTGTCGCCGCTCTGGGCGACGACCTGATAGGAAAAGCCTTCGGGCAGATCGAGCAGACGATTGGGATCGCGCATCAGCGGTCCGTAGCCATGGACCTCGTTGACGTAGGTCTCTTCACCCGTCTGAGCGGCGGCATGACGCGCCAATCCCGAGAAGGCGGCGGCTGCGCCCGTGGCGATCAGACCACGACGATGAAGGATCATGAGGGCTCCAAAGCTGTCGCCGTTGCGATGCCCTCCTATAATCATGGTTTGATGACGTTTTGTGCTACGCCGCAACGCTGCTTGTGCTCTTGGCGTTGGGTATTTTAATACCGCATTTGAAAAGCTTTGTTTAAACAGTACGTTGTGGCAGATGCGGTGTTGTCGCGTGCGTTGACGCGACCAATCGTCTCCTGTATCAGCGCGCCTTCATTCGGTTCCCTCGGGGGCCGGACCCGATTTTCGTCTCCAGGAACCCCCTCATGCTGAAGAGCACTACGGCTTCGTTGAAGCCGGCCGAGGTCGAGAAGAAGTGGATCCACATCGACGCCGAAGGCGTCGTGGTGGGCCGCCTTGCGACCTTCATCGCCAACCGTCTGCGCGGCAAGCACCGCGGCGACTACACCCCGCACGTCGATTGCGGCGACTATGTCGTCGTCACCAACGTCGACAAGGTGGTGTTCACGGGCAAGAAGAACACCGACAAGATCTACTATCGCCACACCGGTCACCCGGGCGGCGTCAAGTCGACCACGCCTGAGAAGGTTCTGGGCGGCCGCTTCCCCGAGCGCGTGCTTGAAAAGGCCGTCGAGCGCATGCTGCCCAAGGAAAGCCCCTTGGCCCGCAAGCAGATGACGCACCTGCGCCTGTTCTCTGGCAACCAGCACGACCACGAAGCCCAGCAACCGGAAACGATCGACTTCAAGTCGGCGTCGCCCAAGAACACCCGGAGCGTCTGAGCATGACCGACGTGACCAACACCGAAACCGCAACCGGCTTCGACGCCCTGAAGGGCCTGAGCTCTTCGGTCGAGAACGACGCGCCCGTCTATGTCCAGAAGCTGGACGCTCAAGGCCGCGCCTATTCGACCGGCAAGCGCAAGAACGCCATCGCTCGCGTCTGGGTGAAGCCCGGCACCGGCAAGATCACCATCAACGGCAAGGACCAAGAGCAGTATTTCGCTCGTCCCGTGCTGCGCATGATGATCGCCCAGCCGCTGACCGTCTCGGACCGCGCCACGCAGTATGATGTGATCTGCACCGTCGAAGGTTCGGGTCTGTCGGGCCAAGCCGGCGCCATCCGCCACGGCCTGTCGCACGCCCTGACGCACTTCGAACCGGAACTGCGCAAGGTCCTGAAGCCGCACGGCTTCCTGACCCGCGACAGCCGCGTCGTCGAGCGCAAGAAGTACGGCCGCGCCAAGGCTCGCCGCAGCTTCCAGTTCTCGAAGCGCTAATCGCGTTTACGCGGTTTGGATTTGGGGCGCTTCGGGGAGACCCGGAGCGCCCTTTTTCTTGCGCCTTTGCTCCTTAAGCGGAGAAGGGACGGGAGAGGCAGATGACCTACACCATCTTCATCGACGGCGAGGCCGGCACCACGGGGCTGGAAATCCGCGAGCGCCTGGAGGCACGCCCGGATCTGGAGCTGATCCTGCTGGGCGATCGTCGTCGCGATATCGAGGCGCGGCGCGGGGCCTTGAACGGCGCCGACGCCGTGATCCTGTGTCTGCCTGACGACGCGGCGCGAGAGGCCGTGTCTATGATCGACAACCCGTCGGTCAAGGTGATCGACGCCTCGACCGCCTATCGGGTCGCGCCGGGCTGGGCCTATGGTTTTCCTGAAATGGATGCCGGGCAGCGTGCGCTGATCGCCCGCTCTCAGTTCGTGTCGAACCCCGGCTGCTATCCCACGGGCTTCATCGCTCTGGTGCGGCCGCTGGTGAAGGCGGGTCTGGTTCCAGCCAACTATCCTGTCACGGTCAATGCGGTGTCGGGCTATTCCGGCGGCGGCAAGGCCATGATCGCCGAGTTCGAGGCGGCCCCAAAAGGCAGCGGGGGCGCTACGACCGCCTATCGCGCCTATGGTCTGACGCTGAGGCACAAGCATGTGCCCGAAATGACCAAACACACAGGTCTGAGCCGAGACGTGCTGTTCACGCCGGCGGTCGGAAACTATCGCCAGGGCATGCTGGTCGAGGTTCCGCTGCATCTGGCGGCCCTGCCGGAAACCCCTTCTGTCGAACGGCTGCACGGCGCTCTGGTCGAGGCCTATGACGGCCAGCGTTTCGTCGAGGTCGCCGACCTGGAAGAGACCGAGGCCATGACCGGCATCGAGCCCGAAGGCCTGAACGGCACCAACCGCCTGCGCTTGCATGTCTTCGGCGCTCGCAATGGCGAGCAGGCGCGGCTGGTCGCTTTGCTCGACAATCTGGGCAAGGGCGCGTCGGGCGCGGCGGTGCAGAACCTGAACATCATGCTGGGCCTGGATGAGGCGACCGGTCTGATGTGAGGTCTGAAACCATTCCGCGACCTTTGTCGTATCAGGGACATGACCCAGTCCCTGATCCTGCATCGCCGGGGCCTTCTAATGGGCGCCGGCGCGCTCGCCCTGTCCGCCTGTTCGCCTGAGATGTCCGAAGCCGGGGAGGGGCAGTACGCAGCCTCGCCCTATCGTCGGGTGTCCGATGCGGATTGGCGACGACGCTTGGGCGACGCCTCCTGGCGCGTGATGCGGCACGAGGGGACGGAGCGTCCCTATTCCAGCCCGTTCAACGATCAGCATGCGCGCGGGACGTTCGTCTGCAAGGGCTGCGATCTGCCGCTGTTCCGATCGCAGTGGAAGTTCGATTCCCACACCGGCTGGCCCAGCTTCTATGACATCATCGCCGCCAATATCGGCAAAAAGCGTGACCTGGCCATCGGCATTCCGCGCACCGAATACCACTACGCCCGCTGCCTGGGACACCAGGGGCATGTGTTCGATGACGGTCCGCGTCCGACGGGGCTGCGCTACTGCAACAACGGCGTGGCGCTGAAGTTCGTCTCGGCCTAGGCCCGGTGTGCGCGGACGGCTGAATCGACGGTCAGGCCGAAGATGACCGAGGCGATGATCACCAGCAGCCCATAGTCGTGACCGGCGAAGAATACGGGCGCGCAGGCCATGGCGATGACGATCAGTGGAAACAGTCCGGCCCACACCGCCGTGCCAGGCGTGCTGACGTGGATCAGCGGCTGAGCGACCGGTCGTTTCATCGCGCGCGCCATCCGTTCGTTGAGCAGGACAAAGGCGGCCGCGCAGATGACAGCCGAGATCAAGTATTTGACCGTATTGCCCGGTTCTCCGAACAGGCTGGCCGTCATGATCAGCAGGATCAAGGCGACGCCTGTGCTGACGGCGAGCAGGGCGTTGGGTTCGAGACGGTTCAAGACTTCACTTTCACATAGCGGCCCGGCGCCGGCTCGATGGGCTTGAGCGGGCCCTTGGCGGGGTCGCGGGCGGGGATTTGCTTACCGGATCGCGCGCCGAGCCAGGCCGACCAATGCTCCCACCAGCTGCCTGAATGTTCGACGGCTTCTTCCTGCCATTCAGCTAAGGTGGCGGGCAGGGCAGGGTTGGTCCAGTGCTGATACTTCTTTGCGGCGGGGGCGTTGATGACGCCGGCGATGTGACCTGACCCGGCCAGGGTGAAGGTCACATCCTTGCCGCCGAACAGTTTGGCGGATCGATAGACCGAGTTCATCGGCGCGATGTGATCCTCTCGGCTGGCCTGAAAATAGAGCGGGATCTCGACCTTCGACAGGTCCGCCGTCAGGCCGCCGATCTCGAACTGCCCCTTGGCCAGGGCGTTGGCCCCATAC
Organism: Brevundimonas vesicularis; assembly: GCF_027105095.1. Taxonomy (NCBI): domain Bacteria; kingdom Pseudomonadati; phylum Pseudomonadota; class Alphaproteobacteria; order Caulobacterales; family Caulobacteraceae; genus Brevundimonas; species Brevundimonas vesicularis. The sequence goes on along the minus strand of NZ_CP114278.1, from coordinate 1,959,761 downwards.
ATCTGACGCAGATAGTCCAGATGCAGCGCCTTGGGCATGCGGGTCTGGTCGGCGTTCCAGAACAACAGGTCGAAGGCGGGCGGATCCTTCCCCATCAGATAGTTGCTGATGAAGAAGGACCAGATCAGGTCGTTGGACCGCAGGGCGTTAAATGTTTCCGCCATGGCTGCGCCCGGCAAGACGCCGCCCGCCGCATCCATCTGACGCTCGATCTCGGCGATCCAGTGTTCGTCGGTGAATAGCAGCAGGTCGCCGGCCTCGGCGAAGTCATGTTGAGCGGCGAAGAAGGTGGCGGCGGCGATGCGCTTGTCGCCCTTGGCCGCCATATGCGCCAGACCAGCGCCAAGCAGGGTGCCGCCGATGCAATATCCCACGGCGTTCAGTTGCTTGGTTCCCGCCTGCTCCAGCGTCTTCTCGACCGCGCGATAGATGCCCTTTTCCAGATAGTCGTCGAAGCCGAAGCCGGCCTTGTCCTTGTCCGGATTGACCCAGGAACAGACGAAGACAGTGAAGCCCTGAGCCGACAGCCAGCGGATCAGCGAGTTCGCCGGCTGCAGATCCATGATGTAGAATTTGTTGATCCAAGGCGGAAAGATCAGCAGCGGGATTTCGTGCTGGGTCTCGGTCGTCGGCGCGTATTGGATCAGTTCGAACAACTCATCGCGCCAGACGACATGGCCCGGCGCCGTGGCGACGTTCTCGCCGACGACGAACTTGCCGTAATCGGCCTGGCTGATGCGCAGCGATCCGCCGCCACGTTCAAGATCCGCGGCGAAGTTCTGCATGCCCTTCACCAGCGATTCGCCGCTGGTCTCCGCCAAGGCTTTCAGCGCGACGGGGTTGGAGGCCAAAAAGTTCGACGGCGAGAAGGCGTCGGTCAGCAGGCGGGTGAAGAACTGGGCGCGACGTTTCAGCGTGGGATCGACGTCCTCGACCCCGGCGATCAGGCCGTTCATCCAGTCCGACGTCAGCAAATAGGATCGCCGCATCATGTCGAACATTGGGTTTTCGGACCATGCCGGGTCCTTGAACCGCTTGTCGACCGGTGCGGGATCGGGCGCCTCGCCGGCCGCCTGACGCGCCGTCGACGACCAGAGCTGCATATAGCGGCCAAACAGGTCGGCCTGGGCTTGAATCATCTTGTCGGGCTGGGCCGCAAGGCTGGTCATGACTGACGTCATGGCTGGTGCGACGTTGAAGGGATCGGCGGAAAGGGCGGCCGGCCGATCGGCCTGGGTCAGCGCCGCCTCGGCGATCGCGCTCTGGGCCATCATGGCCGCCTTGGCCAGATTCATCGACAGGGTTTCGATCAACTCGGCCTGGTTGGGCGTCGCTGCGGTCGGTTCAGGAGTCGGCTCTGCATGAGTTTCTGAGGCGGCATCCCGCGTTTCGGCAGGTTTCGACCTGGGCTGGCGAGGGGGGCGTGGCTTGGCCGACGTCGGACGTCCGGCCTTGCGTGCGGGGCGGTCGGGGGCGTCTGTCGGCGTTATGGGGGTCTTGGCCATGATCGTCCTTCGCGCTTCCGGCGTCAGAGGGCGGTTCATCCGCCCTTCCGCGCACCGCGATGATGGCATAAGACCATCAAGGAAATGAACGCGTCGCACTCGAAAAAGATGATCCTGATCGCTGCAGCCGCGATCGCGACGCCATTGAGCGGCTGTATTGGCGCATCCGCCTCGAAGACTGAGGCTGTCTCGCCGCTGGCGCCGCGTATCCAGGAACTGGTCGACGCCAATCGGCGCTATCCGCGCTGGGAGGACTTTCCGACAGCGCCGACCGATCTGCCGCCGGTCACTCAGGTCGCGTCGAATGTGCAGCGTCTCCAAGGCGACAGCGCGACGCTGACCAGCGAGATCGCACGCATCGACTGGACGCTCGGCGACGCCGAGGCGCTCGCCGCCGAAACACGCGCGGCCGTGAACGCCGTTCCGGTGTCGCCCGACGCCGTCCGGACCCAGGCGGATATCGAGGCCTTCGCCCAAAGTCTGCGTGACAGGGCAAAGGCTCCGCCGCCGCTCGACCGTCGCCCGGCGCGATGAGCGGTCGCGCGGGATGCAGAATCCCGCGATAACGCGCCGATGGCAGACGACAGCGGCGCAAAGACACTGAACGCATTCCTCGGCGTGTCTCGGTCCCTGTCCGGGCGCTCCTGGCGTCAACGTCCGGCCGACGCCGCAACGACGCGCGCGCACATGCAGACCCTGAATCTGGAAGAACCGCTGGCCCGGGCCTTGGCCTCGCGGGGCGTTCGCGCAGACCAGGGCCAAGATTTCCTTACCCCGACCCTGCGCGCCCTGTTTCCCGACCCGTCCAGCTTCATGGATATGGACGCAGCGGCCGATGCGATCCTGAACGCGTTACAGGCCAAGGCGAATATTCATGTGTTCGCCGACTATGACGTGGACGGCGCCTCCAGCGCGGCGCTGCTGGTGCGTTGGTTCCGGACGATGGGGCATACGCTTTCGATCTATGTTCCGGACCGGATGACCGAAGGTTACGGCCCCAGCGCCAAGGCCTTCGATACGTTGAAGGCGTCGGGCGCCGATCTGGTCATCACGGTGGATTGCGGGGCTGCGGCGAACGAAGCCCTGGCCCATGCGGCCGCCATCGCCCTTAACGTCGTCGTTATCGATCACCACCTGATGCGCAGCGAGCCGCCGAGGGCGTTGGCGGTCGTCAACCCAAACCGGCCGGGCTGCAACTCTGGTCAAGGAAATCTGGCGGCGGCGGGCGTCGTGTTCGTGCTTCTGGCGGCGCTGAACCGGGAGGGGAGGCGTCGGGGCCTGTTCGCCGAGAGGCCCGAGCCGGACATTCGTCAGTGGCTGGATCTGGCGGCCCTGGGCGCGATCTGCGACGTGACGGGCCTGACAGGCTTCAATCGCGCCCTGACCGGCCTTGGTCTCAAGGTCATGAGCGACTGGCGTAATCCGGGTCTGCGTGCCCTTCTGGCGGCGGCCGGCGCCGAACCGGGACCGGCCAAGAGCAATCATGCCGGTTTCATCCTGGGGCCGCGCATCAATGCCGGAGGACGGATCGGTCGCTCCGATCTGGGCGCACGGTTGTTGTCGACGGATGATCCGGCCGAGGCCGAGGCCCTGGCGATCGAACTCGATGCAATGAATCTATCGCGGCGCGATGTCGAGCGGGCCGTCACCGAGGCGGCCATTCGTCGCGTCGAGGCGACCGGCGCACATGCCGACGAGAGCGCCGTCGTCGTGGTCGCGGGCGAGGACTGGCATCCGGGCGTCGTCGGGATCGTCGCCGGCCGTTTGCGCGAGCGCTGGCGCAAGCCGGTGATCGTCATTGGCGTCGATCCCGTAACCGGTCTTGGAAAGGGCTCGGGCCGGTCACAGCCAGGCATGAACCTGGGACGCGCGATCCAGGCGGCCTGGGAGAGCGGGATCCTGCTCGCTGGCGGCGGTCATGCCATGGCGGCAGGCCTGACGATGGACGGTGCGCTCGTGCCCGAGCTGACCGCCTTCCTGAACGAGAGCCTCGCTACCGAAAGGGTCGAAGCTGTCGCACAGGACGTGCTGGAGATCGACGCCCTGATCGACCCCGCGGCGGCGACGCGCGATCTGTTCGAATCGTTCGAGCGTCTGGCCCCATTCGGCCCTGCCAACCCGGAACCCAGCTTCGCCCTGAGCGGGGTTCAAGCCCGCGAACCCGTCGCCATGAATGGCGGTCATGTGCGGTGCCGGCTGGTCGGTCCAGATGGCGCGTCGGTCAAGGCCATCGCCTGGCGCTGCGCCGATCTGCCGACGGGCCAGGCCTTGTTGTCGGGGCAGGGCGGGCTGAGCATTGTGGGCCGGCTGAAGGCTGATGACTGGAATGGCCGCAAGGGCGTGCAGTTCGAGATTGAGGATGTCGCCGATCCTCGAATGATCTGACGGCGGTTCCAAAAAACTGAAAATCCACGCTTGCACCGCTCCGAGGGCGCGGCTATATCGCCGGCTCTCCCGCGCAGCGGTCCCTTCGTCTATCGGTTAGGACGTCAGGTTTTCAACCTGAAAAGAGGGGTTCGACTCCCCTAGGGACTGCCACGCGGGCAGGACTACGGTTGAGCCTTTAAGGCTCCCGGCAAGCAGCCTAGCTCGGATAGCACAAGAGACTGGCGATCATTCGCCATCGCCTGCGATCCCTCAAACGCAAGCTTCTGCATAGACGCGCATTTTCCGCTTTTCAAAATTTCGCGGAACGGTGTTAAATATAAAACGAGTCCGCTGGAGGCGCGGGCGGGGGTTTTTAAGTGTCTGACTTTAGAGAGACGGAAACGGCGCAGACCGTTCGCGTCACTGGGCGCGTGAAGTGGTTCGACGCCGTCAAGGGCTACGGTTTTATCGTCCCTGACGATCCGACCCTGACCGAAACGAGAGATGTCCTGCTGCATATCAGCAGCCTGCGGGATCTCGGCCGTGATGCGGCCGACGAAGGCGCGACCATCATCTGCGACTGCGTCAAGCGCGCCAAGGGTTGGCAGACGATCGAGATCCATGATCTGGGCCAGGGCGAAGCGACGCCGGCCGTGCGTCGACCCGTGACTTCGGTGCCGCCGCGGCCGGTGGCCGAAAGTGACGAACAACTGGAGACCGCCTTGGTCAAATGGTTCAATCGCACCAAAGGCTACGGATTCGTCGTGCGTGATCGTGAGCCGGGCGATATCTTCGTCCACATCGAAACCCTGCGTCGTTGCGGCCTGGATGATCTGATTCCTGGCGAGGCGGTGCGGGTGCGATTCGCCAACGGGCCCAAAGGTCTGGTGGTGGCGGACATCAGAACGGGCGAGTGATCCAGCGCCCAGGAGAGGCGTATGATCAAGGCGACGAGACGTTTTGCACTGGCGGGGCTTATGATGCTCGCGCTCGCCGGATGCGCGGCCAAGGCGCCGGTCGGTCCCAATGGCGAGCCGCTGCAGAAGCTGGCCGTCGTGACCACGTCGGGCGAGCATCAGTTCTGGGTCGAAATCGCCGACGAAGAGCCCGAACGCCAACGGGGGCTGATGTTCCGTCCGCCGCTCGAGGCCGACCGCGGGATGCTGTTCCAATGGCCGGGCGAAGCGCCGCGCGAGCAAAGCTTCTGGATGCGCAACACGCCCAGTTCGCTGGACATTCTGTATATCGATCCACAGGGCCGGATCGTCTCCATCGCTTCGCACGCCACGCCTTTCTCCGAGGCGCCGATCCCTTCCAATGGCGCCGCCAACGGCGTCTTGGAACTGCGGGCAGGGCGGGCGGCCGAAATCAACGCCAAGCCCGGCGACAAAGTTTTGCATCCTTATTTCAAGCCTTGATTGCGGATTGCGTCGCGAAGTGCCAATAGAGCGCTCCGTTCGGTCCGGGGTGTAGCGCAGCCTGGTAGCGCATCTGGTTTGGGACCAGAGGGTCGGAGGTTCGAATCCTCTCGCCCCGACCAACGGAAGGCCGCTGGATCATATGTCCAGCGCGCGTTATGGCAGGGTCACAGACCCCGCCGTCACTGAGGATTTCGCCATGTTGGCTCGCATCTACCGCCCGGCCAAAACTGCGATGCAGTCGGGCAAGGCCAAGAGCCGCGACTGGCGGCTGGAATTCGAACCGGCTTCGGCGCGAACCATTGATCCGCTGATGGGCTGGACCAGCTCCACCGACATGAACGGCCAGGTTCGTCTGAGCTTCGAGTCGAAGGAAGAGGCGATCGAATACGCCGAGCGCCACGGCATCGCCTTCCGTCTGCACGAGCCGAACGATCCGCCGGTGATCATCAAGGCCTATGCCGACAATTTCGCCACCAACCGCAAGCAGTCCTGGACGCACTGACGCCTGACGTCTTGCCAGAGCGCCCATAGCTCAACCGGATAGAGCACCCGCCTTCTAAGCGGGATGTTGCAGGTTCGAGTCCTGCTGGGCGCGCCATCTCCGGCGCATTCTAGGGGCTGATCCATGACTGACAATCAGACCTCGTCCGATCAAGCCGTCCGTGTCGCCGCACTCTACCGGTTCGCGCGGGTGGCCGACCCCGAAGCCGTACGCAAGACGCTTCAAACGGTCTGCGACGCTGGGCAGGTGAGGGGGACCCTGCTCGTCGCGCCGGAGGGTCTGAATGGCACCATCGCAGGATCGGAAACAGCCATCGCAGCGGTGCTGTCCACGATCCACGCCATGCCAGGATTCGAGACGCTCGAACTCAAATATGCCTGGACAGACGCCCTGCCGTTCCACCGGATGAAGGTGCGCGTCAAACGCGAGATCGTCACCATGGGACAGCCGGATCTGGACCCACCCAATCAGGCGGGCGTCTACGTTACGCCCACGGACTGGAACGCGCTGATCGCCGATCCCGAGACCTTGGTGATCGATACGCGCAACGACTACGAAGGCGAGATCGGCGCGTTCGAACGGGCCGTCCAACCCAATACCCGCAGCTTTCGCGATTTTCCCGACTGGTTCCGGAGCGAAGGTCGCGCGCTGATTGAGCAGACCGGCGCCAAGCGCGTGGCCATGTACTGCACCGGCGGCATTCGCTGTGAGAAATCGACGGCCTTCCTGAAGGCTGAGGGCGTGCAGAACGTCCATCATCTGGAAGGCGGCATCCTTCGCTATCTTGAGACGGTGGATGAAGATCAGAGCCTATGGCATGGATCATGTTTCGTCTTTGACGAACGCGTGTCGGTCGGGCACGGCCTCAGCCAAGGTCCCCACACCTTGTGCCGGGGATGTCGTATGCCAGTGGATGAGGCCGGTCGTGCTTCGCCTCACTATGTCGAGGGCGTATGCTGCGAGCGCTGTCACGACGCCCGCGACGAGGTCCAGCGGCAGCGATATGCCGAGCGTCACAGACAGATGGAGATGGCCCGCGAACGCGGCGAAACCCATCTGGGATCAGCTCAGAAAGACTAAGATCCCCTCATCGCTCGGGCGGGCGAGGGAAGAAGGCGCTGGTGCGGGCGGCATAGGCCTCGAACGCCTTGGGTCGCGACTGTCGCATATGCTGTTCCAGCAAGGGCACGCCGGACACCTGGGTCAGAAGCCAGTACATGTAGGCCGGCCCGATCAGCGCCAGCCAACCCCAGGGCCATTCACCGCTCAGATTGATGGCGAACACCGGCCAGGCGCACCAACTCACCCATTCGAAGAAATAGTTGGGGTGGCGTGACCAGGCCCACAGACCGACATCGCAGACGCCACCCTTGTTGCCCGGATCGCGTTTGAAGGCCGCCAGCTGGCGATCGGAAACGGCTTCTCCAACCAAGGCCCCGACAAAGATCAGTGTCGCCACGGCATCCTGAAGCGTCAGGCCCGGCGCCGGGTTGCGCGCCGCCGCCATCACGCTGAGCGCCAGGAAGGCGGCGGCTCCAGCTTGCAGCATCAGGAAGCCGAACATCTTGACCTGAAAGCCGGCGCCCCAGTCCTCTCGCAGACGTGCGTAGCGAGCATCTTCGCGCTCCTCGTGGGCGGCGCGAACAGCGATGTGGGACCCCAGCCGCAAACCCCAAAGGCCAATCAGAAGCGCTGCAAGATACTGGCGCAACGACGGAGCGGCGCCGTCGATTGGGAAGAGGGCGACGCCGACGCCAGCCGCTGCCAGTCCAAGCGACCAGAAGGCGTCCGCCCAACCGCCCTTGCCCGTTCGATTCTGAACCAGCCAGGCTGTAGACATGACCACAACGAGACATAGGGCGGCGACACCCCAGATGGTCGCAAGAGCGGTCACAGGCGAACGAAGGGCTGGATCAGCTTGCCCAGCCATCCATCCAGCTGAATCTGACCGTCAAGCGCGACGACGCACAGGCACGGCTCGTCCGACACCACACGAGGTTGGTGCAGCACGTCCGGGTCCGCCTCTTCGAAATCGCCCACGTCGAAACGTTCGGTTTCGGTCGCATAGGCGCCGGAGATGACGCAGGTCAGCTCGACGCCGCCATGCGTGTGTTTTGGCGTCTCACGACCCGATTCGATCTTCAGAAGAATGACACGGCAATCGCCATCCCGCGGCGCATGGACGTCGCGCACGCGCATGCCGGGCCCGACCCAGCGCCATGGGCCCAGCCCATAGCGTCGCAATGGCTCGGGCAGCTCGGGCATATCGTTCAGGGGCGCGCTGTGCCTGGCCTTGCCGGCATCCGTCTCGATCCGCGCCATCGCCAAGGCGAGCGCATCATTCGACAAGGGGGAGGGGGGAGTCTCGTCCAAGAACTCGCCGCCGACCGACTGTAGGTCGCGCACCCAGGCGTCATTGGCCGGGCGCATCGCCAGATGCGCCGCCATCACCACAGCCTCGGGCGGGCTGAGCGTGCCGGCCGCATAGGCCAGCAAACGTTCTTCGGAGGGATTGCGCTGAGGTTTCATCGCGCAGCCTCCTCAGAGGGCGCGAGGATCAGACGAAGCTTGGTCATGGCGTTACGAATACGGGATTTGACGGTGCCGAGCGGGAGGCCGAGATGTTTGGCGATTTCGGAATGAGAGTTGTCCATGAAGAAGGCCAAACGCAGGACTTCGACATGGTCAGCGCTGAGCCGTGCCAGAGCGTCGCGCACGCGATCCGCGTCTTGCGACATCGACAGCAGTTCATCGGGCCGGCGGACGTCGTCCCCCGCCAGCTCGATTTCGGGCGTCGGCAAGGGTCGCGCGTCACGGCGCAGCATGTCCAGCCGACGGTTGCGAGCGATGGTGAAAATCCACGTGGCGGCGCGCGCCTTTGACGAATCAAACAGGTCGGCCTTGCGCCACACGGTCAGCATGGCGTCCTGCGCGAAGTCCTCGGCCGCGCCGGGCGTCGCGCCCGACTTGATCAGCCAGGCCTTCAGCCGCGGTGCGAAATAGGCGAAGAGCGCAGCGAAGGCGTCACGATCGCGCCTCAGGGCGATCTGTTCGATCAGCCGATCGTGCAGCAGCGGATCAGGCAAGCTGTCGAGCGCCTTCACGCGGTTGGACCGACATGGCGTTGATGCGAAGGACGACGGCTCGGCATGCATGAACACTAATACGCTCAGCGGAAATGTCTGGATCAATCGCGATCCGAACATGACGGCGACCCGTAATCCGTTCATGCCCTAGCGATTGCGCTGCGGCGTATCTTTCGGAGTTTTCATGCCCCTGTCGTCCGCGACGCCCTCTGCCGAACGTCAAAAGATCGCTGTGGTCGGATCTGGCGTCGCCGCCCTGTCTTCGGCCTGGCTTCTGTCGAAACGTCATGACGTGACGATTTACGAAAAGGGCGACCGCCTGGGCGGGCATTCCAATACGGTGATGGCCAGCGTGCCTTCCGGCGACATTGCGGTCGACACTGGCTTCATCTGCTTCAATGACGCGACCTACCCCAATCTGATCGCCCTGTTCGAGCATTTGGGGATCGCGACACGCGCGACGGATATGTCGTTCGCTGTCTCGCTGGATGACGGACAGTTCGAATATGCCGCGCCAGGCTTGTTTGCTCAGCGGCGCAATGCCCTGCGCCCTCGCTTCTGGTCGATGCTGAGCGAAATCCTGCGCTTTTATCGCGATGCGCCCAAGGATTTGGCTGCGATGTCCGATTCCTCGCTGACGCTCGGCGACTACCTGAAGCGCGAAGGGTTCAGCGAGGCGTTCCGCGACGATCACCTGCTGCCCATGGCCGCCGCGATCTGGTCATCCCCGGCGCACACGCTGATGGACTATCCGGCCGAGTCCTTCATCCGTTTCTGCGGCAATCACGGCTTGCTGAAACTTGTGGGGCGCCCGCTGTGGCGCACCGTCGAGGGTGGCAGCCGCGTCTATGTCGAACATCTCGCCCGCGCGATCCAAGACATTCGTTTGGACCACGGCGTCACGGCTGTGCGGCGTAGCGACCAGGGCGTCTTCGTTCACGACAGCCAAGGCGGCGTCGAGCGCTACGACCAGGTCGTGATCGGGTCCCATGCCGACCAGGCTCTGGCGATGCTGGCCAAACCGACGGCGCGGGAGAAGGCGCTGCTCGGCGCTTTCCGGTACAGCCGAAATCTGACCGTCCTGCATACCGACGCCAGCCTGATGCCGCATCGTCGTCGCGCCTGGGCCAGCTGGAACTATATCGGCGCGGACGACGGCCTCTGCGTCACCTATTGGATGAACCGTCTGCAAGGTCTGCCGGGCGACGACCTGTTCGTCACCCTGAATCCGCCGCGTCCGCCGCGCGCCGACACGATTTTGCGTAGCGAGCTCTACGAGCATCCCATCTTCAATCCCGCCGCCATACAGGCTCAAAAGCAGTTGTGGAGCCTGCAAGGGCAGGGGGGCGTCTGGTTCTGTGGGGCCCATTTCGGCGCGGGCTTCCACGAGGATGGCCTGCAATCCGGCCTCGCTGTCGCCGAACAACTCGGCGGCGTGCGTCGCCCGTGGTCTGTCGCCAACGAAAGCGGTCGCATTCATTTGACGACGCCGATGGGCGCTCAGCTGGAACGCGCCGCGTGACGCTCGGCTCGGCCCTTTATCGCGGCCGGGTCATGCACCGACGCCTTCGCCCCAAGATCCACGAGCTGAACTATCGCGTCTTCTGGCTTCTGCTCGACCTGTCGGAAATCGATGATTTGGATGCGCGCCTGCGCCTGTTTTCACGCAATCGGTTCAATCTCTTGTCTTTCCACGACAAGGATTACGGAGACGGTTCTGGCGCGCTGCGTCCTCAGGTGGATGCGTGGATGGCTCAAGCCGGCATCGATCTTGAGGGCGGGCCTATCCGGTTGTTAACCATGCCGCGCGTCCTCGGATACGTCTTCAACCCGATCAGCATCTACTATTGCCATTGGCCCGATGGACGGTTGGCCGCCATGGTGTACGAGGTGACCAGCACCTTCGGCATCCGACACGCCTACGTCATTCCGATCCCGATCGAAGATCAGGCCGCAGGCGTCATTCGTCAGGGCGCGGCGAAGGCGCTCTACGTTTCGCCATTCATGGGCATGGAGATGGATTACCAGTTCCGTGGCCATACGCCGGGCGATCGCCTCGACATGACCATCGATGGGCTAGATGCCGGGGGCGTGCTTATCACGGCCGCTATGGCGGCCAAGCGGGAACGCCTGGATGATCGCAACATCGCTGCCGCGACAGCGGCGATCCCACTGATGACGTTTAAAGTGGTCGCGGCGATCCATTGGGAAGCCCTGAAGCTGTGGCTCAAAGGCGTCGGTGTGACCCGACAGCCTAAGCCGGCTGAAGAGCCAGTGACGATTCAAAGCCAAGTTCAAGAGAGCCGTCTGCGACGCTGAAAAACTAGATCGCGTTATCGCCTAAGATATATTATGTGAAGCGATGCAAACGTGATCGTGTCGAATTGAGCCGTGTTTAACCTGAAATTCCTTAGTGTTGCGGCGCTTCGCTTCCTTTAACCTGAGACTCTAGTTCTGATACGGCGAATACATTGCAGGCATAGTGCTCCAGTCCCAGTTCTGTCCCTATGGTTGCAACAGCGATCACTCCATTGACGTTTTGTGCCTCTGCAAAGCCGTCAGCGACCACTTCTGTAGCCTCGTTGGGACGCCCGCCTTCATAGCGAGCTTCATGTGGCTCAACCAAGTGGCAACGAAGACGCTCGCCCGCCCAACCCATAGATTTCGAGAGTAATCAGCCGCCAGCACCCAAGGTTAGTCCTGATCAAGGCCCGGTTCGATCGAACCGCCGAGCGGCACTTCCGGACCCGGAATGTCTGCGCGGACAAGCCGATGCGCCGCTGCGGCAAGCTTGTGTCGCATCTGCGCGGGTCGGCGCCACGGTCGAAGGCTGTCGGCTGCCGAGATGGGATCGCCTAGATGGTGTTCGGCGACGAACCGGGAAAAGGCGCCGTGACTGCGTGATCGAAGCGGACGCAGACGATCCCAACCTTCATCCCGCAGATGTTCGATGCCGGCGCTGATGCCGCCGTGGGCCATTATCGCCTGGGTGACCTGCATTTCTTCGCACCCCAGCCAGTGCGCGATCAGCCGGTTGCGAAACACGCCGATACACGCTCCTCCCGCCGCGTCAGGGCCCGCCCCCGTATCCAGGGTCAGGTCGCATTCGCTATCGAAGCCCTGCGACCGGTTGTTGACGTTGCTGGACCCGATGCGAACAGAACGGTCATCGACGACGGCGAGCTTGGCGTGGACGATGATGATCCGGCCATTGCGGGTGACGGGGCTGTAGGCGCTGAACCGCCCATGCCGGTCCGCGTCTTCAAGCCTCTTGAGAAACGTCGAGCGCGTCTTGTCCATGGTCATCTGGTCAAACCAGCTTGGCGAATGCCGGGTCGACACCAGGATCACCTCCGGACCGTCGGCTTCGTCGAGCCGCTGGGCAATGGCCTCCGCCACGATGGGCGAGGTGAAATACTGGTTTTCGATATAGAGGGTCGTTTTGGCCGAGGCGATCGCGGCCAAGGTGGCCGCCTCCCCTTGCCTCAGCTCCGGGAAATCTTTCCACGGCGCCTGGGTTCGGGACACGCCGATCTCGACGTTTTCCAGATCAGGCTTCACGTCGGCCGGCCAGACGTCGGAAACCGTTTCAGCCGGCGCAGCAAGCATCTCTCCGGTCGCTCTCGCCCACCGTTCGCGGAAAAGATCACCCAGAGTGGGCGCCGGCGGACCGTCGATCATCGCCATGACCTCATGGCGGCAATCGTAGCAGGGCGTCCCTTTGGCCGTCTTCCCGCGACGCGGGTCGGGGTGAAGGTGTTCGGGACTATCCCACCGGTCGGGACCTATGTCGCAACTGCCGCAGAAGGCCACGGCGTCATCGACGATGATGACCTTCTGGTGGTGGGAAGCGCCTGGCGGCAAGGTTCCGTCCAGACGAAAATCGACGCGCGTGTCGGCGAAGAAGCGACGACTGCGCCAGGGAAAGAACCGCTGAGTGGCCGCAACGGCGACGGGCGACTTCCAACACAGGATCCGGATTTCGAGCTCCGGCCGGGCCTCGGACAAATCTTTGAGGAAGCTGCCGATTGTTTGCGGAGCCGAACCGTCCGTCGGCTCATGATCAAGGATGGTGTCGGGATCAAAGGCCCAGTTCAGGAAGTGGATGGACCGGCTCGCCTGGCTCATCGCCGCCTTTGCGGCCGCCAGATAAGGCTCCATGTCTACCAGCAGCGCGGCGCGGGGCGCGACTTCGGCGCGCCAGCAGGTGGTTCCGACTTCCAGCATCTCGACGTCTCCCGACAAAAATCGCCCGGTGAGCCGGTCGCATGAACTACAGCATCTAGAAGGTGACGCGACGCCGCCGAAATGCATCGGCAGCGTCGCGACGTTTGTCTTATTGGGTCCGCGCTGCGGCGTCGGCCGCCGCATCGGTCTTGCGCGCCGCGGTATCGGCGGCGGCGTCGGCGTCGGCTGCCGCGTCCTTGGCCGCAGCCGCGGTGGCGTCGGCGGCGGCGTCTGCATTCGCGGCTGTGTCGCTGGCCGCCGAGGCGACGGTGTCGCCGGCGTTGTCCGCAGTGGCGGCGGCGTTTTTCTCGGTCCGGTCGGAGCAGGCCGCCAAGGCCAAGGCGGCCGCAGCGGCGATGTACAGGATGCGCATTGTCTGTTTCCTCTTGCTGATCCAGCGGCTTATCCGCCTTTGATTGCAGCGTCGTCAGGCTAGAACGAAGGCCTGCCGATGGCGACAGACATTTTCTGTACTGGCATGATGCGTCGAGCGTCTGGCGCCAAGTCGCCCGGGCGTCGCAGCTGGCAAGCCCCCAATTCGCCATCGCGCCAGCAGCGGACATTTCGAACGCTGCCTCAAGCCGACATTCCTTACGTAAGTTTAGGAGGGCTGGGCGAGTGCGATCCTCTAAGCGCTAATCCCCCTCGTCGCCCACGGGTTGGTGGGTAAAGCCTTTTGCTCCACTCAAAGACTTGGCGTCTCGGCCGATTTCGACGTCGCTTTCGGCATAGGCGATCAGCAGGCGCGACAGGTCTTCCAGCGCGCTTTCGTGAATGCGTTCATAGCCGTGGCTGGCGTCAATGCCGAAGGTGACCAAGGCGGTCCGGATGTCGGCGCCGGCTTCCAAGGCCGAGGCCGAGTCGGAGCGATAGTACCGGAAGACGTCCTTCTGGTGCGGGATATCGTGGGCGCGGGCCAGTTGAACCAGTTTGCGTGACAGGTGCCAGTCGAAGGGACCTGTCTGGTCGGCCATGGCGATGGTGACGCCGAACTCTGAGGAGTTCTGGCCGGGCGCGGTCGTGCCATTGTCGACCGTCACCATGGCGGCGACATCCGGGATCAGCACGGATGATGCGCCCAGCCCGACCTCCTCGGCGATCGTGAACAGCCACCAGGTATCGACTGTCGGCGTGCGATCTTCGCGGATCATGCATTCCAGCGCGGCCAGCAGCGTGGCGACGCCCGCTTTGTCGTCCAGATGGCGCGAGACGATGAAGCCGGTGTCGATGAACTCGGGCTGGGGATCGATGGCGACGATGTCGCCGACGTCCACGCCAAGCGCCAGGGTGTCTTCGCGGCCGTGGGTCACGGCGTCGATGCGCAGCTCGACCTGGGCCCAGTTTACCGGCTGAGTGTCCACCTCTTCGTTGAAGGTATGGCCGGACGCCTTCAACGGCAGGATGGTGCCGCGATAGGCGCCGCCTTCGGAGAAGATCGTCGCCCGCGCCCCCTCGGCGAAACGCGACGACCAGTGACCGATCGCGACCAGTTCCAGCCGGCCGTTGGCCTTCACCTGTTTGACCTGGGCGCCCAGGGTATCGACGTGGGCGACGATGGCGCGCGCCGGTTTTGGCGTACGGCCCGGCAGTCTTGCGCGAAGGGCGCCGCGGCGGGTCATTTCATAGTCGAGGCCCAGCCGCTCGAGTTCTCGGCACAAGAGCCAGACCGCCTCGTCCGTGTAGCCGGTCGGGCTGGGCGTGTTCAGCAGGTCGGCCAGGCGGGCCTTCAGGTAGTCGAGGTCTATCGCGGGGCGGGCCAAGGGGCCTCCTTCAGGCTTCGGATCGCGGAAATGTCCGTGCAGCGGCCGGCGCGGACAGTGGAAAGAGCAGATCCACGAAACGCTCGGCAGTCGGTTGGGGTTCGTGGTTGGCCAGGCCGGGGCGCTCGTTCGCCTCGATGAAGGCGTAGTCGGGTTCACGCGGAGACTTCACCATCAGATCAATGCCGGTGACCGGAATGTCGATGGCGCGCGCGGCGGCGACGGCGGCGCGGATCAGGGCGGGATGCACCTCATCCGTCACATCATGGATGGTGCCGCCCAGGTGCAGATTGGCCGCTTTGCGCACCAAAATCTCGGTCCCTTCCGCCGCCACGTCGTCGAGACAATAGCCGGCCTCGGCCAGGGTGCGCTCGGTCTCGGCATCGATCGGGATGGTGGATTCCCCGCCGGTGGCGGCGGCGCGACGACGGCTTTGGTGTTCGACAAGGGCGCGCAAGGTCGAGCGCCCGTCGCCGACGACGCGCGGCGGACGACGCAGGGCGCAGGCCACGACCTTATAGTCGATCACTACCAGCCGCAGATCCTCGCCCTGCACCTGTTCCTCGATCAGCACCTCGGAACAGATGCGGCGCGCGCGGACCAGGGCCGTCTGGACCTCGTTCATCGTCGTCAGGCCGACGGCGACGCCCTGGCCCTGTTCGC
This sequence comes from Brevundimonas vesicularis, assembly GCF_027105095.1. Lineage (NCBI taxonomy): Bacteria > Pseudomonadati > Pseudomonadota > Alphaproteobacteria > Caulobacterales > Caulobacteraceae > Brevundimonas > Brevundimonas vesicularis. The sequence continues at coordinate 1,944,230 of NZ_CP114278.1, read as the reverse complement.
CCCGCGCGGGCTTGACCACCAGGGCGCCGAACCTGGCCAAGGCCGCGTCGATAGCGGACGGGTCGGCGGGGTCGATCCGCTCGGGCACGCGGACACCGGCCGCCTCGACGATGCGCCGCGTCATCCGCTTGTCGTCGCAGATGCTGAGCGCCACGGCCGAGGTCAGCTCCGACAGGCTCTCGCGGCACCGCACCGACCGGCCGCCCCAGTTCAGACGGAACAGTCCGCCTTCGGCGTCGATGATCTCGGTATGGATGCCGCGCCGCCGCGCCTCATTGACGATGATCCGGGCATAGGGGTTCAGGTCGTGATCATCGGTCGGGCCGACGAACAGAGCCTCGTTGATCGGGTTCTTGCGCTTGACCCCGAAGAAGGACACGCGGCGAAACCCCAGCTTCTCATACAGGGCGATGGCCTGGTCGTTGTCGTGCATGACCGACAGGTCCATGTGGGCCAGGCCCTGGGTCTTGAAATGCTCGGCCAGCCGCCGGACCAGGGCCTCGCCGACGCCCGGCTGGGTCGCCTGGGGATCGACCGCCAGACACCACAGAGACGCGCCGCATTCGGGATCGTCGAAGGCGCGCGCATGATTGACCCCCGTCACCGTGCCGATCACCGCCCCCGTCGTCGTATCCTCGGCGACGAAATAGGTGATGGTCCGGTCGTCGCGATGCGACCAGAAGAAGTCGGGCGGGACCGGCACCATCCTGCGCTTGGCGTAGATGTCATTGACCGCCTGGGCGTCCGTTTCCGACGTCAGACGGCGCACGGTGAAGCCTCGGGGCTGGCGTCGGCTGGTGCGATAGGTCGCCAGTTCCAGCCGATAGGTGTGCGACGGATCCAGGAACAACTCCTGCGGCGCCGAGGCCAGCAGGACGTGCGGATTGCGGACATAGAAGGCGATGTCGCGCCGGTCCGGCCCCTCGGCGCGCAGGGCCTCGACCAGGGGCTCGGCCGTCTCGAAGGTCTGGGCGAACAGCAGCCGGCCCCAGCCGCAGTCCAGCACGGCGTCCGGCCTCGGTCCGTCGCCGGACTGAACAGGCGGCTTCAGCCCCTCGTGACGCAGCCGTTTCAGCCGGTGCGCCTTGGACCGTTCAGGTCGGATGTCAGACGCCATGCTGTTGCATCCACATCTCGAGCACGGCGACCTGCCACAGTTCGGACCCGCGCAGCGGCGTGATGTGCTGGGCCGGATCGGCGAACAGGGTGTCCAGATAGGCCTTGTCGAACAGGCCCCGGTCGCGCGCCGCCTGGTTGGTCAGGGCCTCGCGCACCATCTCCAGATACGGACCCTGGATGTATTTCAGTGCGGGCACGGGGAAATAGCCCTTCTTGCGATCGATGACCTGGGAGGGGATCACCAGACGCGCGGCCTCTTTCAGCACGCCCTTGCCGCCTTGGGCCAGCTTGTGCTCAGGCGGGATGCGGCCCGCCAGTTCGACCAGTTCGTGATCGAGGAAGGGCACGCGCGCCTCCAGACCCCAGGCCATGGTCATGTTGTCGACCCGCTTCACCGGGTCGTCGACCAGCATCACCTGGCTGTCCAGGCGCAGGGCTTGGTCGACGGGCGTCGCTGCGCGGCCTTGCGCGAAATGAGCCTCGACCAAGGCGCGGCTGACGTCGGTGTCGGCCATATAGGCGCCGTTCAGCTGGGTCTTCAGCGTGTCGTGACTGCGGTCGAAGAAGGCCTTGGCGTAGGTTTCGACCGGATCGGCCGCGCCCAGCATCGGCGGGTACCAGTGATAACCGGCGAACACCTCGTCGGCGCCCTGTCCCGACTGCACCACCTTGATGTGTTTGGAAACTTCCTGGCTCAGCAGGTAGAAGCCGACGTTGTCGTAAGAGACCATCGGCTCCGACATGGCGCCGATGGTGCCCGGCAGGGCCTCCATCAGCCTCTGGTGCGGCACGAAGATCTGGTGATGCTTGGTCCCGTAATGTTTGGCGATCAGGTCGGAATAGACGAACTCGTCGCCCTTCTCGCCATTCGCTTCTTCAAAACCGACCGAGAAGGTCATCAGGTCCTTCTGACCCAGTTCGGCCAGCAGACCGACGATCAGGCTGGAGTCCACCCCACCCGACAGCAGCACGCCTACCGGCACGTCGGCGACCATGCGGCGCTTCACCGCTGCGCGCAGACTGTCCAGGACCCGATCGCGCCAATCCTCGGCCGTCAGGGCCGCGTCCTCAGCATGGCGCGTCATATCGGGCTGCCAGTAGAGGCGGTCCTTGGCCCGCCCATCCGCCTCGATCACCCGGATGGTGGCCGGCGGGAACTTCTTGACGCCCTTCAGGATCGTGTGTGGCGGCGGCACGACCGCATGGAAGGTCATGTAGTGGTGCAGGCCGACGGGATCGATGGTCTTATCCACGTCGCCCGCCGCCAACACGGCCGGCAGGGTCGAGGCGAAGCGCAGACGCTTGCCCTGTTCGGCCAGATACAGCGGCTTGATGCCGAAACGGTCGCGAGCGACCACGGTGCGGCCGGTGTCGCACTCATGCAGCACAAAGGCGAACATGCCCTTGAATCGCTCGACGCAGGCTTCGCCCCACGCCTTCCAGGCCTTGATGATGACCTCGGTGTCGCCGTGCGAGAAGAAGCGGAACCCCATCCCCTGCAGCTCTTCGCGCAGTTCGGGATAGTTGTAGATGCAGCCGTTGAACGCCAGGGTCACGCCCAGGTCAGTGTCCACCATCGGCTGCTGAGCTTTCTCACTCAGGTCGATGATCTTTAATCGGCGGTGACCGAGCCCCACCGAGCCGCGCATAACAATGCCGGAACCATCCGGTCCACGGGGCGAGAGCGCATCGGTCATGCGTTGAACAGCGCCGGCATCGGCCGGTCGTCCGTCGAAATTGATCTCGCCGCTAAGACCGCACATGGGTCCTCCTTGAATTGTGGAAGCAGCGGGTACAAATGGTTAGGGCACGAAAGAGTTCAACCCGAATGGCGGATATTTCCCTTGAGCCAGGCCCTGAAGCGGCGGTTGACGCCACCGCATCCCTTGTCCGGTCAGTCCGTCGCGTCGCCCAGGCGATTGATGTTCGGTCTCGAGAAATTTCACGTCTGACCGGGCTGACGCTGCCGCAACTCCTCGTGCTGCAATCCATCCGCACATTGGGCGAAGTCAGCACCAGCGCCATATCGCGGGACGTCTCCATGTCGGCGCCGACCGTCGTCGCCGTGCTGGATAAGCTCGAAGCCAAGGGCATGGCCGCCCGCTATCGCTCCACCGTGGATCGCCGCGTCGTCCATGTGCGTTTGACCGACGCGGGGCGACAGGCATTGCAGACGTCCCCGGGCCTGCTCGGCGACGGTTTTCTCGCCGCCTTGGCTGAACTTCCACACAGCGAGCGACTGGCGATGGCTGAAGCTGTCGAACGCCTCGCAGTTTTGATGCAGCCTCGCGACTCTCAGGCCTCTTTGAAGCCGCATTATCAGGCTGTCAGGCCCTCATAAGCGTCTCGGGATGTCGAGCCGGCGAACAGCCGGAAACGGTGATCCTGACCTGTCTGTTCCAACGCTATCTTCTGACCTCGAGCCAATCAAAGAGGCCAAAATAGCAAGATGAGCGAGGGCCCCGTGACCAGAACGAGCGCGCTCAAAGGCGCGCCCAGTCTGGGATAATCAGAAAACTTGTAGCCGCCAGGTCCCATAACCAGCGTATTGCACTGGTGACCGATGGGCGTCAGGAAGTCGCACGCGGCGCCGACCGCGACCGCCATCAGGAACGGATCCGGATTGTAGCCAAGCTGCTTGGCCAGCGTCGCTCCGATCGGGGCGACGATCAGGACGGTCGCCGCATTGTTCAGGAAGGGCGTGACCGCCATTGAGGCGAGCATCACGCCGGTGATCGCGACAACGCCCGGCAAGCCCGTGAACACGTGGCGAAGCAGTCCCGCGATCAGGTCGGACCCTCCCGTGGATTGGATCGCGTCTGAGACGGGAATGAGGGCTGCGATCAGAACGAGCAGGGGGCCATCCAGAGCGGCATAGGCCTCACGCATCTTCAGGCCGCCCAATGCGACGATGACGACGGCGGCGCCGAAGAAGGCGACGGCGACTGGAACCAGGCCAAGGCCAACGAGGGTCATGGCGCACGCAAGAACAACAGCCGGCATGAAGCGCCTGCGCACGCTTCCGAGTTGAACCTGACGCTCCGCCAGGGGCAGTAAATCCAGCGCCCTCAGCGCGACCGGCAGCGTCTGTTCGGCGCCTTGGAGCAGGATGATATCGCCGGGCGCCAGTTTTGCCGTCCGCAGATGCTGGGTGAGTTGAAAGCCGCTTCGCGACACGCCCAGCAGATTGATCCCGTGCTGGCCGTACAGATCCGAGCTTCGAACAGACTGCCCTTGCAGAGGGGAGTTTCGGCCGATCACCGCCTCTACAATTGCAATCTCCTCGGATGCGGTCGCTAGGGGAACCGGGCGGTCATCGCGGATGAGATTCATCTGAGCCCGACTGACGAAGCCCTCCAGCGCCTGCTGCTCGCCCTCGATCAGCAACGCATCACCCGCCTTGACGACGACATTGCCTCTGGGACTCAGCCGCCGTTTCCCTGAACGGATCAGCGCCATGATCTTGACCTCGCCGTCGCCGAGGGCGCCGAGAGCGGACACGGTCATAGATCCCGGAGCCCAGCCTTCAGGCGCCCTGACTTCCGTGGCATACGCGTTGGCGGCCAAGGCCGCGCTCAAAGACGTTGCGCCCTGTCGATCGCGGGGCAACAGGCGATAGCCGAACGCCAAAAACGCCAGGGCGATCAGCGTGAGCGCCAGGCCCACGGGTGCGTAGTCAAACATGGCAAAGGGTTCGCCGACGATGCTCTGACGCACTTCGGCGACGATGATGTTCGGGGCGGTCCCGACCAGGGTGACCATGCCGCCCGCCATGGCGCCGAAAGCCATTGGCATCAGGAGCCGGGAGGGGGACGACTTCGTCTGGCGCGCCACCTGAAGCGCCACCGGCATCATGATCGCCAGGGCTCCGACATTCTTCGTCGCCATGGAAAGCAACGTCACAGCACCGGTCAGAACCGGGACCTGGGAGCGCTCAGTCTTTAGCAGCGGCATCACCCGCCGCATCGCGAGCTCAATGACCCCCGATCGGGCGAAGGCGGCCGAAACGATCAGCGCGCAGGCGATGATGACGGTGACGTCGTTTTTGAAACCGTCAAATGCAGCCTCGGCGGGGATGATGCCGATCGCCAATCCTGCAACCAACGCGACGACCGCGACCAGGTCGTAACGAAACCGACCCCAGATGAAGGCGCCGATTGTCAGTCCGACGAGGCCGAAGGCCAGTCCTTGTTGAAGCGTCACTCGCCTAGCGCCCTTGCATCATGAGCAGACAGCGTAGGCTCAATGTTGATAGGCAGCCAACTCTTCGTCATTTTGAATGATGTACGAGAGCCAGCCGTAATCTTCCCCTCGCCTGCCATCAGGCTGGGGTCAGAACGATACTCGGGCGCCGGGAAGGCCGACATCTAAGCTCGCCAACGTCGTACATTTTCGCGCATGGTGCATGGCGCTGTCATTAGGCGTGTTGGCGGCAGCGAGCCGTGGATCACCATAGGGCATGGCATCGAGATCGGGCTCTGCTCGTACCAAGCACCCAAGCGTAAGAGCGCGCGTTAGCCGTTACGAGCGTCGGATCAGGGTTAGTATTCAAAAATTGCGGCGCTGGGTTCTCGGCTTTGGATCTCGTCCCGTCGTCGGCCAGCCTTCGCGCTGGCGTGCCCTGTCGCCATCTGTGTCCTCTGTCTGATCGTGAAGAAGCATGACTGAGGTCGGGAAAGGAAGATCGATAGCGTTGATTTTTGCCGTCTTGTGCAAAGCGATGATCACACGAGGACGTACATGCACCATGTCCGTACGAAGGGATTGTGTCCACCAACGCACCCTCAGGGTGACGTAGCTGTCATCCAGCGACCACGGCAACACCTCAGGCGCCGGATCTGACTGAACCCCATCGAGCACCTTAATTGCATCGAGGAAAAGACGCGCAGCCTCTTCGGGATCGTCAGCATAGCCAATGCCGACGTCGTACTGGTCACGTCTGATGTCGAAAGCCGTGTGAACCTCCACAGGCGCCGTATATAGAGCGGCGTTTGGAATAACGACGCGCCGGCCGTCATAGGTTTTGATAGATGTCGCCCGGCTTTCGATGTGCTCGATTGTACCCTCGTAATCGAGGACCGTAACCTGATCTCCGCGCCTGTATGGGCGCTGGATGAGCAGCAGAATCCCGGCGAGCAAATTTTGGAGAATATCCTTAAAGGCGAAGCCGATTGCGACCGATCCCACACCAAGCCCTGCCAGAATGCTGCCGGGATTGACGCTCGGAAACAGAATAGCGGACGCGCCGAGCAGGCCGACAATCCAGATCGTGCCTGTCGTCAGGGAGCCCATGAGTGTCCCGAGGTCCGGGCGATCGCGTCGCGCCACGACGCGGGTCACTAGGCGGCCAAGATACTTGGCGGCGAAATAGACCAGAACGACGAAGACCGCCGTCGCCAGGATGTTGGGCAGTTGAAGAAAGAAGCCGTCGATCGCGGCGGACACCTTGGACGAGATCAGGACGAGCGGATTTTCGGGCGTCGCGATGGTGTCCGACGGAGGCGTTTCCATGACGGCTCAACCCGCCGCCGGCTTGACCGTTCCAGCGCCGATCACGCCGAAGAGACCTTGGCCGACCAACGCTTGACGAGATGTCCGATGGTGCCTCCTTGGGCGAGCACTGAAAACAGCACCACGACATAGGTCGCGGCGACCAGAACATCCTTCGGGGTCCCATTGGGCAGAGAGAGTGCAAGGGCGATCGAAATACCACCCCGAAGGCCGCCCCAGGTCATGACCGGGAAAGCGAGACCGAAGGGCAGCAGGCGACGCCAGAAAAGCAGCGGAACGCCTACCGAGAGCCCCCTGGCGAAGAGCACCAGCGGAACCGTCAGAATGCCGAGGCCGAGAAGACCGAAGCGCTGGGCGAGCACCACAGCCTCAAGCCCGATCAAGAGGAAGAGAACCGCATTGAGGACCTCGTCGATGAGCGCCCAGAACTTGACCACATAGTCCTTGGTCTGATCGCTCATGGCGAAACTGAAGCCCTGATTGCCGATGATCAGACCTGCGACCGCCATGGCCACAGGTCCACTGATGTGAAGCGCCGAGGCCAGGGCGTAGCCGCCCATGACGGTGGCCAGGGTGACCATCACCTCGACCGAATAGTCGTCTATCGCCTTCATAGTGCGATAGGCGATCCAACCGATGATGCCCCCCAGGGCCGCTCCGCCCAGGCCTTCGATGAGAAACAGCTCCCCGGCATGCACGATTGAAAAGGCTTCTCCGCTCACCGCGCTCGCAACATGGATCGAAAAGACCACCACGCCGACGCCGTCATTGAACAGGCTTTCGCCGGCGATCGTCGCCTGAAGCGTCGGGGGAACCCGGGTCGTTCGCAGCACCGCCATGACGGCGACCGGGTCGGTCGGACTGACAATCGCGCCGAACACGAAACACCAGATCAAGGGCAAATCGATCGCCAAAAGGCGGGTGAGACCCCACAATCCGCCGCCGACGATCAGGGTCGAGGCGACGACGCCGATCGTGCTGAGCGTGGCGATCTGCCAGCGCCCTTTCCTGAGATTGTCGAGATCAACGTGCAAGGCGCCGGCGAAGAGCAGGAACGACAGCATGCCGTTCATCCAGTGTCTCGTGAAAATCGATGTCGTTCAGAAAGCCTGTGACGGCGTCCGAGACCCGGCTGCTCGGAAGAATCAGGTCGATGACGATGACCACAACGGAGGCCACCGCCCCCATCAGCGTCATGGCGACCGTCCCGGGAAGCTTGATGCAGCGGTGATTGACCCAGCCCAGCACGGCGCTGAGCACGATCAGAACCGACGCGGCGTCGAAAGGTGAAAGCTCAAGATGGATCATTGCACATCAACCTGATCGACGCAGACGGATCGCGACCCTAGTCCGGCTAGGCTCCATGCGACACCTCGGCCGTTCTCACCAGAGGAAGGTTGGGGTCCGCCCGTACATCGAAGCGCGCGCCACCGGTGACGCTGGCCCAAGAGGTTCGGGTCGGCGGTCGCGGCGCCGTTTAACGGCTGATGATGGTGATCGACCCGTTGCGCTCTAGAGACACTGTTTTGACCTCGTCCAGATTGGCGTGGCCAGCGGTTCTCAACGCCATCCGAAGATCGCCCTCTCCAATCCCGGCGCGCTGCATTCTCTTGGCGTCGGCCACGCCATCCTCCACCAATACGACGGCGCCGCCCTTGGCCAGATGACCCAGCCAGGACCAACGCGCCGACGCCCGCGCAAGAATCCCATGCAAAACCACAAGCACAAGCGTGGCGATCAGGGTCGCCAAGAAAGGCGCACTTCCGGTCATCGCCCGGCCGAGATTGGACCCGACCACCACAGCGAAAATAATATCGAGGGCGCTCCATTTCCCAAAAGCCCGGGTCGCAGCGAAGCGCACGATGAGCACGCCGAGAACGAAGATCAAAGCCGCCCGCAGCGACATCTGCCACCAACTGATCGCCCCGCCTTCGGTGCCGATGATCGCGTGGACCCACTCCATCAGTAAGATCGCATCAGGGCGGTCAGCGTGCCGTCTGCTTCAAGGTAGATCGCCTGTGCTTGGAGTTGCGATGTCCCTCCTGCCTGACGAACAGCCACGTCGAGCTCTTGCAACGTGATCCTTTGGCGCTTCATGGCTGATGACAGAGGCTCCCCGTTGCAGAGCAACAGGGTCGGCTCTGCCTTCAGCGCCCGTCCCAATGAAGGCCACCGGACCGACGCCGCCGTGACCACGAATTGAAGACTCACCAGGATCGCCAAGGCGACGATGCCTTCGGCCAAAGCCAGCGACTGGGTGGTGATGACGGAGGCCAGGGGCGAGCCGATGGAGAGGGTCACGATGAAGTCAAAAGCGTTCAGCTTGGACAGCGTTCGCTTGCCCGATACACGCAAGATCAACACGACGGCGACGTAGGCGGCGCGCGCAATCGCGAGCATTCTCAGGATCGCGCCCCATCCGTTGAAGATGAAATCTGGCATCAAGTGCTCTGCCAGGCGCCGAGAACGCCACCGGCTGTATCTTCGAATGCGACCTTGTCGAGCGGAACTGCCGCGCCACCGTCGGGGCGTTGGGCTGGACTGGAAGCGAGGCAGCGGATCGCGCGCCCCTTGGTAAAGCCCACAACGCGACATTCCAGGACCAGCGTGTAACCGTCAGCTGGCGGCGACATCGGCTGGTCTCCATTTGCGCGGATCGTGAAGTTTTACACCCTCCCATTCCTGCGGCCTATGCGCGCCCCTCCCACTGGAATACGGCGGCAACGCAGATAAGAAAGATAATGTGTTCGCTACTGCACTTTACTAATGCAGCGGCCGCCGAACTCGTCCCATCTGCGAAGTTAGATCGCTGAATTCGGAGCTCTGATTAGTGCTCAGCTTGGCTTCACGAGGACGCCGTCCGTGGGCTGAAGCACGCCGTTGGCGGCTGGCGTCTCACGTCCGGTTAAGCGGGCAACGGCGCCATCTGGAGCGATGACCAGAATTTCGTCGCCATAGCGGCTGAAGGTCAGCAGTGTGTCTGCCATCGTGCGCATCTGGATGCCATCGTCGCCGCCGCGCTCAATCGCTGCAAGGATGTCTGCGCGCGTTAGCGCGCCAGGCACAATGTGGGCGCGCAGAAGCGCTGCGCCTTGAGCCTTCTGCGCGTCACCAGTCAGGGATCCGCTCAACCGACTGAGTGACGCGTTTGTGGGCGCAAAGACGGTGTATGGGCCTTTGCTCGCGAGCACCTCTGAGAGACCCGCAGTCTTGATCACGCCATCCAGTGTGTCCAAGTCGGCGTTATCACGTATTTCCGCGTCCAGCGTCTTCGTTGAGGGCGCAGCCGCAGGCACGGCCCCGGACTTCGCGGTCGCCGAACCTGCGTTGTCACCGCAAGCAGCCAGGGCGAGCGCCATCATCGGCGCCAACGCCCACACATTGGTGTTACGCATTAGGCCCTCGCTCACGTCAGCAGTTGAACGATGGCCTGCACCACCTGAGTGGTGGGGTCGACCTGATACACATAGCCGTCATTGTAGCGATACAGGCTCTGTCGGCTGTCGACGTACCGGTCGCGATAGGCGTAGGGCACATTGTAGACGTCGTAACCCGCCGGCATGCGCTGGCCGACGTTGAACTGTTGCCCGGTCAGGAGCGCCGCGATCTGGCCGATCCCTTGGGTCTGTGGATCCACACCGTAGAGCACGCCATCAGCATAGCGGTACTGGTACCGGTCATTCAGCCCGTAATAGTCAGAGAAGTATTGAGGGGCCGGCTGATATTCGTATCGCGTCGGCCAAACATTGCCCTGTGAAAGAACGCCGCCGAGAATTGGCAGGTAACCGAGCAGGCCGCCTTGGGTGTTGTAGCGATACATGTATCCGTCGCGGTACATGTAGTTCGCTTCATCTGCGCGAGTGCGCCACAAATAGTTGTAGCGGGCATAATCCTCTCTCGCGTCGACAATCTTGCGCGCTTGGCCGGGCGGGAGACAGCCGTTGTTCTTTCTGGAGAGCCCGGGAGGGCAGCCGTCCGTCAGGGCCCGGTCAAAACCCCGTCGATAAACCAGTCGATCACGCTCACGATCGATGCGGCGATCCAACTCTTTCCGAGCATCCCTTGGGCTGCCTGCCATGACATCCGCACGACGCTCGATCTCGCGGCGGAGGTCGCGCTCGGACATACGGTTCTTCCCGTTCGTCCGCTCACCAACAAATGCTGGCTGACGAACATCGACGTGGGCTGCCGGCCCGCCCCTTCCACCTGGCCCATCACGACGACCTTCACGCGCCTCCTGATCGCCGCGCCCAGGACCATCCCGGCCAGGTCCGCCTTCGCGATGGTCGCCCCTCCCCTTCCCGTTGCCGTGCCCGCCGCCCGGTCCGGGCTGAGCTAGGGCGATGCTGGATGAGCCAAGAACAAGAACTAAGGCCGCGGCAAGTGGGATGGATCGCTTCATCGTGAACTCCTCGTCGGCAGCAAAAACGTGTGCAGCGTACCGATGTTCCATCGCCGGCAGGCCCTCCGCGCAGCCCACCGGTCAGGACTTGGCGACGTTTCACGCTGCCTTAGCTTTGCTGGGCAGCCGCTTCCCAGATCGTCGTTTTAGTCCAGCGCCGAACTCCGCATCTCTGATAAAACCTTGGGCAAACAGTCCGGCAGGTCATCCGAAGTCAGTCCGGGACCGAACGTGTGCGCCGCATCCGAATGAAGCCACACGGCGGCGCAGGCCGCGTCGAAGCTCTCCATCCGCTGTGCCGCCAATCCGCCGATCATGCCGGCGAGCACATCCCCGGTTCCCGCCGTCGCCAGCCACGGCGAGCCGTTTTCGTTTCGGCGTACTCGCCCGTCCGGGGACGCGATCAGGGTCTGCGCGCCTTTCAGAACGATCGTCGCCTGAGCCAATCGCGCGGCCTCCTGAACGGCGACTTCTCGGCCATGAGTGAGCAAACCTGGGAAAAGCCTCTCGAACTCGCCTTCATGCGGCGTCAGGATGTCGTCGCGATCCAACACGGCGAACAGTTCGGCCGTTCGCCCCTTGAAGACCGACAGGCCGTCGGCGTCGATCACCAGAACGGCGCCGGTCGAACCAAGCGACTGAATGTTTGCCATCGTCGCGTCGTCCAGGCCTGCGGCCGGGCCGATCACCACGGCGTCGCTGCCGGCGGCTTCTCGACTTAAGTTTTCCGGTGAAGAAAAAGGCGTCAACATCACCGCCTGCACAGCCGGCGCGATCACCGACGCCGCATCTGGCGGACAGAGGATTCGCACGACTCCAGCGCCCATCCTGAGACCCGCATGAGCTGCAAGTCGCGCAGCGCCGGTATGATGCGCCTTTCCCGAAACGACCGCCAAACGTCCACGCGCATGCTTGTGCGTTTCCGCGCTCGGCCAAGGCAGAAAATTGCGCCAGATCGCCGGGTCGTTGGTTTCTATCATCCGCGTTCCGATTATCCTTCGCCAGCCTGCGAAAATCGCTTGCTTTGAGCGGCCCTGCTGTGTCCCATTCGCGCCCGAGCGCCGCTGCATTCCGTGCGCCGCTCCGGGGTCGCCATGAAGAAAATCGAAGCCATCATCAAGCCCTTCAAGCTGGATGACGTCAAAGAGGCGCTCCAGGACGTGGGCGTGCAAGGCATGACAGTGCTGGAGGCCAAGGGATATGGCCGCCAGAAGGGTCATTCCGAACTGTATCGCGGCGCGGAATACGTCATCGACTTCCTGCCCAAGATCAAGATCGAGGTGGTCGTCGCCGATGACCTCGCACCCGCAGTTGTCGAGGCCATTCAGACCTCGGCCCGCACAGGCAAGATCGGCGACGGCAAGATCTTCGTGTCCGACGTCGCCGAGGTAATCCGCATCCGCACCGGCGAAACCGGAGCCCAAGCCGTCTGACCTGACTACCCTCCCCGGCCCTCGGCCCTCGGGTCGCTGTCCGGTCTCCTCCCCAAACGACAAGAACAGGACTTTTCGAGAATGAGCGCCAGCAAGATCCTCAAAGAGATCAAGGATGAGGAGGTCCAATATGTGGACGTCCGCTTCACCGACACGCGCGGCCGTCTGCAGCACGTCACCTTCGACGTCGATCTGGTCGACGAAGACTTCCTGAACGAAGGCACGATGTTCGACGGTTCGTCGATCGCCGGCTGGAAGGCCATCAACGAGTCCGACATGCTGCTGAAGCCGGACCTGACCACGGCCTATATCGATCCCTTCTATCAGCAGAAGACGATGTTCCTGTTCTGCGACGTGCTGAACCCGGACACCGGCGAGCCCTACAACCGCGACAGCCGCTCGATGGCTAAGAAGGCGCTGTCCTACGTCCAGTCGTCGGGCGTGGGCGACCAGGTCTTCTTCGGACCGGAAGCCGAGTTTTTCATTTTCGACGACGTACGCTGGTCCACCCAGCCGCACGACACCGGCTACAGCTACGATTCGACCGAGCTGCCGGCCAACACCGGCGCCGAATATTCCGAAGGCAATATGGGTCATCGCCCTGGACCCAAGGGCGGCTATTTCCCCGTCAATCCGGTCGATTCCGGCCAGGACCTGCGCGGCGAAATGCTGGGTGTCATGCGCGATCTGGGCCTTCAGCCCGAGAAGCACCACCACGAGGTGGCTCCGGCTCAGCACGAACTGGGCCTGAAGTTCTCGGACCTGCTGACCATGGCGGACCGCCTGCAGCTCTATAAGTACGTGATCCACAATGTGGCCCACGCCTACGGCAAGTCGGCGACCTTCATGGCCAAGCCGATGTTTGCCGACAACGGTTCGGGCATGCACGTCCACATGTCGATCTGGAAGGACGGCAAGCCCCAGTTCGCCGGCGACCAGTACGCCGGTCTGTCGCAGGAATGTCTGTGGTACATCGGCGGCATCATCAAGCACGCCAAGGCCATCAACGCCTTCGCCAACTCCACGACCAACAGCTATAAGCGTCTGGTCCCCGGTTATGAAGCCCCGGTGAAGCTGGCCTATTCGGCCCGCAACCGTTCGGCCTCAATTCGCATCCCGCACGTCTCCTCGCCCAAGGCCAAGCGTCTGGAAGCCCGCTTCCCCGATCCGATGGGCAACCCCTATCTGACCTTCGTCGCCCTGCTGATGGCCGGCCTGGACGGGATCGAGAACCGCATCGATCCGGGCGCGCCCGCCGACAAGAACCTCTACGATCTGCCGCCGGAAGAGCGCGGCTCGATCCCCGAGGTCTGCGGCTCGCTGCGTGAAGCGCTGGAGAACCTGGATAAGGACCGCGCCTTCCTCAAGAAGGGCGGCGTTATGGATGACGACTTCATCGACAGCTACATCGAGCTGAAGATGGAAGAGGTGATGCGTCTGCAACTGCACCCGCATCCGGTCGAGTTCGACATGTACTACAGCTGCTGATCACCTGATCTCAGTCAAGACAAAGGGCCGGGGATCGCTCCCCGGCCCTTTTTGCATGGCCTGGCGGCTTCGAGCAGCGATCGACACGCCGCCGTGGCGCTAAGCGATCTCGGCTTCCAGATCGTCCGCCTTCTTGCGGCGCAGCTCGATCAGCCGCACGCACCAGATTGAAATCTCGTAGAGAATGACTAGAGGCACCGCCAGCATCAGTTGGCTGATCGGATCGGGCGGCGTAACGACCGCCGCGACCACGACCACGGCGACGATGGCGTAGCGACGACCGGCCGCCATAACCTTAGAACTGATCAGACCGGCGAGGCCCAACAGAGTCGTCACTACAGGCAGCTGGAAGCAAAGCCCGAAGGCGAGCAATAGCGAGGTCACCAGACTGAGGTAGTCGGAAATCTTGGTGGTTTGCGCCACCGATATGCCGTCAGTGGCCACCTGCTGGCTTAGCGAGAACAGCATCACGAACGGCAGCATGACGTAGTAGACCAGCGCCCCGCCCAGGCAGAACATAACAGGCGCGGCGATCAGGAACGGTAGAAACGCCCCGCGCTCGTTGCGATAGAGGCCCGGCGCCACGAACCGGTACATCTGCCACGCCATCACCGGGAAGGTCAGGACCGCCGCACCAAAGGCCGCGATTTTCATCTTGGTGAAGAGCTGTTCCAGCGGCGCCGTCGCGATCAGTTGAACAACGGCGGCGCTGCCTGGCGGATAGGGTTTGATCCCCGTCATCACCGCGATCAGTTCGATGGGATTGGCGTGACCCCCGGTCCCCAAGGCAGCGGCGTGGATCGCCACGGCGGCCTGATACGGCTTGATCAGCGCAATCTGGATCTGGTTGGCGAAGGCGAAGCAAAGGATGAAAGCCAGAAAGAAAGCCACCACACAGATGAGCAGTCGCCCGCGCAGCTCGATCAGGTGATCCATCAGGGGCGCGCGCGACGCCTCGATCTCGGCCTCGTCACGATCGGAAGGCGTCACAGGTCAACGGCTTTCTTGCGCGAGGTCTTGGACTTGGTGGCTGCAGGCTTAGTATTGGCGGCAGGCGCGGCGTTCTTCGGTTTGGCGGCCGAGCGAGGTTTGGCCGGCGTCGATCCGGCGACAGCCGCCCCCGTCTTTGTCTTGGGGGCCGCTCGCTTGGATTTCGTCGTCGTAATGGGCTCAACGGGCGCGGGCGTATCCGGCCATTCATCGGCCGCAGGTGTCATCACCGGCGCCTCCGGCTCGGGCGCAGGCAGGGCAGCCGCCGCAGTCGGCCCGGTCAATCCGGCGTTGATGTCCTTGAACGCGGCGTCCGCCTCGGCGCCCAGGGGATACATGGCCCCCTGCCCCGTCCGCAGCGCCTCGACCTCCTTGCGCAGGTCGTCCAGTTCGGACTGACGCGCCATCTCGTCGAAACTGGATCGGAACTCGTTGGCCATAGCGCGCGCCTTGGCGACCATCTGACCGACGCGACGCATCAGGACAGGCAGATCCTTTGGCCCCACCACAAGCAGGGCCACCAGACCGATCACCACTAATTCGAAACCCCCGATACCGGGGCCGAGCCCGCCCATGCGTCAGCCCTTACAGACGACGACTAGCGCTTCAGTTCTTCCTTTTCCGCCTCGGTGCGCGGCAGCGAACTGACGCCCTCGTGCGGGCCGTCCTTCTTGTCTTCGTCCTTCAGGCCGTCCTTGAAGGCGCGGATGCCCTTGGCGGCGTCGCCCATGATGCCCGACAGCTTGCCCCGGCCGCCGAACAGCAGCGCGATGACGACGATGACGATGGCCCAATGCCAGATGCTCATGGAGCCCATGGCTAATCTCCTCGCGGGGATCGGTCATCCGATCCCATCCACTCTTATTCGACCCGCATATAGGCGCAGTGATGGCCCCGCGCCAAGGGAGGCTGTAGGTCTGCGCGACCATGAGTCCCTCCGATCACGTCATCATCCACACCGACGGCGCCTGCAAGGGCAATCCGGGCCCCGGAGGCTGGGGCGCCGTGCTTCAGGCCGGCGGCGGTCACGAAAAGGAATTGTGGGGCGGCGAGGCCAACACGACCAACAACCGCATGGAGCTGATGGCCGCCATTATGGCGCTGGAAGCCCTGAAACGGCCCTGCAAGGTCGAACTGCATACCGACAGCAAATACGTCATGCAGGGCATCACCGAATGGATGCGCGGCTGGAAGGCGCGCGGTTGGCTGACCTCGGATAAAAAACCGGTCAAGAACGCCGACCTGTGGCAGCGGCTGGACGCAGCGCGCCTGCGTCACGACGTGAAATGGCGATGGGTGAAGGGGCATGCCGGGCATGAACTGAACGAGCGCGCCGACCAACTGGCGAATCGCGGCGTCGCGGAACTGCCTCGGCGCTGAGACGCGACATTTGGCTAAAGGCGCCGCGACAACCGTTGCGGCTCAGACCGGCGACTGGACCGTCAACAAAGAGCCGTTCACCCGCATCACGACCACGTCTTGGCCCTCAAGCGGCGCCTCGCCCACGATCTCCGCCGGCCATTCGGCGCCGGAGATGAAGACGCGACCGCGGCCCGAGACGAACGTCTCGACCACCCGCGCCCGCTGGCCGACCAGGCGGCTGTCGCGGTCATTGATGTCGGGACCGTCGGGAGTGGCTTTGGCGATCAGACGACGGGACAGCAGGGTGGCGACGACGGTCAGAACCGCGAAGACGGCGACCTCGCCCGGCAGCCCCAACCGCACACCCGCCGCCGTCATGACCGCGACAACGCCGGCCGACACAGCCGGCCACAGCAGCCATTCGGTCGAGAACATCGCCTCGACCGCCAGCAGCAGAACCCCGATCGCCAACCAGATCCAGAACGGCTGGGCGACATAGAGATCAGCAAGCGACATCATCGGTCAGCCTCCTTGGATCAGGCCGAGGGTGGAACGGAGCCCCCGGCGGGACGGCGGGGCGGCGCAGGCCGCACGGGAGGCGTCGCGGCCGAGTTCTGATCCTTGGCCAGGCTGACCATCTCGCCGATTCCGGCGATGGTGCCGACCAGGGCGCCCATTTCGGCGGGCACGATGACGGTGCGCTGTTGCGGGCTGCGGGCCAGTTCAGCGAAGGCCTCGACGTATTTCTGAGCCACGAAATAGTTGATGGCGTTGACGTCCCCGCGGGCGATGGCTTCCGACACCATGGCCGTGGCGCGGGCCTCGGCCTCGGCCTCGCGCTCGCGCGCCTCGGCGTCGCGGAAGGCGGCTTCCTTGCGACCCTCGGCCTGAAGGATGGCGGCCTGTTTGGCGCCCTCGGCGCGGGCGATGGCGGCGGATTTTTCTCCGTCGGCCTCGGTGATGACTGCGCGACGTTCACGCTCGGCCTTCATCTGACGGGCCATGGCGTTGGTGATGTCGGTCGGCGGGGTCAGATCCTTGATCTCGATCCGGTTGACCTTGACGCCCCACGGTTCGGTCGCTGCGTCGATGACATGCAACAGCCGCGTGTTGATGCTGTCGCGCTGGCTCAGCACTTCATCTAGTTCCATCGAACCGACCACGGTCCGCAGATTGGTCATGCACAGCTGCGAAATCGCATAGGGCAGATCGTCGACGCGATAGGCGGCGCGGGCGGAATCCATCACCTGGATGAAGACGATGCCGTCGACCTTCACCATGGCGTTGTCTTTGGTGATGACCTCCTGGGTCGGCACGTCCAGCACCTGTTCCATCATGTTCATGCGGCGGCCGACGCGTTCCACGAACGGTGTCAGGAAGCCGATACCAGGGCTCAGCGTCTTGGTGTACTTGCCGAAGCGTTCGACCGTAAATTCACGGCCTTGCGGCACGATCTTGATCACGCTGATCAACAGCACAATGGCCAGCAGCAGCACGACGCCGGCGAAGATGGCGGTCACGTCCATTCAGATCCCTCCCTGACGCGGCAAGCCTACCCGCTGCGCGCGAGCGGCGCCAGACAAACCGAGAAGACGGCCGCTTTAAAGGCCGTGCTTGGCCCGCCAGGCCGCGAGACGGACGCTGACGTCACGCTCGATGTCGCCGTAGAAAAGATTGTAGGGGACGATCTTGCGCCGATCCGCCCAACTGCCGCCAGCAGTCAAGAAATCGGCGTCCGGCGCGCTATGCCACAACAAGCCGCCACGGCATTCGGTGGAGATCAGCCGGCCAGTCAGGGCCGGTCGGGCTCCCCATTCCAAGCCGGTCGCATTGGTCGCGCCGCTGTGCTGACGCGCCGCGGCGCGCGGCTGACTCGCAGCGCCCGTTACCGGATTCACACAGATGGGGTCAGTGGACAGGTTCACCAGATCGCCGCGATCGTCCCATTCCAGAGCGCGTCTCAGCTTGCGCCGCGCGCTCGGTTCGTCGCCCTCCTGCACCGACGCCCAGGCCACGATGCACCCCGTTTGATCGGCGACGTCGCAGGGCGAGATCGCCTGCAGGAACATCTCGCGCCCGACCAGGGTCTCGATCAGATAGACGGCGACAAGCCTGTTCTTCAGCGCCGGATCGGCGCGGAGTTGATCGCGAACCAGACGCGCCGTCAGCTCCCCTCCCTGTTCGACGCCGGCGATGACGATGGGGCCGGCGAGATGCTGTTGCAGCCACAGTTCGAAGGCGGCCTTCACGTCCTCATAGGCGAAGGCGCGTGCTTCGCGCGCATCGTCACGCAAGGTCAGCCGGGTATAAAGGCTGGCTTGGCGATAGAGGGGCGCGCTGACCCTGCCTTCTCGGGCGAAAGGCGACGCATAGTTGGGCAGCACGACGCGCCGCATGTAAGCATTGGCCCGCGCATCGTCGATCGGCCCATTCCACTCGGCCCCGCCATCGAAGGTGGTCGGCATGACGAAGAAGACCGCCGCCTGGTTGGGCGCGCCCTGATCGATCAGCGCCCAGGAGGATATCTTTCGATAGTCGGGCGCCGGCGGCGGATTGTAGGTCTGGAACGGCACCTGCGGGTCCAGACCTGCCCTCAGGATGTCGCCGCTCCACACCGCAACGGCCGCCGTCAGCACGAAGACGGCGGCGAAGCCTGCATATCCGACCCATTGCCTGAAGGTCAGCCGACGCATCAGCGGTACGGATCGGCCGTGGCGAGGAAGTCCTGCACGTAGCGCCGCACGCCCTCTTCCAACGGCGTGGACTGCCCCTCGAAGCCTGCGGCGCGTATGCGATCCATGCGGGCTTCGGTGAAATATTGGTAGCGGTCGCGGATCGACAGGGGCGTATCGACATAGTCGATGGACGGCGTCTTGCCGGCGGCGTCGAAAGTGGCGCGTGCAAGATCGGCGAATGATCGCGCCTGGCCCGATCCGGCATTGAAGATGCCCGAGACCTGCGGTGACTGGAGCAAAAACTCGATGATATCGACCACATCGTCGACATAGACGAAGTCGCGCATCTGCCCGCCATCCGCGTAGTTCGGATTGTGCGACCGAAACAGGGTCACGGCCTCACCTGCTGCGACCTTGGGCCAGATTTGAGCCACGACCGACTTCATTCCGCCTTTGTGACCTTCGTTCGGGCCATAGACATTGAAGAATTTCAGCCCGGCCCACTGGGGCGGCGCCTGACCCCGATCCGCCTGCCGAATAGCATACTGGTCAAACAGCATTTTCGAATAGCCATACGCATTTAGCGGTCGAAGCTGCGACAATGAGTCTGCATCGTCATCGTCGTTGAAGCCCGTTTCGCCGTCGCCATAGGTGGCAGCGGAAGACGCGTAGATCATCCGCGAGCCTCGAATTGCGCACCAGTCCCATAGGTCGCGCGAAAGGGTGAAGTTGGTCCGCAGGATCAGGTCAGCGTCCGGCTCGGTCGTCGAAGAAATCGCGCCCATATGCACCACGGCCTCAATCCGCTCGGCATGGTGCTCCAGCTGTTCGAACAACTCCTCGGGCGACCAGAAGTCAGCGATCGCGTGTTTGGCCAGGTTCTTCCACTTGGCCAGGTCGGCCGTCTCCAACCGATCGCAGACGACCACATCATAGGCGGTCTCGGCTGTCAGCCGCGCAACGATGTTTGAACCGATGAAACCGGCGCCGCCGGTCACGACGATCATTCTCGGCGTCACTGCGCGCTCCCTGTCATTTTCTCGATCGTTCGCGTGGTCGAATAGCCGTCCTTGAAATCCGCCAGCTTGACCTCGCCGCCCCAGCTTTCGACCAGATCGCCGCCCACGACGCCCTCTCGCGTATAGTCCGAGCCTTTGATCAGAACATCAGGACGCAGCCGTTCGATCAGGGCGATCGGCGTCGGATCATCGAAGCTGGTGACGCGGTCGACGCTGGCCAGCCCGCCGATGACGACGGCGCGACTATCCAGATCATTCACCGGACGCCCCTCGCCCTTCAATCGCTTGACCGATGCGTCGGTATTCAGCGCCACGACCAGACGATCGCACCAGCTGCGGGCCTGCGCCAGATAGGCCACATGGCCGCGGTGCAGGATGTCGAAACAGCCGTTGGTGAAGCCGACTTTCAGGCCCTGACGTCGCCAGCCCTCGACCTCGACCGCCAGCTCGTCGAGCGGCGTCACTTTGGATACCGCAGCGGTGGCGTGCTGGCTCAGTTCGGCTTCGATAAGCTCGGCGGGTGTAACCACGGCCGTGCCGGCCTTCCCGACAACCACGCCCGAGGCCAGGATGGCGAACTCGACCGCCATCTCCAGTGACGCGCCCGCGCCCAGCGCCAAACCGATGGCGGCCAAGCCTGTATCGCCCGCGCCAGACACGTCGAAGACCTCGCGCGCCCGGCCGGGGAAGTGCTTAACCGCTTCGCCGCGCCGCGCCAGGCTCATGCCCTTGCCCGCACGGGTGACGATGATCGCCTTGGCGGTCGTGGCGGCCAGCAAGGCGGCCAGCGCCGTCTCGACCTCGCCGTCCGTCCCGACTCGCAGGCCTGTGGCGCCGGCCAGTTCCGAAGCATTGGGCTTGATGACATCGACCGCGCCGTAGCGAGCGAAATCCCTTCCCTTTGGATCGACGACAACCGGCGCACCGGATGTCTGCGCCGCGTTCACCGCCGAAGCCAGAAGCGCATCGCTGACGACGCCCTTGGCGTAGTCTGACAGCAAATAGACCGAAGTATCTGCAAACGCGTTGGAATCTTGGATTGGCGTCGGTGCCGCCTCATCGTCCAAACGCAGCAGCTGTTGCCCTCCCGAAACGAAGCGCGTCTTCACGATGGTGGACGCGCCTGCCGGCCTCGCCACGACGTCCTCGATGTGCGGTTCGGCAGCGATCAGAGCGGTCAATTCCGCGCCAGCCACGTCGTCGCCGATCACGGCGCCCAGCCGCGCCACCCCGCCCATGGCCGCAATATTGCGCGCGACGTTGCCGACGCCGCCCGGCATGGCGACGGTGCGGCTGGTGCGGAGCACAGGGATCGGCGCCTCGGGCGAGATGCGGCTGACCTCGCCATAGACGTAGCGATCCAGCATCAGGTCGCCGACGCAGGCGATCTTCAGACCGCGCACGCGCTCCAACAGGCTTTGCAGGGCGCTCAAGTCTAGGGTGTCAGACATGGGTCCGACCTAGAGGATTCAGGCGGCCTGCGCCACCGGCGCCTTGGCCCCGATCTTGATGGCCAGGTCGTCGAAGGCGATCAGTTCGGCGGCCAGGGCTTCGAATTGGCTCAGCGGCACCATGTTAGGGCCATCCGACGGCGCATTATCCGGGTCTTGGTGCGTTTCCATGAAGACCGCATCGACGCCCACAGCCACCGCAGCGCGGCCCAGCACCGGCACGAACTCGCGCTGACCGCCCGACGACGCGCCTTGCCCGCCCGGCTGCTGAACGCTGTGGGTCGCATCGAACACGACAGGGCAGCCGATCTCGCGCAGCACCGGAAGCGCCCGCATATCGCTGACCAGAGTATTGTAGCCAAAGCTGGCGCCGCGTTCACAGGCCATGACGTTGGGATTGCCGGCGCCGACCACCTTGGCGATGACGTTCTTCATGTCCCAAGGAGCCAGGAACTGACCCTTCTTGATGTTGATCGCCTTGCCGGTAGCGGCGGCCGCCAGCAGCAGGTCGGTCTGGCGGCTGAGGAAGGCCGGGATTTGCAGCACATCGACGACCTCGCCGACCGGACCACACTGAACCTCGGAGTGGACATCGGTCAGGGTTGGCAGGCCGGTCACCTCGCGAATCTCGGCGAAGATCGGCATGGCGTCTTTCAGACCGATACCACGCGCCGCGCTGGCGCTGGTCCGGTTCGCCTTGTCAAAACTGGTCTTGTAGATGATGCCGACATTCAACCGCTCGCCAATTTCCTTCAGGGCGTGGGCTGTCTCCAGCGCGTGCTGACGGCTCTCCATCTGGCAAGGACCGGCGATGAAAGCGATTCTTGCGCCGCCGCCGATGACGACAGGCGTCCGAAGACCTTCGGACAACGTAATGACAGCGTTGGGTCGGCTCACGAGGCGGCTCTTTCGACGTTCGGTGTTGTGGAGGCGGCTTTTGCCGCAGCTATTGGGCCATCAGGTGGCGCTCTGAAGGGATGAGCGCAAGTTATCACGGAGTTCGCCCGCGTGGCCACCAAACCTGTCATCCTGTGGTTTCGCCGCGATCTGCGACTGCATGACAATCCTGCCCTGAACCACGCGGCGGAGACGGGGCGACCAATCCTGCCCGTCTATATTCTGGACGAGTATTTCGAGCGGCCGATGGGCGCCGCGTCGCGCTGGTGGCTCGACAAGTCGTTGAGGGCGCTGGATGCCGCGCTTCAAGATCGCGGTTCGCGCCTAATTCTGCGCAAGGGCAATGCTCTGACCCAGCTTCAGGCGCTGATCGCCGAAACCGGCGCCGACGTCGTCTTCATGAACCGCCTGTTCGAACCCGAGGCGTTTGAGCACGACGCCGAAATCGCTCACACGCTCAAGGCGGATGGCGTCGAATGCCATGGCTTCAATGGGGCCCTGCTCTGCCGCCCTGGCGAGGTGCTGAACGGTTCGGGACAGCCGTACAAGGTCTTCACCCCGTTCTTGAGAGCCCTGTTGGCCACGGCCGAGGCGCCGGCTCACACAACGGGACCCCGCCAGATACAGACGCCCGAAACGGTTCAATCCGACGACATCGACAGTTGGAAGCTGCACCCCCGCCGACCGGATTGGTCCAAGGGCTTCGACTGGACGCCGGGGGAGGATGGGGCCTCGCAGGCCTTGTCCATGTTCATACCATCCGGCCTGAGGACCTATGCCAAGGATCGAGACTTTCCTGACCGGCAGGGCGCCAACAGCCGCCTGTCGCCGCATCTTCATTGGGGCGAAATCAGCCCTTGGCGGGCGATAGACCGCGTCCGACACGCGGCGAAAGACGGCAAGGTGTTATCGTCGGAGGCCGACAAATTTGTTGCTGAGATTGGTTGGCGCGAGTTCTCGGCGCACCTGTTGCACCATTTTCCCTACATTACCGAGCGCGCGTTCCGTCCCGAATATGACGCCATGCCCTGGCGT
This sequence comes from Brevundimonas vesicularis, assembly GCF_027105095.1. Taxonomy (NCBI): domain Bacteria; kingdom Pseudomonadati; phylum Pseudomonadota; class Alphaproteobacteria; order Caulobacterales; family Caulobacteraceae; genus Brevundimonas; species Brevundimonas vesicularis. Next base: position 1,920,848 of record NZ_CP114278.1, on the reverse strand, counting down.
GAGGACGACGCGAGCTTCAAGGCGTGGCGACAGGGCCGGACCGGATACCCGTTGGTGGACGCCGGCATGCGCCAGCTCTGGACGACAGGGTGGATGCATAATCGGGTTCGGATGGTCGTCGCCTCCTTCCTGATCAAACATCTGCTGATCGACTGGCGCGAAGGCGAAGCCTGGTTTTGGGACACGCTGGTGGACGCCGACCGGGCCAGCAATGTACAAAACTGGCAGTGGGTCGCAGGCTCGGGCGCAGACGCCTCCCCCTTCTTCCGCATTTTCAATCCCATCACGCAGGGCGAAAAGTTTGATCCCGACGGCGGCTATGTGCGTCGGTGGGTGCCGGAACTTCACCGCCTGCCGGACCGCTGGCTGCAGTCGCCCTGGACCGCACCCGCTGAAGTGCTGCGTGACGCCGGAATCGTTCTAGGGCGCGATTACCCCAAGCCCATCGTCGAACACGAGAAGGGTCGCGCCCGGGCGCTCGCGGCCCTGAAGACCGTTTCCGGTCGCGGCGACGACCACAGCGACCGTGATTGACCCCCTTTGTATTCCGCGTTGAAAGTCAAAAGATGAGCGTCGCACACGCCGATATCGAAGCCGTCGCCAGCCGAACACCGCGCGTGTTCGCCATGTTGCTGCGGCTCCTGGCTGCCAACTGGACCTTCGGCCGCTTGACGGTGCAACTGCCCAATGGCGAGACCCATGTGCTTCAAGGCAAGCAGCCGGGCCCCAGCGGCATGATGACGGTGCGCGACTACCGGTTCGCACGCCGCGTACTCGCGGCCGGCGATATCGGCTTCGCCGAAGGCTATATCGCGGGCGAGTGGGACAGTCCGCACCTGGCCGGTCTGCTGGAGACCCTGGTGGACAACTACGATCACATCCGGCGTCTGTTCGACGGCAATCTGATCATGTGGGTGGTCAACTGGCTGAGCCACCGCACCAATCGTAACAGCAAGACCGGGTCGAAGAAGAACATCCACGCCCACTACGATCTGGGCAACGCCTTCTATTCCCAATGGCTGGACAGCACGATGACCTATTCATCGGCCCGCTTCAGCCGCGATGGTGAGGCACTGGAGACGGCGCAGCGCGAGAAATACGCCGCCTTGGCCCGAATGATGGATCTTCGGGCGGGCATGTCGGTCTTGGAAATCGGCTGCGGCTGGGGCGGCTTCGCCGAGTTTGCGGCGCGCGAGATCGGCGCCAAAGTCACTGGGATCACGATCTCCAAAGAGCAGCACGATTTCGCTCGCCAGCGCATGTTCAACGCGGGGCTGAGCAACCGCGCCGATATTCAGCTCATCGACTACCGCGATGTGCAGGGTCGATTTGATCGGGTGGCGTCCATCGAGATGTTCGAGGCTGTGGGCATGGAGTACTGGCCCGCCTATTTCGGCAAGGTCCACGACGTCCTTCAATCTGGCGGTAAGGCCGGACTGCAGATCATCACGATCCAGGACGACCTGTTCGACGAATACAATGCCCGGACGGATTTTATTCAAAAGTACGTCTTCCCCGGCGGCATGCTGCCCTCCGAAGAACGGCTGGCGCCGGTCGTGTCGAAAGCCGGACTGTCATGGCAGTCGGTGGAACGGTTCGGCCTCGACTACGCTGCGACGCTCAAGCTTTGGGATGAGCGTTTCCAGGCGTCCTGGGGCGAAATCAGCAAGCTTTCCGGCTTTGACGAAAGATTCCGCCGGCTCTGGCACTTTTATCTGGCCTATTGCGAGGCCGGATTCCGCTCTCGCCGCACCGACGTCATCCAACTGAGCCTGTCTCGCCTATGAGCGCGCTGATTTCGACAACGGACCTTGCCGCGCGATTGGGCGCGCCCGATTTGCGGATCGTCGATGGCAGTTGGCATCTGGACGGCCGCGACGCGCACGCCGATTTCGAACAGGCCCATATCCCTGGCGCAGTCTTCTTCGATCTGGACGCGATATCGGATCGCGACAGCGCTTTGCCCCACATGATGCCGACGCCAGAGGCCTTTGGGGCGGCGGTCGGGACGCTGGGCCTCTCCGTCGATGACCAGATCGTCGTTTATGATACAGCCGGATTGTTCTCGGCGGCGCGCGTCTGGTGGATGCTGAAGACTATGGGCGCGACGAGAGTTCAGGTGCTCGACGGCGGCCTGCCGCGCTGGCGTGACGACGGCCTGCCAACCGTCTCCGGGCCTTCAGTCGCAAATGCAAAAGACTTTCATGCCAAGATGGCGCCCGATGCTGTCGCCTCGTTGGATGACGTGCGCGCGGCCTCGGCCCAGGACGCCCAGGTCGTGGATGCGCGCGCCGCACCGCGTTTCAAAGGTGCGGCGCCCGAACCTCGCGCCGGTGTTCGCAGCGGCCATATGCCCGGCGCGCGCAATCTCCCCTATGGTCGCTTGCTAAACGACAATGGCACTATGAAGCGTGGTGCGGCCTTGGCGCAGGCCATTGCGGACGCTGGCGTGGATATCAGCCGACCCGTGATCACGACCTGCGGATCCGGAGTGACCGCCGCAATACTGACACTGGGCTTAGCCGAACTCGGTCGTTCGTCGCGGCTTTATGACGGTTCCTGGGCTGAATGGGGCGCCCGAACGGACACCCCCGTCGAAACCGGCTGAGATCAGGCCGGCGGCGCCACGGGGACGACATCGTCGGCGTCGATCGGCTCGTCTTCCTCGCCGCGCGAAACGACGGTGGCCAGAACCAGATCGCCCGTGACGTTCAGGGTTGTGCGGCACATGTCCAGGAAGCGATCCACGCCCAGGATCAGGCCGATGCCCTCCGGCGGCACCTTCACCATCACCAGGATCATCGCCACGACCGGCAGCGAACCGGCCGGCACGCCCGCCGTACCGATACCGCCAAGGATGCAGACCAGCATGACGATGATCTGCTGCGTGATCGTCAGGTCGATGCCGAAGAACTGGGCCAGAAACAGCACCGTTACGCCTTCAAACAGGGCCGTGCCGTTCTGATTGGCGGTGGCCCCAACCGTCAGGACGAAGCGGGCGATCTTGCGCGGCAGCTTCAGCTCCTGCTCGGCCGCCTTGAGCGACACCGGCAGAGACGCGTTGGATGAAGCGGTTGAGAAGGCCACCACCATCGGCTCGCGCACGCCCTTGAAGAAGGCGATCGGCGACCGGCCGCCCAGGATCCAGATCACCAGCGGATAGACGACGAACATGTGGATCGCCATCGCGCCCACCGCGACGCCGACATAGGCTGCCAGACGCACCAACAGGTCCCAACCGAACAGGGCCGCCAGGTTGAACATCAAGCAGGCGATGGCGATGGGGGCCAGTTTGATGAAGAGGTTGATCAGCTTCATCGTGACTTCGAACATGCCCTCGATGACCTGCTGCAAGCGGTCGGTTGCAGGCGACTTGGCCATCACCAGGCCGATGCCGAAGAACAGAGCGAACACCATCACCGGCAGGATCTGGTTCTCGGATGCAGCGGTGAAGACGTTCGACGGGATCAGATCCAGGAAGAAATCACCCAACTGGATGGTTTCGGGCGCGCCGCTGACGATGCCGGCGGCGCCGTCACGTCCCTGGTCCAGCAACTGCTGCGCGAGGACCGGGTCCACGCCCCTTCCGGGCTGGAACACATTGACCATCACCAGCCCGATCACCACGGCGATGCTGGACACCAGAATGGTCAACAACAGGGTCTTAATTCCCGCCCGTCCCAGCGAGCTCAGATCGCCCATCTCGGCCACCCCGACCACCAGGGCCGAGAACAGCAGCGGGATCACCATCATGAACAGCAGGCGCAGGAAGATCTGGCCCAGCGGTCCGGTGACGTTGTCCGTCAGCCAGACCACCCAGGCCGTATCCGCTCCCAACGTCAGATTGACCAGCAATCCCCCGATCAGACCGACCGCGAAACCGATCAACATCAGCCAGTGCAGCGCAAGGCCGCCGCGTTTCGTCTCGGTCATCTGTCCCCCAGGAAGCGATGCAAGCGTCGGCGCTTATCGGATTGGCAGGCCATAGATCAAGCCGGCCGGGCGTGCGTTCCATTGTGCGTTCAAACCGCGCGCCAGGTCGAGCGCCGATTGCGATCCCAGATTTCGCTCGAAAATCTCGCCATAATTCCCGACGGCTTCGACCGCGTCCTTGGCCCAATCGTCGGATAGCCCCAGCATGGGGCCGAACTCGCCCTCGGCGCCCAAAAGACGTCGCACGCGTGGGTCCGTCGTGGTCTTGAACTGATCTTCGGCATTGGCCTTGGTGACCCCGAGTTCTTCGGCCAGCATCAGGGCGTTCAGGGTCCAGCGGACTGTCGAGGCCCAGCGTTCGTCGCCCGCCTTGACCACCGGTCCCAGCGGCTCCTTGGACGCGACGTCTGACAGGATCACATGTTCGTTGGGATTGGTCAGCACAGTCCGCGCGGCGGCTAGCGCAGAGATGTCGGCGCTGAAGGCGTCGCAATCCTCGCGACCATAGGCGTCGCGCGCCGCTTCCTCCGTTTCGAACACGACGGGCCGATATTCGATGCCGCGAGACCGGAAATAGTCGGCGGCGTTCGCCTGGGATGTCGAACCCGACTGAACGCAGACCCGCGCGCCCGTCAGTTCTGTCGCGCTGTTCAGATTGAGCGAACGCCGGACCAGAAAGCCCTGGCCGTCGTAATAGTTGACGCCGGCGAAGACGAACCCCTCGCCCGCGTCGCGGCTCATGGTCCAGGATGAGTTGCGCCACAGCACATCGATCCGGCCGTCGTTCAGCGCCGTGAAACGATCCGACGCCGACAGAGGCACGAACCGCACCGCATCGGCATCGCCCAGCACCGCCGCCGCCGTCGCGCGACAGAAGTCCACGTCGAAGCCGCGCCACTGGCCGCGATTGTCGGTGTAGGCGAAGCCGACCAACCCCTGATGCACGCCGCAGTTCAGGCGACCGCGGCTTTTGATGGCGGCCAGCGTCGGGCTTTTCGCGACCGCCGTTGAAGACGCTAGCGCGGGCGTGGCAGGGCTAGCTTCCGGCGCAGGGCTAGCGTCCTTGCGCCCGCAAGCCGTCGTCATCAGCACAAGGGCCATCGCTCCGATCGTCCAGCACCGCATCGCGTTTCTATCCCTCGCCGCTTGCGCCCCGCTGGCTTTAGAGGCCTTTAGGGACCGATCCGCAACCCATCGGAGGGGCCATGTCTCCGCTTTCGGACCGCACCCGCCTGATCGCCGCCGCCACGCGACGCGGCCAGGGCCGGCGCGGCGTCAATCCGCCGATCGAACGCGCCTCGACGATGTTGAGCGATAGCGCGGCCGTCATGCGCGACGAGACCGACGGGCCGACCTATGGGCTCAGCGGCGCCAGCGCAGCACGCGATCTTCGCCGCGTCCTGGCCGATCTGGAGGGGGCAAAGGACGCCTTTCTCGTTCCGTCGGGTCTTGCGGCCGTCACGGTTCCGCTACTGGCGCTTTTGAGGCCTGGCGACGAGGTGATCACGACAGACGCCGTCTATGGTCCGACGCGCCGGTTCCTGAGTCGGTATCAATCGGCCCGCGGCGTCACGACCCGTTTTTTGCCCGCAGACGCAGATGCGCAGACTGTTCTGGCCGCAATTGGCGAACGCACGCGGTTGGTGCTGATGGAGTCGCCAGCCTCTCTCACATTCGAGATGGTCGATGTCACCGCCCTGGCCAAGGCCTGCCGCGCGCGAGGCGTCCTGACGGTGGTCGATAATACCTGGGCCGCCGGCCTGGCCTATCGTCCGCTGGCCCATGGCGTGGATGTCAGCGTTCAGGCTGTCACCAAATATGTCGGCGGTCATTCGGACGTGCTGATGGGCAGTATCGCTTCAAACGACCCCGCCTGCCTGCGCGCCATCGGCGACACGATCGAGGACCTCGGCTGGCATGTGTCGCCCGATGACGCCTGGCTTGCGCTGCGCGGGCTGCGGACCTTGCCGCTGCGCTATGCTGAACAGGCGCGGTCGGCCTTGATCGTCGCGGAGTGGCTGCACGCTCGGCCCGAGGTGTCCCGCGTCCTTTACCCACCCCTGCCCGGCTCGATCGGCCATGACGTGTGGCGGCGAGATTTCACTGGCGCGGCGTCCCTGATGGGCGTGGTCATGAAGGGCGGAGACAAGGCGGCGGGCGAGGCCTTGCTGAACGCCCTGACCCTGTTCGGCCTAGGCTATTCCTGGGGCGGGTTCGAAAGCCTGATCACTCATGAGACCCATCAGATGGCCTACCGCCACCATCCGCCTGTGCTTGAGGGCGAATTGATCCGACTTCATGTCGGTCTTGAAGATCCTGCGGACCTTGTCGCCGATCTCGAACAGGGCCTCGCCGCCTTCACCGCCGCGCTCACGGTTCCTTAAGCGCCGCAAAGGACTGTGCGCCCGTGCGCGAACCGCCTGTCCAGACTCCGGATGATTCTCCGCCGCTGTGGGAACAGTGGGCGGCCGGCTTCGTCGTCTTCATGCTGACCGGCGCCCTTATCGCGCCCGTCATCGCGCCGACCCAGGTCGAGACGCCGATCCTGCGGTTCATCTGGCTGCCCGTCTATGCCGTCATCGCCGGCCTGATCGTCTTTCGTTTCGACAAGGTTATCCGCGCCTGGCCGGCATGGCTGATGATGTTCGCCCTGGTCGCCCCGTGTTTCGTCTCGAAATACTGGTCCATCGACCCCGAGGTCACGGAGCGCCGCGTTATCGCCATGGCGATCAACAGCGCCTTCGCCATCTATCTGGGCGCCCGCTTCCGTGACGATGCCCTGCCGCGCGTCCTGATGTACACCTGTCTGGTGATGGCGGTCGGCAGCCTGATCATGGTTTTCGGCTATCCGAAGGTCGGGGTGCACCAGTTCGACAACGCCGGCCTGTGGCGCGGCCTCTGGTACGAGAAGAACCAGATGGGGCTGGTCATGGTGGTGGGCGCCGTCTCCGCGGCAGCGACCCTGGCCGCCGATCATCTCGCCGGACGCAGCCATCGGTTCTGGATTTGCCTTCTGACATTGGGCCTGACCACGCTCCTGGTGCTCGCCACCCAATCCAAGACGTCGCTTCTGTGCTGGGGCCTGGGCCTAGGCATGATCGGCGGGTGGTGGGCGTTGAAACAGGGCGGCGCCGTCATCACCGTCATCGGCGTTTGGCTTGCTGTCATCCTTGCGGCGGGCGCGACCTGGCTGTGGAACTCCGACTCCGCCGCGATCCTCGAGGCGCTGGGCAAGGACCCGTCACTGACAGGCCGCACCCTGATCTGGGAAGCCTTGATGCGAAAGGTCGCTGAGCGCCCTTGGACGGGCTATGGCTTCAGCGCCTTCTGGGGCGTGGACTCGATCCCTGCGCGCGAAATCCGCATCGAGACCCAATGGCCCGTCCCCTCAGCCCACAACGGATGGATCGATCTGCTCGTGCAGCTGGGCTGGCCCGGTGCGTTGGCGGTGGGCGCCGTCATGGCAATCTCTGCGATCTTCGTCATCGCGCGCACGAACGGGCTCGGTGCGCGCGAAGGCTATTGGAGCATCGCCTATCTGTCCGCCTTCACCGCCTTGAGCCTTTCAGAGAGCGTCCTGCTGACCCACGCCAACCTGCCGTGGATTCTGATGCTGGCGATTATGGCCCGCGCCGTGACCTTTGATCCGGCCCCGGTTCGTGCGCCGCTTGCTCGACCGGCCTCACGGGCCTACCAGACCCGGTCCCGAATCGCCTCAGACTATGTGAATGGCCGCCGACCTCTTCGCTTTTGACGACGAACCCGAAGCTCGCAAACCCGAGCCGCCCAAGCCTGTTGCGGTGACCCCGCCTGCGGCTGCGCTCATTATCGCCCCAACCCCCGCGCCGCCACCTGTTCAGGCCACAGCGACGACGGCGGCCGCCACCGGCTATTACGCCTCCTCCATTGAGGTGCTGGAAGGGCTTGAACCCGTTCGCAAACGCCCCGGCATGTATATCGGCGGCACCGACGAGCGCGCCCTGCACCACCTGTTCGCCGAAGTCCTGGACAACGCCATGGACGAGGCGGTGGCGAAGCACGCCAAGCTGATCACCGTCGATCTGGACGCCGACGGCTATCTGTCGGTGCGCGACGACGGACGCGGCATTCCGGTGGACCCCCACCCCAAACACCCCGGCAAGTCGGCGCTGGAAGTCGTTATGACTGTGCTGCACTCGGGCGGCAAGTTTTCCGGCAAAGCCTATGAAACTTCTGGCGGTTTGCACGGCGTCGGCGTCTCGGTCGTCAACGCCCTGAGCGAGAGCGTCGAGGTCACGGTCTGGCGCGACGGTTTCGAATGGAAACAGGCCTTCAGTCGCGGCCACGTCCTGGCCCCGATCCAGCAGATCGGCCCGTCCAAGAAGCGCGGCACCCTGATCCGCTTCAAGCCCGACGACGAAATCTTCGGCATGGGTGCGGCGTTCAAGCCCGCTCGTCTATTCCGCATGGCGCGATCAAAGGCCTATCTGTTCCGCGGTGTTGAGATCCGCTGGACCTGCGCGCCAGAGCGGATCACCGACGCCACTCCCGCCCAAGCCAGTCTGCATTTCCCCGGCGGCCTGGCCGACGCCCTGATCGACCGTATCGGTCAGTTGGAGACCGTCACCCCGACTTTCGCCGGCCGCGCCGAGCGTCAAGGCGAAGCGGGCGCTTTCGAATGGGCCGTCACCTGGTCGCCGATCGGCTTCGGCGAATCCGACGGCTTCATCCAGTCCTACTGCAACACCGTCTCCACCCCCGACGGCGGCACCCACGAGGCCGGCTTCCGCGCCGCCCTGGTCAAGGGGCTGAAATCCTACGGCGAACTGACCAACGAGAAGCGCGCCGCGATCATCACCGCCGAGGACGTCATCGCCAACGCCGGTGCCCTTATCAGCGTCTTCATCCGCAATCCCGAATTCCAAGGCCAGACCAAGGACCGTCTGTCCTCGCCTGAGGGTGCGCGCATCGTGGAGCAGCTGCTGCGCGACCCGCTGGACCACTGGCTGACCGAGAGCCCCAAACAGGCCAACGCCCTGCTGGGCTTCGTCGTCGATCGTGCCGAGGATCGGCTACGCCGCCGTAAGGACAAGGAGGTCCAGCGCGCCGCCGCCACCCGCAAGCTGCGCCTGCCCGGCAAGCTGTCGGACTGCAGCCGCCAGTCGGCCCAAGGCACCGAACTCTTCATCGTCGAAGGCGATTCGGCGGGCGGCTCGGCCAAACAGGCGCGCGACCGCACGACCCAGGCGATCCTGCCCCTGCGCGGCAAGATTCTGAACGTCGCTTCCGCCACCGCCGACAAGCTGCGCGCCAACGTCGAACTGTCTGACTTGGCGTTGGCCTTGGGCGTCCAGCCCGGCAACCGGTTCAACATCGACGACCTGCGCTACGAGCGGATCGTCATCATGACCGACGCCGACGTGGACGGCGCCCACATCGCGGCCCTGCTGATCACCTTCTTCTACCGCGTCATGCCCGAGACGATCCGTCAGGGCCGGGTATTCATGGCCCTTCCGCCGCTGTACCGCATCAGCGCCGGCCCCTTGAGCGAATATGCCCGTGACGACGCCCATCGCGACGAGTTGCTGGCGACCGTCTTCAAAGGCAAGAAGACCGAGATCGGCCGGTTCAAGGGGCTGGGCGAAATGATGGCCTCCCAGCTTAAGGAGACCACTATGGACCCCAAGAAACGCACGCTCGCGCGGATCACTGTGCCCGACGCTGAGGCCAGTATCGAAGATCTGGTGGAACGCCTGATGGGCAAGCGCGCCGACGCCCGCTTCCAGTTCATTCAGGAAAATGCCCAGTTCGTGAAAGAAGAACTCGACGTCTAACGGCGTCGCGGCCCTTCCAACGCACGGCGACGCCTGACAAAAGGGGGCATGCAGACGCCCGCCCCCTCCGCCGCCGTGCTTGACGAACTAAAGGCCGCGCTCGGTCCGGGCGGCTGGACCCAGGACCCGGATGTCATCGCGCCACATCTGACCGAATGGCGCAATCGCTGGACGGGCGACACGCCGATTCTGCTGACCCCACGTTCCACGGAAGAGGTTGCGCGCGCTGTGACGATCTGCGCTCAAGAGGGCGTCGCCATCACGCCCCAAGGCGGCGGCACCGGCTTGGTCGGCGGCCAGATCCCCTTCGGCGAGGTCCTGCTGTCGACCCGCAAGATGCGCGCCGTCCGCGATGTGACCCCGCTCGACGACGCCATGACGGTGGAGGCCGGCCTGACCCTGCTTGAGGCGCAGCAGGCGGCGACGGCGGCCGGCCGCTACTTTCCGCTCAGCCTAGCGGCAGAAGGTTCAGCGACCGTAGGCGGCGTCATCTCGACCAACGCTGGCGGTACCCAGGTGCTGCGCTATGGCATGATGCGCGACCTGGTGCTGGGCCTTGAGGCGGTCATGCCCAACGGCGAGATTTTCAACGGCCTCAAGCGGCTGCGTAAGGACAACACCGGCTACGATCTGAAACAGCTGCTGATCGGCGCCGAGGGCACATTGGGCGTCGTCACCGCCGCCACCCTAAAACTCTTCCCCATCATGCGCTCGCGCGCCATCGCGGTGGTCGGGCTGGAAACCGCCGCCGCCTCCGTCGAACTGCTCGCACGCGCCAAGGCCGAGACGGGCGGCGGGGTGGAGGCCTTCGAACTGATGAAGCGCCTCGGGATGGAACTGGTCCTCAAGAACATCCCCGACACCCGCGAGCCGCTGGACTCGACGCCCGAGTGGTATGTCCTGATCGAGATCGCCTCCGGTACGCCCGGCGGCGGCGAGGCCCAGATGGAGGCCCTGTTGGAGGTCGCCTTCGAACAAGGCCTGATCACCGACGCCGCCATCGCCCAGAACGACGCTCAGCGCGCCGCCTTCTGGCGTCTGCGAGAAGAACATTCGGCGGCGCTCAAGCCAGAGGGCGGCGGCTGGAAACACGACGTCTCCGTCCCCATCAGCCGCATCGCCGACTTCATCGACGAGGCCTCCGCCGCCGTCGAACGCTTCCATCCCGGCGCGCGCATCTCGGTCTTCGGCCATGTCGGCGACGGCAATCTGCACTACGACATCCTGCCGGGCGTCGGTCAGGACATCCCCGCCTTCATCGCCCGGTGGAAGGAAGGCTCGCAAGTGGTTCACGACGTGGTCGGAACCTATGACGGCTCCATCTCCGCCGAACACGGGTTGGGCCGGCTGAAGACCGAAGAGGTCAAGCGCTACAAGTCCCCGCTCGAGATCGAAACCATGGCCGCCATCCGCAGAGCCATCGATCCGAAGCGGATCATGAACCCGTCGGTCCTGTTCTAGAACCGACGGGGGGGGGGGGGCGATTATCTGAACTTCCGCAGGCCTCTGGGGCCCTGGCGACCGGCGCCGGCGCGTTTGCCCAGCCAGTCTTTCCAGTCGAGCCAGTTGCGACGACGTCCGCCGCCGTCGGCCCACTCCGGCCCGTTCTCGGCGTTGAAGACGGTGATGTCGGCGAGGCCGCCCTGTTTAAAGCTTTGCAGCTTTACGCCCTTGCCACGTCCCATTTCTGGCAATTCCGCGAGAGGGAAGATCAGCGTCTTGATGTTCTCGCCGATCGTTGCGACGTGATCGCCTGTCACCCGCAGCACCGCCAACATTTCGCCGTTCAACACCTGCTTGCCGCTGCGCTTCTGCGCCAGCGTGTCGTCTTCCGGCGCAATGAAGCCGTATCCGGCCTTAGATGCGATCAGCAGCTTGCCGCCCGGCTGGTGCGCCAGCACGTTGATGATCTCGGCCTTCTCGTCCAGATCGATCATCAGGCGCAACGGCTCGCCATGGCCGCGTCCGGACGCCAGCTTGTCCGCGCCGATGGTGAAGATGCGCCCGTCCGACGCCGCCACCAGCAACTTGTCGGTCGTATAGGCCGGGACGAGGTAGGCGAGTTGGTCGCCTTCCTTGAACTTCAGCTCCGCCGGATCCTCGACCTTGCCCTTGGCGGCGCGGATCCAGCCGCGTTCCGACAGTATGACGGTGATCGCCTCGCGCGGAATGAAGGCCTCGGGCGCGACGAAGGCGGACGTATCAACCGCCTCTGCGATCGTGGTCCGTCGCGGAGAGATCAACGCCTTGCGCACCGCCTCCAATTCCTTGGAGATCGCCTTCCATTGTTTGCCTTCTGACGACGTCAGCGCTTTCAGATTGGCAAGTTCTTCAGACAGGACATTGAATTCCTTTTCGATCGTCATCTCTTCCAGCCGCGCCAACTGACGCAGCCGGGTGTCGAGGATAAAGTCGGCCTGAACTTCCGTCAGACCGAAACGCGCGATCAGGACGGCCTTGGGCTGCTCCTCCTCGCGGACGATGCGGATCACTTCGTCCAGGTTGAGGAAGACGATCCGTAGGCCTTCCAGCAGATGCAGCCGCTTCTCGACCCGCTCAATCCGCCATTGCGAACGGCGGTTCAGCACCTCGCGGCGGTGATCCAGGAAGGCGCGCAGACAGTCTTTCAGCCCCATGACGCGCGGCGTGCCGCTGGCGTCCAGCACGTTCATGTTGATCGGGAAGCGGACCTCCAGATCGGACAGCTTGAATAGGCTTTCCATGAGCATTTCAGGCTCGATGGTGCGGTTCTTGGGCTCGAGGATCAGGCGAATATCCTCGGCCGATTCGTCGCGCACATCTCCCAGCAGAGGTGCCTTCTTGTGCTCGATCAGGTCCGCCAGCGCCTCGATCAGGCGCGACTTCTGCACCTGATAGGGCATTTCGGTGACGATGATCCGCCAAACCCCCCGCCCCAGATCCTCGGTCTCCCAGCGCGCGCGCAGGCGCACACCGCCCCTGCCCGTCTCATAGGCGTCCAGGATGGAGGCATGGCCTTCAACCGCAACGCCCCCGGTCGGGAAGTCGGGACCCGGCACATGCTGCACCAGGTCCTCGGTCGTCGCGTCCGGTCGCTCTAGCAGCAGTAGGCAGGCGTCGATCAGTTCGCCGACATTGTGCGGCGGGATCGAGGTGGCCATGCCGACCGCGATGCCGGACGAACCATTGGCCAGCAGATTCGGGAAGCCGGCCGGCAGGACGATCGGCTCTTCGTCCTGATCGTCATAAGTGGGCCGGAAATCGACGGCGTCCTGATCGATGCCGTCCAGCAGCAGGACCGCGGCCGGCGTCAGCTTGCACTCGGTGTAGCGCATGGCCGCGGCGCTATCACCGTCGATATTGCCGAAGTTCCCCTGACCATCGACCAGCGGATAACGCTGAGCGAAATCCTGAGCCAGGCGCACCAGGGCTTCATAGATCGAGGCGTCGCCGTGGGGGTGGTATCCGCCCATCACCTCGCCGACGACCTTGGCGCATTTGCGCGCCGCCGCCTGTGGGTTCAGCCGCATCTGATGCATGGCGTAAAGGATGCGCCGGTGCACGGGTTTGAACCCGTCACGCACGTCCGGCAGCGCGCGGTTGGTGATGGTCGACAGGGCGTAGGCCAGATAGCGGCGGCTGAGCGCCGTCTCCATCGGCTCGTCAATGATGCGGCCGCCTTCCGGCGGCGGGGCGTGGATCGTCATGGCTCTGCGAATCGGGGATCGGAAGCGGGAAGTCTAGCCCGTAAGACGCCAGATTGGCGGATAAGCGCGCTGGTGAGTCACCAAACCGCTCCGCCGTGCGTATGTGAGTGACACACCCTCGTCAGGCCGCGCCATGATCCTGTTCCTACTCTCCTATCTCGCCGGCGTTCTGACCATCGTCAGTCCCTGCATCCTGCCGGTTCTGCCCTTCGTCTTCGCGCGGCCCGATCGGCCGTTCATCCGCAACGGTTTGCCGTTGTTGCTCGGGATGGCCGTGACCTTTGCGGGCGTGGCGACGCTGGCGGCGCTGGGCGGTGGCTGGGCGGTTCGGGCCAATGAGGTCGGGCGCTGGATCGCCTTGGCCGTCATGGCGGTGCTGGGCGTCAGCCTGCTGTTTCCGGCCGTGGGCGATCGCCTGATGCGGACGTTCGTGGCGGCGGGGTCCTGGCTGACCGATCGCGCCGAGCGCCAGGGCAGCGATCAGGGCAACGTGCGCTCGTCCCTGCTGCTCGGCGTCGCCACAGGGCTGCTCTGGGCGCCGTGCGCCGGACCCATTCTGGGCGTGATACTGACGGGCGCAGCGCTTCAGGGCGCCGGCGTCGGAACGACGGTTCTGCTGCTAGCCTATGCAGCAGGCGCGGCGACATCACTGGGTCTGGCCCTATTGGTCGGCGGTCGCGTGTTCAAGGCCATGAAAGGCGCGCTTGGCGTCGGCGAATGGGTGCGGCGCGGCCTGGGCGTGCTGGTGCTGATCGGCGTGGTCATCATCGGTCTGGGTGCGGACAGGGGACTGTTGACCCGGATTTCGGCCGCCAGCACGGGTCGGATCGAACAGGCGCTGCTGGGCGGGATCGGGCGCAGCATGCCGACGAACCAAGCCCCGGCCGATCTGGCCAATCTGCCGGTCGAAGCGGTGATGCCGCCGCTGACGGGCGCGACGACCTGGATCAACACACCGCCGCTCACGACCGAGCAGTTGAAGGGCAAGGTGGTGGTGGTCGATTTCTGGACCTACTCCTGCATCAACTGCATCCGCTCCATCCCCTACGTCCGCGCCTGGGCCGAGAAGTACAAGGACCAGGGTCTGGTGGTGATCGGCGTGCACACGCCCGAGTTCGCCTTCGAGAAATCCGAGGCCAACGTCCGCCAGAACGTCCAGCGCCTTGGCATCACCTATCCGGTCGCCATGGACAATGAGTTCGCCGTCTGGCGTGCGTTCAAGAACCAGTACTGGCCCGCCCACTACTTCATCGACGCAAAGGGGCAGGTCCGTCACCACCATTTCGGCGAAGGGGACTATGCGGGCTCCGAACGCGTGATCCAACAGCTTCTGAAAGAGGCGGGCGCCGCGAACGTCGCCAGCAACGTCGTCACGGTCCAGGCTCAGGGCGCAGAGGCCGCCGCCGACATGGCCCAGGTCGCATCGCCGGAGACCTACGCCGGCTATGGCCGCGCTGAGAACTTCCGCTCTCCCGGCGGTTTGGCCAACGACGTGATCAAGGACTATGTCGCCGCGCCGCTGAAACTGAACGATTGGAGCCTGTCGGGCCGCTGGCGCGTGACGCGTGAGCATGCCGACCTGCAGACGGGCGGCGGCCGTATCGCCTTCCGCTTCAAGGCGCGCGATCTCCATCTTGTCATGGGGCCCAGCAAGCCGGGCGCACCCGTCCGCTTCCGCGTCCGGATCGATGGCGCGGCGCCGGGCGCGAACGCCGGCAGCGACATCGACGCTCAAGGCCTTGGCCGGGTCGACGGCGAGCGGCTGTACCAACTGGTCCGTCAGACGGGCGCGGTGCGCGAACGGACGTTCGAGATCGAGTTCCTGGATCCCGGCGTTCAGGTCTTCGCCTTCACCTTCGGCTAGAGGCGGCCGGCGTCGCCCAGCTTGTCCAGCATCCACACGCGCGCAGGCGGCAGGGGCTTGTTCTGCGGGTGGAAGACGAACTGCTCCAGGAAATGTCCCGTCAGGTCGAACCCGGCCCGGACGTCGCCCTCGATCAGACCGGATTGCGCGCCCAGCATGAAGGGCGGCAGGGTCAGCATCTTGTCGGCATAGGGAGCGCCGGCGTCGCGGCTGACCGCCCGGCCGGTGCGAGGACTGACGTAGATCAAGTCGTCGGCCGTGCCGGTCGCGGCGCATTTGGACAGGTCCAGGCCAAAGCCCAGATCTTCCAGCAGCCCCGCCTCGAACCGCACGAAGATCGCAGGCCAGACCGCCGGCATTTCGAACGCCACCATCAGCGCCTCGAACGCCAGAAAGACGCCGGGATGCGGTTCACGCTCCGGCAACGCGCCTTGCGTCACGCCCGCCGCCGCCGCCAGTCCTGTCAGCGCCAGGGCGTCGTCGAACAGGGCGCTGGGCCCCTCGCCTACCGGCTCCAGCCGCACAGCGCCGAGGTTATCCGAGGTGCGGGCGCGGTAATCGGCCACGACCCGCGCACCCGCCTGCAGGAACGGCCTCATCTTGCGCGACGCTCCGCCCGCCACATAGGCCAAATGCCTGCCGTGGTTCTCGGTCAGCAGATCGACTACAGCGCCCGTGTCGCCGTGGCTGCGCGCCGAAAGGACGAACGCCTCTTCGTGGAAATCCATGGCCACGGCTTAGCGCGGCCCCACGAGGTTGGCCATACGTTCCGCCTCAATGCGCGGCCGCCGCCTCACCTTTGATCAGGGCGACGACCGCATCAGCTTTATCGTTGGGCACCGCGAGGCTCAGCACATACTGCTCGATTTTCCAGCCGTCATCGGTCAGGCGCATGACGCCCGAGCCGCGCGTCTCGCCGTAGGACGGGCTGGCTAGCTTCTCTTCGAACCAGGCGATGCAGCGGCAGTTGATGGGGGCGATGGTGATGGTTCGAGACGTCGCTGGAAACGACCAGGCGCTGTCGTGTTTGAACCACGGCTCGGCGAAGGCGCGGAACTGGGCCATCGTCCAGTGCTCGTTTGCGTCCGTACCGATGAAGCGGGCATTGGGGGCGAACAGGCTGAAATAGGTCGCTTCGTCGGCGGTGGACGAGGCCTGATTGAGGCGATCCAACACCGACGCCACCTGCGCCTCGTCGGTCGGGGCCGGCGTCGCGGCTTGCGACAGTGCCAGGGCGGCGATCAAGGCGGTGAACATGGCGATCTCCCTTCGGTGGTCAGGAAGGTGCAGCTCCCACCGTCCCTCCGCAAGCGGCAATCGGGCGCCTATTCTCCGCCTTTTAGAACGGCATAGGTTTCCGGCTTCAGCGGTCCCGGCCCGAGTTCCCAATAGATCCAGCTTTGCGCCGGCATGATAAGGGCTTCCATCGGCCGACCTTTTCGCGGGCTTCCCGCTGACCGATGCTCGCATCCTGCGTTCTCGCCTTGATCAAGATCATGGACGGCGTGAATGGCCTCGACCAAGGTCGAATGGATCACCGTCGTCGCCCCGACTAGCACCGGGCGCCCCAGGCCCTCCCCGGCCGCAGCCCACAGCCGCCCATGTCATCGCGTATCCGCAGTCAGGCCCTGAAATCCAAGGTCATGTCGGCCCACGACGCAGCTGCTCTGATTCCCCCCGGCTCCACCGTCGGCATGAGCGGTTTCACCGGATCGGGCTATCCCAAGGCCGTGCCGCCCCAGCTGGCCCAGCGGATCGAGGACGCCCACGCCGCCGGGGACGCCTTTCGCCTGAATCTGTGGACCGGCGCCTCGACAGGGCCGGAGCTGGACGGCGCCTTGGCCAAGGCCGACGGGATAGAACTGCGTCTGCCCTACAACTCCGACCCCACCGCGCGCGACAAGATCAACTCGGGCCAGATGGAATACCTCGACATGCACCTCAGCCAGCTGGCGCCCGCTGTCTGGCAGAGCGTGCTGGGGCCGCTGGATACGGCGGTGATCGAGGTGTCGGCGATCAATAACGACGGTTCGCTGGTGCCGTCATCGTCCATCGGCAACAACAAGACCTGGCTCGACCGCGCCGACCGCGTGATCCTGGAGGTCAACCGCTGGCAGAACGCAGCGCTAGAGGGCATCCACGACATCTACTATGGCACCGCCCTGCCGCCCGATCGCGTGCCCATTCCCCTGACCCGGCCCGACCAGCTGATCGGCCAGCCCAGCCTGCGTTGCGACCCCGACAAGATCGTCGCCATCGTCGAGACGGATGCACCGGACCGCAACCTGCCCTTCGCCGCGCCGGACGCCGCGGCGCGAGCCATCGCCGGCCATCTGATCGAATTGCTGAAGCACGAGGTGAAGGTCGGCCGCCTGCCCGCCGCCCTGCTGCCGCTGCAATCCGGTGTCGGCAATGTCGCCAATGCCGTGCTGGCCGGCCTGATGGACAGTCCGTTCGAACGGAT
Source organism: Brevundimonas vesicularis (assembly GCF_027105095.1). Classification (NCBI taxonomy): domain Bacteria; kingdom Pseudomonadati; phylum Pseudomonadota; class Alphaproteobacteria; order Caulobacterales; family Caulobacteraceae; genus Brevundimonas; species Brevundimonas vesicularis. The sequence continues at coordinate 1,903,088 of NZ_CP114278.1, read as the reverse complement.
GGCCGCCTATACCGAAGTCATCCAGGACGGGATGTTGGACCTGCTGGACGCGGGCAAACTGACGGTTGCCTCGGCCACCGCCTTTTCACTCAGCCCCGAGGCGGCGGCGGACCTCAACGGGCGGATAGCCGAGTTCCAAGGCAAGATTATCCTGCGCCCGCAGGAAATCTCGAACCACCCGGAGCTGATCCGTCGCCTGGGCTGCATCGCCATGAACGGACTGATCGAGGCCGACATCTATGGCAACGTCAACTCGACCCAGGTCATGGGATCGCGCATCCAGAACGGCATCGGAGGATCGGGCGACTTCGCGCGCAACGCCTTCATTTCCTGCTTCGTGACGCCCTCGACGGCCAAGGGCGGCAAGATTTCCGCGATCGTGCCCATGGCCAGCCATGTCGATCACATCACACAGGACGTGCAGGTGCTGGTCACCGAACAGGGTTTGGCCGATCTGCGCGGCCTTTCGCCCAAGCAGCGCGCCAGGGTCATCATCGCCAACTGCGCCCATCCCGACTATCGCGATGCCCTGATCGATTACTATGCACGGGCGCTGAAGGGATCGTACGGCTTGCAGTCCCCGCACCTGCTGGACGAGGCCCTGTCCTGGCACCAACGCTTCATCGAGACGGGCTCGATGAAGCCGATCTAGCGCGCCAGCGTCATCGGAAACTCGTGGCCCAAGGCCTCGGCCATCGCTTGCTGACTGATCAGGAAGACCTGATCACGCAGGTGATAGTTGTTGGACAGAACGATCACCGTCACGTCCGCGTCCGGCTGATAGAGCATCAGATTGCGGAATCCGCCCCAACTGCCGGTGTGGTAGATCTGGCGGTCCTGGAAGCTGGGCCGCACCTGATCGCCCAGGCGATTGGCGAAGATGCCGAAACCCCAATCCCGACGCGGATGGCTGCGCTCGTTCGGCCTCATGTCGGCCGGCGCGTGGTCGGCCAGCATCTGCTGATAGCTGTCGGGGGTCAGCAAACCGCCGCGGTGCAGCGCCCTTTGCCAGACCAGCAGATCGTCCAGCGTCGAATAGACCGCGCCGGCGCCCGCCACGATGGAGGTGTTGGCGTTCGGCTGGGCCGCCAGACCCCCGGGGAAGTTGGCGTAGCCCATGATGACGCCGTGATCGCCGCCATCGAGATCAAGCCCGCTATCCTTCATGCCGAGAGGCTTGAAGAAGGTCTCTCGCATATAGGTCTGAAAAGGCTTGCCGCTGGCCTTTTCCACGATGGCGGCGGCCAGATTGAAACCGGCGTTGTCGTACCGCACCTTGGTCCCCGGTTCGAACTGAAGGCCGAAGCGCTTTGAATCTTCAGTCAGTTCGTCCAGCGCCGCCGGCGTCGTGCGGCGCATGCCCCAACCCGGCCGCGCCATCAGATCGGGAATGCCCGACGTGTGTGACAGCAGATGGCTGATGCGGATCGGCGCCCAGGCCTGCGGACAGGGCTGGATCCATTTGCAGACCGGATCAGAGACGTTCAGCTTGCCCTCGTCCTGAAGCTTCAGGATCGCCGTCGCCGTGAACTGTTTGGAGATCGAAGCCAGGCGGAAGCGCGAGCCCAGCCCCAGCGGCTGATTCTGCTCGTAGTTGGCCTTGCCATAGACCTGGCGGAACAGGACCTTGTCGCCCTTGGCCACCAAAACCGCGCCCATGAAGCGTCCTGAAGCGGCTTCGCGATCCAGGCGCGCCGTCAGTTGCGGCAGGTCCTGAACCACGACCACGGGTGGTCGCGGCGGCGCATCGGCGCGCTCGGTCGCCAGTTCCACATCGGTCTTGGGGGCCACGGCCGTGGCGATGCCGCCCCAGACCGCGCCGCCAAGGATCAGCGCCCCAAGGACGCCTAGAACGAGCCGGGGATGTCCCCCGGCGGTACGCGGCACATCAAACACAGGAACTCAGACGTCGAAATCCAGACCGAACTGCGCATAGAGGGCGCGGCTGTCCTGCCATTTCGGATCGACCTTGACGGTCAAGAACAGGTGCACCTGACGGCCGAGGATTTCGTTCAGCTCCTCGCGCGCCTTCTGGCCAATCCATTTCAGGGTTTGGCCGCCCTTGCCCAGGACGATGGGCCGCTGGCTCTCGCGCTCGACATAGATGGTCTGTTCGATCCGGGCCGAGCCGTCGGCGCGGTCCTCGAAACTGGTGGTCTCGACGGCGGCCGAATAGGGCAGTTCCTCATGAACGCGTAGATAGACCTTCTCGCGCGTGATCTCCGCCGCGAGAACCCGGACCGGCACATCTGCGGCCTGATCCTCGGGATACAGCCACGGCCCCTTGGGCATGGACAGGGCCAGACGCTGCTTCAAATCCTCCACGCCGTCGCCATTGGCCGCCGAGATCATATAGACCTCGGAATAGACGCCGCTTTCGAACAACTTCTGCGACAGCGCCAGCAGGGTGTCGCGGCGCATGCCGTCGATCTTGTTCAGCGCCAGAACGACCTTGGTCCCGGTGGCCTGCAGGTTGGCGATGATGGTCTCGGTGTCCTCGGCTGAGCGACGATCGGCCGCCGTGCCCTCCCGGCCTTCGGCATTGATGTGAGACTGGGCGTCGATCAGGTGAACGACGATATCCGCATCTTCCGCGCCGCCCCAGGCCGAGGCGACCATGGCCCGGTCCAGCCGACGGCGCGGGGTGAAGATGCCTGGCGTGTCCACCAGCACGATCTGGGCGTCGCCTTCCATGGCGATGCCGCGCACCGGAAAGCGCGTCGTCTGCACCTTTTGCGTGACGATCGAGACCTTGGACCCGGTCAGCCGGTTCACCAGCGTGGACTTGCCGGCGTTGGGGGCGCCGATGATGGCGGCAAAGCCTGCGCGCTGGTTTTCGATATCGGTCAAATGACGCCTTCACGTTTGAGGAGAGCCGTTGCGGCCGCCTTCTCCGCCTCCTGACGCGAACGCCCTTGCGCGGTCAAGGGCTGCACGTCCTGCACGGACACTTCGACAGTGAATGTGGGCGCATGATCCGAACCCGTCCGATCGGCAACGCGATAGGTGGGCAGCGGTCGGCCTTGCCCCTGCGCCCACTCCTGAAGCGCCGATTTCGGATTGGTCACGGTGCGGGACGGCGGCGCCGACAGTTCGTCGGACCAGGCCCGTTCGAATACGGCCCTGGCGGCATCCAGCCCGCCGTCCAGATAGACGGCCGCTAATATGGCCTCGACCGCATCGGCGATGACGCCGGCCTTGCGGCGCCCGCCGGTCTTGGTCTCGCCGGACGACAGCCGCAGCGCCGGCCCCACGCCCAGGGCTTCGCCTACGCGGGCGCAGGCGCCCTTGTCGACCAAGGCGTGCAGGCTCGACGACAGCTGGCCTTCATCCGCCGTCGGGAACTGGACCGACAGGCGTTCGGCGACCAGCAGACCCAGCACCCGGTCGCCCAGGAATTCCAGCCGCTCGTTGTCGCGTGGACCGTGGGCGCCGACCGGCGCTCCCTCGCCCACGCTGGCGTGGGTCAGGGCGCGCTCCAGCAGGGCCTTGTCCTTGAACCTGTGTCCCAGGCGCGTTTCCAGCGCCGCGACCGCTTCGGCTCTCAGATTGGCCATCAGTGGAGGACGTTGAAGAACCGGTCGAGCCGCACGTTGAACCAGCTGACAGGGTTCCACAGCGACGAACCGGACTTCCACGAGAACAGGATGATCTGCGCCTTGCCGACCAGGTTTTCGGCCGGGACCATGCCCACGCCGCTGGACTGTTCGACACGGCTGTCGATCGAGTTGTCGCGGTTGTCGCCCATCATGAAGTAATGGCCGGCCGGGACCTCATAGACCGGGGTGTCGTCCAGGTCGTTTCCGGGACCGAAGTCCTGGGTCATGAAGCTCTTGCCTTCCGGCAGGGTCTCGCGGACCTCCGTCACCGGGCGCGGGCCGAAGATGTCGTTGATCTCCTGCTCGCTGACGACGACGTCCTGTACCGGCTTGTCGTTGATATACAGCTTGTTGGCGATCATCTGGATGCGGTCGCCGGGCAGGCCGATCACGCGCTTGATGAAGTCGGTCTTGTTGTCGCGCGGCAGTTTGAACACGACAATGTCGCCGCGCTTGGGCGCCGAGCCCATGATCCGGCCGTCGAACAGCGGCGGGCTGAACGGGATCGAGTGTTTGGAGAAGCCATACGACCACTTGGAGACGACGATATAGTCGCCTTCGTACAGGTTCGGCTCCATCGAGGCCGAAGGGATGGTGAAGGGCTGGAACAGGAAGATCCGCAGCACCATCGCGATCAGCAGGGCGAAGACGATGGTCTTGAAGATTTCGCCGGTCTCGCTGGCCGCCGAGGTCGCCTTGTCGCCGCCCTTGGGGGTCTTGGCATAGACCTTCTGGTTCGCCGTTGTCGGCTCTTGCACCGACTTGACCGGAGCGTCCGCCTCCGAGGCCGCAAATCGTTCTTCGGGGGTGGCGTCGCGATTGGCGTCGTCGGGCTTTTGGTCTTCGCTCATGCGATCAGGCATCCTCGCCGCGTCCGCGCGGTCATCGCGCACGCCTATAACCTGATTACGACTGCGGCAAGGCTTCGATCACCACGAAGGCGAGCGCATAGGGATGTTCGTCGCTCAGCGTCAGGTGGATTTTCGCCTCGTGTCCGGCTGGCGTCAGACGCGCCAGATGCTCAGCCGCATGGCCGGTCAGCGCCATCGTCGGCTGACCCGACCGCAGGTTCACCACCCCCATGTCGCGCCAATAGACATCGGCGCGCATGCCTGTGCCCAAGGCCTTGGCGCAGGCCTCCTTGGCGGCGAACCGTTTGGCGTAGCTCCAAGCCGGGTCCGGTTTCCGATCCGAGCGGGTGCGTTCCAACTCGGTAAAGCAGCGGGCCTTGAAGCGATCCCCAAACCGATCAAGAGACGCCTGGATGCGACGGATGTCCGACAGATCCGCGCCGACGCCAATGATCATTTGGCCGCATCCATCGCGGCCCGCATCCGGCGGATCGCCCCGTCCAGGCCGATGAAGATCGAGTCGCCGATCAGGAAATGACCGATGTTCAACTCGCGGATTTCTGAGATCGCCAGCATGCGCGGGGCCGTGTTGTAGTCCAGCCCGTGGCCTGCATGGACCTCGAGCCCCAGGATGTCGGCCTGGGCTGCGGCTGCGGCGAGGCGTTCGAACTCGACCTCCCGCTCTGCCGGATCGGTCAAGTCGCAGTAGCGACCGGTGTGGAATTCGACCACCTGGGCGCCGACGGCGGCGGCGGCCTCGACCTGCGCTTCGGACGGTTCGATGAAGAGCGAACCCCGGATGCCGGCGTCCGCCAGCGCCTTGACCACAGGCGCGATCCGTCCTTCGTGACCGGCGACCGCCAGACCGCCTTCGGTCGTGATCTCCTCGCGCCGCTCGGGCACCAGACAGGCGGCGTGCGGCTTGTGACGCAGGGCGATGGCCAGCATCTCGTCCGTCACCGCCATTTCCAGATTCAGCGGCTTGCCGGCGCGGGCGCACAGGGCGCTCAACACATCGATGTCGGCGTCGGTGATGTGGCGTCGATCTTCGCGCAGGTGAGCGGTGATACCGTCGGCGCCGGCCGCCAGCGCCGCCTCGGCCGCGCGCGCCGGATCGGGATGAGAGCCGCCGCGTGCGTTTCGCACCGTGGCGACGTGGTCGATGTTGACGCCCAGCCTGACCCCTTCCCGCATGGCTCTATTTCGACAATCTGCGGCTGCCGGGATCTTCCACCGGAAGCGCGGCCAACTCAGGCGGAAGAGCGTCGGCTGGGTAAGCGGGCACGTCCAGCGACGCCAGGGCGATCAGCGGCACGCCCACATCCGCCTTGCCGCCCGACCGATCGACGATACAGGCGGCGGCGATCACCTCGCCACCGGCGGCCTGGATGGCGGCGATGCATTCGCGCGACGACAGGCCGGTCGTGACGATATCCTCGACCATGACGACCTTCTCACCCGGCTCGACCGAGAAGCCGCGACGCAGTTTGAACGAACCGCCTTCGCGCTCGACATACATCGAACGGACCTTCAGGTGTTTGGCCGTCTCGTAACCGGGGATGATGCCGCCTACAGCCGGCGATATGGCGACATCGACCGGGCCGACCGTGGCCGTGATCTTGTCCGCCAGCGCCTTGCACAACCGCTCGCAGCGCGCGCCGTCCATGAAGACCAGGTTTTTCTGCAGGAAGACCGGGCTGTGCAGACCCGACGACAGGACGAAATGGCCTTCGCGCAGGGCGCCGGCGCCACGAAACTCGTTGAGGACGTCTTCAGTGTTCATCACAGGGTTCTAGACCCGGATCGCGCGCGGATGAACCCTGCGGCGACGCTTCATTCGATGTTTTCGTTCGGCCGAAGCCCGCGCGCGAGCAGTTCGGCCCAGACGCCCTCCGCGTCCTCGGCGAAACCGATCAGGTCCAGGTCAGACGCGGCGATCATTCCATGTTCTACCAGGGCGTCGAAACCGATCACCGAGGTCCAGTAGGCCTTGTCCACCAGAACGACCGGAACCGGCGGCGCCTTCTTCGTCTGGCGCAAGGTCAGCATCTCGAACATCTCGTCGAAGGTGCCGAAGCCGCCGGGAAACACCACCAACGCATTGGCGCGCATCGCCAGATGCATCTTCCGCATCGCGAAATAGTGGAAACGGAACGTCAGCTCCGGCGTCGAGTAGGCGTTCGGCTCCTGCTCATGCGGCAGAGTGATGTTGAAACCGACCGACGGCGCGCCCGCGTCCACGGCTCCGCGGTTGGCCGCTTCCATGATCCCCGGGCCGCCGCCGGTGGCGATGACATTGTCGCGGGGTTCGCCGACGCGACCTCTCAAGGCCCCGCCCCGCTCGGACGCCAGTCGACCAAAGGCGCGCGCCTCTTCATACCAACGGTGCCCTTCACGGACGCGCGCGCTGCCGAACACGACGAGGGTCGAGCGCACGCCCCAGGCCCTCAACGCCTCCTCAGGCTTGGCGTATTCCATCAGGAACCGCACGCCGCGCATCGAATCGCCCAGCAGGAAGTCCTGATCCATCGCCGCCATGCGATAGGACGGCGAAGCCATCTGCGCCGCGTTCGGCTTTACCGGGTCGCTCATTCGCCGCGCGCGCGCTCGACGGAATCGACCGACGGATTGGCCCTCAGCGCCGCCATGATCGTGGTGGCGTGCTTGGCGTCTTCGACCTCGACATCCACGTCCACGTCGAAGAAATCCTGCTGACGGTGCGCCATCGACAGGTTAATGATGTTGCCGCCGGCCTCGCCGATCAAAGTGGTGACCTGACCCAGCACGCCCGGCGCATTGCGGATCGTCGCGCGAATCCGGGCGGCGGCGACCGCGTCCGTTTCGGCCTGAGGCGTCCATTGCAGGTCATGCCACACCGAATCGTCATCGGCGAAGGCGGCCAGGGTCTGGCAATCAATGGTGTGGACGGTCAGGCCAGCTTCCGGCTCCAGAATGCCCACGATCCGGTCGCCCGGAACGGGCGTGCAGCATTGACCAAAATGCACCGAAACGCCGGGCGTCAGCCCGCCGCCGCGCACGAACAGCCGCGCCTTCTCGCCCTCGATGCGCTGCTTCTCGGGTCCGGCCTTCAGCCGACCCTTCAGCGCGGGGAACAGGATTTCGGCCGCCGTCGTCGGCGACAACCGCCCGCGACCCAAGCCTTCGAACAGATCGTCGTCGCTCGCGACCGCCAGCAACTCCAGAACCGGCTTCAGCGACACGTCGGTCAGGGTCTTGTCGACCCGGCCCAGGGTCTGATCCAGCGCGACGCGGCCCAGCTTGATGAACTCTTCACGCTCGGAGGTGCGGATATGGCGGCGAATGGCCGAGCGGGCCCGGCCCGTCACCGTCAAACTGCGCCAGTCGGCAGGCACTTCGCGCTTGGAGCCGCGAATGATCTCGACCACGTCGCCGTTCTGGAGCGGCGTCCGCATGGGCTTCAGCTCGCCGTTGACCTTGACCCCGACGGCCGTATCCCCGACCTCGGTGTGGACGGCATAGGCGAAGTCCAGAGGCATTCCCCCGCGCGGCAGGGTGACGAGTTGCCCCTTCGGCGTGAAGACGAAAACCTGGTCCAGATACATTTCGAGCTTGGCGTGCTCGACCCAGTCTTCGCCGCCCTCGCCGTGCTCGATCACCTGAACCAGGTGACGCAGGTTCTGAAGCGGGTCACGCCCGCCGCCCTGTTCCATCGCCTCACGGTCGAAGCCATAGGAATGGTTCTTGTAGCGCCAGTGGGCGGCGACCCCGTCCTCGGCGATCCGGTCCATGTCCTCGGTGCGGATCTGCATCTCGATCCGCAGGCCCCGGGGGCCGACGACGGTCGTGTGCAGCGAGCGATAGTTGTTCGACTTGGGCGTCGAGATGAAATCCTTGAACCGCTCGGGCACCATCGGCCATTCGCGGTGGATCACGCCCAGTGCGCGGTAGCAGTCGTCCTCCGCCTCGACGATCACGCGGAAGCCGTAGATGTCGGACAGGGACGAAAAGCCGACCGACTTGCGCTGCAGTTTGCGCCAGATCGAATAGGGCGTCTTCTGCCGGCCATAGACACTGGCCTTCAGGCCCGCCTCGGACAGGACGCGCTCGACCTCGCTCGCCACGCCGTCGATGGCGCGACCATGCTCCAGCTTCAACGCCTCCAGCCGCCGCTCGATGGCGGTCTTGGCCGTCGGGTTCAGATGGGTGAAGGCTAGTTCTTCCAGCTCGGACGCGATCGAGTGGATTCCGATCGACCGGCCCAGGGGCGCATAGACTTCAAGCGTTTCGCGGCTGATCCGCTCGCGCTTCTCCGGCTTCACGAACTGGAGCGTGCGCATGTTGTGCAGACGGTCGGCCAGCTTGACCAGCAGCACCCGCACGTCACGGCTGATGGCCAGGATGAACTTGCGCAGGTTCTCGGCTTGGCGCGTGTGTTCGGCCTGAAGCTCCAGCCGCGACAGTTTGGTCACGCCCTCGACCAGGACCGCGACCTCTTCACCGAACATGCCGGCGATGTCGTCACGTGTCGCGGTCGTGTCCTCAACCACGTCGTGCAAAAGGGCGGTGACGATGGTGGCGGTGTCGAGTTTGTAGTCGGTCAGTATCCCCGCGACCTGAATCGGGTGGGCGAAATAGGGATCGCCCGAGGCTCGCAACTGCGAGCCGTGCATCTTCATCGCATAGACGTAGGCGCGGTTCAGAAGCGCTTCATCGGCGGTGGGGTCATAGGCCTTGACGGCCTCGATCAGTTCAAACTGGCGCAGGATCGGCGCGCGCTTGGGCTGCGGCGCCGGATCGACGAGCGCCGTCTGGGGGTCGTTTTTGTTTGCAGCTTGGGGCGCCGGCGGAACCGTCTCGGTCCGCGCCGGCAGGATAGTGACGCCAGGGGCTCCCTCGGGCGTCAGTACCGCTCCTCCTGACCGCCGTCGCGGTCGCTTTGCAGGGCGCGGATCAGTTCCGCCTCGGCCATGTTCATGTGCTGCGGCGAGGCCAGCAGGGCGACCGTTTCCGCCTCGTCCTCGGCTTCCGTCCGCTCATCGACGCGTTGCAGCGTGGTGATGATGGTCTCGCGCAGCTCGTCCGGCACGACGGTGTCGTCGGCGATCTCGCGCAGGGCGACGACAGGGTTCTTGTCGTTGTCGCGGTCGATCGTCAGGGCGGCGCCGTTGGCGATGCTGCGGGCGCGGTGGCCAGCCATCAGCACCAGACCAAAGCGGTTCGGAACCTTCTCGATGCAGTCTTCGACGGTGACGCGGGCCATGAAATTCCTCGAACGCGGGGGAGAACCGCGTCAAATACAGATGAGGATGGCTTTTTGCAACGCCACAGGGGCGGAAGTTGGGCGTCAGCTCGGGCGAGCGTCGGCGCCGATGGAGGCGGAAGCGGCCAGATCGCTCGCGGTCCGGCCATGCGGATGCGTCCACGCCGGAGCGATCTCGGCGATGGGGCCCATGACGAACCGGCGCTCGGCCGCGCGGGGATGGGGCAGGATCAACCCCTGCAGATCACCGCTCAATCGTCCGTAGGCGATCAGGTCCAGATCCAGCGTCCGCGGCGCATTGCGAACCGACCGCTCGCGGCCGAACGCGTCCTCGATCCGGCCGAGCGCCGCCATCAGAGCATGCGGATCGTGTTCTGTGCGTACGATGACCACGCCATTCAGAAAGGCTGGGTCGTGCGGATCGGGCCAGGCCTGGGACGACCACCACGACGAGCGTGCGACGACATCAATCCCCTCGCTGCGAAAACGCGCGAGCGCCGCCTCCAGCGCTTCGGTGCAGGAAGACCATGCCCCCTTGTCATTGCAGCCCAGGGCCACGATGACTGCATCATTCAGGTCGAACCCGTCATCGATTCCGACGGCGACCGCGCGATCCGATTTTTTATCTTTTTCCACGGCTTCGACCATGTTTCATCCCAACGACCGGCTGGCGATCTTTATCGATGGCTCCAACCTCTACTCCGCAGCCCGAGCCTTGCAGCACGACATGGATTTCCGGCGGATGCTGGACTGGTTCCGCGAGAGGTCCATCCTGACGCGTGCATACTACTATACGGCCGTGGTCGAGGGCGAAGAATTCTCGCCGGTGAAGCCGCTGGTGGACTGGCTCGACTACAACGGCTTTTCGGTCGTCACCAAGCCGGTGAAGCGGTTCACGGACAATAGCGGCCACAGCCGGATCAAAGGCAATATGGACATCGAGATCGCGGTGGACATGCTGGAGCTGGCTCCGCACATCGACCATGCGGTGCTGTTCTCCGGCGATGGCGACTTCAGGCGTGTGGTTCAGGCGATCCAGGCCAAGGGCGTGCGGGTCACTGTCATCTCGACCCAGAAGACCCAGCCGCCGCATATCGCTGACGAACTGCGTCGTCAGGCCGACGACTTCCTGGACCTGAACGATCTGATGGCCGACTTCGGCCGCCCGAAGGCCGCCCAATGACCCTGACGCCCGAACCGCCTCGCGACTGCCCCCTATGTCCTCGCTTGGTCGCCTATCGTCAGGAGAATGCTCGCCAGAATCCAGACTGGTGGAACGGACCGGCCCCCTCGTTCGGCGATCCGAACGCGCGTCTGCTGATCGCCGGCCTCGCGCCCGGCCGAACCGGCGCCAACCGGACGGGACGTCCCTTCACTGGCGATCACGCCGGCTGGCTGTTGTACGACACCCTGAAGAAGGCCGGGTTTGCGCACGGCCATTACGATCCCAACGGCGACGATGACCTGACGCTGACGGACTGCATGATCACCAATGCGGTCCGGTGCGCCCCGCCGGCGAACAAGCCCCTGCCGATCGAGGAAACGACCTGCCGTCCCTTCCTGATCGACCGGCTCAAACTGCTGCCGAATCTGAAGGTGATCGTGACCTTGGGCGACGTCTCGCGCCGCAATATCCTGAAAGCGTTCGGACGGCCTGCGTCAGCGATGCCGGCGGGTCACGGGGCGCAGGGCGAAGCCGGCGGCTACGTCATTCTGAACAGCTATCACTGTTCCCGCCTGAACACGAACACCGGTCGCCTGACGCCGCAGATGTTTGAGGATATCTTCGCGCGCGCCCGAACCATGATCGAGGCCTGAGCCTCAGCCCTTGTCACGCATCAGGCGGGCCTTGTCGCGCTGCCAGTCGCGTTCGGCCGAAGCCTCGCGCTTGTCGTGCAGCTTCTTGCCCTTGGCCAACGCGATCTCCAGCTTCGCCTTGCCTGCATCGTTCAGATAGAGCTTCAGCGGAATGATGGTCTGGCCGTCGCGCTGAACCGCCCCCATCAACTTGTCGATCTGCTTTCTGTGCAGCAGCAGCTTACGGGGTCGGCGCGGCTCGTGGTTGAAGCGGTTTGCCTGTTTGTACGGCGGGATATCGGCGTTGATCAGCACGATCTCGCGCCCCTCCACCGCCGCATAGCTTTCGGCGATATTGGCCCGGCCGTCGCGCAACGCCTTGATCTCGGTGCCCAGCAGTTGGATCCCGGCCTCGATATTGTCTTCCAGGAAATAGTCGAACCGCGCGCGGCGGTTTTCAGCGATGACCTTGGACTTCGATTGCGGCTTGGGGGCCATCAGATAACGCCCGCCGCCGCCATGGCGCGGTCGATAAAGGGTTTGACCGCATCGGAAGTCGGCGACAGCGGCAGACGCGCCTCCTCATTGCACAAGCCAAGCTTGGCCAGGGCGTATTTCGTCGGCGCGGGCGAGTTGTCTAGGAACAACGCCTTGCACAGACTGATCAGTCGGTCCTGCCAATCCCGTGCTGTGGCATAATCTCCGGCGGTCATCGCATTGTGTAAGGCGACCATGGCCTCGGGCGCGACATTGGACGCCACCGAGATCAGGCCGACGCCGCCATGGGCGTGGTAGCCGAGATAGCTGGGGTCGTCGCCCGAGATCAGGTCGAACTGGCCATCGATGTTTGCGCGCATCCAGCTGACACGGCTCATGTCGCCCGTGGCGTCCTTGATGCCGACGATGTTGGGGTGGGCCGCCAGCCGCGCCACTGTCTCATTGGACAGATCGGCCCCCGTCCGGCCCGGCACATTGTAAAGCAGGATCGGCAGTTGAACCGCGTCGGCCACCGCTTCGAAATGGGCCGCCATGCCCGCCTGGGACGGGCGAATATAATACGGCGTCACGATCAAAGCCCCATCGGCGCCCACCGTCTTGGCGTGGCGGGTCAGGTCGATGGCTTCCTTGGTATAGGGCGATCCGGTGCCGGCGATGACGGCGATGCGCCCGGCCGTCAGACGCACGCACAGTTCTATGACGTGCTTGTGCTCATCCAGATCCATGCTGGCGCCCTCGCCCGTCGTGCCCATCGGGACGACGCCGTGAACCCCTGCGGCGATCTGACGCTCGAGCAGTTTGGCGAATGCGGCTTCGTCCACGTTTCCGTCACGAAGTGGTGTGATCAGGGCGGTGATCACGCCCTTGAACAAGGGGGCGTTCATGAGACTAAGCTGGCCTGCGTGGGGAGTGACGATGGACGGATGTTCATCGCCTTTGCAATGAGCGCGGGACGTTAGGTCGCCAGCGGCTCCGCCGCAACCGGGATTGAATGGGAACAGGACAGATCATGATCGCGACCAGTCTGGCGGCGGCCCTCGCCGTTCTTGCGCCGAACCCGCAGGACGTCCTGCCTACCCAGCCTGTGCCCTATGCCTCGGCGTCTTCGTCAGTGCCCGGCTATTCGGCGACATATCAGGGCCGCGTGCTGAACGATCAGGACACGGCGCTGTTTCGTCAGGGGCTGGCGGCTGCCCGTGCGCGCGACGTGTTCGGCGCCCAGTCCGCCATGTCGCAGATCAGGGACGCCTCTGCTCGCAAACTGGTCGAATGGGCGCTGATCGACACCTCGGGCGAGCAACTGTCCTACTCTGACCTCGCGCGCGGTCAATCCGATCTGGCGGGATGGCCGCGCGGCGAATCAAGACGCGCCGCCGCCGAAAAGGTGCTGGACCGCTCCGGCATGGGCGCGGACGCGGCCCTGGCCCTGATGTCCGACGGAAAGCCGACGACGGTCGAGGGCGCCATCGCCTATGCCTCCGCGCTGCAGCAGCGCGGCCGTCAGGATGAGGCGCGCGTCCTGGTCCGCGACTGGTGGCGCACCCGGTCGTTCGATGACGCGCCGCAATCGCGTATCCTCAGCCAATGGGGCTCCTGGTTGACGCCCGCCGATCACGAGACGCGGCTGAACATGCTGCTGCTCGGTCCGCACGGACCGGCGACGCGCAGCATGATCAATCTGGTCTCGCCCGATCGCGCCGCCATCGCGAACACGGTCATGACCCTTCGCTCGGCCTACAGCCCCGACGCCGTCGTCGCCAATCTGACGCCGGCCCAGGCCGCCGATCCGGCTGTCGTGCTGGAGCGCGTTCGCCTGCTGCGATCGCAAAATCGGCAGTCCGAAGGCTTTGCTCTGCTGGCCAATCTTCCGCCGGCGCCGGGCCATACGACCGGCGACAACACCCTGTGGAGCGAGCGCCGCAACTACTTCCTCGACGCCCTGCAACAGGGCAACTGGCGCGCGGCCTATGACGCCATGAACGGTCACGGCTTCAGCTCGGGTGACCGGATGGTGGACGCCGAGTTTTTCGCCGGTTGGGTCGCCCTGACCAAGCTGAACCAGCCCGAAGTCGCCGCCCGCCACTTCGAAGCCCTGCGCACCGCCTCATCCACGCCGATCACTCAGGGCCGCGCCTTCTACTGGCTGGGTCGCGCCGCCGAGGCGCGCGGCGAACGCGACGCCGCCCTCGCCTACTATCGTAACGGCGCCCAGCACTGGCAGACCTTCTATGGGCAGTTGGCGGCCGAGAAGGCGGGCATGACCACGCTTCAGCTGCCCGGCGAACCTGTGCCGTCCCAAGCAGATATCGCCCGCTTCGAAGGCAATGAGATCGTCCGCGCCACGCGCATCTTGGGCGAGACGGGCGAAATGAGCCTGCTGCGCGTCTTCGCCTATCAGCTGGACAACGACCTGCCGACCATCAACGACCTGGCCCTGCTGATGGACCTGTCGCGCGGCTATGGCGAGGGTTTCACCGCCATGATGGTGGGCCGCGCCGCCAGCCAGCGGGGCTTCGTCATGCCCGAGCGCATGTATCCCGTCCGCATCCCGCCCCAGGTCGCCGGCGCCGCCCCGCTGGAGTTCACCCAGGCGATCACGCGACAGGAATCCAGCTTCGATCCCCGCGCTCGCTCCGGCGCCGATGCGCGCGGCATGATGCAGTTCCTGCCGTCCACGGCCTCCGGCGTCGCCCGCCGTCTGGGCATGAGCTATTCCGCCGAGCAGTTGTGGGATCCCGACTACAACATGACCCTGGGCAGCTACCACTTGGGCGAGCTGATGGCGGCGAACAACGGCTCCATGCTGCTGGCGACGGTCGGCTATAACGCCGGACCGGCGCGCCCCAGCCAGTGGATCGCCCGTTGCGGCGACCCGCGCGGCGATGCGATCAAGACCATCGACTTCATCGAGTGCGCGCCCTTCACCGAGACGCGCAACTACATGATGCGGGTGATGGAGAACATGGCGGTCTACAAGGCGCGCCTGAACGGCGGCACGGCGCCGCTGACGCCGTCGGCCGACATTTCGCGCGGATTGGCGGCCGGCGCGCGGCCCTACATCGCCTACTGAGCCCGGCGGGCCGCCAGCAGCGGCCCGTTCGGTCCCTCGATCCACGCGCCGTCCAGCCCGAAGACCTCCCGCAGGACGGCGGGCGACAGGGCCTGGATCGGTGGGGCGTCAGCAACGTCTCGCCCCCGATCCAGCACGACGATGCGATCCGCGACGGTGGCAGCCAGGGTCAGGTCGTGAAGGCTGACCAGCACCCCTGCCCCATCGTCAGCGCGCGCCCTCAGGCGCTCCAGCACCAGACGCTGCGCATCCGGGTCCAGCCCGGCGATCGGCTCGTCGGCCAGCAGCAGCGGCGCATCGACGACAAGGGCGCGCGCCAGCAGAACCCGCGCACGCTCGCCGCCCGACATCTCCGCAACGCCACGGTCCGCCAGATGACCGGCGCCGACTTCGTCCAGAGCGGTTCGCGCGCGCGCCAGCGCATCAGCGCCAGACAGAAACGGCGCGCCGAGCGCCGCCACCTCTGCCGCCGGCAGATTCCAGGCGATGCGCCGTTCCTGCGGCAGATAGGCGACGCGTTCCGCCCGCTGGCGATGGGACAGATCGACAATGTCCGCGCCGCCCAACCTGATTTGTCCGCCGGTCGTCTCCAGCAGGCCCGCAGCGGCGCGGATCGCGCTGCTCTTGCCCGCGCCGTTCGGCCCGCACAGGGCCACGATCTCGCCCGCCATGACCGACAGGCTTACCCCATCCAGCACGACGGCCTTGCCCAGTCGCGCCTGAATGTTCTCCAGCGCCAACAGGCTCACAGCCGCCACTCCCGCGCCGCTCGCCACGCGATCAGGGCGAACAGGGGCGCGCCGATCAGGGCGGTGAACACGCCCAGCTTCAGTTCCTGATCCGTCGGCGTCAGTCGCGCCAACAGGTCCGCGACGATCAGCATCAGTCCGCCCGCCAGCGCCGAGGGCGCCAGGATTCGCTTCGCATCACCCCGCACCGCCGCGCGCACCAGATGCGGCGCGGCCAGGCCCACGAACCCGATCACGCCCGCCACCGCCACTGCCGCCCCTGTGGCCAAGGCCGCCGCGATCAGGGCGAAGGCCCGCAACCGCCCCATGTTCAGTCCGGACGCCGCCGCCCCCTCGGCACCCAGGGTCAGCATCCGCAGACCGGCGCCCGACAAGGCAGCGAAGACGCCCGCGACGATGACGGCCGGGGTCACCCAAGCCACATCGACCCAGCTTCGGTTCTGCACCGATCCCAGCAGCCAGGACATGACCTCGGCCGAGGCGATCGGCGACGGCGACAGGTTGAAGATCAAGGCCGTCGCCGCGCCTGCGAAACTGGACAGCGCCACCCCGAACAGGATCAGGGCCTCGGGCGCCCGCATGGCCCTCGACGCCGCGATCAACAGTCCGCCCGCCAGCGCCGCACCCGCCAAGGCCGACACCTCGACCAGTCCCGGCACGGCCGCAGCGCCAAGGACGATCGCCAGCGCCGCGCCCAGGGCCGCCGTCGCCGACACGCCCAGCACGCCGGGATCGGCCAGCGGATTGCGCAACAGCCCCTGCATCACCGCCCCTGCCAAACCCAGGGCCGCGCCGACGATTAGGGCGCAGACGGCGCGCGGCGCCCGCACCTGCCATAGCACCTCGGCCGGACCGGATGTCGGATCGCTGAAGGCCGCCGCATACTGATCGACGCTGAACGCCGTCTCGCCGGCCAGCACCGCCAAGGCCAGCGCCGCGACGATTAAGCTGATCAGAACCAGGCAGAGCCGAACCGTTCTGTTCACGGCCGCCCCTTGGCCATCATCTCAACCGCGTCGGCGGCGAACCAGGCCGGGCAGGTCAAGGTCGCGGCGGGCAGGCGCGCCGCCGTTCGACCCTCGGCCGCTCGCGCGACGACCGGATGCCGCCCCGGTCCGCGCAGGTCCGCGCGCAGCTGATCGAAGAAGCCGAGCACAAATCGCACCGGCGGGTTAAGCGCGATTCGCTCGACGCTGAGCGCGCCAAAACCGGGCGCGGCCGACAGATTTCTAAATCCGGCCGCCCGTATCATCGCATCCATCAGCGTGCCTGGCCCCGCAGTGAAGCCTCCCGAGGTCAGATAGACAGCCACCGGCGCCTCAGCCGAGCGCTTCACCGGCGCCGCTTTGGCCAACTTCCCGTCCATCCGTCGCTCTAACGCCTGTCCGCGCGGCATTTGATCCAGATCGCGCGCGACGTTTCGGATGTTCCTGCGTACGCCCTCTAGGTCGACCGCGTCATCGATCGTGACCACCTTGACCCCGCGCTGCGCCAGCGCTGCCAGCAGCCGCGGTTCGCCGCCCCAGTAGCGCACCACCACGTCGGGCTGAAAACCCACGGCGGCCTCGAGCGTCGGACGCAAACGCCTGTGACCGACCGCCTGCTGACGCAGCCAGGCGTCAGGATCGTCGGCGCGCGGCGACAGCGCGATGTCCGCATCCGGCGCTAGAGCCAGCACATATTGGTCGGCGCACTGGTCCAGCGCCATGATCCGCAAGGGCCTGGCCTGAGCCGTGCTGCTGCTGAAAGCCAAAGCCGCCAAGGCGACGCAGACACGCTTCATCCTTCGATAAGACCGGCGAACAGGGCGTCCAGAGTCGTGCGAACCAGCGCCTGCCGATCGGACCACGGGAAATAAGGCTTTGTGATCATCAGAGACACGATCCCGTGCGCCGCAGCCCAGATCGCCTGGGCGATCGTTGCGGGATCGCCCTTCATGCGTCCGGCCGTCACGGCGTCCCCGACGGTCGCTTCCAATGTCGTGAACAGGCTGGAGCCCAGTTCGCGCGCCGCGTCCTGCGCGCCCTCTCGCGCCTCGACAGGTCGTGTAAGATAGATCAGGCGATAGGCGTTGGGATGGGCGAAACCGAAGTCGATGTAGCCTTCGATCATCCGCCGCAGGCGCTGCTCTGGCGGCGCGGCCTCATCGGCGACGGCGGCATTGGATGCGATCAACCGGGCGAATGCGTCACGGCAGATTTCCTGCAGGATCGCGCCCTTGTCCGGGAAATGCATATAGAGCGCCGTGGACGACAACCCGACCTCGTCCGCGATCTTGCGAATCGTCGCGCCTTCATAGCCGTGCTCGACAAAGATTCGCTCGGCCGCCGCCAGGATTTCGCCCCGCCGCGAATGGCCTTCGCCCTTGGGCTTTCGGGTCGTGCGCGAGGCGTTCGAAAGTTCAGACAAGCCGCTGCTCCGGGTGAGGCGCCCTGAATAGCGACAATCCGTCCCGGACGCCAACCGACTTGCAGAACACGGTTGTTTCAAATAGCGATTAGAGGTTGTGGTGCTTTGGGGGCGGATGCGGTGAAGGATTGGGCGCATCCGGGGATCAGGCCCCGCAGAAACGGCGCCTCGCGACGCACGTGGAGCGGTTTCCAGATCACGACCTTGATCCTGCTTATCCTGACCTCCGTCGTGGCGCTGATCCGCTGGCCTGAAACCGCTTTCGACGTCGCCTTGGTGTTGTTCCAAGCCGCATTCGTCGTGTGCGCGCTTTGGAAGGCCGTTATCGGCGTCGCCAGCCTGCGACGCCCCGCGCCTGTTCCGCGTCCGATCGAATGGCCGCGCTACACCATTCTGGCAGCGCTTTATGACGAGGCTGCCGTGGCGCCGCAGTTGATCGCCAACCTCAGCCGGATCGACTATCCGGCGCACAGGCTAGAGGCCTTCATCGTGCTTGAGGCGCATGATGAGGTCACCCTGGCCGCAGCCCAGGCGACGCCCAAACCGTCGTGGCTGAAAATCCTGATCGCGCCGCCGGGCAGTCCCCAGACCAAGCCGCGCGCTTTGAACTACGCCCTGGGTCACGCGCGGGGCGATCTGGTCACCATCTATGACGCGGAGGATCGACCGCATCCGCAACAACTCCGTCAGGCGGCTGCGCGCTTCGTGGCCCAGCCACGGCTGGGTTGTCTTCAGGCACCGCTTCGCATCCGAGCATCCGGCAAGGCTGGCTCCTGGTTTCTGGATCGACAGTTCGCCTTTGAATATGCGGCCCTGTTCGAAGTGACCTTGCCGGGCATGGCGCGGCTGGGCCTGCCCTTCCCGCTGGGCGGCACCAGCAACCATATCCGCATGACGGCTCTGCGTGGCGCAGGCGGCTGGGATGCGCACAATGTCACCGAGGACGCCGACCTGGGCTTTCGCCTGTGGTCGCTAGGCTGGAAGCTCGACGTCATCGACAGTCCCACCTGGGAGACGCCGCCGGGCGCGATGGACCGATGGCTGCCGCAGCGCACCCGGTGGCTGAAAGGTTATATGCAGACCTGGGGCGTGCATACGCGGCGTGCCAACGCCTTGGGCCGACGCGGGAGCTTGTCGCTGGTCATGACCTTGGGCGCGGCGATCCTTTCGGCGGCCGCCCATGCCCCGACGCTGGCCTGGCTGGTTCTGGCTATCGCCGTCTGGGCGCTGTCCGGCGTCCTGCCGCCCCTGCCCGGAGGCTCGCTAGGCGTGCTGGCGCTGGGCGTCATCGCCGCCTGGATGAGCTGTGCGGTCGGAGCACGACGGGCAGGGCTAGATTATCGACTGGGCGATGTGCTGGTTGCGCCGGCATACTGGGCGCTGCTCAGCCTGGCTTTCGTCCATGCAGCCTGGCGGCTGGCGGTCGAACCGCACGTCTGGGACAAGACCCCGCACGATTGCGACGATCAGAGGCCGGAATTGACCGTCGTGGCGCTGGACGCTGGACGCGAGGCGGCCTGAGCGCCTATCAGCCCGACGATGGCGCCCGTCCTTTCCAAAACTCCCGAAACCCTCGTGACCTCCGGCTGGTCCGACTATGCCCTGCTGGACAGCGGTGACGGCAAGAAGCTGGAGCGCTATGGTCGCTACACCGTCGTCCGGCCTGAGCCGCAGTGTTTTTGGTCGCCCCGCGATCCGGCCGCCTTCGAAGACGCCACAGCGACGTTCGATCCGCAGCAGGAAGAGGAAGACAGCGGTCGCTGGCGGTTCGACAAGCACGGCCCCATCGACGCCTTCCCTTTGAGATGGCGCGATGTGAAGTTCACCGGCAGGTTCACCCCCTTCCGCCACCTCGCCTTCTTCCCTGAACAGGCGGCCAACTGGGAATGGCTGGACGTACGGGTGCGAGACTTCTCACGTTCGAGCGGCCGTGCTCCGAAGATCCTGAACCTGTTCGGCTATACCGGCGTCGCCAGCCTGGCTGCAGCCGCCGCGGGCGCAGAGGTCACTCACGTCGACGCCTCCAAGAAGTCGGTCGCCTACGCGCGCGAGAACGCCGAACAATCGGGCCTGGCCCAGCATCCGATCAGGTGGATTGTCGAGGACGCGCGCAAGTATGTCGCGCGCGAAGTTCGTCGCGGCTCGAAGTATGAGGGCATAATCCTGGACCCGCCGAAATACGGGCGCGGCCCTACGGGTGAAGTCTGGCGCCTGTTTGAGGACATGCCTGGTCTGCTCAAGGACTGCGCCGCCCTTTTGTCCGACGATGCCGACTTCCTGCTGCTGAACGCCTATGCGGCCCGCGTGTCCGGCCTGTCCCTGGCGCATCTGATGGTCGAGGCGACCCAGGATCGCGGCGGCCGGATCGACTGGGGCGAACTGGCCCTGTCTGAAGACGGCCCGGACGCCCGCGCTATCGGCCTGTCCTTCTTCGCGCGGTGGAGCCGATGAGCGCCCGAGACGAATATCGCGTCATCACCTCCTTGACCAACGACACGGTCAAGGGCGTCCGCGCCCTGCATATGCGCAAGGAACGCGACCTGACCGGCACCTTCCTGGCCGAAGGTCTGAAATTCATCGGCGAGGCGCTGGACCAGGGTCGTGCGCCCCGGATGCTGCTGGTCGGCGAGGATGCCCGGCCTCATCCGTTGCTTGACCGCGCCAAGGCCGCCACGCTCAAAGCCGGCGGCGATATCATCGTCGTCACCCACGCCATCCTCCAAAAGATCAGCCGCCGCGACAATCCGCAGACGGTCTTGGGCGTGTTCGAACAGGCCTATGCGCCTCTCGACAGCCTCAATCCCGCCTCTGCGCCCTGCTGGGTCGCGCTGGAGCAGGTGCGCGATCCCGGTAATCTGGGCACCATCATCCGCACGGCGGACGCGGCCGGTTGCGGCGGAGTCATTCTGATCGGCGATTGCGTTGATCCCTATTCGGTCGAGGCCGTGCGCGCGACGATGGGCTCGGTCTTCGCCGTTTCGATCACCAAGACGACGCCCGAGGCTTTCCTGACCTGGCGCAAGACTTGGCCCGGCAGCGTTGTCGGCACACGACTGGACGCCAAGGTCAGCCATCGTTCAGCCGTCATTCAACAGCCGTCGCTTATCTTGATGGGCAATGAACAGGCTGGCCTGACCGACGACCTGGCCGCCGCCTGCGACGTCAACGTCAAGATTCCGATGCGCGGCCGCGCCGACAGCCTGAACCTGGCCATCGCCACCGGCATCATGGTCTATGCCGCGACGGACGAAGCTTAGCGCTTCTCCTCCGGCGCCACTCGGCCCATGCCCCACAGGGCGGCGATGGTGATCAGGGCCGAAATCGCCAGATAGCCGCCGACGGCTCCCGGCCCGAATCGCTCGGCCAGCTTTAGCGCGATATAGGGCGCAAGCGATGCGCCCAGGATGCCCGCCAGATTGAAGGCCATCGACGCACCGGTATAGCGAACTGCTGTGGGAAGGGGCCGCGCCATGGCGGCACCGATGGGGCCATAGGTGCAGCCCATCAGGGCGAACCCCAGCGCAAAGAAGATCAGCAGGCCGCTGAGGCCGCCCCCGAACAGCGGCGCGAACACAAAGCCGAACAGGCCGATCCCCACGGACGAGGCGATCAGCACCCTGACCTGCCCGTATCGATCCGCCAGCAAGGCTGTCACGGGGATGAAGGCAGCGAAGAACAGCACGCCGATCAGCTGGATGGGCAGGACATCGGCCCGGGCTAATCCCATCCCTGTCGTCGCCCACCCCAGGGCGAAGACGGTCATCAGATAAAACAGGGTGAAGGTCGTCACGCCGCTGAACGTCCCCAGAACCAGCGCCGCCTTGTGATGGGCGAACAGGGTCACGGCGGGCGCCTTCACGCGCTCGTCACGGTCCACCGCCTTCTGGAACTCGGGCGTCTCGGTGATCTTCAGCCGCACCCACAGGCCGACGAACACCAGCACGGCGCTGGCCAGGAACGGAATGCGCCAGCCCCAGCCCTCGAACGCGGTCTCGCTCATCGTCGACGTCAGGACGATGAAGGATGTGGTGGACAGGATGAAGCCGATGGGTGCGCCCAGTTGGGGGAACATGCCGAACCAGGCCTTCTTTCCGGGCGGCGCATTCTCGGTCGCCAGCAACACCGCCCCTCCCCACTCGCCGCCCAGGCCCAGCCCCTGACCGAACCGGCACAGGGCCAGCAGCAGGGGCGCAAGCAGGCCAACCTGCTGGTGCGTCGGCAACAGACCGATGGCCACCGTCGACAGGCCCATCGTCATCAGCGCCGCGACCAGCGTCGCCTTGCGTCCCACCCGGTCCCCGAAATGCCCAAAGGCCAGCGCGCCGATGGGCCGCGCGAAGAAAGCGATGGAAAAGGTGGCGAACGAGGACAGCAGCGCCGTCCCCGGATCCTCGCCCGGAAAGAACAGCGTTGGGAACACCAGAACGGCCGCCGTGGCGTAGATATAGAAGTCGAAGAACTCGATCGTCGTGCCGATAAGGCTGGCGAACAGCACGCGGCCGGTGGAGTTCTTCGGCAGGACGTCGGACATCTTCTTCTCCCGGTTGTCCCAGCGATGCCCGTTTCCCGCCCGCCGCGTCAAGGCGATCAAGTCCCGCGCGGCTTGGCCCGGTTCGTCGCCTGCGCCTCGGCCGGGTTTTCCGGCCACGGATGACGGGGATAACGGCCGCGCATCTCCGCGCGCACCACCGCCCACGAGCCCGACCAAAAGCGCGGCAAGTCCTTGGTGACTTGCACCGGCCGCCGCGCCGGCGACAACAGGGCGAGGGTCAACGGCACGCCGCCGACAGTCGGATGCTTCGTGACGCCGAACAGTTCCTGCACGCGAATATCCACGCGCGGCCCGCCCTCGGCGGCATAGTCGATGGCCGCCGAGCCTAGCGGCGTGATCAGACGCGGGGGCGCCAGCTCGTCCAGCCGCCGCTGTAGGTCCCAAGGGATCAGCCCGCGCAGGGCCTCGGCCAGACGGCCGTCAGCTATCCCCTCCAGCGACTTGGCCCCGTCCAGCAAAGGCCACAGCCAGTCCTCACGCGCGGCCAGCAGGGCGTTGTCCGACACATCAGGCCAAGCTGGGTCGCGCGCGTGTAGAAAGGCCAGTCGAGCGCGCAGTCCCAACGCCTGCTCGCCCCATTTCAGCGCGCCCAGCCCATCCGCCTCGATCTCGGCCCGAAGAGCGGCGGTCAAGGTCTTCGCATCCGGCGGGCCGACGACCTTTTCGTCCAGCACGATGGCCCCGATACGCCGCGAGCGCCGGATCACCGACCGCCCCGAGGGTTCGCGCACCAGCCGGTCCTCCGTCGAGATCAGGCGCGCCAGATCGCTGTCGATCCGGTCCGCCTCCAGCGCCGCCGCCAGTCGCACCCGGTCGCGCGTGTCGCCGCCGCCGAGTTCGGCGATCGCCAACCAAGGCTCACGCGCCAGATGGTCGGTCGCCTCCAGCACGGCCCCTCTCCCGCTGGCGAGAAGATATTCACCCGCCTTGCCCCGCGCCTTTGCGATCCGCTCGGGAAAGGCCTCGGCTAGCAGCAGTCCCGGATCGATCATCCGACCCGACCCACCGCCGGCCGCGCGCGCCCAGCGCTGCGCCAGCTTCATCGCGTCACGCGCTCTTTGCGACCGATCTCGTTCCAGCCCAACCAAGCGATCCGCCAGATCGACGCCCGATCCGCCCAGACCCGGCTCGCTCAGCACTGCGGCGATCCGCGCGCCCGTCATCGCATCGCCTGCGTCGGAGGCAACGGCGGCCATATGGGCCAGCCTCGGTGACAGCGGAATTCGCGTCAACCGCAGCCCGTGCTTCGACAGTCCCCCGTCCGCATCCAGCGCCCCCAGCCGCGTCAGCACCTTGCGCGCTTCGGCCATGGCCCCGGCCGGCGGCGGGTCCAGCAGCGCCAGCCCCTCGACCGACCGCGCGCCCCATCGCGCTAGATCCAGCGCGAGGCCCGTCAGGTCCGCCTCCTGAATCTCCGGTTGCTGATGCGGGACCAGCCCGCGCGTCTGTTCCTCATCCCACAGGCGGTAGCAGACGCCCGGCTCGGTGCGCCCGGCTCGGCCGCACCTCTGTTCGGCCGAGGATCGACTGACCTTGACCGTCGCCAGTCGGGTCAGGCCGCTGGACGGTTCGAACCGCGGCACGCGCGACAGGCCTCCGTCGATCACCACCCGCACGCCTTCGATGGTCAGGCTAGTTTCCGCGACCGATGTCGCCAGCACCAGCTTGCGCCGCCCCACAGCCGCTGGTTCGATAGCCCGGTCCTGTTCGGCCCGGTCCAGTCCGCCGTACAGGGGCACGACATCGACGTTCGGTAGCCGCAGCCGCTCGTTCACAAGCCGAGCGACCCGATGGATTTCACCCTGCCCTGGCAGGAAGACCAGCACCGACCCCGTCTCCTCGCCCAGCGCTGTCAGGCAGGCGCGCGCCACACCCTGTTCGAACCGTTCGGACGGATTGCGGCCCAGATACCGGGTCTCGACCGGCCAGACTCTTCCCTCGGCCTCGATCACCGGTGCGCCGTCGAGCAGGCGCGAGACCCCGACTACATCCAGCGTCGCGGACATGACCAGCAGCCGTAGGTCCTCACGCAGCAGCTCTTGCGTGTCGCGCGCGAGCGCCAGCCCGAGGTCGGCGTCCAAGCTGCGTTCATGAAACTCATCGAACAAGACCGCGCCCACGCCGTCCAGCCCCGGGTCGTCCAGAATCATGCGCGTGAAGACGCCCTCGGTGATCACCTCGATCCGCGTGTTCGGCCCGATACGGCTCTGCAGGCGGGTGCGATAGCCCACTGTCCCGCCCGGCTGTTCGCCCAGGGTCGCAGCCATCCGGTCGGCCGCCGCCCGTGCGGCCAGGCGTCGCGGCTCCAGCACCAGCACCTTGCCGTCCAGCCAGGGCTGATCCAGCAGGGCCAGCGGCACGACCGTCGTCTTGCCCGCCCCCGGCGGCGCCGCCAGCACGGCCGTATTGTCCGCGCTCAGCGCGGCTTTCAGCGGTTCCAGAACGGCGTGGATGGGCAGCATACGTCGCCTCTAGCCTGCCGATGGGCGATCACGAAAGCGTCGTCGCGCCTTAACCACCCCGTCATGCGCGTTGCGCGCCGCCTCATCCGTCGCTAGCGTCCGCCCCAAGCAGCCGAGAGGCTGCATCAAAACGTGGGGGTATTTTATGTGGCGCGTTAAGTCGCTCGACGCGATCCTTGCCACGGCCGAGAAGAAGTCGCTTCACCGGTCGCTTGGTCCTATTCAACTGACGCTTCTGGGGATCGGGGCCATCATCGGCACCGGAATCTTCGTCCTGACCGCTTCGGCCGCCCAAAAGGCCGGACCGGGCATGATGATCAGCTTCGTCATCGCCGGCGCCGTCTGCGCGGTCGCGGCGCTGTGCTACTCCGAACTGGCGTCGATGGCCCCGGTTTCGGGCTCGGCCTACACCTATACCTACGCCGTGATGGGCGAGCTGCTGGCCTGGACGGTCGGTTGGGCGCTGATCCTGGAGTACGCCGTGGCCGCCTCGGCCGTGTCGGTCGGTTGGTCGGGTTATGTGCTGGGGCTGATAGAACAGGGGCTCGGATTCGACTTCCCTGATCTCCTATCCGCCGGGCCGACCTGGTCGATGAACGGCTTCATCCCCACGCCTGACTTCTCGGCCGGGATCGTCAACATCCCCGCCATCGTCGTGGCCCTGCTGGTGACGGCTCTGCTGATGGTCGGCACTACGGAATCGGCCCGCGTCAATGCGATCCTGGTCGCGATCAAGGTCATCGCCCTGACGGTCTTCATCGTCATCACCCTGCCCGTCATCAAGTCGGCCAACCTGTCGCCGTTCGCCCCTAACGGCCTGTTCGGCCAATATTCGGGGATGGGCATCGTCGGCGCCGCGGCCTCGATCTTCTTCGCCTATGTCGGGTTCGACGCCGTTTCGACGGCGGCCGAGGAAACCAAGAATCCGCAGCGCAACGTGCCCATCGGCCTGATAGGCTCGCTGGCCATCTGCACGATCTTCTATCTGCTGGTCGCGCTCGGCGCCGCCGGCGCTATCGGCGCTCAGCCCGTTCTGGGCGCCGCCGGTGAAGCGGTACAGCCGGGCTCGCCCGCCTTCGTGGCCGCCTGCGCCCTGCCCGCCAACGCAGAAATGCTGGTCTGCTCCAACGAGGCCCTGGCCCACGTTCTGCGTGTCGTCGGTCACCCCCAGATCGGCAACGCCCTGGGCACCGCCGCCCTCTTGGCCCTGCCGTCGGTCATCCTGATGATGATCTTCGGTCAGACCCGCATCTTCTTCGTGATGGCGCGCGACGGTCTGTTGCCGGAGGGGCTGACCAAGATCCACCCTAAGTGGAAGACGCCCTATATCGTGACCGCCGCCACCGGCATCGCGGTCGCCATCGCCGGCGCCTTGTTCCCGGTGGGCCAACTCGCCGACATCTCGAACTCGGGCACCCTGTTCGCCTTCTTCATGGTGTCGATCGCGGTGCTGGTGCTGCGGGTCAAGGATCCGAACCGTCGCCGTCCGTTCCGTACGCCGCTGATCTGGGTGTTCGCGCCCCTGTCGGCGTTCGGCTGCGCCTTCCTGTTCTGGAACCTGCCGCACGACGCCAAGATGGTGCTGCCGATCTGGGGCGGCATTGGCCTGCTGATCTACTTCGCCTATGGCTATCGCAAGAGCCACTTGGGTCGCGGTCTGGTCGAGGTTCACGAAACCGACGGCGACGTTCCGCCGCCGCCCGTGCCGCCAATCAGCTAAGACCAAACCGGGCCTGTCGCACCAATCGCGGCAGGCCCATCTATCGGCCTCAAATAGCCCGCGAGGGCGATAGGCCAGGAATAAAGAAAGGCCCCGGATCGCTCCGGGGCCTTTTTTGTATTGGTGCGGATGAGAGGACTCGAACCTCCACGCCTCTCGGCGCTGGAACCTAAATCCAGTGCGTCTACCAGTTCCGCCACATCCGCATCGAGGTAGGACGGGCCTTCTAGGGGCGTTTCATCGTTGCGGCAAGAGCCAACGAACCGGAACAAACAGGGTCTGTGCGACACAATCCGGAGGGACCGCGTCACAAAATCCCCCACACTCCGTTCCGCAAGCGTTCACGGTGCGACTTGCTCATGTCTGACCGTTTCACCGCCAACAAGCTCGCGTGGCTGGAGCAGGTGCAGGACGATGGTGGGCTGAGCGCCACAGTTTTCGCGGTCGCGTTCGGCATCGCGCGCCACCTGAACCGCGAAACCGGCGATGCCTGGCCCAGCCAAGCCACCCTCGGCGAGATGGCCGGTGTGTCCGATCGTCAGATCAGAAAGCTGCTCAAGATCCTCCACACCCAAGGGCATCTCGATATCCAGACGGGAGGTTTCCATCGGCCCGATAGGTACCGACCGATCCTAAAAGACCGGAACTCCAGTTCCAGTCATGACCGGAACCACAGTTCCGCCCTTACCCCTCAAGACCAGAACTCCAGTTCCAGAGAGACCGGAACTCCAGTTCCGCCTAACCCTTTGAGAGAACTCTTTGAAAGAAGCGCTGCGCTTTCTCGTGACGAGGAGAGCGAAGCCGACCGCATTTTCGCGATGATGCCGAAGGGCTCGGCGAGCAGATCAAACAAGTCCAAGATCCGCGAAGCCGTGGCCAGCATCGTGAGCGAGGGAACCCCTGCTCTGTCGCTCCGGATCGCCGTCGGTGCTTTCGTGGCGGCCTCCCCTGACGCCAAGGACCAAGACGGGCGGTTCATGGGGGCGGCCCATACTTGGCTCACCGAGAAGCGAGGCTGGGAAGCCTACCTGCCATCGGCCGACGATCTGTTCTTGAGAAGCCGGCCCCCTGCTGAGGTGCAATGGTTCCATCGCGTCAGGTCCTGGCAGCACAGCCCCGGCTACTGGCGCATGAAGCAGGACGACTTCGGTCCTGAGCCCGATTCGCCGAATACCCGCGTACCCCAGGCCGTGCTGGCCTATTGCCTCGAGAACACACCACCACAGCCACGGCCAGCCAATGACACACACCGGCTCAACCAGAAGCGGATCCGATGGCAATGAAAGAGAATGCGCCGCCGGAACACGCCAGCCCGATCAGCTATTCGGTGCGGCTCCCTGCCCTTTCGCGAAGCAGTCGGGCTTCGTCGAGGTCAGTCAAACCTGAAAGCCTCAAAAAGGGCCGCCATACGATTATCTTCTGGGATTTCCGATCTGGGATGGAATGGACGTTCTCCCAACCGACCGAACACGATCTCGGCAGCTTGGCCCGCAACTTCTCTTGCCTGCCGAATGTCGCTTTCGCTCATCGTTCTTTTCGCCATCGCCAGGGTGAGGCTCAAAATCATCATTGTCTGATAGCCGGCCTGCTTGGCAGACCACTCCGTCATGTCAGGTGAGTAAGCGACCAACGCGTCCGACACGTGCTCGCTCATTGTCTTTCCCAGCCGCTTGGCTTGATTTTCCGCCCGACGGTAAACGTCATATTCGATGTAGGCTTGTATGCGCGGGCGTCGCGTAACCACTGATTTTCTCCAGTAGGGGTGGATCGTCGGCAACCCACTTAGATGACTGATTAGACGCGGTAAATAGACATAGCGATGTTGTGGGTCACTTATGACCCATTTTGCGCCCGGTTTTTCATGTTAAAATACCGTGACTTATACCCAACGCAGGTGTGCGTAATGTGTGCATCATCCATCACAGGATGATTTTCCTATCGGCCCCTTTGGGGCGGAATCGTTTTGCCAACGATTTGATTTGTGTGAACGCTAGGCTTCACTCGCCTTTAGGCGCTCATGAACGATGGAAGATTTTCAAGCGTGGCCATGGGTGGAACAAATGTCGCGAGTGCGGGGACGGCAGACCCATCTGGTGCCGTGCAAGTCGTGCGCTTACTCAGACTGGTCCCATGCACGGTCGCGACTCCACATTCGCCGACCTGCGTGTCAGGGTTCGGTTGGGAGGACTACCTGATGGCGACACGCAAGACCCTCATCAGATCACGGGCAGGCGTTCGCCTTCAACGCATCGAGCATCTGGCCCGGCAGCAGGTGGTCCAGTCATCTTGGCGACTTCCGAACTGCGGCAGAACCAACCACGCTCATTTGCCGATGAGACGGAAGTTGAGGACGCCTTTGACATGGAGGTCATCTCTTCGCTGACCGATCCCATCATCATGGACATGCAGCGTCGCGGACTGATCGACTGAAATGGCGGCCAAGCTGAAGGTCTTCACCTGGTCCGACGGCTTCCATGCCTTCACCGTCGCCACCACCTCGCGAGCCAAGGCGTTGGAGGCCTGGGGCTCAAAGCAGGATCTGTTCGCAACCGGCCTGGCCAGCCAGCTTTCCGGCGGACCGGATTTCGAGGCCGCGCTGGCCTCTCCTGGCGAGGTCGTCGAACGCGGCCTCGCGATCGATGTCGGCAAGATTGGCAAGGCTAAACCCGCGAGACCTCAGGGACCGTCCAAGGCGAGGGCCGCCAAAATCGAAAAGCTTCAGGCGGCGCTGGCCGATCTGGACGAACGTCATCGGGCGGTAATGGCTGATTTCGAAGAACAACAGGCCGCGCTAAGCCAGGCGCGTCAGGAGGCGGATGCGACCTATGAGGCGGATCGTAAATCCCTCGCTGCCGATCTGAAAAAGGCTAGGGCCTGATGTGCAATCTGTATCGCCAGCGCTCTGGCCCCCAAGCCATAATGGATGCGGCGAACGCGATGCGGTCGACCGTCGGTAACCTCGCGCCGGGCGATATCTATCCCGACTATCCGGCGCCGATCGTGCGCTGGGCGGGCGCAGAGTGCATCCTTGCATCCGCGCGCTGGGGCATGCCGTCGTCCAAGAAGATGATCTTTGACAATGCGACGAAGCGCGCCGACAAGCTGCGCGCCAAAGGCGGTGCGGTCGACTTCCAGAAAATCCTGGAGTTCGAACCCGACAGCGGCACGACCAACGTCCGCAACACCAACTCGAGCCATTGGCGCCCACATCTGTCGCCGGCGTCGCGCTGCCTGATCCCCTTCACGGCCTTCAGCGAACCGGGCCGGGACGCGGCCGGAAAATACCGACCCGTCTGGTTCAAGCTCGCGGTAGACGAACCCGAGCCGCTCGCCTTCTTCGCCGGCATTCACGTTCAGGCCCACACAAGCGTGCGCAAGATCAAGACCGGCATGGAGACGATCGACGTTTTCGCCTTCCTGACGACCGACCCTAACGCCGAGGTCGGCGCGGTTCACCCCAAGGCCATGCCAGTGATCCTGACGCAGCCCAACGAGATCGAAGCCTGGATGACGGCGCCGTGGGAAACGGCCAAGGCGCTTCAGCGCCCGCTGCCCGACGGCGCTCTGTCAGTTATCGACGCCTGAACCGCGTAAAGCCTCCGATCGTTGTTTAAAGACGATCCGGTCCCGTCTTGGCGGTCGACACAAGGCCTGCGGTCAACGGATCAGGCGAAAGGCCCCAACGTGCGAGCGCCGCGTCGAACACGGTTGGATCGGCCGCCACGGCGGCGAACAGGGTCATCGATGAGCGGAACTTGAGATCATCGGGCGATCCGAACAGCTGATGCACCGACGCCGCCGGCGCCGTGGTCGCAGTCCGGGTGGCGCGGGCAAGCCGCTCCCCTAGAACCGAATGAGCCAGGTAGGCCTCGGCCTCCTTGAGCGACCCAATGCCATAGAAGGCGGCTGTCGAAGACTGTCCCAGCGACCGGGCCTGGGGGAAGACAAACCACATCCAGTGGCTTGTCTTGCGACCCGCCGCGAGCTCGGCCATCGCCGTTTCGATCACGGGGTCTTGAGCTAGGACGAAACGGTCGAGTGCTGTGGTCATTCGGCCGTCTCGCCCAGACTGGCGAACCAGTCTGCATAGGTAGTGTTTCGCGCCATGTGTCGATTGAGATCCGGCGAGCCGTCGGTCCACCACACAGGGCCCCGCTCACCCAACCCCACCTTGGCCTTGTCGACGCTGCGCCGCGCTGCGGCCAAAGCGTCCGTATCCTCAGCCGCCAAGGCCGTCCGCACCGCCCGGCGCGCCGACATCAGATCATGCACCAGTTCGTCCCTCGCCTCCGCCGACAGAGCAGGATTGGAGCACCGCCACAGCCGGCCTCGAACCACGAAATAGCGGCCGTCGGGGGTGGTGGGGTATCGGAGGGGCTGCGTCATCGTGGGGCTAACGCGCCGCGCCCGGGATGGCGCCGCCCACAGGGCGATCCACAACGCCGTTGCGATCCGCCTTGACTCTCACACGCTCGAATAAGAACAAATAAGGAACGTTCAGCTCGCATCCGGTTTCAGGAGAACATGTCCGCCGCCTCCCCATCCTTCCAGGCGCTCCGCGCGGAGATCGCCCGTATCGAGGCGGGTCGACGTCCGCCTGGCGGCGTGCTGCCGTTTGGACTGGCCGCGCTCGATCGCCGGCTGCCCGCCGGCGGCTTGGCGCTCGGCGCGCTGCATGAGGTGACTGGCGGCGGCGACGGGGCCATCGACGGGGCCGTTGCCGCCTTGTTTGCGGCCGGTGTGGCAGCGCGCACCCAGGGGCCGGTGCTCTGGTGTGTGACCCGCCCGGACCTGTTCGCGCCGGCGCTGGAGCAGGCGGGGCTGTCTTCGAACCGAGTCATCTATGTGGAGGCCGAGGACGAGGCCGGATTGCTGGCCGCCTTCGAGGACGGCCTGCGTCACGGCGGCTTCGGCGCGGTCGTCGGCGAAGTCGCCCGCCTGTCCATGATGGCGTCGAGGCGCCTGCAGCTCGTCGCCGAGGACACGGGCTCGCTCGGACTGGCAGTCCGACGATGGCGTCGTCAGGCCGAGGCGGCGGACTTCGGCCAACCGACTGCCGCCGCCACCCGCTGGCGGGTCACCGCCCTGCCCTCCGCCCCCCTGCCCGTGCCCGGCGTCGGCCGCCCGCGCTGGTTCGTCGAACTGATCCGCTGCCGCGCCGGAGCCTGCGCGGATTTCGAACTGGAAGCCTGCGATGAGACGGGTCGTCTCGCTCTACCTCCCCACCTGGCCGACCGATCGGCTGCGACGCTGGCTTGGACCCGACGCGCCGTCGCCTGAGACGCCCTTGGTCCTGGTCGGGCGCCAAGGCCGCAAACGCGTGGTGTTGGCCGCCGACCCCGCCGCCCGCGCCCATCGCCTGCATCCCGGCATGGCCGCGACCCAAGCCCGGGCCCTGGTCGCCGATCTTGTCGTCCATCCCTTCGATCCGGCAGGCGACGCGGCCGCCCTGGACCAACTCGCCCTCTGGGCGCTGCGCCGCTATGCGCCGATCGTGGCCGCCGACCCGCCGGACGGCCTGGTGCTCGACGTCACCGGGGCCGGTCACCGCTATGGCGGCGATGAGGGCCTGCTCGAGGATCTGATCGCCCAGACCGCCGCTGTCGGCCTGGGCGCCCTCGCCGCCCTCGCCGACACGTGGGGCGCCGCCCATGCCTTGGCCCGCAACCTCGCCGAACCAACCATTGTCGTCGCGCGCGGGGGGCCTGCCATCCGTCGCCTGCCCTTGCGCGCCTTGCGCCTGCCCGCCGACATGGTCGATGGCTTGGGACGTCTGGGGATCGACGCCATAGGCGAACTGGAGGCCAAGCCCCGCGCGCCTCTGGCCCTGCGCTTCGGGCCGGAACTGATCCGCCGACTGGATCAAGCCTACGGTCGCGCCCAGGAGCCGATCACCCCGATCGACGCTCCGGAACTGATCCAGGTCCGGCGGGTCTTCGCCGAGCCGATCGGCGCGCCCGAGACCCTGGCACGCTACACGCTGAAACTGGTCGAAGCCCTGAGCGAGGCGCTCGAGGCTCAGGGGCTTGGCGCGTCGCGGCTCGACCTGCGGTTTGAACGGATCGACAACCGGACCGAGGCCATCCGCGTCGGACTGGCGCGCCCCGTCCGTGATGTCGCGCGGCTCACCCGTCTGCTCTGCGACAAGATTGAAACCATCGATCCTGGCCGCGGCGTGGAGGCCATGGTCCTGGCGGCGCCGGTCGTCCTGCCGCTGGACTGGTCGCCGAGTTCCGGTGATCTGTGCGGCCCGGCGACGCCCGACATCGGCGATCTTGTTGATCTGCTCGCCAATCGTCTCGGCCCGCAAAACCTGTACCGGATGGCCCCCGCGCAGAGCGACGTGCCCGAACGCTCAATCCGCAAACTGCCGCCGACCGCGCCGCCGGTGCCGGAAACCTGGACGCGTCGCTGGCCGCGCCCCTCACGGCTGCTCGCTAAGCCCGAAGCCATAGAGGCCGTCGCGCTCCTGCCCGACCAGCCGCCGGTCGCCTTCAGTTGGAGCGGCGTCCGCCATCGTGTCAGGCGCGCTGACGGTCCTGAGCGGATCTTCGGCGAATGGTGGCGACGCGACGGCGAACGCGATGCGGTGCGCGACTATTTCCAGCTTGAAGACGAGGCTGGGCACCGCTTCTGGGTCTTTCGACGCGGCGATGGCGAACAGCCTCAGACCGGCGATCTCAGCTGGTGGCTGCACGGGCTCTTCGGCTGACGCCTTTCGACCGGGGTCAATCTCGAGCGGTCCGCGCTGTCTAGAAATTGCTGACCGATCGTCCATTGCTGCCGCTTGTTGATCGGACAACTAACACGTTTGCATGGCTCTCCTCAGCAATACCGGTTTGACCAGGCCACGTCTGACAAGCACGGGCAAGGCGAGGGATAGGCGGTAGCCGGTCGATGCGACCTAATGCTCGTCAGGATCGCCGTCGCGAAACCGCCACTTCATGATCAGGACGCAGGCCGCCATGACCAGGGCAAAACTGTTCGACACAGTCACCGGCCAGGCTCGGGTCATGACGCCATAGACAACCCAGAGGATGAAACAGGTGACGGTGAGCGAATAGGTCCTGAGGCTGACCGAAGACGCGTCGCGCTCTTTCCAGATCTTGAGGGCTTGGGGCGCAAAGCTCGTGATCGAGCAGACCGCCGCCGCTGTACCCACGATATTGGCTGTCAAGTCGCTCATGGATGGGCAACGACGCCCCCTGGCTCACCGTTCCTTTGTGCGAAAACGCACCTCTACAGTGGTAAAGCGGCGCAGGCATAGGACGTTTCCAATCCTGATTTCTGCCCCGTCCGGCGTCGGCCTGTCTTCCCGGCGACGACACTTCGGGGGCCCGCAAAAAGAAGGGTTGGCGTGCTGAACCGTTGCTCGCTCTTGGGGTTGACCCTTGGCAGGGAGCGCTCGCCATCATGACCATCGTCGATCCATTGGGCGTCGCCCCGATGCCTTCATTCACCAATGCGGCCGCGCTCGCCGGCATCGCGCTCTTCGATCCGGACGGGCACAACCCGGGCAATCTGCACGATCAGGCGTCCAGAGAGATGCTAGTCGCTCGCCTGGCGCGCCTTCTGCGCCTCCCGGTCGTTGATGTCGTCGAAGATGCGGAGGACGTCGGACCCGACGTCTTGCTGGTGCCTCGCGACACCCTGATCGGTGAAGACATGACCTCACGCACAGTCTTCACCTCAGGCAATTTACTAGGCGGCCGCGTCCCCCACCGCTTCATCGCAACCAAGGCGATCACCCACGGCCTGATTGATCGATCCGCGACCTGCCCGCCCGGCTGGTCCAACACCATGGCCGACCGCCTGGGCGATGCGGCTCTGGAAGGCTACACCGCCTTCTCCGTCGCCGACGCGATCGAAGCCGGTCGACGCCTCCTCGAGACGGGACCTGTCCGCGTCAAGGACGTCCTGGCCAAGGCAGGGCTGGGACAGACAGTCGTCGAGACGCCTGAAGCGCTCGCCGCCGTCATCGCCGAGCAGGATGAGGCGCAAATCGCCGCCTTCGGCGTCGTCCTTGAGGAAAACCTGCTCGGCGTGGAAACCTACAGCGTCGGAACCCTGTCGGTCGGCGGACTGCGCATCAGCTACGTTGGCGATCAACGGGAAACGACGGACCACAGGGGACGCGAGGTATACGGCGGTTCACGACTGAGGTGCGTCAGGGGCGATCTCGATCGACTGACCCACCTCGGACTGACCCCAGAGGCGGTGGAAGCGGTGCGTTGCGCTGCCGTGTTCGACGACGCCGCCCATCGCGCCTATCCGGATCTGGTCCTGACCCGCCGGAACTACGATGTCCTCGCCGGCAAAGATGCACGCGGGCGAAGGCGTGTAGGCGTGCTGGAGCAGTCCTGGCGGGTCGGCGGCGCGACGGGCGCCGAGATCGCCGCGCTTGAAGCCTTCGCGGCCTCGCCGGCGCTGACTTCGGTCGAAACCGCCACGGTCGAAGTGTACGGCCTCGCCGATGTCGGACCGGAGGACGTCGTCTATTTCCGGGGTGAGGACCCCAAGGTCGGGCCGATGACGAAATATGTGACGAGGACAGCGTGATTGAACCTGACGACGTCGAGGAAGGGCGGGTGCGACTGTCTGTCGACGGACAGAAGCTGACCGGCACGCTTCTGACGCCGGAAGCCCCCGTGCCGGGCTTTCTGTTTGTCCACGGCTGGGGCGGCGATCAGGAAGAGGATCTGGGCCTGGCCGAGGATCTCGCTCGACTGGGCTGCATCTGTTTCACCTTCGACCTTCGAGGCCATGCCGAAAGCGATGCGAGCCGAGACGAGGTCACCCGGCAGAATGGCCTGGACGACGTCACCGCGGCCTATGACTATTTGGCGTCCCAGCCGCTGATCGATCCCGGCGCGATCGGCGTGATCGGCACAAGCTACGGAGGCTATTTGTCGGCTCTGCTGACGAGCATCCGTGACGTGCGCTGGTTGGCGCTGCGCGTGCCGGCGCTTTATCCAGACGCGCACTGGGACGTCCCCAAGGCCAAGCTCGATAAGGACGCGGTGCGCACCTATCGACAACAACTGCGAACGCCGCAGGAAGACAAGGCGCTCTCGGCCTGCGCCGCGTTCGAGGGCGACGTCCTCATCGTGCAGTCGGGCAAGGACGATCGCATTCCGCCAGAAGTAATCGCCTCCTATCAGGCCGCCTTCAAGGAGGCGAACTCCTTCAGCCACAGGATCATCGCCGAGGCGACCCATGCGATGCGCGATCCCGCTCATCAGCGACTTTACGCCACTCTGTTGATCAACTGGGTGGAGGAAATGGTGCGGGCGAGCCGCCGGTCTTATCGGTGAGCCTGTCGCCAGCGCTCAGCGCCCAGCGCAGACGCACGTACCGAGGCCTGACTAGCCGCTACGCCACTTTCGTCTCTGGAACGCCGCGCGTCGCGCCTCGTTAATGGCGTAGGTAAACGGAGATCCAGCATGACCGACCTCTCGAACATCAAAGAACATATGGAAGTGATCGGCGCCGACGGCGTCCATCTCGGCACCGTCGATAAGGTCGAAGGTGATCGCATCAAGCTCACCAAAGCCGACAGCGGATCGCACAGCGATCACCATCATTACCTTTCAGGCGGCCTTGTCGCCGAGGTCGAGGGCAATCAGGTGCGCCTTTCCGCAAACGCCGACAACGCCGCTCTGCTCGAGGAAGAAGAGGCCGGCGAGGCGATCGCCGACCTTAAATAGAGTCGATGATTCAGGATAACGATGCCGTCGCCGCACAGCTTCTGGCCATCCGCGAGCAGCTGACGACCGAAGTGTGGTCAACCGCCGTGGCCGCCGCGACGTCCGGCGACCCCGAGCGCATCCGTGATCTGGTGAAGCTGAAGGTCGATATAGAAGCCATCGACTTCGCCCTCGGACACCG
Source organism: Brevundimonas vesicularis (assembly GCF_027105095.1). Classification (NCBI taxonomy): domain Bacteria; kingdom Pseudomonadati; phylum Pseudomonadota; class Alphaproteobacteria; order Caulobacterales; family Caulobacteraceae; genus Brevundimonas; species Brevundimonas vesicularis. Next base: position 1,866,251 of record NZ_CP114278.1, on the reverse strand, counting down.
GCCGGCGGGAAGAGCTGAGGGAGAAGAGAGATGATCGACCTGAACATCGCCAGCGCCGACGCTTTGGACGGGATTGAGATGTTGCGCGGCCACGGCTTCGAAATCGTTCGTTATCGTGAGGAAAGGGGTCGTTTCACCAGCCTTCGCCAGCTCGATGAGGTACCGGGTTTGAGCGGCAAGACTGACGGCGTTGAAGCGCACGTTTCGGTCAAATCCACGAGTTCAGCGACCTAGCCAGCTACGCAATAACGGTCCAATGCGTGGTCGTCGCCTGATCAAGATCCCTTCCTCACTAGAGAAGACGGACACTCAACTGCGTCGGCTCGTTGAGTTTCATACGTACGGCGAGCCTGCGCTTTGAAAGACGGCAATCCTAAAAGGGATTTGCAGGATCTTTTCGTGCGGCGGCGATTTCAGCCGGCGTAGGGTCGCGGCGGATGGTCAATCCATCCGACGACCAGTCGACAAGCCCGAGATCCGCCATCGCCCGCAGCCAACCGTCCATCGGCCAGATCGACCAGGCGGCGTGGAAGCGCTTGGCGTTGGCGATCAGCGCGCGAAAATGCTGCAGGGGCGGATCATAGCCGTCATGATGTTGGTGGAAGACGGGCGCGCGGCCGGCGAAGAGCAGCGGCAGGCCCTCTCGCGCGATGCGAAACCCCAGGTCCGTGTCTTCGGCGCCGTAGCCGACATAGGTCTCGTCGAACCCGCCGATCCGATGGAAGGTCGAGCGACGGAGCGCGAAAGCCAAAGACCAGAACAGGCCGGGATTGCGCTCGAGGCTTTCGCCTTTCTGCGGAAAGGGGCGCACGGGATGGGGGCGCCCGGCCGCTCTCAGATCAGTTTCCGACAGGGGGCCCGGCCGGACGGCTCCGGCGGGGAGATAGAGCACTTCTGGACAGACGACGGCGTCATTGTCGGCGAGCAGAGCCTTCATCCGCCCGCAAACTGCCGACGACACGATGCAGTCCACATCCAGAAAAAGCAGGCTATCACCTGACGCCAAGGCGGCCGCCAGATTTCGGGCGGCGGCCAGAGGCAGGGCGTCGCCCGCCAGACGTTCGACGCGGACCGGAAAATCCACCGACGGCAGCGTCACCGGCGCATCGCTCATGTCGATGACGATCAGTTCGTCTGGCGGCGAGGCGCTGATCGTCAATCCCTCAACCAATCGGTCCAGATGGGCTTGCCGGTTACGAACCAGCGTGAGCGCGGACAGGGTGGTCATCGACGGCTCCACAAATCCAGCCGATAGTTCGGATGCCGCTCGGCGAGATCCACTTTCATGACAGCCGACAATCCAAGCCAGAGGCGTTCCACGGCGTCGTCGGCGGTCTGGGGATAGTCGGTCTCGCCGGTCCAGTGCACCAGAAGCACGCGTCCGCCCTCGACCAGGCCATCGGCGATGCGTTGTGTCGCAAAGTCCAGATCGGCCTGGCTCCAATAATAGGCCACCTCGGACAGGACGACGAGATCCAGCCCATCAACAGCCGGACATTCCCGGGGGAAGTCCGCAGCCTCGAACCGGACGTTCGACCGCCCCGACAGACGCTGGCGCGCTCGCCCCAGGGCGGTCGGGCTAACGTCGATCGCCAACAGATGATCGCAGACGGCACTCAGCCGCTCGGTCAGGACGCCGCCCGCACAACCGACCTCGAGCGCAAAAGCCGCTCGCCGCACCGACAGGGCGGCGATGGTGCGATCGAACTTGGCCGCCTCATAGGGGCTGGAGGCCAGACCCCACGGATCGGCGTCCCCGGCGAAGATGCCTTCGAAATAGGCGGCGGGAAGCGAGCGTTCAGCCATAGGCGTCGCGCCGATAAAGGGTGTCTGAGGCGGCGCGCAGCCCCCTCTCCTTCTCAAGCCGGAACCCTTGGCCGAACATCGGCGTCAACTGACTTTGATGGCTCGATAAGGCGTACGCTCTGAGGCCGGCCCTTAGAGGTCGCGTCGTGATCCGCAGTTTCGACCCGGGCGGAGCCGCCCCCCACACGACATAATCGAACACGGCGACCGGCCGGCAGGCTATACGGGCCGCGCGGCGCGCCAGCTGGGCCGCTGCCTGATGATCGCAATGGGGATCGTCTGGTCCAGTGACGGCGATCGCATCGACGCGCCGATCACGGCACAGGGCGGCGAGACGACGCGCGGTCGCCTGGAATATCGTGCTGCCAGGAGAAGCGGGCTGAGCATCAGGCCAATCCAGAAACACGGGCGCTATAGCCGCATCCCCCGCCAACCGTCGAACGGCGCGCCCCGCCTCCAGGCGTCGGGTCCGGATAAGCCTCGCACGGGAGGTCGCGTCCGGATGGTCGTGCGAACCCGCGCCGTCGGTGAGGATCACGACTCCCGCCAACCGGCCGGCCTTGGCCGCCTGGTGGATCAAGGCTCCGGCGCCTAGTGTCTCGTCGTCGGCATGCGGGGCAATGACCAGCCACCGCGCGGATCGCCAGGGGGAACGCTCCAGCGCCAGGGTCGCCAGCCTGCCGGTTTTCTCGCTCACCATAGGGCGTCGCCCTCGCCCCAGAGATCGCGATCCAGCCAGGTCTTGGCCGCCTGGTCCTTTGCATAGTCGGGTCCGGCCTGTCGAAGGTAGAGGCTGAGATCACGGGTGATCTTGTCGATGCGCTCGCCGTCGAAGGCGCTGCGCGTCCCGACCGACCGCGCCGCCAACTCCATGACATCCAGGGCGCTCCGTTCGACGACGCCGCGCGTGGCGCGCGCGAAATCCTCGGCGTCAGGCGCTTCGGACGCCGCGCGGATCGCGGCTTCGCGGACCCAGAGCCAGGCCGTCCGCATCGCAACGACCGCATCGGCGAAGCGCGCGCGCTGGATGGGATCGGCGCGGGCGGCGTCGGACAGCGCGTCGCGCATCGCCATGACCAGGCCTTCGACGCCGCCCTGCTGCACCGCCGTGAACCGCCACGCCCCGGCCGTGAAACGCGGTTCGCGATCATAGTCTCCGGGACGTCCGAGCCGCTGATCGATATTGACCGTCAACCCGGTCACCTCATAGCGCCCGCTGGTTGTCGCGCGCATGCCGCGGACGCGCCAGCCGCTCAGATCGGCCCTCTCGGGCGCGTTCGCCGGCACGACGATCAACTCGCGTTCGCCCTGTTCCGGCTGGGCGGTGATGATCGCATATTCCAGACCGCCTGCGCCGGTCGCGAACATCTTGGTGCCCTGCAGCCGGTCGCCGACCAGACGAACGCCGGGCGGCGGTTCCGTCGCCCAGACGCCGAACCAGCCGCCCTGCGCAAGGACCTTGCCGAGCCAAGCCTTCTGGGCCGGATCCGCATACCAGTCGAACAGCGCCAGGGCGTTGACGTGCCCTTCGAACAGTCGGCCGACGCTGAGATCCGACCGTCCCACACTGCGTAGGGCGTCCATCAAGGCCAAGGCCTTATGGATTGGATCGTCATAGGCCGTTCCGCCGCTTTGGACCGGAGCGAACCGCCGACCCCAACCCTCCGAGGCGAGCAGCGTCAGACTGTCGGCGGGATATCGCGGCGCAGCGTCGTAACGCGCACCTAGCGCCGCCAATCTAACCTCAAGTTCGAGAGGCGATGACGCGGTAGGCCGTGTTTCCATAACTGTCATCGGCGTGCCTCAAGCTCTGATGCGAGATCGACAAGCCAGGGTCCGGCGGCGCCAAGTCCCTGTCCGCTGATCTGCTGCCGATCAGCGGGCGACAGTGAGAGTGCTGACCTAAGGATGCTCGGCCATTCCTGCGCGTGCGGCCACTCCGCCAGGACGATCGAAGCGCCTAGCGCCGCCAACCGTTCGGCCTTTGCCATCTGCTCATTATAGGCGCGAGGCTCGGGAAGACAGACAAAGGGTTTGTCGGCCGAAATCACCGCGTTCAGCAGGCCGTCTCCCGCGCCTCCGACGATGATCTCCGCCTTTTCGATCTCGTCGCCGATAGCGTCGATCCAGCCTGCCAGCTTCAGGTTCGGCGGCATGATCGGCGGCGGCTCGATCGGCCCGACCCCGGTCCACACTTGATCGGGCGTAGCTTCTGCAGCCGCCACCAGCTTGGCGCCATCCAACGGATCGCCACCCCGCCCATGAACGACCAGGATGCCTGATCCACGCTTCGGGCCTGAATTGCGCCGGGGGGCGAAGTAGTGCGTCTTGTCGCGCACCTCTCTGGCCCCCATTCCATCCAGCCGCTCATGGAAGGGCGCAAGCAAGACTTCTGCGCCGCGGAAAGCGTCCAGATGCGCCGGGTCCGATCGATCCCCCGCGAGACGGACATAGACCACAGGCGTCGCACACAGCCGGGCCAGCATCGCCATCTCGACCGACACATCGATCACCATCAAGGCCGGCTTGGCGTCGCTGATCCACTGGGCGAACCGGGCGGTTCGCGCCCGGACGCCCGCATGGTGATAGGGGGCGTAATGCAGCGCCTCGGGCCGGACAGGCGCCTCGTCACGGCCGGAGAAGAGGTCTCCCTCGTGGGGCCTGTCATCCTCCAGATCCACGCAGGCGATGTCTTCGGTTCGCCCTTTCAGTCCCGTTCCAAGCAGGACAAATCGCTCGGGCGCAGCGGCGGCGATTTCCAGTGCGCGCTGGCGGTGGCCGTCGCCCTGGTGATGGACATAGTATCCGATCGGAGCCCTCACGCTGCGGCTCTCGCAATGCCGTCGGCCCAACGTCGTAAATCCATGTCGAGCGGCATGGCGGGCAGCTGGGTTTCCAATGCCGACAGCCGCCTGGCGCTCGCCGCGTCGTGACGCTGATCCCGGCGCCACATCGCCCGCTGCCGCCAGTGCGAAAAGTCCGGCGCCATGATCGGACCGCCGTTCCGCGCCTGATCGAACAAGCGGGTCATATCCTCCGCCATCCCCCCGGCGGCGCGGCCCGTGGTGCGTGCCGAGACTCGCGTCCACACCGCCAAGGGATGCACAAGCCTGGCCCCCTGCGCTTGAGCGGCGATCACAAGCGCCCGATCCTCGCCCGTCGGCTGTTCCGGCACGCCGCCGGCTGAAACATAGGCCACCGCCGTGATGGCAAGGCTGGCTCCGGTGTGATCGCCATGGCGAGGCGCCGGATCATGCGGCGACGGGTCGATCTCGTCCTCGATCGCGCGAACTTCGCGCCAGTAGGCGTCCCACATCTGGCGCAGAGCCGCGACATCCGTGGAGATCGCTTCCGCCTCATCCAGCTCCAGCCGTCCGCCCACCAGATCCGCTCCTGCTGCGATGGCTGCAAGATTGGCGGACAGCCAGTTCGGCGGCGGTCGCGTGTCGGCATCCGTCGAGATCAGAACGCCATTGGATCGATCTCCGAGACGCTCGAGACCGGCGGACATGACCGCGCGCCGCGCTGCGCCGGCATGCGCGCGATGCTCTGGGAAGGTCTGCAGATCGATGACGATGTCCAGTCGATCCTTCCACCGATCGGCCGCTGCCTGCGCTTGAGGAAGCGAACCGTCCGTGGAGTTATTGATGCAGAGCGCAACCGAAATCCTGCCCGGAAGATCCTGCGCGGCCAGGGCGGCCAGCAGCACGGGAAGACGCCGTTCCTCATTCCGCGCGGGCACACAAACGCAGAAGGCAGGTTCGCCTTTCATGCGATCAACCGATCTTCCAGCGCGTCATTGGCCTGCATCTGGCCCGCCGCAGCTGCCTGGATCATCTCGCCATAGAGCCGTTCATAGGCGGCGATCATCCGGCGCACATCGCAGGCCGCCTCGGCGCGCGCGCGGCAGGCCGACCGAGACAGGCCGACCGCACGGGCGATTGCGCACGCCAGGTCCTGCACATCGTCCGGTCGCGCTAGGGCGCCGCAGTCGGGGGTTAGAATCTCGGGAATGGCGCCACGCGCGAAAGCGGCGACGGGCGTCCCGCACGCCAGCGCTTCGGCCACCACCAGTCCATAGGGTTCGTCCCAGCACGGCGTGCAGACGAAGGCGGCCGCGTGCCCGATCTCCTTCGACAGCGCTTCGTGATCGAGGTGACCGAGATAGGTGGTCTTATGCGTCAACCTCGGAGCGATCTCGGCATCGAAATAGGCTTGATCTAGCATCGGACCCGCGAAACGCAGCGGAATACCCGCCAATGCCGCCGCGTCCAGCGCCAGATGCAGACCCTTCTCGGGCACAATCCGCCCATACCAGATCAAATGCCCAGGTTCGTCGTGACGTGCCTGCCATGGAAAGCGGTCCAGATCGATCCCGTTCAGAATGACCTGATCGATCGGCCGCACTGGGCTCCATTGTTCACGCATCGCCTCCGACACGCCGACGAACCGCGCGAACGGCGCGCTCGCTTCGCGGATACCGCTCTCCAGCCAGCAAAATGGCGGCGTGTGGAGGGTGGTGACCATCGGCATCGGCAAGGTCTCCGCCATCGAGACCGGCAGATAGTGCAGGCTGTTGTTGTGGATGACGTCGAATGAACTGCGTCGAAGCCGGCTCATCAACGACAGATAAGCATGATGCTCTCGGAAGAAGGCGACGTCGCCGGCCTCTGCAGTCCCGACCTTGGCGATTTCCGTCTGCTCGCAGATCGCCTCCAGACCGAGCGCGGGGTCGGACAGGGTCGCTGCAAACAGCGTGACGTCATGACCGTTCAGCCGCAGTTGGCGACAGAGCAGATGGGTATGCATCTCCAGCCCGCCGGCGAAGGGTTCTGCGATCGGATATTTGAGATGTGCGATGACGCCGATGTGCATCCATACCGCCGTGATCGACAACCCGACCCCCCTCGGATCGGTCCATGGCGTAAAGCCTGAAGGTCAAAGCTATGCCGCGGCTATTCGTTCCTGTGTGCGATAATGGTCTCAAGCAGATGGGAGGCGTTCGGCTTTTGAAGCCAGCAGAACCAAGAGCATTTGGTCGAGATGATCCGATGCAATCGCGCGAGGGCTGCGGAGAGCGGTCAGCTTTGGAGCGATAAACTACGCAGCGCGTTCAGTGGACGAACTAAGATGACCCAACCATGACCAACCTTGTCGCCTCCACATTCGCAACACGTAGAGACGCCGAGCTCGTGGTCGAACGGCTTGTCCAAACCCATGGCATGGAACGAGACGCCATTCAGGTCGCTCCTGAAGGCGAGGCGAACACGGTTGGAGACAGGCCTTCGGGCGGAGACGTCGAAGGCGACAGCCCCAGCGTCGACTCTCGGTCGGACGTGCCGATCGCCGGCCGTGTCAAAGTCGTCGTGTCTGCAGAAACCGATGACGAGGAACAGACGATACGCGCCGCATTCGTCGAATTCGGCGCCAAGGACGGATGACCCTCATGCGAGCCGGTCCTCGGCTACGTCGCGTTGATCCTGTGACAAGGGCCGCAGCGTCCCGACGCCTCTGTTCGCAAGGATGACGTCCGTGGAATCGCTCATCGATGCCAAGCTTCATCGCCTCGGCGACCTCTCGAACGACGATCGCGGACGGCTTGGAGGCCTCCTAAGTGGGCGCCGTCGCGCAGCAGCCGGTGAAGCCTTGGTGGAAGAGGGCAATCGACCCACGTTCAGTACGCTGCTGCTCTCGGGATTTGTCGGCCGAGTCTCGACCCTGGCGGACGGCGGTCGTCAGATCACAGCGATTAGCGTTCCCGGGGACTTCATCGATCTGCATGGCTTTCTTCTGAAAACGATGGATCACAGCCTGGTAGCCTTGTCTGACGTCACCGTTGCGGTTGTCCAGCACGCCGACTTGAGGCGCGTGACGGAACACGCCCCTCGCCTTGCGCGGGCGCTTTGGCTTGAAACGCTGATAGATGCGGCCATCCACCGGCAGTGGCTGGTGGCGCTGGGACGCAGAGACGCAGGGACACGACTGGGCCAGTTGATCTGTGAACTCTACCTCCGTCTGGAAGCCGTAGCCCTCGCCCAAGACCACACCTTCGAATGCCCTCTGACCCAATCGGACCTAGCGGACATGCTGGGGATGTCGAGCGTCCACGTGAACCGCTCGCTCAAGGTCCTTCGCGACACGGGCCTGGTGCGATGGCGGAATGGTCAGGTGTCGATCGACGACTGGACGGCGCTGACCGAGCGCGTCGCCTTCGACGCCTCCTATCTCGATCTGAAGCTGTCCAAATCCTCAACCACCGCGCCTCTCGCGAGGCGGCGGACGGCGTAAGTCTGTGCAAAGCGGGCTAGCGCCAGCCGCTGGGCGCATACATCTCGGCGCCCGCGACGTCAGTCGTTCGCGATCCAGTCCGGACCGGACACATGATGCCTGACAGGCAGCCCAGCGATACGGCGGAGCCGATCAACATCGAGCAGCGAAATCGTCTGGTCGGACCGTTTGATCAGATTCAGGCGATCCATTTCGCGAAGGGTTCTGTTCACATGCACCGGCGTGATCCCGATCAGGTCGCCGAGATCGCGCTGGGTCAAAGGCATATGGAACATGCCGCCCGGCGCATCGCCGCGTTCGGACAATCGATCGAACAGATTGGTCAGCGTGGCGGCGATGCGAACGTGTGCGGGCGCCTGACCAACCACGGCCAGACTTTCCATCAACGCGACACGCTCTTTCTGAGCGCTCAGAAAGAGCGAAAGCGCAATCCGCGGATAGGCCTCAAATGTCGCTATCAGCCTGGACCTCGATATCGCGTGCACAGCGATGGGCGTCATGGCGGTCAGGCAGTCGACCGTTGTCGTCAGGCACAAGCTCGGCGCTCCCAGGAGATCGCCCGGAAGATGGACCTTCACAATCTGCTGCTTGCCCGATGCAAGCGCGATGGACGATGCGACCCAGCCCTGGGTCAGCAGATAGAGATGCGAAGGTTCAGCCGCCTCATGACGCAACACATGGTGGCGAGGCCAATGCTGGACCGGCTCGAGAAGCCCGGCCAGCGCTGCACGCTCGCGAGATGACAGAGTGACGAATTCCCCCAACCGCCCCGGCGCATCGGATTGCGAATCGTTTGGGGGCGGCAGGTCCTCATCCATGCCCCGCGTTCCCCCAAACCCGGCATGCCTGCACTAACCCATGTAAAGGGCTGTCCGACGCGCCTTCGGGGGTACTCTCGACAGGCTAGAAGCCTGTCCAAAATCGGACCTATGAAACTCAACGGACGCACCAGGATTGGTTGTCTTTTGATCCGGCGAGAAGGCGACATGACCCGACATACGCCACACAGGGACAAGATTGATCATACGCGCGGCTTGGCGCAGGGCGGTCTAGGTGGTCCCGAGGACGAAATACTCGACGTGGGCCAGGAGGAGGTCTTCTCCCGCACTGAAGTCGAGCAAGGCGAGACCGAACACCACCTGGGCGAAGAGACGCCGGGGCTCAGGCCGTGACACGCGGCCTGAAGACGCGCATTCCGGAAACAGCGGCGCACCTTTGCATCGACATGCAGCGCATGTTCGTGGAAGGGACCGAGTGGCATACGCCCTGGGCAGCCAAAACGCTTCCGGCCATCGAGACGCTATGCGCTGCAAGGCCTGAAAAGCTGTGGTTCACCCGATTCATCCCCGCCGCAACGCCCGATGAGGCGGAAGGCACCTGGCGCGACTATTGGCGGCGTTGGTCGACCATGACGAAGAACGCTCTTGATCCGGCGATGTTGGATCTGGCGCTTCCGCTTCAGCGGTTCGCGCCGCCCGCCCAGATCATCGACAAGACGGTCTATTCCGCCTGGTCAGGCACACGCCTCCACAAGGCGTTCAAAGATCAGGGTGTCGATACGCTCGTCGTAACGGGGGCGGAAACTGACGTTTGCGTTCTCTCGACCGTGCTCGGAGCCATCGATCTGGGCTATCGCATCGTGGTGGTCAGCGATGGGGTCTGCAGTTCGGCTGATCAGCCTCACGATCACCTTTTGGCGCTCTACAGCGACCGCTTCAGTCTCCAGGTCGAAACTGCCGAATGCCGAGAGGTGCTGGAGGCCTGGGTGGCATGACCGTCCATCCTCCTGTTCTGCGCTATCAGATCCGCTACCGTGATGGCGGAGAGCCTGAGACCCTGATCTCAAACGATATGGCTGACGCCATGGCCCAGGCGTCTCAGCGCGCAAAAGCGGTGGGTCAGGCTGTCGCCCTGTGGTGCGATGGTCGGTGGATCGCCGACGTCGATTCAGCCCCGTCGCTCCTTTCGCCCGACTTGATCGCAAAGCTCGTCTATGCCGGCATCCATGTATTCGGCGCACCGGTCCGAGACCGGTGACGGGCTGATCTAGGCCGCCTCGGCCGCGATGGCTTCGGCGAACGCTGGAGACTGCGGACGATAGTGACAGCAGGCCACGCTCGCGAGAACGGCCTCATCCTTCAAAAGGATTCGTCCTCGCACGGTGCGTAGGGCGCCGGCGGCGCGAAGGCTCTGACACGCCTGATTGATGCTGGATCGACGCAGGCTCAGCAACGCTCCGATATTCGATTGCGACAGCGCGATCTCGAAGCTGCCGGTAGCGCGATGAATATCCAGAAGAAAGCTGGCGACGCGAGAGATCGACCCATGCGACATGGCGCACCTCAAACGCGTCTCCATCGCCCTCAATCGCTTGACGCCGCCTGAAAGCAGAAATTGAACGCCTTCCTCACCCGCTTCCCGGCAGAAGGCCGCCACGGGCGCCCGGTACACCAAGCCGTTCGACAGCCAGAGCCCTGGGCTTCCCCCTGCGATGTCGATCAGGTCGCCCGCCGCAGCGACGCCGCAATGGGTTCCTCGTTTCCCGTCATCGAGAAGAAGACAACCGTCGAGAACGACAGCGATCTCGCCATCCGGACGATAAAGTCCGCCCGACACGACGGGAATGATCTCTCCAAGGCGCAGCGCACGACTGCGACTTTCGAAGGAGAGCGCATCGAACGCCCGCCACAATGAAAGAATTTCCTCGCGCGGCTCTAGACATGGCGAGGTTTCGCCGGACGGTGTCGCAGGATCGAGCATAGACGCATCCTGCGACTTTCCGGGCGTCGCGCACTTACATGGGTTAACTGACGCCTTCGTCCTCGATCAGTGCGGTCGTGGTCCCTGCCCCAGGTCCCGCCCCTAGATCAGCGCCGGTCACAGGATTGCTGTCGGGGTCAGAGGCTGTCCGGGCGGCAAAGGCCTGGACAGCGGCGGCGTCCAGTTCGCCCAGTGAGACGCTGGCGGAGCCGTCGCCGCCGTCCACGGCGCCCTGCTGTTCACGGTCGTCGATGAATTCCCATTGCTCCCCCTCATTCCAAGGTCCGCGGACATCGCCCTCCCCTTGGGACATGTCGTAGTATTTGTCAGCGAAGGCGGGCAGGCCGACCAATTTGCCCGCCGGGAAGTTCGGCTCGATGGCGTAGAGGGCCTTTTCGAAGGACTTCTGATGCGCAACTTCGCGCGTCATCAGGAAGTTCAACGCGTCCTTCACGCCGGGATCGTCCGTGCAGTTGATCAGACGTTCATAGACGATCTTGGCACGGGACTCGGCGGCGATGTTGGAGCGTAGGTCGCAGGCGGGATCGCCGATCGAGTCGATGTAGGCGGCGGTCCACGGGACACCGGCGGAATTGATCAGGGCAGGCGCGCCGCCATAGAGAATGGAGGTCGTATGGCTCTCACCACCGCTGTTCAGCGAGGCGTAGAGATCGGCCTCCTCCATCGCGGCTTCCGCCAACTGGCCCTTGACCCCCCTGTTCAGCATGGACACGATCGAGCCGATAACCTCGAGGTGGCTCAACTCTTCCGTGGCGATGTCGAGCAGCATGTCTTTGCGGCCCGGATCTTCATCCGCCAAAGCCTGGGTGAAGTAGCGCATGGCGGCGGCGAGCTCGCCCTGCGGCCCTCCGAATTGCTCAAGCATCAGGGTGGCGAGACCCGGGTTCGGTTCGGATACCCTGACCGTATACATCAGGCGCTTGTTGTGCATGAACATGGTTGGCTCCTTGGGTTGAAGCCGAGCTAACCGGGCCATTCCGCGTGCTGTTCCGAAGGTCGGTTTTCGGACCTTGAATCATTCTACTCTCGCGCACGGACAGCGGTTGTGCCCGTTATTGGACAGTCGGAACGGACATCTCCGAGCAGCTCTTGAACCTTCTTTCACGGGAGGTTTGATGTCCCTCATCGACAAGGCGCTCTCCGCCGTCACCGCGCAGCCTGACAACGAGACGCGCAAGGCGGCGACGGAAAAGGCCCGCGCCGCCTCCAAGGCTGGAGACTGGCTTTCGCTGGTGCTCGATCATCACGACGCTATCCGCGCCGCTTTCGCTTCCGGCCGAACGGCCAAGACCGCCGTCGAAAGAAACGCCGCTCGCGATGCGCTCGCCGTCGTGCTGAACGGCCATGCGCTGGCTGAAGAACTCGTTCTTTATCCGGCCCTCGGTCAGGCCGGCGAAAAGATGCACGCAGCCCACGCCTACCTCGAGCAGACGACCACGAAGGCTCAGATGGCGGAGCTTGAAAACATCGCGCCCTCAAAGCCCGCCTGGCTGGACAAGTGGGCCCACATCGAAGGCGCCGTGCTCACCCATATGTTCGAGGAAGAAAGCGATTGGTTCCTGACGCTCAAGGCCAAGGGCGACCACCAGGTCCGTCTAGCCTTGCGTTACGCCGAAGAGTTCGAACGCTACGCCGGCGCGCCCCAGTCTCAAGCCGCCTGATCCCGACCGTCCAACAACAAGGAGGCATCGACGATGTCCGCCCCCCTTTCGACAGACGCCGACGTCCAGTCACCAGCCTTCCATGACGACGACTATGTGGAAGGCGCCTACGACTCCACCAGCGTCCGCGCCGTTATGATCAACCGGCCTCGCCAGCAACTTTATGACTACTGGCGCGATTTCAGAAACCTGCCTCGCTTCATGGAAAATGTGAAGTCTGTCGATCTTCTCGATGACGTTCGGTCCAGCTGGACCGTCGCAGGCCCCGCCGGTGCGGAAATCGAACTCGTCAGCGAGATCACCGAAGATCGTCCCGGTGAATACATCGCTTGGCGCTCCACCGAAGACAGCGACGTCGATCACGAGGGCTGGATCGAGTTTCGCGACAACGCCTTCGGCCGAGGCACCGAGGTCCGTGTCCTGATCAGCTACGACCCGCCGGCGGGCGCCGTCGGTAAACTGGTCGCGAAGGTGATGCAGCGCGAGCCCCGGGTCCAGGCCCGGCGCGAGCTGCGACGTTTCAAACAGCTGATGGAGACGGGCGAAATCTCGACGTCCAAGGCTCCCGACGCGGCGCCGCGCGCCGACCGTCATTTCTGATCCAGGAAGGAATTCCCATGCGCGCCCTGACTTGGCACGGCAAACACAATGTTCAGGTGGACACGGTCCCCGATCCTCAGATCGTCAATCCCCGCGATGCGATCATCAAGATTACGGCGACCGCTATCTGCGGATCAGACCTGCACCTCTACGACAGCGTGATCCCCGGCATGTCCAATGGCGACATCCTCGGCCATGAGTTCATGGGCGAGGTCGTCGAGATCGGCCGGGGCAACACGAGCCTTCAGGTTGGCCAGAAGGTCGTCGTCCCCTTCGTGATCGCCTGCGGCTCGTGTTTCCATTGCGGCAAGCAGCAGTTCTCGGCCTGCGACAACTCAAATCCCGCCGACAAGTCTGACGCATCCGAGATCGCCTACGGTTACCCGGCTGCCGGCCTGTTCGGCTATTCACACCTGACCGGCGGCTATGCGGGCGGTCAGGCGGAATATGTCCGCGTCCCCTATTCCGACGTCGGCCCGATCGTGGTGCCGGACGGAATCGAGGATGAGCGGGTCCTGTTCCTGTCCGACATCTTTCCCACGGGTTGGATGGCGGCCGAGAACGCTGAGATCGAACCCGGCGACACGGTGGCGATCTGGGGCTGTGGCCCCGTCGGCCTATTCGCCATCAAGAGCGCCAGATTGATGGGCGCCGGTCGCATCATCGCCATCGACCATCATCCACGCCGACTGGAGCTCGCCAAGGCGAACGGCGCGGAAGTCCTCAACTATCATGAGGTCAAGGTTCGTGAAGCCCTGATGGAGATGACCGCCGGCATTGGGCCGGACGCCTGCATCGACGCGGTCGGTATGGAGGCGCATGGCTTTTCGCCCGACAACATCATCGATGCGGTGAAGCAGGAAACGAAGCTGGGCACGGATCGCCAACATGTCCTGCGCGAGACGATCATGGCGTGTCGCAAGGGCGGCCGCGTGTCGATCCCCGGCGTGTATGGCGGAATCGGCGACAAGCTGCCGATCGGCGCCCTCATGCAGAAGGGTCTGACGATCAAGACCGGCCAGACCCATGTGCAGAAATATCTGCCGCAGCTCCTTGAACTGGTGATGGAAGGAAAGATCGACACGACGGATCTGATCAGCCACCGCCTGCCCCTGGAGCAGGCGCCAGAAGCTTACAAGAACTTCCACGACAATCCGAACGAATGGACGAAGGTCGTACTGAAGCCGCACGGCTGATCAACGGCCTTCTTTAAAGCCTTACTGCCGTGGACGATCGACAGCCAGACGAGCCCACCACGGCCGGAGTTCGGGATTGTTTTCAAACGACCTGAGAGGAACAGGACAGGTTCGGCCAGACTTTGGGTAGGACATGAAGCATGACCCGCTGCACTCCGACCGCCCAAGATCCGGTTTCGGCCTGCCTGTCATCGGACGCTGACAGGAGCGCCATGGGCAATGCTGAGCGTGTCGTAACGCTTCTCGGCGACTCGCTGACCGCAGGCTACGGCCTGAAGTCGGCTGAAAGCTTGCCGCGCCAACTTGCGGCGCGACTGGCGAGCGAAACGCCTTTGGTTCGCGTCATCGGCGCGGGCGTGTCCGGCGACACGACGGCGGACGGCTTGCAAAGGCTCGATCGGGACGTGCCGGCGCAAACGGATCTTTGCGTCGTCGCCTTGGGCGCCAACGACATGATGCGGCTGGTCCCGACCGATCACGTCAGGGACAATCTGCTGTCGATCATCGACAGACTCCGGAGGCGAGAGATCCCCGTTCTGCTGATCGGGATGCGCGCGCCGCCCTGGTTCGGCGCCTACGCCTGGGCCTTCGATGCCGTCTACACCGAGGTCGCTCGCGCAGCGAACGTGCCCCTGATGCCGTTCCTGATGGACGGTGTCGCGTTGCACCCAGCCTATGTCTTGCCGGACCGGATCCATCCCAACGCCGCCGGCGTGGGCAAGATGGCCGACGCCCTCGCCCCCCATGTGCGATCCGCCCTGGCGGCCCTGCGGACGCGATGACGGGATGCGGATCGCCACCTTCAACATCAACGGCGTCAATCGTCGCCTGCCCAACCTACTCGGCTGGCTGAAACGGGCCCAGCCGGACGTGGTCTGCCTGCAGGAACTGAAGGCGGCCGACACGCAGTTCCCGGCCGCCGAGCTCGAGGCGGCCGGCTATAGCGCGGTCTGGGTCGGCGAACCGCGCTGGAACGGCGTCGCCATCCTCAGTCGGATCGGCGCGCCGGTCGTGACCCGACGCCGGCTGCATGGCGACGCCGACGACCGCCAGGCCCGTTATATCGAGGCGGCGGTGAACGGCGTGCTGATCGGCTGCCTCTATCTGCCCAACGGCAATCCCAGGCCCGGGCCCAAGTTCGATTATAAGCTGGCCTGGGCCCGACGGCTCACCGCTCACGCGGCGTCGCTTTATTCGACCGAGGCGCCGGTCGTTCTCTGCGGCGACTACAATGTCGTCCCGACCGACGCCGACATCTACAATACGCGCTCTTGGAAGACCGACGCCCTGCTCCGACCCGAGAGCCGCGCCGCCTTCCAGAGCCTGCTCGACCAGGGCTGGACCGACGCCCTGCGCGAGCGCTTCCCGCACGATCCCCCGCCCTGGACCTTCTGGTCCTATTTCCGGGAGGCCTGGTCGCGCGACGCCGGTCTGCGGATCGACCACCTGCTGCTCAACGGGCTTGCAGCCGAACGCCTGACCGATGCCGGGGTCGATCGCGCGGTCCGCGGCGTCGAGGGCGCCAGCGACCATGCGCCGGCCTGGATCGACCTCGCGGACTAAGCCGATCCGGATCCTTCCATGCCAGCCGGCCGCGCCATTGAACGTCAGGCGGCCAGGGTCCGGAAGGTGATGGAATAGCGCAAGGCCGTCATCGGCGTGATCGAATGCTCCCAGTCCGCGCGCGCCTCCCCCGACAACCGATAGGCCGAGCCGCACGCCAGCGGCGCATTTCGGCGCAGAAAGCCCGCCCCCTGACGACGGCGCAGCCGCATGACGCAGGGCGCGAGGAGGGACAGGCCCAGGATCTCGCTGTAGACGGGGCGGTCGCGATGCCAGCCGATGCCGGCGCCCGGCGCATATTCATTGATCAGAACCTGGACAAAGGCCGCGCCGTCCAGATCGAGGCGACCCGCCAAGCGCGCCATCAAGGTCGAGAAAAACGCCGGCCACCCCGCGCCATCGCCCCCGCGGTCGAAGGCGGCGATCCGGCGATGACCCAGGTAGCCCAGATGTTCATAGGGTTTGAACGCCAGAGTCTGGAGCGCGGCGGCTAGCGCGGCCTGTTCGGGCGCCGACAGGACGTCCGCCCAATAGTCAAAGCCCGCCACCACGGGCGTGCGCGCGGGTGCATCGCCGAACAGGTCGATCTGCGATAGTTCGGTCACGACAGGACCAATTGGTTCGCCGCAGCGCCGGTCGTCTGCAGATTGGACAGGCTTACCCCGACCAGGCGCACGCCCCGGCTTGGCGGGTAGAGGGACCGGACCAGCACCCGACTGAGCTCGTGCAGGGCCTGGCGGGAGGCCACGGGCTCGGACTGGGACCGGCTTCGCGTCGATTGCTGGAAGTCCGCCCATTTGACCTTGACGGTGACCGTCCGTCCCCGACTTCCGGTCTTCTCGCACCAGGCCCAGACATCGTCAGCCATGGCTGCCACACCGGCTTCGATCGCGTCCGGATCGGTCAGGTCGGAGGCGAAGGTCGTCTCCGACCCGCTCGATTTGCGAGTCCGGTCCGGATTGACCGCTCGGTCGTCCCGCCCGCGGGCGATGGCGTGGTACCAGGGCCCGGACTTGCCGAAATGATGCTGAAGAAAGGCCAGGGATTGACGCCGCAAGTCTGCGCCGGTGCGGATCCCCAGCCCTTCCATCTTGGCGGCCGTCACCGGCCCCACACCGTGGAAGCGCTGGACCGGCAAATCCTCGACGAAGGCCTCGCCGCGCCCTGGCGCCACAACGAACTGGCCGTTCGGCTTGTTCTGGTCCGACGCCAGCTTGGCCAGGAATTTGTTGTACGAAACGCCTGCCGAAGCCGTCAGGCCGGTCTCCTCGAGGATACGCCGCCGGATTTCCTCCACCGTCGCCGAGGCGGTCCCCAGGCCGCGCCGATCTGAAGTCACATAGAGATAGGCCTCGTCCAGCGACAGGGGTTCGATCAGGTCGGTGTAGTCCGCAAAGATCGCATGGATCTGCGCCGACACGGCGCGATAGACCTCGAAGCGCGGCGGGACGAAGACGAGGTCCGGACACTTCCGCTGGGCTGTTGTCGAGGGCATGGCCGATCGCACCCCGAACCGCCGCGCCTCGTAGCTGGCGGCCGCGACCACGCCGCGCGCCGCCGCATGACCGATCGCCACGGGCCGCCCTCGCAAGGCGGGATCATCTCGCTGTTCGACCGAGGCGAAGAAGGCGTCCATGTCCACATGGACGATCTTGCGGGTGGCGACGCCAGACATCCGCCATGCATATCAAGACCAGAACAAAAAGAAAACCTTTGTCCACGGCGACGCTTGCCATTCGGCTCGCCGGAGTGCTGTCGGGGAGGTCGAACAGCCGCTCAATCCCTATGTCTTACGTCGAGCTTCAAGCCACTTCGCACTTCTCCTTCCTGCGCGGCGCCAGCAGTTGCGAGCTGCTGTTCGAACAGGCCCGCCTGTGCGGGCTGGACGCCCTGGCCATCGTCGATCGCAACTCGCTAGCGGGGATCGTGCGCGCCCATGAGGCGGCCAAGGCCTCCGGCGTGCGGCTGATCGTCGGCTGCCGGCTTGATCTGATCGATGGGACAGGCGTGCTCGTCTATCCGACCGACCGGCCCGCCTATTCCCGACTGACGCGCCTGCTCTCCCTGGGCAAGCGACGCGCCGGCAAGGCCAAATGCCACCTCGACTGGTCGGACCTGAAAGACTGGTCGGAGGGCCTGATCGCCATCCTGGTCCCGGACGAGGCGGACGAGGCTTGCGCCGCCAATCTGCGACGGCTGAAGGCGACCTTTCCTGCGGGCGCCTATCTCGCCCTAACGCTGCGGCGACGCCCAGGAGATGCGCTGCGGCTGCACGACCTGTCGAATCTCGCCGTCCAGGCGGGCGTGCCGACCGTCGTGACCAACGACGTCCTCTTTCACCACCCGGACCAACGCCTGTTCCAGGACGTGGTCACATGCGTGAGGCACGGCTGCACGATCGACGAGCTAGGCTTTCGGCGCGAGCGCCATGCAGATTGCTATCTGAAGCCGCCCCACGAGATGCACCGCCTGTTCAAGGCCTATCCCGAGGCCCTGGCCCGCTCGGTCGAGATCGCCGACCGGTGCCGCTTCTCCCTCGATGAACTGGCCTATCAATATCCCGACGAGGTCTCGACCCCGGGCATGACGCCGCAGCAGACGCTGGAACAGCTGACCTGGGCCGGGGCCGCCGATCGCTATCCGGATAGGGTTGCCGGACAGCGTGCGCAAGACGCTTCGGCACGAACTCGATCTGATCGGCCAGCTCGACTACGCCCCCTATTTCCTGACGGTCCATTCGATCGTTCGCTTCGCCCGCAGCCGGGACATCCTGTGTCAGGGTCGTGGTTCGGCCGCCAATTCCGCCGTCTGTTACGTGCTGGGCATCACCTCGATCGACCCGGGCCGCAATGATCTGCTGTTCGAGCGCTTCGTCAGCCAGGAGCGCCGCGAGCCCCCGGACATCGATGTCGATTTCGAGCACGAGCGGCGCGAGGTCGTCATGCAGTGGATCTTCGAGACCTACGGCCGCAACCATGCGGCCCTCTGCGCCGTCGTCACCCGCTATCGCGCGCGCGGCGCCCTGCGCGACGTCGGCAACGCGCTGGGGCTCAGCGAGGACCTGATTAAGACCCTGTCGTCCCAGGTCTGGAGCTATTCCAGCGAGGGCGTCGAGGACAAGCATGTCGCGGACCTCAACCTCAATCTGGAGGACCGGCGGCTTCGCCTGGCGCTGGAGCTGTCGCGCCAGCTGATCGGCGCCCCGCGCCATCTCAGCCAACACCCCGGGGGCTTCGTCCTGACCCACGACCGTCTGGACGACCTGGTCCCGATCGAGCCGGCGGCGATGAAGGATCGCCAGGTCATTGAATGGGACAAGGACGACATCGACATCCTCAAGTTCATGAAGGTCGATGTGCTGGCCCTTCGGCATGCTCAGCTGCATGAAGCGCGGCTTCGACCTGCTGGCCGAGAATAAGGGGATCGCGCTCGACCTCGCCACTATCCCGGCCGAGGACCCCAGGACCTATGCGATGATCCGCAAGGCCGACACGCTCGGGGTTTTTCAGATCGAGAGCCGGGCCCAGATGGCCATGCTCCCGCGCATCAAGCCCCGCACATTCTACGATCTGGTCATTGAGGTCGCCATCGTCCGCCCCGGCCCGATCCAGGGCGATATGGTCGATCCCTATCTGCGCCGCAGAGAGGGCAAGGAGGATGTCGTCTATCCCAAGCCCGAGCTGGAGAAGGTGCTGGGCAAGACCTGGGGCGTGCCCCTGTTCCAGGAACAGGCCATGCGGGTCGCGATCGAATGCGCCGGCTTCACCGCTTCGGAGGCCGACCAGCTCCGCCGGGCCATGGCGACGTTCAAGTTCACCGGCGGGGTCAGCCACTTCAAGGACAAGCTGATCAGCGGCATGGTTGAGCGCGGCTATGACGCCGCTTTCGCCGAGAAGACCTTCAGCCAGCTCGAAGGGTTTGGCTCCTACGGCTTTCCGGAAAGCCATGCGGCCTCCTTCGCCCTGATCGCCTATGCCTCCTCCTGGCTCAAATGCCATCACCCGGATGTCTTCTGCGCCGCGCTGCTGAATGCCCAGCCCATGGGCTTCTATGCGCCGCCGCAGATCGTCCGGGACGCCCAGCGGCATGGCGTTGAGATCCGGCCCGTCTGCATCAACGCCAGCCGCTGGGACTGCACCCTGGAGCCGGCAGGCAAGGACGGACGCTTTGCCGTCCGCCTCGGCCTTCGCATGGTGCGCGGCCTGGTGAATGGCGACGCCGCCCGCATCCTGGCGGCGCGAACGGACGGCGCCTTCCGCTCCGTCGACGACCTGTGGCGGCGTGCCGGCGTCCAGGTCGCCAGCCTTGTCCGCCTGGCGGAGGCGGATGCCTTCAGGCCGGATCTGCACCTGGACCGCCGCGACGCGCTGTGGGCCATCAAGGGGCTACGGGACGACCCCCTCCCCCTGTTCGCCACCGCCGACGCCCACGACCACAAACCGGAAATCCTGGAGCCCGATCCGGGCCTGAAACCGATGACGCCCGGACGGGAGGTGGTCGAGGACTACAGCCTGTCCGCCTGACCCTGCGCGACCATCCGCTGACCTTCCTGCGCGACGATCTGCAGGCCCGGCACGTCATGACCTGCGCGGATGGGACGGCCATGCGCGACGGCCGGCTGACGCGCGTCGCGGGCCTCGTCCTGGTGCGACAGAAGCCCGGCAGCGCCAAGGGGGTCATGTTCATCACCATCGAGGACGAGACCGGCGTGGCCAATCTGGTCATCTGGCCCAGCCTCTACGAACAGCAGCGCCGCATCGTCCTGTCGGCCTCCATGCTGGTCGTCGACGGCAAGGTTCAGCGGGAGGGCGACGTCGTCCACATCGTCGCGACCCGACTTCACGACGCATCGGCCCTGCTCGCCTCAGTCGGCGACCGGGGCGAGGCCTTTCCCCTGCCCCACGGGCGCGGCGACGAATTCCATCGCGGCGGGTCGCCGGATGCGCGCGACGCGCCCCCTCGCGCAATCAAGGTCCGGGACATCTACATTCCCGATCTCCATCTCGACACGATCCGTCCGAAGACCCGGGATTTTCGGTGAGCGGATTGAAGGTGACCGTGGTCACAGGAGGTTGCGGCCCGCCAGCTCTGCGACACAGTTCTTGCGCTGACGCGGCCTCGGGCCGTTACTCCGGCTTATGAGCGATTATGAAAACGACTGGACGTCGCGATAGGCAAGGCTATCGGCGACCGCCGTGAAGCTGTGGGTATGACGCAGCGTCGGCTGGGGGCAGCGATTGGCGTCAGCGTTCAGCAGATCCAAAAGTATGAAACCGGGTCAAATCGTATCGCTTCATCGAAACTGATGCTCGCTGCGGACGCGTTGACGTGCGATGTCGCCGAGCTTTTGGGCGAACGTCGTGGCGAACCTCCTGGAACAGCTTGTTTGATCCGAGCGTGGTCGAACCTCAACGACAAGCAACGCGAAGCCGTGGGCGAGACCACAGGCGGCAATCGGCGCGGCATAAACGGCGGCGCCTTCTACTTCCTGCGGCTACCTGCCACCGGCCTTGAAGTCGACCTGCCGCTGATCGGTACATTCCCGCAACAACCCCAGCCGGATACAGGCGTTCAGCCGGACATCACCATCCCGCGCCCGGCCCAGGCGATCGCAAGAGGGCGCGATCCGGTGATGGAAGCGGCGCTAACCTGATCAAGCCGACCGGTTCGCGCCAAGCTGGCTTGGAGAATGGCGGGACCTGCCTCCGACCTGGCGTCATTTGGCGGGAATGACCGAGCCGCTTGATCACCAGCTCTGATAGGGACCAAAAACGGCCTTCACCGTCATATCTTCAGTGGCGTCGTCCAGCACGAAGACGCGAAAGCTGTCGCCGCCTTCAGTGACGCGGATAACCACGTGGCCCTGAGTGCTCTTTGCCGTCTCCGCTACGCCGTAGGTCGTTGTGGCGGTCGCCTGCGAGACATTGGTGACGAAGATGTCGCGTTGTCCTGGCCAGACCCGTTCCGAGGTCATTCGTTTCCAGGTGTTCACCGACGGATGCCCGTCGGCCCGAGACCCGATGACGATCACCCGGGGACGAAGCGCCGCCAGAAATGGAATACTGTTGGAATCCCAGCTGCCATGATGGTTCGCCTTCATGGCGTCGACCGGCCCAGTAGCCTGGCCGACCAAGGGCTCCACATCCCCCCAGGCAGGCGGGGTGACCGCTGTCTCCTCATTGATCGAAGACAGGTCGCCGCCAGTGAAATAGTCGAACGGACCGTAGCTGACGCGAAACGCGATGCTGAATTTGTTCTCGTCCGGCTGGTCGTCTTCAGGCCAGGTCTCAAAGGCAGGGAACAAAGCGCGTGTTGCCTCGCCCTGTCCGGTCCAGAGCACCCCGTTTGCGTATAGGTTCCGGATCTGGAATTGGGGATAGGCGTCGGCGTCGTGCACCAGGATCAGTTGATTAGCGCGCCCGGGCTGGAATCGCTCCACTTGAAGATGATTGTGTTCGGCCTGCCACGCCAGGAAGGTGCGGTAGTTGGTCATCGTGCGGTCCGAAATCGGCCTCGGATAGTCGTAGTCGGGCCAAGCGCGGTCGATCACCTTTGCGATCGGCAGATGCTCCGCGACTTCCGTGATGCCACTCAGCCGATAGGTGCCATTGGCCGCCCAGGGGGAATTCTCAACGATCGCGCCCATGTGGTCGCCGTGGAAGTGGCTGATCAATGCATAGTCGATGCCTTGCGCAGACTGCGGCAGGACGCGCCGCACATAACGCGCCACCCATTCACCTGGAGGGCGAGAACTGTCCGGCCGTGTCGGCAGCGAGAACGGCGGCCGTTCCACGGTCTTGCCGCTCATATCGACAAGAAGGCTCGTGCCGTCGGGCAGGATCAGCAGTTGCGCCTCCCCCCGCCCCGTATTGATGTGGTGAATGTCCATCTCGCCCTTCCGCCATGGGCGCAGCGGTGCGCCGATAGCGGGATCGATGGCTTGCGCCCAGGCTGGGACGGCGAAGCCCACGAAAAGAGCGGCGACGGCTAAAACGGGTCTAAGTGTCATCTTGGCCTCGAAGGTCGCTTCATCGCGCCTTGTTGCGGAGATTTGGGATTGGGGCGTCAACGCCCGCACGACCGGCGGTCGAGATCAGAAGCGAGCGCGGAAACCGACGGTGGCCTTCTGTCCGCTGTAGATATCGATCTGGCTGTGATGACCTTTTGATCCCGGCCAAATCTCGCTGTTGTCGTACCAAGTGCCGCGATGGTTGCCGAAGATGTTGTTGGCGCTGAAATAGGCCTCCAGCCCCATGAAACTGCCACGGGTCTTTTTGATCAGCGTATAGCTGCCGGAGACATTCACCTCGAGGTACGGCACGAAGGGTTGGGACTGGGTGATGACACCTCGCGGCGTCGAAATGTTGCCGGTCTGGCCGCGATCCTTCTCGTTGGACCATACACTGTTCAGATTCAGCCGTGCCGGCCCCTGGCGCCAGCTCAGCCCAAACTGTCGGACCTGGGTCGAGACGCGCTCCTGGACGACGTCCGGATCGCTGTACAGCCACGACCCACGCACCGACAGACCCCGCAGCGCTCCAGGCAGATAATCCATGGCGTGGTTGAACTCGAGTTCGTAGCCATTGATGCCGACCTCTTGATCAGACCGGTTCGTGTAGGACTCGAAGGTGGCATCGGCGTATTCCGTCCCCTCGTAACCGAATTCTTGGGCCGTGAAGCTGCGCGATATGATCCCGTTCTTTATGCGGTTGCGATAGTAGTTGACCCCGACCAGACCAACCGGCTCGAAATATTTGACCAATCGGACCGAGACATTGTCCGAGTACTCCGGTTTCAGGTCCGGGTTCGGGGCCGTCACCACCGAGCCCTCTTCTGTCAACGCCGTCGACCAAACCCCCGCAAGCAAGCTGACGTCAGGTCTTTGAATGGTGCGGCTGTAACCGACGATGAAGTCGATATTGTTGTCGAACCGATAGCGGACCGATGCACTTGGAAAAACGTCTGTATACCGCCCTTCCCGTTCAGCTTTAGGGCGCGTCAGGTACTGATACTCTAGGCCGGCGATTGTGGTAGCCCGACCAGTCGCGGCATTGACCGCATAACCCGCTCTGATGACCTCCTGCGCACTGAAAGGATCGAAATCGGCGCTTCGGCCTGTCGTTTCTTCAGCTCGCAAACCCGCCCGTAGCGTCAGGCGATCCGTGAGTTCGGCCGTCGCCATGAGATAGGCGGCGCCGATGTCTTCCTCGTATTCGCGGGTGTTGACGATGTTGGCGTTGTACCAGTTGCTTGCCGTGACCGCGTTGGTCCACTGGCCTGGGTTCGCCTGCATCATGTCGTAGATCTTCGTCAGGCTCGGCATATAGAGGCCGTTCCCGGACAGGGTTCTGACCCTTATGCCGCTGTTGGCGAACGAGGCCTGATTGCTGCTTTGCACAACTCGGAGGAACTCGGTGTTGGTCAGCGGGCCGCCGTAAATCCACTGAAGGGCTTCGCTGTTGTTGGCGTAATCGTAGGTGTTGCGGGCCAGCTTGACGCCCGTTTTCCAGGTCACAGGCAGTCGGCCGAACGTCGTATCGAACTCGAGATTGAGCCCTCCGCCCAGCATCTCGGCCTGGATTGAGGATCCCGAGGTGGTCCGGATTTGCGGTCGGTTGGAGCCATTGACCGTGCTGAGCGTGAAGCTGGCAGGATCGGCCCAGTCAGTCCCGCTGACCTGTTGGATCTTCCAATCCTGATCGAGAAGGTTGCTGCGCGCCGCGCTGAAGTTGCCACGCGCTTCCACAGCGTTCAGCAACGTCGAAACCTGACCCCGGGCCGCTGAATCATACCGGCTGCTGGAGTCCGAATAGGCCGCATAGCCGTCCACGCGGAAGCGAGCGCCCGACCATTCGAAACTGGGAATGACGCTGGTGGTTTCGCCGACCTTGTAGGTGAAGGTGTTGGACAGAGACAAAGTGGTCGATGTCGCGGCAGCATTGGTGGTGAAGTCGAGCGCGGGGTCGCCGCCGCCGACGACACCCCGGGTGCGAGCCAGCGTCGTGAAGGTCGGTGTAAAGGTGCTGGGTTCGATGTCGCCGCGATTGTAGGTGCTGATCAGCGATAGGATCAGATTATCAGCGGCTTTGAAGTCCAGTCCAAAAGTCGCGGACTTGCGATTGTATTCTCGGTCATAGAAGGCGCTGCCGATTGATGTCACGGCATAAGGCTGGGGACTGACAGCGGTAGGTATGTAGTTTCGGCCCGCCGTGGTCTGAACATGTTCGATCAGCGTCGTGGAGTCGCTGAGACCCGCCGTCACGCCCAAACGCCCGCCCAAAAAAACGTCGGCGTAGGTGATCTGAGCCATGGGGAGAAACTTGCGGTCGCCATAGCCGCCTTCCTGCCAACCCGTTTGATAATCATCCCAAAGGCCGGTGTGGGTCGAGGCGCCCAACTGCACAGTGACGCTGCGCCCGCGGCGATCAAAGGCCTTGCGCGTCCGGATGTCGATTGTCCCGGCGGGCGCGTTGGCGTCCATGTCAGCGCTGGTCGTCTTGGAAACGCTGATGGTGTCGATCCCCGTCAGCGCCAGCTGCTCAAAACTGTACTGGCGCGACGTTGGGGAGGTCGTGCTTGTATTCGCGTCAGCGCCGCCGGCTAATGACCGGCCATTGACAGTGATGCCGGTGTACCGAGACGGCAGGCCTCTCAGAGAGATGTTGCGGGGCACATCGTCAGCCACCACGTCGAAATCCACACCGGGCATATACTTCAAGAATTCGGCGGGGTTGCCGTCGCCGATTTCGCCAAAGCTGTCTGCCGACAATGTGTTGACGATATTCATGGAGGCGCGCTGCTCCATGATGGCGCGCGCGTCGCCCTCTCGTGCTCCGACGACGACGACTTCGGCGACCTCGGTAGCGGACAGATCTGAAGCCGCCGAAAGGGAACTGCGCAGTTCGACGTCGCTCCGCGCCACCCCTCCGGCAGGCACACGGACTATTGTGCGAGCGGGGACGTAACCTGTGTACTCAATCGTCAACTCCACATCCCCTGCGGGAACGCCAGCGACCCTGTATTCGCCCCGTTCACCCGAGATGGCGACTTGGCGGCCGTCAATCTTCACGACAGCGTTGCGCAGATAGTCACGGGTAGAGGGATCCGAGACTGTCCCGGTCACCACGCCCACCGCCGATGCTCTGACCGAGCGCAAGGTGATGAGTGAACCTGTATCGGCCGCAATCCCCAAAGGGGAGCCTGCGATAAGTCGCTCCATCGCATCACGCACCTTCAGTTCGCCTATGATGGCGGGCGTGCGCACGCCTTCCAAATCGCGCGCGGACGCGACAACCTGAATCCGCGCCTGCCGGGCGAACTCAGGAATGGCCGTCACCGCCGGTTGTGCGGGAATGCTGAAGTCGCGGGTTTGCGCTTGTGCCTGCTCAAACGCGCAGACGACAAATACGGCTGAGCCGCAGGCGAGAAGAGCCTTGTGAGACATCATGATCTTTCCCCGTGCCGCTGAGAGGCGACCTATGATCGGGAGAGGTTTGGGCGGATCGGGTTCCGCCATCCGTCATGAAACTTTTATGCGCCAGCCTGCGGCAGGCCGACCACTACGCGAGTTCGCTCCACCCTTATTGGGGCGCCAAAGAGATCGGCGACGGCTCGGCTGAAACCAACCGGATCATTCGCGGAAAAAAGGCCTGACACGGGTTCGCGCGCCAGCGTCGGATTGGCGATCAATATCCGCACGTTGCTGTAGCGCTGAAAAGCTGAAGCCGCCTGTCCCAGACTTTCGCCCTCGAATGCGATCTTGCCCTCGCGCCAAGCCAACTCTCTGTTGATTACGGTCGGAGAGACATGACGCGGCAGGGAGTCTCGGCACCCGTCTCCTCCGCTCCCGAGGGTGATCTGCGTGTCCGACCGTAACAGATCGCGTCGGCCGATCTGGTCGTCGCCGATCTGGACAACACCTTGGTGAACCAACAAGTCGATCGGCTCTTGTTCAAGCTTACGAATCCGGAAACCACTGCCCTCTGCTGCTTCAATCTGGCGATGGCCGACTTCAACGACAAAAGGCCGACCCTGATCGCCCAGGACGGTGAAGTCCGCCTCCCCTTCGAGTAACCGCACCAGACGCCTTGTCTTGCTGTAGCTGACGGTCACGCGAGACGCCGTGTTCAAGACAACCGTGGACCCATCGGGCAGCGGAACTAGACGCATCTGTCCGCGCTCGGTCGCGTAGGCCGTTGGCGCTGTGAGGATGAATCCCACAGCCGCGACTGTGGCAACGCAGGCCGCCGCTCCACCGCTCCATGCCATCAACTGGCGACGCGATAGGCTCTTTTGCACGGGAGGACGCCGTGTGGACCTAGTGAATCGCCTCGGATCAAAATCCCGGCCGAGAGCCGATGCCGCCTCGCTGCTCAGGCCTATGGCGCGAGCCCGCAACAGGGCACCGGCATGGCGGGAATCCGCATGCAGCCACACCTCCAGCGCAGCTTGATCGTCGTTCGACAGCTGCCCCCGATCCTCCCGCGCGACCCAAGCCGCTGCGGCGTCGTCAATGGCCTGACTTGTGTCTCTTGCGACCATGGGGGACGCGTTTCTCCATCTTCAAATCTGTAGAGCGTTGGGACGCGCCATTTCCGCCATCTGCGCACCAATCAATCAGAAAACGAACGCCTCGCGCGATGTGTTTTTCAACCGTGCTTTCCGACAGACGCATCTGATGCGCGATCTCGCGTTGGGCATGACCATGTACCCGGCGAAGGATGAAGGCTTGGCGCGTTTGGCCGGGCATGGCGGCGATCGCTTCAGCCAATCGTCGCAACTCGTCACGATCTATGAGCGACTGTTCAAGCGAAGCCGCCCCATCGATCGGATCGAACCCATCCATCTCCTCGATCGCCTGAATCGATACGACCTTGGCTCTTCGAATGTGGCGCACGACGATCGAATGAGCGACCTGGAAAATGTAAGCGCGGGGGTTCTTTATGTCGCCCACGTGTTCGCGCGCGGCCAAAACGGTATAGGTTTCCTGGATTACGTCGTCGACATCGATGCCCGCGTAGCGTTTCCGCCTGAGCCAGATCCGCAATCCGGGCTCGTGAGGCAAAATATGGCGGCAAAACCACCGCGTCTTTTCTTCGGTGAAAACGAACATTGAGCCGATCCCCTGAAGCGGGACCGGTAGACGGCGGTCTTTACGACGGCGTGACGGACGCGTGACGTCTTGCGCAGCGACACCGCCAAAGTGAGCTAACAGACGATTGCGAAAGACGCTCCGCGGCTTCTGGGAAACTTCAGCTTCGTCGAGGCAACGCCGGTCGCCATCACTAATTGCGGCCGCAATGCGCCAGGAGCGGTCATGCGGACCATGCCGGAAAGACGACATTCCGTGCGTGGATCAGAGGTCCTGTTTCGGGGGCGATGGCTGCTTCGCAAACCAACCCGTTGCGGACGTTGAGCTCGAGCCAAGATCGCATAGGCTAGCCTCATGGGACTTCTGACCTTCAGCATCAACCTCACTCTAGATGGCTGCGTCGACCATCAGGAAGGCATCGCCGACGACGAGACGCACGCCTTTTTTACCCGCTTGATGGACGAGAACGGCGCGATGCTCTGGGGTCGTGTGACCTACGAGATGATGGAGAGATACTGGCCTACCGTCGCTAGTGGCGAGGTGGATGCACCTGCGGCGATCCGCGAGTGGGCGGTCAAGCTGGAAGACAAACCAAAGTATGTGGCGTCAACGACGCGTACGACGTTCCCGTGGACAAACAGCCACCATCTTGGCAGCGACTTACATGCGGCGGTGCAAGCGCTGAAGGACGCTACGCCGGCTGGCGTGCTCCTCGGCAGCGACAAGCTGGCGACGGAACTAGATCGGTTGAATCTGATCGACGAATACAAGCTCGTCGTTCATCCAAGGATCGCAGGGCACGGTCCGACCCTTTATCACGCCGGCTTGTCCGCAACACGCAGACTAGAACTGCTCTCGACCAAGCCTTTCAGTAACGGCGCGGTCGCTATGCATTACCGAGCTCATTGATTGAAAGTTGGGACGATGTCCGCTTCCCACCCGAGGCGGACATCGGCCCAGCCGATTAGGCTAGTGCGATCTGGGGTATTCGCATGTCAAAGTCGCCTGCTGGATCGTTCAACTGACCATGGGCAGTGATGTCCAGCGTGACGGCATGTTCCTCGAACTGTCGGATGGGGTGATCGAACACGCGCTCTTGGCAGAGGTTTTCTACGCTGACGCAAACGGTCAGATGACCTTGGCGACGTTTGATAACGGAAGCATCCCCCTTGAAGTCGTGGAGTGGCTCATCTCGGAAGCTAAGCGAAGGCTACCGCCAGTCGATGACCGCTAACCACCCGTAGCGGACATTTGAGGTGCCTGATCCAATCGGCCTTGGTCACAAAGTCAGGCTGACGTTCCTCGCCCCGACGTTTCGGCCTGCACCCCATCCGCCTCTGCATCCGGATCGCGGCCTTCGCTGCGGTCAAACCATCGCATCACCGGCGTGACCGTGATCCCGTGCAGCAGGATCGACATCAGGCAGATCAGCCCCACGATGGCCCACAGCCGGTCGTCGCTCTCGAACGGCGCGGCGTTCAGCCCATAGGCCAGATAGTAGAAGGACCCCACGCCCCGGATCCCGAAGAAGGCCAGAATCAGCTTCTCGCGCATCGGCCGCCTCCAGCCGATGAAGCCGATCATCCCGGTCAGAGGCCGCACCACCAGCACGATCGCCAACGCCACCATCGCATCCAGCGGCCGCAGCGGCGCCAGCAGGCCCGACGCCAGCGCCCCGCCGAACAGCACCAGCACCACCATCATCGCCATACGCTCGATCTGCTCGATGAAGTCGTGCATCTCGACTTGGAAATCGTGGTCCCGGTCGGCGTGCCGGAACGCCAGCGCCGTGATGAACACCGCCAGAAAGCCGTAGCAGTGCAGCATCTCCGTCACCGAGTATGAGATGAAGGTCGCCGCCAGGGCGATGAACCCGTCGCGCGTCGCGGCCAGTCGCGTGCTGGCCGGAATGGTGAAGGTCAGCCAGCCGAACAGCCAGCCGATCGCCCAGCCGATGCCCAGCCCGGCGCCGATTTCCCACAGCACGCTGACGGTCAGCCACTCTACGAACCAGTCGTCCTTCTGGCCCGCCGCCACCAGGGCCAGGGCGATGGCCAGGTTCACGAACGGGAACGCCAACCCGTCGTTCAGCCCCGCCTCGGACGTCAGGCCGAACCGCACCTCGTCTTCACGCCCTTCGCCCGGCGCCGCCACCTGGATGTCCGACGCCAGCACAGGATCGGTCGGCGCCAGCGTGCCGGCCAGCAGGATCGCCCCCGCCAGGCCCAGCCCCAGGACCGTCCATCCCAGCAGCACGATCGCCACGATCGACAGCATCATGGTGACGCCCAGCAACCGCCAGGTCACGCCCCATCGCCTCGGATTGAAGATCCGGTCGATCTTCAGCCCTGCCCCCATCAGGGCGATGATCACCACGAACTCGGTCAGCCGCTCGGTGATCTCGGGATAGGTCTGCGGCAGCGGATCGAACCCCACCTGCGGCAGGCTGAACAGCGCGGCCCCAAGCCCGACGCAGACGATCGGCAGCGAAAGCGGCGCGCGCCGGAACACCAGCGGCAGCCACGCCACCAGCGCGACCAGCGCCCCCACCACAAACAGCATGAGGATATAGGGATCGGGCATGGCTCTCCGGAGGATCGACAAGGC
Organism: Brevundimonas vesicularis; assembly: GCF_027105095.1. Lineage (NCBI taxonomy): Bacteria > Pseudomonadati > Pseudomonadota > Alphaproteobacteria > Caulobacterales > Caulobacteraceae > Brevundimonas > Brevundimonas vesicularis. The sequence continues at coordinate 1,835,658 of NZ_CP114278.1, read as the reverse complement.
GTCGTTCCCTTAATGCTGCAACGCCCGTCCGGTTACCGGTCGTTTCTAGAGGCTATGGTTCCACGCCCCGTTGTTTCGATGAGGAACGTCCACTAATCACCCCGATTTGGCGTCAAGGGCGACTGCTTTCCGGCCTAACGGCCAACATCCGCGTTCGGCGCCAAAGCCCAGAACCGAAATCGACCCGTTGCGGAACTATCCGCTTGTCTCGATCTATCGGCCAGCTAACGTATTGCGATGGAAATCAGCCGCAGAATCGTCGTTGCTGGCGTCGGCTTGGCCGTCACTTCACCGCTTCGCGCGTCTGCTGCGGACATGGAAAGTTCATCGATGTACGGCTTGATCGGCAAAATGACAGCGCAGCCAGGTCATCGCGACGAGCTGGTCAGAGTCCTCATCGAGGGTGTAAGCGGACTGCCGGGCTGTTTGAGCTACATCGTTGCTTTGGACCCGCTAGAGCCGGAGGTGATTTGGATCACAGAGGCATGGCAAAGCAAGGAAGCGCACGGCGCGTCACTCACGCTTCCGGCGGTCCGCGATGCGATCTCGAGAGGGCGACCGATGATCGCGGGAATGTCGAGGGTGGCCGAGACGGCGCCCGCAGGAGGGTACGGCCTCTCGGCGCCTGCCCACTAACATCCGCTTCCCACCCAAAGCTGACCATCGCCGGGCCTGCTTCAGGGCCCGGCGATGGTCACAAGTCGATTTGCTCTGACATCTCCCAGGCGTCATCCACCTCGATACCGAGATATCTGACTATGCTCTCCAATCTCCTGTGGCCGATCAGGAGCTGGCATGCGCGAAGATTGCCTGTCATTCTTGTGAATGAGCGAGACATTAGTGCGTCTAAGGCTTTGAGCGCCGTACCCTTAGGGCTCTAGGTCAATCAACGGCGCCATCGGTCTATCAGCCCAGCATACGGCCTGGCGCCGATGTGCTGGCCGCACCGGCTCCGGCTTGGGAACGGCCAGTCGTCTTCAGGCTGGCGCCGCACACTCAGGCGAGCAGCGATCGCATCACGCGCAGGCTCGGTGATCTCAACGGGCACAGGTCTCCCGGTCTTCTGTTGGATGACGACCGACCGCTGACGGAGAACACCGCCTCTCGCCGCATCGCTCACGCGAAGTCGGACCAGGTCGCAGGCGCGTAGTTTCGAATCCAACGCGCAGTTGAACATGGCGAGGTCGCGAAATCTCCTAGCCACACTCAACTGTTGTCGGATGGACCAGATGAGCTTGGGCTTAAGCGGCGCCTTGGGGCCGATTAGACGGCCGGCGTTCCCTGAGGGCTTCGGTTGTAGGAACAGGTCAGACTGTCGCATGCCCCCTCCTCTGAGGTCGCCTGCCTGTCGTGACGCCTGCTTCCAGATAATGAACTTCTGGGCGCTAGTCCCAGACATTCACTGCCGCATTGTTTGGCAATAGCCGCGCCTACTCCGACGGTCGATGCTATGCTGAACGCGGCAACCGTATGGTGAAACAGCTGCCGGCGCCCGGACCGTCGCTTTCCACGCGGATGTCGCCCTTATGCAGATCGACCAGTTGGCGGACCAGGGCCAGACCGATGCCAAGGCCTTCGCTGGATCGATCGTCGGGCCCCTTCAACTGCGTGTACAGCTCAAAGACCCGAGCTTGCATATCCTTGGAAATACCGACGCCAGTGTCCGAGACGGCGACTTCGACGTAGTCGGGCCCAGCGCTCGCCCGGAGCTGGATCGTCCCGCCGGACGGGGTGTATTTGGCCGCGTTGGTCAGCAGATTGCTGACGATCTGCGATAGGCGGGTGACGTCGGCTGTGACCCATACGGCTTCCGCCGGTAGGTCAAACGTGAAGGCATGCCCGCCTGCGTCGATCCTGGGACGGCTTGTATCGATCGCGGAGTCCAGCACGGTCTTCAACAGCACCCGTTCGAGGCGCAGGGCGATCTTGCCCTGATCGATCCTCGAAACGTCAAGCAGATCCTCGACAAGCCGCGAGAGGTGGAACAGTTGGGTCGCCATCCGCTCCCGGATGACGGCGGCTTGATCTGGCTCGCCGGCGCGATCGAGCAACTTCAGCCCTGCGTTCAGGGCCATGATGGGATTGCGTAGCTCATGACCTAAGACCGCCAGGAACTCGTTCTTGCGTTGATCTGCGGCGCTCAAGGCCGTCGCATGCACGTCCAATTCGTCTCGTTGCAGGCGTATCCGCTCACGCTGCTGATAGAGTTCAATGAAGATCTCCGTCTTCATTCGCAGGATATCAGGCTCGATCGGCTTCTGGATAAAATCGACAGCGCCGGCCTCATAGCCGCGAAACCGGCGCTGCTGTTCTGCGCTGCCCGCCGTGACGAAGATGATGGGGACATGACGGACCCGGGCGTTGCCGCGCATGAATTCGGCCAGTTGGAAGCCGTCCATGCCAGGCATCTGCACGTCTAGGAGGGCGAGAGCGACGTCTTCGGCAAGGAGCAGCTCAAGCGCCTGATCTCCGGACTTCGCCTTGAGCAGGTGGAGACCTTCGCGCTGGAGCAAAGCCTCAAGCGCGAGGAGGTTTTCCTCGAGATCATCGACAAGAAGAACCTTTATCGGGGCGTCGAGGGTCGTCATGCGGATTCGAGTTCCACCAGATAGTTTGCGATGTCCGCCAGACTCATGGCCGTTGCGCCCGCGCAGGCCGCGAGAGCGGCTTCTGGCATCGCTGACGCATAGGCCTCTGACGGGCATTCGACGAAGGCCTCGCCACCCCTTTCCATAACGGCTCTCAGTCCGGCGGCCCCGTCATTGTTGGCGCCCGTCAGCACGACGCCGATCAGGCCGGCTCCATAGGCGTCGGCGGCGCTTTCGAAGAGAACGTCAATCGATGGGCGAGAATAGTTGACCGGCTCATCCGAGGACAAGGCCAGCCCGCCATCTCGCTCGACCAGAAGGTGATAGTCGGGGGGCGCAAAATAGACGGTTCCCGGAAGGACCCTTTCCTTGTCCTCGGCTTCAAGCACCGCAAGGGCGCAGCTCGCTTGAAGCAGCGGCACGAGACCATTGCCTCGATCCGGGGGGACATGGACCGCGATCAGAATGGGCAAGGGATAGTCCGCTGGGAGGATGGGAAGGATGGCTAAAAGCGCCTGCACGGCGCCGGCGGAAGCGCCGATCACCACCGCGCGTTGTGATGGGACACTCATGCGCCTAGCCTTCGGTAGAGCTTTTCCTGGGGGACGAACTCAGAAAATTCGCCGGCGTGGGCCGAAAACCTCAAACTTTCCTTGGAGCCGAGGCCGAGGAAGCCTCCGCGTGGTAGGGAGTCCTTGAACAGGCCAATGGCGCGATCCTGCAGGGCGCGATCAAAATAGATCATGACATTGCGGCAGGAGATCAGTTGCATCTCGGCGAACGCCGCGTCCGTGACGAGGCTGTGATCGGAGAAGACGACCCGGGCGCTGAGGCTACGGTCGAAGACGGCCCGCCCGTAGTCGGCCGTATAGTAGTCGGACAGGGACGAACGTCCGCCCGACTTCTGGTGGTTCTCGGTGAATTTGCGCAGCCGATCGAGGGCGTAGACCCCGGCTTCTGCTGCGCGGAGCGCATCGGGATTGATGTCGGTGGCATAGAAGAGGGTGCGATCATACAGCCCTTCCTCCCGGAACAGGATGGCTAGGGAGTAGACTTCCTCGCCAGTGCTGCACCCCGCAATCCAAACCTTGAGCGACGGATAGGTGCGCAAATGGGGAAGCACCGTCTCGCGCAAGGCTTTGAAATAGGTCGGGTCGCGGAACATTTCGCTGACCTGCACCGTCAGATAGCCCAGCAGCCGAGGCAGCATCGTCGGGTCGTGCAGGACAGCGTCCTGCAGCGCGGTCAGCGTCGGATAGCCCATCTGGTCGCGGGCCTGCACTAGCCTCCGCTTGATCGACGCACGGGCATAGTGACGGAAGTCGAAATGATAGCGCTGGAACAGCGCCTCCAGCAGCAGTTGGATTTCGAGGTCTTCGAGAGCGTCGGCCATGGATCAGCGCGGCATCCACACGCGGACCAGAGAGAGCAACTTATCGACATCCAGGGGCTTGGCCATGTAGTCGTTGGCCCCTGCTGCGAGACAGCGTTCCTGGTCGTCCGGCATGGCTTTGGCGGTCAGCATCAGGATCGGCAGGCCGCCCCAGCGTCCATCGCTCCGGATGCGCTGTGTCGCGGTGAGCCCGTCCATGACCGGCATCATCACATCCATCAGAACGAGGTCTATGGCGGGTGCAGAGGCGGCGGACGCATCGAGCGCGTCGAGCGCTTCCTGCCCGTTGCGCGCGATCTGCACGACGGCGCCGCGAGGTTCGAGCACGCTGGTGAGGGAATAGATGTTTCGGACATCATCCTCGACGACGAGGATGCGCCGGCCTTCCAGCACGGCATCTCGATTTCGCGCCTTCTGGATCATGCGCTGCTGTTCGGGCGGCATGTCGGCGACCACCTGGTGGAGGAACAGCGAGACCTCATCCAGCAGGCGTTCCGGCGACTTGGCGCCCTTGATGATGATTGAGCTGGAGTAGCGGCGCAGTTGTTGCTCGTGGTCCGCCGTCAGATCCTGGCCGGTATAGACGATCACCGGCGGATAGGCCTGCTGACCGTCCAGACTGAGCGTCTCCAGCAGCGAGAAGCCGGAGGCGTCGGGCAGGGACAGGTCCACAACCATGCAGTCGAAGGTCTGCTGTTCGAGGGTTTGAAGGCATTCCGCCGCCGTGCCCACCCCGACCGTCTCGACCCCGCCGCTCGACAGAAGGGCTCTCATGGCCTCGCGCTGGACGGCGTCATCCTCCACGATCAGGACTCGTCGAACGGTCCGGGTGAGGTCCTCCTCCAGGGCCCGAAGGACATCCGCCAGCGCCTCACGTTTGACCGGCTTGGTGAGATACCCCATCGCGCCAAGCGCGCGCGCGGTCGTGGCATGGTCTCCAGCGGACACCACATGGATCGGTATATGGCGGGTCTGGTCGTCGCGCTTCAGCGTGTCCAGGACCGTCAGACCGGACTGGTCAGGAAGGCCGACGTCAAGGACGATGGCGCTCGGCCGGTACTGTTTGGCCAGCTTGATCGCGTCCTCGCCATTACTGGCCACAAGACACTGGAACGCCATTTCGCGCGACAGGTCCCGGACGATGGCGGCGAAACGATCGTCGTCTTCAACGACCAGCAACGTGCGCCGGTTCACGGCCAGCGCGTCCCGATCATCCTCAATCGCGCGGGGCAGGACAGCGGGCGACGATTTCGGGGCGGCCTGCGTGACTGAGGACGCCGCGGGTTGCGGAGCAAAGGGCGCGCGCGACGCAACCTGAGCGGCGTCGTAGGCGAGGGGCGCGCTGAGGGTGAAGGTGCTGCCTTTGCCGGGCTTGCTTTCCAGAGTGATCGCGCCTCCGAGCAACCGAGCCAGTTCCCTGGAGATCGAAAGTCCGAGCCCCGTCCCGCCGTACTTGCGGCTGATCGTGCCGTCGGCCTGCTGGAAGGCTTCGAAGATGCTGTTCTGCTGTTCGCGCGAAATACCGATTCCGGTGTCTTTCACCGAAAAAACCAAGCCCCGGTCGCCGGGCGCGATCCTCAGCTTTACGCTCCCCTTCTCTGTGAACTTGAAGGCGTTCGAAAGCAGGTTCTTAAGGATCTGTTCCAGACGTTGACGGTCCGTCTCAACCAGATCGGGCGTCCCCTTGGCGACGTCGATCGTGAAGTTCAGCCCCCGCTGGTCTGCAATCGGATCGAACAGCTGGCGCAAGTCGCCGGCCAGTCTCTGGACCGAAACAGCTTCGGGACGGATCTGGACGTGCCCGGCCTCGATCTTGGAGAGGTCGAGAATGTCGTTGATCAACGTCAACAGATCGTCGCCCGAGGACTGAATGGTCCGGGCGTAGCGAACCTGCTCTTCGGACAGGTTTCCGTCGCTGTTGTCGCCGAGAAGCTTCGACAGGATCAGCAGGGAGTTAAGAGGCGTCCGGAGTTCGTGGGACATGTTGGCGAGGAAGTCGGACTTGTACTGGCTGGCCGCTTCGAGCTCCCGGGCCTTGAGGGCCAGATCGGCGCCGGTCCGTTCCAGGTCGTCGCGCTGTCCCTCCAGAACCTGTGCTTGCTCTTCCAGCTGGCTGTTGGTCTGTTCAAGCTCCACCTGCTGCTGCTCCAGCCGCACCTGGGATTCCTTGAGCGCGCGCCCCTGCTCCTCCAACTCCTCGTTGGAAACCCGAAGCTCTTCGCTCTGCACCTGTAGTTCCTCGGACTGGCGCTGGGTCTCTTCGAGGGCGTTCTGAAGATCCAGACGATAGCGCGCCGACCTGAGGGCGACGCCTATCGCAGCCGCACTTTCGTCCAGCAGCCGAAGGACCTGCGGTCCCGGGGCATGGATAAAGCCCAACTCGATCACGGCGTTGATGACGCCATCAGCGTTCGCAGGGGCGATGACGAGATGACGCGGGTCATCCCGTCCCAGCGCGGATCCAATAGTCAGATAGCCTTGAGGGACATCCGTCAGCAGCACTGACGCCCCATCAGCGGCGACCTGGCCCAGAAGGCCCTCCTTAAGTCGGAACTCCATAGGCACGGGCGCGTCTGATGGAACGCCCAGGGTGGCGGCGCGGCGGAAAACGCCGCCTTCGCCCTTGAAGATCGCTGCGGCTTGAAAGTCGACATATCGAGCCAGGAAGCCCAAGATGCTGTCGGCCAGCGCCTCGATGGTCTTGTCGCCGCTCATTGCTTCGGCGAGCCCGACCTGTCCGGCCTGAAGCCACTCCCGCCGGGCGCGTTCCCGCGTGCTGTTGCGGATGAGCAGGAACACCCCGACGGTGAGGGCGGCGCCGAGCAGGGCGGACAGGATTCCGGTCAGCAGGGCGGTCCGGTAAGCGACCTCCATCTCAGACAGCCACTGTCGCCGCTGCTGCGCGACGTCGGCGCGCATGATGGCCAAGCGTTCCCGGATCGCATTCATCGCCGTCCTGCCGCGGTCGGTTTCGATCATCGCGACGGCCGCCGCGAGGCCGCCCGTACGCCGCGCTTCGATTCCCCGGGTCAACTGCTCCATCTTGACGCCGACATGGCGCTTGACCTCTTTGAGGTTGGCCTGCTGCGCTGGGTCGCGCGAGGTCACTTCGGTGAGGATCGCAAGGTCACGGTCCATTGCGGCCACGGCGTCTTCGTAGGGCTCAAGATAACGGTCTTGGCCCGTGAGAAGGTAACCGCGCTGTCCCGTTTCAGCGTCCTGCACGGTCGACAGGACCTGGTCTATGGCCACCAGTGTCGTATGGGTTCCAACCACCTTCTGACTATTGGCGCGCAGGCCCTGGACGTTGAGGTAGGCGACGACGCCGCTAATCAGGAAGAAGGCGAGAACGAGCACGACGCCCACTCCGACCCAAATTTCGACCTTCGATCGAATGCGTCCAACGCCATGCTGCGTCTGAGCCAAGCTCGCTCTCCAACCCGAAAAGTTCATTCCGCCCGTCCATAGCTGCAAGCCACACCTTGGCAAACAGTGCTGAGGACGCCACCGCTGTTTTCATAATTTCCCTGACCGAAAGCCGACGTCCCCAACCGCCGCTTTGAGTCACAAACGGACGGACGTCACAAGAAATAGTCCGGTCCGACGCGCCACGTCGGCAGGGAGCGAACATTTACTAGCTAGCCAGCTACGCAAAAAACTCGGCTGCTGAACACTTCAGACCGGCGGCCAACGCAAACACCGCCTTAATCCCGACGTTTCGCTCCCCGCGCTCGATTCCGCCGATGTAGTTCCTGTGCAGACCAGCTCTATCAGCCAGTTCCTCCTGGCTTAGCCCAAGCGCGATACGACGACGCCTCACCGCCCGGCCAAAACTCAAAAGATCAGGGTCAACTTCCACCCGATGGACTTGCGGTGGACGCGGATCCTTCTCTACACACTATCAGTGTGATTTTGAGGGCGACCCGAATGACAGGCTTTGCCGACATCTCCGAGATGAGCCCCCAGCTCCAACTGATGATCGGAACCGGATCGCATCTCGATCCTGCCGAACTCGATCCGCTAATCATGCTCGCGTCGCTTACAATCATGAAGAACGCCGGACGTGCCGGCCTGGGTGACGACGCCCTAACGACGCTCTCGCTGCTGCTGATGGTCTGGACTCGCCTGCTGCGGGACAATCCCGACAATGGAGGGCTAGTGAAAACGTCCGCCGAAGACTTGGCAGATCTCTCAGGCTGGCCTGTCGAGCGAGTCCACGCGTCCCTGCAGGCGCTAGGTCCGCATATCCTGATCGATGACCTCGCCCTGTTCGCCGCAGGGGATTTGGAGATCGGCTTCGCACCGCTGCTACATCAGGATGGCGCCGACTGCGGCGAGACGCTGATCCGCTATTGGACGGCTCACTATGTGATGAGAATGGGGCCGAAGCTCGAAGCTGCCGTAGAGACCATCGCGGAGGGCTTGGCACGAGCGAAGGACATGGACGGTGCCGGGGAACGCGTAGCGAGGCTCAAGGCCCGTTGGTATGCCCATAGAGCCCAGCGAGACGGCCTCGCTCACTACACGGTGTACGGCGTCGGCGCGGACCTAGCCTCCTTCGTGGATAGTGTCTCGACTCTTGAGGCCTTGCACGACGCAGTGGTTGGTCTGGTAGACCCTGCCAGCCATGGGCCACTGACCTTTGCTCAGGAATGCGGCCTTCTTCCCTGCACCAAACTTCAGGCTCTCGCGATCAGTGCAGCTGAGCCGCAACTGAACCCTGTCGAGGCGAGGGATATTCGGCACTGAAAGGCAGGGCATTCGGAGGTGTGTCGTGGTCGCCGCGCCGCCCCGCAGCTCTGGTCATACGGCATACTGCCTTATACGACAGCCACAGACTTCGCTGGGAGACCTGGCATTACGACTTCCAGTTCGCGAGTCAGCGATATCGGGGGACGACGCGCTGCACCAAAAAGGGTGACGCCCAAAAGCATCTCGAACGCCTCCGCCGAGATCTTGCCCTGGGATCATCTGACGCGCTCCAAGAGCAAACGCTGAAGGATGTTTCAGTGGAGTGGTTCAATGCCAAGGTGGCGGGCACCAAGGCCGAGGCCACCGTCGCGTTTAGACTGAACATAATGCTGCGACATTTCGACGGCGACGCTCTGATCTCCACCATCGGCGCGGCCGAGGTTCAGGCGGCAATCAGCCGGCGCCGCGTGGAAACCACTCGCCAAGGTAAGCTGCCCTCCAACGGCACAGTCAACCGCGACCTGATCGACACGACTCTTCGGCCGATCCTGCGCTTTGCGCGACGAAATCTTGAGCTCAAGGTCCGCGAGATCCCATGGAGCGATCTGCGTCTGAAGGAGCCCAAGGGTCGCACTCGCACTTTCAGCGGCGATGAGATCGAAACCTGGCGCGCGGGTCTGCCGGAATGGCATCGCCCCCTATTCGACTTTATCAATCGCTACGGCGTCCGGCTGAACGAGGCCTTCTTCCCGCTAGACGCCGTTGACGTCGTGGGAGGACGGGTCGCGCTTCGGGCCCGCAAGAACGGCGGCACATATTACCTCCCTCTCCTGCCCGACGACCTTTCCGACATGAAGGCGAGGATGGGTCGTGCCAGGGATGCCGATCTCGCCACGGTGTGGTTTCGTCAGAAGCCGGACGGTAAGCTCCAAGCCATCACACCCAGAGGGCACCAAGCAGCGTCCCAAGCCGCGCTCAGGGCGGCCAAGATCGTCGACGCGCGGCCGGTTCATGACAGACGTCACCACGCCGCTACCACGGCATTAAAGGCCTCGGGAAATCTCGCTGTGGTGAAGCAGCTTCTTGGGCCGAGAGCATCACTTCGACCGCTCGCTATGCCCACGTCTCAGACGCTGACGTACTTGCAGCTCTAGGGCACAAATCCCACCACAGCGACGCGGAGATCTCAAAAATCTCTAGCGAAAACAATGTGAAAGATGCTGGATGAGCAGAAACCTAAATCCAGTGCGTCTACCAGTTCCGCCACATCCGCATCGGGTAGGCGGTCGCGTCTAGGGGGTGACGCCGCTCAGGGCAAGGCCTCAGCGACGCCCGGCGACCAGTTCGTTGCGAATGGAGCGTCCCAAGGGATCGCGGGCGCGCCAAGTGTCGCCGACATCGGCCTCGACCATCCGGCTGCAAAAACGCGGCAGGACCTGTCGCGGGCTGAACCCGCTCAGGCAAATCTTGTCACCCTCAGCCGACCAGCGCGCCGCCACCCGTCTCCCGTCCGAAAACTGCGAGGTGTAGCGTCCATCCGGCTCGAAATAGTGCCTGACCCACTGTCCGTTCGGATAATGGGACACGATCGTATTGCCGAACGCCTTGGACATGTCGGCTGAAGCGGGCGAGGCCGCCAGCACGCCCAAGATCGCCAAACCGCAGATCACCACACCCTGCTTCACACGCCTCTCCTGCGCCGTCCGTAATCGACTATCGACGATACATAAGACGGCGCAAGCGCTGCGGTTCCTCAGCTGTTGCCGCGACGACCCGATTCGAACAGGAACCAGACGCGCTTTTCGCTCTCGTCGATCCAATTCTCGAGCAGGCTGGCGGTCGCGACGTCGTTATGCTCGTCGCATAGGTCATGGACCTCGCGCATTCGGCCGATCAGCTCACCGTTGTCGTCGCGAAGCTCGGCCAGCATATCCAGCGGGTCGACATAGTCGGCGTCATTGTCGGCGATGCGTGATTCCTTGGCGATCTGACCGATGGAGCGCAGCGTGGTCCCGCCGATCTTGCGCGCCCGTTCGGCCATCGGATCGGTCATGGCCAGGATTTCCGCCGACTGCTCGTCCAGCATCAAATGATAGTCTCGGAAATGCGGGCCTGAGACGTGCCAGTGGAAATTCTTGGTCTTGATGTAGAGGGCGAACGTATCGGCCAGCAGGCCGGTCAGAGCGGCTGAAATGCTCTGGGTCGCCTCCTCCGACAGGCTCGTCGGCGTCCTCAGGGGCGCCAGGCGCTTTTCTTTGGCGGTGACCATCATCGTTCTCCTCAGCAGCAGTCTGCGGTCAAGCTAGGTATCCGGGCATCCGAACGGAAGCCCTGACGCAGATGATAATGCTGAAGCTGTGAAGTGGTTCGGCGGCGCCGACCTTTGTCGGCGGATGGCTGGGGAACTAGGACTCGAACCTAGAATGACGGTACCAAAAACCGTAGTGTTACCATTACACCATTCCCCAGCAGGACCGGCGTTTCCGAAGCACTCTGTGCGGCGGAGGCGGTCAGATACGCCAAGCCGTTTTGGGATGCAACACCCTCTTTCAGGACTATTTTCGCTTACCGTGAAGATGGGTCGAAATGGGCGCTTGCGGCCTATCGAACCCATGGCTATAAGCCGCGTCCTCACTTCGGGGCGACGCCGCCAGGCCAGCCCCCACGGTCGGAGTGTGGCTCAGCCTGGTAGAGCACTGCGTTCGGGACGCAGGGGTCGGAGGTTCGAATCCTCTCACTCCGACCATCTTCTCCTCAGAAAAATCGACGATGCGACAGCGGGTCTTCGCCCGCCGCCATGTCCGCGTTAGTCGTCGTTCGCCGCGCTCTCCATCGCCTGGCGCGCCACAGCATTCAGATGCGCTCCAACCGACTCGATGGTCCTAGAGCTCAGCGCCTTTCGGCGCGCGTTGAGATCGGGTGAACCGGCGTCATAGTCGGCCATCAGCCGCCGCACGAACGCCCCGCCCTGAACCTCGGCCAACACCTGATCCATCGCTTGGCGAGACTCGGCTCCGATGATGCGCGGTCCGGTCAGATAGGCGCCGTATTCCGCCGTGTTCGAAATCTTGGCGAAGGCGCCCGCGATGCCGCGTTCGTACATCAGGTCGGTCACCAGCTTCGTTTCATAGAAGCATTCGAACCATGCCACCTCGGGCGGATAGCCGGCGTCGACCAGTTTCATGAAGGCCGCGTCGATCAGTTCGGCGATGCCGCCGCACAGCACCACCTGTTCTCCGAACAGGTCGCTCTCGCACTCGTCGCGCATCGTCGTTTCCAGAATGCCCTTGCGCCCGCATCCCAGCGCCGCCGCATAGGACAGGCCCAGCGCATGCGCGCCTCCCGTCGCGTCCTGCTGCACGCCGAACAGGCAAAAGACCCCCTCCCCGGCTTCGTACAGATCGCGGATGCGCGGCCCGATCCCCTTGGGCGAGGCCAGGACGACGTCCAGATCCGCGCGCGGTTCGACCAGGCCGAATCGCACCGACAGGCCGTGGGCGAAGACCAGGGCCGCGCCCGGCCGCACGTTCGGCTCCAGCTCGTCGCGCCACAGATCGCGATGCGCCTCGTCCGAAGTCATGACGACGACCACGTCGGCGCCCGACGCGGCCTGCCCGGCCGTCATCACCTCGAATCCATCGGCGCGCGCTAGGTCGCGTGTTCTGGAGTCGGCCTTCAAACCCACAACGATGTCGGTCACGCCCGAATCACGCAGGTTCAGCGCATGGGTCCGGCCCTGGCTGCCGTACCCGATCATGGCCACGCGCTTGCCGCGGATGATCGAAAGGTCGCAGTCGCGGTCATGGAAGACGGGCAGCGGATTGGATAGGGTCTGGGTCATGACCGCCTTCATAACCCCATCCGACGTTGTCGCCTTCTGGAAAGAGGCTGGGCCCGAAAAGTGGTTCGCCAAGGACGAGGCGTTCGACGCCGACTTCCGCGACCGAGGCCACGCCCTGCATTGGGCCGCCGCGCGCCGCGAACTGGACGACTGGATGGACACGGCGGAGGGCGCCTTGGCGCTGCTGATCCTGCTGGATCAGTATCCCCGCAACAGCTTTCGCGGCACGGCGCATCAGTTCGCCACCGATCCTCTGGCCCTGATGTTCGCAAACCAGGCCGTGGCGCGCGATCTGCATCTGGCGTTCGAGCCGGCTTTGAAGAATTTCCTGCTGCTGCCGTTCGAGCATTCCGAGAGGATCGAGGATCAGGACCGCTACATGGCCTTGGTCGCCGGGGACGAAGAGTTGGAGAAATGGGGCAAGCTGCACCGCGACATCATCGTCCGCTTCGGCCGTTTCCCGCACCGCAACGCCGCGCTGGGCCGCCAGACCACTCCCGAAGAACAGGCCTTCCTCGACGAAGGCGGCTTCGGGGGTTGATTCGATTTCTGTGGACTCCCTAGGACTCTGCATCGATTTGGATTTCGAATCGCAGGTTCTGAGGCAAGCTCGAGAAATGAACGCTCAGGTCGCCATCGCTGAACTTCAGGCTCGCATCGCCGCGGCGCCGGCCGATCATCCCGAGCGGCAGTATCTGAACCTGCTGCGCGACATCCTCGACAATGGCGTCCGTCGCGACGACCGCACCGGCACCGGCACCTTGGGCGTCTTCGGCCGCCAGATGCGATTCGACCTGTCCAAGGGCTTTCCGGTCCTGACGACCAAGAAGCTGCATCTGCGGTCAATCATCGTCGAACTCCTGTGGTTCCTGCGTGGCGAGACCAACATCGCCTATCTGAAGGACAATGGCGTTCGCATCTGGGACGAATGGGCCGACGCCGAGGGCGAGTTGGGTCCGGTCTATGGCAAGCAATGGCGGTCCTGGACCGCGCCGGACGGCCGCGTCATCGACCAGATCGAGAAACTAGTTCACGGGCTGAAGACCAATCCCAACAGCCGCCGCCACATCGTCACCGCCTGGAACCCGGCCGACGTCGACGACATGGCCCTGCCGCCCTGCCACTGCCTGTTCCAGTTCTTCGTCGCGGACGGCAAGCTGAGCTGCCAGCTGTACCAGCGCAGCGCCGACGTCTTCCTGGGCGTGCCGTTCAACATCGCCTCCTACGCCCTGCTGACGATGATGCTGGCCCAGGTGGTGGGGTTGGAGCCGGGCGACTTCGTCCACACCTTCGGCGACGCCCACCTTTATCTGAACCACCTCGAACAGGCCGAGCTTCAGCTGACACGCGAGCCCCTGCCCCTGCCTGTCATGCAGATTGCGCCCAAGACCGACCTGTTCGCCTTCGACCTCTCGGACTTCACCCTCGAAGGCTACGAAGCCTGGCCACACATCAAGGCGGCCGTGGCTGTTTGAAAGAGTGATCGTCGTGTCCCAAACCCCTCGCACAACGCCGCAGTTGCCCTTTAAGGACTCCGTACCAGTGGCACCGTCACGGACGCCGCCACCCCCTCCGCCTCCGCCTCCGCCGCCCGCGAAAGGGCATTAAACATGAGCAGCCCTCCTCGGCCCGCACCTTGGCCAACTGAAAAAAGCTCGGTGCCGGTGCCCAAATCACCAAGCCCACCACCACCACCACCACCACCACCGCCTCCCTCCCCTAATCGTGGTGAACAGCGAGGCTGACGTTTCCGACGCGCCCAACATTGCCGACTGGCTGGCCGCATGCGCGGCAGTTACAGGTCTAGGTCTCGTACTAGCGCAGATCAGACACAGCAGTCGCGTGACTGCTATTGATGTGGCTCGGAAATTTATCGAAGACACCACAGAACAATGGGCTACTTGCAGTAGCTCGGCAGGTGCCACAGATTTTGATGCCGACAAATTTAGACAAGCCTTGGGCCAACTATTCGCTCAACTCGAACTGAATGTCATCGCGCTCTACGAAATTGACTTTCCTGATCGCATTGAGCGCATGATTGAGAAAACGATAATTTCATATCTGAACGAAATGATCGCGGCATCTTACGACCCATACTTAGTCGAAATTTTCACCAATAAGATCACTTGCCCATGTCTTCGTGATTTTTGTCTTCAGAGATATCGACTCTTTGATGAAGGCCCTCGCCTCATGACCGCAATGTGTATAGAGCCATTTCGGTATGGCTGAGCTCTCTAGAAACGATACTTCTTATGGGAGATGCGCGCATCTGGATGTCGGCAAATACCAATGCATTTCTCCGACCTGACCGCCTCCGTCCTGCGCATCTCCGACATCTACGCGGCCGAACACGACATCGACCGGGATCGCGACTGGGCGCTGCTGAAGCTTCAGGAGGAGCTGGGCGAACTGACCGCCGAGCATCTGCGCCTGACCGGCCGCGCGCGGGGCGCACCTGACAGCCAGGCGCTGGGCGACGAAGCGGCGGATGTGCTGGGGATGCTGCTGATCTACTGCGCGCGAGCGGGCGTCGATCTTGATCAGGCCATGCAGCGCAAATGGCTGAAGTGGCTGGAGCCGAAAGCATGACCGTTCCCCAGATCGCATTGGTCGTCGCGCGTGGACGCAACGGCGTCATCGGCCGTGACGGCGACTTGCCCTGGCGGCTGCGCAGCGATCTACAGCGCTTCAAGGCCATCACCGTGGGCAAGCCCTGCCTGATGGGCCGCAAGACCTGGGAAAGCTTGCCGCTGAAACCCCTGCCTGGCCGGCTCAATCTGATCCTGACGCGGGACCAGTCCTACGAGGCGGACGGCATGGCCAAGGGCGGCCTGGTCTGCGCCACTCTGGACGAGGCCATTGAGATCGGGCGCGAAACGGCTGAGGACGACGGGATGGACGAAATCTGCGTCATCGGCGGTACAGCCCTGTTCGAGGCCGCCCTGCCCCGCGCGAAACGCCTCTACATCACCGAGGTGGAGGCTTCGCCGGAAGGCGACGCCGTCTTTCCGTCATTCGACGAAACAGCCTGGGTCGAGGTATCGTCGGAATCGTACCCGGCAGGCGAGAAGGACGACCACGCCTTCACCTTCCGCGTACTGGAACGCCGCTAGGAGAAACAGATGTACGTCACCACGACCAACGACCTGCCCGGCTTTCGCGTCACCCGCCATATCGGCTTGGTGCGCGGTGTCACGGTGCGCTCGCGCAACGCCATCTCCGACGCCATCGGCGGGGTCCAGTCCATGCTGGGCGGCCGCGTCGGCGCCTATGTGAAGTTGGCTGAGGCCGGGCGTCAGGAAGCCTATGACGAACTGGTCAAACACGCCCAGGCCCACGGCGCCAACGCCATCCTGGCCGTTCGCTATGACGCCACGGAAATCATGCCGGGCGTCACTGAGGTCTTGGCTTACGGCACGGGCGTGATCGTCGAGCCGGCATAACCGGCTCGACGTTTCCCGATCAGGACAGGGTCATCAGGTCCGAACGCTCGAAGTTGCGCAGCTCGTCTTCGCGACCGTCGCGGATCTTGGCGACCCATTGAGGATCGGCCAGCAACGCGCGGCCGACGGCGACCAGGTCGAACTCCTCGTTCTCCAGACGGCGCAACAGACCGTCCAGCGAGGCGGGCTTTGAACCTTCGCCGCCGAAGGCCGCGATGAACTCGCCATCCAGGCCCACCGACCCGACGGTGATCGTGGGCTTGCCCATCAGCTTTTTGGTCCAGCCGGCGAAGTTCAGGTCCGAGCCTTCGAACTCCGGCTCCCAGAAGCGGCGCTGCGAGCAGTGGAAGACATCGACGCCGGCGTCCGACAGCGGGGTCAGCCACTCGACCATCTGCTCCGGCGTCTCGGCGATTCGGGCTGTGAAATCCTGCTGCTTCCATTGCGACAGGCGCAGGATGACCGGAATGTCATCTCCCACGCCCTCTCGCACCGCCTTGACGACCTCGGCGCCGAAACGGGCGCGGTCGGCGATTGTCGGCCCGCCCCAGCGATCCTCACGCAGATTGACCCCGCCCCAGAAGAACTGGTCGATCAGATAGCCGTGGGCGCCGTGAACCTCGACGGCGTCGAAACCCAGGTCGCGAGCGGCTCGCGCCGACCGACCGAAGGCGGCGATGGTGTCGGCAACATCCTCCTCGGTCATGGGCTCGTACTTGGGCTTGCCCGGCGACGTCAGGCCCGAGGGGCTGTCCACCTTACCCAGCGGCGTCCAGTCCGCCCCCTGTCCCCGCGCCGAACCGACATGCCAGATTTGCGGCGCGATCAGCCCGCCGGCGGCGTGAACCTCATCCACGACCGATTTCCACTCCGGCAGCGCTTCGCCGTGGAAGACCGGAACATTGGCGTCGTTGCGCGCCGCCGGACGCTCGACGACCGTGCCCTCGGTGACGATCAGCCCAACCCCGCCTTCGGCCCGCCGACGATAGTAGCCGGCGACATCGGACGTTGGCACGCCGTTCGGCGAGAAGGATCGCGTCATGGGCGCCATGACGATGCGGTTGGGCAGGGTCAGCCCCTTGATCGTAAAGGGGCTGAACAGGGCGTCGAGGCTCATTGGATCTCCTTGAGTATCTGTAGCACCCAAGGTGGCGAACAGGGTTGCGTTTGAAAACCCCCTGCGGCGGCTTTTTCTATATCTCGAGCGCAGACGAGACGCGCGCGGCGATTTCGGCGAAGCGGCCGGCGATATCGCCCTGCGGATCGGTTGCGACAGGCGGTCGTCCGGCATCGCCGCCTTCTCGTAAGGCGGCGTCCAGCGGCAAGGCGCCCAAGAACGGGATGGATAGGCGCTCGGCCTCGGTCTTCCCTCCGCCTTCTCCAAAGACTGGCCCGCTCATATTCTCAATCAGGCCAAACGTCGGGACATTGACGCGCTGGAACAGGGTGTGGGCACGCCGGGCATCGGCCAGAGCGACTTCTTGCGGCGTGGAAACGATCACCGCTCCATCCAGCGGCGTCTTCTGGATCAGTGTCAGCTGGACGTCGCCCGTGCCCGGCGGCAGATCGACCACCAGCACGTCCAGGGGCGCATCAGCCGTCCCCCAACGCGTCTGGGTCAGCATCTGGGTGATGGCCTGCGACGCCATGGGTCCGCGCCAGATCATGGCGTCGTCCATCTTGGTCAAAAGGCCGACCGACATGGCCTTCAGCCCGTGGGCGACGTGCGGCACGATGGCGCCGTCCTCGTAGGCGGGCTGACCACTGATGCCCAGCATGGTCGGCAGCGAGGGCCCATACACATCGGCGTCGAGAATGCCGACTGAAAGCCCGCGTGCAGAAAGCGCAGCAGCCAAATTCACCGCGACCGTGGACTTGCCCACCCCGCCCTTGCCGCTGGCGACGGCCAGGACGCAGCGAACGTGCTTCGGCCGATCGGTCGGGACCGGGGCCTTGGCGCGGCCCTGATCGACCGCCGCTTTTGACAGGCTCGCCGTGCGCGGCGCGGCAGCTGGCTTGGTCTCGGCGGTCAAAATGACCGAGACGCGCGCCATGCCGGGAATGGCCTTTAGCGCAGCCTCCGCCGCATCACGAACCGGCGCGTAGGCGGCTGCTTGAGTGCGATCGACTTCCAGAGCAAACCCCGCGCGATCCTCAGCCACGACCAGACCTTGAACCAGACCGGCGGCGACCAGCCCTTGGCCGGAAACCGGATCGATGATGGCGTCGAGGGCGGCGATGACGGCGGAGTGTTCGACCAAGGCGGTCTCCAGAAGACTTGCAGGCGATGATGCGCGCGTTCTATCGCCGTCGAACCCGTCCCGCGAGCCACGATTTGTCCCAGCCACCCTCAATCACGCTGATCGCCGGCCCGACAGCCTCGGGCAAGTCGGCGCTGGCGCTGAAGATGGCGCGCGAAACGGGCGCGGTGATCATCAACGCCGACAGCCAACAGCTCTACGCCGACCTGCGCATCCTGACGGCCCGCCCCTCGGTTGAGGACGAAGCCCAAGCCGATCACCGACTATATGGCATCGCAGACGCGGCCGACGCCTGGTCGGTCGGACGTTGGAGCCGCGCGGTGATGGCGTTGCTCGACGACCTTCGCAAACAGGGCCGCCCGGCCATTCTGGTGGGCGGGACAGGCCTTTACTTCATGAGCCTGACGCGCGGCCTGGCCGATATTCCTGCAGTGCCGAGCGCGATGCGGGATCAGATGGAAGCCGACTACACGGCGCTCGGCGAGTCAGGTTTCCGCCAGCGCTTGGGCCAGATCGATCCTGAGGCGGCGCAGGCCATCGAACAGGGAGACCGCCAGCGCCTTGTGCGAGCCATGAGCGTCTTCATCGCCAGCGGCCGCGCGCTGAGCGCCTGGAAGGCCGATACCCAACCCTTGTTGGCGCCGGGTTCATGGACCGGATGGGTCATGGAGCCCGAACGTCAGCAACTCTATGCAAACTGCGACCAGCGCGTGAACCTTATGATCGATCAGGGAGCGATAGACGAAGTCCAAGCCTTTGTGGGGCGTGGCTTGAACCCCGCCCTGCCCGCCATGAAGGCGGTCGGGGTCAGAGAACTGGCCGCCTACTTGTCTGGCGACATGGCCCGCGACGACGCGATCACCGCACTGAAACAAGCCACTCACAACTACGCCAAACGTCAGTTGACGTGGTTTCGAAACCAGACGCCGGACTGGCGCCGTGCCTAAGAAACAATCCGGCGCTTGGAATGCCTCACGGCTGCGCCTATATTCGTTTGGTCCGGTTTCGGCCGGACTATAGCGATAAACGCGCTTGTAATAAGCGGACCGGACCCGGGTGCGATTCCCGGCGGCTCCACCAACTTTCTCCCCGCGTTATCGGCGGAGGCAGCATGGGGCCGACTAGCATCGACGGACGTGTAAAGAGGATTGCTTTCGCTCGTCCTGGCCCACCGTATCGGGCCATTTTCTAACTGCGAACGATAACTTCGCTGGAGAAGTCGCTCTCGCCGCGTAATGCGGTTCGAGTGATTTCGAATCTTAAGTCCTAGGGGTTCAGATCCCTGGGCGGGGCCCGTCGGGGGGCCTGGCAACAGAACCCCCGGCACTTTCCAAAAGATGATCGGGAGCCTGGCGCCAGAATCCCGGCGCTTTACCTTCATGACACCTTTCGCCTGCGGCCCCGCGCCGCTATCAGTCGCGCTCTGATGTGAGGTGACGATGAGCGACCAGGCCCCTCCGGTCGATGAGATGCGGTACGAACAGCTGGCGCAGGAAGCCCTGCGCGGCGTCATGCGCGCCGCGCTGGAACGCGTGCTGGCCGAGGGGCTGCCCGGCGCCCACCACTTCTATATCACATTCAAGACACGCGCCGTCGGCGTCAGCGTGGCCCCTGACATTCTGGCGAAATATCCGGAAGAGATGACGGTCGTTCTGCAGCACCAGTACGACGACCTGCGCGTCGAGCCTGAGCGTTTCTCGGTCAAGCTGCGCTTCGGCGGCATGCCCAAGAGCCTGGTCATCCCCTATTCCGCGATCACGCGCTTCTACGATCCCAGCGTCCAATTTCTGCTGCAGTTCGAAGACCCACAGCTTCTGGACGAGGTCGAAGACGAGCCGACCCCGCCTCAGGACATGCCGCCGATTTCGGACGGCCCCAAGGTCGTTTCGCTGGACCAGTTCCGCAAGAAATAGCTGCCGTCAGTCCTTGCGCGGATAGGAGCGGATCAGGATCCGCTCTCTTTCGCCTTCGCGTCTTTCGACCAGCAGCCGCGCGACCTGCGCGTCGTCGTGGAACAGATAGCCTTTGATGGAGTCGAGCAAGGCCTTGGCCAGGTTGTCGAGGTCCATCCAGGGCGGCTCTCCGACATGCTCCATGCGGATTTCTACGACATGGTCGCCCCATGATGGTCTGGCTCCGCGCCATTCCTTGCGCATGAACTCATAGACCAGCGGCTTGTAGTATTTGGCCTGGGTCGTCAGGCCGTCGATAACGATCTCGACCGCATCGCCATCCTCGCGCGCCCTGACCTTGCCGGTCCCGATCCAGCCGGCGATCATACGACGATTGCCGTTGTGAGGATATCCGCGCTCTTCTTGCCCTGCATGGCTCTCGTGCTACACCGCCGCGCAACCCATCGCCACGCCTGAGAGACGAGATTTACGCGCATGAGCAACGTCCGGACAGAGACCGACACCTTCGGCCCGATCGAAGTCGCCGCCGATCGCTACTGGGGCGCCCAGGCGCAGCGATCGCTGGGCAACTTCAAGATCGGTTGGGAAAAGCAGCCCCTGCCTGTCGTGCGCGCCCTAGGCATCGTCAAGCGTGCGGCCGCCGAGACCAATCGCGACCTGGGCAAGCTGGACCCGGCCCTGGCCGACGCCATCATCAAGGCCGCCAATGAGGTCATTGAAGGCAAGCTGAACGACCATTTCCCGCTGGTGGTCTGGCAGACGGGTTCGGGCACCCAATCGAACATGAACGCCAATGAGGTGATCTCGAATCGCGCGATCGAGATTCTGGGTGGCGAGATGGGCTCCAAGAAGCCGGTCCATCCCAACGACCACGTCAATATGAGCCAGTCGTCCAACGACACCTATCCCACGGCCATGCACGTCGCCTGCGCCGAACAGGTGGTTAACGACCTGATCCCGGCCTTGAAACATCTGCACGCCGCGCTGGACGCCAAGGCCAAGGCCTGGGGCCACATCATCAAAATCGGCCGTACCCATACCCAAGACGCCACGCCTCTGACGCTGGGCCAAGAGTTCGGCGGCTATGCGCAACAGGTCGAGAACGGCATCAAGCGCATCGAACAGACCCTGTCGGCCCTGATGGAACTGGCGCAGGGCGGCACCGCCGTCGGCACCGGCCTGAACGCGCCCATCGGCTTCGCCGAGAGGGTTGCGGCCCAGATCGCTGAGATCACCGGTCTTCCCTTCACCACGGCCCCGAACAAGTTCGAGGCCCTGGCCGCCCACGACGCCATGGTCTTCAGCCACGGCGCCATCAACACGGTCGCCGCCAGCCTGTTCAAAATCGCCAACGACATCCGCTTCCTGGGTTCCGGCCCGCGTTCGGGTCTGGGCGAATTGGCGCTGCCGGAAAACGAGCCAGGCTCGTCGATCATGCCGGGCAAGGTCAATCCGACCCAATGCGAAGCCCTGACCCAGGTCTGCGTCCAGGTGTTCGGCAACAACGCCGCCCTGACCTTCGCCGGGTCGCAAGGCCATTTCGAGCTGAACGTCTACAATCCCGTGATGGCCTACAACTTCCTGCAGTCGGTGCGCCTGGTCGCCGACGCGGCCATCAGCTTCACCGACAACTGCGTCGTCGGCATCGAGGCGCGCGAGGACAATATCGCGCGCGGCCTGAACAACTCGCTGATGCTGGTCACCGCCCTGAACGGCAAGCTGGGCTATGACCTGTGCGCCAAGATCGCCAAGACCGCGCACAAGAACGGCACCACGTTGCGCGAAGAGGCTGTCGGCGGCGGCTATCTAACGGACGCTGAGTTCGATGAAGCCGTGCGGCCGGAAAAGATGATCTCGCCGGGCTGATCCCATCCAGGGACGATATTTTGCAGCGCCGACGTCGTCTGACGTCGGCGTTTTTGTTTGGGTCAGGCATTGTCGCGGATGGTGCGTCCGACCGGCGCCAGCGCCAGCTTGGCCAATTCGAGATCCTTCAGCGCAAATGGTATGCCGATGATGGAGACGAACTCCGCCACGGCGATGATCAAATGCGTCAGGGCGATGTACCAGCCGGCCACGACGAACCAGACCACGTTCAACACGACGCCGACACAGCCAGCGACGGGATGCGTGTCCTGCCACACGATCTCGCGACCGAAAGGCCAGAACGAATAGCTGGCGATGCGCCACGCCGCGAACGTCCACGGCAGGCCGACGACAGTCAACGCCAGGATCGCGCCGCCTAGCAGCCACAGCAGGCCGGAAATCCAGCCGCCGAAGATGAGCCAGAGGACATTCAGGAACAGGCGCATCGAGACAGGCTCCAATGTCGCCCAATGCGACACATCTCAGATAAGCAAAAGGCCCCGCTTGTGCAGCGGGGCCTTTATTAAATCGGCTTCAGATCGGCCTTAGTGCGGCTTCTCGGTCCAGCGCGCCTTGGCGTCGTCTTGGGTCAGGCTCAGATGGACGTGCTTGTCGTCAACCCGTTCGACCCAGCTGACCGGGATCATGTGGTGCTTGAAGCCGCCTGCGAAATCCAGCTTCGCCAGTTCGATCTGGTCGCCCAGGACGTGATCGACCCGGCCCACGTGACCGCCGTCCGAGCCCACGACTTCGAGGTGTTCCTTGATGAGCGAAACGTCAACCATGTGTATCTCCAGCAGTTTGGTTTGTCCTGTCGATGAGAACACACCCGGCCTGCGACGGTTTCAAACGGCGACGCTTGTTCATCGCCTTGATGACAGGATTGGCAAGGACGCGGTAGAAGCCGGCGTTCACACGGAACCGGAACTCGAGATATGCGTCGGATTGGATCGGGCCTATTCGGCGTCCTCATGGCCCTGGCCTTGTCGGCGTGTGGAACGCTGGATCGCCCGACTGGCCCTCTTCGGATTGCAGACGGCACGCTCGTCAAGGCGGAAGACCCTCGCATCCGCGCCAGCGACAGCGCGCGCCTGCAGGCCTTCACCCAGGAAATCGGTCAGCGACTTCGGCCCGACAAGCCAACCTCGATCCTGGCGCTGTCTGGCGGCGGCGCAAACGGGGCCTACGGCGCCGGGCTGCTGGTCGGTTGGACCGAACAGGGCGATCGCCCCGCATTCGACGTGGTCACCGGCGTCAGCACGGGGGCCCTCGCCGCTCCATTCGCCTTTCTTGGATCGGATTGGGACGACGAACTTCAGCACGCCTACACCAGCGGCGCCGCCAGCAATTTGCTGAGCTGGCGCAGTTTCGCCGCCTTCCTGAACCCGAGCCTGTTCTCGTCACAGGTCCTGCGTAATCTGGTGGACGAGAATGTCACCCCTGAACTGATGCAGGCCGTCGCGCGCGAGCACGCCAAGGGCAGACGGCTGCTGGTGGCGACGACCGATCTGGACAGCGAGGAAACCGTCATCTGGGACATGGGTCTTTTGGCGACCCAGGGCGACGAGAACGCCCGCGAACTGTTCAAGGAGGTGCTGGTCGCCTCGGCCAGCATTCCCGGCGTCTTTCCTCCGGTTCTGATCGCCGGGCTTCAGGACGACGACAAGGTGGTTCTGGAAATGCATGTCGACGGCGGCGTCAACACGCCGTTCCTGGCCATCCCTGAAGACCTGATGCTGTGGACCCGTCCAAAGGACGAAGGGCGTGTCGGCGCCCTCTATGTCATCGTCAACGGTCAGGTCGGCCGCAACGACGGGGTCACGCCCGGCCGGCTGTCGGGAATTCTGGCGCGGACCTATGACAGCATGAGCAAATCGTCGCTGCGCATCCATCTGGCCGTGACGGCGGCGTTTGCGCGGCGCAATGGGCTGGACATGGCGCTGTCGGCCATTCCAGACAATGTCGCCGCCTCCAGCCTGAAGTTCGATCAGGAGACCATGACGGCCATGTTCGAACTGGGTCGCCAGCGCGGACGCGGCGCCGATGCCTGGACCCGGCTGGGCGAGCGCCCGGCGGACCAGCCCTTTATCCCCCAGACGACAATTTCGGAGTCTCAAGTGCCAGCTGTGCTGACGCCCGAGCCCTCGGCGAAACCGTCGGCGGATACGCCTCCCGCTGATAAGCCCACGTCGTAATCATGGGCGAGATCATCAATCTGAACCGGGCGCGAAAGGCCCGCGCCAAGGCCGAAGACAAGGCGCTGGCCGCCGCCAACCGCGTGGCGCACGGACGCTCCAAGGCCGAAAAGACCCTGTCCGCTCTTGAGCGTCAACGCGCCGAGAAGCAGTTGAATGGTCAGAAGCTGGAGCTGAAATCCGACGACTGACGGCTCAGGCCTTGGGCGCGCGGATGAGCATGACCTGCCCAGCCAGCACAAGCGCCAGGCCGATTAGGGCGCTCCAGCCGAAACGCGCGCCCTCGAACAGCACCGACACCAACATGGCGATGGGCGGCGTCAGAGCCGAGATGTAGCTGGCCAGGGCATAGCCACGCTGACGGGCGATGGTGAAATACAGGCCGAACGCGATCACCGACCCGAACAGCGAGAGATACAGCAGCGACAGCACATAGTCTGCCGTCGGCTCGATCCGCCACGTCACGCCGGTCGCCATACCGTACAGCGCCAACATGGCCGTGCCGTAAGCCATCGCCCAGGAAGTGGCGGCCATGACGGGCGCGCCCGCCTGCTGTCCCTTCCAGGCGAACCAGTTGCCGAGCGCCGAAGCCAGTACAGCGGTCAGGGCGAAGAGGACGCCCAGCCCCGGATTGAGGCCGGCGCCCGCCGCCGTTATCTGGCCGTAGGACAAGACCCCGACGCCCATGACGCCCAGTACTGCGCCGATCCACGCCGCCGGCGCCGCCTTCTGTCCGCCCAGCAGCCGAAACAGGATCAGGTTCACAAAGGCCAGGGCGGCGAAGATGACCGCGACCACAGCCGACGCCACCTGCCCTTCCGCCGCATAGACGAAGCCATAGCTGACCGCGAAGACGAAGGCGCCCTGCCCGATGGCGGCCAGATGCTGGCTGCGCGTCAGACGCAGCGGCCGGCGCGTCACGGCGCAGAAGCCGAACAGGACCGCCGACGCCAGACCAAACCGCCAGACGATGGAGACGATGGAATCAACCGGCCCCAGCTGCAGGGTGATCGCGTACCAGGTCGTGCCCCAGATCAGGGCGCAGATGGTGATCGCGACGATCGCGAAGGGGCGGCTCAAGGGTTGACCTCCGGCGGTGGACGGCCCGCATAACACGCCCTGACGCCACGCGCCCTCACGTCTTGCGCCTGAGTGTGACACACTGGGCGCCTCGAAGGAGATCGCCATGCGAAACGCCCCCCTGATCCTGCCCGCCGCCCTGGTCCTGGCGGCCTGCGCCACCACGCCGGACATGACGACCGGAACGACAGTCGTAAACGTGACCGCCACCTATCGCGAACGGATCATGCTGCCGCCCGGCCATGTCCTGACCGTTAGGGTTGAGGACGTCAGTCTGGCCGACGCGCCCGCCAAGGTTCTCGCCGAGACCAGCGAGCCGCTGACCGGCGCCCCGCCCTATCGCGTCACCCTTGGCTTTCCCACGTCTCAGATCGATCCACGCCACACCTATGCCGCGCGCGCCGAGATCCGAGACGCGGCCGGCGCTCTGGTCTTCGTTACGGACACCCGCCACGCGATCCTGACGAACGGCGCGCCGGCCTCGGCCGAGATCATGCTGAAGTCCGCGCGTTGAGCAGCCTCAGCAAACGTTCGGTCGCCCTCGCCGGCCATGCCACGTCGGTGGCGCTGGAGCCGGAGTTCTGGGCCGTGCTGGACCGGATCGCGGCCGCTCGCAGCCTCAGCAAGGCTCAGCTTCTGGCTGAAATCGACGCCGGTCGCGGCCGACGCCCTCTCGCCTCCGCCTGTCGCCTGCTGGCGCTGGACTGGGTGGCGGATCATGGAAGACCGGCGTAGCTTCGATATAACGGAGACCTGACCATGTCAGACAATCGTCTGCTTCCAGCCGCCGTGGTCGGCGGTCTTCTGGCTGTCGGCTTCATCGGCGCCGGCGCCCTGATCGGTCAGGGCGTCATTCACGCGCGCGCCGGCGACCGCACCGTGACGGTGCGCGGCCTGTCCGAACGCAATGTGAAAGCGGACCTTGCCGTCCTGCCGCTACGCTTCACGGCCTCGGGCGATGTCCTTTCGGAAGTTCAAACCAAGATCGACAGCGATCTGGCGCTGGTCCGCCGCTTCCTGACCGCCCAGGGCTACCCTGCCCAAGCCATCGAGCTAGGCCGGCTCGAGGTGGCCGACACACGGTCGCGAGAATACGCCGCCCAGAACGGCGGTCCACGCTTCATCCTGGCTCAGACGGTGATCGTTCGAACCAACGATGTGGCCCGGGTTCAGGCCACGACGCGACTGCTCAACGACCTGGTGCGTCAGGATGTGGTGCTGCAGGACTTTCAGGGTCCGTCCTACATCTTCACTAAGTTGAACGACGTGCGCCCGCAAATGATCGCCGAGGGTACAGCGGCGGCGCGCACCGGCGCGGAACAGTTCGCCAAGGACAGCGGAACGCCCCTCGGCCCGATCCGTCAGGCCACCCAGGGCTCGTTCGAAATCCTGCCGCGCGATGGCGCAGCCGGCGACGAGGCCGTCTCCATCGACAATAAAATCCGGGTCGTTACGACTATCACCTATAGTCTAAAGTAGTCTCGGGCGGTCCGGCGTCGGAGGATTGCGGTTGCCCGATGAAATCGACGTCGGCGTGCGGATCTTGGCCCATCTCGACCAACACGACCCAGACGGCCAGGATCACGAACATTCCGACCATGCCCAAAACGAAGGCCCACCACCCGGCCTTCTTGCCGCGTGGTTTGCGGTGTGACGCCGCGTCCCTTTTGTCAGTGTTCTGCTGCATCGCACCTAGGAACCGGCCGTCCATCCGCCGGGTTCCGAGGTTTCATTGTGGCGGCGGCCCTGACATTGCCGCGCGGTCCCCTTATGTTCCGGTTTCGAATCTGACTGACGGATGTTTCTGCGCCTGTGACCGACCTTCCCGCCTCCCGAATTTCCGACCTGGCGCGAGCCCGTGCGCCCGAGGGCGAGGCGTCGAACGACTATCTGAAAGGGCTGAACCCGGAGCAGCGCGAGGCGGTCGAGACGACCGAGGGGCCGGTTCTGGTTTTGGCGGGCGCCGGCACGGGAAAGACCCGCGTGCTGACAACACGGCTGGCGCACATTCTGGCGACGGGCCGGGCCAAGCCGTGGGAGCTGCTGGCCGTCACCTTCACCAACAAGGCCGCGCGCGAGATGCGCGAACGGATCACGCATCTGATCGGCCCCTCCGCCGAAGGGTTGCGTTGGCTGGGCACCTTCCACTCCATCGCCGCCCAGATCCTGCGTCGCCACGCCGAACTGGTCGGTCTGAAATCCAGCTTCACCATCCTGGACACCGACGATCAGGAACGCGTGCTGAAACAGCTGCTGGAAGCGGCTAATATCGACACCAAACGCTGGACGCCCAAGTCGCTGTCCGGCCTGATCGACCACTGGAAGAACCGAGGCTGGACGCCGGACAAGCTGCCGCCGGGCGAGGACTTCGCCAACGGCAAGGGCCAGGGTCTGTACGCCGCCTATCAGGCGCGCTTGCGCAGCCTGAACGCCTGCGACTTCGGCGATCTGCTGCTGCACAACATTACCATCCTGTCGCAACATGCGGACCTGGCGGAGGAATATCGCCGTCGCTTCCGCTACATCCTGGTGGACGAATATCAGGACACCAACGTCGCCCAGTATCTGTGGCTGCGGCTGCTGACGGCCTCGACCGGCAACGTCTGCTGCGTCGGCGACGACGATCAGTCGATCTACGGCTGGCGCGGAGCCGAGGTGGACAACATCCTGCGCTTCGAGCGCGACTTCCCCGGCGCCAAGATCGTCAAGCTGGAGCGGAACTATCGCTCGACCAGTCATATCCTGGGCGCGGCGTCCGGCCTGATCGCCGCCAACCGCGACCGACTGGGCAAGACCCTGTGGACCGAGGATGACAGCGGCGACAAGGTGCGGGTGCGCGGCGTCTGGGACGGCGAGGCCGAGGCCCGGCTGATCGCCGACGAGATCGAGACTGCGCGGCGTCCCAACGCCGGCGAACCGGGCCTGAAATACAAGGACATGGCTATTCTGGTTCGCGCCTCGTTCCAGATGCGGGCCTTTGAAGAACGGCTGGTGATGCTGGCCATCCCCTATACCGTCATCGGCGGGCCGCGCTTCTTCGAGCGCGCCGAGATCCGCGACGCCCACGCCTATCTGCGCCTGATCCTGTCGGAAGACGACGACCTCGCCTTCGAGCGGATCGTCAATGTGCCCAAACGCGGCATCGGCGACACCAGCGTGCAGAAGATCCTGCAACTGGCCCGCCAACACGACCTGTCGGCCCTGACCGCCGTGCGGGGCCTGATCAATACCGACGAGCTTCAGGCCCGGACCCGCACCGCCCTGTCCAACTTCGTGCGCGACATCGACCGCTGGCGCCAACTGTCCGAGACTACGCCCCACTGGCAGGTCATGGAGACGGTGCTGGAGGAGAGCGGCTATACCGACATGCAGAAGGCCGACCGCACCAGCGGCCAGACCCGCCTGGAGAACCTGAAGGAACTGACCCAGTCCATGCAGCAGTTCGAGACGCTGCAGGCCTATCTGGAGCACGTCTCTCTGGTGATGGATCTGGAGCGCGCGACCAGCGATGATCCCAATGGCGACGGCGCGGTGCAGATCATGACCCTGCACGGCGCCAAGGGGCTGGAGTTCCCGCTCGTCTTCCTGCCTGGCTGGGAAGAAGGCGTCTTCCCCAGCCAGCGCAGCATCGATGAGAAGGGCGAGAAGGGCCTCGAGGAGGAACGCCGCCTGGCCTACGTGGGCGTCACCCGCGCCAAGCAGGACGCTCGCATCTCCTTCGCCGCCAACCGGTTGGTCTATGGCCGCTGGACCTCGCAACTGCCCAGCCGCTTCGTCGACGAACTGCCCATCGCTCACGTCGATCCCCAATCCGATACCGGCTATTACGGCGCTTCGACCGGCATGAAGGAGGCCAAGAGCCGCTGGGACGACGCGCCATCCTTCGGCAGCGGCTATTCCTCCCCCGGCTGGAAACGCGCCCAATCCTTCACCGCCACTCAGACCCCGGCCAAGATTCCCGCGCGCAGGGCCGTCATCGAAGGCGACGGCCGACTGATCGCCACCGCAGACCCCAAATCCAGTTCAGGCTGGAAAAAGGGCGAACGCGTCTTTCACCAGAAGTTCGGCTACGGAAACGTGCGCGTCATCGAAGGCAACAAGCTGCTGGTCGAGTTCGAAAAGGCCGGGGAGAAGCGCGTCATCGACAGCTTTGTCGAGAAGGCCTAACCCGACGCTCTGACCCAATGAACGGAGCCAAAGATGGCGGGCCTCAAGGACAAGCGCGGCTTCATCGACAAGGATCGCATTGATCTGTCGGAACGTCAGTCGGTCGAATACTGGATGAAACGCTGGGGCGTAACCAAGGACCAGATCACCGCCGCCCACCGCAAGGTTGGGCGCATGACCAAGGATATCGCGGCGGAATTGGGCAAGAAGCGCTGACGCCGCCTGCCTGAAACGAGAAACGGCCCCGGAGCACTCCGGGGCCGTTTCCGTCTCTGGCTTAGATGTGGATCACACGCCCATAGGCGTCCAGCGCCGCCTCGTGCATGGCCTCCGACATGGTCGGGTGCGGATAGACGATCCCGTGGATGTCTTCCTCTGTCGCCTCCATCGTGATGGCGGTGACATAGCCCTGGATCATCTCGGTCACTTCGTGACCGATCATGTGGGCGCCGATCAGGGCGCCGGTCTTGGCGTCGAAGATCACCTTGACGAAGCCGTCGGTGTCGCCCGAGGCGATCGCCTTGCCGTTCACGCGGAACGGGAAGCGGCCGATCTTGACGTCGCGCTTCTCGGCGCGCGCAGCCTGTTCGGTGACGCCGACCGAGGCGACCTGCGGCTGGGCATAGGTGCAGCCGGCGATGGGTGAATGGACGTTGGGGGTCTTGTAGCCGGCGATATGTTCGGCAGCGTGGATGCCTTCGTGCGACGCCTTGTGCGCCAGCCAGGGCGCGCCGGCGCAGTCGCCGATGGCGTACAGCCCCTTGACGTTGGTCTGGCAGTGGCTGTCGATCTTGACGTGGCCGCGGTCCATTTCCAGACCCAGTTCTTCCAGGCCGATGCCGTCGGTGTTGGCGGTGATGCCTACGGCCGAGATGCAGACCTCGGCCTCCAGGGTCTCGGCCTTGCCGCCGATCTCGACGGCGACCTTCACGCCCTTGGCGTCCTTGCTCACCTTAGTGACCTTGGCGCCCAGCTTGAACTTCATGCCGCGCTTTTCGAACGACTTCTGGGCGGCCTTGGAGACCTCTTCGTCCTCGACCGGCATGATGCGATCCACGGCCTCGACCACGGTCACGTCACAACCCAGGGCGCGATAGAAGCTGCCGAACTCGATGCCGATGGCGCCCGAACCGATCACGACGATCGACTTGGGCATGAATTTCGGCGCCATCGCCTCGCGATAGGCCCAGATGCGATCGCCGTCGGCTTCCAGTCCGATCTGCGGCAGGGCGCGGGCGCGGGCGCCGACGGCCAGCATGACGGACTTGGCCTCCAGAGCGCGCGAACCGCCCGCTTTAAGGGCGACGACGACCTTGGGCGCGGCGGCGCCCTTCTCCAGCTTGGCTGACCCCTCGATCACCTCGATCTTGTTTTTCTTCATCAGGAAGCCGACGCCCTGATTCAGCTGTTTGGCCACTCCACGCGAGCGCTGGATGATGGCGTCGAAATCGAACGACGCGCCCGACGCCGACAGGCCGTACTCCTTCAGATGGCTCAGGCTCTCGAACTTTTCGCCCGACTTCAGCAGGGCCTTGGTCGGAATGCACCCCCAGTTCAGGCAGATGCCGCCCAGGTTCTCGCGCTCGACGATGGCGACCTTCAGGCCCAACTGGCTGGCGCGAATTGCCGCGACATAACCGCCGGGGCCCGAGCCGATGACGACGAGATCGAATTCAGCAGCCATTAGATCAACTTCTCGATGTCGGCCTTGATGGCCTCGGGTTCAGTCTGCGGGGCATAGCGGGCGACCACCCTGCCCTCGCGGTCGGTCAGGAACTTGGTGAAGTTCCACTTGATGGCTTTGGAGCCCAGGAAGCCGCGCTTCTGTTCGGTCAGCCAGGCGTAAAGCGGATGTCGGTTCGGTCCGTTGACCTCCACCTTGTCGAACAGGGGGAAGGTCACGTCGAAACTTGTGGCGCAGAAGGCGGCGATTTCCGCCGCCCTGCCCGGCTCCTGCTCGCCGAACTGGTTGCAGGGAAAGCCCAGCACCTCGAACGGCTGATTGGCGAACGTCCGGTGCAGCTTTTCCAGACCATCGTATTGGCCAGTGAAGCCGCACTTGGACGCCGTATTGACGATCAGCAACGCCTGACCGCGAAAGCGATCGAGCGAAACGTCCGTGCCGTCGATGGCGCGGGCGGAGAAGTCATAGACCGAGGTCATGACCTCACCCTCCCCTTAGGCCAGCATCGCGACGGGATCTTCGATCAGCGGCTTGAACGCCTGCAGGAAGCGGGCGCCGGTCGCACCATCGACCACGCGGTGATCGCAGGTCAGGGTGACCGTCATCACCGTGGCCGGAACGACCTGGCCGTTCTTGACGACCGCGCGCTGCTCGCCCGCGCCCACGCTCATGATGCAGCCCTGGGGCTCATTGATGATCGAGGTGAACTGCTTGATGCCGAACATGCCCAGGTTGGACACCGAGAAGGTGCCGCCCTGGAACTCTTCGGGCTTCAGCTTGCGCTCGCGGGCGCGCTTTGCCAGGTCCTTGGACTCGGTCGCGATCTGCGCCAGGCCCTTGGTCTCGGCCTTCTTGATGATCGGAGTGATCAGGCCGCCGTCGATCGCCACCGCCATCGAGACGTCGGCGTTGTGGTGCATGGCGATGCCTTCAGGGGTGTACGAAGCGTTGGCCTCCGGCACCATCTTCAGGGCCAGGGCGGCGGCCTTGATGACGAAGTCGTTGACCGAGACCTTGATCCCTTGCGGCTCCAGCATCTTGTTCACCTTGGCGCGCACGGCCATCAGCTGGTCGATCTCGCAGTCGATGAACAGCGGGAAGTGCGGCACATTCTGGACGCTGTCGACCATGCGGCGCGCGACGGCCTTCTTCATGCCGTCCAGCGGGATCAGGTCGTAGCTGCCGTCCGGAATGCCCATTTGCGCCAGCGACTGCGCCTTGCGCGGCTCCGCTGCGGTCGCGGCGGGCGACGCCGACGATGCGGTCGCGGGTTGAGTCGACGCCTTGCCGGCGGCCTCGACGTCGCGCTTGACGATGCGACCATGCGGACCGGTGCCCTTGATCGATTTCAGATCGACGCCGTTCTGCGCGGCGATACGTCTAGCGAGCGGCGACGAGAAGATGCGATCTCCGCTGTCCGACTTCGGCGCGGCGGGCGCCGGAGCGGCAGACGTAGCGGGCTTGGGCGCCTCGTCAGCAGCGGGAGCAGCCTCGGCCTTGGGCGCTCCTTCCGTCTTGGCGGCGGGTTTTTCAACCGGCTTGGGCGCGGCCGCGCCGCCCTCGTCCTTCAGGCGGGCGATGGGCGTATTGACCTTCACGCCTTCCGTGCCTTCAGCGACCAGGATGTCGGTGACTTCGCCCTCGTCCACGGCCTCGACTTCCATCGTCGCCTTGTCGGTTTCGATCTCGGCGATCACGTCGCCGGCGGAGACGACGTCTCCGACCTTGACGTGCCACCTGGCCAGAACGCCCTCCTCCATGGTCGGAGACAGGGCCGGCATCAGGATGTCGGTCATCAGGCGTTCCCCCCGGTTGGCGTAATCGGTTCGGCGACAGTGCGGACGTCATTCGCCTTCACCACTTCGCTGAGACCTTCGAGGATGCGGTGGTAGGCCGCAGTTTCATCGTGTTGATGCCGCACGGCATAACCATGCGCCATATGTCGAGCCGCATAGGCCAGCAGCCGACCGAACTGTATGGGATCGTTGAAGGCCGGTTTGACGGACATCACCGGCTCGTCCTTCGACCACCACATCCGAAGGACTTCGATGGCCTTGGGGTCAGCAGCGACGCTGTCTGGCGTCGTCAGCATGAACTCCGATGCCTCGGTCATGCCATCACCTGCTTCACGGCCGCGATGATCTTGTCCGCGCCCGGCAGCGACAGCGCTTCCAGATTGGCGGCGTAGGGCAGCGGCACATCTTCTTGGTGAACCCGCAGCGGCGGCGCATCCAGATAGTCGAAAGCATGTTCGATGACGCGGGCCACAACCTCGGCGCCGACACCCATCGGACCCCAGCCTTCTTCGGCCGAGACCAGACGGTTAGTCTTCTTGACGCTCTCGACGATGGTCTCGTGATCCAGAGGACGCAGGGTACGCAGGTCGATCACTTCGGCCTCGATACCCTGCTCGGCCAGCTTCTCGGCGGCCTGCAGGGCGAAGCCAACCATGCGGCTGTGCGCGGTGATGGTGACATCCTTGCCTTCGCGACGGACCTTGGCCTTGCCGATCGGCAGGACATAGTCCTCGACCTCCGGCACGTCGAACTCCAGGCCGTACATCATCTCGTGTTCGAGGAAGACGACCGGGTTCGGGTCACGGATGGCGGCTTTCAGCAGGCCCTTGGCGTCGGCCGCGTCATAGGGCGCGATGACCTTCAGACCCGGCACCTGCGCGTACCAGGCCGAGTAGTCCTGGCTGTGCTGGGCGCCGACGCGCGAAGCGGCGCCGTTCGGGCCGCGGAAGACGATAGGCGCGCGGATCTGACCGCCCGACATATAGAGCGTCTTGGCGGCCGAATTGATGATGTGGTCGATCGCCTGCATGGCGAAGTTAAACGTCATGAACTCGACGATCGGCTTCAGGCCCGACATGGCGGCGCCGACGCCCAGGCCGGCGAAACCATGCTCGGTGATCGGCGTGTCCACGACGCGCTGATCGCCGAACTCCTGCAGCAGGTCGCGGCTGACCTTGTAGGCGCCTTGGTACTGGGCGACTTCCTCGCCGATCAGGAAGACGCGATCGTCGCGACGCATCTCTTCGGCCATGGCGTCACGCAGGGCGTCGCGCACGGTCGTCTTGACCAATTTGACGTCGGCCGGGATTTCCGGATCGCGCAGTTCGACCTTGGGCGTCGCGGTCTGGGCCGGGGCCTTTTCGGGATCGCCGGTTTTGCCCTCGGCCGCAGCCTTGGGCGCCTCGGCTTCGCCCTGCGCGGGTTCAGCCTTGGGCGCAGGGGCCGCTGCGCCGTCTTCGCCGGCCAGACGAGCGATCGGCGTGTTGACCTTCACGTTCTCGGAGCCTTCGGCGACCAGGATTTCCAGCACTTCGCCTTCATCCACGGCCTCGACTTCCATCGTCGCCTTGTCGGTTTCGATCTCGGCGATCACCTGGCCGGCCGACACGGTGTCGCCCGCCTTGATATGCCATTTGGTCAGCGTGCCCTCTTCCATCGTGGGGGACAGCGCCGGCATCAGAATGTCGGTCACGGATCAGGCCTCCACGTAGACGTCGGTATAGAGCTCGGACGGATCGGGTTCCGGGCTCTCTTGGGCGAATTGAACAGCTTCGGCGACGATCGCCTTGATCTCGTTGTCGATGGCCTTGAGCTCGTCCTCGGTCGCATTGGCGGCCGACAGCAGCGTCTTCAGGTGATCGATCGGGTCGCGGGTCTTCTTGACCTCGTCGACCTCTTCCTTGGTCCGGTATTTGGCCGGGTCTGACATCGAGTGACCGCGATAGCGATAGGTCTTCACTTCCAAGATGAAGGGACCGCCGCCCTCGCGGGCGCGCTTCACCGCACGCGCCGTCGCGTCGCGCACGGCCAGCACGTCCATGCCGTCGACCTGCTCGCCCGGAATGCCGAAGCTGGCGCCGCGCTGATACAGTTCGGTCGTTGAGGACGAGCGTTCGATGCTCGTGCCCATGGCGTACTGATTGTTCTCGATGATGTAGATGGCCGGCAGCTTCCACAGCTGCGCCATATTGAAGCTCTCGTACACCTGCCCCTGGTTCGAGGCGCCGTCGCCGAAATAGACGAAGGCCACCGAATCGTCCCCGCGATACTTGCCGGCGAAAGCCAGGCCGGTGCCCAGCGCCACCTGGGCGCCGACGATGCCGTGACCGCCGTAGAATCCGGTCGGCACGTCGAACATGTGCATCGATCCGCCCTTGCCCTTGGACGATCCGCCGCTGCGGCCGGTCAGCTCGGCCATGACTTCCTTGGGGTCCATGCCGGCGGCCAGCATGTGGCCGTGGTCGCGGTAGCCAGTGATGATCTTGTCGTGGCCTTGTTTAACGCTCTCCTGGACGCCGACCGCCACGGCTTCCTGGCCGATGTACAGGTGGCAGAAGCCGCCGATCAGCCCCATGCCGTAGAGCTGGCCCGCACGCTCTTCGAAGCGGCGGATCAGAACCATCTCGCGATAGAACCGGAGAAGATCTTCCTTGGACGCCGTCGGCGTGTTGGGCAGTTTGTCAGGCGTGGTCGTCTGAGCGGATTTGGCTGGGGCTTTCGCCATCCGGTATCTCCCGGCTAGGCGCCGAGGACCGACGCCTTCTTATCGTTACGGAAAGGGGCTTTAGCAGCCTTCCTTCCGGAAACGCAAAGGGGTGCGGGTCGCCCTGTAACAATAGTTCAAGTGGCGAAGACTTTTACCCTTGAACAGCCGGAGCCGAGACATGGATCACATAGTCGCGCGGGTCGGAGAAGCCCAGCACGGCGCGGGCGCGCTCTTCCAAAAGGTCGCGAGACAGGCTGTCGGTGCGCAGATAGCGAACCCGTGTCTCAAGGTCGCGGCGCTGCTCGGTCAGATGCGCCAGCTGGTCCTCGCGCTGCCCAAGCAGGGCGTCGCGAGACGAGCCGCTCAACAGTCCGCGCTCGCCCGTCAGCGCCTGCACCCCGAGATAGGCCAGAAGCAGCAACAGGGCGAGGGACAGGCGGTAAGGTTTCATCCGTTCGGGCACTTGAGACGCTCCTTCTGAGCGCGAAAACACAGTTCAGAAACCGTGCCCGAAAATGCCTAACGAAATGTAGCTTGACCGTAAGATTGTCGGCGGAAAACGCTGATTCTCCGCCGACAATTCCGATCTCTATTTCAGCAGCATGCCGTCGCCGAAATAGACGCCCTGGTCGCCCAGCATTTCCTCGATGCGGAGCAACTGGTTGTACTTCGCCACCCGGTCGGAGCGGGCCAACGAGCCGGTCTTGATCTGCCCGCAGTTGGTCGCCACGGCTAGGTCGGCGATGGTGTAGTCCTCGGTCTCGCCCGACCGGTGGCTCATCACAGCGGTATAGCCCGCGCGGTGGGCCATATCGACGGCGTCCAGGGTTTCCGACAGGGTGCCGATCTGGTTGACCTTGATCAGGATCGAGTTGGCCAGACCTTCGCCGATGCCGGCGGCCAGACGCGCCGGATTGGTCACGAACAGGTCGTCGCCGACCAGTTGGACGCGGTCGCCAAGGCGCTCGGTCAGCAGGCGCCATCCGTCGAAGTCATCTTCCGCCATGCCATCCTCGATCGACACGATCGGGAAGCGTTCGCACAGATCGACCAGATAGGCGGCCATGCCGTCGGAATCGACGGTCTTGCCCTCGCCCGCCATGACATATTTGCCGTCCTTGAAGAACTCGGTCGAGGCGACGTCGAGACCCAGGTGGAAGTCCTCGCCCGCGAGATAGCCCGCCGCCTGGCCTGCCTTGGTGATGAAGCTCAGCGCCTCATCGGCCGAGGCCAGATTGGGCGCAAAACCACCCTCGTCGCCGACATTGGTGTTGTGCCCGGCGTCCTTCAGCTGCTTCTTCAGGGCGTGGAAGATTTCGGCGCCCATACGCACGGCGTCCGAAAAGGTCTCGGCGCCGGTGGGCAGGATCATGAACTCCTGGATGTCGATCGGATTGTCGGCGTGCGCGCCGCCGTTGATGATGTTCATCATCGGGGTCGGCAAGACACGGGCCGAGACGCCGCCCAGATAGCGATACATCTCCTGATTGGCCGACAGGGCGCTGGCCTTGGCGACGGCCAGAGACACGCCCAGGATCGCATTTGCGCCCAGACGGCCCTTGTTGGGCGTGCCGTCCAGCTCGATCATGGCGTCGTCGATCCGGCGCTGCTGCTCGGCGTCCATGCCGGACAGGGCGTCGAAGATCTCGCCGTTGACGGCGTCGACCGCCTTCTGGACGCCCTTGCCGCCCCACATGTCCTTGTCGCCGTCGCGCAATTCGACCGCTTCGTGGGCGCCCGTGGACGCGCCGGACGGAACAGCGGCGCGGCCGAACGAACCGTCTTCCAGCGTGACATCGACCTCGACCGTCGGATTGCCCCGGCTGTCGAGAATCTGGCGGGCGACGATGTCGGCGATGTCGGTCATGGCTCGGCTCTTTGGCTCAAGGGGCAAGGGAGGTCCGACGGTTTAGCCGCCTCCCCGCCAAACGCCAATGCCGACATCGTCGCCGTGCGTCAGGAACAGCCTTCGACCAGCTGGATCGAAGGATCGCCGGCGTGAATGGCGATGACCTTGCCGTCCGCGCCGACTTCATAGCGGACCCCACGGGCCGCCGGGTCGGTGACATAGGCGCTGGAACCGCCTTTTGACCAAGCATACAGGTCTTCGGCAGGCGCATCCTGATATTTGTGGGGTTGCGCGAATATCGATCCGCCGTACGCCTGTTTGATCGCCATGGCCGTGTCGCCAACCTTAAACCCGCGATCGGTCTCGATTGTCGCGCCACGAGACAGGGTGATTCGCGTCAGGACCCCTCTTTGGATCATCACGAGCACGTCCGCTGGCGCTTTGGTCGGATGGAACTGATCGCAGACCTCCGGCTCCGGGCCGCCAACAGCGTTCGGCTGAGAGTCCTCACCCCAAACCTTCACCAGATCGGCCCGCGACATGCCGATTCGCACGGGGCCCAGCCCCTCGGCTGTAAGGATATTGGGATCGGCGGCAGGCGTGACAGGCGGGGTCGGAGCCGCCGGCGCCATGGCGACCGGCGGCGTCTCCTGAGGCGCTTCTGCGGTCGGGCGCTCGTCACGGCCGCAGGCGGCAAGGGTGATAAGCGCGACGGCGCTGACGGCGGTGAGACGAATCATCATGCAGTATTCTCCAAATGAAGCTTCACCGCATTGAACGCATGAAAACGGCGCGCGGGTCACCGCGCGCCGTCGAAATCGTCATCCGACTGAAGTCGGGGTCGCCTGAAAGACTAGTCTTCCTTCGGCGTGATGACCTGACGACCGCGATAGGTGCCGGTCTTCAGGTCGATGTGGTGCGGGCGCTTCAGCTCGCCGGTGTCCTTGTCCTCAACGTAGACGTTCGAGGTCAGGGCGTCGTGGGCGCGGCGCATGTTGCGACGCGAGGGAGATACTTTGCGCTTCGGAACGGCCATGTCCGTCTCAATCTTCTAAGTCGGGCGCCGCCCAGAGCCGAGCTCCGTCTAGCGCGAAAACAATAGCGGCGGCCCTCAGGACCGCCACGCGAGGCGCGGCTTATGCATGAACCACGCGACGATTTCAAGGCGTTTAAGCAGGCGTCAGACGCCGGACGATCTTCGCAGGATTGCCGACCACCACCACGTCGGACGGCACGTCCTTCGTCACGACCGATCCCGCGCCGATCACCGAACGATCGCCGATGGTGACGCCCGCCAGAACGATCGCGCCGCCGCCGATCCAGACGTCGTCCCCGATGAGGATCGGCCGCGCCGTCTCCTCGCCCCGGCGGGCGACCGCGTCCAGCGGATGTTCCGGCGTCAGAAGCTGTACGCCCGGCCCGGCCTGGAAGTTGTCGCCGATGCGAATCTCGGCGCAGTCCAGAAACACGCAGTTGGCGTTCGCAAAGGCCCGCGCGCCCAAGTGGATGTTGACGCCGTAGTCGCAGAAGAAGCCCGGCATGATGATCGCCTTGCCGTCGGCCGCATTGACCAGTTCGTTGACCAGGGCGCCGCGCCGGTCGCGATCCGGCTCGGCGTTGATGGCGACGGTCAGGCTCACGGCGCGGGCGCGACCGTCGCGCAGATCGGAATCGCCCGGATCGTAAGGCAAGCCCGCAAGCATCTTCTCGCGCTCGGTCATGCGTTCTCCGTCAGAGCGTCAGCCACCGCTTCACCGATGGCCAGCGAACTGGTCAGGCCGGGGCTTTCGATGCCGAACAGGGCCATCAGGCCATCGATGCCGTGATGTTCGCGGCCATAAAGCTGGAAGTCCGGTTGCGGCTCGCCCGGCCCATGCAGCTTGGGCCGAATGCCGGCGTAGTCTGGCGTCAGGGCGCCATCGGGCAATCCAGGCCAGAAACGGCGAATGTAGGTGGCGAACTCTTCGGCCTTGGCAGGATCGACCGAGTAATCCTCGGTATCGACATAGGCCAGGTCGGGCCCGAACACGGCCTGACCGCCCAGATCCTTGCGATAGTGGGTGCCCAGCGCGCCGGGGATGGGCGGCGGATAGATCAGGCGGTCGAACGGCGCCTTGGCTGTCAGCCGGAAATAGACGCCCTTGCCGAAATGTCCGGCGGGAATGTCTCCGGGCGGATAGCCTTCGATCGACGCCGCCACAGCCTGGGCCGACAGTCCGGGCGCGGTGACCAGAAGGCGGCTCGTGACCTGCATCGCCCCCTCCCCGCCGACACGGATCGTGAACCCGCCGCCCGCCAGCGGCTCTGCGCCCTCGAACGGCGCCGAGACCACGACCGACCCGCCCGCATCCTCGATCTCGCCTTGCAGGGCGAGCATATAGCCGTGGCTGTCGAGCAGGCCGCTCTCGGGCGACAGGATGGCGGCGTGGGCGTTCAACTCCGGCTCCAGCGCCCGCGCCTGGGCGCCGGTCAGATGCGCCAGCCCCTCGACGCC
Source organism: Brevundimonas vesicularis (assembly GCF_027105095.1). Taxonomy (NCBI): domain Bacteria; kingdom Pseudomonadati; phylum Pseudomonadota; class Alphaproteobacteria; order Caulobacterales; family Caulobacteraceae; genus Brevundimonas; species Brevundimonas vesicularis. The sequence continues at coordinate 1,795,689 of NZ_CP114278.1, read as the reverse complement.
ATTCGCCGTCGCCTGTTCGAAGATGGCCTCGATCCGCTCGACCTCTGATGCCTGCGTCGCCACGACCAGCTTGCCGCATTTCCGGTGGTCGATCTTGCGGCTGGCGAGGAAGTCGTAGAGCGCATGGCGTCCCTCGACGCAGTAGCGGGCCTTCAGCGATCCGGTCGGATAATAGAGGCCGCCGTGGATCACCTCGGAATTGCGCGAGGAGACGCCCTGACCAATGTGGGCTTCCTTCTCCAGCACCAGCACCGTCAGGCCCCGTTTCGACAACGCCCGACCGCACGCCAAGCCCACAGCGCCGGCGCCAACGACGGTCACGTCGAAATCAAAACTCATCGGCCGCCGTACCTCCGTTTCGCCTCGGCCTCGAAACAGCCGATCAGCTTTTCCACGGCCCGGTCGAAGTTCGCCGACAGCATCATGTCCAGCATCCGGGACTTGAAGGCGAAGTCGATCATGAACTCCAGCCGCGTGCCGTCGGGATGAGGAAAGAACTCCCAACGGTTCTTCAGGTGTTTGAAGGGGCCGCGCAGCAGGCCGACCTCGACCTTGGGCGCGTGGCGATCATGCCGAACCCAGGTGGAGAACCGCTCCTTTAGGAAGGAAAACCCGACGCTGGCCTCCGCATCCTGCAAGCCGACGCCCTCGCCTTCCTCGCGCGCGTTCCAGACGCGCATCGACGTCACCCACGGCACGAAGTCGGGATAGGCACGCACGTCGGCGACCAGATCGGCAAGCTGTTCGGGCGCATAGGGAAGAATGCGCGTGACGCGGTGGACGGCCATTCGGAACTTAGCGGCGCAGCTGCGCCTCGCGCGCCGCCTTCAGCCGGGCGAAATCGTCGCCGGCGTGGTGCGACGAACGCGTCAGCGGGCTGGACGACACCATCAGGAAGCCCTTGGCCCGGGCGATCGCCTCATAGGCCTTGAACTCTTCCGGAGTGACGAACCGATCAATGGCGGCGTGTTTGCGCGTCGGCTGCAGGTACTGGCCAATGGTGATGAAGTCGACGCCGGCGGACCGCATGTCGTCCATCACCTGCATGACCTCTTCCTTGGTTTCGCCCAGGCCGACCATGATGCCGGACTTGGTGAACTGGTTGGGGTCGCGCTCCTTGACCATCTGCAACAGGCGCAGGCTGTGGAAGTAGCGCGCGCCCGGCCGGATCTTCAGATACAGGCGCGGCACGGTCTCGAGGTTGTGATTGAAGACGTCGGGCCTGGCGTCGATCATCACGGCCGCCGCCCCGTCCTTGCGCAGGAAGTCGGGCGTCAGGATCTCGATCGTGGTGTCGGGCGCCTGGATGCGGATCTGGCGCACCACTTCGGCGAAGTGGGCCGCACCGCCGTCGGCCACATCGTCGCGGTCGACGGACGTGATGACGACGTGGTTCAGACCCATCTGCTGGACGGCCAGGCCCACCTTGCTCGGCTCTTCCGGATCGAGCGGCTGAGGCAGGCCCGTCTTGACGTTGCAGAAGGCGCAGGCCCGCGTGCAGGTGTCGCCCATGATCATCAGGGTAGCGTGTTTCTGGCTCCAGCACTCGCCGATGTTCGGGCAGGCCGCCTCTTCACAGACCGTCACCAGCCCCTTGGAGCGAACGATCTCCTTGGTGGTGTTGTATTGACCAGAGCCCGGCGCCTTCACCCGCAGCCAGTCGGGCTTCTTCAGAACGACCGACTCGGGCCGGTTCTGCTTTTCGGGGTGACGCAGCTCGGACGGCTTGCGCTGAAGGGTGTCGATCAGGGTGACCATGGCCGGTATTTCGGACTTTGAGGCCGTTTAGGCAAGGCACACCGGGTAACAGACTTGCCGCAGGCGTCGCGCATCGGAACTCACGCGACGTTACGCATCTTTTCAAGATGACGCGGCGTCATTAATGACAGTCGCCCGAACAACAGAGAGGGCCGCCCGCGTCCTCCGTAGGAGACGCGCTTGCGCCAGGCCCTGGATCCCTCGCTTTACGACTCGACCCTGATCGACGCCCTGATCGATGCGCGGTTGCGGTTCGGCGACAAGGAAATCCTGGAGGATCAGGACCGGCATCCGCTGACCTACACCGGCCTGATCCGCGCCGCCTTCGTGCTGGGCCGCAAGATCGCCAATATGACCGAGCTGGGCGAGCGTGTCGCGATCCTGCTGCCGTCGTCCATGGGCGTCGTCGTCACCTTCTTCGGTCTACACGCCCACGGTCGTGTGCCGGTGATGCTGAACTTCACCGCCGGCGAAGCCAATCTGAAGGCGGCGATCAAGGCCTCTGGCGTCAAGAAGGTGCTGACCGCAAAACGCTTCATCGATCAGGCCAAGCTGGACGACCTGATCGTCGAACTGAAGACGGTGGCCGAGGTAGTCTGGCTGGACGATGTCCGCAAGACCATCGGTCTGGCCGACAAGCTCTACGGCCTCGCGGCCGGCGCGGCGCCCAAGCGGTTCCGCGTGAAGACAGATCCGGACGCACCGGGCGTCGTCCTGTTCACCTCCGGCAGCTTCGGCACGCCCAAGGGTGTGGTGCTGAGCCAGAAGAATCTCGTCGCAAATGCGCGTCAGGTGGCGGCCCACATCGACCTGCTGCCGGAATGGGTGATGTTCAATCCCCTGCCGACCTTCCACTGTTTCGGCCTGACCGGCGGGGTCATCCTGCCGCTGCTGCAAGGGTTGAAAGCCTTCCAGTATCCGTCGCCGCTGCACGCCAAACAGATCACCGACCTGCTGCCCCAGGTGAACGCCTCGATCCTGTTCGCCACTGACACCTTCCTGAACCAGTACGGCCGCGTCGCCGAACCGAACGACTTCTCGACGCTGAAGTTCGTCGTCGCCGGCGCCGAGAAGGTGCGCGACGAAACCCGAACCCTGTTCAACACAAAGTTCGGCGGCGTCGAACTGCTGGAAGGCTATGGCGCGACCGAGGCCTCGCCTGTCATCGCCGTCAACCATCCTGATCGCAACGCGCCGGGCACCGTGGGCCAAATCCTGCCCGGCATCGACTGGAAGCTGGAGCCGGTTGAGGGCGTCAACGCGGGCGGTCGCCTGATGCTGCGCGGTCCCAATGTCATGAGCGGCTATGTCACATCGGCCGAGCCCCTGCAGTGGGATCCGATCGGCGACGACTGGCTGGACACCGGCGACATCGTCGATGTGACCGACGACGGCTATGTCACCATCCGCGGCCGCGCCAAGCGCTTCGCCAAGATCGGCGGCGAGATGGTCTCACTGACCGCCGTCGAAGGGATCGCCGGCGCCGTCTGGCCGGATCAGCGCCACGCCGTGGTGTCGATTCCGGACAGCCGCAAGGGCGAGAAGCTGGTGCTCGTCACTGACCACGCCGAAGCCGAGGTCGCGCCCCTGGCTGAATGGGCGCGAACCAACGGCGCGCCCGAATTGATCGTGCCGAAAAAGATCGTCAAGGTCGCCGAAGTCCCCGTCCTGGGCACCGGCAAGACCGACTATGTGTCGATCCAGAAGATGGTCGAGGCCGAGAAGGCGGCCTGATCAGCCGATCCGGACGCCCGTCATAGAGATCGAGCCGCCGTCGATGCGGTCGTTAAAGAAGCTGACCGCCTCGCCCGGCTCCTGCTGGGCGGCGATATAAAGCACCGGCAGGAAATGTTCGTCGGTCGGCACGCTCAGTTGCGCGTCCTCGGCCAGACCCACCCAGTCGATCAGCGCTTCATGGTCGCCCCGTTCGAACGCCGTCTTCACCGCCTCGTTGAAGCCGGTCGCCCAGGCGTAGGGCTCTGCGCCGTCCTCTCGCTTCCAGGTCCGCAGATTGTGGACGAAGTCGCCCGAGCCAGCGATGACGATTCCCTCGTCGCGCAGCGGTTTCAACGCCTTGGCCAGTTCGTAATGCTGGCGCGCCGTCAGCTCGCGGTTCAGCGACAGTTGCACGACCGGCACGTCGGCCTCGGGCCACACATGGCACAGCACCGACCAAGTCCCGTGATCCAGGCCCCACCCTTGCGTCTGGACGGCCCCGGTCAGCGCCGACACCCGCGCCGCCAGCGCAGGCGACCCGGGCGCCGGATACTGCATCTGATGAAGTTCGCGCGGAAAGTTGCCGAAGTCATGGATGGTCTCGGGCCTCTCCTGCGCGGTTACGCCCAGCCCGCGCGTCTCCCAGTGGGCGGAGATCATCACCACACCCTTGGGCTTGCCGATCGCTTCGCCCAGTGCACGCCAGGCCGCCCCATAGGGACCGCCGAGCGCGTTCATGGGCGAACCGTGGCCGAAGAAGACGGCGGGTTGACGCATCGGATCAGCCGTGCAGCTTCTTAGCCAGCTCGGCGATATGCTTGCCCTGGAACCGGGCGCCGTCCAGCTCGACGTCGCTGGGCTGACGCGAGCCGTCGCCGCCCGTGATCGTCGATGCGCCATAGGGCGAGCCGCCGTGGATGGCGTCCAGCGTCATTTGTCCCTGGAAGGAATAGGGCAGACCCACGACCGGCATGCCGTGGTGCATGAAGAAGTTGTGCAGGCCCTGGAAGGTCGTCTCCTGACCGCCGTGCTGTGTCGCCGTCGCGGTAAACGCCCCGCCAACCTTGCCGATAAGGGCGCCCGAGAACCACAGGCCGCCGGCCTGATCCAGGAAGGCGCGCATCTGCGACGCGGCCGAACCGAAGCGGGTGCCGGCGCCGATGATGATGGCGTCGTAGTCCTTCAGGTCGTCGATCTTGGCGATCGGCGCCTTCTGGTCCAGCTTGTAGTGCGAGGCCTTGGCCAGCTCTTCCGGCACGGTTTCCGGCACGCGCTTGATGTCCACGACGGCGCCTTCGACCTCGCGCGCGCCTTCGGCGACCGCCTCGGCCATGGTTTCCAGGTGACCATAGGTCGAATGATAGAGGACGAGGACTTTCGGCATCGGGGAGGCTCCATTGAATGACAAGGGTCGTAATTCGCAACAACGACCGTTGCTAACTTGGCGCGCTGCTTGCCCTTCTGCAAGTCCTCCACGTCAAATCACGTCTTGAAGGGACAGACGGCGTCGTAAAAGGTCCTGTCGCCCGGTGTGAGGCGACCGCGGCGACAGTGGAAACGATGCTCCATCACCATCGCCTGCTGCTCGATGTTCAACGCGTCCCACCGGCAGGTCGGTTCCACGCGATAGGCGTAGGAGGCGGAGGTGTCCCCAGCCTTCAGCTTTGCGAACAGCAGATTGACACCCTGCTGGGCCTGCCAGACGTGCGTCAGTTCATGAATCAGCACGCCCTGCATTCGCTCGGACGCCGAAGTGAAGTCTGCGACGAGCTGCGCTTGCGGCCATACGATCCAGTCTCGCCCGAACCAGCGTCCAGCCACGAAGGCGCGGCGGAACGGCCAACCGATCAAACGGACGGGCGCCAGGTCGATCGCGGCCCCGAACGCCTCTCGCGCCAGCGATTTCTCAGCTTCGGTCAGGGCGCGAACGAAGGATCCCAAGGCTTCACATACTCCCAGTGCCACGGCTCATAGACATAGGGCACAAAGCCGAAACGCCCAGCGTTCGTCACCAGCCAGCGATAGGTCGCCGACCGCGCCATATATTCACGGCTGGCCGGGGTGGTGGAATCGACGCCCAGACCCGGCGCCTGGCCGACGTAAAGATCGACCGCCGTGCCCGTCCGATGAGGCGAACAGACGGCGCGGCGCAGGCCGTCGCAGTTGCCCTGCTGCGCACAGCGCGCCGCGTCCGCCTCGGGATCGCGGAAGCCGGAGAAGATCTGCAGCAGTTCGGGATCGGCCCCCACCTCCGGAGCCTCGGCCCGGGCGGCGGCGACCAGTCGGCGATAGGCGTCCAGCACGTCGCGGCGCAGCAGACGTGTCAGACGGTCGGCATGTTCCTCGGACGCGACCAGATAGCCCAGCTGATTGATCGGAGGCGGCTCGGGACAGGCTCCGCCGACGCGCGCCATGACGAATGGCCTGCGCTCCTGCCAAAGGCCACGAAACACCTGGAATGTCGCCGCATCGAACAGGCCGGTCGGCGCCAGGCCGTGCGTCTGCTGAAACCCCGCCAGCTGCGATGCGAAGATCGGCGTTCCGGGTCCGCAAGTCGTATGCAGCTCGCGCTGGATCAGCGGCAGATAGGCCTGCCACCCCCACTCCGCCGCCCCGAACGGCGCCCATTCCATGCCGTAGACCGATGCCGCGTTCGCCAGTCCCTGCGCCTGCCAACCGTCGGCGTTGGTGTGGCAGGGCCCGGCCGCACGCGCGCCGCCGGCAAACGCCAAGACGAAGCCAAGGGACAGGAACGCAAGAAGGCTTCGCCACATGTCCCACAGGAAGCCCCAAGCCGGTCGATCTCACAAGTGCATGCGTCACCGATCGCTGGCATGGTGGCGCGCGGCCGACTCGCGCCGCGCCTTTCGGACCGACGCATGTCCACCGCCGCGCCGACCGCGCCCCGCCGTTCCAACGCCGTGCTCGCGGCCTTTTCCGGCCCGTGCCTGCCGCTGGCGGCCTTTGGCGTCGCCCTGCCCGTCACCCTGCCGGAGTTCTACGCCACCCATGTGGGCTTGGAACTGGGAGTCGTGGCGGCCGTCTTTATGGCCGTGCGCCTGATCGACATCGTCTTCGACCCCTTCATCGGCTGGGGCATGGACAAGACCAAGACGCGGTTCGGCCGCTATCGCCCCTGGATGGCGATTTCGACGCCGATCCTGATGCTGTCGGCCTTCATGATGTTCGTGGTTGTCCAGCCCGGCGCCGGGCCCGCCTATCTGCTCGGCTGGTTGCTGGTTCTCTATCTCGGCTTCTCGATCGGCACCCTGGGCCAACTTGGCTGGGCCGCCGTGCTTGCGCCGCAGTATGACCAGCGCAGCCGCGTCTATGGCTGGTGGCAGGTGTTCAACATCATCGGCGTGATCCTGATTCTGGTGCTGCCGACCGTGGTGGTTCAGACCGGCATCGGGAATTATGCCGACGGCGTGCGGATCATGGGCTGGGCCATCCTGATCGCCCTGCCCGTCACCATCGGCCTGGCCATGGTCGCCGTGCCGGAGCCCGTCAACGCGGGTGACCAGCCGCATGGGGGCGCCAGCGCCTATTTGGCCCTGCTGAAGATGCCCACGGTCCGGAAGCTCTTGATCGCCGACCTGCTGTTGGGCGTCGCGCCGGGCATCACGGGTTCGCTGCTGTTCTTCTTCTTCGGACAGATCAAGGGCTACGACCACAGCCAGGCCGGCCTGTTCATGTTGTTCTATTTCATCGCCGGTCTGTGCGGCGCGCCGATCTGGGCCTGGCTGGCCACGCGGATCGGCAAGGACAAGGCCCTGGCTGTCGCCAGCCTGATCTTCGCGGCCCTCTATATCGCCGCCACCCTGGTTCCCGGCGGCAACTTCATGCTGACGGCGGCCGCCATGTTCATCGCCGGCCTGCCCTATGCCGCCGGCCTGTTCCTGCTGCGGGCCATGATGGCCGACGCGGGCGACGAGGTTCGGCTGGAGACCGGCGTGGACCGCACCGGCCTGATGTTCTCCATCCTGTCCGCCACGACCAAGATCGGCCATGTCGTGGCTCTGATCCCCTACCTCATCCTGCAGTGGGTCGGCTTCAAGGCCCTGCCGGGCCCGGCGGGCAACAGCGCGTTCTCGCTGCTGACGCTCCAGATCCTGTTCATCCTGGTCCCCGGCCTGCTGCTGGCCGCCGCCGCCTGGGTGCTGAAGGGCTATCCCCTGACGCCCCAGCGCCATGACGAGATCCGTCTCGCCCTGGACGCCCGCGACGGAGCCCGGACTTGAGGCCCATCGACCGCCTGCTCGGCGTCATGGAGCGGCTGCGCGACCCGGACGGCGGCTGCCCCTGGGACGTAGAGCAGACCTTCGCCACCATCGCCCCCTATACGATCGAGGAGGCCTACGAGGTCGCCGACGCCATCGAGCGCAACGACCTGAACGAACTGAAGGGCGAACTCGGCGACCTGCTGTTCCAGGTCGTCTTCCACGCCCGCATGGCTGAGGAACAAGGGCTATTCCCTTTCGACGACGTGGTCACAGCCATCGCCGACAAGCTGGAGCGCCGCCACCCGCACGTTTTCGGTGACGAGGCGCAGCGCTCCTCGAAGGAACAGACCGTCGCCTGGGAAGCCATCAAGGCCGCCGAGCGCAAGGATCGCAAGAAGCCGGGCGTTCTAGACGACGTGCCGGTCGGCCTGCCCGCCCTGACCCGCGCCGCCAAGCTGACGAAGCGCGCCGGTCGCATCGGCTTCGACTGGCCCTCCACCGACGAGGTCTTCGACAAGCTGGCCGAAGAGGTCGAGGAATTGCGGGTCGAGATCGCCGCTGGCGACAAGGCCAAGGCGCGCGAAGAGCTGGGCGACCTTCTGTTCGTCGTCGCCAACCTGGCGCGCAAGCTGGACGTCGAGCCCGAAGACGCCCTGCGCGCCGCCAACGCCAAGTTCGTGCGTCGCTTCGGCTTCATCGAGGCGGAACTGGCCAAGGACGGCCGTACGCCCGACCAATCGGATCTGGCCGAGATGGACCGCCTCTGGGACGCCGCAAAGGTCGCCGAAAAGGCCGCGCCTGAAGCCTGAGCGACCCCGCGTGACCTACGACCTGATCATTTTCGACTACGACGGCGTGGTCGCCGACAGCGAGGTGCTGAACAGCACCGTCATGGCCGAGCAACTGACCGCCATCGGCCTGCCGACCTCGCTCGACGACGTCCTGGCCGCCTATACGGGCAAGCGCTGGCGCGACAATCGGCCGGTCGTCGAGGCGGCCTTGGGTCGTGCTTGCCCCGATGACTTCCACACCACATGGTTTGCGACCTGTCGCCAGCGCGCGCCGCAGCAGCTTGAACCCGTGCCCGGTCTGTTGGACTTCGTTGCCGCCCGCCCCGAGCCCCGCTGCATCGCCTCGTCCAGCGGCCCCGACTGGATCAGCGTCGGCCTGAAGCTGTTCGGCCTGACGGATCATTTTGACGGCGCGGTCTTCACCGGCCTGGTGGTCGAACGGGGCAAGCCCCACCCCGACATCTTCCTGCACGCCGCCCACGCGATGGGCATCGATCCGGCCCGCGTCCTGGTGATCGAAGACAGCGAGGCGGGCGTCACCGCAGGGGTCGCGGCCGGTATGACGGTCGTGGGGCTGACGGCGGGCGGCCATGTCCGCGACGGCCATGCCGAACGCCTGACGGCGCGCGGCGCACACAACATCGCCGACAGCTACGCCGCCGTCGCCGCCTTCATGGATCGCTGAGCGTCAGAGGTAGCGCAGTTCCTGTAGATCGACGTCACGGAACAGCTTCTTGGCCGTCACCTCATCCAACTGACGCGCCCTCAGCAGCCGCCGCAGTTCTTCGCGCTCGGCGGCCAGCCCCGCCAGCCAGAGACGACGCTCGATATCGTCCATCTTTCGCGTGAGGGCGGCGTCTTCCTCGTCCGTGCGGGTGTGGGTCTCGATCCGCTGGCGATAGGTCTCCATGATCCGACCGGCGATGTCGGAATAGAGATCGGGGTTGGGTTTGCCCTCCGCCATAGCGTGCGAGGCGTCCTCAATGGCGCGGAGGGCGGCCGAGGCCGCGGCAACCCGGCCGCGATCCTCTTCCTGCTCGTGCGACGGCTCCGGCGGCAGTTCGACGTTCTTCAGAAGTCTAGGCAAGGCGAACGTGGCCACCACCAGCGACACCACGATCACACCCGCCGCGAGGAAGATCGCAAGGTTCCGCGACGGCATCGGCGATCCGTCGCCCAAGGCGAATGGAAGGGTCAGGATACCCGCCAGAGTGATCGCGCCCCGCACGCCCGCCAGAGACATCACCATGGTCAGCCGCAGACCGACCTTGGCCGGCGGCCCACGATGGCGGCGACGAAACAGGGTCAGCTTCAGCGAGGTCCAGACCCAGACGAACCGCAGCGCCGCCAGGGTGGCGACGATGCCGAACACATAGACCGCCAGCCACCAGACCTCGGGCCGGCTGGTGCCCGCCACCACCTCGGCCGCGCGCGACATGATCGAGGGCATTTGTTCGCCCAGGATCACGAAGATGATGCCGTTCGCCACGAACTGAACCGTGTCCCACACGACGCTGCGCCGGATCCGCGTCGTCGCCATCGACTGGCCGGCGATGCCGCCGCGTTCGGTGAAACTCATCGTCACCCCGGCCGCCACCGCCGCCAAAATACCGGACGCGTGCAATTCTTCCGCCACCAGATAAGCGGCGAACGGGATCAGCAGGCTGACCAGAATCTGCGCGCCCACGTCCTCGCCCCAGCGTCGGCTGACGAAGCTCTTGGCGTAGCTGATGGCCATGGTGACCAGAACGCCGACGGCGACCCCGACCAGAGCCAGCCAGGCGAACGTCCCGACCGCATGGCCGATCGAAAACGCTCCCGTCGTCGCGGCGGCGACCGCGATGCGCATGCAGGTCAGACCTGTCGCATCGTTCAACAGCGACTCGCCTTCCAGAATGTGCATCAGGCGCTTGGGGATGGGCGCCCGCGCCGCGATGGCCTGAACTGCGATGGGATCGGTTGGCGACAGGATGGCGGCCAGGGCGAAAGCGACCGGCAGCGGCATCTCCGGGATCATCCACCAGATCAGGAAACCCAGACCGACGACGGTGAACAGCACCAATCCCAGCGCCAACTCAAGGACTACCGCCCGGTCACGGAACAGGTCTTCCTTCGGAATGCGCCAACCGTCCAGAAACAGCAGCGGCGGCAGGAACAGCAAAAAGAAGATGTCTGGCTCAAGATCGACCGTCTTGCCCGTAATCAGCACGATGGCGGCGCCCAGCCCGATCTGAACCAAGGGCAAGGCGATGCGTGTGATCCGCGCGATCGAACCCGACACCACCACGGCCAACAGCAGAAGCAGGACGGTTTCGATCAGATGCATGAAAACTCAGTCGGTCAGGTCGGGATACAGGCGCTCGAATCGCCCGAGCGCCGCAGGGTGCAGCCGCACCGTGACGTGAGTACGGCCAAGCTCGTCCGCATCGCGCGACATGACCCTTCCATGTTCATAAAGCCAGGCCAGGGCCTCGCCCTGATGAGGCTCGAGCGTCAGCTGCGTCTCGGGATCGTCGTCGATCAGGCCGGCGATGATCTGGCGCAGAGGCTCGATTCCCTCGCCCGTCCAGGCTGAGACGGCGACCGCCTCACCGTCCTTCGCCAACCGTTCGGCTTGACCCAGCACAGTCTCGCGCGCCTCGTCGTCCAGCAGGTCGATCTTGTTCCAGACTTCCAGCACCCGGCGCGTCTTGCCCTCTGGCGTCTCGATCTGTTTCAGCACGGCCTCGACGTCCTTGGCCTGAGCGGCGCTGTCGGGCGAGGCGATGTCGCGGACGTGCAGGATCAGATCGGCCTCGCCGACTTCCTCCAGCGTGGCGCGAAAGCTCTCGACCAGTTCGTGCGGCAGGTCAGAGATGAAGCCGACCGTATCCGCCACGATGGCCGGCCGCCCTTGCGGCAGCCGGATGGTGCGCTGGGTCGTGTCCAGAGTGGCGAACAGCAGGTCCTTGGCGAAGACCTCCGACCCCGTCAGCCGATTGAACAGCGTCGACTTGCCGGCGTTGGTGTAGCCGACCAGGGCGATCGTTGGGAACGGCGCCTTCTGACGCTGCTTGCGGTGCAGGCCGCGCGTGCGTCGCACCTCCTCCAACTCGGACTTCAGCCTGACGATCCGGTCGGCGATCAGACGGCGGTCCAGCTCGATTTGGGTTTCGCCGGGCCCGCCGGTCGAACCGGTGCCGCCACGTTGCCGCTCAAGGTGGGTCCAGGTCCGCACCAGCCGCGACCGCTCATAATCCAGCCGCGCCAGTTCGACCTGAAGCCGCCCCTCCTTGGTCCGCGCGCGACGGCCGAAGATCTCCAGGATCAGGCCGGTGCGGTCGATGACCTTCACCTCCCACGCCTTTTCTAGATTGCGCTGCTGCACGGGCGTCAGGGCGTCGTCGATGATGACGGCTTCGGCGTCCGCGGCGCGCACGAGCGCGGCCAGTTCCTCGACCTTGCCCGTGCCGAACAAGGTCGCAGGCGTGGTGCTGCGCAAACGCACGATCTCTTCGGCGCGCACGTCGAGATCCAGCGCGCGAGCAAGGCCCGCCGCCTCCTCAAGCCGTTCGCTCGCCAGCCGGGGACTGTCCGAGCGTCGGTCGGGGTGAATGACGACCGCCCGGATCAGCGGGACGGTGTGGTCGATCAGTTTTTGGGTCAATCAGTCTTCTTCGGCGTCGGGCTCGTACAGTTGCACGGGCGCGGACGGCATGATGGTGGAGATGGCGTGTTTGTACACCAGCTGGGACTGGCCATCGCGGCGCAGCAGGACACAGAAGTTGTCGAACCAGGTCACGATGCCCTGCAACTTTACCCCATTGACCAGGAAGATGGTCAGCGGCGTCTTGGTCTTGCGGACCGAGTTGAGGAAGGTGTCCTGAAGGTTCTGACGTTTGTCTTGCGACATGGCAGGTTTTTCCTGTTCTTCGTTGTTTGTCGCCGTGGGAGCGGCGGGGCCGATGCAGCCGACCGCGACCTTAACCGCCGCCCGGCCGCTCGGGCAACGCCCTAAATGGCCCCTCGACGCGCCTGTTCAAGATAGAGTTCTCGCAGGCGGGTCGCGACGGGGCCGGGCTTGCCGTCACCGATCTTCACGCCGTCCAGCGAAATCAGCGGCATGACGAAGGCGCTGGCGGCGGTGACAAATACCTCGCGCGCCCGTTTCGCTTCATCGACCGAGAAGGCGCGTTCTTCCAGTTCGACACCCTCGGCGGCGGCGAGATTGAGGACCGCCGCTCGCGTGACGCCCCGCAGGATGTTGGCCTGGATGTCCCGCGTTCTCAGCCTGCCGTCCTCATCCACGATCCACGCATTGGTCGATGCGCCTTCGGTGATCAGACCCATGTCGTCGTACATCAGGCACTCGTAGGCCCCGCGCTCGCGCGCCGCCTGTTTGGCCAGCACGTTCGGCAGCAGACCGACCGTCTTGATGTCGCAACGTCCCCAGCGAATATCGGGCTGGGTGACCCCAGCCACACCGATTTGCGCCAGTCGCTGATTTCGCGCCGGATCAATCGACTTGGCCGTCACCACGACACTGGGCGTGATATCGACCGGAAAGCCATGATCACGCGGCGCCGTGCCGCGCGTGACCTGCAGATAGACCATGCCGTTGCGCACGCGATTGCGCCGCACGGTCTCCCGCAGAACGACGCCCAAGGCGCCGGCGCTCATTGGAATGTCGATCTTCAGTTCGCCCAGACTGCGGTGCAGGCGGCTCATATGACCTTGGAAATCGGCCAGCCGCCCGTTGAAGACGGACCAGACCTCATAGACGCCGTCTGCGAACTGGAAACCGCGATCCTCTATATGGATCACGGCCTCGCCATGCGCGCTATACGCGCCATTCACATAGGCCACGCGTGACATCAGGCCGGCTCTTCCTCATCGCCGCCGCGCGCGGGCGAGACGCCTAGCGACTTCAGCTTTCTGTGCAGGGCTGATCGCTCCATGCCGATGAAGGCGGCCGTGCGCGAGATATTGCCGCCGAACCGCATGATCTGGGCCGCCAGATACTCGCGCTCGAAGACTTCGCGCGCCTCCCGCAGCGGTAGAGCGATGGTGCGTTCGCCGCCCAGATTCGACGCCCCGCCGTTCGAGGTCGCCACCTCCTGCGGCAGCATATCGGCGGTGATCGTCTCGGCCGGATCGCCGGTCGCCAGGATCAGCAATCGCTCGATATTGTTGCGCAGCTGGCGGATGTTGCCGGGCCACGGGTGGACTTGCAGCACCGCCACCGCATCATCGCCGACGATGCGTTTGGGCAGACCTTGCGAGGCGCTGATCGTGTCAACGAAATATTCGACCAGTTCAGCGATGTCCTCGCGCCGTTCCGACAGCGGCGGGACACGGATCGGCACCACGTTCAGACGGTGGAACAGGTCTTCGCGGAAACGTCCCTCTGCGATCTCCGCCTTTAGATCGCGCGAGGTCGAGGTCACGACGCGCACGTCGACCTGAACGTCCTGCTCGCCGCCGACACGCCGGAACCGCTGGTCCACCAGAACGCGCAGGATACGGCTCTGGCTCTCGCGCGGCATGTCGCTGATTTCGTCCAGGTACAGCGTACCGTTGTGGGCGCGTTCAAACACGCCGATCTTGCGCGGGCGGCCGTCTTGCCCCTCCTCGCCGAACAGTTCGACGTCCAGACGTTCCGGCGTCATGCCGGCGGCCGAAATCGCGACGAACTCGGCACGGGCGCGCGGGCTGGCTTCGTGGATCTGGCGCGCCACCAGCTCCTTGCCCGAGCCGGCCGGTCCGGCGATCAGAACCCGGCTATTGGCCTGGGCCACCTTGGCGATGGTGCTGCGCAAGGCCTGCGCGGCCTGTGATCGGCCGATCAGACCCGACGGCGTCATGGTGGCCGCGCGCAGGCGGCGGTTCTCGCGCCTCAGCGTCGCGGCCTCGATAGCGCGTTCGACCACGACGACGAGCCGATCCGACTTGAACGGCTTTTCGATGAAGTCATAGGCGCCGCGCTTCAGCGCCGTCACCGCCGTCTCGATATTGCCGTGACCGGAAATCATCACGACCGGCAGATCAGGATCCAGTTCCTTGACGACCTCCAGCAGCTCCAGCCCGTCCAGCCCCCCGCCCTGCATCCAGATGTCCAGGATCGCCAGCGACGGCTTTCTGGCGCGGATCGCGGCCAGAGCATCGTCGGAGTTTGCGGCCACGCGCACGGCATGCCCCTCATCCTCCAGCAGGCCGGACACCAGGTCGCGGATGTCGGCCTCGTCGTCGACAACGAGAATGTCGGAACCGGTTGGTCGCATCTTGCCTCGCTATTCGGCGGCCAGGGTCTGGAGCTTGCGCTCCTTGCCCTCGCCGTCTTTGCCGTGGGGTTTCAGGGGGAAGATCATGCACACGCGTGCGCCGCGCAGGGTGTCGGCGTCGGCCAGCTTCAGCTCGCCGCCGTGGTCCTCGCAAATGCGTTTGACGATGGCCAGGCCCAGGCCCGTGCCCTTTTCGCGCGTGGTCACATAGGGTTCGGTCAGGCGATCCCGGTCGCGCGCCGGCAGACCCACGCCGTCGTCCTCGATGACGAAGGTCGCGATGCCGTCCTCGATCGTCAGCGACGCGATCACGCCCGCGCGGTCCGACGACGCCGCCTCGCCTGCCGCAAGCCGTTGCGCGGCAACGGATTCGCCCGCGTTCTTGAGGATGTTGATCAGCGCCTGCCCCACCATACGGCCGTCGGCCTGCATCGTCGCCTTGGGCAGGGGCTCGGTGATGTCGACCACGATGTCCGGCGCGGCGACCCGTTGGGCGAACACCGCCTCGCGCAACATTTCGGCCGGGTTCTCGGGCGCGAAACGCGGCGCTGGCATGCGAGCAAAGGAAGAGAACTCATCGACCATGCGGCCGATGTCTCCGACCTGGCGGATGATGGTGTCGGTGCACCGGTCGAAGATCTCGACATCCTCCCCGATCCGCGCGCGATATTTCCGTTTCAGTCGCTCTGCCGACAGCTGGATCGGCGTCAGCGGGTTCTTGATCTCATGGGCGATGCGACGGGCCACGTCACGCCAGGCCGCGTTCCGCTGGGCCGTCACCAAGCGAGTGATGTCGTCGAAGGTCAGGACCATCTCGCCACCGAAGCCGCCCTCGATCCGAACGCGGAGCCGTCGCGTGTCCCCACCCCGGCTGACGTCGATGTCCTCCTCGATATGGGCCTCGGCGCGCCGCACCAGATCGCTGAACTCTGGCGACAGGGCTGCGAGTTCATGGCCCAGAACCTCGGTGTCTTCGATATGAAGCAGTTGCAGGGCGCTGTCGTTGATGGCCGACACTCGCCCGCGCTTGTCCAGGCCGATGACCCCGGCGCTGACGCCCGAGAGCACCGTCTCGATGAAACGGCTACGATCATGCGCCTCGTCGCTCGCGGCCTTCAGCGCCGCCTGCTGGGCCTGCAGATCGCCGGTCATGCGGTTGAAGGCGTCCGACAGGGTGGCGATCTCCGCCGGGGCGCCGTCGCTGTCGACCCGTGCGGTGAAGTCGCCGCCCGCGACCTGTCCCGCCGCCTTCACCAAGCGACCAATGGGCGCGGAGATGCTGCTGGCTGCCGACATTCCCAGCCACACCGCCCCGACCAGCACCAACAGCGCCGTTTCCAGATAGCTGAGGATGAAGGCCGACTGGATCCGGGCCCGGCTTTCTTCCGCCTCGCGATAGGCCTGGATCGACTGCACGGCCGAACGCATTTGAGCGACGAGTCCCGGCGCCAACGGACGCACGACATAGAGATAGGCGTCGCCATATCCCGGCAGCGGATAGAGGGCGCGAACGGTATCGGGATTTTCAGTGACCTTGACGGGAATATCCTGACCCTCAGCGGCGATTTCCAGTTCGGATACAGGAGGCGCCAGATAAGGCGGTGTGCCGGGAAGTTCCCCGGTCGCCAGAACCTCACCCTTGCCGTTCAGAATATAGACGGCGGGATAGCCGAAGAACTCGGCGATCTGCGTCAATGCGCCGGTGAACTGAATGCGATTGTCAAAGACTTGGCGAGCCCCGCCCAGCTCAGTGCTCATGGTGCGCAGGTCGCGCGTCATGTCGGAACTGACGTCGGCGATATAGGCTTTGCCGATCGAGGCGCCGTTGTCGACCGAGGTGCTTACATTGGCGCTGAACCATTGGTCTACGCCTCGATTGACCAGAACGCCGAACACCAGCGCGATCAGCACCGAAGGCACCAGGGCCACCATCGAAAACAGGGCCACGAACCTCAGATGAAGGCGCGATCCGGCTTCGTCGGTGCTGCGCACCAGGGTCAGCACGCGCCGGCCGACGATGATGGCCAAGCCGGAAATCAGGAGCAGATTGGTGGCCAGCACGATCAGCGCGATCTGGCTGCTCGATCCGCGCGCCGACCCCGATGTCGCGCCCGGCGCAACCGCCACCAGCCAGATGGCCGCCGCCGTGATCACGACCGCTAGAAAGAACGCCAGCCCGAACCCGGTCCGCGCGCGTTCGCTATCGACCCACCCCCAGAACGACCCGTCGTCCGACTCAAGGTCGGGCGAAGCGGTGCGTGCTGAAGGCGTATCCGTCATGCCACAGCAGTCTCCAACACCTGTGGCCCATTTTCAACAGCAGACTTGCCAGTCCGAGGCAAATCCGGCCGCCACAGTTCGTGCATGGCGGCTTCGACGGCCATAGGATCGTCCAGACGGCAAATTCTTGCCTTGGCCTCACGACGGTGTTGCGGATCGGCCGGCCAGGGCGCCTGTTCGATATACCAGCCCAGATGTTTGCGGAACATCTTCAACCCCAACGGCAGGCCGTAGAAGTCAGCCGACGCGCGCAGATGCTCGATCACGATCGCCAGACGCTCTTCAGGTCCGGGTTCCTCCAGCGCCACGCCGTCGATCAGCGCCCGTTCAAGGTGCGCCGCCAGCCACGGCCGGCCATAGACGCCGCGTCCCAGCATCAGTCCGTCCGCGCCGGACTGCGCCAAGGCCTGGCGCGCTTCCTCGGCGGTGATGATGTCGCCATTGACGATGACGGGGATGCCGACCGCCGCCTTCACCGTCCCGACCGCGTCCCAATCCGCTTGCCCGGTGTAGAACTGCTTTCGCGTGCGACCATGCACTGTGACGGCCTTGACGCCGATCGCTTCGGCGCGGCGAGCCAGTTCGGAGGCGTTCCGGCTCTCGTCGTCCCAGCCCAGCCGCATCTTGACCGTCACCGGCCGATCGGTCGCCTTGACCGCCGCCTCCATGATCCGACACGCCAGATCGGGCGTCCGCATCAGGGCCGAACCGGCGGCCGAACCCGTGACCTCCTTGGCCGGACAGCCGAAGTTCAGATCGACGATGTCCGCCCCAGCCTTTTCCGCCATGCGCGCCCCCTCGCCCATCTGTTCGGGATCACGCCCGACCAGCTGGATGACGGTCAGCGGCAGACCTGCCCCCACGGCGGCGCGCCGCACGACGTCCGGCCGCGCCCGCGCCAGTTCCTTGGCGGCCACCATCTCTGTCGCGACATAAGCGGCGCCCAGTCTGGAGGCCAGCACGCGGAACGGCAGATCGGTCACGCCGGTCATCGGCGCCATCAGCACCTGGCCGGGCACGGTCACATCGCCGATTTGCAAGGTCTTGGGCATTTCCGTCTTTCGCCGCATCGCAGCCGCCCTCGTCAAGCACGACCGCGGCGCTTTGATGGTTTCGCCCCGTCGCCGCGCGCACTATCAAGGCCGCCATGACATTCTCGGGCATCATCGTCGCGGCCGGTTCGGGCTCGCGCGCCGGCGGCGACAAACAGTGGCGGGACCTGGGTGGAAAGCCTGTCCTGCGCTGGTCTGCCGAGGCCTTGCTGAACGCCGGCGCCGACGAACTGATCGTCGTGATCGCCCCCGACGCCGTTGAGCGAGCAGCGGACGCGCTGTCCGGCCTGCCGCGTTGGAAAGCCGTCGTCGGTGGAGCCGCCCGCGCCGATTCGGTCCGCGCCGGACTTGCAGCCCTGACCTGTGGAACGGATCAGCCGGTGCTGATCCATGACGCCGCCCGTCCGCTGCTGTACGCCGCCGTCATCAAACGTCTGCTGTCGGCCCTTGAAAGTTCGGACGGCGCCCTTCCTGTCCTGCCGGTCGCAGACAGCCTTCGACGCGGCGAGGCGGACGTCATGACCGACGTGGTCGAGCGCGACGGTCTCTGGCGCGCCCAGACGCCTCAAGCCTTCCGCCGGGGAGTGATCGAGACCGCCTATGCCGCCTGGTCGGACGCCGAGGTCTCGACCGACGAAGCTGTCGTCGTCCAGCGCAACGGCGGCGCGGTGGCCCTGGTTCAGGGCGATGCGCGTCTGATGAAACTGACCTATCCCGAGGATTTCGCCATGGCCGAAGCTCTGCTGCCCCAAGCGCAGCGTTATCAGACCCGCATGGGCTCCGGCTATGATGTGCATCGCTGGGGACCCGGCGGGTCCGTCTGGCTGTGCGGCATCGAGGTGCCGCATGATCAAACGCTGATCGGTCACTCCGACGCCGACGCCGGTCTCCACGCCCTG
This sequence comes from Brevundimonas vesicularis, assembly GCF_027105095.1. Taxonomy (NCBI): domain Bacteria; kingdom Pseudomonadati; phylum Pseudomonadota; class Alphaproteobacteria; order Caulobacterales; family Caulobacteraceae; genus Brevundimonas; species Brevundimonas vesicularis. The sequence continues at coordinate 1,776,710 of NZ_CP114278.1, read as the reverse complement.
ACAGACGCCATCCTGGGCGCCATAGCGGCGGGCGACATCGGCGACCATTTCCCCCCGACGGATCCAAAATGGAAAGGCGCCTCGTCCGACCAGTTCCTGATCCACGCCGCCGAACTGGTCTCAGCGCGGGGCGGCCGCATCGTCAATGTCGACGTCACCCTGATCTGCGAGCGACCCAAGGTGAAGCCGCACCGCCAGGCCATGCGCGACCGGATCGCCGGGCTGCTTGATCTTCCGCTCGACGCCGTCAGCGTCAAGGCGACCACGACCGAAGGTCTTGGCTTCACCGGACGCGGCGAGGGTCTGGCCGCCCAGGCTGTCGCGACCGTGGAAACGCCAGTCGCCTAACGCGCGGCCATCTTCATCTGACGCACCAGCGATCCGAACAGATTGACATAGTCGTCCGTCCAGGGACGCACCGTCGTCGGCGACAGCTTGCGCCAACGCGCATCGTCCCTGAACCCTTCCAGCGCCGCCAGACTCTTGCCGATCAGCAGGGCCTCGGTCGAGGCCTCGGCCATGCCGCCCTGGCCTGACTGTTCGATGTAGACCTGGTGCAGGTGCGGGACCTTCAGCGCCTGCGCCGCCGCCTCGGCCGGCAGGGTGATCTCCAGGTTCCGGTTCGACAGATGCAGCACCACGACGCCGTCGGGCGCCAGCAGCCGCAGATAGCCGCGGATCGCCTCGACCGTCAGCAGATGCGTCGGCACGGCGTCGGACGAGAAGGCGTCGATGACCAGCAGGTCGTAGGATCCCGCCGGCTCGCGATCCATCGTCAGACGCGCATCCCCCAGAACCGTCCGCACCGGCCCGTCGGCGCAGCCGTTGATGAAGCTGAACCATTGGGGATCGCGCGACAGCCGATCTACCATCGGATCGATCTCGAAGAAGGTCAGTCGATCCTGCGCGCGCTTGTAGGCGGCCATGGCGCCCGAGCCCTGCCCCACCACGCCGACGCGCGCGCCTTCCAGCCGACGCGCCTGCATCTGCAGCATCGCCTGCCCCAGCGGCGTCGAGGTCGCATAATAGAGCGTGGGCTGACAGCGGTTCGACGGCGCCTGGGCCTGGGCGCCATGCAGCGTCGTGCCGTGCATCAGTACGTGGACCGGCCCGCCCATCAGCGGATCGTCGATCTTGGCCACCCGCATCACACCAAAGAAGCTGCGTTCCGACAGGGCCCAGTCATAACCGCGCGCCAGATGATAGCCAGACCAGACGATGGCGGCCAAAACGATCGTGAACATCACCGCCCGATCGCGCACCAGGAAGGCGAACAGGGTCGCGATCCCCAGGATGGCTTGCGCGATCCGCACCAGTTCGGCGTCGGGGATGGCCGCGCGAATGTCCGGCGCATAACGGACCGCCTCCATCGACAGCGGCCCCAAAAGGGCGATGATCACGCCGGCGACGCAGCAAATGATTTCCCACGGCCTGATGTCGCCACGGCTCCACGGTCGCAGCAATCCGGCCGCCACCAGCACCAACGGATATTCCCACACCATGTCGAAAACGGCCGGCGCGATCAGGCCGTTGAACAGCCCGCCGACCACGCCGCCCAGCGACAGCAACAGATAGAATTCGGTCAGCCGATCCGGCGCCGGCCGCCGCGCCGCCAGCCTCTGGTGACACATCAGCGCGGTAAAGAAGAAGGCCGCCAGATTGACGGCGAACACCAGCAGCCATTCACCAGTCCGGAACGCGATCAGGGCGGCGCAGGCCGCGCCCATCGCCGCCTGCAGCCCAAGGCCGATGACTGGCGGGATCGCCGGCCGGGTCTGGAACGCGATGACAAACGTCAGCAGATAAAGCGCAAGCGGTATGACCCACAGAAAGGGCGCCGAGGCGACATCCGTCGTCAGGTGCGCGGTCACGCCCAGCATCAGACTGGACGGCGCGGCGGCCAGCAGAACCAGCATCCCTTTTTCGCGCCAGGCGATCGGCGGGCTGGCCTCAAGCGGCGCAGGCTCCGCCGTTCCAATCTCGCGGCGCCGCCAGACCTGAACGCCCAGCCCCACGACCATAACCACGAACAGCCCATAGCCGACGCTCCAACCGAGGCGCTGATCCGACAGGCTGGCCAGCGGCTCGATCACCACCGGATAGGCCAGTAGGGCCAGGAAGCTGCCCAGGTTCGAGGCGGCGTAGAGAGCATAGGGGTTCTGGCCGTCTGCGTGTCCGGCCCGCACTCGCGCATACCACGCCTGAAGCAGCGGCGCGGTCGCCGACAGCACTGCAAACGGCGCGCCGATCGACACGGTCAGCGTCGCCAGCAGCCACATCGCCGGTTGGGACGGATCGGGATCGCCCAACAGACCGCTGATCTGCAAGGGCAGGAAAAACGCCGCGACGATCAGCAGGCCCAGGTGAACCCCGACCTGCGCGCGCATCGTCGCTAGACGTTGCAGCAGGTGCGCATAGCCATATCCGGCGAGCAGCGCAGTCTGGAAGAACACCATCGACGCGTTCCACACCGAAGGCGATCCGCCCAGCGTCGGCAACAGTAGCTTGGCCGCCATCGGTTGAACGACGAAGACCAGACAGGCCGATGTGAAGATGGCGACGGCGAACAGGATCGGCGCGATGCGATCCGACGTCGGGGCTGCGGGGCGTAACGGATCGATAGCCTCGGTCATGCCTCTGGTTAGAGCGGGGTTCGCGGCCTATGAAAAGACCATGTTTTCCCAAGATATCGCGCAGCTGGCGCAACAGATTGTCGCAACAGCCAGCGAACGCGGCCTGATGCTGGCGACGGCCGAAAGCTGCACGGGCGGTTTGGTATCCTCTGCGATCACAGCCATTCCCGGCTCGTCAGTGGTCCTGGATCGCGGCTTCGTCACCTACAGCAACGAGGCCAAGGCCCAGATGCTGGGCGTGTCGCTGGAAAGCCTGTCCGCCCACGGCGCCGTGTCGCAAGCGGTCGCAGTGGCGATGGCTGAGGGCGCGGTCAAACACTCGCGGGCCTCCGTCTCGGTGTCCGTGACAGGGGTGGCTGGACCGGGCGGCGGATCGGTCGATAAGCCCGTGGGTCTGGTCCATTTCGCGGCGTCCGGGCCGAAGGGTGTCATTCACCGCGTCGAGCGGTTCGGCGACCTCGGCCGCGACGACATTCGCCAAGCCAGCGTTCGTGTGGCGCTGGAACTGCTGGCGGATCGGCTCGCGTGAGCGACCCTGTCGTCATAGACGCCAGGGGTCACCGCTGCCCTGTTCCCAGCCTGAAGCTGATGAAGGCGTTGGAAACCGCCCCGCCCGGCGCGCGGATCGTGCTGCTGGCCACCGATCCGATGGCCCGGATCGACGTGCCGTTTCTGATGTCTCAAAAAGGCGGGCGCGTGCTCGAGATCGAGGACGCCGACGGCCTTCTTCGCATTACGATCGAGACCGGCGCCCGGCTCGACGCTCCGACAGATTGACGACATCGGCTGGAGGCGCATCGGCGATCACGCGCGCCTTGGCCGCCAGCTCCATCTCGGTGGCGAAGGCGCCGCCGTAGAAGATGGCGTTGACGTTCCACGACAGCCAGATCAGCAGCACCACCACGGCGCCGACCGATCCATAGGTGGCCCCCAGCGGCGCAATCTGCTCGACATAGATGGCGCATAGCCAAGACGACACGACGGACATCAGCGTCGCCACCAGACCGCCCGCTGTCGCGGGCAGCCAGGCGACCGGCGTCCTGTGGCTCATGGCGTAGCGGTAAAGCAGCGTCAGCCCGATGACCAAGCCGATGGCGGGCAGGAAGGCGTCAAGCGGCGCCATGCCGCTTCGCCCGGGCAGGCCGGCGGCCGACGACGAGGCATGCGCCATGATGCGCACGGTCACGACGGCGCCCGACACCACGGTGAACAGCGCAAAGGCGAAAATGGCCACGAAAAAGGCCAGCAGATTGAACTTGAAGAAGCCGTGCGGCTCGGTCTCGTCATGAATCAGGTTCAATCCCGCCAACAAGGCCTTGAAACCTCGATGCGCGGCATAGGCGCCGACGAACAGGGCGAAGGCGCTCTGAGCGGAAACCGTCCGCGCCGACGCGTTGCTCAAACGTGTGATCTCGCCCTGAAAAATGGTCTGCGCCGCCTTGGGCAACAGGTCCGACAAGGCGGTCGCCTGGGCGCTGACCTCGCTGATCGACAGGCCCAGCTTGTAGAAGCCGATCAGGATGGCGATCGCGGGAAACACGGCCAGCAGGGCGAAGAAGGACACGCCGCCCGTATAGAGCATGACGTCGCGCCCCCAGCTGCGGGTGAACGCTCGCACGGCCAGCCCGCCCCAGAATCCGGGCGCTTTCAGGACCGACCGTGTCAGTTGCTCACTCAAATCGGTCCCCACAACCGTTGCACAAGCGGCGGAACCTAGCGGAATTCGCCTGCGGCGAAAGTCTCATCCGCGTGAGGACGATCATTCGCGATCCGGCCGCATCGCTTTGGCCGGACGACATTGCATCCTTAACACCCTCGTCGCTATGGTCCGCGCGTTTCCGGCCGGCTATTGGCGCGGCGACTTTTGGAGACGATCGGCTTGGCTTTCGACGCGCGCGTATTGATCCTGGCGGCTGACGATGGCCGGATCGGGCCGCTCGCTGCGGGTCTGGACGCGCTGGGCTGGACGACGGTGACCGCCCGTGACGTCGTCTCCGCTGAGATGACGCTTCAGGACTTTCCGCTCGAAGCCGCCGTCATCGATATCAACACCTTCGACGCCGACGTGGCGTCACGCCTTCGCGCCGCCGCCGAGCCGCGTCGCCTGCCCATCGTGCTCATCGGCGCCCGCCCTGATTCGGTAAAGGGTGCGGATCTGACCATGTCCACGCCGCCGCATCCGGCCCAGGCGGCCTTGCGTCTGGAGCAGTTGGGCAGGGCCGCCATCGCCGAGGAAGAATATCGGCTGCGCGTCACCACCTTCGCCACGCGCGGGGTCGGCTTGGACAAAAGGGCCGACGACGATGGTCCCTTGCGCGTGCTGGCCGCCGGCGTCGCGGACCGGCGCTTTCTCGCCCTGTCGAACGCCCTGACTGCGGCCGGTGTCGAGGTGGTCGCGGCGCCGACGCCCTACACCGCCTTCGACTATCTGCACGAAAGCCCGTTTGACGCCGCCGTTTTGTGGGGCGCCGAAGACCATGCGCCGGCCCTGTCGATCGCGGCGGGCATGAAGCGCAATACGCGCCTCTATCATATTCCGCTGATGCTTTATCTGCGCGGCAGGAACGAGATCAGCCTGGCTGAACTGTTCAACCGGGGCTTCGCAGACGTCGCCTCCGCCGACACGCCCGAGAGCGAAACGGCCGAGCGGATCCTGGCCTTGGCCGGCGCGCACCGCATCCACCTGGGCATTCGCAAGACGCTGGACTCGGTGCGCAGCCTGGACGTGATGGATCCGGAAACGGGCCTGTTCACGCCCGAACTGTTCGCAAGCCACCTGGGCCGTGTCGCCGAGGCCTCGCGCGCGCGCAAGCGCCCGCTTTCCGTCTGCGTCCTTAGGGTGCGCGAAACCCAATCCGTCACCTGGGCGCGTCAGGGCGGCTGGCTGGATCGCGCCATGCCGCAGATCGGGGCCATGGTTTCGCGCCTGGTCCGTGTCGAGGACACCCCTGCCCGCCTGGCCAAGGAGGTCTTCGCCCTCGCCCTGCCCGCGACCCACGCTGAACCGGCGCGTCTGGCCGCAGAACGAATCGCCGCCGTGATCGGCTGCACCGCCTTCGACGCCGGTCCGGACCGGTCGCCCTTCGTCGCCGAGTTCGACGTCGGCGCCGCCGAGATGCGCCCCGACGAAAGCGCCGCCGCCCTGCTTGAGCGCGCCTCGGCCGACCTTTTCGAAAAGACGCGCTGAGGGGCTTTACGCCCCCGCCACCCGCGCCAGATCGGCGGTGATCCGTTCGGCCACCTTCAGTCGCTCTTCCGCCGTCGGCCAGTCGCCCGAAACGACGATCTTCTGATCTGGCCGAATCTTCCAGAAGGCGTGGTTCTTCTGGATCAGCCCGACCAGTCCCGCCGGATTGGGGAAGCTGTTGTCGCGCAACGTCAGCACCGCGCCGCGCGGTCCGATGTCGATCTTCTCGATCCAGGCCTTGCGGCAGTTCGACTTGATGCCGACGATCTTCAGCAGTTGCTGCGCCTCATCCGGCAAGGGCCCGAAACGGTCGATCAGTTCGGCGGCCAAGGCTTCGCGATCCTCGGCCTGTTCGGCGTCGGAAAGACGACGATAGAGGCTCAGACGCACGTTCAGGTCCGGCACGTAGTCTTCTGGAATCAAGACAGAAGCGCCGACATTGATCGACGGCGACCAACCGCGATCCACCGCCTGTCCCTCGCCCTTCTCACGCAGCTCCGCCACGGCGTCTTCCAGCATCTGCTGGTACAGTTCGACGCCGACCTCGCGGATATGGCCCGACTGCTCGTCGCCCAGCAGATTGCCGCCGCCGCGCTGGTCCAGATCGTGGCTGGCTAGCTGGAAGCCGGCGCCCAGATTGTCGAGCGACTGCAGAACCTGCAACCGCCGCTCGGCCGACAAGGTCATCGGCTTGACCGCATCGGTGGTCAGGTAGGCGAAGGCGCGCGCCTTGGACCGGCCGACCCGGCCCCGGATCTGATACAGTTGCGCCAGACCGAACATGTCGGCGCGGTGGACGATGAGCGTATTGGCCGTCGGGATATCCAGCCCGCTCTCCACGATGGTGGTGGAGACCAGGACGTCATATTCCCCGTCGTAGAAGGCGCTCATCACCTCCTCCAGTTGGGTGGCGCTCATCTGGCCGTGGCCGACGACGAACTTCACCTCGGGCACCTGTTCGCGCAGGAATTTCTCGATGGCGGGCAGGTCCTTCAGGCGCGGCGCCACATAGTAGGCCTGACCCCCGCGATATTTCTCACGCAGCAGGGCCTCACGCACCAGGATCGGGTCCCACGGCGTGACATAGGTCCGCACCGCCAGGCGATCGACCGGCGGGGTGGCGATGATCGACATCTCGCGGATGCCCGACAGCGCCATCTGAAGCGTGCGCGGAATCGGCGTGGCGGTCAGGGTCAACAGATGCACGTCGGCGCGCAGCGTCTTCAGCTTCTCCTTATGCTTGACGCCGAAGTGCTGTTCCTCATCGACGATGACCAGGCCCAGATCGCGGAAGCCGACCTGTTCGCTCAGCACCGCATGGGTGCCGACGACGATCTCGACCGAGCCGTCCTTCAGCCCGGCCCGCGTCTCCGCCGCCTCCTTGGCGCCCACCATCCGCGACAGTTGACGCACCTTCACCGGCCAGCCCGCGAAACGTTCAGAGAAGGTCTTGAAGTGCTGGCGCGCCAGCAGGGTCGTCGGCGCGACGATCGCCACCTGCTGCCCCGTCATGGCGACGACGAAGGCGGCCCTCAGCGCCACCTCGGTCTTGCCGAAGCCGACGTCGCCGCAGATCAGGCGATCCATTGGCGTGCCCTTGCCCAGATCCTCCAGCACATCGCCGATGGCGTTCAGCTGATCGTCGGTCTCCTCATAGGGGAAGCGCGCGCAGAACTCGGCGAACAGACCCGGTGGGGGCGTGACCGCATCGGTCTCGCGCAGCGCCCGCTTGGCGGCCAGGGCGATCAGCCCCTCGGCCATGGCGCGCAGACGTTCCTTGGCCTTGGCCTTTCTGGCCTGCCAGCCTGCGCCGCCCAACTTGTCCAGTTGGACGCCCTCGGAGTCCGAACCGTACCTTGTCAGAAGATCAATGTTTTCAACCGGCAGATAAAGTTTGCTCTCACCGGCGTAGAACAGTTCCAGACAGTCGTGCGGGGCCTGCTGGATTTCCAGCGTCTTCAGCCCCTCATAGCGACCAATCCCGTGATCTAGGTGAACGACCAGATCGCCCGTCGTCAGGGCCGACGCCTCCGCCAGGAAGTTGGAGGCGCGGCGTTTCTTGCGCGGTCGCGCCAGACGGTCGCCCAGGATGTCGGTCTCGGAAATGACCGCCACCTCGTCGGTGACAAAGCCATGCTCGACCGGCAGGACGCCGCGCAGATAGAGGTCTTTCGGCGCAGCCTGAACATCAGACCAGTCGCGCACGGCGACGATGTGATCCAGCCCATGGTCGGCCAGCATGGTCGCCAGCCGCTCCGAAGATCCTTCGGTCCAAGAGGCGAGCAGCACCCGCTTGCCCTCGGCCTTGAGCGCCGCCGCATGGGCCGCCACCGCCTCGAAAAGATTGACGCTGTCCTGCGCCCGCTCGGCCCCGAAGGTCCGGCCCAAACGTCCGCCGGCATCCTCGCCGCCCGTGGAAAAGGGCGTGAAGCGCCGCACGGTGCGACCCGCCAGCGCCTGGTTCCAGTCTCCCGCGTCCAGATAGAGCCGCTTGGGCGGCAAGGCGCGATTGGCGCTGGCCTGCCCTTTGGCTTTGGCCGCCTCGGCGCGCGCATCATAAGCGTCCGCGACCAGATCCCATCGCTCGGCGCGGGCCGTCTCGACCTGATTGTCCAGGAAGATCGCCGCGTCGTCCGGCAGATAGTCGAACAGGCTGTCCAGGGTCTCATAGAACAGCGGCAGCCACTGCTCCATGCCCTGACGCCGCGCGCCCTCGCTGATCGTCGCATACAGCGGGTCGTCGCCCGGCGCGCCGAACAGGTTCAGATAGCCGGTGCGGAAGCGCGAGATGGCCGCCGCATCCAGCAGCGCCTCCGACACCGGCGCGAGGGACACGGACGTCATCTGGCCGGTCGACCGCTGCGTTTCGGGATCGAAGGTGCGGATCGATTCCAGCTCGGATCCGAACATATCCAGCCGGACCGGCTCTTCGAAACCAGGCGGATAGACGTCGACGACCCCGCCGCGCACCGCGAACTCGCCGCGCTCCGACACGGTCGAGGCCCGGACATAGCCGTTGGCGGCGAAATAGCGCTCCAGCGCCTGGATATCGAGATCGCGTCCGACCTTGGTTTCGAACCCGGCCTGTGTCGTGACCGACTTCGGCGGGGTGCGCTGCATGGCCGCTGACACCGTCGTCACGACCAGAACCGGCGCATCGCCGGGGTTGCGCATCGCCAGCCGCGTCAGCGTCGCCATCCGCTGCGCCGCAATCCCTGCCGTGGGGCTCAGCCGGTCATAGGGCAGACAGTCCCACGCCGGATAATCCAGGATTTCAATATCTTTCGAGAAGAACTGAAACGCCTGAACGAAGCTACCCGACCTCTGAAAGTCGCGTGCGACAAACAGGCCGACGCCGCCGCCCGCCTTGATCCGTTCGGCGACGATCAGTGCGTCCAGCCCTTCGGGCGCGCCGCCCAGATCAGCGTCGGTCCGGTGTTCGACCTTGGCGTCCATCAGCCGATCCCCTTGCCGACTTCGGCCGCCACGTGGGCGCGCATGAAGGCGCGCACCTTGGCCATAACCGGCGTCTCGAGCTCGGGCGGCGTCGGGTCACGCTCGATGATCCAGCCGTAAAGCCACTGATCTTCCTCGTCGATCAGCCGTTCGAACTGGTCCAGTTCCGCATCGGTCAGGGTCGGCGCGACCTGATCGGAAAACGGACCCAGCACCATGTCGGCCTCGCGAAAACCCCGCCGCCAGGCGCGGAACTGAATGCGTCCCAGCCGCTGCCTGCGCTCAGGCGTCATGGGCTCAGAGGTCATTTCGCTGTCGGGACGCGCGTCGATTTCGGCCACAAGAATCCTTGCCCGTTAAAAATGCCGATGCGCTCATGCAGCGATCCGCCGCGCGGAGAGCGATAGCGCATCAGGAATGTGAGAAGCGCAGATAGCGTTCCTGAACGCACTTCGCCACCCGTCATGGTCACGCTATGTTCACGGCGATGCGTCCGCAGATTCTCTTTCCCCTGTTCGCCGAGGTCTCGACCCTTAAGGGCGTGGGCCCTCGCGTCCTGCCCCTGGTGCAAAAGGTGGCGGGCCCTCTGGTCCGCGATCTGCTGTTCCTCAGCCCGTCCGGCGTCATCGTCCGCCGCCCTGCCGAGGCCGCGACCGCAGTAGATGGCGAGGTGGGCGTCTTCACCGTGACCATCGATCGCCTCTTCACGCCCAGCCGCCCCGGCGCGCCGCTGAAGGTCCGGGCCAGCGATCCGACCGGCTTCGTTCACCTGGTCTGGTTCGGCGGTTCACCCCAGCACATCGACCGGCTGTTGCCGCGCGGCGAGACGCGGTTGGTCGCGGGCAAGGTCGAAAGGTTCAACGGCGAGGTTCAGATCGTCCATCCGGACATCGTGACGCTCGAAAAGGCCGCCGACATTCCGGCGTCCGAACCCGTCTATCCGGCGACGCAGGGGCTCAGTTCTCGCCAGTTGCGCAAACTGGTCCACGCCGCCCTTGCTGACGCGCCCGACCTGCCCGAATGGCAGGATTCCGCTTGGCTCAAGAGGCAGAACTGGCTGGGTTGGCGCGCCGCTCTAGACGCCCTGCATGCCCCTGCAGGCGAGATCGACCTGACGCCCGACGCCCCCGTTCGCCAGCGCCTGGCCTATGACGAGTTCCTGGCCCATCAGTTGGCTCTGGCCCGTCGTCGCCGCGCGCGCGAGATCAGGCCCGCCCCCGTCATCGCCCCCGGCGCGGCGTCCGAACACCTGCTCCAGACCCTGCCCTTTCAGCTGACCAACGCCCAGGTCCAGGCCGTCGCCGACATCCGTCGCGACCTGGCCTCGGGCCAGCAGATGGGCCGATTGCTGCAAGGCGATGTCGGCTCGGGCAAGACCGCCGTCGCCGCCCTGGCGCTGGCCGACGCCGCTTCCAGCGGTTTCCAGTCCGCGCTCATGGCCCCGACCGAAATCCTGGCGCGCCAGCATTACGAGAAGCTCGGCCCCATGCTGGGCGCGGCTGGCGTGACTGCGGTCCTGCTTACCGGCCGCGACACCCCTGCTCAACGACGCGAGAAACTGGCTGTCCTGGCCTCTGGTCACGCCCAGGTCGCCATCGGCACCCATGCCCTGTTCCAGGACGCCGTTCGCTTCGACCGCCTGGCCCTGGCCGTCATCGACGAACAGCACCGGTTCGGCGTGAACGAGCGCCAGCGGCTGCAAGCTAAGGGCGACCCGCGCCTGGGCGCCGTGCACCTGCTGACCATGTCGGCCACCCCCATTCCCCGTACGCTTGAGCTGACGCAGTACGGCGAACTGGAGGTCAGTCGCCTGATGGAAAAGCCGCCCGGCCGCACCCCCGTCACTACCGCCGTCCTGCCCTTGGCCCGCATCGGCGAGGTCGCCGCCCGTCTGAAGAACGCCGTCGAAAGCGGCGCCCAGGCCTATTGGATCTGTCCTTTGGTTGAGGAATCCGAGGCCATCGACCTGGCGGCCGCCGTCGATCGCGCCGACGATCTGCGACGCCTGCTGGGCGTCGAGGTCGGCCTGGCTCATGGCCAGATGCCGGGCGCAGAACGCGAGGCCGTCATGGCCGACTTCGCCGACGGCCGCCTGCCGATTCTCGTCGCCACCACGGTGGTCGAAGTCGGCGTGGACGTACCCAACGCCTCAATCATGGTCATTGAACACGCCGACCGCTTCGGTCTGGCCCAGTTGCACCAACTTCGGGGCCGCGTCGGTCGCGGCGCCAAGGCCAGTTCCTGCATCCTGCTGTATGGCGGTCAGGACGGCGCCCTCGGCGAGACGGCGAAAGAGCGGCTCGAAACCCTGCGTCGCACCGAGGACGGATTCGAGATCGCCGAGGAAGACTTCCGCCTGCGCGGCGGCGGCGATCCCCTGGGCCTGAAACAGAGCGGTTTTCCCGCCTACCGCTTCGCCGATCCGATCCGCCACCGCAGCCTGATGCTGGCCGCCGCCGATGATGCGCGGCTGATCATGAACCGCGACCCGGATCTGACGTCGGAACGCGGTCAGGCGGTGCAGGTGCTGGAAGAGCTATTCGACTGGAAAAACCACAAGGCCGGCGCGAGCTAGCCGATCACTCGGCTCCAGCCATCGAATCCGACCTCGACGTTTTCGGGAACAAGCGCCGACAACGCCTTGTAATCCATGTCGATGTGCAGATTCGTCAGCACCGCGCGCTCCACGTCTGCGGCGGCGATCCACGCCAGGGCCTGGTCCAGATGAGCATGGGTCGGATGCGGCGCATAACGCAGCGCGTCCACGATCCAGAACTTGCACCCGGCCACCGCCGCCAAGGCCGCCTCGTCCAGATCGGAAACATCGCTGGAATAGGCGACATCGCCGAGCCGATATCCCACCGAACGGATCGGCCCATGCGCCTGATCAAAGGTCGTGACCGGGATCGAGCCGCCCGCGCCCTCGACCGACCAGGCCGTGCCATGCGGCGGAATGATCCGTCCGTCCAGCAGCGGCGGATAACCGAACTTGCTCTCGAAAATGTAGTCGAACCGATGCGTCAGCGAGCCGTGCGTCACCGCATCCATCCACGCCGGTATCCGCTTCCTGGCCCGCGCGGCGAAGGTGCGCAGGTCGTCGATGCCGTGGGTCTGGTCCGCATGATCGTGGGTGTAGAGAACCGCATCCACATGCTTCGTCCCGCTGGCCAGCATCTGTTCGCGCAGGTCCGGCGATGTGTCGATCAGGACATTGGTCACACCCTCGGCGCCGGTCTTCCTGGCCAGCATCGAACAGCGCGTGCGCCGGTTCTTGGGCTCGGCTGGGTCGCAGGCACCCCAGTCGCCGTCCCCGCGCGGCACCCCACCCGACGATCCGCTGCCCAGAATGACGACTTCGAAACTCATGCGGGCCTGGGTATCCGGTCAAAGAGGCCGAAGAAGGCCTCGGTCGTAATGCGATCCGCCTCCTCGGCGCTCCAGCCCCGGATCTGGGCCAGCTTGTCCAGCACATGACCGATGTAGGCCGGCTCGTTGCGCCGTCCACGATGCGGGATAGGCGCCAGATAGGGGCAGTCGGTCTCGACGATGATCCGGTCGCCCGGCATATCGCGGATCACCGACCGCACGTCCTCGGCCGCCTTGAAGGTCGCAATGCCGGACACGGAAAACCAGGCGCCCATTTCGGCAGTGATTTTCGCCAGTTCCGCGCCACTCGTATAGCAGTGCATCAACATCTTGAATGGCCCGGCGGCATATTCCTCGCGCAGGATCGACGCCATTATATCGTCCGCCTCACGCGTGTGGATCACCAGCGGCAGACCCGTCTCGCGCGCCGCCTTCACATGCTGTCGGAACACCGCCGCCTGCACCTCGCGCGGGCTGAAGTCGTAGTGGAAATCCAGCCCGCATTCGCCGATCCCGACCACCTTGGGCCGCTGGGCCAGGTTGATCAGGGTCGCCGCCGTCAGGTCCGCCGCATCCTTGGCCTCGTGTGGATGGACCCCGACCGTGCACCAGATGTCGTCATTGGCCATGGCGATGCCGTGCGTCGCCTCGAAGGTCGTCAGCTTGTCGGAAATCTCGACCATCAGCCTGACGCCCGCCTCGCGCGCGCGCGCGATCACGGCGTCCCGGTCCTCGTCGAACTGTGGCGCGTGCAGGTTCACATGACTGTCGATCAGCATCAGCCCATTCGCTCCTGCTGCGCCTGGACCCGCTTCAGATCCGCCAGAGCCCCCGCCAGCACATCGGCCTTGTCCAGGTTCAGTCCCGCCGCCCGTTCCGGCAGCGGCTGCAACCGCTCCCACAGCTCGGCCCATCGATTGCCGGCGCCCGGCGCGCTCTGCAAGGCGCGCATCCGCACCGCCGCGATCAACCGGTCCATCAGGGTCTCGAACCGCTCCTGCCCCTCGGCGCCGCGGAACCGGTCGGCGATGGCCAGGGCTTCGGCCCGGTCCACGTCGCCCTCGACCCATCGCCGCGCCAGCTGGTCCATCTCGAACGTCGCGCCGGACGCCAGGGCCAGGGCTGCGCCCGGCGATCCGCCCGCCATGGTCGCCGCGTGTTCGGCGTCCTCACGCTCCGCGCCCGTCCGGTTGCGCACCAAGGTTTCCAGCCGTTCCGGCGTCCAGATCGGAAAGCTCAGCCGCCGGCACCGCGACCGGATCGTCGCCAGCAACCGCCCCGGCGCATGGGTCACCAGGAACAGCACGCCGCGCTCTGGCGGCTCCTCAAGAACCTTCAGCAAGGCGTTGGCGGCATTGAGATTAAGGTCATCCGCCGCATCAATGATCGCCACCCGGAACTGGGCTTGCGACGGGCTCTTGGAAAAGAACTCCGGCAGTTCGCGCGACTGATCGACCGAGATCGACTTCTTGGTCTTGCCCCCCTCGACCAGACGTTCCAGCACCAGAAGATCCGGATGCGACTGGGCCGAGATCAGCCGGCTGACCGGATCATCGCGCCGCGCGCCCAGCGGCCCCGACGCCGGATCGGCCGCCGCCCCCAGCAGCCGCCGCGCCGCACGATAGGCGAAGGTCGCCTTGCCCGTCCCCTCGACCCCGCACAACAGCCAGGCGTGGTGCAATCGCCCCCGTTCCCAGGCGTCCAGAAACGCCGTCTCCGCCGCGGCATCAGGAATCAGGTCGAACCGGTCACGCGGGTGATCGCTCACAGCAGCCGGTCCTGAACCGCCTGCCAGACCCGCGCCTCGACCTCGTCCAGCGATCCGACCGCGTCGATCAGCACGCAACGCTGCGGATTGGCCTCGACGATGCGCAGGAAGCCCTCGCGCAGGCGCTGATGGAATTCCAGCCCCTTGGATTCGAACCGCGTCTCGAACAGGCCGCGCCCGAACGCCCGTTCCAGCCCGACCTCGACCGGCAGGTCGAACACCAGGGTCAGGTCCGGCTGGTCGTCCCCGACCACGCCCGCGTCGATCTGTTCGATGAAGCTTTGCGCCACGCCGCCGCCAGCGCCCTGGTAGGCCCGGCTTGAATCGGCGAACCGGTCGCACACCACCCAGTCGCCGGCCGCCAGCGCCGGGCGGATGGTGCGCTCCAGATGGTCCGAGCGCGAGGCGTACATCAACAGCGTCTCGGTCATGGCCGACCACGGCTCGGCATCGGTGGCCACCACCAGATTGCGGATCACCTCCGCGCCCTTTGAGCCCCCCGGCTCACGCGTGCGCACGACCTTGCGCTCGCCCAATACCGCCTGCAGCCGCGCGACCAGCCGCCCGACCTGGGTCGATTTGCCGGCGCCCTCGCCGCCTTCGAAGCTGATGAATTGTCCACGGGTCACGCGCCTTCATGGCGCGCCGACGCCGCCCGGCGCAAGCCCGCTCGCGCGATCAGCTGCCGGATATCAACAGGGCGCCCGCATAACCCCGCGCCACGACCGACTGACGCGCCGCCTCGGCCGCATTGGCGCTATCCCACGGCCCCACCACGACGTTGAACCGCCCCGCGCCCCGATCGGCGCGCACCCAGCCGCTCAGGCTGTCGGCGATTCGCCCGGCCTCGACCTGATCCGAGAAACTGCCCGCCTGGACCCAGAATGTCGTCACCTCCGCAACCGCGACCGGCGCGGGGGCGATAACCGGCGCGCTGACGTGCGGGCTCGCCGGGACCGCACCTCGCGTCGTCGGCGCCGAGGCTCGCAACAGCGTGCCCCCGCCCTGCTGCGGCGCCCGGCCGAGGTAGCGCACCCGCACCCGCCCCACGCCTTGCGACAACATCCCCAGTTCGCTCGCCGCCTCGCGCGACAGGTCGATGATCCGGCTGTCCACGAACGGTCCCCGGTCGTTGATCCGCACCACCAGTCGCCGCCCGTTCTCCAGGTTCGTCACCTCCACCAGACCGGGCAGAGGCAGGGTCTTATGCGCCGCCGTCAGGGCATGCATGTCGAATCGTTCGCCGGTCGAGGTCGGCCGCCCGTTGAAGGCGTCGCCGTACCAGGACGCCATCCCGACCTCTTCGTAGTCCGGCTGTTCCTTGGGCGTGTACCAGCGCCCGCGCACCTGATAGGGCCGCATCGTCCCCGACACGATCGGCGCCGGGTCCTTGACGACCGGCGGATGGTCCTCGCCGCGCCCGGCGACCGTCCCGCGCACGCCTGCTCCGCCGACGGTGGAACAGGCGGCCAGCAGCGAAAACAGCCCCAGGATCAGCGCGCCGCGCACTCCCTGTCCAAACGTCATCGACCCGCCTCGCAAAAAATACGAAAACAGGATGACGGAAGACATTTCCGCTTTGGTTAATGACCCGTTCGCCTGCTATGGCGTCCGCCTCCGCTGCGGCGGCAAGGAAGTGTGGCCGAGTGGTTTAAGGCACTGGTCTTGAAAGCTTATGCGGGCTTGGACCTTGAACCGGGACGGGCGGCTGAATAGGAGTGTGGTTACAGCCGCTTAGCTGGCGGTCTTGGGCGAGGCTTAGGATGACGACAAGTCACCCATAAGCCCACCGTAAGCGACAGCGATGAGTTGGTATGGAAGAGTGTCCGAGTGGTTTAAGGAACCGGTCTTGAAAACCGGCGACGGCGCAAGCCGTCCGTGGGTTCGAATCCCACCTCTTCCGCCAGCGGCTCGGTCAGACGCACGCCAAAAGTTCCTCGTTCGTTCTGGCAATTTCGTCGATCCTGTGCCAAGCTTGACCGATGAGCGTCGCTGACAACTTCCGCGCCTTCCGCGCCAACTACCTCATCCCGACAGACACTGTCGGCAGCATCTCCGCTCGCTACAGGCGCATCACCAAGCAACTCAACAAGGACTTCTGGAACACGGAGTCGGAAACTGCGCACAGCCTGTATGTGGGATCATACGGCCGCGACACGGCGGCGAACGGCGTCAGCGACCTCGATGTCGCGTTTACGCTCCCCGCCAGCGTCTATCATCAATACAATGGACATGCCGGTAACGGTCAGTCGGCACTGTTACAGGCTGTGCGAAGCTCAATTTTGCGCACCTACGCCAACTCGTACATCGGCGGTGACGGTCAGGTCGTGGCACTGAACTTCACGGATGGTATCCGCTTCGAAATTCTACCGGTGTTCTTGAACCAAGATGGCAGCAGCTTCACGTTCGCTGACTCAAATGGTGGAGGTAGTTGGAAGGTATGCAATCCGCGAGCCGAGATGGACGCCTTCGCCGCCCGCAATACTGGGACTAACGGCAACCTAAAGGCTATCGGGCGAATGGCGCGCATCTGGCGCGACAAACATGCGGTCCCTTTAAGCGGAATGCTTATCGATACGCTAGCGTATCAGTTCATCGAGACATGGGCACACCGAGACAAGTCATATATGTATCATGACTGGCTCGTCCGAGATTTCCTGCTTTATCTTGCTGGGATCGACAGGTCCAAAGACTATTGGCGCGCGCCGGGTAGCGGCTCATCTGTGTGGAAGAAGGGCAATTTTCAGACGCCCGCAGCTAGTGCGTACTCATTGGCGATCAGCGCAATCGACTATGAGTCCAACAACCGCCCCGACACAGCGCGTAATAAGTGGAGGGAGATTTTTGGCTCAACCTACCCCTGACGAAACTGGAACTCTAGAAGGTCAAGTTCGCGAATGCTTCGCTCGCGTGGTCTATTCCCACAAGACCCATGAGAAACAAGGCGATATCTGTGCGACGACGCTAACCCGTTATAAGTTGGCTCAGATTGCGCTAGCCGCCCTGACCACATCGGGAGTTCTGGCCCTCCTGTTCACTGACCATTTTTGGGTGAAGCTGATCACAGCGCTGGTGTCGCTGATATCCCTGTTCGTTACTGGATATATGAAAGGCTTCGACCCAGGTGCCGCTGCGCAAAAGCATCGTGACACAGCGGCTGACCTTTGGGCAATTCGTGAATCCTACCTGTCCCTGTTGACCGATCTCTCCACCGGCGCGCTGTCCGATAGTCACGCAAGGGAGCGTCGTGATGAGCTGCAGAACGCATTGGCCGCGATCTATAAATCTGCTCCCGGTACAACTCCAAAGGCCTATGGCAAGGCGCAGAAGGGCCTGCAGGATCTCGAAGACTACACCTTCAACCCCGGCGAAATTGACAAGTTTCTTCCTCCAGCGCTCAAGCGGGGCTGACCGAGGCGCTGCCATGCATCGCGGTACTGCTCACAATCGTACTCGCGGGGTTCAAGCCAGAACCGCCCCCCATTTCTATCTTGGGATGCAGCTGCACAGACTTCCTCTCGGCTTAGTATGAAACAGGTTGGATTGTCCGAGTTCGCACCGACGGTGATAACCCACCATTCAGAACGAAGGCCTTCAAGTGATTGGCCCAGCGGCACCGCCTGACGCCTACTCAGCGCCTTCGACTGGACGCCGAAGAACACTGCCTCCTCGCTGTCCGTCACAATCAGATCCGAACCGCGCGCATTGCGTATTGTAGGCATTACATGCCATCCGCGCCGGGACAGCTGCCATGACGCGTAGTTGAGTCCCGCGTTGCCAGTCATGGCGCTATCGAACTGAGATCGAGGTTGCGTGGTCAAACATTCGCTCCGTCATCTGGAGCGGCCCGGCGAGAAGCCGGGCGTTCGTAACCCTGGGCACAGCTCAAGGCGCTGCCGCCTTTGGGCAGAGCCTTGGACATGCGCGACAGCCGCCCGGCCAAGAACACTTGACCGGCCTATGCCATTTCGGGGTTACGAAGCCCCACGAGTGGTACTGACCACATCGCCAGCCATCATTGCCACAGCGTCGCCGATAGGCCAACGATCTTCACCGCCCACCAAGTTGTTCTTGACCTGTTCCGATTGGTGCATAGCATCAGGTAATGGCTGCCATCACAGACCCAGCTCGCGAACTTGGCGAGATTGCGAAAAGACTCGCTGTTGGGACTAGCGCCAAGGGCGCTCAGTTCCTCGCCGAGCAGTTCGGCGTAAGTGCGTGGTCCACCCCCTTCTACCGCATCCTTGCGTGCATTCTGGAGCGGGCGGACTTGGTGGCCTCTATCGTTCGGCGCTCTGGAATGGACGACGACCACAAGGAGGATGCGCTTGCGCACCTAGAGGGGTTCAAGTCCGCGTTTCACGGCACCTCGTTAGTCAACCAATGGAGCCACCAAGGCTGTGGTCTGACACTGATTCAGCAGCACGGGCAGCCGGTTCAATTCTGACGACCGAGGTTCGCGCTGTGGTGAAGTTTCCCCGGCTAACCGACGAAGAGGTGACAGAGTTTTTGAGCCTGATCGACGAATATTGCGCTGAATTGCGGACGGCCCATGACACTCCCGACTTTGTGCGCCAAGCGATTTTGGACGGACTCGCGAGTCTGCGGTTTCAGCTTGAGTACATGGGCTGGATGGGGGCTGGATACACGCTTGCGGCCTTCCGTCATGTGATGATGGTGTACGAGGCGCTGCAGCGTGATCAGGCGCAAGATGTCTTCGACGCAGAACGGGTTCTTCGCGGATTGGGTCGCATTATCGTTCAGTTCAAAGAAACGGTGGAGAAGGCTCAAGGATGGGCTGATGCGGGCGGCACCGTTCTAAAGGCGTGGCAGTTGAGCAGCAGCGTCGCAACGCCATTGCTGTTAGCTCACATGGCGGGTGGCGGCTAACTCGGCTCGTTCAACCAGACGGACAAGCAACTGACGATGTGCGGGACGTCGCGGCGGTCATAACGACCTTCGGCTAGCCCTACCTGCACCTCAGCTTGAATGCGAACCCAGCCGTCCTCGCCACCTAGCGCGGCAAGCACAGGATGCACCGTAGGGGCCTCTAGCCGCCGCACACGGGCCGCGAGCGTGCGGTGCCGCCCCAACCCTACCGCCCCCGTCGTGCCAGCAGCATAGCCAGCGCTACTAGGGTCGCCTCAGCGTTTTCCGCTTCCAGCCTGCGCATCCGTGCCCGCTCAGTCGTCACGGCCATCATCCGCTGCCGCTCGTCAGGCGTGAGGCCATGCTTCACCGGCGCGTTCATCCAGTCCTTGTTGAGGTCGATGATCACGCAACCTCTCCCATCGATTTGAGCAGATCGCGCGCTTCCGCCCTGGTCGATTGCTCGGGCGCTTCGACCATCGCCTTGCGCAGGGTCTCGACGGTGAGTTGGCGCAGTTCTGCCTGAGAAGCTGGCGATACGGCCAAGTCCGTCGGGCGGATGCCAGCGAACGCGATGTACTCACGCGCCGTCATCGGCAGCACCTTGACCGCTAAGTCTGTCTCTGTCGCCAATCGCTGAGCGCGCCTGACGACCTCCTCGAAACGGTCGATTGTGGTCGTCTCGATACGCCTTCCGTCGGCAAGGGCGACCACAAAGCTGTCCCTTGGGCCCGGCTTCAGAACGCCGAACGGCTTTCCCTCGGTCCACCCGCTCATGTTCGGCGATCCTCAAGCTGTGCGATGCGCTGTTCCAGATCCTCGACTGCGCGAAGGCTTCCCAGCGCTTCGACTGCTGAGATGATTTGTTGACCTACGTCGGGTGGCACTTGCCCGGTGGCGATACCTTCCAGTACCTGCTCCACCTGACGTGCGAGCGAAGCCGTTGCATCGAACTCGAATTGAACAGGCTGGCTCTGAGCGCGGAGCGTCGGAGCGATACGCGCGAGGACGAGCGAAGCGGCTTGAAGGTCGCCTTCCAGAGCTGCCTCAACGACCACGCGGGCTATGGCCGGTGCATCGTCCGCGAGCGCTTGAGACACCTTCGTCCGCTTATCCAGAACCCCGCGCGGGCGACCGGCCGGGTTGGGGCTAGGTCCGCCTCTCACCCACGCTGGGTTGCCCTTCGGCTTCACGGGCGCTGCCTGAAACCCCTTCATCCAGTCCGGTTGCGTCGCCACCGCTGTGGTCGTGTCGCTCATGATCTCAACAATCCCCCATCAAGCCTTGGGCATGACGAAGGCGCGCTCGGCATGCGCCTTGGCCTTCTTGAGCGCTTGTACCTTGTGGGGCGGCGCGCCCACGGCCTTCTCAATCTCTTTGAACACGAGGCCCGAACGCTGACCGATCAAGTCAAGCGCTCCCTGCATCGCCCTCAGCTTCTTGGCGGTCAGCGGGTTCGCGCGCTCGTGATACGCCCGGGTGTAAACCTCCTGGGTCTTCCGCTCGATGCCAGACAGATAGGCAGGAGCGCCAAGCACGGCCCCTACCGTCAGATCATCGCCGTCGTCGATAGCGCGCTGGATGAACGACATGCGCTCACCCCCTTGGAGGGCTTTCGCGTACGCCCTTATCTCGCTGGCCACGCCCTGCGCCGCCTTGCTCGCGATGGGCGCAGACAGTTCAGCTTCCAGCGCTTCGATAGAGCGGGTGAGCGCGGCGCCAGCGCTATCAAACCGGCGCGCGATGCTGGCGAACGTCTTCTCCGCGAAAGCCTGCGTCTGAATCAGTCGCTCGTCCGGCGTCCATGAGGGGTTTCGGTCTGCCGCTGCCTTCGCGTCGTGTATGCGGCCGATGCCCACATACGCTTCCGAGAAGGCCGTTTCGGTAGGCGCGAGGTATGACCGCGTGTCGTCGTCATATCCGGCGATGCGGGCGACATTGGCGACATGCAGGGAGGGGGTGACTCGGGTATCGATAGGGTCAGACACGATGGGAAACCTTGGGATAGGCTTATGTTGTGCTAACAGCGTGCGAAAACAGCTTGTAGGTCCGCAAGTAAAAACATTGCAGATCAATGCGTTAGGTCCGTCTTGCACGACCACGACCAGCAGTTAGTCTATTTGTAGGAGGTGGCGTCGCCAGCACCTTCGACCTCTGGGACGGCGACACCGAGGTAACCACAACGACCACGCTGGGGCGGCTATAGCCGGGGGGAAGGGGAAACTGCACCCCCTACCGGCGGCGGCGGCGAAGTACCGGCCACAGCCCCCGCAAAACCGCCCCCCCCAAGCCCCTATCAGCAAACATCTTCACCGCAGGCGCAGATCGGTTTAATCAATTGCCCATGCGGGCATCTGAACGAATGGACTTACTGGAGAAGATCGGCTCCGAGTTGCAGAGTCGATATACCTTCACGGACATCGACGCTTTCTTCACGGCGATGAACATATCGTCGGCGAACGTCGAAGGATGGGGCGGCAGTAATAGCAAACGGGTCTATTCCAAAGCCGTTCTGGCACGGGTTTCTGAGAACGATCTCGTCCGTGTAGCTAACGAACTCGACTTGCTGCCGAGCATCGGGTCTAGGCCTACTGTTCAACCGCCCGAAAACTGGAAGGGCACCACAGCCTTCCGGCTTTTCATTTCGCACATCAGCAAAGACAAAAGCATTGCCACACGCCTCAAAGAGGGGCTCGCAAAATACGACATATCGGGTTTCGTCGCTCACGAAGATATTCATCCCACGCTCGCTTGGCAGGATCAGATTGAGCGCGCCCTCCAGACTATGGATGCACTGATAGCCGTCCATACGGTCGGCTTTTCTGCATCGATTTGGACTCAACAAGAAATCGGTTACGCCCTTGGCCGTGGAGTGAAGATCATCTCATTCAAGTGGGGAGAGGACCCGACGGGCTTCATCGGCAAACACCAAGCCCTGCCGAGGTTGAACAGGAACGCCGACCAGATCGCCGCAGAGGTTCAAAGGCTGCTGCTCGCCGACCCGGCAACCAAGGACCGTCTGGAAACCGCGCAGGCTGAGCCTATTCCATTCTGACCACCCCGGCCCATAAACCGTAGAACCAGCGTAACACACCAAACGCGGCGACTACGGGGTCAGTGGCAGCCGTTGAGCTTGGATTGCCCCGCCGCTTGGTGCGTTTCCCTATAGGGGCTAACGCAGCAACGCACCAACCGCGTTGCGTAGCGTGCCCCCGCTCCTTGGTGTGTTGACGCGCCAATAACGCGCCAATAACGCGGCAACACACCAAAGCCGATCATGTGGTTATCTGCACCTCGCACGGACGCAGAAAATGATGCGCTCCACCCCGGCCGCCGCCCGCGTCTTCTTTCATGAGGCGGCCTTGAGCAAGTAGACGAGCTACTGTCTGCCGGGTCGCCTTTTGCGGCATCACCGCTGCGTCCTGCAACGTGTTCTGGGTATGACGACGCCCAGCTAGCCATTCGTCTGCAACGAACTTCCAGATCTTGTCTTCAGCAATCTGGTTCACCCGCTGCGCACCCTCGGTCTCACCAATGTGGTCGTATCGACGGAATGTGTAGCTGGATCGTTTGAGATAAATATTAGGCTGAGGGCGGCACCACGTCATCTTTGGACGCGCCAGGATAAAGCCCGACTCTGCCTCTTGTAGAAGGTCGCCTGTTGCCTTGGTCCACTCCTCCGCATCCAGCCGCTGGAGCACATGGATCATCCGGGCACCATCGGACAGGGCGCTTCCTCCTCGACCGCTATACTGATCCGTCGTCCTATTGCGAGCGTTCTCCTTGCCGGTGTGGTGGACGTAGATCACGGCGCAGTGGACCACATTCCTAATCCGTCGAGCGGCATCGATTAGGCCCTGCTCGCTGTCATTCACGCGGCTTTCGCCGATTCCGAACGACACCATAGGGTCAATGACGAGGAGCGATGGGCAAAGCACTCCAATCTCGACAATCAGCTTGTCGAGCGCCTTGCTCGGCATCACGACATCTTTCTCAACCGTAGTGAGCTTGATCCCCTTCCCCGACACATCGGTGATGATGATGTCCTCACGGACTGTTCGGATTTCCTCCTCGGTCAATGGCATCTCGACACACATCTGGCGCAGGCGCGCGACCAGCGTTTCTCGACTGTCCTCGGCGGTGATGATGACGACCGGGCCAGGCGCAGTCACGGCGTAACCGAACAACGGTCGGCCCAACACGATGTGAATGACTTGAAACAGGAGGAGCGTGGTCTTCCCGGTTCCACCAGGGGCAATGAAGCAGCCGACGTCCTCGTAAAACCACTGATCGACAACGGAAGGCTGCGTTGACCGAGCTTCCCGCCATTCAGTTTCGCTGATTGGGCCATCAAGCTTAAGCGGGTTCACACGGTCGGAGCGTTCTTGCAGCTCAGCGAAGAAAGTCTTCGCCAGCGTCACGACACCCCACTTGTCGGCAAAGGGGTCGCTCAACGCCGCCTCTCGGGCAGTAATCGGCGAACTATCAGGCTCGTCAGGCGGCGGTCCATCCCAGAAGAAGCCGTGACTGGCTGCTTGCGGACCTTCGGGGCCATCCCGCATAATTTCAGTAGTCATGGCGCGCTCCCTCTGACTGGGGGTGCTTGTGGCTCTCAAATCGGATGGGGACGGTCGGGGTGGCTCCCGACCGTTTTCGTGAGAAGGCGTATGGTCGGCGTGCCGCAGGCGCGCGACCTGCATCAAACGACTGGAAACTCAACATGATGCCCCCGTCGACCGGCATTTATTGAATTTGTCGGAGGTCTGCGCAGAGGGGCTATAGGCGCTCGTGTGAGCGTAGGAATGGGACGCTAACCACTTCGATAGTTCGATGCGGAAATAGCGGATCGGCGCACACGGCCCATCGCCGAGCCGAATGAACGGCGGCCCCCTCCCCTTGTGTCGCCAGATTTCTAAAGTGTTAGGTTTGACGCCGAGGACGGATGCCGCCTCTTTCGTCGTCAGCAAATCATCCAGATTTACGGTGACAGCCATGCTTGGTGACTTTCAGTACAAGCGTTCGACTTGCGCTGTGGTCACCAGCACCAGACCCAGCCGAATGCTGCCCTGGCAGTGTCTGACGCCCTGGGGGATTGGCTACCCTTGCTTCGCCAGCTCTCGTCACAGATACTTTTTTGATTGGCGCCCTGTGCGGCCCCGATCCCGTAAAACAGGGATTGCTATCTTTTTACGGCAGGCCAGCTAGGTCACGCAAACACTAAAATGCTGGTGTCCGGGGCAAAAACGCGCTGTGCGGTTGGGCTACAGCCGGGAAACGCGGCTGCCCGAGGCACTTACCCCTATAGTACCTGTCGAGCCTGTACGGACGGCCTACGCGGCCTGCGCGCGCGGTTCCAACCGCGCCACGTTCGCGCTCTCGGCAATCGCCGCCTGCTGGTCCAGCCAATCGCCGATTTTCTGCGCCTCCGGTTGAAGCCACTGGAGGTTGGTCGTGTCGAAATAGTGCTCTGCGGTCACGTCGCGCGTGATGTGGTTCGTCAGCAGGTCAGTTCTGAACTTTTCGATGCGGCAGGATCGCAGGGCGATATTCGTATAGGTGCGCCTCATGTCGTGAGGCGTCAGATGGCTCCCAGCGACCGCCGACACCTTCTTCATCATGTCGCGCGGGTCTCTCAGGCTGCCAGCCCATGACGGGAAGACATGCTGATTGTCAGCGACGCGCGGGCGCGCTTTGAGCAGTTCAACGGCCTGTGTCGAAAGCGGCATCGAAACCGGGTTTGAGTTTTTCGGGTTTGGCAGATGGAAGTAGCCGTCCTCCAAGTTCACCTGGGGCCATTGAAGAGACGACGCCTCAGAAATACGAAGCCCCGTGAGCAGCAAAAAGCGAACTAGGTCGATGCTCGACATGGTGTCGCGGTTGTACGCTGTCGTCCGCCACTCACGCAGAGCCAACCAGACCGGGCCAACCTTGTGGTCAAGGATTCGACTCGTGCGAGGTTTTAGCCGAACCCGGTCGTCCTTGAGCGCATCGACGGGGCTGCGGTCGCATAGCGGCGCTCCATCGACACGCCGATACTGGCGACCGGCGTAGGCGAGCAAAGCACCGAGAACGGAAAATGCTTGATTGGCTTGGCCCGGCGAACCTTGTTTGCGATCACCACGCAGGCCCTTCGTCAAAACCTCGCGGTATCGCTTCTTGCACATCTCCTCGGTGATGCTGGCGATAGGTTGACCCGCCCACTTCTCGAACGTCGTCCGGATATGGCGTTCAATCGCTTCGCGGCTGCTAGCCTTTAGCTTTCCCGGTCGAGAAACATAGGCATCGCAGACCTGTTGAAGCGTCACCTTCGCGGCTTCGTCCGCCTTTCGCGCCGCGCGCGGATCAACGCCCATGCGCATCGACCGCAAGTGCTCTCGGGCCACGTCACGGGCCTGATCGACCGTGAAGACACCGTAGGCTCCGATGGTGATGCGGATGGCAGATTCAACGCCATCCACCCTTCCCTGCACGATGAATGTGAGCTTGCCCGTTGGGGTCACGCGGACACCAAAGCCCTTGGTGTCGGCATCCCAGTGAAACTCGTCCTTCCGACCGGGTTTGATCCGATCGACATATCCCTTCGTCAGCTTGGCGCGGTTGGGCTGGCTGGTCATGTTGGCTCCTGAAAAGCGGGTCATAAGCAACTTGGGTAAAGCGATACCAAGTGGCGTAAGGCTTATCGTCGGAGCCAAGCAACTGATTTTATGAAGGAATAAAGCGATATAAAGAGAGAACAAGTGGCCTAAAGGCCGTTACCGACAAACTTGAAAACCAGCGACGGTGAGAGCCGTCCGTGGGTTCGAATCCCACCGCTTCCGCCAAGAAGCACTGAATTAACTGAATAATCTGAGCGCCGAGTTGGCGCCACCCGCCTTTGCACCCCTCTAAAATGGTCGTGCGGACACCGACGCCAAGCCCTTTGCGCGCCAAAAGCCGATTCTGGCTGCGCGCCAGCAAGCCCGCATTCAGGCTTCCAGCCGATAACCCACGCCAGGCTCGGTGAGCAGTAGGATTGGGCTAGCCGGATCGGCCTCCAGCTTATGTCTCAGCTGCCCCACCACAACGCGAAGATATTGTGTGTCGTTGACGTGAGCTGCGCCCCAGACGGCTGTTAGCAGATCGCCGTGGCTGATGACCTTGCCGTGGTGGCGGGCCAGATGCGCGAGAACCTCGAACTCCTTGGGGGTCAGTTTGACGATTTCGCCAGCGCGACGGACACGGCGGCGTTCGATGTCGATGGAGATGTCTCCAGCGGTCACGGGACCGATGGTCTCGGAAATCGAGGCGCGCATGCTCACCCTCAGACGGGCCAGGAGTTCACCGATGCCGAAGGGCTTTTCGACATAGTCATTGGCGCCCAGATCAAGGGCCGCGATCTTCTCCGCCTCTCGGTCCCGCGCCGAGAGGACAATGATCGGACCGGCGTAGAAATCTCGCGCGCGTTTCAGGACATCCTTGCCGTCCATGTCAGGCAAGCCGAGATCCAGAACGACCGCATCGGGCGACCAGAGGGCGACACCCCGCAAGCCATCTTGCCCGCTGTCCGCTCGTTTCGGCTGATACCCGGCCGCGTCCAGCGCAGGCGACAGGAAACGGTGAATCTGAGGCTCGTCGTCGATGACGAGGATCACGGGGCGGACGGCGGACATGGGCGCTCTATAGCAGGTCGCGGTGGGTCGCGATCGCCTTCGAAAGGCTGATCAGAATGCGGGTGCCCTTGCCGTCGGCGATTGGGCTGGCGGCGGCGATGCGGCCGCCCATGGCTTCGACAAATCCCTTGGATATGGCCAAGCCCAGGCCCGCGCCCTTTGATCGGTCGGTGGATTCTTCCATTCGACGGAACTTGTCGAAGACCCGTTCCAGCTCGGCGGTCGGTATTCCCCTGCCCTCATCTTCGATGGAGATGACGACCGAGCCTCGATCCTCATACGCCGCGAGTTCGATGATCGAGCCGTCGGGGCTGTAGGCGATGGCGTTTTCCAGAATGTTGACGACGGCCTGCTCCAGCAGACCCTGGTCCAACAGAACCAGGCTCAACTGGGAGGGAAAGTCGCGGGTCACGTGACGGGTCCCCAGCCGACGCGCCACCCGCTCTGCGGCGGCGTTGAGAATATCGCGCACGTCCACCCAGTCTGTGCGCACGTTCAGCCCGCCGCCTTCAAGCCGGGTCATGTCCAAGAGGTCGCCGACATAACGCGACAGGCGTTCGGCCTCTTCACGGATGCTGAGCAGCAGGTCGTCGCGGACCTCCGGCTTCAGGGTCGCGCCATAGTCGATCAGGGTCGTCGCCGAGCCCAGGACGGTGGACAGGGGCGTGCGCAGGTCGTGGCTGACCGAGTTCATCAGGGCGGCACGGAAACGGTCGGCGCGGCGCAGGGTCTCGGTCTCCAGCGCCTGACCGGCCAGATCGGCGCGCTCCAGGGCCACGGCGCCCTGGTCCAGCAGGGCCATGGCCAGACGTTCCTCGTCCGAGCCCGCCGCCACGGCCGAGGCGTCGACGCCCGCCACGCCGGCCCGGCCGCGCACGCCCTGTAAGGGCTGAAACCGCCAGTGGGTTTGCGGCAGGGTGCCGGTGCCGTGGCCCGTGACCTCGCCGTGGGTCCAGGCCCAACGGGCGGCGGCCATGGCGTCGGGGGCCAGGGTTACGCCCTCGGGACTGGCCGCGGTCAGGACGATATCCTCGCCGTCGGGCAGCAGGACGACGGCGCCCGCGCCGGCGGCGGCCGAGGCCTGTTCGGCCAGGCTGCGGGCCGTGGTCGCGCGATCCTGGCCCGCCGACAGGGTCTGGCTGGCGGCCAGCAGGGCCGAGACGGCGGCGGCGCGCCGCTGCGCGGCTCTGGCCTGTTCGCGCACCCGCCCCGCCAGGGCGCCGGTGCCCAGGGCCACGCCCCAAAATAGCAGCAGGGTCAGGAAATCGGTCGGCGAACCGATCAGGAAGCTGTAGCGCGGCTGAAGGAACAGGAAGTTGTAGGTCAAAAAGGCCAGGGTCGCAGCCGCCAGCGCGGGTCTGAGGCCGTTCAGCACCCCGGCCGCCACCACCGCCGCTAGATAGATGACACCCAGATCGACCCGCTCGAACCGGGTGTCGAGCAACAGGGCCGCCCCCGTCGCCGCCAGGACGAACCCCGCCCCCGCCGGATAGCCGCGCCAGTCCAGCGCCGCCCTGACGCCGGACTTGGCCACCGGTTCGGGCGTGGCCAGGTCGCCCTCTGTCACGACGTGGACGGCGACGCCCTGCGCCTTGCGCAGCAGTTCGGTCGCCAAGGCCCGGCCGGTCCATTCGGCGAACCGCCCGCCGCGCGTCTTGCCGATGACGATCTGGGTGACGTTGTTGCGGTGGGCGTGGTCCAGAACGGCGCGCACCACGTCGTCGCCGCTGATCGTCACGGGCCGTCCGCCCAGCTGCTCTGCCAGCTTGAAGGCTTCTGACAACCGTCCCGCCGACCGGGCGTCGACGCGCGATCCGCTGGGCCGCTCGACATGGGCCACCGACCAGGGGGCGTCCATCATCATGTCCGACATCCGCCGACCGGTCCGAACCAGGGAGGCGGTCATGGCGTCGCCGCCGACCAGAACCAGGATCCGCTCGTTCGCCGCCCACGGCCCCGACACGCCCCGCTCGCGCAGGTGGGTCAGAAGCTGGTCGTCCACCGTCTGGGCCGCGCGCCGCAGGGCCAGTTCGCGCAGCGCCGTCAGATTCTCTATCTTGAAGAAGTTCTCGGAGGCCACCCGCGCCGTTTCGGGCACATAGACCTTGCCCTCGGCCAGACGCACCCGCAGGTCTTCGGGCGTGATGTCGATGACCTCGATGTCGTCGGCGCCGGTCAGGGCGCTGTCGGGCACCGCCTCGCGCTGGCGCACGCCGGTGATGCGCAGAATGACGTCGGACAGGCTTTCCAGATGCTGGATGTTCAGCGTGGTCCAGACGTCGATGCCCGCGGCGCGCAGCTCCTCCACATCCTGCCAGCGCTTGGGATGGCGCGAACCCGGCGCGTTGGAGTGGGCGTATTCGTCGACAAGCAGCAGTTCGGGCCGTCGCGCCAGGGCGCCGTCCAGGTCGAACTCCATCAAGGCGCGGTCGCGGTGTTCAATGGGCGCGCGGGGCATGACGTCCAGCCCGCGCAGCAGGCTCATCGTTTCCTTGCGGCCGTGGGTTTCGACCACGCCGACGACGACGTCCAGCCCCTCGGCCTTTCGACGGCGCGCGGCGCGCAGCATTTCATAGGTCTTGCCCACGCCGGGCGACATGCCCAGAAACACCTTCAGCCGCCCGCGCTTGCGGCGCGGAACGGCTGAAGTCGCGGGCGTTTCGGGCGCCGTTTCGGGCAATCAGCCCTCCACCCCGAAGCGGGCGTCCAGTGCACGGTTGGTCAGCGGGACATTGACGTGCGGCTGGCCGATGAAGCCCAGGAAGGCTCCCTCGATGTGCGCGTCGATGATGCTCTGGACCTGTTGCACGGGAACGCCTCTGGCGCGGGCGATCCGCGCGGCCTGAAGCCGAGCGTAGGCCGGGGACACGTCCGGGTCGAGGCCCGAACCCGAGGTCGTCACCGCATCGGCGGGGATGACGCCGGGGCCGTCCTCGGCGCGGATCGCCTGGGCGCTTTCGGCGACGCGAGCGATCAGGTCCGGGTTCAGCGGCCCCATGTTGGAGCCGGACGAGGCGGCGGCGTCGTAGCCGTCGCCCGCCGCCGACGGGCGCGGATGCAGATAGATCGCGCCGACGAAAGGCTGGCCGATCAGTGACGAGCCGACGACCCTCCCGTCGGCGTCGCGCACCAGACTGCCGTTGGCCTGGTCCGGGAAGGCCACCTGGGCGATGCCGGTGACAGCCAGCGGATAGGCCAGGCCCAGCAGCAGGGTGAACAGAGCCGTCATGACGACGGCCGGGCGAAGTTGGTTGACCATGGTCGTCGCCTCAGAAGGTCGCCTTCAGCGTGGCTACGGCACGCGCGCCGTAGATGTCGCCGAAGTCGTGTTGATCGGTGTCGTGATAGCGCACGTCCACCGCCAGATTGCTGGTCAGCTGATAGGCCGCGCCCAGGTTCCAGGTGGTGTAGTCCAGGTTGGATGACACCCACTGACGCCCGACGGCGCCCGAGACGGTCCATTTGTCGGCCGGGCTAACGGCGCCGTTGATCTCGGCATAGGTCGCCTCGTCCTCGGCCGCGCCGAAAAAGTCGGGCGAATAATAGACGGCGGCGCCCAGGGTGGCCGGACCCACGGCGCGCGAAGCGGCGGCTTTCAGCTCGACATAGTCATAGTCGGCGCCGTCGGGCTGACCGGCGTAGAGATAGCCGATCACGCCGAAGTCCAGCGCATAGCCGGCGACCTCCGGCCGATAGCCGGCATACAGATCGACCTCGGCGTCCGTGTCGTCGCCGAAATCGACGTTGGAGGCCCAACCGCCGGCGTAGAAGCCGTTCCTGGTCAAATCGACGCCGGCCGAGAGGGCGGGGTTTTCCTGGGTCTGGCTGACCCCGCGGAAGACGTAGTCGGAGGTCACGGCGACGTTCGCCGACACGTCCTGGGCCTTGGCTTCGCTGCACAGGCCCAGACCGGCGAGACCGACGATACAGGCGGCAGCGAACCAGGCGTCGTTGCGGCCCGAGGCCTTGGAGAAGGATTTACGCATTGGATTTCTCTATTCGAACAGGATGAATGGCCATGGGGTTGGAGCGCGTGCGCGGATCGGTCTGCTGCAGCGTCGCCACGCCCCACATCACGGCGATGACCAGCACCGCCACGACGAGTTGCAGGATGCGAGAGACCTCCCGACGCATCACGCCAGACCCAGGCCGGAAATGACGAGGTCGATCAGCTTGATGCCGACGAACGGGGCGATCAGGCCGCCCAGGCCGTAGATCAGCAGGTTGCGACCCAGGAGGGCGCCGGCGCCGATGGCCCGGTATTTGACGCCCTTCAGCGCCAGCGGGATCAGGGCGACGATGACCAGGGCGTTGAAGATCACCGCCGACAGGATGGCGCTCTCGGGACTGTGCAGACGCATCACGTTCAGCGCGCCGAGCGACGGCAGGGCGACCACAAACATCGCCGGGATGATGGCGAAATACTTGGCCACGTCGTTGGCGACGGAGAAGGTCGTCAGGGCGCCGCGCGTGATCAACAGTTGCTTGCCGACCTCGACGATCTCGATGACCTTGGTCGGGTCGCTGTCCAGATCGACCATGTTGCCGGCCTCGCGCGCGGCCTGGGCGCCGGTCTGCATGGCCACGCCGACATCGGCCTGGGCCAGGGCGGGAGCGTCGTTGGCCCCGTCGCCGCACATGGCGACCAGACGGCCCTTGGCCTGTTCGGCCTTGATCAGGCGCATCTTGTCCTCGGGCGTGGCCTCGGCGAGGTAGTCGTCCACCCCGGCTTCCGAAGCGATGGCTGCGGCCGTCACCGGATTGTCGCCGGTGATCATCACGGTGCGCAGGCCCATGCGACGCAGGTCGGCGAAGCGCGCCTTCACGCCCGGCTTGACCACGTCCTTCAGGTGGATGACGCCGACCAGGACGCCGTTCTGGGTCACGGCCAGGGGGGTGCCGCCCGAGCGAGCGATCCGGTCCACGGCCTGGCGGAACTCGGCCGGGGCCGAACCGTCGGTCAGGTTCAGATCCTTCAGCACGGCATCGACCGCGCCCTTCCTCCAGCTGTCCTTGCCGACGTCCAGGCCCGACTGGCGGGTGACGGCGGTGAAGGGAATGGCGACGGCGCCGGCCGGCTGATCGACCGAGACGCCGGCGTTGCGGCCCAGCTCGACGATGGAGCGGCCCTCGGGCGTCTCGTCGGCGAGCGACGCCATGACGGCGGCGGCCAGGGCGGCCTCGGCGCGCAAGCCCGGAACCGGGATGACTTCGGTCGCCATGCGGTTGCCGAAGGTGATGGTGCCGGTCTTGTCGAGCAGCAGGGTGTCGACGTCGCCTGCCGCCTCCACCGCACGGCCCGAGGTGGCCAGCACATTCACCTTCAGCAACCGGTCCATGCCGGCGATGCCGACGGCGGACAGCAGGCCCCCGATCGTGGTCGGGATCAGGGTGATGAACAGGGCGCCAAGCACCATCGGATCCAGATCGACGCCGGAATAGGCGCCCAGGCCCACCAGGGTCACGACCGCGATCAGGAAGATCAGCGTCAGGCCGGCCAGCAGCACGGCCAAGGCCAGCTCGTTGGGCGTCTTCCGGCGGTCCGCCCCCTCGACCATGGCGATCATGCGATCGAGGAAGGTCGAGCCGGGCTTGGCGGTGATGCGCACCTTGATCCAGTCGGAGACGACGGTCGTGCCGCCGGTCACCGCCGAGCGGTCGCCGCCGCTTTCACGGATCACCGGGGCGCTCTCGCCGGTGATGGCGGCCTCGTTGACCGAGGCCACGCCCTCGATGATTTCGCCGTCCGAGGCGATCACGTCGCCGGCCTCGACCAGGATGATCGACCCGACTTCAAGCTCCGAGGCATTGGTCGGGACCACGCTGCCGGTCTTCGGATCGACGATCAGCTTGGCCTTGGTCGTGACGCGGGTGGCACGCAAGGAATCGGCCGCCGCCTTGCCGCGCCCTTCAGCGATGCTTTCGGCGACATTGGCGAACAGGACCGTGGCCCACAGCCACAGCGCCAGCTGCACCGCAAAGCCCGCCGATTGACCGCCCGCGATGGCCGCAGCCGCCGAGAGCGTGGACAGCAGCGCCACGATCCAGGTGGTGAAGATGACCGGATTGTTGATCAACTTGACAGGGTTCAGCTTGACGAAGGCGTCGCCCACGGCGCGTCCGATCATCTGTCCCGAGAGGCCGCCCGCGAGAGGCGACGCACGGCCGCCCTCGCGCGGATCCAGAGTTGTTTGTGTCATGTCAGGATGTCCGAAGGATCAGGCGCCGGCGACCGCCGCGAGCACCTGGAAGTGCTCGACGATCGGTCCCAGGGCGAGGGCGGGCAGGAACTGCAGGCCGCCGAGGATGAGGATCACGCCGATCAGCAGGCCGATGAACAGGCCGTTGTCGGTCGGCAGCGTGCCGGGGCTGGGCGCCAGCTTGGGCTTGACCACCAGACTGCCGGCGATGGCCAGGACGGCGACGGCCGGAATGAACCGCCCGAACAGCATGCCCAGACCCAGGGTCGTGTTCCACCAGGGGGCGTTGGCGGTCAGGCCCGCAAAAGCCGAGCCGTTGTTCGCCGCCGCCGAAGTGTAGGCGTACAGGATCTCCGACAGGCCGTGCGGCCCCCTATTCAGCAGCCCCGCCAACGCCGTCGGAAAGACGGCCGACACGGCGGTGAATCCCAGTATGGCCAGCGGCAGGATCAACACCGCGATCATGGCGAACTGGATTTCGCGCGCCTCGATCTTCTTGCCCAGGTATTCCGGAGTGCGCCCGACCATCAGGCCGGCGACGAAGACCGACAGCAGGGCCATGACGACCATGATGGCGATGCCCGAACCGACACCGCCGGGCAGGATCTCGCCCAACTGCATCATGAACATCTGCAACCCGCCGCCCAAGGGCATGAAGCTGGCGTGCATGGAGTTGACCGAGCCGTTCGAGGCGCCGGTCGTGACCACCGACCAGACGGTCGAGGCGGGCGCGCCGAAGCGGACCTCCTTGCCCTCCATATTGACCGAACTGTCCACCTGGGCCGCGACCAGGGCCGGGGCCGGCTGGGTCTCGATCACATACATGGCCGCGCTGGCGGCGCTCAGCAGGATCAGGGCGGCCGCCGCCAGGGCGCGGACGTCGCGTCCCGCCATCGCCGTGCGGCCGAAGGCGAAGAAGGCCGCCCAGCCCATGACGTTGATCGCCACGGCGGTCAGCAGATTGGTGATGGCGTTCGGATTCTCGAACGGATGGGCGCCGTTGACGTTGAAGACGCCGCCGCCGTTGATGCCCAGCTGTTTGATCGCCACCTGGCTGGCCGCCGGGAACAGCGGCAAGGTCTGGGATCCGCCCTCGACGCCGGTCGCCGTCACATGGGCCGCCAGGCTCTGAACGATGCCGAGACCCGACAGGGCCACGGCCAGGATCAGGGCGGCGGGCAGCAGGACATACAGGGTCGTGCGCGTCAGGTCGGCCCAGAAGTTGCCGACCCCCTCGCCGCGATTGGCCACGAAGGCGCGCGCCAGGGCCGCCGCGATCGTCGCGCCCGTCGCGGCGGAAACGAAGTTCTGCACCGTCAGGCCGACCATCTGGGTGAAGGTAGACAGGGTCGCCTCCCCGCCATAGCTCTGCCAGTTGGTGTTGGTCACGAAGCTGACGGCGGTGTTGAAGGCCAGATGGGGCGACACGCCTGCGAACCCTTGGGGGTTCAGCGGCAGCACGCCCTGCAGACGCAAGATCGCATACAGCAGGATAAAGCCCGCCAGATTGAAGGCCAAAAGGGCGCCGGCGTATCCCAGCCAGCCCTGGCTGCGTTTCGGATCGACGCCGGCGGCGCCGTAGAAGACGGCCTCGACCGGCTTCAGCACCGGGTCCAGCCAGGTCCGCTCGCCATTCCAGACGCGCGACATATAAACGCCGATGGGCCAGCCGAGCATTACGGCCAGCCCAAGGGTCAGGGCGATCTCGCCCCATCCTTGCATGTTCATGAAATCCGTCCCGGTTCCTCAGAACCGCTCGGGCCGCAGCAGCGCCGCGACCATGTAAACGGCGACGACCAGCGCCCCCGCCCCCCAGAGCATGGCGATCATCGTCATACCCGTTTCAACGCTGTGGCCAGCAAGGCGAAGACGGCGAACGCCCCCGCACCCACCGCCAGAAAAATCACATCGGCCATGCCGATCGCCTCCGACCTGTTGGAGACGGCAAATGCTCACCGAGAGGCATAAGCGCGCCATTCCGGATCACGCGCTGCGCATAAGGAAAACATAAGGGGCGGGTTGTGCGGGCATCCCACAGGCGCCTGCGAGCCGCGTGAAGCACCTTACGGAAGTGCCGTCGGACATGCGGGCAGCGTCAAGTTCCGGCTGTCTTCGGACGCGCCAAGTGTCGTAAAAAGCTTCCACCAGGAAATGACACGTCCTGGATAAGGCTTGCTATTGCCTCGTCTGCCGTTAGGAACCCGGCTCCCCTGCCTGGAGCCCTGCCATGACGGCGACGAAACCGATGACGATCGGGATCGATTTCGGCACGACCAATACGGTCGTCGCCCTGACCGATGCGGACGGCCTCGCCCATCTCGCGACCTTCGACGCGGTCGAGGGCCAGACCACCACCTTCCGCTCGGCGCTCAGCTTCCAGACCCATCCGGGCGTGGACGGCCAGCCGCCCGAGCGCGTGGTCGAGGCCGGGCCTTGGGCCATCGCCGGCTATGTCGAGGACCCGCTGGAGACCCGCTTCATCCAGTCGTTCAAGACCTTCGCCGCCAGCGCCGCCTTCACCGAGACCCGGATCGACAACAAACGCTACGCCTTCGAGGATCTGCTGGCCGCCTTCCTACTGCGCCTGCGCCACCATGCCGGCGACGCACTGACTGATGCCCCGCCCGCCGTCATCGTCGGCCGTCCCGTCACCTTTGCGGGCGGCAATCCGGACGAGACCCTGGCCCTGTCGCGCTATCAGACGGCGTTCGAGCGTCTGGGCTTCACCGACATCCGCTATGCGCACGAGCCCGTCGGCGCCGCCTTCTATTTCGCGCGCCAGCTGAAGGCGGACGCCACGGTCCTGGTCGCCGACTTCGGCGGCGGTACCAGCGACTTTTCCATCATCCGCTTTGAGCATACGCCCGACGGCCTGCGTTCGACGCCGCTGGCCCGCTCGGGCGTCGGCGTGGCGGGCGACGCCTTCGACTACCGGATCATCGATCAGCTGGTCTCGCCCGAACTCGGCAAGGGCGGGCTGTACAGCTCCGTCGGCAAGCAACTGCCGATTCCCCAGCGGTATTATTCCGCCTTCGCCCGCTGGGATCAGCTGGCTCTGCTACGGGCCTCGCGCGACATGCGCGACATCCGCGCCCTGGCCCGCACCGCGCTGGAGCCGGAGAAGATCGAGCGTCTGATCGAGGTGCTGGACGACAACCACGGCCATGACCTGTACCGCGCCGTCTCAACGCTGAAGATGGCTCTGTCGGCCGACGACCAGGCGACCTTCCTGTTCCAGGCCGGCGGCGTCCATATCGAAAAGCCGGTCGCCCGCGCCGATTTCGAATGCTGGATCGCGCCGGAACTGGCCGCCATCGAAGGCGCGGTGGATCAGGCGATGGCCCGCAGCGGCCTGGCGCCCCACGCCATCGACCGCGTCTTCCTGACCGGCGGCACCTCCTTCGTGCCGGCCGTGCGGGCGCTGTTCCAGAACCGTTTCGGCGCAGAGCGGATCGAGACGGGCGGCGAGTTCGAATCCATCGCCGCCGGCCTGGCCCTGATCGGGCGCGAGGCGGATCTGGACCTGTGGAGCGAAAGGGCGGTCTAGAATCCCGACCCTAGAACCCTTGCGCCCGCGCCACCCGTTCGGCGTGGAACCCGGCGTCGCCCAGCAGCTCGTTCAGCACCCGCACCCGCTTCATGAAAAGACCGACGTCGAATTCGTCGGTCATGCCGACGCCGCCATGCATCTGCACCGCCTCCTGCACCGCCAGTTCGGCGACCCGCCCCGCCTTGGCCTTGGCGACGGAGGCCGCCAGCGACGCGTCCTCGCGCCCCTCGTCGATGGCGATCTGCGCGCCGATCGTCGCCGCGCGCGCCAGCTCCAGCTCCGAGAAAAGATGCGCGGCCCGGTGCTGCAGCGCCTGGAACTCGCCGATCAGCTTGCCGAACTGTTTGCGAGTCCGCAGATACTCCATCGTCGTCTTGAACGCCTGATCCCCGGCGCCGGTCAGGCTGGAAGCCGCGCAGGCCCGTCCCAGGTTCAGCGCGCCGTCCAGCAGCGCCTCCCCGCCCCCGACCGCGCCGATCACCGCATCGGCGTCGACCGCCACATCGCTCAGCGTGATCCGCGCCGCATTGTGCGCATCCACCATCACCGTGCGCTCGATTTCGACGCCCCCCGTGGCCGGATCGACCAGGAACAGCGTCGTGCCCTCCTCAGTCGTCACTGCGACAATCAAGGCGTCCGCCACATGGCCGTCCAGCACAAAGGCCTTGGCGCCGTTCAGCCTGAAACCATTGCCCGCTCGCTCAGCCCGCGTGGTGATCCGCGATGGCGCGTGTTTCGCGCCCTCATCCACCGCCAGCGCCAGGATCGCCTCGCCCGCTGCGATCCTGTGCAGCCAGGCCTGCTGCGCCTGCGATCCGCCGTCGATCAGCACCTTGGCCGACAGGATCGACGAGCCCAGATACGGCGACGGCGTCAGGGTGCGTCCCAGGCTCTCGGCGATCACCCCGGCCTCTACGGCGCCCAGCCCCATGCCGCCCAGCGCCTCGGGGATGATGACGCCGGCGAAACCCATCTCGCCAAAGGCCCGCCACAGGTCGCGCGACACGCCGTCGGCGTCCCGCTCGTCCCGCAGCTTTCTCAGATGGGCGATCGGCGCCTGTTCGTTCAGGAAGCCGTCGGCGGCGTCCTGCAACATCGTCTGTTCTTCGGTCATGATCAGCGGCATCGTCTCACGCTCCCGGCAGTTGCAGCAGGTGTTTGGCAATGATGTTCAGCTGAACCTCGCTGGTGCCGCCCTCGATGGAGTTGGCCTTGGTGCGCAGCCAGTCGCGCGCCGCCTTGCCGTCGTGCGACCGCTCGCCCTCCCATTCCAGCGCATCGGCCCCGCCCGCCGCCATCAGCAGCTCATGGCGCCGCTTGTTCAGCTCGGACCCATAGTATTTCAGCATCGAGGCGATGGCCGGGTGCGCCTGTTTGGCCTTCACCTGATCTCCGACCCGCTCCATCGCCAGACGGAAGGCGGCGGCGTCGATCTCCAGGTCCGCGATCCGGGCGCGCAGCATCGGCTCGTCCAGCCGTCCCGCCTCATCGGCGCCGATGGCGTCCAGCGCCACCTGCCCCACAGGCCGCCCGCCGCCGACCTCGCCCATCGCGCCGATCATGGTCCGCTCGTGCGCGAGCAGGTATTTGGCCACGTCCCAGCCCCGGTTCAGCGTCCCGACCAGGTTTTCCTTTTCCACCCGCACGTCGTCGAAGAAGGTTTCGCAGAAGGGCGACTTGCCTGAAATAAGGGTGATCGGCCGCGTCGTCACGCCCGGCGTCTTCATGTCGAACAGCACGAAGCTGATGCCCAGATGTTTGGGCGCCTCGGGGTCCGTGCGCACCAGGCAGAAGATCCAATCGGCCTTGTCGGCGTAGGAGGTCCAGATCTTCTGGCCGTTGACGATCCAGTGGTCGCCCCGATCCTCGGCCCGCGTCTGGATGGACGCCAGATCCGACCCCGCGCCTGGCTCGGAATAGCCCTGGCACCAACGGATTTCGCCGCGCACGATCCCGGGCAGGAAGCGTTTCTTCTGCTCTTCAGTCCCAAAGGCCAGCAGCGCCGGGCCCAGCATCCAGACGCCGAAACTGGCCAGGGCCGGCTGGGCCTTTATGCGGCGCAGTTCGGAGGCCAGCACCTTGGCCTCCTCGCGGCTAAGGCCGCCTCCGCCGTATTCCGCCGGCCATTCCGGCGCCGTCCAGCCCCGCGCGCCCATCCGCTCCAGCCACAGCTTGTGCGCCGGGGTCTTGAAGGTGGGGTTTCGCCCGCCCCAGATCATCTCGTCGTCGGCCATCGGCCCGCGACATTCGGCCGGGCAGTTCGCCTCCAGCCAGGCGCGCGTCTCGGCGCGGAATTGCTCCAGATCGGTCATTCCTCGTCTCCCATGGCGTGCGTCGCTGATCGGTCGAAACTGATGCGAGACATCGTTGGGAATGACCTTATCCAGGAAATCCCCGCCTTAGAAAGCGAAACCTGAATGCCGATCACTTAGCTGGCGTAACGTCAGATCAGGCCGTGACCCTTGGGAAGTTCGGCGTAACGGTGGACCCGCGTCGCCATCACCAGACCGAAGCCGATCATGACCGTCAGCATCACCGTGCCGCCATAGGACAAGAGCGGCATCGGCACGCCCACGACCGGCGCCAGACCCATCACCATCGCCCCGTTGATCAGCACATAGAGCGCGAATGTCGCCGTCACGCCCGACGCCGCCAATCGCCCAAAGTGGCTGTGCGACAGCGAGGCGATCCTCAGCGAGATCAGAATGATGGCGGCATAGGAGGCCAGAAGCGTGAAGGTGCCCACGAAGCCGAACTCCTCGGCGAAAGCGGCGAAGATGAAGTCGGTCTGGCGTTCGGGCAGAAACTCCAGCTGGCTCTGGCTGCCCAGGCCGAACCCGCGCCCCAGCGGCCCGCCGGAACCCATGGCGATCTTGGACTGCACGATCTGATAGCCCTTGTCCGACATGTCGGCCTCGGGGTTCAGGAAGGTCAGCACCCGGTGACGCTGATAGTCATGCATGCCGAACATCACATAGGGCGGCACCAGCACGGCGGCCGCGACGATCAGCGGCAGGATGATCCGCCAGCTCAGCCCGGCGACGAACATGATCGCCGCTCCCGTCAAACCGATCAGCATGGCCGACCCCAAGTCCGGCTGGTGCGCGACCAGCAAGAACGGCAAGCCGATGATCCCGACCGGGAAGATCAGCTTCCAATGGAAACTCGCCTCCTTGGCCGAAGCGCCGTGATACCAGCGCGCCAAGGCCAGCACGACGCCGATCTTCATGATCTCGGACGGCTGGATGCGGGTAAAGCCCAGGTCCAGCCATCGCGTGGCCCCTAGCGCCGTATAGCCCAGCGGCGTCTCCACCAGTGCCAGCATGAACAGCGCCATCCCGTAGAT
This sequence comes from Brevundimonas vesicularis, assembly GCF_027105095.1. Taxonomy (NCBI): domain Bacteria; kingdom Pseudomonadati; phylum Pseudomonadota; class Alphaproteobacteria; order Caulobacterales; family Caulobacteraceae; genus Brevundimonas; species Brevundimonas vesicularis. Next base: position 1,736,686 of record NZ_CP114278.1, on the reverse strand, counting down.
GGGATAGGCCAGGGCGAACCAGTAGCGGATGCTGATCAACGACAGCATCAGCATCAGCGCCAGACACATGCCGAACCGGATCAGGTGCTTCATCGCCCACGGCGACCACGATCCGCCGGCCACCGAATACAGCATCAGGGCGCCCGTGCCGGACACCACGCACAGCAAGGCCGTCAGACGCCAGTCGATCTGGCCCAGCTTGGTCGAGACGCGTTCGCGCTCGCCGGGACGTGACAGAGCAGAGGCGGTCAACGGCCGGGCTCGGACAGATAGGGACGCGGCCCGCTGGTCGCAGACGGCGCGGGGCGGCTCGGCTGTAGCGGGGCCACGACATCGGGCTCGGGCGCGGCGCCCACCACGCCGTCCTCGACGATGGCATCCCCGGTCGGTTCGGGCGGCAGCGGCCGTTCGATGCGGGCTCGCATATCCGGATCCTTGAGCAGCACGGTGCGCATCACCTCGCGCGCACGCGGCGCGCCGGCGGTCGCCCCGCCCTTGCCCCCGTGTTCGACGATAACGGCGACCGCATATCGCGGCGCATCCACCGGCGCGAAGGCCACGAACAGGTTGTGATCCTTCAGCGCCCAGATATTGCTCTTGCGCGAGCCGGAGCCGTAGTTCCGGACCTGCGCCGTGCCGGTCTTGCCGGCCATCTGTATGTCACCCAGACCCAACTGGCTCTGGCGATAGGCGGTGCCGGATCGATCGTTGGCCACGGCGATCATGCCCTGGCGCACATATTCGACGTGGGCCGGATCGAACGGCAGGTCTGGGGCCTCTGCCCCGCTGGGCTGTTCGACGCCGCCGATGGACTTGATCAGGCGCGGTTGAAGCTGCTTCTTCCCGTTCGCCAGCCGCGAGGTCATGACCGCCAGCTGCAGGGCGTTGACCGTGATCGCCCCCTGCCCGATGGCGACCGAGGTCGTCTCGCCGGGATGCCAGACCGGATCGCGCGGGAAGGTCCGCGCCTTCCATTCCGTGGACGGCAACAGTCCCTTGCGCTGGTTGCCGACGCCGATGTCGAACTCGTGCTCGAAGCCCAGCGCCAGCCCGGCCTTGCGGATATTGTCCACGCCCGCGCGGTTACACATTGCGTAGAAATAGACGTCGCAGGAGTTCTTGATCGCGTCGTGCATATTCTGGGTGCCATGCCGCCCCCAGCATCGCTGCACCCGGTTGCCGGTGCGATATGCGCCGCTGCAGAAGACCGTCTGATTCGGATCGACACCCGCCTCCAGCAAGGCCAGGGCCGTCGTCGGCTTGAAGGTCGAGCCCGGCGGGAAGGTGCCGTTCAGCGTCTTGTCCAGCAAGGGCTTGCGCTCATAGTCGGCCAGCGCGCGATAGGTCTTGGTCGGCACCCCGCCGACGAACAGGTTCGGATCGAACGACGGCGCCGAGACCATGCACAGGATGTCGCCGTTGCGCACGTCCATGACCACGCAGGCGCCCGACTCGTCGCCGAACACCTCCAGCGCCCGGTTCTGAACGTCGGCGTCCAGCGTCAGGACGACTTCCTTGCCCGGCACGGCCGGTCGCGATCCGCCGATGTCCTCGGCGACGACGCGGCCGCGCGCATCCACCTCGACGCGGTTGCCGCCCGGCTCGCCGCGCAGCGACGCGTCCAGCGCCTTTTCCACCCCTTGGCGGCCGATGCGGAAGCTGGGGTTGAACAGCAGGGCCGGCGGCTGCTCGCCCTTGTCACGGATCGCCTTGACGTCGCGGTCCGACACCTTAGCCACATAGCCGATGACGTGGGCGAACGCTCCGCCGAACGGATAGTAGCGCGCCTCGTTCATATCGACCATCACGCCGGGCAGTTCGTTGGCGTACTGATTGACCTTGGCGAATTCCTCCCAGGTCAGGTCGCTCTTGACCGGCACCGGGTTGAACTTGGACGCCGCATTGACGTCACGGATGATGGCGCGCCGCCGCTCCAGCGTGTCGGGCAGCACCCGTCCCAGAAGATCCAGCGTCTGGTCCAGATCCTTGGTTTCGTCGCGCACCACCAGCACCCGGAAACTGGGGCGATTGCCTGCGATGACGACGCCGTTGCGGTCCTTGATCAGGCCCCGCGGCGGCGGGACCATGCGGAAGTTGAACTGGTTCTGCGACGACAGGGTCGCATATTCCTGAGCCTGCACGACCTGCAGCTGGCCCAGCCGTCCGATCAGCGCGGTGATCCCCAGAGCCGTCGCCCCGCCCAGCACGAAGGTGCGCCGCAGGAAGGACCCCTGACGCTCATTCACATCGGCAAAGAAGATGGAGGGCTCGCCGCTCATCGGAACCGAATATCTCCGTCGTCGAATCGCTCAAGCATCCAGTTGGCGATCGGAAACAGCAGCAGCGTCGGCACGACCTGTCCGACCAGCGGCAGGATCGCCGGCGCGTTCGCCGCCCGCATCGTCACCACCAGATAGGCCAGAAAAAAGGCGCCCAGCGTGCAGGCGGCATAGGCGCTGAACCGGATCAGCCCCTCATGCCCCGCCAGCAGATTGCGCGACAGCAGCACCGTTCCATAGACGCCCATCAGGCACAGCGCCCACAGACCCAGCGGCGTATTCCAGAACAGGTCCAGGAACAGGCCGATCAAAAACAACACTGCGGGCGCCAGCATCGACGGCCGGATCAAGGGCCAGGCGAAAGCCAGGATCATCGGAATGACCGGCTCGGGCAGATGCAGACCGAACAGTTGCAGCGGCGTTCCCAGAATGACCGTCGCGGCGAGGACGAGCAGGGCCGGATAGACGATCCACTGAAGAGGTCCGACAACGCGAACCGCGACGGGCCGTCTCACGCGGCGCCTCCCGGGGCGGGTGTCGGCGCAGGGCTTGGCGCAACCGGCGCAGGCGACGGGGTCGAAGCCGCACGCCTCGGAGACGTCACGGCCGGACGGGCCGCAGTCGGCGCAGCGGCGGGCGCAGGCGTTGGCGCTGGCGTCGCCGCCGCAGCACGCGCGCGTTCGGCCTGGGCCTGCTGCGCCGCCGCACGACGAGCGGCGGCGTCACGGATCGCTCCAACCTCGGCCGCGCTCGGCTCCGGCGCCGTCGCCAGGCCTGCGAGCGGCGGCGCGTTCAGGGCATTCGGACTGACCAACTGTCCAAAGCTCTGGAACAGCAGCACGCGGACATAATCGATCGCGCCGTGATCGCTGAACAGTTTGACCCGCCAGGCGCCGTCCACGCCCTTGGCGGCCACACCGACCGGCAGTCCGCGAGGCAGCCCGCCGCCGTCCCCTGAACTCAGAATTCGGTCACCCGCTTTGATCGAACCGGATCCGCGAATGAACTCCAGACGCGGGCTGTCGCCGCCGTCTCCGGTCAGCATGGCGCGCGCATCGGTGCGCTCGATCATTACAGGGGTGCGCGACGCCACATCCGTCAGCAGCACGACACGGCTGACGCCGCCCGTCACGCCCGTCACCCGACCGACCAGTCCATGTTCCGTCACGACCGGATTGCCGATCCGCACGCCCTTGGCCGAACCGACGTCGATCAGCTTGGCATTGGAGAAGGGACCGCGCGATTCCGAAATCGCCCGTCCGGTGGCCATCGGCACCGGCGGCTCGGTGCGCAGACCCAGCAGGGCCTCATAGCGGCCGTTGATGTTCTTTTGGGCAATCGCCTCGTCGCGCCAGCCGCGCAGTTCGGCGATCTCGGCCTTCAGACGGCGGTTCTCGCCGATCGCGAAGAAATAGCCGCCGACATAGTCGCGTGCGGCTCCGGCCCATCGCACTGGCGCGGCGAAGACCCCGCCGACCGGCCCGGCCGCCGCTTCGAAACCGCCGCGCGCCGCGCCCATGGTCGAGCCGCCCTCGGACGTGGTCCGATCGCCCAGCAACAGGACGACCGCGCCGATGACAGCCACGACGACGACGACCGCGGCGGTCCACGCCAGCGGCACCTTGATATTTTCAAAAGGGCCGTCGCGAAACGCCACGGGCGACCTTCCACTAAAAGGGGTTGGAATCGGCAGACGCCCCCTGCCGCTCAGCCTGCCTATCGCAAAATCAAGGCTGGAATGGAACCGTGATCACGCAGGCCTGAAAATGATTTGCAGCCAAGCTTTCACCCGGCCGCAACGGACGGATCAGAGCGCGGAGTCGAGGATGCCCTTCATCCAGCGCGGATGTTCCAGAACGCGACCGCAGCCGATGGCCACGCACGACAGCGGATCGTCGGCGACCGACACCGGCAGGCCGGTGTGATCGCGGATCTCGACGTCCAGACCGCGCAGCAAGGCGCCGCCGCCCGTCAGCATGATGCCCTTGTCGGCGATGTCGGCGGCCAGTTCCGGCGGGGTGGCTTCCAGCGCGACCTTCACGGCTTCGATGATCTGGGTGACCGGCTCGGCCAGGGCTTCCGCCGCCTGACGCTCCGAAATGCGCACCTCGCGCGGCACACCCTGCATCAGGTCGCGGCCCTTGACTTCGATCGACAGGCCTTCGCCGTCGGCCGGGATGCGGGCGGTGCCAATGTCCTTCTTGATGCGTTCGGCGGTCGTTTCGCCGATCAGCAGATTATGGTTGCGACGCATGTAGCTGATGATGCTGTCGTCCATCTTGTCGCCGCCGACGCGGACCGAACGCGAATAGACGATGCCCGACAGCGACAGGACGGCGACTTCCGTCGTGCCGCCGCCGATGTCGACGACCATCGAGCCGGTCGGCTCGTGGATCGGCAGGCCGGCGCCGATCGCGGCCGCCATGGGCTCGTCGATCAGGCCCACGCGGCGCGCCGAGGCGTTCAGGCAGCTGTCGTTGATCGCACGACGCTCGACCGCCGTGGCGCCCGAGGGCACGCAGACGATGATCTTGGGGTTCACGAAGCCCTTGCGGTTATGAACCTTGCGGATGAAGTGCTTGATCATCTCTTCGGCGACTTCGAAGTCGGCGATGACGCCGTCCCGCATGGGGCGGATCGCCTCCATGTGGCCCGGCGTGCGGCCCAGCATCTGCTTGGCCTCGATGCCCACGGCGTGGACGACCTTGCGCCCGCCGACGTTTCTCAGCGCCACGACCGACGGCTCGTTCAGGACGATGCCCTTGCCCTTCATGTAAATCAGGGTGTTGGCGGTGCCCAGGTCCATCGCGATGTCGTTGGAGATCGCGCCGAAAAGGGAGAAGCTCATGGGAATCGATACCGTTGTTAGCTGGCAGGGCGTCTAGATGTCTCAGTCGACCTGGCGACGCCCCAACTGCCCTGACATCCCCACGCCGGACAGTTCCTGATCGTCTTCGCCACGCCTACTAGCGGCGGGTTTGCCCGTATGAAACCGGGATTACAAGCCCCGATGACGGTCTCGTCATATCGAGAACGCCACAGCCGCGCAGCAGGCCTGTGGATGAGACTGAAAGCCCGCTTCTGTCAGATTACATGATCGTCCGTATACGGACGGTCATGTGATTATTCGCCGCGCGCGATCTCGCGCCGCTTGACCAGTTCACGCACCGCCAGCATCAGCGCCAGCCAGGCCAGCGCCACGCCAGCCAATATGGCCGAGGTCCAGATGCCGTCGCCGCTGACCGCCGTCATGAAGGATCCGCCGAAGAAGGCGACCAGAGCGGTCTTCGGCAATACACCCAGCGCGCACCCCGCCAGAAAGCCCGAGAACGACGCCCTCGCCGCCCCGAACGCCATGTTGACGACGATGAACGGCGCCGACGGCACGTTGCGGATCATGAAGCTGGCGTAGAAGGCGTTCTTGCCGACGAAACGCGTCAGCCGTCCGACCGTCTTGCCGCCGTGGCGCGCCAGCAGCCGTGCCGTGGGTCCGCGTCCCAGCCAATAGGTCACGCCCGCCGACACGACCGTCGCGATCCAGCTGTAGAGGAAGCCGAACCACGGCCCGAACGCCACGACGCAGGCGGCGATCAGGATGAACTGCGGCGCGCCGAAAAAGGCCGAGACCGTAAACACCACGATGGCGGCGACAAGGCCCCAAGGTCCCTGACGGAATCCGGCCAGCCAGTCTTCCAGCCGCCCCTCGGCCTCCAGCCCCAGCTGGCTCTTGCCCACAGCGAACAGGGCGATCATCGCGCCCAGCAGCAGGGCCGTCGCCAGCACGGCGCGCCAGCGACGCGCCTCCATGTTCGACAGAAAATCGATGATCCAGCGCATCAGAGCCGCCGCTTATCATCCCATCTCTGCATTAGCGAGCATCAGCGCATTGTCCCGAGGGGCGACGCCGCGTAAGGAACCTCGCCTCCCCGGCAAAAAACTTCCAAAACCACGGGATAGTTCATGTCCAGCCTGCAATCTTCCGCCCTCGCCCGCGTCAAGCCCTCGGCCACCATCGCCGTCACCGCGCAGGCCCGGAAGCTTAAAGCCGAAGGTCGCGACGTGATCGGCCTGGGCGCCGGCGAGCCGGATTTCGATACGCCTGAAAACATCAAACAGGCCGCCATCGACGCGATAAACCGCGGCGAGACCAAATACACCGACGCCGACGGCATGCCCGAGCTGAAGGCGGCCATCGTCGCCAAGTTCAAGCGCGAGAACGATCTCGACTATACGGCGGCCAACATCCACGTCGCGCCGGGCGGCAAGCCCGTCATCTTCAACGCCCTGGTCGCGACGCTGAACCCCGGCGACGAAGTCATCGTGCCGGCCCCCTATTGGGTCAGCTACCCCGACATGGTGCTGCTGGCGGGCGGCGAGCCCGTCACCGTGATCGGCGAGGAGAAGGACGGCTTCAAGCTGCTGCCCGCCGTGCTGGAGGCCGCGATCACGCCCCGCACCAAGTGGCTGATCCTGAACAGCCCGTCGAACCCCACCGGCGCCGCCTACACCCGCGCCGAACTGGAAGCCTTGGCCGAGGTCCTGCGTCGCCATCCGCACGTCTGGGTGCTGACCGACGACATGTACGAACACCTCGTCTATGGCGACTTCGAATACACGACCATCGCCCAGGTGGCGCCGGACCTGATCGACCGCACCCTGACGGTCAACGGCGTGTCAAAGGCCTACGCCATGACCGGCTGGCGGGTCGGCTACGCCGGCGGCCCCAAGCCGCTGATCGATTTGATGCGCAAGGTGGCCAGCCAGACAACGTCCAACCCGGCCAGCATCAGCCAGTGGGCGGCCGTCGAGGCGCTGAACGGCCCGCAGGACTTCATCCCTGAGCGCAAGGCCGCTTTCGAAAAGCGCCGTGACCTCGTTGTCTCGATGCTCAACCAGGCGGCTGGCATCACATGCGCCACGCCCGAGGGCGCCTTCTATGTCTATCCGTCCATCGCCGGACTGATCGGCAAGACGACGGAGACGGGCGTGGTCATCGACGGCGATTCCACCTTTGCCGCCGAACTGCTGAACGCCGAGGGCGTCGCCGTCGTCCAGGGCGAGGCCTTCGGCCTCAGCCCCTATTTCCGCATCAGCTACGCCACCTCGGACGCCGTGCTGGAAGAAGCCTGCACCCGCATCCAGCGCTTCACCGCCTCGCTGCGCTGATGGACACAGGGCGGAGGTTCAGGCCTCCGCCCGCCATCCGGCCCTACTTGCTGGGCTGCATATAGACGACCCGGCAGTCGCCATCGATCGTGGTGTAGCGGTTGTTCGACGCGTCGACGAACGAGATCCGGCCGCCGTCGTCGTACTCGACCTTGCCGGTCGAGCGTCCCTTGAAATTCTCCACCCCATAGGTCCAGCAGGTGATGTCGGCCGGCTTGTCGCCCCAGGTGGCGTCGTTGCGCGCCCGCTTGCTGTCGGTGCAGGCGGACAGTCCGCCGGTCAGGGCGAGGGCAACGGCGGCATAGACGAGCGCTTTCATAGGCTCAGCCTTGCACGGACGCCGTCCAAGGAAAAGGGCCGCCCCGGCGATGACGGGACGGCCCAACTTTCGACGCTGGCGCTCGACCTACGGCCGGCTGGCCATGCCCAGCTTCACCGGCTTGGCGTCGTCGGCCAGGGCGCCGCGCTTGACGCCCCACAGCAGGATGATCGGCGCACCGACATAGATCGACGAATAGGTTCCGACGATGATGCCGAACATCAGGGCGATCGAGAAGCCGAACAGGGCCTCGCCGCCGAAGATGGCCAGGGCCGCCAGCACCATGACGGCGGTCACGCCGGTGATGATGGTCCGCGACAGCGTCTCGTTCAGCGACAGGTCGATCACGTCGCGCAGCGGCATGGTCTTGTACTTGCGCAGGTTTTCGCGAAGGCGGTCGAACACGACGACGGTGTCGTTCATCGAATAGCCGATGACGGTCAGGACGGCGGCGACCATGTTCAGGCTGAACTCCAGCTTGAACAGCACGATCAGCCCGAACGTCAGGATCACGTCGTGCAGCAGGCCGACCACGGCGCCGAACCCGAACTGCGGCTCGAACCGGAACCAGATGTAAAGGAACATCAGGCCGATCGCGACGCCCAGAGCCAACAGCCCCGAGGTGAACAGCTCGCCCGACACCTTGGAGCCGACGACGCTGACGCCCGAATAGTTGACCTGACCGACCGCGCCGCTGATGGCGCCCTCGACCTGGTTGACCACCTGGGTCTGATCGCGGCCTTCCGGCACCTGGAAGCGAAGAATGGCGGTCGAGCCGTCATCGACATTGGTGTCGCGACGCGCAATGCCCTGGACCTGAACGTCGCCCAGGTTCAGGCCGTTCACGGCCTCGCGGACCCGATCCAGCTCGATCGTCTGGCCCGCAGGCTTGGACACTTCCATCGAGGCGCCGCCCCGGAAGTCGATGCCCATGTTCAGGCCGGGATAGAAGCAGGCGATGATCGAGGCGACGCACAGGATCACCGACAGGACGCCGGCGAACCGCGCATATTTGACGAAGTGGAAGTTCGTCTTCTGCGGCAGCAGTTTGATGAGGGGCCATCCACGCATCGCCATCACTCCGCGATCGGCAGTTTTTTGGGCTTGGCCGTCTTGAGCCAGTAGCCGAGCAGGACCTGGGCGACCAGGACCGACGAGAAGACCGAGGTGAACACACCGATGGTCAGGGTCCAGGCGAACCCGCGAACCGGGCCTTCGCCGAACACGAACATGATACCCGCCGCGACCAGGGTGGTCAGGTTAGCGTCGATGATGGTGCCCATGGCCTTGTTGAACCCGGCGTCCATCGAGGCGATGACGCTGCGGCCCGCACGGGCCTCGTCACGCATACGCTCATAGATCAGCACGTTGGCGTCCACCGCGACCGCGAAGGTCAGGATCAGACCCGCGATGCCCGGCAGGGTCAGCGTCGCCTGGGTCAACGACATGGCCGCCACGATCAGCACGCCGTTCAGCACCAGGCCGACGACCGACACGCCGCCAAACAGCAGGCCGTAAGCCAGGATCATGAACAGCACGATGATGGCGAAGCCGACGGCGGTCGACAGGGCGCCTGCGGCGACCGCGTCCGCACCCAGTTCAGCCGTCACGGTGCGGCGCTCTTCGACGTTCAACGGCGCCGGCAGGGCGCCCCCGTTCAGCAGGTTCACCAGCGTCGCCGCTTCCTGGATCGTGAAGTTGCCGGTAATCTGACCCGAGCCCGAGGTAATCGCGCTCTGGATCGTCGGGGCCGAGATGACCTTGCCGTCCAGAATGATGGCGAAGGGCTTTTGAAGATTGGCGGCGGTGGCTTCGCCGAACCGGCGGGCGCCGGCGCCGTCGAAGCGGAAGTCGATGGCCGGACGGCCGCTCTGGTCCGAACCGACGCCGGCGCGGGTCAGGTTCTCGCCCGACACCAGCACGCGCTTCTTGACCAGATAGGGCGTGCCGTCCTCGCCTTGCAGCAGTTCGGAATCGGGCGGCACACGGCCGGCCAGGGCGTCCTGAACCGAGTTCTCGACATCGACCATCTGGAAGGTCAGCTGCGCCGTCTGGCCGATCACTTCTTCCAGCTTGCTCGGATCGCTCTCGCCCGGCGCCTGGACCACGATCCGGTCGGCGCCCTGGCGGGTGATGGAGGGTTCGCGCGTACCCAGGCTGTCGATCCGGCGGCGCACCACCTCGATCGACTGGTCCACAGCCGTCGCGCCCATGCCGTTCAGCGCGGCGTCGGTATAGGCGAAGCGGATGCGGTTATCGCCCAGGCGCGTCGCGGTGCGTTCCGCCTGGCCGCCCGGTCCGACCTGACCGCCCAGTTGTTGCAGCGCCTTGAACGCAGCATCGCCCTGGGCCGGATTGGCCAGGGTGACGACCACGCCGCCGGCTTCACGCTGGAAGCCGTTGGTGGCGACGCCCGCGCCGTTCAGCGTGACCCGAACGTCTTCGATCAAGTTGGTGACGCGCTTTTCGCGCATCGCCGGCACGTCGACTTCCAGCAGCAGATACGAACCGCCCTGAAGGTCCAGCCCCAGGTTCAGCTTGTTCTTGGGCATGAAGCCGGGCAGCGCCTCGCGCTGCTGATCCGACAACAGGTTCGGCAAGGTCAGCACACAGCCGAGCACGGCCGCGACGACGACGAGAATGACTTTCCAGCGCGACAGCTGAATCATGGGGGCGGTCCAGGTATCGGCGGATACGCGAGCGTATCAGGCCTTGGAATCGTTGGCGGCGATGGCGGTGCGGTTGCGCACCTCGGCGATCATGGCCTTGACCACGCGCACATTGACGCTGGGCGCGATCTCGACGTTGACCTCGGCCTCTTCGACGCGGGTGACCTTGCCGATCATGCCGCTGCCCAGGACGACGGTGTCGCCACGCTTGACGGCGGCGATGGCGGTCGCGTGTTCCTTGGCGCGCTTCTGCTGCGGACGGATCAGCAGGAAGTAGAACAGGATGAAAATACCGATGATGGGCGCAAACCCGATCAACTGCGCCGTCAAGCCGCCTTCAGCGCCCATGGGTAGTCTCCGCAAACAGATAGGGGGCGGCCGTCATCGGCGCCCATCAAAAACGAGGCGCGGAACCTAGGGCTCCGCTTCGTGGAATGCAACGCGGCGAAAGCGCTACCTGGGCAACACTGTCAGAGGATCGACGGCGACCGGATCGTCGCCGCGCATCTGACGGGTCTCGAAGTGGATCGAGGGGCGTCCGTCGCCGGCCGTCAGACCCACGGTGCCGATCTGCTGGCCAGCGCGGACGTCGTCGCCATCCTTGACCGTCGCCGAACCCAGGTGGCCATAGACCGTGCGCCAGCCGTTGGCGTGCACGATCAGCACCGTCAGCCCCTGCCCCACCAGATCGCTGCCGACATAGGCCACACGCCCGGCCGCAGAAGCGCTGACCGTCGCGCCGGCCGAGGCGCCGATGTTGATGCCGTTGTTCCGCTCGCCCATGCCGACCGGGCCGAAACGCCGCACGATGTCGCCGCGTACTGGCCACAGCAGGTTCGGCTGACCGGCAGCGGCGCCGGCGGCGTTAGTCTGTTCGACAGGCCGCGTCTGGACCGGAAGCGCCGCATTGCCCGAGGGCGGCGGCGGGGGCGGCGGCACGGCGCCGTTGTTGGGCACCAGCACGCCGACGGGCGAAGCGCCAGTCGCGTAAGGATCGCGGCCGGTATCCACCGCCGCTTCAGGCAGGATGATTCGCTGGCCCGTCGTGATCGCCCCGCGCGGTCCCAGGCCGTTCAGATCGATCAGCGTCTGCACCGGGGTCTGGAAGCGGCGCCCCACGCCCGAGATCGTGTCGCCCGGCTGGATTACATAGGCCGCGCCCGGACGCACCGGGGCCGACGACGACGGATAGGACGGCGTGTAGGCGGGCGGCTGCGACGCCGGCGGCTGATAGGTCGGTTGGCTCGGACCGACATTGACCGTCGGCGGCAAGGCTCCGCCGTCCACCTGACCGATCGGCGCCGTCGCGGGCGGCGGCGATTCATAGGGGGCGGGACGATAGGGCTGGTTCGGATTCTGGCCGGCGTTCGGATAGGTCGGCTGCTGCGGATAGGCGCCCTGCCCCGGACCATAGGCCGGCGCCGGGTTCGCATGCGTCGAATAGCGCGGCTCCGAAGGATAGCTGATGCAGGCCGCCGTGCTCAACGCCGCCCCCGCGACCAGAACCGCTCTCATCCAGCCCGAAATCATCGCCACCGGCTGCTCCCATTCGTGGTTAAACTCGCCCGCCCGGTGTGCCCGCTCGCGCCTCATAAGCCAACCCCGCAAACCGCACGGAATTGGGGCGAGTGAGGTCGTAAGGAGTGAGACGTGAATCGTGAATGGCGTTCGCACACTCGGAATCACCACTCGCGAGTCACCATTCACGCCCCTAACCCTCCTTCGCCGTCCCCTCGACCAAGGGAACGAACCGCACTTCCGTCAGGCTTTCGCGGTGGAACGACCCGTCGCCTTGCCCGACGTAGCGATGCAGCATCTGCACCGAGGTCCGTCCCACCGGCGCGACCAGCACCCCGTTCGGCTTCAGCTGTTTCAGCAGTTCTGTCGGCTCGGTCGGCGACGCGGCCGTGACCATGATCCGGTCGAACGGCGCCTGTTCGGCCCAGCCCAGGCCGCCGTCGCCGTGCTTGGTGATGACGTTCTCGATCTTCAGCACCCGCAGTCGAGCTTCGGCCTCGACCAGCAGACTGCGATACCGCTCCACCGAATAGACATAGCGCGCCAGCCGGCTCAGCACCGCGCACTGGTATCCGCTACCCGTGCCGATCTCCAAAACCCGATGCCGCGCCTGCACGTCCAGCGCCTGGGTCATCAGTCCGACGATATAGGGCTGGCTGATCGTCTGCGCGCAGTCGATCGGCAGGGCCTGATCCTCCCACGCCTGATCCAGGAACTTTTCGTGCACGAAGACCGCCCGGTCGATGCTCTCCATCGCCTTCAGCACGCGCGGGTCCGTGACCCCCTGCTGCCGCAGCGACAGGATCAGCCGCCCGGCCCGGTCGTCGTGCAGGTTCAAGAAATCCTCCCCCGTTCACGGGGGAGGGGGACCATCCGAAGGATGGTGGAGGGGGCGGACCAAAGACCGGTGTGCGGGGTCGCCCCCTCCACCGCTTCGCGGTCCCCCTCCCCCGCTGTGCGGTGGAGGATCATGCGGCCCGATCCGTCTTTTTCGGCGGCGCCCCGCCCAACACCTTCTTCAGGTCATGCACGCTGGTCATGTGCGTCAGGTCGATATGCAGCGGCGTGACCGAGATCCGCCCCTCCTCGATGGCCCGCAGGTCCGTGCCCTCGGCATGCTCCTGCTTTTCGCCCCGGAAGCTCATCCAGTAATAGTCCCGCCCGCGCAGGTCCGTGCGCCGCACCGCGTGCATCTCGCCGACGTTGCGGAAGCCCTGGGTCGTCACCTCAACCTGATCGACCGCTTCGGGCGGCCGGTTGGGGAAGTTCAGGTTCATCACCACCCCGTTCGCCCACTTCTGCTCCAGCAGGCGGCTGATGATCGCGGGCGCAAAGGCTTCCGCCGTCTCCCAGTGCGCGACCACCTCGTCGTGGAACCGCTCCAGGCTCTGGCTCAGGGCGATGGAGCGGATGCCGAACGCCATCCCCTGCAAGGCGCCCGCGACCGTGCCGGAATAGCTGACGTCCTCGCCGATATTGTGCCCGCGATTGACGCCCGACAGCACCAGATCGGGCTTCTCCGGCATCAGGTCATTGACCGCCAGCACGACGCAGTCGGTCGGCGTGCCCGTCACCGCGAACCGCTTCTCGCCCAGGTTCAGCACCCGCAGCGGCTCGGTCAGGGTGATCCCCCGCCCCTTGCCCGACTGCTCGACGGCGGGCGCGCACACCCACACGTCGTCGCTCAGCGTGCGTGCGATCCGCTCCAGGCATTCCAGCCCTTCGGCCTCGATCCCGTCGTCGTTGGTCAGGAGAATTCGCATCAGCCGCCCACGAACTGCAGACCGCCCATATAGGGCTGCAACACCGCCGGCACGGCGATCCGCCCGTCGTCCTGCTGATAGTTTTCCATGATCGCCACCAGCGTCCGGCCGACCGCCAGGCCCGAGCCGTTCAGCGTATGGACGAACTCGGTCTTCTTCTCGCCGGCGCGCTTGAACCGCGCGTCCATGCGCCGCGCCTGGAAGTCCCCGCAGTTCGAGCAGCTGCTGATCTCGCGATAGGTCCCCTGGCTGGGCAGCCAGACCTCCAGGTCGAAAGTCTTCTGCGCCGAAAAGCCCATGTCGCCCTTGCACAGCAGCATCCGCCGGAACGGCAGCTCCAACGCCTTCAGCACCGCCTCCGCACAGGCCGTCATTCGTTCATGCTCGGCGTCTGAGTCCTCCGGCCGCGCGATGGACACCATCTCGACCTTGGAGAACTGGTGCTGGCGGATCAGCCCGCGCGTATCGCGCCCCGCCGACCCCGCCTCGGCCCGGAAGCACGGCGTCAGCGCCGTCATCCGCATCGGCGTCGCCAAGTCATCCTCGGACAGTATGGTCTCGCGCACGAGATTGGTCAGGGAGACTTCGGCGGTGGGGATGAGCCAGCGGCGCAATGGGTCAAAAATGTCTTTGAGTGATTGACGCTGATAGTCCTCAATCTCATTCATTCTAGCGAAGAATTCGTCAGACAATCCTTGGGCGAGAGGCGCAGGCAGCTCTGCCACTTTAGAAAGGTGTCCGGTGACCGCCTCGCGGATAACGGCACGATCGCGAACCGCCACAGCTTCAGCAACGGTTCCAATCCAACCGTCGGAAACTCCGAATAGATCAGCTTGAAATTTCGGCAACTGCCCCGTGCCGAACATCGCCTCGTCCCGCACCAGATACGGCGGGTTCACTTCCAGATAGCCGTGCTGATCCGTCTGCATATCGAGCATGAATTGGCCTACGGCCCGCTCCAGCCGCGCCAACTGCCCCTTCAGCACCGCGAACCGCGCGCCCGACATCTTGGCCGCCGCCTCGAAGTCCAGCATCCCCAGGGCCTCGCCCAGGTCGGCGTGGTCCTTGGCCGGACCGGTGTGACGCGGCTCGCCCCAGGTCGAGACCTCGACATTGCCCGCCTCGTCCTCGCCGTCCGGCACATCCTCGGCCGCCAGGTTCTTCTGCGCCGCCAGCAGGTCGCGCAGTTCCTTGCCGACACGCGCCTCGACCTCGGCCGCCGCCGCGATATCGCCCTTCAGCGCCTCGACCTCGGCCTTCAGCCGGTCGGCCTCGGCCATGTCCTTGCGCCCCATGGCGGCGCCGATCAACTTGGAGGCCGCATTACGCTTGGCCAGGGCGTCCTGCCCCGTCGTCTGGGCGTGACGCAGTTTGGCATCCAGCTCTCGGATATCGTCCACCACCTTCTGTGCATCATCCACCCCGCGCGACGACCAGCCCGCCACGTAAACCTGGGGGTTCTCGCGAATGGCTCTGATGTCGTGCATGGTCTGAAACTTCGGCTGGGCGGGAGAAGCCGAACGCTCTACCCGCCCACGCGGAATCGGGCAACGCGAGAAGCTCGCACCATCGTCTCCTCCCCGCTTCGCGGGGAGGGGGACCGCGAAGCGGTGGAGGGGTTCTTGACGCCCACGGGCGCCTGGGATGTGCGAGGACCCCCTCCGTCTCTCCGCTGCGCTCCGAGCCACCTCCCCATGAATGGGGAGGAGACGATGCTCAGCCATCGCAATGCCGCTGGTCTATCCGATGCGATTCCAATCGCTTGCCGATTTATGTCCCCCGTCTCCCATCCACGGGGTCAAACGGCCCCATAATGCATCCGTCTCGTCGCATGGAGGGCTCGTAAGGCCTGCGACCTTGCGGCGGCGGGAGCGGAGGGAACGGGGGCGATGGTGAAACCCCATCGCGGCGCCGGGGCTGATCGGTCGGGGAATCGCCCCGGCGTCCGCAGTCGCGTCGCAGGGTCGAGGGGGATACTCGGCCGCACCGGGGATCGGGGATCGCTGCTCCGACCCGCCCGTCGCAGGCTTATGGGGTTAGGCGATAAGACCGCCACCGCTCGGCGCCCCGAGCTTGCAGGCCAACCTTCCGCGCGGAGCGTCACACCCTTCGTCGAAACGGTAATCTCTAATCACACTCCGGGCGAAGGCCCGGCGCTCCGCCCAGCCCTCCAAACTTCGCTGCGACCGCGCGAGGGCGCCGTCGCACGTCCAAACATCCATTCACCCGCCCCAGAATCGCGCCTACAAAAGGACCATGGCCACGCTTCGCCCCGACACGCTGGCGACCTCGCTCGCGCGCATCTTCGAAGGTCGCATGGTCGACCGGGCCAGCTGGTTTGCCCTGACCGGCGGCGAGCCGCTGTTCACCCAGGGCGATCCGGCCGATACCCTGTATCTGGTCCGCTCCGGCCGGCTCGGCGTGTTTCGGATGGAGGCGGATCAGCCGCCGCACATGCTGGGCGTGGTCAAGGCGGGCGAGCCGGTGGGCGAAATGGCCATGCTGGCCGGCACCCCGCACACCGCCACCGTCGTCGCCTTGCGCGACAGCGAGATCCTGGCCCTGCCGCGCGAAGCCTTCTTCGAGGCCGCCCGCACCGAACCGGACCTGATGGTCGAACTGTCGCGGCTGATGATCCACCGCGCCCGCGAACGCACCGCCGGCGCATCCGAGCCCAGCGTCTTCGGCTTCGTCTCGGCCCGTCCCCGCCCCATCCGCGCCTTCGTCGAACGCATCGGTGCCGCCATCCAGGCCATGGGCTTCACCTGTCAGGTCATCGACCAGTCGGCCCTGGCCTCAGCGTCCGAATGGTTCAGCCGGGTGGAGGGCGACCACGACTATGTCCTCTATGTCGCCGAACAGGATCAGCCCGCCTGGGCCAGTCTGTGCGCGCGTCAGGTGGACCGGATGTTCATCGTCGGCAGCGGCCTTCTGGCGCCGCCGTCCGCCGTGCCGCGCCGCCAGGGCTTCGGCGACGGCCGCCGCCTGACCGACCTGATCCTGCTGCGCGATCCGCGCATGCATCATCCGGCCAACACCCGCGTCTGGCTTGATGCGCTGCAGCCCGATCGCTGGTTCCATTGCGTCGAGGGCGTGGCCTCCGACGCCGAGCGGATCGCCCGCGTCGTCACCGGCACGGCGGTCGGCCTGGTCCTGTCCGGCGGCGGCGCTCGGGCCTATTGCCACATCGGCGCGATCCGGGCGCTGGAAGAGGCCAAGGTGCCCATCGACTTCGCGGGCGGTGCCTCCATGGGCGCGGTCGTCGCCGCCGGCCCGGCCCTGGGCTGGTCCTACGAGCGGCTGGATTTCGAGATTCGGCGCGCCTTCGTCGAGTCCGATCCGCTGTCGGACCTAGCCGTGCCGATCATCGCCATGTCCCGCGCCCGCAAGGTCGCCCGTCTGCTGGAGCAAGCTTACGGCGACATCGACCTGGCGGACCTGGCCCTGCCCTTCTTCGCCGTCTCCTCGAACCTGACCTCGGGCCGGATCGAGGCGCACCGCACCGGCCTGATGCGTCGGGCCATGCGCGCCTCCATCGCCATCCCCGGCGTCCTGCCGCCGGTCGTGATGGATGGTCAGGTGCTGGTGGACGGCGCCGTTCTGAAGAACTTCCCCACCAGCGTGATGCGCCAGCTGAACAGCGGCCCCATCATCGGCGTGGATATGTCCCAGACGCGCGGCGTCGATCCCCAGGCGCTGGAGAATCCGCCGTCCTGGTGGAAATGGGTCCTGTCCGGCGCCTGGAAGGCCGGCCCGCCCATCGTCTCGATCCTGATGCGCTCGGCCACCATCACCACCGACGTCGAGATGACGCAGTCGCGCGCCGACGCCGACGTCCTGATCCTGCCCCAGGTCGCCGGCAGCGATATTCGCGACTGGAAGACCTACGACGGCCCCGTCGCCATTGGCTACGAGGCGACAAAGGCGGCGCTCGCCGACCTTGCCTGCCCCGTCACCCAGATGCGCCACTGTCCCAGCGCGCCCCCGGCGCCCTCACCCGCCCCTTAAAGCGGCGCGCAGGCCCGCTTCAGCCAGTCCAGCGCCTCGCCATCCATTAACGGCCCGACCTTGGCCAGCGTTTCGGCGTGATAGGCGTCGACATAGGCCCGCTCGTCCGGCGTCAGCATCTCGACCGAAATCAGCTTGCGGTCGATCGGCGCGAACGTCAGCTGCTCGAACCCATGCATGGGCCGCTCGCCGCCCTCGGGGACCACCGCCGGCGTCACCACCTGCAGGGTCTCGATGCGGATGCCCCAGTGGCCTTCGCGGTAATAGCCGGGCTCGTTGGACAGGATCATTCCTTCCAACAGCGGCTGGGACGTTCCCCATTTCGCGATCCGCTGCGGCCCTTCGTGGACCCCCAGATAGCTGCCGACGCCGTGGCCGGTGCCGTGATCGTAATCCAGCCCCGCCGCCCACATCGGCGCCCGCGCAATGGCGTCCAGCGCCATGCCGCTGGTCCCCGCCGGGAAACGGATCGTCGCCATGGCGATATGCGCCTTCAGCACCAAGGTGAACTTGTGGCGCTGATCTTCGCTCGGCTCGCCCACCGCCATGGCGCGGGTCACATCGGTCGTGCCGTCCAGATATTGGCCGCCGCCGTCCACCAGCAGCAGCGAGCCCTTCTCGACCCTGCGAATGCTGGCGCCCACCGGCTTGTAATGCGGCAAGGCCCCGTTCGGCCCGGCCCCGGCGATGGTGTCGAAGCTCAGGTCCTTCAGCGCCCCGGTCTCCTCGCGGAACCGCTCCAGCGCCTCGACCACTTCGCGCTCGTCGGGCAGGGTTTCCTGCACCACCGTATCGACCCAGTGCAGGAAACGGCTCAGCGCTGCCCCGTCACGGATATGCGCCTGACGGCTGCCCTCGATCTCCACCGCATTCTTGGCCGCCCGGGGAATGGCGCAGGGGTCCATCGCCCGCACCACCGTCGCGCCCGCCGCGTCCAGCCGGTCGAAATACCAGGCCGAGGACAGCGATGGATCGATCATGACCTTTTGGCCCGACAGCCCGTCCAGCGCAGCCGGCAGCTGCTCGGTCGCCTCGATGCGAACATCGTCGCCCAGCCAGCCCGGCAAAGCATTTGTCACCTTGGCCGGGTCCAGGAACAGCCGCGCCTTGCCGTCCGCCGCCAGAATGGCCTGGCCGATCGGCAGAGGCGACCGGATCACGTCCCCGCCGCGCACATTGAACAGCCAGGCGATCGACATCGGCGCCGTCAGCACCACCGCGTCGGCGCCCGCGTCCGCCACGGCCTTGCCGATCCGCGCCCGCTTGGACCCGTGGGTCTCACCGGAATAGACGTCCTCGTGCGGCACGACCGGCGCCGTCGGCTGGGCCGGACGATCGGCGCCCCAGGCCAGGTCCAGCGGATTGGCGTCCACGGCCCGCAACTCGGCCCCCGCCTTCTGCGCCGCCGCCTTAAGGGCCACGAGCGCATCCGGGCTGTGAAGACGCGGATCATAACCGATCACCGCCCCCTTCGCCGCCGTCTCCAGATAGGCCGCCACGTCATTGAGGTCGCGCCGCTCGAAAAGGGTCGGATCGGTCTGGGCCTTCACTTGAACGGTGTACCGGCCGTCGGTGAACATGCTGGCGCGATCCTGGAACACCACCGCCGCCCCGGCCGAACCGGTGAAGCCCGTCGCCCAGGCCAGACGCTCATTGGCGTCCGGCAGATACTCGTTCTGATGCTCGTCCTCGTGCGGGATCAGGAACCCGTCCAGCCCCTGCTTGGCCATTTCGGCGCGCAGCAGCGGCAGGTGTTTGGCCCCAAAGGACGGGTCGGTCGTCTCGTCGAAAGTCTGGCGCATGATCGATCTTCAGCCCTTGCGCAGTTGCAGGGCGCTCCAGGCGTCGTGATGGATGGTCTGCTCGACCGTGAAGCCCAGCGGCAGATAGGCCTCCAGCACCCGCTCCTCCTGCGTGCGCAGCAGGCCCGACAGGATCGCGACACCGCCGGTCTTCAGCGCCGCCCCGATCTCGGGCGCCAGATGCACCAGCGGCGCGGCCAGGATGTTGGCGAACACCAGATCATACGGCTGATGCTGGGCGATGCGCGGATCGCTGAGACCATCCGCGAAGTAGAAGTCGCACTTGGCCTCGTTGATCTCGGCGTTCTCATTGGCGATCCGGGCCGAGGGCTCGTCGATGTCGGTGCCGACCGCGATGGGCGTGCCCGTCTTGGCCGCCGCGATCGCCAGCACGCCCGTGCCGCAACCCACGTCCAGCACCTTCTCGAAGCTTTCGGTCTCCAGCAGCTTGTCGAACGCCTCCAGGCAGCCGACCGTGGTGCCATGGTGGCCTGTGCCGAAGGCGGCGCCGGCGTCGATCTTCAGCGTGACGCGGCCCTCGGGCACCTTGCCCTGATCGTGTGCGCCGTAGACGAAGAACCGTCCGGCCTCGACCGGCGGCAGACCCGACAGCGACATGGCCAGCCAGTCGGCGTCCGCCAGCTTCTCGACCAGCACCGTCACCGGATAGCCCGCCAGCACCGCCTTCAGCCCCTCGACCTCGTCATCGGTCGTGGGAAAGGCGTCGATGCGCCAGACGTCGTTGTCCTCGTCCTCTTCCAGGATCGAATAGGTCGCGCCTTCCAGCCGCGGATCGGCGTCTACGGCCTCTGCGGCGGCCTCTGCGGCGGCGCGCGGGCCACGTGCGATTATCTGAAGTGCGGACTCGGACATTCTTCAAACACCGGTAATATGGCGAATCGTAGCGAGCCGGTGCTGAACGCCCGTCGCCACCGCGTTTTTATCAAACCGAGGGGTCGGGGAATACATGGCCAAGTCACCGTCTACGTCTAAACCAGCGTCGCCAAAGCCGGCGACCGCCGCTTCCAAGCCTAAAGCCGCGCCGAAGTCGAGCGCCGTGAAGACCGCCGCCGAGAAAACCGCTGCGCCCAAGGCCGCGGCAAAGGCGGCAGCGGCTGCGCCGAAGCCCGCGGCCGCCAAGGCTGTCGCGCCCAAGGCTGCAGCGCCCAAAACCGCAGCCCCCAAGGGGGCCGCTAAGCCCGTCGCCGCCAAGGCCGCAGCCAAGCCGGAAATCACCCCCGCCGCCAAGGCTGCTCCGAAAGCTGCTGCACCCAAACCCGCAGCCAAGACCCCAGTGAAGGCCGCTGCTCCGAAAGCGGCCGCACCGAAGGCGACGGCGGCAAAGCCTGCGGCGGTAAAACCTGCCGCCCCCAAGGCTGCCGCTTCGAAACCCGCCGCCGCCCCGAAGGCCGCCCCTGTCGCCAAGCCGGCCGCAGCGGCGCCCAAGCCTGCGGAACCCGTCGCCGCGCCCAAGCCTGCCGCCACCCCTGCCCCCGCCGCTGCGGCGTCCGCGCCTACGCCGGCTCCCGCTCCCAAGCCGGTCGAAGCACCCAAGCCGGCCCCCGCCGCCAAGCCCGAGGAAAAGGGCTTCTTCGCCAAATTGGGCGACATGATCTTCGGCAAGCGCTGATCGCACTTCTTCTCTGATCCAGCAGATCGCCGGACGGCTCGCCCGTCCGGCGTTTCTCGTTGTGATCGTCTCAGTGAAAGTCGCGCGATCCCGGCAGGATACGGACATCGCGCGGATGTCGACCGGTCAGGCTGCGCGGCGCTTGCGGGTATTTCACAGCATCCGCCCGCGACAGTTCGACCTGTAGATCATAGTCTTCGGATAGCCGGCTCAACTCAGCTGAGCGGTCCACGACTTTTCGCACCATGATGTGTAGCACGTCCTCGATGCTTTTTTCGACCGTGCCCTCCACCTCCATCAGCCGCGCCGCCATCACCTCTCGCCGGAAGGTCTCGAACAGCCGCGCCCAGATCAGGGCATTCACCACGCCCGTTTCATCCTCCATCGTCACGAAGATGGCGTTGCCCGTGCCCGGTCTTTGTCGAACCAGCACGACCCCTGCCGCACGCACCAGACGACCGTGCTTCTGGGCCATGACTTCGGCGACGCTGAGTACGCGCTCGGCGCGGAACATCGGACGAAGGATCTGCATTGGATGCCCCTTCAGCGATAAACGCGTCGTCTGATAGTCGGTGGAGATATGCTCCTTGAGCGGCATCATCGGCAGGTTCGCCGCCGCCTCTTCTCCCAGTTCTCTCGCCCGCGCCGCCTGAAACAGCGGCAGCGGCTCATCGTCCGGCAATCGCCTAACCGCCCACAGTCCCTCGCGTCGATCCAGTCCCATCGACCGAAACGCGTCCGCATCCGCCAGCTTGCGCATCGCTGCGGATTCAACACCCGTCCGTCGCGCCATCTCCTCCACATCAACGAAGGCCGTGTCCCGCGCCGTGACGATCCCGTTCGCCCAGGCCTGTTTGAACCCATCGATCTGTCGCATGCCCAAGCGCAGAGCCAAACCGCGCTCGCCCGGCTCGAGCGTATTGTCCCAGACGCTGTGATTTACATCGATCGGCCGCACCTCGACTTTCTGCGGACTCTCCTGTGCATCCCTCACCAATTGCGCCGGCGCATAGAATCCCATCGGCTGGCTGTTCAGCAGCGCACAGGCGAACACCGCCGGATGGTGGCATTTGATCCAGGACGAGATGTAGACCAGCCGGGCGAAAGAAATAGCGTGGCTCTCAGGAAAGCCGTAGGAGCCGAACCCCTTGATCTGTTCGTAGCACCGCTCCGCAAAGGCCGGATCATACCCCCGCGCCACCATGCCCTTGACCATGAGTTTTCCGAAATAGTTCAGGTTTCCGTCGCCCCTGAAGGTCCCCATGGCCTTGCGCATGCCGTTGGCCTGCTTGTCGTTAAAGCCGGCCGCGACCATGGCGACCTTCATCGCCTGCTCCTGAAAAAGCGGCACGCCTAACGTCTCCTTCAGCACGTCTTTCAACTCATCGGGATGGCCATGTCCTGCGCCCGGCGATGGATAATCGACGGTTTCCAGCCCTTGTCGTCGTCGCAAATAGGGGTGGACCATATTGCCCTGGATCGGCCCCGGCCGAACGATCGCCACCTGAATGGCGAGGTCATAGAACCGCTCTGGCTTCAGCCTTGGTAGCATGTTGATCTGAGCCCGGCTCTCCACCTGAAAGACGCCAATGGACCGCCCCTCCTGCAACATCTTGTAGGTCGACCTGTCGGCGTCGGGGACCGTGTTCAGCTTTAACTCCTGCCTGTTGTGTTCAAGCAGCAGATCGAACGCCTTGCGGATACAGGTCAGCATTCCCAGCGCCAGGACATCGACCTTCATCAAGCGCAGCGCGTCGATGTCATCCTTGTCCCATTCGATAAAGGTCCGATCCGGCATGGCCGCATTGCCGATGGGAACCAGTTCATCCAGTCGATCCTGGGTCAGGACAAAGCCGCCGACGTGCTGTGACAGATGCCGAGGAAACTCCAGCAGCCGCCGGGTCATGGCGATAGCGCGCGTTAAGGTCGGATTGCTGATCTCAAGCCCGGCCTGCTCCACATGACGATCCGGGATATCCGATCCGAAACTGCCCCACTGGCTTCCCGCCAGACGCGCCGTGACGTCTTCGGTCAACCCCATCACCTTTCCGACTTCGCGAATGGCGCTGCGCGGGCGATAGCGGATCACGGTTGCGGCTATGCCGGCGCGGTGGCGACCATATCGCGAATAGATGTGCTGGATGACCTCCTCACGCCGTTCATGTTCGAAATCGACATCGATGTCGGGCGGCTCATTTCGGTCCGACGACAGGAAGCGTTCGAACAACACATTGTGCACACTGGGGTCGACTGAGGTTATCCCAAGAACGTAACAGACGGCCGAGTTCGCCGCCGACCCCCGCCCCTGACACAGGATGCGCTGGTCATCCGCAAATCTGACGATGTCGTGGATTGTCAGGAAATAATGGGCCAGCCTTTCCTTTGAGATGAAGGTTAGCTCCTTTTTCAGAAGGTCTCGCACCTTGACCGGCACGCCATCCGGATATTTCAGGGTTTCATAGGTCGCCACCAACGAAACCAGACGATCCTGCGCCGTCATGCCGGGTGGTACTGGCTCTTCCGGATAGTTGTAGGTGAGTTGGCCAAGATCGAAGCCCACACGCGCCAGAAAGTCCTGTGTCTCGGCTATCGCCTCGGGCGCGTCGGCGAACAGGCGGCTCATTTCCGCTGGCGGTTTCAAGTGGCGTTCTGCGTTCTGATCCAGACGGCGACCTGCCGCCTCCAAGGTCACGCCCTCACGGATACAGCTCACGACATCCTGCAAGTCTCGCTGTTCCACGTCGTGATAGAGGACATCATTGACCGCCAGCAGCGGCGTGACGGT
Source organism: Brevundimonas vesicularis (assembly GCF_027105095.1). Taxonomy (NCBI): domain Bacteria; kingdom Pseudomonadati; phylum Pseudomonadota; class Alphaproteobacteria; order Caulobacterales; family Caulobacteraceae; genus Brevundimonas; species Brevundimonas vesicularis. The sequence goes on along the minus strand of NZ_CP114278.1, from coordinate 1,712,747 downwards.
CTCTGCGCCAATCGCCTTCAGCCTCGCCAGCCTTCGGCGGTCATCGCCCATTCGGTGCATCGTGGCGCCCAGCCAGACAGCACCTGGAGCGGCCTCGTTCACCTGACGGAGCAAGGATTCCAATCCCTGCGTTCGACGCGGCGGCATGACGATCAGTAGCAAGCCTTCAGGCGCTCGCAACAGATCGCCTAGACCCAGCTCGCAATGGCCTTTCTTTGCCCGGCGATTGCCAAGAGTCAGCAGGCGACACAGACGACTCCAGCCCTGCCGATCTTCGGGATAGGCCAAAATGTCCGGCGTCCCGTCGTTGAAGCGCAGTCGCGCGCCCAGGATCAGCTTGAAGGCCTCGGCTCGCGCCTTGATTGTCTCTGGGTCGAGATCGACCGGAAACTTGTCCTCCACGAGGATCGTCTCGCCGGGACCGCCGCCCTGACGCACCTTGTCCGGCGGCGACCAGCCGTCTTGGCGCAGGGTCTTCAACGCACTCCATGCCCGCACCACCCCGGCTAAGGTATTGCGGTCGGCCAACCCCATGCCTGTATGTCCGCGCAGGATCGCGCTCAGCACCAGATGCTTTGGATGCGACGCCCCTTCCAGGAAGGAGAAGTTGGTACGCGTCGCCAACTCGGCATAGGCGATCATGCGAAAACGCCATGCAGGAACCAGCGTGGCGCCGGCTCCTCGCCGTAAAAACCCAAACGGAACAACCAGAAGCGCCGCCCCTCCTGGTCCTCGACCCGATAATAATCCCGCGTGGCCTCCAGCGGCCCCCGCAATCTGCGCCACCATTCGGGCGCGATCCGTTCGGGACCTTCGACCCGAACCAGACGATGATCCACGCGACGCCAGATGAAGCGGTTCGGCGGATGGTCCGGCACCTCCGCCGTGGCGAGGATCGGTTGGGGCGGGTCGAACATCTGCAAGGGGCGCAGCGGCGGGTCCACAGGATCAGGTTCTGGCCAATTGACCTGTTCGCCGGATGGCAGGGCCGCAGGGGTCAGTCGGACCGCGCGCTCGGGCCAATGAGACTCCACAGATTCGAACCGTCTGACAGACTCGGGCCCCAGGCGCGCCGTCAAGCGATCCACGAGACGTCCCAGATCCTCGGCGCCCCGTTGGGTGCGCTCGAAGCCGTCCTGACGCGAAGCCAGTCGATCGGTGACAGGCGCAGACAGGCGCAACTGATCAAACCCGAACCCTGGATCCAGCGGCTTCGCCAGCGCCGCCAATCGCTCCCGAAACAGGCGCAGAACGCCGGAAGCGTCCCGGCTCGGCCGTCCCGTTCGAACGGTGATATGGCGCACCTCCCCATCCACACGAAAAAAGCTAACCCGAAAGGCGCGCCCGCCCTGACCGCGCAAATCCAACTGATCCATCACCTCGAGGAGCAGATCGCCGATGACGGCATCGACATCGATCATTTCCGTTATCGGCTCGACCAGGATCCGGCTCACAGCGATCATCATGATCGGCCGTTCGGGTCTTATCCGTGTATCCTCACGCCCCAGGACACGGTTCAGCCGGGTCGCCGCCACTGCGCCAAAGCGGGCGGCGATGGGGGCAGTGGGGCGATCGTCCAGATGCGCCAGGGTCTTCAGCCCGGCGCGCGACAGGGCCTGCGTCTCCTTGTCCGAAAGCTCCAGGGCCGCGACGGGAAGACGACGCAGGGCGTGACGCTGGTTCGAACCCTCGTAAATCCCACCGCTTCCAAACCGCGCCAAGGCACGCGCCGCTTCCGGCGTGCCGGCCATGGCCAGCCGCACCGCCAGACCGACGCGACGCGCCCGCGCCTCGACGGCCTGCATCATTCCCATTTCGCCTCCGAACAAGTGGGCGCAACCGGTCACATCCAGCGCCAGGCCATCCAGACCGTCCGTCGCCGCCATCGGCGTGAACCGGCCGAAATCCAGCAGAACGCGCTTCAACAGCGCCGCATCCGCTTCCGGACGATGCACGACCACGCGAAGATCCGGCGCCCTGGCCCGCGCGTCCGCCAGCGTCATTCCAGCAGACAGTCCCATCTCCAACGCCTGCCGATTTGCGGCTGCCAGCCGCAGCGCGCCCTTCACCTTCTCGACCAGCACGGTCGCCGGCTCAGCCGAAGCGTCGGATCGTCCCTCCTCGCGCCGCAGCCGATCTGTCGACAACAGAGGAAACCAGACCGACAGGTAGCGCCGGTCGTTGCGCGTGTTGATGTCCGGCATTGCGCCCACCCTGTTCGAAAACCCCGCGCTCACGATCCCATTCCATGGTCCAGGCCTTCGGCGGCGCGCCCGACCGATGCCGCAACAACTCGACCCCATAGTTCGGACGGCCGGGAGCATCCGCCTCCAAGGCTTGGGACAAGGCTGCGCGAACGCGCCAGCGGGTCTCGGCTGCGCTGGGCTGGGGTTGAGCCGCCAGTCGGGTCAGGATCGCCGTCGCCCGTCCCTGCCCCGCCGCCATGGACAGACGTCGCGTCGCCGTCAGGCCTAGGACCCAGCTTTCGCCCCAGGTCGTAAGCAGCACCGCACCCGCTGCACCGCATGATAGAGCCTCCTCACCCGCCGCCAGCAGGTCCTTGGCTTCCTTGACACTCACCAGGATCACGCGGCCGGGATCCAGACCCAGCTCGCGCAATCCAGGTCCGTAAATCTGACCGGTCTCCAGCCCGGCCATGGCCTGGATGCCCCACACCAATGGTCGATCCTTCGACGCCCGCTGAATCAGACCCATGGCAAACCCCAAGGCGGCCGTCGCATCCGGCGTCGTCGCCGCATAGATTTCGTGCAAACCATGGCTCGAAAGCCCGCCTATGTGCCGGTCCGCTTCTGCATGACCCAAGTCAAAGCGGACGGCGTCGGCCGGATGACCGTCCGTTTCCATCGCCTTCAGGCGCTGACGCAATGCCTCGATACCGCGGCCGGACCCCAAAACAGTTCTCCTTTTGTTCCCTTATATGCCGCTCGCGCCACCCTCGGAGTCAAGCGCAAGCAACCTTGGCCATGGGAATTTATTCCGACGCGCTCAGGCGGCGGAATATCGAGAATACTTGACTTTGACGCAGGGACTTCTATATCGCCTCCAGCCTCGGGACAGGTCTGCGATCCGCGCCGCCCGCTCGCCCAAAGAGGGGCGGTTCCGTCGCTGCTATGCACGCAGACGCTTTCTCTCCCAAGGATTCATGACCGAATTTTCCCAACTGGGCCTTTCGCCCACGACCCTTCAGGCCGTCGCCGACACCGGCTACACGACCGCCACGCCCATTCAGGAACAGGCGATCCCCGTCGCCCTCGCCGGCCGTGACGTGCTCGGCATCGCCCAGACCGGCACCGGCAAGACCGCCGCCTTCACCCTGCCCCTGGTCGATCGCCTGTCCACCGGCCGCGCCCGCGCCCGCATGCCGCGCGCTATCGTCCTGGCGCCGACCCGCGAACTGGCCGACCAGGTCGCCGAGAGCTTCGCCAAATACGCCAGGGGCACCAAGCTGAGCTGGGTCCTGCTGATCGGCGGCGTCTCCATGGGCGACCAGGTCGCGGCGCTGAACAAGGGCGTCGACGTCCTGATCGCCACGCCCGGCCGTCTGCTGGATCTGTTCGAACGCGGCAAGATGCTGTTGACCGGCGTCGAGATCATGGTCGTCGACGAGGCCGACCGGATGCTAGACATGGGCTTCATCCCCGACATCGAGCGCATCTTCAAACTGACGCCGCCGCGCCGCCAGACCCTGTTCTTCTCGGCGACCATGCCGCCGGAGATCACGCGCCTGACGACCGCCTTCCTTAAGGATCCGACCCGGATCGAGGCCTCGCGTCCGGCGATGACCGCCGACACCATCACCCAATATATCGTCCGCATCCCGACCTCGGACCCCAAGGCCAAGCGGACCGCTCTACGAGCGCTGGTCGGTCGTGAGGACGTGCGCAACGGCATCGTCTTCTGCAATCGCAAATCCGAAGTCGATATCGTCGCCAAGTCGCTGAAGACCCACGGCTTCGACGCCGCGCCGATCCACGGCGACTTGGATCAGTCGCACCGGATGAAGACCCTGGCGGACTTCCGCTCGGGGGCCCTGAAGATCTTAGTGGCCTCAGATGTCGCCGCGCGCGGCCTGGATATCCCGGACGTCAGCCACGTCTTCAACTACGACGTCTCGCACCACGCCGACGACTACGTCCACCGCATCGGCCGCACCGGCCGCGCAGGCAAGCTGGGTCAGGCCTTCATGATCGTGACGCCGGCCGACGACAAGTCGCTGGATAAGGTGCTCAAGCTGATCAAGAAGGATCCGGAAGAGCTGGTTCTGGACGGCATCGACTTCGCCGCGATCAAGGACGGCCCTCGCCGGGATGACAAGCGCTCGGGCGAGCGCGGTCGCAGCCGGTCGCGCACAACCAGTGCGGCCACCCCGTCCGCAGAGCCTGTCGACATCGCTCCCGTCACCGCTGCGCCTTCGTCTCAAGAGGCCGAACCGCCGCGCAGCCGCAGTCGTCGGAAGGCCCGCCCTGAAGCGCCGGTCGAAGTCGTAGCTCCCGCAGCCGCAGCCAGAGCCTCTATCGAGCCCGAGGCGACCGTCGAACCCGACGAGACGGCTCGCGCTCCGCGCCCCGCGCGCGCCGATCGTGAACCGCACCTGTTGCAATCGGACCGTCGCGGCGATCGCAAGGCCGACAAGATCGACGCTCAACGTCAGGGTGTGCGTGGGTTCGGCGACGATATCCCCGCCTTCCTGCGTCGACCGGTCGTCATCCGCGCCTGAAATCGTACATAACGGCGCAGCGAAGGCTGCGCTGTTTACTCTGCATTACGGAACATCCCCTAGTGTGCGCCCCGACACGGCTCCAGAAGAGAGCCTCAGGGGAACAAGAATGTCGAAAAAGGTCGAGACGGCGCTAAGAGCTCCTCAAGCTTATGCTTTGGCGCGCAACGTCATCGGCGAGATGGAAAAGGCCGGTGTCTGGCCGACCCCGCTGAACTTCGAACTCTGGTTGCATTACATCAGCGACCCCGACGGCCCTCTGGCCCAGGAAATCCAGCGCCTGCTCGCGCAGTCGACCGCCATTACCGACAAGACGTCAGAAATGTTGGCCGCCGAGTTCCTCCCACGCGGACGCTTGCCGGATCAGATCCGCGACGTCGGTGCCGTTCTGGACCGCGAACTGGCCAGCGTCGCCAGCGCTATCGCCACGGCCCACAAGACCCAGCACGACTATGGCGAAACCCTCGCCGACGCCTCTCAATGCATGGAAACGGTCGATGACCCCTCCTCTTTGAAAGACCTGGTCGGCGGACTGTCGACTGCGACCAACCGCGTGCGTCGAGAGACGGCGATTCTCGAAAAGCGGCTGGAGAACTCAAATAGAGAGGTCATCCGCCTGCGCGAGAACCTGGAACAGGTGCGGCGCGACGCTATGACCGACGCCCTGACCAACCTGGCGAACCGCAAGGCGTTCGATGAACAACTAGAGGCCGCCTGCGCAGAGGACGACGGCTCTCCGCTCAGCTTGGCCATCCTCGACATCGATCACTTCAAGCGGTTCAACGACACTTGGGGACATCAGACCGGAGACCAGGTCCTGCGCTATGTGTCCACGGTCCTGTCCAATGTCTGCGGCAAGACCCGATTCGCCGCGCGATTCGGCGGCGAAGAGTTCGCCATCATCTTCCCCGGTGAGGGCGCTGGCGTTGTCATGGCGGCGCTGGAGAGCATACGCCATGATATAGCCTCACGTGCTTTGCGTCGCCGTTCGACCAATGACGACCTCGGCTCGGTGACGGTTTCGGCCGGCTTCGCTCAGCGCCAAAAGGGCGAAACCGCCGCCAGTCTGCTCGAACGGGCCGACGCCGCCCTGTACGAATCCAAGCGCGCAGGTCGAAACTGCATCACGCAAGCCGCCATCTTGGAAAAGGCGGCTTAGACCTGAAAAGGCCAAGCTTTCTGCCATAGTCTCTCCATGCGCAGCTTCGCCTTCAATGTCGCCTACTGGATCCTGTCGATCGGCTACGGGCTGACCGCCGCCTTCGCCGCGCTGGCTCCCGGGCGCGGCCCGGCCAGCTGGGTCATCCGCCGCTATGTGAAGCGAATGGTCCAGGCCATGGAGGTCTTCGCCGGCATCAAGCTGGACGTTCGCGGCAAGGATCGACTGCCCGAGGGCGCCTTCATCATCGCCTCCAAGCATCAAAGCTGGGGCGACGGCTTTGTGACCTATGACCAGTTCGACGACATCGCCTTCGTCACCGGCGATCACCTGGAAAAGTTTCCTCTGCTGGGCGGCGTCCTCAAGAAACTGGGCGCCATCGTGGTCAACTCCTGCGGCGGCCATGAAGCCCGGAAGGCCCTGGCCATGCGCGCCGCCGAGGCCCGCGCCGAGAACCGCAAGATCCTGATCTATCCCGAGGGGCACCTCGCGCCTGTCGGCAAGAAATACAAATACCGCTCGGGCGTCTGGCACATGTACCGCGATTTCGACGTGCCCGTCGTGCCGCTCGCCACCAACCTCGGCCTCTTCTGGCCCCAGGAAAAGTACGAAAAACACCCCGGCACGGCGACGCTGGAGTTTCTCGACCCGATCCCCGTCGGCCTGCCCAAGGACGAGTTCCTCGTCCGTTTGGAAGGCGTGATCGAGACGCGCACCGCAGAACTGGTCGCCCAGGCTACGGGCAAACCCGTCACCCCGGCCGTGCTGATCGACGCACCGATAAAGTAGCGTCATCTAAGGCGCGACATCATCCACACGAAAAAGGCCGGAGCGATCTCGCTCCGGCCTTCGTCATTTCAGGTCGACCGCGTGATTAGGCGGCGCCGTCCGCCTTCTTCTTGGAGGCTTCCGAGTAGATCAGCAGGGGCTGGGCCTTGCCGTCGATGACCTCGGCGTTGACGACAACCTCTTCGACGCCTTCGAAAGTTGGCAGTTCGAACATCGTCTCCAGCAAAATGCCTTCGAGGATCGAGCGCAGGCCGCGCGCGCCGGTCTTGCGGGTGATGGCCTTCTTGGCGACGGCGATCAGGGCGTCGTCGGTGAAGGTCAGTTCGACATTCTCCATCTCGAACAGACGCTTGTACTGCTTAACCAGCGCGTTCTTCGGCTCGGTCAGGATGGTGACCAAGGCGGCCTCGTCCAGGTCCTCCAGCGTCGCCAGAACCGGCAGACGGCCGATGAACTCCGGGATCAGGCCAAAGCGCATCAGATCGTCCGGCTCGACGCCCTTCAGAATATCGCCCGTGCGACGCTCGTCGATTTCCTTGACCTGGGCCCCGAAGCCGATCGAGGCGCCGGCTCCACGTGCAGAGATCACCTTCTCCAAGCCCGCGAATGCGCCGCCGACGATGAACAGGATGTTGGCGGTATCCACCTGCAGGAACTCCTGCTGCGGATGCTTGCGGCCGCCTTGCGGCGGCACGGAGGCGACGGTGCCTTCCATAATCTTCAGCAGGGCCTGCTGCACGCCTTCGCCCGACACGTCGCGGGTTATCGACGGATTGTCCGACTTGCGGCTGATCTTGTCGATTTCGTCGATGTAGACGATGCCGCGCTGGGCGCGCTCAACGTTGTAGTCGGACGCCTGCAGCAGCTTCAGGATGATATTCTCGACGTCCTCGCCCACATAACCGGCCTCGGTCAGCGTCGTGGCGTCAGCCATGGTGAAGGGCACGTCGATGATGCGCGCCAGCGTTTGCGCCAGCAGCGTCTTGCCCGAGCCGGTCGGCCCGATCAGCATGATGTTGGACTTGGCCAGTTCGACGTCGTTGTTCTTCGTCGCGTGGTTCAGGCGCTTGTAGTGGTTGTGGACGGCGACCGAGAGGACCTTCTTGGCATGCGACTGCCCGATGACATAGTCGTTCAGGACATCGCGGATTTCCTTGGGCGTGGGTACGCCGTCGGTCGTCTTCTTGAAGCCGATCTTGTGCTCTTCGCGGATGATGTCCATGCACAGTTCGACGCACTCATCGCAGATGAACACGGTCGGGCCCGCGATCAGTTTGCGGACCTCGTGCTGGCTCTTTCCGCAGAACGAGCAGTACAGGGTGCTTTTGGCGTCGGTGCCGGCTGCTTTGGTCATAGACCCTTATCTCACTCCCGCGGGGCGGACCGAAATGGCCCGCAACGCGCTTCCCTCACGTTGATTCCAGCACTCTGGACGCAAAGGTCTTCAAAAAATGACAATCACCCATCACACGTTCCGCGACAACCCCGAAGGCGACACGGGATTGTTGCAGTGCGTGAATGGATCAGTGTCGACGGGGATCAAGGCGAATGTCTGACATGGGTATCGTGCAGGATTTACGCCAGTCCGCGGCGAATGGACGTGCCATCGTCGCCTTCGATTTCGACGGCACACTGACGATTCGCGACAGCTTCACCGAATTCCTGCGCTGGCGCGTCGGTCCGGGCGCCTGGGCGCTCGGGCTGGTCAAGCTGGCTCCTGCCCTCGCCGCCTACGCCAAGGATCGCGACAGGGGCCGGATCAAGGCGGCGTCCGTGCGGGAGTTCTTGCACGGCGTGGACCGTCAGACGCTGGAAGCGGAAGCCGCAGAGTTTGCGGAAGAAATCTGGCCGCGCTTCATGCGTCCCGATGCACTTAAAGTCTGGAACGCCTGGGGCGAACGCGGCGCACACCGTGTCATCGTGACGGCGTCGCCCACGACAACCGTCGCGCCCTTCGCCCGCAAGCTGGGGGCAGAGGCCCTGCTGGGCACCGAGTTCGTCTTCGACGTGGATGACCGAATCACCGGGGACTTCGTCGGCCCCAACTGTCGGGGCGAGGAGAAGGTGCGGCGGCTGAAAACTGCGTATGGCGACGACATGACGCTGACCGCCGCCTACGGCGACACCTCGGGCGACACCGAGATGCTGGCGATGGCGCAGCAGCCGGGCTTCAGGGTCTTTCGCCAGAAGCCCTAAGGCTCAGTTCCCGTCGACGTCCACGTCGAAAACCATCGCCTTGCCGCGCGAGGTCGGATCCCAGCCGGCCTCGATCGCCGAGGCGACCGCCGTGCGCACTGCGTCGACATTGACGCGCTGCTTTTCCACGTCCGGCCGGCCGCTAGGGCGAAGCGGCGGTGGGAACTGTACGATCGCTTCGCGTTTGAAGTCGACGTGCCGAAGAGAGACAGCCATGCCCTCCCAGACATTGCCGCCCTTGGGCTGAGGTTGGCGACGAAGCTCCCAGACGTAGCTTTCGCCATCGACATCGACCGTGCCGCTTTGATCTCGTGTGAACTGCATAGCGGTTCCGATAGCACAAAATGAAAAGGGCGCGCCGCGACGGGCGCGCCCTTTCGTCATTCGAAGGCTGTCTTAGTTGCCGGGCGTCTTCACGCCATCGGCGTCGGCCTGTTCGCGGCGATCGTAAACGTGGTCAACGATACCCCAGGCCTTGGCTTCCTCGGCCGACATGAAGTGGTCGCGGTCCAGAGTCTTTTCGACTTCCTCATAGGTCCGGCCCGTGTGGTGAACATAGATCTCGTTCAGACGACGCTTGGTGTAGCGGATGTCGGCGGCGTGCAGTTCGATGTCCGACGCCTGCCCCCGGAAACCGCCCGACGGCTGGTGCACCATGACCCGCGCATTCGGCAGGGCGATCCGCTGGCCTGCGGCGCCGGCCGTCAGGATCAGCGAGCCGGCCGAAGCCGCCATCCCCATGACGACGGTCGAAACCGGGCTCTTGATGTATTGCATCGTATCGTAGATCGCGAGCGCCGAGGTCACCTGACCACCGGGGCTGTTGATATACATGCTGATTTCCTTCTTCGGGTTCTCCGATTCAAGGAATAGCAGCTGAGCGCAGATCAGCGACGCCATACCGTCCTCGAACGGTCCCGTCAGAAAGATGATCCGCTCGCGCAACAGACGCGAGAAAATGTCGAAAGAGCGCTCGCCGCGGCTGGATTGCTCCACCACCATCGGCACCAGGTTCATGTTCATCAGTTCGATCGGATCGCGCATATAGCCTTCTCGTAATACGGCCTCATTCGGGCCTTCTGCGACTCACGTGCCGCACTGTCTGTCACGAGATATCGCGTCGCTAACGCCACCGCGCAAGGCGCAGCAGTGCTATTCCTCATCCAAGGATCGCCGACGCCGCAAGCCATCCGCCAACGATCGCTCCATGTCGTCCTTCTGCGACGCAAAGTTTGCGGCATTGGCGTCGGCATCATAGAGGGCGCTCAGATAGCTGTGATCCCATTCGGTCATGCCGTGAAGTGCGGCGCCGGGCGCAAAGAGCTTGAGCACGGTGTCGTGCGCCGTAAAATCTGCTTGAGGGTCAATCTGCGCCAGAGCGACCATCGCAATATAGTCGGCCAAGCTTGACGCGGGTACTTGGGCTGTCTTCGTGACATCGATGACGATGATCACCCACGCCATGTCGTAGCGTATGTTCGCACGCAATCGCGTGACGACACGGTCTGCAACAACTGGCGGGGCTTCGCCATCCAATGCGATTGCAAGCTTGCCGGTATCATCACTGACCGGCATCGCCACATGCCACCAACGAACAGCCGCATCAGAATTTTGAAAGCGGCGCAGCGCCGACCGGCCCAAATCCGTTCCGCTATCGCCCGGATGGAAGGTTCGAAAATCATCCCGGACCAATCCCTGCGCTGTCAGGTCAGCGGCGTCCGTCGCGACAATGATGACATTTGCGCGACACGCTCTGTCACCGACGCGAACGCGCAGCGATCTCGCCTCGTCTCTAAGGCGATCTGAGATGATCGACGACAAGCCCCGTTCAAGATTAACCACAGCGGGGCAGATCGCTTGGTTCCAGCGTGCGAGCGTCGCCTGCGGAAACGGCGCCGAAACGGCGGCGACAAATGCCTTGGCCTGCGTCTCAACAGGCGTGCTCTGCACCACGATATCGGGCAGAACGACCGGGGAAGGATCGGACGACGACTGGGGAAGGACCAACGCCGCGGCAGCAGCCAAAGTCGCCAAACCCGTCATCGCCAATCCCCCCTGAAAACAATCAGCCTTCGTCGTCTTCCTTCAGCAGCTCTTCCTTCGTGATCGGCTTGTCGGTCACGTCGGCGACGCCCACGATCAGGTCGACGACCTTCTCTTCGTAGATGGGCGCGCGCATCTGGGCGGCGGCGTTGGGGTTCTGGCGGTAGAAGTTCAGAACGGCCTGTTCCTGACCCGGGTAGTTGCGGGCTTCCTGCAGAATGGCGGCGTTCAGTTCCTGGTCGGTGACCTGGACGTTGTTGGCGCGACCGATTTCGGCCAGCACCAGGCCCAGACGCACGCGGCGCTCGGCGATCTTGCGGTATTCGGCCTTCAGGTCTTCGTCCGACTTGGCGGCGTCTTCTTCCGGCAGACGACCAGCGGTCTTGTCGGCCTCGACCTGCTGCCAGATGCCGTCGAACTCGGCGTCCACCATCTTCGGCGGCAGCGGGAAGTCGTGGGCCTCGTCCAGTTGGTCCAGCAGGGCGCGCTTCAGCTTGAAGCGGGCGGCGCCGGCGTACTGCTGGTCCAGGTTGGACTTCAGCAGTTCCTTCAGCTTGTCCAGCGACTCCAGACCGATGCGGGTGGCGAAATCGTCGTCGATCTTGGATTCGGCTTCAGCCTTGATGGCCTTCACCTTGATGTCGAAGGTGGCTTTCTTGCCTGCCAGATGGGCGGCTTGATAGTTCTCGGGGAAGGTGACCTCGATCGTCTTCTCTTCACCGACCTTGGCGCCCGTCAGTTGCTCTTCGAAGCCGGGGATGAATCGGCCCGAGCCGATCACCAGGTCCGCGTCCTCGGCGGCGCCGCCTTCGAAGGGCTCGCCGTCCAGCTTGCCCAGGAAATCGATCGTCAGCTGGTCGCCCTCGGCGGCCTTGACGGTCTTGCCCTTCTTGTCTTCGTAGGTCTTGGCCTGACCGGCCAGTTCCGTCAGGGCCTCGTCCAGATCGGCGTCCGACGCTTCATAGGTCGGGCGCTCCAGCTTCAGGGTCTTGGGATCGACCGGCTCGAAGTCCGGCATGATTTCCAGCGACATTTCATAGGCCAGGTCTTCCTGACCGGCGATGACCTTGTCCATGTCCGAGGTCAGCTTCATCTCGGCCGGCGCGGCGGGACGAATCTTGGCTTCGTCGAGCGCCTTCTGGCTGGTTTCGTTCAGCTCGGCGTTGATGATCTCGCCCATGAACTCACGGCCGAAGGTCTTCTTGACGTGGGCGACCGGCACCTTGCCCGGACGGAAGCCCTTCAGCTTCACCTGCGGGGCGACTTCCTTGACGCGGGCTTCGAGCTTTTCGTTCAGCTCCGCCACGGGAATGGTGACCGCGATCACGCGGCTGAGGCCTTCGTTCGACTTTTCGACGACTTGCATGGTCGGGATTCTGACGCTCTGGGGCGCATGAGCCATCGAGACGGCCGGCGCGGAATGGATAAAGCAAGAAGGCCGCCCCGTGTGGAGCGGCACCTCGAAGCCCGCCCTTATGTCGAGAAGGGCCCGAAAGGTCAACGCGGGCGTGGTCAGAGCCGGTGGTTTCGCGGCCTCTGCGTGGCTATGTTGACGAAATGAGCCAACCCGCCTCCCCCATCGGCGTCTTCGTCACGCCCGTCACCCCGCTTCAACAGAACTGCACGACCGTCTGGTGCACCGCGACCAATAAGGCCGCCGTGATCGATCCTGGCGGTTCGGTCGATGCAGTTCTGGGCGAGGTCACGCGGCGCGGCCTGACGCTGGATCAGATCTGGATCACCCACGGCCATCTGGATCACGCGGGCGGCGCGGCCGAAATGCAGGAGAAAACCGGCGTCCAGATCACTGGGCCCCAGAAGGCCGACCAGTTCTGGATCGACCGAATCGTGGAGAGCGGCCGGATGTACGGCCTGCCCGACGCTCGCCCCTTCACGCCGGACCGCTGGCTGGAGGACGGCGACACAGTATCGTTGGGAGAAACGACCTGGGACGTGCGCCATTGTCCAGGCCACACGCCCGGGCACGTCATCTTCTTCAATCGCGCGGCGCGATTCGCTCAGGTCGGCGACGTTCTGTTCAAGGGGTCAGTGGGTCGCACCGACTTCCCGATGAGCGATCCGCCCGCCCTGATCCGCTCAGTGATTGAAAAGCTCTGGCCGCTGGGCGACGACGTCACCTTTGTGCCCGGCCACGGGCCGATCTCCACCTTTGGTGAAGAGCGACGGACCAATCCGTTCGTGTCTGACGCCGCAATGCGACAGGCCCCGATCCAGCGTGAGCCGTCGGGGCCTGCCTGAGCCTGCTGATCGTGTGGCTTATCGGCGCAGGATCATGCCGATGATGACGCCGATGCCCAGCGCGTAGAGTGTCGCCTTCATCGGATTGTCTTGGATGTCTTCCTGCACACGGTGGACGCGTCCGGAAATCTTCTCACGCACCAGACCGGCGTCTTCTCTGACGGCCTGACGGACCGAAGCGGTCTTGCCAAAGCTGCGGCCCTCGCCCTCGGCGAGAATGGCGTCCGCCTGTCGGTCCAGACGTTGGGTCAGATCGTCGTCTTCCAGGACGATGTCGTCGGGTGATGTCGCGCTGATTGGGGTGTTGGTCATGTCGATCTCCATGGTTCGCTGAACAAACCGGCGTTGCGACCCATGGTTCCTTTTTGAACGTGGTCGATCACGGTGCGTTGGTTGATCGCATAAGGAGCCGCCCATGACCTACATCGAACCCACCCCGACCACGCCGCAACCCGAGATCCAGCCTGAGCCGACGCAGCAGCCGGAAATACAGCCGTCAGACACTCCTGATGAAGTTCCGCCGATGGAACCGGATGGCGGCGGCGAAGGTGATTCGCGACCTTATGGCGCTGGGTAAAGTCAAACTCACGAGGCCTTGAGGATCGCGACAGTAAAACGGAGTTCCCGACGGAACCGTCACGGAGTCACTGGGTTCACTTCAGCAAGCGCAACGGCAGCACTGAAAGGAACACAATGGACAGCCAACCCACCCGACCCTCCGGCGTTTCCAAGCGAGGTTTTGCCTCCATGGATCCGGAACGTCAGCGCGAAATCGCGCGCAAAGGGGGCGCCAGCGTCCCCAGTGAAAAACGCAGCTTCTCCCAAGACCGCAGCCTCGCCGCACAGGCCGGCCGCAAGGGTGGAGAAGCGTCGCACGGAACCAAGAAAGACGCGGACGCAGCCGAAGGGCAGTAGTCGGTTAGACTAGATACAAACAGGGCGGCCCATCGATCGATGCGCCGCCCTTTTTCTTGTCCGCGATCAGCCGCGCTTTCGGCTCAGGCGCGCAGGACCGCCAAGGCGACGCTCGGCGCCGGAGAGGTATCGATGCGGACGACCGTCCAGCCGGAGGCGACCGCCATGGTCTGGATCGATTCAGGCGTGAACTTGCGCGAGCTTTCGGTGTGGATCGTCTCACCGGTCATGAAGCGGAATGTCCGATCTCCGATGTGCGCGGTGGTCGGCGCAATCGCCTGCAGATGCATTTCCATGCGCGAGGCGTCCGGGTTCCACACGGCGCGGTGAACAAAGGCGTCCACATCGAAATCGGTATCCAACTCGTGATTGGCGCGGATCAGAACATTGCGATTGAAGGCCGCCGTAACGCCCTGGCTGTCGTCATAGGCGGCGACCAGGATCGCAGGATCTTTGACCAGATCGACGCCGAGAATGAACAACGCCCCCTCGCCTAGCATCCGACGCGCGGCCGCCAGGAATTGCTCGGCCTCATCAGGTTGCAGATTGCCGATGGTCGAGCCTGGGAAGAAGCCGATCCGTCGCCCCAATGGCAGGTCGTCGGGCAGCGGCGCCAGGTGCTCGAAGTCCCCCAGAACAGGCTGCACGCGCAGTTTGGGATAATCAGCGCGGACGCGAATGGCCGCGTCCATCAGGGCGCTCTCGCTGATATCGAGCGGGACGTAGGCGCCGAGGTCGTTTGCGGCATCCAACAGAATCCGCGTCTTCTCGCTAGCGCCGGATCCGAACTCGACCAGCACGGCGTCGGGGCCGAAGTCGGCCGTCAATTCCGCCGCGCGATCGCGCAACAGAGCCATTTCCTGCCGCGTCGGATAGTATTCCGGCAGCACGGTGATGTCTTCGAACAGGCGCGACCCGTCCGCGTCGTAGAACCACTTTGGCGGCACGGCCTTTTGCGCGCGCGACAGCCCCTCGATCATATCCTTTCGAAAGGCGGCGGTTTGGGCGTCGTCCGCGGCGGCGTCTCGCGCCACGGTTCGATCTTCAGCCAGTCTCAAACCCATGAAGGCCCACCTCTGTTGGGGATAGAAGAAGTTGCGGTAGGTGATGCGGTCATGGCCCGGCGGCGTGGCGAACGACCCGCCCCGCAGCACCATCTGATTGGCCATGAACTTGCCGTTGTATTCGGCGGCGGTGCCCGGCGTCGGCTGGAAACCGGGATAGGGCGCATAGGCGCTGGACGTCCACTGCCACACTTCGCCAGCCAGGTTCGAGAACGCGTCAGGCGAAGAGGCGGCGCCATGTTCCCATTCCGCCTCGGACGGCAGGCGCTTGCCGGCCCACCGGGCGTAGGCGTCGGCCTCGTAAAAGCTGATGTGGCGAACCGGCGCGGCAGGATCGACAGATGTACGCCCCGTCAAACCCATCACGGTCCAGTCGCCATCCGCCAAACGCCAATACAGCGGCGCGGTCCAGCCCTCGGCCTTGACCGTCGCCCAGCCGTCCGACAGCCACAGGTCGGGACGCGAATAGCCGCCATCCTGAACGAAGCCGATCCAGTCGCCGTTCGTCACCAGATCCGCAGCCAGAGCGAACGGCTCCAGCCATACGCGGTGCGCAGGCCCCTCATTGTCGAAGGCGAAGTCCGATTGGTCGTGGCCGATCGTCACCAGACCGCCGTCAAACGCCACCGTTCCGCCGCGCCTGATCTCAAGCGGCTCGGTTCTGGGTTCAATCTCATAGGCGGCGGGGTCGAGCGGAGAGCGCGACATCAGGTTCAGCATATCCATCAGGAAAAGCTCCTGATGCTGCTGGTCGTGGTGCAGCCCCAGCTCGAACAGATAGCGTTGATGGCCGCTGGTCTCGCCCTGCGCCAGCCAGGCGATCATCCGGCGGTCGATCTCTCGCCGATAGGCCAGGACCTCATCGACGGACGGGCGAGTCATCAGCCCGCGCTGGTCCCGCCTAACCCGCTCGCCTAAGGCCTCATAGTAGGAGTTGAACAGCTGCTGAAAACGCGGATCGACGGGCTGGTATCCGGGATCAGACGACAGGATCATCGCCTCGAAAAACCAGCTGGAGTGCGCCAGATGCCATTTCCCCGGGCTGCAATCCGCCATCGCCTGAGACGAAAGATCCTCGGCAGAGAGACCTTCAGCCAGATGGGTCATCCGCGCGCGAACGACCTTGAACCGCGTCACGTCTGACGCAACCCGCTGGTCGGGTTCGGAGCGCGCATTCATGTCAGCTGTCCCGTCCGACACCAGCCCCAGCGCCTTGTCAGTGCCGAACAAACGCACCAACAAGGCCAAGGTTCCCAAGCACTTGGCGTTCGGGATCGCCCATCAGCGCATCGGTCGGCCGCCGTGTTTGGCGTATTCCAACCGCGCGATGGTGCGATTATGCACCTCGTCCGGGCCGTCGGCGATGCGCAAGGTGCGGACACCTGCGTAAAGCTCGGCCAAGGGCGTGTCGCCCGAAACACCGGCGCCGCCGAACGCCTGAATGGCGTCGTCGATGATCTGCAAGGCCATCTTCGGCGCGGCGACCTTGATCTGGGCGATCTCGGAGCGGGCGTTCTTGGCTCCCGCCTGATCCATCATCCAGGCGGCCTTCAGCACCAGGAGGCGGCACATCTCGATGTTGGTGCGCGCCTCCGCGACGCGCTGTTCCCACACCGAATGCTCGGCCAACTGCTTCTTGAACGCCGTCCGGTTCAGCAGCCGCGTCACCATCAGTTCCAGCGCCCGCTCGGCGGCACCGATGGTGCGCATGCAGTGGTGAATACGGCCCGGACCAAGCCGCCCTTGGGCGATCTCGAAGCCCCTGCCCTCGCCCGCGATCAGGTTCTCGACCGGCACGCGGACGTTCTCCAACACGACCTCTGCGTGGCCGATCGGCTTTTCGTCATAGCCGAACACCGACAGCATCCGCTCGACGCGGAAGCCAGGCGTATCTGCCGGTACGATGATCTGCGACTGCTGGGCGTGGGATGCGGCGTCCGGATCCGTCTTGCCCATGACGATGGTCACGGCCAGATTCGGATGGCCCATGTTGGTCGACCACCATTTGCGGCCGTTAATGACATAGTGGTCGCCGTCCCGCTCGATCCGGGTCTGGATGTTGGTGGCGTCGGACGAGGCGACCTCAGGCTCGGTCATCAGGAAGGCCGAACGGATTTCGCCGGCCATCAGGGGCTTCAGCCAGCGCGCCTGCTGCTCGGCGTCTCCGTACATATGGAGCACCTCCATATTGCCGGTGTCGGGGGCGTTGCAGTTGAACACCTCGGCCGACCACAGATGCCGCCCCATCATCTCGGCCAGCGGCGCGTATTCCAGATTGGTCAGACCCGCCCCGTGTTCGCCGGGCAGGAACATATTCCAAAGTCCGGCCTCCTTCGCGGCCGCCTTCATCGTCTCCATAACCGGCGGCTGACGGTTCGAATCCTCGCGGACCTGTGCGAAATATTCGGCTTCGCGCGGGATGACCTGCTCGTCCAGGAAGCGACGGACGCGGGCGTGCCAATCCAGGGCGCGGTCGGAGTGTTTGAAGTCCATGTCGTTTCCTCTTTCCCGTTCGCGTCTCTGCCGGACGCTCGATACGAAAACGGCGCGGCCCCTGGTCGGGAGCCGCGCCGCCATAACTAGTCGTTCAGACCGGCATCAGCGCTTCAGCAGCGGAGCCAGCTTCTGGGCGATCATCATGTCGCCGGCGATCTTCAGCTTGCCCTGCATAAAGGCCATCATTGGGTCCAGCTTGCCTTCCGACAGGGCCATAAAGTCATCCCACTTCATCGAGACGGTGGCGTCGGCGGGCTTGTCCTCGTTCGTCACCGTGTTCGGCGTGGAGGCGCCGTCGATGTAGATCTTGCCCTCGTCGCCGAGGTCGAGCTTGACGGTCTTGCCGAGGCCGGAGTTGTCGCCGACGGCGCCGCGGATGTGTTCGGTGACTTGTGCGAGATCGGGCATTGGGGGCGTCTCCCTGTTGGACGTTGTGAACTACGGGTTAGCCCGCATCGGCGGGGGCGCCAAGATCACGTCGGGGAAAGCTCGGTCACTTCTCGTCAGCGGAGCTGGAATACAGGCTGGCTGCGCCTAGCGCGACCATGAAGAAGGCGAACGCCGTCACGATTGCGGCGACGAAGGGAACAGCGGATTGCGGCATCGGAAATCTCCTCTGCCGCCTTTCTGAGCCCTACCGCGCCAGCGCGCCTTGATCAGGATCAAACCGTTATTTGTCGGGATCGCCGTCGCGGAACCGCCACTTCATCACCAGCACGCCGGACGCCATCACCAGGGCGCACGCGTTGGCGACCGTGACAGGCCAGGTCTTTGTCATGACGCCGTAGACGACCCAGAGGATGAAACAGGTCACCGTCAGGGAATAGGTCTTCAAGCTGACCGACGACGCATCGCGCTCCTTCCAGATCTTGATGGCCTGCGGCGCGAAACTGGTGATCGAGCAGATCGCAGCCGCTGAGCCGACGATATTGGCGATCAGATCGCTCACGTCGCGTCCGCTCTTTTTCGCCAGATCGACTGCTTGCCCATCGCACCGTCCTCTGGGCCGCTGCTCCTGTCGTCAGGGGCGCGATGCAGGCGGCGGCCGCCTCGCCTGCGTCGCCTGTTCGAAGGCGTAACCCAGGGAAAGGATGCGAGCATCCTCCCACTTTCCGCCAATGAAGCTCATGCTGACCGGCATGCCCTGATCAAAGCCCATCGGCACGGTCAGGTGAGGATAGCCAGCGACGCCGCCAATCGGCTTGCCGATCCCTGCATGTCATCGTCATCTTTCGGATCGTTGGTCCAGGCGCGAGACGTTGTCGGCGCGATAAGGGCGATGAAGGCGTTTTCACGGATCAATCGATCGATGCCCTCCGGCCCCGCCAGCCTAAGCGAGGTCGCGCGCGCCTCCAGATAGTCAGCGTCCGTCAAATCGCCCATCGCCTGGGCGCGCTCGAATGTGTCCTGGCCGAACAGCACCGTCTCGCGCGGTTCGGCGGCGTTGAAGGCGATGACCTCGGCCAGGGTGCGGGCGCGGACCTGCTGCGGGTCGGTCGAGGCCAGATAGGCGTTCAGATCGTGCTTCAGCTCATAGAGCAGCACCTTGAACTCGGCCCCGCCGATGGCTCGGCCGTCCGGTCCCTCGGGCAGATCGACCAATACGGCGCCGGCATCGCGCAAGGCCTTCAGGTTCTGCTCGAACACCGCCTGGGTTTCGGGCGAGTAGCCTTTCAGGAACCGCATCACCCCGATCCGCGCACCGCGCAGCGCGTTGGCGTCCAGCCTGGCGGCGTAGTCGACCTTGCGCGCATCGGCCTCGACCGTCGCCGGATCGGCCGGATCGGACCCGGCGATGACGGTCAGCACCCTGGCCGCATCCGTGACGGTCGTCGCCATCGGCCCGGCCGTGTCCTGCGAATGGCTGATCGGCACGATGTGGGTGCGCGAGACCAGGCCAACGGTCGGCTTGAACCCGACCACGCCGTTGACCGACGCCGGGCAGGTGATCGACCCGTCGGTTTCCGTCCCGATGGCGACGGGCGTCAGGCCCAGCGCCACGGCCGCCCCGCTGCCGGACGACGATCCACAAGGCGTGCGCGTGGGATCATAGGGGTTCAGCGTCTGGCCGCCGACCGCGCTCCAGCCGCTGATCGAGTCCGACGACCGGATATTGGCCCACTCCGACAGGTTGGTCTTGCCGACGATTACGGCCCCGGCGGTGCGCAGTCGCCCGACCAGCGGCGCGTCCCGTCCCGGCGCATTGTTCGCCAGCGCCAACGATCCGGCGGTGGTCGGCATGTCCGCCGTCTCGATATTGTCCTTCAGCAGGATCGGCATGCCGGAAATCGCCGACACGCCCTGACGGGGCGATCTTGCGGTCCAGACCAGCACCGAATGGGCGCTGTCGTTGGCCCGCCCCGCCGCGACCACGGCGGATGCAGAAGGATAGGCGCCCTGCCCGGTCGCGCAGCCCGCAAGGGCCAGCGCGACCGCAGCCGCCAAAATCAGTCGGCCTTGGGCGCGGCCCGGTCGCCGATGGTGCGGTCCAGGAAGTCGAGATAGGTGCGCCATTGTTGCAGTTGCCTCGGATCGCCGCGGACGCCGTGCCGCTGGCCGGGATAGAGCATCATCTCGAACGGCACGCTCTTGGCCTGTAAGGCGTCGATGACGCGCGTCGCATTGCCGAAGATGACGTTGTCGTCGGCCATGCCGTGCAGCAGCAACAGCCGCCCCGTCATGTCGTCCAGCCGCGGCAGGACGTCGGTGGCGGCATAGCCCTCCGGATTGGCCTGAGGCGTGGACATATACCGTTCGGTATAGTGGGTGTCGTACAGGCTCCATTCCGTCGGCGCCGCGCCCGCCAGAGCCGAGGCCAGGCCGGCGTCCTTGTCCGTTAGTGTCAGCAAGCTGAGGAAGCCGCCGAAGCTCCAGCCCATCACCGCGATATGGTCGGCATCGACGTAAGGCAGGGTCTTCAGCCATTGCGCGGCCTGGGCCTGATCCTCGACCGCCGGAAGGCCCAGGCGGCGATAGATGCTGGTCTCGAACGCCTGCGACCGGTCGCCCTCGCCGCGATTGTCGACACGGAAGACGATGTAGCCCGCCTCGGTCAGCAGTTGGTTGGTCAGCGGCTGCCAGCTCTTCTGCACGCCCGCCCCGGTGCCGGGCCCGCCATAGACCTGCATCACCACCGGATACTTCTTGGACGGATCGAAGTCGGGCGGCGTGGTCATGCGCCAGACCAGGGTCTGGCCGTGGCTCTGCATCGTGCCGAACTCGGGCGTGCGCAGGCGCGAGACGTAAGGGGCGAACGGATGGCTGGCGTCGAGCTTGTTCTCTTCGATCCAGCGCACGCGCGTGCCGTCGATGCGGTAAAGCGCCGACTGCGTCGGGGTCACCGGGTCCGAATAGTTGCCGACATAGGCGGTCGCCGGCCCGTTCACCGACACCGTCCACCAGCCGCCGCCCGGCGTCACCGCGACCGGATCGACCGTGCGGTTCAGATTGGCGCGGAACATCTGCTGCTCGATCGGCAGTTCCTTGCCGTCGCGCATCGAGGCGGTGAAATAGACGTCCCCGGTCTGCTCGTTGACGCCGTCCAGGTGCTTGACCGGATAGTCGCCGCGCGTGATGGCCCGCAGGCGACGCCCGTTGCGGTCATACAGATACAGGTGCCGCCAACCCGAATCCTCATTGGACCAGATGAACCGGCCGTCAGACAGGACGCGGAAGTCGTCGTTTAGATCGACCCAGGCCTGCGCCTTCTGGCTCAGGATCACGCGTGACGCGCCGGTCGTCGGATCGACGCTCAGCAGGTCCAGTGTCTTTTGGTCGCGCGACTGGCGTTGGACGTACAGTGTCTTGCCGTCGCCGGACCAGTTCACCCGCGCCAGATAGATGTCGGTGTTGGATCCCAGGTCCACCTTGACCCGTCCCCCGCCCTGCAGGTCGCGCACATACAGTTCGACCACCGCATTGGGCCGGCCTGCGCGAGGATAACGCTGCTCCACCATCGTCGCGCCGCCGCCGGTGATCTCGAAGCGCGGCACGATATCGACCGGGCTCTCGTCCACACGCGTCATGGCGATGTAGCGCTCGTCGGGGCTCCACCAGTATCCGGTGTCGCGATCCATCTCCTCCTGGGCGATGAACTCGGCCGTGGCCCAGGTGATCAGACCCGCGCCGTCGTCGGTGATCGGCGTCTCCTTGCCGCTCGCCAGATCATAGACGACCAGATTCTGATCGCGGACATAGGAAACGTAGCTGCCCTTGGGCGACACCTTGGCGTCGATCTCGTCAGCCGGCGTCTCGGTCAGGCGGCGCACCTTGCCGTCCGCCCGGCTCGCCAGGAAGATGTCGCCTTCCAGCGGCGCCAGGATGTAGCGGCCCTGCTGGTCCCAAGAATATTCGACCACGCCGCGCGCACTGATCCGCATCCGCTCGCGCCGGGCCTTTTCGGCTTCCGACAGCTCACCCGCATCGGGAACCAGCGCCCGTGCGTCGATCAGCTTATAGGGTTCGCCCTCGCCCGTCGGCGCCGCCCACAGGTCCTGCACATCCACATTGTCCTCGCGCGAGCGCAGGAAGGCGACCAACTGGCCGTCAGGCGACAGGCTGACCCCCTTGGCCACCGGCCCGTTCAGGCTGGGGCTGGAAAAGACCCGTTCGGGCGTCAGGATGTTGGAGGGAGTCTCCTGTGCGAGCGCCGATGTGGCCGACAGGAGGATGGTCGAGGCGAGAAGAGTGGTGCGCATGGGTCGGGACGCTAGCCGCGCTTCTGCAAGCCGTCACGAGGAAATGTCGTCGCCGGGCGAAAGGCTTATCCTTCCCTGCGAGGGGTTCTCAGATTAGAGAGACGGCACGATGACAGACGCCGCCCTCTCCCCCGCCCCCGTGAAAGCCAGTCCGTTTAACGAGCTTGAGGTTCTGTGGGTGCGCCACTGGACCGACAGTCTGTTCAGCTTCGGCGTCAAACGACCCGAGGATTTCCGCTTCCGCTCGGGCGAATTCGTGATGATCGGCTTGCCGGGCGAGGATGGCGGTAAGCCTGTCCTGCGCGCCTATTCCATCGCCAGCCCGTGCTGGGCCGAGGAACTGGAGTTCTTTTCCATCAAGGTCGCCGACGGCCCGCTGACCTCGCGCTTGCAGAAAACCCAGCCCGGCGACACCGTTCTGATGGGCAAGAAACCGACCGGCACCCTGGTTCTGGACGCCCTGACTGGCGGCGAACGCCTGTTTCTGATCGGCACCGGCACGGGTCTGGCGCCTTGGCTCAGCGTCGCGCGCGATCCAGAGACCTATTCCCGCTTCGGCCATGTCTATGTGATCCACACGGTTCGCAGCGTCGCCGACCTGGCCTATCGCGACTTCTTCACGCGGGAAATTCACGACGACCCCCTGATCGGCGACGAGGCCAAGGCCCAGCTGACCTACTATCCGACGGTCACCCGCGAAGCGTTCGAGACGCCGGGCCGGATTACCGACCGCATCAAGTCCGGCGACTTCTTCCGGGACCTGGGCCTGCCCGAAGGGTTCGACCCCGCCCGCGACCGCGCCATGTTGTGCGGCTCCATGGCCATGATCAAGGAAGCCGGCGAACTGCTGGAGACCTATGGCCTGAAGGAAGGCTCCAACGCCGAACCGGCGGACTACGTGCTGGAGCGGGCCTTCGTTGGTTGACAGCCTTGGCTTGGGCGGCCTGACCCGCTAACCCGACGCCATGTCAAAGCCTGCCCTAGTCGCCGTCGACGCGCGCGTCGATCCGTCCGAATGCCAGTCCATGGCCGAGGTCCGCCAGGGCGTTGACGCCCTGGACCGCGCCCTGGTCGCCCTGCTGGCCGAGCGTCAGCGCTACATGGACGCCGCCGCCCGCATCAAGCCCGACCGCGACGCCGTCTTCGACCAGGCCCGGATCGACGACGTGGTCGCCAAGGTTCTGGTCTCGGCCGAGGCCCACGATCTGTCACCCGACATCGCCGAACCCGTCTGGCGCCTGCTCATCGACCGCTGCATCGCCCACGAGTTCGCGACCTACGACCGCACGCGCAGCTGAACGCGACAAGCCCGACTAGGTCTTGAGACTTCTCAGCATGATTTCGTGCCGATAGGCCGCGACATCAGCCAAGGCCGTCGCCAGCGCATCGCGCACCCGCTCAACCGCCGGCGCGGCCAGCTTCTGATCCACCGCTTCCGCCTCGGCGCAGATCGCCGCCAGGTCTCGCGCGCCGATGCCCGCTGCCGCGCCTCGGATCGTATGGACCCCGTCGCGCCAGCCCTCGACCTTGGGATCCAGCATGGCGGACCACAGGCCGGCCTGATTGACGAACAGGCCCAACACCTCCTCATTGATGGCGTCGTCCCCGCCCGTCATGCCGTTCAGCACGGCGAAATCGACGGCGCCCGTCAGATCACGCAACGCCATCAGGCCGCCGTCTCCTCACCCTTGGCAAGGCGGGAGTTCCGCGAGGACCACAGCAGATAGATCGCCACGCCGACCACGTTCCAGACCACGAAGCCGATCTGCGTCACCGGCTTCAGGCTCAGGAAGAAGACCAGGCAGCCGATCACGCTGACCGCTCCAACGACCGGCCACAGCGGCGCCTTGAACACCCGCTTGCGACCCGGCTCGCGGATGCGCAGCACGATCAGGCAAACCCCGACCGAGCAGAAGGCCGCCAGCGTCCCGGCGTTGGCCAGCGACGCCAGTTCGTCCAGCGGCAACAACCCCGCCAGAATCGCCACGACGATGGCGGTGAACACAGTCACCACCGCCGGCACGCCCCGGCTCGATACCTTGGCCAGGCGACGCGGCAGCAAGCCATCGCGCGCCATGCCCAGGAAGATGCGGCTTTGCCCGAACAGGAAGGCCAGCAGGACGGTCGGAAGCGCGATCACCGCCGCAGCGGCGATCCACTGGGCCGCCGTCCCCTGCCCCATCTGACGCAGAATCAGGGCCAGCGGCTCGGGGCTGCTGGCGAAGGTCGCGACCGGCCGCGCGCCGATGGCTGCGGCCGCGACGACCAGATATAGCGCCGTGCAGATGAGCATGGAGCCGACGATGCCGATGGCCAGGTCACGCTCAGGCTTCTTGGTCTCTTCCGCCGCCGTCGAGATGGCGTCAAAGCCGTAGAAGGCGAAGAAGATGATCGCCGCCGCCGCCATTACCCCGGTTTGGACGAAGGGCGCGCCGAAGCCGTTGGGCATGAAGGGCGTGAAATGCTCGGGCTTGAACGCCGGCAGGGCGATGGCGACGAACACCACCAAGGCCGCGATCTTGATCAGGACCAGCACCGCGTTCAGCGTCGCGCTCTCCTTGGTGCCCAGCAGAAGCAGGCCCGTCACCACCCCGATGATGGCCACGGCCGGTAGGTTGATGATGCCCCCCGCATGCGGCCCGGCGACCAGCGCCGTCGGCAAATCGATCCCCAGCCCGCTCAGGAAGCCCACCGCATAGCCGGACCAGCCCACCGCCACGGCGCTGACGACGAGTGAATATTCCAGGATCAGGCTCCACCCCACGATCCAGGCGATCAACTCACCCAGCACCGCATAGGAATAGGTGTAGGCGCTGCCCGCCGTCGGCATCATGGTCGACAGTTCGGCATAGGCCAGGGCCGCGCAGGCGCAGACCAGTCCCGCAAGGCCGAAGCTGATCAACACCGCCGGGCCCGCCAGGCCCGCCCCCACCCCGATCAGCGTCAGGATGCCGGTGCCGACGATGGCCCCAACGCCCAGGGCCAGCAGGTGCGGCCAGCTCAACGTCGGCTTCAGCCGTGGGCCGTCGTGCGGCGCCATCATGGCGTCGATCGATCGACGTCGGTTCCAGAAGGCCATGATGTTCGCTCCCCCGCCGCTTGCCGCGGCTGATTCCACGCGGACCATACTCCGTCGCAGAAAGTTTGCGAAAGCGCTTGCCAACCCCCGAACCGCTGGGTAGTAGGAGCGCCCTTCGGCAAGGCCTCGCCCCCGAAGACGCAGACGATCGGTCGGGTGATTAGCTCAGTTGGTAGAGCAGCTGACTCTTAATCAGCGGGTCGTAGGTTCGAACCCTACATCACCCACCATCGTCCCCCTTGTTTTTGCTAGAGAAAATCCCCCACCATTGGGAAGCGACTATGTGCGCTCAGCCTTAGTTGGGAAAAAAGTTGGAAAGCCCGCTTTCGCTTCGAGCTTCTTGATCGCAGACACAGCGAGCGAATGATCGCGCTTGAGATAGTGGCCATCGAGGATCGCACCGACGTCTCGCAGGCTATGGCCCGTGATCGTAGCGATCTCAGCTTCGTTGCAACCCGCCATAGCTAAACGGGTGACCGCCGTTCCGCGCAGATCGTGGAACGTGACGTCGGCGATGCCAGCTTTGGCGCAGGCCTTTCTCCACGAAGCGCGGAAACCAGATTCGGTCCAAGCCCGTCCCGCTTCAGTGGTCAAAATCGTCTCGCTGTCGCCCGTATGGATGGCGAGCGTCTCGAGGGCCGCCCTCAGAGGGGCGCCGACAGGGATCGCCACTCGCGCTCTTGTTTTGCGCTGCTTGAGCCGAATGACGTCGCCATCATAGTCGCTCCAGCTCAGCCGCAGCAGATCCCCCTGCCGTTGCCCGGTCCATAACGCGAGAAGCAACGCTAGTTGGAGATGGCGAGGGGCCTGCGCCAGGAAGGTCGCTTCATCATGGTCGGTCCAGACATTATCCCGTCGCGTCGCACGATAGACGCGCCCTTGTCGCTCCAATGGATTGAAAGGGGCGAGCCCCCGGTCAACGGACCAAGACAGAGCGCGCGCGAAGACGGTGAACCGGTAGTCAGCTGTACGTCGCGAGCTCAACGCTAAGCGGTCGCGCCAGGATAAGAAGTCGCCCCGCACGCGCTTGTCGCTCAGCGCGGCGATAGGGAAGTCGCCGAACTCGCTGGCGATCGCTCGAAGATGCTTTTTGTAATCTGTGCGCGTACGTTCGGCGAGACTGCGGAAGTCCGATGACGACTCATAGGCGTCCAGTAGGGCGACGAGGGTATCGGACGGCTTGCGCCTACGGTCGGCGAGGGCCGCGTTGTAGTTTTCCATGAACTCGGCAGAGCCCAGCTCGCCCTCGATGCGCGGACCGCCCTTCCAAGCGTAGTAGTAGATGACCTTCGTTCCGTCGGCGCGCGTCTTTCGCACGACGTTGAGCCCTTTCAGCTTAATGCGCACCCCGCTTAGCCTTCCACTGATCATACGCACTTAGGACGGGCTCTACGGTCACCCCGCCCTTTGAGATGCGGATCACGCCGTCAGGCATTATCTCGACGCTGGTCGCGTCGAACCCCGCTTCATTGGCCCCTTTCAAGGCGCGCGCCACATCCGCCTTTGTGAATCTTGTTGAAGCCCTTGGCATTATCGCCCCCTACTCAACGATCGTGATCATGCGGCTGCGCGCGCCGAACAGGGTCGCGAGCTCTTCGAGCCGATCATCAGCAATCAGGGCCTGCTCCGCCCGCAGATAGACGAGCTGGACACAGAGATTGAGATTGATGGTTATGAGACCATCGAGCCAGCGATCCTGCCCGAGGGCTTCCTGGATGCTTTGCAGCTCGCTCGCGATGTCACTCGCTGATCCAACCAACGGAAACTGGTCGTCGGCGACAAGCGTCGTCTCTGCGATGCCGAAGGAGGTCACCACGCCGAGATAGACGGGATCGGTAGACTTGCGGTCGTTCTCGCTCGCGCGCTCGATGGCCACGTCGAAATAGAGATCGACCCACGCACGCGCGTTATTCTTTTTAACGCCACATCGCGCCAATGCGACAGCCGCCTCAAAGGCGATGGCGTCCTCAACCGTGAAATCCTGCCACCCCGAACCAGGAGGCCGCCCACGCATCGGGACATGTTTACGGGCCTTGAGAAGATTAAAGGCCTCCTCGCTCAACCCCACCAACTTCACTAGCTGCGATCTGCGCATGCGTTGCTTCTCCGATTACGAGCGAAAGGTATCATGCTGATATAACAATATCAATAGGATATTTTTTGAAGACGGCCGGCTCGGTTCGGCACTTTTTTTCATGCCTTTTCAATGCGTTATTGACATTGCACCAAATCGATGGTATAATGAAATGTCAGCCAAACACATCGAGATCAGTCCATGCTCAGCGAAATGCGCGGCTCACGGCCAGCGCGGATCGTGAGCATTCACGTCAAAGGCTCCCCCGCCACACGCCCCCGATCGACCGAGCTTCGCCTCGACTTTATGGTCACAATCATGCGCGCCATTCGGCGCCGGGGTTGGCGCGCTCTCGACGCCATTGTCTTCCCCGCTGGCTACCTTCGAACGGCAGACTGGCTCGCTCCGGCTCCAACCACACTCAGACGCGCGATGATCGACGCATCTGTCGGCGACATCTGCGTCCAGGCCGTTCGTAAGCTCAGTGAAGGGTCGCCCGGGTGCGTCATCGTGATAGGGATCGACACCAACCGGTTCCGCCCGTGGGGGTTTCGAGGAGACCAGGCTCTAGCGGCATTCAATCAGAATGGCTGTCTAGCGGTCGTCCGAAAAATCTTCCCGACAGATGGCGATACCAATGAATATGGTCGTGCCCCGTATCTCTTGGACCATGAGGATGCTCTCACCGAAGATCGTTTTCTGCCGCTCCCCAACGGCGACATCGCGATGCTGTGCCTCTGCTACGACAGCTTCGTCTTCTCCGAACTTGCGCTAGGCCCAACGACCAAGCTGCGAGCCATGCGATACAAGACGGCCGTTCCAGATGGATGGGACGACCTGACGCCAACGGAATCGTGGCTCTGGCTTTCAGACCTTTACCACCGAATTCGCACTCATTGGCCCCGCGTGCTCCTCAACCCTATCCACGGGTTCGACGCCCCCGGTCGGGAAGTCTTTTGGCATCGTCACGGGCTCGCATGCGCCAGCAGCTTCCTCGGCGGCGGCTTAGCAATCGGGGCAGCGCATTATCAAAGAATGCTACCAACCGAGGGCTTCGCCATGCTGGCGGCTTCACGGGCGCCGCCGGAGCAACTCGGGCTCGCGAACTTTCGAACGGCCTACACGCATGCCCCGACAGATAGCTTCAGCGTTCGGGGCAGCGGCCGTCGCCCGATGAACGCATTTATTCAGCTCCACGAGGGCTGACTTCGACAGCTCTTACCACCCTGCCCCCGCGCCCCAAGCGCGGGGGTATTTTTGCATGCCCAGAAAGGAACTTCATGGCCGGCAGACAAGCAAAGATCCTCACCAGCGGCGAGCTTCGGCGACTGCTCGCACACACTCGGCGCTCCCCGACCCCCGAGCGAGATCGCGTCATCGTGCTACTCTCGGTCCGCGCCGGGTTGAGAGCCTGCGAGATCGCGGGGTTGGACTGGTCCATGGTCACGGACGCTAGAGGTCGAGTGTCGAACATCATCGAGCTTAGAGACGCGATCGCTAAGAAGGGATCCGGCCGTCGCATTCCCATCCATCCAGAACTCAGTCAGGCCCTGGTCAAGCTGGCCCCAAAAGCACTACGCATAGGGCCGGTCGTGCGCTCGCTAAGAGGCGGAGGCATGCGCGCAAACAGTATCGTCAACTGGTTCAGCTGCGCATTTCACGCCATTGGCGCGGACGGCTGTTCGTCGCACTCTGGACGGCGCACGTTCGTAACCGCCGCAGCAAAAGCAGCGCACCGCGC
Organism: Brevundimonas vesicularis; assembly: GCF_027105095.1. NCBI lineage: Bacteria > Pseudomonadati > Pseudomonadota > Alphaproteobacteria > Caulobacterales > Caulobacteraceae > Brevundimonas > Brevundimonas vesicularis. Next base: position 1,683,497 of record NZ_CP114278.1, on the reverse strand, counting down.
CGGCGCAAGCCTCAGGGATGTCCAACTTTTAGCCGGGCATCAGTCGATCGAGACGACGCAACGCTACATCGATGGCGATAGTCGCGCGCAACATCGATTGGTGCACACGCTGTGACCCGCTCTCTTTCGCATCTCATCGATCCCGTAACGATCAGCATTCAATCCATCGCGTTTGACCCCGATCTAGAAATTGTGGGGATCGATCTCGACGGTGGCCATTCGGTGCGGGTGACGGTTGAAACCAATGCATTGGCTGATTTTCCGCGTCAGCTTTCTCAATCGAACGGGCTCGTACTCGTTCTTACGCTGATGGCGCTGGATCGAATCTAGCGTCTTCGCCGCAAAAGGCATTTCCTAAAATGACAGACGAAAAGACTGCGCGCATTCGCGCGCTGAACGATCAACTGCGCGCGTCCGGCCAGGGCGGGCTGGTTCTTGTAACGCGAGGACTGTTGGAATTCGGTTTTCCCTTCGTCGCTCAGGTTCGCGCTGCGATCGCGCGAGAAACCAACTTTCCCGCTGGTAACGACCCTTATAACGAGCACGATTTCGGCGGCGTCGATATCGAGGGCAACCGTGTCCTCTGGAAAATCGATTATTACGATCTGGATCGTCGATATGCCTCTGACGATCCGTCAGATCCAAACATCACCCAGCGCGTCATGACCATTATGCTGGCTGATGAGTACTAAGCGCCCCCCAGACCCATCTAGATGTGTTCCTGATCCATCTAAACGGCTTTTAGATCGGTCAACTGGGCCCAATTCTCGTTTTTCCCCAAAAGCTGTTGTGGGGATTATGTGGTCCTATTCGGCGATTTTTGGTTCACCGACACGCGTCGCGACCATTGGGATCTTGGAAAGCTCACCAAGACCTACAAGCAGCCGGCCCGCGTCAATGTTTAGGGCGTCAGCCAACTTCAGAAACTGAATAACGTTGAGACGGACCCGTTCGGATTCAAATTTTCCGATCCAGGAGTGATCGACGCCAAGCCGCTCGGCCAACTGGCGCTGGCTTAAACCGGCAGCAATTCTGGCCTCCACAAGCCGCCTGACGAGCTCTCGGTGAGGCTCGGAAAAAGCGACGTTCATCGGGGGAAGAACTCAACCATCCCCTTCTCGCTAGACCCCGCCCAGGTTGCTGCTAAAAGAGCAGCACCTGGGCGACCTTTGATAGGATTTCACATGACCCGGCTTCCGCCGGCAGCCCTATTGGCTGCTATTCCCCTTTCGGCCTGCATCCCGCAATCGCCGGAGCAGGTCTGCGCATCGCCCCAAGTTCACCAGGACGTCATTTCTGTCCTGATCGCCAATCTTGGTGACTATCGTCTTCTTCTTGGAGATGGCGTCGACGCCGCTATCGCCCGGCGCTCTGACATCGCAGAGATCATCGCAGACGAGATCCAGTTCGCAGATATTGCCGTCGAAGGGCGAGATCCTCAGACCAAACGTGTCAGCTGTTCAACCACTGTCTCCCCTGCTTCAGGCGATGGTCAGAGCTATCGGTTGGAATTCACGCGCCAGAAGGAAGCTGGAGGCCGCGAGTATCTCTATACCACATCGATTTCGGATGGACCTGGTAGCCGGCAGACAACGTCCTCTGTTCCAGACGTTTGGTTCTTCGAGCTGGTCGCCAAAGCGACAAAGCGTCTTAGACAAGCCGGGGCTACGACGGATGCGGCGCAGCCCACCGATGAGCAGGCCAGGACATCCGATCCCTACTCCAGCGACCAAACGCTCTTCGAGCGCGGAGGTTTGAAGTTGGTCAGCAACAATGAGGAGAACGACGTCTTCTGCATTGGATGCGAAGGGTCGCGAAGCCGTCGCGCTCTGCGGTTGGGGCTCGTTCATTTCACGCAGGCCTGGGGCGACTTTGTGTTGTTGACCCAAAATACGGGCAACGCCGCAGGCGGCGGGACGACCTATGCGGTCAATCTCAAGACCATGAAGATAAATGATCTCCAGACAAACTCAGGCGCCGGCCCTACGTTTGAATTCCAGAGGTCTGACGGGGGAGTGATAATCGAGGTTTCCCAAAGCGGTAGAAAGCGAAGGCTTATCCTGGTCCCGGCTACGGCTAGCCCTCAAAGGCCCGAGACAGACCCCGCCCCATCTGAGAGATCCTCACCTCGCTCTGAAGACGCAATCCCTTCGCTAAATCACGACGTCTCAAGACCGAGCGCGTCGCAGCCCCCAACCATCACGCCTGCGTCATGGATATCCCAGCCACAACCTAAAATGCCTCAACGCGCGATAGAAGCAGACGTAACTGGCGCGGCGCTACTGCAGTGCACAGTTACAACCAACGGTCGTCTGGCCGATTGCGAGGTGCTGTGGGAAAGCCCACCGCGATATGGATTAGGTCCCGCAGCCGTTGCAGGAGCGTTATCATCCGGGAGACTGCGACCCGCCATGTCGGGCAATGACCCCGTGCCTTCAACCATCCGTTTCCATGTGACGTTTGAGGCTCAGTGACTATGCTCATTACGACATTGGCTTCGGCCCTGATTGCGGCTTCCCTTGCCCCGACCGAAACGGCTTCCCAGGCAGTCGGTGGATCTAAAAACCGTCCGAGCTCGATCTCTGAGCATCTTCTTTCAGAGTATCGTTCGGTCTGTAACGGCACCAATCCGCGAGGCGGACTAAATCGTATCAGTGACCAGGGTGAAGACCGTGACGTGACCCCCGTTTCTCATCCAGCCATAACGAGAGTCCTTTGCTGATCTGAACTGGGGTTGGTGGGGTTGGCAAGAGGCCGGTCAGCGCAGCCTTCAACCAGCGCAGCGGACCGGCCGATCTGTCCGTTGAGCGCATCTGCGTAAGCCTGCGGCGTCAGCCATCCCAGCTTCGAGTGCGGCCGGGTTTCGTTGTAGTCGCGCCGCCAGGTTTCGAGCACGGCACGGGCGTGCGGCAGGGACCGGAACAGCGTCTCGTTCAGCAGTTCGTCGCGCAGGCGGCCATTGAAGCTCTCGTTGAAGCCGTTCTGCTGGGGCTTGCCCGGCGCGATGTAATGCCAGCCCACGCCGGTGCCGTCGGCCCAGGCCAGGATGGCGTTGGACGTATATTCCGTGCCGTTGTCGCTGATGATCGTCTCGGGGCGCCCGCGTCGCAGGATGATGGCGTCCAGTTCGCGCGCCACCCGCCGGCCCGACAGCGAGGTGTCGGCGACGAGTCCGAGGCACTCACGTGTGCAGTTGTCGATCACCGTCAGGATGCGGAAGCGCCGCCCGTCGGTCATCTGATCGGACACGAAGTCCAGCGACCAGCGCTGGTTCGCGACCAGAGGAATCTCCAGCGGCCGCCTTGTGCCCATCGCGCGTTTGCGCCCGCCGCGCCGACGCACCGTCAGCTTTTCCTCGCGGTAGATCCGCTGGACCCGCTTCTTGTTGACCGCATGGCCCTCGCGCCGGAGCATCACGTGCAGACGACGATAGCCGAACCGCCGACGCTCCTGGGCCAGGGCCTTCAGCCGATCGCGCAGGGTGCCATCGTCCGGTCGTGTCGCCTGATAGCGCACGCTCGTCCGATCAATGCCCAGCACCCGGCAGGCCCGCCGTTCGCTCATCTCGTAGGCCGACTGCAGGTGCGCCGCCGCCTCTCGATGCGCAGCGGGCGTCACCACTTTTTTCCCAGCAGATCCTTCAGCGCGACGTTGTCCAGCATCGAGTCCGCCAGCATCCGTTTCAGCTTGGCGTTCTCGTCTTCCAGCGCTTTCAGACGACGGGCCTCCGACACGTCCATGCCGCCATACTTGGCCTTCCACTTGTAGAAGGTCGGCGAGCTCAGCCCGTGCTTCCTGCACAGGTCCGCCACCGGGACACCGGCCTCCTGCTCGCGCAAGATTCCGATGATCTGCTCTTCCGTGAACCGTGATCGCTTCATTCTGTCCGTCCTTTCGAGGGGCGGACTCTAGCTATTCCTGGAGGAGTTTCAGGGGGTCACGTCAACCACTACGTCTAAATAACCAAAGCACTTTTGCACTGTAAATATTATATAATCAGCTTTGTTATTGATCGATAGAGTTGAGAAAAACGCGCCTCATGGGCGCTAATCTTACAATTGCTTCAAACGACCTTCAAAGGAAACCAACGCATGACAAAATCAACGCGAGAGAGTGCAAGCCGCGGTGCTGAAAAGTTAACGCCGGGGCTAAAGTTCCGACCCCCTACCCCTCTTTTCGAGGCTCGGACCTATTGCGGCTCGGAGCATCACTTGAGAGGTTTTGATATAAACAAACGTGGATCCGCAAATGACAAGGAAATAGATAAAACCCAGAGGAAGAAAATTTACAAATTGATAGACCAGCTTCATGATGAAGGGATATCGGCAAGCAGCATCGTCATCGCGTTGCTAGATTGCGCGGTTGATCTTACCGCTGCGTATCTTCCAAACGAAGGCAAGGCGTATACGCCGTTTGTGGAGGCTACCGCCCACCTTTTCAATCATTACGCTGCAGTCGGGGTGTCTGACATTGACACACCATGGGATTTGTACGGATGAAATCCTATGCCTGAAGGCAACAGAATGCTTTTGTGAAGGTGGTATAGACGGGGTTTAAACTGGTAAGCCCCGTCTTTAGCATTTGACAACAATCCCACTCTATTCGGTCCATCAAAGGCGCCTACGACCCAATATTGCTATACGATACAAAAGTGCGAGTCATATCGGACATCGGGTTGGTGTGACTTCGACCACACCTGGAATGTTCACAGCGCCTGCCCCGGCGCGTAAAACGGGCCGCAGCTGTTGGATTTTTCCCCGCATCAGTGGGTTTGTCTGGATCTACACTTAGACAGGCCTGCGCCGGCTTTGCGCCAGGAACGACCGTTTTTATTCACCCAGAAAGGCGAGCTTCGAGTGCTCGACCAAGCAACGAAGATCGGATCTGTGCGTCCCGCGCGGCGGCGATGCTGGGTCATTTGTAGACTATCGCCAGACCGTAGATTCGGAGATCCGCGCCCCTTGCCATCTCAACAACTCGCGTTACGTTAAAGGCATCCGGGAGGGAATAACCGGGCAGGCCCGTTCCGAACCTTCAGTGGCTCAGGGGCGGGCCGAACTTGGTTTTGACCGCTGCGGCGAGTCTGTTTCGACAAAGTACAGGCCCTCCCCCCCTACCAACGCCGGCTGACATGACCATGCGTTAAGGCTAAGCTGGCGCGTCGCGGCTCATGCCCGAACTGCGTCAGGCGGCCTGGCTGGGCGAGGACATCATCGGCCAGGCCGCATTACCGCCCTTGAGGGCTGCGATGGATGGAGTCGCACTGGATCGGAACGCAATGCGGGTCCACCAGATGTTCGCTGCCAGCCTCGCCGATGGGCAGCAGTCGCTGGCGGGTTGTTCTTTCCCGGGACGACATATCCGGGCGGATCGCAAACACAGCTCCCGTCAGCAGTCATGAAAAGGAGCGTGGCGCTTTCGAATTCCTTGGCGGCTTGCTGGGCAAGCCCGCTTCGCCTGCGACGGCGCCCGGGAGAGGGTGAATGGTTGGCCGCAGGCGGCGGTTTCCGTGTCGGCCGAGGGACGCGGTCAGGTGGGGCGGTCGGCCGGCCTCGTCGTTCACTGGAAGCGGACTCGTCGGAAGTTGCGCAGAACCGTGTCGGACGCGGCCCGCTGGTGCTCGCGGCGGTCGAGACCTGCGCCTGCGTCCGCCTACCCGCCTGCCCTGCGAACAGGAACCAATAGAGCCGCCTGCCCTTTTTGCTGGGCGCGCTAGGCGCATCATCAGGAGTTTGCACCATGGCCGAGAAAACCCTCGACACCCTGTTCCACGACACGCTTAAGGACATTTATTATGCCGAAAGGAAGATCCTGAAGTCTCTGCCGAAGATGGCCCGGGCCGCGCAGTCCCCCAAGCTAAAGGCCGCCTTCGAAAAGCACAAGGATCAAACCGAAGGCCAGATCGAACGCCTGCAGCAGGTGTTCGAGATCATCGGCAAGGCTCCCCGCGGCAAGACCTGCGACGCAATCGAAGGCATCCTTGCCGAGGGGGACGAGATCATGGAGGAGTACAAGGACACAGCTGCGCTCGACGCAGGCCTGCTGGCCGCGGCCCAGGCCGTGGAACACTATGAAATCACGCGCTACGGCACGCTTAAGCGCTGGGCGCTGGTGCTGGGTCTCGAGGACGCCGCTGCCCTGCTAGACGAGACGCTCGAGGAGGAGTCCCAGACCGACGAAGACCTCACCACGATCGCTGATGCTGCAGTCAACGCCGAAGCGATGCAACGCAAAGGCGCGTAGAGCCTCGAACCCCAACGGCCCCGTCGCCCAGCGACGGGGCGTCAACCGGCCGCCGCAGCTGACGCTTAACAATGGCTGGCAGGGGCGGCGGATCCGATGCAGTGACTCAAGCCCCGAGCGCCGGTTCCAATGGCGTCCGCTCTTCGTCGGGAGAGACCTTCGCGAGGCCTGGCCTGTTTATCGTAACCTGATGAGGATAGGGGAAGCTCAACCCATGCGCCTCCAGGGTCTCCTTGATCGCCTTGGTCAGGTCGAACCGCGCATCGACATAGTCATCGGAGCTTGCCCAGCAGCGCAGGGTCACATTGACGGCTTTGTCCCCCAAACTGGTGACCTTGGCCCAGGGCGGCGGATCGTTCAGGACGCTTTGATTTGCCTGGGCGCACTCGATCAGGAGCCGCAAGGCCGTGTTCAGATCGTCGTCGTAATCGACGCCGAAGACGAGTTCGATGCGTCGATGGCCGGACTGGCTCATGTTGACGATCATCTCGCCGAACACCTTGCCGTCGGGCAGGTAGAGGGTCAGTCCGTCGAAATCGACGACCCTCGTGTTGAAAAGGTCGAGATCGACCATCTTCCTGTCGCCCGTTGAGCTCGACCTTGTCGCCGACCCGATAGGGTCTCAACAGGACAATCATCTCCCCGGGTGCGACGTTGCCCAGTGTGCCCTGGAGCGCCAGCCCGATCGCTAGGGACGCCGCCCCCAGGACGGCGAGGACCGACGTGGCCTGGACGCCGATCTGCTGCAGGACCGCAATTACCCCGATCGCGATGACGAGATAACGGACCAGGGCGGAAACGAAGTCAGCCAGGGTCTCGTCAGCGGTGTGGTGGTAGGGCAGTCGGTCGACAGCTCTGTGCACTAGACGGGCCAGACGCTTTGATGCCCATAGCGTCACCGCCAGGATGAGGAGAGCGACGAGGAGGCGAACGGAATAGACGCCGACGGCGCCGGCCAGTTCACGCGCCATGGTCGCGTCACCGGAAAAGGCGCTTTGCACGGTCCCCACAAGACCCGGGTCGCCGGCAGCGACTGTCGTCATGCAAGGCTCCCTAGGTTGCCCACCGGTCAAGCCTGACGAAGGTTCTCGACGGCGGATCAGGGCTGTGTCCCGGACGCGACGGAACTTGCGGCGAGCTCACAGGTTTTACCGAATGGAACACCCCGCGAAGGCGCCGGGTTTGAGAGGGCTCTATGCAAACGACAGACTACGATTTCATCAGCTGGAACGCGCTCGTTTATGAGTGGGCGCCCAAGGCGATCGGCGCCGTCCTGATCCTCTTCGTGGCCTGGTTCATCGGCAAGGCGGTCAAGTGGGCCCTGGCCAAGGTAATCAACCGCATTCCCGGCGCCGCGACGGCTACGGCGAGCGACAATCCCAAACACTCCATCGGCGCCAGCCTCGGCGATGTGGCCTTCTGGCTGATCCTGCTCTTCGGCGTCGTCGCCGCCCTCGGCGTCCTCAATCTGGGCCAGGTCGTCACCCCTCTCAACTCGCTGCTGAATCAAGTCGCCTCGTTCGTTCCGAGCGTTCTCGGCGCGGTGCTCATCTTCTTCATCGGCTTCGTGGTCGCAACCTTGGCCAAGCGCGTCGTTGAGGCGGCGCTGCAAGCCGCCAATGCCGACCGCTGGCTTGAGAAGTCTGGATTGACTAAGGCGACCGGATCGACGGGCGTAAGCTCGGCGATCGGCACCCTCGTTTTCGTCCTAATCCTCATCCCGATCACCATTGCCGCCCTCGAGCAGTTGGGCATCGAATCCCTGACCATCCCGGCGGTCGCCGTTCTCTCGACCGTCCTCGCAGCCATTCCTCACGTGCTCGCCGCCGCGATCGTTCTGGCCGTCGGCTGGTTCATCGGCCGCTGGGTCGCTCAGCTGATCGAGCGCGTCCTCCCTGCGACCGGGTTCGACCGCAGCATCTCGAGTCTGACCTCGCTGACAGCTTCGACTTCAACACCCGCGGCGCCGAATCCGGCCACGGCTCCCTATGCCGGTGACGTCACTCCTGCGACTGCGCGGGCTCTTGGCGGCGAGGTGTCGAATCCGATGACCCCATCCGGCATCGTCGGCAAGATCGCCATGGTCGCCATTGTCGCCTTCACGGCGGTGGAGGCGGCCAAGCTGCTGCAGTTCGGCACAATCGCCGTCACCCTCCAGGAAATCTTGGCGCTTGCCGGCCATGTCATCGTCGGCGGGATCATCATCACCGCCGGCGTGCTGATCGGGGGCGTTCTGGCAAACCTGATTAACAAGGGCACGGGCGGCGCGGACGGGTTCGCCTCCACCTTGGTGCGCTGGGCGACGATCGCTCTGGCTACCGCCATGGGCCTGCGGTTCATGGGGATCGCAGACGACATCGTGCTTCTGGCGTTTGGCCTGATCCTGGGGGCCGCCGCTATCGCCGCGGCTCTTGCCTTCGGGCTTGGTGGACGGGAAGCTGCGGGCAAGGTGGCCCAGATGTGGGCGGACAAGGTCACCAAGACGCCACTCCAATAACATTCCGTGTTATCGCCTACAGCGGGGCGGGCGCCAGCCGGCGTCCCGCCCCCCCGCCCCACCCTCGGCATCTTTTGGGAGGAAAGTCGTCCCTGGTGTCCAGCCTGACGTGTAGAGACCTTGAGCGCGCAGCGCTTGATCTTCTTCTTCAACATCTCAGCCTGAGCAGCGCAGGCTCTCCTGGGGGCGACCGGGATTGTGTTCTCGTTTTTGCCCGGTCTTTGAATGGCAGCCAGCTGGATGCCTCGATCCGCTATTTCGGACAGGCAGGCTCACCGGCAACATCGCTTGCGACCGAAATTCTGACCGAAGTTCTAATTGAGCGGCTGGCCCTCGACGGAATCGAGGCTGCAACAGGCGCGCCGAGAGCCGAACTAACAGACAACCGCGCCGGGTCGCCGGGCAGGCCGCGGGCTAGCTCCGCGGGAGCGACGCGATCAGATTTGTGATCATATCAAGATGGTAAGGCTTGGCGATGAATTGGCCATCGTCGGGGATGTCGGCGGGGGCCGTCGCCGAGCCGACACAGGAACGAGTAGAGGCACGCGCAGTTGGCCTGCCATCCCTATGTACGAACTTCGCTATCGCTACGGCGCCTCCTCCGAACCGGCGATCGAGCACGCCGACCTGAACGACGACGGACAGGCGGCGGTACGCGCCGTGCGAGAGTTGTTGGGAATGCCGAGCCGTCACGCAGTTGAGGTCCGGCGCGAGGGGGTCCTTATATTCTGCCGGACTCGAACCCGCCTCGTCCAGGAGACGACGGATTCCGTCTCAAGTGCAAAGTCACGCAATCGGCGGGAACCGACGCAATAGTCCAGGGGCCAGTGAGTTGAGCTAAACCTTGCCGAGCCGCTTTATCGCGGCGACAACAGGCCGCTCTCCTTCGCAATAGTCGTCCCAGGCGGAGAGTTTCTTAACCAGGCCCGGGACCGTGCGAACGGGGTGCTAGCGACGGGGACGTCGCGGCGCCCCACAACGCAGGCGTCGTCCCCGTCGCCGTCGGATCTGGCGGCTGAGGTGGCCCGGTTGCGGCGGGAGAACGGTCAGCTTCGGATGGAGCGGGACATCCTAAAAAAAGCCGCGCTCATCTTCGGAGCGACCTCCCGATGAAGTTCGGGTTCGTCGATGGGCATCGTCAGGTCTGGCCGGTCCGCGTGATGTGCGCGGTCCTCGGCTTGTCGTCCAGCGGATACTACGCCTGGCGCGGTCGCCCTGAGAGCCCAAGATCTGTCGCCAATCGCGAGCTGACCGAGAACATTCGCCTGATCCATGCCGAAAGCAGCGGCTGTTACGGCTCACCGCGTGTCCACGCCACCCTGCGGCGGCATGGGCGTCGGGTCGGTCGATCCCGCGTGGAGCGGCTGATGCGCCGCGCCGGCCTGCGGGGACTGGCGGCCCTGCCGCGTCGCGCCCGGACGACGAACAGCCGTCACGGCTATCCCATCGCGCCCAACAGGCTGGCCCGGAACATCGAGGCGGCGGCTCCCAACCAGGTCTGGCTCGCCGACCTGACCTACATCCCGACCGGCGAAGGCTGGCTCTACCTCGCCGCCATCCTCGACATGCACACCCGCAAGATTGTCGGCTGGTCGATGCGCCAAACCCTGCACACCGAGATCGCCCTCGACGCACTCAACCTGGCTGTCGAACGCCAGCGGCCCGCGACTGGGCTGATCCATCATTCGGATCGCGGGATCCAATATGCAGCAGAACCTTACCGCTTGGCTCTCGCCCGATCCGGCATCACCCCGTCGATGAGTCGCAAGGGCGACTGCTGGGACAATGCCCCGATGGAGAGCTTCTTCCACACCCTCAAAGCAGAGCGTGTCCATCACCGCGTCTACGCAACCCGAGACTAGGCCCGGCGAGATCTGTTCGGATACATCGAGGGCTTCTACAATCCCCGTCGCCTGCACTCGTCACTGGGCTATATCAGCCCCGCCGAGGCCGAACGCAGAGCGGCTTAACCCCGTCCACTTTGCGGGGGAAGATCAAACATCTGAAGGCGCGCCTTGAGATGCGTCTGGCTGACTTCGCCACCTTGCGGATCATCAAGCACCAAGGCCGCGGCGACCAGCTTCCAAGGCACAGCCACCGTATTAAGGCTTTGAAGTTCAAAGCTCCGAAATCATGCTGAGCAAAGACTTCTGCGTCGGTTTGAGGCCCCTCGTCGCGCGAGGCGCACCCGGTCAAAACCGTGAGGCACAGAGCGAGGGTGAGGTGGGCTCTCATCGACTATCACCCTGACTGAGGAGCAGGCCGACCGCCATCTTAAAAACTGCTCATCGTATGTCGACGACTGCCAGCCCCCTCTTGATCGGGCTCCTCCGTTTTTCCGTATTTGGTCTACCGCTCGTCGCGGATGTGAACTGCAACCGCTGCTCCCTCGCCTACTCGAAAGCCTCAATCATCGAGGTCACCGCATCTCGCTGATGCGCATTCAGTTTCGACCACGCCCTGATCAATCGGGCAGTTCCAGGAAGATCCTCACGCTCTTCCCCAACCAGCTCAGCGACATCACAACGCAACGCTTTCGCTGCGAGTACGAGCTTCGATGCGGCGACGCGGTTTTTACCAATCTCGTATTTCTGAACTTGCTGGAACGTCACCCCCATCGCTTCGCCCAAACGGCGCTGCGTCATTCCAACAGCTTCACGGCGATCGGTAATCGCTTTGCCAATGGCGACGTCCAGTCGCTTTTCATAGTCGCTCATGACCACAAATAGTCTCCAAATTCGGAGCCTCCGCAAGAGCCGATCTCCGTACGGCAATGGCGCTTTGCACCGGCGGCACGACCTGTGATCGAAAGCCGCGTCGCCGCTCTCAGTGCCTTTTTCTACATGTGCACTGAGAGAGCCTGACGTGTCGCTGCCGAGCTTTCTTCAGGAGATCGACCGTTCCCCAAAGCATCGGTCATCGCACACTCTGTCTGCGCTATTCGCGCTCGGACTGCTCCAAATCCAAATCGTAACCGTCTCGCAGCTCCACCATGCGCGCCACACGTCCGCTCGCGTCGACCTCAGCGCCCGGCAGTCCGCCCAGCGCCCGCAATGCAGCTTGCATCATCGGCCGATAAGGTCGGGCCAGCGCCTCGTCGAGCACCGTCCTTCCCCCATCATCCAGCTCATTGATGGGCGCGAGCCCGGCCTCAACAAGCACCGCTGCACTGTCGGGATTGCGGCACCCTGCAGCGACGATCTTCTGCGGCAACCAGCCGTTCAGCTGCGGATCAAGCGGATAGCGCGCATTCACCCCGTATCGAACGAGCAGCCGTCCGGTTGAAGGTTTGCAGGCGTTCCCCAACCCTGACCAGGCCTGCCAAAACCGATCAGGCCGGACAGCGCGACTGGGGTCGAATCCACTGGTGACAATCAGCTCAAGCACATCGTCAAAGCCAAACCCGATGGCGTGCCAGAACAGCTCTTCCAGAGACGCCATGCCGTTAGCCTCTTTGGCCAGCACAGGAATGACGAGTTGCAGGGTCTCAAACTGCTCAGAAGACGGCCGACTTGGGAACATGGAGACGTCGCGGCTCTCGTCAGTCAGACCGACAGACAGACTTCCCGACATCCCCTGCGACGTTGCGATGCCCTTGAGACCAACCGCACCGCGAGCGGACAACTCAGAAAGCAGTCCGGCATCGCGTCGCTGGATTGCCGTCTGCAGCGTCGTCAACTGACCACTGCTGACAGAGGCCGTCGCATAGTCGGACACCATCGCTTGCGCGTGAGCTTGGGCTTTCAGCGAGCCTTGATAGGGTTGCGGATCGGTTTGACCGTTAAGAAGAAAACGCGTGGTCTGCGGTCGAGCGCCCAAATCGAGAAGACGTCGCACCGTGGCCGAATCCGCCTTAGTCACCGCCCGCTCTAGAAGCGTAGGTTTCGCATCTTCGACCAGGTCTGAAGCGTTTGACGCACCCCTGACAAAGCCTGTGAAATCGCCCTTCTCAAGCTGGTCGACGAGCGCCAATCGGCGTCGACCGGCTTCCTCGACACAGCCTAGCAGCGCAGCGTCGTCACCTCTCGCTGCAGCGTTCACACAGCTTGCTGCGCGATCGGCGGTCAGGAGGTTTAGGTCAGCGCCATATTGGAAAACGAAAGCCAGGGACTCGGCATGCTGGTTTTCGGCAGCAGCACGCCATACGCGCTCTTCGGTCTGTGAACGCGCCGCCGAACCGCCCTTGCCAACGACCATCGCCATCGCGAGATCGCTTCGCCCCAAGCTCCATACCTTCATCAAACCCTGCGCTGCGGCGGGTCCGTCCACCATCGGCGCTAGTCGTCGTGCGAGCCCGTCATCGCCTTGCTCAATCGCTCTAAGAAATGCTGGAAACAGACCGCCCCCGCCACCGTCGGCGACCGCTTGCCCAATGAGATCCTCACGTCCCGTCGAGATGAGCAGCCCGACCCAATCGCATTCGGCTGCCGGTGCGGGATCATCAACAAAGGCGTAGAAGGGCTGCTCACACAACTGGGTTTGCCCCGTCATCTTCGCGCCATTTGCAATCAGGGCAGCGATCAAATCCGGGCGACGGCGCTTCAGAGCGAGCGCCAAGGCCGACGGGGCACGCGCGTCTTGTGGCTGGTTGGGTTTTGCGCCCGCAGCCAGCAAGCGCAACATCATTGGCTCGTCATCGGCGTCGGACGCCCACTCGAGGGCGGTTCGATTGAAGACATCCGTGGAGTTGACATCGCCGTTCGGCGGGGTCGACTGCGCATCTCTAGCGCGCGCGTATTCAGACCAGTTGGTGATCGGTCCGACGTATCGCGCAGCAGGTTTGCCAAGACCCACCGCGCAGATGTCGCGATAGGGAAACGAGGGGGCTTGAACGACGGCGCGGTTGTAGGCTGCAATAAAGCCGATAGCGGCTTGGCTATGCTCGCTATCACCCGGACGAATGACGTCTTGATTGACGTGCCAAGCTCCAATCATGTCGCGCGACCATGATCGACATTCTACGCCAGGCAGTCGCCACCCTTGCGGCATAGGGCCGATGGAGTTGAAGACGCCTAGGCGAAAATCGCCACGCGCCGCAGCGGTCATCGCCTCAGCGACGGGATCTCGGCCGTTCAGCCGGTCGATTTTCCTCGACAGCGCAGCACACCGGTCGTCGGATCCTTCCCCGCAGTCTGGCAGCGGCATGAAATGCCAAGTCTTGGCTTCGGACCACGCTTGAGACAGCTCATAAAACGGTGTGTCACCACCACAGGCCGAAACGGCTGACGGTGAAGTTTCCCCAACTCCATTGCTCCAAACCATCAGCGCGGGATCGCCATCGAGCGCGCGTCCGCAAAGCTCGGCCTGCTGCATGATTTGCTTCAGAGGGTTTTGCTGCTGGATCACCAATGGGACCACACGACCCGGCGCGCCGTTCAGGCCTGGAATATATTGGGTGAGCACAAGCGGCTGCGCACCGCCGACTGAAGCGGCACGCAGTGCATCAGCACGATCGACATCGATCGGCATCCCCATCAGTCCAAACCGGTACTGCAGCGATTGAACGGCGCTAGCGATCGATGAGTCGGCAGCGGACATCTCAGAAGGCGCGGGGGCAAGAGCCGCACGCACGAGCGAAACCACGCCGGCGCCGTCATCCTGTGAAGACGCACCCGTGCTCGCACAGCCGCTCACGAATAAGCAGAGCCCGATAACGAGCCCCTCGCCAAACCTTACGCTCATTAATTTCACCCCCTCAGGCGCACTTTCGTCCGATCGTAGCTCGGAGAGCTCGGCCTTGTTCGCCAGCTGCGCCTATCTCCGTTTCTACCTCAATCTTCGTCGTCCGGACCTTCGAGCAATGGCGCTTCCAGAGCTTCGATCTCCAGCATCGACCGGCCAGCGATCCCCTGCAAATCGCCGTAGAGCCCAGCCGTCGAGTCCAGCACCGTATGCAGCTGTTGCTCGCGTTTAGCCCATCGTTTCATCGTCGCTTTGCGCTCGCTAGCGAGGTCATCCTGCATCTCTGAAAACTTCTCGACGACCGCTTCGATACGGTGCCGAAAACGAGGGCCGGTGAGATAGTCATACATCAGCGCTGACTTGGTCTGTTGCCCCTCCCCGGCCGCCCGCACCCCGTTCATGAGCACGAGACTTTCTCGCAAGCTCATCGCGACGGGCATGGCGCACTTAGGCCCGGTGATCCAAACCCCCTCCATCTGCCCAAACGTCTCGATGTCCTTTGGCAACGCGTGAGAGACGATCAGCGCGAGGTCGGCCTTCGCCGCCCGCAGGTCACCCTTCAATTTGCTGAGCCAGCCATCGCTCCACGTGCGCGTGCGCTTGGTTTCCCACAGGATGGACCCGCAAACCTGGCCGGCTGGATTGACCACGCGCTGAAGGACATCGCCCCCGAACTCACCCTTTCCGACCGGTTCGATCTGATCGAAAGGGAAGCGCGCGCGCAGCATGTCCTCGAGCATCAACTCCTGCGCTTCCCCCTGAAGCTGCTGAGACCCCTGCTCTGCCTTCTTTTTCAGCTCTTCGATCTTCTGCTGCATCGACGCGATCTGCGTGTCGCGCTCTTTGACCTTCAACGAAAGCGCGTCTTCGGCTTCCTGCTTAGCCGTCACTCGAACAGCCTCCAGCCCCTCATTGACCTGTCGCTGCACCGCGAGATCCATCTCTCGCAGCTTGTCATCGAGCTCGCGCTGCTTCTTCAGCATTTCAGCCTCCGCAGCCTGTGACAGCCTCAGCTTCTCTTCGCGACTGGCCAGCATTTCCTGGAGCTCCGCGAATTTGCGATCACGCTCTTCGATGTCCGCCGCCACGATCCGTTTCGCCCGCTCAGCCTCATCCGTCGCAATCTGCTTGCGCGCATCGTCCATGCGCGCAGCCACCGTCGCCTCGATAGCCTGACGCTCCAGCTCCACACGCTTCTTCTCAGCTGCGATGTCGGCCTGGACCTTTTCAACCAGCCGATCTTTTTCGTTCAGCTGTTCGACAAACTGACGACGCGTTTGTTCAACGAGAGGACCGGCTAGGGATTCCGTCAGCTTGATGTCTGACTTGCAACTGGGGCACGTAATCGTGGGTTCGTTCATCGTCGTATTCCTCCCGTCGGCCTTCGACCGTTAACGTTTCGAATCGAGGGCTAGCGCGACGATACGTCAGAAGCGGTCGGAGCGGTTGTGCTCTTCGCGCGGTCTAATGGGCGGTCCCACACAGCATTTCGCATGGTTCGCCGTCACTGTTTCCGTCCAGCGATGCCACCCCGCACTGCGTGAGA
Organism: Brevundimonas vesicularis; assembly: GCF_027105095.1. Lineage (NCBI taxonomy): Bacteria > Pseudomonadati > Pseudomonadota > Alphaproteobacteria > Caulobacterales > Caulobacteraceae > Brevundimonas > Brevundimonas vesicularis. The sequence goes on along the minus strand of NZ_CP114278.1, from coordinate 1,667,529 downwards.
TAGAAGTAGGCTTCCGCACATGAGCTCATTTGGCGACAATAGCGTTTGCCAGAGCAGCTGAAGCTTTCATTCGCCCGCTCAGTGACGATGCTTTGGCGTGGGGCAAGCAGTGAGCGAACCTCACGCGAGCCGTCGGTTGGAATATTATCGTCACCCTCGCGTTTGCCCTTTCGCCATTCCCATGGCTCAACCGTCTCAGTATCGCTGAGCGACCACAGCCCCAGCCGATCCTGGCGAGCCCTCGCTTCAACAGCGATCAGTGTCTGATCATTCAGATACCTTCTGTAAGCCCACGCGGCGCCCTGCCCGACCATCGCGCGATTGACGTCTTCACCGTCGGCAAAGACGCGCGCCACGATACGATCATAGCGATCAGTGTCGGTCTGCTGCAGCGAAACCGCTTTGCCGAACACGAGCGATGATAACGTCTGCTTCGCGCGCGCACCCCATGGCTGCCCACGTTCGGGCGCGTCGATTTCGGCAAGTCTGATTGTGTGCTGCTGATTGCCTTCATCAAGCACCGTCAGCGTGTCGCCGTCGGTTACGCCGACAACGCGCGCGCGAAAGGTCACGGCGGGCTCGGAACGCGGAGTGATGCCGATGACGTCTGTGGTTTTCTGCGCCAAGCCCCCAATCTGGTCGCATGCGGAACCGGCGAGCGACGCCAGTGCGAGCAGCAGTATCAGGGTGTTTGTCGTGATCTGCACTGAAGGCTCGCACCTGCGAAAGAATTCCAGCCGTTCATCCTAGCGAGCAATGAAACGCAACCAGGCGACGATTCCGCCCTAGCTACCCCAAACGCTGACCGCTACAAATCTCGTCCGATTGTAGGGGGTTTCATAATGACCGATTTCGAACAGCAACCGTTCGCCGACGCAGAGTTTGCTGAGAACCCCGAACAACGGTGCCCCTGCCTGCTCCTGCTGGATACCTCTTACTCGATGACGGGTGAGCCGATTCAGCAGCTCAACGAGGGCCTCCTTTCGTTCAAACAAGAGCTGCTCGAAGATAGCCTAGCCGCCAAGCGCGTCGAGTTGGCAATTGTGACGTTTGGCCCGGTGAACACCGTGTCCGACTTCTCGACAGTCGACGCTTTCTATCCACAGAACCTTATAGCATCAGGAGCGACCCCCATCGGGGAAGCAGTTGCACACGGTCTCCAGATGCTTCGCGACCGCAAGGACAGGTACAAACAGAACGGGGTCAAATACTACCGTCCTTGGGTGTTCCTTATCACTGACGGCGCACCGACCGACAGCTGGCATGAGGCCAAACGGTTGGTGCACGAGGGCGAGGAGAAAAAGGAATTCATGTTCTACGCGGCGGCTGTCGAAGGCGCTGATATGTCCATCCTCTCCGAGATCGCTACGCGTCAACCCCTCAAGCTCAAAGGTCTAGCGTTCCGCGAGTTGTTCGCATGGCTCTCAAGCTCACTGAGCGCAATGTCTCGCTCGAACCCTGGTGATCAGGTCCCCCTTGAGAATCCGACAGCGCCTGACGGCTGGGCAGTGGCCGGCTAACCGTGTCGGCATGGCGTTGGGCGGCAGCCTCTACCATCGGCACGTCGCATCTAAGAACGGGATCGCCTCGACAGGACGCGTACGGCGTGCGCCGCACGGCTGACGGTCGCATTTGCGCCGTCGTCTCCGACGGCGCAGGCAGCGCCACGTACGGCGGCCCCGGTGCTTGGATTGTTTGCCGAGAGTTCCTTGCGCAAGCTCAAAGCTGGTCAACAAATTCACCAGGCCTTCCCGAAGATCAGATTATCTCCGACTGGGTCGACGCCATCCGCGATCGGATCTCACGAGCCGCAGAACGTCGTGCGTCCGCGCCACGCCAATTCGCAGCGACCCTAGCGGCGGTCTTTGCGACCGATAGCGAAGCGCTGGTCATTCAAGTGGGGGATAGCGTTGTCGCCGGCAGAGCTGATGGAAACTGGACAGTCCCTCTTTGGCCGGAGTCTGGCGAGTACGCCTCCACAACCTACTTCGTGACCGACAGCCCGTCTCCTCGCCTCAATCTCGCACGAGAAGCCGTCAGCTTCGATGGATTCGCGTTATTCTCAGATGGCATCGAGACGATTGCGCTCGACCATAGTGAGCAACAGGCGCACCGGCCGTTTCTCGACCCCATGATCAAGGCGATCGACAACGCACCAGGCAGCGGACGCCTCGCTCCCTTGTCAGGGCAATTGGCCAGCTATCTAGACAGCGATCGCGTGAATGATCGCACGGACGACGACAAGACGCTTATCCTGCTGTCTCGTCGGCCATGACCAAGACCATTCGCGTCGGGAATACGACGTACCAGTTAGATAAGAGGATCGGCAAAGGCGGCGAGGGCGAGGTCTACGCGGTCGCTGGAAAACCTGATCAGGCCGCCAAGCTCTACAATGCCGCGCTTGCCGGAACGCGGGAGGAGAAGGTGCGTGCGATGGTCACGCACGCGCTCGCAAGATCGACGGAGCTGGTCGCGTTTCCCTCTGACGTAGTGACAGATCACAAAGGTCGCTTCCTAGGGTTCATCATGCGCCTCGTGAGCGGGTACCGCCCGCTCCACGAACTCTACAGTCCGAAGTCTCGCCGCTCACATTTTCCAAGCGCCGACTATCGTTTCGTCGTTCGAGCAGCGGTGAACCTAGCGAGCGCTGTCGGGAAGATACACACGACCGACTGCGTCATCGGAGACTTCAATCACTCCGGTGTGCTCGTGTCGACGGACGCGACGGTGGCGCTGATCGACGCTGATAGCTTTCAGTTCACGGCGGCAGGAACATCCTATCCCTGTGTCGTCGGCGTTCCCGATTTCACCCCACCAGAGCTGCACGGTCGAAGCTTAGCAACAGTCGCTCGGACCCACGCGCACGATCGTTTTGGACTAGCCGTCGCCATCTTCCATTTGCTCGCGATGGGTCGACATCCGTATGCTGGTAGGTCTACCGGTTCTGAGTTGGGCATCGGCGAAGCGATCGCGCAGAACAAGTTCGCCTTCTCAAGAGTCCGCTCAGCGCAGACGCAGATGGTTCCGCCACCTGCCACTATAACCCTTGCGGACTTGCCTGCGCCGTTATCGGATGCATTCGAGCGCGCATTCGGCTTGAACCCTAACGATCGCCCTGACGCTTCAACATGGGTCTCGGCGCTTAAAGGCCTCGAGACCTCGCTGAGTCATTGCAGTAGGGTTCGCTCTCACTACTACCCGAGCGCCGCCGGTCAGTGCTCTTGGTGTCGGATCGCAGAGCAGTCCGGGGTGGACATGTTCCCGGAACCTCTAGGTGCCGGTCGAACCCATGCGACTGGAGGCCCATTCGACGTCGAACAAATCGCCGCAGCTCTGCGCCAGTTTTCCCTGCCCGCTTTAGAGACGCTTCTTCCGCAATGGGCTGGTTCGATCGACCCTGCGAGCGACCGACTTAAACAGGCGAAGGCCTCCCAGTCCACGAACAGGATGTTCGGCGCTGGTATCTTTGCTGCGGCCATTGCTGGCTTCTACTATTTCCCCGCCCTATTTCTTCTTTGGTTTCCCGTGCTCCTGTGGGGCGTGCGGATGGCGTGGACGGGCGCCAAACCCCGGTCCTCGACCTTCACGGCCGCCTTTAATACAGCCGAAACCCAGATGCTCCAGGCCGCTCAGGCCTTTCTTCAAGGGCTGGGTGCAGGTGAACTCTATAAGGTTCACGAACAGGCCGACCGGGATCTATCAGAGTATCGGGCGCTCAACACGAATCTCACGAGCGAGCTTGCAAAACTTGAGAGCAGCAGGGAGGCACGCCAGCGGAACGCCTACCTCGACCGTTTTCATCTGAGACATGCCGACATCGCCGGCATCGGCCCAGCGAAAAAGGCCACGCTGATGTCCTACGGCGTCGAGACCGCAGCGGACCTAGTAAGAACCAAGATCGTTTCAGTCCCAGGTTTTGGCGACGCTACAGCCCAGCGATTGCTGGCCTGGCGGAGCTCACACGAGATGCGCTTTCGGTACAATCCAGACGCTTCGGACGCTCAGGCCGAACAGGCGCTTCGTGGCAAGTTCGCTGCCCGAAAAGCAGACCTTCAGCTTCGGCTCCTTTCCGCGACCTCCGCGCTGAAGACGGGGAAGCCGCAGCTTCTAGAAAGGGCAAAACGTCCTGACCATCGCTTGTCGAGCGCCCAAAGAGAGCTAGCGCGTGCTGAACACGAGCTTCGTGAGATCGGCGCTTCAGTTCCGGCCAGGCGGCCGATCCAAAGCTTTGTCACCCCACCAAGCGCGTCTCGACCTGCGAGCTACGGCACGCCTACTTCCCCTGGCGCGACGATCCGAACCACGCACGCACGTCCGGCTCAGACGCCTTCTAATTCGAATAGCAAAAGTGGCGTGAGCTGCCCCAAGTGCGGCTCGCGCATGATACGTCGAACGGCTCGGCGGGGACGAAATGCGGGTGGGCCGTTCTGGGGCTGCTCGCGCTACCCCCGATGCCGTGGCACTCGGAACTGATCCGAATAGTGCATTTGTCTTCATCTGCACTGTGAGGTCACCACAGCATGCGACCGGTCGACCTTGGGGCCGGCGCTATCCTCCACATCCCAATAGGGCCGCCTTTCGCGATAGCGGCTGCGGCCCTAGGGTAACGGCGGTTAGGGTACTGGGAGAAGAACGTTGGGAAGAGACAGCTATCGCGGTGGATCCACGCTTCTGAAAATCTGGCCTACCGCTCGCAGCAAGCCGAAAGCCGACGGTCTTCTAACGCGCGAGGTCAGCTTCGAGAGGTACGGGACCGAGCCGGCGACTCCCCTCCTCCCTCCGAAGACAAGTTCTAAGAAGCGAAAACCTAAGACCGTCCAGCCCAACTCAGCACCCACGCCAGCCTCGCTGACCTCGCAACGCCCAAACGCGCGTCCAGTCGATCGCAGCGTCACGCGCGCTAACGAGACGACCAAGCGAGAGTATGGCGCAGAAGAGGTAATGAGCTATTTGATGGACAGGCACCCAGCCTGTCCCAAGATCGTGCGAAAACGTATCGTAAAGATAGCTACGCAGGGACGCTGGACAGGCCTCACCCTGGCCCAAGCGGTATTTCGTTCGGCAGACCACTACGTACTAACTGAAGTCTGCGGGGTTCATAAACTCATCGAATGCGGCATTGATCACGTCGCAGCCAATCGGTTAGCCGAGCCGCAGCGTCGAATTGTCCTGAGTCTTTGGGGCTTCTAGAGCGGCTTGCAGGCCTGCACGCGCGCCCTATTACCGGGGATGTGCGCTTCAAACCACCAACTGATCGTATTGCAAACGCGGCCCTCGTAACGTCAGTAGTCGTCAAATGCGCCGAGCGTTCGGGCGCATCGGTCCGCCGCTGTCGCAGCAGCATCCTCCCCTGAGCTCAAGCGGGGCCAGGCGTCGATCTCTCGGAAGTACTCCTCTCCCATCGTGACGCACTCCCTAAAGCTGCCAGCCTTTCTCAGGATCGTGGCCGCTGGAGCGTCGCGGCTAGGTGGCTCCAGGCTTTCCGATTGCGGCGCCACAACGGGTCGGACAGACGCTGGAGACGTTTCAGAGCTCGTCGTGGTCGCGCCGGCCAAGAAAGACACAACCGCGACGGTAAGCATTGCGGCCCCGATGAAAGTTCGTCGCAGCCACTTCCCCCACTCGCTGCGCTGAAGCACCTTCACACGACGGTTGAGGTCAGCTTCCCGTCGCTCCAAAATGCCTTCCCGTTGAGCTATCTCCCGCTCCCGAGATGTCAGATTTTCATCACGCCAGGATTTCTGAGCATCCCCCAAAGCGTCGTTCGCTCTTTTCAGCGTCCCCCCAATCTTCGGCAACATAAGCTCCCCCTATCAACGCGCGAAGCGCACTGACTAGTGCGCGTTTCTAGTCCCTCCAATAGCGCTGACGCTCGGGCACCGTCGAAGCTACTGGTTCGTTCGCGACAACTCGGTGCACTTTTCAAGATCTGCACTAAGGCCGACCGCTGCTCCATTTCTTCCCATCCCTAAACCCCCGGATTGGTCCATCCATCGTATTCCCGATTCGTGGAGCTGGAGCCGCAATCACCGGGACACGCAGGCCGTGCCCGCTTAAGCTGCGGAATCAGTTAGGTGGTAGGACATGGCGCTGTCGATGTTTGAGCGGGCGAAGAGATCATTAGCCCAAGCGGTATTGGTGGCGACAGCGTTCGGCTGCGCCGCGACTACGCTGCCAACGCGGGCGAACGCTCAGGAGACACAGGTGTACCGAGGTGCCCCTCGTCTGCCCGACTTCCAAGGTGCGGACCGCAGGTTCGGGACTTACAGGACCCGCATCAGCAATGAGATGCGAACTGGCCCGAACTTCGCATGGCGGTACGCTGTCGTCGAAATCGGATGCGGCACGTCTTGTCGCTTCGTGTTCGTCGGAGACGTCTCGACAGGGCGGGTTTACGATTTTCCGTACGGCGGGGAAGAATTCTACATGCTCAACCTCCGCTACAATGTGAAAGAAAACTACGTGACCGCCCGTTGGATTTCCGACGGCGTGTGCATGGAAGATTTTCTCGAGTGGGACGGTGCGCGCTTTACGTCGGCAAATAAGCGCGTTGTCGGACCGCGTACGATTTGCGAAGCGCTCTAACAGTCGGGCTCTCAGGGTAGGTCGTGGGCTCGACCGCCGCAGTAGCCATGCACATTCGGTTGCGCACTCCCGGCGCGTTGACCGGCCCACATCTGTCTAAGGAGCGACCATCATGAAGCTGACTTTGCTGATAGCTTTCCTCCTCTGCGCTCCCACCCTAGCGTTGGCGCAGTCCAGTTCTGCTCCCATCATTGCAAGCGGAGCGTGCGATGAGCAGTCGGGCGTCACTATCGATGAGGGCGACCTAAGCCGGCTGTACTGCGACACGGTGGTGATCATGCGCAGCGAACGGGGGACCGTGCTGATCCAGTTCACAGACAAGCAAGGTGATGACGGACGAATTCTCGGCTTCGCCGGGACCATCGAGGGCAGGCAAGGTTTTGGTGCCGACGCTACGCAAATGATGGCGGTGGAGAGAGTTTACCTCGGCGGAGCCGATCCGGTCCCGACCGAACGTGGCAGCTGCATCATGAACTGGACAGGTCTGCATAGAACTGGCGGACGTTTGACCAGCGTCGTATGCGGCGGGCGAGGCGAGGCCGAGGGCTCAGACATCATGGCCATGGCTGCGCTAGAAACCCGGTAACCTTCACACGCGCACGATCGAAACGCAGCCGGCGGCAGTCGATAGCCACTTCGAGTTCGCCTGGGCCTTGAGCAGAACGCCAAAGCCGAGGGCCCCTCTTCTCCTCCACCTCAGTGCACTTTTGGTATTCTGCACTGAAGGACGAGCGGCAGCTTTGCGCCAGCAACGGACATTCGCACCGGCCCCGAAAGCGGACGCTAAGTGGGCCGTTTGCGAAGGTGGCCGGTTCCAATGGATGCGCTCCGCGATCAAGCGGACAGCCGCGATATCAGCAACGCGTACTCGCCATTGGACAGCAACAAGGCACCATCTCCGGCCTTTTCGACCAGTGGATTGGCGTGAAGAAGACGTATCGCGTCGGAAGCCTTGGGCAACGCGGGGCCATCCGCAGTGTCGCTCAAGCCCGGACAGTCGAGACGCCCGGCCGGGAGCGCCGCCCCACCGCTTTTTCGGAGCTGACCCTCTCCCGTGTATTGGAATGTCAGGTCGACCTCAGGGCAATCCCGAACCCGGAGCCGATTTCCCTCGATGACTATGCGGGTGGGCACTTCTGAAAGGCCGATCCCGGCCGCGCCCCCGCCCGGGGGAAACCAAGAAACTTCGAGCATTTTCCACGAGCCCTGAAGCTCGGCCATCGAAGCTAGGTAGGAGAGGCGACGCACGGACGGGCGCTCGAGGATCAATTCGTCTTGCCCCGCGCGCAAGCGCAAGCGATCGACACTGACGAAGTCGACACTCGGGTTCCGGTCGAAGAAGCCGAAGTAGCGCACCTCCCGCGGGCCACGCTCCGGTCCGCACCCGATCTGCGTCTGAACGCGGTCGCCAACCGGCTCCGCAATAAAGCGCCCGTCGGTGACGCGACCCAGTCGGCCAGTGTAGTTGCACTCGATCCTCAAGGCGACGCCGTCCCTCCCAAAATCGGCGTAGGCGGCGCGCCCAGTTCCGGAGAGCCGTCTGGGCCGATAGCCTTCGAAACTGACGACGTCCCATTGGCCAGTGACATCTGTTGTGGCCGCAATCGACGCGGGGGGCGGAACCGGAGGCGTCGGTGCGTCTTCGGGGCGACCTGCTGCCTCACTCACTGACTCTGAGTTCGGGGCGCACGCGGCGAGAGCGAGGACCATAGCTAAGACCGTCGGACCCAATCCTTTATGCGCTCTGTCGCTCATGACAATCCTTTCGCTGCCGCACTACCGATGGGCAGTATGTCGGCCTTCTCAGATTACTCTGTTTCCTTGGTCCCGCAAACCTTCGCCTGCCGGCATATGCTGCCTTTCCCTCGCCACAACCGCTGTCCTTTATGAGGCCAAAGGAGACTGCTCATGTCCTTGCGTCTGCTCGCCGCCCCCACCGCCTTGATCGCCGCAGCCGCGGGCGGCGCGGCCTTGGCCTGCAGCTGCATCGGCTATCCTGACGCCGCGACCCAGCTGGCCGAAGCCAGGCTGATGGTAGTGGCCCGCGCTGAATGGACGAAGCCGGAGCGTGGCGCGGCCCATGCGGGCCAAAAGGTCACTCGCTTCCGTGTCGTGCGTACCATTAAGGGCGAGACGCGCCGGGCTTGGCAGATCGCACATCATGTCGATGGCGCGACGTGCGGCGTCACCTTCGAACCGGGCGAGGAGTACGTCGTCATCGCCGGCGCTTGGGAGGGCCGCATGAGTACTGGCCTATGTCAGCAGGCCCGGTTCCCGCTCGCTCACTATGAGGCGGCCGCTCGCCGCTGAAGGCCGCATAGCGCCAACAGTCGACGTTGCCATGTCGCCAGCTAGCCGACGTTCTGGATACGGATGGCGGGCGGACTTTGGCGGCACCTACGACGAAATTATTCGTCGGCTTCGTCCTCCGCTTCCACATCAGTCGCGAACTTGAAGCCAAACAGCCCGCCCTTTTCAGAGTCGTCGAGTTCGGGCTTCACAACGAAGTTGCGGAAGGACGTTTCGCCTTCCCGTTCAGCTTTCTCAAGATCGTCAGAATTTATCGTGATGATGTACTGGCCGCCCACGGCCGCTAGGCGATCGTGAGCCGTTTGAAGCGCAGTCGCGACTTGGCGGCCGTCAACGCCGTCGAAGATGTGGCTGTCATGGATGAGGAAACCGGGCCATTCACCCCGCTCTGAACAGACCGTCGCGAGCATCAGGTCGAAGGTGAATATCTGCATCTTCCCAACGCCGTCACTGGCAATGTCCGGGCGGTGGATGAAGACGCCCAAGCCGTCGGCAGTGGCCTTGATCTCCAGACTTGCCGGCTGGTCGTAAAGGCTGCCGGAAATCTCGTCGAAGACGGTGATTGCTCGGTCGACGGCCGACGCGCGTTCCGCCAGATCGTGGGTGATTTTTCGTTCGGCCTCAGCGCGTTTGACCTTCAGATCGGAGCGCAACAGGTCAATCTTGCTATGGAGCTCAAGCTGAGCTGTCAGCTGCTGATGCTCCGAGCGCAGCTGTATAAGCTGAGCATCCATCTGGCGGTAATGCGATAGCGCCCCACCGCTGTTGATCGTCGTAAGCAGTTCATTCCGACGCCGCTGCGCGACGGCGATCGTCTGGCGCCTCTGGGTTGACCGCGCCCGCGCATCATCAAGTTCCGTTTGGAGGTGGAGGTGCCTGTTCCTGAGGATCGCCCGGTGAAATTCCTCGACCTTCTCGTACTTCGCCAAGCTGACGCCGGGCAGAACGACGCCCGCCTCGGCATAAACCCGCTGGAGATCGGTAAGCTCAGGCGGTCGTTCGTCGGCCAGTGCGCGTTCCAGATTCGAGATAATCTCCTGGTCTAGGAAGTTCGCGTTGGTGAGGTCCTCGATCTCCGCCTGGAGTCGGTTGGCATCGGCAACGAGCTCGTCATAAGCAGAGACGATTTGGAAGCCTTGCAGATCCGCTTCCAGCTTATCGATCTGGCGAGCGATCCTCGCAGCTCTGGTGCGAAGCTTGCCGGGGGTTCCTAGGCTTTCTTGGATGAGATTAGACTTTAGCAGCCGCGTGAGGTTCGCCTTCTCGCGCTCAGCGTCCTTGACCTTGTGAAGCTCGACAATGCCTTCACGGTCTAGCCCCAGCAGAAACGCCAGTGGCACCTGCCAACCAACGGCTCGTTGGCTGCCGACGTTCTTACGCCAGTCGATGTAGCCGTCGTTGCGCTGCCGACGGGCGAAATAGGGGAAGCATGCTCTGAAGCTGAGCCAAGCCGCACGCTCTTGCGAGACCGGAGGCAAGCCGAAGGTCATGCGGCCCAGCAAATCCTTCCAGTTGTCATCGGAGATTGTGACAGTGCCGTCCTCGGCGATGTCAGGCTGGACCGGCCAATGCTTGAAGTCACCGACAAGATCGATCGTGCCCGGGCTTGCTAGCGATCTGGTGGCGCTGATCGGATGCGCGCCGAGAGTAAGGTCCAATGCGAAGGAGGCATCAGCGAGCTCTGCCGCAGACAGCGGTGAGCTCGACTCCTTCGAACCTCCTAGGACGAAGTGAATGACGTCCAACAGGCTGGACTTGCCCGCACCGTTCCGCTTTCCGCTTGCACCAGCGGCCGTGGTCCGATTGACCAGGACGATGTTGAGTCCGGTGCGAAACCGGAGATTTTTGAAGCTTGGAATCGTCGGGCTTCGAACGCCGGTGATCATTGCGTCGACCTTCGAACCACGCCCCGATTGAGCGAGACCGCACCCATCATGAACAAGAGGTCGAGGGCAAGTATGAACCAGTCGTAGCTGATCGGCGCGCGAGGATCATCGGTTTCTCGCCTTGCCCTCACGGAGTCCCACAGACTGGAGACCGTCTGGGGGGCGTCCAGCTGTTCAAGCAGGTGTCCACCGACCGAAAGAAGGGCGCGTTCCGTAGAAAGATGCTTTGCAGGAAGGATCATTGGATTGTCGGCGCGTCTTCGAAGATGTCGCAGCGCTCGAACAGATAGGAGAGCACGGCCAATCCAGCCGCTTGCTGCTGCGGAGTGCCGGACGTTCCGACGAGCCGGTGCAAGTAGCCGAAGATCGTGTCAGGCGGTAGGCGCAGCGCGTTCAGCTCCGCGTATCTTTCGCGGAATGTCTGCGCAATTCGCTCCCCCTGCTGGGGATTGAATTGGCTGTCGATGAATGACTCAACGAGCCGCTCCTTGCGCCGACCGGCGCGAAGTAGGTCGGCGGCTTCGACGGACAGACGGTTGTGCTCAAGCTTGGTGGGAGACGGAGCTCTTGGTTCTATTCCAATGTCCGGCTGCCCGAGGGCGATCGCGTCAATGACTGGCTGCAGATCACTGTAGCCCAATCGCTCAAATATCATCGCCGTGGGCGCTGGGCCGAACAGCGCGGCGGCATGGGCGCGGCTTAACAGCGGCACGAGCGCTAGCAACTCTGGCTCGGACCAAGGAGCGAGGCGGACATTTGGGTTGGCGGTCCGAAGCGTCTGAAACAGGTTCGTCACTTGAGGGGGGAGGCCGTCTCCGTCGTTGTGGACGAAGTGCCAAGATTGCATCCGCGGCCAATGCTTCACGGCACCCGCGAAGTCGGCGTTGACCTTTTTCAACGCCTCGGGCGCGCTCATTTCACGAGGTGCGTAACACTGGAATACGCTGCCGGTGCTGATCCGCCAACCGTCACATTTCCAATCGCCTACATTGCCATAAGGACGGACTTCTTCGAAGTCGTCGCCCCATGCATAGCCGGCGAGCTTGACGAACCAATCTTGGAACTCAGTCCCACGCTTCTCGAGGAAGTGGGTGCGGAAGATGACCCCGTACCAGAGACGCTCCAATTCATCCACTTCGCGCTCCCCCGATTTTTATTACGCAGAGCGTACAGGAGGAATGCCCGCCACCTCAATACGACCCGCGAAAGGCCCCCCCGCGCGCAAATAGGAAGCCTGAATGCGCCGGCCATCGCCTAAGTGCATATCCCGGAAGAGGACGTCCCGGACGTCAGCAATGAGTCACAAGCGGCCGATCCCCCTCCCCTACCCTCAGTGGACTATTCGCAATCCACACTGAGCGACGGCTTTGCGCCAGAAGCGGACATGCACTGACCGCCAGAAACGCGACACTCAGCATTGCCTACTCGGCTCGACAACGTCCGCTTTCCGGTCGGAACCATTTGGACACTCCAACCGGTGGATGACATATTGGGGGGCAATCGTTCTGGATCTCTCAAGTCCAACTTGAACTGTGGAATTCATGCTTCGACAACCCGGTTCGGAGTTATTTTGCTACCTAGTCGAAGTAGATTTAGCCTCAGTGCTTGATGATATACTCATCAAATGAGGAAACGTTCCCTGCCGTAATGGCCCGAATAGACCCTCGTCTGACAGTCATGTGTCCGCAAGCTAGGGGCTTTTGACGTGTTCTCTCGCGCTTCCCAGCGAATTTTGAGGTAAGACCCACGCTTACGTTTTGGCTAGAGCTTTTCAGACACGCGAACCGCGACAAGCCTTCTCGATCTGCACAATGGAGAATTAGGTGAGAAACATGCGGTAGGGAGAAGTCCCTAGCCGATGTTGGTGGGACGCGTCGGGGAGCTTTCGGGAAGAAGCACACTATCGGCTTCTGCAGTACTTGCCGTGAGGCTAACAAGGGCTGCAGCCATTGCTCAGCCGGAGGGCTGGCGGATCAATTCTCCGCAGCTCACTTAATGCAAAAGTTTAGCTTTCGTTGGATTTAGAGTGATTTCTCTAGATCGTCTCGCGTTCGAGACGGCGCAAATCCGCCATCGACTTGCAAGGTTGCGTCCGCATTCTCGACTACTGCCAAGCGCGACACTTCCAGCCCATGCTCGTCCTTCAGCGCTGCAAGCCACGGAAAAATCTGCGCGCTGGTCGTCGAGGGGGTCCATTCCGGTCGTGACCACGAGCCCGGCAACTTCTGCGCTTTGGCGGATCACAGGCTCAATGTCGGCCGAAGACCCCTTTGAGCCTTCCCGACCCAGATCGCGGGACAGCCGCCTTACGCCAGCGTCAACCTTCAGCAAAGTGATGCGCGCCTCCTCACGCCGCTCCGCTGCAGCCTCGCGCCAGGACCACATTGGGCGCACGACAACCAACCAAATCAAAACTCCAGCGATCAGAAGGACCATGACAGCCAGCATCTGCCGCTCACGGTCCGTACGAGACCACCACCAGCGCGTGGCTGGATCAAACACGGCGCTCATATCGCAGTTCCTATCTGGACTTCGCTGACGACGCGGCCCGCATCATCGACCGTGCTTTGGTCGCTCATCACAAGGCCGACGCTCGCAACTGCCCGCTTCATCGTATCGAGGTCTTCGTACGCGGGATAGCTCACAGTGGCTCGCCCACCCCCTTCGGGATCGGCGGTAAAACTGTCGAGTTCAGCGCCGTCGACAGCTTCTACAGCCGCAAAGAGCGCCGCCGCAACGCCGGTTATTCCGCCTGGGGGCGATGACATGAGGCGACGCTCCAGAGCCGCCCTGGGGTCGGACGACGCCGCGAGATCAGCGTCCGTCCGCATCAGTGTCGCACGGGTCTGATCCTGCATTCGCTTCGCCATCAGGTCGTCACGCGCCGCCATGGCCAGGGTCAGGATCAACGGCGTCAACACCAGGACGCCTGCAAGCGCCGCAACCCGCCTCCAACCGCCACCCACCGAAGCGCTGCGGCGTTCAATCAGATTGACGATAGGCCGCAGCGACGCCTGGATCGTCAGCCGTTCGACGTCTTCATGAATGTTCGGAACGACAAGCCGGCGCTCCCCGGTAAGGAGTTCGACCATATCGGGCTGAACCGTCGCGGCAAGGCCCTGACCACGCAGCGCCACATTGGGCGGGAACGACACCGCCACGACCTCCTCGTCCGATAGCGGCGCGGGAACGGCGAGCATGTCCGGCAACAGCACGTCGGCGGTGACACCGAGCGCATCGCAATAGTCCAGCCAAACCCGGCGCAAGGCCGGGTCGAACATGACGGCCATCTGGGCCTCGCCCTGAACGGCTTCGCCTAGAGCGACCTCAAGGCTTTCTGGCGGCGACCCGAGTTGGTCCCGTAAAGCCCAAAGGACTGCTGCGCGTTTCTGGACGTCGCTACCAGCCGGCACAACCACCCACCGGACGAGGACATCGGCGCCCGGCGCAATGACGACCGTTCGCATGGCCAAGGGCTTCTCGACCGGATCGACCGTCATCAGGCCGCGCTGCAAGACCGCGCCGTCCGGCGCAACGACCATGAACGGAGCCGGTTCGGACGCCAGGGCCGGGATCAGGATTAGGCGCGTATTGGAACTCATTCGTCGAGGGTCCAGCGTTGGATGACGGTTTTGGCCCCGCCCTCGGGGGGGGCGTATAGAAGGGCGGTGCGCACGGCGCGAGAGCCGCCGTAGTCGACATCGATCCGCAGATCGAAATAGCGTGTGAGAAGGCTCGTCTGTTCACGCGCGTGCGGAGAGGCCGCAGAGCCGAGAAGCGCAGGCTGGCTCCAGAAAGCGTCGACGCTTGGCCAGCCGTTCCGGGGCCGCGCCTCGATCGCGGCGCGCGCTGCCGTAAGGCCGATCTTGCCGTCCAACACCATCACCAGCAGGGGCGCCGCCTCCGGCTGCAGTGTGTTGACGTTGAGCACACTGGGCCGAGCAACCGGCAGAGCGCAGACGAAAGGTCGCAGACGGCGGTAGGTTTCGGCGTCGAACCCGCGGATCGCGCGAAGTTCGCTGACCTCGGCCAGCATCACGCCGCCGGTTCGATAAGGGACGGCCGAACCGGCGTATGCGCCGTCCTCTGCGCCCGCCGCTCGTGTCGCCGGATCGACGTCCAGCCAGTCCACCAGACCGTCCGCAGCGGCGAGCGCCGACCCTTCCGTCAAACCGAGGCTTCGTCCGAGGGCGATGAACTGCGCGATCCCGGCAGGGCTCGCCGTGAGATCCTCCCCCTGACCCTCAACCACGCTGTTAAGATTGAAACAGTTCTGACCGTCGCGCACGACAGCACTCAGATTTCCACCATCGATCGGAAAGCTCAGGAGGCGACCGTTCCATTCAGGCTCCAACGGCGTCCTGGTCGGCCCTGCCGCGATGAGTTGCTCAATCTGACGCAATGCGAGCAACTCGGCGCCGTCGGCATACAGCTGGGCTTGGGCTTGGCCCTCGGCGTTTGAGGCGCGCCTGACCGAAAAACGCACGTCATCTAGGACGGCGACAGCCACGACCGACATCACCGCCACCAGCAGCAGCACGGTGAGCAAGGCCATGCCTTCGCGACGTCCTGGCGCCTTGGTTACACCTCGTGAGCTCATCGACCGCCCACCAGAAACAGCTGCTCGACCTCGCCCAGACCCTTCAGCGTCATCACCAGACGCACCGCGTCCGGCATCGGCTTGTCTGCACTGGAGATAAAGGCCGGCGCCTCGACCCCGTCCCTGATGAAGCTGATCTTGAGAGCCGATACGCCGCGATACAGCACCTGAGCCGATCCGGCGCGCGAGCCGTCTAGGCGCGGCGCAACCCTGCGCTCCAAGCGGTCGTCGACAAGGTTGTATTCGACCCGTTGAAGCGAGGCGCGCGGCTGTTCGCCAGGATTGGACCAGCCCGCTCTCACCAGGATCAGGACCGGGGCGCCCGGCCCCGTTGCACCGACGATGGGCTGTTGTTGCGGTCGCCCCGTCGTGCCCCGCGTGCGACGGGCGGCGGCCTGGCCGATATCCGATCTCAGAAGCGCCCGCATACGCTGCAGGTCGCCTGTACGGTCCGTTTCAGTTTTGATAGCGAAACGGTTGTCGATGGTCTGTGTCAGCACCGTCGCCCCTGCTGCGGCGATCAACGCGAAAATCAGCAGCGAGATCATGACTTCGACCAGACTGAAACCGGCCCGTTCTGAAGTCCGCCTCATGAGGCCCGCGCGCGCAAGGCCGTGCGGTCCGCTGCCTGGCCTTCATCACTTGCAACGCGTACCTCGACCCGCTGCAGATCTGCGACATCGGTCGGCGTCACGGTCCGTGTCCAAGTCCAGTCGCGGCCGGCCAGATGGGTGCGTCCGTTAGATACGCCATCGCTGAGCGAAGGCGCGATCAACGCCTCAATAACCAAGTTGTCCGCCACAACGCCGCCGAGAGTTCGGCTTTCGACCCTCGCCGCCGAGCGCGTGTTCTCCCCCGCCAGGTTTAACAGAGCCATGGCGGACAGCCCGAAGACCGCCAGTGCGACCAGCATCTCGACCAGGGTGAAACCACCACGCAGGGCATGTCGATCAGTCATCGATACTGACCTCGCCGGCGCCGTCCACGATCACGACGCGCTGTCGGCCCTCGCGTCTGAGCGTCAGTCGATAGGGCTCCGCCACGCCTGTCGGATCGAAGACGATCCTCAATGTATTCTGGCCCGGCTCAGCGATGGTGCCCGTTTCCCAAGATACCGATTTGAACGGACCCTCTTGGAGCCGCGTCCATTCCCGACCATCGAAGGATTGGAATCCATAGCCTGACGTCGTCGTCTCTACGGCGATCGGTCGGTTAGTGAGCACGGCCTCGTCGCGCGCGCTCATCAGCCGCGCGGCATAGCGCTCGGCTTCTGCGCTGACGGCGGGCCTTGGATCGGGCGCCACCATCACGACGGCGGCGCCGGCCATCGCGATGATGGCGACCGTCATCATCAGCTCGACCAGGGTGAAGCCACCGCGCGACCTGCGACCTGGTCTAGCTCTGCCAGTTGCCAAGGTCCGAATCCTCACCCTCGCCGCCCTCCTTGCCGTCCGCGCCCCAGGAGAAGACGTCAAATTGACCGCCATGCGTGCTGGGGCGGCGATACTGATAGTCGCGGCCCCAGGGATCCTTCGGCAGGCGGCGTACATAGCCGCCTTGTCGGTAGCGGTCGGGCTGCGACAAGCCTTGGGGCGCTGTCACGAGGGCCTGCAGGCCCTGGGCGTTATCCGGGAAGGTGAGGTTGTCGAGCCGATAGGTTTCGATCGCCTGTTCCAGCGTCGAGATATCGGCTTTGGCCTTTCCAACCATGGCCTTGCCTTGGGCCGGCAGGACATTGATGGCGACAACTGTCGCCAAAAGACCGATGATCACGATCACCACCATCAGCTCCACTAAGGTGAAACCGGCGCGTCGGCGGCGTTGCGCCTGTTTTTGGTCCTGGGTCATATCAAGCAACTCCTCACCCCATCGCCAGGGTATTGATCTGAAGAATGGGCAGCAGGATCGACAACACGATCAAACAGACGATCCCGCCCATGACGACGATGATCGCCGGCTCCAGCAGGCTCAGCATCACGGCCGTGAACGTCGCGAATTCGCGCTCGAGATAGTCGGCGGCGCGGTCCAGCATCGGCTCCAGACGCCCGCTGCTCTCGCCGGAGGCTGTCATGTAAACAAGAATGGGCGGAAAAACGTCGGCTCGGCGCATAGCGCTGGACAGGCCGCCGCCTTCGCGCACCGTATCCGCCATCGTCTCGGTCGCGCACCTCAGCGCCCGGTTGGACACGGTGCGGGCGGTAATGGTCAGACCCTCCAAAACCGGAAGCCCAGCGGCGATCATCGTCGACAGTGTCCGCGCCATCTTTGCGCCATGCAGATCGCGGGTCAGTCGCCCCACCAGGGGCAAGCGCAGTTGAAGGCTGTCGATCGTCAGTCGGAAGGACGGGTTCCGCCATAGCGCCGCAACACCGAGCGCCCCGATGGCGATCACGAGCGCGAACAACCAGCTCCAGTTCTGCATCAGTTCCGATACCCCGATAACCAGGCGCGTCAGCAGCGGCAGGGTCTGACCCATGCTTTCGAACTGATCGACGACCTTCGGAACGACGAAGGTCATCAGGGCCCCGATGACGCCCAGCGCGACGACGGCCAGTACGAGAGGATAGACCAGGGCCGTGATCACCTTGCCCCGAACCTGTTCATCCATTTCGAGCCTGTCGGCTAGGCGCTCAAGGATCGACTGAAGCGCGCCGGACGTTTCGCCCGCCGAAACCATCGCGCGATAGAGCGGCGGAAAGGCCCTGGGTTCTAGGGCCATCGCATCCGACAGACGCCGCCCGCTCATCACTCCGCCGTGCACGGTCTCCAGGATCATTCGCACCATGGGCCGATCCGCCTGAAGCGCGATCGTGCGCAAGGCTTCTTCGATGGGCGCGACCGAAACCAGGGTCGCCAGTTGCCGTGTCGTCAGCGCGAGGGCTTTGGAACCCAATCGCCCGGGCTTGCCGGAAGGCGCGCGTTCGACGCGGGACGATGCGCTGGTCGAAGGCGTGATGCTCAGGGGAACAAGTCGCTTTCGATCCAAGGTCTTTCGGACAGCGGCATCGTCCGTCGCCGCCACAGCGCCCGTGACGGTTCGGCCCGCCGTGTCGACAGCCACGTAGTCGAATAAGGCCATCAGGCCGCGACTCCTTGTGGCGACGCTGGAATCTCAAGGTGTGCGGCGTCCTGCGGGGTTTCCTGCCGGGCGACACGGACGGCTTCCTCGACAGAAGTGACGCCGGCGACGACAAGTTCACGGGCGCTCTGGCTCAAGGTGCGCCCTCCCCCGTCCGTCGCCGCGAACGCGACCGCGGCGATCTCCTCTTCTCCAGCCTCGGAGGCGATCAAACGCCGGACGCGATCGTCCACGCGGACCAGCTCGTAGAGACCTGTGCGTCCGACATAGCCCGTTTGGTTGCAACGCGCGCAGCCATGCGGTCGCCACACCATCTGGCCGACGGCGACTCCCGCTAGTTTGGCGGTTGCGACATCTGCTGGTTCCGGACGTCGACACTCGTCGCACAGTCGTCGCACCAGCCGTTGGGCGACGATCAGCCGAAGAGTCGAGGCCAATAGGAAGGGTTCCACGCCCATGTCGCGCAGGCGCGTGATGGCGCCCGCCGCGTCGTTCGTATGGACGGTTGTCAGGACAAGGTGTCCCGTCAACGCCGCCTGAACGGCGATGCTGGCCGTCTCGGCGTCCCGAATTTCACCCACCATGACCACGTCCGGATCTTGGCGCAGGATGGCGCGAAGTCCGGCGGCGAAAGTCATCCCCACCTTGGTGTTGACTTGGGTTTGGCCCACGCCGTCGATCGCATATTCGACCGGATCCTCCACGGTCAGAATGTTGCGGGTCGCATCATTGAGCAGGGAAAGACCCGCATAGAGGCTGGTCGTTTTGCCCGATCCCGTGGGTCCGGTCACCAATATGATGCCATTGGGCTCTGTCAGCGCCGCCCGAAAAGCCTCAAGCACTGGCGGATCCATGCCGAGTCGATTCAGATCCAGATCGGCCTGCGCCTTATCGAGAATGCGCAGCACGACACGTTCTCCGCCCCTTGAAGGCAGTGTCGAGACACGAACGTCCAAGGTCTTGCCCCCTAGGGCGAGCGGAATCCTTCCATCCTGCGGCACGCGTTTTTCGGCGATGTCCAAACGCGCCATGACCTTGATGCGCGATACCAGAAGCGGCGTGATCCGCGGGTTTAGACTGAGAGCCCCGCGCAGCACGCCGTCCACCCTCATCCGGATCGTCAGCTCGTTTTCAAACGGCTCCAGATGGATGTCGGAGGCTCCCGCCCGGACCGCTTCGGCAATCACGCCGTTGATCAGCCGGATCACGGGGGCGTCGTCGGCGGTGTCCAGAAGATCGGCGGCGGCCGGCATGTCGTCGATCAGACTATCCAGACCGCCGGGCATGCCGCCGCCCGGCAGACCCAGATCATCGCCGTCGCCGGTCACTAATGGGTCGCCCGCATAGATCTGCGACAGATAACGATCGAACGTCGCCTGATCCATGTGTTCAATCTTGAGCGGACGCCCGAGCACACGGCGAGCCTCTATGAGACACGCCGGGTCGGCCCCTTCCCTCAAGCCCACCGAGGCGACTTCGCCGGCCTCGAGCAGGACCACGCCGCTGCACTTGGCGAAACCATAAGGCAGCGTCGGATTGATCCGCGTAATCATGGGCGACCGCCAGGGGGCGGAGCGCCATCCGCGACAGGTTGCAGGGGCGCCCCTGCAACCGATGCGACAGGGGGGGCGCCGACTGGAAGCTGTTCAGGCGGCGTTGCGCGCATATACTCACGCAACATTTCGTCCAGGCTGGGCTCAACACCTGGCGTGGCGTTCATTTGCTGCCGGCGCATATAACCCCAACGATCAGCGGCCAGCCTTTGGGCGTCCGCCTCCGACCTCACGATCGTCGGACGGATGAAGATCATCAGGTTGGTTCGGCCTCGCTGACGGCTGGAGGACCGGAACAGAGCTCCGATGCCGGGCAGGTCGCCTAGCCCCGGGACCTTGTCGATCGACAGCCTGTCATTCTGGTCGAGCAGGCCGCCGGCGACCGCAATCGCCCCGTCATCGACGACCATGGTGTTCTCCAACTCTCGCTTGTTGAGGACGAGATCGGACGAAGAATTCGTCAGGACGCCATTGATGCTCGACACCTCTTGACGCACGTGGAGTGTGATCGAGCCGCCTGCATTGATCTGAGGTCGAACGGTCAACTTAACGCCGATGTCCTGGCGCTGAGTCGTTCGGAAGGGATTGGAGTTGCCGTCGAGCAGCGTCTCCCCCGTCGTGATCGGCACCTCCTGTCCCACCAGGATTGTGGCCTCCTCATTGTCGAGGGTCATCAGCGACGGCGTCTGCAGCAGGTTGGAGCCTTCGTCAGTCTTCGCCGCATTGATGATAAAGCCGAACAGGCCGTCGCCGATGCGGCCGCCACCGCCGCCGACAAAACCGTTCGCACCCAGCAGACTGTTAAGCGCCAACCTCTGTAGCTGATCACGGACGGTCGCATCCTTAGGATCGTCCAATTGACCGGCGACCGCGCCGCCTGCGATCGGCGCCAGAGGGGTCGACCGATTGGGATAGTTTGTCAGCCCTGCGGGATTGCCGTCTTCCCCCGCTAATACCCATTGCACGCCAAGCTCGCGGACCGCCGCATCGCTCAGTTCCACAACGATCGCCTCAATCAACACTTGCTGGCGACGAGCGTCGAGCTGGCGGATCACTTCGGCGAGCATCCGTTGCGTATCTGCTGAGGCCGAAATCACCAGGGCATTTGCACCGGGGAAACGCGCGATCGTGGCTTTTTGACCAGGCAATACGGTGGTCGGCGCCGATGCTGTCGTGTCCACAGCCGCCGCCTGACCGACTCCGCCCGACCGGGCCTGGCTTGCAGGCGCGGCATTGGCGCTGGCTGCCGTGACTTGCTGACCCACGATCTGCTGCAGGACGGGCAGAAGCTGTTCTGCGTTGGCGTGTTCGAGGAAGACCACCTTGACGTCGTCCGCCGATTGGGCGCGCCGGTCCAGGTCTTCGATCAGCGGGCGAACGCGCGCGACGGCTGCAGGATCTCCGCGCAGGATAACGGAGTTGGAGCTCTCGACCGGCGTCACGGACACCATGCCTTGTCCGGGCTGTCCGCCCGGCGGTGCAAGAACCGTCTGAAGGACGGCCGCAATCTCACGCGCCGAGGAGTTCTGCAGCGTCAAGACATCGAATGTCCCACGATCCACGTCGATGCGGCCAATCAGGGCGCGAATACGCGTCAGATTGTCGGCAAAGTCCGCAACGACCACGCTGTTGCCGGCGGGGTTCGGCAAGACCTGTCCCTGGGCCCCCACCAATGGTCGAATGGTTTCCGCCGCCGAGGCAGCGTCGATGTTGCGAAGCTGGAATACCTCGGTCGAGAACCGCTCGGTTCCGACGGTCGACGGGCCTTGCGCCGCACCGGCCGCTGGACTGATGCGGTATGCGCCTGACCCTGTCGGCGTCACGACCAGACCGTTGGCGCGCAGTGTCGACAGGAAGACTTCGAACAGCTCGGCGCGACTTAGTGGCTTGTCACTGGTCACCGTGACGGTCCCTGTCACCGCGGGGTCGACGATAAAGGTCCGCCCGGTCATTCGGGCGACATCTTGAATGAACGCGCGGATGTCTGCGCCTTGAACGTTCATGGTCTGCCGGCTGGCGGATTGGGCGATGGCGGGCGAGGCTGCGATCGGCCCCTGTACGAGCAATATCGCCGACAAAACGCCGACAAGAAGGTTGGAACTGCGTCGGTTCACCGAGTTGTCCTTATGGTGGTCGTCTGCACTTGGCCGGCTCGCTCGAAACGGACTTCGGCATTTGCGCTATTGGCAAGCTGGCCCCGGAGGGCGGCGATCCGGTCGAGGCCGGTCAGTTCATTTCCGTTGACGGACAAAATCACGTCCCCCGACTGGAGACCCGCTGCGGCCAGATGGTCGCCGGAACCCGAAACCGTGAAGCCCTTGATGGCCATTCCCTGCATCCGGGGACGCAGCGAGGCCTGGGCCATCAGTCTAGACGGATCAACGACAGCCACGGGGGCAGAGGGCGCGGAAGCGGGCGCTATAGGACCGACCACCTGTTCGCCGGCTGGCGGCGGAGGCGGAGGCGGCGCCCCAACGGGCACTTCAGAGAAGATCAGGCGGCTGACAGACTGCCCCCGCGCCAGGGTCACATAGTTCTGACCGACTTCCTTGAGCACCAAACCGGGTTCGACTTCCTCGCCAACCCCTACGGAAATCTGCCGGCCATCAGCCAGGCCGATAATCGCGGATCCGTCCCCTGAGCCGCCACTGCGCACGCCGAACAGGCGAAGCTGGGTCGCGTCAGTGTTCGTCACATCAGCCAGGCTGCTTACATCGCCTGTGCGGAAAAAGGCATCGAAGCGTTGAAATATGCTGGTGTCGGCAGGCTTGATCGGCGGCTGCGGCAGCGGGGCCATGGATGGCGCCCGGGGATCGACCACGATCCACACCAAACGCCCGGCTTGAACTAAAAGCAAGGCGACCAAGACAGCCTCAGCCGCCAATCGTAGACGCGAGCCGCGGTTAAGAACGCGCGCAGACTGCGCAGTCGCGGATGTCCACTGGCGAAGTTTAGAGATCACGTTTGCGCGCCCGACACATGCCGTCGCGTCCAATGCGCGCGGCAAGTTCACGCTCCTAGACCAATCGGCGAGAGGCGGCTTCACTGGTATGCGACATCCGCGAGAACGTCGTGTGACACTTACGGTGCATGCGGATAGATTGTCGTAAAAACGCCAGGGGCCGACTGGATCGACCCCTGACGCTCTATGCCTTAGAAACGCGCCGTCAGGCTGACCGAAGCGCTGGATCCGAGATCGTAGTTGTTGATACGGATCTTGCGGCCCTGTTCCTGATACTCGTCGTAGTCGGTGCCGAGGAGATTGCGCAGCTCAATAGCAAATCCGAGATCTTGACCGATCACGCTGAAGTCCTTGCGGTACACCAGATCGAGAAACACGCCAGGATCCTGAATCAAGTCCGGCTCGCCAGGACGGCCACGCGCCGAGGTCCTTTTGGAGACGTAGTTCACGATGATCGTGGCTTGCGACCTCGCCGTATCGTCTTCCCAGCCGAACTGCAGGTTCGCGACATGGTCCGACTGGCCTTGAAGGCGGCTGCCGTCAATGACGTAGAAGGAAGCCGGCTGAGCGACGCCGAGGCTGGACTGGGTCGTGACGGTATCCCCGTCTTCGACCTTCACCTCAGAGTTGGAATAGGTGTAGTTGCCGGAAACAAGCCAGCGTTTGCTGGAAATGAAGGACAGGCCGTTGTCCGGGAACTCCCAGAACTTCTTCGCCTCCAGTTCGACCCCCTTAACGATCGCCTTCGGGGCGTTGATGAACGTCTGGGATATGCTGGCGCCCTGATCGACGACGCTGGATTCAACCGGCTTGTCCAAATCCTTGTAGAAGAGCCCGAACGTCACATACTGGTTGCGAGCGAAATACCATTCGTACCGCGCGTCCAGGTTCAGGAACTCGGTGTTCACCAAATACGGGTTCCCGATGAAGGTCCTGTCGCTCTCTACGTCGGTGTATTGCTGCGGCGCCAGTTCGCGGAACTGGGGCCGCCCGATGGTCTTAGACGCACCGAACCGCAACTGCATGTCTTCGGCGAAGTTCCAGGTCACAGTCGCCGCCGGCAACACATAGCTTTCGTTGATTTCAGTCGGAAGAAAGCCGGTCGCCCCACCGAAGAGGTCGAACGGATTGACGCTTTGCTTGCCGTCTTCGAACCGGACGCCGAGGTTTAGGTTGACCAGAGGTATGACCTCGGCCTCGACCTGACCGTAGACGGCGTTGACACGCAGTTTCGCATCATATGCCGAAGCGCCGTTCGAACCCGTGATTTCTTCCAGCTGAAGCGTCGACCCGATGTTGAAATCAGAAAACAGGTAATCGACGCGCGAAAGCTGTTGTTCCGGGGTCAAGCCGTTGGGGGCGATGAAGTGAAGCAGACGCTGCTGCGACGAACGGTCATTGTCGCTGCTCGCCACGCCTAGGGTGAACTTGGCTTCACGCGCATCCGAAAGCGGCAGAGTATAGCTGACGTCCGCGCCGCCCGAGATGATGGTGTCGTCCAGGTTGCTGAACGAAATACGGTTGGTCTGGATGTTGTGGATAATATCGCCAGTTGCGTTCTTGCCGTAGCCGAACTGGGTCTCATACGGCGCATCACGCGAGGTCTTCGCATAGGCCACACGCCAGGTGAAATCCCACGCGCCTAGCGTGTGATCGCCGGACAACTGTGTGGTGAACAGCTGACGGGCGAACCATTCGGTGTAGTCGGTACGGCGATAGGCGCCGCCGCCCAAGTCGTCAAATCCAGCGACCGAGCGGGCTTCCTTTGTCGTGGTTCGGACGTAGAAGTTGGTCCACTTAATCTCGTTGTCGTCGTCGGCGAGGCTGAGCGAGCCGAACAGATTGAGACCGATATTGTTCTCGTTGGAGCGGAACACGTAGTCGTCAGCCAGCACTAGCTGACCGCTGTCGATACGACCGGATTGTCGCACGCCCTGGCGACCCTTCCAGCTGTTGTCATAGCCCGCGACGAAAACGGCGCCCAGCGTCCCCCACGGGGTCTGCATGGCGTTGCCGCCCGTCAGGCTGAAGCCAAGGTTCGCAGGTGTCTGCTCTTTCTGGAGAAGTCGCAGTGGAGCGTTCTCGAGCGACTGACCAAGGGTCCGAAGCTGAGCAGCCGTGTAGTTTGGCCCGACCTGAATCCGATTCCCCGATTGGAACGCGAGGTCGATGCCGCCGGGCAGACTGCGGGTGCCGTCGTCGAAGCCGGTGAAGTCCGTGCGCGATCCGAAATAGATCAGGTTGTTTCGGCCGGTGAACTCCGTATCCGCGCCGACAGACGCCTTCATCGTGAAGAAGGCTTCGGTCGGCGCTGAAAGAGTCTGAAGATCTATGACGCCGCCGCCGAACTCACCAGGGAAGCTGGCCGAGTAGGTTTTTTGAACAGTAACGCCCTTCAGAATGTCGGACGGGAACAGGTCCAGCGGAATCACGCGTTGAAGCGGCTCAGGGCTGGGCAGAGGTGAGCCGTTGAGCAGGGCGGACGAGTAGCGCTCACCCAGACCGCGGACATACACGAACCGGCCTTCGACGACCGACAGGCCGGTCACGCGCGTCAAGGCTGCGGCGGCGGAAGAATCGCCGGTGCGTTGCAGGTCTTCGGCCGTCAGGAAGGCGGCCACTTCCGGGCTGGCGCGGTTCGGCTCAGGGATGAAACGGCCAAGAACCACAATCTCATCGACGGTGGACGGCGTCTGATCGATGTCGGTTTGCGACTGAGCCGCCGGGGTCTGCTCGACCGGAGCCGAAGGGTTTTCGGTTTGTGCGAGTGTCATGCCAGGCGCGACCATCGCGCTTGTGGCTAGCAGGACCCCTGTCAGGGTCAGAGTAAGTGTCTTCATGATCTGCGCCTTGAAGGGGGGTGTGACGAAAGCAGGCGAAATGGGACGGGGACCCGACTGGGTCCCCGTCCGCCTTTTCGTCATCAGCAGGTCGAACCGGCAGCCAAACCGCAGGTCCAGCCGAGGTACCAGGTGTCGGCAGCGTTTCTGACGGCGCCGATGTAGGTGACCGAGGTGAAGAACGGATACAGCGCAGGCGCATTGGCGGCCGTGACCGCTGTCTCATTGGCGCCGTTGATGAAGGTCAGACCGTTGTTCGTCATGGTCGCCCCCGCCGGGGCCGTCATGGTCGACGTGCCGGTTGCGGTGTTGTTGACGTTGGTGGCGTTAATGAACACCGCCTCCGTCGCAGCCGCGTTCACGTTGCTGTCGTTCTCATAAGGACGCGAGCACGCGAAATAGACCGAGCGGAAGATCGGCGCATTCGTCACCGTCTGCGCGTCGTCGATGTCGAGGCAAGCCGCCGCCGAGGTGGTCGGGTTGGTGAAGACCGAGTTGATGATCGACGGCGACGTGCCGGTGTTCAGTGTAATGATCGCGTCGGCCGCCACAGCGGCGTTACGTCCCACGATGGTGAAGTTCGAAACCTTCGGCTGGGCGAAGTAGGTCGTACCCGACGGCGCGGCCGACCATTCGAAACCACGGCTGCCGTTGGTCACGGCCGTTGGCTTCTGGGTGATGATGCCGAACTGCGCGCCACCGCGCCAGCCGGTGTCGGTATCCAGACCATCATCGTCCGCGCCGTTGATGACCAGATACCTGAGGTTGACGTTGCCGCCGAAGATTTCGATGCCGTCGTCCGACGAGTTGTAGGACTGGAAGTGATCGACAGTGGTGCCCGATCCGACGCCGGCCAGTGTTAGGGCCTGCAGCTCGTTATTCGGCGAGATCTCGAAGCCAGAATAGTTGACCTGAACATAGCGAAGGCGGCCCGAGTTGTCGGCCGGGCTGTTGCCGCCGTAGTTGGCGCTGGTGCCTTCGATCTGACCGACGCAGGCTGCGTTCGGCGCCGTGACGCCCACGGGGCAGACGGCAGTCGGCGCGCGACCGGCGATGACAAGGCCACCCCACTGCCCTTGCGACGTCGGGGTCGTGGCGCCTTCGACATTCTGCCGACTCGTAAAGATGATCGGGCTGGTCGCGGTGCCTTCAGCGAAGATTTGCGAGCCGCGATTGACCAACAGATAGTCGGTTCCGCCAGAAGCGAAGACTTTGACGCCGGCTTCGATGGTCAAGATGCCTTGCGTCGAACCTGGAGTCGGGGCGGCGGCGTCAGGTCCTCGGTCAGTGCCGACTTCCGTGCGACCCGAGATCGAATAGATGGTTCCCGCGCGCAGCGGTACGGTCAGCGAGCCGAGAATCTGTTGCGGTAGTTGGCAAACCCGCAGCGTGCCGTTGGCGATCAGGCCGACATTGGCAAATCCCGTGGGGCAATCGCTCGCCGGAGTACCGTTGCCAGGAGGCGGGTTGGTCGTTCCGCCGCCGCCGCCGCTCCCGCCGCCGAAATCGCCTTCGCCCGGCGAGGCGACCTCTGCGGAGCCGCATGCAGCAAGAGCCAGAACGCAGGTTCCAGCCAAAAGGATATTGGTCAAGCGAAGCATAGAGATCCCCTAGGATTGTCCGCGGGTCACTGCGCATCGGTTTGACGCAGTCCAGCACCCCTCCTTATCGACCTATGCTTTTATTGTAATAGACTCATGACACGATGTTGACAGATTCTATTTTCCGTCTTGGGCCTGATCATTTTAATTTGTAATCGTTGCCACCATTGGCACCGTAAACCACAATAAGGCTTGCCTCAATTTCCGAATATTCCGTCTACTGTGGAATCTTTTCATATTTGTCACAAGATTATTTTTAGCAGCATGTCGGTGCGACAATATTGATCAGGATCAATCGGTCGTTCCCTGTTGTAAGCTGAAAATCCACTTATCGAACGCGGCGATGATTGACCCGATAACGTTTTCTGCGACGCCAGTTCTCTTGAGATGCTGTGTGTGGTTTACATCCGACGAAAAAGATCGGTCTTTTATACCCCTTCCGCTCAAACAGGCTGCGGCGAATAATAATTTCGTTATTGTTCGAGAGTACGGTTGTTTAGACATCCCTACAGACCGAAATATAGTTCGCAAACGGGTGATAAGCGATCTCAAACGGAGCGTTATAGGCGCGATTATTGCTCCCAGTCTTTCGACCGTCGCGCGCTCGCACTCTGAACTTCAAGACTTAGCGAGCGCTATTGGCCTTGCTGGCGGGCGCCTAATTTTGACTGACGATAACCTGGATACTGATCGTTCCGGCGCTCAGGCGTTTGCGAACGTCTTGCTGGCGACTGCGATGTGGCGTGCGTCAATCAACGGCAGCGACGCCAGAAATCAACTTATCTCTTACTCTCCCGCCCCGGTTCAGCGCGTTGCGGCAGCACCATTTGGGTTTTGGTGGAGCGACGGCCGTTTAGAGCCTCACCCCCTTGAGGCGCCCATCCGCCTTGAGATGTACACCCTTTTCGCCTCCCTCCGGGACTTGGCCGAAGTCACGACGTCTTTGAACAGTCGAGGTCGACGACTACGCAGGAAGAAGCGCTTCACCCCTGCGGAGGTCAAACGGATAATTCAAGATCCAGTGTCTATGGGGTTGTACCGAGGGAACTGTAAACACCACCATAACGTGGATGCTCAAGCAGCTGCCAGCTCAGTTTCCGTCCATCCAATCGTCACAAAAGAACTCTGGTCGGAATGCAATAATCTCATCGATTCTATCAGCCGCGCTTAAGACCAAATAGTGTTACATCCATCCAGCTATTACACTGATTTGTTCGGAACAGGTCTTTAGTAGAGTACGTGCTGGTTCAGCTTTTAGGCGCTACAAAATTGCTGGGGAAGGCGCTCATTTTTCTGCGACCGCGATTGCTGAAAGATCCGCAGCGGCATCAGCCGGTAATCCGCCAGCCTTTCGCTCGGAATAGCGGTCAACGAGCATGTGGGCATGAGGTCGGGTCAGGACCGTGAACCGCACCAGTTCCTCCATGACATCGACGATGCGGTCGTAATAGGCCGACGGCTTCATCCGGCCTGCATCGTCGAACTCCGTGAAAGCCTTGGCGACGCTGGATTGATTGGGGATGGTGATCATCCGCATCCAGCGCCCGAGCAGGCGCAGGGTGTTGACGGCGTTGAAGCTCTGGGAGCCACCAGACACCTGCATGACGGCTAGGGTGCGGCCCTGGGTGGGGCGCATGCCGCCGATGTTGAGCGGCAGATGGTCGATCTGAAGTTTCATGATCCCGGATACCTGGCCGTGGCGTTCGGGGCTGCACCAGACCATGCCCTCGGACCACGAGGCGTGCTCACGCAGCTCGTGCACGGCGGGATGATCGTCGCCCGCCACCTGATCGGTCAGGGGCAGGTCGGACGGATCGAAGATGCGGGTCTCGCACCCCATGTGGCGAAGCAGGCGGGCCGCCTCCTCGACGCAGAGGCGTGAGAAGGACCGCTCACGCAGCGAGCCATAAAGCAGCAGGATGCGGGGCGGGGGATCACCGGCTTCGAGACCCAGCGCCGGCGTATTCGAAAGATAGGCCGCATCGAGCGCCGGCAGATGGCTGGCATCAGGCAGATCGCGAAGGCGGTTCATCTGCGCACACGGCGCCCGTCGGCGTCGATAACGACTTCGCCATCCTCCTTGGTAAAGGGTTTCAGTCCCTCCTGGGGCAGCAGGTCCAGCACCGTCTCGGACGGGCGGCAAAGTTTGACGCTTAGGGGCGAGACGACAATGGGGCGGTTCATCAGGATCGGATGCGCCGCGATGGCGTCCAGCAGCTGGTCGTCCGACAAGCTTGTGTCGCTCAGGCCGCGGTCGGCGTAGGGCGTGCCCTTTTGGCGTCCAATGCGATGTTGAACATCGCAAGATCCCGTATCGATCCAACGGACTTCAGGTGCTGACGGATCGCCCAGATGTGCTTTGGCTTGAGTGGGGCCTTCGCACCGGTCATTCGACCAGCGTTCCAGGGTTTGCGGGGTAAACGAAACAGATCGGGCTGGCTCATGGCCACCTCCCACGATCAACACCCCCCTCCTCAAAATACGCTCCAAACAACCTAGATGCGCCAGCAGCGGACATTGGCGCCTTCTCGAGACGCAGACGTCAGCTGCGTTGCTCCAGGGCAGGCTGCAATCTTCGCGGCCTCCAGACGGGCCCGCTACAACAGAGGCGCGCTGCGTTGTTGCACACTGGAGCGCTCAGAGTTCTGTCAGGCCGCCCGTCGGCGAGACAGCAAAGGCCTTCGCCCTCTTCAGCTCATAGGGTTTGGCCGCGATGGTGGACACGGCGCACAGCTCGCCCACGACCCGATCCTGCGTGATATTCAGCATCACATAACCCTTCGATGTCTGGTCGCAGAACCTCACCTCGGGATTGGCCGCCGACAGCGCGGCACCCAGCGGCAGGCCGCCCACATGGTCCCCCGGCGAAGGGCTGGAGATTGAGGATGTGCCGAACTCCACCGCCCGGCGCGCGCCGTCCTTGTCGTGGAGTTCGTTGACCCAGAAGGCGTGACTGTCGCCCGACAGGACGATGGGCGCGACGTCCGCCGCCGCAAACGTCTCGTACAGACGCTCGCGCCCGGCCGGATAGCCGTCCCAGCTGTCCAGATTGAACGGCAAGCCCAGCTTGAACAGCTGTATCGCCGCCGCGACCTGCGGCCGAGCGTCTTCCGGCAAGGAGGCGACCATCTGCTGGAGCTGCTCCGGCGGCATCATGCGCGAGATGTCCGGTCCCTTGACCTTGGCCATCACCACCTGATTGCCGATGATCTGCCACGGACGACCGGCCGCCTTGGAGCGGCTTAGCGTCTCGCCGATCCATTGACGCTGGCGCTCGCCTAGGAGATCGCGATCCGGCGCCTGACGCAGAGCTTCGAACGCCGCGACGTCCGGCCCGCCCGCCGCCGTCTTGGGCATGTCTGCGAAGGTCATCTGCTCGCCGCGCGCCAGCAGCCGCGTCTCGACCATCGCCAAGGTGGCCAAGTCGCCGAAATCGAAGCTGCGGTTGATCGCCGCGTTGAGCGCGCCCGACTTGGGCTCGCGGATCGGCATCCATTCGTAATAGGCGCGAAGGGCGGCCGCCTTGCGGGTCGCGAAGTCGCCCTCGGTCTCGGGCTGGTGGTTCTCCGCGCCCGTCATCCAGGCGTCGTTGGCCACCTCGTGGTCGTCCCATACGCAGATGAAGGCGGCGCGGGCGTGGGCGGCCTGAAGGTCGGGATCGGTCTTGTATTGGGCGTGCCGCGTCCGATAGTCGGCCAGGCTGACGATCTCGTGCGCCGGCTGCGGAATCCGGTTCAGGGCCGCGCCCGTACTCATGCCATAGTCGGACGGCTCGGCCCCGTATTCGTAGATGTAGTCGCCCAGGTGGATGACGGCGTCCAGCCGGTCCCGCTTAGACAGGGCGTCATAGGCGTTGAACAGGCCGCCGGGATAAAGCTGACACGACACGACGGCCAAGGCCAGATCGGCGGTCGCCCCCTCCGGCAGGGTCCGCACCCGGCCGACCGGCGAGATCACGCCATTGGCGACGAAGCGATAGAAATAGTCGCGTCCCGGCTCCAGGCCCTGGCCGTCCAGATCGTGTTTGACGGTGAAATCCCGCTCGGCCCGCGCGCGAAGACCGGTCGAGCGACGAACGATGTCGCCGAACCCGGCGTCATTTGCGACTTCCAGCACGACGGCGACCTCCCCGACCGACGGATCGGCCGGGGTGACGCGGGTCCAGAAGACGGCCGAGCGCGTGTCGGGATCGCCGCTGGCCACCCCGTGCAGGAAGGCGACCGATCCGGTGTTGGCGTCCTGCGCAACGGCGGGCGACGCCGCCCCCGCGCCGAGCAACCCAAGAAGACTGCGGCGATCCATGTTCATCGTCGAACCCTTACAGCTTGAGCTTGAATATGAGGCCGTACGACGCGGGCCGTCCGGCGATGAAGGTCGGCATGCCCAGGCCGTCGCCGGTGTTGCCGGCGTCCTTGATGTAGTCCTCGTCCAGCACGTTCTCGCCGAAGGCCTCGACGCCCCAGGCGCCCGAGTCGGGCGTGTAGCGAACGCGCAGATTCAGCAGGCCGTAGGCGTCCTGATACTCGTCCTGGATCAGGTCGCGCACGATGTTGCGGCTCTGAAGCGCCGGGATGTCATTGTCGTCGCTGAAGAAGACCTTGGACTGCCAGGTGTAGGTCGGCTGGACCACGATCGCGCCGCCGGACACCGGCAGACGCCAGGTCGCGCCGATCGAGACGGCATTGTCCGGCGACAGGCGGAACTGGTTGCCGTCATAGATGCCGTTCTCGAACCGCGAGTGGTTGTAGGCATAGGTGGCGAACAGGTCGAAGTCCGGCGTGACGGCGAAGTTGGCCTGGGTTTCGAAACCATACGACTTGGCCTCGCCGGCGTTGGTGACGATGAACGTCGTGCCTTGCTGCACCGTCGTCTGGAAGTTTTCGTAGTTGTACAGGAAGACCGCGCCGTCGATCCGCAGGCGGCCGCCCAGGAACGACGACTTGGCCCCGATCTCATAGCTGTCGACCGTCTCCGCCTCGACCGGAGCGAACCGGGGCGAACCTAGCGGCGCCGACGGCGCCGAGGCGCTGATGACCTCCGGGCGACGACCGCGTGCATAGTTGGCGTAGACGTTGGTGTCGTCCGTCAAGGCGTAGCGCGCCGTCAGACGCCAGGTCACGCCGTCGTCCTTGGAGTCGAAATCGGCGAAGTCGCCGTTGTTGGCGGTCGGCTGCGAGATCAGGCCGAACAGGGGGAAGGCGCTGGCGGGAATGGCGAGATAGGCCGGGTTCGCCAGGGCGCCGAGGAAGGTCGGAACCTGCGCCGCCGGAATGGCGCCGGCCTGAAGCGCCAGCAGGGCTCCAAGGGCTGAGCGGCTCTGAACCGAACTGGCGAAGCCGGTGGTTTTGTCGTCGCGGGTGTAACGTAGGCCTGCCGACACCTCGAACCGGTCGGTGAAGGCGTAGGTCGCGTCGGCGAAGAGGTCGTAGGACGTCAGCTCCGAACGGTTGGTCGGGGTCTCGATGTGCGCCGACTTCAGATTGGCGGCGATGGGCGCGGCGAACGCTCCGGCGCCCAGCGGCGTCAAAAGACCGCCGAGCGCAGCCTGGGCGATGGCGGGATAGGCGGCCAGCGGCAACGTCCTGTCCCCGACCGTCGCAGGCGAACCGTCCAGCAGGCCCGACAGCTGCGCCAGGATCAGGCGTTCATCGAACTGGGTCGGAGTGCGCTGATAACCCTCTTCCTGGAACCAGCCGGCGCCGACGAAACCGGTCAGCCGACCCCCGTTGTCGAAGCCCAGACGCAGGTCCTGGCTCCACTGTTCGCCATGCGTGTCCTCGGCGGCGGTCAAAAGCGGGAGGGACACGCCATCGGCGTCGAAGGTCTCGTAGTTGGTAAACGCGCGATAGGCCGTGGTCGCGTTCAGCGTCCAGGCGGCGTTCAGGTCGATGCGCGCCAGACCCGTCACGCCCCAGACTTCGCGGTCCAGACCCAGCGCCTTGCCGCCGTCGAACGCCGCACCGCGTGTCAGGGCCGCACCCTCCCACGGTTCCTTGCCGCCCAGGACGGCGCCGGTGTTCGGATCGGCCGGCGCATAGGCGACGGACTTGAACGACGTCCCCGAGGCGTTGTCCTTCTGATAGTTGCCGATCACGTCGAACCGCATCGCGTCCGACGGCGTCCAGGCGCCGGACGGGCGGAAGGCGCGGGTCTCGATCGCGTTGAAATCGTCGCCGCCCAGCAGGTTCTCGACGGAACCATCGCGGGTCTTCAGGCGTGTCGCCAGGCGCAGCCCTGCGGTCTCGCCCACCGGCAGGTTCAGCGCGCCCTCGACCATGCGATAGCCTTCGTTGCCGGCCTCGATATTCGCATAGGCGTCGGTCGCGCCGGGACGCGCGCGGTTCTGCACCAGATTAACCGCGCCGATCAGGGCGCCGCGCCCGTACAGGGTCGATTGCGGCCCCTTGGCGACCTCCACCCGCTCGAGGTCGAACAGTTCGACATAGGAACCGCGCGACTTGGAGATCGATACCCCGTCCTGGAACACAGACACGCGGGCCTCGGAGGTCGCCGCGCCGGACTCGGAGGTGATGCCGCGCATCACGAAGCCTGGATTGTTTGGCGACTGGTTCTGCACCAGGAAGCCCGGCACGAAGGCAGACAGCTGTTCGAACTCCTGAATGCCCAAGTCTTCCAGGAACTGGCCGGAATAGGCCGTCAAGGCGAAGGGCACGTCGATGGTTTTCTGCTCACGCAGCTGCGCGGTGACGATGACGTCGTCCACGTTGTTGACCGGCGCCGGCTCCTGCGCCCAGGCGGCCGATCCTGCCGTCATGGCGCTCGTCAGGGTCGCTGCGGCCAGCAGTCGCGTCTTCAATGTGGTCGTGGACATCTGATCCCCCAGATTCGGCTAAGTTGGGGAGGTGCCTACGATGGCGCGATGTCGAGGCGACGACATTGCCGCATCGCTTTGACGACGAGGTCTGCACAGTCTCGCGACTGTTCATCCGACCTCGGATCTGATGGGGCTGGGCACGGATGGTCGCGCAGGAGTGCTCGCCGCTCCGGAAAGCTATCCGACTTGCCGACGCCTGACACCGCGATTTCATCTTGCCAGCCTTCTCTCGCGAAGCAGCTCCAAGCGCGCCGTAGCGAAGTTTGCCTGGAACGTCGGGTCCGCCTTCAGGGCGGCGAACAGCGCGGCGCCCACGATGCGACCGGCCTCGACATCGCTGGCGTAATGGACGCCGCAGATCGTCCGGCTATCACTATAGGCCGCCTCGTCGGCCGGTAGAGCCCTTACCCTTAGCAGACGCTGTGAAGGTCTCTATTGAGTCGAGGCCGTGTAAAAACGTACTGAGCTGCTGCGGTGCGCGAGCGGCATTGAGGCCGGAGCGCCTCCTTCTCAGGCCCTGATCGCTTCCATGAGGGGCTTGGTTCCGAGCACCGCCATCGCCCGCTTCATGTTGTAGGCGAGGATGTGGAGGCTGATCTCAGTCTTCACGTTGGGCAGGCGCTTCGTCAGGAAGTGGGTGTGGCCCATCCATGCCTTGATCGTGCCGAAGGGGTGTTCAACCAGCCGTCGTCTGGTGCGCATGGCGCGCGGGGCGAGGTCCATCCGGGCCTGCAGCGCATCGATCACGGCTTCATGCTCCCAGCGGGTGATCCGACGCTCGACGCTGGGCGTGCACTGAGGCTTCAGGCGGCAGCCGGTGCAACTGGCTCGATCCCAGTAGCGGTGCAACGTCAGCCCCTTTTCGACGGTCGTCATGTGATGCGCGAGCAGTGCTCCGGCCGGGCAGCGATAGACGTCCTGATCGGGTAGGTAGACGAAGTCCTGCTTGCCGAAGCGGCCCGCCGCTTTGGCGCCTGAAGTCAGCGGCTTCGGAACGTAGGGCGTCACGCCCATGGCTTCGCAGGCCAGGATCGCCTCGCCAGAGAAGTAGCCGCGGTCCGCCAGCACATCGAGCGCCTCGACGCCCATCGCGTCCTTGGCCTTGCCCGCTATCGACGCCAGCTGCTCGCGATCACTGCCGGTCATCACCACCTCGTGGGTGACGATCAGGTGATGCTCACCTTCGACGGCGGATTGGACGTTGTAGCCGACGATGCCGCTGCCTCGACCCGACGTCGCCATGGCCCGCGCGTCGGGATCGGTCAGGGAGACCTGGCCGTCGGGTGACGCCTCGACCTCGGCCTCCATGGCCTTGAGCATCGCCATCTGGTCGCGCAGCCGATCGATCTTCTCGACCAGTCTTCCAGACCGCGCCTCTGCCGCTTCGCCCTCGTGACGATCCGCCGTGTCCAAGTCCTGAAGATAACCGGCGATGTGCTCGGCAACTTGTTCGATCCGCCGCTTGACCTTGTAGGCGGTGAAGTTCTTGTCGCGGGTGTTCACCGCCTTGAACTTCGACCCGTCGATGGCGACCAGCGCCGCGCCGAACAGGCCCAGCTGGCGGCACAGCACCACGAACTGCGCGCACGCCGCCTGGATGGCGGCGCCGTTCTCGCGGCGGAAGTCGGCGATGGTCTTGTGATCCGGCGCCAGCCGCCCCGTCAGCCACATCAGCTCGACGTTGCGCTGCGCCTCGCGCTCCAGCCGCCGGCTCGACTGCACCTTGTTCAGATAACCGTAGACGTAGAGCTTCAGCAGCGTCGCGGGATGATAGGCCGGACGCCCCGTCGCCGCCGGCGTCATGCCCTCAAACCCCAAGCCCTTCAGATCCAGTTCGTCGACGAACACATCGACCACCCGGACCGGATTATCCTCGGCCACATAGTCGTCGAGACACTCGGGAAGCAGCGTCGGCTGCCGGCGATCTGCACCTTGAACGAAGCGGCTCATACCCACCTCCTGCTGACTTCAGAAGGCTAACCTAATTCGCTCGATCCGGACGCGTTTTCACACAGCCTCAGTCAGAAGCGGACGCCCCTCCCCTGGCCGTCAGTGCGTTTCTCTTAATGTGCACTGAGAGCGATGGGGGGGCGGGATCGATGCAGAACGAGTGAACGATCCACCGAGGCCCAGCGAGAGCAAAAACAAGATGGCAAAGCATCATGAACTTGTAGATGGCGTCATCCAGCTTCCATGGGCGAGCATGAGCACCTTTCTGGTCGAAATGCAGTTCAGAGGCACGCCCCTATAGCGCGGCACATGTCTGACGGTCAGCCACTGGGGCCATTGGTTCGTCGTGACTAACCGGCACAACGTCACAGGGCGTGACCAGTATACCAACACCCCCCTGCACGGCATGGGAGGCGTCCCTGACCAACTCGCAGTTTTGCTGCCGACGGCCGGTTTAGGCAATGAATGGTGGGTTCACGGCATCCCTCTCTACGACGACGAAGGTAAGCCAACCTGGTCCGAACATCCAATGATCGGCGCTGCAGTCGACGTTGTCGCCCTGCCCTTCAAGAAGCCGCCACAAGGACGGTGCTTTGGCATCCACGTCATCGAGCAGGACGATTTCGCAGTGGATGTCGGTGACCCGGTGAACTGCGTTGGCTATCGCGACGGCCAACCTATGTTTAGCGCTTTCCCGCAGTGGATCGACTGCACGCTTGAGAGCCCTTTGACCGATAGTTGGGACGGCAAACCCGCGTTTCTCATCCGTGGCCCGACGGCGAAGGGATCGTCGGGGTCACCCGTAATTGCATATCGGGAAGATGCGCAGGGGCTGCGGCGATCGGATGGCTCCCTTGTAGGGTCCAACTGGGCGACGCGCCTGATTGGCCTCTACAGTGGTCGGACGCCCACTGGGGCGGGCGTGGTCTGGAACCTCGCGTGTATGCGGGACGTCGTGGAAAGCGCTGCTCAAAAGCTCGGCGCGACCAAAAAATGAGGTCGAGGTTAGGTCTCAGTGCGATTGTCTCAATTTGCACTGACGGCCGCATCGGGCTGCCCTGCCATCAGGGCGTTAATCCAGGCCAGGGCCAGGTCTCGACTGCGGTAGGAACCCCACTCGGCGACCTCATCGCGCTCGACGATGGGGAAGGTCGAGTAAATGTAGCGGATGTCGTCGCGGCTCTGGGCCGGGTCGGCCGGGTCGAAGACGCCGTAGAGGATAAAGTAGAGCGCATCCAGCTTGGCCCGCAGCCCAAGGCGCCGCTCGTCGTTCCAGATGAACGGTGGCAGGACGTCGCCGGCGTTGTCGACATGGCCCAGGTCGCGCGCGAACGGGGCAAGATCGTGGGCCGTGTAGCTGAGTTCAAGGACGGCCTCGCGGACAATGTCGCGGGCGGATTTGGCACCGAAGACGCGGTCGTAGGCGGCCGGCGGGACGACGGGCAGTTGCTCGACGATGAACCAGTTCAGATTTTGACCTTGAACCTTCTGGCGGAGGACAAAATCGAATGGCACGGAATTCATCGAGCCGATGACTAGGGACGCTGCCTCTGCATCACCGTTCATATCAATGACGGGGAGCGAGTTGCCGGCTCCACTCCTGGGTATAATGCCCACGATCATAGACCGGACATTTGTTGCCGCCGTCACGTGCTTCATGCCGACATGCCAGTCACCGGATGGTGAAACACCGCTGTCAAGAACCCAGAACTGCGGGTCAGGGACCCAACTTGGATCGCGATGCTGCTCAGGCGTGGTCTCAAATGGTTGCGCTGGCCTTTTTACGTTTTCAGCATTGATCACCACGCTAGCTGCGCGATGATCATAGGCCTGGACCATTTTACCTTCATACAACGGGACCCATTTTCCGATGCTAGACTGAAATACATTTCCGCCGATGCTCCAGGCTCCCTCACGATCTTCCAGTTCATTCCTGGTTCGAAAAAGAGAACTGTCGTTAGTCATGTCGAACATTCTGACGTATCGAGCTGGCCAAGTAGTCCCTTCTACACCCCGGGCACGATCCACAAGGATAGGCAGCCTTGCATATATCGATGTAGTCAACGCCATGTCTCGGCGAGTGCGGAATATTGGCGCCGTGCCCGTATTTGGATTCACGCGACCGAAATCTTCAGCAGTGATTGGGAATGCTCGATCTGGGTCTCTTAGCGTCTCCACACTGTGCAAGAAAAAGGCGCAGTTGGCGGCATCAAACACCCTACTGCTACCGAACGACAGTACGCAGAACTTGAAGCTGGCATGGACGTCGGGGAAAAAGACCTTTCGATTCTCAAAGTCGTAGAGCGCTTTCAGCCGTCCCTCCGTCGCCACGCTCCGGAAGAAGGCGCTGGCCGACAGGTCGGACGCGATCCCGCTTGGGGTCAGCAAGCCAACCATCCCGCCGGGCTTCACCAAGGTCTGCGCGCGCTCAACGAACAGACTGTAGAGATTGATGTCGCCTCGGCTGAGCAGCGGGTAGTGGCCCGATGTCCGCGCCATCCGAGTCGTGCCTGCCGCCCGCGCGTCAGCCTTCTTGAAGTCCTCGAACAGCGGATCGCTGTCCGCCTTCAGTTTGGCGATCATCTTGGCGCGATCCGACGCGCGTTGGGCCAAGGCGATTTGGGGCCGGCGGGCCGCGAACCACTCGACCTGTTGCAGCTTGATCCGGTCCCAGGGTGGGTTACCGACGACGGCGTCGAAGCCACCGACCCGGTTTTTGCCCGCCCAGTCGTCCCAGACACCGGGGAAGCTGATCTGCCAGTTCAGGAAGCGCTCCTCGGCGATCAGATCGCGCGCGCGCCGCCAGATGTCCATGAAGCCTTCGATCTCATCGACCTTGGTCCGGCCCTGCGCGGGCGTTGCTTTGCCCCGCGCGATGAGCAGAGGCTCGCCGAACTGGCCGTCCAGCCACAGCCGCACGAGCCGCTTCTGGTCTTTGCCCAGGTCCAGCCAGTCCAGCGCGTGCATGAAGCTGACGAAGCTGTCGAGCGGCCCGACCTGGAACTCGACGTCGGTCCACATCTCGGCGGACCGGTGGGCCTCTGCGATCTCGGCGTCCGTCGCCATCTCGATCGTCTTCATGGCCAGGGCCTGGCGCTGGGCGTTGGCCAGAGCCTCATTCCACAGCAGTTCGCCGCCAAGCTTGCCCGCCTTGTCGATGGCGTCACGCACCCACAGACCGAACAGGCTGTCACCAGCGTGCAGGTGGTGATCAATGAAGGACAGAGGCGCGCCGACGGTGAACGTGTGCAGCCACAGCGCAACCTTGGCTAGTTCGACGGCCATCGGGTTCTTGTCGACGCCATAGACGCAGCGCTTCAGCACCATACGGCGGACGATATGCCGATCGTCCAAGTGCGACTCGTCGATCGTCCACTTCGCCGCCCGAGCATTCCTCAGTATGGTGGCGCGGATTTTCTCGATCTCCCCAGCGAGAGACGACGTGTAATCGGCCTCGGCACCCAGGGCTGCGGCCTCGGCCATGGCCTCCAGGACGTGGTCGGCGAGGGTGTCAACCAGGCTGACCAGGAAATGCCCCGATCCCATCGCCGGGTCGCAGACGCGCAGCGATAGGATGGCCTCGGCTGCGTCGACCTCGCGCAGCGCGCCCCGCTGCATCTCGGGCGTGTCGTTCGAGTCCAGCGCCTCCAGCGCGGCGTGGAAGGCCGCGCGTCGTTCACCGATCAACGGCTCCAGCGTCTCGTCCAGGATCAGGCCGACCAGTTCGTCGGGCGTGTAGTAGCTGCCGGAGTTTTTGCGGGCGAACAGGTTGGGCCGGACGGTCAAGGGCTCCGCCGCCCCAACGGCACCCTCGCGCACGATCTCGTACTCCAGCAGACGTTCGTAGATGGAGCCCAACTGCTGCACCGACAGATCGCGGTAGTTGATGTAGCGGCGCTGACCCGATGACCGCTCGTAGGACAGGGCGTCCAGCGCCGGGGCCATGACGTCGTCGGCGATCCGCGCCGTAGACAACAGAGGCGCGCCCGCGCCCGCGAACAAGCCGCCGTTATAGGGCGGGATGCCCACGGAGGCGTCGCCCTTGTCGATGATCCGCGACAGGTCCGAGACGTGAGACCAGACCTTGGCCGCCGTGCCAGAGAAGGTGTCGCCGTTCGAGACGCGGTCGCCGATCTCGATCCGAAGCGGCCGCAGGGCGTAGTCGTCGTAGCGGTGATCGCTGACTGGCAGCAGGTCGCGGTCTTCGGCATAGAGCAAGAACAGCAGCCTGTAGAGAAGGATCAGGGCGGCGTCGCGGATGTCATCCAGCGGGGCCTCAGGCGCGGAGGCGGCCAGCGCGCGGGCTAGGGCCGGGAAGACGTCGTCGAACACCAGCCGCGAAAGGCTGGCGGCGACCCGCTCCTCATAGAAGGCGGCCTCGGCTCGTGCCCGATCGTGGAAGGACTTCTGATCGACGCCAGTGCGCAGGAAAGCCTCTCGGCCGAACATGCAGGCGAAGACGCGCAGCCAGTGATCGCGAGCCTCGTCTTCGATGAACAGGTCGGGCGTGCCGTCCAGGGCGAGCACGCGTCCAAGATCGATCTCCAGGAACTCTTCCGAGATCGACCGGGCTCCAGCCCAGTAGAGACGCCAGCGCGTCCCGTTGGTCAGGATGCCCCAGCGCAGCTTGCCCTGACTGGTGTCGTCGATGCGGCGTAGGTAGCGGAGCATCTGGGTCGAGGGCGCGGTCGTCTCGTCCCGGCCCGAGGCTCGATCCAGCGGACGAGCCCATCGTTTGCTCTCAACCACAGCCAAGCCGTGACCATACCGACGCCACTGCTCGTCCTGGGCGTTGGCGGTGGCCTTGGCGTCGGCGTCGGCGAACAGCAGGCCGTCGGGGACGTCGTCCCGGCCCGTCACCGTCAGGTTCTGCTGGCGCAGCGAGTCCTTCCAGCCGAGCGCATCTAGGACTGGCCAGATGAAGTCGTCCTCAGTCTGGCTCTCGTTCGTCTTGGCGTTCTTGGGGAAGGCGTCGGCGATCTCTACGAACCGCGCCCGCAAGGTTCCGGCGTCGACGGCTTTGTAGGCTGGCTCCGCCTTGATCGCCCCGACCAGGTAGTCAGTGCTGAAGAGCGACCCAGCGTGGAACAAATTCGAATCAGTCGAAGCACCCATACCCGACCTTACTGCAGCGGCTCTGGTCTTCGCTACAGATACCGGTCGACCTGGAATAGGCCGAGCTTTAGAATTGGCCCCCGCCCCGCCCAGTGCATTTTTCCGGATGTACCCTGAGCGCCGAATATCGATGGTCGACTTGCAAATCGAGCCGGGAGCAATCCATATTCGCGTCATGATTGAATACTGCGAGCTCTGGGCCAACAAGACTTGGCACTCCATCACCGTCGAACAAGCGCTGACCAGCTATGCTGAACGACAGCTGCGATGCCCGGAATGCCACGGCGCAGTCAGACCGCATCGGGCCAGCTCAGATGGAGCGATGCAAGCTCACTTCGAGCATCGCATCGGCCACACAGGCTGCTCGGGGGCACATAAGTTCGATGGGTCTCCTCGCCCGCACCCCAAGCCGCTAGACCTACGATAGTCAGCCAGGAGCGCCTCAATGGCCCTACTCGAAAAGTACGACGCGCTGCCTGCTGAGGACATCAAGGCGGCCCTGCGGCCGCTTCTGATGGTTGCGACCTCCCCTGCGTTCGGCGCGGTCTCCAAGCGAGAACTCGAACTTGCTGTCTTCGAGATGTTTCGCGAGCTGGGCGTTATCGAACGAAAGGCGTCGCTTTTCTCGCTCATGACGGAGCTTCGGGTCACCCGCGCGAAAGCGTCTCAGCTGCTTTTCGATATCGAGGTTCGATCGCGTGGAAGCGACACGGATGCCCTTGATGAAGAGATCCGGCTCGCATTGGCCGAGACCAAATTTTTGAAAGACGGCGATCTGTTCGTCCTCGAAATTGAGAACCCACTGGTCCAAGCGCATCTGCGTAACCGTCTGCGAGAGCTCGGTCATGTCAGCGACACTTCGTTTAATAGCGCGATAGTCCGGATGTCGCTCGACGCCGCGACCGACCTCACGGTTGAGTTGATCCCGGCCGATCGGCGCGAAGCGGTGAAGAATGCTCTCGTTGCTGCTGGCGCGCCCGATGGCTCTGTCAAAGGTGTCCTCAAGGGTGCGTTGAAGACCCTTGGAAAGAAGTTTGCGGGCGAAGCTGGCGATCAACTGGCAGAAGGCGCGGTCGATAAGGCCGAAGCATTTGTGTTGCCTCTTTTCGCGATGGCCGGCCGCGGCGTCACCGACGTCTGGACTGGACTGTGGAATCGACCGGCCGCGGACGCGCAAGGCTAGCCGATACGACCGGCTTCGCGTTCAGTGGATTTTTCCAGATGTACCCCCAGAGCTCGAAACGCTCAGAGAGCTTTTTTGAACAGTTTTTAAACGCACAACCAAAGTTGACTCGACACGAGACGCCGGAGGTCGGCCGGACAGGTTGAGATCGGCACCCTAATAGCTCTAGTTTGAATGCATATCGGAGCGATGACGTGCAAGAGCTGATAACCAGCATCCCTGACGAGGAAACATTCCTGGCGTTAGAGCCAGAGGAACTAGGTGAGCGCGTACTCTTACATCTCGCAGCTCGGTCTAATGGCGATCCGAAGTTCTCCATCCATAATGAGGTGAACAACATCCGGGCCGACCACCGAGAGACATACACAAACGACGTCGCTGTCATGCGAGCCCTAACAGAGGCCTTTGCCTGGCTGCTCAGCGAAGGCCTCATCGTCGCCGATCCTGAGCAGAACGGCACTTGGAACTGGATTTCACGTCGCGGCAAGAGGGCTGCTCAAGGCGGTTCATTAGTCGATATGAAGGCGGCACGACTGCTGCCGAAAAGCAGCTTGCACAGCCGCATCCGCGACATCGCTTGGAAAAACTTTCTGCGCGGCGATTACGACGTGGCGGTCTTTCAGTCGATGAAGGCGCTGGAGATCGCTGTCCGCGAAGCAGCAGGCCTGGATGCCGGAATGCTGGGTGTGAAGCTCGCCCGGGCTGCTTTCAACCCACAGAATGGCCCCTTGACCGATCCAGAGGTCGAGGACGGTGAGAAACAGGCTCGGATGGATCTTTTCGCTGGGGCGCTCGGCTCTTACAAAAATCCGCAGAGTCACCGCCACGTTGCGCTGGATGATCCATCCGAGGCAGCTGAGCAGATCATATTGGCGAGCCACCTGCTCAGAATCGTCGATGGCCGGAAGATGAAAACGCAGTTCGACAGCCGGAAGACGCTCCCGTAAGCTGAGGTGCCATCTGGGCCCGTTGAGTTTTCTGCAATCCAGCACCCACAAGGCTCAGTGCATTTTTCCCGATCTACCCTGCGCGACCGGAACGACCCTTTTGCGCTATCATTAGAAATCAGCTGGCCAACGGGTAATGACCGTCTATTCACACCAAGTGGGATTCTTGATGCGCCATTATCGGCACCCATCGGCTTCGAACGCAAATGTGGCACAGCTCCCCATCTGCGCGGCGGTCGCGCTTGCATGGGGACACGTTGCACCACACCTTCAGTGCTGACAGTTCGCTCGCGCATCGGAGTGGGCATCGGCAGTTAGCCGACAACAGCGAGTCCATGCAGGCACTCCGCGTCATCGGAAACCTAAGCTCACACGGCGATGTGCTGTTCGACGCTATCGACGTTCATGAAGACGCTCTGTTTGAGATCTACAAAGGGAAGACTGCCAAGCTCAAAGCCACAAAACTAAAGCTCAAGGCGATGGAGCAGGCAGTCGCGGCGTGAGAGGAACGAGTTGGCGACCCCCTATTTGTGGTCGTCCCCAAACTACTTAAACATGCTGCAGCAGTGGGATCCACTCAGCGGCGGCTCCGCTCCGCATAGGGATTGAGCGCACTGGCCGATCTCCAGTTCGGATATCGCTTGACGCAGTTTGATTTTTATTACCGCGGCGAAGGCGAGCGCCTTCAACGTTGGCTCATTGCCCATGTCAGGCAGTGCGGACGAGCCTCGGTGCAGGTCACCCACAGCATGCCAATCGTCTCGCCGGTCGAGACTGTTGAAGGCGCTCCAGCATAGACGCAAATCCACTCCGGCCCGTCGCCACCGGATTGCTGATCAGTGACACCCCTGAATGTTACCCTGAGGCGTGACAGAGATCATCATGGCCCTGAGTGAGCTTGGGGCCGATAGGACGCCATCAGCTGGCGCTTGAACAACTCTAGGAGAAAGAGCGGCTAAGGGCTCCGTCCGACGCAGCGAGATGAACCTTCACATAAGACGCCTGCGCCATTGCTTTTCAAGCAGGCGAAGTGTCACGAGAAGCTCATCGTCAGAATAGGGTTTGGACAGAAACCGGGTCTCCGGCGGAAGATCATCGCCGGAGATCATCCGGCTACCCGACGCCACCACGATGCGCACGGGCGGCCAGCCGTTACTGACTTGCTGTGCGAGCCTTACCCCGTCGATACCGCCCGGCACGTCGGCTGTGGTAAAAAGAATAGCGATGTCGGGAATTTCGCTGAGACGCGCGATCGCATCGCCAGTGTTCCACGCCTCTATGATTTCGAAGCCGGCATCCTCCAGTACACTGCGCGCATACAGGCTCACGATCGTGTCGGATTCAACGAGCAAGACTTTCGTCCGGTTATCGACATCAGGGGCGGTCACGGCGCTACGGGCCTCAGGGGTTACGCGTCTCGCGTGAAACGCATGTCATCTACAGCCCGGCTATAGCGGCGGCGAGTGCGCCCTCGCAAGATTGTTGCCGCAAAAACAGTCCCTTCATTTAGGCCGGTCAGG
Source organism: Brevundimonas vesicularis (assembly GCF_027105095.1). Taxonomy (NCBI): domain Bacteria; kingdom Pseudomonadati; phylum Pseudomonadota; class Alphaproteobacteria; order Caulobacterales; family Caulobacteraceae; genus Brevundimonas; species Brevundimonas vesicularis. The sequence continues at coordinate 1,622,563 of NZ_CP114278.1, read as the reverse complement.
CGAGCCGGTCGGGCGACGAAACCCGGCCGAAACCGCCGACTTCACGTCATTCCGTGCAATCGGCTGGATCCGGCTGGCGAGGAGCAGGACTGTGGGGGCGAAGATGTCCGGCGCGGCCGCGTTGGCCTCAGCCGTGTCGACATTGACCGGGTCAGGCCCGACCGGATCGTCGGGCGCCGCGATCGGCGCCTTCACCTCGGCAATTTGAACGATCGGCTCCGGCGCCGGTCCCGGCGCCGGCGTGCCGCTGGTCAGCAGCAGGGCGGACAGAATCAGGAGACGGTTGATCGGACTTACCCCAGAATGAGGCGCTCGGCGGCTTTCTGAGGCGTCTCGCCAGGTTAGTTTGTTCCAAATAGCACCTCCTGCGCTAGGGTGGTGCGAGCCTGAGCGGTGTCGGCGGCGGCTTGGGCGTGGAGGGTGGCGGCGTCATTGGCGGCCTTCCGCCCATCAACCGCCTCGCTTTGTGTCGCCAACGCGGCCTGGACGCCGGACAAGTTCGCCTGCGCCATGGTCCGTCAATCTTTATATCCGACGCCGGGCGCATTGATCGGCAAATAGAGCTGGGCCAAGCGGCCTTGCTCTTGGACCGGGTCATGATGGCCCACGCCCCAGCGATAAAATGAGAAGATCGCCAGCGGGATGAAGATGGCGCAGCCAACGCCGGCGGCCATCGTCGTCCGCGACGGAAACATGTCGCCGATCTTCATCAGGCGAACTCAAAGTAGGGACTCGCGTTTTCGCTGCGCGGGCGGCTTGCCGTCCTGATCCCAATCTCCACCCCCAGCGGGTCTTCGCACCTGGCCGCCGAGATCGCATCGAACATCGCGCAAGCGAGCTGCGTGGGGACGCCCTTCACGCGCGCAAGGTAGTACACACCCAAGCGATACTTAGAGATTGGGTGTATCTACTGGCCCGAACGCGCAAATCGCACGCATTGCGCATGGCCTGCAGTGACGACAGAGGGGTTGAAGGCGGTCGAGCAGAGCGTCGCGGTGTGCCGAAACCAAGACGGCGATCTGGTCAGCAGCAAAGTTGTCAACCGGGTCGCCCAACGTCCTGAGCTGCGATTAGGCAAGCCCATCATCATTTAATGAAGGAATGTGGTGACGTGGGGAGCCTGCTAGCGCCGGGAGCGTTAGTGGCGGTCACGAAGCGCGTTGATTAGTGAAGACCATGTCCCCTGAAGATGCTGCCTTGGATCGCCTATGGCGACGTCAATTCAAACAACCCCTACCTATCCTCGGAGCGCATGATACGGTCCGCTCAATCCTGAGGGAGTACGGGGTGGGCGATGATGAGATGGCGCCAACCCCCTCGCGAATGCGGGCTAACAATAGCTCGAAGCGGGGGCGTCAGTCGGCGCTTCGTTGACAGCTGGTCTTGGTCCAGAGGGCCACGACCGGGGTGCGTTGCAGGCTTCGCGCCATACTGTTCGAAGATGGCGGCGCGGAGCATTGCTAGCGTCCGATCAATCAGGAGCCGGCGACAAACGCGAGGTCAACTGGTTAAAACTGTCGTGAGATGCGGCCCCGGCCCAGGCGATGCGCGTTCGCGCCCCAGCGTGCCCGGCCGCATTTATGCCAGTAGCGCTGACCGTTGCGAGCCATCCCGATCAGCCGGTTTCTTTTAAGCTATCAGTCGCGAACCAGGTTCGACATTTGGGCGTTGTCGCGTCATGAAAGACGCCGAGGAATGCAGAATACACGCCGAAGCCTTGGAAGCCTTGGCGGAAGGCGAGTCCGAAATCTTCCGTCAAAAGGCTTACCGGCAGATGGCCGCGTACTGGAGAGCGTCTCAGAGGCTTCGCTCGGGCGACGCTTCGTCAGCCAAGACGGAATCCACCCGAACATCACCGACGAAGATATGAACTGCGATAGCGCTGCTATGTTGGCGCATGAGCGCGATCGCCTCTTTTCGGGCATCCTGCGTCGATTGAGCCGCCAAAGGTTCCATGTGGGGAACGGACACGATTGAAGACTCGATGAAACAGAAATAAGTCACGGAACGCTCCGGGGCCAGACAGGCGGCAGTGTGGGGCGCGCGTCACCGATCTCTTCCAGCCGCGAGCGCCCTATCATCTTGTCCCGCGATAAGGTCACGATACCCCACGCAATCGGAAATGGCGAGCGTGCAGCCTTTCGGGAAGGATAACGGATGATCGCTTTCTTTGCTTCAGTGGGCTTAATCGCCCCCTCCCCGCGAAGAAGACAGCAGTGTGGAAGTTCGTGCGCTGCCCGTGTTCACCGGCGTTTCGGGTTTGGCGAGTAAGCTCGAGGTAGCCTCAATGATCTCGCAGGCGGACAAACAGGCCGCCAGCGCCTGAAGGAGAATGGGGATGAAGACGCTCTATCAATGGATCCTCCCTGGGCTGGCTTTGACACTGGCGTTGTGCGCGCCAACGCTAGCCAGCGCGCAGGATCAGGAGTGCGGAGATGTCGTCGAGCTTGTGCGTCAAGCCTACCCGGGCGCTGTGGCGGAAGGCGAGCGTAGCCTACGGATAGGCAGTCGTACCCTCACCCTTCCCTCTCCGTCATCAATCAACCCTCACGCCATAGTCTGCCGACGCTGGCGAGGTCAGCCTGGGCTGGTGCTCGTAGCCGTTCCGCTGATCGCCGAGGTGCGCGTGGACGGAACGTCGGGCGATCTGGATGTGCTCATTGTCGACGAAGCCACGGGCATGCCCCGCCAACGGCTTCGTCTTCCCCACGCCATGGATGACGACGCCATTCGGCTCTCCGCCATTTCGTTTGACACCGCGCCATACCGGCTCGGCACGGATCGACTTGCTTTCGGGGTCAAACGTGACTGGGCCGGGAGTTCGCGCCCCAATCCCTTCTCGGACACGACACTGTCTCTCTACGAAGTGCGCAACGGTGCAATCTCGCCTGTCATTGAAAATCTGGTTGTCTATCGTCGTGTCGGGGAATGGGATTTGTCCTGCGCCGGAAACACCGTCGCGACAGAGCGAATTCTAAGAATGGTTCCCGGTCCGCACGGGCAAGACATTTCGGTTCTTGAGCGCACGACCCGCAGAAGCTCCAAAGAAGGGAAAAACGGGGAATGCGCAACAACAGATCGAACCGAGCTTCCGCGTACGATCGGCCTACCCTTCGACGGCAAACGATACGACGTTCCCCGATTGATAAGGCGAGACTGACAGGGATGCTGCGGAGCGCCACTGATCGATCTCAGACCGTTCGTGCCGGGAGTGCTCAGTGCATTTCTACCCTAAGACAGTGGTTCGGAGACTCAGCAGCTCAGCAGCTCGGGCAGATTGACCGGGTCGTAGCTCTCGCCGACCTTCGCGTAGACGACGGTCGCATCCACGTCGCCGGTGTAGCGAACGCGCATCGACTTGCCCTTCTGACCGGGGATCAAGACCCCCTCCATGCTCTTGGTCTCCCCCTCTTCGCGCGCCCCGCCGTCGCTATAGGAGGTCGGGATCTGATCGATCCGCACGACGGGCTTATCCGGGGCGAGTTCAATCACGTGTGCCCAAGTGCAGGTGTAGCCCTGCCAGGTCCCGCCAGCCTCGGCGACCAGCGTCGGTGACGGGGTCAGATCGGTTCTTATCTTCCATGTCGGCGGCGCACCCCACGTCCCTGAAACGAGAAACCCAGGCCAGCTGCCGATGCGCGTGAAGCTGTCTCCGGTGCGCTGCAAATAGTGGATGGAGAGCGAGCCCGAACTGACGTGTCCTTCCCCTCCCTGCCCGTCAGAGATGAGAGCGTATCGGTCGCCCTCAAGCGCAATGAGCTTGCCGGACCGATAGGTCCGCGTGTCGGTCTGGTTGCCTGTCCCTTCCTCACGCGCGATCGGGGGCGGCCCGCCCCACGCGACTCTGAACGCCAGCGCGGTGAGCTGGTCAGGGGTAAGCGGATCCGCTGTCGGCGTGACGACGGCGGCTGCTGGTCCAGCTTCGGCAGAAGCGCGGTCGGCCGGCGCTTTTGGTTTAGGCGATCGGTCGCAGCTGATCAGCAGAAGGCAACCGAGCGCGATGACGGGAATGGGTTTCACGCTAATCTCCAAGCGCATTCAAAGGTCGGAGCCTCAAAGGCGAGAACCTAATCAGTCGCTGAGTTGAAGGATCCGATCTTCGTACACTTTGTATAGGCAGCCAGTATCCGAGCACGTGTTGCGCATCGCGATCCAAGCAGTCTGCTCACTTCCAGATCCCGGCTGAGCTTGGCGCCGGCGCGCATAGGCGGCTGCCATTTGACGATCGAGTTCGCCCAAACGAGGGTCTGCACAGATCATCTGCTCGACCGAGGTGCGAGCGCGGCGGCAATCGAAGCTCGCGATTCCGACAGATGCCGATGGCTGGACACTGAGTGATGGCGCGGTCGCCGGTGCAGAACTTCCGGAGCGGCTTTGGTTGAACTGACCCAGATCGGCATAGCCAATCAGACCTGGAATGCGCCCAAACTGGTCAACTTGGTAGACAAGCCCGGTTCCGTCTGCGGCTGGTTGCATTGAGTATGTCACATCGGCGACTAGGTCATCAGGACCAAACAGACTGCGGGCGCCGACGGGCACTTCAATGCGAAGACGGCCCGAACAGGTTGTGCGATCTAGCGCCTTATCGTGCGCGTTCAAAAGCGGCATCTCTAGCTTGGCGATCGATTGCCGCTGGAGATCATTCATACGAACCGGATCGGCCGTCGACAGACGTCGGGCTGCATCGAATGCCATCGTTTTGAGCTGCTCAACAGTCTCAGGAGCAATGCACCGAGCATTCGGCTGTAACGCAACGGCGGAAATTTCCCCGTCCGTTCCGGCTGGGGTTTTCGGAGTTTTGTCGCCGCAACCGCATAGAAAAGACGCGGCAATGAAAGCCGCTAGCATCAGTTTTTTCAAATCTGCCCCCATTCCACTGTGCCGTCCTACCACCTCAGATTGGGTTTCGGTTAGCCAAAGAGATGAAAATCCCCACTGCGCCCGCCAGCACTCGGCAGTGCTTCACCAGCGAAACTACGGAATCTTTTTCGCGCGCAGTGTGCTTTCCGAATGTGCACTATGACAGATCTTTGTCGCGAGAAGAGCAGACCGAACTGATGCGATTCACGACCCTTCTAGTCGCCTCGGCCTGTCGTCTCATCACCAAGCAGCAGCATTTTCAGTCTGCGCAGCGCAGCTTTCATCGGAGCTGGAGGCTCTGGAGCCTACGTTCTGGCGAGGCCTCGTCGGAGCGTGGTCTACAAGCTGAGTGATGATCCCGGCATGGCCGCGTTTGCTATCTTCATCCGCACGAACCCATCGCTGCCCGGCTTAGCAACAATCTACCGGATCACCGGCGCTCATCTGGAATGGACAGGGCTCATTCTGGAGAAGCTGCGTCCGATGACGTCAATAGAATTGGCATCTTGGTCAAGCTGGTTCGTGGCTGAGATCATTAAGACCAGGTGCACTCCCTCACCGATCCGTTTGGACTCGCAACCGCCGCCTGCCTGGCATTCCAGCACGCTAGCGCTTCGGGGGTCGGCGTCGATCTTTTAAAGCCGGACAACGTTATGGTGAGCATTTCAAGCGGCGTGATCGTGCTGAGCGACCCGTTTTTCTGACGGAGCCGGCGCGATCGACTTCAAAGCCGAGCGGGCTTCCGGTGCACTTTCCCTCAGCGAGGGCACCAGCTGCAGTATCTTCCATTCCGCCAGACAACCTCGACGGATAGCCCATGTCGCAATCGTCCCCGTTCGAAAAAACCGCCCTCACCGCCCTCTACGAAGCGCACTTCGCTGATCGGCCCGAATACCGTATGGGCTGGTCATTCATGTATTGCCCAGAGGCGCGACTAAAGACCGCCCGACTGGGCATCATCGGGCTGAACCCCGGCGGTGGTGACGAGTCGAGCCCTGAACAGGCCGCCGAAGCCTATTGGGATTGGGACGACGACGGTCTGGCGTATGTCGATCAGCCATGGGGCGCCAATGGCTCGCTCAACCCACTGCAGTGTCAAATCAAATTGCTGCTGGAAGCGCTCAGCGTAGACAGCAGCGAAGTATTCGCGGCGCAACTCGTGCCATTCAGAAGCCAGTCCTGGAACAGCCTTCCCGACCCACATGCGGCGGTCAGAGCCTGTCGTCCCTTGTGGCAGCACATCGCTCGTGTATCGCCGACAATCACGCTCTGGGTTTCTCTCGGAAAGGAGGCCGGGCGAGAGTTAGCGCGTTTGTTGCAAGCGTCAGGTACTCGACGTTTGGACGTGGGCTGGCGTCGCCATTTTGCGGAGCTCTACCAAGCTCCAGACGGCCGCGTCGTGCTCGCCCTTCCCCACCTCAGCCGGTTTAAGCTCCTAAGCACCGAGGATCGTACCGAAATCCTTGCGTGCCTCGCTGAGGCGAAACGCCTCAGCGGACTGGCATGATTTAGGCCTGCCACCGCAGCTCATCCGCTCAGTGCGAAATCCCCCATCTACACCGAAGCCGCTTTTAGCTGATGCAAGACGCCCAGCGCATAGAAGATTGGCGCGCTCCAGCCTTGGCCTGTTAGCTGCAATACGCCAAACCGGTGCACTGAGTGGTAAGCGCTCTGTGCGTAGATCGCTTTATCGTCCGAAACCCGCGGCACGATGATGAAGGCGGCATCCGCGCGCACGCCCCTGACACGCAGGGCGTCCCGGTATCGATGGATGTCTCCCAACCCTTGATCGATTGGCTGGCGGCTTGCGCGATACTTGGCGTCGAGAATGACCCACGACACGACCTTTCCGGCGCGACGTCGTATCAAGACATAGTCGGGAACGTTAACCCCGGACAGACTGCCAAAGTTGCGCTGATCCTCAACATCCTTGGCGCGCGAAAACCACTGTTGATACCTCAGTTCGATAGTCTCCAGGCGTGGACCGACGAACCACCAACTTGCCTGATTCGATGGTCGCTCCTCGCGTCTAGCCATTGCGCGCAGATTAACTTTTGAAAGCCGCCATCCCGCCCCGAGCGTCGCCTCAACTTCGTCGATCAGCCGGTACAGCGTAAATAGCTCGAATAGATCATACGTGCGCTTTAAAGCCGCTTCTAAATTGCCGCTGACATCATAACCAAGACCTGGATCCAGTAGTCGTCTGCCCAGACGTTGGATCGCGCTGTAGAGCGGGTGGTCTCCGATCTGCTGGAGCGCGGTTTCCGCAGGCGGCTCACGACCAGCGCGACGAAACACGCGGCTCTCTGCAAGCGAGTTCAGACGGCCCCGCGCAGCATCTAGTCGTTCAGCAAGAATCTCTGCGTGGGCCTCTGATGCCGGATCTTCAAATGGACCAGCTCGCTTACGCAGAATGGCCGCGCTTTGGTCAAGACGCGCTGTCACCCGACCTAACAGGTGGGCGAAGTAGCGTGTTACTGGATGGTCGAAGGTCTCGATCCCGACCGGCTGATCAATGAGGGCTCGTTGTGCGTCTCCGGCCAGTTCGCGCTTTCGTAAGGATGAAAGCAAAATAGGTCGGCGACCAAGCCAGCGCAGTGTCGCGACGTCCGCCCGGCGAGTCAGATCAAACTGGGCCAGCTGCCGCGTGACACGCCGTACTTTTGGCGGATCAGCCATAAACCGTCGCACAAGGCGCTCGAATATGGGCAGCAGCGCATCTACCACAATGGGGTGGACGACCGCCGGCGCTTGGCCTGCCTCGCTGCCGCCTGTTTTGCCTTGGGATAGTCCCCACAGAAGCGTGGGGGAGCGGACCGACAGCTCTTCAAGCATGTCGTCAAACTCCGCCTCACTGAGCTTATTATCGCTCGGCCGGATGTCGAGCGTGATTTGATCGCAGACGACGTCATCCACGCAAAGCTCGACAGCCATCCTGCCCGCCCAGGTGTCGATCAGAAATTCATACCGTGCTTCAAAACCATCTTCGACCTGCGTGATCTCGGAGTGCTCGATGCGCGAGCCACTCGACCGCAGCTGGGGCAGCCTCACGCTAAAAGTTCGCAAGATTACGCGTTGCCCCTCCGCGCATATCCAGCCGTTCGCGCCCAGCGAGAGAGCGTTGACCTGACCTTTGCTCCAGGCATCTTTGCTAGTGAAGCGGCCTATGACCAAAACCGAACCATGCCCTGCGAGACCAGCGAATCCTGCATCGCCCTCAGCTTATGGGCGGACGCTTCCAGCGCATGCGCTGAGCAAACAGCGTGTGCGTCAGCAAGAGCTTTCCTAAGCGTCGCGGTGTCTTCCCCGCGGACTTTGGGCAGCACTTTTGCGATCACCGCCGCATCCAGGCCCTCCGCTACCGAAAGCCCGTGATTCCCTCCGCAGAACCTGAGCACCTCATCGAACGTGCGATACCCGAAGTGTCGCCGAGCCGGCTCGAGCGCCCCATAGAGATCGCCGAGCACACCCAGCACCTCCTCACGCATCACTGCTTCGTACGACAGCGCATTCTTTTCAGCCCACTTCGCGACATCAGCTGTCCAGAACTCGAACGTGAACGCGCGATCGAGCACCTTGTCGGAGAAGGGGTGCGTCGTCTCATCCATGTTGACGGTGCCGATCAAAAAGAGGTTTTTAGGCCAGGGGATGCTCGACGGAATTTGATCGACAGCATCGGCTCCACCATGAAGCACTAGACGCCCTCCCCGTCCCTCCATTGCGGTTAGGAAGGGCGCGAAATAGTGCTCTACTCGCGCGAGGTTCATTTCATCGAGGCAGAGGAAATAAGGCTCTTCGGGATGCGCATGCGCTCGGAGCAAAAGACGAAGTGCCGGGGTTTCGTGGAAGATCGGTGGATCCGCCAGCGGGTTCGTATAGCCCAGCAACCCGGACGGATCGGTCCAATCAGGCCAGACCGAAACCTGCTCGTAATGTTGCTCGACGCCAAGCCCCAGCTCGTCGCAGTAAGCGCGCGCATAAGTCCGCGCCATCGATGTCTTGCCGGTGCCTGACAGGCCAGCCAGCAAGATAAATCGCTTGCTGTCGCCTGCATGAAGCGCGGCATGAACAAGTCTGATCTGAGCGTCGTCGAAAACGAAACGTTGTAGTTCATCGTCGGCTTTGAAGCGCGCGATCACGCGCTCAACATCGACGGTTTTGAGCACGACATCAGAGACTGCAGCTTCTTGCTCGACGTCAATCGCTATGGCGATCGGGTCTGACGGTTTCGGGAGTTGAGCAGGGTCCCTGATGTCGTCTGGAATACCACTAGCCCAGTACTCTCCGGCCTCTGTGAGCGTGACTCTAGCGAGCTTTCCACCCCCGTCGATCTCAGCGAGACCGAGGTCGCGAAGCCATCTCACCAGCGAGTTAGGTGCAAAATCAGTCGTCCAACCGGCGTAGTAGTCGCGACAACGTTTGGCTATTTCGCCGAGGGTCTTGGCGGTTTCATCGCGCAGGTCCGCGAGGACGAGCCCGAATCCAAAAACGTTTCGCACGAACGTTGGCGTGAGAATGTCAGCAGCGGCACTCCCCTCAAGAAGGGCCTTGCCAGACGGCCCCAGCGTCAGCACCGCCCCATCTACTTTCAGCAAGCTTAGGGACACGGCTTGCGCAATGACGTTCTGACGCGATGACTGCTTCAGTCCAGGAGCTTCCTCGGTAAGCTGATTTACGAGGTCACCTCGCTCCATCCCGTGCTCTGCTGCGCGAACCAGCGACAGCAAGAGATCGAGATTGTTTGAAACATAAAACATCCCCTTGCGCTGCATCTGCGCAGGAAGGAGAGCCAGAGTCGGAGCGTCTGTCGGTCTGTGCGGCTGGTCAGGCTGAGGCGTCGGGCGAGTTCCCTCATCGTCGGCCGCTTTAATGTTTTCCCAGAGAAACCAGCCAAACTGGCTCTGAGATACTGCTTCGGCAATCGAAGAAGGATTACCAAGCTGCTCGATCGCAGTGCGACGCGCTATGACGTTCTGGCCGATCAAACCCAGACTCATCGAGCCTGCCCCGACGTACTGACGCACCTTGATCGTCCGATGCCAATCCATGAGGCAGAACAGGTCTTCAGGTCGCAGCGTCACGAACAGACGTACGAGGCGCGCGAGCGGGCGGCGCGAACTATATCGAGGCGAAACCATGTCGATTATGGTTTTGAAGTCGGCGTCGAGCTGCTGCGCGAGCTGTCGCGCTTCGGTCGCCCGATCGTACTGACGAACTCGCCAAAGCACGTCGACAACGGCAGCGTCCGTGTAGGCTCCCGGAACAGTTACGGAGCTCCCCGGGCCAATTCCAGAGACCTCCCGTTCCTCCCAAAGCGACTGTTGGAAAGCTGCAGATCGAAACTCAGCTTCTGCTGCGTTGCGTGCTCGCTCGCACGCCGCCACGAAGCCCTTGTGCCAGCTCTCATCGTCTGGCCTGCGTTTGGTCTCTTCGTACAGAGCGCGAAGTTCCGGCACCGTCATCCCCCTTAGGTCTCTCGGTTTCAACGAGAGTTCCACTTGGGACCCTAGTGAGCCAATCGCGCTAGTCGAGTGGTGATTGCAACTTTCCCGACGGAGCCCAACGGTAGCAATCCGAAGGAGCCCTTCGGACCAGTGCGTTTGCCTGAATGCACACTGAGACGCCAAATCGATCTTAGTCGAGCGCAGCGGTCGTCGAGCTTGGCGCACGATCCCAACGGCGGGTCGGCCCGCCGGACCGACCCTAGATGGGCAGATGACGCCCATCCTAGCGGGCTCCGAACGGGATCGCCGTCATCCCCGCCACCACCCTTGATCCGCCTCCGCCGACGGCTTCTCCGGTGGTCCCGGCGCTTGAAGGGTCCCGGTCCCCTTAGGCGTGCTCAAGCCGCTTGGGCGGGAGGGTCTAACGAGGTTGCTGCGACAACGGATCGGAAGGTCTCCAGCATCTCGCGATGCGAGTTTGCGAGAAAGGTTTCGATCGACCGTTTGGTGAGCAACCGCTCCAAAAAGCCTGCCGCGATGACCAGCAGCAGCGTGTCGTCGCCAAACGCTGTCTCCAACTCGTGAAAGTCTTCAGACACCGCAGCGAGCTCCCGCTCAAGCCGCTCGATCTGTTCCGGGCTGACGCCGCGTATCGCCTTCGCTTCGGGCTTCACGAGATCGGCGGGTTTGGTCGTGACCAGAAGCGCCCTCGCATATGTGGCGCTGTAGTTGTTTGCCGAGATCATCAGCTCCGCAACTTCGAGCTGACGCATAGCTTTCATCTTGCGCAGCTTCTGAAAGGCATTGATGCCCACGGGCTTGTCCTTGAGCAGCTCAGCGACGTCGTCATGAATCCCGTTGAGCATGTGACGTCTGGCTCGAATTGAGCCGACATCGACATTGAGCGCCCGCGCGAGTTTGGCTTCGGATACCCCTCGCTCAATGGCGCGAACAATCATGTAGTGCTCTTGAATCGGTTGAAGCCGATTGACGCGCTTGTTGTAGGTAAAGGCCTCATCGTCCTTAGCGACGATGCATCGCGCTTCCACTGCGCCCTGCTCCTTCAACACGGCCAATCGCACGTGGCCGTCGAGAAGAGTGAAGGCATCGCCTGACCGGGCTTGGGCGAGGATCAGCGGCTCGACCAAACCCACTTCTAAGATCGATGCGGCGATGCGCTTGTACTTTGCGCTTTCGGTGACCGCCGCCGACAGCATCTTGGAGGGCAGAATGCGGTCGAAAGAGATAGATCGAACGCGTTGCTGGAAGGCGATTTTGACGGAGGCCATCACGGATGCTCCAAACCGACGCGCGCCGCGAGCGCGGACGGAAGATTGGTGATCCCTTCAGCGCGCATAAGCGCAGCGAAATGATCATCGGCAAGCAGATGCTTCAGTGCGTTGACGACAAAAACGAGACGCGTGCGCGTCAGAGAGGCCCGTCTGACAAAGGTCTCGCGACGTTCCGTCTCGCGTTGTAGCGACCGAACAAGCGTGTCGGCCGTGATCGGTTTTTGATTGCGGACGCCACGATTGCGATTGTGGATCCCTTTGCCGCTTGTGCTGCGTTGCTCGATAATGTGGCGAATGGCCAAAACCTGATTGCCCGGAATGGCCTTTTCTTCGAAGGCCTGAGCCAGAGCACGCTGCACCTCCCCTTCCTTGGAATGCGCGATCTCCATAGCGACAGTGTGAGGGATCACGCCGCGCTCGACCGCTGAGATCAGTTTTTCTTCGCCGTTCTCCAAAAGATGGCAGATCGCCCCAACATATTCCGTACTGTAGTCAACCTTCGCAGCGATTTCGCTATGGCTGTACCCACGCTCTCGAAGCGATCCGATGGCTCGAACCAGCTCGAGCGGTGTGTGCTGTCGACGAGCGAGGTTTTCGACCAAGCTCATCACAAAACAGTCTTCCTCGGCGGCATCGATCAACACCGCCGGGATCTGCTCTTGCCCAAGCGCGATGAACGCCTCTAGCCGCCCTTGACCGCAGACCAGATCGTATCGCGCTCGACCGGGCCGCTGACTGACGGTGATCGGCTTTTTCAGCCCGAGATGCTCGATGCTGGTCACCAGCTCTTGAAACACTCTCTTATTTCGAGCGCGAGGGTTCAGCACCGTGATGTCATTGACCGGGATGAGACGAATTTCAGCGACGTCGGTCATGCTGCATGGACCTCCACCCGCTGCGTGAGATCGAAGAACGCGTCGAGTGTGTCGAAGCGAAACGAGTCCAGCAGCACGCCATTGTCGGGCGCCAACCTCATGCTTGGATCCGCGCCACACTCGAACCAGGGGAGCAGGTAGTAGTCGCGGATTTCAGCGTTCCCGACCTCCATCCGCACTGCGATGGTGATGTCGGGGCGCAGACCCTGATCTAGCCGAATTTTCCACCGCAATCCGCCCGCCGGCGTTTCTAGGCAGCGTACGATCACGACCGATGCAGTGAACTCGTCATTGATGGTCAGCAGTCCGTTGCACGGGTCTTCTGAAACAACCGCTCCGCCCCGCTCGATTCCACCAACGACCTGGGCGACGACATCCGGGTGTATCGCCCGGAGAGCCTGATTGATTTCGATGTAGCGATAGTCGCGAGCTGGCGAATAGCCGATCAGTTGGTAAGCACGAACGAGGCTCCCGAACCGGTGGCGAAATGCCGAGCTTGACGGCATGTCATCGACTTCGTCGATCACGAGCCCCGATAGCCATCCCTTTTTCGCCAGCAGGTCAGACAACCGAGCCAGCAGCTCTTCGTCACTGTATCGCACGCACCTGGCCTGGATGATGCGCTGTGCGGCCTCGAAAAAGTCCGGTTCAACGATCCCTTCGAACGCACCGTCGCGACGCACCCAGTTGTCTGGATCGTTCACCACGCGCTTTGCCTTCAACTTGAAGGAAGAGCGATTGTACACATTGTTGCCGATGTACTTTTCGTTCGTAAGAACCTGGTGGACCGTGCCGCGGGTCCAGGGACGTCCCAAATCCGTAAGCCGGCCCTCCCCGTTCAGCACCGTAGCAATTTCGCTTTCTGAGCGACGCTGAACGACGAACATCCGATAGAGACGTCGAACGACTTCGACTTCCTCGGGCGGCCCGGGGGTGAGCACCACACGATCGGTTTGAATGCTCTTTTGCTCGCCTCGCTCAAGCAGACCTTTCGGCGACAAATGCTCATCAACCAGTTGCCGACGCAGACCATATCCAGCCGCGCCACCTTGCCGAAAACCCAGCGTGATGAGGCGACACTGACCAGCAAAGACCTTGGCCGAGAGCTCGCGACTATACTCCCCCGCCATCGCGCGCTTCATGCTCTTTATGATTGTCGCGCTTAGGCTCCCGTCGTTCTCAAACTGCTCAGCACAGTAATGCACCGACAGCCCAGCCTCACGGCAGATGAACTCGTAATAAGCGCTCTCGTCAGCATCCTGGAAACGACCCCAACGGCTCACATCATAAACGAGGATAGCCTCAAATCCCGGAGCGCCGTTGCGAACGTCGGCGATCAGCTCCTGTAAAGCCGCTCGCCCATCAAGCCTCAGTCCGCTCTTTCCCGCGTCTGTGTAGGTACGAACGACATCAAACCCACGTCGAGCCGCGTAGGCCGCGATCGCCTCAGACTGGTTTTCGGTCGAGTACTTTTGGTGCTCCGTCGACATGCGGACGTACTGAGCCGCCCGCACCGATTTTGCGGCTCCCATCTCGTGCTGACCGTCTTTTGGGTCCATAATGCACGCCAGAAACATCCGTCCGAATGGACGGCGAGAATCGAGCCGTAATCGCAGACCGAATGGATGTCCTTTCAAAAGATGGTCTGAAAACTTCAGCCCAAAATCGGAAAACTTCTCCATCAGGAGGCATCGATGCAGGCCTTCCCGCAGTTGATTGCTGGAGCACTTCGCGAGGAATGGGGCGAGAGTCCCTCTGCGCGCAAGGCGGTCGGCCTCATCACCAATGCAAATGAACGTGCTGTGCGAAACTGGTTTGATGGCCGTAACGGGCCCAGCGGCGAAAATCTGGTGCGCCTGATCCAGCACTCAGACGCCGTATTATCAGCGGTGCTACGAGCTTCGCGACGAGATCAGCTCCTACCTGCCGTGGCGCTAATGCGCCTTAAAGCTTCGCTTCAAATGGCAATCGATAGTCTCGACGAAGCCTTTCCTAGCCGGTGACCAAACCACGCGAGCTGGACGCGCGCAAAAGTTGCGAGCTATGAAGCCCTGGCACGGGGCACCGACATGAAGTTCATTATTGCGTTCGTCGTCATTGCGGCCTCGGCGGTACCGATAGCTGTAGCTGCGCATTCCGGCGGACTGAACGCAGAGGGGTGCCACAACGATCGCAAGCGAGGCGGTTACCACTGCCATCGTGCGGGCGGAGGCTCTTCGTCGCCCTCTCGTCCACGGGGCTTGAGGTCGTCGCCCCCGTCTAGCGGCGCGTTTGCGAACTGCACTGCGGCCCGTGCGGCAGGTGCGGCTCCCGTGCGTAGGGGCGATCCCGGTTATGGACGGCACTTAGATCGAGATGGTGACGGCGTCGGCTGCGAATGAGCACGCCCAAACTGAATGGTTTCAATGAGTTATCAAACCGGCAGCAACGCAATTCCATTTGGAAAACCCGCTGTAACCCATTGAATTTGCTCGTATCAGCTTGATCCTGTTTGGAGGCTTTCTTCTTTTATTTCAATGTACTTACAGCGTCTCTTAATCAGCGGGTCGTAGGTTCGAACCCTACATCACCCACCATCGTCTTTCCCTAGCTTCCAAACAGCCTCTTGGATTTCGCGCGGCGCGGCTTAAATGCCGATGCCTGCCGCTGAACGGAATCCGACCTATGGCCGACTACGACTACGACCTTTTCGTCATCGGCGCCGGTTCGGGCGGGGTGCGGGCGGCGCGGCTGACGGCGCTGGATGGCAAGAAGGTCGCGGTCGCCGAGGAATATCGGGTCGGCGGCACCTGCGTCATCCGTGGCTGCGTGCCCAAGAAGTTCATGGTCATGGCGTCCGAGGTCAGCCACGCGCTCGAGATCGCCGAGGGCTACGGCTGGTCGTTCGACAATGCGAAGTTCGACTGGCCCACCTTCCTTGAAGCCAAGGATGTCGAGATCGCGCGCCTGTCCGGCATCTACGCCGCCAATCTGGGCAAGGCCGGGGTCGAACTGGTCCACGGGCGGGCGGTCCTGAAAGACGCCCATACGGTGGAGATCGTCGGCAAGGATCGCACCATTACCGCCGAAAAGATCCTGATCGCCACGGGCGGCCGCCCCTGGAAGCCGGACGAACTGCCGGGGATCGAGCACGCTATCACGTCCGAAGAAGCCTTCCACCTTCCGGAACTGCCTAAGCGCATCCTGATCGCGGGCGGCGGCTATATCGCGGTGGAGTTCGCCGGCATCTTCGCGGGCCTGGGCGTCGAGACGACCCTGATCTATCGCGGCCCCAACATCCTGCGCGGCTTCGACGACGATGTGCGCGCCCATCTAGCAGGCGAGATCGAAAAGCGAGGCATCAAGGTCATCCTGGGCTGCCAGCACGAGAAGATCGAAAAGACCGAGACGGGCCTCGTCAACCACCTCGAAAACGGCATGAAGCTGGAGACGGACGTCGTAATGTTCGCCACGGGCCGCATCCCCTACGTCAAGGATCTGGGGCTGGAGAGCGCCGGCGTCGAGCTGAACGAGGCGGGCGCAATCAAGGTCGATGCCCATTCCAGGACCTCCGCCGACAACATCTGGGCCATCGGCGACGTCACCGACCGGATGAACCTGACGCCTGTCGCCATCCGCGAAGCCGTCGCCTTCCATCAGACCGTCTATCGCGACAATCCCCAGCACTTCGACTACGAGGCCGTGGCCACCGCCGTCTTCAGCCAGCCGCCGGTCGGGGTTGTGGGGCTAAGCGAGGCGGAGGCGCGGCGGTCGTGCTCGAACGGCGTGGACGTCTACGTCACCCGTTTCCGCCCGATGAAATACGCCTTCACCGGCTCGGATGAGCGGGTGTTGATGAAACTGGTGGTCGATGCCGAAAGTCAACGCGTGGTCGGCGTCCATATCGTCGGCCCCGACAGCCCCGAGATGATCCAGCTGGCCGCCATCGCGGTAAAGGCCGGCCTGACCAAGGCGCAGTGGGACGCCACCTGCGCCGTGCACCCCACCATGGCCGAAGAGCTGGTCACGTTGAAGGAGAAGCAGTCGGGCGCGACCTCCGCCGGCTGACGCGTGCGCTCAGGGCCGGGGCCGCTCGCGGAACCGTTCCAGCAGGTCCAGCCGGGCGCTGAACGGCACGGGCGTGACGGTCGGTCCCGGGTTGACGAAGTTCATCAGCCGGGTGTCCCTCAATGTCGCTGTGGGCCAGCGTGGCCGCCCGACGCCGTTGGGATCGCCCGAGCGCGCGAAGGCAGTCCAATAGCCCATCATGGCCTCCGACGCCTTCCGATCCCGATCCTCGACCGGATACGGCAGGGTGTTCAGCGTGCCGAAGACATAGGGCCGCTCGATCGCATGCGTCGCGCCGCCGTGTGGCTCAGGGTTCTGCGGCGACGAGATATCGAATCGATAGAGCCAGGCCGGATGGCCCGCCTTGGCATGCAGCCGCGCCAGCATCCGGGCCGGCTCCGAAAACACCAGATCCGTGATCGCAAGCTTGTCGAACGCTTCCAGCCCGCCATAGGCCTGAACGGCGTCGGCGCGCTCGAGCCAGGTCATGTCGTCGTCGATCTGACCATAGCCGTTACGATCCGTGGGCCGCATCCACCAGAATTCGGCGCTGTTGCTGCCGATGATGAAGGGCACCGGGGCCTGCCGGCCCGCCTTGAAGGCCGCCTCGACGGTGGACGGCAAGATCCGCCCGTCGATCAGCGTCAGGTCGCCGTTGGCGAAGACCGGCGGCGGCGTCAGGAACAGATCGGCCGGCGCCGCGCGCAAATCCGCCGCCGTCCGCAATCCCGCGCCATAGGCCCAGACCTCGCCCCGTTCCCGCGCGGAGGGCGCGCCATAGGCGCCCTTGCGGTCCAGCGGCGTCTGCAACTCCCGCCCCAAGCCGGACTGAACGATCGCCCGGTCGAACAGACCGCGCGCCGGCGGCGAGATCATCAGTCGCGTGACGATCGCCCCGCCCGCCGATTCGCCGAAGATGGTCACGTTCTCGGGGTCGCCGCCGAAGGCCGCGATATTGGCGCGCACCCATTTCAGCGCCGCCGTCACGTCCATCAGCCCATAGTTGCCCGCCGCCTCGCCCGCCGGCCGCTCGGCCGCCAGCGCCGGATGATCGAAGAAGCCCAGCCGCCCCAGCCGATAGTTCAGCGTCACCACGACCATGCCGCGCTTGGCCAGGTTGGTACCATCATACAGCGGCGCGGTTCCCGACCCGTTGACCAGACCGCCGCCGTGAATCCAGATCATGACCGGGGCAGGTTGCGCCGCGCTGATCGGCCGCCAGACGTTCAGGTTCAGACAGTCCTCGCTCATCGGCAAAGGACCGACGCCGGGGTCGCCGTTCGGCGGCGCCTGGATGCACAGCGGACCGTAGGCCGAGGCGTCGCGCTGGCCCTGCCAGGTCGGCGCGGGGCCGGGCGGTCGCCAACGCCGCTCGGCCGTCGGCGGCGCGGCATAGGGAATGTTCTTGAACGCAGCCACTTCGGCATCCGCGCGTCCGGTCAGGACGCCCTGCGGAATGCGGACGGTGGGCTGGTCGGCTGCGGGCGCCATCATGAGCGAGAGGGTGGCGAAAACGCCGGCGATTGTCATGCGCGCTGATTAGCAAATTACGGCGGCGCGCCAATAATCTTGCGATCACAGTTCACGACAGCGAAGCCAGAGAACCGATTTCGATGTCGCGCGTTATCGCCAAGCTGTGCGGGGTAAGCGTTGAACGAAGCGGCAAAATCCGGAGATCCGACCATTAACTTGGGTGCGGCTTTCGAGGCCTCGCCCAATCCCTATGTGCTGCTCACGCCTGACCTGCGGATCGCCGAGGTCAATCAGGCCTATATGGATGTCACGGGCGCCAAGCGCAGCGAAGTGTTGGGCCAACCGCTCTTTGCCGCCTTCGACTCGGGCCCTGGCTCGGACGCCCCGGAGAACGTCCGCCAAGTCCGTGCGTCACTGGAAAAGGCGCGCGACACTCGACAGCGCGATCATCTGGCGGTCGTGCGCTTTTCGATCCCGAAAACGCAGCCCGACGGCAGTGAAACCTTCGAAGAGCGGCTCTGGAGCGCCACCCATACGCCCATACTGAACGCCGACGGCGAAGTGGTCATGCTGCTTCAGCACACCATGGATGTGACGGACCTGGCGCCCGTCATCCGCCCGGACGAGCCGACGACCGCTTTGGACGCCATCATCGGCGGCTCAGTGCTTCGTCGGGCCCAGTCGGTTCAGGAGGACAATCGTCGCCTTGAGACCGAGCGCAATCGTCTCGTTGAGATGTTCATGCAGGCCCCCGGCTTCGTCGCGATCATGTCCGGACCGGATCATCGCTTCCAGATGCACAACGACGCCTACAGCCAGCTCATAGGTCACCGGGATATTGCAGGGAAGCCGGTCAGGCAGGCCCTGCCGGAACTGGAAGGCCAAGGTTTCTATGATCTGCTCGACAGCGTCTTCACCACCGGCGAACCCTATGAAGGCCGCGAAAGCGCGGCGCAGCTGCAGCGACAGCCCGACGGGCTGCTCGAAACCGTCTATCTCAACTTCATTTATCAACCGATCCGCGACGACGCGGGCGCGGTGGTGGGCATCTTCGTGCAGGGCCACGACATCACCGAGAACGTCTTGGCCGCCCAGCGCCAGAAGTTGATGATCGACGAACTGAATCACCGCGTGAAGAACACCCTCGCCACGGTGCAATCCATCGCCATCCAGACCGCTCGCTCCAATACTGACCCGGCCAGCTTCGCCGAGACCTTCCAGTCGCGGATCATGGCCCTGTCGCATACGCACAACCTGTTGACACAAAGCCATTGGGAAGGCGCAGATCTGCGAGCCATTCTTGAGCACGAGACGGAGGCCTATGGACCGACCCGGATCAGCCTCAACGGCCCGCCGATTTCTCTCGAACCTGCTGTCGTCCTGTCGCTCGGCATGATTTTCCATGAACTCGCGACGAACGCCGCCAAATATGGCGCGCTGCATACGCCGGACGGCCGAATCCTCATCGACTGGGGATTGGCCGACCAGAGACACCGAAAGCTGAAGTTGAGCTGGCGCGAAATCGGCGGCCCCACGGTTGCGGTTCCGGCCAGGAAGGGCTTTGGCAGCCGTTTGATTGAGCGAAACATTCGCCATGATCTGGCGGGCGAGATCGATCTGGTCTACGCCCCCGAAGGATTGATCGCGGAACTGACAGTTCCATTGGACAGGACCGCCGCACAATGACCCAGCCCCTCACCGGCCGCCGCGTGCTTGTCGTCGAAGACGAATCGCTCGTCGCCATGCTCCTGGAAACGATCCTGGAGGACATGGAGTGCGTGCCGATCGGTCCCGCGTCCAGTGTGGACGAAGGCCAAAAGCTGGCGCGCGAGACGGAGAACCTCGACGCCGCCCTGCTGGACGTTAATGTCGCCGGTCGTCAGGTCTTTCCCGTCGCCGAGACGCTGAAGGAACGCGGCGTGCCATTCGTCTTTTCGACCGGCTACGGCGAAGGCGGTCTGCCCGACGAATGGCGCGGCCAACCCACGATTCAGAAGCCGTTCACAGAAGTCGCCATCCGCGACGCGCTGATGAAGGCCATGGGCGTGACCCAAGCCTAAGGCCTAGCTCGGCATTCGCCGCGGCGCGAACCATCCGTCATCGGTATTCTGCACGGACCCTGCGACGGCCAGCACCGTGAGTGTGTGTGTAATCAGCCGCTTCGCACGCGGCCGACTGCCCTCGAACTCGTCCATCAACTCGGTCGGCGACATCGGAACCCCCTGTCGGCGCAGGATTGAGAGCAGGCTGGACGCCAGAACGCCGGGCTGTTCGGGAAACAGGGCCTTCTGCTTTGATGTCGGTAGAAGAGGCTGCGGCGGTCTTGCAGTCCCTTGGCGCACCTTGCCGGTTTGATAGTCCGGTCGCAGGAAGTGGATGTCGCCCTGCGCCTCCTGCTCAGCCCTGGCCTGGTTCAGCTGGATCAGGCGCTCGACGATCTGCCTGTCCGCCAGGTCGTCAGGCCAGCCATAGGCCTTGGCGACCAGCTGATCGAGGCGTTGATGCAGATGGTCGATGATGCCGACGCGCCCTTGGTCATAGATCGCACGTTCAGCGTCCGACACGTGATCGCCCAGGCCTATCCTGGCTCTGGCGTTGTAAAGGCCGGTCATCGTCAAGGCGTCGCTGTCGCGAAGGACGTCAGCCCTCACGGCATCGAGTTCTTCGGCCAGGACGCCGATCTCTGCCGCCAAGCGGCGCCTGCGTCCGGAAATGGAAAGGTGTCGAAACAGGCGCCTTTCACATAGACGGCCTCGCGTTCGTATTCGCCGATGCGGCCGGCGTTGGCGGCGAACCACGCGCGATGCTGGCGCGAAGACAAGACGCCAAGCACGAACGGATCATCGCTGGCGATCACCACCAGCTTGTTGTCCGGCAAGGTGGCGGCATCCATGAATCTAAACCAGCGATGTTTGGCGGTTTCTATGGTGACGATAAAGCGGCTCAATCCCTCCAGGGCGTCGCGCAGATCACGACGCGGCTCTCCAAAGATCCACCAGTTTTCGCGATAGGCCGCCCGGTTGTTGCGATCCCGATCCGGCTTCACCGTCTCCAGAAGATGCTGGAACAGCAGCGGATGCCGACGACGCGCCTCGCCTTCGTCCCAGCCGGGGAAATCAATGACCTGCAGCCCGCGTGATCGATCCGCCAGATCTCGGCCATTCCGATAGTCACGAACCGGCGACGGCGCCTGCGGGTCTGAGCCGGACAGGAGGCGTTCGGCCTTCTCTGACGCGACCTGAAACCCCGAGCCCATCAACTGCACGCCGCGATAGGCCAGCACCGCGTTGGCCTTCAGCTGTCGAACGCGCGTCAGTCGACTGTCCAGCATCAGGTCCGCGCCGATGTCGCCGTGACGCTCCTTGAACGTCGTGGCATCCGCATCCTTGACCCTCAGCCATCGTCCCTGTCCGTCCGGCTCGCCCCGCTCGGCGACCGACATGGCGATCCTGACGTCAGCGCATCCTACGCCTCTGGCCCACGGATGGTCCGCGATGGCGAAGACAATCCTGATCGGCGGTCGTTTGGCCAGATGGTGTTCGATCACCCGTCGCGAGAAGGTCTGGGTGATCGAATTGGTGGTGATGAACCCGAAGCGCCGCAACCGCGTATCTGGCTCGATCAGGATTTCCGCCGCCCGATCCCACCAGGCCATGACCAGGTCTGCCGAAAGAAATCGACCGCCCCGGATCGCTGCAAGGGCATCGACGTAGCCGTCGCCCAACTCTCGTCTCAGGCCTTTGCCCCCAATGAAGGGCGGATTGCCGACGATGAATTCAACTTCCGGCCAAGGTGTGGGGCGCGGGTCGATATAGCGAACTCGCTCTCGCTCGGCGTGATCACGCCCATGCACCATCTCGACGCGCGAGAACTCCAGCAGGGCGTCGGCCTGTCGGATGGTGCGAAAGTTCTTGAGGATGGGCTCCGACGGCATCGGCGCGCCGGATATGCGGAAGTGCCACTGAAGATGGCCGATCCACATGACCATCTCAGCGATCCAGGCGGCGTTGGCGTTCTTTTCTATGCCATAGAATTGCTCGGGGCTGACCACCCGCCCGTCGAAGGCCAGCACGCCCTGATGCTCGCCCATCTCTGCCAGTGTGCTGAAGATTTCCTCTTCCAGCTCCTTCATCATCCGCATGGCGACATAGAGAAAATTGCCCGTGCCGCAGGCGGGATCCAGCACGCGCGTCTTGCAAAGCCGATCATGAAACGCGTGCAGGCGGCGACGCGCCTTGACTACGTCGCCCTGCATGAAATCCGCAACCGCTTCGCCCTCCACCGCCTCCCAATCCGCGCGCAACGGTTCCATGATCGTCGGCGCGATCAGGCGCTCGACATAGGCGCGAGGCGTGTAATGCGCGCCCAGTTCGGCCCGCTCAGCCGGGTCTAGCGCCTGCTCCAGCAGGGTTCCGAAGATGGCTGGCTCGACGTCGGTCCAGTCGCTCTTCGCCGCAGCGATCAAGGCCTCCAACTCGCCTTCCTCGATGGGCAGCGTCTCGACCGTGCTGTAAAGGCCGCCGTTGAACCGGCGGATTTGTTGGCGGGTAGCGACGCAATAGCCGCCCTGATCCATCGCCATGAACAACGACCGCGCGCCCTGGTGGAAGCGCTCCGCCTCCCCGCGATAGCTTTCGAGCAAGCTCAGAAAGCTGCGCCGCTCGATCAGGCCGACGCTGTCCGCGAACATGGCGAAGATGCATTGCATCACGAAACGCGCGGTCTTGCTCGCCTGCGCGGCGCGATCGACTGGCCCAAGCCCGACCTGTCGCCGACCGTTAATCGATTTTACCAACCAGGCCAGAGACTTTGCGATTTCCGTCGTGACCGCCGCCGACCGCGCGGCCGGATCGAGCGACATCGGATCGGTCCAGACCCGGCGCAGCCGCTCTCTGACCTCGGGCGAGCGCAGCTGGTCTAGGGTGATCCGATAGCCCGCCCGATCCGGGAACGGCGCATAGATCTTGCCTTGCCTCGCAAAGTCCGACCACAGCTCGATCGACCGTCCGACATCCACCGTGATCAGAAACGGCGGCCATTCGGCCAAGGCCTTGGCGTAGTTTTCAGCCTGCCGCTTGGCGACCCGCATGACGCGATCGAGCGCCTCCACCGACGGGGCATGCGCCTTTCCGGCGGACTTGCCCAATAAGGCCAGTTGCGCGGCGGGGTCCAGCGGACCTCCGTCGCGGCGTTTGCGCGACTGTTTGGCCTCCAGGACGAAACAGTCCCGTTTGGCGCAATCGATCCAGCCCGCCGTCGTCTGCCCATTGTCGTGATGAAAGCGGATCGGCCGCTCGAAGCAATAGTCCAGATCGCCCGCGCGTTCGTCGTCCGGCGCGGGGACGCCGATCAGGCGGCAGAGCTGAATGATGAAGGTCTGATAGTGGGCGCGTTCGCTGATCGGCGCAGCAGACCAATGTTTGATGAAAGCTTCGACATCGTCTGATTGTTCTGCGTCCATGCAGACAATCTATGGTTCGATTCCTGAACGCAATCTATACGTGTTTGCTGTCTCTGTATGCAGCGTTAAGCAAGGGCTTGCCCAGCCAGTAACAAAGCTCGGCCGGTCGCGAGATATCCCAGATCGCAAGGTCGGCCGCCTTTCCGGCTTCGAGTGTCCCAATCTCGGCCAGCATCCCAAGCGCCCGCGCCGCCTCTCGCGTCGCGGCGGCCAAGGCCTCTTCCGGCGTCAGGCGGAACTGAACACAGGCGAGGTTGAGCGCGGCGGTCATCGAAGCGACGGGCGAGGTGCCAGGATTGCAGTCGGTGGCGACGGCCATCCGCACGCCGTGGCGGCGCAGTAGATCGATGGGCGGCGCCTGGGTCTCGCGCAGCATCAGAAAGGCGCCGGGGAGCAGCACGGCGACCACACCGGCCGCGGCCATGGCGGCGACGCCCTCTTCGTTGGCATGTTCGATATGATCAGCGGACAGGGCCTGATATCGCGCCGCCAGGGCCGCACCGCCGCCGTTCGACAACTGGTCGGCGTGCAGCTTGACCGGCAGCCCCAGCGCGCGCGCCTTGCCGAAAAGACGCGACACTTCTGCGGTCGAGAAGGCGATGGGTTCACAATAGGCGTCGACCGCATCGACCAGACCTTCGGCATGGGCGGCAGGCAGGATGTGGTCGATGGCCAAATCGACATAGGCGGCCCTGTCCTCACGATACTCGGGCGGCACGGCATGCAGGCCCAGATAGCTGGTACGGACACGCACGCCGCCCTCTCGCCCGATCCTGCGCGCGACGCGCAGCATCTTCAGCTCCGTCTCAAGGTCGAGACCATAGCCGGACTTGATCTCGACGGTGCTGACTCCGGTGGCCTTCAGCCCCGCCAACCGCGTCATGGCGGAGGCGAACAGCTCATCCTCCGACGCGGCGCGCGTGGCCTTCACGGACGAGACGATGCCGCCGCCAGCTCGCGCGATCTCCTCATAGGTCGCGCCGCCCAGCCGCTGTTCAAACTCGGCCGAACGGTCTCCGCTGAACACCAGGTGGGTGTGGCAGTCGATCAGGCCAGGCGTGATCCAGCGGCCGTCCAGCCGCTGGGTTTCAGCCGCCTCTATGGCCGGCAGGTCAGCGCGCGGTCCCACCCAGGCGATGCGGTCATCGGCGACGACCACGGAGGCGTCATGGATGGCGCCATAAGGGACCGGTCCCTCAACCATGGTGGCGACATGGCAATCGATCAGCAGACGATCGGCCTTCATCGGCGAGGCTCCTTTGCCAAAACGGGTGAATGGGCGGACGAGAAGCGCGCGACCAGATCGTAGCGGTCGCCGGGGAAAATCTGCCACACCCGCGTCACCCCCTGCCCGTCCCGCCATGTCCGGCGTTCGACGCACAGACAGGCGGCGCCGGGCTTGAGTTCCAGCAGGCGTGCAGAGCGGGCGTCCGCCGCAATCGCTGAAATGCGGTTCTCAGCCTCAGTCCAGGGCGCCGAGTCCAGCAGCCAGCTTCCTGGCGGAACCGTATGAAAATCCACGTCTATAGCTTGAGGCGCCGCGCCGACCGCGATGAGCCTGTGTTCCAAGGCCAGGGGCGCGCCGTCGGCGCTGTGCAGACAGGTCAGATCCAGCAGAAGACCACCCGACGCCAGTTCGATTTCGTCCGCACCGTCCGGCTCGCGTTCGAGCCGGTCCAGCAGGACATAGCCGTAAGCCTGCCCGCGCTCGATCACCTCGGCCCGCAGGTCGGGAATAGCCAGGACGGCGGCGTGGGCCTTGGGCTGGGCGACGAAGGTGCCGGCGCGACGCCGACGCGTCACCAGCCCCCGCCCCGCCAGTTCCGAAATGGCCTTGGACACCGTCATGCGTGAACAGCCGTAGCGTTCGGTCAGCTCATGCTCGAACGGAATGCGGTCGCCGGGCGACAGCTCGCCAGACAGGATAAGCCCCTCAAGATCGGCATAGATGCGGCGATGCAGGCTCACCCCAACACCGCCGACAGGGCCTTGCGATAGCGCGCCTCGATGCCGTCCCGCGCGATATGGCGGCCGTTTTTCACGACCTCCCGCCCCGCGCGCCAAACCGAACGGATCGAGCCCGTCGGCGCGCCGAAGATCCAGCTGTCCAACACCGCATCGCCCGACCGTCCCGCAAAGGCGACGCCGCTTGTATCCAGCGATACGATGTCCGCCGACGCCCCGACGCTCAGACCCGACGCCGCGCCCGTCGCCTGAACGCCGCCCGCCAGCGCGCGATCGAACAAGGCGCGCCCCGTCGAGCGTTCAGGATCCGCCATGACGGCGCGACCGCGCAGCGCCAGCCGTTGACTGTATTCCAGCATTCGCAGTTCCTCTGCGACGCCGATCTGCACGTTGGAATCGGTCCCGATGCCGAACCGCCCGCCGGCGCGCGTGAAATCGACCGCTGGGAAGACGCCGTCGCCCAGATTGGCCTCCGTGATTGGGCACAGACCGACCACGGCGTCGCGCGCCACGACGCCCTGCCACTCGGCCTCGGTCACATGGGTGGAGTGGATCAGGCACCAACGCGGATCGACCGGCGCATTGGCCAAGAGCCATTCGACCGGCCGCGCGCCCGACCAGGCCAGGCAGTCCGTGACCTCCTTGGTCTGTTCCGCCACATGGATATGGATCGGCCCATCGCCCGCCAGCGCAGGCATGGCCGTCAGCTCATCCGGGCTGACGGCGCGCAGACTGTGCGGGGCGACCCCGACCACGGCGTCGGGCAGATCGGCGGTCAGGGTGCAGCATCGCGCGACCAGATCGGCGAAACCGTCCAGGTCGTTGATGAAGCGCCGCTGTCCATGCGCCGGCGGTTGACCGCCGAACCCGGCATGGGCGTAGAAGACCGGCAGCAGGGTCAGGGCGATGCCCGTCGCCTGCGCCGCCGCCACGATCCGCGCGGCGATCTCGGCCAGGTCCGAATAGGCCGCGCCGGACGGGTCGTTGTGCAGATAATGGAACTCGGCGACGCGGGTGAAGCCGCCCTCCAGCATTTGCATGAAGGCCAGGGCGGTGATGGCCTCGATCTCTTCCGGCCCGCCCCGATCCAGGAAGCGGTACATCAGCTCGCGCCACGTCCAGAAGTCGTCGTCCGAAGGCCCGCGCGCTTCGGTCAGGCCCGCCATAGCACGCTGAAAGGCGTGGCTGTGGACATTGGCGACGCCCGGCAGGGCGACGCCGCCCCCCTCGTCCGCAGGGCTGCGCGCCACGCCGGCTTCCAGACTGACAATCCGCCCGCCCGCTACACCGACCCGTACATCGCGCGCCCAGCCGCTCGGCAACAGAGCCGCCTCGAACCAGAGGGTGCGATCCACGGGCTGCGGCTGAAGGGTCACTGGACAGGTCCGTGTCGTTTCGATCAATATGTCTAGACATACCACGATAGATCGATTTGGCGAGGGAGGCCGAACGGATGCAGGACTGGCTGACCATCCACGAAGGTTCGGCGCCGCTGGTGATCGGCCTGCCGCACACGGGGACCGAGATTCCGGCCGTCATCGAGGCGCGGATGGCCTCGCCCTGGCTGGCCCGCAAGGATGCGGACTGGTGGGTGGATCGGCTGTACGACTTCGCGATCGATATGGGCGCCACCCTGGTGCGAACGGGCGTGTCACGCAGCGTCATCGACGTGAATCGCGATCCGTCTGGCGTCTCGCTCTATCCCGGCATGACCACGACCGGCCTGTGCCCGACCGAAACCTTCGACGGGGAGCCGCTGTATCGCGCAGGTCAGGAGCCCGACTCGGCCGAAACGGAGGAGCGACGTGCGATCTGGTTCGATCCCTATCACGCCGCCCTGCAGGGCCAGTTGGAGCGACTGCGCAGCAGAGGTCCGGTCGTCCTCTACGACGCCCATTCGATCCGGTCTGTCGTGCCGCGCCTGTTCGAGGGCGAACTGCCGCAGTTCAATATCGGCGACAACGACGACGCCACCTGCGCCAGCGAGCTGACGCAGGCTGTCGAAAAAGCCTGTGCCGTCAGCGGCGACAGCGTCGTCGTCAACGGCCGCTTCAAGGGTGGCTGGACCACGCGCCATTATGGCCGTCCGCAAACCGGCGTCCACGCCATTCAAATGGAACTGGCTGACCGGGGCTACATCCTCGATCCCGCCGGCCCGGTGTCGCCCGACAATTGGCCCAGCCCCTACCAGCCGGACCGCGCCGAGCCGATGCGCGGCCATCTGCGCCGCGTCCTGACCGCCTGCATCGCCTTCGCCGAGAGCCAACGATGAACACGCCCAACGCCCGGATCGTCCGCAGCCCGCGCGGACCCGAAAAGACCGCCAAGACCTGGGCCGCCGAAGCGGCCATGAGGATGCTGATGAACAACCTGGATCCCGAGGTCGCCGAGCGGCCCCAGGACCTCGTCGTCTATGGCGGCATTGGCAAGGCGGCGCGGGATTGGGCCGCGTTCGACAGGATCGTCGAGACGCTGAAGACGTTGGAGGCCGACGAGACCCTGCTGGTTCAATCCGGCAAGCCGGTCGGCGTCTTCCGCACCCATGCCGACGCCCCGCGCGTCCTGATCGCCAACTCCAACCTGGTGCCGAAATGGGCGACCTGGGAGCATTTCAACGAGCTCGATCGCAAGGGCCTGGCCATGTATGGCCAGATGACCGCCGGCTCGTGGATCTACATCGGCACCCAGGGCATCGTCCAAGGCACCTACGAGACCTTCATGGAGGCGGGCCGCCAGCACTACGGCGGCGACTGGTCCGGCAAATGGATCCTGACCGCAGGTCTTGGCGGCATGGGCGGGGCCCAACCTCTGGCCGCGACCATGGCGGGTGCGTCCTGCATCACGATCGAATGCCAACGCAGCCGCATCGAGTTCCGTCTGCGGACGCGCTACGTGGACGTCATGGCCGAAACCCTGGACGAGGCCCTGGCGCTGCTGGAGCAATCGTTCCGGGACAAGAAACCTTTGTCGATCGGCCTGTTGGGCAATGCAGCCGATCTGTTGCCTGAAATGGTCCGGCGCGGCGTGCGGCCCGATCTGGTCACCGACCAGACCAGCGCGCACGATCTGATCAACGGCTACCTCCCCGCGGGCTGGACCGTCGCGCAGTGGGAAGACAAGCGCGTCAGCGATCCAAACAGCGTCGCCGCCGCTGCGCGCACCTCCATCGCCGCTCATGTGAAGGCCATGCTGGACTTCCAGGCGATGGGCGTGCCGACCACCGACTACGGCAACAACATCCGTCAGGTGGCCTTCGACGCGGGCGTCTCCAACGCCTTCGACTTCCCCGGCTTCGTGGCCGCCTACATCCGCCCGCTGTTCTGTCGGGGGATCGGTCCGTTCCGCTGGGCGGCCCTGACCGGCGATCCGGAAGATATCAGAAAGACAGACGCGGCGATGAAGCGCCTGTTCCCCGACAATGCAGGTCTGCATCGCTGGCTCGACATGGCGGGCGAGCGCATTGCCTTTCAAGGCCTTCCCGCCCGTATCTGCTGGATCGGATTGGGTGACCGCCACCGCGCCGGCCTGATGTTCAACGACATGGTGGCGTCGGGCGAACTGTCCGGCCCCATCGTCATCGGACGCGATCACCTGGACAGCGGTTCGGTGGCCAGCCCGAACCGCGAGACCGAGGCCATGATGGACGGATCGGACGCCGTTTCCGACTGGCCTCTGCTGAACGCCCTGCTGAACACGGCCTCGGGCGCCAGTTGGGTGTCGCTGCACCACGGCGGCGGCGTCGGCATGGGCTATTCCCAGCACTCGGGCGTCGTCATCGTCGCGGACGGGACGCCGGAGGCCGCCCAACGCCTTCAGCGGGTGCTGTGGAACGACCCCGCCACGGGCGTCATGCGTCACGCCGACGCCGGCTATGAGATCGCCCGCGCGGCCGCGCGCGAGCACGAACTGAACCTTCCGAGCCTGAAGGCCTGAGCCATGACCGCGATCACCCTCGGCCAATCGCCTCTCACCCTCGCGCAGCTTCGTGCGGTGCTGGAGGGCCCCGCTACCGTTTCACTGACGCCCGCCGCCTGGGCCGATGTGGACAAGGGCGCAGCGACCATCGCAGCCATCGTCGCCGAGGGGCGCACCGTCTATGGCGTCAACACCGGCTTCGGTTTGCTGGCCAACACCTCCATCGCGCCTGAAGATCTGGAGACGCTGCAGCGTAATCTGGTTCTCAGCCACGCCTGCGGGGTCGGGCCGCTGCTGCCGGATGCGGTGACGCGTCTTCTGATGGTGCTGAAAATCGCCAGTCTGTCGCGTGGCGCCTCCGGCGTTCGGCGCGAAACGCTGGAGGCCCTGATCGCCCTGGTCAACGCCGACATCCTGCCCTGCATTCCGTCCAAGGGATCGGTCGGCGCCTCGGGCGACCTGGCGCCCCTGGCTCATATGTCCTGCGTCCTGATCGGCGTGGGCGAGGCGCGGCTGAACGGCGAAACCTTGGAGGCCGAAGCGGCTCTGGCGAAGGTCGGCCTTGAGCCTCTGACGCTGGGCCCGAAGGAAGGCCTGGCCCTGCTGAACGGCACCCAGTGTTCGACGGCGCTGGCCCTTGCCGGTCTGTTCGCGGCGGAGGCGGCGTTCGCCGCCGGCATCGCCGCCGGCGCCTTGTCGGTCGATGCGCTGAAAGGTTCCGACGCACCCTTCGATCATCGCATCCACGCCATGCGCGGCCAACCGGGCCAGATCGCCGTCGCCGCGCGGCTGCGCGAGTTGACGGCCGGTTCCGCCATTCGCGATAGCCATCGCGACGACTGCTCCAAAGTCCAGGACCCCTACTCTCTGCGATGCCAGCCGCAGGTCATGGGCGCGGTCCTCGATGTGTTGACCAGCGCCGCCGTCACGCTGGCGCGCGAGGCGAACGCCGTCACCGACAATCCGCTGGTCTTCATCGAGGATGGCGACGTCATTTCGGGCGGAAACTTCCACGCCGAACCCGTTGCTTTCGCTGCCGATCAGATCGCCATGGCTCTGTGCGAGATCGGCAATATTTCGGAACGTCGCACCTCGATTCTGGTCGATCCCAAGATGAGCGAACTGCCGGCCTTTCTGGTCAAGGAAAGCGGCCTGAACTCCGGCTTCATGATCGCCCAGGTGACGGCGGCCGCCCTGATCGCCGAGAACCGCATGGTCGCTCATCCGTGCAGCGTGGACACCGTGCCGACCAGCGCCAATCAGGAAGATCACGTCAGCATGGCCACCCACGGCGCCCGCCGCCTGCTGGACATGGCCGAGAACACGGCGACAGTGGTCGGTATCGAGCTTCTAGCGGCGGCGCAGGGACTGGAGTTCCATCGGCCGCTCACCAGCTCGCCGGCGCTGGAACAGGTCTTCGCCATCGTGCGAGAAGCCGCAGCCCCCTATGCCAGCGACCACTATTTCGCCCCGGACATCGCCCGTGCGACCGACGCCGTGCGCGCCGGTCGTTACCGAACCTTCGCGGCGGACCTGCTGCCGTCGGCCTGATCCGGCTCAGCCGCCGAGAACACCCAGGTGTTCCAGCAGAATGGCCGTGCCCAGACCGATCAGGGCCACGCCGCCGATGATCTCGGCCGTCTTGCCGAAGCGCGTGCCCACGGCCTTGCCGATCAACATGCCGATGGTGGTCAACACGAAGGTGGTGAAGCCGATCGAGGCGGCGATCACCCAGATATTGGCCCCGATGAACGCCAGCCCAACGCCCACGGCCGCAGCGTCGATGCTGGTGCCGACCGCCGTCGCCACGAGCGCCCAGGGGCCGGACCGGCGCGGCGCCTCATCCTCGCCCGCGCTCCGCGGTTGAACGCCTTCCCAGATCATCTTGCCGCCGACGATCAGAAGCAGGGTGAAGGCGATCCAGTGATCCACCTTTTCGACCAGGCCGGCGGCGATGATGCCCAATCCCCAGCCAATCAGGGGCGTGATCGCCTCGATGACGCCGAAGACCAGGCCGGCTTTGACGGCGTCCTTGACGGCAGGTCGATGCGACGCCCCGCGTCCGACGGCGGCCGCAAAAGCGTCAGTGGACATGCTGAGCGAGAGAATGGCGATGGCGCCTGGGGTCATGGGACAGCACTCGACCGGACGCGTGACAGCGGTCCTGCACCGGCCGGTCGCGGCGTCAGGACACGCTGGTCTCGCTAGGCGGTGGTTCCGCTGATCGCGCCACGCGCCGAAGCGCGAGTATGTTGACGCGATCCCGACGACAACGCCGGAAGCTACTCCCCAACAGGAGGCGGCTCTCTACACGCGGCGTCCCGCGCTTGGCAACCGTGCAGCTCGATCCAAGGGACGAAGGCGCGCGCCTGGCGCCTACTTCGGATTCATGATCATCGGCGGATTCTCGGGCGACGGAGTGTTCGCGCTGGCAGGCTGACGCGCGACCGTCAGGGCATAGGCGCCCATCTGATTGGGCCCATAGGCGCGGGCGCGCACGACATACCAGCCGTCGTCCGGCGCGGTCCAATCCAGCTTTGCGTGCGCGTCGGACAGGCTGTCATCATCGGTGGCCAGGCTGGTGAAATCGCCGTCCTGGTCTTCCTTGCCCAGATCGATGAAGGAATCGAAAGCGTTCGACACCATCGTCAGACGCAGCTTCTCATCCTTCTTGGCCTGGAACCGATAGGCGTCGAAAAACGCGCCTTCGTCGCTCATGGCGGCGCTGTTGGACAGGGTTCCGCGCACGGTCGAACCGACCAGCAGACTGCCGGGCTTGGGCTCCGGCCCGCGATCCAGCAGTTCCAGCGAATAGAGGCCCTTGCTTTCCGCATCCAGCGGCATGGCGCGGACCACATAGTTCCCGTCCGACGGCAGGGTGAAGTTCAGCCGCGAATCCGTGCCCTCGGCCAGGCCGTCGTCATCGCTGGCCAGGGCCTCGAACTCACCGTCGGCCTTGCCGATCTCCAGATAGGCGTTGAAGTCGCCCGACCGCAGGATCGCCTGGACGCGCTGCCCCTCGGTTCCGGAAATGACGTAGGCGTCATAGTGTTTGCCGTCGTCCGCCTGGGGGTCGTCATCCGCGATCTCGCCCTCGACCTTTTGCCCGAGGCTCGCCGTGGTCGGCGGAGGCGGCGGCGCGGTTTCGGTGAGCTTCAGCGTGTAGTCGCCCTCGGCGTCGTCGCTGAACCCGCGCGCCTCGATGATGTAGTCGCCATCGGCATCCAAGGTGCGCGCGATGCGGGCGTCGGTGCCCGAGCCGGCGCCGTCATCATCCTCCGCCAGCACGGTATCGTCCGATGCACGGCGGAGCGTCAGATAGGCGTCGAAGTCGCTCGACTTCATCTCGATGGCCACGCGCTGACCGTTCGTTCCGGTGAAGCGATAGGTCTCCGCGCGCTGGCCGCCGTCGTTCGTGGCGCTGTCCGAGCCCAGTTCGCCCTTGATCTCGTCACCGATCGCGATGGGCTTTGACGGCGGCGCGGGCGGCGCCTCGGCCAGGCCCAGTTCGTAGCGACCCAGCCCGTCTTCCAGCGCCGTTGCGCGGATCACATATTCGCCCGCCGTCGGCGCCGTGAAGGTCAGCCGCGAGTTCAGCCCGCCGCCGGGCGCATCATCGTTCGAACTGATCTCGACGAAATCTGGACCGTTCATCCGTCCCACCCGCACCAGGGGATCGAAGGCCTCGGAGTCCAGCGTCACCACGAAACGATCGCCGGCATTGGCGCGGAAGGCGTAGGCGTCATAGCGCCCCCCGTCTTCCTGCTCAGGATCGCGAGCCGTCAGTTCGCCGCTCTGGGTCGCCCCAACGCGAATGCCGCCGGGTCGCGGCGCACGCGGGGGCGCCGGACGTTCCTGCAACGACAGCTGATAGTCGCCGCCGTCCAGTCCGCTCAGCGTCCGGGCTCTCAGAACATAAGTCCCCGCCTGCTCCGGCGTGAAGCGCAGCCGCGCATGAGTGCCGTCCCCCAATCCGTCGTCGTCGGACGCCAGCGGCTCGCCCGCTGCGCCGTCGGCATAGACTTCCAGATAGGCGTCGAAAGCGTCCGATCTCAGCGTGGCTTCCAGCCGCTGCCCCGCCCGCGCCTCAAACCGATAGTCGTCATAGCGATATTCGTCGGCCGACGCCTTGGCGTCGCCGTCCGTCAGGGCGCCATTCACATCGGCGCCGATGCGCAACGACTGCGCGTCCTGGGCCACGGCCGGCGCGACCGCCCACAACAGGGCCAGGGTGCTGACAGCCACGGCGAGCGACGGACGGTTCATGAATTCCTCCAGCATAGGCTGCGGATCATAGACGCCGAACCGTGACGGCTGTAAATCGCCGCCATCCTGATTTCCCGCCAGACGGAGCTGCCATGTCGGCCCAATCCACGCCTGCGACCCTGATCGACGGCAAGGCTTTCTCGGCCGCCCTAGTGGATCGCGTCGGCGCGGCCGTCGCCCGGCTCGAGGTCGCGCACGGCGTCAAACCCGGTCTGGCCGTCGTCATCGTCGGCGAGGACCCCGCCAGCCAGATCTACGTCCGTAACAAGGGTGAGACGACGCTGCGCGCCGGCATGCGCTCCGACACCCACCGCCTGGCCGACACCGCCAGCCAGGCCGAACTGCTGGCCCTGATCGCCCAGTTGAACGCGGATGCCGGCATCCACGGCATCCTGGTGCAACTGCCCCTACCCTCTCACATCGACGCGACGGTGGTTCTGGACGCCATTTCGCCGGACAAGGATGTGGACGGCTTCCACGTCGTCAACGCCGGTCGTCTGGCCGTCGGCCTGCCGGGTCTGGTCCCCTGCACCCCCCTGGGGTGTCTGATGCTGCTGAAGGATCGGCTCGGCGATCTGTCAGGTTTGAACGCCGTCATCGTCGGCCGATCCAACATCGTCGGCAAACCGATGGCGCAGTTGCTGCTGGGCGAAAGCTGCACGGTCACCATCGCCCACTCGCGCACGCGGGACCTACCCGAGGTCTGCCGCCGCGCCGACATTCTGGTCGCCGCCGTCGGTCGGCCCGAAATGATCAAGGGCGACTGGATCAAGCCGGGCGCGACCGTCATCGATGTAGGCATCAACCGCGTTCCCTCGGCTGATCCCGTCAAGGCCGCCGAGGGCAAGACCCGCGTCGTCGGCGACGTGGCCTTCAAGGAAGCGGTCGAGGTCGCCGGCCGCATCACGCCGGTGCCGGGCGGCGTCGGTCCCATGACCATCGCCTGTCTACTCGCCAACACCTATTCGGCCGCCTGCCGCCTCAACAATCTCCAACCGGAGCCATTGGACGCTTGATGCATTCACTGGGCCGGTGAATAGTCCCGCTCAACGGCGCTATTGCCTAACGGGAGATGTCATGGTCCGCTTCAACGCTCGCGCCTTCGCTCTGACCGGCGCTCTTATGATCGTCCCCGCCGTGGCGGGCTGCGGCTACAACACCATTCCAACCAAGCAGGAACGCGCCGAGGCGGCCTGGGCCGATGTGCAGAGCCAGTATCAGCGCCGCGCCGACCTGATTCCAAACCTGGTCGCGACCGTTCAAGGCGCCGCGATCCAGGAACGCACCACCCTGACGGACGTCGTCAACGCCCGCGCCCGCGCCACCTCGGTCAACGTCTCGGCCGACGACCTCGATAATCCGCAGGCCTTCCAGCAGTATCAGGAGGCCCAAGGCCAGCTGTCCGGTGCCCTGTCGCGCCTGCTGGTGACGGTCGAAGCCTATCCGCAACTTCAGGCCAATCAAAACTTCCTGACCCTTCAGTCCCAGCTGGAAGGCACCGAGAACCGCATCCAGATCGCGCGCCGCGACTACAATGAGGCCGTTCGCGACTACAACACCACCCTGCGCACCTTCCCGCAGGTGATCTGGGCCAAGACCCTGCATGGCGGGTCGCAGCCGATGCAGCTGTTCACCGCCACCGCCGCCGCCCAGTCGGCGCCCCAGGTCAACTTCAACCTGAACGCCCCGCCCGCCAACGCCTCTGCGCCCGGCGGCGGCGCACCGGCCGTGGCGCCGGGCGCGACCCCGCCCGCCAAGTGACGAGCCTTCAAACGGCGGCGCGGCGTTCGCCCGGCGTCGCCGCCCTCCTTTTTGGCGTTGTCATAGCCTTGCTGCTCGTCTTTCCGGCGGCGGCGCAGAGCAAGATCGACTTCCCGCCGCTGACCGGCCGCGTGGTCGATCAGGCCAATCTGCTCGATCCAGCGACCGAACAGGCGCTGACAGAGAAGCTGGCGGCGCTGGAAGCCAGTTCGACCGACCAGTTGGTCGTCGTGACGGTCAACAGCCTTCAGGACCAGGAGATCGAGGACTACGGCTATCAGCTGGGTCGCGCCTGGGGCATCGGTCAGAAGGAAAACGACAACGGCGCCCTGCTGATCGTCGCGCCGAACGAACGCAAGGTGCGTATTGAGGTCGGCTATGGGCTGGAGCCCATCCTGACCGACGCCTTCTCGTCTCAGGTCATCCGCAACGACATCCTGCCATCGTTTCGAGACGGCGATTACCAAGCCGGGGTGATCAAGGGCGTCGACGCCCTGATCACCCAGCTTTCGCTCGACCCGGCTGAGGCGCAGGCGCGCGCCCAGGCCGCCGCTGCCGAGCAGGCCGACACCAAGGGCGACTCCATCATTCCTCTGGTCATCATCGCCGGGCTTTTCCTGTTCATCTTCTTGATCGCCATGCGGTCCGGGCGCGGACGACGCAGCAATGTCAGCTCGGTCCTGCTGTGGGCGGCGTCAGAGGCGCTGCGGAACTCCGGCAGAGGCGGCGGCGGTTGGGGCGGCGGCGGATTTGGCGGTGGTGGAGGGTTCGGCGGCGGCGGCGGCAGTTTCGGCGGCGGCGGGGCCTCGGGGGGATGGTGATGCAGATCACGGACAACGACCGCACCCGCATCGCCGAAGCCATAGCGGCGGCCGAGCGTCAGACGTCGGGTGAAATCTTCTGCGTCGTCGCGCGTCGGGTCTCGACCTATGTGGACGTCAGCCTGGCCTGGGCTGCGGCGATGGCGCTTTTGGCCCCGATCGTCTTCGTTCCGTTCGTGCTGGATCTTCGCTGGCCCGGCGACGGCTGGGAAGCGGCCCACCAGGCCGCGCAGGACGCCACGACAGCGCAGGCCCTGGGCCTCTACGCCCTGTCGCAGGCCGTCGTTTTCGTCTGCGTCTTTCTGATGACCCGTATCCCGGCCGTGCGCCGTCTTGTGACTCCGGCCGGCGTCAGGCGCGGCCGCGTCAGGGAGGCCGCCTTGCAGCAGTTCCTCGCGCACGGCGTCCACGTCACTCAGGAGCGTACGGGCGTCCTGATCTTTGCGGCCCTGGACGAACATCAGGTCGAACTGATCGCCGACGAAAGCATCTACGCCAAGGTCGACGAGGACGCCTGGGCTCAGGCCGTCGCCGTCCTGACCCGCGAACTGCGCGCCGAACGCCCGGTCGATGGTTTCGCGGCCGCCATCGGTCTGTGCGGCGAGGTTCTGGCCCGCCACTTTCCGCCGCGCGCCGACAACCCGAATGAGTTGCCCGATCATCTGATCCTGCTCTGATCGTCGCATCGGGGTCGCATTCGCGCGCCAGAAGGCCTAGCCCACGGTCATCTTTCAAACAGCCGCCAGCTCATGCCTCGCCTTCTTACCTACAATGTCCACCGCTGCGTCGGCACGGATCGTCGTCTGGACGTCGATCGGATCGTCGCCGTCATCGCCGAGTTCGAGCCGGACATCGTCTGCCTGCAGGAACTGGATGTGGGCCGCGCACGCACGGGCGGGGTTGATCAGGCCGAGGCGATCGCCGACGGTCTGGCCATGACCTCTCGCTTTCACCCGGCGATGCGGGTCGAGGCCGAACAGTACGGCGACGCCATTCTGACCTCTCACCCCGAACGGCTCGTCCGCGCCGACGCCTTGCCGACCGTCACCGGCATTCCGGGATTGGAACCGCGCGGCGCGATCTGGTCGGAAATCGAGATCGACGGGACAGCCGTCAACGTCATGAACACCCACCTGGGTCTGGTCCCGCGCGAGCAGCGGCTTCAGGCCGCCGCGCTGGCTGGATCCGGCTGGGTCGGCGGATGCAGGGGCCCGACCCTGCTGGCCGGCGACTTCAACGCCACTTCGATCACCCGCCCCTATCAGACCCTGTGCCGCAGCCTGCAGGACTGCCAGCGTCAGTTGGGCCAGAAACCCAGTGTGAAGACCTTCCCTTCGGCCTTCCCCGCCATCCGCATCGACCACTGTTTCGTCAGCCCGCATATCCGCATCCGCGCGGTGCGAACGGCCTTCTCGCCCCTGGCCCGCGTCGCCTCCGATCACCTGCCGCTGATTGTCGACTTCGAGGTCGTTCAGCCGGGCGCCTGACCCCCCTCGGACGCCGGTCGCGTGCGTTGCGAGCGGTTCAGACGCTTCCACGGTCGCCAGGCGTCGCTGGAAGACGTTGGGTCGCCCAACTGCCATTCGGCGAACATCCGCTGGATTCGCGTCGGCGGCTCCGAGCCCAGCGGCTTGAGCCTATCCGTCTCGAAGTTGCAGATCGCCTGCCCCACCGAGCCGAAGACGCCCTCGACCGCCGCGTAGTCCTCCGTCGCGACGCCCAGCCAATGGGCGATCGTCCGGTGACGATGCGCCGTGATGAAGGCCCGACCCGCCGCGTCGACCGGCTCGGCGGCGATGTCGCATTCGGTATCCAGCCCCATCGAACGGTTGTTCAGATTGGTGGACCCGATCCGCAGCAGCCGATCATCGATGATGGTCACCTTGGCGTGGACGATGATCCGGTCGCCCTCCGCCGTCAGGGGCGCAAAGGCGAAGAAGCGGTTGTATTTGTCCGCCTGTTCCAGCCGGTGCAGCACCTCGGCCCGGGCCGTGTCCATGGTCATGCTGTCGAACCAGCTCGGGCTCTTGGCGGTCGAGATGACGATGACCTGCGGCCCCTCCACCTCGGCAAGTCGTTCGGCCAGCGCGGCGGCGATGACCGGCGAGGTGAAATACTGGTTTTCGATATAGATCAGCCGCTTGGCGCGCCGGATTGATTCTAGGTGCAAGGCCTCGCTCTCGCGCACCTCGTGACGCCCCGACCACTTCGGCTCTGTGCGGGCGATGCCGACGGGCACGTCGGTCATCTGCACCGGCACGCCGTCGGGCCAGGGATCGTCCTCGACCTCGTCCGGGATGGTGCGCTCCCACGTCGCCTTGAACCAGCGTTCGCGCGCCAGATCGCCCAGCGCACGCGCCGCAGGGCCGTCCATCACGCTCATCACCTCGTGACGCGCCTTGCAGATCAGGCCGCTAGGCAGAGCGCGGCGCGGGTCGCCGTCCAGATGTTCGTCGGAATCCCAGCGATCGGTCGAGATGTCGCCGCCGCCGCAGAAGGCCACCTTGTCGTCGATGACCACCACCTTCTGATGATGACAGGCGCCGATAGGACCGGGGGAATCGAGCCGGAACTCCACCATCCGCTTACGGAACCAGCGCTGCGCCTTGTGCGGATAGAAGCCCTGCGACGCGGCGATCAGCAGCGGCGATTTCCAGATGAGCAGTCGCACATCCAGGTCCGGCTTCTTCTTGACCAGCATGCGCAGCTGGCGACCGATTTCGGCCGACTTGTCACCGGGCCGCGTCTCCGGGTCCAGATGGGTGCGTGGATCGAACTGCCATCCCAGCAGCACGATGGAGCGTTGGGCCTTGTGGATCGCAGACGACAGGGCGTCGAAATAGGCTTCGTTTTCCATCAGCACGGAAAAGCGGTGCGCGACGGCGGACGTCCACAGGCCGGGCCCTGGCTCCAGCAGACTGCCTTCGTAAGTGTCGCTGCCGTTCGTCATGCGACCTATCTGTCTGATTCGCGTGACATGGTGTCGAAGCGCATGCATCCTCCGTTCCACGCGCGTGTCCTTCGGTCAATCTTTCAGGGCGGGATTGTGACGTTCGCCGATTTGGCGCATAAGGAGCGTAGCCATACAGGCTGCGAGGGAGGGTAGAATGCAGGCGCTTGTCGAACTGATCGCTGGCTTCATCGCCCTGCTGGCCGCCGCCGTCCTGACGCAGTTCGGCGTCGACACCCACAAACCGAACCAAGGCGACCGCGAAGTGCGTCGTGTGGTGGAGTGTCGTGACACCGGCTCCAACACCACCCTGCTGTCCGAATCCAAGCGCGACTGCTGATCGCGACGTCAGATGTGACGCCGCAAGCCACAGTTCATCGACAGGTTGCGGACTTGAGTCGGTTTCGTCCGCACCAATCATGCTCTAGGGTTTGCATGGCGCTGTCGGACGCCCGCGCAGAGATCGAGTTGTTGAGCTTATGAAGTCTCCCAAACGGCCGCCGCTGAAGCTGACCGATGACGAAGTCGTTGCGCCCATAGAGCTCTCGACGACGGACGAAACGCCGCCCGACGAGGCGACGTCTGAATTCGAACCGATCCCCGAACCTGATTTCGAAATCGTGCAGCCGAAGTTCGAGCCTCCGATGTCGGAGCGCCGTCGCCGGCGCCTGCTGGAAGAGCAGCGGCTGGCCGAGGAACGCGCTCTGGCCGCAGAGCGCAACACTGCCGAGGGCGATAAGAAACCGACGCCCGACGCACCGATCGAGATGGCCGTTACAGCCGGTCAGCCGCCTGCGCCGTTCGAGCTGTCTAAACCGCCGGCTGTGAAAACCGTTCAAGCCAAGGCCCAGGCCGAGCCGTTAGGGCGCCATGCCTATGTGATTGCGGGTATCGCCTCCGCGCTGTGGATCGGCGGCGTCGCGTCATGGGCGGCCTATGAGTTCGGCGCGGGCGGCGCCGAACTGGATCCGCTGCGGATCGCCATCTACGCCCTGATCGCCCTGGCCCCTGCGGGTCTGGCCATCATGCTGGCCCATGCCGTCCGACAGGGCGCCGGTCTGGCCGCAGAGACGCGTCGCGCCCGCCAACTGGCCGAGGCCCTCGTCGCCCCGACCGCCCTGGCCGCCCAGCAGACCGGCGAGGTGCTTCAGTCGCTGCGCTCCGACATCGATCACGCCACCCTGGCGGCGGAACGCGCACGCAACGATATGGCCCTGCTCAGAGAGGCGCTGGCCCAAGAGACAACGCGGCTGAACGAGGCGGCCGAGAACGCCGGCCGCACCGCGCGTCGTCTCACCGAAAACCTGGGCCGCGAGCGCGACCAGATGCAGACCCTGGGCATCCATCTGGATACGCAGGTGTCGGGCGTCATCGACGCCGTCGAGCGGCAATCGCGCATGGTCGCGGACGCCTCTGATTTGGCTCAGGCGCAACTTCGCGAAGCCGAGGCCGCCCTCGCCGCCCGTGCCGCCGACCTCGCCGCCGCCGCAGGCGAAGCGCAGGACGCCGCCCGCGTGGCGTCCGACGATCTGGCGCGCCAG
Source organism: Brevundimonas vesicularis (assembly GCF_027105095.1). Lineage (NCBI taxonomy): Bacteria > Pseudomonadati > Pseudomonadota > Alphaproteobacteria > Caulobacterales > Caulobacteraceae > Brevundimonas > Brevundimonas vesicularis. The sequence goes on along the minus strand of NZ_CP114278.1, from coordinate 1,581,892 downwards.
ACCATCCGACTTGAGAACGCCGGTTCGGGCGTCGCCGAGCAGATCCAGTCCGTCGAGGAAGGCCTCAGCCAGCAGCGCGCCGCCCTGGTCACTGCCGCCTACGCCCTGCGAACCGATCAGGAAGACTTCTCCGCCCAAGTCGAAAGCCAGCGCGCTCAACTGATCGAGCATCTCTCCGCCACGCGCAGCGCCGCGGGCGATCTGGATCGCACCACCCAGACCTCGGTCGAGTCCATGCGCGATCTGGTCGAGGCCGCCACCGACCAGTTCCGCGCGCTGGTGGATATGTCGCAACGCGAGGCCGACGGCTTCGATTCCGCCACCAAGCTCGCCCTCGACCGCTTCGAGGCCTTGGCGGCCGAGGCGCGCGACGCCCTGATGGAAGAGACGCGCCGCGCCCTGGAGCAGATGCGCGCCACGGCCGAGGATTCTCGCGCCGCCGCCGCCGACGCCGCCGAACAGGCGCGTCTGCGCACCGACCGCCTGGGCGAATCCTTGTTTGACGCGGCCCAAAAGGCCGACACCGCCGCCGACGCCCGCATCGCCGACGCCCGCCGCATCGTCACCGAAACCTCCGGCCTGGTCGAAGAGACCGGCGAGCGGATGGTCAGCCGCCTGGAAACCCTGGTGGCACGCCTCAACAGCGCCTTGTCGGAAATCGACACCGCCGTCGCCGACATCGACGAGCGCGCCGCGCGCCTGCCTCAGGAAGCCCGCGCCCGCGCCGACGCCGTGCGCGCCACTGTCGAAGAAGGCCTGGCCTCCCTTTCCGCCGCCTCGCGAAAGGCGGCCGAGGACACCGAGGCGCTGGATGTCGGCTTCCAGGATCGCGTGCGCCGGAACTACGACATGCTGACCGAGGCCGTGCGTTTGATGGGCGTGGTGTCGGGCGATACGACACCGGCACGCCGTCGCGAGCCCGCCGCAGAGATCGAGGCCCGGCCCGAACCTCGTCCCGAGCGCCGGACCGATCGCCCAACGCCTCCCGCCTCGCCGCCCGTCGAAGAGCGGCGATTCGGTCTGCGCAGTCGCCTGCGGCTCGAGCCCGCAGAGACGCCCCCGCCGTCGGCGGACAAGGGCCTGGACTGGAGCGATCTGATCGACGGCGATGACGACAACGAGGCGCCGCTGGAGCTGGACACGCCCTCCCCCTCGCCTGCCGAGGCCGAGGCCCTGTCCGAGCGGGTCGCCGCCGCCATCCGGCGTATGGGGGTCGATCCCAACGCCCTTCTGCCTCGTTCTCGCGTCGAAGAGGCCGCCCGCGCCTTCAGCAATGGCGACCCCGACGCCGCGCGTCAGATTGTGCGTCGCGTCGCTCCGGCCGCTGTCCGCAGCGTGTCTCGCCGCGTGCTCAGCGACGCCGAACTGCGCGCCGACGCCGAACGCTACGTTCGCAACTTCGCGGTCATGCTGAACGCTTCCGCCCGCGCCGGAGACAGCGCGGCGGTTCAGTCCAGCCTGGCGTCCGACAGCGGTCGCGCCTTCATGTTGCTGGATGCGGCGGTCGGCGACCTGGGCTAAGACTTTTGCGGACTTGACGGCGTCGGGAAGTTACAGCCTCTTGCACGTCACCGAACTGTCATGGATGGGGCTATGGCTGGCACGATGAACCAAATCGACAGTCGTGCCAGTGGTGATCGCCGCCCTGGCATCATCATCTGCGCCTATGACGGCGACGATGACGGGTGGGACTTGGTCGAGGATCTGTCGGGCGAAATCTGGAGTCCCAGCGGGGCCCGCGCCGTGCCCATCGCCGCCGCCGATCCCGACGAGCTCGCCTCGACCCTGGCCGCACGTATCGGCAGCGGGGAATGCCGGGCTGTCCTCCTGGTCGGACGCACGCAAAAGGGCTCTGGCTTCCGGGTCCAGATGCGCGCTGAGAACCGCACTCTCGACTACAAGCACCGCCTGTCCAGCACCGGGCCGGGCGTGGCCCGCACCACGGCGCCCGTCGCCGACATGGTTCGCGCACTGACCGCCGCCGGGCTACAGGCCGACGCCTCGTCCGACATTGAGGAGGACGCCGGCTCCTACCTTCTCTACCGCGTGCTCTCGGACCTGCCGGATGGCCCTCTGACGCCGTCGATAGGCCTGCTGCGCGCGCCCGCCCCCGCCAATGAGGCCGCGGTGCGCAAGGGCGTCAAGGCGGCTGCCTCGGCCATGGCCAGCCACCTGACGCCGCTGCCGCGCATCGGTTAACCCTTTTGGGTCGCAGACATCGGGCGCCCTTCGGTCTAGGGTTTCCAAATGACAGTGAGTCGCAACCTGATCGTCTTCGCCGCATTGAACGGCGCCCTGGCCGTGGCGCTGGGCGCCTTCGCCGCGCATGGCGCCGGGCCGCAGATCAAGACCCTGCTGACCACTGGCGCCCAGTATCAGATCGTCCACGCCGTCTTCGCCTTCGCGTGCGCACAGTGGACAGGGGGCGGCGGGCTGGCCCGGCTTGCGGGCTGGCTCGGATCGATCGGCGGTCTGATCTTCTGCCTCGCCCTGGCGGCGATCGCCTTTCTCGGCGTGCCGGCGTTCGGCGCCGTGGCCCCGATCGGCGGCCTTCTGATGATCGCCGGCTGGCTCTGCCTGGCCTTTTCGGCCTTGCGTTCTCGCCCCTGATTCCCTCGTAGAAAGACCAAGCATCCATGGCCTTCCCCACGCCCGCCGAGCCGCGTCGTGTGCTCCACCCCGAGATCGAGGCCTATGCCTCGGGTTGGATGCCGACCGAAGGCGTGCATGAAATCTATTACGAGGAATCCGGCAATCCGCACGGTCTGCCGGTCCTGGTTCTGCACGGCGGGCCTGGCGGCGCGGTCAATCCGGGCATGCGCCGCTTCTTCGATCCCGCCGTCTATCGCATCATCATGTTCGACCAGCGCGGCTGCGGTCAGTCGCGGCCCCACGCCTCGCTGGAAGACAACACGACTTGGACCCTGATCGACGACATCGAGCGTCTGCGCGCCCTGTGCGGCGTCGACAAATGGGTGGTGTTCGGCGGGTCCTGGGGTTCGACCCTGTCGATGGCCTACGCCATCACCCATCCTGAGCGGGTCATCGCGCTGCTGCTGCGCGGAATCTTCCTGCTGACGAAGAAGGAGTTGCACTGGTTCTATCAGCACGGCGCCTCGATGATCTTCCCGGACGCCTGGGAACGCTTCATCGCCCCCATCCCCGAGGCCGAGCGCGGCGACCTGATGGCCGCCTATTACAAGCGGCTGATCGGCGATAATGTCGCAGAGCGCGAGCGATGCGCCGTCGCCTGGTCCAGTTGGGAGGGCGAGACCGTCAGCGTCGAGGGTCCCAACGCCCGGCCGGACAAGTTCGCCGAGCCCGACTTCGCCGTCGCCTTCGCTCGGATCGAGAACTGGTTCTTCACCAACGCCGGCTTCTTCGAGGAGGACGGCTGGCTGCTGAAGAATGTGGACCGGATGCGGCATATCCCGTGCTGGATCGCGCAGGGCCGGTTCGACGTGGTGACGCCGATCTCAGGTGCCTGGGCGCTGCACCGCGCCTGGCCCGAGGCGCATCTGGACATCGTCGGCGACGCCGGCCACGCCTCGTCGGAACCCGGGATCGTCGACAGCCTGGTGCGCGCCGCTGACTGGGCCGCGAGCCTCAAGGCATGACAAAGCCGCCGCGCAGGACAGCGCGGCGGCTATTCTCATTCTGAAAAATCAGAACCGCTTTGCGGTTCGATTGTCGATGCTCCACGCGCCCGGACCGGCGGTGAAGATATACAGGAAGATGAAGCAGTACAGGATGGCCGCGTCGCCGCCATTCACCGCCGGATAGGGGCTGCTGGAGAAGTGGAACATCCAGTAGGCCACGGCCATCTGGCCCGAGGCGATGAAGGCGGCCGGACGCGTGAACAGGCCCAGGATCAGCAGTAGGCCCGTGATCAGCTCGATCACCCCGCCGATGCCGAACAACGACAGCAGCTCCTGCTGACCGGGTTCGGCCCCGGCCGGGAAGCCGAAGACCTTGATGACGCCATGCGCCAGGAACAACAGACCGGCGACGATCCTGAGCGCCGCCAAGGCGCGGGAAGACCAGCCATTCACTTGATTGAACATTCTCTTTCCTCGCCCTTTTAACGCGGTTGTTCCCGGTCGGATCGGGTCCGACCGTGAAGCTTGTTCCGAAAATCAGGCGGCGTCCACCAGCACGATCTCGGCGTCGGACAGCGCCTTGACCGTCACGACATCCTCTTGGGCGATGGCCGCGCCGTCACGGGCGTTCAGCCGGACGCCATTGACCTCGACCTCGCCCTTCGCCGGGACCAGATAGGCCCGCCGCGCGCCGCCCAGCAGATAGTCGGCGCTGTCGCCCGCCTTCAGCGTCGCCGCCACGATCCGCGCATCGGTACGGATCGGCAGGGCGTCCCCACCGCTTTCAAGAGCGTCGCCCTCGAAGCCCGAGGCCAGGACCACGAACTGACCCGATCGCTCGCCCTTGGGGAAGGGTTTGGTGCCCCAACTCGGCGCATCCCCGCGCCGGGTCGGCTCGATCCAGATCTGAAAGATCCGCGTCAGGTCCGGCTCGGCGTTGTATTCCGCGTGACGGATGCCGGTTCCGGCGCTCATCACCTGGACATCGCCCGCGACGGTGCGCCCCTTGTTGCCCAGACTGTCCTCATGGGTGATGGCCCCATCGCGGACATAGGTGATGATCTCCATGTCGGCGTGCGGATGCGGCGGGAAGCCGGTTCCGGCGGCGATCTCGTCGTCGTTCCAGACCCGAAGATTGCCCCAGCTCATCCGCTTGGGATCATAGTAGTTCGCGAAGGAAAAATGGTGTTTGGCGTTCAGCCAGCCGTGGTTGGCGCCACCGAGGGATTCAAATGGTCTGCGCTCGATCATCGCACTCGTCCTTTCGCGTCGGAACCGTCCGACGCCTTTGCTTGACGCCAAGATAGAGATCGGCGACCGATCAGAAATAGAAACAACCGAAACTCATCGTTTCAGGACGCAAGGCCGCCCATGTCCCGCCTGCCCGATCTGGAAGCCCTGGCCATCTTCGCCAAGGTCGCCGACAGCCAATCCTTTTCCGGCGCAGCCGAGACGCTGAGCCTGTCCAAGGCGACGGTGTCCAAGGCGGTGACGCGCCTGGAACAGCAGCTGAAGACCACCCTGCTCCACCGCACCTCGCGCCGCTTCGCCCTGACCGATGCAGGCCGAACCCTGGCCGCCCGCGCCGCCCACATGCTGGCCGAGGCCGAGGGCGCGGTGTCAGAGGCGCTGGACATGTCCGTCACGCCGCGCGGCCTGGTGCGACTGGCGGCGCCCATGTCGTTCGGCATGGCCTATGTGGCCCCGGCCCTGCCCGAGTTCCTCGCCACCCACCCCGACGTATCGGTCGATCTGCACCTGTCGGACGAGGTCATCGATCTGGTCGGCGGCGGCTTCGATTGCGCGCTTAGGATCGCCGCCCTGGCCGATTCCTCGCTGACGGCGCGCAAGCTCCGGCCTGTGGCGCGCGCCCTGGTCGCCTCGCCGTCCTATCTGGATCAGCGGGGGCGCCCCACCCATCCCGACGATCTGGCCCGTCACGCCTGCCTCGGCTACGCCTATATGCCCAGCCCCGACACCTGGCGGTTCAGCAATGCGGCGGGTGAAGAAGTGGTGGTGCATCCGCGCGGGCCATTGCGCGCCAACAACTCCGACGCCCTGACGGCGTCCTTGTGCGCAGGTCTGGGGCTCTTTCCCCAGCCGGACTTCATCTACTGGAAGGATGTCGCCGACGGCCATCTCGAGACGGTGATGACCGACTGGCGCCTGCCGCCCATCGCCCTGCATCTGGTGGCGCCCAGCGGCGGCCCGCGCCCGGCCAGGGTCACGGCCTTCATGGACTATCTGGCGGCGAAGTTCAGCGGACCGCTGTGGCCGGGCGATACGGTGGGGCGCTAAGGCTCAACCGCACTTCACTTCGCGCACGATATTCGTCGCCTCGTCATAAACGAAGTTCACCCGGTTTTCGCGATAGTCCATGGTCGCCGCGCAGGTGGTGCAGAGCACGCGGAACGTCTGGCCGGCGGGCGCGGTCGGGATGGCCGAGCGGTTGCGGCCGACATAGCTCTGATAGTCCGAAACCTTGCACGCCTTGAAGGCGGTGTCCGATCCGGACGCATGCTCGGCGGTCTGGACCGGCGCGCAGGCCGACACGGCCAAGGCGCCGGCGGCCAGCAGGGTGCTCACAATGATCTTCATGCTCGTCTCCTCGCGTCGGCGTCAGCCGCAGCGAACCTGTTCGATGATGCCGGTCTGTTCGTTGTAGAAGATATTCAGCCGATAGGCGGAAAAGTCGTGCGTCACGGGGCAGGTGGTGCAGGTCACGCGCCGATTGACGACGTCCACGGGCACCGGAATTTCGGTCCGGGACTTGCCGACCAGATACTGCATCTCGCCGGCCTTGCAGAAGTCTTCCGTCTGTCCGGTCGGCATGCGGCTGCCGACGGGCGGGTTCAACTGGGCCTGCTCGACCGCACGCGGCGCAGGCGCCTCGGAGACCGGCGTCGAACAGCCGGCCAGCAGAACCAGTCCGATCAGGCCGCCTTTTCCCAGCGCCCTTCGTCCGTTTGACGCCAATAGGCCAGGTTCGCGCCCTGCCCCTTCAACGCCTTCCAACGTCCCCGCGCATTTTGCAGAGCCGGCTCGTCCCGACCGTCGAAAATAATGAAGCATCGTTCGAAACCCTCCGTCACGCCCAGTTCTGCGTCGTCGATTATGAACAGCGCCTGAGCGCCGTTCAGGTTCTCGCCCGTTTCACTCAACAGCACAGGCTGGCGCTCGGCATGGAGCTGATCAGCCCGGCCATGCGGCAGGAAACTGTCATCGCGAAACGTCCACAGCGTCTCGTCGACCTCGTCCAGTCGATGCGAATGCGACGATTTGATCATGGCCCGCCAGCCCCGCTCGATTGTCTTTTCGAGCAGGGTTGGCAGCACCTGATCCAGCGACGAACGCTCCAGGTGATAGAACCAGATTTCGGGCTTCATGGCCTTCCCCCCTTGCGGGGGAAGGTGGCTCGCGTCAGCGAGACGGATGGGGGGTAAAACTTGGTGATGGCGCTGAGCGACCGCTCGCACCGAATCCAGCACAACGTTGGGATTGCGAGCCGCCGCTTCGTTCGAAAATCTGAGAACTTCAAAGCCCTGTTCTCCTAGCCAGGCGTCTCGCGCAGCATCGCGTTCTTCTCGCAATCGATGGATGCCGCCGTCCAGTTCGATCACCAGTTTCAGGGCATGACAACAGAAGTCCGCAATATAAGGCCCCAGCGGAACCTGACGCCTGAACCTCAACCCCTCCAGTTGCCGATCACGTAGCAATCGCCACATGGCGCGCTCGCTCATCGTCTGCGACTTGCGCAGTTCGCGAGCGAAAGCGTGAGCGCGGTCGGAATGGACGGCCATAAGGCAAAGGCTAACCCGGCTAAGGCCGAGTTTCACCCCCCATCCGACCCGCTGACGCGGGCCACCTTCCCCCGCAAGAGGGGGAAGAATTTAAGATCAGTTTTCGTAGGAATCCGCGACCATCCGGTCCAGCGTCCGCACAGCAAAGCCGACGCCGCCTTCCGGCACGGTGGGGCTGGGGCTCTTGTTGGCCCAGGCCGTCGGGGCGATGTCCAGGTGCGCCCACGGCACGCCATTGGTGAAGCGTTGCAGGAACAGGGCGGCGGTGATCGAGCCACCGGCGCGGCCGTTGCCGGTGTTCTTCACATCGGCGATCTTGGAATCGATGTGCTGCTCGTAGATGGCCGGGATCGGCATGCGCCAGAAGTTCTCGCCGACCTTCTTGGCCGCCGCCAGGATCGGATCGGCGACATCGTCGGAGTTTGAGAAAACGCCGGCGTAATCCAGGCCCAGGGCCACGATCATGGCGCCCGTCAGGGTGGCCAGGTCGATCATGAACTTCGGCTTGAAGCGCTGCTGCGTGTACCAGAGGGCGTCGGCCAGAACGAGACGACCTTCGGCGTCGGTGTTGATAACCTCCACCGTCTGACCCGACATGGACACGACCACGTCGCCCGGACGCTGGGCGTTGCCGTCCGGCATGTTCTCGACCAGACCCAGCACGCCGATGACGTTGGCCTTGGCCTTGCGGCTGGCCAGGGCGATCATGGTTCCGGTCACGGCGGCGGCGCCGCCCATGTCCCACTTCATGTCTTCCATGCCGTCCGCCGGCTTGATCGAGATGCCGCCGGTGTCGAAGCAGACGCCCTTGCCGACGAAGGCCAGGGGCTGAGCGCCGGCTTCGCCGCCGTTCCACTTCATGATCGCAAGCTGGCTTTCGCGACGGCTGCCCTGGCCCACGCCCAACAGGGTGCGCATGCCCAGCTTCTCCATCTCGGCTTCGCCGAGGATTTCGACTTCAAGGCCCAGGCTCTCCAGCGCCTTCACCCGCTTGGCGAACTCGGCCGGGTACAGGACGTTGGCGGGTTCGGACACCAGGTCGCGCGCGAAGATCACGCCGTCGGCCACCGCCGACAGCGGCTCCAGCGCCGCTTCCGCGCCTCGCAGGTCAGTCGTGACCACTCGGATGGCCGTGATGGACGGAATCTTGTCGGCCTTTTGCGTCGTGCGATATTTGTCGAAGCGATAGGCGGCCAGACGCGCGGCGAAACCGACGCGGGCGGCCTGCTCAGGCGACAGGTCCGAAGCGTCGATCGTCAGCACCTCAGCGCCCGACAGCTTGACCGCCGCATAGGCGTTGCCGCCGAAGGCCTCGACCGCCAGATCGTCCAGCTTGTCCTTGGCGCCCGCGCCGACCAGCAGCACGGCGTCCGCCTCGACGCCCGCCGGCGCGGCGATGCTCAGGCTCTGCCCGGCCTTGCCGGTGAAACGTCCCTTGCCCGCCGCCTTGGTCAGGGCGCCGTTGGCCTTGCCGTCCAGCGCGGTCCCGGCGGCGGTGAAGGTGCGGTCTTCAAAAACCGGAACGGCCAGAATCTCGGCGGCGTCCACGGCGGCGGCGAATTCGATCTTCATTCAATCAACTCCAGCCAGGCCCCACCCGGCGTCTGCAAACAGCAAAATGACAACGGCGCGTCTGCTTGTCGCGGACGCGCCCTGATGTGCTACTAGATGCGCCTCAATGTCGCCGCCTGCAACCGGGCGAAGTCCATCCGCCCATGACCCTGATTCAAAGATACCTTTTTCGGCAAATCCTGTTCCCTGTGATCGCCGCGTGCGCAGCGCTGGCGGGAATCGGGATTCTGAGCCAAAGCCTCGACCAACTCCAGGTCATCGTGGAGCGCGGCCAGAGCGTGTGGATCATGGTCAAGCTGACCCTGCTCGCTCTGCCGCAACTGCTGTCGGTGATTCTGCCGATCGGCCTTTTCGTCGGCGCCCTGATCGCCCTGACCCGGCTGCAACGCGAACAGGAGCTGACGGCGGCCTTCGCGGGCGGCATGACCCGGTGGCAGGTCATATCCCCCGCCGCCCGCATCGCCGTGCTGGTCGCCCTGGTCACCTTGCTGGTCAACGTCTTCGTTCTGCCCTGGGCGCAGCAGGAGGCGCGGCGACAGGCGTTCGACATCCGCACCGACCTCGCCGCTCTCTTGGTCGAGGAAGGCCAATTCGTTCAGGGGCCTGACGGTCTGACCGTCTATGTGCAGCAGATCGAGCAGAACGGTCTGTTGAAGAACCTGTTCGTCTATCTGGACGACAAGGACAAGGTCACGACCTGGAACGCGTCCGAGGCGCGCTTCAGCCGGGACGCCGGCGGCATTCCCATCCTGACCATGATCGACGGCTCGGCCCAACGCTACTCGTCGGGCGGCGTGCTGGAGACGCTGTCGTTCGGGCGATACGACTTCTCTCTCGCGCCCTTCGTCGGGGTGACCGACACCCTTCGCTACAAGCCGACCGACCTCTATCTGCGCCAGCTGCTGAACCCGACGGCCAAGGTGCTTGAGGTCGCCGGCTCGCGGGGCGAACTGCTGGCCGAGGCGCATTCGCGGCTGGCCTCGCCGCTCTACGCCATGGTCGCCATGGCGCTGGCGCTTTCGGCCATCCTGGGCGGCGCCTTCAGCCGCACCGGCTATACCTTGCGCATCGCCAAGGCGGCGGGCCTGTTTCTGGTCCTGCGCGTCATCGGTTATGGGCTTGTCGCCGCCAGCGCCTGGAACGGCTGGATGAACGTGCTGCAATATGTCGTGCCGATCGTGGCCATCGTCGTCGCCCTGCGGGTTCTGTTCCGCGCGCTGAAGCCGCGTCGCAGCCGGACCACCGCCGCCCTGCGCGATCTGAGGGCCAAGTTCGCATGACCGCCGTCGCCGCCTCCGCTCGTCGCTCGCCTCATATCCCCCGTCTCGGCGGCATCGAACGCTATGTGCTGGTCCAGCAGCTGAAATCGCTGGGCGTGGCCCTGGCCGTGATTTCGGCCCTCGTCATGCTGATCGACTTCGTCGAGGTCTCGCGCGGCGTCGGCTCCGCCCAGGATCTCTCGGCTGTCCGCATTTTCGGCCTGGTGCTGCTGAAGTCGCCCTCGGTCATCGTACAGTTGATGCCGTTCGTTTTCCTGTTCGGCACCCTGTCGGCCTTCATCAGCCTGAACCGGCGCAGCGAACTGATCGCCATGCGCGCGGCGGGCGTCTCCGCCTGGCGTTTCGTCCTGCCCGCCGCCGGCATGGCCTTCGTCCTGGGCGTGCTGACCGTCACGGTGTTGGGTCCGATGGCGTCGGCCGGCGACGGTCTGTGGCAGCGCGAGCGCGCGCGGATTTCCGGCACGGCGCCCGGCGGCGATCCCAAGGAGGCGATCTGGCTGCGCGAGGGCGACGATCAGCGCCAGATGATCATCCGCGCTGGACAGCAGGATCGCGCCAACGCCCGACTGCTGAACGTCAGCTTCTTCATCTACACGACCGCGCCCGGCGGCGGTCGCACCTTCTCCGAGCGGATCGACGCCAAGTCGGCCTCGCTGAACGCCGGCAGCTGGCGCCTGACCGACGCCGTCGGCGCTCAGATCGGCCAGCGCGCCGTCACCTATTCCAGCCTGACCTTGGTCTCCAGCCTGGCCGACGACGAGGCCTTCGAGCGCTTCGCCCGGCCGCAGGCCACGCCCTTCTGGTCGCTGCCCAACCAGATCAGCCGAATCGAAAACGCCGGCTTCACCTCGACCGCCTACCGCCTGCGCTTCCAGCAACTTCTGGCGACGCCGCTGGTGTTCGCCGCCATGTCGATCCTGGCCGCCGCCTTTTCGCTCAGGCTGATGCGTCTGGGTGACCTGGCGCGCATGAGTGTGGCGGCCGTGGTGCTGGGCTTCGCCTTCTTCTTCCTGAACCAGTTCTCGTCGGCGATGGGATCGGCCGAGGTCGTGGCGCCCTTCGTCGCCGCCTGGCTGCCGCCTGTTCTTACCGCGCTCGCAGCCTTGACCTTGCTGTTCTATACCGAAGACGGCTAATCGGGCGCTCGCTTCTCAGACTACGGATGGCCTATGCAGGGTGATCGGCGCTTCGACGCTTTCAAAGCAAGGCTTCTCGCCGGTGCGGCCCTGGTCGCCTGCGCGCCCTTGGCGACGCCCGCATGGGCGCAGACCACCCCGCCCGCCGCGACCGCGCCGTCCGACGGCCTGCCGCCCGAGGCGGTCTATGTCGATGCCGACAATGCGCGTCGTGAAGGCGACACCATCATCGTCAGCGGCACGCCCGAGAACCGCGCCTATGTCCGCACGCGCGGCCATGTGCTGCGCGGCGAGAACCTGTCCTATGATCTGAACGCCGGTTCGGCGACGGCTGAAGGCCGCGTCGAGGCCATCGCACCCGATGGCGCCGTGGTCTACGCCAGCCGTCTCGAGCTGGACGAAAACCTGGAGACCGGCGTCGCCGTGGATTTCGCCACGCGTCTGGCCAACGGAGCCAGCCTGATGGCGGCAACGGCTGTCCGCCGCAGCGAGAACGTCAGCGAACTGAACTACGCCCGCTTCACCCCCTGCCCGATCTGCGACGATGGCGGCCCCAAGACGCCGACCATCTCGATCCAGGCGGAGAAGGTGACGCAGGACGAGCAGTTGCGCGCAATCCTCTATCGCAACGCCGTCTTCTATATCGGGCCGGTGCCCGTCTTCTACACGCCCTTCTTCGCCCACCCCGATCCCTCGGTGGAGCGGGCCTCGGGCTTCCTGGTGCCGATCGTCAACTATGACGAGGGTCGCGGCGTCTCCGTCGAGGTTCCCTATCTCCACGTTGTGTCGCCGTCCGAAGACTGGCTGATCAGCCCGCAGATCAACACCAGGGTCGCGCCGCTGCTGAACCTGCAATGGCGCCGACGGTTCGCTGACGGCATGATCGTGGCGCGCGGCGGCTATACCTACGAGCGCGAGTTCGGCGACTTCGATCGGGACGGCGACGGCGATTTCGAAAGCAACGTCAAGTTCGGCGACCGCGAGCATCGCAGCTATCTGCTGTCGCACGGCGAGTTTGATCCCGACGGCCCGTGGCGTTTCGGCTTCACGGCCGAGCGCACCTCGGACAAGACGCTGTTCGACCGCTACGACGTGCGCTCTCCCTATCAGGACAACGGCCTCTACTACGGCGACCGGCGTCGCCTGATCAGCCAGATCTACGCCGAACATCAGACTGATCGGTCCTATGTGTCGATCGCGGCCTTCTCGATCCAGAGCCTGCGCCTGAACCCGGCCTTCGCCGCGACGGACTTCCGCGACGCCAACGGCTTCAAGGTGTTCGAGGACGACGACACCCTGCCCTTCGTCGCCCCGCTGATCGATGCCCGCTGGGAGCCGCGCGAACTGGTCTTCGGCGGTCGGCTGCGCCTGAAGGGCTCGGCCGTGTCGCTCTACCGCGACGCCTTCGTCGGCGCGCCGATCCTGAACCCGGAAATTGTTCCCGCCGTCACGACAGGCCTCGCCGGCGTCGACAGCCGCCGTATCACGGGTCAGGCCGAATGGCGCCGCGCGATCATTCTGCCCGTTGGCGTGCGCGTGGAGCCGTTCGTCGACACTCGGGTCGATCTCTATTCCATGTCCGACCTCCCGCCGATGATGGGCATCGACAGCGACGAGACGGTCAGCCGATCCCGGTTCAGCGCAGGCGTGGACGTCGCCTATCCTCTGATCAAGCGCATCGCCGACGCCGACATCATCCTGGAGCCGGTGGGTCAGTTCTCGGTGTCCAACAAGGTCAACCTGGATCGCCGCATCCCCATCGAGGATTCGCAGGTTCTGGAGTTGGACGAGTCGTCGCTGTTCCGCATGGATCGCTTCTCCGGCTACGATCTGCTGGAAGGCGGCGCGCGCGTGACGGCGGGCGGTCGCGCCACCATCCGCTGGGCTGAAGGCCGCAAGGCCAGCCTGTTCGTGGGACGCAGCTATCGCTTCGATCAGCAGGATGACTTCAAGACGTCGATTCCCGATGATCCTGCACGTCTCTACGACCCCACGGGCCTCGCCTCCGAGACCTCCGACTGGGTGGTCCAGGGCGACTTCGCGCCGTCGGATCGCATCCGCAGCTGGTTCCACGCCACGGTGGACGGTTCGGGCGAGGTGCGCCGCGCCGAGGCGGCGCTAGACGGCCGCTGGGGTCGCCGCAACCTGGCGACCGTCAGCTACATTCTGGATCAATCGAACCCGGTCGATGGTCCGCTGAACCGCAACTACGAATTCGTTCAACTGGCGGGCCAGCAGTTCGTCTTCCAGAACTGGGGCTTCACCGTCGCCGGTATCGCCGATCTGGAGGAAAACCAGATCACGCGATCCGAAGTCGGCGTGCTGTTCGATGACGACTGTCTGCGGTTTGAACTGGGTTATCGTCGCGACAACACCCGTGCGCGGCCAGGCGGCCCGTCGGAAGGCGTCTATGTGCGCCTAAACCTCGCCACTTTCGGAGGTTCAGGTTATGGACAGGGCGAAATGCGTTGAGCATGACGCTTCAAGGGGCGCGACTGCCTGCCGGTTTGGCCGGCGGACCGCTGTGAGGAATCAGGACGAACAATGGGTTTGATGCGTTATTCGACGGGGGCTGCGCTCGCGGCAGTCCTCCTCGCCGGTTCGGCCTATGCCCAGACGGCGCCCGCTCCGGCGCAAGCCTCGACACCCGCGCAGAGCCCTGCGGCCGGCGCGCCGAATCCTGCGGCCGAAGAGGCGCCCACGACGGCGCGCGCCGAACCTCAGTTCGAAATGGCCGACGGCATCGTCGCCACGGTCAACGACAAAATCATCACCGGCTATGACCTGCGTCAGCGCATGCTGATGCTTATCGCCTCGTCCCAGGTCCAGCCGACCGAACAGAACCTGCCCGCCATCCAGCAGGCCGCCCTGAACGCCCTGATCGAGGATCGCCTCAAGGATCAGGAGATGGCCAAGTTCGAGAGCCTGAAGGTCACCGACGAGGAAGTGGACGGCGAGATCGCCGAAATGGCCCGCGCCGCCGGCACGACGCCGCAGGCCTATATGCAGTTCCTGCAGCAGGGCGGCATCCAGCCCGCCGCCTTCCGCGACAACCTGCGCACCCAGATCGGCTGGAGCCAGCTGATCCCGGGCCGCTTCAACAGCCGCGCCCGCGCCAGCACCCTTCAGGTCGACCAGGAAGTCCGTCGTCTGAACGAGGCGGCGTCAAAGCCCCAGTTCCTGCTCGGGGAAATCTACATCGACGCCGCTCGTGTCGGCGGTCCGCAAGCCGCGCTGAACGGCGCCCGCCAGCTCGTGCAGCAGATCATCCAGGGCGCACCGTTCCAGGCCGTCGCCCAGCAATTCTCCGCCGCCCCTTCGGCCAGCGCCCGCGTACCAGGCGATGCAGGCTGGGTCGTCAAGGATTCGCTCCAGCCGGCCGTGCAGTCGGTGCTCGAACAGCTCCAGCCGGGACAACTGTCGAACCCCATCGTCGTCGATGGCGGCGTCTATATCCTCTACCTCCGCGACAAGCGTGACGGCGCCTCCACCAGTCTGGTTTCGCTGAAACAGGTTATGGTCGAACTGCCCGAGACTGCGTCGGAAGCCGACGTGGCCGCCGCGACCGCCAAGCTGAAAGGTCTGCGAAATGGCCTGACCTGCGACAACATCATCTCCCAGGCTCGCGCGACGCAGGGCGTCTTGGGCGCCGACCTCGGCGAATCGGATGTGGCCAATCTGGCGCCCCAGTTCCAGCAGTTCGCGCGCACCGGCGAAATCGGCTCGGTCTCGACGCCGATCCGCACCCCGCTGGGCCTGCACCTGGTCGCCGTCTGCGGTCGTCGTGTCGGCGGACCGGAAGCGCCGAACCGTCAGCAGGTCGAAAACCGTCTGCGCGCCCAGAACCTGTCCGTGCTGGAGCGCCGCTATCTGCGCGACCTGCGCAGCGACGCCCTGATCGAGTTCAAATGACCCCAGCGGTCGCGCCTTTGGTCCTGACGCTTGGCGAACCCGCCGGCGTCGGGCCGGAGATCGTGGCCGCCGCCTGGAAGGCGTTGCGCGCCGACCAGACGGCCTTCGCCGTCATAGGCGACGCGGCGCTGTTGCGCGCGCAGGGCGTTGTTGTGGCCGAGGTCGGCGCTCCCGGCGACGCCCATGGCCTGTTCGGCTCCGCCCTTCCCGTCATCCATCGCCCCCTCCCCGCGCCGGTCCTGGTCGGGTCGCCCGATCCGGCCAATGCCTCGGCCGTCGCGGACGGCATCGAGGAGGCGGTTAGCTTCGCCCTGTCCGGCGAGGCGTCCGGCGTCGTCACCGCCCCCATCGCCAAGGCGCCGATGTACGCCTCGGGCTTTCGCTTCCCCGGCCATACCGAGTTCATCGCCGAACTCACCGCCGATGCGCCCTACGCCGGAACGCGCGGACCGGTGATGATGCTGACCGCGCAAGACCTGCGCGCCTGTCTCGTCACCATTCACGTCGCCCTGGACCAGGTGCCTGAACTGGTCACGGCCGAGCGCGTGGCCCGCACAGCCCGCGTCGTCCACGAAAGCCTGAAACGCGACTTCGCCATCGCCCGTCCACGCTTGGCCATGGCGGCCCTCAATCCCCACGCGGGCGAAGGCGGCGCCCTGGGTCTGCAGGAACGCGACCTCCTGATCCCCGTCGCCGAACAGCTTCGCGCCGAGGGGATCGACATCACCGACCCCCGAGCGGCCGACACTCTGTTCCATGAGCAGGCGCGCGCAACCTATGACGCCGCCATCTGCATGTATCACGATCAGGCCCTGATCCCGGTCAAAACGCTGGACTTCTGGGGCGGGGTCAACGTCTCCTTGGGCCTGCCGATCATCCGCACCTCGCCCGATCACGGCACCGGCTTCGACATCGCCGGCAAGGGCGTCGCGCGTCCCGACAGCCTCATCGCCGCCATTCGCCTGGCATCGGAGATGGCGGCGGCCAGGTCTCGCTAGATTTATTCTCCGCTCATCCCCGCGAAAGCGGGGACCCAGTGCTTTAGGCGCGCGGCCGTATGGGGTAGGGCTGGGGGATCGATCCGGAGCCTTTTGCTCTGAAAGAACTGGGTCCCCGCTTTCGCGGGGATGAGCGGAATTTTTCTTGTCCAACGACCTTCCCTCTCTCCGCGAAACCCTCGACGCCCACGGCCTTTCGGCCAAGAAGAGCTTTGGCCAGCATTTCCTGCTGGACCTGAATGTCACCCGCAAGATCGTGCGCCTCGCCGGTCCATTCGACGGTCGCGCGGTGATTGAGGTCGGCCCCGGCCCTGGTGGCCTGACCCGTGCCCTGCTGGAATCCGACGCCGGCCCCGTGATCCTGGTGGAAAAGGATCCGCGCTTCATTCCCCTGCTGACCGAACTGGACGACGGCTCCGGCCGTCTGACCCTCGTCGAGGCCGATGCGCTGAAGGTGAAGGAGGCCGATCTGGTGTCCGGCCCGACCCATCTGGTATCCAACCTGCCCTACAATGTCGGCACCGCCCTGCTGATCAAATGGCTGACTGGCCCGTGGCTGCCCCATAGCCTGACCCTGATGTTCCAGAAGGAAGTCGCCGAGCGCGTCGCCGCGGGGCCAGGGGAGGACGCCTACGGCCGTCTGGCGGTCATCGCCCAGGCCGTCTGCACCGCCCGCATCGTCATGCATCTGCCCGCCGCCGCCTTCACCCCGCCGCCCAAGGTGGCCTCGGCCGTCGTCCATCTGGTTCCGCTGGATGAGCGCCCGTCGCCGGAACGGCTGAAGAAGCTGGAACGCGTCACCGCCGCCGCCTTCGGCCAACGCCGCAAGATGCTGCGGTCCAGTCTGAAACAGCTGGGCGGCGCCGCCCTGTGCGAGGCCGCCGGCATTGAGCCCGACGCCCGCGCCGAAACCATCGATGTCGCGGGCTTCCTGCGACTGGCGGATGCCCTTCAATGACCGTCGAACCGTTCCGCGCCATCTCCGTCAGCCGCCTGGCGCATCAGCTCAAGAGCGAAGGCCGCTCGATCATCCATATGGAGTTCGGCCAGCCCTCAACCGGCGCGCCCGCCGCCGCCATCGCCCGCGCCCATCAGGTGCTGGACGCCGACGCCATGGGTTATTGGGAAAGCCCTGACCTGCGCGGTCGGATCGCGCGCCTGTACGACGAGCGGTACGGCGTCGCCGTCGATCCCAACCGCATCCTGCTGACCTGCGGGGCCTCCCCGGCCTTGGTGCTGGCGCTCAGCACCCTGTTCAAGCCCGGCGACCGGATCGCCCTGGCCCGCCCCGGCTATGTCGCGTATCGCAACACCCTGCGCGCCCTTCATCTTGAGCCGGTCGAGATCGCCTGCGGTCCCGACACCCGGTTCCAGCTCACCGCCGCCCAACTCCAGGCCATGAACCCCGCCCCCGCCGGCGTCATCATCGCCAGCCCGGCCAATCCGACCGGCACCATCATCCCCGTCGCGGAGCTGGCCGCCATCGCCGACGTCTGTAGAGCGCGCAACATCGCCATCGTGTCGGACGAGATCTACCACGGCCTCAGCTACGTCGGCCCGACGCCTTCGATGCTGCAGTTTGCGCCCGACGCCGTGGTCATCAACAGCTTCTCCAAATACTGGAGCATGGCGGGCTGGCGCCTCGGCTGGCTGCTGGTTCCCGAGGACCGGATCGACGCCGCCCGCGCCTATATCGGCAACATGTTCCTGACGCCCCCCAGCCTCAGCCAGCATGCCGGTCTGGTCGCCATGGACGCGATCGACGAGCTGGAAGGCCATATCGAGACCTACGCCCGCAACCGCCAGCTCATGCTGGAGGCCCTGCCCGCGCTGGGTCTGCGCAAGATCGCGCCTCCCGACGGCGCCTTCTATATCTGGGCCGACATCGGTCATCTGACGAACGACAGTGTGGCCTTCTGCGAGCAGTTGCTGCGCGACACCGGCGTCGCCACCGCGCCCGGCGTCGACTTCGACCCTGTCGAAGGCCACCACTTCATCCGCTTCAGCTTCGCCGTCTCGACGCCGGAGATCGAAGACGCATTGAGCCGCCTGCGCCCCTGGTTTGCAGCCTGGGCTTAGGCCGCCTTGGCCTGCGCCGCGGCCGAGGTCGCCCGGTGCAAGGCGTCGTAAAGCTTCTTCGGCTCCAGCGGCTTGGCCAGCCAGTCCGTCATGCCGGCCGCATAGCAGGCCTGCACCTGTTCGGATTCCGTGCCTGCGCTGAACCCGATCACCGGGGTGACGGCGTTGGGCCCGTCCGAGGCGCGCAAGCGGCGTGTCGTCTCGTTGCCGTCGATGCCCGGCATGTTCACATCCATCAGCACCACGTCGAACGCCTTCTCCGACAGCAGCGCCAGCGCCAGATGGCCGTCCGAGGCCGTGGTCAGATCGACGTTCAAAGGTTGAAGCACGAGCGCGATGGTTCGGCGATTGATCTCGTGATCGTCCACGGCCAGCACGCGAAGACGCCGAGCCAGAACGGGCGTCGCCGCCTCGTGTCCGTCCAAGGCCTTCGTCGGCTGACCCGCCGGCAGATCGACACACAGGGTGAAAGCCGCTCCCTGCCCCGCCTTGCTCTCGACCGTCAGATCGCCGCCCATCAACCGCGCCAGTTCCCGACTGACGGTCAGGCCCAGGCCGGTCCCGCCATAGGTGCGCGCCACCTCGGCGGACCCCTGCGCGAAGGGGGTGAAAAGCCGGCTCATCGCCTCGGGCGCGATACCGGCGCCCTGGTCGATCACGGTCAGGGTCAGACAATGCTTGCCGTCCCCGCCCGGCGCCGACGCCTCGAGACGGATCGCGCCCGACGGTGTGAACTTGATCGCGTTGGACACCAGGTTGTTGATGATCTGGCGCAGACGATAGGGATCGCCGCGCAGCCACACCGCCTCGCCGTCCACGCCCGACATCTCCAGCGTCAGCCCCTTGTCCGCCGCCGGCGCCGCCCAGAACCGCACCGTATCGCGCATCAAATCGCCCAGTTCGAAGTCGCGGCTTTCCATCGCCATGGCGCCGGCCTCCATCTTGGAGTGGTCCAGAAGGTCGTTGAGCATGCCGGTCATCAATCGTCCGGCGTCGATGATCAGATCTGCCGTCTCTACGCGGTGTTCCTTCAACTTGCCGTCGCGAATAACATGGGCGCCGGCCAGGATCGCGCTGACGGGCGTGCGCAGTTCGTGGCTGACGATCGCCGCCATCGCCGCGCGATCGGCCATGGCCGCCTGCGCCTGTTCCAGCCGCGTCTCCGCCTCCGCCCGAGATTTCACCTCGGCTTCACGTGATCCGTGCACCCGCCAATAGATGTTCAGCACCATGCCGACGAACAGGACGGCGGACAGGGTCATGACCACGACCCCGCGTGTATCGCCCTGCATCACCTTGATCACCGGCATCAAGGCCAGCGCCGCCAGATAGGGACTGCCACCGATGAAGAAGATTCGACGCGAGGCGATGCCGGACGCGACGTTGGTCAACAGCCCGCCTGCCATCGTCAGGGCGGCGAGCGTGACCAGCGCCGGATGGTTGGTGGACCAGATGATCAGACCCATCGCGGCATAGGTGGTCGCCATCACGGTGGTGGACGCCAGGGCGACAAACACGGCCAGCGGACTCTGTGAGGCCTCGGCGCGTCTGAACGGCGCCATGGCCCACAGTTCGAATGCCTGCACCAAGACCGCGACCGCCAGCCACAGCGGGACCCATCGCAGCATTCCGGCTTCATTCATGGCCCAACCGACCAAGGCGGCGAGCAGAAGCCTGACCGGAACCTGCTTGACCCTCTCCTTGGCGCTGCTGGCCAAAAGAGGCGCGATCGAATGAAGAAAACCCATGACACCCCCGTTCACCACCTGACGTTAGGTCAAGAGGACGAACAGGACGTAAACCTGAGCAGTGGGCAGCTACGGAATAGTCCCTATCGCTGTGTTTACCGTCCGAAATCTCCTTCCCGGCAAAACAGCATCAGTAGCGTAGCGTTGAGTACCCACAGCGCCGCAGGTCCCCATGGCCTGTGGCGCTGTTTCTATTCAGACGGCTTCGCTCAACAGAGCCGCCTTGTAGTCGCCGACCCACAAGTTCCTGAACCGGCGCGAACGCTCGGCGTGATAGATGTGGGCCAGTTCGGCGTAGGAACGGTCGAAGTCCTCGTTCACCAGCACATAGTCGAAGGCGTCGCAGTGTTCGATCTCGCCCTTGGCGTTGGCCACACGGCGCTCGATCACGTCGTCGGCATCCTGTGAGCGGGTGACAAGGCGGCGACGCAGCTCTTCCAGGCTAGGCGGCAGGATGAAGACGCGCACCGCGTCCTCCGGGCATTTCTCGGCCACGTCGCGCGCGCCCTGCCAGTCGATGTCGAACAGCACGTCGCGTCCCTCGGCCAGCGCCTTGTCCACCGGCGCGCGCGGGCTGCCGTAGCGATTGCCGTGGACGTCCGCCCATTCCAGGAAGGCGTCCTCGTCGATCAGGCGCTGAAACTCGTCATGGCCGACGAAGTTGTAGTCGCGCCCATGCACTTCGCCCGGCCGGATGCCGCGCGTGGTCATGGAGACGGACAGCTCCAACCCGCCATGATCGGCCATCAACCGGCGGCACAGCGAGGTCTTGCCGGCGCCCGAAGGACTGGCGACGATCAGGAGGACGCCCCGGCGGGGGCTGCGTTCATTCGACATTCTGGACCTGCTCACGCAACTGTTCGATGACGGCCTTGAGCTCCAGGCCGATTCCGGTGAGCGCGGTCGTAGCGGATTTCGAGCACAGCGTGTTGGCCTCACGCATGAATTCTTGCATCAGAAAGTCGAGTTTCCGCCCGGCGGGCGCCGAGGCCACAAGCTGACGCGCCGAGGCGACATGGGCGGTCAGCCGATCCAGCTCCTCGCGCACGTCGGCCTTGGTCGCCAAAGCGGCTGCTTCCAGGAAGATCCGGTCCTCAAGCCCCGGCGCATCGGGCGCCAGTTCGGAAATTCGGCGGGTGAAGCGATCGCGAATGGCCTCGACCTGCGCGGTCGCCTCGCCTTCCGCCTGGGCGACCAGTGCCTGGATCCGAGCGATGAATTCGTCCAGCACCGGCGTCAGTTGCGCGCCCTCGTTCTGGCGTGACGCCTTCAGCGCATCCAGCGCCTCTTCGACCGTGCGGGTCATGGCCGCCTCGACCGCCGCGCGCGCCTCCGGATCGTCCGCCTCTTCGGGCGCCTCGATCACACCGCGCAGGGCCAGCAGGCCGTCGGCGGACGGCGGCGTTGCTCCGTCCTCGGCCAGTTCGTTCGCCAGCGTCAAATAGCGCGCCAGCACGGCGGCGTTGATCGTGACCGCCGCCTCGCCGGCTTCGGTTCGCTTTGCCTGAACGCCGATGGTGACCTGACCCCGCGCGAACCGCGCCTGGCCGGCCGCCTTGGCTGCGCGCTCCAGCCCGTCGAAACCGTTCGGTCCCCGGAAGCGGACCTCCAGATTGCGCCCGTTGACGGAGCGCGCCTCGACCGACCAGGTCCAGCCTTCGCCGGCCCCGTCGGCCCGGCCGAAGCCGGTCATGCCAGAAAGCGTGCTCATCGGGGCCCCTGCGTCGCGCCGGCCGGAAGGGTGATCGTCGCCTGACCATTCTCGATCGACGCGGCGGCCGGCTCGGTCGTCATCGGCGCCGCACTGGTTCCCGGCGTTGCGGGCGGCGTGGCCTCCGGCGGCAAGCCCGCCTTTTGGCGCTCGATCTGACGCCACCGCGCGACGTTCTGCAGGTGCTCGTCATAGGTCAGGGCGAAGGCGTGTCCGCCGGAGCCATCCGCCACGAAGAACAGTGCCGGATCGGCCGGCGGGTTCAAGACGGCCTTGACGGCTTCCTTACCCGGATTGGCGATCGGCGTCGGCGGCAGCCCGTTGATCTGGTAGGTGTTCCATGGCGTCTGAGCCAGCAACTCCGAACGCCGGATGCCACGCCCCAAAGGCCTGCCCTTGGTCACGCCATAGACGATGGTCGGATCGCTCTCCAACCGCATCCCCGCCCGCAGACGGTTCGTGAACACCGCCGCGACACGCGGCCGTTCCGCCGCCAGCGCGGTTTCCTTCTCCACGATGGAGGCCAGAATCACAGCCTCCTCCGGCGTGCGCGCCACGGTCGCGGGCGACCTCTGGCTCCACAGCAGACGCAGGTTCTCGGTCGCCGCGCGCTGCATCCGGTCGATCACCGACTGGCGGGTGTCGCCGCGCGAAACTTCATAGGTGTCGGGCCACAGGCTGCCTTCCTCGGGCGTCTCGGCGACCGTCCCGGTCAGCACCGCCTCCTTGTTCAGGATGTCCACCGCCTGCAACGACGACCAGCCCTCAGGCAGGGTCACGAAATGGCGCACTACCCGCCCCTCGACCAACAGGTTCAGCACCCCGGCCAGCGACGTGCCGGACGGCACCTCGTATTCGCCGGCCCTCAGCCGACGATCCGCGCCGGTCAGGGTCGCCGCCGCACGGAACAGGTCTGTCGAACGGATCACACCCGCGGCCTTCATCCGCGCGGCGATGGCGGAGACGCCGGACCCGCTGGGCAGGGTGACCACCGTCGTCTGCCCCTGCCGCGCGGACGGTCCCGGAGCATAATAGACCGCCCAGACGGCGATCAGCGCCACCAACAGGAACAGGCCGAAGGTCGCGGACGCGGTCAGCAGCGAGACCGTAAAACCCGACCGCCCGCTGGATTTCTCGACCCGCCCGCGCCCGAACATCTCAGTCGACCTTCTTGAAGATCACCGAGGCGTTTGTGCCTCCGAAGCCGAAACTGTTCGACATGGCCACATCGATCTTCATCGGCTTGGCCTTGTTTGGGACCAGGTCGATGGGCGTCTCCATCTCGGGGTCGTCCAGATTGATCGTCGGCGGCGCGATTTGATCGCGGATCGCCAGCACGCAGAAGGCCGCCTCGATGGCGCCCGCCGCGCCCAGCAGGTGGCCGGTCATGGACTTGGTCGAAGAGACGGTCAGATTCTGCGCATGATCGCCGACCAATCCCTCGATCCCCTTCAGCTCGATCCAGTCGGCCATGGTCGAGGTGCCGTGGGCGTTGACGTAGTCCAGGTCTGACGGTTGAAGACCGGCCCGCTTCAGCGCCGCCTTCATGGCCCGCACCCCGCCTTCGCCGTCCTCGGACGGGGCGGTGATGTGATAGGCGTCGCCGCTCATGCCGTAGCCCACGACCTCGGCATAGATCTTGGCCCCGCGCGCCTTGGCGTGCTCGTATTCTTCCAGCACCAGGATGCCGGCGCCTTCGCCCATGACGAAGCCCGCATGGCCCCGATCATAGGGACGCGACGCCTTCTCGGGCGTGTCGTTATAGGCGGTGCAAAGCGCCTTGCAGGCCAGAAAGCCCGCGATGCCGATCGGCACGACCGAGCTTTCGGCCCCGCCCGCCACCATCACGTCCGCGTCGTCCAGCGCGATCATCCGGGCCGCGTCGCCGATGGCATGGGCGCCCGTGGCGCAGGCGGTCACCGCCGCGTGGTTCGGCCCCTTCAGGCCATGACGGATCGAGATTTGGCCACCGGCCAGATTGATCAGGGCGCTGGGAATGAAGAAGGGGCTGACGCGACGCACGCCCTGTTCCTTCAACACGATGGCCGTGTCGGCGATGGGGCCCAGGCCGCCGATGCCGGAGCCGACCATGACGCCGGTGCGCTCCTTGTCCTCGTCCGTTTCTGGCTTCCAGTTGGCGTCGGCCAGGGCCTCGTCCGCCGCCGCGATGGCGTACAGGATGAAGTCGTCGACCCGCTTCCTGTCCTTGGCGGACATGATCTTCTCGGGGTCGAAGTCGCCCTCGCCGCCGCCGCCGCGCCCATCCACGCTCGGCACTTCGCCCGCGATGGTGCAGCCGTATCCCTCGGTATCGAAGGCCGTGATCGGACCGATGCCCGACCGTCCCTCGACGATGCCCTTCCAGCTCTTCTCGACGCCCCAACCCAGGGGGGTCAGCAGACCGATGCCCGTAACGACGACGCGGCGCATGGTGCGTGCTCCCTTATCTCCAGCCCGACCCTTCGGAATCATCGCGGATTCGCGCGGGTCAGAAACAGTAAAGGCCGCCGGGCGTCTCCGCTAGGAGCGCCGGGCGGCCCTGTGAACCGTCAGCCTGTTCGGCCGAGATCGGCGACTGAGATCAGCCGGCCGACTTTTCGTCGATGAACTTGACCGCATCGCCGACCGTCTGGATGTGCTCGGCGGCGTCATCCGGGATCTCGATGTCGAATTCTTCTTCGAAGGCCATCACCAGCTCGACGTTGTCGAGCGAGTCGGCGCCCAGGTCGTCGATAAAGCTGGCCTTTTCGGTGACCTTGTCCGGATCGGCGTCCAGATGGTCGATGACGATCTTGCGAACGCGCTCGAGGGTGTCGGACATGAGTGTCTCTCTGCCTGTTTGAAATCGCCGTAGAGGCGGGGGTAGCTCAGAAATCGCCGTCTCACGGCAGCGATGGCGACGCAAGCCCGAAAGCCCGAACCGCCGACGCATTCAACCCTTTAGCACAGGCTTTCGGGCTGGAAATAGTCTGTTGCGCGACGTGATAAGGGCCGCAGCCCTTAAATCATCGCCATTCCGCCATTCACGTGCAGGGTCTGGCCCGTCACATAAGCGGCTTCATCGGACGACAGATAGACGGCGGCGGCGGCGATCTCGTCGCCCGAACCCAGCCGGCCCGCCGGAATCCGGCCCAGAATGGTTTCGCGCTGCTGATCATTCAGCACGTCAGTCATCGGCGAGGCGATGAAGCCCGGCGCGATGCAGTTGACCGTGATGCCGCGCGAGCCGACCTCCTGCGCCAGCGACTTGGAAAAGCCGATCATCCCGGCCTTGGACGCCGAATAGTTGGTCTGGCCCGGATTGCCGGTCACGCCGACGACCGAGGTGACGCCGATGATTCGCCCCGAACGGCGCTTCATCATCCCCTTCACCGCCGCGCGGGTCAGGCGGAAATAGCTTTCCAGATTGACGGTCAGGACCGACTGGAAATCCTCGTCCTTCATCCGCATCAGCAGGCCGTCCTTGGTGATGCCTGCATTGGCCACCAGGATGTCCAAGGCTGAGCCCGCCGCCGTTTCGGCTGCGTTGACCAGATTGTCGACCGATTCCGGGTCCGACAGGTTCGCCGTGGCGAAATGCGCCCGCTCCCCCAGCTCCTTGGCCAGATCGGCCAGCACGGCCTCGCGTGTGCCCGACAGCACCACGGTCGCGCCCTGGGCATGCAGCGCCCGCGCCACCGCCCCGCCGATCCCGCCCGTCGCGCCGGTCACCAGCGCGGTCTTGCCTGCAAGATTGAACATTTTGTCTCTCCGTCGTGGCGAGTGATTAGTGCCGAGTGGCGAGGAAAAGCAAAGTCGCGTGACGAAGCCGTCGCCACGCGTCCCGCGTCAGCCCTTGGCGAACGCTTCCAACTCTTCGGGCGTATTCAGCGGCAAGGCCTCGGCGTCCGGTGCGATCCGCTTGGCCATGCCGGTCAGCACCTTGCCCGAGCCGATCTCGACAAAGCGCGTCACGCCGCCTTCGGTCGCCATCCATTCCATGCTCTCGCGCCAGCGCACCCGGCCGGTGACCTGTTCAACCAGCAGGCGGCGGATGACTTCCGGATCGCTCTCGGGCCGCGCCAGGACGTTGGCGACGACGGGCACGACCGGCGCGGCGATCTTCGCCTCGGCCAGGGCGGCGGCCATCTCGTCGGCCGCCGGCTGCATCAGCGGACAGTGGAACGGCGCCGACACGTTCAGCGGGATCGCGCGCGCGCCCAGTTCCTTGGCCTTCTCGATCGCCCGGTCCACGGCGGCCTTCTCGCCCGAGATGACGATATTGCCGTTGTTGTTGTCATTGGCGACCAGGCAGACGCCGATCTCGGCCCCGGCCGCCGCCGCTGCTTCAGCCAGCGCCAGATCGGTCTTGGGCCCGATCAGCGAGGCCATCGCCCCCTGCCCCACCGGCACGGCGCGCTGCATGGCCTGACCGCGCAGCTTCAACAGCCGCGCCGTATCCGACAGCGAAATCGCGCCCGCCGCCGCCAGCGCCGAATATTCGCCCAGCGAGTGACCGGCCACATAGGCCGCGCTCGCCACGTCAAAGCCGAACTCGGCCTTCAACGCCCGGATCGCCGCCACGGACACCGCCATCAGGGCGGGCTGGGCGTTCTCGGTCAGGGTCAGTTGATCCTCGGGGCCTTCGCGCATCAGCACCGACAGCTTCTGGCCCAGCGCCTCGTCCACCTCGGCGAAGACGTCGCGAGCGGATTGGAAGGCGTCCGCCAACGGCGCGCCCATGCCGACGGCCTGGCTGCCCTGTCCCGGAAACAGAAGTGCGAGGGTCATCGACCGCTCCCTGAATCGTTCATCAAGGCGCGGACCCGTAAGCCCAGACTTACCCGAGGGCAAGCACCGCCCATCGTCTCCTCCCCGCTTGGCGGGGAGGGGGACCGCGAAGCGGTGGAGGGGTTCTTCAAGTCCCACGGGCACAGGGGATGCGCGAAGCCCCCCTCCGTCTCTCCGCTGCGCTTCGAGCCACCCCCCCATGAATGGGGAGGAGACGATGCTCAGCCATCGCAA
The DNA here is from genome assembly GCF_027105095.1 of Brevundimonas vesicularis. NCBI lineage: Bacteria > Pseudomonadati > Pseudomonadota > Alphaproteobacteria > Caulobacterales > Caulobacteraceae > Brevundimonas > Brevundimonas vesicularis. Next base: position 1,555,053 of record NZ_CP114278.1, on the reverse strand, counting down.
TGCCGCTGGTCTATCCGATGCGATTCCAATCGCTTGCCGATTTATGTCCCCCGTCTCCCATCCACGGGGTCAAACGGCCCCATAATGCATCCGTCTCGTCGCATGGAGGGCTCGTAAGGCCTGCGACCTTGCGGCGGCGAGAGCGGAGGGAACGGGGGCGATGGTGAGATCCCATCGCGGCGCCGGGGCTGATCGGTCGGGGAATCGCCCCGGCGTCCGCAGTCGCGTCGCAGGGTCGAGGGGGATACTCGGCCGCACCGGGGATCGGGGATCGCTGCTCCGACCCGCCCGTCGCAGGCTTATGGGGTTAGGCGATAAGACCGCCACCGCTCGGCGCCCCGAGCTTGCAGGCCAACCTTCCGCGCGGAGCGTCATACCCTTCGTCGAAACGGTAACTCCAACCACAGAACTCCGGGCGAAGGCCCGGCGCTCCGCCCAGCCCTCCAAACTTCGCTGCGACCGCGCGAGGGCGAAGACGCTTGCCCGCCATATTTGCCCTTCGCGCGCAGGATCGCTACATCCGGCGCAACTCCCCATTCAGACGAACCCGAAGGGCGCACCGCACCTCATGGCGCAGCAATATATTTTCCAGATGCAGGGTCTGACCAAGACCTTCCCCGGCGGCCGCAAGATCTTCGAGAACATCTGGCTCAGCTTCTACAACGACGCCAAGATCGGCGTCGTCGGCGTCAACGGCTCGGGTAAGTCCACCCTGCTGAAGATCATGGCTGGCCTGGACAACGAGTTCAACGGCGAGGCCCGCGCCGCCGACGGCATCAAGCGCGGCTATCTGGAACAGGAGCCCCAGCTCGATCCCGCCCTGAACGTGCGCCAGAACGTCGAGGCCTGGTGCGAAGAGAAGCAGTGGGTCAACCGCTTCAACGAAGTCGCCGCCGAACTGGGCGAGAACTACACCGACGAACTGATGGAGGAGATGACCTCCCTTCAGGAGAAGATCGACGCCGGCGACGTCTGGGACATCGACGCCCGGATCGACCAGGCCATGGGCGCCCTGCGCTGCCCGCCCGACGACTGGGAAGTCACCAATCTGTCCGGCGGTGAGAAGCGCCGCGTGGCCCTGGCCCGCCTGCTGCTGTCCAAGCCCGACATGCTGCTGATGGACGAACCGACCAACCACCTGGACGCCGAATCCGTCGCCTGGCTGCAGCACCACCTGGAAAACTTCCCCGGCTGCGTCATCCTGGTCACCCACGACCGCTACTTCCTGGACCAGGTCACCAAGTGGACGCTTGAGCTGGACCGCGGCAAGGGCCACCCGCACGAGGGCAACTATTCCTCGTGGCTGGAAGCCAAACAGAAGCGCGTGGTTCAGGAGCAGTCGGAATCCGAAGCGCGCCAGCGCGCCCTCACCCGCGAGCTGGAATGGGTCCGTTCGGGCGCCAAGGCCCGTCAGGCCAAGTCCAAGGCCCGTCTGGCCGCTTACGAGCGGATGGTCGAGGAACAGGAATCGATGCGCGGCGCCCAGACGCACGCCCACATCCAGATCCCGCCCGGACCGCGCCTCGGCAATGTCGTTCTGGAAGTCGAGGGTCTGCAGAAGTCGTTCGGCGACAAGACCCTGTTCGACAACCTGACCTTCAAGCTGCCGCCCAACGGCATCGTCGGCGTCATCGGCCCGAACGGCGCTGGCAAGTCGACCATGTTCAAGCTGATCACCGGCCAGGAACAGCCTGACGGCGGCACGATCCGCGTCGGCGAGACGGTCAAACTGGCCTATGTCGATCAGTCGCGTGACGACCTGAAGCCGGACGAAACCATCTGGCAGGCCATCTCGGGCGGCACCGACGTGATGATGGTCGGCAAGCGCGAGATCAACACCCGCGCCTATGTCGGCAGCTTCAACTTCAAGGGCGGCGACCAGCAGAAGAAGGTCGGCCAGCTGTCTGGCGGTGAGCGCAACCGCGTCCACCTGGCCAAGACCCTGGCCTCGGGCGGCAATCTGATCCTGCTCGACGAACCGACCAACGACCTGGACATCGAGACCCTTCAGAACCTCGAAGAGGCTCTGGAAGAGTTCGCGGGCTGCGCCGTGGTCATCTCCCACGACCGTTGGTTCCTTGACCGTCTGGCCACCCACATCCTCGCCTTCGAGGGCGACGGCCATGTGGAATGGTTCGAGGGCAACTTCGAAGCCTACGAACAGGACAAGATGCGCCGCCTGGGCGCCGACAGCATCATACCCAAGCGTATTCAGCACCAGAAGTTCGGCCGCTGATCGCCTGACCTGACAAGAGGAGCCGCTGCATGACCCAACGCCCCGCCGTTCTCATCATGCAGCGGCATCTTGCGCCGCTCTCGGGATTTCTGGAGAGCGCCTACGACGTCTATCGCTTCTGGGAAGGTCCGCCGATCGAGGCCGCCCATGACATCCGCGTCATGGTCGTCGCCGGCGAGGCGGCCCTGGACAAGGCGCTGATCGAACGCCTGCCCAATCTCGACCTCGTGGCCTGTTTTACCTCCGGCTATGACGGGATCGACATCGACTGGTGCCGCCAGCGCGGCCTGCCCGTCACCCACGCCCCCGGCGTCAATCACGAGGATGTCGCCGATCACGCCATGGGCCTGATCCTGGCCGCGCGTCGCCAGATCGCCTCGGGCGACCGTCAGGTCCGCGCCGGCGGCTGGACCTTCGAGACGCGCACCATCACAACGTCGCTCGCCGGCCAGAAGCTGGGCATCGTCGGCCTGGGCCACATCGGCAGGGCCGTCGCCGACCGCGCCGAGGCCTTCCGCATGGCGGTCAGTTGGTGGGGGCCGCGGCCGCACGACGCCGAATGGCCGCGCGCCGACAGCCTGCTGGCGCTAGCCAAGGCCAGCGACATCCTGGTCGTCGCCTGCAAGGCTGACGAGACCAATCGCGGCCTGATCTCGCAGGACATCATCGAGGCGCTTGGCCCCGACGGCCTGCTGGTCAATGTCTCGCGCGGCCAGGTCGTGGACGAGGATGCTCTGATCACCGCCTTGAAGTCAGGGACATTGGGTCAGGCCGCCCTGGATGTCTTCATCGAAGAGCCGACCGATCCAGCTCGCTGGGCCGACGTGCCCAATGTCATTCTGACGCCCCACACCGCAGGGGCCACGACCGCCGGGGTGCAGGGCATGCTGATGCTGCTGATCGAAAATCTGCAGGCGCATTTCGCGGGCGAGCCGCTGAAGACGCCCGTCGTCTGACTTCAGCGGGGACGCTGCGGCCGCTCGTTCGCCGTCACCACGCCGTCGCCGTTCTTGTCCATCGCCTTGAAGGCGGCGGCGAGGCCCACGTCGAACTCCTCGCGAGTAAGGCGCCCGTCCGCATCGGCGTCGAAGCGCGCCAGCATCCGACCGCCCCGCGCATTGGCCAGTTCACTGGCGTCGACCACGCCGTCTTCATTGGCGTCCAGACGGTTGAACATCTGGGTCATGCGCGCCTGCATCTGGGCCAGGTTTTCGCGCTCCGGCGGCCGCATCTGTCCGCCCATAGGCCGCCCTGACATTTCAGGCCCAGACATTTGAGGCATGGGCGTCTCGGGAAAGTCGCTCTGGGCCAACGCCGGACCGGCGGCGGCGACAGCAAGAGCGGCGATGAACAGGCTACGCATGAGATCACTCCAAGACGGGTCTGCTGGCTTTAACGCGCGCACGAACCATTCCCGTCGATGCGTTTCCAAGAAACCGATTTCGCTTGCCAAATCATATAAGGATATCTTTATATGAGCATATGAGTTTGTCCGCCGATCAGACTGTCGAAGCCCTCCGCGCCGCCGGCGAACCCACCCGTTTGCGCGTTCTGTCGCTGCTCGCGGGCGAAGAGCTTTCGGTCATGGAAATGTCCCGCATCCTGGACCAGAGCCAACCTCGGGTGTCCCGCCATCTCAAGCTGATGACCGACGCCGGGCTGATCGAACGCTTTCCCGACGGCGCCCGCGTCTACTACCGCCTGTCGCATGACGCCCAGGCGCGCCGGCTGATCGACACGGTGCTGGACATCCTGGCCGAGGACGCCGGCGAGGCGGATCATCGGCGTCTGGACGAGGTCCGCAAGGACCGCGAGGAAGCCGCCGCCAGCTATTTCGAACAGGTCGCTCCCCAGTGGGATCGCCTGCGTTCGCTCTACGTGAGCGAAAGCGCTGTCGAGGCGGCGCTGGAAAAGGCGGTCGGTCCCGGCCCCTTCGAACGCGTCGTCGATCTGGGCACAGGTTCTGGCCGGATGCTGACCCTGTTCGGCAAGAAGGCCAAGATGTCAGTCGGGCTGGATCTCAGTCAGAACATGCTGAACATCGCCCGCACCAACGTCACCAAGGCGGGCGTGGAGCAGGTCGAATTGCGCCACGGCGACATCTTCGCCACCCGCCTGCCCGCCGCCAGCGCCGATCTGGTGATCGTGCATCAGGTGCTGCACTACCTGTCCGATCCGTCCGCCGCCGTCGCTGAGGCCGCCCGCCTGGTCAGTCCGGGCGGCCGCCTGGTCATCATCGACTTCGCCCCGCACGACTTCGAACATATGCGCGAGGCGCATCAGCATCGCCGCCTGGGTTTCGCCGACAGCGAGATCAACGGTTGGCTCATTGACGGCGGCCTGACGCCATCGGCCCCCATCGCCCTGCCCCACGATGCCGAGGGCCTGACCGTGACCATCTGGACGGCGGAACGCCGCGTCCAGGATAGAAAGACCGCCTGATGGCCTCCTCCGCCTCCCTCAACCTGGCCGACGCTCGCGCCCTGCTGCTGTCGCCTCTTGGCCCTGTGGCCCGCGCCGGATCGAACCGCGACGCCGTGCGCGTCTCGTTCGAGTTCTTTCCGCCCAAAACCGATGAGGCCGAGGCCAATCTGTGGAAGGCGATCCGCCGTCTGGAGCCGCTGAACCCCGCCTTCGTCTCCGTCACCTACGGCGCCGGCGGTTCGACCCGCGAGCGGACCCACCGCACAGTCCAGCGCATCATCACCGAGACTTCGCTACGCCCCGCCGCCCACCTGACCTGCGTCGAGGCCAGCCGGGAAGAAGTCGATGAGGTCATCGAAGGCTATAAGACCATCGGCGTCGATCACATCGTGGCGCTGCGTGGCGATCCGCCCGGCGGGGCTGGCATCGGCGGCGTCTATCAGCCGCGCGCCGACGGCTATGCCAACGCCACGGAACTGACCGCCGCCATCAACCGCATCGGCGGATTCGACGTCACGGTCGGCGCCTATCCCGAACGCCACCCCGAAAGCCCCTCCATCGATCACGACATCGAGGTGCTGAAGGCCAAGATCGATGCCGGCGCGACCCGCGCCGTCAGCCAGTTCTTCTTCGACATCGACGCCTTCCTGCGCTTCCGCGACCGGGTGCGGGCGGCGGGCGTCACCATCCCCCTGATCCCCGGCGTCATGCCGGTGTCCAATTTCGCCGGTCTTCAGCGGATGTGCGGCGCGTGCGGCGCCAGCATCCCCGACTGGCTGAAGGCGCATTTCGACGGCCTGGACGACGATCCCGAAACCCGCAAACTGCTGGCCGCCTCCGTCGCCGCCGAGACGTGCGCGCGTCTGCAGGAAGAGGGTTTCTCCGACTTCCACTTCTACACCCTGAACCGCGCCGACCTGGTCTATGCGATCTGTCGCGTTCTGGGCGTGCGCGAGACGGCGGCAGCCCAATGACCCGCACGGAACGCATCGCCGCCCTGTATCAGGCGGCCAAGAAACGCATCCTGGTCCTCGATGGCAGTTGGGGCGTCATGATCCAGCGTCGCGGGCTGGACGAGGCCGACTTCCGCGCCAACCGCTTTGTCGCAGCCAACGGCTATGACGAGAAACATCAGATGAAGGGGAACAACGACATCCTCTGCATCACGCGGCCCGACATCATCGCCGACCTGCACGACCAGTATTTCGCCGCCGGCGCCGACATCTCAGAGACCAACACCTTCTCGGGCACCACTATCGCACAAGAAGACTACGCCCTGGACGCCCAGGCGGTGTGGGACATCAATCTGGAGGGCGCGAAACTGGCCCGCGCCTCGGCCGATCGCTGGACCGAGAAGGAGCCGCACAAGCCGCGCTTCGCCGCCGGTTCCATCGGCCCGCTGAACAAGATGCTCTCAATGTCGTCCGACGTGAACGACCCCGGCGCACGCAGTGTGACCTTCGACCAGGTCTATGAGGCCTATCGCCATCAGGTGAAGGCGCTGAACGAAGGCGGGGTCGATCTCTATTTGATCGAAACCATCACCGATACGCTGAACTGCAAGGCCGCGATCAAGGCGATCAAGGACCTGGAAGACGAAGGCATGGACGCTCTGCCCATCTGGATCAGCGGCACCATCACCGACCGCTCGGGCCGCACCCTGTCAGGCCAGACAGCCGAAGCCTTCTGGAACAGCGTACGCCACGCCAAACCGTTCGCCGTCGGCTTCAACTGCGCCCTGGGCGCCGACCTGATGCGACCCTTTATCGCCGAGCTGAGCCGCGTCGCCGACACCCTGGTCGCCGCCTACCCCAACGCCGGCCTGCCCAACGCCATGGGCCAGTACGACGAGGAGCCGCACGAGACCGCCCACTTCATCGAGGAATGGGCCGCCTCCGGCCTGGTCAACATCGTCGGCGGCTGCTGCGGCACGACGCCGGACCACATTCGTCACGTCGCCGAAGAGGTCGCGCCGCTGAAGCCCCGCGCCATCCCGGAACGGCCTGTGGCCTTGCGCCTGTCCGGCCTCGAACCTTTTGAATTGGTAGCGTAAGTGCGTCCTGTCTTCATCAACGTCGGCGAACGGACCAACGTCACCGGCTCGGCCAAGTTCCGCAAGCTGGTGGTCGAGGGCGACTATTCGGCGGCGCTGGACGTCGCTCGCCAGCAGGTCGAGGCCGGCGCCCAGATCATCGACGTCAATATGGACGAGGGGCTGCTGGACGGCGTCGTCGCCATGCGGACCTTCCTGAACCTGATCGCGGCCGAGCCCGACATCGCCCGCGTGCCGGTGATGATCGACAGCTCCAAGTGGGAAGTGATTGAGGAGGGCCTGAAGTGCGTTCAAGGCAAGCCCATCGTCAACTCGATCAGCATGAAGGCGGGCGAGGCTGAGTTCCGCGAACAGGCGGTCAAATGCCTGCGCTACGGCGCCGCCGTCGTCGTCATGGCCTTTGATGAAGTGGGTCAGGCCGACACCGCCGCGCGCAAGATCGAAATCTGCACCCGCGCCTATGACATCCTGGTCAACGAGGTCGGCTTCCCGCCCGAGGATATCATCTTCGACCCCAACATCTTCGCCGTGGCGACGGGGATCGAGGAGCACGACAACTACGCCGTCGACTTCATCGAGGCGACGCGGGAGATCAAACGCACCCTGCCCTACGCCCGCATCTCGGGCGGGGTGTCGAACGTCTCGTTCAGCTTCCGCGGCAACGAGCCGGTGCGCCGCGCGATTCACAGCGTCTTCCTGTACCACGCCATCAACGCCGGCATGGACATGGGGATCGTCAACGCCGGCGACCTGCCGGTCTATGACGACATCGACGCCGAACTGCGCGAGGCGGTCGAGGACGTCATTCTGAACCGGCCGCAGCGAGCCAATGTCACAAATACCGAGCGTCTGGTCGACATGGCGCCCCGCTACAAGGGCGAGAAGGGTCAGGCCCGCGTCGTCGATCTGAAATGGCGCGAACAACCGGTCGGCAAGCGGATCGAACACGCCCTGGTCAACGGCATCACCGAGTTCATCGAGGCCGACACCGAAGAGGCGCGCCAGGCGTCAGAGCGCCCGCTGCACGTCATCGAAGGCCCGCTGATGGACGGGATGAACGTGGTCGGCGACCTGTTCGGCTCGGGCAAGATGTTCCTGCCGCAGGTGGTGAAGTCCGCCCGCGTGATGAAACAGGCCGTCGCTTGGCTGGAGCCCTTTATGGAAGCCGAAAAGGCCGGCAAACCCCGCGAACAGGCGGGCCGCATCCTGATGGCCACCGTCAAGGGCGACGTCCACGACATCGGCAAGAACATCGTCGGCGTCGTGCTGCAATGTAACAACTACGAGGTCATCGACCTCGGCGTCATGGTCCCGGCCGACCGCATCCTGGACGAGGCCAAGGCCCACAACGTCGACATCATCGGCCTGTCGGGCCTGATCACGCCGTCGCTGGACGAAATGGTCTTTGTCGGCGCCGAGATGGAGCGGCGCGGCTTTGACATTCCCCTGCTGATCGGGGGCGCCACCACCAGCCGCACCCATACGGCGGTCAAGATCGAGCCGGCCTATCGCCGGGGCTCGACCACCTATGTCGTCGACGCCTCGCGCGCCGTCAGCGTCGTTTCGGGCCTGCTGTCCAAGACCGAGCGCGCGAAGAACGAGGCCGCCACCCGCGACGAATACATCCGCATCCGCGAGCAATATGCGCGCGGCCAGGAGGTGAAGGCCCGCGCCACCCTGGCTCAGGCGCGCGAGAACCGCTTCCGCATCGACCCCGCCCAGCCCCTGCCCGGCAAGCCGGCCTTCCTTGGCGTGAAGGCGTTTGACGCCTGGGACCTGCAGGATCTGGCCGACCACATCGACTGGACACCCTTCTTTGCCAGCTGGGAGCTGATCGGCCGCTATCCGCTGATCCTGGACGACGAGGTCGTCGGCGAGGCCGCGCGCGACCTGTTCGCCGACGCGCAAGTCATGCTGAAGCGTATCATCGACGAGAAGTGGTTCACGGCCAAAGGCGTCGTCGGCTTCTGGCCGGCGCGCGCGGACGGTGACGATGTCATCGTGTACGCCGACGAAGGCCACGACACGGAAATCGCCCGCTTCCACACGCTACGCCAGCAGATCGAGAAGTCGAACGGCAAGCCAAATCTGGCCCTGTCCGACTTCATAGCCAATGTGGGCGATGACTATATTGGCGCCTTCGCCGTCACCGCAGGACACGGCGAGTTGGAGATCGCCAAACGCTTCAAGGACGTTGGCGACGACTATTCCGCTATCCTGGTCACCGCCCTGGCCGACCGGTTGGCCGAGGCTTTCGCCGAACGGCTGCACAAGGAAGTTCGCACCACCCTGTGGGGCTACGCCGCCGACGAAACGACCAACATCGATGCGCTGATCGCCGAACAATACCAGGGGATCCGCCCTGCCCCGGGCTATCCCGCCCAGCCTGATCACACAGAAAAAGCAACGCTATTCCGCCTGCTTCAGGCCGAGGACAATGCCGGCATGGCCCTGACGGAAAGCTTCGCCATGACGCCCCCGGCCTCTGTCTCGGGCCTCTACTTCGGCCATCCGGGCAGCCACTATTTCGGCGTCGGCAAGATCGATCTCGACCAGGTCGAGGATTACGCCCGCCGCAAGGGATGGGACGTCGGCACCGCTGAGCGCTGGCTGGCCCCCATCCTCAACTACGATCCCTACGCTGCCAAACGCGAAACGGCGGCTTGAGCCGAACTCAAGCCGCCGTCTGTCATCGGATAACCGCCGAACTGATCAGTTGATGCCGACGCTCTCCAGCGTGGCGGGCGGCGTGGTGATGTTGTCGCGCAGGCGGCGCGCGGCGTGCTCGCAGCGGCCCGGCAGACCGAAGAATAGGCCGAACGACTGGCTGCGCGCCTCGGCGTCGGGATTGGCCATCAGCGGGGCCCACTGCGCCTTGACGGCGGCGACGGCCTGCTCGGCCTCAGCCTTCGAAGCGGCCGATTGGCGCGGCGCGGCCGCCGCCAGGGCGCTGCGGAAATCCTGGGCTTCGAGACGGCCCAGACGCACCAGCTCGACATCCTCCGGCGCGCGCGACGTCAGCGTCTCGCCCAGATCGGCGTGCCCGGTCACCAGCGCATCGCACCACGCCACCAGCGGATAGTCGGCGCTCGGCGCGCCCCGCGGCAGCGGCCGTGCATAGGCGATGGCCTCGCGCGTCTTCACCGCATCGGCAGTCTCCGTCGGCCGGTTTCCGGTCACAATCGGACCGTCTTGAGCTACGGCACGATCGTGAGCCGAAAGGTTCGTGATCACAACAGCGGCAGCCAGTAGGGCAGCGGTCTTTAGCATGGTCATCCTTGGGTAAGAGCCTCCCGGCTCTGGTCTTGTGGTCGTCATAACGTTCGTCAAACGAAATGGTTTTTCCATGACTACAAAAAACAAGGGCGGCAAACCCTCAAGTTTGCCGCCCCGTCTCCTAACCGATTTCTAGACTTAGAAGTCGGCCGTTATACCGATGAACATGAAACGTCCCATCGCATCGTAGGTTTGCGGATAGGTGTTGTTGTTTCCGGTCGTGCCAACCGAATACGACAGTGGTGGATCACGGTCGAGGATGTTGTTGATGCCGGCACGCAACTTCAGATTGTCGCGCAGTTGAATGCTACCGGACAGATCGAAGTAGTTTTGCGCATCAAACTTGCTGTCCAGACGTCCGGCGCCAGCGACGTTCTCCACTTCGCCGTAGTAGCGCCATGTCGCCGAAAGATCGGCATTCCAAGGCATCTGCCAGGTCACGCGAGCGCGGTGACGCCATTCGTTCTTGGGCGTGCCGCATTCACCGGCGAACTTGCCGACGCAGTCGTAAGCTGCAGCGCCGGCACCCGGATCAGTTTCAAGCTTCTCCAACCAAGATCCGACCATATTGAATGCCAGACTGCCATAGGATTCGAGCCCAACGCGCTCCAGATCCATGCTGTAGTTGGCGTTGATATCGATGCCCGAAGTCTTTAGGCCGCCTATATTAGTGTTGAAGGCTTCAATATAGCCGCCCGTCGTCCAAAGGGTCCCAATATCGCTGCGGACAATACGGGAGCAGGCAGCCGCTTCATTATTGACGTAGCAGTTATCCAGCGTGACCAGCGGATCGATGATGTCGATCCGGTCCTTCAAATCGATATCGTAATAGTCGATCGAAACGTTCAGGCCCGGCAGGAACGACGGGGTGATAACGGCACCAACCGTAAAGGTGTCCGCCGTCTCCGGAGCCAGATCAGCATTGCCCTTTTGCAGGAAGTTATACTGGCCCGCAGGGCTTTCAAGCAGGCCGCCATTGTCGGTCGCAAGCCCGTACTGCCCGGCAGGAACGCCCGTCGCCACACACTGCGCTAGCGTTGCGGTAGGGTTCGGTCCGCAGGGGTCGCCATCCGCATCATAGAGGTTCAAGCCTTCCGGCCGGAACAGTTCGATCACGTTGGGAGCGCGGGTCGTCCGCGCCAGACTGGCGCGGAAGCGAAGGTCGCTGATCGGCGCCCAGTCGACGCCAAGGCCATAGGCGTCCGAGTTGAACTTGTCGTAAGTCGATCTACGGTAGGAGCCGTTGATCGACACTTGCTCGGCAAACGGACGACCTTCGATCAGCGGCATTCGGAACTCACCGAACAGATCATAGACCTGAACCGATCCGGCCACGCTTTGGGTAGGCCCGCCTTGTCCAGCCAGGTCGCCGGTTTCAAACGCCTGGTCCGATGTGGCGACCAACTTGTCACGACGATATTCGGCGCCGAACGCGACCTGAAGGCCGCCTTCCGCAAGCGGGCTGCGTACATACTGTGTCAAATCGCCCGTGGTCGCCAGGGTGATGACTTGCTGCTCGGTGATGCCGCGCTGCAAACCGGGTACCTGAATATAGTTCAGGGCCGCTTGGGTGACTCCCCCCGGAGCATAAAGATTGTAGGGCACGCAGGCCGCGTCAACGGCCGCCAGCGGTCCGGTCGGCCCATCGGGATCGATCGCAGAAACGCACGCGGCCTGACCTGTGGCGGGATCAATAGCGACATCAAGCGCGCGGCCGATACGAGTGTTCGAAAACTCGTTGCGATAGATGCGGCTCAGGCTGACCTTCGAATAGGATGCTGCCAGATCGTAGCTCCACACATCGCTCAGATCGCCTCGAATGCCAACCACGCCGCGGTAGTTCTGAGAGCTGATGTCATCTTGACGTCCGCCGCCTTCGACGTTGCGGCGACCGATCAGCACTTCGACCGAGCCGACGCCAGGGGCGCATCCCAACTGCGCAGCTTGCGCGGGCGTCAGGAGCGGATTGGAGCAACTGATGTTGTAGCCGCCGTTTGCCGAAGTCCCGCCGCCGAAGAAGATGCCAGACGGCGCGATCTGCGCGACCGTGCTGTAGTCGCTGAAGTTCAGCGACGCGAACGCTTCAATCTTATCGTTGACTTGATAGTTTCCGAAAGCGCCCAGAGTGTAGCGCTCGTCAGGCCGTTGATAATAGTTCAATGGGCCGAAGTTGTAGGCGTCGTTTGCGGTGTAGTTACGGAAACCGCCGCCGTCCGCGACAGTGAGATTGGCCCCGCTGTCCAGAGACAGGAAACGGCCCGTAGCGTTAGTGGAGGAACCACCGCACGTGAAGCTACCCGCCGACTCCCCGCCAAGCGAACAAGCCGAGTAATCACGATCACGGCCAAGAATCTTGTTGTTCTTCCGGTAGCCAGCAAAGGCCGTAACGTTGCCGCGCCCGTCCGGGGCGTTAACGCCCATGGCGATCGTGACTTCACGGCTGAAGCCGTCCATCACATCGTCATCAGGCAGCTTGAACTGAGCAGGGTTGCCCGCAGACCGTCCTTGGATCACGGTTCGCAGATTACCCGGGCCATCGTAGTCGTTGTGGTGCTGGAAGAAGCCGTATTGAGCGTCAACCTGAAGCCCTTCGAAGTCCTTCTTCATGATGAAGTTCACGACACCGGCGATCGCGTCGGAGCCATAAACTGCAGCAGCCCCGCCGGTCAGCACTTCAACACGCTCAACAAGTTGCCCGGGGATCTGGTTAAGGTCAGCAGCAGTGTCGTTGGGCGAGCCGTAACCCATACGGCGACCGTCGATCAAAACCAGCGTTCTGTCCGGGCCAAGCGCGCGCAGGTCCACCGTTGCCGTGCCCGAAGCGCCGTTGGAGACAGTCGAGTTCTGGGCTGCGAACGCTTGAGGAAGTTGGTTCACCAGATCTTCCACGCGCGTAACGCCCTGGACGCGGATATCTTCGCCAGTAACCTGCGTCACTGGGCTGGTGGTGCGCAGATTTGCCTGGGGAATGCGCGATCCGGTAACGACGACTTCATCGACATTTACGGCTTCGTCCGTCGACTGCGCCAGAGCGGGGGTGCTCAGGCCGATCATGGCGAAGCCAGCGATAATGGTGGACTCAAGCAGACGCCTGCGCTGGTTCTGAGATCTCACGTAATTTTCCCCTCTGAGGTTTGCCGAAACTCAGCGACAATAGCCGCCGCAACATTGTCCCCTGACATCTATGCGCTCTGAAGCATGATGTAGACTCAGCGAGAGTGACCCGGCTTTGCTCTCCTCGCCATGGCAATTACACCTGAGCAACACCATTGAGGCAGAACTGTCGCAAAATCACCACGCTTCTTGTAGGCAGAAATATCTGATAGCTTTTAGGTCGATCTGGCCTTTTTTGACCAAATCAACTCCAACACGGCTCTTTTTAGGGTACGAAAATGCGCAATAGGGGGCTGTTTGTAGTCGCCACAGCTTCGGCCTTGATGGTCATTGGTGAGCCGAGGTTGGCCATCGCTCAAACGCAACCAGACCGTGCGGCAGCGCTAAAGGATGTGGCCGCTTGCCGTAGCATCTCAGCAGAGACAGCACGATTGGTCTGCTACGATGAGGCAGTGGCGCGGCTAGATTCTGCCGAACAGACCGGCGACATCGTCGTGATGGACCGCGCCCAAGTCCGAGACGCAAACCGTCAGTTGTTCGGTTTCCAGTTCACCAACCCCTTTGCAGCTCGTCTGGGAGGAACCGCAGAACCTGAAGTGGAAGCCATTGAAACGACGTTGACTTCCGCAACCGCTACCGTCGATGGGAAATGGCTTTTCCGCTTGGCAGACGGGTCTGAATGGCGCCAAGTCGATTCAGATTCAGTGAGGTTCCCCAATAGAGCGGGCGTGCAAGTACGTATCCGCCGCGCAGCATTAGGCAGCTTCATGATGACGCTGGACCGTAGCCGCGCGGTTCGCGTCCGTCGCCAATAGAAGCTACCGCTGAACGAGAACCCGCGCCGCATAGGGTGCGGGCTCCGGCGTGCAGGAGGCGGCGATCAGTTGCACCGCGGCGAGACACAGGATCGCCGCCGCGACGAACGGGAGCCGATTTGATACAGCGTTGGCGATCGAACGGGCCATTGTGGGCGCTCCAGGCATGATTACCGAGACGTTAACGCAAGCTCTGCGCCAAACGCGTCCGTGCCGATGATCCCGTTCGTGAGAGCGTTCGATTTCGCCTATGGGCGGCGCGATCAGTTGTCGCCATTGATCCAGCGGGTGATCGCCGACAATCCGGGGCCTTTCACCTTCACCGGGACGGGGACCTATATCGTCGGCCGGCCGGAGGCAGGCGCCGAGGTCGCGGTGATCGATCCGGGGCCGCTGAATCAGGCGCATCTGGCGGCGCTGATGGCGGCGGTCGAGGGGCGGCTGGTCAGCCATGTGCTGGTGACGCATACGCATCGGGATCATGCGCCTCTGGCCCGGCCGTTCGCCGAGGCGACCGGAGCACGGATTTGGGCGGCCCGGCCTCCGATGCGGGAAACGCATGCGTCGGGTGCGCTGGACGAGGATGAGGATGCGGACTTCGCGCCCGATGTGGTGCTGACGAGCGGCGAGGTCATCGAAGGCGACGGCTGGACGATCGAGGCGATGTTCACGCCCGGCCATGCGTTAAATCATATGGCTTTTGTTCTGCGCGAGGAGAACGCGCTGTTTTGCGGCGACCATGTCATGGGCTGGTCAACGACGGTCGTGGCGCCGCCAGATGGAAGCATGCGCCAGTATATGGCCAGCCTGGAGGCGGTGATCGCGCGCGACTTCGACGTGCTGTGGCCGACGCACGGAGCGCCGGTGACGGAGGTGCGGCCGTTTCTGGAGGCCTATCGCGCTCATCGGCTGGAGCGGGAGGCGCAAGTGCTCCAGCGGCTTGCGGCGGGGGATCGGACGATCGCGCAGATGGTCCCGGTTCTGTACGCCGCAGTCGATCAGCGGCTGTGGCCGGCCGCTTCGCTGTCGGTGCTGGCAAATCTGATCAAGCTGGTCGAGGACGGCGCGGCGATCAGCGACGGCGCGCCCGGCCTGTCGGCGCAGTTCCGGCTGGCCTAGCGTCCCGCCTCCAGGTTTCGAGCAATCTTGGCGGCGAGGCGGCAGGTGGCGCCGCCGTCAGGACGGCTGCCGCGTGCGGCGACGCGGATGTCGGTGCGGCCGGGGCGGATGCGGACGACGGCGTCGGTGGCGAAGCCGAACCAGGCGCCGGCGTGCACGGCTTCGACCTGGAAGGTTGTGGCGCGGGTGACGACGAAGCCGGCGTCGACCAGCGCCGAGGTCGCCTGCTGGGCCAGGACCTGGGTCGGGCTGGCGTCTACGCCCACACAGGTCTGCGGCGTGCCGCTGCGCAGGCCGGCGGCGCGCGGCAGGCCGGGCGGCTCGTCAAGATTGGTGCTGACGTCACGCGGATGGGGCGTCGCATCCTGCCCCTGACGCAGCACGAAGCCGGCGACGGTCGCACCCGAGAGAGCTAACGCCGCCAGCGCATAAAGACCCCTGCCCTTCAGGTCGCGCAGCGCCAGCACCGCCGCCACCAGAGCCGCCGCCAGACCGACCCAGGCCAGGAGGCGCGCTACGGTCCAGGTCAGCAGGTCATAGCCGATCGCCAGATCGAGCCCGCCGAACCGCGTCGCCGTAACGGCCGCCACAATCAGAACAAAGGGCGCCGCCGCAAGCGCCGTCAGCCAGGGCAGAATGGCGGGTACGGGCTTTCTGGTCGGCATTCAGGCTCCGGTTTTCACTTAGGCAGCGGTCGGCAGACGATAGTCCTTCATCCGGTCGCGCAGAAGCTTCTTGTCGATCTTGCCGGTCGCGCCCAGCGGGATGTCGTCCACGGCGACCACATCGTCGGGCATCCACCATTTGGCGATCTTGCCGGTCAGGAAGTCCAGATGCTCCTGCTTGTCCAGCGTCTCGTCGGGTTTCAGCTTCAGGATCAGCACGGGCCGTTCGTCCCATTTGGGGTGGGCCGCGCCGATGACGGCGGCGATCTCGACCTTGGGGTGACCCACGGCGATGTTTTCGATCTCGATGGAGCTGATCCACTCGCCGCCCGACTTGATCACGTCCTTGGCGCGGTCAGTGATCTGCATGAAGCCCAGGTCGTCGACCGTGGCTACATCGCCGGTGTCGAAGAAGCCTTCGCCATCCAGGATCGAGCCGTCTTCCTTGAAATAGACGCGGCTGATCGTAGGGCCCTTGACCATCAGACGACCGAATGTCGCGCCGTCATGCGGCAATTCGGCGCCCGCCTCGTCCTTCAGCTTCAGCTCGACGCCCAGCGGCGGCACGCCCTGCTTCAGGCGGTATTTCATCTGCTCGTCGTAGGAAAGCTTCAGGATTTCGGGCGGCAGGTTGGCGATGGTGCCGATGGGCGAGGTCTCGGTCATGCCCCAGGCATGGGTCACCTCGACGCGGAAATCGTCCTGGAAGCCGCGGATCAGGCTTTCCGGGCAGGCCGAGCCGCCGATCAGCACGCGTTTCAGGGTCGAGAAGCCCAAGCCGTTCTGTTTCATATGGGCGAACAGGCCCTGCCAGACGGTCGGCACGGCGGCCGAGAAGGTGACGCCCTCCTGTTCGATCAGCTCATAGATCGACTGACCGTCCATCTTGGCGCCCGGCATGACCAGCTTGGTCCCGGCGGCGGGGCCGGCGAAGGCGATGCCCCAAGCGTTGGCGTGGAACATCGGCACGACCGGCAGGATCACTTCCTTGGGCGTGGCGCCCATCACCGTGGCCTGAAGGCCCATGAAGGTGTGCAGGAAGTTGGAGCGGTGCGAATACAGCAC
This sequence comes from Brevundimonas vesicularis, assembly GCF_027105095.1. NCBI lineage: Bacteria > Pseudomonadati > Pseudomonadota > Alphaproteobacteria > Caulobacterales > Caulobacteraceae > Brevundimonas > Brevundimonas vesicularis. Next base: position 1,538,286 of record NZ_CP114278.1, on the reverse strand, counting down.
CCCCTTCGGATTGCCCGTGGTGCCGGAGGTGTAGCAGAGGCCGCAGGCCGTCTGTTCGTCGAAGTCGCCCCAGACGACGTCGGTCGATTGACCGGCGATCGCGTCCTCATAGGCGACGGCCTTGGGCAGCTTCGTCTGCGGCATATGGGCGGCGTCCGTCATGATGACGACGCGCTCGACCTTCGGGATATGCGGCAGGATGGCTTCCAGCAGCGGCACGAAGGTCAGGTCGACGAAGATGATCCGGTCTTCGGCGTGATTGATGATGTAGACGAGCTGTTCGGGGAACAGACGCGGGTTCAGGGTGTGACACACCCCGCCGATGCCCATGATGCCGTACCAGGCCTCGATGTGGTTGGCGGTGTTCCAGGCCAGGGTGGCGATGCGGTCGCCCGGCTGGACGCCCCAATCCTTCAGCGCGCTGGACACGCGTTTGGCCCGGTCGTGGATCTGGGCGTAGGTCGTGCGGACAATGGGCCCCTCGACCGAGCGCGTCACCACTTCGCGCTCGCCATGCCAGTTTTTGGCGTGGTCGATGATCTTGTCGACCGTCAGCGGCCAGTCCTGCATCAAGCCCAGCATGTCGTATCCTTGTCCCTTGGATGCGTCTGCTTTGATGCGACGCTTGAGCCGACGCTAACATCGGTGATCGGCGATAAGCAACGTGACGTAGCGTCAGCAACGGCGCGGCGGATCGTCCCCCGTGGCGTCGGCCGGTTCAGCGGTCTAGAAGGCCGCCCATGACCATATTGATCGCGATCACGGGGGGCTCCGGCTCCGGCAAAAGCACCCTGGCCGAGGCGCTGGTCTCGGCCCTGCCGGAGGGCTCGGCCGTGCTGGTGCGGGAGGACAGCTATTACAAGGATGCGGCCTCCCTGCCCGGCTTCGACGCCGCGACCTTCGACTTCGACGATGTGACGGCGCGCGATCACGACCTGATGATCTCGGACCTGAAGGCATTGAAGGCCGGGCGCGCGGTGACGGCGCCGGTCTATTCCTTCATCCATCACGGCCGCGAGCCGGGCGGCGAGCCGATCCCGGCGGCCGAGGTGGTGATCGTCGAGGGCACGCACGTTCTGTGCACCCCCGACCTGACCGCCCTGTTCGACATCCGGGTCTTCGTGGACACCCCTGCCGACATCCGCTTCATCCGCCGCCTGCTGCGCGACCAGGCCGAGCGGGGACGGTCGGCGGATTCGGTCGTGGCGCAATATCTGGCCACGGTGCGTCCGGGTCACGAGCGCCTGACCGAACCGTCGCGCACCCACGCCGACTTCATCGTTGCCGATGCGACGGCGGCGGTGCGTCTTGAAGATCCCCAGGCCGTGGTGCGTCTCGCCGCGCCTGTCCTGGCCCATCCGCTGCTGCAGGCCCTGCTGGACGATTAGCGAAGACGTCTCCGACCCGGAATTCTCCCGGTCGGAGCGCGACCGGCTCAGCGGGCGGATGACCATTCATCGCCCTGATGCGCGCCCGTTCGGCGGCTTCGGCCTGTTTCTCGACCAGGATGGCGTCCAGCCGGACGTATTCGAGTTCCAGCAGGGCGCGAAGGCGGTCATCCTCGGCCTCTTCCTCGGGCGTCTGTCTGTAGGGCGGCGGCAGGCCGCGCCCGGGTTTGGGACGGCGAGGTTTGGGGCGGGCCATGCGGGTCTCCGAACACGGGTTATCGGCTTCGCGCGGTCGCAGCGAAGTCTGGAGGGCTGGGCGGAGCGCCGGGCCTTCGCCCGGAGTTGATTTGTAGTGTTACCGTTTCGACGAAGGGTATGACGCTCCGCGCGAGGGGTTGGTCTGCAAGCTCGGGGCGTCGAGCGGTGGCGGTCTTATCGCCTAACCCCATAAGCCTGCGACGGGTCGGCGGTCCCTGCGAGGACCGTCCCGAGTGCGGCCGAGTATCCCCCTCGACCCTCCGACGCGACTGCGGACGCCGGGGCGATTCCCCGACCGATCAGTCCCGGCGCCGCGATGGGATCTCACCATCGCCCCCGTTCCCTCCGCTCCCGCCGCCGCAAGGTCGCAGGCCTTACGAGCCCTCCATGCGACGAGACGGGTGCATTATGGGGCCGTTTGACCCCTGGGATGGGAGACGGGGGACATAAATCGGCAAGCGGTTGAAATCGTTTGGGAGCGGCCAGCGTCATTGCGATGGCTGAGCATCGTCTCCTCCCCATGTCATGGGGAGGTGGCTCGAAGCGCAGCGGAGAGACGGAGGGGCTCTTCGCGCATCCCCGACCTCTGTGGGACGTCAAGAGCCCCTCCACCGCTTCGCGGTCCCCCTCCCCGCAAAGCGGGGAGGAGACGGTTGGATCAGATCAGTCCCGCCAGCGGCGACGACGGGTCCGCATACATCCGCTTGGCCATCCGCCCGGCCAGATAGGCGTCGCGGCCGGCGATGACGGCGTGTTTCATGGCGCGGGCCATGCGGATGGGATCCTTGGCCCCGGCGATGGCGGTGTTCATCAGGACGGCGTCGCAACCCAGTTCCATCGCGCGGGTCGCGTCCGAGGCCGTGCCGACGCCCGCGTCGACCAGAACCGGCACCTTGGCCTGTTCGACGATAAGGCGGACGTTGACCTCGTTCTGGATGCCCAGGCCCGAGCCGATCGGGGCGGCGGCGGGCATGATGGCGGCGGCCCCGGCGTCCTCCAGCCGCTTGGCCATCACCACGTCGTCGGTGCAATAGACCATGACGTCGAACCCGTCCTTGATCAGCAGTTCCAGCGCCCGCAGCGTCTCGATCATGTCGGGATACAGGTGGGCGGTGTTGGACAGCACCTCCAGCTTGACCAGACTCCATCCCCCCGCCTCGCGCGCCAGGCGCAGGGTCCGCACCGCGTCCTCGCCCGTGAAACAGCCGGCGGTGTTGGGCAGGAAGGTGAAGCGATCCGGCTTCACATAATCGACCAGCATCGGCTGGGTCGGATCCGACAGGTTCACACGGCGCACCGCGACAGTGACGATCTCGGCCCCGGCCGCCTCGGCGGCGGCGGCGTTCTGGGCGTAGTCGGCATATTTGCCGGTGCCCACGATCAGTCGCGAGTTAAAGGTGCGGCCGGCGACGGACCAGGTTTCGTTGGCTGTATCAGTCATGGATGCTGACCTAGGCCTCTCCGGCGCGCGGGGGAACCCGTCGTAGCCCGATTTGATCGGATCACCCGCCGCCGACGAACTGGACCAGTTCGATACGGTCGCCTGCGGCCACCGGCGTAGCGGCATGAAGGGACTTGGGCACGATCTCGAGATTGCGTTCGACGGCGACCTTGCGCGGGTCCAGCGACAGCTCTTCGACCAGGGCCAGGATGGTGGCGGCTCGAACCTGGCGCGGCTCGCCGTTGAGATGGATCTGGTGCATCGGTCGGGTCTCTCGGCGTTGTCGGCGCGACCTTTCAGATAGCGACTGAAGGATCGGATCGCCAGACCGCGCTGCGCCGGCCCGGTGACCTTGGGTAAGGTTCAACGCCGCGAGCGTTTGACCCACGCCCTGCGTCCGCTAAAAGGCCCCTCTTGCGCCGCGCTGCGCCGGATCGATTCTGGAACCATGGCCGAAACGCCCGTCATTCATGTGCTGAACGGCCCCAATCTGAACCTGCTCGGGGTTCGGGAGCCGGACATCTATGGCCGCGACACCCTGGCGGACATCGAGCAGCGCTGCGTCCGGGCGGCCGGCAAGGCGCAGATCGTGTTTCGCCAGACCAACCATGAAGGGGTGCTGGTCGACTGGATCCAGGAGGCGCGCGAGGGCGCCGACGCCCTTATCCTCAATCCGGCGGCCTACGGGCATACGTCGGTGGCGCTGCACGATGCCCTGAAGACGCTGTCGATCCCGGTGATCGAACTGCATCTGTCCAATCCGGCGGCGCGCGAGGCGTTTCGCCATCACTCCTATGTGTCCTCCGCGGCGACCGGCGTCATCGCCGGCTTCGGCGCGGCGGGCTATGAACTGGCCGTCCAGGCGGCCCTCACCCAGGTTCGGGAACGCGGCTAAGCCCCGTCCCGTTTATCAAAGACCACGAAAGACAAGGCGCAACTCCAATGGCCGATGACAAGAAACACGCCGAAATCGACGCCGCACTGGTTCGCCAGCTGGCCGAGATCCTGAACGAGACCGATCTGACGGAAGTCGAGGTCGAGCGCGGCGAATTGCGCATCCGCGTGGCGCGCGAAGTCACCGTCAACGCCGCCCCGGTTCAGTACGCCGCCGCCCCCGCTCCGGTCGCCGCTGCGCCCGCCGCTGCTGCTGCGCCGGCCGCCATGCCGTCGGATCCCGCCACCATCGTCGCCCGCGCCGGCGAAGAGGTGAAGTCGCCGATGGTCGGCACCGCCTATCTGCAGGCCTCGCCGGAGGCTCCGGCCTTCGTCCAGCCCGGCGACAAGGTCAAGAAGGGCCAAACCCTGCTGATCGTCGAAGCCATGAAGACGATGAACCCGATCCAGGCCCCGCGCGACGGGGTTGTGGCCGAAATCCTGGTCGGCGATGCCCAGCCGGTCGAGTTCGGCGAACCCCTCGTCCTGCTGGAAGCCTAAGCCGTGTTCACCAAGGTCCTGATCGCCAACCGCGGCGAGATCGCGCTGCGCATACACCGGGCGTGCAAGGAGATGGGCATCTCCACCGTCGCCGTGCACTCCGAAGCCGACCGCGGCGCCATGTGGGTGCGGCTGGCCGATGAGAGCGTCTGCATCGGCCCCGCATCGGCCACCAAGTCGTATCTGAACATCCCCTCGATCATCGCGGCGGCCGAGATAACCGGCGCGCAGGCGATCCACCCTGGCTATGGGTTCCTGTCCGAGAACGCCCGATTCGCCGAGATCGTCGAGGCCCATGGCATGACCTTCATCGGTCCCAAGCCCGAGCATATCCGGGTGATGGGCGACAAGATCAGCGCCAAACAGACGGTCAAGGACGCCGGCATCCCCGTCGTCCCCGGCTCGGATGGCGAAGTCGAGACCGTCGAGGCCGCGATTGAGGCGTCCAAGTCCATCGGCTTCCCCCTGATCGTCAAGGCGGCGGCGGGCGGCGGCGGACGTGGCATGAAGGTCGCCCTGACGCCTGACGATCTGGTCGAAGCGGTCCAGACCGCCCAGTCGGAGGCCAAGGCCGCCTTCGGCAACGGCGCCGTCTATATGGAGCGCTACCTCCAGAAGCCGCGCCACATCGAGATCCAGGTCATCGCCGACAGCCACGGCAATGTCGTCCACCTGGGCGAACGCGACTGCTCGCTGCAACGCCGTCACCAGAAGGTGCTGGAAGAGGCCCCCTCGCCCGCCCTGTCGGCCGAAGGTCGCAAGCAGATCGGCGAGACGGTCAACAAGGCCATCGCCGCCATCGGCTACTTGGGCGTCGGCACCATCGAGTTCCTGTGGGAGGACGGCGAGTTCTTCTTCATCGAGATGAACACCCGCCTGCAGGTCGAGCATCCGGTTACGGAAATGATCACCGGCGTCGATCTGGTGCGTGAACAGGTGCGCATCGCCGCCGGTCTGCCGCTGTCCTTCACCCAGGACGACATCCACTTCGAGGGCCACGCCATCGAGGTGCGGATCAACGCCGAAAACCCGGAGACCTTCACCCCCTCGCCGGGCAAGATCACCGACTTCCACGCACCGGGCGGCCTGGGCGTGCGGCTGGATAGCGCCATCTACGCCGGCTATTCGATCCCGCCCTATTACGACAGCCTGATCGGCAAGCTGATCGTCCACGGTCGCGACCGCGAAGAGGCCATCGCCCGCCTGAAGCGGTCGCTGAACGAGGTCGTCATCGGCGGCGTCGATACCACCATCCCCCTGTTCCAGAAGCTGCTGGCCGAGCCGGACATCCTGTCGGGCGACTACGACATCCACTGGCTGGAGAAATGGGCGGCCCGTCAGAAGGGCGACGCCTGACCGACCCCGATTTCAGCGCCAGCGGGCCTTTCGGCGGTTTCGGCCCCGAGGACCTGCTGGCCTGTTACGCCAGGGGCGTGTTTCCGATGGCCGAGGCGCGCGATGATCCGCGCGTCTTCATTATCGAGCCGGAACAGCGCGGCGTCATTCCGCTGGACGCCTTCCACATCCCCTGCCGCCTGCGCCGCACCGTGCGGGGCGAGCCGTTCGAGGTGCGGGTCGATACCGCCTTCGAGGCGGTGCTGGATGGATGCGCGGCGGCGCAAGGGCCGGATCGCGAAGACACCTGGATCAACGGCCCGATCCGGCGGCTGTACGCCGCCCTGTTCGCCATGGGCTTCGTCCATTCCATCGAGTGCTGGCGTGACGAGCGGCTGGTGGGCGGCCTTTACGGCGTGTCGCTGGGCGGGGCGTTCTTCGGCGAGAGCATGTTCAGCCGCGAGCGGGACGCCTCCAAGGTCGCACTAGTGCATCTAGTCGCGCGCCTGCGAAAGGGCGGCTGGACCCTGCTGGACGCCCAGTTCCTGACCGACCATCTCAGCCAGTTCGGTGCGGTTGAAACGCCGCAAGCGACCTATCTTGAGCGACTTCAGCCCGCGCTGTCGGTCAGACCGGACCAAGGCGCGTTGCGCGCACCCCTGACCGGCGCAGAAGCGGTCGCCTTAGCCAGCGCCTAGTCTGTCCGGACACAATTCGGGGCCTGTCCCGACAGCTTAGGATTGGCGTCTTCGCCCGGCCCGGCGGTCAATGGCGGCATGACACAGACCCCGCCAAAAGCCCCGCCCCGCCCGTCCCTTCTTCGCGAGGTGCGAGAGATCGCCCTGACGCTGATCTTCGCCATCATCCTGGCGCTCGCGATCCGCATCGTGCTGTTCCAACCCTTCACCATCCCCTCGTCGTCGATGGAGCCGGGGCTGGTGACCGGCGACTATATCGTCGTGTCGAAATATCCCTATGGCTGGAGCACGGCGTCTCTGCCGTTCAATCCGGCGATGTCGCCGGGACGGCTGTTGGGGCGCGAGCCAAGACGCGGCGACGTCGCGGTGTTCCGCCTGCCGCGCGATCCCAGCGAGGCCTGGATCAAGCGCGTCGTCGGCCTGCCGGGCGACACGGTCGAGGTGCGGGGCGGCGTAGTGTTCGTCAATGGCGATCCGGTGCGCCAGACCCGACTGGATGTGGTCGCCGATCACGATGCGCCGCAGCGACGGGTCCAGCAGGTGCGCGAGACCCTGGCCGACGGACGATCCTACGTCACCTACGACGGCGGGCCGGACCTGCCGGGCGACGACACGCCTGTGCGCCGTGTGCCGGCTGGCCACTATCTGATGATGGGCGATAACCGCGACAACTCGTTGGACAGCCGCTGGCCGCCCGAGATTGGCGTCGGCCTGCTGCCGGCCGAGAACATCATCGGCCGGGCCGAGGTGGTGCTGGCGTCCTGGAAGCCGGGCGCCAGCCTGTTCAAACCCTGGACGTGGTTAGACCTTCAGTGGGACCGATTCCTGGTCCGCATCCGCTAACGCGCGCGGTACTCTTCGAAGCTGACGACGCCGTCGTGATTGCGATCCAGCCGGTCGAAATCGGCGCGGGTGGGCGACGACTGGGCCAGGGAGGGCGCGGCGACGGCGCCGAGCGCCAGGCCCGCGACGGCGGCGGCCAGCAGGGGCCGCCAGCTCAGGCGGGGTTGAGGACGCGCGGATGACGTCGTGTTCAACTCGGCGTCGATGAAGCGGCGAATGGCGTCGCTGGCCGTCCGGCCTTGGTCACGGCACCGGGCCATGAAGGCGGTCTTGGTCGCGTGGGGCAGTCGGATTTCGACCGTTTCGGTCTTCTTGGGCGGCTTGTTGCGATCCATGGCGCGCCTCCTCGCGGCGTCAAAGCTCAGTTCTTACACCCCACGACCCAGGCGTCGTAATAGGGGTTCTGGACCCCGCTGACGGCGGGTGACGAAGCGAACATCCAGCCGCGGAAGATCTGGCGTCCTGCCTGGCGGCCGCGCGGCTGAAGCGAGACGTCCATATAGGCGATGGCGTCCTCGGTCAGTTCGTCGGGCGTCGTGACCTCGCAGGCGCGGGCGGCGAAGATCAGATTCTGGTTGAAGCGCACGGGACGACCGCCGACCTCGACCTCGAACTTCATCGTCTCGGCGGTGACCTTGTCGATGGCCTGGATGATCGCGAACTTGCGACGCTGACGGCGCGCGGGCGTGGCGGGTTGATCGACGGCCTTCTCCGCGACCGGCTTTTCGGCCTTGACCTCTTCCTCGGCCTTTTCCTCGACGGCGGCGTCCTCGGCGATCACTACGGCCGGCGGCGGGGTTACCGCGACGGGCGCTCGAGGCGCGGGCGCGCCCGCGGGCGGCGTCTCGGTCGGGACCGAGGGCTGGGTCGGGGTGGTGCGCAGAATGTCGCCGATCGGATCCTGAACCGGACGCGCATCGCGCGGCGCGTCCTGAAGCACGCTGGCGGTCACCGCACCGGCGCTCAGCACAGCCGCGACGGACGCCGCGCCCAACAGGATGCGGCGGATTTTCACTCGGGCATCCAGGCCTGATAGTCGCCGGTCGCGGCCGGGCGCTTGGCGTCGCCCGCCAGCGAGCCGGGCGGACGCCAGGCCAGAGGCGTGCCGGTCAGATTGGGCAGATGATCCTTTTCCCAGGCGCGACGCGGCAGCGGCTGCTCGGTCGGCGGCAGGTCGAAGGTGTAGTGCAGCCAGCCGTGCCAGTCGGGCGTCACCTTGGACGCCTCGGCATAGCCGTCATAGATGACCCACCGACGCTTGCGGCCGTCGTAGCTGACGTTGTCGCGGCTCTCGTAATAGCGATTGCCGTTCTCGTCCTGGCCGACGAAGCGACCGCGCTTGGCGATGGTGAACCGGGTGCCGATCGTGGCGCCCTCCCACCAGCCGAAAATCTTGCTCAACACGTCGTGGAATCCAACCGTAAGGGGTCGCCGGAAAGGGAGGCGGCGTCTGGGTCGGATCATAGAAACCCGCGCCCTCTTCGTCCAGCGTTCAAGCGCCTGGCGGTGAATCGATATCTTGTGGGCAACCCCGCCCAGCGACACCAGATGTATTGGCTAAGCCGCGTGCGCATCCTAGGCTCGCCCGAACCTTTCCGAGAGACGCCGCCATGCGCTTTCAATCCGGCTTCGCCGCTCGCGCCGACCGAGTCGCGATGGAGACCCGCGCCATCGAGCGCCCCGCCGGCGTGCAGCAGGTCCTGGCCCCCGCCGGCTGGTCCGACGTCCGGATCGAGGCCTGGCTGGATTGGGTCGAGGCGGAAGGGTTCGCAACGCCCCTGTCCGGCGACTGGCTGAATGGCGGCGCCGACGCCTGGGCCGAGCGGCTGGCGGCGACGGGCGTGGCCGAGGGCGTGTTCGACCGGGCCGAGGCCGCCGCGTTCGTCGAGGAGCTGTCGGGCGCCTTCAGGCTGGGCCTGGCGGCGCCGGCGGCGTCTGGCCCTGCGGCCGTCGGCGTCGTCGATCTGAACGACCCCGGCGCGGCCGCGCGTTTGAAAGCGCACGCCGGACGGCGCGCGGCCCTGCGTCTGGGGGCCCAGGCGGCCGACGCCTTGGCCGAAGCGCTGGCCGGCGTGGCCGATGCGGTGGATCGCTGCGAAGGTCCTCGCGGCGACTGCGGCGACCCTTCGCGCAATCCGGCCCTGGGCCGGGCGGCGGCTTTGGCGCGGCGGTGCGGCGCGAGCGACGCCGATATCCTGAGAGCGATCGACGGCGAACGGCCCGCAATGGCCCTGGAGCCTATGGTCGAAGGCGCGCCTTTGGTCGCCCTAGCGGACCGCACCCAGATCGCGGCGGGCGCGCCCGAAGCCCTGCTGGCGGCCGAAGCGGCGCTGGACGGCGGGCTGATCGTCGCCTTCGACCCGCGCGATGCGGAGACCGCGACGGCGCAGACCGCGCGGGCTTTGATCGATCTAGGCGCCGTCCTGGCGCTTGACGGAGACACAGCGACCGATCTGGCGGATATGACCCGCCTGCTGACCGTGGCGCTGGACCTTCAGTCCGCCCGGCCTGGTCCCATCGCGCTGGGACTGGACGGTCTGCTGGACGCTCTGGCGGCCAGCGACGACCGCATGGATCAGGCGCAGGCGCTCGTGGGCCTGATCGCGGCGACGGCGGCGCAGACCTCGGCCGAACTGGCCACCCTGCGCGGTCCTTGCCCCGACTGGGAAGACCCGGAGAAGCCGCGTCGCCATTCGGCCATCGGCCTGTTCGTCGAGGATGCTGAGGCGCGGCTGCGGCTGGGCCTGGGCCGCGTCGCGGCAGTCGACGTGTTCCAGACCGCGGACGGGGAGATCGGTCGCCGGCTGCATCCCGCGCTCGCCACGGCCATCTCCGCCGCCGGCGGCGATGTGGAGGCGGCGGAACGGTGGACGTTCGGTCGTCGCACCCTGGTCGAGGCGCCAGGCATCGACCATACAGCCTTGCGCGCGCTGGGCTTCACCGACATCGAACTGGCCGCCATCGAGACCGCCCTGGGCTGGGCCGAGGATTTCGACACGGTCTTCGCCGCCCCTGTCCTTGACCCCGGCTTCATCCGCGACGTCCTGGGCGTAGAGGACGGCGACGGTCTGCTGCTGACCCTGCTGGGCGTGTCCGAAGAGGCGGAGACGGCGGCGACGCGCTGGGTCTTCGGTCATGGCGATCTGCGCGACTGGCCCGAGGCGCCGGCGTCCGTCGCCGCCCTGCTGGCCGATCCGGCGGCGGCGGCGGCCGACCTGCGGCGCGCCGTCGAACCGTTCAGCGACATGCCGGACATCGCCATCGAACCGATGGACTGGCGCACGACCTCGACCCAGGCCGCGCGCCTGCTGAGCCAGGGCGCGCTGGACGGCCGACGGGCCCTTCGCCTGTTCCGCGCGGCACCGCCAGCGGGACCGTTGCTATCGCTGCCGTCGCTCGACACCGCCCGCCCCGAGATTGGCCGCCCAGAGCCGGCCCGCGAAGCGCCCCGCCCGGCTCCGACGGAACGGGTCGTCGAACGCGTGGTCGAGCGCGAACGCGCGCGCCGCAAACTGCCCGACCGGCGCAAGGGCTACATCCAGAAGGCCGCCGTCGGGGGCCACAAGGTCTATATCCACACTGGCGAATACGAAGACGGCGAGCTCGGCGAAATCTTCATCGACATGCACAAGGAAGGCGCCGCCTTCCGCAGCCTGATGAACAACTTCGCCATCGCCATCTCGATCGGCCTGCAATACGGTGTGCCGCTGGACGAGTTCGTGGACGCCTTCGTCTTCACCCGGTTCGAGCCCGCCGGCCGCGTCACCGGCAACGATTCCATCAAGTCGGCGACCTCGATCCTGGACTACATCTTCCGCGAACTGGGCGTCTCCTATCTGGAACGCGCTGAACTGGCCAACGCCGAGACGGAGGCGCAGAACCCCGACGATCTGGGCGACGGAAAGCCTGACGCCAACGCGGCCGTGCCCGCCGCCCGCTTCATCTCCAAGGGATTTGCGCGCGGTTCCGCGCCCGACAATCTGGTCGTCCTGCCCTTTGGCAAGAAAGGCGATCCAGAGGCTCGCGCCGCCGCCAACAGCGAGGCCGTCGCCTGCCCCGCCTGCGGCGATTTCAGCCTGCAGCAACGCGGCGCCGCCTGGGTGTGCGACACCTGCGGGGCGGCCCCGGCGCTGAAGGGCGGCGATCAGGGCTAGGTTAAGGGTTATGGCCTAGGGTTTGCTGACAGACGATCAAACGTCGGAGCCCGGTCCATGAAACGCACACTTTCCCTCGGCCTGATCGCCGCCCTGCTGGCCGTCGCCGCGCCGGCGCTGGCCCAGAACGCGGGTCAGATCGCCAGCGTGCGGAGCGGCGCCTCCTGCGCCGGTTGCAATCTTTTTCAGGGTGACTTTTCGGGGCTAGAGGCGCGCGGCCTGAACCTGGCCGGCTCACGCCTGCGTCAGGCGGATCTCAGCCTTTCGGTGATGAACCGCACGCGCTTCTCCAACACCGACATGCGTGATGTCGAAGCCTATGGCGGCGTTTTCTCGGGCTCGAACTTCTCGCGCGCCAACCTGACCAACGCCAGCTTCGTCGGCGCCTATCTCGAAGGCGCTAGCTTTGCCGGCGCGACCCTGTCGGGGACCAATCTGTCGGGCGCCCAGCTGGCACGAGCCACCGGCCTGACTCAGGGCCAACTGAACCAAGCGTGCGGCGACGGCTCCACCGTCCTGCCGCGCGGTCTTCGCATTCCGGCCTGCTGAGCGGCGCCGACCTTGCCTCGATTTCATGAAGTTACCTCGATTTAAGTAGGTGCGGCGGGGGTTTCGAGGCATTCAGAGTGCGTGAAACAGATCGCTGAACATATCCGTGTCCGCCCCACATTGGCCCTGCTGACGCTGGGACTGGCGCTCGCCGCCTCGCCCGCCTTCGCCGGGGTCGAGATGTCGATGCAGGACCGCGACGTGGCCCGTTCGGTGTCGCTGGGCGGATCGTGCAATCGCTGCGAACTGTCCGGCCGCAATCTGTCGGGCGCCACCTTCACCGGCGCCAGCTTCATGAACGCCACCCTGGTCGGCGCCAATCTGCGCGGCGCCGAGATGATGGGCTCCAACTTCACCGGCAGTGATTTCAGCCGCGCCAACATGGGCGGCGTCGAGATCGTCGGCGCCAACTTCACCTCCGCCAACTTCACCGGGGCGCAAATCAACGGCGCCGAGGCGCAAGGATCGTCCTTTGTTCGCGCCAACCTGACCCGCGCCAACCTTTCGGGCAGCGAGATGCACGGCGTCAACTTCACCGGCGCCACTCTGGCCGGAACCAACTTCTCCAACTCGGAGCTGTTCGGCGCCACACTGGCCAATGTCCGGGCGTCGGGCGCCAACTTCGCCAGCGCCGAGGTCACAGCCTCGAACCTTTCGGGCGGCGATTTCTCCAACGCGGACTTTTCGAACGCCAGCCTGGATGGGGCGCGGTTGACCGGCGGCAGCTTCTCGCGCGCCGACTTCTCCAACGCCTCGCTGCGTCGAACCGACATTCGCGGCGCCGACCTGTCGGGCGCGCGAGGCCTGACGCAAGACCAGATCAGCGAGGCCTGCGGCGACGGCTCCACACGCCTGCCCGGCCGCCTCTCGCCCCAGGCCTGCCGCAGCAGTTCGATCCGCATCGTCCGCGCAGCCCCCACGCCGCCCGCGCCGCCTCGTGTGCGCAACCTGGTCAACGCCGAAAACTAGGCTGTCCGCCCCGGACTCGTTCTTTGGGACTGCCCCGCATTTCAGGTCGGACCGCGCCACGGAGACCGGAGGCCTTGGCCTGCGGCGCAACCCGGTCGAATTCGGCACTTTAACAGCGCCCTCTGGCCAGGCCTGAAAGATAGCCCGCACAGCAAAACGGCCCCCGGATTGCTCCGGAGGCCGTTCTGTTACGCGACTTTGTCTTTCGGCCGATGCGCGCCTCGCGGAGGCGCGCGGCTTGAGGCCGTTTTAGCTTAGGCGATGATCTTGGCCACGACGCCGGCGCCGACGGTGCGGCCGCCTTCACGGATGGCGAAGCGCAGGCCCTGGTCCATCGCGATCGGGGTGATCAGCTCGACGTTCAGCTCGGCGTTGTCGCCCGGCATGATCATCTCGACGCCTTCCTTCAACTGAACGATGCCGGTCACGTCCGTCGTGCGGAAGTAGAACTGCGGGCGATAGTTCGTGAAGAACGGGGTGTGACGACCGCCTTCTTCCTTGGTCAGGATGTAGGCTTCGGCCAGGAACTTGGTGTGCGGGGTGATGGAGCCCGGCTTGCACAGCACCTGGCCGCGCTCGACGTCTTCACGCTTGGTGCCGCGCAGCAGAACGCCGACGTTGTCGCCCGCTTGACCTTGGTCCAGCAGCTTGCGGAACATTTCCACGCCCGTGCAGGTCGTCTTCTGGACCGGACGGATGCCGACGATCTCGACTTCCTCACCGACCTTGATGATGCCCTTCTCGACGCGGCCCGTGACCACGGTGCCGCGGCCCGAGATCGAGAACACGTCTTCGACCGGCATCAGGAACGGCAGGTCGACCGGACGCTCCGGCTGCGGGATGTAGGCGTCGACGGTTTCCATCAGGGCCAGAACGCGCTGTTCGCCGATTTCCGGGTTCACGCCGTCGGTCGCGGCCTTGGCCGAACCCTTGGTGATCGGAATGTCGTCGCCGGGGAACTGGTACGACGAGAGCAGCTCGCGCACTTCCATCTCGACCAGCTCGAGCAGCTCTTCGTCGTCGACCAGATCGACCTTGTTCATGAAGACCACCAGGGCCGGCACGCCGACCTGACGGGCCAGCAGGATGTGCTCGCGGGTCTGCGGCATCGGGCCGTCAGCGGCCGACACCACCAGGATCGCGCCGTCCATCTGCGCGGCGCCGGTGATCATGTTCTTCACATAGTCGGCGTGGCCGGGGCAGTCGACGTGGGCGTAGTGACGGTTGGCCGTCTCATATTCCACGTGCGCGGTGTTGATCGTGATGCCGCGGGCCTTCTCTTCCGGCGCAGCGTCGATGTCGGCGTAGTTCATCGCCTTCGCGCCGCCGGCCTTCGCCAGCGTCATCGTGATCGCTGCCGTCAACGTCGTCTTGCCGTGGTCAACGTGACCAATCGTGCCGATGTTGCAGTGCGGCTTCGTCCGTTCGAACTTTTCCTTGGCCATGGCCAAACTCCTGATGGCCCGGGTCCGTCAGCGGAGGGGCGCGATGCTGATCTTTTTAAAAACCTGGAGCGGGTAGACGGGATCGAACCGACATCCTCAGCTTGGAAGGCTGCTGCACTACCATTGTGCTATACCCGCGCGGAGACTGCGGAAGTTCTTTCGGAACGCCGCAGCCGGTTCCTCTCCGTCGTCCTGATCCGTCGTATCCGTCAAGGCGCGTGGTGGGGGAAGAAGGACTCGAACCTTCGAAGCTTACGCAGGGGATTTACAGTCCCCCCCCTTTGCCGCTCGGGACATTCCCCCAGCGCGCCTTGTCGAACCGTCGGACCCCTCGTTTCCGCCCATAAAGAAGCGGGACGAAACAAAAGCCTTCGGCTTGTCGCCTCCTCTAGGATAGAGGGGGCGCCCAGACCCGAAAGCCCTTGGGGCTCCAAATCGGAGGGCGTCTTATAGTGTCGTCGAAATCAGAACGCAACGACCGTAAAAGCGGTAAAAAACCGGTCTTCGGAAACCGTCCCGACGGCCCCCGCGACAAGGGTCAAAAGCCCGCTGCGCAAGGGTTTGGCCGGCGCGAGGAAACCCCTCGGCAGCCCCGTTCGCCCGATCGGGGCAAGTCGGACGCCGATAATTTTCTGTGGGGGCGCCACCCGGTTCTGGCCGCTCTGGCGAATCCCGCCCGTCGCGGCATGGGTCGTCTGCTGGCCACGGCCGAGCGCGCCGCCGAGATCGAGAACAATGCTCTCGCAAACGGCCACAGGATCGAGGTGGTCGATATCCCGACCCTGACCCGTATGCTGCCCCCCGGCGCCGTGCATCAGGGACTGGCCTTCAAGGTCCAGCCGCTGGAAGGCGTGTCGCTGGAAGAGCTGGCCGAGCCGGCTGAGGGCGTCATCGTCATGCTGGATCAGCTGACCGACCCCCAGAACGTCGGCGCCATCTTCCGATCGGCCCTGGCGTTCGGCGCGCGGGGGATCATCGTTCAGGACCGTCATGCTCCGGCCCTGGCGGGCGCCCTGGCCAAGGCGGCCGTCGGCGCCACCGAACGCCTGCCCCATGCGCGCGTCACGAATCTGTCCCGTGCGCTGGAGCGGCTGGCCGATCTGGGCTGGCGCGCGGTCGGGCTGGACGGAACGGGCGAACAGACGCTGGAAGAAGCGCTGGATCATCAGCCGACCGTTCTGGTCATGGGGTCCGAAGGCGACGGCATTCGTCGTCTGGTCGCCGAACATTGCGACGTCCTGGCCAAGATCCCCATGCCGGGCGGATTTGAAAGTCTGAACGTGTCCAACGCGGCGGCGGTCGCGCTTTATGAAGCGGCGCGCGCGCAACGCGGCTGACAGAACGCCGCACCGAGGCTAAGGAGCGGAAATGGAATTCCTCTCGTCTCCCGAACTCGCCAGCCAGGCCACGGCCCTGGGCCAGGTCCTGCTGATGGATCTGGTCCTGGCCGGCGACAACGCCGTCGCCGTGGGCCTGGCCGCCGCCGCCCTGCCCCAGGACCAGCGCAAGAAGGCCATTCTGATCGGCCTGGCCGCCGCCGTCGTCATGCGAATCGGCTTTGCGCTGATCACCGTGCAGCTTCTGGCCCTGGTCGGCCTGCTGCTGGCCGGCGGCCTGTTGCTGCTGTGGGTGTGCTGGAAGATGTGGCGCGAACTGCGCGAGCAGGCGACGCACGATCAGGCCGAGGCCGAGAAGGAACTCGAACTGGCCATGAGCATCGAGCACGGCTCTGGTCCATCGCCCGAGGAACTGGGAATCAAGCGCAAGAGCTTCGGCGCCGCCCTGATTCAGATCATGGTCGCCGACATCACCATGTCGCTGGACAATGTGCTGGCCGTCGCCGGCGCTGCGCACGAACACCCGTGGATCATGGTCTTCGGCCTGGTGCTGTCGATCGCCCTGATGGGCGTCGCCGCCACCTATATCGCCAAGCTGCTGCATCGCTTCAGCTGGATCGGCTATATCGGTCTGATCGTCGTCCTTTATGTCGCCCTGCACATGATCTGGGACGGTGCCCGTCAGGTGGTGGTCCGCACCGGCCATATGGACGAGTTCAACGCCTCGGCCCCCGCCTTCCTTGAGATCGGTCCCGAGGAAGCGGCCAAACACCTGGGTCAGAAGCGCACCGAGGACAGCCCGACGCCGGCGCCCGCTGAACCGACGGTCGCGCCATGACCGTCGCCACCGTCACCGTCGAAGAGGCCGCCGCCTGGCTGCAGGCCGGCGAAGCGGTGCTGATCGATGTGCGCGAGCCGGACGAGTTCGCCGCCGCCCGCATCGACGGCGCGATTCTGGCCCCGCTCAGCCAGATGCCCGCCGCCTGGGAGGCGCTGGACCTTCCGGCCGACAAGAAGATCATCGTCCAATGCCTGAAGGGCGGCCGCAGCCACCAGGTCTGCGCCTTCGTCGGGCCGACGGGCCCCGAGGGCCAGCCGCTGTTCAACCTGACGGGCGGCATCCAGGCCTGGAACGCGGCGGGGCTTCCGGTCGTGTTCGCCGAACAATAATACCGCTCATCCCCCCGAAAGCGGGGACCCAGTTCTTTGGGCCGTCCAATGTCGGATCAGTCGAGTACGCTCGCGATCCCACGCATTGGTAGCGGAGTGGAGCTTACTCCGCGCCGCCGAAGCGGTCGGACCATTCCGCGACCTGGGCGTCCTCGATCTTGGCGAACAGCACGCCCTGAGCTTCGACCTTGCCGCCCACAGGCAGGCGGTTCAGCAAATCTTCGTCGGCGCCAGGCCAGCTCAGGTCCTCCACCCCAACCGACGCCGCGATCTTGGGCGCGGTGAAGGGCAGGATCGGCGCGGCCAGACGCGCGAACAGGGCGACCAGATTCAGCCCCGTGCGCACCCCGACCGCCGCGCGGTCGCGATCGGTCTTCAGCGCCGTCCAGGGCGCCGCGACCTGCAAATACTCGTTGCCCAACACCCAGGCGGCGCGGATGGCGACGGCGGCCTTTCTGAACTCCATCGCCTCCAGCTGTTCGGTCGCCTCGGCGACGGCGGCCTTGATGTCGGCCTCCAGCTGGATTTCGACCGGTCCGGCCTCGCCGCCCTCGGGCACCACGCCGTCGAACTTGGATTCCGCGAACTTGACGATGCGGTTGACGAAATTGCCCAGCACATCGGCCAGGTCCTTGTTGGTCGAGGCCTGGAAGTCCTCCCAGGTGAAGGCCGAATCTGCGTGCTCCGGCCCATAGGCCGTCAGGCGCCAGCGCCAGTAGTCGGCGGGCAGCAGCTCCAGCGCCTGATCCATGAAGACGCCGCGCTTTTGGCTGGTGGAGAACTTGCCGCCGTACCAGTTCAGCCAGTTGAACGCCTTCAGCTGGTCCACCGTCTTCCACGGCTTGCCCGAGCCGATGATGGTCGCGGGGAAGCTGACGGTGTGGAAGGCGACGTTGTCCTTGCCCATAAACTGGACATAGCGAACGTCCTCTGCCCCCTCGTCCAGGCGCCACCAGTCACGCCATGACCCGCCCGTCGACTCGGCCCATTCCTCGGTCGCGGCGATGTATTCGATGGGGGCGTCGAACCAGACGTAGAAGACCTTGTCCTCCATTCCGGGACGCGGAAAGCCGTCCTTGGTCACCGGCACGCCCCAGGCCAGGTCGCGGGTGATGCCCCGGTCGATCAGCCCCTCGTCCAAATGTTTGTAGGCGATGGACTTGGCCAACTGTTGCCAGCCCGTCTTGCCGTCGACCCAGGCGCGGATCTCGGGCTCGATCTTGGTCTGGAGCAGATAGAGGTGACGCGTATCGCGCACCTCCAGATTCTTGGACCCCGACACCGACGAATAGGGATCGATCAGGTCGGTCGGGTCCAGCAGGCGGCCGCAGTTGTCGCACTGATCGCCGCGCGCGCCGACATGGCCGCAGTGAGGGCAGGTTCCCTCGACATAGCGGTCGGGCAGGAAGCGCGCGTCGTCGATCGAATAGATCATCCGATCCACCCGCTCCTCGATCAGGCCGTTCTTCTCCAGCGCCTCGGCGAAATGCTGGGTCAACCGGTGGTTCTGTGGGTTCGACGATCGGCCGAACCAGTCGTAGCTGAGGCCGAAGGCCTGACCCGCGGCCTTCTGGATTTCGTGCTGCTCGTCGCAATAGGTGCGCACATCCTGGCCGGCCGCGGCGGCGGCCAGCTCGGCCGGGGTGCCGTGCTCGTCGGTGGCGCAGATGTAGAGGACCTCATGCCCCTGGGCCCGCTTGAACCGCGCCCAGACGTCGGCCGGCAACATCGAGCCCGCCAGATTCCCCAGGTGCTTGATGCCGTTGATGTAGGGCAGCGCCGAGGTGATGAGGATACGGGCCATGATCGTCCAGGTGTTCGGGGAAGCGCAGGGATATAGAGCGGCGGCGCGGTTTCCTCAAACGCCTTGCGGCAGACGGCGCGCAATACGGATGAAACGCCCGGTCAGCAGGGTCGAGGACGCCAGACTGGCGATGACCACCGCCCAGACCAGGCCATTGACGCCCATCTGATGCGCCAGCACCCAGCCCAGCGGCATCATCACCGCGCCATAGGCGGCGAAATGCATGATGGTAGGCCACCAGACGTCGCCCGCCGCGCGGTTGGCCTGGGCCGCAACGACCTGAATGCCGTCCGCAACGAAGAATAGCGTCGCCAGCACCAGGGCCGGCGCGGCGATGGCCAGCAGGGCCGGATCGCGATTATAGGCGCCGACGATCAGATGGGCGCTAGGCCAGACCAGCAGGGCGACCACCAAGGTCAAGGCTGTCACGACGCCCAGCCCCACCAGCCCGGCACGCATCACCCCTCGCCCGTCGCCGGCGCCATAGCTGCGGCCCACCAGCACCGCCGTCGCTGACGACAGTCCCATCGGCAGCATGAAGACGATCGCCGAGACGTTCAGCACCACCGCCCAGGCCGCGGTCTCGGCCGTGCCGATCTGACCAGCGAAGAAGGTGAAGCCCGAAAAGGCCCCGACCTCGATGAAGTAGGAGGCCCCGGCGCCCAGGCCGACCTTGACCTGCTCACGCGCGGCCCCGGGATCGCGCTCGGGCTTGTCGAAGATGCCCAGCGCACGCGCCTCGGGCAGACGCAGGATGTAGATCACCAGAAAGATCGCCAGCGCCGCCCGCGCCCCGAACGTCGCCCAAGCCGAAGCGAAGGCGCCGTCGAAGCCGAAGCCCAGAAGGTCCGGCACCAGCACGATGTTCAGCGCCAGATTGACCCCGTTCGCCACCCACATGGCGACCATGCCGGGCTTGGGCCGGCCCAGAGCCTCCAGGAAAAACTGGCCCGTCACCGAAATCAGATAGAAGGGCATGGACAGGGCGAAGACGACCAGGGCAGGCCCGGCGCCCTCCGCCAGACCATCCTCCAGCCCCAGCTTGCCCAGTCCCCACGGGCCAATGGCGATCAGGGCGATCATCGACACCACGCCGATCTGCAACGAATAGGTCAGACCGCGACGCAGCACTGAGCCGACAGCGTGCCGACGCCCCTCGCCCAGCATCCGCGCCGTCATCACCTGCACGCCCAGCATCAGGCCCACCGCCGTCGTCACCACGATCGACGTCGGCGCCCAGGCCAGAGAATGGAACGCCAGTTCCTTGCTGGAATAGTTGCCCACCACGATGGCGTCGGTCAGCCCCATGGTCATGATGCCGATGCGCGCCAGGATCACCGGCCATGCCAGGTTCAGCAGGTCGCGGAAGGCGGTACGGGTCTGGGGGCTGAGCGCGATCATCGGACGCGGCACAGGCCACGCCGACCCGCCGGGGTCAACTCCCAAAAACTTTGAGGGCTCGGCCTACCAGGCGCCCAGTTCGCGCAGCTGACGCACCAGTTCCTCAGGAGCCTCGCCGGCGTCGAGGTCGGTCAGATCGACCGGCGCATCCTTGGGCTCGAAATATCGCCAGCCCTGGAAGGGTCGCCGGGCCATGGGCGCAGTGCGGATGACCTTGGGTTCGAGGGTGATCTCGCATCGGCTTTGCTTACCTTCGCCGAAGGTGGCGATGTCCAGCACCGGTTGGCGACAGACGATCGTCCCCTTCACCACCCAGTAAAGCGAGCCGCCGTCCTCGATCTCGGTCGCCCGTTTCGGCGTCATGCGCGTGTGGACGACGAGCGGTCCGCCCTTGGCGGCGCGGGCCTCCAGCCATTCGACGTCCGGCACCCCGACGCCCAGCTTGATCATGTGAAGCGGCATGGCGCCCACGTAGTGCCCCTTAGGCACATTAGCCAGATTCTTAATGAACAGCCCGCTAGGGATGGTAGCGCGCTCTCCCCTCCCGGCGCAGCCAGAGACCAGTATGTACGGATTGATTACCCGGCTGTCGGCCCATCCTGGTCGTCGCGACGAACTTGGGCTGTGCCTGATGGACCCGAACATGAGGCGTCCAGGCTGTCACAGCTACGTGGTGGCGCACGATCCGAATGACGCCGACACCCTGTGGGTCACCGAGGTGTGGATGAGCAAGGCGACGCACGACGCCTGGTCGGTTAGCATCCGCGAGACAGGCGTCATGCGACCCGCCCTGGCGCTCATCGCCACCTTTGGCGACACCGTCTTCACCCGCCCCATCGGCGGCGTGGGGCTTTAGTTCGCCTTCACCACCGCCAGCACGGCCGCCTCCACGACCTGATCGCCCAGGGCTGAGACGCTTTCCACCACGCCGTCGAACGGCGCGGTCAGGGCGTGTTCCATCTTCATGGCTTCCAGCACCACGACCGGCTGTCCCTTAGTGACGGCGTCGCCCGCCTTGACCGGCGTCGCCACGATCTTGCCAGGCATGGGCGCGCGCAGCGAACCATCCGACACCGCGCCCGCGCCTGAACCCACGGCGGCACGATAGGGCGTGACGCGACGCGCCTCGCCATCGACGAACAGGACGAACCCGTCGTCGACGGCCTGATAGCCGAACAGGCGATCCCCCGCCTGGACCTGATCGAAGCCGACGTGGGCCAGTTCGCCCTGCGAACCGCGCCAGCCCGTTTCGACCGGCGTCACCGCAGCGGACACGCCCTGGCCGTCGACATGGCCCCAGACGGTCGTCTGCGCCGGCGCATTCAGGCGCACGCCATAGGACAGACCTGGCTGCCCGCCCCAGGGGCTGAAACGGTCCGAACGCGCCTCGACCGCATCCGCCGCCGCTTCCGCAATCAGGGTCAGGGCCGCCAGCGTCGCCGCGTCGGACGGCCGCGGCTGCAACGCCGCCTCCTCCGCCGCGATGAAGCCCGTATCCACATCCCCCGCTGCGAAGCGCGGGTGCTCCAGGCAGCGTTTCAGGAAGCCGGCGTTGGCCTTGACCGGCCAGACCTCGACCTCGCCCGCCGCCTCGGCCAGACGCGCCGCCGCCGCCTCGCGCGTGTCCTCATGCACGATCAGCTTGGCGATCATCGGATCATAGAACTGGCTGACCTCGCCGCCCTGCTCCACGCCGGTATCGACGCGGATGCCTTCAGGCATGACGAAATGCTCCAGCTTGCCGATGGAAGGCAGGAAGCCGTTTGCGGGATCCTCGGCATACAGCCGCGCCTCCATGGCCCAGCCGTTCAGCTGGATCTCGGCCTGCTTCAGGGGGACCGGCTCGCCTGCGGCGACGCGGAACTGCCACTCGACCAGATCGACGCCCGTCACACTCTCGGTCACGGGATGCTCGACCTGCAACCGGGTGTTCATCTCCATGAACCAGACGCCGTCCGCCTTCAGCCCGTCCGAGGCGTCGGCGATGAACTCAATGGTGCCGGCCCCGACGTAGTTCACGGCCCGGGCCGCCTTGATCGCGGCGCCGGTCACGGCGGCGCGCACAGCCTCGCTCATGCCCGG
The DNA here is from genome assembly GCF_027105095.1 of Brevundimonas vesicularis. Classification (NCBI taxonomy): domain Bacteria; kingdom Pseudomonadati; phylum Pseudomonadota; class Alphaproteobacteria; order Caulobacterales; family Caulobacteraceae; genus Brevundimonas; species Brevundimonas vesicularis. Next base: position 1,515,978 of record NZ_CP114278.1, on the reverse strand, counting down.
CGCGGGCGCCTCTTCGATCACCTTCTGGTGGCGGCGTTGCAGCGAACAGTCGCGTTCGTACAGGTGGACGACCTCGCCGTGCTTGTCGCCGAACACCTGCACCTCGATGTGGCGGGGGCGGGTGATGTAGCGTTCGATCAGAACCCGGTCGTCGCCGAAGGCCGCCGCCCCCTCGCGCTTGGCGCTGGCCAGACCGGCGGCGAAATCGGCCGGATCATCGACCCGTTTCATCCCCTTGCCGCCGCCGCCTGCGACCGCCTTGATCAGCACCGGATAGCCGATCCGCGCCGCCTCGGCCGTCAGCGTCGCCTCCGACTGGTCCGCGCCCTGATAGCCTGGCGTCACCGGCACCCCGGCCTGGATCATCAGCTCCTTGGCCGCGTCCTTCAGGCCCATGGCGCGAATCGAGGACGGGTCCGGCCCGATCCAGACCAGGCCCGCCGCCGCGACAGCCTCGGCGAAGTCGGCGTTCTCGCTCAGGAACCCATATCCGGGGTGGATCGCCTCGGCGCCGGTCGCCTTGGCCGCCGCCAGCACCTTGGCGCCGTCCAGATAGGATTCGCGCGCCGGCGCCGCACCGATCAGCACCGCCTCGTCGGCTTCGCGCACATGAAGGGCGTTTGCATCCGCCTCGGAATAGACGGCGATGGTGCGGATCGCCATCCGCTTGGCGGTGCGGAAGACACGGCAGGCGATTTCGCCGCGATTGGCGACAAGGACGGACTTGAACATGAAGCGGTCTTAGCCGGATCGTGCGCATCAGGCGAGAGGCAGAGCACGACCCTTCTCACGCGACGCGGCAGGCGTTAAGCCCCTTCCATGTCCCTGCGCCCCCTCTTCGTCACCCAGGTCTATGAAGCCTCCCTCGCCGAAGGGCGTGGCTGGCCCGACATCAACGCACAGCTGATCGACGTCATCCGCATGATGGCCGAGGAGGATGAGGCCGGCCGCCGGTGGTGCAAGGCCAACGCCTATCGAGGCTACACCTCCTACGGATCACTGAACGACCTGCCCCAGCGGCTCCCCGAGTTCGCCGAGCTGAAGCGCCATCTGGATCGCCATGCCGTCGCCTATGCCAAGGCGCTGAACTTCGACCTGGCCCGCAAACCCCGCCTCGACAATCTGTGGGTCAATATTCTGAAGCCCGGCGGCGGCCATACAAGTCATATCCACCCGCACGCCTTCCTGTCGGGCACCGTCTATATCGACGTGCCTGACGGCGCCTCATCGCTGAAGCTGGAAGACCCCCGCCTGCCCTTCATGATGGCCCGCCCGTCGGTGACCGACGACGCGAGCGAGGCCGAGCGGCCGTTCGTCTATCTTCAGCCTCAGGCAGGCACGGTGCTGATGTGGGAAAGCTGGCTGCGGCACGAGGTGCCGACCAACCTGGCCAAGGCCGACCGGATTTCGATCAGCTTCAACTACGCCTGAACGAACTCATCCGTCATTCCGGGGCTGAGCGCAGCGAGGAACCCGGAAGCCAGGGGACGGTCCCAATACCGACCGCGTCATGCGCGGATGAATGCCCCCTGGGTTCCGGGTTCGTCCTTCAGACGCCCCGGAATGACGGTAGGAAAGGATCAAACCGTCCAGCTGGCCTTGCGCTTTTCCAGGAAGGCGGCGACGCCCTCGCGGCCTTCGTCCGAGACGCGGGCGCGGGCGATGAGTTTGGCGGTTTCGTCCATCAGACCGTTGTCGATCTTGTGGTGGGCGATGTCGTTGACCAGACGCTTGGCCTCGCCCATCGCGCCCGGCGCATTGTTGGTCAGGCTGTCGCTCAGCATCGAGATGAACTCGTCCACCGATCCCTCAGGCAGCACCAGGTCGATCAGGCCGGCATGGGCGGCGTAGTCGGCGTCGAAGGCGTTGGCGGTCAGAAACAGCTGGCGGGCGCGGCGTGCGCCGACGGCCTCTATGACGTAAGGGGCGATGGTCGCCGGGATCAGACCCAGCTTGACCTCGGAGAAGGCGAAGCGCGCCCCCTCGACCGCCACGGCCATGTCGCAGGCGGCGACGATGCCCGCTCCACCGCCCATGGCGTTGCCCTCGACCACCGCCACCGTCAGGGCGGGAATGTCGTGCAGGGCCTTCAGCATTTTCGCCAGGCCCATGGCGTCGTCGCGGTTGTCGCTCTCGGACCAACCAGCGGCGTCGCGCATCCAGTTCAGATCGGCCCCGGCGCTGAAGGTGCCGCCCGCGCCCCGAATGAAGACGGCCCGCACCCGGTCCGCGCCGTGCAGCGTTTCGAACGCCTCATGCAGGGCCGCGATGGTCGCGGCGTCGAAGGCGTTCTTCTTGGCCGGACGGTTGATGGTGACGAAGACGACGCCGTCGGTGGTCGAATCGATCTGCACCAGATCATCGTCGGCGTCCGGCGCCGCATCGGGCACCAGCGGCTGGGCGATGCTGTTGATCTCGGCCGCCTCGGCGTCTGTGACGTCCAGGGCGTTCAGGTCGGCTACGGTCGGTTGATCGGCCATGGGGGTCTCCAAACTGCGTGTCCGCTCACAACGAGGCGCGGACCAATAGGTTACATCCGGAACAGGCCGAACGTCGTCTCCGGGATCGGGGCATTCAGGCTGGCGCTGATGGCCAGGCCCAGCACATCGCGCGTCTGCGCCGGGTCGATGACGCCATCGTCCCACAGGCGGGCGGTGGCGTAATAGGGATTGCCCTCGTCCTCATACTTCTGACGGATCGGCGCCTTGAAGGCCTCGGCGTCGTCCGCACTCCAGGTCTCGGCGTCGCGGTGCACGGTGGCCAGCACGCTGGCGGCCTGCTCGCCGCCCATGACTCCGATCCGGCTGTTGGGCCAGGTGAACAGGAAGCGCGGCGAATAGGCCCGGCCGCACATGCCGTAGTTCCCCGCCCCGAAGCTACCGCCGATCAGGACAGTGAACTTGGGCACTTCGGCCGAGGCCACGGCCGTCACCAGCTTGGCGCCGTCCTTGGCGATGCCGCCCGCCTCATATTTGCCGCCGACCATGAAGCCACTGATGTTCTGCAGGAACAGCAGCGGAATCTTGCGCTTGCAGGCCAGTTCGATGAAGTGCGCGCCCTTCTGGGCGCTTTCGGAAAAGATGACGCCGTTGTTGGCCAGGATGGCGACCGGATAGCCCCAGATGCGGGCGAACCCGCACACCAGGGTCGAGCCGTACAGGCTCTTGAACTCGTCGAACTCCGACCCGTCCACCAGCCGGGCGATGACCTCGCGCACATCATAGGGGGCGCGCACGTCGTCGGGGATCAGGCCGTACAGCTCCTCCGCGTCAAAGGCCGGCGCGCGCGGTTCGCGCACATCCATCTCGACGGCCTTGGTCGTGTTCAGATTGGCGACGATGGAGCGCACGATCTCCAGCGCATGCTCATCGTTCTCGGCGACATGATCCACCACGCCCGAGCGACGGCCGTGGGTTTCGGCCCCGCCCAGTTCCTCCGCCGAGATGACCTCGCCGGTCGCCGCCTTCACCAGCGGCGGGCCGGCCAGGAAGATGGCCCCCTGGTTCCTGACGATGATCGTCTCGTCCGACATGGCCGGCACATAGGCCCCTCCGGCGGTGGACAGGCCCATGACGCAGGCGATCTGGGCGATGCCCTTGGCGCTCATCCGGGCCTGGTTGAAGAAGATGCGGCCGAAATGGTCGCGGTCGGGAAACACCTCGGCCTGGTGCGGCAGATTGGCTCCGCCGGAATCCACCAGATAGACGCACGGCAGGCGGTTCTGCTCGGCGACTTCCTGGGCGCGCAGGTGCTTCTTCACCGTCATGGGGAAATAGGCGCCGCCCTTCACCGTCGGGTCGTTGCAGACGATCATGACCTCGCGGCCCGAGACCCGACCGATGCCGGCGATGACGCCCGCCGCCGGGGCCTCGCCGTCATACATGTCGTGCGCAGCCAGTTGCCCGATCTCTAGGAAGGGCGAGCCGGGATCCAGCAGGCGCTCGACGCGGTCGCGCGGCAACAGCTTGCCGCGAGCGACGTGACGCTCGCGGGACTTGTCAGACCCGCCGCGCGCGGCCTTGGCCACATGGTTGCGCAACTCGGCGACCAGGGCGCTGTTGTGCGCGTGCAGGGACTTGTATTTTTGGCTTTGCGGATCGACCGCGGACGTCAGCTTCGGCATGGGGCTGGTTTAGGCGGGGTCGAGGGGCGCCACAAGCGTCTGCCGCCATCCTTGCTTCCTCGCCCCTTTTCGCCTATAGGCCCCGCCTTTCCAGGGCTTCGGTCCTGTCGCGGAGCACCAAAGGGTTGGACGTTCGGTCCGGCCGCCGCGCCAGGAGCCATCGTGGAGACCGACTTACCCGGTCGTTTCCGCGCCGACGTCCACAAGGGAGACTACCGCATGGCTCTTTACGAGCACACGGTCATGACGCGCCAGGATATCTCGGCGCAACAGGCCGAAGCGCTGAATGACACCATCAAGGATCTGATCGTCGCCGGTGGCGGCTCGGTCGCCAAGATCGAATACTGGGGTCTGCGCAACCTGACCTACCGCGTGAAGAAGAACCGCAAGGCTCACTATTCGCTGCTGGCCGTCGACGCCCCTCCGGCCGCCATGGCCGAAGTCGAGCGTCAGCTGTCGATCAACGAAGACGTGCTGCGCTGGCTGACCGTCCGCGTCGAGGAACTCGACCTGGAACTGTCGCCGCTGCTGGCCCGCCGCGAGCGTGAACGCGAGCGTGAGCGCGAGCGCACCCCGCGCGACGACGCCGCCGCCGACGCCGAATAAGGAACCCGGAACATGACCGATACCACCGCCCCGACCCCGGGCGCACCGGCGGGCTCCGGCGCCGCCGGCCGCCGCCCCTTCTATCGTCGCCGCAAGGTCTGCCCGTTCTCGGGCGCCAATGCGCCGAAGATCGACTACAAGGACGTCAAGCTGCTGCAGCGTTACGTCTCCGAACGCGGCAAGATCGTGCCTTCGCGCATCACCGCCGTCTCCCAGAAGAAGCAGCGTGAACTGGCCAAGGCCATCAAGCGCGCTCGCTATCTGGCCCTCCTGCCTTACGTGGTGAAGTGAGATGAAGGTCGTTCTGCTTGAACGCGTCGAGAATCTCGGCGCCATCGGCGACGTCGTGTCCGTCAAGGACGGCTTCGCCCGTAACTTCCTTCTGCCGCGCGACAAGGCCCGCCGGGCCACCGCCGCCAACCTGAAGGCGTTCGAACTCGACCGCGCCGCCATCGAGCAGCGCAACGAGAAGAACAAGGCCGACGCACAGAAGGTCGCCGACAAGATCGACGGCCAGACCTACGTCATGATCCGTCAGGCCGGTGAAACCGGTCACCTGTATGGTTCGGTCGCCGGTCGCGACGTCGCCGAGGCCATCCAGGCCGAAGGCGGCAAGGTCGAGCGCTCGCAGGTCGTCCTGAACACGGCGATCAAGAGCCTGGGCGTCCACGAAGTGCCGGTTCGCCTGCACGCCGAGGTCCGCGCCACGGTCAAGATCAACATCGCCCGCTCGATGGACGAGGCCGAGCGCCAAGCCAAGGGCGAGGACGTGATCCGCAGCCAGTTCGACGATGAGCGCCAGGCCGCCGAGCAATCGGCCCAGGAACTGATCGAAGGCGGCGCCGGTCAACAAGAAGGCTTCGGCGACGAAGCCTGATCCGAGCGGATCCCAAACGACATCAAGGGCGCGTCTCGCAAGGGACGCGCCCTTTTTGCTGCGCGGGAGACGGCAGCCAACCGCACGGGCCATCACGCCGTAGATTTTCTATACGGCCGAGACAGAAAACATGGCGATGCCGCGCGATTGACCCGCCGCACCTTCGCCCTGATATGGCCATGACCGCTGGGACCTCCCCGACCTTGCGGTTGGAGAGGCCATGAAGATCACCACCAATATTATGGCGATGCCGCCCGCCATCGCGCGATGTTGCGGCTGAGACCGCAAGACATCTGCACTTCAGATCGACCTCAAAGCCCGTCGCGGTAAGCGACGGCGATGCGCGCTCGCGCCACAAAACAGACTTTAGGAAATCTCTCAATGCGCTCTCTTTCTCAACGGGCCGCCGCACCGGCCCTGCTCGCCACGGTCTCGGCCTTCGCCCTGCTGACCGCCGCCCCGGCCTTTGCTCAAAGCGCCGAACCCGTCGCCGATGAGGCGGTGCAGGTGGACGACATCGTCGTGACCGGCACGCGGGTCCAAAATCGGTCGCGCCTCGACACCCTGGCCCCCGTCGATGTCGTGACGTCCGAGGCGTTGCAGACGCGCGGCACGACCGAGTTCGCCACCGCCCTGGCTCAGGCCGTACCCTCGCTGACCTTCCAGCGGCCGTCGGCCAACGATGGCTCGGACTCGATCCGCCCGATCACCCTGCGCGGCCTGTCGCCGGATCAGACGCTGGTGCTGGTCAACGGCACGCGTCGCCATGCCTCGGCCCTGGTCAACGTCAACGGCGTGGTGGGACGCGGTTCGGCCGCCGTCGATCTGAACACCATTCCGACCGGCGCTCTGGACCGGGTGGAGGTGCTGCGCGACGGCGCCTCGGCCCAATACGGCTCGGACGCCATCGCCGGCGTGGTGAACCTGCGCCTGAAGGAAGCCTCCAGCGGCGGCGGCGCTAGCGTGACCTACGGCCAGTACTTCACCACCGTGAAGACCGCGCGCGGCGAACGCGACGAAAACGATGGCGGCACCGTCACGGCCTCGGCCTGGCAGGGGTTCTCGCTGGGCGACGACGGCTTTCTGACCCTGTCGGCGGAGTATCTGAACCGCGAGTCGACCAACCGCTCGGACTACGATCCCCGCGCGGCGGCGAACGGCGCGATCACTGCCCGCTTCGGCGACCCGGATGTGGAGCAATGGACCGTCTTCGCCAACGCCGGCAAAGGCCTGCGCAACGGCTGGGAGGCCTATGGCTGGGCCGGGTATCAGGACCGGGACAGCGAAGGCGCCGCCTTCCCTCGCCTGTCCGACAACGTCAACAACGTCGCCTCCATCTACCCGAACGGCTTCCTGCCGAAGGTCGCCATCAATTCGAAGGACGCCTCGCTGGCTGGCGGCCTTCGAGGCGAACTGGCGGGCTGGAACATGGACATCAGCCTGACCTACGGCCGCAATGCCCTGGACTTCCGCACCGAGGATTCGTTGAACTCCACCTATGGCGCGACTTCGCCGACCAGCTTCGATTCCGGCAGCCTGATCTACGACCAGCTGGTTCTGGGCGCCGACTTCAGCCGTGAGTTCGAGGTCGGTCTGTCCGGAGGCCCGCTGAACTTCGCCTGGGGCCTGGAGCAGCGCTGGGAAAACTACAAGATCGAGGCCGGTCAGCCCGAGAGCTACAACCGCGGGCCGTTGGGCGGCAACACCGCCCTGACCGGCGGCGCCCAGGGCTTTGTCGGCTTCCAGCCCTCGAACGCCGTCGATGTTGATCGCGACAACTTCGCCGCCTACGCCGACGTCGAAATTCCCCTGACCGACAAGCTGCGCGTCGAGGGCGCCGTGCGGTTCGAGGACTATTCCGATTTCGGCGACACCCAGACGGGCAAGCTGTCGGCCCGCTATGACTTCACCCCCAGCTTCGCCCTGCGCGGTTCGGTCTCGACCGCCTTCCGCGCGCCGTCGTTGCAGCAGTCCTTCTTCACCTCGACCGCCTCGGTGATCCAGAACGGCGCCGTGGTCGAAACCGGCACCTTCCCGGCCACCAGCGCGGTCGCGACGGCTCTTGGCGCGCGTCCGCTGAAGGCTGAGACCTCGACCAACTATTCGGTCGGCGCGGTGGTGCGATTGGGCCGGTTCGACCTGACCGTCGACGCCTACAAGATCGACATCGACGATCAGATCGTTCTGTCAGAGCTGATCAGCCGGACGTTCTCGGGCCAGGTCGCCAGCCTGCTGGATCCGCAAGGCGTCCAGGCCGCGCGCTTCTTCCTGAACGGCGTCTCGACCTCGACCGAAGGCGTGGACATCGTTGGACGCTATCGCCTGCCGACCGATACGCTCGGCGATTTCGATTTCACCGTCGCGGCGAACTTCAACGATGTGTCTGTCAACCGCGTGCCGACGTCCTCCTCGGTTCTGAACCCGGTCCCGACCCTGTTCGCCCGCCAACGCATCCTGACCATCGAAGACGGCACGCCCGACACCAAGGTGTCGGCGTCGGCGGACTGGAGCCGGGACAAGTGGGGCGCTACGGTTCGCGCCACCTACTATGGCGACGTGCTGCAACCCGGATCGACGGCGGCGAACGACTATAGCACCGGAGCCAAGACGGTCGTGGATCTGGAAGGCCGGTTCCAATTGACTGAGCGCGTCGGCGTGGCGATCGGCGTGGACAATGTGTTCGACGAATATCCGGACTTCGTGCCGGCGTCGCTGAACTCCAACGGCGTTCTGGGTTTCCCCTACTATTCGCCCTTTGGTTTCAACGGTCGTTACGGCTATGCCCGTCTCAGCCTGAAATGGTGAGGTCGGGCTGATCGCCGGTCAGGCAGGGGCGCTCTTCGGAGCGCCCTTTTCCCTGTTTGCATTACCAAACCTTCAGCTTGGCCGTTCTGCTTCGCCCCAGTTGCGACACATATCGTCGTTCAATCTGGGCGTAGCCAGAGGGGGCTTTGGAGGGGACCAGATGAAGACCAAGTCAATTGCGGCCGGCGTCCTGGCGATGTCGCTTTTCGCCGGCGCGGCCAACGCCATGACGGTTCAGGAATTCCTGACCACCGCCAACGCCATCCCTCAAAACCCGACCGCCCTGCTACGCTCCGACACCCGCCGTCTGATGGCCGAGTTCCGGGGCGCCGTTCGCACCGTCCGCGCCGAACAGACCCAGGCCAAGGCGGCCGGCCGTCAGCCCGCGACCTGCATGCCGGACAAGGTCAGCGTCTCGCCCAACGCCATCCTGAGCCGTTTCAACGCCGTCCCGCAAAGCCGTCGCAATATCAGCGTGACCCAGGCTGTGCGCGAATGGATGGCGCACGACTATCCGTGCGCCTGACGCGCGCCGATTGAGGAATTCCGGTTCGTCCCCAAGGCGGGACGATCTGTCCACGGTCCAGGCGGCGTCCGCGTCTGACGCAGGGGCGTGAGAGGGCTAAAGCGTTAATCGATGAACGCCTTCGCCCCCATGCCCTTTTCGTCTTCGCCCATGGACGCCGGCGGCGTCACTTCGATGCCGCACAATCTGGAGGCCGAGCAGGCGCTGCTGGGCTCGCTGATGTTCGACAACGCCGTGTTCGAGCGGTTGAACGACCGGCTGCGCGGCTCGCACTTCTACGAACCCTTCCACCAGCGGCTGTTCGACGCGATCGAGGACCATATCCGCCAAGGCTTGCTAGCCGAGCCCACCATCCTGATGGAGCGGTTCAAGCAGGACCCGGCGTTCCAGGAGTTCGGCGGCCTCCGTTACCTCGCCGACCTGGTCGATCGGGCGCCGCCCGCCGCCAACGCTCCCGACTATGCGCGCGTCGTCTATGACCTGGCGCTGCGCCGCGACCTGATCCGCATCGGCGGCGACATGATCAAGGAGGCGCCCAATCCGGAGACGCCCGCCGACGAGCAGATCGAACAGGCCGAACAGACCCTGTATTCGCTGGCCGAGACGGGCAAGCCCTCGTCCGGTTTCGTCAGCTTCTCCAACGCCTTGTCCGGCGCCGTTCAGATGGCGGCCGAAGCCTATCAGCGCGAAGGCAAGCTGGCCGGCCTCGCCACCGGCCTGAACGATCTGGACCGCAAACTGGGCGGCCTGCACCCATCCGACCTGCTGATCCTCGCCGGCCGTCCGTCGATGGGCAAGACGGCGCTCGCGACCAACATGGCCTTCAACGTAGCGCGCGCCTATCAGTGGGAGCCGACGCCGGAGGGCCGCAAGACGGTCAACGGCGGCGTCGTCGCCTTCTATTCTCTGGAAATGAGCGCCGAACAGCTGGCGATGCGTATTCTGGCCGATGCGTCCGGCGTGTCGTCGGACAAGCTGCGCAAGGGCGAAATCGACGCAACCGACTTCGGCAAGCTGCGCGACGCGGCGGTCGAGATCGGCGAAAGCCCCCTCTACATCGACGCCACCGGCGGCCTGTCCATCTCCAAGCTGGCGGCCCGCGCGCGCCGCCTGAAGCGCATGGAGCATGGGCTGGACCTGATCATCGTCGACTATCTGCAGCTGGTCACGACCGGCAACAGCGGGGGCCAGAAGAACCGCGTGCAGGAGGTGTCCGAAATCACCGGCGGACTAAAGGCCCTGGCCAAGGAGCTGTCGGTGCCGATCATCGCCCTGTCGCAGCTGTCGCGTCAGGTCGAGCAGCGCGACGACAAACGCCCCCAACTGTCGGACCTGCGCGAATCCGGCTCGATCGAGCAGGACGCCGACTGCGTGATGTTCGTCTATCGCGAGAGCTACTACTTGGGTCGAGCCGAGCCGCGCGAGGGGACCGAAGAACATCTGCAATGGCAGCAGGACATGGACCGCCTGCAAGGCCAGGCCGAGGTCGTCATCGGCAAGCAGCGCCACGGCCCGATCGGCATCGTCAAACTGGCCTTCGACGCCGACACCGTCCGCTTCGGCAACCTGGCGCACGGCTATGAGGAAGTCAGCTACGAGTAGCCTCTTCCATCGGCGTGGTGTTGGCGCATAAGGACGCCATGACCGCATCGACCCCCGCCGTCCTCTCCGTCGATCTGAACGCCCTCGCGCGCAACTATCACACGCTGGAGGCCGTCAGCGGCCAGCCGGTGCATCCGGTGATCAAGGCGGACGGCTATGGGCTGGGCGCGCAGGCCGTGGCGACGCGGCTGATGGCCGAGGGGGCGCGGACCTTCTTCGTGGCGCGGGCGGCGGAGGGCGCGCGGTTGCGGGCTGCCCTGGGCGCCGACGGTCCGGTGATCTATGTGCTCGACGGCTGTCACGGCGACGATGCGGCGATGCTGAAGGCGTCGGACCTGCGGCCCGTGCTGAACCATCCGGCGCAAATTCAGGCCTGGAGGGCGGCGGGCGGCGAGACCTGCGGCCTGCAGATCGACACCGGCATGAATCGGCTGGGTATTCGGCCAGAGGACGCACCTGAGGCGTTCGACGGCCTGGCCCTGGTCCTGACCCACCTCGCCTGCGCCGACGAACCGGCCAATCCGATGAACCGGCGCCAGCGTGACGCCTTTGCGGGCGTGCTGGATCGCTATCCGGGCGTGATCCGGTCGTTCGCCAACTCCAGCGGCTGTTTCCTGGGCCCGGACTTCGCCTTCGACACGGTGCGGCCGGGCATCTGTCTTTACGGCGGCGGACCGGAGGGGCTCCCCGATCCCCGGATCGCACCCGTGGCGACCCTGACGGCCGAGGTGCTCCAGGTTCGCGACGTGCCCGCCGGCGAGAGCGTCGGCTATTCGCGCGGCTATATCGCCGAGAGGCCGATCAAGGTCGCCACCGTGGCGGCCGGCTATGCGGATGGATTGCTGCGATCCTATTCGCCCAAGGGCGCCGTCTGGATCGCCAACGAGACCCGCCCGCTGCTGGGTCGGGTCTCGATGGATGTCTGCGCGGTGGACATCACCGGCCTGGATGTCGCAGTCGGCGACCCGGTCGAACTGTTCGGCCCGAACCGCCTGTTGGACGACGCCGCGGCCGCAGCGGGGACCATAAGCTACGAGCTGCTGACCTCGATCACCCCCCGCGTGCCGCGCGTCTATTCTCAGTAGCCGGCGCCCATTCCGGCAAGACCGGCCATGCCGACCGACGCGGCGACGAAGCTCATCGAAATGGCTCCTACGATCGCCGAGATGATGAAATACATCACGACGCCGGCGATCACCGTCACGATGAAATAGCCGACCTTCTTGTCTTCCGGCACTTTCATCAAAATCGGCAGGCCGACGAACAGCAGATAGAAGCTGTACAGGCCCAGGATGGCCATGATGCCCAGCATCGGGATCAGGCCGAACACGCCCGCCAGCCAAGCGGCGGTCCAGGAATAGACGGCCAGTTTCATGGCCTGAACCTTATTGGGCGTCCCGCCGAAGTTCGGCGCCAGCGCATTGATGATCAGTCCCAGCAGGAAGACCCCCAACAGGGACATGCCGTAGCTGACGAGCGCCACGACGATCGCGCCGACGATCGACAGCTTCATGCCCATGATCGGCATCAACTGACCGCCGAGCAGCGAACAGACCGGGCCGATCGCCGCCAGGATCATCGCATAGCGGGTGAACAGGCTTTTGGTCGTGGCGAACTCGCCGTCGATCTTCAGCCATTCAGACTTGGGTTGCAGCAATATGCCCTTGACCCGCGCGACCAGGGCCGGATCGACAGCGGGTTGGGAGTGGGTCGTCGGATCGGTCATGGCAGGCCTCGGCGAGAGAAGATGGGCGGATGTTGACGTTGCGTCGCTTCAAGAAGCAAGGGTGTGCGACAGATTCTCAATCCTTCAATATGGCAAAGGTTGCGCCTGCGACCGAAACTGTCGTGAGCCGACGCTATGTCCGGCGCGACCGTACGATCTGCTAAGGAAGCCCATGGCTCGCGATTCCGCCCTCTACGTCTGTCAGTCCTGCGGTTCGGTCCACAGCAAGTGGTCGGGCCAATGCGGCTCCTGCGGCCAGTGGAACACCTTGAGCGAAGAAAGCCGCTCGGCTCCGCCGGGCGCAATCAAGCCGTCGGCGGCGGCTTCGGCCCGGACGCGCGGCATCCAGTTCGAAACGCTTCAGTCCGACACGCCAGAGCCGCCGCGCATCACGACGGGCGTGGCCGAGTTCGACCGGGTCTGCGGCGGCGGCGTGGTGCCCGGCTCGGCCATCCTGCTCAGCGGCGATCCGGGCGTCGGCAAGTCGACCCTGTTGCTGGAGGTCGCGGCCAAGGCGGCGCTGCGGGGATCGCGCGTGGCCTACATCTCGGGCGAGGAAGCCGTCGAGCAGATCCGCGCCCGCGCCAAGCGGATGGGCCTGGCCGACGCCCCGGTCAATCTGGCGGCCGCCACGGCGCTGCGCGACATCCTGGGCACACTGAAGCGCGAGAATTTCGACATCGTCATCATCGATTCGGTTCAGACTCTTTGGTCCGACGTGCATGACAGCGGCCCCGGATCGATCACCCAGGTCAGGGCTTGCGCGGGCGAACTGGTGCGTCTGGCCAAGAGCGACGGCCCCGCCATCGTCCTGGTCGGCCACGTCACCAAGGACGGCCAGGTCGCTGGCCCCCGCGTCGTCGAACACCTGGTCGACGCGGTCATGACCTTCGAGGGCGAGCGCGGCTATCCGTTCCGCATCCTGCGCGCCGGCAAGAACCGCTTCGGCGCCACAGACGAGATCGGCGTGTTCGAAATGGGCGACGCCGGCCTGCGCGAGGTCGCCAACCCCTCCGCCCTCTTTCTGGGCGAGGGCAAGGAGCGCGCACCGGGCGCCGCCGTCTTCGCCGGGATCGAAGGCTCGCGCCCCGTCCTGGTCGAGATGCAGGCCCTGGTGTCCAAGTCCGCCTATGGCACGCCGCGCCGCGCCGTGATTGGCTGGGAGACGGGACGTCTGGCCATGGTGCTGGCCGTACTGGAGGCCCGCTGCGGCTTCGGCTTCGGCGATCAGGACGTCTATCTGAATGTCGCCGGGGGCTTACGCATCAACGAACCGGCAGCGGACCTCGCGGCGGCGGCGGCGCTGATCAGCTCGGCGACCGGCGTGTCCCTGCCCCAAGGCTGCGTCGTCTTCGGCGAAATCGGCCTGTCGGGCGAGGTTCGCAGCGTCGGCCGCGCCGAGGCCCGCCTGCGCGAAGCGCAAAAACTGGGCTTCGATCAGGTGCTCAGCCCGACTTTGACCGCCAAGACCAAGGGGGTGAAGGTGACATCCGTCACGCGCCTGCCGGATGTGGTCGAACGAATCTCGCAGAACCGCTATTAGACCCTCGTAGCAACCGCAGGATCCCCCACGCGTGACCGGATACGACGTCTTCGCCATCGTGGTGATCCTGTTTTCCGTCGCCGCCGGCTGGGTGCGCGGCGGGGTGCGCGAGGTCATTACGCTGCTCAGCGCGACCCTGGCGGCCCTGGTCGCCCTGATCGCCCTGCCCTGGACCGCCGGCGTCACGCGCGCCTTCGTCGATCCCGAATGGGCCGGGTCGATTTTAGCCGCCGTCCTGACCTTCTTCGTCGTCTATTTCGGCCTGCGCCTGGTCGGTTCAATGATGTCCAAGAGCGCCAAGGACCATCCGCACCTCGGCGTCATCGACCGCATCTTCGGCCTGTTCATCGGCGGCGTCCGCGCGCTGGTCCTGATCGGCGCGGTGCATCTGGTCATCGTCGCAGCCCTGCCAGGCGAGCGCACCCCGCTCTGGCTCGGAAAGGCGGCCCTCTATCCGGTCAGCGCCATGGGCGCGCGGATGATCCAGATCGTCCTGCCCAGCATCGGGCGCGGCGCCGATGCGATCACGCCTGTCGTGGATTCGTCCGTACGCCGGGGGTTTTCCGACGAGGAAGCCTTGCCCCCGACGCAATCACAGCCTAACTCGCGCCGCGAAGCCGCCCCTTAAGTTTCCCCGGTCATCGGAGCCCCACGATGCGCCACCATATCGCCGATCCCGTCGTTCACCGCGAGCACTGGCGCGAGCCGGAGGATGACCAGCTTCGCCTGGAATGCGGCGTCTGCGGCGTCTGGGGCGCGGACGAGGACGAAGGCTCTTCCGTCGTCGCCCTGGGTCTTCACGCCCTTCAGCATCGCGGCCAGGAAGCCTGCGGCATCGCCAGCGTCAAGGACGAGCGCTTCTACACCGAACGGCACCAGGGCCTGGTGGGCGAGGCCTTCGGCGGCGCCGACCTGATGACGCGGATGCCCGGCCGCGCGGCCGTGGGCCACACCCGCTACTCCACCGCCGGCGGCAGCTTCCTGCGCAACATCCAGCCGATGTTCGCCGATCTGGACCAGGGCGGCATAGCCATCGCCCATAACGGCAACCTGACCAACTTCAAATTCCTGCACGCCCAGTTGGTCAGCGAAGGCGCCATCTTCCAGTCGACCTCGGATTCCGAAGTCATCCTCCACCTGATCGCGCGCAGCCGCAAAGCCAAGATCGTCGATCGCTTCACCGACGCCCTGGCCCGGATCGAAGGCGGTTACGCCCTGGTGGCCCAGACCCGCACCAAGATGATCGGCGCGCGTGACCCGCTGGGCATCCGCCCGCTGGTGCTGGGCCAGTTGGGCGACGGCTGGGTTCTGGCGTCCGAGACCTGCGCCCTGGACATGATGGGCGCCACCTTCGTACGCGATGTCGAACACGGCGAGATCGTCGTCATCGACGACAGCGGCCTGCGCTCGCTCAAGCCCTTCCCCGCCCGCGCGGCGCGTCCCTGCCTGTTCGAATACGTCTATTTCTCGCGCCCGGATTCGGTCGTGAACGGCCGCTCCGTCTATGAGGTCCGCAAGGAAATGGGTCGCGGCCTCGCCCGCGAACTGGGCGTCGAGGCCGACATCGTCGTGCCCGTGCCCGATTCCGGCGTTCCGGCCGCCCTCGGCTACGCCCAGGAAAGCGGCATCCCCTACGAAATGGGCATCATCCGCAGCCACTATCTGGGCCGCACCTTCATCCAGCCCAGCCAGGGCGCCCGTCAAAAGGGTGTACGGATGAAGCACAGCCCCAACAAGTCGGCCCTGGCCGGAAAGCGCGTCGTGCTGATCGACGATTCCATTGTGCGCGGCACGACCTCGCTCAAACTGGTCCGCGCCGTGCGCGCCGCCGGCGCGACCGAGGTCCACCTGCGCTCGGCCAGCCCCCAGATCCTGTTCCCCGACTTCTACGGCATCGACATGCCCGAGCGCGCCCAGTTGCTGGCCGCCAACAAGACGCTGGAAGAGATGCGCGACATGCTGGAGGTCGATTCGCTCGGCTTCCTGTCCATCGACGGCCTGTACCGCGCGATGGGCGAGACCGGCCGCAACGCCGCCGCCCCGCAGTTCACCGACCACTATTTCACCGGCGACTATCCCACCCGCCTCCTGGATCGCGAGATCGAGGAAGGCGGCCGTGAGTTCGGCGCCAAACAGCTATCCTTGCTGGTCAGCGCCTGAAACGCGCAAGCCTAGACCTCCTCGTCAGGCGTCGGCGACCAATCGGTCCAGTTCTGGGCGGTGTGGTAGACCCGCAAGACACGCAGGCTGTCGTTCGCACCGCCCACAAGACTGTAGATGATGATGTAGGACGTGCGCAGCACCGCCTTTTCATAGGTGCCTGACCGCTCTCCCGGACGCCCGATCGGTCGACGCGCCAAGGCGTTGATCGTGTCTCGGATGCGATCCGCCACATCCTGCGCCGCATCGGCATTACGTTCCGCGAGATAGTCGATAGCGGAATGGTACTGCGCCAAGGCGACCTGCGACCACTCGACGTGCCTCAAGCGGTCTTCCGATGCCTGTCGATCGTGGCCTGGATCTGACGCATGGCCTCTTCGTGCGGCACGACCCGACCATGTTCGAAATCGTCGAGCGCTGCATCGATGGCGATCTGCATCTCCATTTCACGATCCAGGAAAGCTTCGAGCCCGCGTTCAGCGACCGCCGAGGGCGAACGCTGCGTCTGCTCGGCATAGCGGCCGAGCTTCTCCTTCAGTTCTTGGCTGACCCGAAGGGTAAGCGTAGCCGACTTCGCCATGACCACCTCGCTTAGTTGTCGTGCAAGGTAACACATTGACCCGTCGCCCTGCCACACTTACCACCCGGCCATGACCGACGCCCTGCCCCTGAACGACTGTATCGCCCTCGTCGTCGGCGCCTCGCGCGGCATCGGTTATGAGAGCGCCCTGGCGCTGGCCAAGGCCGGCGCCCACGTCATTGCGACGGCGCGCACCCAGGGCGGTCTGGAAGAGCTGGACGACGCCATCTTCGCCGCCACCGGGCGCCATGCGACCCTTATCCCGTTCGATCTGGTGGACGGCGGGGCCATCGACCGGCTGGGCGGCGCCATCTTCGAACGGTTCAAGAAGCTGGACATCTGGGTCCACTGCGCGGCCACCATGGGCCCCTCGGGCCTGACGCCGGTATCGCACGCCGACCCGCGCGAGTTCGCCAAGGTCGAAAAGACCAACTTCACCGCCGTCTATCGTCTGATCCGCTCGCTCGAGCCTCTGTTGCGCGCCTCCGACGCCGGCCGCGCCATCCACTTCACCACCAGCGTCGCCAGCGCGCCCAAGGCCTTCTGGGGTATGTACGCGGCGACCAAGGCCGGCGCCGAGGCCTTGGTGAAGGCTTGGGCCGACGAGATCGAGAGCACGCCCGTGCGCGTCAGCATCGTCGATCCCGGCCGGATGCGCACCGCCATGCGCGCCCAGGCCTATCCGGGCGAAGATCCGTCCGTCCTGCCCCACCCGTCCGAAATCGGCCCCCTGGTGGTCGATCTGGCCCGCCGCGGCGCCTCGGCCCCGCTGACGATCCGCTTCCGCGACTGGGCGGCCGGACCGACGACGGAAGCGCTGGTCTAGGCTGGTATCAGCCCCAGGCGCCGCCTAGCCTTGGCTCTTCGCGGAAGGTGAAATCGCCATCGGTTGAGGCTGAAAGATCGCGCCAAGCCTCCAGTTCGGCCCTCAGGCTGTCCGCCTTCATCTCGACCACGCCGATGGCGTCCGTGCCCGCAGACCATCGCACCGGCGGGTTTTCCGCATTCGCCAAGATGACCAGCGCCTGACCCAGCTTCGCGGGATCGCCCGCCTGATTATGGCTGCGCGCGTCATAGAAGGCGCGGATGGCACGCGATGCTTCGGCATAGTCGGCGATGGGGTTGTCGCCGTATCGGATCGACGAGGCGTCGAGGAAGTCGGTGCGGAAGAAACCCGGCTCGACGATGGTCAGATGTACGCCAAACGGACGCACCTCTTGCGCGACCGATTCGCTGAAGCCCTCGACCGCGAACTTGGACGCGCAATAGATCGCGCCGCTCTCACCGCCCATCAGACCGCCGATGGACGAGATGTTGAAGACATGGCCCGACCTCTGCGCGCGCATGATCGGCAGCACCGCGCGCGTCATGTCGAACAGACCGAAGACATTGGTGTCGAACTGGGTGCGCGCATCCTGTGCGCTCGTTTCCTCGAAGATGCCGAGGTGGCCATAGCCGGCATTGTTCACCAGGACGTCGATGCGGCCGAAGCGCGCCATGACCGCCTCGACGGCGGCGGCGATGGCGGCTGTGTCGGTGACGTCCAACGGCAGGCTCAGGACCGTGTCGCTGTCCGGTCCGAACGCCTTGATCAGGGCTTCGCGATTTCGACCTGCGACGACGACGCGGTCGCCCGCGTCCAGCGCCGCGCGGGCGATCCCGGCGCCCAGACCACGCGCCGCACCGGTGATGAGCCAGGTCTTTTGTGGGGTTGTTGTCATGGAAAATCTCCTCTGCCTGACCGACGGAGAAGACGCGGTGTCAGGTGGACGGCGTTAGGGCGATCCGGGCGAAGGCTTGCACGATCCTGTCAAACCGCCCTCGCCCGCTTGCGAACAGCCTCTCATGGGGGCTGAATGCCGTCATGAGCCTCTTGCCCGAAATGACCGACATCGTTGCGCGCCACGCGCCGCCTGATCTGTCACGATCGCCCGTGCCCGGTCTGCGCCTGTATGGCAGCGACGCGCAGACGCGGGTGGTCCCCGTCGCCTATGATCCGATGCTGTGCCTGGTCGTGTGCGGCGCCAAACAGACGATCCTGGGCGAAACCGTCTATTCCTATCGCGCCGGCGATTGCCTGGTGGTGTCCGCCGAACTGCCGGTATGCGGCAGCATTATCGAGGCGCCGTATCGCGCCCTCAGCTTCGACCTCGATCCCGCCACCATCGCTGGCCTGATGCTGGAGATCGATGTCCCCGCCCCCTCGGATCAGCCGCCGCCGAGTGGCATCCATGTAACACCGCTGGAGGATGAACTGCTGGAGCTCATGGCGCGCCTGCTGCGCCTTCTGGACCGGCCCGAGGAGATCGCCGTCATGACGCCGATGATCGAACGCGAACTGATCTGGCGGCTGCTCCACAGCCGGCACGCCGCGACCGTGCGCCAGATCGGCTCGGCCGAAAGCCGCCTGTCAGGCGTCAATCGCGCCATCAACTGGCTCCGCGCCCATTACGCCGAACCGGTGAGGCTAGAGACTCTGGCGGACATGGCGGGCATGAGCCTGTCGACGTTCCACCGACACTTCCGCACCGTGACGACCATGAGCCCGTTGCAGTTCCACAAGCAGTTGCGGTTGCGCGAAGCCCGCGCCCGGCTGTTGACGGGCGTTGAGGGCGCGGCCGAGACCGGCTTCGCCGTCGGCTATGACAGCCCGTCCCAGTTCAGTCGCGAATACGCCCGTCAGTTCGGCCTGCCGCCCGGCCGCGACGCGGCCCGCATGCGCGAAAGCCTGATGATGGGCTGAGGCTCAGAGCGTATCGAGGATATCCGCCAGTTCCGCCGGCCAGATCGTCTCGGCCGAAGCGCGGATGTCCGCGACGCTCCACCAGCGGTGATCGACCAGAACCCCCTGTTCTTCCACGGTCCAGCCTGCGGAAGACAGGTCGAACGCCTCGGTACGCAGCAGGAAGAATCTCTGATCCACATCCGCCATCCGGCCGTCGGGCAGGCGGAAACTGACGCGGACCTGGGCGACCTGCGGGCCGGGGTCTTCGACGACCAGCCCAGTCTCTTCGAACAGTTCGCGGCGCGCGGCGTCCTCGAAGGTCTCGCCAGTCTCGCACCCGCCGCCGGGCGTCGCCCAGAAGGCTGTGCCGGCGAGCGGTCCTTCGGAAAACACGAAGTGAAACAGCAGCACCCGCTCCTGGCCGTCTAGGATCAGCCAACGCGAGGTGGGCCGGGCGGGAAGCGCGCTCTCGGCCTCGCTCACGCCGTCACTTCTTGGCGCCGCCCTTTTGACCCGTGCGGATCCGGCCCGAGCGCGACACCTGGCGAGCGCCGCCGCGCGCGCCCTTCTGAACCGCCACGGACGAACCGGCCTTCTTCGATGCGCTGGACTTCAACCCGCCCAGTATCTTGGGCTGGGCCTTGCGGGTCTTCTTCTGCTCCAGCGCCTTGCCGGGCAGTTTGGACAGGGCCTCTTCCTTCTCGGCCTTCTTGCCGCGGCGCGGCGCGGTCTTGGCGTCGCCCTTGTAGCGTTCCGGCCCCGACTTGGCGCCGCCCTCGGCATAGGGGTTCACCCCACTGGACTTGACGTTCAGGCGGATCGGCGTGCCCGGCAGGTCGAAGCTCTCGCGGATCGAGTTGACCAGATAGCGCTTGTAATGCTCCGGCATCGACTCGGCGCGGTTGGCCATCAGCACGAAGGTGGGCGGACGGGCCTTGGTCTGGGCGATGTATTTCGGCTTGATGCGCTTACCGTCCACGGCGGGGGGCGGGTGCCGCTGGGTGGCCATGGACAGCCAGGTGTTCAAGTCCTTGGTCTTCACCTTGACCGACCAGGTGTCATAGGCCTGAAGCACCGCCGGCATCAGCCGCTCGACTCCGCGTCCACTGTGCGACGACAGGGCCACAAAGGGCGACCCCTTCAGTTGCGGCAGCTTGTCCTCAGCCATGCCTTTCAGCTTGGCCATGCGGGACTGAGGCTCGTCCTCCAGGTCCCATTTCGACGCGACATAGACCAGGGCGCGGCCCTCGCGCTCGACCAGATCGGCCAGCTGCAGGTCCTGGGTGTCGAAGGCGTCGTCCTTGTCCATCATCAGGATGACGACTTCAGCGAAGGTGATGGCCCGGATGGTGTCGGCGACCGACAGCTTCTCCAGCTTTTCCTGCACGCGGGCCTTGCGGCGCATGCCGGCCGTGTCGACCAGGCGGATGTTCTTGCCCTCGAACTGCCAGTCGACCGAGATGGAGTCGCGGGTGATGCCCGCTTCCGGCCCCGTCAGCAGCCGGTCGTCGCCGATCAGGCGGTTGATCAGGGTGGACTTGCCCGCATTCGGACGGCCGATGACGGCGATGCGGATCGGCTTGTCCGGCTCGTCGATCTCCTCGACGAAGATGTCCTGCGAGGCCGCGACGATGGCGGCGTACAGATCGGCCATCCCCTCGCCGTGCTCGGCCGAGATGGCGACGGGTTCGCCGAAGCCCAGAGCGTGCGCCTCGCCGACGCCGCCGCCGCTCTCGCGGCTCTCGGACTTGTTGGCCAAGAGGATGATCGGCTTGTGCACCCGACGCAGGCGCTCGGCGAAGATCCGGTCCAGCGACGTCACGCCCTCGCGGGCGTCCATCATGAACATGACCAGTTCGGCGTCGTCCAGCGCGGCCTCGGTCTGCTCGCGCATCCGGGCTTCCAGGCTGTCGTCGGTGACGTCCTCATATCCCGCCGTGTCGATCAGCGTCAGATCCATGTCGCCGATGTTGCCGTCGGCGTATCGCCGGTCGCGGGTCACGCCGGGGCGATCGTCGACGAGCGCCAGGCGCTTGCCGACGAGGCGGTTGAACAGTGTCGATTTGCCCACATTGGGGCGGCCGACGATGGCGACCTTCAGAGCCATGTCGGCCTTCTAGCTTAGTTTGGGCTGAAAATCAGCGGATGCAGATCAGTTGGCCGTTGTCGGTCAGCACATAGAGCGCGCCGTTATAGGCGGCCGGCGCGATATAGGCGGGCGCGCCCAGTTTCAGCGTCGTCTGCGCCACGCCGGTCTTCGGATCGAAGGCGACGGCTTCGCCGAACGAATTGACCATCACCAGACGGTTGGAGGCCAGCAGCGGGCCAGACCATTGCGGGCGGATGGTGCGACGGCCGAAGGTCAGGAAACCGCCCTCGCGGCGCTCGCGGCCCTCGTTCAGTTCGCGCGTCCAATAGATCTGGCCCGTGTCGCGGTTGGCCGTGATCAACTGCCCCGACTTGGACACCACGAAGACGGCGTCGCCGACCGGCAGCGGCGCGTTCACGCCCGTCACCGGCAGCTGCCACTTGGGCTGGCCCGAACGCAGGTCGAGCGCCGACATCACGCCCGAGTGGCTGACGCCATAGACCATGCCGCGGCTGATGACGGGACGGCCCGCCACGTCGCGAACTTCAGACAGGGCGCTGGTGCGGCTGGTGCGCGACAGGGTCTCTTCCCACACCGCCTGGCCGTTCAGGGCGCTCAGCGCGACCAGCTGGCCCGAGGCGAATGGGGCGACGACGGTCGTGCCGCTGACGGCGGGGCTGGAGGCGCGCATGACGCGCGCCGGCTCGGCGATGCCGCGATAGGTCCAGTCCTGGGCGCCGGTGTTGGCGTCGAAGGCGAACAACTGGCTGTCCACGTCCACGACGAAGACCCGGTTGCCCGAGACGGTCGGGGCGCCGTGGATCGGGGCGTCCACCTGCTGCGTCCAGACCACCGCGCCGGTGTTGGCGTCCAGCGCCGTCATCGAGCGATAGCCGGACGAGACGAAGACCTTGCCGCCGCCCACGGCGACGCCGCCGCCGAAGCCGCCGTTGCGGTCACGATCGGCGTTCTTGACGTTGGCCTTCCACAGGATCGCGCCGGTGTCGGCCGAAACCGCCGAAACGGTCGATTCGCCGTCCAGCACGAAGATCTTGCCGTCGGCGGCCACGATCGGGGCCATGACGTTGCCGACGTGGGCCGATCCCGAGCCGATGCCCCGCTTCCACGCAATCTGGAAGTTCGGCGCCGCAATGACGTGCTCGACCAGATTCTCGGACGTGCCGCCCGGCTGCGTCCAGGCCGTCACGGCCTGCGGACCCGGCAGGAAGAAGTCGCGGCCCGACAGGGCGGCCGACGGCGACAGGCTTTGTTCGAACTCCAGCACCGAGATGCGCTGGCCGGCCGAGGCGGTCGCGCCGGCGTCTTCCTTGCCGCCGCCCAGACCGAACGGCAGGTTGCGGCGAACGGTGCCGCAGGACGCCATCGTTGCGGCGACGCCGCAGATCAGCGCGACTTTCAGAACTCGGTTCATCGGGGGCGTCCTGTAAGGGGTCGTCACTATTGGGCGGCCGGCGCGGCGGCGGGAGCCGCCTGAGCGGGTGCGGCCTGAGCCGGGGCAGCTTGGGCCGGAGCAGCCTGAGCCGGGGCAGCCTGGGCGGCCGAGGGCGTCATCGCGTTCGCAGCGCCGGCGGCCGGCGGGGTCGCCTTGGCGGCGGCGTCGATGATGGGCTTGATGGCGGCTGCGGTTCCGGCGTCGATGGATTCCACGGCGATCTGGGCGCGCTGACGGATCGAGTCCGGCACGTCCTGACCCAGTTGCAGCAGCACGAAGGCCTCACGCGCTTCCTTGGTCTTGCCGTGTTGCAGGCGCGCCAGGGCCAGGGCTTCCTGGGCGAAGGCGTGCAGCGGGCGCTTGTCTTCGGCCAGCGGCGTCAGACGCTTTTCGATCTCGGCCAGCGGCGCGGTGTCCATGATCAGGAAGGCGGCCTTCAGGGCGGGCGGGTCCGACAGGATCGGATCGCTGGACGCCTTGGCGGCCTCGTCGAACAGGCGGACAGCCTCGGGGAACTTGTTGGCGCTGACGGCCAGACCGGCCTGCTGCTGCAGGGCCAGGACCTTATAGGCGCCGTTGCCTTCCTTGATCGCTTCCTCGAAGGCGGCGCGGGCGTCCATCGGCTTGTCGGCGCGCAGGGCCTCCATGCCGCGATCATAGGCTTCGGCGGCCTTGGCGGCCTTGTTGGAGTTCAGGCTGTCCCAGCCCCACCAGCCCAGGGCGCCGATCAGGGCGACGACCAGCACCACGCCGAAAACGGGCAGCCAGGTCTTGGCCAGGCGCTTCAACTTGTCGGAGCGAAGCTCCTCCTCGACCTGCTCGAAGACATCAACCACTGAAACGTCGCCCCAAAATCGCGAAATGCAAACCGGCGCGGACCCTAGAAGGTCGGCTCCCCGCCCGCAACGTCGTCCGTTACTGCGAAGCCGGCTTTTTCGAGAAGTAGGTCTCGACTTCGGCAGGAAAACGGCGGGTTTTCACATCGCTGGCGAAAGCGGCGGCGGCGCGGTCGATCTCGGTGCGCAGATCGGCGTATTTGCGCACGAACTTCGGGGTCCAGTCGAACAGGCCCAGCATGTCGTTGACCACCAGCACCTGGCCGTCACAGGCGGCCGAGGCGCCGATGCCGATGGTGGGCACGTCGATCGTCTCGGTGATCTCGCGCGCCAGCGATTCGGCGACGCCCTCGATGACGATGCAGAAGGCGCCGGCCTCGGCAACGGCCCTGGCCTCGGCCAGCACCCGGTCGCGCTCGCTGTCGGTCCGGCCCTTGGCCTTGAACCCGCCCTCGGCCAGGATCGCCTGGGGTCGCAGACCGACATGGCCCATGACCGGAATCCCGCGCTTGACCAGGAAGGCGACGATCTCGGCCATTTCGATGCTGGTTTCCAGCTTCACCGCCTGGGCGCCCGTCTCCTTCATCACCCGCACGCAGTTGGCGTAGGCGACCTCCTTGCCGCCTTCGTAGGAGCCGAACGGCATGTCCACGACCACCATGGCCCGTCTGGCGCCGCGCATGACGGCCTGCCCGTGCAGGATCATCATCTCCAGCGTCACGCCCACGGTATTGGGCAGGCCGTGAACCGCCATCCCCAGGCTGTCGCCGACCAGCAGCACATCGCAGTGCGGGTCCAGCAGGGCCGCCATCGGCGCGTCATAGGCCGTCAGGCAGACGATCGGCTCGCCGCCCTTGCGCCCCGCAATATCGGGCACGGTGATGCGTTTGACGCTCTCTTGGGTATGGACGGACATCGCCGGGCCTCCTGACGTGAAGAGGGGTCAGATAGGCCCCTGCCCCGCCGGTGTCACCCTTGCGGCCGCGCTCACACGTCCTGCGACAGCTTCGCCACGCCCGCCGCCATCAGGGCGACCAGGGCCCCGGCGACGATCCAGAAGGCCATCATGCCCGAGCCGTTCATCACATCCAGCGAGCCGACGCCCAGACCTTGAAGGCCCAGACCGTCCAGGCCCGATTGCGCTGCGCCCTGCGCTGTGGCGGCCGCCGCCCGGAGGCCTTGCGCCAGGGTCGTGTCGCCGTCGGCGGTGAAGTTGATGTTCACCCCCTCGCGCACCGCCAGCACACCGCCGATCAGTCCGGCCGCCGTCAGGGTCAGGGCGCGCCAGCGCGACCGCGTCTCCATGCGCGCCTTGACCGTCGCCAGGAACAGGGCCTCGTCCGGCAGGCTCGGCGCCTGGGCGAACAGCCTTTCGATCATCGGATCGAATTCGTCAGCCGACATGGACCGACCTCCCGCCTGAGCCGTGCGCCGGTTGAAGCCGCGCACGGAGTTTATCCAGACCACGTTTGACATGCGATTTCACCGTGCCAAGCGGCAAATTCATGGCTGCCGCGATTTCCGGATGCGACATCCCCGCGCCGTGGCACAGGGAGACGCAGACACGCTCGGTCTCGCTGAGCGTCTTCAGCGCCTCGTCCAGGTCCATCAGACCGCCGCGATCAACGACTACACCCGCCTGATCGGCCTCGATCTCGGCGACGTAGCGCGCCTCCTTGGCCACCCGCTTCAGATAGAGCCGCGCGGCGATCTTCTTGATCCAGCCCGCAAACGTGCCCTGCCCGCGAAACTCCGCGCACCGCTGGAACCCTTGCAGAAAGGCGTCCTGCGCCACGTCGTCGGACAGGGACGGCGTCGCCCCCATCCGGCGCAGCAGCCCCCGAACCGCCGACCCGTGCCGACGCACCAGCTCGCCATACTCCCGCCGACCACCGGCCGCCGCCTGGGCCGCCAGCTCCACATCGTGGAAGTCGCGTAGAGACTTGCTCATCGGAGCTTCCCCCCGCCCGCCGTGGTCAGTCCGCGCCCTTGTTGAAGAAGCTCAGCACGATGAAGGCCAGGCCGATCGTGACGGGAATGCAGGAGATGCCCAGCAGGCCGCTGTCGAGGTTGCCGTTGAAACCGCCGCCCAGTTCGCTGACGACCGAGAAGGCGGCGATGCCGATGCCGGACGCCAGCCAGATGACGCCGCGCCGGATGTCCTTGGTGCGAGACGGCAGGCTCTTCTGCACGTCCTTGGTCAGGACGTCGATCAGTTCAGGCGGCAGTTGCTGGCCCTTGTCCACCGCATGGCGGATGGTCTCCTGCATATCGCGCTTCTCGCGATATTTCAGAACCTGCGGGCCGAAGACGATGGCCGTGATCGAGCCGAAGACAGAGAATATGGCGAAGATCGGAATGAAGTCATGCATGAAGAATACCCCTTGAACCGTTGCAGCAGCCTGATGCGGCGGCCTTCTGATCACAAGAGGCTGGCCGACGCCTCAACGGATGCGCGGCGTTGCGTGAAATCTTCGTAAGGTCGCCGTTTCGGCCGCCGTCGGTTCGGTCTAGGGTCCGATCTCATCAATCTCAGGAGCGCATCCCATGGCCCATGTCACCTATCGCATCGTCGAACACGACGGCGGCTGGGCCTACAAGTCCGGCGACACCTATTCCGAAACCTTCGCCAGCCACGACGACGCAACGGCCGCCGCCGTGCGCGCCGCGCGCGAACAGCGCGTGCCGGACCAGACCGCCGCCATCGAATACGAGACCGCCGCCGGGGAATGGGTCACCGAAAGCGCGGACGGCTATGACCGCCCCTCCACGGACGTCGAGGGCTGAGCCCGAGATGATCCACCGTCGCACCCTGCTGGCCGCCGCCGCCCTCGCGCCGCTGGCAGGCTGCGCCACGGCCCCAAAGGCTAAGACGCCCACCGAACTGAAGCTCGTCACCTTCAACATCTGGCACAACATGGGCGACTGGGCCGCCCGCCGTCCGCTGCTGATCGCTGCGCTGAAGGCCCAGGACGCCGACGTCATCGCCCTGCAAGAGGTGCTGGAGGACGCCAATGTCGGGCTGGAGAACCAGGCCCGGATGCTGGCGCGCGAGTTGGGCGGCTATCACGTCGCCTTCGTCTCGACCGACGCCGAGGGCGCCCCGCGCCGTTACGGCAACGCCCTGCTGACCCGCCTGCCAGTTCTGGCCGAGGCCTCGACCAAGCTTGAGCCGCTCGACGATTTCCGCACCGCGCTTCGGCTTCGCGTCGCGGTTCAGGGTCGCCCGGTCGATGTCGTCGTCACCCATCTGGCGTGGCAACAGGACGCCGGCCCGGTCCGCGCCCGCCAGATCGCGTCGCTGCTAAGCTGGCTGCCGCAGGACGACACGCCCCTGATCGTCACGGGCGACTTCAATGCGACGCAGGAGGATTCCGGCCTGGCGACCCTGACCGGCCCCCGCTTCTTCAGCGCCCTGCCCCGCGGCGCGGTCACGACCACCCTGAACCCGGCCAAGGGTCACCCCGAGCGTGTCATCGACCACATCTTCGTCGAACAGGCCGCCTTCATCCCCGGCGAGGCCCGCCGCTTCGGCGATACGCCGACCAACGGCGAATACCCGTCCGACCACTTCGGCGTCGTCGCGACCGTGCGGCTCAGGTAAGCGCTGAGGCATAAGTCTCGGGCTTGAACCCCACCAGCCGCCGATCCCCCAGATCCAGCACCGGCCGTTTAATCATCGACGGCTGGGCCGTCATCAGCGCGATCGCCTTCGACCTGTCGATGTCCGTCTTGTCGGCTTCGGGCAGCTTCTTGAAAGTCGTCCCGGCCCGGTTCAGCACCGTCTCCCACCCGTGCTCGTCGACCCACTGGCCCAGCCGCCCCGCATCCACTCCGGCCTTCTTGTAGTCGTGGAAGACATAGTCGACCCCCTGCTGCTCCAGCCAGACCCGCGCCTTCTTCACCGTGTCGCAGTTGGGAATGCCGTATAGGGTGTAGGTCATTGCGGGGGGGTCTCGGAGCCGGTGTCGAACCGCAGCTATACCCGACCTCCATGTCGCTCGACATAGGGCGAAACATATAACGATATCCTTATATGTTTCTTGACTTGTCCCCCCGGCTCGCCGTTGTATGGGGCGTCGAGGTTCTGCGCGTCGCCTCCGGGCGATGCGGAGCTAAGAGGGAAGCCGGTGTGATGCCGGCGCTGCCCCCGCAACTGTGAGCGGCGAGCCGAAGGTCCATTTCGTGTCACTGACGTCTTCTGACGTTGGGAAGGCCGGACCCGAAGCCGTGACCCGTGAGCCAGGAGACCTGCCCCGACAGATAACGTCCTCCGGCGGGGTGTCCGGTCAGGTCGCATGAACGCCGCGACGGGACGACTGCGCGCGAGCGGTCGCGCGTCCCTGTCCGCTGTCTCGCCACAGCATCAACGGCAGAGACCATGGCGAGCACCGACTTCACATTCAGGATCACGCGGACCGCGCTCGACGAAGACTATCGTCCCGCCGACACGACGCGGATCACCACCAATTTCGCCAACCTGGCGCGAGGCGAGAGCCGCCGGGATAATCTGCGCAATACCCTGCGGATGATCGACAACCGCTTCAACTCGCTGGCGCACCACGACAATCCGAGGGGCGATCGCTATGCGCTGGAGCTTCAGATCGTCTCGGTCGAGATGAGCCTTTGCTCGGAGCGCGACGACGCCTTTCCGCTGATCGAAATCCTGCAGACGACGATCATCGACAAGGGGACGGGCCGGCGAATCGATGGGATCGTGGGCAACAACTTCTCCTCCTATGTCCGCGACTACGACTTCAGCGTAGTCCTGCCCGAACACCTGAAAGCGCACCCGAACGGCGGCGTGCCGGACGACTTCGGTGAGCTGCACGGCAAGCTGTTCAGGCACTTTCTGGCGTCGCGCGCCTATCGCGACAACTTCGCAAAGGCGCCGGTCATCTGCCTCAGCGTCTCCAGCAACAAGACCTACCATCGCACCGGCTTCGACCATCCCGTGCTGGGGCTGGAATACGACAACGACGCCTTCTCGCCGACCGATCGGTATTTCGCGAAGATGGGGATGAAGGTCCGCTACTTCATGCCACCGGGCAGCGTCGCGCCGTTCGCCCTGTACCATGTCAGCGACCTCACCAGCGACTACACCGACCTCGAACTGGCCAGCACCATCGCCACGATGGAGACCTTCCAGAAGATCTATCGGCCCGAGATCTACAACGCCAACTCCCCGGCGACTGAGCAGTATCAGCCCAGCCTGAAGGCGCAGGACTATTCGCTGACCCGCATCGTCTACGACCGCGACGAGCGCAGTCGGCTGGCCGTCGAGCAGGGCCGCTTCGTCGAAGAGCGGTTCATCAAGCCGCACCGCGCCCGCCTCGACCAATGGTCGGCCGCCTTCGCCGCCGCCTGAACAGTTTCCAGATTTCAGAGTCTCCCCTCATGAAAACCCTTCTCCCGACCTCGACCGCCGGCAGCCTGCCCAAACCCGTCTGGCTGGCCGAGCCCGAGACGCTCTGGTCGCCTTGGAAGCTGCAGGGCGATGACCTGATCGAGGCCAAACAGGACGCCCTGCGCCTGTCGCTGGACGATCAGCGCCGGGCCGGCATCGACATCTTCAGTGACGGCGAACAGACCCGCCAGCATTTCGTCACGACCTTCATCGAACACCTCGACGGCGTCGATTTTGAGAACCGCAAGACCATGCGAATCCGCAATCGCTATGACGCCAGCGTCCCGGTGGTCGTGGGCGCCGTCAGCCGTCCGAAATCGGTCTTCGTCGAAGACGCCAAGTTCCTGCGGGCTCAGACCGACCAGCCGATCAAATGGGCGTTGCCCGGGCCGATGACGATGATCGACACCCTGTATGACGACCATTACGGCAGCCGCGAAAAACTGGCCTGGGAGTTCGCCAAAATCCTCAATGAGGAGGCCCGCGAACTGGAGGCCGCCGGCGTCGACATCGTCCAGTTCGACGAGCCCGCCTTCAACGTCTTCTTCGACGAGGTGAACGAATGGGGCGTGGCGACCCTGGAGAAGGCGGCCGAGGGGCTGAAGTGCGAAACGGCGGTCCACATCTGCTACGGCTACGGCATCAAGGCCAACACCGACTGGAAGAAGACCCTCGGCTCCGAATGGCGGCAGTACGAAGAGGCCTTCCCCAAGCTTCGGACCTCCAGCATCGACATCATTTCACTCGAAGCCCAGAACGCGCGCGTGCCGATGGATCTGATCGAACTGATCCGGGGCAAGAAGGTGATGGTCGGCGCCATCGACGTCGCGACCGACACGATCGAAACGCCCGAAGAGGTGGCGGACACCTTGCGCAAGGCGCTTGAGTTCGTGGACGCCGACAAACTCTATCCGGCCACCAACTGCGGCATGGCGCCCCTGTCGCGCCGGGTCGCCAATGGCAAGCTGCGCGCCTTGAGCGCCGGCGCCGAGATCGTGCGCGAGGAACTGTCCCGCGACCTCTACTACGGCGCGGAAAGGTGCGAGCCGTGAGGGTTCGCCTGATCGACATGGTGTTCCCCGGTGACGCCAACCACCATGGCACCCTGTTCGGCGGGGTTGGTCTGGCCCACCTCGACAAGGTCGCCTTTCTGGCCGCGAGCCGCCACGCGCGACGGGCCGTGGTCACGGCCGGATGCGAGCGGATCGATTTCGCGGCTCCGGCCCGGATCGGCGAGATGGTCGAGGCGGTTGGCCGCGTCGTTCGGATCGGTCGGTCCTCTCTGGGCGTCGAAGTCGAACTGCACGCCGAAAGCCTGCTGAGCGGCGAGCGCCGCCTGTGTACGCGCGGAGCCTTCAACATGGTCGCCCTGAGGCCGGCGGGCGATGATCAACCGTTAACGCCCCTCGATGAGGCAGGCGAGGCGGACGATGGCTGGCTGAGGACCGCAGAGATGGTCTTTCCCGGCACGACCAACCACTACGGCACCCTGTTCGGCGGCGACGCGCTCAAGCTCATGGGCAAGGCCGCCTTCGTCACGGCGACCCGCCATGCGCGCGAGGTCATGGTCATGGCCGCGACCAACCGCATCGACTTCAAGGCCCCGATCGACGGCGGCGACATGGTCGAACTGGTCTCGCGCGTAAAGATGGTCGGGCGCAGCTCAGTCTCGGTCGAGGTGCAACTCTGGGCCGAACGCCTCCTGACGGGAGAACGGCGGCGTTCCGCCACGGCCGAGTTCGTCATGGTGGCCGTCGATGCCGAGGGACAGCCAAAACCGGCGGCAAGGTTATGAAGCGACTGCGGCTAAGCTCTCACGCAGGGAAAAAACGCGTCGCCATTCCGACCCATCTCCCCATACCATTTCGATAGATGATTTGACGCGAGATCAAGGACTTGAAGGGCCGGAGCGTCAATCGACCGGACATGCGTCAGAGCCGGATAATGATGTCACGGGTCTTTGAAAACAGCAGCGCTCTGAAACTGCGCGATCTTGCACTTTGCTCGCCATTTCTGGGCGTGGCGCCGTTCGCTCTGACGCTGAAATAGACAAATTAGACGAATTAGACGGTGTTTTTGTCAGGCGACCGTCTAGGCCGCAAATCCGGCGAAGACGCCGATGACCATCACGATGAAGGTCGCGACGACGCTGGACAGGCCGATGGCGATCATCACGGCGAAGGCCTTGGCCAAGCCGGGGACCACGCCCCGATACCACCGTCCACGGCCCATCCGCATGAAGGCCACGACGCCCAGTGCCAGCATCACAAGGCTGCACGCCGCGGCCAGCGGGCCGGGGCTGAACATGAACCACGCCAGCGGCAGCAACGGCACGGTCCAGGCGTTAAGATAGGCGAAAGCGGCCCTGAACCCGCGTCTCAGGCCCAGGTCCTCGGCGTCCCACAGGCGAAACAGCGGCATGGCCGCCAGGGCGTAGAAGGGCGCCATGATGGGCACGGCGACCAGGGACATCCATCCGTCGGCGTCCGACATGAATGCGTCGCGCGACTTGCCCGCTTCCTGAAGCAGGGGGTTCAGAACATCGGCCGGCATGCTTTCCAGATAGAAGCTCAAACCGCCGCGCAGGAACACCACCAGCATCAGGATCGCGTTCAGCGCCAGATACAGCTTCAGCGGCTTGGCGTAGCGCCCGCCCCCGGTCGGCCCCTCGATCATCCAGGCCTGAAGGACCAGCCGGGGCCGCACCAGCAGATCGCGCGCGGTCCGCACCTCGGCCCCGCCAAAGCCCAGCGTGTCCTCTGACAGGTCCTTGAACGCCTGTTTGCGCGTCGTCTCGCCGTCGGTCATCGGATTCTCCCCTAGGGGATGCATACACCGCCCGGTTGACCGCGCAACCGCCGATCGGAACCGCTTGGTCAGAACCGCTTGCTGAGGCCAATGCTGACGACCCGCCCGCGCGGATCGGCAACCACCGGGTCATAGCCAAAGGCGAACTGCGCCAGCGGCGGCGCCTTGTCCGCCACATTGACCACCCCGACCGACAGATCGAGGTCAGCGCCGATCGTGCGACGGTAGAACAGATCGACCGTCGTCTGGCTGGCGATGCTGGCGTCGGTGATGCCGCTGCGGTCGTTGGCGTATCCGTCAGTATAGTGGACCAGGGCCGTCACCGCGTTCGCCCCGCCGCTCCAGCCCAGGGCGAACTCGCCGCGATTGCGTGGCAGGGACCGGCCAATGTTGTTCAGGTTGGTCGAACCGACGCCCGACACCTTCGCGGCCGACGCGTCCAGCCGGATGTCGTAGGCGTCCACATAGGTCCAGGTCACCGAGGCCGTCGCCTCCCCGCCCCACAGGCCGCGCCGATAGCGGGCCGACAGGTCGATCCCTTGGGTCTCAATGGACGAGGCGTTTACGAAATACAGCTGCACGAAGGTCAGGGCGCCGCTGGGTGAACGGGTAATGCGGCTCTGCGCCTCCGTGCCGGTCCGCCCCGCCGCCGTATCGGCCGCCGCCTGGTTGATGATGGCCTGGGCCGACTCCTTGACCACCTGATCGGCATAGTCGAACCGCCAGGCGTCCACGCCCAGTTCCAGCCCCTCGATCGGCGTCCAGACCGCGCCCAGGTTCAGGCTCTCGGACTTCTCGGGCTTCAGGTCGGCCCGGCCCGAAGTCAGGGTGTTGACAAAGACGAACGCCCCCCGGTCGAACACCGACGGCTGCGACGCCTGCGCTCCCGACTGGGCATAGACCGACGGCGCGCGGAACCCCTGCCCCCACGACGCGCGCAGGGCCAGGGCGTCGGTGACATCCCAGCGGATCGCGGCCTTGGGGCTGAACCGCCCCTCGTTCCCGTCATAGGATTCGTAGCGCCCGGCGAGCTGCGCCTCGATCCGGTCGCCCAGGTGGAGGCGGGCCTCGGCGAAGGCGGCCAAGGCTTCCTGATCGCCCTCGAAGTCCGGCGACACGCCCGCCGTCAGCAGATCGCCGCGGTTGACCAAGTCGCTCCAGTCGTGACGGAAGCCGCTGCGGCGATACTGGGCGCCGACGGCGACATCGACCGATCCACCGGCCCAGGCCAGGGCCTCGCCGCTGGTCGAGGCGTCCGCCGTCGTCAGGGTCGCCGCGCCCCGCAGGCCGGTCGAGCCGATCAGGCTGTCGATCAGGGCAGTGGTGTTCGCCGTCCCGGTTCCCAGGTAGGCGCTGCCGAACGGGTTGAAATACTGGCAGGCGCCGACGCCAGGCGTCCCCGTCGCGGGATTGCAACCCGCCCCGCCCAGGCCGTTCAACGCATTCTGCAAGGCGCTGCCGATGGTGTCGGGCTTGTCGTAGGCGACGTGCTGGCGGCTGCTGGTCGCCGACAGGTTCCAGGTCCAGCCATTGCCGAAGCGCCCATCCAGCCCGGCCGCCAGACGCCAGGTGCGATAGTCGAACTCGGCCTGCGACGCGCCGGCCTCCGCCCCCAACAGCCGGCCCCGGAACAGCACCGCCTCGCCGAACGGATTGTCGGGATGGGTCGCCGGCACCGTCAGGGATCGCGCCAGGATCGGCAGCGACGGCGACTGGCGCGCGATGGTGTTGGTCGCCGACCACGCCCCTTGCAGCGACAGGGTCATGTCGCCCACAGGCCGTCGGTAGTCCGCGAACAGCTGCGTGCGCGTCTCCTCCGGGACCAGATCGAAGAAGTCCGAATAGTCCAGCCGGCAGAAGATGTCCGTGGGCGAGTTCAGATAGGCGCTGCCGAACGCCGGATCGCCGCACGCCGGATCGGGCGAAAACCCATTGCGGCTGGGTCGGAAATATGAGCCGGGCTGGCCGTAGCTGGTGACGGCCGTCCAGGCCGCGCGGCCATAGCGTTCGGCCTGGGTGAAGTCCCGCTCGTCCGACCCCAGGGCCGAACGATGGAAATGCGAGGCCGCCAGCGTCAGGTCACCGCCCAGCAGGCCGAACCCGCCGAGCGCCTCGATCACGCTCTCTTCCGATCCGTCGGCTACGGCGTATTTGGCGCTGACCTCGGGACGGTCCACGCCCCGCCGAGTGATGAAGTTGACCACGCCCGCCACCGCGTCCGAGCCATAGACCGCCGAGGCGCCGTCCTTGACCACCTCGACCCGCTGAAGCGCGATCATCGGAACCAGCGAGTTGATGTCGACGAAGCCCGAGCCGTCCGTCGCCACCACGGCGCTATTTGTCCAGCGCTGGCCGTCCACCAGGACCAAAGTTGAGCCGAGGCCGAGATTGCGCAGGTTGAACTGGGCCGTGCCCGAACTTTGCGGCTGGTTCAGCTGATCGACCTGGGCCTCCGAGCCCGAATTGGCCGTGACCAGCCGGACCAGCTGAGAGGCATCGGCGATGCCGGCGGCGGCGATTGTTTCGCGGGCTACAGTCTCTACCGGGGCAATCCGCTCGCCGCCCGCGATCCGGGAGCCGGTGACCACCACATCGTCCACGCGCGACTCCTCCTGGGCCTGGGCCGCCGCAGCCGTCGCCAGCCAGGCGATCGAGGCTGTCGCCATCAAGAAGTTGCGCTGCGTCATTCGGATACTCCCCCACGATTGGCAGCGGGCTTCTATCCAGCGCTTCGATTTTGCGAAAGCCTAATTTTGCAGTTTTGCAATTTCAGTTGTCAGCGAGACATCGTGCGCCATTGATCCCGCCATGTAACCGGTTACGGTGCGGCAAAACAGAAACGGTCAGGAAAGCAGGAAGCATGGCGAACGTCCGTCTGGTCGACGTGAAAAAGGCGTTCGGCGCCGTCGAGGTGCTGAAGGGCGTCGATCTGGAGATCGCCGACGGCGAGTTCGTGGTCTTCGTCGGCCCCTCGGGCTGCGGCAAGTCCACCCTGCTGCGCACCATCGCCGGTCTGGAAGAGGCGACGACGGGCCAGGTCTCCATCGGGGACCGCGTGGTCAACGACCTGTCGCCGTCCGACCGGGGCATCGCCATGGTGTTCCAGTCCTATGCGCTGTATCCGCACATGACCGCCTATGAAAACATGGCCTTCGGCCTGAAGCTGGCCAAGACGGACAAGGGCGAGATCGATCGCCGCGTCCGTGCCGCCGCAGAGGCGCTCAGCATCACCGACTATCTGGATCGCAAGCCCAAGGCCATGTCGGGCGGCCAGCGCCAGCGCGTCGCCATCGGCCGCGCCATCGTGCGCGAGCCCGAGGTCTTCCTGTTCGACGAGCCCCTGTCGAACCTGGATGCCGCCCTGCGCGTGCGGATGCGCTACGAGTTCGCGCGGCTGCACGCCGAACTGAAGACCACCATGATCTACGTCACCCACGACCAGGTCGAGGCCATGACCCTGGCCGACCGGATCGTGGTGCTGAACGCCGGCCGGATTGAACAGGTCGGCGCGCCGATGGACCTGTACGAACACCCCGCCAACCTGTTCGTCGCCGGCTTCATCGGCAGCCCGAAGATGAACCTTCTGACAGCCGAGATCGTCGAGGCCTCGACGATCGGCGCGACGGTGAAGACCACGGCCGGCGAGACGATCCAGCTCGCCGTGGACGCCGCTTCGGCCAAGCCCGGCGACGCCGTCACTTTGGGCGTCCGTCCCGAACACCTGAGCCTCGACGACGACGGCGACGCCCTCAGCGCCGAGGTCATGTTCGTGGAGACCCTGGGCGCGACCACAATGGCGCACCTGAAGCATCCGGCGACACAGGACACGCTGACGGTTCAGTTGGCGGGCGAACTGCGGGCCAAGGCGGGCGAGCGACTGACGCTGCACGTGCCCGCAAAACAAGCCCACCTGTTCGACGCGACCGGCAAGGCCTTGAGCCGCCTCTGATCCCTCTCCCTTTGGGAGAGGGCTTGTGCGCCCGAGAGCGTAGCGAACGGTCTTGCGCGAAAGGGTGATGGGCGGATGCTGCGACCTGGCCTACCGGCCGACCCTCATCCGGCCCTTCGGGCCACCTTCTCCCAATGGGAGAAGGAACGTAGTAGTCAGCGCAACTCTACCAGCCGCGCCCCAACCGGAATGAGCAGTTCATCACCCGACCACGTCGCGGACCGGCCATCGATCCGAACGCGCTCCGGCCGCCCCTGCCCCGCCGGCCATTGCAGGACGAAGCCGCCCGGCGGCGTCGCGCCGTCGCCCAGGGTGAGCACATAGCCCTGCCGTTCCTTGCGGTAGGCGTAGGTCAGCGGCCCATAGGCGGTGCGTAGATCCCGCACGCCGACGCCCTCGGCGGTGTCCAGCCACGCCTCCGGCACGCCCGCCGCCAGAACCAAAGCGTGATCGCGGTCCCGCTCATAGGCGAACAGATCCAGCGCCGAGCGGATATAGTCCGAGCTGATCCAGGCGTGCGGCATGTCCCCAATGAAGCGTGGCTCGCGCTTTTCGCGGCCCACCACCTCGGCCCAGCCGTTCCAGGCCTCGGGTCGGCGGTCGGCCATGAGGAAGTCCAGCACATCCAGCGCTCGGTCCTTCTGACCCAGCCGCACATAGGCGCCGACCAGCCGCCATTCGTAGGGGGTATAGTCCTTCCACGCCGTGCGATTGGTCAGCCGGTTCTGGAAGTTTTCCCAGTAGCGATCGAAGGTTCGCGCCAGAAACTCAGGCGGCAGATTATCCTGTTCGCCCGCCGGCGACAGGGCGATGGTTGTCGAGGTGGCGTCGAAATCGCCCCGGTCCGCAGCGCCCGCGATCCAGTCAATGCCATGATGGGCCGCCGTCGCCGTGATCGACGCGCGGATGTCGGCGGCGAACTGATCCCGCGCCGCCGCATAGCGGGCGGCGGCCTCCGCATCGCCCACCGTTTCGGCGATGAAGACCGCATCCTTGTAGCCCAGCAGGCCCCAGAAATCGTCCCAATAGGAATAGGCCGCCTTATCCGAATAGCCCTCGTGGCTGATCGTCGGTGGCAGCAGGCCATATAGGTGACGCTGGTCCGGCGCCTGGAAGGCTGCCGTCCGGGTCGAGGCGCGCAGTTCGTCCATATAGGTGATCGCCTTTTGCACCTGCGGCCAGACCTGGCGCAGCAGGGCTTCGTCCTTTGTGTAGCGATAGGTTTCGGCGGCCAGGAAGACGAACTCGCCGTGGCTGTCGTTCTCGGGCACCGGATCGGCGCCGCGCGCATCGACGCAGCACGGCACCTTGCCGTTCTCGAACACATAGGGGGCGTACCAGCGCAGATAGTCGGCCGAATGCTCGGCCATGCCCAGCCGGTTCAAACCCTCTGCCATCATGGCCCCGTCGCGGATCCAGGAGCGGTTGTAGCTGCGGGTTCCAGGTTGGAGGATCGGCCCCTGACGCGACATCAGCATATGGGCCAGCGAGGATTTCAGCGCGTCCTCGATCCTCTGGGCGGCAGGCGGCAAGGTCAGGTCCACCCGATCCAGTTTCGCGCGCCATTCAGCCGCCAGCCGTGTCTCGACCGCCTCCAGCACAGCCGCCGCCTGTCCCACCGGCTCGGGCGGCAAGGCGTCGCCCGATAGCTGCGACACCCAACCGACCGTGCGCGTCTCGCCGGGTTGCAGCGCCACCTCGTAGGTCAGTGCGCCAGCGGCCAGACCCGTGGCGTCGGTCGTCGTCATGGGCTCGGCGGCCGGTCGTCGCGCAGACGGCAGAATCAGGGACTGCGGGTCGCTGCCGGCGTCGAAGGTCGCCAGCGCGACCTGATCCGGCGTCGCCAACGGCTGCACTCGCACCGCGTCGTTCAGGCTCAACTGCGCGCCGTCCCAGCCGATCGTCTCCATTGGGCTGACACCGCCGGGAATGGCGAGGAACTGACGCGGCGCATTCACCTGCATTGGCCGCGCGGCCAGGGCCAGGGTCAGGGTGCGCGGCCGGCTGGAAGTGTTGGTCAAGTCGTACCGGCCCCAGAGCTGCGCCTGATCGGCCGGTCCGTCGGCGAAGCTGGTGATCTTCAGCGTCCAGTCGTCGGCGGTCCAGGTCACGGACGGGATCGGCAGATCGCCGTCCTTCAGCCCCTGTTCGATATTGACGTCGGCCCAGGTGATCAGCCGCCCGTTGTCGACCACGAAGGGTTCGATACTGGGTCCGGCGCGGCGAAGCTCGATGGCGCCGTCCTCGCCGATCAGGCCGCTCTCCCCGCCCCCATCGACCCCGACCAGGGTCCAGTAGGACTGCTCGCCGGAGAAGCCGCGCGGATAGACGCCGCGCCGGTTTTCCTTGGCCACGGCTTCCAGAAACACGGTGCGGTCCGCGCCGAACGTCAGCGGTTCGACCTCGATCTCGTTCAGCGCATAGGTCGTGGCCTGGGCTGCGCCCAGCCGCTGGCCCGCACCGGACGAACCAACCACGTCCGGCGCCGGGACGGGCTTTAGCGGCTCAAGTCTCAGCCAGCGCGCCGTCGCCTCGGGCGTTCTCAGCCAGTCCACGCCGCCATTGCCGCTCGTGACCGTCGCCAGCTCGCGCCAGTCGCGCCCATCCAGGGAGGCCGAAACGCGATAGTCGCTCGCCGCGCCCCGCTCGCCCCAGCGCAGGGTCAGCCCGCCGAACTCGCGCTCGTAGCCCAGGTCCAGCGTCAGGGCCGACGCCTCGCCCACCGGCGGGGTCCAGGCGGTTTTAGGGTCGAAATCGACGGCGTTGGCGGCGGTCGACGCAGTGCGTCCATCGCTGGCGATCGGCTGGGGCGGAACCGGCGGATCGACCGGTAGGGCGCGCAGGGTCAGTTGGTCGATCTCGACCGAGCCCTTGCCGCCCTCGGCCGCGACCACGACAAACTCGACCCGTTCGGCGCGACGCAGGACGGTTTTAGGACTTGGTCCCCAAGCTTTGGAGACCTGACGGCGTTTGATGACGAACCGGGTCCAACCGTCTGGGAAGTCGTAGCGCGCCGTCTGCTTCCACCAGACGTTGTCGGCCGAGGCGTCGGTCAGCTTGACCTCGAAGGTATTGGTCGGCCCGGCGCCGCGCACCCAGAAGCTGATTTCGTAGTTGTCGGGCAGGTCGAACGGCAGCGGGCGGCTGAGCACCGCATAGCCCGCCTTGCCGTCGAAATCGTAGTCGAGGCGCACCGCTTTCCCGTCATGGCCGGCGACGGCGGAGACAGCGGCGTGAATGTCGGTCGAGGCGCTGGCCTCCCACCGCGTGGCGTCATCCATGCTGTCGAGAACTCGCGTTTCCTGGGCGACGGCGGGCGCGGCCAGGGCGAGGGTCAGGACCGAGGCGGCGGCCAGCAGGAGGTTACGCATCGAAACTCGCAGTTCTGGTCAGCCCTTCACGCTGCCCGCGAGCATACCGCGGATGTAGTAGCGTTGCAGGGCGAGGAAGAGGATCAGCACGGGCGCCACCGTGACGACGGCGCCGGCCATCATCAGTTCGATGTCCTGCACATGCTCGCGCGACAGGGCCGCCAACGCGACCGGCAGGGTGTAGTTCGACTGGTCCGTCAGGATGATCAGGGGCCACAGGAAGTCGTTCCAGCTGCCCAGGAAGACGAACAGGCCCAGGGTCACGATGATCGGCTGCAAGGTCGGCAGGACCACGCGGCGGAAGATCTGGCCCTCGCTGGCGCCGTCGATGCGGGCGGCCTCCAGCATCTCGTCGGGAATGCTCAGCGCATACTGGCGCACCAGGAACAGGCCGAAGATCGAGGCCAACCACGGCACCAAGGCGCCGGCGTAGGTGTTCACCAGCCCCATCCCCTTCAGCATCAGGAACAGCGGCAAGGTGCCGATCTGGGCCGGCACCACCAGGGCGGCGACCAGGAACTGAAACAGCCGCTCGCGCCCTGCGAACTTCAGCTTGGCGAAGGCGTAGCCGGCTGGGACCGTAAACCCCAGCGCCAGGATCGTCGCCAAGGTCGCAAGGGCGAAGCTGTTCCACAGATACCGCCCCATGCCCTGGTTCAGGAACAGATCGCGATAGTGCTCCAGCGTCCAGTGCGACGGCAGCAGCGGCGGCGGGAAGACGGCGGCCTCGCCGGTCGCCATGAAGCTGACCGACACCATCCAGACCAGTGGGAACAGCACGACTAGAGCGATGAGGCCGACGGCCAGATTGAGCAGGATCGCGCGGAGTTTCATTGATACGCCCCCACCCGCTTGGCGACCGTGAGCTGGACCAGGGTGATCGCAAGGATGCACAGGAACAGGACGAAGGCCACGGCGCTGGCGGACCCCAGGTTCCACCATTTGAAGCCCTCTTCGTACATGAAGTAGAGCACCGTCACCGTGCTCTGGGCCGGTCCGCCCTGCGTCATCACATAGGGTTCGGCGAACAGCTGGAAGAAGCTGGCGACCGAGATGATCGAAACCAGCAGCATGGTCGGCGCGATGGCCGGCAGGGTCACATGGCGGAACTGCTTCCACGGGCCGGCGCCGTCGATGCGCGCGGCCTCGTACAGGTCGTCCGGCACGGTCTGAAGCACCGCCAGGAAGATCAGCATGTTGTAGCCAAAGATCTTCCAGACCACGAACATCAGGATCGCCGGGATCGATGTAGACGGGTCGCCCAGCCAGTCCACGGCCGGCAGGCCGATGCTCTCCAGCCCCCAGTTGATGACGCCGTAGCGGGTGTGCAGCAGATAGCGCCAAACCACCGCCGTCGCGACCAGGGTGGTGACATAGGGGGCGAAGAACATCACCCGCCAGATCGGCCGCCACTTCACGACCCGCGCGTTCAGGATCACCGCCGCCGCCAGGGATGCGGCGATGGACAGGGGCACGCCGAGGACGGCGAAGGTCAGGGTGTTCTTCATCGCCCCCCAGAACAGGGGATTGGTCAGGAGCCGCTCATAGTTCTGCAAGCCCACGAAACGCAGGTTGTCCAGGTTCGCCAGGGCGTAGATGTCGAAGTCGGTCAGGCTGAGCAGCAGGGCCGCGATCACCGGAATGGCGAAGAACAGGCCGATGGCGAGCATGGCCGGGGCGACGAAAGCCCAGGCGGCACGCTCGCGAGCGCCGCGTCCACGCGACGGGATGACCTTGGTCTCCGCATTGACTAGTGTCGGATCGACGACGGTCATACGGCCCTGCCCTTTTCCAACATCCAGCGTCGTTTCTCCAGAAGCCGATCGACACGGCGGTCGATCTCGGCGGCGGCGCTCTCGGGCGTGTACTCGCCGCGCACCATCCGTTCGGCGACGATCTGCATCTCCGTAACGATCCGCTCCCATTCGGGCGCCTTGGGCACGGCCTTGGCGCGCGCCAGTTGCCCCCGGAACGGCGCCAGCATCGGATCACGCTCCACGCCCGCGATGTCCCAGGCGCTCTGGCGCGCCGGCAGGTCGCCGACGATGGTGTTGAAGCGGGCCTGCACCGTCGGTTCAGACAGATAGCGGACCAGGGCCCAGGCCGCCTCCTGATGCGGGGAGGATTTGAATACCGCCAGACTGGACCCGCCCGGCGCCGAGGCGCCCAGGCCGTTCGGTCCCGGCACGCCCGCCGTGGCCCAGTTCGGTTGGAACGACGCGGGCAGCTTGCTGCGGAAATCGCCGACGCTCCATGGGCCGGAGAAGTAGAAGCTGAAATAGCCCCTGGCGAACTCGGTCCAGACGTTCGAAATCTGGGTCGACGAGGCCAGCGGCGCCAACTGCTCGTTGAACAGGCTGCGATAGAAGGCCAGGGCCGCGACGAAACCGGGGTTGGAGAAGTTTCCGCGCGTATCCCGATCCCGCAGCAGCGGCTCGTCGATTTGAAGCCCGAAGGTCAGAAGCTGCTCGAACTCGTTCAACGGCAGCAGGATGGCGTAGTTGTCGCCGCCCGCCACACGCTTGATCGCATGCATGGCCCGCTTCCATTCGGCCCAGTTTTCGGGCGGGGCGTCGAACCCTGCCCGCGCCAGCAAGTCCTTGCGATAGAACAACAGCCGCGTGTCGACATACCAGGGCGTGGTCATGGCGCGGCCGGCGATCTCGTTGGTCTCCAGCACCGCCGGAAACTGGTCGGTCAGCAGGTTCGCGGCCTCGGGCGGGGTCGGCGACAGGGCGCCGATGGCGGTCAGCTCCGCCACCCAGGTATTGCCGATCTGGCTGACGTCCGGCAGCGAGGCCCCGGCATAGGCGGTCAGCAGCTTTTCGTGCGCAGCCGTCCACGGCAGAGGCTGGACCGAGACCCGGACGCCCGGATTGCGGCGCTCGAACTCGGGCATCAGTTGCTCGACCGTTCCACCCTCATTGCCCATGGCCCAGAAGCGCAGAACGGTCTCGCCGTCGCGGCGCGGGGTGCAGGCCGCAGCCGCCCCTGCCGCCATGAGGGCCAGAGCGCCGCGCCTATGGGCCGTCAAACTCATCCGTTCATCCAGCCGCCGGTGAAGCCCGCGATGTCGAGCGCCCGGCGGATATTGGGCTCGCCGCGCATATAGCGCCAGACGAACTCGGACCTGTGGTTCTCGGTCATGATGACGATCGGCCCCTGGTCGATGCCCAGATAGTCGCTGTCCACCCAGCCCACGCCGTCCACGATGTTGCCGTGCTGCAGCGGCCCGTCGCGCACCGTCAGGGTCGGGTTGAAGCTGTCGAGGAACCCCCACTCCGTATAGATGCCCGCGCCATATTTGGCCTTCATCGCCTTGATGCAGGGCGCCACGATCTCCGGGGCGAATGCGATGGAGCTGGCCGCCGCCGTCGGCGCGATGGTGCCGTCGTCCCGGTCGCCTGGCCCGCGCGCGGAATAGCTGAAGAACTCGCGCTCCTTGCCATCGATGACCTGTTTGAAGTCGCCCGGCCCGTCGCAGGCCGTCAGCCCCCAGACCTCGGACGAATAGCCGGCCCAGCCGCCAGGGTTGTCGTGGGCGTATTTCTGCTGGGCGTAGACGGCGCGGCGGCTGTTTTCGAAATAGTCGAGGTATTCGCCCAGTTGGGCAGACTGCCCGCGCATCCAGGCGTCCTGAATGCCGCGGAAGTCGATGAACATATGGCTGTACTGGTGCCCGAAGATGGGGGCGAAATTCAGGTGCCAGCTGCCCCAGCGATCGGTCCAGCTCTCGTCGTAGCTGGCCGCCCATTCGTGCCAGACATTGACCGACACCGGATGGGTCGGGCTGCCGATGGCCAGCAGCAGCAACAGCATGCCCTCGTTATAGACGTGCCAGTCGGAGGGAATAAAGCCGCTCTCGGGGTGCCAGCCCATGGTGATGCGGTTGTCGCGGATCACGGCCCACGGCCATTCGATCCGCTCATAGATGGCCTGGGCCTTCTGACGGATTTCCGCCTCGTCGGCATGACGGCCGTCGAAGTAGCGGGCGGCGAACAGCATGCCGCCGATCAGCAGCGCCGTATCGACCGTCGACAGTTCGTTGGTCCGGTAACGAAGCCCCGTCTCCATATCCAGGAAGTGGTAGAAGAAGCCCTTGTACCCCGCCGTGCCGCTGGCCTCCGGGCCCTGCGGTAGGTCATGGAAGAAGCGCAGCGTCGTCAGGGTCCGCTCACGCGCCTCGGCCCGGCTCATCCAGCCGCGCTCGACACCCACCGGCCAGCAGGTCAGGGCGAACCCGACCGCCGCCACCGAACAGAACGACGGCGTCGGCCAGCGATCCGGCGTCAGGCCGGTCCTGCGATCCGTGACCTTCTCGAACCAGCGGAACGTCCGCTCTTGAAGTTCCTCAATCTCTTGATCCAGCCGCATCGGCCGTCTCTGCGTCCCATTGACCGCCCCCGTCGTCGCCGCCTGCTGCGCCGCCGCCATCACCGGAAATCCAACGGCCAGAGCCGCCGCGCCTGTGGTGGTCCGCATCAGGAAGTTTCGACGATTCATGGGCACGCTCACTAGGTCTCAATCGAAAAAAGAAAGGCCGCCTCGCGACAAGCACGAGGCGGCCCA
The DNA here is from genome assembly GCF_027105095.1 of Brevundimonas vesicularis. Classification (NCBI taxonomy): domain Bacteria; kingdom Pseudomonadati; phylum Pseudomonadota; class Alphaproteobacteria; order Caulobacterales; family Caulobacteraceae; genus Brevundimonas; species Brevundimonas vesicularis. The sequence goes on along the minus strand of NZ_CP114278.1, from coordinate 1,472,223 downwards.
GGCTCAGGATTTAGAAGGCGTAACGCAGGCCGACCTGAAAGCTGCGGGTCGGCGTAAAGACCCCGGTTCCAGCGCCGAAACGTGGGTTGGTGTAGCTGCCTTCGAAGGAGCTGTAGTTTGTGAAGTTAAACAGATTGATGGCGTCTGCGATGAACTCCACACGCTGTCCGCCGAACACTTCGAACGTCTTCGTCAAGCGAAGATCGATCTGACGGTAGGCGAAATTCAGTCCGGGCAGGAAGGCGCGCTTCTCCGGATTGCCAGCATTCCAACAGATGTTGGGACCGCCAGCCGGCGCATCCGGGCAGTTGAAGACATTGTACGGCAAGCCCGAACCCAAGGTGACTATGCCGGACAGCAGGAAGTCGGCCGGCAAGCCCAGTGTGCCCGAAGCAACGATACGATGCCGCTCATCCGTCGCCGAACGGAACTCCGGTGACTGGCTGGGGACATTGTAGTCGAAATCGAAGGCCGCATAACCATTATCGCGGCTCCCGTTCTGGGTCGCATCCATATAAGTGTATGCGAGGTTGAAGCCCCAGTTATCTTGGGCGTTGTATGGCTTGTCCGCCGTCAGATAGATCGCTTTGTAGTCACGTTCTTTATCAGTGTTTTGGAAGAAGATCGCATTCCGGAATTGCGGGAAACCGACCGAGGTAGGCGACGGTCCGTTGAAGCGCCCACCAGTTTCGGTAAGAGCGTTGGCGATATACCAGGCCGATTCACCCTCGGTATGACCCGCAGCAAAGGTCAGCGCCGTCTGCCATTTTCCGAACTTCTGTCTTACGCCGATGTTGAACTGATCGGTGCGCGGCGGCTCAAAGTTGTTCTTTACAAGAAAGACTTCGCCGGCCCCCGGTGAGGCCGCCAGAAGCGGATCAAGGCCTGCAGGCGTGAGGTAAGCAGGGTTCCAAGCAACGGTCTGCTGGCCGCCGACTAGACCGCCATTATTGGAGAAGTAGATCGTCTTGTTGAACTGGAACGGCTTGAACCTCTCATCGAAGGCGAAGTTGAAGCCGATACGGTCGTAGTAGCGACCAGCGCCGCCGAACAGCACCGTCCGCTCGTCGCCGAACACGTCGTAGGAGAAGCCGAAACGCGGCTGGAAGGCGTCCTTGAAAGCCGGCCGATCACCGTCAGATATATAGCCCGCCGGCTTGAAGTAAGATGGGAAATCGTAGTTCGGAAGGTTCTGGATTGCGGCCAGCATGTTCCGGATCGAGTCTGGCGTACGGTAGTCGTTGTTTACCGCGTTGTCCTCGTAGTCCCAGCGAATGCCGAGGTTGATTTCCAGCTTGTCGGTGATCTGCCAATCATCCTGGATATACAGACCGAGGACGTTGTTATCTGCATCAGCGGGAGGCACAGCAACCCCCAGATCAACAGCAACAGGTATAGTACGGCTCCCATTGATTTCGGGGCGAGCCTCTATGTCGTAGGTGAAAGTAGGATTTCGACCGAAATCTTTTTGGACGAAATAGTTCTGCATGGAATACTTTGCACCCATTTTAATGGTGTGTGTACCCATCCAAGACAAATCTGGGATAGTTAGGTCGTTACGAACCGTCGTGCTTTTCTGCCGCAGAAGCTGCGAGTCAGCCCGACCGCCAGCAGTAAATACTGTCGCCTCTCGATTGTTTATATTGTACTGAAAACCAGGGGTGTTCGCGTTGTCGTCGCGGAATATGACGTACCGACGACCGTAGTCACCACCATTGATAACAGACTGTTCATAAGTCGCTTCCAAGTAGTCGACCGCGAACTCGTTCAGGAAGCGATCGCCTTGGTACTGGTGACGCAGGTTGAAAGCCTTATTCTCACCGTTGTTTCGGGCGGCCCTGCTGGGAGAGTTTTGCCCGCTAGCTCCACGGATGTCCTCTTCCGTCTTATATTCCGCACTAAGCTCAAGACGTTGGCGCTCATTGATCTGCCATGACAGCTTTCCAAAGAAGATGTCCTGCTCGTAGGGGGTCGAGGTGGTGCCAAGGTCCGCCGCGAAGAAGTCGTTATATTCCGTGCGGTTCAGGAAGGACTGCGAAATCCGGTCCTCATCTTTGCGCTCATAGGCGCCGAAGAAGTGCAGACGATCCTGGATGATGGGGCCACCCAGGCTGGCGCCGTATTGGAGCCGCTTCAGCGGCGCCTTCTCGGATCCACGGCGTTCCGAAATCTCGTCTTGGGCGATCCAGTCAGGGTCTTGGTAATAGGCGAAGATATCGCCATGGAACTCGTTCGTGCCCGAGCGCGTCACGGCGGTGATGATGGCCGAACCGGCTTGTTCGTACTCGGCCTTGAAGTTCTGGCTGATGACGCGGAACTCTTGGACGGCGCCCTGAGGGAAGGGCGTGCCGCGACTGTCGTCCTGACCGGCGACACCGCCGTCGTTGATCAGCGACTTGCGGTTCTGGCCGTCGATGAAGACGTTGATCGCTTGAGCGGTCTGGCCGCCGGCCGAGATGGTGCGCTCGGTGTCGTCTTCGCGAACTCGCAGCCCCGGGGCCAGGGCGGCGAAGTTCAGGAAGTTGCGGCTGATCTGCGGAAGGTTGTTGATCTGTTGCTGCGTCACATTGGTGGCGACTTCAGGTGTGCGCACCTCAAAGACGCGGCGGCCGGTGACGACGATGTCGCCCAGCTCGGTCGCGCCGTCAGTAGAAGCCGTCGTCGTTGCTCCGGCGACATCCAGGTTCAGCGTGCCCACCTGACCAAGAGCAAGGGTGACCGTCTCTTCTGCAGTCTGGCCGTCAGCGCTCGTCACTTGCACGCGATAAGTGCCCGGACGCAGTCCGGACAGCACGTAGCGACCATCGCCACCGACACTGGCCCGGGTCGCATAACCGGTCGAGACCTCAGTGGCGACAACCGTCGCGCCGGCCTCGACTGTCTGACCATCGTAGACGGCGCCACGAAGCGTGGTTGTGGCGTTCTGCGCCTGCGCGCCGCCGACGACCGCCATGCTGATGGCTAGCGCCGATGCGGCGGCCAAGGCGGCCTTACGCGTGTTGAACTGGGTCATCCTGAACTCTCCCCTCCTGATGGGATCGGTTGTCAGCGACATGGCTGGCCTACCCTTTGTTGAACCTGGCGGACGAGGCCGCCGCGGTGGACTGGCGTTCGACCAGGATCGGCCGAACGATTTCGCAAGCGGTGTCCGTGGCGTCGGCGGTCGCGCCGGCCTGGACCAGGCCGATCAGGCGTTCGACGCCCCTTCGACCGATTTCCGCGATGTTGACGCGCATGGTGGTTAGCGCAGGCCTCATCAGGGCGGCGATAGGCACGTCATCGAAGCCGACGACGGCGATGTCTTCAGGACAGCGCACGCCGGCTTCCTGGAAGGCCAGAAGCGCGCCCACGGCCATCATGTCATTGGCGGCGAACACGGCGTCGGGCCGCTCCGTCATGGCCAGAAGCTGGGTCGCGGCGCGATGGCCCGAGGCTTGAGAGAAGTCGCCCTCGACGATGATCGGGTCATGACCGTCCAGCGCCGCCGTGTACCCGGCCGCGCGCGCGTCCGCCTCGATGTTGCCGGCGGCGCCGCGAATGTGGGCGATCCGTCTGCGGCCGGTGGACAGCAGGTGCTGGACCGCGCCGACGGCGCCGCCGTGGTTGTCGATCATGATGGACGCCCGGACGGGCTCTGCCGCGCCGCCGTTCATCAGCAGGACCGGCATCCGACCGGCGAACTCTGACGACAGGTTCGCCGCGCCCAGATGCGGCGACAGCACGATCATGCCGTCCACACGCCCGCGCATCGACCGCACGGCAGCCAGGGTGTCCTCGGCGCCGTCATGCGAACTGGAGACGATCAGATGCTTCCCATGGGCGCGGGCAGCGAGGTCCATGCCCCGGATCAACTCGGAGAAGAACTCGCCGAACAGGTCAGGCAGGATGACGCCGATCGTGTCGTTCTTGCTGGTCGACAGGCTGCGGGCGCCGAAGTGCGGGACATAGCGAAGGTCCTCGACCGCATCGAGCACCCGCTGGCGCGTCGCGTCCGAGGTCACGCCCAAGCCGTTCAACACACGAGAGACAGAAGCCACCGACACATTGGCGCGTTCAGCCACGTCGCGCATGGTGGCGGCCTTGGCGAAGGGCTGGCCCTCCTGCCGTGCAGACGCAGCGCTAGGCGCAGCCATGTCCAATGCCATTCTCCCTGCTCCCTATCGTCCCGGCCCCTTTTCGAAGATCCGTCGATAGGCGATGTAAGCGGTTACATGACACAGGAGCAATGTGCGCCGCAAGCGCCATTCGGCCACATTTCAGGCGATTTTTGATCTCCGCTGGAGCCGTCCCAACGAGTAACGAAAGCTAAGTCGCTGCTTTGACTGCGCTCTTCACAGGCTCATCCGGCGGTGCGAACAAGGCGAACGCGACAGGCGCGCGCCTTGGTCGCACCAACACCCGGCGATAGGCGTCGCGGCCGCAACCGCATACGAAAAGGCCCGCACCGCCGAAGCTGCACGGGCCGCAATCACGATGCGAAAGACGAATCTATGCCGGGTTAAGCTCATCCAGCTTGCCGCGCAGCATCTGCAGCATGGCGGAGAAATCGCGGCCGCCGTGCCCGATTCCGTCGAACAGGGCGTAAAGCGCCTCGGCCTGTGCGCCCAAAGGCGTCGAGGCGCCCGATTTCGCCGCTGCGTCCTGGGCCAGCTTCAGGTCCTTCAACATCATGGCCGTGGCGAACCCGCCCTTATAGTCGCGATTGGACGGCGCGGTCGGCACCGGACCCGGCCAGGGATAGTAGCTGGTCACGCTCCAGCACTGACCCGAAGACTTGGACGCGATCTCGAAGAACCGTTCGGGATCCAGGCCCAGCTTTTCGGCCAGGGCGATGGCCTCGCACGTGCCCAGCATGGAGATGCCGAGTAGCATGTTGTTGCAGATCTTGGCCGCCTGCCCCACCCCATGATCGCCGGCGCGGATGGTAATGCGGCTCATAGGCTCCAGCGCCGCCTCGACGCGGGCGAAGTCGCCCTCGTCGCAGCCGACCATGAAGGCCAGCGTGCCCGCATCCGCCGCTGCGGTGCCGCCTGACACGGGCGCGTCGGCAAAGGCGTAGCCGGCCGATTTGGCAAGACCGGCGACCTTGCGCGCGGTTTCAACATCGATGGTCGAACAGTCGAGCAGCAGGGCGGTCGACGGCGCAGCGCCGATGATCTGTTCGGAATAGACCTTCAGCACGTGCGGCCCGGCCGGCAGCATGGTGATGACCACCTCGGCGTTCTTGACCGCCTCGGCGACCGATCCGGCCGCGACGCAACCGGCCGCCACCGCCCGTTCCAGCGCCTGCGCCGACAGGTCGAAGGCGACGACTGCATGGCCCGCCTTGGCCTGGTTCGCGGCCATGCCGCCGCCCATATTGCCCAGGCCGATGAAGGCGATCTTGGTCATGGTGTCTCTCCCTTTGTCGGCGCCGTGGTCAGGCCAGCGGCGTCCATTTTTCATTGTCCGGCAACGGCGCGAACAGCGCATCCAGCGTCTCGTCGGTAACGCCCGACAGGTCCGCCGGGGACCATTTCGGCGCATTGTCCTTGTCCACGATCACGGCCCGCACGCCTTCCTGGAAGTCGTGGGTGGCGCCGATCCGGCCGCTGACGGCGTATTCCACGGCCATGTTGTCGTCGAAGGACGCGGCCTTGGCCCCCTTGCGGATGTGACGCAGCGTGACCTTCAGCGAGGTCGGCGACTTGGTCTTCAGCGTCGCCAATTGCGCCGCCGCCCAGCCCGATCCGTCCGATTCGAGCGCCGCGAAAATCTCCTCGACCGTGTCGAAGGCGAACAGCCGGTCGATGGTCTCGCGATGGGCAGCCAGCGGCGACGGCCCCGCGTCCTTCGCATGGCGCGCGGCGACCGACGCCGGATCGGCGGGGCCGGCCAGCAGATCGGCCTTCAACGCCTCGACGTCCTCGGATGGTACGAAGTGGGTATGGATGCCCAGGGCCACCGTATCGGCCGCCTTCAGTCGCGCGCCGGTCAGGCCGATCCAGACGCCCGTCTGGCCCGGCAGGCGCGGTAGGAACCAGCCGCCCCCAACCTCTGGATACAGGCCGATGCCCGTCTCCGGCATGGCGTAGGTGGTGCGTTCTGTCGCCACACGGATGTCCGCCGGCTCCGAAATCCCGACGCCTCCGCCCATCACGATGCCGTCCACGATCGCCGTGATCGGCTTGGGATAGCCGAACATCAGGGCGTTCAGCTGGTATTCCGCCTTGAAGAAGGCCCGCGCATCGGCGCCGTCGCCCGCGCCGCTTTCGGCGATCATGCGGATGTCGCCCCCCGCGCAGAACCCGCGCTCGCCCGCATGGTCGACCAGCACGCACTGCACCGCCGCGTCGTCGCGCCAGTCCAGCAAGGTCGCGATCATCGTCTCGCACATCGGCCGCGTTAGAGCGTGGATCGCCCTGGGCCGGTGCAGCGTGATCCGGCCGACGCCGTTTTCGATGCGGGTGATGACTTCGGCCTCGCTCACTTGGTCATCTCCCGCGCGATGATCACCCGCATGATCTCGTTCGTGCCTTCCAGAATGCGATGAACCCGCAAGTCGCGCACGATCCGTTCCAGCGGATAGTCCTTCAGATAGCCATAGCCGCCGTGCAGTTGCAGGGCCTCGTCGGCGATCTGGAAACAGGCGTCGGTGGCCAGGCGCTTGGCCATGGCGCACCACTTCGTCTTTTCCGGGTGGTCGGTGTCGATGGCCCAGGCGCCGCGCAACACCATCAGACGCGCCGCCTCCAGGTCCGTGGCCATGTCCGCTAGCCGGAACTGCAGCGCCTGGAACTCGCCGATCGGACGGCCGAACTGTTTGCGGGTGGCGACGTAGTCCTGCGCTGTCTCCAGCGCCAGCCGCGCCCCGCCCAACGAACAGGCGGCGATGTTCAGGCGCCCGCCGTCCAGACCGGCCATGGCGTAGCGGAAGCCCGCCCCCTCTTCGCCCAGCAGGTTGGCGACCGGCACGCGACAGTCGTCGAACTGGACGATGGCGGTCGGCTGAGCGTTCCAGCCCATCTTCTTTTCCTGCGCGCCGAACGACAGGCCGGGCGTGCCGGCCTCGACCACGATCGCGCTGACGCCCTTTGGACCCTCGCCGCCCGTTCGGACCATGACGACATAGACGTCAGAAGTCCCTGCGCCGGAGATGAAGGCCTTTGCCCCGTTCAGCACATAATGGTCGCCGTCGCGCATGGCCGTGGTCCGCAGCGCCGCCGCATCCGACCCCGAGCCCGGCTCGGTCAGGCAATAGGAAGCGATCTTCTCCATCCCGACCAGCGACGGCACGAACCGGCCGCGCAGGTCGTCCGACCCGAAGCGATCGATCATCCACGTCGCCATGTTGTGGATCGAGATGAAGGCCGCCGTCGCCACGTCGCCGCGCGAAAGCTCTTCGAAAATCACCGCCGCCTCGACCCGGCCCAGGGCCATTCCGCCGTGCTCCTCAGCCGTATAGATGCCGCAGAAGCCCATTTCGGCCGCCTGTTTCATCACCTCGACGGGGAAATGCTTGTCCTCGTCCCAGCGGGCCGAATGAGGCGCCAGCTCGGCCTCGGAAAAGGCGCGGGCCGCGTCCTGAATGGCGCGCTGATCGTCGTTGAGAGCGAAATCCATGACGGCCTCAGCGCATCGTCGGAATGACGAACGAGCTGTCCGAATGCTCCAGCGCCGAGTCCGGCCACCGCGCCGTCACGGTCTTGGTCTTGGTCCAGAAGCGGACGCCCTCCATCCCGTGCTGGTTGATGTCGCCAAAGGCCGACCGCTTCCACCCGCCGAAGGTGTGATAGGCGACCGGCACCGGGATCGGCACATTGATCCCCACCATGCCGACATTGACCCGAGCGGCGAAGTCGCGCGCCGCGCGTCCGTTCTGGGTGAAGATGGCGACGCCGTTGCCGTACTGGTGGTTCGACGGCAGGGCCAGCGCCTCCTCGAACGTCTCGGCGCGCACGATCTGCAGGACGGGTCCGAAGATTTCCTCCTGATAGGACGACATTTCCGGCTTCACATGGTCGAACAGCGACGGGCCGATGAAATAGCCCTTCTCGTGCCCTTGCAGGCTGAAGTCGCGGCCGTCGACGACCAGTTCGGCGCCTTCCTGCACGCCCTTTTCGATCCAGCCGGCGATGCGGTCGCGGTGCTGGGCGGTGACGACGGGGCCATAGTGGGCGCCCGCGTCGGTCGAGACGCCGACACGCATCGAGGGGATCTCGGCGACCATCCGCTCGCGCAGTTCGTCGGCGGTCTTCTTGCCGACCGGCACCACGACCGGCAGCGCCATGCAGCGTTCGCCGGCCGAACCATAGGCCGCGCCCGACAGGTCCTTGATGACCTGGTCCATGTCGGCGTCGGGCAGGACGATGCCGTGGTTCTTGGCGCCGCCCATGGCCTGGACGCGCTTATGGTTGGCGGCGCCCGTCTGATAGACATAGTGGGCGATGTCGGACGAACCGACGAAGCTGACGGCGTGAACCAGCGGATGGGTCAGGATGGCGTCCACCGCCGTCTTGTCGCCATGCACCACGTTCAGCACGCCATTCGGCGCCCCGGCTTCCAGCATCAGTTCGGCCAGACGCACCGGCACCGACGGATCGCGCTCGGACGGCTTCAGCACGAAGGTGTTGCCCACCGCGATGGCCACGCCGAACATCCACATCGGGATCATGGCCGGGAAGTTGAACGGGGTGATGCCTGCCACCACGCCCAGCGGCTGACGCATCGAATAGACGTCGATGCCGGGGCCAGCGCCTTGGGTGTATTCGCCCTTCAGCGCGTGCGGGATGCCGCAGGCGAACTCGATCACTTCCAGGCCGCGCTGGATGTCGCCCTTGGAGTCGGCGATGACCTTGCCGTGCTCGCTGGACAGCAGCTCGGCCAGTTCGTCCATCCGCGCCTCGACCAGGCGTTTGAAGTCGAACATGACGCGGGCGCGGCGCTGGGGATTGGTCGAAGCCCAGCCGTCAAAGGCGTTCTGCGCCGCCTGGACCGCACGATCGACCTCCCCCGTCGTCGCCAGTTGCACGCGAGCCTGCACATCCCCGTTGTTGGGATTGAACACGTCGCTGAAGCGTCCGGACGCGCCGTCGAAAGCCGCACCGTCGATGAAGTGGCGAATGTCGCGCATGGCCTGGGTGTCCCTGTTGGTTCTTTTGTTGCGGCTATGGCTATCACCCCTGCGCGCGGGTCGATAATGCAAAGTTGCAGGCAACAATCTGCGTTTTTGCAAGATGGCTAGATGGCCATGTACGATTGGGACGATCTGCGCATCTTCATCGCCGCGGCGCGCGCTGGCTCGCTGGGCGGCGCAGCGCAGCGGTTGGGCGTCGACGCCGCCACGGTCGGGCGTCGGGTCGCCCGACTGGAAAGCGCGCTGAAATCCACCCTGGTCGTCCGCTCGACCACGGGGCTTCAGCTGACCGCGGCCGGCGCCCAGCTGCTCGATATCGGTCTGGAGGCCGAAAGCGCGATGGAGGCCGCCGGCCGCGTGACCCAGCCGGACGCGCCCGCCGGCGTCGTGCGCGTCAGTGCGTCAGAGGGGTTTGGCGTCACGCTGATGGCCCCCGCCCTCCCCGCGCTGCGTCTGGCCCATCCGGGTCTAAGGATCGAACTGGCGGCCACCTCCGGCTTCCTGTCCCCGACGCGCCGAGAGGTCGACATGGCGATCACTTTGGCGGCGCCGCACGCCGCACGCCTGATCGTCGAGTCCCTGACGCCGTATCAACTGGCCCTTTACGCCTCGCCCGATCATCTGCACCGCAACGGCGTTCCGAAGACTGTCGACGACCTGAGCCGCTTCGACATCGTCGGCTATATCGACGATCTGATCTATGCGCCGGAGTTGCGCTATCTGGACGAGGTCCAGCCGGGCCTCGCGCCCCACGTCGCCTCGTCTTCGATCCGGGCGCAGCGGGAGATCATCGCCGCCGGGGGCGGCGTCGGCGTCCTGCCGTGCTTTCTGGCCGAGGGTCTGGTGCGCGTGCTGCCGTCGATCCTGATCGAGCGCCGCTTCTGGCTGGCCACCCACCGCGACGTCCACGACACCGCGCGTCTGCGCACCGTGCGGTCATGGCTGAAGACCCTGTGCCAGGCACAACAGTCCAGCTTGAGGCCGTATTAATCTGGCTCAGAACAGCCTGTGTGTTTTTCGGCCCACACCAGCGCGTTTTTGAAAGTTCGGGGAACGGAGGTCTCGTTCAAATCTTAATAGATGACGAACGAGGCCTGCCATGACACTGACTTTCAGCCTGACATTGATGACGGCCCTGCTGGGCGCCCCGACTGGACCCCTGCTCAAGGACGCGGCCCTGTATAGCGCGCCTCAACCCGACATCGAACGCGCCGTCGCCACAAAGGCCGAAGGTAGCGACCGCTTCAGCGTGCGCCTGCGCTGCACCGCGCTGGCTTCTGGTCATGTCACGGACTGCGTGGTGCTGGAAGAGACCCGCCCCGGCATGGGCTTCGGCGAAGCCGCCCTGGCCCTGATGAATGGCGCACAGGTCGCCCCGATCATGGACCGAGGCCGCCCCGTCGATGCGCCGTTCGAACGCACCATCGACTTCACGCCGTAAGGCCTAGCTCAGCCCCACATGGAAAGTCCCCGGTTGCTCGCAGCCGGGGGCTTTTCGTATTCGGCTAAATATCGAGGACAATAGCGATTTCCCTCGCCCTTGGAGGGCGAGGGACGACTCACTTATCGCGACGGCGCGATGCGCCACACCGTGTTCGACAGGTCGTCGGCGACGAACAGCACACGCTTGTTCCCATCGAACGCGACGCCGACCGGGCGTCCGCGCGCCTTGCCGTCTTTCAGGAAGCCTGTCGCGAAGTCGACGGGCTGACCCGCGGGACGGCCAGCGTTAAAGGGCACCCAGACGACCTTGTAGCCGGATGGATCCTGACGGTTCCAACTGCCGTGCATGCCGATGAAGGCGCCGTTGGCGAACGGCCCGCCAAAGCCGCCATTGCGGGCGAAGTCCAGGCCTAGGGCGGCGACGTGCGAGCCCAAGGCGTAGTCAGGCTTGATCGCCTTGGCGACCATCTTGGGGTTCTGCGGCATCACGCGCGGATCCCGGTTCTGGCCCCAATAGCTGTAGGGCCAGCCGTAGAAGGCCCCGTCGCGCACTTGGGTCAGATAGTCCGGGACCAGTTGCGGCCCCAGTTCGTCCCGCTCATTGACGACCGACCACAACAGATTGGTGGTCGGCTCGATGGCCAGGGCAGTTGGATTGCGAATGCCGGTGGCGATCGTGCGCCGTGCGCCGGTCGCCCGGTCGATTTCCCACACTGTGGCGCGCTCTTCTTCGACCGCCATGCCGCGCTCGCCGATATTAGAGTTCGAGCCGGTGCCGACATACAGCTTCAACCCGTCCGCGCTGGCGGTCAGGGACTTGGTCCAGTGATGGTTGATGCGCGAGGGCAGTTCCGTCACCCGCTCGGCGGGCGTGGCGATGCCGGTCTGGCCCGGCTGGAAGGCGAAGCGAACCAGCGCCCCCTGTTCGGCGACGTAAAGATAGCCGTCGACATAGGCCAGTCCGTAGGGCGCATCGAGGTTGTCCACCAGAACGGTCCGCAGTTCGGGCGTGCCGTCATTGTTCGCGTCGCGCACCAGGGTGATGCGGTTGCCGCCTTTGATCTTGGTGTTGCCCTGCTTCTTGATGACGCCGGCGATCACATCCTTGGGCCGCATGGCGGGCGCATGGCCGCCGCGACCCTCGGCGATCAGGACGTCGCCGTTCGGCAGGACCAGCATCTGACGCGGAATTTTGAGATCCGTGGCGAAGGCGCTGATCGTAAAGCCCTGCGGCACCGTCGGCGTCTCGCCGTTCCAGCCTGCCGGCGGGCTGATCTTCATCGGCGGCACCAGCGTCTCGTTGACCTTGGGCAGGTCGGGCGTGGCGCCGGTCTGGTTCAGTTTCGGATCGCTGGCGTTGCCGCACGATGCGACCGTCAGGGCCATGGCCAGAGTGGCGGCGCTTGCGGCAAGCAGATTCTTGTTCATCGGACGCTCTCCCGTGCGGCATAGGCGGTCCAGCCGGCGACGAGGACCAGGATTGTGCAGAGGATCGACAGGATCAGACCGAATGCTCCGACAGAGCTCCAGGCGTCCTGGCTGTGTTTGAAGGCGTTCACCAGCCCCAGCACCCAGGCCAGCGCAAGCGCGACCAGGTGCACCGTCGCCCGCCGCGAACGTCCGTGGCGCAGACCGATGACGAAATCGAAGATCGAAAACAGGCCCGCGACACCGCCGAACACCAGCGCTCCGGTGATCAGCCAGGCTGAAAAATTGGTCCACTGAACCCCGGCCGTCTTCAGATAGGCGATGTCGGTGAACAGGGCGAAGGTGAACAGCGCGATCGGAAACGCCAGTAAAAGCCCATGCAGCGGCCGAACGACCGCGCCTGATAGTCCGTGGGTGTTCATGCTGGCCCTCTCCTGAAGTCAGGCTTGGCTAACCGTCTGATAGGGAAATGGTTCACCGGATGGCCATATCGGCACCGCGTCATTTCGGCCCAAGGGTCGATCAGACTGGCGCGAGCAGCACCAAGGTCTGAAACACGACGCCGATCCCGCCGAGCAGACCGCCGGCGACCGCAAGCCGAAGCCCAAAGGCGCGGGTCTCGTCCCTAGGCTTCATTCTCAGCCAGACGATGCAGCGCCAACACAAGACGGCGATCACCATCAGACAGATCAGGCTGAAGATCAAACCCACTCCGTTCCATGCGCCTGCATCATCGCGGGCCACGTCGCTGGCGCTCGACAGCAGATACAGGCCCAAGAAATGGGCGGCCCAGATCAGGAGGCCGCCCAGCATCAACAGCCAGAACCTCATGCGCCGACGCCCGGGAACAGGCGGATCAGAAGGGTCGTCGCCGCGCCCTGAACCGCCGTGAAGGTCACGAACAGGGCGACCACTTCGAAGGTCGCCGGATAACGGGACGACACCAGGCCGCAAAGCCAGCGCAGCAGGACGAACGGCCCCATCAATAGCGAAATGCCGACGAATGTCCCTTGCCAGGCCAACAGCGCATAGACGGTCGCGCCCTGGCTGGAGGCGTCGGGGCGAAGGCCCGAGCTCCACCAGGCCGAGGCCTCGGCCGCAAAGGCGCCGCCCGCCGCCAGGGTAGCGACCAGCATCAGAATGGCGGCGATGCCGGCGCTGCGCGGCCGGTCCAGCTTCAGCGCGCCTTGAGACGCCCAGGCGCCGATTCCGGCGGCCGCCAGCAAACCCAGGGTCAAAGGCAGCGAGCCGATCTCGGGCGGCGCCTGCCACAGGTCCGGCCGCCGGCTCCACAGGAAGACGTAGGAGAAGCAGGCCATGATCGCGACCATGCCCGACACGATCAGGGTGATGACCATCGCCCACCAGCCGTGACTGCTGGGGCCGGACACATAGGTCGGCAGTCGCACGCCGCCGCCGACGTCCACTGTCGCTGGACCGCTGGGGCGATCCAGTCCCCAGCACCATTTGAGAATGCAGTAGACGGCCAGCACGCCGCTGACCAAGGAGGCGACATAGGCCTGGATCGTCAGGATCAAGAAAAAGCCGGCGGTGAAGATCGCCCCCCAGACATACCAGCTGGACGGCCGGGGCATCCGCTGGAGATATTGAGGCTCGGCGTTGATCGGACTGGTGATCATGGTCTCGCGCTCGCCGCGCGGCGCGCCGGGCAGGAAGTAGCGCCCGGCCTCGACATCGCGCGCCAGGTTCGGCTGGTCCCACACCGGGTACAGGCTCTTGATCACGGGGACGGACCGCAGCGAGTATCGGCCGGCGGGCAACCATTCCAGCCCCGGCCCGCCAAAGACATTGCCCGCGTCCTTCTCTCCGAAGGGCCGGAAGTTGCGGATCATGTCGATCATCCACAACACCACCGCCAGGCCGAACATGAAGGAGCCGACGGTCGAGATCATATTGGGCAGGTCCCAGCCCCGATCCGGCAGATAGGTATAGACCCGGCGCGGCATGCCCATCAGTCCGGTCAGGTGCATGGGCATGAATGTGACGTTGTGACCGACGAACATCAGCCAGAAGATCCACTTGCCCCACCGCTCGCTGAGCGGCCGGCTGCTGGACATCGGCGTCCAGTAGTAGATGGCGGCGAAGAGCGGGAAGACCATTCCGCCGATCAGGACGTAATGCAGGTGGGCGACGATGAAATAGCTGTCGTGGGCCTGCCAGTCGAACGGCACCATGGCGACCATCACCCCGGTCAGCCCGCCCATGACGAAGATCACCAGCCCCCCGACCGCGAACAGGCCGGGCGTGTTGAACCGCATCTTGCCCGCCGCCAGTGTGGCGATCCAGGCGAAGACCTGCACCCCCGCCGGCACGCTGACGGCCATGGAGGCGGCGCTGAAATAGTTGATCGAGATCTGCGGCATGCCCGTGGTGAACATGTGGTGCGCCCAGACGCCGAAGCTGATGAAGCCGGTCGCCAGCATGGCCAGCACCACCAGCCGATAACCGACCAGCTTGGTCTGGGCGACGGCCGGGATCAGGGTCGACATCGCCCCCGCCGCCGGCAGGAAGATGATGTAGACCTCGGGGTGGCCGAAGAACCAGAACAGATGCTGCCACAGCATGGGGTCGCCGCCCTTGGCCGCATCGAAGAAGGGCCAGCCCAGCGCGCGTTCCAGCTCCAGCAGCAGGGTCGACAGAATGATCGACGGGAAGGCGATGATGATCATGCAGGCGAAGATCAGCATGGCCCAGGCGAAGATCGGCAGCTTGTCCAACGTCATCCCCGGCGCGCGCGTCTTCAGCACCCCGACGATGATCTCGATGGCGCCGGCGATGGCCGAGATCTCGATAAAGCCGATGCCCAGGAGCCAGAAGTCGGCGTTAATGCCCGGTGAGTAAGTCGTCGACGTCAGCGGTGGATACATGAACCAGCCGCCATTCGGCGCCAGACCGAAGAACAGCGAGGCGAAGAAGCACAGCCCGCCGACCAGATAGGCCCAGAAGGCGTAGGCGCTCAGCCTCGGGAACGGCAGATCGCGCGCCCCCAGCATCTGCGGCAGCAACAGCACGCCCAGCGCCTCGACCGCGGGCACGGCGAACAGGAACATCATCACCGTGCCGTGCATGGTGAATATCTGGTTGTAGGTTTCCTGCGCCAGGAAACCTGTCATCGGCAGGGCCAGCTGGGTCCGCATCAGCAGCGCCAGCACGCCTGCCAGCACAAAGAACAGCATGGCCGCGCCGACGTAATAGACGCCGATGTAGTTGTTGTTGATCGCCGTGATCCACTCCCACGGCCGCCGCGGGCCGCACCAGACCTCGTCGAGCTGCTCCAGTTCGCCCTCGGGCCGGGCTTCGGTGGTGGGGAAGCGTTTGTAGAGTTCGGGATCGAACCCGGTTTCCGAACTCATTTCAGACTTTCCAGATAGGCGGCGACGGCGCGCACGTCCTGGCCCGACAGGACGGCATAGGACGGCATCCGATTGCCGGGCTTCAGGCTCTGGCTGTCCGAAATCCAGCCGGCCATCGTCCCCTGATTGTTCGGAAGGATGCCGGCGCCCAGCGTCTGGCGCGAGCCGACGTGGGTCAGGTCCGGTCCCGCCAGACCGTTCGCCTCGGTCCCGCGAATGGTGTGACACGCGGTGCAGCCTGAGGCGGCGAAGACGTTGCGCCCCTGATCGATCAAGGCGAGCGGCCCCTGGGCCGAGGGCACGACGGCGGCCGGCCGCGACTGACGCGCCAACCAGGCGGCATAGTCGTCCGGCGCATGGGCCACCACCACCAGCCCCATCAGCGCGTGAGGACCGCCGCAATATTCGGCGCATTGGCCGCCATAGGTGCCAGGCTCATCGGCTTGCAGCCGCATGAAGTTGCGGCGGCCGGGGATCATGTCGGTCTTTCCGCCCAGGCGCGGCACCCAGAAGCTGTGGATCACGTCCGCGCTTTCCAGCTCGAACACGACGGGCTGGCCGGCCGGGATGTGGACCTCGTTTGCGTCCTGCACGATTTCTCGCCCCTGACCGTCCAGATAGGCGACGCGCCACCACCACATTTCGCCAGTGACGCGCACCCGCATTTCGCCGGGCTTGGGCGCATCGGCCACCCGCGCCGTGGTGGTCAGCCCATAGACCAGCAGTCCGGTCAGAACGACCACCGGGAAGACCAGTCCCGCAATCCAGATCAGGCGTTCGCCGCCGACCCGGCGCTTCCATTTGCGCGGACCGAACAGGGCGATGCCCAGCGCCACCGCCACCACGACCATCACCACCGCCGCCATGATGAACAGCACCCAGGCGACGGTCTGGATCGGTCCGGCGAACGGCCCGGCTGGATCCAGCACGGGCGGCGGCCAGCCGGCGATTCCGGGAGGGGCGTCAGTCTTCATCGAGCGTATACAGATAGGCCGCGACGTCGCGGACTTGGTCTTGCGTCAGGGGCATGGGCGGCATGGCGGTTCCGGGGTCCATCGACGGCGCGTCGATCAGCCAGCGGATCAGGACATCGGGCTGGTTCGGCAGACGTCCGGCGATCAGGGGACGCGCGCCGAACCCCGCAAGGTTCGAGCCGGACCGGCCCTCCGGCCAGGCGACGCCGGGGATACGGTGACAGGCGCCGCAACCGACCTCCTTGATCACGGCCAGTCCGGCGGCGGCATCGGCCTGAACCACCGGCCGGGGCAGGTCGGACTTGTCCACGCAGGCGCACAGGGCGAGCGCCAGCGCGCAGGCCGCCGCCCGTCGTCCCATCGCTTCACCCGCTGTCCGCAAACCCATCCGCCCCCAAAGCTTCGCCAGAGCAATCCTCTTGTCGGACGGAGGTTCCCGACTGCGACATGGAGCCTCGGCGCATCGCCGCAAGGAACCTTCGCCATAAGCAGGTGTTGCACCGCCGTGCGCGCCTCCCTTTCCGTCCTTGTTTTGCTGACCGGCCTGGCCGCCTGCGACTCCACGCCGGGCCAGACGGATCGCACCTTCACGGCCAATGGTGGGGTCATCGCCATGAGCGGCGGCGCCGGCGGGGCGGCAAACGCCTGCTTTACCTGTCACGGACTGGACGGAGGCGGGGACGGGGTCGCAGCCCCGAGGCTGGCGGGCTTGGACGCCGGCTATCTGCAAAAGCAGTTGGAAGACTATGCATCGGGCCTGCGTCCCGACGACGCCATGACCCGCATCGCCAAGGCCTTGGACCAACAGGGCCGACGCGAGGTCGCCGCCTACTACGCCGCCCTGCCCGCGCCGCCGACGCAAACGCCCGCGTCGATGGCGCCTGCGCCCGCCCTCTATCTGCACGGCGACCCTTCGCGCGGCATCGTCGCCTGCGCCTCATGTCACGGCGACCGGGGTCAAGGCTCGGGCCAGGGCGGCAATCCGCAGATCGCCGGCCAGCCCGCCGCCTATACGTTGGAACAGATCGACCGCTGGAAAGCGGGCAAACGCCGCAACGACCCGCGCGGCGTCATGGCCGCCGCCGTCAAATCGCTTTCGGACCCAGAAGCCCGCGCCATAGCGTCCTGGCTGTCGACGCAACCCGCTTCTCCAGCGCGCGCCAGCGCCGCTGCCACCGGGTCCGCTTCGGTCGAAGCCGCGGCACGACCGGCAGCATCGCGTGAAACACGTCGTCCCTATCGATCAGATGGTGCTTGAGCGCCGCGCCGGCGTGGATCGGGATCATCAGCAGCAGCGTGATGACCAGTCCCCAGTGCATCCATTCCGCCGCCGCCTCGATCGCCCATAGCTGGGTGTTGGACAGATCCTGCAGCGGCAGCAGCGGCCATTTGATGAAGCCCAACGTCTCCAGCTGACGCGTCCGATCCGTCGCCGAAATCATGGCCCAGCCTGACAGCGGCAGGCCGAACAGGCAGATGTAGAAGACATAGTGGGTCACATGGGCGGCCATGCTTTCCCAACCCGGCTTGTCCGCATCATTGATCAGGTCGGGCGCCAGCAGTCGCCACGACAGCCGGCCCATCACCAGGATCAGCATCAGCACGCCGATCGCGAAATGCAGTTCGTAGGCGGCCATCATGGCCCCGCCCACCGGCTGCCGCCCCATCCACCAGCCCCAGCCGAGTTGGAAGATCACCAGCCCCGCCATCACCCAATGAAAGCCGATGCCGACGGGCGAATAGCGGCCCTCGTCATGGTGACCGGCCGCCCATTCCAGCAGCTGTCTGAACAGTCTTTCGATCATGCCGGATGCGCCTCGGCGTCCGGGCCGATCATCCGCCCCAGCCGCCACAGGGCGGCGAACAGATACAGCGCCGACGCCGGCGCCCACATAATCAGCCCGGCCGCCTGCTGATCCTCGAGCGGCGTCAGGCCCCAGGCCAGGGTCGAATAGGCATGGGGCGCATAGACCGCCTGCCCCGCAAAGGTCAGCACCGCCCCGAGCAGCCCCATCGCCAGCATGGCCGCCAGCAGGGCGATGACCGCCGCCGGCGCAGACGCCGACCGCGCAGCGCACCAGAACCAGACGGCGCTCGCCAGCAGACTGATCTGCATCAGCCAATAGACCGCATCGCTCGACAGGGCGGCGCCATAGGCGTCGGGCGCGTGCCAAGCCCAGAACACCACCGCCTGCACCGCCGTCGCCAGGATCAGCGACCCATATCGTCTTATCGGCAACGCCGCCGCCAGCAGGGGCGCGGCGAGGCCGACCAACAGCACATGATGAACCGTCCGCGCGGAGAAAAGCGCCGAGCTAAGGGCGCACAGCGGGGAGACAAATCCAACGGCCAATACCGCGACGGCCGCCAGGCCATAGCCGCGCCGCCGCCCTTCCAACCGCCAAAGAACCAACCCCGTCGCAGCGGCCAGCAAAAGCAGCAGCACCGGATCAAGGTTCCAGCGCCACTCGCCAAAGTCCGGCGCAGATCCGCAGTAGGGCCGCCACGCCTCACCTGACGTCGTCGTCGGATATTGCACCGCTAGCTGCCCCCTCTCACGCTCAGCTTCCAAAGCGGATGACGGTCCGCGGGGTTCCGAGCTCAACGTTCGACGGCGGTCTCCTGGCTCGGTCGCTCTCCATCCGCGACGACTCGTTGTCGCCGCGCAAGCAGCGGCTTGACCCTGTGGGCGCCATGGTCATCAACTTGACGACACTGCGCCGATCATGATGGTGAGCGACAGGGTTCGGCCGGGCTCCAGGCCGATCAGACCATGATCCTCGCCAGGCGGAGCGTTGTGAGCGTCCGGGCGGTGAGTGACGGGTTCGACGCAACAGAAGTCAGCGTCGACAGGCATATACACCTGGCTCCAGCGCGCGGCCGCGTCGGCGGTCAAGGTAACGCGGCGACCGCCGCCGTTCAGGAACGCCTCTCCGCTCCAGCCAGCGTAGGCGTGATCGACGAAGGGGGCGTCGGCGAGATCTACGCCATTCGACCAGTCCACAACCTCGGCGACCGGTGCCAGCCGTTCCGGAATTTGACGGGCGTCGGTGATCCATACCCCCTCGGCAGGAAGCGTGAGCCGGCTGTCTGGATATCTGTGGAAATAGGGGTGCAGCCCCAGACCTGCCGGCATGGCGTCCTCGCCCGTGTTCGTGACGGACACGCCGATCTGCAGTCCCTCGCTGGACAGGGATACGCTTTGCCGCGCGAACCAGGGCCATGGCCAGCCGTCGGGATCGCCGGCCCAATTCAACGTCATTGCAACTGTATCGGCGGATTGTCTTTCGACCGTCCAGGACTGCAGCCAGCCCTCGCCATGGATCGCATGGGGCGCGAACCGATCACGCACTGGCAGGTGAACCGAGCTTCCCTCGAAAACGAAGCGACCGTCGGCGATCCTATTGGCGTAGGGGACCAGCGGGAAACAGGCCGTCTCCAAAATGTCGCTGGCCCCTTCTGGCGTGGGTCGGAACACCGGCTGACCGCGCCAGTCGAGGCTTAGGACGGACCCACCCAACTCTGGCGCCAAGGTCGCGCGCCAGTCGCCGGCCTTCAGAGCGATCACAGCTTGATCCGGTTCTGCGGCAGGCCCGGCGTCTTGACGCGCACGCGATAAAGCCCGCCCAGGGTCGGCTGCTCGGCCCGCTTGTCGGCGTTCCCCAGCCAAGCCGTGGTCATATAGAGATCGCGCAGGTCCGGGCCGCCGAAGGCCGCCTTGGTCACCGTCTGGACCGGCACGTCGATCTTGCCAACCCGTGTGCCATCCGGGGCGAAGCGGGCGACGCCCCAGCCGTTGAAGAGGCCGACGTGCAGCACGCCGGCCGCATCCATGCTGGGGCCGTCGGCATAGCCGTCCTCGGTCACGGCGAAGACACGCTTGTTCGACAGCAGGCCGTCCGTATGGTCGAAGGCCAGGACCGTCTTCTTCAGCGTGTCGTGGTGATAGAGTGTGCGGCCGTCGGGGCTGAGGCAGGGGCCGTTGGTGACCCCGTAACCGTCATCGTGCCGTGTCAGCTCGCCCCGGAACCAGCGATAGAGCGCGCCGGTTTCGACCTGTTCGCTGTCGTCCATCGAACCGAACCACAGCGACCCGTCAGGCGCGACGAAGCCGTCGTTCAGACGGTTCTGCGGCCGGTCCTCCTCGACCGGATGGAAGCGCGAGAAATCGCCCTCCTCCGGGTCGAAGCGATACAGACCGCCCCGCACGCCGCAGATCAGCGAACCGTCCTCGGCGGGCAGAGCAAAGCCGGTCTGGTCGGGTGTATCCCACGAGCGCTTTTCGCCGGTCGCGGGGGTGTAGCGGTGCAGCTTTCGACCCTTGATGTCGACGAACCACACCGCGCCGCGCGCGGCGTCCCAGACAGGGCCTTCGCCCAGCTCCGCCTGCACGTCCCAGATCAGTTCCGGCTCGCTCATCGATCAGCCCGCCGAATAGGAAGTCTTGATCTGGGTATAGAACTCCACGGCCGCGAAGCCCTGTTCGCGTGAGCCGTAGGAGGACTTCTTCGAACCGCCGAATGGGACGTGATAATCGACGCCGGCGGTTGCCAAATTGACCATGGTCATGCCGGCCCGGGCGTTTCTCTGGAAGTCGCGAGCGTATTTCAGCGACTGAGTGACGATGCCCGCTGACAGGCCGAACTCGACACCGTTGGCGACGGCCAGCGCCTCTTCATAGCTGGCCACGCGGATCGTCGAGGCGACGGGGCCGAAGACCTCTTCGTTGTTGATGCGCGCGTCGGCGGCGGTGTCGGCGATCAGGGTCGGCTGGACGTACCAGCCGGGCGCGTCGAAGGTCAGACGCTCGCCGCCGGTCACGATGCGGCCGCCGGCTTCGCGGGCGATGTCGATGTATTTGTAGGAGACCTCGCGCTGGGTCTCGGTCACGGCCGGGCCCATCTGGGTGTTGGAATCCAGGGCGTTGCCGACGCGCAGGGCCGCGACCTTCTCAGCCAGGGCGGCGACGAACCGGTCGTGGATGCCGTCCTGAACGATCAGGCGGCTGGAAGCGGTGCAGCGCTGGCCGGTGGCGAAGAAGCTGCCGTCCAGGGCAATGTTCACAGCCCGGTCCAGATCGGCGTCGTCCAGAACGATCAGCGGATTCTTGCCGCCCATCTCCAGCTGGACCCGCGCCTGACGCTTGACCGCGCCCTCGGCGACGCCCGCGCCCACAGCCTGCGAGCCGGTGAAGCTGATGCCGTCGATGCCCGGATGGGCCACGATGGCGCGGCCGACGTCGCCGTCGCCGATGACCATATTGACCACGCCCTTGGGCAGTCCGGCCTCATGCAGGATAGCGATCAGGGCCTCGGCCGTGGCCGGGGTCGGGCCGGCGGGCTTGATGACGACGGTGTTGCCGAAGGCGATGGCCGGGGCAGGCGGTGTTCGGCAAGATCTTCAACGAAGGGACCGACTTCCGCCGCGACGGCAGCCAGTTCGACCATCTGTTCAACGACGGCGACGGGTTCGAGATCGGCGGGCTGAAGGCCACGGTGCTGCATGTGCCCGGCCATACCCCTGCCTGTCTGGCCTATGTCATCGGCGACGCTGTCTTTCCCGGCGACACCATGTTCATGCCCGACTACGGCACGGCGCGCTGCGACTTCCCCGGCGGCGACGCCGGGACCCTGTACCGCTCGATCCATCGCCTGACCTCCCTGCCGGACGAGGCGCGGGTCTTCCTGTGCCACGACTACAAGGCGCCGCCGGGCCGGACCGAGTTCGCCTGGGAGACCACCATCGGCGCCCAGCGCACTGGCAACATCCATATTCGCGACGGCGTCAGCGAGGACGAGTTCGTCGCCATGCGCACCCAGCGCGACGCGACCCTGCCGATGCCCAAGCTGATCCTGCCGTCGGTCCAGGTGAACATGAACGGCGGCCGCCCGCCCGAGCCCGAGGACAACGGGGTGCGCTACCTCAAGGTCCCGCTGAACGCGCTGTGAGCCGAGTCCCTAATGCTTGAGCCCCTCCCCTTCGTCTGGCCCCTGGCCGGCGGCCTGCTGGTCGGCCTGTCCGCCGGTCTCTACCTGTTGCTGAACGGGCGCGTGGCCGGAATCTCCGGCCTGACCGCTGCGGCGACCGGCCTGTCGAAAGGCGCGCCGCGTACCCTGGCCCTGCTTTTCATCGCCGGCCTGCTGGGCGGCGCGGCCTTGGCCTCGGCGCTGATCCGCAGGCCCGAGGTGCAGATCACCTCGGACATCTGGCTGCTGGTGCTCGGCGGCCTGATCGTCGGCTTCGGCACCCGCTGGGGCTCGGGCTGCACCAGCGGCCACGGCGTCTGCGGCCTGGCCCGCCTGTCGCCCCGCTCCATCGTCGCCACCGGCGTCTTCATGGCGGTTGCGGCCCTGACCGTCTTCGTCACCCGCCACCTGTTGGGAGGCCTGGCATGAACCGGCTGATCGTCGCCGTCCTGTGCGGCCTGCTGTTCGGCGCCGGCATGGTGGTGTCCGACATGATCAACCCGGCCCGCGTCCTGGCCTTCCTGGATGTAACGGGCGCCTGGGACCCCTCGCTGGCCTTCGTCATGGGCGGAGCGCTGATCCCCTCCGCCATCGCCTATCTGATCCGCCGGCGCATGGATGCTCCGGTCGCGGCCGAGACCTTTCACGTCCCCGAGAGCCGGACCATCGACACCCCCCTGGTCGGCGGGGCCGTCCTGTTCGGCCTGGGCTGGGGGCTGGTCGGCCTGTGCCCCGGCCCGGCGCTGGCGGCCCTGACGACCGGCGCCTGGCAGGCCTTCGTCTTCGTCGGCGCCCTCGTGGCCGGCATGGCGCTGTTCCGCCTGACGCTCGACCGAAACGCCTGAACCAGAAAAGACCCTAGGGAGACAATGCCATGGATATCCGCCCCCTGGACGAGGCCCTATCCGCCTCGCCCCAGATCGCCCCGGAAGACCTGCCCGCCATCGCGGCCCAGGGTTTCCGGTCGGTGATCTCCAACCGACCCGACGGCGAGGAGCCCGGCCAGCCCACCGCCGAGGCTCTGCGCCAGGCCGCCGAGGCCGCCGGCCTCGCCTTCGCCCACGTTCCCGTGGTCGGCGGCGCCATCTCCGACCAGGACGTGGCGGATTTCCGCGAGGCTCTGGCTGACCTGCCCCAGCCCGTGTTCGGTTTCTGCCGCACCGGCACGCGCACGACCATCCTGTGGGCGCTCACGAACGCCGCCTCGGAGAGCCCAGATCATCTGATCGCCCGCGCCAAGACCGCAGGCTACGACCTCGGCGCCCTGCGTCCCCGTCTTGAAGGAGCCGCGTCATGAGCGCCCAATACGCGCCCCTGGAGTCCTGCGATGTCCTGATCGTCGGCGGCGGATCCGCCGGCATCGCCACGGCCGCCAGCCTCCTGCGCCGCCGCACGGGCCTCGACGTCCGCATCATCGAGCCGTCCGAACATCACTATTATCAGCCCGGCTGGACCATGGTGGGCGCCGGCGTCTTCACGCCCGAGCGGACCCGGCGCCGCACCGAGGATCTGATCCCCCAAGGCGCCCAGTGGGTGCGGGGTTCGGTCGCGGCTTTCGACCCCATCCACGATCGCGTCGAACTGACCGACGGCCGCTGGATCGGCTATCGCATGCTGGTCGCGGCGCCGGGACTGAAGCTGGACTGGGGCGCCATTCCGGGCCTGGCGGAAACGCTCGGGCGCAACAACGTCACCTCCAACTACGGCTATGAGACCGCGCCCTACACCTGGAAGCTGGTGCAGGCGATGCAGAGCGGCCGGGCGATCTTCACCCAGCCGCCCATGCCGATCAAATGCGCCGGCGCCCCGCAGAAGGCCATGTATCTGTCGGCCGATCACTGGCGCGACCACGGCCGAAACGACATCGAGATCGAATTCCACAACGCCGGGCCCGTGCTCTTCGGGGTCAAGGACTACGTCCCGGCCCTGATGGAATATGTCCGCAAATACCGCATCGACCTGAACTTCGGATCGAAACTGGTCGCGGTAGATGGTCCTGCCAGGACGGCGACCTTCGCCGTGACGAACGCGGACGGCGAGGTCAGTCAGGTTCGACGCGAGTTCGACTTCCTGCACGTCTGCCCGCCGCAGACCGCGCCGGACTTCATTCGCGAAAGTCCGCTGGCCGCCGAAAGCGGCTGGATCGAGGTGGATGACGCCACCTTGCGTCACAAGCGGTTCGAAAACGTCTTCGGTCTGGGCGACGCCTGCTCGGCGCCCAACGCCAAGACCGCTGCGGCCGCCCGCAAACAGGCGCCCGTGGTGGCCGAGAACATCCTGTCGCTGCTGGACGGCCAGCCGATTCGGGCGATCTATGACGGCTATGGCTCATGTCCGCTCACGGTCGAGCGCGGCAAGATCGTGCTGGCCGAGTTCGGCTATGGCGGCAAGCTCCTGCCCAGCTTCCCGAAATGGATGCTCGACGGGACGAAGCCGACCCGTCTGGCCTGGCATCTGAAGGCCCAGGCCCTGCCCGAAATCTACTGGCTTGGGATGTTGCGCGGTCGCGAATGGCTGGCCGGCCCCCACCACATCGAACCCGCCCCCCAGCTTCGCCCTGCTGTCGCCTGAGCCTGATCATGGACCTGTCTCCGCTGCAGTACGGCCTCGGCGCCGGCGCCGGCTCGCTCGTCGGCTTCACCCTGGGCCTGGTCGGCGGCGGCGGGTCCATCCTGGCCGTGCCGCTGATCGTCTATCTGGTCGGGGTCAAGGAGCCGCATCTGGCGATCGGCACCAGCGCCTTCGCCGTGGCCGCCAACGCCTTCGCCAATGTGATCAATCATGCCCGCCACGGCACGGTGAAATGGAAAATCGCCAGTCTGTTCGCGGTCGCCGGGGTGCTCGGAGCCTTTCTGGGTTCGAGCCTGGGCAAGGCCGTGGACGGTCAGAAGCTGCTGGCCCTGTTCGCCGTCCTGATGCTGATCGTGGGCGTACTGATGTTGCGGGGCCGTTCCGCCGGCGGCGACCCGAACGTCCAGCTTGATCGCCGCAATGCACCCAAGCTCGTCGGAGCCGGCGCCCTGACAGGGATCATGTCCGGCTTCTTCGGCATCGGCGGCGGCTTCCTGATCGTCCCTGGCCTGATGGTCTCGACCCGCATGCCCATCTACTATGCGGTCGGCTCGTCGTTGGTCGGCGTCACCGCCTTCGGCCTCACCACCGCGTTCAACTACGCCCTGGACGGCTGGGTTGACTGGCCCCTGGCGGCCGTCTTCATCGGCGGCGGGGTGTTGGGCGGTCTGGTCGGCGCACGGCTCGCGAAAGCCCTGTCGGGACAAAAAGGCCTATTGAACACATTGTTCGCCGGGCTGATCTTCGTCGTCGCCTTCTATATGCTTTATCGCAGCGCCGGCGCGCTCGGCCTGATCGGGTGAGACCACACCATGGAACTTGACGCCCTGATCCTGGCGCGGATGCAGTTCGCCTTCACCGTCGCCTTCCACATCGTCTTTCCGGCCTTCTCCATCGGCCTGGCTAGCTATCTGGCCGTGCTGGAGGCCCTGTGGCTGAAGACGGGGCGAGACCTCTATCTGAACCTGTTCAAATACTGGCTGAAGATCTTCGCCGTGGCCTTCGGCATGGGCGTCGTCTCAGGTCTGGTCATGTCCTACCAGTTCGGCACCAACTGGTCGGTCTTCTCCGACAAGGCCGGACCGGTCATCGGCCCCTTGATGGCCTATGAGGTGCTCAGCGCCTTCTTCCTGGAGGCGGGTTTCCTGGGCGTCATGCTGTTCGGCCTGAACCGCGTCGGCAAGAAGCTGCACTTCGTGGCCACCCTGATGGTCGCGATCGGCACCTTCGCCTCGGCCTTCTGGATCCTGTCGGTGAACAGCTGGATGCAGACGCCGCAAGGCTACGCCATCAACGAGGTCGGCCAGTTCGTACCGGCCGACTGGTTCAAGATCGTCTTCAATCCCTCCTTCCCCTATCGCCTCGCCCACATGCTGCTGGCGGCCTATCTGACCACCGGCCTCGTGGTCGGCGCAGTCGGGGCCTGGCACCTGATGAAGGAGCGGACCAACAAGGGCGCGCGCAAGATGTTCGCCATGGCCATGGGCATGATCCTGGTCGCCGCCCCGGTCCAGATTTTCATCGGCGACATGCACGGGCTGAACACCCTGGAGCATCAGCCCGCCAAGGTCATGGCGATGGAAGGCCATTTCGAAAGCCACCCGGACGGCGCGCCGCTGATCCTGTTCGGCCTGCCCGACCGCGAGGCCGCCACCGTCCACGGTGCGGTCGAGATCCCCAAGCTGTCGTCGCTGATCCTGAAGCACGATCCGAACGCGCCCCTGGCCGGTCTCGACACCATCGCCCGCGCCGACTGGCCGCCGGTGGAGATCGTCTTCTGGTCCTTCCGCGTCATGGTCGGGCTGGGCATGGCCATGCTGCTTCTGGGGCTCTGGGGGCTATATGCTCGCCTGCGCAAACGCCTCTACGATGCGCCCTGGCTGCACCGCTTCGCCCTGGTCATGGGGCCGATGGGCTTCGTCGCCGTGCTGGCCGGCTGGATCACCACCGAGGTCGGCCGTCAGCCCTGGACCGTCTACGGCCTGTTGCGCACCGCCGACAGCGCCGCGCCCTTGGCCGCGCCTGCCGTCGCAACCTCCTTGGCCGCCTTCGCTGTGGTCTATTTCACCGTCTTCGGCGCCGGGGTCTTCTACATCCTGCGTCTGATGAGCCATGCGCCCCACCGCGACGAGCCGGGCGTGGCGGAAACCCCGATCCGCACGGCGGGCATCACCCCCGCCCCCGCCATCGACCCCGACCGCCCCATCCCGACCGGCGAGGAGACCGATGATGAACATTGATCTGACCCTGGTCTGGGCCGGGCTGCTGGCCTTCGCCGTCTTCGCCTATATCGTCATGGACGGGTTCGACCTGGGCGTCGGCATCCTGTTCCCGACGCTGAAGGCCGGCGATCAGCGCGACAAGGCGATGAACTCGATCGCCCCGGTGTGGGACGGCAACGAGACCTGGCTGATCCTGGGCGGCGGCGGCCTGTTCGCCGCCTTTCCCCTCGCCTACGCCGTGTTGATGCCGGCGGTCTATACGCCGATCATCGCCATGCTGCTGGGCCTGGTCTTCCGCGGCGTCGCCTTCGAATATCGCTGGCGAACGGTGCGGGCCAAGCCCGTCTGGGACGTCGCCTTCTTCGGCGGCTCGCTGCTGGCCGCCTTTTCCCAGGGCGTGACCCTGGGGGCCATCCTGCAGGGGGTCGAGGTGTCGGGCCGCGCCTATGGCGGCGGCTGGTGGGACTGGCTCAGCCCCTTCAGCCTGCTAACCGGCGCCGCCGTCGTCGTCGGCTACGCCCTTCTGGGGGCCACCTGGCTGAACATGAAAACGGAGGGCGCGCTCCAGGACCACGCCCGCGCCCAGGCCTGGAAACTCGGTCCGGCGACCCTGCTGATGATCGGCGCCGTCAGCCTGGCCACGCCCTTCCTCGACGGCGAATACGCCCGGCGCTGGTTCGACTGGCCCGGCGTGCTTCTGACGGCGCAGGTGCCGTTGCTCGTTCTGATCGTCGCGGCCGCCTTCTTCTGGACCATGCGCCGCAAGCGCGAGGTCTGGCCCTTCCTGCTGTCGCTGGGCCTGTTCGCCGTCACCTTCGCGGGGCTGGGCGTCAGCGTCTTCCCCTACGCCGTGCCCGACGAGATCACCCTTTGGCAGGCCGCCGCGCCGGCCTCCAGCCAGCTGTTCATGCTGGTGGGCGCCCTGATCCTGATCCCGATCATCCTGGCCTACACCGCCTATGCCTACTGGGTGTTCCGCGGCAAGGTCGGCGACGACGGTTACCACTGATGCGTCGCAGCTCCACAAACGGACTCCGGCAGGGCCTTTGGTTCGTCGCCCTCTGGGTGCTGGGCGTGGGCGTCCTGGGCGTCGTCGCCTATCTGCTGCGCGGCGTTCTCAAGCTGGCCGGCGGGTGAGGCCGCAGGCACCGAACCGCTGGCCCTGGCCGCCGCTCATCACGGGCGGCGCTGTCCTTGTCGCGCTCCTCATGGCGCGTCTATGGGGCCCGCCCGCCCTCTTCCCCGGCGCCTTCGCCGCCGGCGGCCTCTTGGTCGGGCTCGCCCTTGGTCTGGACCTGTGGGCCATGGTGGAGATGCGGCGGCGGCGCGCCAACATCCTGCCGCACCGGGCGGCGACCGCTCTGGTCACGACCGGTCCGTTCGCCTGGAGCCGCAACCCGATCTATCTCGCTAACGGGCTGCTTCTGCTCGGCCTCGGGGGCCTGTTCGACAACGCCTGGTTCTTCGTGGCCGCCCCCGTCGCCGCCTTCGCCACCGACCGTCTCGCCATCCGGCGCGAGGAACGACACCTGGAGGCCCTCTTCGGCGCGGCGTGGTCCGTGTACGTCGGCCGGGTGCGCCGCTGGCTGGGCCGGCGGATGACGTCGTGATCCCCTTTCGCCCGGCCCACAGACGCCTCCCTATCCCGTCGCTTCGTCACTACCGTGAGGTTACGGGGCGCAGCATGTGAACCAAGCAGCTATGCTCCGCTCACTACTCCGCAATCATCTCGTCAGGGGCCGCCTTATGACTGCCCCTCACTCCCACTCGATTACACAAATTACCCCAAGCCGCTGATCGGCTTGGGGTTTTTTCTCGCATATCGGTCGCCGGACCGATTGAATAACCGACAAACGGGAAGTATTCTGAAAACATTCAGAAAATTCTAAGCAATAACATTTGCGTGAATTCGTCATCTTTTGCGGTCTATCGGACTTTCTGAGCACCGAGATGCAATGCAACGAGTTCGATTCGCCTTGCCACTTTGCACCATCACTCGGACGTACACTGTATCTCATGCGCATGTTCGTCGTCGAGCTTACCGGCTCGATCGTATGGCGATAGCGACAAGCGTCGTCGATGCCTGTCATGCCGCGCTCGACGACCGGAATGCAAACGCCGCACTGGCTTTGCGGCCGACGGCGTCCTGATTTTCGACGACGGCGGGACTGGCCGATCGGTCTTTCGCCACGAGGACGACAGATGGCGGATTACGCACATCCGTTGGTCCTCGGACGCGGTGCCCTGATCTCGCGATCAGGCGGCGGGAGTCGCTGACGCTCCCTTCTGGGCGAGCCAGGCGTCGATCAGGGTGATTTCGCGCTCCTGAGCCGAGATCACCGCCTGGGCCAGGTTCCGCGCTTGGGCGTCCTTGCCTTGCGCGAGCTCCACACGGGCCATCGAGACGGCTGCGACGTGGTGACCTCGCATCTGCGTCATGAAGTCGATGTCCGCGTCCCCGGTGAAGGGAGGCATCGCCTCCATCATCGTGTTCATCGATGCCTTGTAGCCTTGGGTGGCGACGGAGTCGCCGGGCGCAGGCGCAGCCATGCCGCCCTCCATTCCGCCATGGGCGTCCGCCGCTGCGGCGGCCTCAGGCGCGGCTACGGCGGGCTCTTCGGCTTGCGGGGAACAGGCCGTAGCCAAGGCGCAGGCGGCGAGGACGAGGCTGATGCGTTTCATGACGGCTCCTTGGGATCCCGACGTTAGCGACCAGGAGCGCCCATTCGTTCCGCCAACTCTACCGTCCGGCCCGCGCCAAGAGCTCGATCAGCTCGCCGGCCTTTGCCTTGCGATCCTCGGGATCGTCGCCGGTCATAGCGCCCATGACGCAGTGGTCGAGGTGATCCCGTAGCACTTCGGTCTCCACGCGATGGAGCGCGGCTCGAACGGCCTGAAGTTGGGTCAGCAAGTCGACGCAATACCGGTCATCTTCAACCATGCGGGAGATTCCCCGCACCTGGCCTTCGATCCGGCTGAGCCTGTTGAGGACTTTGGGTTTCGTGTCGGTTTGCATGCGGCTGTCCTCCTGAGCACCCCCATATACCCCAGACGGGTATCTTGCGATATACCCCCCATGGGTATATGTTAGCTCTTCGGTCAGCCGGAGAGAGCGACATGTCCACGCATCCTCACAATCATGCCTCGGGTCACGCCTGCTGCGGGGCGAAGGCCTCGGATGGCGCGGCAACGGTCAAGGATCCCGTCTGCGGCATGTCGGTCGATCCGACGGCCACCGCTCACCGAGCCAGTCATGACGGTCAGGACTATTTCTTCTGCTCGGCGGGGTGCCGGACCAAATTCATCGGCGATCCGATGCGTTACCTGAACCCTCCCGTGGAGGCCGAGCCGGCCGTTCCCGGCGCCATCTACACCTGCCCGATGCACCCCGAGATCCGGCAGGAAGGCCCAGGCTCCTGCCCGATCTGCGGCATGGCGCTTGAGCCGGAGACGGTCACGGCGGAGGCCCCGCCCAACCACGAGCTGATCGACTTCACCAGACGCTTCTGGGTCGGTCTGGTCCTGACCCTGCCGGTCTTCGCCCTGGAAATGGGCGGACACCTGGCCAATCTCCACATGTTCATCCCGGGCCAGATGTCGAACTGGATCCAGTTCGCTTTGGCGACCCCCGTGGTTCTCTGGTGCGGCTGGCCCTTCTTCGAGCGCGGCTGGACATCGCTGCGCACCCGGCGGCTGAATATGTTCACCCTGATCGCCATGGGGGTCGGCGTGGCATGGCTTTACAGCGTCGTGGCCGTCGTCGCGCCAACCCTGTTCCCGCCCGCCTTCCTGAAGGCCGACGGCAGTGCGCCGGTGTATTTCGAGGCGGCGGCGGTCATCACCGTGCTGGTCCTCGTCGGGCAGATTCTGGAACTGCGCGCCCGCGAACAGACGTCGGGCGCGATCCGCGCCCTGCTGGACCTCACGCCCAAGACCGCGCGCCGAATCCGGGCGGACGGCATCGATGAAGATGTCTCGCTTGACCAGATCGCCGTCAGCGACCGCCTGCGGGTAAGGCCCGGAGAGAAGATCCCGGTCGATGGCGAACTCCTGGAGGGTCGGGTCGCTGTCGACGAATCCATGGTGACCGGCGAGTCCATGCCGGTGACCAAGGATGTCGGCGACCGCGTCGTGGCCGGCGCGCTCAACAAGACCGGATCCTTCATCATGCGCGCCGACAAGGTGGGCGCCGACACCCTGCTGGCGCAGATCGTCCAGATGGTGGCCCAGGCCCAGCGCAGTCGCGCCCCGATCCAGCGGCTGGCCGATACGGTCTCCGGATGGTTCGTTCCCACGGTGATCGCGATCGCCCTGCTCGCCGCCGTCGTCTGGGGCCTGGTCGGTCCCGAGCCCCGTTTGTCCTACGCCCTGGTCGCCGCCGTTTCGGTGCTCATCATCGCCTGTCCCTGTGCGTTGGGTCTGGCGACGCCGATCTCGATCATGGTCGGGGTGGGACGTGGCGCCCACGCCGGCGTCCTGATCAAGAACGCCGAGGCGCTCGAACGCTTCGAGAAGGTCGACACTCTCGTTCTGGACAAGACCGGCACCCTGACGGAGGGCCGTCCGTCGGTGACGGCGATCCTGCCCGCCCTCGGCTTCGTGGAAGCGGACATCCTGCGTCTTTCGGCCAGCCTCGAGCGGGGCAGCGAACATCCGTTGGCCGACGCAATCGTCCGGGCAGCCAAGGACCGGGACATCCCCCTTACCGAGGCCGCGGACTTCGACAGCCCGGTCGGTCGCGGCGTTCGCGGGACGATTGAGGGCCGCCAGGTCGCCCTGGGCAACACCCGTTTTCTCGGCGAGCTTTCGATCGACGTCTCCGCGCTGGAGCCGAAGGCGGAGGCCCTTCGCCACGACGGCGCCACCGCCATATTCGTGGCGATCGACGGAAAGGCGGCCGGGGTCATCGGCATCGCCGATCCCATCAAGGCCACCACGCCGGCTGCGATCCTCGCGCTGAAAGCGGCCGGTCTGCGGCTGGTGATGATGACCGGGGACAACCGGACGACGGCCGAAGCGGTCGCGCGGCGCCTCGGCATCGACGAAGTCCAGGCGGAGGTTTTGCCGCAGGATAAGGCGTCTGTGGTTCAACAGCTTCGTTCGCAGGGTCGGATCGTCGCCATGGCGGGGGATGGCGTCAACGATGCCCCTGCCCTCGCCGCAGCCGATGTCGGCGTCGCCATGGGGGCGGGTTCGGACGTCGCCATCGAAAGCGCCGGCGTCACCCTGCTGGGCGGAGATCTGCAAGGCATCGTGCGCGCACGGCGTCTGTCCCGCGCGGTGATGGGCAACATCCGCCAAAACCTCGTTTTCGCCTTCGGCTACAACGCCCTTGGCATCCCCGTGGCGGCTGGCCTGCTTTATCCCGTCTTCGGCTGGCTTCTCTCGCCTGCCCTTGCGGCGCTCGCAATGGCGCTCTCCTCGGTCAGCGTCATCGGCAATGCGCTGAGACTGCGCGCGGTGAGGCTTTAGCCAGGATAGGCAATCAACAGTCCGCCCACCCACCCAAGGGAGGAACCGGCTGTGACGGGCCGGATTGATTCAGACGCTGACCGCAGTCTCCAGGCTTTCGCAGCGGCAGGCGAAGACGAACTGAAATTTCTGAAGAGGATACGGACGATGTCTCATCAACAGATGGACCACGGCGGGCAAGGCAACGCTCATGGACTCGGCCCTTATCGGAGCCTGTACCTCGAGTTGGCGCTCGATTTCGTCATCATGTACCTGGTCATGTACACGATGATCGCCACGCTCGGTCACTTCTATCTCAATTTGAACAACGTCTACATGACCCTGATGATGGTCGCGCCGATGGCGGTCCTCATGCTCGTCTTCATGCGGTCCATGTACCCGTCGCGCAAAACGAACCTGGTCATTGGAGCGGTCGCCGTCGTGATCTTCGTCGGCAGCTTCGTCGGCATGCGCACCCAGGCGTTCGTTGGCGACGACGAATTCCTGCGATCGATGATCCCGCACCATTCCGGGGCTGTGTTGATGTGCGAGCAGGCCTCCCTGACCGATCCGGAGATCATCGCCCTGTGCGACGGCATCGTGCGTGGTCAACAGGAGGAGATCGCCCAGATGCAGGCGCTCCTCGAGAAGCGTCGCCGCTGACCCCGGCGTGCGGGGGAAGGCCTCAGCCGCCCCCCGCTTCCTCTTCATGAGGGACGCGGTCGTGTGGCGCGTAGAGAAGCAGAAGGCCGGGACCGGCCAAACGTCTGGAGACTGAGTATGCGTTACTTCAACCCCGCACCCTTCATCGCCGTCGCGGCGGTCGTGGCCTTCGCCGCCGGACCGGCGGCGGCCCACGCTCGCCTGGTCAGCGCCACCCCGGCGCCCGACTCCACCGTGGCCGCGACCCGGACGCTGACCCTGACCTTCAGCGAACGCAGCGTTCCCGCCTTTTCCGGCTTCGACGTCGTCAATGCGGCGGAGGAGAAGATCGCGATCCGCACCTCGGTCGCCGAGGACGGCAGGACCCTCACGGGCGCGCTGGCTCGCCCGCTGGCCGCCGGCGCCTACCGTGTCGACTGGCGTATCGCCTCGAGCGACGGCCACCGCATGACGGGATCCTACACCTTCACGGTGCGCTGACGCCGTGCTGGAAGTCGCGGTCATCGCGCTTCGTTGGCTTCAATACGGTGGCGGCGTCGTCCTTCTCGGCGCGCCGCTGTTCCTTCTCTACAGCTTTAAATACGCCGACGCGCCGAACCTGGAATGGTCGCGACCGACATTGCGCCTCGCGGCGATCATCGTCGCGCTCGGCTCGCTCGCCGCCCTGGTGGCTCAGACTGCCGTCATGGCGGGGTCGCTGAGCGAAGCCGTGAAACCCGCGTCTCTGTCCTTTATGGTCACCGGCACAGCCCTGGGCATGGCGATGGTCGTGCGGGCCGCCGCCGCCTTGCTTGGGCTTGTCGCCTTGGTCGCCCTGAAACCCGGTCGCGCGCTCTGGAGCGTGACGACCGCCTTGGGTCTGATCGTGGCCGCCAGCTTCGCGTGGACGGGTCACGGCGCGGCCACCGAGGGCCCTGGCGGGCCCATCCATCTTGTCGCCAACATCATTCACGCGGTGGCAGCGGCCTTGTGGCTGGGCGCCCTGGCGGCGTTGACGGCCCTGCTTCTGCGCCGAGCCGGTCCGGACGACCTTGCAATCCATCGCGCCCTGCATGGCTTCGCCGGCCTTGGAACGCTCGCGGTCCTGGTGCTGGTGCTGACCGGTCTCGTGAACAGCTGGTTCCTGATCGGTCCCGAGCGCGTGGCGTCGATCGCGGGCAACCTCTACGGCCAGCTGCTGGTCGCCAAGCTCGTCCTCTTCAGCTTGATGCTTGCGCTGGCGGCGAGCAACCGGTTCCGGCTGACGCCGACACTGGGCTCTGCGCTGGAGACGGGCCAACTCTCCGTCGCCGCCATAAGCGCGCTCCGGCGCAGCCTGTTGGTCGAAACGGGTCTGGGACTCGCCCTGATCGGCGTCGTGGCGGTCATGGGAACCCTGCCGCCCGCGGCGTCTCTGTAGGCTCGATTGCGATGATCAAAATGAGCTCGTCGTTCCGCCGACCGTTGAAGTATGATCAGACAATGCCGTTCCTGCGTCATGACCTCGTCCGACTGACGACCGCGCTGCTCGCGGCATTTGCCGTGCTGTTCGTGTCCACCGCTTCGATCGCCTGCGAAGCTCCGGTCGATCAGGATATGGCGTCCATGTCGATGAGCGGCGACGGCGCCCCGTGCGAGCCGAAGACCGTCAGGATTTCGTGCCATAAGGCGTGCCTGGCCATCTGCCAGGGCCTCGTCCCCCAGAGCGGCGAACCCACCCCTGCACGGGTCTATGCATCCGTCCGCTATCCATCCCTTGATACGCGGCATGCCGATTTCACCGCGGAGGCGGACGACCCGCCCCCGCGACGCTGATCCTGTTGAAGAAGACCGAACTCATTCAATCAAACAGAGATCAAAACCATGAAACGCACGCTCACCATCGCAGCCCTGGTGCTGCTGGCTTCCGGTTCAGCCGCCTTCGCGGCCGCGCCGGACGCCGTGGCGCAGGCCGTATGCGCTTGCTGCGACGCTATCGCAGCCTGCGCGGAAGCCTGCGCCTGCTGCTGATCTTATGATCGGGGACGCCCGCCCGCGACGGCGGGCGTCTTCTCGATGTTCCTCACCGACGTCGCAGGGCAGGCGACCCGCTGCCGCGGGCCTGAGCGTCAGCCGGGCGCGCGCGACGACCAGTGAATGTGGTGGATGCGCCAGCCGTCGGCATGGCGTTTGAGCACCATCGTTTCCGTCGTCAGGCGGTCTACGGCGCGGCCGTTGAATTGGCCCGTGGTGCGGCCTTCGCTGGCGATCCAGGCGATGTCCCCGTCGGCCCATCCCGATCTGCGCGTCACCGTCGCTTCAGAGGCGGCGGCGAAGGCGGCGTCCGAGCCCAGGTGATGGGACGCATACTCGTCGCGTGATTGCTCCGCGCCACCCTCCTCGAAGATCATCACATCCGGCGCCATCAGGGCCAAGGCGCCGGCCGTGTCGCCGGCCTTCAGGGCGACGTGAAAGGCGTCGACGGCCTTCGCCGCGTCCGCAGCTTCCGCGGCGACCGAGCCGGCGGCCTGGGCATGCCCGTGGGCGTGGTCCTGGGCGAAGACGGGGGTTGCCGAAAGCACGGCGAGCGACAGGACGAGGGCGAGAGAGGTGCGGGACATGGCGAACTCCGGACTGTGGGTGATCTGAACGGGCTGAGCGCGATCTGCGTCAGGCCGGCGGGTTGTGGCGGGCGAACACGCGGGTCGCGCCCGAGCGAAGCACCAGCAGGGTGTCGTAGGGCTCCTTGTGCCCCTGCGGCGTCTCCATGCCGGGCGAACCGAGCGGCATGCCCGGGACCGCGACGCCCACCGCTGCCGGTCTCTCGGTCAGCAGTCGAATGACGTCCGGGGCCGGCACATGACCCTCGACCATGCCGATGAAGACGGCCGCGCCCATGAGTAGACGACGGTTCAGATTGGCGGGTTTCAAAAGGGTTCTCCCTGATCGCTGTGGACGGATCGCTGCGCCTCGACAGGGTCGGCGCGCTGCGGCGCCAGCCGCGCCCGCAACCACCGTCGGCCAGGCTGCTCGACGAAGACATGGATGGCGGCCGCGGCGGCGAGCGTCAACACAAGCATGGCGGCCAGTTCGACCAGGCCCATTCGATAGTCGGCGCCCCAGCCGGAGAACGCCTGCGCCGCATTGCGCCACACCATCAGGATGGGGATGTGGACGAGATAGAGGGCGAACGACGCTTCGCCGGCGAACAGAAGGACGGGGTGAGACAGGAAGGTCCGGACCGGAGCCTTGGCCAACAGGGCGAGCGACAGGATGAAGGAACCGGCCGCCGCCACGATGACCCGGTCGTCGGCGCCGATCTGCATGAGCGTCAGCAGCAGGGTCGTGGCGACCAGGGCGCCCATGAGGGACATTCGCGGCGAAGGCGTCCAGCGCTGACCGAGATAGTAGAGGCCAATGCCGTAGAGGAATTCGGGAATGATGCGCAGGATCCCGAGGCTGTCCTCGGCGCGAGGCAGCATCCGGCCGAACCAGGCGCGGTAGAAGGCGTCCAAAGCGACGAAAAACAGCATGGCGAGTGCAATCAGGACCCACGGCCTGGCCCGCAGCCGGAGCGCGAGGGCGGCATAGGCGGGGAAGGCCAGATAGGCGAACCACTCCGCCGACAGCGACCAGGCCGGTCCGTTCCAGAGCGCCATGCTCTCGCGCGGGAACCACGCCTGTACGAGCAGAAGGGTGCCCGCGAAGTCGACGGGATTAAACCGGCCAGGCTCCAGCCCGACGCCGAACACCGGCGCGATCAGCACCAGCCCAAGCATGGCCAGGAGGATGAACAGGTGAGCCGGATAGATCCGGGCCAGGCGCGCCGCCAGGAATCGACCGTAGTTCGGGGCCCGGTCTCCCTGCAGGTAGACGTGGGTCAGGATGAAGCCCGACAGGATGAAGAAGACATCCACGCCCAGGCGCGCGCGGTTCAACAAGCCCGCGCTCTCCGCCGGGAGCGTCCAGTAGAGCTGGAAGTGGAACAGCACGACGCCGAGGGCGAGAAAGAACCTCACGCCCGTGAGCGGATCGAGCACGTCGGGGAATGGAACCCGCGTGGGCCCTGCTCTGTCGCTCACGTCTTTTCCCCGGACGACAGGGCGCGTCCCGGTCGTTCTCTGGTATCTACGCGGGCGACGGCTCGTCCCCTCGTGAGGGGACCGGAAGGCCGGCGCGTATGGCAGATGGGGCGTGACGCAGGTGCTCAATGACCGACGACATGAATGAACTGATCGCAGCGGTCGGGCCGGGCGACGCCGGCCGGCTGGTCGGAATGGAAGACGCGGTCTGGGTGCGGATCGGCGAACGCAAGGAGCGCGCCCGCATGGGTCAGGTCCGGGTCGCGGCCGTTGCATTCGCGCTGGTGATCGGCGTTGCGAACGGAGGGCTGATGCTCATGGCTCCGCGGCCGGAGCCGTCCGAGATGCGGATTTTCACCGTCTCGGCGGGCTTGTCGCCTCTCTCCGGCCTGGACGTTCGGGGATGAGGGCCGCCTGGAAGTCGATCGTTATCACGGCCATCCTGGCCGCGCTGGCCAGCGGCGCGGCGACCTGGGCGAGCGCGACCTGGGTCATGCGGGAGCGGCAGCCGCCAAGCCTGCACAGCGTCGTCCATGAGAAACTCGACCTGAGCCCTGAGCAGGATCGACGGCTCGATGTGGTCGAAGCCCGGTTCGCCGCTCAGCGGCCGGCGCTCGAAGCGGAAGTGCGCGCGGCCAATCGCGAACTGGCGGCCGCCATCGCCGCCAGTGACGGCGACACGCCCCAGGTCCAGGCCGCGGTCGATCATTTCCACGCCGCCATGGGCGATCTGCAGAAGGCGACAATCACCCATGTGTTCGAGATGCGATCCGTCCTGACCCCGGCGCAGGCCGAGGTGTTCGACGCCGCGGTCGTCGAGGCCCTGCACGACGACGCCGGCTAAGCGGCGCGCGTGTGTGCCGAGCAGAGCATCGAGGCCCGTGCGGCGACCGGAGACCGGGCCGCCTTCACCGCCTTGATGGCCGCCACAAAGGCCGATCTCTACCGGTTCGTGCGCCGCTATGTCGGCGACGAGTCCGAAGCGCATGACGTGCTTCAGGAAAGCTATGCGTCCGCCTGGCTCGCCCTGCTGCGGTATGATCCGGCGCGGCCGTTCGACGTCTGGCTTCGCTCCATCGCCCTCAACAAATGTCGAGACTGGGGCCGGCGGCGCGCGGTCCGCCGGGTCGTGCGCGGCGTCATGGGCCTGGAGGCGCCCGAGGCGGCGGCGGTGGGCGACGATGCGCCGTCACCCGAGACACGGCTGGACGATCAGCGCAGGGCCGAAGCTCTGCAACGCGCCTTGCGGGACCTTCCCGACGCCCTGAAGGGGCCGCTTCTGCTCGCCACGCTCGAGGGACGGTCTCACGCCGAGATCGCCTCGATCCTCGGTATTACGCCCAAGGCGGTCGAGACCCGCGTCGCCCGCGCCCGCAAGACCTTGACGGCGGCTTTGGCCCAAGCTTCCGGCGGAAACGCTTGACCTTGCCCTGATGGGAAGATGCACAAGCTGCAATCCCGACGTCTGCGGCAACCTGACGCGAGGGATACGCCGCCCGGCCGCGTATCTGAACGAACGGCTGAATAGCCCGACCAAGGAATTTCTCGCCTATGTCCACGCCCCGCCTCGATCGCCGAACGCTTCTCCGTGGCGCAGCCGCCGGCGGCGGGCTGCTGGGCCTGCAGGGTCTGCTCCCCGCCTGGGCGCAAACCGGATCGGCGGGACTGCGGGCGGATCTTCCGACGCTGACGGGACCGAACATCGACCTGACCGTCGGACACACGCCCTTCACCGTGGGCGGCCGCACCGGCCATGCGGTGACCATCAACGGCGTTCTGCCGGCGCCGCTGCTACGCCTTAGAGAAGGCCAGAACGTCCGGCTAGCGGTGACCAATACGCTGGACGAGGACACCTCAATCCACTGGCACGGCCTGCTCGTCCCGTTCCAGATGGATGGCGTGCCCGGCATCAGCTTCCCCGGCATCCGGGCGCGTGAGACCTTCGTCTACGAGTTTCCGATCAAGCAGTCGGGCACCTTCTGGTATCACAGTCACTCTGGCCTACAGGAGGCGATGGGTCACTACGGCCCAATCGTGATCGACCCGGCGGGCGCCGATCCGGTCGCCTACGACCGCGAGCATGTGCTGGTCCTGTCGGACTGGAGTTTCATGCATCCGCACGAAATCCTGGCCAAGCTGAAGAAGAGCCCGGGTTACTTCAACCAGCAGCGCACCACGCTGGCGGGGCTCATGGACGGCAGCGACCGCATGAGCCTGGAGGAACGGCGCATGTGGGGCCAGATGCGGATGGACCCGCGCGACATCCTCGACGTCAGCGGGTCGACCTACACCTATCTGATCAACGGCCATGGACCGCAGGAGAACTGGACCGGCCTGTTCCGGCCCGGCGAGCGGGTGCGGCTGCGCATCATCAACGCGTCGGCCATGTCCATCTTCAACGTTCGCATCCCGGGCTTGCCGATGACCGTGGTGCAGGCCGACGGCGAGAACGTGCGCCCGGTCGAGACGGACGAGTTCCAGATTTCGGTCGCCGAGACCTACGACGTCATCGTCCAGCCGACCGAGGACCGCGCCTACACCATCGTCTCCGAAGCCATCGACCGGTCCGGCATGGGCCGGGCGACCCTGGCGCCGCGCCTGGGCATGACCGCCGAGGTCCCTCCCCTGCGAGAGGTCCCGAACCTCACCATGCGCGACATGGGCATGGGCGGAATGGATCACGGCGCGATGGGCGACATGTCCGGTATGGACCATGACGCGATGTCCGGCATGGACCACGCCGCTCCGACCCAGAACGCGCCCGCAGCCGGCGAGATGGCCGGGATGTCCATGTCGGGCATGAACATGCGCGATCCCGAGAACGCTCCGCCCGACATGGCGGTGGGCGTCGGCGTCGATGCGATCGCCATGGACCCCGCCAACCGTCTGGGTGAGCGTCCGATCGGTCTCACGACCGTCGATCATCGCGTCCTCGTCTACACCGACCTGGTGTCGCTCCAGCCGAACAAGGACCCGCGCCCCCCGTCTCGGACGATGGAGATCCACCTGACCGGCAACATGGAGCGGTTCATGTGGGGCTTCGACGGCCGAAAGTTCAGCGAACTGGTCGAACCGATCCGCTTCGAGCGCAACGAGCGGGTGCGGGTGACCCTGGTCAACGACACCATGATGGCCCACCCGATCCATCTGCATGGTCATTTCTTTGAACTGGTGACCGGCGGACCGGCCGGGCACCAGCCCCTCAAGCACACGGTCAACGTCGCGCCCGGCGGCAAGGTGACCTTCGATCTGACCGCCGACGCGCCCGGTGATTGGGCCTTCCACTGCCACATGCTGATGCACATGCACGCCGGCATGTTCAATGTTGTGACGGTGCGGCCCATGGACGGAGCTGCGTCATGAACCGCCTCGCCGTCGCCCTCGCCCCGCTGGTGCTCGCCGCCAGCGCCTTCAGCGCCCAGGCCCAGGACCCTCACGCGGGCCACACGATGCCGGCGACCGCGGCGCCGACACGCCCCGCGCCAGCACCGCGGCCCACGCCACAGGCGCCGGCCCGACCGGCGCAGGATCCGCACGCCGGTCACGTCATGCCGCCCGCGCAGACGCCGCCCGCCGCGGATCCGCATGCAGGCCACCAGATGCCGGCGCAGCCCGCGCCCGTAGACCCGCACGCGGGACACCAGATGCCGGCGGCGACGCCCGGCCAGGCTGATCCGCACGCGGGCCACGACATGTCGGCCATGTCGCCCGCGCAGACCGACCCTCACGCCGGGCATGACATGTCGACCATGAGCATGGGGCCGCCCGATGTGGCGACCAGCGCCGACAATCCCGGCCGTCCTCCGGAGGACCCGCTCCCGGCCGCCGCCCTGGCCGGCCCTGCCCACGCCGCCGATCTCGTCTTCGGCGCCGAGGCCATGGCCGCCTCTCGCCGGACCCTGATTCACGAAAACGGCGACGTCCGCACCACGGCCGTCATTCTCGATCGCCTCGAAGCCGGCTTCGGCGACGACGGCGAGACCTACCTCTGGGACGTCCAGGGCTGGACGGGCGGCGACATCAATCGCTTCTGGTGGAAGTCCGAGGGCGAAGGCGACTTCGGCGGCGAGCTCGAGGAGGCTGAAGTCCAGGCGCTCTACAGCCGCGCGGTCACGCCCTTCTGGGACGTTCAGGCCGGCGTGCGTCAGGACTTCCGGCCCGACGGCGAGGACACCACGCATCTGGTCCTCGGCCTGCAGGGCCTGGCGCCCCATTGGTGGGAAGTCGACGCCGCCGCCTTCCTGTCGACCGACGGCGACCTGACCGCCCGCGTCGAGGCCGAATACGACCAGCGCATCACCCAGCGCCTGATCCTTCAGCCCCGCCTCGAAATCGACGCTTCAGCCAGCGACATTCCGGAACTGGAGATCGGTTCGGGCCTGTCCTCGATCGAGGCGGGCCTGCGACTGCGCTACGAATTCCGCAAGGAGTTCGCCCCCTATGTCGGCATCGAGTGGAGCCGCGCGTTCGGCGATACCGCCGACTACATCGAGGCCCGAGGCGGCGAGACCGACGACACCCGCTTCGTCGTCGGCCTCAAGGCCTGGTTCTAACCGAAGGAGACCACCCCATGATGATCCGCACTCTCGTTGTCACCGCCGCCCTCGCGTTCGCTGGCGCCGCCGCCGCCCAGGACCCGCATGCGGGTCACGCTATGCCGGCCCAGGCCGCTGTGCCCCAATCTGGCATCACGACCGTCCCTGCGAATGGCGCGATGACCCAGGGGTCGCCCGAGCGGTTCAGCGTCACCTTCCCCCACGCCATGGTCCTCAAGACCGTCGCCCTCTCCGCCGAGGGGCAGGCTCCGGTCGACGTCACTGTCCCCGCCGCACCGGCCGCCGCCACCGTCGGCGTGGCTCTTCCGCGCCTCGCGCCGGGCACCTACACTGCCGCCTGGACCGCCGAAGGCCCGGACGGTCACAAGATGTCCGGTTCCGTCAGCTTCATGGTTCACTAGGAGAACGACGATGAAGGTTTCCAACCTGCTGGCCGCCGCCGGCGCGATCGTGACCCTGAGCGCCGGCGCGGCCCTCGCCGCCGAGGGCTGCGAGTGCTGCAAGGACATGGCCGCGGACGCCGCGATGACGTGCTGCGACGAGATGAAGACCGAGCCCGCCCCGGCCGAACCGGCGCCGCCCGCCCCGGTGCCGTCGGATGCGCCCGCGCCTCAGGGCCACGCCGACCACAACTGATCGTCGCATCGATGGTTTCCGGCGGTTTCCCGTGGGGGAGCCGCCGGACGCCTCAGTTCTGAATCAGGCGGATCAAGTTTCCGTCCGGGTCGATGAGCGCGCCGATCCGCAGTCCCGACTCCTCAAGCTTCGGCGCGTGCAGGCGGGGGTGGCCCCAGCAGGTTTCCGGCAATCCTGAAACGACGCACCCTGCGTAAAACCCGTCCAGGTCGTCCAGCCGCAGGCAGCAGCCGAAGTTGCTGGTCAGCGGATCCACCTCCGGATGCGGGAAGAACTCCAGCGTCAAACCGCCTCTTTTCAGGATCATCCAGCCTTTGTCGCGCCAGTCCTGGTCGAAGCCCAGTCGAGTGTAGAACTGGGACGTAACTTCGAAATCCCGCGACGGTAGGTTGGGCGTGGCGTGGTCGGTCACGGCGAACTCCGGGAATGCAGCAATGCCGCCGTAGCCTAGCCGCAACACCCCTTGCCATCTACCTGGATCGGCGGACACGGCACGTCGGCATAGGAGCAGAACACGCAGCAGTCGCCGGGTAGGGGCTTCAGCTTCATGCCGCAGCCGAGACAATCGTAAAACCAGATGCAGGCGTCGGTGGGCATGGTCTCCGTCGCAACATGACCGCAATCCGGGCAGGTCAGCGTCGAATCCAGAACGATGGCCGGGGTCATCGCATGGCCGCCAGTCGCGGCATGACCCACGGCTCGATGTACGGCTGCCAGGCCATGGAAAGGACGATCAGCAGACTGGCGATCACCAGCAGCCAGAAGGCGAGCCGCGAAGGGTGGCGGCAGGCCCCGTCTTTCCGACACATCCGCAGGCGACGCCAATGCAGCAGCCAGCCCGCGGCCAGGATGACGGCGGCCAGAAGCGTCAGCCAGTTCCGCGCACCCGCGATGACCGCGGCGCCGGCGAAGGATACGCCCGCCACGGACAGAGCCAGAGGCAACACACAGCACGCGGCCCAGGCGAACACCGAGGCGACACCGCCGAGGGCGGCCGAGGCGCTGACGGCGACCTCGGGCATGCGGGGCCGGTCGTAATCGATGGCCATGGGACCTCCCGTTCGATTTCTGCTACAGGCTACAACCCGTAGCCGCTACAGGATCAAGAGCCATGTCCGCACGAAGTTTGACGATCGGGCGCCTCGCTGACAGCGCCGGGGTGAACCTGGAAACGGTGCGCTACTACGAACGTATCGGGTTGATGCCCGCGCCGGCCCGGACCGAGGGCGGCCACCGCAGCTACGAGCCGGAACACGCCCAGCGCCTGCGCTTCATCCGCCGGTCGCGCGAACTGGGCTTCGGCATCGACGCCATTCGGCGCCTGATCGCGCTGAGCGAGCCGGGCGTTCAGGCGTGCTGCGAAGTCCGCGACATGGCCCAAGACCACATCGCCAGCGTGGACGCCAAGATCGAGGATCTGCAGAGGCTACGGAAAGTGCTGAGGCAGGCTGTGGCCGACTGCAGTGAAGGCGGGCGGGTTAGGTGCCCGGTGATTGATGAGCTGGGCTCGAGCTAGCGTCGAAGCTACGACCCAGTGCCGATGACAGCGGTCAGCCTCAGTGCCGTGAAGGCCTGATCGACGCGGCCGCCTCGCGGCAAGCATCTTCGCAACGCCGGCATTCTTCGGCGCAGATACGGCAATGCTCGTGCATCTCGGCGTGCTTCTCGCACTCGATGGCGCAGTCGGCGCAAGCCTCGGCGCAGGTCTCGAGCATGCGCTTTATCAAGGCCTCGTTGCTGCCGGCGCGCCGCACGGCGAGCCCGGCCGTAGCCAGACAGACATCGGCGCAGTCGAGATCGAGCCGGATGCACTGGGTCAGGTCCCTGACCATCTCCTCGGCCAGGCAGGCGTCAGCGCAGATGCGGCATACGGCGGCGCAGCCGTAGCCCGCTTCGATCGCGCGAATGAGGCTGTCGTTCACGCTGCCGCGTACGTCGGGGTGGGTGCTGATCATTGGTTGGATTTGCATCGGAGGCTCCCTCGGGTGATCTGGATCCAACCCCGGCGCCGGGAAGATGTTCCGAACGGCGACGCCTCCCGACCTCGTCAAACCCGTACTTCGCCGAGCCGAGATCATGTGGAAATGCGGTGGACCAGACATCAGGGGCCGGCCGGCGACCTCAAGCTCACATGCATTCGACCACGGATCACTGAACCGCTTGCGATTTGGATCTCCGCACTTGCCCG
This sequence comes from Brevundimonas vesicularis, assembly GCF_027105095.1. NCBI lineage: Bacteria > Pseudomonadati > Pseudomonadota > Alphaproteobacteria > Caulobacterales > Caulobacteraceae > Brevundimonas > Brevundimonas vesicularis. The sequence goes on along the minus strand of NZ_CP114278.1, from coordinate 1,427,596 downwards.
CGAGAGTTCATCTACAATCGGCGGCGCAACCGAGATTGTGGGGTCGGCGGGCTCCGGAACAGAGAGGCGCTGGTCTTGAGCCAGGGACGTAATGCGTCGGCCCGGGCGCGCCGGGCCGGCCTCGTCCTCGCTGCCCTCGAGGGCCGAAGGCTCGTCTTCGCGAGCGGGCCCGCGCGAAAAGTCAGCCTGTTGGTCGCGCGCGCCGTGTTGCGCCTTATTCGGCCGGGCGGAGGCCGTTGCCGCTCACATGCAGTTTTTGGCGCCTTCGGGGCCCCGCAAGCGTCTGCGGGCTAGCTCTCGACGCCACGTTAGCCGCAGCGGACGCTTCGCCTCCGGCTTCCGCCGGCTCCTCAATCCCGTCGCCCATGACCATTCCGCGGGGATCAGCGCTTGCGTGACCGGCCTCGTACGGTCGCGATACGTCAGCGAAGGCATGGTTGCGAGACCCCGGGCGCCTCAGGCGAACGGATTCGCTTGGCCGCGCCGGCCGAGCAGGGGGCTGTGTCCTGCCCGGGCGGGTGCGGGCCTTCTACCAGAGGTTCCGCTGCGATATGGGCGGGCTTAGCCGGCGCTCCACGCCTGGGCGACGTCAGGTCAGGGCGCGACAACTGCGCCCGTCGCCAAACCGGCCCGCGCCCGCCATGGTGGGATTTGGACTCCCAAGGAGCGCTCACTTTGGTTCAAACTCGCCCGCGCTTGTCCCGCCGGACCCTCGTGTTCGGCCTGCCCCTGGTCGCCGTGCCCGGCCCGGCCCTCGCCGCGCCCCCGAAACGGATGATCGCCTACAAGACGCCATGGTGCGGCTGCTGCGGCGGCTGGATCGCCCACATGCGCCAGGCGGGCTGGATCGTCGAGGTCGTCGAGCGCGAGGATCTCGCCCCGATCCGGGCCCGGCATGGCATTCCGGACCGCCTCGCCTCGTGCCACACAGCGGTGGTCGGCGCCTACGCCATCGAGGGCCATGTTCCGTCGAGCGATGTCGAGCGGCTGCTCGGCGAACGCCCCGCCGCCCGCGCACTAAGCGCGCCCGGCATGCCGGCGGGCTCGCCGGGCATGGAGGCCGCCGGGCGCGAACCCTATGCGACCGTCCTGATCCTCAACGACGGTTCGACCCGCGTGTTCGGTCGCCACAACGGGGCCTGAGAAGGCGCACCGCCGGCAGTCACGACGGTTGACGACGCGGCGTCCAGCGCAGCAGGCGCATGGCATTGGCGGTGACCAGGACCGTGGCTCCGGTGTCAGCGAGGATGGCGGGCCACAGGCCCGTCACCCCGATCACGGTGGTGACCAGGAACACCGCCTTCAAGCCCAAGGCGATGGTGATGTTTTCCCCGATATTGCCCATCACTCCGCGGGACAAGGCGATCATGTCGGGAATGTCCCTGACCCGGCCGTGCAGGACGGCGGCGTCCGCCGTCTCCAGGGCCACGTCGGTGCCGCCGCCCATGGCGATGCCGACATCCGCCTGGGCCAGGGCCGGGGCGTCGTTGATGCCGTCCCCGACCTTGGCGACCACCAGCCCCTCGGCCTGCAGCGCCTTGACGATGACTAGCTTGTCCTGCGGCAGCAGTTCGGCCCGGGGCTCGATGCCCAGGCCGGCGGCGACCGCCTCCGCCGTGCGGCGGTTGTCGCCCGTCAGCATGATGGTCCGGATGCCCCGCGCCTTCAGGTCGGCCAGACCCTGGACTGCGTCGGGCCGCGCCTCGTCGCGCATGGCGAGGAACCCGGCGACGCCATCCCCGACGACAAGGACGGAAACCGTCTTGCCCTCGGCGTTCAGGGCGGCGATGGCCGCGTCCTGGGCCGGCGTGATCGGGGCGCGTCGGGCCGCGGCCTGCGGCGAGCCGAGGAATATGCGTTCGCCGCCGACCTCGCCTTCCACGCCCTCCCCCGGAATGGCCTGGGTGGCCGAGGCCGGCGGCGCCGTGATCTTGTCCGCCTCAGCTCGGGCGAGGATGGCGAGGGCGAGCGGATGGCTCGATCCCGTTTCCAGCGCGGCCGCTAGGGTCAGCAGGGCGGAGGCATCCCGCGTTCCGGCGACGACGTCGGTGACGACGGGCTTGCCGGCGGTCAGGGTCCCCGTCTTGTCGAAGGCGATCGCCGTGATCTTGCCCAGCGTCTCCAGCACGGCCCCGCCCTTCATGAGCAGGCCGCGCCGGGCCCCCGCCGACAGGCCGGCGGCGATGGCGGCCGGCGTGGAGATGACGAGGGCGCAGGGGCAGCCGATCAGCAGCACGGCGAGGCCCTTGTAGACCCATTCGCTCCACGTCCCGCCGAACAGCAGCGGCGGCGTGACCGCGACGAGGGCGGCGAACACGAGCACGCCCGGCGTGTAGATTTTCGAGAAGCGGTCGATGAACCGTTCGGTCGGCGATTTCGATTCCTGCGCCTCCTCGACGAGACGCACCACCCGGGCGATGGTGTTGTCCGAGGCTGAGGCCGTCACGCGCACTCGCAGGACGCTGCCGCCGTTGATCGTGCCGGCGAACACAGGATCGCCCTCGACCTTGCGCTTGGGCACGCTCTCGCCCGTCACCGGGGCGTCGTCGAGGTCTCCCGCGCCCTCGATGATCTCGCCGTCCGCCGGAACGCGGTCTCCGGGCCGGACGAGGATGATCGCGCCCACCGCCACGGTCTCGGCGGCGACCTCCGTGGTCACGCCGTCCACCTCGACGAAGGCGGTCTTGGGCACGAGGGCGGCGAGCCCCTGGATGCTCTTGCGCGCGCGACCAGCCGCCACCCCTTCGAGCATCTCGCCGACGAGGAACAGCAAAACGACGGCGGCGGCCTCTTCCGCGGCCCCGATGAAGACGGCGCCGACGGCGGCGATGGTCATCAGCATTTCGATGGAGAAGGGCGTGCCGTGGCGCGCCGCCGAAAAAGCGCGCGACGCGATCGGAATGAGCCCCACGGCCAGGGCGGCGAGGAAGGCGTATCGTTCCAGGGAGGGGAACAGCGTGCCCAGTCCATAGGCGGACAACAGCGCCAGGCCGCAGAGCGCGGTGAGGCGGGCCTTGCCGGTCCACCACCACGGGGCGCCCCCGGCCCGGGCGGCCGCCGGAGGTGGGCCCGCCGCCGCAGCGACGGCTCCGGACGTCGGCGCGGCCGCTTCTCCGCTGTAGCCGAGGTTGCGCAGTTGCTGCAGGACCGCCTCGTCGGCGAGGTCTCCGCCATGCCGGATCTTGAGCACGCCGGTCTGCACCGCCACCGAGACGTCCTCGACGCCCGGCAGCCTGCGGATCGCCGTGTCGATCTTGCGGCCGCAGCTGGCGCAATCCATCCCGGTGACCCGGTATCGGCTTTCGAGAGTTTGCGCCGTCATGTCTGTTCCTTGTGATCTCTATAGGGCAAGGCTACCTCCTCCAGCGACTGTAGGTGCAAGCTAAAAAATGAGCGCGCCGTTCGGTTGGAGTGGAGAGCGCCGTCCGACGAACCCCGGAGGCGAGCCCAGCCCCTTGATGACCTCGCCTTGTCCGCATGACCGGGAGACCGCGCCGCCGACGGCCGCACAGGTGGAACGCGCCCTGGACGCAGCCGCCGCCAGCGTCGCCGCCGCCGGGGACAAGCTGACGCGCCCCCGGCGCAGGGTGCTGGAGCTCCTGCTCGTCGCGGGCGCTCCGGCCAAGGCCTATGATCTCGTGGCGACGTATCACCGGGAGGCCCGCGTCGCGACGCCGGCGACCGTCTATCGGGCGCTGCAGTTCCTCGAGACCCGCGGTCTGGTTCATCGTCTTTCCAGCCTTAAGGCCTATGTGGCCTGCGATCCCGAACGCCTCGGTTCGCCTGCGGTTTTTCTTCTGTGCGACTGTTGCGGCTTCTGTCGCCAGATTCCTTCGTCCGGCATGGCGTCGCTGGGCGCGGCCGCGACAGCGGCGGGCTACGAGATCGAACGGATCACGCTCGAAGGCCAGGGTCTGTGTCCGGCCTGCCGCCCGCAGCGCCCCGGCGCGGCCCGGGATCCGGCCCCCCAGACAGAGCCGGGGGCGGCCGCGGGGGTCCGGGCCCACAAGCACTGTAGCGCGACATTTGTTTTTAGAAATGCGGACACTTGAAGTTGGAGCAAAAGCGATTGGCATGTAGCGCCCTTCTGAGGGTCGTTTAAGGGGCTTCAAAGGCCCCATTTTCATGACGCCTTCCTTCGGCCGGTCAGGACGGTGGTGAAGCCGCCGCTCTCATAGTCCTGGGTGTGGACGGCGGTCTCCACGATCCAGTCGCCCGACAGCTCGGCGCGCAGGCCTGTGACGATGATGGGCGTCTGGGCCACGATGTCCGCCCGGCCGTCCATCGTCAGCTCCACCCCGTTCTCCGCACCCTTCAACCGGGTCAGCTCGGCCTCGGCAGCCGCCTTCGCCGCCGCCTCGTTCGGATAGAGGTTGCGCAGGGTCTTCACCGGGTCGCCGCTGCCGGCCTCGGCGAACTGGGTCCGACCGGCGCCGGTGTTGCGCCAGCGGGCGCGGACCTTGCCGTGTTCGTCCCGGTCGGCCTGAACGGCGCGCCAGCGGGTCAGATCGGCGCGATCCAGGGTCACGGCGGTAAGGGCCTGGCCCGAGGCCGACAGGCCCGTGGCGGCCGGGGCGAAGACCAGCTTGCCGTCCTTGGGCGCTGCGACGGCTCCATACTCGCGGCCCAGCCGCGTCAGGAAGTGCAGGTCGCTTTCGTTGGCCTGATCCCGATGGGCGACCACACGGCTGGCCAGCTCGGTCGCAACGGCGGGCTGGAGACCGTTTTCATCGGCGATCCGCGACACGATGGCCCCGATGGTGGTGTTGCGAAAGGCGCGGGTGCGCTGGACCTTCAGTCCCTCGCGCATGTCGGCCGCCTTGGCGCGGATGGTGATGATGTCGGGCGGCCCTTCCGGCTCGACCTCGTCCACGGTGAACTTGCCGAGGTAGAACAGGCCCTCGTCGCGATAGCCCATCGACACGGAAAGCACCCGGCCGCGCGGCGGGCTTTCGACGGCGTTGTCCCGATCGTCGATGACGATCTCCAGCGTGTCCGATTCCTCGCCGCTGTTGTCGGTCACGGTCAGGGTCTTCAGCCGGTCGCGGACGACGGCCGTCAGATCGTCGTCGCCGAGCGTCAGGCGGAAGTCGGGGAGCGACCTCAGTCCCACAGGCGCACCGTGGGCTTGGTCTCGGCCGTGGCCAGATCGGGCAGGACGACGACGACGCCGGCCGGCAGTCGGGGCGGCAGGGCGGCGAGCTGGGGATTGGCGTTGAGCAGCGCCTCGGTCGCCCCGGTCGTGCGGCCATAGACTTCCAGGGCGATCCTATCGACCACGTCGCCTTGTCGGGTCGTCATCGTCCTGGTCATGCCGCGTCCTCGCCATAGGCGCCCAGACGGATGCGGAAGTCCTGGCGCTGGGCCACGCCGTTGGACAGCAGCTCCGAACCGCGCTCGCTGACGCCCTCGATCACGAACAGACCCCAGACCTTGCCGGTGCCGTCCGTCAGCATCTGGGGCTTCTGGGTGCGGGCGACCTCGCGGAAGCTGTCCACCCGGTCGCGGGCGTGGCGCTGGCCCGGATAGCAGACGCCTTCGATGTCGATGGTCTCGTCCAGGCCCAGCGTCTGACGCGCCGACTGGCGACCGGCGCGGGCGATCTTCGCCGTCATGATCTCCAGTTCGCGGTTCAGCGAGCGATAGGCCCCTTCCGCCACCGAGAAGCGGATGTCGCCGAGGGTCATCAGGACTTCGCTCATCCGTTCAATCCGTCATAGAGGCGCGCCCGGAAGCTGTCGGCCGCCGCGCGGCCCGCCATGCCGCCCTGACGCGCGGCGTCGGCCCCGGCCGGGATCGAAACCTGTATCAGAACCTGGTCGATGTGGACGCCGTTCGACGCCCTGCCCCGCGCGTCGGCCGAGGCCACAGCCGGCGCGGTCGGCAGGGCGGCCAATACGGCCGGCATGGCGCTCGACGGCGGATTGACCTGTGTGGGCGAAGGATCACGAGACGGCGGGACCGACGCGGGCGGCGGGACAAGGCCGGGAAAGGCCCTGGCGAGGGCAGGCCCTGTATAGGCCATCGCCATAGGCGGCTCGAACGCTGGACCGAACAGTGGACGGGGCGGAACCTCGGCCCCGGCCATCGCGGCGGTCATGGCGCCGGCCGTCACGGTCATCACTCCGACCGCCCGTTTCGCACCCTGGTCGAGACCCTGCGTCAGGCCTTCCATCGTATATCCGCCCAGGGCTGCGAAGACCCGGCTGGGGGACTTGATGCCGAGCACGCCTTTGAACCGGGCAACCGCTCCGTTGGCCACGCCGATCACGGCGCCGGCGACCTCGCCCAGCATGGCGCGAACGCCGCCGATCAGGCCCTGCATGATCGCCCGGCCGAATCCGTTGAACCGCGTGACCAGGCCGCCGAAGAAGCCGTTCACGCCCGCCCAGGCCTGGCGCAGCGTCTCCATCGGCCGCCAGTTCATGGCGCCCTGGATGAAGCGGAAGGCCGTCATGACGCCGCGCGCGAAGATGCCGATCGGCGACAGGTTGAAGGCCAGAACCAGCATCCGGCCGAAGTTGCGACCGGCGTTGGACGCGCCGTCCAACTGCCCCTTGGTCGCCTGCATCGGCTGCATCAGCCGACCGATCCAGCCGAAGAAGCGGCCCACCGCCCCGGCGACCGCATCCCACAGCGGCTTCAAGGGCCGCAGCGCGCCGCCGATGGCGGTCAGGGCCGGCCCGAACGCCTCGCCCAGGGCCTGACCAACGCCGCCGAAGAAGGCCTTGATGGGCTGCCAGTATTTGCGGACCACGACGGCGACCAGGGCCACGGCTGCGACGGCCGCGACGACGCCCAGGACGACAGGGTTGGCCAGCATGGATAGGTTGAACGCGATGGCCGCCATCCGCATCCGAGCAAAGGCTCCGATCACCTGGGCGGCGCCCGCCTTCATCGCCGCGCCGCCCATGCCGCCCATCAGGGTTTTGGCGATCAGCAAGGGGCCGAGGATGCCGACGACGGCATGGCCGACCGCGCCCGCTCCAACCGCGAAGGCCGCCAGGCCGGCGAAGGCCCAGACGGCCGCCTTGGCCAGCAGGCCGCCCTTCTCGCTGGCGTTCGACATCCACGAAGCGATGCGCGTCAGGGCGTCGGCCGCCGCGCCGACAGCGGGCGCCAGGATGGTCCCGGTGGCGATGCCCAGGCGCGCCATGCCCGAGGCGTAGCGACCGAAGCTCGCGGCCGGTCCCTGCATGGCCCGTTCGAGGTCGGCGTAATAGGCTTGGAGCACACCATCACCACGCAGATCGGTGCTGATCTTCTGGAAGCCCTTCAAATCCTGGACGAGGGCCATCATGCCCTCGCGGGCTTGGCGGTCGCCGAACAGCTCACCAAGTCGATACTGATCGCCGCCCTTGGTAAGGCGGTTCGTGACGACCGCCGCCGTTTCCAACGGCGAAATGCCGCGCTGAAGCCCTGCTTTGATTTCCCTTTCGAGGTTGACGCCCATCTTGGAGAAGTTGCGAAGCGTCTCGGGCGAGGTCAAAGCTCCCAGCAGGTTGGACAGGTTGTTAGCAGCCTGTTCGCTGCCCCCCGCAGCGCTTTTCGCGACCTGCGTTGCAGCCATCAGATCAGCCAGACCTCGTTCGCTGTTACCGCCCATCCCGCGCATGGACGCCGCTTGCGCTGGGAGGAATCGCGCGGCAACGCCGATGCCCACGCCACCTCTTTTGGACGCAAGGTTCAACATAGCGTTGGCTTGGTCGAGACGGTCGGCCGAGACGTTGAAGGATCGGGCGAGACCGGCGGAAAGGCCACCGGCCTCATCGCCTGATATCGGGTCTTTCATTGTCGCCGCGAGGGCCTGGAACTTCGCGACTGAACGACCCGCACGAGTGAGGTCCGCCTCGGTTTTGTAAACGCCTTCCGCAAGCACCGAGGAGAAGGCGGACTGAACCGTCGCCGGCAGCGCGCCGAGTTCGGCCGCCGTATCGAGGATCGTTTTTCGCATGGGCTGAAGTTGCCGATCAGTCATCTCGGCTGTGATGCCGATGCCGGTCATGCCTTGACCAAACTCAGCCGCCGCCGCGACCCCGGCGCGCAGGGGGCGGATCATGGCTTGGCCCGCCCGGCCGATCCCATCCGTGATCAGCGAAGCTGACGCCAGCCGGTTCAGCTTTTCGTCGAGCTGTTCCAGCCCGGCGCTCCACTGTTTGGACGCCGCCTTGCCCATATCCTGGGCGCGGTTCAACTGACCAATGGCCGAGACCGCGCCGCGCGACGGGCCGGAAAGCCGATCGACGAAGCGCAGGGTCAGGGCGGCGACGAGGTTCTTCATGGTCTATCCGAAGGCGCAGCGGGCGCGAGCCATGAAGTCGATCCGCTCCTTGGCCCGCGCCCGCCAGGTGTCGAGCTGGTCGAGTGTGAGGTTGTCGAGAACGTCGGGCGTCCAGCCATAGGCGAAGGCGATGACCTCCTGCATCGCCTCCAGACGCCCGCCGTCCATCACTCCCCCACGATTTCGTTCAGCCAGGCGTCGATCTTCTTGATGTCGGCCGCATCCAGATCGTCGATCAGATCGACTTCGCGTTCCGCCAGCGTCGCCATCATCTCGAAGCTGCGATCGATGGCGGACCCCTTGCCGTTCTGCATGGCGCGGATTTCCCGGCCCTTCGGCCGGCGCAGGGTCAATGACGTGACGGTCTCGCCCCGGAAGGAAACCGGGAACTCCAGTTCGAAGGTCTTGTTCGGATCGATCATCATGCCCTCCTTAGGCGCCCAGGGCCGCGCGACGCGGCGCCAACTGGTCCGTGCCGCCGATGCGGCGGATGCCGTTCAGCAGGTCGATTTCGTAGATTTCCTCGCCGCCGATGCGCAGGCGATAATAGTTGGGCGTCAGGGCCAGCTTGACCTCGGCCTTCTTGGGATCGCCCCACTCGCCGGGATCGGCGCTCGTGACCAGGCCACGGAACTGACCGATGACCGGCACGGCGGACGCGGCGCCTTCGCCTTCCATCGACCCGCGCAGGGTGATCGGGGTGTTGCGGGTCAGCACGGCCTTCAGGACGCGCGGGTTCAGCTCGGCGAAGGTCAGCTCGGCTTCCAGCTTCTCGATGCCGAATTCCAGCTCGTCCTCGCCGTCCATGCCGCCGTCGCGATAGGCTTCGGTCTTGGCCTTGATCGGGGGCAGCTTGCCGCCCGTGGTCAGGCCGATCATGCCGAAGCCGTCGATGAAGGCGGTGTAGCCCTTGATGGACCGGGGTAGTGCTCGCATGGGTCAGGTCTCCTTAAGCGGCTTGCGCGCCAGCGCTGGAGACCAGTTCGGCGTAGTAGCCGGTCTCGCGCTGGAACAGGAAGGTCAGGCGGTCCAGCGGGGCGGGCGCCTCGCCGTCCAGGTTCACGTAGAGGCGGCCCGACCGGAACGTCGCCTCGGTGTTCAGCTCGGGGTCGATCCAGACCCGGCCGCCGAGCTGGGCGCCCCGCGCCTTGAGGCTGCGCTGATAGGCTTCCAGCTCGCCGGCGATGTCGTCCAGCAGGTTGGCGCTGAACGGCCGGTCCTGCGCCCATCGGAACGACCCCTCGATCGCGTCGAAGACCATGTCCATGCAACGGCGCTGGGCCAGGAACTCGTATTCGCCGTCGTTGGGCGGGGTCCGGTTGCCGACCAGGCGGAAGCCGTCGTCATTGACGATCACCGCCACGCCGGCTTCGTTCAGGATGTTGGAACTGGCGGTGGCGTCCGAACGGCTGAACTCGATCGGGCGGCCGATGGAGACCACCCCGTTCAGGGTGCGGTTGGACGGCGACCACCAGAAGCCGCGCTCCTGGTCCGACAGGGCGATGACGCCCGCGACATGCGCCGAGGCCGGGCGCTGGACGATGGCGCCCGTGCGCGCCAGGACGCCCACGGTCGGATCGACGGGGTAGATCCGTTCGCCGGCTTCCAGGGCGGCCTTGGACACCGCATGGGCGTCGGTGTCGCTGGGCCCGTCCGTCACGACACAGGCGCGCAGCTTTTCGGCGATGCCCTTCAGCGCCATGACGACCGGGTTAGCCGCCCCGCCCGTCTGCTGGTGGGTGAAGCCGGTGGCGATCAGGATCTTGGGCTGGAACCCGGTCTCGGACTTCGCGGCCAGCAGGGCATAGACGCCGGTCTTGGTCGCGGCGGCGCCCACGACCAGAACCTGTTGGGCGGCCGGGGTGGCGTCGGCCGCCACGCGCACGACCACGATGGGCGTCCGCGTCTGGTCGTAGATGGCCTGGATGGCGATCGGCAGGGTGCCTTCCGCGTCCAGGGCGGCGTTCGCCGGCATCGTCTTGGTCAAACCAGCCGCCTGGGTGGCGCTGGTGATCAAGACCGGACGATCCAGCGGGAAGGCGACCGGATCGGCGAAGGGCGCGGTGCCGACCAGGCCGATGACGGCGGTGGACGGCGTGGTGATCGAACGGTTCGCAGTCGCCAGCTCGACGACTTCAACACCGTGCAGATAGGCGTCAGTCATTGGGGGTCTTCTCCAGGGGTTTGGGTTTCGTTTTGGTGGGGCGGTTTCGCCGGCATTGCCGGCCAGTCGATGGTCTCGGGGAAGCCGGGCTGCGTCGGCACGTCACGCAGGGCCTGAACGTGGTCCAGAAGCGCGGCATAGACCTCAGCCGACAGGGTCGTCGGCCGACCCATCTCGATCTCGTCGCGATGGCGATCGATCATCCACCTCACATCCGCGATCTCGGCGTCACGTCGGGGTTGATCCAGGCCCGGCCGTCACGGCCCTGCACGTCGAAGCCGGCCGGGATCAGCTCGATCCACTCGGGCGCGGTCCCCGCCTCATTGAGGGCGATGGTCTGGATCGGCGTTGCGATCACCGCGCCGGTCTGTTTGTTTGCTGTTGCCGAAGGCGTTCTCATGACGCCATGATCGGGGTGCGGACGGCGTCGCCACACCCCGAAGGTTTTCGGGGTCACGTCGATTTTTGCAGGATGTCCGCGCTATGCCGCCGATCACCAACCTTCAGGTCATCAACACGGCTATACCCGCACTTAGCGGGCTGCTGGGTGTCCTGATAGGCGGGGCCTTGCAGTGGTGGCAAGCCGATAGCATCGCTCGTCGTCAGCGAGCAGACGCGGCGCAAATTGCTGCCCGAGCCGATGCGGCGGCGGCTAAACAAGCTGGCGATAACCAGGCCCGAGCGGCCTACCCTTTGATCCTTCACCTCGAAAAGTTCGCCTACAACTGCGCGGAAGCGGTAGCTGCGAACGACGAGCCTGACGGAAAGGTCACTTGGGTTCCCGAATTGTCGGCCTGGCCGCCAGTTAACTGGGAAAGCCTTGGTCCCGATTGGCAGGTTCGGCTGATGGACTTCGCACGGGTCTTGTCGTTGCGGAAAAGCTACATCAGGGGCGACGCTGCCGAGGCGTTCGACGACGCGGACAAGCGCTATACATACTCGATGGGTGCCGCGAACCTCGGTCTCGACGCCTGGATGCTCGCCGCAGAGCTTCGGCGTGATGCCGGCATCGCCAAGTTCGACTTCCCCACTGATGGTTGGAACTATCCCGAGATGATGCGAGATCATCTTGAGGAAGGCCTGCGCGATCCCGCCTAAGGGCGTTTAAGGCCTCTAATGACGCCCTCGGGGCCGGTTCAGGCGCGCTTGGACCGGCCCCGTCCGTTTCGGCGCTCCTGACGCGGTTTCTGCGAAGGGGTGACTTCGCCGGCCGAAACCCCCATATTGGCGCCAGATCGGGCGAGCCATCCGTTTACCGGCGTCCGCGCCGCGAGGGGGCGACGACCCTCCGCCCGATCATCCCCGCTTCCTGATCTGCCGCGCAGCACGCCGGGGTTCTATCGGATAGAAGGACGCAAGGATCAGCTCGCCCTTCGCCGAGGTCTTCACGACCGCCTGATACCAACCGCCGTCCGTCTCCATCACATAGACCGCGCGGCGATCGACCTGTTCGACCAACACGCCGTCGTCGAGCACCGATTGAACCCGGTCCAGGTCCGCCGCCTTAAGTCCCCGCGATCCCTCTCCATGCTTATCCAGCTTGGTCTTCAGGGTGTCGCTGGACACCATGACCAGCAGGGCCTCGGTTCCAAGCTCCTTCTGAAGCCGGGCCGGAGCGATGGCGGCCGGGGCGAAGGTGCGCGTCGGCAGATGGGTGAAGGCCTCGGGCGTCGAGCCTTTCCAGAAGTCGGTCAGCAGGGCGCGCGCGGCCGGTTCGCCCGAGGCGATCAGCCGGTCCGCCATACTTGTCATCAATGTTCTGGCCCGGTTCAGGCCGGGGTTGGTCTGCCAGCCGGGGTCGATGCCCTGGGGAACCGTGACGCGCTCGGTCGATCCATCGTCCAGGGTGCGGCTGAAGGTGCGATTAGGCACGTCGAACGGCGGCGTGACGCCGCGCCTGGTCGCCTCGGCCTTGGTGATCTGGCGCAGCCAGCATTTGCAGCCCCAGCCGTTCGGCGGGAACCAGGCCGTCCAGAAGGGATCGTCCACCGGGCGGACCACGCCCTCCTTGGCGACGTGTTCGGGCCGGTGCCTTTCGCTGGGGCCGAGCTGGTAGAGGTAGAAGGGCAGCACGGCCTTGGTCCGCTGGCCTCGCTCCCACTGACCGGCCGCCCGCGCGCTGCGCAGATTGGCGTCATAGATGATCCGCAGCCGGCGCGGCGTCCCCAGTTCGCGCGGCTTGACCTCGCCGGTCGCAGGGTCGGCCATCTCGACGGCGTCGCCCCACCAGCCCTTGGCCTACGGGCAGTCCGCCGCGAGCCGTGTTGGGCTGACGAAGGAAGAGATCCGCCGCCATTCCGCCGGCGACGCCGGAGTTGCCTTCGCTGTGGCGGCGCTTTTGGCCGAGTTTACGGCGGACGTCCGCAACCGGCGGGCCTACCTGCTCGGCCTGGTCGCGCGCCTCAACGATCCTCTTGTGACCGTCAATCTCTGGGCCAGCTGGAAACGTCTCGTCCGCGTATCCACACCGGACTGACTTCACTAAGATTCAACCTCCGGACGTCACACTGGCGTCCAAGTATTCGAGGGCGTGACCATGACCTTCCCCGTCGTAGAGACCTTTGCCGACTTCGACAGCCATGCGCGGCGAGCTGCGACCGCGCAGGACGCCAGTCGGGTTCTTGGCGGGCGGCCCGTCGAGTTCGCCAGCGAATACCTCTCGGGCCCGTGGCCGACGCTTGAAGGCTTCGATCAAGACGCCGCGCGCCTCGGCGTAACATAATAGGTGTTCGCCCGGCTGACGCTCTTGTCACCAAGTTCGATTTGGGCGCAGTCGGGCCGGGTCTGCAGTACCATCTTTGCGCCCTTGCGGATGATGTCGATGTCGGCGCGGGTCAGGCCGTCCTCGCCGGGGTTAGGGATCGCGTCGGGCATGATCCGGTCATCGGCATAGTCGGCGGGACCGGCGTAGGCCGGCTTCTCAGGTGGTTGGGTATCGGTTAGCTGCGACAGGCGGGTCCATCGGGGCGTGAAACCGTCCTGGGTGGTCCTGACCCACCCGTCGCGACGCTCATATGCAGTCAGTTTCTGGCGATAGTAGACCCTGTTCACTACCGCTCCTCCGGGAGAGGAATGCTCCGTAGCCACATCGCCAGACACCCAATAAGAGCCCACACCGGCGGCGCGGTCTGCTGCTTCGCGCCGTGCCATCTCCGGGCCCGACTCGCCGAACTTGGGTGCCGCGTCCGGTTCGACGATCTCCACGTCGGCCGGCACGTCGTTTGACGGTCCCGAGTCCCCACAGGCGCCCAGCAGGGCTACGGCGCTGAGTACTGCAAATCGACGCATGGGTTTTCTCACGGTTGCCTGTTCGGCGAGGATCAGTTGATCCGCGTCTGGTTCGTTGTAACCACCTGAATGAATTTCCCTTGGCGATCGAAGGACAGGACGGCCGCGCGGGATTCCGCCGTCCCCCATGCGGTGCCAGTTGAGTGCAACCACATCAGATGGGTGGCGCCATCCGGTAAGGTGGTCCGGCTGTTCGGTTCGCCCAGCAGGGCGATGACCTCCGCCATGGGGGTGCCTGGCGCGATCTGCGACACAGCTACCGGATCATAATTGGTCCCCATGGAGACGCATCCGCCCCCTCCGGCGAAGAGGGTCAGGGCGGTGAACGCTACGGCCAATCGTTTCATCTGTGCTCTCACTCTGAGGTGTTGTCGGGCATGAAGGACTCGACGGGAACGCCAAGATCAGTCGCGGCTTTCATGAAGCCCACTGCGCAACGGAGCCCCGACGACTGAGCTGCTTCAGACGCGGACCGGGCCTCTGTGACCGCCCGTGGGCTCACGTCGCCATTCAGGACCTCGCCCATAGCGCCGTAGGCCGAACTCTTGACGTAATAGGCGTCGCGACAGGTGTCGAACGCCTCATCGAATGAGCGCCGGGAAGCGCGCGGGATGGCATCTGGCACACGGATGCGGCTGACCTCGGATGCAGCGGCCCGGCAAAGCTGTTCGGCCTGTTGCACCATCGGCCACAGATCATAGGGGCTGGGATTCGGACGCCCCGCGACCTCAGCGACATAGCCACTGGCTTGGTCGCATGATGCCAGACGGTTAGTCACCTCCGTCCACATGGATTGAACCGCTGCCGTGACCTCGGGCGTAGGTTCTGTGCGGCCAGGGGTTGTCGCGGCCGGCGCAGCGGCTTCGCGCGCTTTCTCGTCCTCAGCCCGTTTGGCATCGGCGACTGCACGGGCCGCTTTCTCTTCAGGCGTTGGCGGCGGCATGATCGAGGCGCCGACGATGAACAGCACCACTGAGGCGCCCAGCGCGAGCCCGGCGCGCTTTCGGGTGCCAAGCTTGATCCTTTTGATCGGCCGGACGAGGGCTATGATGCTAACGATGAACAGCACCATGCCGATAAGAGCGATAACCCCGCCTAAGTCGCGCATTTAGAATTCCCCCTAGTGTCTCTGTCTGACACAGAGGCCAACTTCGCGCAAAGGTGGGCGTTTGGGCAGGGTGATGGCCTCTCTAGGCCGGCAGCCTCAAATATATTCCAAATATAGTTGGACCGGCCGCTATCTCGTTCCGATAGTCCTTTCCCCAAGGCGGTGTCAGGACGCACCAGATGTCAGGTCAAAACGGTCCAGCACAAGACGTCGCCGTCGCCGGCGCTTCGATCGCGGACCTTTGCGCTCGATGGCTTTCCGTCGACCGCGAGATTGAGCACCTCACCGGTCGATGGTCGGCTCTGGAGGTTTTGGTGTTGAGGCCGCCGCCTCAATCGGGCGACATCAGCCCCGGCGCGGCCGATGAAATGACGCTTATCGATGATCGCCTCGTCTTCCTGGACGCCGACAAGGCCAGCTGCACTCAGGCGCTGGCCAGGACCTCAGCCAGATCGTTCGCCGATGTCGTCGGCAAGTTGGACGTCGCGTCGCGGATTCTCAGCGGCGAAGGCGGCCTCGTGCACGACATGGTCGCTGACGCTGTAGCGCATCTACCCCGGTTCTTTGCTGATCGCCCAGACATCCCCTGAGATGGGCTTCGCCCGGGCTTGCTCAAGGCGACCGCTGGCGCGGTGATCTCGGGCGTCCCCAGCTTCGCCTTCGGCTGCAGCAGGGGTCCCCTGCCCTTCCATCAGCCTTGACCTTGCCCTCCCGGATTGGTTTTTCGCCGCCCTCGCTCAAAGAGCGATGGCCTGCTCTGACTGGATGGTGGGGATTGTCCGCGTCGGCCGACACCGATGGCCAGTAGTCCGGTGAATATGGGTGCGGAGCGATTCCGGCCGACCTCCGTTGGAGTCCGGATCATGGCTCGCAGAAATCAGGATCTAGCGCTGACGCCCTCGATGCCCGGGACTTTCCTCCCCCTGGCGCATCCGACCCTTGTCGCCCGGCCGCCTAGCGGCGTGGGCTGGATCCACGAGATCAAATTCGACGGCTACCGGTTTCAGCTGAACGTCCAGTCCGGACGGGCTACCTGGTTCACCCGCAACGGCCACGACTGGACCCAGAAGCTGCCCTTGCACTCGGCCGCGGCCGCGATGCTCGAGGACTGCGTGCTGGATGGCGAGCTTTGCGCGCTCGATGATGCTGGCCAGCCGGCTCTGTTGCAAACTGTGATGACGGGCGCAGTTCGTCTCATGGCTGTTCGAGCGGTGCCCATTAGGCTGCTTCAAGTTCCATCCGTTTGCCGATGAGTTGAATGGCTTCGGTGAGGGCGCAAGCGCCGAGGCCGAAGGCACGCTCGACCAGCCGCGCCTCGCCGCAAATGTCGCGGGTGAGATTGAAGGCAGCTGCCTGTCCCTTGCGCAGGGCCCGCATCACCTCGAAGCCTTTGATCGTCGCATACGCCGTCTTCAGTGTCTTGAAACCCCGCACCGGCCGGATCAGCTGCTTCAGCTTGCCATGGTCAGCCTCAACGACGTTGTTCAGATACTTCACCTGGCGATGCTGGGTATCCTTGGGACATTTGCCTTCCGCTTTCAGTTCAGCAATGGCGGCGGTGTAGGTCGGCGCCTTATCGGTATTGATGATCTCGGGTTTCTCCCAGTCCTTCAACCCGCCCAGCGCCTTGCCCAGGAAACGCTTCGCAGCCTTCGTATTCCGCGTTGGCGAGAGATAAAAATCGATCGTGTTCCCGTCCTTGTCGACCGCGCGATACAGATACGTCCAGGCACCACGAACCTTGATATAGGTCTCATCGACCCGCCAACTCGTCGAGGCAGGGCGGCGCCATTGCCAGCGCAGCCGCTTCTCGATCTCCGGGGCGTATCTCTGAACCCAGCGGTAGATCGTGGAATGGTCAACATTCACGCCACGTTCGCCCATCATCTGCTCAAGATCCCGGTAGCTGATGCCATACCGGCAGTACCATCGCACCGCCCAAAGCACGATCTCACCCTCAAAATGCCGCCCTTTGAACCCTGACATCGCGCCACCCTCACTCTCGGCAAGACAGATCACCGAAAATCGGATCAGTTTGCAACAGAGCCCATTATGGTCGATGCGCCACTTGCCGATCGTGTGGAAGCCGTTTCTCGCCGGTTTCTTCATCGCCTTCGCGGTCTGCCTGATCGGTATCGTGTCGTCGCTCTTCACGGGACAGAAGCTCCACGGCGAAGCCCGCTGGGCGCGGATCGGCGAGGTCCGCAAAGCCAAGCTCTTGGAGGATACCGGCATTCTCCTCGGCCGCATCAACGGCAAGTTCATGCGCTTTGGGGGAACCGAGCATGTCTTGCTCGAAGCGCCTACCCGCGCCGGCAAGGGCGTCGGCGTCGTGATCCCGAACCTTCTCCAATGGCCGGATTCGGTTGTCGTCCTCGATGTGAAGCAAGAGAATTGGGCGGCGACAGCGGGCTTTCGGATGACGAACCTTCGCCAGCAAACCCTCTTGTTCAACCCGCTCGATGCCCACGGTCGCACATGCCGCTACAACCCGCTCGCCTACATCAATCGACGCGATCAGGTCGAAGTCGTCAACGAGCTGCAAAAAATCAGCGTCATGCTTTTTCCCCTGCCCCTGCAGGGCGAGACGTTTTGGGCGGAAAGCGCAAGGACGGCGTTTCTCGGTGTCGCGGCCTATGTCGCCGCCACGGCGGATGATGGCGACGATGCGCTCCCCTTCACCATCGGCGAAATCTACCGCCAATTCGCCGCCGGCGATGCACAGAAGCGATTTCCCAAAATCATCTCGCAGCGCGAGCGGGAGGGCAAACCGCTATCAGGTGCGTGCGTGTCGGCGCTGCGGGATTGGATCATGGCCTCGGCCAATACCTTCACGTCAACCCGCCAGTCCGTCACCGCCAAGATCAATCTGTGGCTGAACCCCTATGTCGATGCGGCAACGGCTGTCAGCGATTTCGATCTGCGCGAGTTCCGCGACAAGCGGATCTCGCTCTATCTCGGCGTCTCGCCGGATGATCTGGATCGCGTGGCACCGATCTATGGCCTGCTTTTCCAGCAGCTCATTGACCTCAATGTCCGCGAGTTGCCCTCGGGTAACAAGCACCAGGTCCGCTTGCTGCTCTTGCTGGACGAGTTCTCGCGCCTCGGCCGCGCATCGGTGATCGCCAATGGCTTCAGCTACGTCGCCGGCTATGGCATTCGCCTCCTCCCCGTCATCCAGAGCGGAGCGCAGCTCGAGAACGTCTATGGGCCGAAAGTCGCCACGGAGATTGAATCCAACTGCGGCGTCCAGATGGTCATGCGCCCCGCGACCAACGATGATGCGAAGGATATTTCCGAGCGGCTTGGCACTTATACGTTTCGCGCCAAATCGCGCTCCTTCGGCATGTGGGGCCGTGGGGGCGGCTCGGTATCGGAATCCGATCAGCGCCGGCCCCTGATGCTTCCTCAAGAGCTGATGCAGCTCCCCGAAAAGGACATGATCGTCCTGCGCCTCGGCATCCCGCCCGTCTATGGCAAGAAAATCCGCTATTATACGGAGAAGGCCATGGTCGCACTGACCAAGATCCCCGCACCGCAAATGCCGAACATTCGACCCGACCCCACCGCACCGATAAACAGCCTGCGGGTGATCGCCGCGGCCGAGGCGGATGATAATGGCGCCCCTGGCTCGGCCCCGCCTGCTCATGGTCCTGGGCCGCAATCCGGAGGCGGCGGCACGGCCCCGACCCACCACCGCTTGAACCAAGCCGCGATCGCCGCCGCCATGGCCGCCCCTGCCGGGGAACGCACCAGCAAGCTTTTCCAACATATTGTTATGGTGGGCGAGGCAAAGGTCGCTTAGCGTTATGTGATCTTGCCCTCGCCGGTGGGATGACCCGAAGGGGGAACGGCTGCACAAGAGAGGCAGGCGCCTTGAAACCAATGGCAGTTTTTGCCATAATGGTAGTGAGGTGATTTATGGCTTCGATGAACGTCTCCCTTCCAGACCCCATGCGGGATTACGTCCAGCGCCGCATCGACAGCGGGCATTATGCCAGCGTGAGTGATTATGTTCGCGATCTCATTCGGCGCGATCAGGGTGAGACGCAGGATGTCGAACGGTGGCTGCATGATCTTGACGCCTCGATCGAACGCGGCCTTGCCGATGCGGAGGCGGGGCGCACCCACGACCTCGACGACGCCTGCGATGCTATCATCGACAGGATTCGGACACGGGCAAGCGCTCAGCCGCAATGAAAGTCATCCTGACGCCGGATGCGCTGGCCGACCTCGATCACATCGCCGAACATATCGAAAAGGACAATCCCGCGAGAGCCATCAGCTTTGTCGAGGAATTGCGTGAGGCGGCCCGTCGCCTTGCCGATCTGCCCCAGGGCTATCCTCTGGTGCCTCGCTATGAGCGCTACGGTATCCGTCGCCGTTCCTATCGCCGCTATGGCATCCTCTACCGGCCAGAAGCCCACCGTATCCTGATCCTGCGCTTTCTTGGCCCCGGTCAAGATCATGATCGCGCGCTCCAATTGGTTTGAGCGATCGCTTGCTAGGGATTGATCGGAGCGAAGGCGGGCCAGTCACGACTTTTGAGGCCGGGCTGTGACAGGAAGCTCGGGCCGTCCAGCAACAGCGTCATGCGCGTGTAGCCGATCCTGAGGGATTCGAGCGGCACCGCTCGCAATGTCTCTTCAAGACCGGCATATCGCTCGTCCGAGATCACCACATAGTTTATCCTGCCGGTCGAACATTCGATCAGGGCCTCGACAACCCGGCCCAGATTCATCCCGCTCTTGTCATCAACCGCCATGCCGATCAGGCCGGTCGCGGTGAACAGGTTCGGCGTATCGGATCTTTGGCTGGCTGTTTCGGCCGATCGGCCGCCATCCTCATATTTGGTCTGCTGCCCCAACCATCGCCAGATACCGACGAGGTTCGTCAGCATCAGGAATCCATTGGTGGCAACCAAGGCTGTCTGTCCTGTGGCGTAGCCCAATGTGGTCCAGCAAACCGAGCTGATGCTGAACACCACGAAGCCCCAGCCCGTCACGCGCGCGCCCAGGTTGGAAGCCGTCATCATCGCCGCGATCATCGTCGCGATCGTGGCGAGCCAACCGACGAGACTTATCATCGTCCCACCCCTCGCTGCGGCCCGCGTGGGGGCGGCGCAACCGGCAACGCCTTCACGCCGGCTGCGCCGACGCTTCCGCTGTCGGGAGCGAAACAGCCGCCTCGCTCGTCAGCAGCCGGAAGGTGAAGCTCTCTTGCAGGTACAGCTCAACCACCTCGGCGGTGTGGCTGAGATAGCCAATCGACAAGTCCTGTCCGAGATCGAGTTCGAAATCGCCGCCCCGTGTTGTCAGGACGACGCCGCCCGTGATGCCCGGCGCCCAGATGATATCGCCATCCACCAGACGATTGATGTGCTGGAGCACCGGATAGCCCTCCTCGCTGCCGCCGCTGATCGCGGTGAACGGATCATCGCCCAGCACCAGTCGATAAGGCCCCTCGACCCCGGCAAGGCGCAACCGGTCGACGGCTTGGGCGACGATGGCGGGATATCCGGCGACGGCCGTGGGCAGCGGCACCGGCTCGTTGCTCGCGCCGGGACGGATGCCGCCGATATCGGCAGCGGCATAGCCATCAAAGATCGCACGATTTTCGGCAAAGGCGATCGTGCGGGCAGCTTCCTTGAGCGGCTGCCAGTCGGAATCTTCGGAGCCACGCTCCACATCGTCGATCGCAGCGCGGGTCAGCGTGAAGGGCACGCGCAGTTCGACTACGGCATTGGCCGCACGCCGCACGGCCTGGACGCCATCGCTCGGCGCATCGATCGGCTTGGTGTGGCCCGTGCCCACGGCCGCGAGCGTAGCCCCCTTCGGGTCCGGCACGTCCACGACGCGGCGCGCGGCCAGATAGCGCTTGAGGGTTCGGGTCGCCTCTTGTTCGATCTGTGCCCAGGCGGCGTCTGAGATCGGGGCGAGTTCGCGATGGAGGTTATTCATGTCCGGCCTCGTCTTTGAGTGATCCAATGCGGAGCGATCCGTCCAATGCCGTTGGAGCCTCCGGGGTCGGAGCCGTGGGTGCCGGCGCAGCCACCGCTTCATCGCCATTGCTATCGTCGCCATCGGCCGCAGGCGGCCCCGGCGTCACGGCGTCCAGAAAGTCGGCCGACGGCACGAAATAGAGCGAGCCGGTCACGGCCCGGCTGACATCGAGCAGGCGATCGTAGTTGCCGGGCGGCAGGCCGATGAACATATTGTCGAGCATCCGCTCGATCCGCGTGGGTGAGCGGGCGTAACCGATGAAATAGGTGCCGAACTCCCCCTTGCCGACATCGCCGAACGGCATGTTGTCGCGCAGGATCTGGAGTTGCTCGCCGTCCTCCTCGATGTTGGTGAGGACGTTGTGCGCGAAGCTCGGCTTCGCTGCCTCGTCCAGCTCGATGTCCGACAGTTTCTCGCGCCCGACGATCTTCTCCTGTTGCTCGACGGGAATCGCGTTCCACTTGTCGAGGTCATGGAGGTATTTCTGGACGATCACATAGCTGCCGCCAGCGAAGACCGGATCGTCCGCCGCCCCGATCACCGTGGCATCTCTCGCCCCCTGCTCGACGGGGTTTTCCGTCCCATCGACGAAGCCCAGTAAGTCGCGATCATCGAAGTAGCGGAAGCCATGCACCTCGTCCGTGACCGAGGCGACGCCGGCGAGGCGCTTCACGATCTGCGCGGCCATCTCGAAGCACAGGTCCTGCCGTGCGGCGCGAATGTGGAACAGCAGGTCGCCGGGTGTCGAAGGCGCATGATGGACGCCATGAATTTCCCGGAACGGATGCAGCTCCTTCGGCCGCGGTGCCCCGAACAGTCGGTCCCAGGCATCGGAGCCGATCCCCATGATGCAGGAAAGCCCTCCATCCGCTGCCCTAAAGCCGACGCCACGCACCAGCGAGGAAAGGATTGCGCAGAGATTTCGCACCGCCATCTCGGGCTTTGCACCCGCGCCCATCGACACCACGAGGAAGATGGCTGCACGAGTGAGCCGGGCATCGACGGCCTGGGAACGTGCGGTAACATCCTGAGCGACAGTGGAAGGCAAGCTCGTCTCCTATGGCCGGACCCGGCCCATCGTTATGGCACACACCCAAGAGGCGGCTAAAGCGCCGC
This sequence comes from Brevundimonas vesicularis, assembly GCF_027105095.1. Lineage (NCBI taxonomy): Bacteria > Pseudomonadati > Pseudomonadota > Alphaproteobacteria > Caulobacterales > Caulobacteraceae > Brevundimonas > Brevundimonas vesicularis. The sequence continues at coordinate 1,405,637 of NZ_CP114278.1, read as the reverse complement.
CTTGAGATAGGGCGCGGTCAGACTGCCTTCCGCCTCTGCAACGTCGCTAGGGACGCCGCTGGCGATGATTAGGCCACCTTCCTCCCCGGCTCCCGGTCCGAGATCGATGACCCAATCCACCTGTGCGATGGCGCGCATGTCATGCTCGACGACAACAACCGTATTGCCCACGTCGACAAGGCCCTGCAGGTGCCGCATCAGCCGGTCCGCGTCGGACGGGTGAAGCCCCGAAGTAGGCTCGTCGAGGATGTAGATGGTGTTGCCGCGCTGGGCGCGTTGCAGCTCGGTCGCAAGCTTGATGCGCTGCGCCTCGCCGCCCGACAGTTCCGTCGCCGGCTGCCCGAGCCTCAGATATCCAAGGCCGATCTCCCGCAGCACATCCAGCGAGCGCATGACGGACGCCTCACTCGCGAAGAAGTCGCACGCCTCGTCCACCGTCAGCTCCAGCACCTGGGCGATGTTGCGGCCGTTCCATTCGACTTCGAGCGTTTGCGGGTTGTAGCGGCTGCCGTGGCAGGTCGAGCACGGCGCATAGACGCTTGGCAGGAACAGCAGCTCCACCATCACGAACCCCTCGCCCTCACATACCGGGCAGCGGCCTTCGGCGACGTTGAACGAGAAGCGGCCGGGGCTGTAACGGCGCTTCTTGGCCAACGGAGTGCCGGCAAAGATCTTGCGCACATGATCGAACAGGCCGCTGTAGGTGGAGAGGTTCGAGCGTGGGGTGCGGCCGATCGGCTTCTGATCGACCCGCACCAGTCTGCGCACATGCTCCATGCCCGCAACGATGCGGCCTTCGGTCTCTTCCTGCGCAACATCAAGCAGCGGATCGGCATCCTCTTCCTCGGCAGCCGGCGAGCCGCCGAGCTGTTCCGCGACAAGCTCCGGCAGCGCCTGGCTGACCAGACTGGACTTGCCCGATCCCGAAACCCCGGTGACAGCGGTGAAGCAACCGATCGGAAGCTCGACGTCGAGGCCGCGCAGGTTGTTGCGCGTCACCCCCTCTAGACGGAGCCAAGCCTTTGCTTCGCGCGGGGTCCGGTCATGGGCGACGGGCTCTGCGAACAGATAGCGGCGCGTGATCGACGCCTCGACGTCGGCCAGTCCCGCGATCGGCCCGCTGTAGAGCACTTCACCGCCCTTTTCGCCTGCTCCTGGCCCTACATCGACCAGCCATTCGGCATGGCGGATCACGTCAAGATCATGCTCGACGACGAACAGCGAGTTGCCCGCCGCTTTCAGCCGCTCAAGGATGGTGAGCAAAGCTTCGCCGTCTGCCGGGTGCAGCCCCGCCGAGGGCTCGTCCAGCACATAGACCACGCCGAAAAGCTGCGAGGACAATTGAGTGGCAAGGCGCAGGCGTTGCAGCTCGCCGGAGGAAAGCGTCGGCGTGCTTCGGTCGAGCGAGATGTAGCCAAGGCCAAGATCGATCAGCGGGCCGAGCCGTTCGAGCAGCTCGGATGCGAGACGCTGCGCGGCGACCCGCTTCTCATCGGAGAGGTTGGGCGTGCGGCGCACGTCGGGCGCTGCCTTGTGCGCCGAGCCTCCCGCCGCGACCCTGCGTTCAACTGCCGCATCGCGGGCCGCCTTGCCAAGAACATGGCCCTTCGGGGCCGCCGCGGCGCCCCCATACTCGCCATGCGCGACAGGCGTGAGCAAGTCCCGGAGCTTCAGCACCGTCAGGTCGCCAAACTCGGCGATGTCGAGGCCCGCGAACTTCACCGACAGAGCCTCGCGCTTCAGCCGCTTGCCGTCGCAGGTCGGGCAATCGCGGCCTATGATATATTGCGAGACGCGCTTCTTCATCAGCGCGCTTTTGGTGTTGGCGAACGTCTCCAGCACATAGCGACGGGCGCCGGTGAAGGTGCCCTGATAGCTCGGCTCCATGCGGCGCTTGAGGGCGACGCGCGTCTGCTCGGGCGTCAGACCCGCATAGACCGGCACCGTCGGCGTCTCGTCGGTGAAGAGTATCCAGTCGCGATCCTTCTTCGGAAGATCCCGCCATGGGGTGTCGACATCATAGCCGAGCGAGACGAGGATATCGCGCAGGTTCTGGCCGTGCCACGCGGGCGGCCATGCGGCGATGGCGCGTTCCCGGATCGTCAGCGTGTCGTCGGGCACCATCGTCTCTTCGGTCGCGTCATAGACGCGCCCGATGCCGTGGCAGGTCGGGCAGGCGCCCGCGACTGTGTTTGGCGAGAAGTCCTCCGCATAGAGCATGGGCTGATTGCGCGGATATTCGCCGACGCGCGAGTAGAGCATCCGTACCAGGCTGGAGAGCGTCGTCACGCTCCCAACCGAGGACCGCGCATTGGCCGAGCCGCGCTGCTGCTGCAACGCGACTGCGGGAGGCAACCCGTCGATAGCGTCAACCTCCGGCACACCGGCCTGATCGATCAGGCGGCGGGCGTAGGGCGCGACCGATTCCAGATAGCGGCGCTGTGCCTCGGCATAGAGGGTGCCGAAAGCGAGGCTCGATTTGCCCGATCCGGATATGCCGGTGAACACCACGAAGGCGTCGCGCGGCACGTCCACGTCGACATTCTTGAGATTGTTCTGCCGCGCGCCGCGTACCTGAACGAAGCCGGAGCGCGGCGCGCGTTCCTTGCCGGGGGTGGTTTGAGGCTCCTGATCCTTGCTCATACGGTCACTTTCACTCGGCGCATCACAGATAGATGAACTGACGGTACAGGCCGTCCAACTCGCCCCGGATCGTCTCCGCCCGATCCTCGTCATCGTTATCTACTGCCGTCAGCAGCGCCTGTTCCTTCGCGGTGATCCGGTCGCACAGCTCGTACAGATTTTCGCAGAAAGCCTCCGAATGGACCGACGGCTCTTCCCGGTCGGGCTGCGCCGACGCCAGGCCGCGAACCGACGAGAGCGGGGTGACATCGTTCTCTTCGTTGAAGGCGATCTGGCGCTGTCGCCGACTCTCGGTCTCGTCGATCGCGGCCCTCATCGCCGGCGTCACGGTATCGGCGTAGAGAACTGCGGTGCCGTTCACGTTGCGCGCGACGCGGCCGATCATCTGGATCAGCGCCTGGGCCGAGCGCAGGAAGCCCGCGCGGTCCGCATCGAAGATCGCGATCAGCGACGCTTCGGGGATATCGAGCCCTTCGCGTAGCAGGCTGATACCGATCAGCACGTCGAACTCGCCCGCGCGCAGGCCCTCGATGATCGCGACCCGATCCTCGACCTTGACGTCAGAGTGCATGTAGCGCGCGCGCACGCCCTGGCTTTCGAGGAATGCGTGCAGCTCCTCGGTCGCGACCTTGGTCAGCGTCGTGACCAGCACGCGCTCATCGCGCTTCGTGCGCTGCGCGATCTCGCGTAGCAAATCATCCCGCGCGCCTTGGGACGGGCGGATTTCCACTTTCGGATCGAGCAGGCCGGTCGGCCGAACGATCTGTTCGACCACCCTGCCTTGCGAGGCCCTTACCTCATAGGCGCCGGGGGTGGCGGACACGAAGATCGTCTGCGGCTTGACCTGTTCGAACTCGTGGAAGCTCAAGGGGTGGCTGTCCTTCGAGGATGGCAGGCGGAAGCCATAATCGATCAGCGTATCCTTGCGGGCCTGGTCGCCCCGGAACATCGCCGAGATCTGCGGGATCATCACATGCGATTCGTCGACGAACAGCAGCCCATCCTTGGGCAGATAGTCGAGCAGGGTTATGGGCGGGAGCGCTGGGTCACGGCCGCTCAGATAGCAGGCGTAATTTTCCATGCCCGAGCAATATCCGACCTCGCGCAACATCTCGGCATCGTTGGTGATGCGATCATAGAGGCGCGCCGCTTCCGTCAGGCGATTTTCGCTGGTCAGCCGCTCGACCTGCGTCTCCATCTCTGCGAGGATCGCCGTTGCGGCCTTGCGGGCCTGATCGGCGGTCGCCGCCAGAACGGTCTTGGGCGATACGAGATAGTGATCGGTGCTCTCTAGCTGCCTTCCGGTCGCCGCATCGAACCACTGGAGGGACGCGATCAGGCCGTTCGCCAATCCGACCCGCAGGGCCTTATATTCCGAATCCGCCGGGTAAACCTCAACAGCGTCGCCATCAGCGCGATAGGTGCCGCGCTTCAGCTTGTGCTCGGCCCGATCATATTGCAGACGCGCCAGGCCGCGAAGAAGCTCTTCCTGTCCCAACCGCGCGCCCTCGGTCAGCGGAACCTGGAGCGCGCGATAATTGTCGGGATCGCCCATGCCATAGATCGACGATACCGAGGCAACGACGATCGTATCGCGGCGCTCAATCAGGGATTTTGTCGTCGAAAGGCGCAACCGTTCCAGATGCTCGTTGATCGAGGAATCTTTCGGAATGAACTCATCGCGGCCCGGCAAATACACCTCTGGCTGGAAATAGTCGTAGTAGGAGACGAAATACTCCACGGCGTTTTCAGGGAAAAATCGCCGCATTTCGTCATAGAGCTGCGTCTTGTTGGGGGCCAGGATCAGCGTGGGACGCTTCAGGCGATGGATCACGTTGGCCATCGTGAACGTCTTGCCCGACCCCGTGATGCCCTTGAGGGTCTGATGGTGCGCCCCCTCCTCGATGCCGGATATGAGCCGCGCGATCGCTTCGGGCTGATCGCCCGCCGGGGTATAGTCGGAGTGCAAAATGAATATGCCAGTCGACATCAGATATCCTCCTGCCAGGGCCAGGCCATGAACGCCTCAAGCGTGCCCAAAAACGATTGTCGGGTCACATCTGCCCCTTCGCGGGCGGCTGTCCATGGTCCTTGTGTGCGTGCCTGATCCGCCGAACGGTCCACCAGACACCAAGGAGGACAAGGGGAACCAAAGCTGCGATCACCAGCTCAGGCGCCACTGCGTCGTGAATGCCCGGTATGCCCTTGATGAAATAGGAGAGCAGGCCGATCACATAATAGGAGATTGCGGCGACAGACAGGCCCTCCACCGTCTGCTGAAGCTGCAATTGCAGCTTCGCCCGGTTGTTCATCGAGGCGAGCAGGTCGCTATTCTGGCGTTCGAGCTGCACATCGATCCAGGATCGCAGCAAGGTGGTCGCGCGCGCCAGCTTGTCCGAGAGATTGGCCTGCCGCTCCTCGATCACGCGACAGGTCCGCATGGCGGGGGCGATCCTGCGATGCAGGAAGCTGCGCCAGCGATAGCAGCCGGGGACGAAGGTTTCGCCGAGTGCGGCAAGCCGTTCCTCGACGATCTCGTAATAAGCGCGGCTCGCGCCGAAGCGGTAGAGGCTGGACGCCGTGTCCGCCTCCAGCTCGGCCGAGAGATCCGTCAATCTGGAAAGCAGCGCCTCGCTGTTGCGCCGAGCCGACTTGCGCATCTCATCCGTGATCGCGGCGAGGCGCTTTTCTATATTGCGTAGATGCGGACCCAGCGATTGGGTCAGGGGAATACCGAGCAGGGCCAACGTCCGATAGGTCTCGATTTCAAGGAGCCGCTGCGCCAGCGCGCCAAGCCGGATCGGCGTCAGGCCGCGATCGAGGATGAGGATGCGGGTCAGCCCATCTGCATCCTGACGGAAATCGGTAACGATATCCGCCATGCCGTCCTCGACGAGCGAATGGCAGCGGCTGATCGGATCGAAGCGGTCAATGTAGGTCGCGGTCTCTTCCGTCCACGCCACCACGTCCAACCGGATGCCGCAAATGACCGGCCCAGGCGGGGTGAAGCCGTGCTTGAACGGGTCTTCGCCCGCCAGATCCCCGGTGTCGGGATCAACAGGCGCGCTCCACAGGTAGGTCGAAAACTCCGTATGCTTCTCACAATGCAATTTGCCCTGATCCCAGGTCAGGCCATGAAGGGGGGAGTTCTGATCGGGCAGCGACGCGCCCATTCGGCTCGATATTTCCGCGAGCGTCGCCTTATCCTTGGCCAGATTGCCTTCATTCATGAAGGCGAGCTGCACCAGGGCGCGCGGTGACTCGATCAGGAGATATGGGCGCGCATGTACCTCGTCGATGGCAACCCGCCTATTTTCATAGGTCGGCATACCATAGACAGTCGAACCGCCATTCGGAGCGCTGCCCGCTTCACTCAATCGGCTTTCCCCCCTTGTCATCCTTCTCCCCCACGTCGCGATGATCTAGATCGCCATAAGTAATCAGCCGAGAGCCACGATATCCTATGCCATGGGTCCACAGCCAGCTTAGTGCCACACTAAGCCGGTTCTGCGCCCCGATCAGGAAATAAATGTGGATGAGCTTCCACATCCACCACGCCAGGGCCCCGCGCAACTTAAACCGACCCATGTCGACGACGGCAAGGCTGCGGCCTATAGTCGCCAAATTGCCCTGATGCCGGTAATGGAAGGGCGCGACCTCGTTCTGCCCCTTCAGGCGCTGGCGGATAAGCCGGGCGACATATTGACCCGCCTGCTTCGCAGCCGGCGCAAGACCGGGGACAGGCTTGCCATCGAACCCGTTCGAGGCCGCGGTGTCGCCGATCACGAAAATGTCGCGATGACCCGGCACCGTCAGGTCCGGTCCGACAATCACGCGGCCAGCGCGATCGGCTTCAGCGTTCAGCCAATGCGCGGCGGGCGATGCCTGGACGCCTGCTGCCCACAGGATCGTTTCGGCGGGAATCTGCTTCCCATCCACGACGACGCCATCGGCGGAGCATTCCGTGACCGGCGTGCCGAGCTTGATTTCGACGCCGAGCTTTTCGAGCGCCTGCCGGGTATAGGCGGAGAGGTCTTCCGGGAAAGCCTGCAAGAGCCGTTGCCCGGCTTCGATCAGCACGACGCGGGTCGCACGCGGGTCGATCGACCGGAAATCCCGCACCAGCGTCAGGCGGGCAAGCTCCGCGATCGTGCCGGCCAGCTCCACGCCGGTCGGGCCACCACCGATGATGACGAAGGTCTGCAAAGCGGCACGGCGCGCGGGGTCCGTCTCACGCTCGGCTTCCTCGAAGGCGACCAGAAGGCGCCGGCGAATGGTGGTTGCATCCTCCAGCGATTTCAGGCCGGGAGCAAACGGTTCCCATTGATCGTGGCCGAAATAGGAGTGCCGCGCGCCCGTCGCGATGACGAGCGTGTCATAGGCAACCGTCGAGCCGTCCTCCAGAATGACGCGCCGACCGCCTGTATCGACACCTTCAACCTCGCCGAGCAGGGTCCGCACGTCCTTCCGCTTGGCGAAGAGCGAACGGATCGGCCATGCGATCTCCGATGGCGACAGCGAGGCGCCCGCCACCTGATAGAGCAGCGGCTGAAAGAGATGGTGGTTGCGGCGATCGACGAGCGTGATGTCCACGCCGCTCCCGGCGAGCCGCTGCACGGTTTCAAGGCCGCCGAAGCCCGCCCCCACGACCACCACGCGATGGCGGCCGTGAGCCGGCTCATGGCTGGGCGCGATTTCGCGCATGGTTGAAGGTGACGGCCCGGTCATTGGGACAACGCCGCGGCATGGTGGGCGATATGTTCGCCGATGAAACTCGCGATGAAATAATAGCTGTGGTCGTATCCAGGCAGCCGATGGAGCGTCAGCGGGTGCTCGGCAGCCTTGCACGCCGCCTCCAGCAAGTCGGGGCGCAGCTCGCGCTCGACAAACTCGTCATCCAGACCCTGATGGACGAGCAACGGCAGACGCTCGCGGGCGGCCTTGATAAGTTCGATGGCGTCATATTGCTTCCACGCCTCGCGATCGTCACCCAGATAGGCCGTGAAGGCACGCTCGCCCCAAGGCACCTGGCTCGGCGCTACGATCGGCGAGAAGGCCGATACGCTGCGATAGCGTCCGGGGTTGCGCAGGGCGGCAACAAGGGCGCCATGCCCGCCCATGGAATGGCCCGCGATAGCCCGGCGATCATCGGCCGGGAATGTGGCTTCGATCAGCGCCGGCAATTCCTCGACGACATAATCGTACATGCGGTAGTGTGCGGCCCAAGGTTCCTGCGTCGCGTTGACGTAGAAGCCGGCGCCCTGCCCCAGATCATAGCCGGGATCGTCGGCCACGCCTTCGCCTCGCGGGCTGGTGTCCGGCACGACGAGGATGATCCCGTGCTCGGCCGCGAAACGCTGCGCGACAGCCTTGGTGATGAAATTCTGCTCGGTGCAGGTCAGGCCGGACAGCCAATACAGCACCGGCACGCGACCGTCCTTCACCTGGGGAGGCAGATAGACGCCGACCTTCATCGGACAACCGAGGCTGATCGAGTCATGCTGATAGACGTCCTGCCAACCGCCGAAGCTGGCGTGATGTTCGACACGTTCCATTTTTGTTTCCTTGCTTCGACGGTTGGTGGACGGTGTGGCGATAGGAGCCCTTTTGCTGGCTGTTGTGCGGGGGGAAGCGCCGGCGCCTGTTTCAGCGCCGGCGACAGCCAGTCATAGGGTTGCGGGTATCGCCCTCACCTTCCGGCTTCAGATGAAGGTGTACGAGCAGACCTTGTTGCCCGCCGGATCACGCAGATAGGCCGCATAGGCACCCGGCAGATGGCCACGCGGGCCGGGCTGGCCCTCGTCGGTGCCACCGGCCGCGAGGCCGGCCGCGTGGAAAGCGTCCACTTCGGCGGGCGTCGCGGCGGCAAAGCCAACCGTCACGCCGTTGCTGGAGGGCGCTTCGCCATTGCCGGGACGGGCAATGATGAAGGCGGGCTTGTCGCGACCGTACAGCACCCAGCCATTGCCGAAGGGGCCGAGGTTCTTGACGCCCAGGGCGCCCAGAGCGGCGTCATAGAACGCCGACGACTGCTCGACGTCGGCAGCGCCGATGAAGACGTGCGAGAACACGCCGTTGCCGGAGATAACGGGGTCAGCCATGATATTCTTCCTTGAGGTTAGTGTTTGAAACTAAACGGCGTAATCTGTCGGATCAGTAGTGGATCACGGTGCGGATCGACTTGCCTTCGTGCATCAGGTCGAACGCCTCGTTGATCTCATCGAGACCCATGGTGTGGGTGACGAAGGGCGCCAGATCGATCTCGCCCTTCATGGCGTCCTCGACCATGCCGGGAAGCTGGGTGCGCCCCTTGACGCCGCCAAAGGCCGACCCCTTCCAGACGCGGCCCGTGACGAGCTGGAACGGACGGGTGGAGATTTCCTGGCCCGCGCCGGCAACGCCGATGACGATCGACTGGCCCCAGCCACGATGCGCGGATTCCAGCGCGGCCCGCATGACATGGACGTTGCCGATGCACTCGAACGTGTGGTCGATGCCCCATCCGGTCATCTCGATCAGCACTTGCTGGATCGGCTTGTCATAGTCCTTGGGGTTGATGCAGTCGGTCGCGCCGAACTGACGTGCCAGCTCGAACTTCGTCGGGTTGGTGTCGATCGCGATGATGCGGCCTGCCTTGGCCTGACGCGCGCCCTGGATCGCGGCGAGACCGATGCCGCCCAGACCGAACACGGCAACCGAGTCACCCGGCTGCACCTTGGCGGTGTTGTGGACCGCGCCGATGCCGGTGGTGACGCCGCAGCCCAGAAGGCAGACATGCTCGGGGTTCGCTTCCGGGTTGATCTTGGCGAGCGAGACTTCGGCGACGACGGTGTATTCGCTGAACGTCGAGCAGCCCATGTAGTGATAGAGGGGCTGGCCGTTGTAGGAGAAGCGCGTGGTGCCATCAGGCATCAGGCCCTTGCCCTGCGTTTCGCGGACCGCGACGCACAGGTTGGTCTTGCCGGACAGACAGAACTCGCACTTGCCGCACTCGGCGGTGTAGAGCGGAATGACGTGATCGCCCGGCTTGACGCTGGTGACGCCCTCGCCGACCTCGACGACGATGCCCGCGCCCTCGTGACCGAGAACGACCGGGAAAATGCCCTCCGGATCGTTGCCGGACAGCGTGAAAGCGTCGGTGTGGCATACCCCGGTATGCGTGACCTTGATGAGCACTTCGCCTTTCTGGGGCGGTGCGACATCGATCTCGACGATTTCGAGCGGCTTGCCTGCCTCGAAGGCTACGGCGGCGCGAGATTTCATTTTGATTTCCCTCGTTGGTTGAATCGGACCGCCGGTTGTGAAGCCCGGCGAAGCGCGACTCTCGGACAAACACATACTGGCGGGAGTATGTCTAATATACTCCTAGCCAGTATGCAAGAGGGATATCGACTGAGGGATGGAGGCGCCTGACAGGACGTCATGGCTTGGGAAAGCGCAGCGCGATCGTTGATGCTGCGTTTCCGGAAAGGGGCGGCTTGCCGATCCGGGGGGGAGTTAGATCGACAAGCCGGAAGGGGGTGTTCGTGCGGAAAGCAGTCCGCCCCCTACGACTCAGAATATCCCCCGGTCATGACCGGGGGATATTCCGGGTTAGAAGAAGATCAGGCCGCTACGGAGCCGTGCGGATCGATGACGTACTTGAACGCCGATCCGTCATCGAACTCCTTGTAGGCCGCCGGCGCATCCTCCAGCTTGATGATCTTCGTGTTCATCATCGGGGTCAGATAGGGCATCCGATCGTTCAGGATCGCCCGCATGAGGGCGTGGTTGTAATTCGCCGTCGGCGACTGGCCTGCCGACATCCGCGGCGACTTGATCCAGCCACTGGCCCAATCGACTTCCATGCTGCCCTTCTTGTTGTCCCTATTCTTGGAGATCGGATTGGGGCAGTAAACGCCGACCGTGCTGGTCATCCCACCGAAGCGGACATATTTCAGCAGCGCGTTGGTGACGGCGTTCTCGACGATCTGGTCGGACTCCGCCCCGAACCCGCGACAGTCGAGGCCCACATAGTCGATGACGCGATCGGCCTCGCGCTTGCCGGTGATCCGTTCCAGATGATCCTCGATCGGAATGCCGTCCGACAGGTTGATGGTCTCGACGCCGTGCGGCTTGAGCAGATCGAGCCGCTCCTGAATGAAGTCGGCGACGATGATGGCGCCGGCACCGAGGAGCTTCGCGCAGGCTGCGCCCGCGCGACCGACAGGCCCCGCGCCGAAGATCAGCACGTTCTCGCCGACGATATACGCAGGCTGCGCCGGCCAGTCGGGCGCGGCGAACCCGTGGAACGCGGTCGGCAGCACGTCCGAAAGCAGCGTCAGATCACGGATCTTCGCCATGGCCGCGTCCTTGTCGGGGAAGGCCAGCAGATTGAAGTCTGCATAGGGCACGAACAGGTAATCCCCCTGACCGCCGGTCCATCCGCCCAGGTTGAAGCCGTAGGCGCCGCAATCGACTTCGGGGTTGGTGTGCTCGCACACGTCCGAGCGCATGTGCTTGCAGTTGTAGCAGCGTCCGCAGCCGACGTTGAAGGGAACGGACACGATATCGCCGACCTTGATATATTCGACGTCGGAGCCGACCTCGATCACCTCGCCGGTCATCTCGTGGCCCATCGTCATCCCCTTGGGGACTTCGAACGAACCGCGGTAGATGTGAAGGTCGCTGCCGCAGATGTTGGTGGTGACGATCTTGAGAATGGCGCCGTGGGGGGCTTTCTTGCCCTGCGGCGTAATCAGCTCCGGGAATTTGAAGGTGTTGACCTTCATCTCCATCGGCTTCTCGAATGTGACGATCCTGTTTCCGGTAGCCATCGAATTATCTCCTAGCTCTCGTCCGCCACCCCTCAATAATGTTGAAGTTTCTACCGGACGCGCCAAAAGAGCTGCGCTGAATTAAATCAACACAATACGCCTTTGGCGATCCAGACCTCTTCATTATCGTCCATGCAGAATGGCTTTGGCTGCATGTGACAGCAAACTCGAAGTTTCTATCTTGAGATAGGAAATTCCTATGAGCGTTTTTCGCACCGCAACATTGCCGGTTCAGCCCTTTCGAGGCTGAAATTGGCGATGCAATGCAAGGATTTCCTGCAAAGGAGACACGACTTTGGGAGTGTGGACCAGCTCAAGAAGGGCTGCCGAGGGCGGCGACTTTGCCTCCCCCTTGACGCTGACGAATCCAACATCTGCGTGCGCGCCCGCACCCGTCAGTGCTGAAGCCTGAAGGTTTGGAATGTGGGCGAGGCGGGTCGCAAGCGATTGGGGCAAGACTGCCGCGTAACGCCCTGTGGCCAGATGCGCCGCCAGAATGTCGATCGTGTCCGTGTTGATCGTCGCGGCCGAGCAGTGCGCGAGCTGCAACTGTGCCTCGCTGGGGAGCGCGCCTGCCAGAATGCAAAGCGGCAGGCTCACGACATGATCCCACGCGACTCGCTTGGGCTGCGGCTCTTTGCTCATCTGGAACAGGGTCGTATGTTCCCGGTAGAGATGATGGGTCTCGAACTCGTCCTTCGGAACCTCGCCGAGATAGGTCAGCGCCATGTCCATTTCGTGATCCAGCAAGGATCTCAACAGCGAAGCAGTGCCACTCGCCGTCACGGTTTGCCCCAGCAAGGGGATTTGATCCGCAAGAGCGGCGCTGACGATCGCGCCGACAGCCGAAGTGCCTGATACCATGCCCAAGCGGAACAGGCCCTCCAGCCCTCGCTTGAGGGCCGACAGGTCACTCTCCAGCCCGTCACAGTCCCGTTCGATCTTCTTGGCCCAGGCGAGCACTGTCCCGCCTTCCAATGTGAGACCGTCATATCGCCGGCCATGCCGCACGATCTCGACGCCCAGATCTTCCTCTAGCTGCTTGATCCCCGCCGAAAGCGTCGGCTGCGACACGTTGCAGCTCTTGGCGGCCCGCCCGAAGTGACCCTCGCGATCGAGCGCTATGAGATATTCGAAATTCTTGACGATCATATGCTATCCCATCTGCCTGCGGCATCCGGCGCAGCGACAATTCGCAATTGCGCTCGACTCGCTCGGGCATGGCGGCGGCAATCCTGCACTGAGACCCTTGGAAGATAGATCGGTCAGGATGCGGCGGCGTGTTGAAGCTGAATCATCAATCCAAGACACGGAACCGGAAAAATATATATCCGCCTCTTCGGACGATCTATGAAAACGCCAACCCACAAATCGTACCAAGCGAAGATTGGTCGTATCTTCATTATTACCACCACATTACCGATACATACGCATCAGATATCCAGATAATTACCTATACGGGATGATCTTGGCCGCGCTCATTTGAGATATGTTCTCAATATCTTCATGACCCCCTCCATGTCATTATCGTAAGAGTCACCGTCCTGCCCCCCAATCGCCTTGCTTGAGGGTCCGAACGTCTCTTTAAGATGGCTCTCCATCACCTCCGCCATCAATCCGTTGGTCGCTCCCCGCATTGCCACGATCTGTTGGAGCAGGGGTGCGCAGTCCGTACCTGCCTCGATCGCCCTTTCCAGCGCTTCCGCCTGCCCTTTGATACGGCGAAGGCGTGTGATGGCCCGCTTCTTGTCCTCTGGTGAATGTGGCATCGCGCTTTCCTGAAAGATCACCACTACATACTATACAGGGGGGGAGTTTCAAGCCGCTTGTGAATTAAGGGTCGCGGCTCGTCGACGGCCTCTGCCGATTCATAGCTGCAACGGCCCGCTTTCCCCCTCCAAACATCAGGAGCTGATCTATGGTTCCCTGCCCCCTTGATACTGGTGGGGAGTATGGTATTAAAGTGCGCAAGGCTGTTCCACCTTTCGCCGAGCACGCGCCGCAGCACCACAACGCTGGTCGCAGTTGAGGAGGCCGAAAGTCAGGGAGAAAATCTGGTGCTTGCGAATCTCGATCCGGTAATCCTGGCGCGCGCGCAATTCGCGTTCACGGTCTCCTTCCACTTCATTTTTCCGGCCTTCTCCATCGGCACGGCAAGCTACCTGATGGTGCTTGAAGGGTTGTGGCTGAAAACGGGGAGCGGCGTTTACGCCAACCTCTACCGCTATTGGCTCAAGATCTTCGCCGTAGCCTTCGGCATGGGCGTGGTCTCGGGCGTGGTCATGTCCTATCAGTTTGGGACGAACTGGTCGGTCTTCTCGGCCAAAGCCGGCCCCGTCATCGGCCCGTTGATGGCCTATGAGGTTCTCACCGCGTTCTTCCTTGAGGCGGGCTTCCTCGGTGTCATGCTGTTCGGAATCAACAAGGTGGGCAAAGGGCCGCACTTTTTCGCGACCTGCATGGTCGCCGTCGGGACGCTCATCTCGGCGACCTGGATCATTTCCGTGAATAGCTGGATGCAGACGCCGGCAGGCTATGCGATCAATGCCAAGGGCCAGTTCGTGCCCGCAGGTTCGTGGCTTCCGATCATCTTCAACGCGAGCTTTCCATACCGCCTCGTTCACACGGTCATCGGGGCCTATCTGACGACGGCGATGGTCGTCGGTGCGGTCGGGGGATGGCACCTTCTGCGCGACCGCGCGAATCCCGGCGCGCGCAAGATGTTCTCGATGGCGATGTGGATGGCGGCGCTCGTCGCTCCGATCCAGATTCTCGCGGGCGATCAGCACGGCCTCAACACGCTGGAGCATCAGCCGGCGAAGGTTCTCGCGATGGAAGGTCATTATGAGGCCAGCCCCGACGGCGCTTCGCTCATCCTTTTCGGCCTCCCGAGCAACAAGGATGCGGTGGTCCACGGCAAGGTCGAAATCCCCTATCTGGGATCGCTTATCCTCAAGCACGATCCCAAAGCGCCCCTCCCCGGCCTCAACGACTTCCCGCGCGATCGCTGGCCGCCCACGCCGATCGTCTTCTGGTCGTTTCGGATCATGGTGGCGATGGGCCTCGCCATGCTGGGGCTGGGACTTTGGAGCCTGCTCGCCCGCTGGCGCGGCAAGCTCTATGACTGGCACTGGCTTCACCGCGCCGCTGTCGCGCTTGGTCCGTCAGGTTTCGTCGCGGTCATAGCAGGATGGGTCACGACGGAGGTTGGGCGACAGCCCTTCACCGTTTACGGCCTGCTGCGAACCGCAGAGTCCCATTCCCCCTTGGCCGCACCCGCCGTCGCGGCGTCCCTCGTCGCTTTCATCCTCGTCTATTTCGGCGCCTTCGGGGCCGGCACCTATTATCTGCTCCGGATGATGGCAAAGCCGCCCGCAGCCGGTGAGCCGGAACCGTCCAAGGTGCCGCAACGCGCGGCGGGCATTACGCCGGCGAGCGGCGTCGTGGCATCGACCGGACGGGAGGCATGAACATGGAGCACCTCGATCTCACCATAATCTGGGCCGGTATCATCGGTTTTGCTGTCTTCGCCTATGTCGTGATGGACGGGTTCGATCTGGGGATCGGCATCCTCTTCCCGAGCCTTTCGGTCGGAGGGGAGCGCGATCAGGCGATGAACTCGATCGCGCCGGTCTGGGATGGCAACGAAACATGGCTGGTGCTGGGCGGAGGCGGTCTCTTCGCGGCCTTTCCCCTTGCCTACGCCATCATCCTTCCCGCGACCTACCCGCTCATCATCGCGATGTTGCTCGGTCTCGTGTTCCGCGGGGTGGCATTCGAGTTTCGTTGGCGAGATCCACGCCATCGTCCCTTCTGGGATGTCGCCTTCAGCTTTGGGTCCGTTCTCGCGGCGTTCTCGCAGGGGATCACGCTGGGCGCGATCCTGCAAGGCGTGCGGGTCGAGGCCGATGCCTATGCCGGGGGATGGCTGGATTGGCTGAGCGCGTTCAGCCTCTTGACCGGCGCGGCAGTCGTAATCGGATATGCGCTTCTCGGCGCGGCCTGGCTGGTCTGGAAAACCGAAGGGCCGGGCCAGGAACGCGCCCGTCGACTGGCATTTTGGCTCGGCGGTGCGACGCTACTCGCGCTTTTCGCCGTCAGTGCGGCGACGCCGTTCCTGACCTATGACTATTGGCGACGCTGGTTTGCGATGCCCGGCGTGCTTCTCACCGCGCAGGTTCCTCTGCTGGTGGCAATCTGCGCTGCAACCTTCTTCTGGAGTCTGAAGCGCGGCGCGGAGCGTCTGCCCTTCATTATGGCGCTTGGCCTGTTCTTTCTCGGTTTCGTTGGGCTGGGGATCAGCATCTATCCCTATGTCGTTCCCCGCGCCGTCACGATCTGGGATGCAGCCGCTCCCCCGCAAAGCCAGCTCTTCATGCTGGCGGGTGCGGCCATCATCATTCCGATCATTCTCGGCTATACCGCGTGGGCCTATTGGGTGTTCCGCGGTAAGGTCGGCGCCCACGGCTATCACTGATGGATGAGCAAAAACCGCTCGGTCGACGGCTCGCCTGGATGGTCTTAATCTGGGCGGCCAGCGTTTTGGCGCTGGGGGCTGTCGCGCAGGTCATTCGCCTCATCCTCAAACCCTGACGGCAGCTCGTTTCGACGAGCTGCCGAGGGAAATGCCGGCAAACAGGCGAAGGACATTCCACGGACCATGATCGTTCGATCGCAACCGAGCTTCCAAGATATCATTTTCACCGTGCATGGCTCGATCTTGCCGCGCATCGCGCGGAGGCTGGCGGCGATAGCGATCGTCAGTGTGATCGCCATCCTGGCCGCCCAAGCCCATCCCGGCATTTTCGCGCGTATCTCGACGATCCCTTTCACCCTGATCGGCATCGCGCTCTCGATCTTCATGAGCTTTCGCAACAATGCCTGCTATGCGCGATGGTGGGAGGGGCGGCAGCTATGGGGCGAGCTGATTATCTCGGCCCGTTCGTTCGCGCGCGAGACATCGCTTCTCCCTGACGAGGATCGGCGAGCGTTGCTCCACAGCATATGTGGCTTTGCCTGCGGCCTCACCGCACGCCTTCGCGGCGAGGACGAAATCGCCGCTATTGCGCCGTGGGTCGAAATCGGCCCGGCGACAAAGAGCCCGAACGTCACCAACCTCGTGCTCGATCGTATGGGGCGTAGGCTGCTCCACCTGAAGCAGACTGGCGTCATTACGCCGATTCACTATGCCGTCGTGGCAGAAGACATGCGATCCTTCGGCAAGGTTCAGGGCGCTTGCGAGCGGATATCCACGACGCCCGTGCCGTTCGCATATTCTCTGCTGCTTCATCGCACCGCAATTATCTTTTGCGTGATGCTTCCCTTCGCGCTCGCAGGATCACTCGACTGGTGGACGCTCCTGCCGGTGCTCCTTACCGCCTATACCTTTTTCGGCCTCGACGCGCTGGGACACGAGCTGGAAGACCCGTTCGGCGTCGAGCCCAACTGTCTGCCGCTTTATGCGATGAAGCGGACAATCGAGCGGGATATGTTGTCGCTGCTTGGCGAAGAAGATCTACCCGCTCCACTGGAACCCCATAAATCCGTCCTGAGCTAAATTTGCGCACTCCTTGATACTGGCAGGGAGTACCCTATATTCGGGTGCTGTGCTGGATAGTCGCGTGCTTGGCCCATGCGCCCCCGACTATCTGACCCCCAAGGTCAAAATCGAGGAGCTTGCGGCGATGGCAAATGGATGGGCACCCGATAGTGCGGTGCAGGACCAGATTGATGCAACGATCATGGACGCGGTTTTCGCCGCCCGATCGCGTCTGCCTTCCGGCGAGGGTAGCACCGACTGCGAGGTGTGCGGCGACGAAATCCCCGCGAAACGCCGCACGGCCATACCCGGCGTAAGAACCTGTGTCGCCTGTCAAAGCGAACGCGATAAGCGCCCCACCTTCACCGGCATCAATCGCCGGGGCAGCAAGGACAGCCAGTTGCGCTGATGACGAATGGAGGGCGGCCAAGGCCAAGAATCCGGTGTATTGTACGACGGAGCTGAAGGCCGCCCAATAGCGAGGCCGAACCTCAGTCGCAGCAGCCGCGCTTGAAATGCCGGATCAGGAACCAAACGGCGCCGGCCAGGATGGCGACGATGACGATGCCCTGAACCATGTGCCGCCCTCCGTTCGCGCAGCTTCATCGATCTTCTAGCAGGCTTCGCCATCTCGGTCATGGGCAAGCCGATCGGGCGGTGTTCAACGGCTGAACACGGTGTATCGAAATCTGCACCACGGGCGCGCTGATCGCTTTTGTGAATCACCGCCCCCGCACTGATTCAGGAATGTCGCCGGACTTCGCGGGCCTGATTTTGTAGGCTTTGCGCCATGAATGGCGCAGCTCTCCCGCTTTGTGATCCGATCGAGCTGGTGGCGCTTGACCCGGCCCGCAACGTCCGGCGCGGCTACAGCATCACCGCGAGCCTCGACCTGTTCGGCATGATCTTGGTGGAAACCCGCTGGGGCCGGATCGGCGCGCGCGGTCAGGCCCGTTCCCACGCCTTCGCCGATCGCGAGGCGGCCGAGCGCCATATCGCCGCGACCTTGCGCCGGCGCAACTCGGCCGAGAACCGGATCGGCGTCGCCTATCGGCCGCTATAGGGCGGACCCGGCCCCGCTCGCGTGATTTCCGCGCAGCCGCGCCCCATAGAGGGTATTCGGGCCGAGATGGATGCCGAGCGCATCGAGCAGGCCTGCGCAGCGGGCGACGGCCGCGATCAGCAGCGGATCGGCCGGGATGGCGCGGCCGTGGCTGGTGATACGCTGTTCCTGCGCGAGCCACGTCAGGGGGGCATCGCAGAATCTCTTTCTGCGCGTACGCTAAGCGTTGGGCGTAGCTGATCCGGATCGCAGGCGGTCGATCGTCTGCCGCTCGAACGCCTGGGGATTCTGGGCAGCAATCCGCAGCATGTCTTCGCCCAGCGCCAGTGCGACCTTGCCATCGGCGAGCATGAGGCCGGCGTCGCACGCCGAGGCCAGCGTGCCGAGGTCGTGGAGGGCGGTGATGAGCGTCAGGCTGGCATCGACCATGTCGCGCAGAACCTCGCGCAGGTCGAAGATCGCGACGGGATCGAGCCAGTTGAACGGCTCGTCGAGGATCACGAGGGAGTGGCCCCCCGCGAACGCCGCAGCGATGGCGATCCGCTGTCGCATGCCCGCAGAGCAGTCGCCGATCCAACGGTCTAGCAGCGGAGCCAGGCCCAAGGCTTCATGCAGGTTTCCCAGGCGGGAGCGGACATTATCGATGCTCCCGCCGACGAGTTCGAGAACGTCGCGTCCACGCAAGGCATCCGGCAGCTTGTCCGCAGGAGGAGAGAAACCGAAACGCAGCGCGCGAGCGGCACGATCGTCGACCAGCTCCTCGCCACCGATCCGGCATGATCCGCCGGCGAAGGGCAGCCGGCCGGCAAGCGCTCTCAGCAGGCTGGTCTTGCCCGATCCGTTGGCGCCGATGAGGCCGAACCACGATCCGGGTGCGACGGTCAGATCGACGTCCTGCACGACGTGCTGTTCGCTCCGCTCGACGGTTACGCCTGTCAGTGCGACAGCGAGGTTCATGCCAGCAGCCACGTCTTCGTCCGCCCGCGGCGTTGCAGCTGCCAGAGCATCGCGAGCGCGAGGACGGGCAAGGCCACCGGCATCGAATAGGCGACCAGCATGAGCAATCCTGTGAGGATGGAGACGAGGAAATCGGCGAACCGCTTGGTATGCAGCCGATAGGCGAGGACGCGCAGCGTCAGGAGCAACAGTATGGCGACGCAAGCGGCAGCGGCGATGCCGCCTGCGACCGGCCCCAGTATGATCCAGCATCCCGGCACCGACACGGCAAGGAAGGTCGCGATCCCCTTGCCGTGGTGAACGAAAATGCGCCGCGATCCGTGTCCGGCGATCGTCATGAAACGGACGACGGCGTCATCGACGCTGGTCAACGTCAGCGCGAGCAGTACCGTGCCGATGCCGACCACCGCCATCAGCGCATTCGTGCCCAGTGCGCGTGCTGGCGATAGCAGCAGGAGCAGGACCGTCGCAGCCGCTACCCCGGCGATCGGGCGGTGCGACCATGCCCGGAGCGTCCATCCCGGTCGCGCCGTGCCAGCGAGGCGCTTCGGCATCCCGAAGTTGCCCGTCAGTCCGGCAACCAGCATGCCGGCGAAATAGGCGGGCATGCTGACGACCAGCAGCGAAGGGCGCACGATCAGGGTCATCACGGCCAGCAGCGCCAGTCCGACGCAATGCCATGCCGCCATGTAACGCCGACGTGCCTGCGGGTGCAGGGCATCGGCCGCGAGCAACCCGTCGAAGGCATGGAAAGCGAGGCGCGCCCTGACAAGGCGTCCTGCCCCGATGCCGATCAGCGTGCCCGCAGCGAGCGCCGCCCATGCCGCAACCGTCCAAGGCCGGTCGACGAACCACGTGCGGGCGGCCGCTAACGCTGCAAGCAGCATGAGCGCGGCGATCGCTTGGTCGTGCCAGCCCGCGAAAGTCGCGCGGATCGTGTTCGAGGCGATCATCCGATCCTGACGAAACAGGCGGTTCATTTTGGCTTGCGCCGGTCGAGCAGTCGCTGCCCGTCATTGCGCAGTTCGCCCTTAGGGCCGACGAAGCGATAGAGCGTCTGGCGGGTGATTCCGAGTTCGGCGCACAGCTCGGCGACCTTGGTTTCCGGTTTACCCATCGCGGCCTGGGCGAGACGCAGCTTGGCGGGCGTCATCTTGAACGGGCGACCGCCCGTACGACCGCGCGCACGCGCAGCGGCCAGCCCGGCCTTGGTACGCTCGACGATCAGCTCGCGCTCGAACTCGGCAAGCCCTGCGAAGATCGCAAAGACGAGCCGGCCATTGGCGGTGGTGGTGTCAATCGACGCGCCCTCGCCGGCGAGTACCTTCAGCCCGATATCGCGCTTGGTCAAGTCGCCGACCAGGTTGACGAGATGGCGCAGGTCGCGCCCCAACCGGTCGAGCTTCCACACCAACAGCGTATCGCCATGCCGCAGCGCCTTGATGCACGCCTCCAGCCCCGGCCGGTCGTCGCGCTTTCCCGATGCGGCGTCAGTATAGAGGTGATGTTCCAGATCGACCCCGGCCTTGGCCAAGGCGTCGCGCTGGAGGTCGATGACTTGGCTGCCGTCCGCCTTCGACACCCGCGCATAGCCGATCAGCGCCGTCACTTTAACGAGCGTCTGCGTGACAAAATCCGCGCAAGCCGGAATTTGGCAGCCGCTCGTCACTTAACCAGTCACTCAGTCTATGTCGTGTGAACGTCATCATCCAGCGGTTGTGTGACTAGAAAGAGAAAGAGGTCAAGATAGTCGGGCATGTTCTGTCGTTTGCGCAACGCGCCGCGCTGTTCGACCCGCCTTCTGATCCGGGCATGGTGGAGCGGCTATACACGCTCGGCCCCGACGATCTGGTAGAGGTATTCCGAAGACGGCGTCCCGCCAACCGCCTCGGCTATGCCGTCCAGCTTGGATACCTCCGGTATCCCGGACGGGCGATCGAACCCGGCGAGGTGCCGCCCTTGGCGATGCTGGCAATCCTCGCTCGTCAGATCGAATGCGCGCCAGAGGTGTTTGCAGATTATGCCACCCGTGACACGACCCTGCGCGAACACCGCGCCGCGATCGAACAGCGGCTGGGCCTTCGTGCCTTCGAACGCGCCGATCGTGCGAAAGCCTTTGCTATTGGCAGCGAGGTCGCGGCGTCCACCGACCGCTGCGACGCCATCATGGCTGCGATGGTCGAACAGCTGCGGGGTGCTCGCATCGTCCTGCCGATCCCAACCGTCCTAGAGCGCATTGCCTTGGTCGCGCGTGCGGACGCAAGACGACAAGCCTTTGCCCGGCTTGGTCGTGATCTGTTGCCGGAACAGATCGAGCGTCTGGACGCCCTGCCGCGGCTCGACGGGGAGGCAACACGCTCGCCACTTGCGTGGATACGCGACTGGCCGGAAGCGCCGGGTGCCAGCAATCTTAAGGCGTTGGTCGAACGTCTCGATCATGTCCGCGCACTTGGTATCGAACCCGATCGGGCGAGACGCATCCATGCCAGTCGATATGCCGTCATCGCACGTGAGGCAGCGATCATGACCGCGCAGCATTTGACGCGCCTCGAAAGCCGGCGTCGTCTTGCCACGCTTGTCGCCTTTGCAATCGAGATGGAGGTAGCGCTGACCGATGCAGCCATCCAGATGGTTGAAAAGTTGGTGGGTGCGATGTTCCGCCGTGCCGATCGCACCCGCTCTGAGCGACTGATCGACCAAGCCCGCTTGTTTAGGGAAACCGCGCGTCTTCATATCCGGCTCGGCCGGATATTGCTTGATGCCCGGGACGGCGGGGCCAATGCGTTGATGCTCGTCGGCGAACGCATCGGCTGGCCAGCGCTCGAACAGAGCCTGCATGCGGCCGAGGACCTGACACGCTCAGGTGAGGACGGCCTTGCCGAGATCGTCGAGCGCTATGCGGCGATACGTCGTTTCCTACCGACGTTTCTTGCCAGGTTTCGCTTCCGGACGGCTCGCGCTGGCGACCCATTGATCGGCGCCATCGAACTCCTTCGCACCGTCTATATGGAGGGGCGCACGATCCTGCCGGGCAAAGCACCCCTCTCCTTTCTCAAGCCGAAATGGCGCAAGGCCGTTCTTCCCCCTGATGGAAAGTTCAACCGGCGCGCTTGGGAGATCGCAGTGCTCGTGCATCTACGCGATAGGCTCGGCTCCGGTGCAGTTTGGGTCGATGGCAGCCGCGCCTATCGCACCTTGGACGATTATCTGCTGCCGTCCGCAGCATTCACGACCATGCGGGACGAGGGGCAGCTCGGACTTGCGGTGACTGGTTCAGCCTCCGAATGGATCGTCCAACATCGAGATCGACTCTGCCGGCGCCTGGACGAGGTAGAACGCGCTGCGGCCGACGGCACGTTGCCAGATGCCACAATCTACAATGGCCGGCTCACCGTCTCTCCGCTGCGGCGCGCGACGCCCGACGAGGCGGAGGATCTGAAAGCGCGTCTTTACGGATTGCTCCCCCGCATTCGGATCACCGATCTGCTGGCCGAAGTCGCAACCTGGACCGGCTTTGCCGATCGTTTTGTTCATGCGCGAAGCGGCATGGCAACAAGCGACCAGCCCGCGCTCATGGGCGCGATCCTCGCCGATGGCACCAATCTTGGCCTGTCGCGCATGGCGGAGAGTTCGCGCGGCCTAACCCATGCGCGGCTGCTTTGGACCGCCGAATGGCATATTCGTGATGAAACCTATGCCAGCGCGCTGGCCGCTATTGTCGACTATCATCATGCCCATCCGTTCAGCCGACTATGGGGACCGGGCGATACCTCGTCGTCGGACGGACAGTTCTTCCGGGCCGGCGGACACGGCGAAGCCCGTGCGGACCACAACGCACGTTACGGCAGCGATCCGGGCGTGCTGTTCTACACCCACGTTTCCGACCGCTTTGCGCCGTTCCACACAAAAGTGATCGCTGCCAATGCCGGTGAGGCCGCGCACGTCATCGACGGCCTGCTCGACCATGAGAGCGACATTGCGATCCGGGAACATACGACCGATACGGCAGGAGCCGTCGATCATGTCTTCGGCCTGTGCCATCTGCTGGGCTTCCGATTTGCGCCGCGTATCCGCGACCTCGGCGAACGCCGACTCTATGCGCTGGGTAATATGTCACGCTGGCCGACGCTGCGGCCCCTCATCGCGGGGCCGATCAACGTCTGTGCTATTGAGGACGACTGGCACGAAACCCTGCGCCTGGCGGCATCGATCCGAGCCGGCACAGTCCGGGCATCAGTGATGCTGCGCAAGCTTGCCGGCTATCCGCGGCAGAACCCGGTCGCACGCGCGCTGCGCGAGATCGGACGCGTTGAGCGCACGCTGTTCATGCTCGACTGGCTCGACGATCCGGACCTCCGCCGACGCACCAACGCCAACCTCAACAAGGGCGAGGCGCGCAACGCGCTCGCTCGCGCCGTCTTTTTCAACCGGCTTGGAGAGCTCCGCGATCGCACCTTCGAGAACCAGCGACACCGTGCCTCCGGCCTCAACCTCATCGTGTCGGCGATCATCCTGTGGAATACGGTCTATCTCGAACGCGCCGTCCGCCACTTGCGCGACCGCGGTGTCGACGTGCCGGACGCGTTGCTTGCTCACGTCGCGCCACTGGGATGGGAGCATGTCAGTCTCACAGGAGACTATCTTTGGAGTGAGATCGACAAACCGCGTGAACGGTTCAGGCCGCTGCGCACACCGGGATCTACCAATCGCTCTTAGCGTACGCGTGGAAAAAGATTCTGCGATGACCCCGGAACGATCGCCGATCCTGAGCGCTCTTCGGTAATAACGTCGGAGAACAATAATGCGCGCACTATGTTGGCATGGAAAAGGTGACGTTCGGGTAGACACCGTTGCCGATCCCGAAATCAAGCATCCTCGGGATGCCATCATCAAGGTTACGGCCTGCGCGATATGCGGATCGGATCTCCACCTGCTCGATGGCTATCAGCCGACCATGGAGAGCGGAGACATTCTGGGCCATGAGAATATGGGCGAGGTCGTAGCGCTGGGCTCGGAGGTGACGAACCTCAAAATCGGCGACCGCGTGGTGGTGCCGTTCACGATCAGCTGCGGCGAGTGCTGGTTCTGCAAGAAGGGACTGTTTTCGGCCTGCTGCACGACCAACCCCAATGCCGAAATGGCGATCAAGGCGATGGGCCATTCGCCCGCCGGCCTGTTCGGCTTCAGCCACATGCTGGGCGGCTATTGCGGTGGCCAGGCCGAATATCTGCGCGTGCCGATGGCCGATTTCGGCCCGATCAAAGTGCCCGACAATGTCACCGATGAGCAGGCGCTGTTCCTCTCGGACATCTTCCCGACCGGTTACATGGCCGCCGAGAATGCCAATATCGAGGAAGGCGACACCGTCGCGATCTGGGGCTGCGGTCCGGTCGGCCAGTTCGCGATCCGCTCGGCGCTGATGCTCGGTGCCGGTCGCGTGATCGCGATCGACGAAGTGCCCGAACGCCTCGCCATGGCTGAAGCCGGCGGTGCCGAAACGATCAACTTCGCCGAAGTCGACAATGTCTATGACGAGTTGCAATTCCGCACCAAGGGCCGCGGGCCTGACAGCTGCATCGACGCGGTGGGCGCCGAAGCTGCCGGGCATGGCTCGGTCGATGCGGTTCTCGACAAGGCCAAGGCCACGGTCGGCCTTGCCACCGACCGCATCCATGTGCTGCGAGAAGCGATCATGAGCTGCCGGATGGGCGGCACCGTTTCGATCCCCGGCGTCTATGTCGGGATGGGCGACAAGGTCCCGCTCGGCGCGATGATGAACAAGGGGCTGACGATCAAAACTGGCCAGACCCACGTCCAAGCCTACACCGCGCCGCTGATGGCACGCATTGAAGCTGGCGAAATTGACCCCAGCTTTGTAATTACTCACCCGGCCAGTCTCGAGGACGCTCCCGAGATGTACAAAAAGTTTCGGGATAAGGAAGACGGCGTCATCAAGGTGGTGATGCGCCCGCACGGTTGAAATGACTTAGAGCCCGCGTACCGTCAAGCGGTGCGCGGGCTTCCTTATGAGCCGTGGTTTTGGCGAGTGTCATAACCGGTCAGTTTTGACACCACCGCTCTGCCCTAGCGTTCCCGAGGTTAGCGAGTGTCATAGACCTGCGTCACAACGTAGGCGGTTATGCTTGCCGGTGCCATCGCGCGTGGCGTGCCGGCAGGCTGGCGATGGCCAGAGAAGATGGCGGCTCGCTCACTTGCCCTATCGATGTGGGGATCGCTTGTTTTCTTACTGAATTTCGAGATGAAATGTGTTCGCACTATCACGCGAGAGGACTATCCGGCGTCCCGCATAACTCGTTCCCTGTAGGATTGCCGCCATCTTTGGAGGCCAGTGGAGCCATGTATTAGGTGCATTGTTATTGTATTGCCGAGAACTATCATGAGTCACGGTAAAAATGACGTTTCCTACCACATGACCCTGCACAGTCACATGGAATGCAACGTCCGCCTCTTCAACAGGCTTGTTGTTGAAGTGCCCGGGATGCCATGAGCAGATACTAAAAAAGCTCTGACGAAACCATGTCTGGAAATGACCGGTTTTCAGATTACTAGAAGTTAGCCTTAAATAAGGAACTATCCCTCCAGTCGTCTGCTGCTGAGCGTCGGTTTTAGAAAGGCTCTTCCACCAGCTTGGCATTATGAAATCCTACCATTTTACCCGATTTTATAGCAGCGTAAGAGCGCGTTTGAGAAGGTCCCGAGATCACGTCCAGCGGCGTAGCAGGTGACGTGACCCCCTGAAACTCCTCCAGGAATAGCTAGAGTCCGCCCCTCGAAAGGACGGACAGAATGAAGCGATCACGGTTCACGGAAGAGCAGATCATCGGAATCTTGCGCGAGCAGGAGGCCGGTGTCCCGGTGGCGGACCTGTGCAGGAAGCACGGGCTGAGCTCGCCGACCTTCTACAAGTGGAAGGCCAAGTATGGCGGCATGGACGTGTCGGAGGCCCGTCGTCTGAAAGCGCTGGAAGACGAGAACGCCAAGCTGAAACGGATGCTGGCGGACTCGATGCTGGACAACGTCGCGCTGAAGGATCTGCTGGGAAAAAAGTGGTGACGCCCGCTGCGCATCGAGAGGCGGCGGCGCACCTGCAGTCGGCCTACGAGATGAGCGAACGGCGGGCCTGCCGGGTGCTGGGCATTGATCGGACGAGCGTGCGCTATCAGGCGACACGACCGGACGATGGCACCCTGCGCGATCGGCTGAAGGCCCTGGCCCAGGAGCGTCGGCGGTTCGGCTATCGTCGTCTGCACGTGATGCTCCGGCGCGAGGGCCATGCGGTCAACAAGAAGCGGGTCCAGCGGATCTACCGCGAGGAAAAGCTGACGGTGCGTCGGCGCGGCGGGCGCAAACGCGCGATGGGCACAAGGCGGCCGCTGGAGATTCCTCTGGTCGCGAACCAGCGCTGGTCGCTGGACTTCGTGTCCGATCAGATGACCGACGGGCGGCGCTTCCGCATCCTGACGGTGATCGACAACTGCACACGTGAGTGCCTCGGACTCGTCGCCGACACCTCGCTGTCGGGCCGGCGGGTGGCGCGCGAACTGGACGCCATCATCCTGCGACGCGGGCGCCCCGAGACGATCATCAGCGACAACGGCACGGAATATACGTCCAACGCCATCCTGGCCTGGGCCGACGGCACCGGCGTGGGCTGGCATTACATCGCGCCGGGCAAGCCCCAGCAGAACGGCTTCAACGAGAGCTTCAATGGCCGCCTGCGCGACGAACTGCTGAACGAGACGCTGTTCCGGTCCCTGCCGCACGCCCGTGCCGTGCTCGAAACCTGGCGGCGCGACTACAACGAAACCCGGCCGCACTCGAAGCTGGGATGGCTGACGCCGCAGGCTTACGCAGATGCGCTCAACGGACAGATCGGCCGGTCCGCTGCGCTGGTTGAAGGCTGCGCTGACCGGCCTCTTGCCAACCCCACCAACCCCAGTTCAGATCAGCAAAGGACTCTCGTTATGGCTGGATGAGAAACGGGGGTCACGTCACAGGGTAGCAGCCGCAGCTATGGTGATGAGGGTTTCAGCCACGGCGGTCAGCTGCTCGTAGTCGCGAACGAGGCGGCGGTTTTTGAAGATCCAGGCGAAGGTCCGTTCGACAACCCAGCGCCTTGGTAGAACCTCGAAGCCCTTGGCGTGGGCACCACGGCGTATGATCTGAAGGGTGATGTGGGTCTTGTCGGCGGCCCAGTGCACGAGACGGCCCGCGTAGCCGCCGTCAGCGAAGACGCGGGTGACAAAAGGATAGCGCTGGCGAGAACCCCTGAGCGGTAGCTTGCCTCCATCGCGATCCTGCACGTCGGCGGCATGGACGCGGACCGTGAGGAGCCGGCCATCAGTGTCGGTCAGAATGTGGCGCTTGCGCCCGGTGATCTTCTTTCCGGCATCATAGCCTTTATCGCCCCCTTTTGATCGGCGGTGCGGACCGACTGGCTGTCGAGGATCGCAGCCGATGGCGACGCCTCGCGGCCACACCGTTCGCGGTCAGCCAGTACGAGCGCATGATGGATATGCTGCCACACGCCTTCTGCCTGCCAGCGGCGCAGATAGTAGTAGACCGTCTGCCAAGGCGGCAGGTCATGCGGGAGCAGCCTCCATGCGACGCCCGCTCGCAAGAAGTAGAGGATGGCGTCAACCAGCTCTCGCGATGTCGCCTTGCGCGGTCGTCCGCCGGCTCGTGCATCCGGGATCATCGGCGCGATCACCTCCCACTGTACGTCGGTCAGATCGGTCTCGTAGCGCCGCCTCGCAGGCGGCTTCCTCTTCGGCATCGGGCGTCGGCTCGCGTCGTTGGTCCGACACCCTATGAATCACACCAAAGCCGCCTTGGGAATCCTTCTCAAACGCACTCTAAGTTATACCTCGACGGCGTGGCGGACCTCGACCAAGGCGCGCAGAGCATCATAGATTTGCTCGCGATTTGCAGGCAAAGCAAAATGTTCAATGATGAGATCGTCAAGACTCTGCCGATCGGCTTGTTCTAGCTCATCAGAAACCTCTAGAACCTTGCGTTTTTTCATGGCCTTGAAAGCCGAAATGATCTCGTTGCGCTGGTTCTTGTTAAGCTCGTCTGGATCAAGCATATGAAGACTGGCCTCGATCCTGTCTTTATTCAGATCGAGAGCACCCAGACCACGGCCAAAGCCTATGCCCTCGATCATAAGCAGCCCAACTGTGCAGTTTAGGAGCGCGTGAGCCAGGTCGATGTTGACGCCGGCATGGGCGTTCAGACCCATGAGCCGCTGATTGACGAACGCAGCTGGATTTACACGGCCCACGTAGAGGCGTTTGCCATAAGCGAGTGGGATCACAAGCTCGGCAACGCGGTCAGCGCGCATCTCATACCAGTGATGCCCCGCCTTCGCCAAAACATCGGGCAGCGGATCACCTGTTCCGTTTCGCACGGTCTTGAAGCGCTTGATCCAGTCTATTGCCCCTGTGTGACCAAGCTTTTTTAGCTGACTTTCGGAGGCGCCGCAGCAGAATGCCTCGCCATCGGCCTTGGCCTCGTAAGTCTCGATCTTAGTTGAGGACTTCAAGACGGACGCGATGTAATCCGCCTCGATTCCATGTCCTTTGGCGGGGTAGAACAGCTTATCCCAGCCTCGTCTCTCACCCCGGCGGATAGTGAACAGGCTTCGCACTGGCACTAGGGGGCAGTCCAGGAGCCAATCTACATCTACGAATTGAGCGGAACCCGCTAAACCGTACGGCCGGGCCTTGATGAGCTGACCGTGGCTTACCGACCTGATGGTCATTACGTCCTCTTGAGCACTGCCGATTTCAATCTGAGCGGCAACGCTGTCAACATGTGCATCGTCGGCCAGCAGATCGACGGGCTGCTTCAGGATAACGAATTTCGTATCCGACAGGCTCTCATCGTTGGCGGCTCGCTTTTCCAGCACCAAGACGTTCGTCACCACATCGCTGTTGGAGAACCAGCGACCGGAACCGGAGGTGATGACCGCGCGAAGATGGTAGAAGGCAACCAGCCGGTCATAAAAGGCCTGTCCCCAAGCCGTGCCCAGCCATGCGTTCGGGATGATGATGACGACGCGTCCCCGCTCTTTTAGTAGATCGTAGAACACGAACGGGAGGTAGGCCGACACGTCCGATCGACCAGGCAAGCCCTCACCATCCTGTTCGAGCAGGGCGTTTACCGACGCCGTCGCGTCACCATAGGCGCGCCTGCCGTCCTGAGCGACGAACGGGAGATTGCTTGCAATGCAGGCGAAGGTTCCAACCGTTTCCTTGATTAGGCTTCCATCGTTCGGGTCGCGAAATTCGATCCTCAGCGCCGGCTGAAGCGTGAACGCATCGAGCGCGAACACCCGTAGGGGCTGACGCGCCAACGTCGGCGTGGAGAGCGAGAATGTCGCGAGCTGGACGGCTTGGCGGTCGATGTCCGAGGCGCAAATCTGGCTTGCAGCCTCAGCTCCAGAGAGGCCACCCGCGAGCTTCGCGTCGAGCGCCGCTCGGATGATGGTGCCGCTGCCGCAACACGGGTCCAGTACGCGATCGGCCAGATCGTTAATTCCTAGCCGTACCACCAGCTTCGCGAGCGGCGCGGGTGTCGTGTACTGCCCGCGCAGCTTGCGATCTCCGACAGAAGCGGCTGCTTCCAAAATCGTAGAAATCTGTGTTTGATCGACCGAGCCAAGCCGCAAATCCGACAGTAGCCGGTTGAACTGGCAAAGCTGCTCCCACGATTGTGAAGGCAGAACGCTGAGGCCCAATGCATCGCAGAAAACAGTCCAAAAGTTGCACTGGTTGGAGATGCCTTGAAAGACACCAAGTGCATCACTGGGGGACATTTCGGTAGAGATAGTCGCGACGGGGCCGGCACGGTCGTCGCGTTCGCGTAGCACATGAGCGAACAGGAACTTGCCAGTCCAGTTCATCAGGTTGGCGCGTGCGAGAGCGGCAAAGCGGTTGCTACCATCATACTCATTCTGGTGCCGATCCCACCACAGCGTGACCTCGGCTCGAAACGTGCCATCCTTCTTGGTCGCAGCTTCCAGCGCCTCGGCTACCAGCCCCTCGTTGGCCAGGATCAGGTTTGAGGGTCCCCCGCTTCGGTACGCATCGACGAACTGGCGACCTTCAAGGCTGCCGTCTGCGAACAGTGCGTTCATCGTTTGTAGGATTTCAGCGCCAAGCGCTTCCCAACGCACGCGGGCAGCACGCACGGCCGAGCGGGTCGTAATATCGCGGAGGTCAGTCCACTCGGTGTGCAGAACGAACTCGTCTGCATCGCGGTCAAGCGCGTAGAGGCGTGCGTAGCGCACGTTCCAAAGCACAAAACTATCAAGACCCAGCATACGGGCCTTCAACTCAGCGTTATCAAAGAACTCTTGATCGGCTATGTCAGTGTCGGGGAGCTTCAGCTCCCACCCTTGAAGGATGCGAGCTGTATCACGATCACCAAACAGCAAAACGTCAGGGAAAAGGCTCCCCGATAAGTCGGTAATTGTCTGTTCGCCGCTTACATCACGGACGGCCCGATTTTCGTTATGAGCAATGCCCTTCAGATATCCGATTAGATCGATAGCCCACGACCGTTCGTTATAGACCGCAATTGCCATTAACGGAACGTGCCCAGCAGTGCCGGGCCGATAATGTCATCAACGTCAATAAGACCACGTCGCTTCGCAGGAATTGTACGGCTAGCAGGCTCGATATCCTTCATCGAAGGAAGAGACTTTTCTATCATCATCCTTTTTGCCTCAGCCAAGCGCATCGTAGCAACCTCTATGTAATCGATGGGCGCACTCTTGAACTTGTGAACGTGCTCGTTCTTTTCGATACCAATGTAATCCCGACCTTCAAGGAAGGCAGAAACTAGGAAACTGCCACTTCCAAACGCATTGTCGAGAACTAAATCGCCGGGTGCTGTGAACATTCGAATGAGGTAGCGCCCAAGAGCAACGGGCTTTTGAGTGGGATGCCATACAACACCGCCGGACTCACTTTCCGCGGTTTTGCAATATAAAGAATCCGTAGGAAAGCGAGCACCATCACTCTTGACCTGGACAGGACGAAAGTCTCCGTAGCTTCCCGTATACTGGGCTTTCCGCGTGCCTTTATCGTAAGGATCGGAATACCACATTACCGGCCGATAATCCGGCTGTTGTTTATAAAAAACGCAAATGTCTTCGTGTTGACGCAAAGGCTGTTTACGAGCGTTCAAAAAGTTTGTTGGTTTACTCTTAATCCAGACAAACTTATACTTGAACCACTTCTCTTTGCTAAGCATGAGCCGAGCGGTAAACAGTCCTTGCGAGCTAAGAACAATGACGCCGTTTGGCTTAACAATACGCTCATAATGCGCCCACAACTCATCGAGTGGAATCAAACTATCCCACTTGTTTTGTGTTGTTCCATAAGGAAGGTCGCACAGAACCATATCCACAGACGAACTGTCGATTTTAGAAAGCAACTTTAGGCAATCGCCTTCATGCAATGTATTCCGTCGAAGGCCCACGAACCTAGTTTCCAGTCCGGAGCAGAGGAATATCGCGATCCAGGTACTCGGACAGCGCCTTACGCACGACCCATGCCAATGACACGTTGTTGCGAGCGGCTTGTGCTTCTAGCTCTTGATGGAGACTATGGGGCACGCTGATCGAGAGTCGCTTGGTATCCAGCTGCTGAACACCATCGGTCCTGTCGCCAGCCATCGCCCCGCTCCTCAGTTTGCACCATCTTGCACCGGAGTGGTGCGACCACATCAAAGCCACAGGCGTGGCCATCACGCAACCCCTAAACGGAACATATAAGGAACAAGGCGCGATATGCTTACGGTGGCTCTGTTGCAAACTGTGATGACGGGCGCAGTTCGTCTCATGGCTGTTCGAGCGGTGCCCATTAGGCTGCTTCAAGTTCCATCCGTTTGCCGATGAGTTGAATGGCTTCGGTGAGGGCGCAAGCGCCGAGGCCGAAGGCACGCTCGACCAGCCGCGCCTCGCCGCAAATGTCGCGGGTGAGATTGAAGGCAGCTGCCTGTCCCTTGCGCAGGGCCCGCATCACCTCGAAGCCTTTGATCGTCGCATACGCCGTCTTCAGTGTCTTGAAACCCCGCACCGGCCGGATCAGCTGCTTCAGCTTGCCATGGTCAGCCTCAACGACGTTGTTCAGATACTTCACCTGGCGATGCTGGGTATCCTTGGGACATTTGCCTTCCGCTTTCAGTTCAGCAATGGCGGCGGTGTAGGTCGGCGCCTTATCGGTATTGATGATCTCGGGTTTCTCCCAGTCCTTCAACCCGCCCAGCGCCTTGCCCAGGAAACGCTTCGCAGCCTTCGTATTCCGCGTTGGCGAGAGATAAAAATCGATCGTGTTCCCGTCCTTGTCGACCGCGCGATACAGATACGTCCAGGCACCACGAACCTTGATATAGGTCTCATCGACCCGCCAACTCGTCGAGGCAGGGCGGCGCCATTGCCAGCGCAGCCGCTTCTCGATCTCCGGGGCGTATCTCTGAACCCAGCGGTAGATCGTGGAATGGTCAACATTCACGCCACGTTCGCCCATCATCTGCTCAAGATCCCGGTAGCTGATGCCATACCGGCAGTACCATCGCACCGCCCAAAGCACGATCTCACCCTCAAAATGCCGCCCTTTGAACCCTGACATCGCGCCACCCTCACTCTCGGCAAGACAGATCACCGAAAATCGGATCAGTTTGCAACAGAGCCGCCCGGAGTCGCGCCAGGGACCTCGTTCCGACCAGACCAACTTCCAGTTTCAGGTGACCAATCGCAGGCGACCCAGGTCATACCACCTCCTCAACTCGCTAGCTCGTTCACCTGTATCATTTGTGGTCATTGAATGATACACCTTGTATATGATTTCGTTCCCCGGCTCGCGCGCCCCTTGGCTGCTGTTGATCCACCAACTGCCCGCCAAGCCCGCCTATCTGCGCGTCAAAGTCTGGCGGCGGCTGCAGGCGATCGGGGCGACTCCGCTGAAGAACGCCGTTCACGCGCTACCGCTTCGCGACGACACGGCAGCTCTGTTCGACGACCTGCTGCGCGAGATCACCGAGGGCGGGGGTGAGGCCATCATTTTGGAGGCTGCGCTGGTCGGTGGCTTGGGAGACGCGGACGTGCGAGCCCTGTTCGATGCGGTTCGCGATTCCGATTACGAGGACCTCGCCCGCGAGGCGCGCACGATCGACGACGGGCAGGTCGCCCGCGAGATTGTTCGCCTGCGCGCGCGTCTGGCCGAAATCGCGGCCATCGACTATTTCGGCACCCACGGCCGGCAAGCTGCCGAAGCGGCGCTCGCAGACCTGGTGACGCGCTCGACGCGGCACCCTGACGTCAGTTCGACGTGTCAGGCGGTGATCGCGACCGCCGACCTGAGACAGCGGGTCTGGATCACCCGGCGCGGCATCCATGTCGATCGTATCGCGTCGGCCTGGCTGATCCAGCGCTTCATCGACCCCGAAGCGACTTTCAAGTTCGTCGACGGCCAAGGCTACGAGCCTGCCGCGGACGAACTCAGGTTTGACATGGCGAATGCCGAGTTCACCCACGAAGGCGAGCGCTGCACCTTCGAGACGCTGCTCGTGCGGACACAACTCGACAATGATACCGCGCTGGTCGCGATCGGCGAAATCATTCACGACCTCGACATCGCTGACAGCCGCTTCAATCGGCCGGAGACGGCCGGCCTGGGCGCCCTCATCGCCGGAATTTGCGCCCGAACGGATGATGACAACGAACGGCTGGCGGAGGGAACCGCCGCGCTTGAACAGTTTTACGCCTATTTCAGCAGAGGGCGAAAGGCGTGAACTGCGAGCTCTGCATGAAAGTTCTCGTAACAGGTTTGACCCAAGGAGGCCGAAGATTATGAACCTCGGTATTTTCTACTTTTCGCTCGCAAGCTTAGTTGTCTCACCGGGATCGGGCGTGACTCAAGATGTTCCGCCTTCCGCAACCGGCTCCGCCCTTTTGGAGCAATGCAGACGCGGGGCGCCCGAGTGCGGAGCCTATCTGCAGGGTATGCTCGATGAGTTGATCGTCCGTCGCGCCGTGTGCGGCGCCCCGAGATATGACCGTCAGCGTCTCCGCCAAGCTTATCTGCGCTGGGCCGAATCAGAGACTTATCTCAGAGACAAGCACATGGCGGCCGGAGCCAACGAGGCGTTGACTAAGGCGTGGCCTTGCGCTCGGCAGATCGATCCCAGCTCCAGCTGAGGGCCTGTTTGAGCCTGCCGACTTGGGCATGCTCGACACGGGCGTGGGCGGGATTATCGCCCTGATCTTCCTGCGGTCGGCAATCCGTGTATTGCGCGAGGCGTTGCCCGCGCGGCCGAGGGCTGGCGCGAGCTGATACACCGGTTCTGTTCGCGCCGTTAGCGGACCTTCCGAACGTCAAGAGCTGACACCAAGTAAGTTGATCAGCGCCAAGATTTCTTCTGACTACGGTTCGATCCCGCGAACGGGCGACTGAGCTTTGTCGAATAGCTCTGTCGCCCGTTCACTACTGCCAAAAACATGCCCAGCGTGGCTCGAGGCGCCCACTCGTTCTGACCGCAGGAGTCCAGTTCGTTGGCGGTGTGCACGCGAGTTACCGCTTCCAGGCCAGACCCGGGATTTCCGGCTCGCCTTCGATGAGGATTGCGGAGGCGCCGGTGCGAGCTTCGATGGCCTGCACCGTCCCTCGGAGCATGTTTTCCGTGAACTCCTGCGGCGTCCCGACCAGACGGTTGGCCAGAGCCCGGCCGAGGCGTTCGGTCACGCCGCCACCGCTCATCGCGGTGTCGCTGGCGAACATGTTCAGGTGATAACCCTGCCGGTCCTCACGCGCGTAGCTGCGCTGACGGTTTTGCGCTTCTGCAGCGCTGGCGATGCCGGCGGCTGCGAGGAGCGCGGCGGCGGCGGCCGCGATGGATTTCATCTTCATTGGTGGGAACCCCTACCCTCACTTGGAAACGATGTTGAAATATCCCACGTCGAGGGTGGTCGACGTAAGTGCAGCGTCACAGATCCGGGCACGCTTGGCGTTTTGCGCGATCTGCGAGATGATGTTGCCGTCCTAGTTGCATGGAGGCCGTCGTGGTAGAACCGAACAAGAACACCAAGGAGACCGATGCCATGCAAGCCGCCCCTTCGTCTTTGAACCTGTCGCCGCAAGCCCAGCGCGTCTTGGAGGCCCAGCTGAATTTCGCGCTCGCGGGTCCGGGACTGATAGCCGGGGCGGTCGCGACCTATGTGTTCGCCGCCATCATGACCGTGGCCCTCCTGGGGGCGGTGTTTTGGGGAATCTCCTACGCCTTGGAGACGGGGAACCCACTGGCGTTGCTTTCGCTGGGACTGCTTCTGTTTCTCGCCGTGCCCTACATCACTGTCCTCAATGCGAACCGACTGCTGAAAGCTCGCCGTTCGCAGGGCTGAAGCGGCTCCCACGAATTCGCAGACGATAGAACGGCCGCCCCTCACCGGGCGGCCGTTTTCTTGTGCGGTCACGTGCCGTACCGGCGGCCCAGACGGGCGCTACCTTGTTCCTGCTGAGTGTCCTCGACATTCCGGCTGTTCCAGAGCGAGGTATCGGCCGGTCGATGAGCATCGATCACGCCGCCGCCCTCCCTGACATCCTCGCGGATAGAGTCACGCAGAGCTGAATTGAACACCGGACGCAGTACCGGTTCGCCGGCGTCGTTGGCCACGCCTCCGCCTGGCACACGACTACGGACGTCGGGCTCGCCGTCACCACTGTCGCCCGCCCCCCGGGCGCTGCGCGAGGTCTGGGCTTCGGCCGCCCGTTCCGCCCGCTCTTCCCGCTCGGCTTGCCATCCAGACGTGCCGGGCGCGAACTCGCTGGTTCCCGATCCGGGTTGACCCAGCCCCGCCAAGGTCACCCCCTGACGGAGGCTGCTGCCGTCCCCGCCGGGCTCGAGCAGCCTTACTTGTTCGGGTTCCATCTGCCGGACGGTCTGGCCGATCTCCCGGCCCTGGACGACCTGTTCCGGCGCAGCAATTTTCATCACCTCTTCCTGACGGAAGGATTGCTCAAGCTCGCGAACCATCGCGGTTTCGCCAGGTGTTCCGACCGATCCTTCAACAAAGGCTTCGGCGGCCGCCCGGGCCACGGCCTGTTTGGCTGTCGACTCCGAGTAGCCATGCGTCCGCTGCAGGTTCTGCGAGACCTGGTCCATCACCTGATAGGTGGAGCCCCACGTGTCCCGTTCCTCGGATCCCACCTCGCCTCTCAAATCCACCTTGACCGAAACGGCGAGCCCTTCGTGAACGACCGCGTCGTGCGCCGCCAGATCCTCGCGCTGCGCTATGACGCCCAGCTTTCCGCATATCTCGCCGGCGAGTTCACGCGCGAGAACGCGAGCGCCCTGCGCTCCTACCTGCGTCGGCCGCCGCGCGACGGCGAGCTGTATATGGCCCACTTCCTCGGCTCCGGCGGAGCTGTAAGCCTCCTGCGCGCCAACGCGCATGATCCGGCCAGATCAGCGGCGGGGCTCTTCCCTCGCGCCGCCTCCGCAAACCCGAGCCTGTTCTATGCCGGCGGCCGTCCCCGCAGCGTCGCCAGCCTCAGGATGCTCCTCATCTCCAAAGGAGAGGCCGCCTAACCGCAGTTTTCAGCGGAGTCGCAAGCTCGGACGTATGTCGTTGGATTCGCGGAATGCCTCTATATTGCGTCGGGCTCCGCGCGGCGCTAATGGTGATCCGCACGGGGCTGTTCGCAGTCCTCATTTTCACATGTCCAGACACCGCCCCGGCCCTTGTTTCGGGGCGTAACTCACCGCATAGTGTGGGCGAGAGGTGCTGTTCGTGTCCGACAAAACCCACGCCAATGTTGCCGCCCGCCTTCCCCAAAGCGTCATCGCTGGGCTGAAGGCTGAACGGGAAGCCCTCGGCCTGCGATCAGTGTCGGCCGTTGTCGAGCGCCGCCTACAGCGTTGTGTCGCCAACGGTTTTGCCGCCGGCATCTCGCGCCAACCTCTGTCGGGAAGCCGCGTTGACCTCGCCTTCAAGCGGCATTTCGTCGATGCCCTCAAAGAAATCGCCAAAGACCAGCAGGCCGACCTGGGCTCGTTGATCTATTCGGCCACCGCAGATCTTCGGGCGCCTTCGCGCCTCGAAGGCGTGTCCACGCGGTCACATCTCTCCGCCGACCTGAGCGGAGCGCGCGCCGCCTAGCGGCCGCATACCCCTCGCCGGGGCCTTTCCAGGACTCAAACATACCGCCGAATTGTAACTTGGCGTTAACCCATTCGGCCGCTCATTGCCCCTGTTTCCCAATTGCTGTTGGGAAAACTTGACGCGAATCGTGGGGCGCCGTCCCATGACCGCACCACCAAGCGAGTCGGAGGGGTCCAGACAAAGAAAAACCGCCGTCCCCAGAGGGAACGGCGGGCGTGCTTCAAAAAAAGCAAGGGTCTAAATTGTGCAGAACCCTTATGCGCGCTCGCTCCCCCCATCGTCAAGACAAAAACGCCCTTTGAGGGCGACGGCGAAGCTTTGCCCGAAATCCCTCCCTGAATAAGGGAGCGACCGATGCTCACGCATCATCAGGCCAGCGCGGGTGCGCGGGGCCTACGACCAGTCACGCCTGCCCATCGGCGGGCGGAGGATTACGCGCGCCAGTGGTCCGGTTTGCCGGATGGAGCGACCAAATCCAGTCTCCTCCGCCTCCTGGAGGACGTCCCTGCCCGCGCTATGGGCCTCAAACCCCGGGAACGGGCGTTCCTGCATCACCTGGTGAAGCTTCAGCCGGCGGAGTGCTTCAAACCCTCGGCGGCCTTGGCGGGGCTCGATCTGGATGCGGCTGGGCTCGCCCTCATCTCGACCTACGCCGACGCCTATCTGATGGCGGATCTCGACGTCACTTGCCGCACCTTGGCTCGCTGGCGCGAGAAAACGAGCCGCCTGGGCTGGATCAGCTTCCGGGACAGCCCCGATCGCACCCGCTACCGGATCGGCGCGGCGGACGCGCCCGAGGAGGCCTACGGCGTCGATCTCCGGCCCCTGATCGTCCGATACCGCGAACTGGAAGCCCTTCGCGACCAGGACCGCGTCGATCGCCACGAGCTGCGCACCCTGCGACGCACCCTCAGCTGCCGTTCAACACGCATTCGCAGCCTGCTTGCCGTCCTCCTCGCCAGCGAGGAACACGGCTTCGCCCAGACTGCTTTGCGCGCCATCGAGGCGGTTCGCCGCGGCAAGGATCTCGACATGGCCCGGATGGCCGTCGCCCAGGCCGACGCAGCCGTGGGACGCCTTGAAGCCCTGCTGGACCACCAGGTCTGGAGTTCTTCAGGGGTGACAGAAGAGTCCGGCGCGCCTGACAGAAACGGCGCCCAATTACTCCCTACTCAGCCTGGAAAAATTCTAATTAGTGAATCTTCTCTAGGTAGAGGGGCTCTCCGAGAGGAGTACGCGGCCTCGACGGAGCCAACACCGGCCGAAACCGACGCCCTGGACGAGGATGGCGAGGTCTTGTGGCAGTCATCCGCTACCTACGACGATGATCCTGCTGAGGATGACCAGGATAGCGTGACCGTCATCGAAATCACACCCGTCTCAACGACCCGCCGACGTCCCCGGGTCAACGCCCCGGCCATAGGCGACATCATCATCGCCCTGCCCGATATCCTCGTCGCCGACGCAAGACGCAGATAGTCGCCTTTCAGGAATTCCCAGGCGTTCGGATCGCACTCGGCCGTCGCCGTTCGACCCTGATGGCGCGGAGCCAGCGCGGGCAACCAGTCGCCCTTGGGCAGGCCTTTGACCGCCTTCTTCCAGTTGGCCACGGTGGCGGCGCTGAAGGCGTGATGATCGCCGTCGCCGGCCCGTGCCCTGGCCTTGTGCAACGCCACGACCTGGGCGACGGCGCCCGTCGCCGAGGCGCCCGCCGTTCGCAGCGCCTCGATCTCGCGCAGCACATCCAGACGGAAACGCGCCTTGGCCTTCTTGTCGTCAGGCAGGGCGTCGAACGCCTTCCAGGCCTCCGAGGCGGGGACGACGACGGCCTGTGCGCCCTGGTTCATGACCAGGCCCCGCGCCGAAAGGGCCGCCACGGCCGGAACCGGCAGGACGGTATAGTGATATTCCAGACCGCCGCCGCGTCCCTTGCGGGGACGGGCCAGCCGGACGCCGGCCGTATTGACGCGCCCGGCCCAGCCCTGCTGCGCCGCCATTTCGTTGATCTTGCGCTTGGTCGAAGGCAGGCCCGGAAGGGTCTGCATCGCCAGTTCCTGCGCCGTCCACCACACCGCGTTCATGCTGTGCGCCCTTCGAAGGGTTGGGCCTTGCCGACGAGGTCGCGTTCCAGCGCCTTCAGTCGTCGCATCTCGGCCTGGACGTGACCGAGCTGGGCCAGCACGAACTCTTCGCCTTCCAGCACCCGACAGCCGATCCGCGTCACCAGGGCGTCCAGCGCGTCCGAGCGTTTGGTGGCGACGATCAGGGCCAGGAACCGGGCGGCCGAGATGTTGTGACTGCCTTTGCCGGGGGCCGAATAGGCGTAGATCATGTCGCCCGAGACGCGCTCGCCCAGCACCGACGACACGGCGGCGGCGATCTCGTCTTTCGACCTTGCGTCGTCCTGGACGATCCGGGCCACCAGACCCGAGACGTAGGTGTCCAGGCCGGCGAGCAGCCCTTCGGTCGGCGTCACGCGAGGCGGGGCGTCGAACGACAGGGCCATCTGGCGCGGGTCTTCGCGGTGGCGTTTGCGAGTGTGGTGCTTAGGCATGTCGCCGGTTCCACGCTTCGGCGGTCAGGCGGCCGGCCTCGGTCAGCATGCCGTTCTCGTCGATCAGGCCGATCTCACGCATGGCGGTGATGGCCCGCGCCCGCTCGGTGAAGGCGTCCTGCGCCTCCGGCGACCGCGCCGGATGGCCGCCCTCCCAGCCGTGCCAGGACGAACGCTGGGCCAGCAGATTGTTCAACACGTCGGCGCCGCCGCGCGGCAAGGAAATGGCGTCGGTCAAAGCAGGCGCTCCTTGCCCGTCAGGCGCAGGATGATGGCGTGGAGGATGGCGAGGATCACAGCAGGCCGTCCTGAAAGCGCGACAGGGCGGCGGCGATGGCTCTCATCTGGTCGGTCGAAAGATCATCGACCTGCGTCAGGGGGCCGTCGTGATCGCGACCGGCTTCGATGGTCCAGCGCATTTCGCCGTCCCGATTGACGCCGATCAGGGCTGCATCGCGGCCTTGGTTGTCGAGCGGCAGATCGTATTCGATGCGCAGGACGTTCATCGGGCCTTCTCCACGATCTCGAAACGACGCGAGCGATCGGCCTTGGCCATGTGCTCCAGCACCTCGTCCCACTCGCGCGCGCCCAGACGGCCAAGTTGGTCGATCAGTTTCGACACCTTCAGCTCGGCGGCAGGCTTCACGACCTTGCCGTCCAGGCGGTCGAAGGCGGCGTTGACCGACGGGGCCGGGTTCTCGGCCGCGAACAGTTGGTCCAGCGCCGCCAACTGCCGCTCGTGGGGTTGTTTCGACAAGGCCTCCAAAGCCGCCTGGTTCGACGCCAGCGGCGTGTCGCGCAGTCGGGCGATTGCGGCAGGGGCGAGGTTCTCGATCAGCGCCACGGCACGAAACACGGTGCGCTCGGAAAGCCCTGTCTTCTCGGCGATGTCGGCGCTGAACGACCAAACTGCCACGTTGGCAGTTTGGTCCGAACGCCGGTCGCCGCCGCGTTTTGCAGCCGGATTTAGCGCCTCGAACAGGCGCTTCCGTTCTGACAGGAACCGCGCACGATCAAGCGCCGTCAGCTCGTGACGGATCAGGTTTTCGTCGATCTCGCGCAGACGCAGCCCGGCGTCTGTCAACGTCACGATCTCGGCGTCGATTTCGTCCCAGCCATTGATCTGGTGAGCGCGCAGACGGTGCGCGCCATAGACCAGCCGATAGCCATCGCCCCGCTGGACCAGTTCGACCGCCTGGAGCTGACGACGACCGCCGGCCTTCTCATGCTCCAGCATGGAGGCCGCGATCACCTGGGCGTGGGCCTCGCTGATTTCGCGAAGCCGCTCGCTGGCGTCGATCTGGTCGATCTTGACCCTGACCACCGAACGAACGGCGGGCGGGTCGATCATGATGGCGGCTGGGGCCGTCATCGGCGTTTCATCACCGCGCGCCATGTCTAACGCGCCTCCGCAGTTAGACGATGCGATCTACGCTGTAGCGGACTATTGTCCGCTTTCAGGGACGAATCATTGAAGCCGTAGCGCCTCGGGAAGACCTTATGGATCGGCAAGTTCAAAGCAGCGGCGATCGCTGCCTCGGCGCGGGACGAACTGCGTCCCCTCAAAGCATCACTGACCAAGCCGCGCGGGAGGCCCACGCGCTCAGAAAACGCGGCAAGGGAGCCATATCGCTTTCGGAGTTCACACTTGATTTCTTCGCGATGCATTAGCGCAATCCGTTACGTCGTAGGTATCTACGTTTTAACGGACACTAATCCGGTATATGGAGTCGGTCAACGTGGTTGATGACGATATTGCGGGGCCGTATTCCGATTTCGCGGATCGGCTGCGATCAGCTATGGGCGTCGTGCCTCAGACGCTGGTCGCCAAGCGTTCGGATATGTCCCTCAGCGGGTTCAGCCAGCTCCTGAAGGGACGAAGCGAGCCGGGAGCTTTCAAGCTTGCCCGTATTGCGAAGGTGCTGGGGGTGAGCCTGGAATGGCTTGCGACCGGCGTGGGCAAGCCGAACTCTGGGCCATTCGGCTATGTGGATATTCCGCTGCTCGACGTTCGCTTGGCGGCCGGCGCAGGCTCCATCACCGACCTGGCGCAACAGATCGGAGTGGTGCCGATGACGCGAGACATGCTGCTAATCATGGGTATGACGAACGCTGAAGGCCTGCGCTTCGTCATGGCCGAGGGCGACAGCATGGAACCGCTGATCTCTGATGAGAGCAACGTCTTGGTCGATACCCGCGACACCCGCCTGCGTGAGGGCGTTTTCGCCTTCCGCCTTGGCGACGAGCTTCGCATCAAACGCCTTCGGAGGCTTGGCGTTGACGGTATCGAGGTGATTTCGGAAAACCCGCGTTACGAACCCGAGGTTCTACAGGGTCAAGACCTCGAACATTTTGCCATCCTGGGCCGCGCCCTCGGCGGCTTCAATATCTACTAGAGGCGGCCTTCTAATGGCTCCCATCCGCAACCTACTCGCGTCGGCGTTGCTGCTCTCGGCATGCGGGGAGGCGCCGACCTCAACACAAGGTGTCGGCCTTTCAGGAGCGGTCGCGCTGAAGCCATGCCCGACCCCCGACCCTGGTCGAGCCTGCGAATACGATCACGCCACCTTGCCGGAAGAGATGACTAAGGCGATGGCCGGCGACTACCAAGCCCAGCGCAACGTCTCCGAGGCGTTCACAAATGACGCGCCGTGGATCGTGCAGGATGCGGTTGCGGGCTGCGCTTGGCGGATCGTCGCAATCGCCAACCGGCCGGACACGTCAACCTATGACGACGACGGCATGTATCGCATCCAATGTGAGCGGCTCTCCCCGACTGACCTCGCCCAGGCCCGTGAACGAGCGGACCAGATCACGCGGTCGATCCGTCCCTGATGTTTGTCCGCTTCACCCAGCCGGAAACCGGCCTGCCGATCCATATTCGGGCGGCGAGAGTTCAGGCCTTCGCGGCGACCGACGATGGCATGACGCGCATCTTTCTTGGCGGCGCCCTGACATGCCTGGTCGCCGAGGATGACGCCGCCGTCCTGGCGACCCTCGACCCGACGCCCGACGATGAGCGCTAAGCCGTCCCCGATCAGGCTCGGCATTCCTGACGGCAAGCGGGGATGGCCCGTCCGCGTGACCGACATCGCCGTTCATGTC
Source organism: Brevundimonas vesicularis (assembly GCF_027105095.1). NCBI lineage: Bacteria > Pseudomonadati > Pseudomonadota > Alphaproteobacteria > Caulobacterales > Caulobacteraceae > Brevundimonas > Brevundimonas vesicularis. The sequence goes on along the minus strand of NZ_CP114278.1, from coordinate 1,362,770 downwards.
GTCGCCGAGGGCGAGGTTCCCAAGGTCAAGATCCACTTCGGCCGGCTGGGCCGTTTCGTCCCGCGCGCCGACCTCCCGCGCTTCTATGGGGGCGATGTCTGGTTCGAGATGTATGTGCAGCAGGGCCGATTCTATGTCGGCGACCAGGTGCCGGCGCCGGGCGAAAAAGCGGTCCCACTTCCGACGCCGCCCACCTGATCCCGTTCGGCCGTCAAACCCAGCGACGGCGGGCCTCACCCGGTTTTCAGCAAACTGGGACCGCCTGGTCCCAGTTCGACCGGCCCGAACCAGACGCCGCGACGCGGTGTCCTCGCCCCATCAACCACCGTCCGACGCCGCCCCTCGGATCACTAAGGATCGCGCCGGTCCCGCCACGCCGGGCTTAAGGGCCTTCAGACGGCCCTCACATCGTCATCTAAGGGCGCTTTGAGGACTTGAACGCCGCCGCGCCCGCCGACGAATTTTTTCTAGGATCAAGTGGTCGGTCGGTGTCTAAATCAACCATCTTGTTAGACACGTGCTCGCCGCTGACCGCCGACGAATTTTTTTGGTCTGAACCCTATGGAGCTTGGGTTTCATCCCACGCAGTCCACGCCGATGCCGCCGTATCCCGCCCTTCTAGTTTCTAATGTCCCCTAACAAGCACTGAGCCGCGCCCCTGATCAAGCCCGGGGCGGGTCGATGGCGGCCTGGCCCGGGCGCCCGGGCGCGGCGACGCCGGGGCCGCCCAATTCCACGGCCCGTTCCGTGGCGGCGGCCGACATTCGGGTCCCCCCCCCCCCCCGTCGGGACGGACTAAGCCAGGTCTGGACCGGTCGGTCGAAGCCGTAGCGAAACACGGCGGCGGCCACGAACGCCCCGACCAAGCCGATCGCCCACAGGACCCAGCGAACGCCGGACGACCACGCCTCCTGTCCAAGGGCGTCGAGCAGGCCGAACCAGACGATGCGGCTCACCTCATTCGTGAGGAACATCGAGAACGACATTAGGGCCAGATGCTCGATCAGCCGTGAAGGACTGCGCACCGGCACGGCGCCGGCGGCCCAGATGATCACGGTCATCAGGCCGAGCGACACCAGGCTGAAGGCGCCGAAGGCCTGCAGCCCCACGAGCGCGAAGGCGGCGGCGAGGCCGATCGCCCTGGCCCGGTGCGGCGCGACACAGACCCGCGAACCGTAGAAGGCCGCCGCGACTCCGAGCAGGAAGAGCGGCATGGCGCGGAGAATGCCGTGGCGCATCGGCAGGCGGTAGATCGGATCCCCGAGCCAGAGCGAGGCCGCGACATCGGCGACGACGACGAGGAGGGCCGCGCCGATCACGACAGCGATCGGCGGCCAGCGCCACAGGGCCCGGCAGATCCAGGGCAGCAGGAGGTAGCAGGCAATCAGGGCCGAGAGCGTCCAGGTCGGGGCGTTCCACCCCTGCCCGCCCGGCACGCCCCAGGCCTGGAGCAGCAGCACCTGGGCCGGCAGCTGCGACCAGTCGAACCAGCGCGGATTGCTGGGCGCGATCCCGGCCAGGGCGGCGCCGCCGACGAGCAGCACCAGGACGAGGCTGACCGCCAGGTGGGCCGGAATGACCCGCAGCAGGCGCTGGCGCGCATAGGCGCGCAGCGAGGCCTGTCCGGACGCGAGGCGATCACCGTAGATGCGGGCCAGGACATAGCCGGAGTCGATGATGAAGAAGTCGGTGAGCAGATAGCCGCGCTCGAAGACTGGATGCAGTTGTCCGAGAGGCACAGGCGCGGCCTCGCGGAAATGGTAGAGGATGATCAGCGCCCCTACGATAAAACGCAGCGCGTCCAGCCAGCCGCCGCGCGCGATCCGGACGGGGCGAGGCGATGGCTCGGTCAGCGCGGCTTCGGGCATTCAGTCAGCCTTCCGTGGCGCAGACTTGGCGGCGGCGCTGCGGTGCTCATGTGGACGCAGGACGATCTGGTCTCGCGAAGCGTAGAGGACGGCCGTTCCCAAAACCCAAACGACGACCAAGCCTCCGACGACCATCAGTCCGGGCCTATCGCGGGGTCCAAACACAAACGAGCAGCCGATCACGCCGCCCAGAATGGCCCCGTAACCAAAATGCAGCGGCACCTTGTGTGCGCCCAGCAGCAGAAGGGCCATGCAGAAGACCAGGCCTCCTGCGAACAGGCTGACCCCGATGGCGACGAGCGTATCGAGCACGGGCCGTGGCTTCAGCGGGCGCGCCTGGAGCCGCCGCCTACCTCGTTGGCGATAGCGGCCTTCCCGCCAACGAATGCTCCGGCCGCGCACGGTGAAGCGTTTGCCGGCCATGCGTCAGGGCCTTGCGTTGGGCGCGGGCGTGTCCTCATGGCGCGCAAGAAGGATTCTCATCCGGACAATTTCGGATTCCTGGGCCGCAATGATCTCATCGGCCAGATTACGCACGTCGCGGGCTTCGCCATGCTCGACGGCGACCTTGGCCATTGCGAGCGCACCCTCGTGGTGGGCGATCATTCCGCGCAGGAAGTCGATGTCGGCGTCGCCCGTGTAGTTGATGCTCATGGCCTGGTGCATCTTCGCGCTGGCCTCGCGATAGGCGCGAGTCGATGGGCTGTCCGTGGTCTCGCCAGCGTGGCTTGCCTCGGTGTCGCTCGGGCGAGAGTCAGCCGCCGACGGCGCCGCAGGGACCTCGCGGGTTTGCCGCGAGATCATCCCGAAGGCGAAGGCCGACAGGGCGAGAAAGACGGCGATGACGGAAATCCATCCGAAACGCTTCATGACGATGTCCTTGAGAGAGCCGGCGGGGCCACGGGGGCGGCCGGGATTGCACTGGGAAGGATGGGCGCCGTTCGGTCGCGGTAGCCGAGCAGGCGCAGAGCGTTGAACACCACCAGCAGGGTCGACCCCTCGTGGAGCGCCACGGCAGGGCCGATGCCAAGGCCGAGGATCGTCGCCGGCACAAGGAAGGCGACGATTCCGAGACTGACGTAGAGATTCTGGAGAATGATGCGCCGCGTCTGTCGGCTGAGACCGACGGTGAAGGGCAGCTGCGACAGGTCGTCGGACATCAAGGCGACGTCGGCGGTCTCAAGCGCAACATCGGAGCCAGCCGCGCCCATCGCGATACCGACGGTCGCCGTGGCCATGGCCGGGGCGTCGTTCACCCCGTCGCCGACCATGGCAATCTTGCCGTCAGCGCGAAGGCGTTTGATGGCGTCGACCTTGTCCTCGGGCATGAGGTCGCCCCAAGCCTCTGTCAGGCCGACCTGTCCGGCGATCGCCTGTGCGGCCTTCTGGTGATCGCCCGAGATCATGATCATTCGCCCGATGCCGAGGGCGCGAAGAGCGGTCAGCGTCGGCCGCGCTGCTGGGCGAGGCGTATCAAGAAGCCCAATGACACCGAGATCGCGCGTGCCGCGTCGCACCACCATCAGGGTTCGCCCCTGCAGTCGCAACTGAGCGACGACAGAGGTTGTTTCGTCGCCGAGCGGCGCTACGCCGTCGACGCCGAACATCTCCGGCTTCCCTATCCAGATCGTCTCGCCGTGCAGCTGGGCGGTCACGCCCTTGCCCGTCAGGCTCTTGAGGTCGATCGCGGCCGGGATGATCGTATCGCGCAAGCGTGCGCCACCGTCGCGCGCGATGGCCTCCGCCAACGGGTGGTCGCTGAGCCGTTCGACCGCCACAGCGACCGCCAGAAGATCGCCCTCCTTCGTCCCGCGCACCGTCATGACGTCGGTGATCCGCGGCCGTCCCTCGGTCAGGGTGCCGGTCTTGTCGAAGGCGATGGCGTTGAGCGAGCCGAGGTTCTCCAACGGCGCGCCGCCCTTGATCAGGACACCGGCGCGCGCCGCACGGGCGACGCCCGAGAGGACGGCGCTCGGGGTGGCGATGGCGAGCGCGCAAGGACTCGCGGCGACCAGCACGGCCATGGCGCGATAGAAGCTGTCGCGGAACGGCTCATCGACGACGACCCAGGCGAACAGCAGGACAAAGGCGAGCGCCAGCACCACAGGCACGAAGATGCGTTCGAACCTGTCCGTGAAGCGCTGGGTCGGCGACTTCTGCGTCTCGGCCTCACTCACCATCCGAACCACCTTGGCCAGGGTGGTGTCGCTCGATGTGCGGGTCGTCTCAATCTCGATGGCGCCTGAGCCATTGATGGTGCCCGCGAAGACGAGAGACGGCGATCCGACCTGGGCCGGTCTCGCCCGCGCCGCCTCGGGGTCCGCGACGGGCTGCTTGTCGACAGGCATGCTTTCGCCGGTCACGGGGGCTTGGTTGATGCTTGTGGTGCCGACCACGACAAAGCCATCAGCGGGCAGTCGTTCGTTTGGACGCACCACCACGGTGTCGCCGACGACCAAATCTTCGACAGGCAATTCGACGACCTGCCCGTCGCGTCGCACATGGGCTGTCCGGGGGGCAAGCTCGGCCAGGGCCTCGATCGCGCGTTTGGCGCGGCCCATGGCGTAGTGTTCGAGCGCGTGGCCGATGCTGAACAGAAACAGCAGGAGAGCGCCTTCGGCCCAGGCCCCGAGCGCCGCCGCACCTGCGGCTGCGACGAGCATCAAGGTATCGATCTCGAAGCGCTTCTGGCGGAGGTTCTCGAACGCTTCTCGCACCGTAAAAAAGCCGCCGAAGATGTAGGCGATCAGGAAGAGGGCGAGGGGAATCCAAGCGGGAAGGCCCGTTGCGAGTTTCTCGAGGGCGAATCCAAGGCCCAGAGCAAGGCCACTTGTCAGGGCGAAGATCAGCTCCGTATTGGAGCCTAGAACGCCACCGTGATCGTGCTCCTCGGACTTGGTGTGGAGATGGTCCGGCAGTGTTGTGCTGGTCATAAATAGGGTCCCGTTGCGGGTTGGGAATCGCGGCTGCTTGCGGCGACCGCCGCGATCGAGGGGGCGGGATAGCGACACGGGCGAAGGCGCGCCGGGCCAGCGGGTTCCAGCGCGATCCGCTCGCAGGTGGTCATCCCGGTTCTCCCGACCTCAGGGCACGGGCACGACGGCATTAAAGCCCCCGAGCCGCTGGAGCTGCTCAATCGCTTCGAAAAGCGGAAGCGCTAGGAGAAAGACGAAGCCGTCGCGCACCGTGCGGACGAAGAATACCGGCCGGATCATGATTTCCGCCTCGTCGCGCCATAGGGAGAGCTTGGGCAGGAACCGAGGGGTGCGCTCACGGTAAGCTTGGTAGTCGTGTCCAAAGGCGTCGGAGAGGAAGCGTTCTTCGCGGCCGACCACGATGCGAAACACCACCCAGCAGGCTAATCCGAAGACCAAACCGACGCTAAGGCTGCCGGACTGGGCGCCGATGCCAAACGCGCCGATGAAGCTGAAGACGTACAGCGGATTGCGGCTGACCGAATACGGTCCTGCGGATATGATCTCCTGTTTCTTCCGGCCACCGATGTAAAGGGAACACCAGGCCCGACCGATGATGCAAACCATGATGGCGATCAGGCCCAGATGCTCGACAGGATGTTCGAGCAAGGGCCAGGATGTGACGAGCGCCGCGCAGACGACAAGAAGCAGGCCCCCGACGAGAATGCCCGCCTTGCGCCATCGTTGAACGGATTGGATATCGACCGCTGATCGACAGGCGTCATCAGGGGGCGAGGAGCCGGACAAAGCGGGGCTTGCGGGCTTGGAGACGCTGTCGGAGGGCTCGAGCGGCATCATTGCCCCTCCCCCTCAGCCGGACGATCCTTAGCCGCATCGCGCAGGATATCCACGCCGCCCTTCAACGCGATGGCGGCCACGAGGACGCCGACGACGAGGTCCGGCCACGCCTGGCCGAGCCAGAGCACCAGGGCCCCGGCGACGAGGATTCCCCCGTTGGAGGCGAAGTCGTTAAAGCTGAACGTCTCGGCAGCCTTCATGTTGACGTCGCCGCTGTGCTGACGGCGGATCAACTGCAGGCAGATCAGGTTGATGATCGCTGCGACGACCGAGAGTCCCATCATGGTCGGGCCGATCGGTTCGGTCCCGATGAGGAATCGACGACCCGCGTCCAGAAGGACGCCAGCGCCGAAGATAAGGAGCATGACGCCCGAAAGGCGCGCCGCCCCCCGCTTCCACGAAACGGGCCGACCGATCGCGAGAAAGCTGATCAGATAGACAGCAGCGTCCGAGGCGTTGTCCACCGCGTTGGCCAGCAAAGCGCTGGAATCGGCGGACAAGCCGCCGATCCCGAGCGCTAATGCCAGGCCCGCGTTGAGCGCGAGAACCGTCAGCAACGTGCGTCGCTGCTGACGGTCATCCTGAGTGCGAGCAATCAATCCTCAACCCCCTCGTCCTTGCGATGACGCACCGCCTTGGCCGCGAAGGTCGGCAGGACCAGCAGGGTCAGGGCCGTCGCGGTCAGAAGGCCGCCGATGACGACCGTCGCCAGAGGCTTCTGAACCTCGGCCCCCGCGCCGTGGGCGAGCGCCATCGGGATGAAGCCGACAATGGCGACCAAGGCTGTCGTCAACACCGCACGCAATCGGCTGGACGCCCCTTCGATCGCCGCGTCCCGGGGCGCGAGCCCCGCCTGCAATCGCTCGCGAATGGCCTGCATCAAAACAAGTCCGTTCAGGGTCGCCACACCCGAGACGGCGATGAAGCCAACGGCCGCAGACACCGAGAACGGCATCCCTCGCATGAGAAGCGCCAAGGCGCCGCCGATCAAGGCCAAGGGCACGCAGGCGAAGACCAGCCCAGCCTCGGAGAACGACCCCAGAGCCATAAACAGCAGCACACCGATCAGGACGAAGACGATCGGAATAACCAGGCCCAGCCGTTGTTCGGCCCGTTTGAGGTTCTCGAACTGACCGCCCCAGGTCAGGCGGACGCCCGGCGGGAGCTGGATCTGATCGACCTTCGCTTGCGCGTCGGTGACGAAGCCGCCCAGATCCCGGCCGCGGACGTTGGCCTGGACCACCATCCGTCGGCTGCCGTCGTTGCGGCTGATCTGGTTCGGCCCCTCGGCGCTCTGGATGCGAGCCACCGAGGACAGAGGCACGGTCACGCCCGTCGCAGAGACGATGGGCAGGGCCGCGAGCGCCGCCGGATCGTTGCGTGCATCGTCCGGTAGGCGGACGACGACGTCGAAGCGACGATCGCCCTCGAAGATCCGGCCGGCCTCCGCGCCGCCGATGGCGGCCGAGACCGCTTCGGAGACGTCGGCTGCGGACAGGCCGTAGCTGGCCGCCGCGAACCGATCGACGCTGACCGTCAGGGTGGGCAAGCCGGACGCCTGTTCGACGCGAACGTCGGCGGAGCCCGTGGTCTGGCGCAGCGCGCCGGCCACCTGATCCGCGACCCGCTGCATGGTGTCGAAGTCGTCGCCATAGACCATGACCGCGAGGTCGGTCCGCACGCCTGAGATCAGTTCGTTGAAGCGAAGTTCGATGGGTTGGCTAAACTCGAAGTTGTTGCCGATCTGCTGATTGGCCAGATCTTCGAAGCGCTCGAGAAGGGCTTCCTTCTCGAGACCGGAATCAGGCCAGTCCTTGCGGTCTTTCAGAACGATGACGCTGTCCGAAATGTTGGGCGGCATCGGGTCGACGGCCGCCTCGGCGGTGCCGGTCCTGGAGAACATGGTCTCGACTTCCGGCTGGGCGGTGATGACCCGTTCCAACGCCATCTGCATGGCGAGGGACTGTTCCAGCGACGCCGAGGGAACCCGCAGCGCCTGCATGGCGATGTCGCCTTCGTCCAGGGTGGGGATGAACTCCCTCCCCAGGGACGAGAAAGCCAGACCACCGACAACGACCGCGCCGAGCGCCGAGATCAAAACGATCTTCGGACGATCGACGGCGGCGCGGATGGCCGGCTGGATCCAACGCCGCGCGTGGCGGAGCAGGAAGGTTTCGTGTTCGTGGGCCTGGCCGTGTTCGTCGGTCTCGACCTTCTTGGTATCCCGCACCAGCAGGGCCGTCATCGCCGGCACGAAGGTGAAGGAGAAGATGAAGGCGCCGACGAGCGCCAGCATGACCGTCGCGCCCATGGGGACGAACGTCTTGCCCTCGACGCCCTCAAGCATCAGCAGGGGAGTGAAGACGAGCAGGATAATCAGCTGACCGAAGGCGGCCGGCTTGACCATCTTGCGAGCTGCGGCCACGGCGACATCAAGGCGTTCCCGACGGGTCAGGGCCCGTCCCAGATCGATCCGCCGTTGCGATAGCATCAGGAGGGTGCTTTCCACGACGATGACCGCGCCATCGACCAGAAGGCCGAAGTCCAGCGCGCCCAGGCTCATCAGGTTTCCACTGATGCCGAACCGGTTCATGCCGATGACGGCGAACAGGAAGCTGATCGGGATCATCAGCGCTGTGATGCTGGCCGCACGAATGTTGCCGAGCAGCAGGAACAGAACGACGATGACCAAAAGCGCGCCCTCGGTGAGGTTGCGCGCCACCGTCGAAATTGTCGAGTTGACCAGGGCGCTACGGTCGAGAACCGTTACCGCCTCGATCCCCGCGGGCAGCGTCTTGCGAACTTCCTCAAGACGCTCCCCGGCCGCCTGGGCCACGGTGCGGCTGTTGCCGCCCGCGATCATCAGCGCCGTACCGAGCACGGCCTCGTGGCCGTCACGGCTGGCGCCGCCCAGGCGCGGAGCCTGGCCGATCTCGACCGTGGCGACATCGGCGACCCGCACGATCAGGCCGTTCCGGTTGACGACCGGCGCCTGAGCCAGGTCCTCCACGGTTGAGGCCAGGGCGTCGGTGCGGACCGTCAGAGCTTCGCCAGCGCGTTGGATATAGCCCGCGCCGGCCTGGGTGTTGGCGCGATCAAGAGCCTGGATAAGGTCGCCCATGCCCAGGCCGTAGGCGGAAAGGCGCGCCGCGTCCGGACGGACCGCATACTCCTTCACATAGCCGCCGACGGTGTCGACGCCCGCGAGACCGGGGGCGGTCCGCATTTGCGGCGCGACGATCCAGTCCTGTACGGTACGCAGATAGGTGGCGCGCTGCTGCGGGGTCGAGAGCAGATCGCCTTCGGGCGTCAGATAGGCTCCGCCGGCCTGCCAGCCCGGCTCGCCAGGCTTGGCGAGGTTCTGACTGTTGAACGGCTTGTAGTCGATCGTCCACATCAGCACTTCACCGAGGCCCGTGGTGATCGGGGCCATGGTCGGCTCCACCCCGTCAGGCATGGCCTCCCGGGCGCCCGCGAGCCGTTCGGCGACCTGCTGGCGCGCGAAATAGATGTCGGTCTGGTCGGTAAAGATGACCGTGACCTGGCTGAAGCCGTTTCGGCTGAGGGATCGGGTCGTGGTCAGGCCGGGAATGCCGGCCATGGCGGTTTCAATCGGGTAGGTGACCTGTCGTTCGATCTGTTCAGGCGCGAGCGCCGGAGCGACCGTGGTCACCTGGACCTGGCGATTGGTGATATCCGGCACGGCGTCGATGGGAAGCCGTGTCAGCTCGAGGAGTCCGTAGGCCGCGACAAGCGCCGTGGCGAGAACCACGAACCATCGGAATTTGACCGAGAGTTCGATGATGAATTTGAACATGCGGTGCGCCCCTAGTGACCGTGCTCGGCCTCGCCCTTGGCGAGCTCGGCTTTGAGGAGGAAGGCGTTCGTGCCGGCGACCCGTTCAGCCCCGGTGAGGCCACGCAGGATTTCAGTCCGCCCCCCGGCCTGACGACCGGCGAGCACCGGACGGGCCTGGAAGCCGTTCGGGACCTGAACGAAGACGACGGTGTTGCCGTCGACGGTCTGGACGGACTCGGTCGGCACGGTGAGACCGCCCGTCGTCTCGCCCGTCACGATCGCCCCCGTGACGGCGGAACCGGCCGGCGGGAGGACAGAGCCCGTCGGCCGGGCCCGAATGACCGTGGCGCCGCTTTCGCCGCCCGCGCCTGCGGCCACGCCGGTGACGATGGCGTCGAAGTCGCCGCTGGGGCTGCTGACCCGCAGAGGCGCCCCGGCCCTTACATTGGCGGCCAAAGCAGGCGGCGCGTTGAAGACGAGCTCAACCCTGGCCGGGTTGGTGACCTCGGCGACAACGCCGCCAGGGGCGACGAAGCCGCCCGGTCCGACCTGGACGCTGGTCACGACTCCGGTGATGGGGCTGGTGACGCTGAGGCGGCCCGAAGCGTTGGGCGAGCCCGCCGCGCTGGACCGCGCGCGAGCCGCGCGGGCGCCGGCTTCGGCGCTGAGCAGTTGCGCGCGGGACGCCTCGACCTCCTGTCGGGCGACAACGCCCTGGTCCGCCAGATTGCGGTTGCGTTGATAAGCCTGGCGCGCCACTTCAGTTTCGGCGGCCGCCGCGTCTGCGTCCGCGCGGAACGTCGCCGCTTCACCGCTGACGACGCTCGCCAGGGGCTGACCGATCCGGACCGACTGGCCCGGAGCTACGAGAACCCGCTCGACCCGCCCGCCGACGGACGCCGCCACAGCGGCGCGCGCGTCGACCATGGGCTCGACCCGCCCGGAGAGCCGGGTTTCGGCGCCCCCTCCCCGACCGACGCCGACCACGATCAGGTTGGCGGCCTGGGCCTGGGCCGCGCTCAGAGCGACGAAGCCTTCCGGCGCTTCGGCCTCGCCTTCGTGGCCGGCTTCGCCCTCGGCGTGGGCGCCCTCTTCTTCAGCGTGACCCGCCTCACCCTCGGCGGCGGCTGGAGCGGCGTCCGGCCCGCGCGTGAGCAGGAACAGCCCGCCTCCGCCAAGCAGAACGACGGCGGCGGCGCCGCCGATCAGCAACGTCTTGTTGGATGTGCGCTTGCGCATCATTGGGCTCCTTGGAAGGGGGCGCGGCCGTCCTGGCGCGCAAGTTCAATCTCGGCCTGGACGCGTGCAAGGCGCGCATCGACGGCCGAAGTTCGGGCAGAGATCAGGGCTGCACGGGTGACCCGCAGCTCGAGTTGGGAGATGCGCCCCGCTTCGGATCCGATCCGCGACAGACGGTAGGCCTCCTCGGCAGACGCCACCCCCGCATCGGCGGCGGAGACCCGGCTCACGGAGGCGGCGAGGCGCGCCCGCGCCGCGGCGCGATCGGCCTGGGCCTCCTGGCGGGCGCCCAGGAGCCGCGCATCCGCAGCCCGGAAGTCGGCCTGCGCCGCGTCGATGTTCCCGCGGTTGCGGTCGAACAGGGGCAGCGGCATGCTGACGCCGAACGTCAGCGCCGTCGCGTCCTCCATCTCGTAGCGACGGACACCAACGCTGGCGTTGATGTCCGGGCGCGAGCGGATCCGCTCCACATCGATCCTGCGTTCGGCGGCCGCGCGCTGAGCCTCGGCGACGCGAACGGCCGGCGCCTCCGCCGGGGGAGCGAAGGTCGCGGCAGGTGCGAGGTCCAGCAGGCTGGTGTCGATCGTCGTGACCGGAGCCGCCAGCATGGCGACTGCGGTCAGCCGCGCGAAGGCCGCGTCGCGCTCCGCGACGGCTTCATCGCGAGAGGCACGCGCCGCAGCCGCTTCGCTTTCCCCCTGGATGCCGCGCAGCAGCGGCTCACGGCCTTCCTCGACAAGAACAAGGGCGGCCCTCGCATCGGCGATGGTCAGGGTGAGGCTTTCCTCCGCGAGAGCAGCCCGCCTTTGGGCGGCTTCCGCATCGGCATAGACCTGAGCGAGCCTTCCGGCGGCGTCGATGATGGCGAGATCCCGCTGCAGCGCCGCGGTTCCGGCTTCCGCGCGGGCGACATTGACCCGCGCGGTCCGACGTCCCCACAGCTCGAGGTCCTGGCTGATCGACAAGGTGGTTTCGGCATTGGCGTAGCCCGAGAAGGGCCCCGTGCCGAAAGCGTTCTCGGCGTCGAGAGCGATCGTCGGATTAGGCCTCGCACGGGCCTGGCGGACACGTGCTTCGGCGGCGTCCGACAGGGCGCCGGCTTCAAGGGTGGCCGGGGTTTGACCCAGCTGGGCGAGCAGCTCGGCGAAGGACGGCGCGGGGTCAGCCCAAGCGGGACTGGCCAGCACGGCCGCGAATGCGGCCAACGCGCAGCCGACCGCGAAACGCGGCGGCCTGCGATATGAGGGAGGCATGATTCATCTTCCAGAAATTTGACACGAGTTCGCGCGCACGGCGGCGCAGACGTCCGGTCAGACTCTGGGAGGGCGCTTCAGGCCGTCGGGAGAGATCGACGACGGAAAATCACTCGAGGGGAAGGCGTGAACAGGCCGCGCGTGGATCTGCATCGCGATGTGGTCGGCGACATCCGCACGGGCAGTTCCGTTGTGGTGGCAGTGGCCGTGGGTGCAGACTCCGTGCCCAGCGCCAGGGTCGACCTGGTCGCCATCGCCCGCATCTTCAACGACCATGGCGTGAGCCGATGCCGTCTCCGGGACGCAGGTCGCGGCGTCAGCGATCGGGGCGACGAAAAACACGGCGGAGACCAGGGTCACCGCCAGTATCAGTCTTGCCCATGTCGCAATTGGCCACGCCATCGCGTGGTGGATACTTTCATTCGGGCGATCAAGCAATCTGTTACAGTGTTCGGGGGCTGCGACTGTTTCGAGTGACCACCAATCCGCGGTGAGGGAGAGGGAAAGTCGACATGCAAGGCCGAGAGTGGCGCGTCGTCGGCCATCTCGACCTATTCAGCAACGTCGAGCGATCTTTAAGCGAGCGCACGCTGATCGCGTCCGATTCTTTCGCTGCGTCTGCAGGTGGATCGAGATTGCAGAATGCGCAATCTTCACCCGAGTAGCGCTCCCGCTATCAGGTCGGGCCATCGTGAACCGGTCAGCCAGACCGCTCCGCCGGTCGCCGCGACGCCAGGCTCTGGGTAAGGTCGTTGCGCGCGCATAGCCAGAGCGAGCGGACGTTGGCGTCGCCTGCGCAGTGGCTTACCAGCAGTAAGCCGGCCAGGGCGTTGGCGAAGAAGCCCAGAGGGCCCAGTCCGGTGATGCCACGGGACGGCGCCCCGGAGGTGGCTCGCGAGATCGCGTAGCTGAGGAATAACAGCACCAACGCAACGAGGCTGGCGCCTTGGCCATTGGCCGCCCCGGACTGCACGGCGACCGAACGTCCGATCACGGCCAGGCTGATGCCGTAGGTGGCGCGTCGGCCAGGAAGTTGAGCACATTGGCGCCCAGGGGGCGCCGAGCCTTGCAGGGACACGCCGCTGGCTATGGCCATAAAGGCGGCGCAGTTGACGGCGATCACCGCGATCATGATGCGCCGGTAGGCGGGGTGGCGCTGTCGAACCTGGAGGCCACGCCGCAACTGCAGCCGGGCGAGGAAGTGCACAGGACGAGAGGGGGTTCAGTCATCGGATTACCCTTTCGCGAGAAGCATGCATCTCCCAATGGCTAGACGATCATGCCGAGAATGCATGGCTTCCATGAAAGAAACGCCTGTCAGATAAAACCAGCTTGATCCTCTAGTAACTAGAGGGCCCAAAATCAGTTGAAATCCATTGGAGGCTTCATGATCACCATGCACCCGACGCGACGCGTTCCCGGCCGCCTGCAGACGATCGCCTTCGCGCTCGCGGCGCTGATCGCCGTCGTGGATCAGGCCGCCAAGGCCGCGGCGCGCGCTCAGCTGGACGCTCCGATCAACCTCACGCCGTTTCTCGCGCTGCGTCTCGGGTTCAACCCCGGCGTCACCTTCGGCCTGTTCGCCGGCTCAGGCGCCGTCGGCCGCTGGGCGCTGAGCGCCGTGGCCTCCCTGATCATCGGCGCCCTGCTGGCGTGGATCTGGCGCACGCGCAGCGCCGTGACGGCGGCCGCCGCAGGCCTCATCGCCGGTGGAGCGATCGGGAACCTCGTCGACCGGCTACGCTTTGGCGCGGTCACCGATTTTATCGATCTTCATTGGGGGGCGGCGCACTGGCCGACCTTCAACCTCGCCGATGCGGCCATTGTCTGCGGCGTCGCGCTGCTCCTCCTCACCGTCCGGGGCTCGGACAGCCGCGCGGCGTCCTCGACCCTGGGACGGGCGGCGCGATGAGGCTTCCCGCCGAACAGAGGGCGATCGCCGTCCGCTCGGCGCCGGCGATTCTCATCACCGCCTCAGCGGCGGCCTCCGCCTGGCTGCGGCTTTCCCCGCCCCTTCTCGGCGCGGCGCGCGACATGGCGACGGCCGATAGGCTGGCCTATGCCCTGCAGGCGAATCTCCCGGTCTTCCTGTGGCTCGCGGGGTGTTTGAGGGTGGTGGCCAGCATCCGGTTCCGGTCCGACGCCGACCGGCCGGGTCCGCCGATGCGGCGCCCGGCGCCAGGCTCGCCCTACCCGCCGCCGTGCTACAGAACTCGCTTGAACAGACCGTTCTGGCGGTGAGCGCCCACCTGGTGCTCGCCACCGTGCTGCGCGGCGAGGAGATGATCCTGCTGCCGGTGTTGGTCCCTCTTTATCTGGTTGGTCGGGGTTTCTTCGCCCTGGGTTACGCGCAGGGCGCGGCGGCCCCGGCCTTCGGCATGGCGCTCACCGGCGCCTCCACGATTGCCGCCTTCGGCATCGCCGTCGTCCTGATGGGGCTGGGCCGATGATCCCTCCCCGCCCCAGATGCCTTTCACCCGCCGTTACGAGCTGACGCGATGCCCCTCCCCTCTCCCGCCTCGTCCGGGTTGCGCCCCATCGGCAAACTGGCCGCCGCCACGGGCGTCAAGGTTCCGACCATCCGCTTCTATGAAGAAATCGGCTTGCTTCCGCCGCCGCCGCGCACCGCCAGCGACCGGCGCATGTATGACGACGCGGCGGAGCGCCGCCTGTCATTCATCCGGCATGCCCGCCAGCTGGGCTTCGATCTGGATTCGATCCGCTCCTTGCTTGATCTGTCGGATCACCCCGATCGACCCTGCGCCGAGGCCAGCACCCTGGCCGAACGTCATCTCGCCGATGTGAAACAGAAGATCGCCCGGCTCCGCGCCCTCCAGCGCGAACTGTCGCGGATGACGACGGAATGCGCCGGGGGCCGGGTCTCCGCCTGCAAGGTGATCGAGGCGTTGCACGATCCATCCGCGCCGCTTTGACCCTGTGGAAGATCCGGAAGGCGCAAAGACCCCGGAGCCATTAGCCCACCGCGACGTTTGGAGGCGATTGGCGGCTCCCGTCGCGGACCGCCCGTCCTTCTGGAGGATTTCGATGACGCATCGGCCGACCTCGCGACACGGCGACCAGACCCTGGCCCTGCTGACAGACCCTTATCGGCGCCTTTCCCACCTGTTCGAGCAGGCCGGCGCCGACGTCGTCGAGACCCGCCTGGCGCTGAAGGAGACGACCTGTCTGAGAGGCCGCGAGGCGGCGCGGATCTTCTATGACGAGACCCGCATCGTGCGGGCGGGCGCCATGCCGGCGCCGGTCCGCCGCACGCTGCTCGGCGAGGGCGGCGTCCAGGGGCTGGACGGCGAGGCCCACCGCGCCCGCAAGGGCGTGTTCATGTCCCTGATGTCGCCAGCCCGTGTCGCGCGACTGGGCGAACTGTTCGAAGCGGAGTGGCGGCGCGCGGCCGTCGAATGGGCCGGCGAGGACGACATCGTGCTGTATGACGCCTTGCAGCCGGTGCTAACGCGGGCCGTCTGCGCCTGGGCCGGCGTGCCGCTCGAGCCGCACGAAGAGGCGAAACGGGTCCGTCACCTGAGGGCGCTGTTCGACGCGGCGGGATCGCGGGGCCCCCGGCATCTGTGGTCGAGGCACGCGCGTCGCCGCGTCGACGCCTGGCTGGGCTCGATCATTGAAGACATTCGCGCCGGCCGTCTGTCGCCGGATCCGGACACGGCCGCCCACGCCTGGGCCTGGACCCGCGCCGCGGACGGCGAACCGTTGCCGATCCACACGGCGGCGGTCGAACTGGCCAATGTATTGCGGCCGACTGTCGCGACCTCGGTCTACATCGTGTTTGTGGCGCACGCGATGCAGGCTCACCTGGATGCGGCCCGTCTGGCCGACGCCGACGCCGGACGTCGCCGCGCCTTCGTCCAGGAAGTCCGACGCTTCTATCCGTTCTTCCCGGCAGTGATCGGGCGTGTGCGCGCGCCGTTTCGCTGGCGCGACCTGGTCTTCCCGGAGGGCCGTCAGGTGGTCCTCGACCTCTATGGCTCCAATCACGATCCCGCACACTGGACTGATCCCGAGGCGTTCCGGCCGGAGCGGTTCAGCGACGGCTCCGGAGATCCGTTCGGTCTCATCCCCCAGGGCGGTGGGGATGCGGCGACCGGTCACCGTTGCCCTGGCGAAGGGATCGTCGTGGAGCTGATGGAGCGCGCCGTCGGCCTGCTCGCCGACCTGAACTACCGGCTGCCGGATCAGGATCTGGAGATCGACTTCCGCCGCCTGCCGGCCCTCCCCGGAAGCGGGTTCCGAATGGAGACGCGCGACGCGGCCCTCAATGAGGGGGGCGCCTGATGCCGCTTCCTCGGGCTGGCCGGGGCCCTTCTCTCCCATCCACTCGCAGCAAAGGCTGACGCCATGAGCCGTTCGACGACCTCCTACGACCTGGTGATCATCGGCGGCGGGCCGGGCGGATACCCGTGTGCGATCCGGGCGAGCCAGCTCGGCCTGTCGGTGGCGGTCATCGACGACCGCGAACTGCTCGGGGGGACCTGCCTGAACATCGGGTGCATTCCGTCCAAGGCGCTGCTCCAGGCCACCGAGCGGCTGGAGATGGCGCGCAATCTCGAAGCGTTCGGCGTCATGGTAGACAATGTGCGGGCCGATCTTGACGGTGTCATGCGGCACAAGGGCAAGGTGGTGACCGAGCTTGGCGAAGGGGTCGCCTACCTCCTGCGCAAGCACAAGGTCGCCCGCTTCCAGGGCCGCGGGCGGCTGCTGGCGCGCGACCGGGTGGAGGTGCGCGCCGCGGACGGCGCTTTCGAGGTGCAGGCCAGCAAGGCGGTGGTCATCGCCAGCGGATCGGAAGCGGCGACCTTGCCCGACCTGCCCATCGACGAGCGGCGGATCGTCACCTCCGCCGGCGCCCTGAGCCTGACGGCGGCGCCGCGCCATCTGGCGGTGATCGGCGGCGGCTACGTCGGACTGGAGCTGGGGTCGGTCTGGCGTCGGCTCGGCAGCGAGGTCACGGTCATCGAGGTGCTCGACCGGATCGCCTCCGGCGTCGACTCGGAGATGTCGGCGGCGCTGCACAAGGTGCTCGAGGCCCAGGGCTTCCAGTTCTGCCTTGGGCATAAGGTGGTCGGATCGCGGATGGAGGGCGACGACGTCGTCCTCGACGTCGAGCCCATGGGCGATGGCGCGCGAGGAACCATCAAGGCCGATGTCGTGCTGGTCTCCATCGGCCGACGGCCCGCAACCGCCAGGCTCGATCTGGAAACGGTCGGCATTGCGCCCGACCGCAGGGGCTTTATTCCGGTGGACGAAGGGTTCCGGACCAGCGCCGACGGGGTCTACGCCATCGGCGACGTCATCGGCGGCGCCATGCTGGCCCACAAGGCGGAGGAGGAAGGGATCGCCCTGGCCGAACGCCTGGCGGGGGGCGCGGGCCATGTGGACTACGGAACGATTCCGGCGGTCGTCTATACCTGGCCGGAACTGGCTTCGGTCGGCCGCACCGAGGACGACCTCAAGGCGGCCGGCGTGGCCTACCGCGTGGGGCGCTTCCCCTTCTCCGCCAACGCCATGGCCAAGGCGCGTCTGGAGAAGAACGGTCTGGTCAAGGTTCTGGCCGACGCCGCGACGGACAAGATCCTCGGCGTGCACATCCTGGGCCCTGAGGCCGGCGGGTTGATCCATGAAGCGGTCGCCGCCATGCAGTTCGGCGCGGCGGCCGAGGATCTGGCGCGCACAAGCCACGCCCATCCGACCCTGCCGGAAGCCCTGCGCGAAGCCTGCCTGGCGGTAGCCGAGCGCACGATCCACCTCTGACGGCCGCGCGTTACGAAGTCTGACCCGACGGCAGCCGCGATCGCGGCCGCCTCTGCGGGCCCGGGCGCGTCCGCGGTTTAGACGCGACAGCGGCGTCGCTTGAATGCTATTGCGAGCCGCTCACAACTAGGTCTCCCATGCGTCCTCTGCTCCGTCTGCTCACCCTGCTGTTCGCCCTAGGGTTGGCCGCCCCGGCCCTCGCCCAGGCGCCGTCCGCCTCGGAGGCCCAGGTCGCCTGGCGGCTGCTGGATTATGTGGCGGTCGACTACGCCGGCGCAGTGGCCGACGGCGAGGTCGTCAATCCGGCCGAATACGGCGAGATGATCGAGTTCAGCACCCAGATCCGGACGCGTCTGGACGCCCTGCCGGCCAACCCGGCCAAGGCCGCCCTGATGCGCGAGGCAGAGGGCCTGCAGGCGGCCATCCGGGACAAGGCGGATCCGGCCGTCGTCGGCGCCCGGGCCAAGGCCCTGGCCGGCGCGGTGCTGACGGCCTATCCGAGCCCGCTGGCGCCCTCGTTCCCGCCCGACCTGGCCCGCGGCGCCGCCCTCTACGCCGAGCAGTGCGCGGTCTGCCACGGCGTGACCGGGCGCGCCGACGGCCCCGGCGCCGAAGGGCTCGATCCGCCGGCGATCGCCTTCGCCGACGTGGAGCGCGCGCGCCAGCGCAGCGTCTTCGGGCTGTATCAGGTGATCGACCAGGGGCTGGAGGGCACGGCGATGGCCAGCTTCTCGCACCTGCCGGCCGAGGACCGCTGGGCGCTGGCCTTCTATGTCGGCCGCTTCGCCTTCACCGACGCCGAAGCCGCCGAGGGCAAGCGCCTGTGGGACGGCGATCCGGCGGTCCGCGCGGCCTTTCCCGACCTGGCCGCCCTCACCCAGACCACGCCGGCCGAGCTGGCCACCCGCCTCGGCGAACCCCGGGCGCGGGCCCTGACCGCCTATCTGCGACGTCATCCCGAGGCCGCGGCGCGCCCGGCCGGATCGACGCTGACCCTGGCGCGGACGCGCCTGGCGGAGAGCGAGGCCGCCTATCGACGGGGCGATCGCAAGGCCGCCACCGACGCGGCGCTGTCCGCCTACCTCGACGGCGTCGAGCCGATCGAGCCGGCCCTCGGCGCCCGGGACAGCGCCCTGCTGCGCCGGGTCGAGACCGCCATGACCGAGCTGCGCGTCTCTATCAGCCGGGGTGCGCCCGCCCAGGAGGTCGCCGGTCGGGTCGCTCGTGCGAACGCCCTGCTGGACACGGCCGAGCGGGCCCTCGCGCCCCAGGAGGCGGACAATCTCGCCAGCTTCCTCGGCGCCTTCACCATCCTGCTGCGCGAAGGCCTAGAGGCCCTGCTCATCGTGGTGGCGATGATCGCCTTCCTCAGGAAGGCCGAACGGCCCGAGGTGCTGCGCTACGTCCACGGCGGCTGGGTCGCCGCGCTGGTCGCCGGCGGGGCTACCTGGGCGGCCGCGACCTTCTTCATCTCCATCAGCGGCGCCAGCCGGGAACTGACCGAAGGGTTCGGTTCGCTTCTGGCCGCCGTCGTGCTCGTCTCGGTGGGCATCTGGATGCACGGTAAGTCGCACGCCGACGCCTGGCAGACCTATATCCGCGACAAGCTCTCCCATGCGCTGTCGAAACGGTCGGCCTGGTTCCTGTTCCTGCTGTCCTTCGTGGTGGTCTACCGGGAGGTGTTCGAGACCATCCTGTTCTATGCGGCGATCTGGAGCCAGGGCGGCCACCTCGGCATGCTGGCCGGCGCCCTCACGGCGGTGGTCATCCTGGCCGTGGTGGCATGGGCCCTGCTGGCCTACAGCAAGCGCCTGCCAATCGGCCGGTTCTTCTCCCTGAGCTCGATTCTCATGGCCATCCTGTCGGTTGTCCTCGTCGGGAAGGGGGTGGCGGCGCTGCAGGAGGCGGGGTGGCTCGACGTCCATCCGCTGGCCTGGATCCCCCGCATCGAAATCCTCGGCCTCTACCCGACGGTCGAAGGCGTCGCCGTTCAGCTGCTGACGATCGTCATCCTCGTGATCGGCTTCTCCCGGCTCCCGCCGCCGAAGAGCGCGCGGCCGGCGGAGAACGGCTAGGGCCGCCAGCCCTTCAGCTAATCTTCCGCCCCGCCGGGGGCCGGATGGGCAGGCGCCGGCTTCCGGTTCCTGAACCGCCCCTCCGACCCCGGAGTTCGCAGCCGGGCGACGGACTTATCGGACGATGGGTTTGCCTCCGACAGGCGACGCCTTGGGCTCTTTCGTTGGAATGTCGTCGCTTGCGGGATCAAGAACCTCCGGCACGTTGCGATGCAGCTCGTCGATCCAGACCTGGCCATGAGCGTCCGAAGGCATGCGCCAGTCGCCGCGCGGCGACAATGAACCGCCTGTTGTGACCTTGGGCCCGTTCGGCAGGGCCGAGCGCTTGAACTGATTGGCGAAAAAGCGCTGCAGGAACACCTCCAGCCAGCTGCGAATAGCCCCGATGGGGTAGGCCCGCTTTTGCTCGTCCGGAAAGCCCGGCGGCCAGTGCCCGGCGGCGGTGTCCCGCCAGGCGTGCAAGGCCAGGAAGGCGATCTTGGAGGGCCGCAGCCCGAACCGGGTGAGATAGTAGATCCAGAAGTCGTGGAGCTCGTAGGGGCCAATCTTGCCTTCGGTGCTCTGCGACTCCCCCTCGGCCGTCTGCGGGATGAGCTCCGGCGAAATGGTTGTCGCCAGAATGTCGAGCAGGACATCGGACACCGCGGGGTCGAACAGGCGGTTCGCCGCCGTCCAACGGACGAGGTGTTGAATGAGGGTCTTCGGGAGCGAGCCGTTCACGTTGTAGTGGCTCATCTGGTCGCCAACGCCGTAGGTGCACCAACCAAGCGCAAGCTCGGACATGTTACCCGTGCCGAGCACCATGCCGTTCCGCTGGTTGGCGGCCCTGAACAGGAGGTCTGTCCGGAGCCCGGCCTGCACATTCTCGAACGTCGTGTCGTACACCGGTTCGCCCCTGGCGAACGGATGGCGCAAGTCCTGCAGCATCTGCTGGGCGAGCGGCTTGATGTCGATTTCCTCGACGGTCACGCCGAGCCCGTTCATCAAGGCGTAGGCGTTAGACTTGGTCCTCGCGCTCGTGCCGAAGCCGGGCATTGTGAACCCGAGAATGTCCGTGCGCGGACGGCCAAGCAGATCGAAGACCTTGGCCGCGACGATCAAGGCGTGAGCTGAATCCAGCCCTCCGGACACGCCGATGCAGATCTTGGCTGTCCCGGTCGCCTCAAGCCTCTTGGCCAGCCCGCTCACCTGAATGTTGAACGCCTCGTAGCAGTCCTGGTCGAGATGGGAGGGATCATCGGGCACAAAGGGAAAACGGTCGATGCATCGTTGCAGGCCGAGGTTGCGAACTGGCGGAACGAGATGGAAGGTCAGCGATCCGTACAAGAGCAGGATCCGGGGCGTCTTCGTCGCGGCCGATCGAGCTTCAAGCTTTCGCTGCGCCCTGTTCAGATTGACCGACGTCCCAGCCTCGGGATGCAGCGGATGTAGACCAACTCCGCCAAAAGCTCGATCAGGGTCTGGGTGACGATGATGGCCGGGACTAGGGGGATGGCGCCGGGCACGACGAGGGCCAGCGGCAGGACCACGAGCGAGTTGCGGGTTCCGGCGCTGAAGGCGACGGCGCGGCCGGCTTCCGGCGTCAGCCGTGCGAGCCGCGAGCCGGCCCATCCGATGAGTGGGGCCAGCACGGCGAAGGCGACATAGACCGGCACGACACTCAGGGTCCGGTCGAGGGTCTGTCCGAGTTGCGGCATGACCGCGGCGACGACGATGAAGAGCACCAAGGCCGTGGCCGGCACCGGCGCCAGGCCGAGACCAGACGAGACTCGCTCGCCCATTTTGCTGCGGGCCGCCCAGGGCTGGACCAGCGCCGCCAGAACGAACGGGATGGCGATCAGCCAGACGAAGGCGTGGATGAACGGACCTGGCTGCACATAGGCCGCCGCCTCGGCGCCGAGGAACAGACGCAGATAGATAGGCAAGAGCGCCATCTGGGCGATCAGCAGCACCGGTGTCGAGGCCAGAGCCCTCTCTTCAGTGTCGAACGTCTGAGAAGCCCTACCCTTCTCGCTGAGGGCGATCAGGAGAACGCCCGCATGGGCGCGCTGTTCAGCGCACTCTATCGACTGAACCGCGAAGCCGCCTTGGTGACCTACTATGGCGAGGGTCTCTGGGAGACCCATGGGGCGTCTGGACGACGTTTTCAGCAAGACCAACCTTCTGGACGCCTTCGTCGACGGCGCAGCGGCGGCAGGCCGGCCCAGTCTCGCTCAGAAGGTCCGTGCGATCAGGCCGGGCAGGTAGCCCCCCGTAGGTTCCGATTGCCGCCGTCACATCGACGATTTGGCGGCTGAACCTCGACCTAAACGGCGTGTGGTGCGGCCTCGTCTACGGCGGTCGGCGATGAAGTGTCCGGGCGGGTTCGTCCCGCAAACGTCACATCGCATCCTGTCGGGTTTCGCCTTCGGTGCGTTTCGGTTCGATTCTATCGGACTGGATAGCCGATGGAGATCGAAAGATGGCCCGCTCAGATTCCCTCCCGCGAACGATCAAGAAACCGGAACTGCGCCAGATGGTGCCACTCGCAGACAGCACCATCTGGGAGATGGAGCAGCGCGGAGAATTCCCCAAACGCTTCCGACTGACGCCGCGATGCGTGGTCTGGGATCTGTCGGAGGTGCAGTCCTGGCTGGAAAAACGCCGCCGCACCCCCGTCACGCCGGCCAAGGCTCCGGATGTGCGCCTGCGCCGATCACGCCCCGTCCACCACGGGGCGAGCGCCTCCCGACCGCACCTGTAAGCCGCGCCTCGATTCAGAAAGCGGCGAGCGGGTCATAGCTTGCTTCAGCCGGGGATGGTTGAGCCCCGGACGACGGGACAGGGGCGTCCATGGCCGATAATTGATTTCTTCACCCCCGCGAGCTATATGTCGTCCCGAGGCCAGATCGGTTGAAACAGCCTCACCCGCCTCTTCGGAGGTCCACGCGTGAGCGAGATAGGGATTTCGATCCCGGAAGCGGCTACCGAGTGACTTCTGATAAGGGCGCCTCCAGGCGCCCTTATCTTTTGCGGTGAAACTTCAGCTTCTCGCCTTTCAGCGTCTTGTCGATCAGGACGGCGAAACGAACCTTGCTCATGTGGGCGATGGCGAGCGCCTGCGCCGGCTCCGGGCTGTAGGCGCTTTCCACGAAGAGCTTGAGATCGACGCCGGCGTCGGCGCCGCGCTTGACCCGAAAGAAGACCCTGTAGTCCCCTGCTCCGCCGTCGTTGCGCACGCCGATCCGCAGGAAGTTCGCCTCCGGGGTCTGATAGACGTGCGCCGTCGGCAGACCCTTCAGGATATGCGGGAGCGCCTGCGACAGCCCATAGCGGATCGGACAGAAGACGCGCCGCCTCGGACCATCCCAGACCGTGACCGCAGTTTCGTCGTGCTGGGCGGCGTCGAAGGTTTCACTGAAGCAGTGGTTGCTGAACCGGACATCGATCTTCACGCCGTTCGGACGCGACTGGGTGGCCATCTCCAGCACGAAGGGCTCGAGATGGTCGAACTCGAGCGTCTGCCCCGCGACTTCCAGCGGCGGAAAATACGGCCCGGCCATGGCCTACAGTCCCAACAGGTCCGGCGACCGCTTGCGCAGTCCCGGCCGGACGGCCGTGCGCTTGGTGGCGGCAGCCTTATCCCGCGCGTCGATCATGTCCTGCTTCCTGCATTTTCTGCTGGCATCCCGACGCATTTCAAAATTTCGGATCAAAACGCGGTGCGCTGACCTCTGACACGGTCAGAACCGGCGTGTAGGCGCGGCCCGCTTCCCAGGCGTCCACGGCGTTCGACCATTCCTGCGCCATGTGGCGGCGCTGGGTCTCGAACTCCGCCTTGTTGTAGACGCCTCGCGAAGATCGCTCTTCGTGAGCGAGCCCTTTCTCGATCCAGTCCGAGTTGAAGCCCATCTCGTGCAGCAGGGTCGAGGCCGTCCGCCGCAGGTCGTGCACGGTGAAGGGCTCGAGCGGAAGGTTACCCTTTCCGGCCCTTTCAGCGATCGCACTGGTGACGCGGTTGAAAGTCGCCCGCGACATCGGCGCATCGGCGTCATAGCGCGACGGCAGGATGTATTTCGAGTTGCCGGCGCAGGTCTTCAGAGCGACGAGGATGTCGAGCATCTGGGTGGAGAGGTAGACGTTGTGAGGGCGTGAGCGCTTCATGCGCGCAGCCGGGATCGACCAGACCGCATTGTCGAAATCCACCTCGGTCCAGACCCCGTCCTGAAGTTCGCTCTTCCGAACCATGCTGAGCAGGATGAACTTCAAGCCGAGCCTGATGGTCGGCAGGGTCGCCACCTCACCCAAGAGCATCAGCATGATCCGGATTTCGGCTGGGTTGAGTGACCGATCGCGCGGTCGGAAGGTGGCGATCGAAGCCGGACCCACGTCATCCGCAGGGTTGTCGATCTTCTCACCGTGGAGGATGGCCCAGCCGTAGATCTGTTTGACGATATCCCGGACGTGGATCGCCGTGGCGGGCGCCCCGCGATCCACAATCGTCTTGCAGTGCGCCCGCAGGTCGTCAGGTGTGATCTCGCTCAGCAGGCGGTTCTTCCACTTTGGCAGAACGTCCCGATTGAAGATGGCCCGGCGCATGTCGCGGGTGCTGTCCGCCATCGGCGCGCGGTCCATCCAGCCTTGGGCGACCTGTGCGAAATCCTGAGCTTCCTTCAGGCGACGTTTGGCGCGCTGCTTTTCGACTGCGGGCGACACCCCGTCCGCGATCGCCTTCTTCACCTCGATAAGCCGCTGGCGGGCTTGGGCCAGCGTGAGTCCGGCCCGACCGTAGCGACCGAGCGTCAAGGTCTCTCGACGGCCGTTAAAGCGATAGTCGTAGCGGAATGAGATTGCGCCGCCCGTCGAGACATAGACGTACATGCCGTCCCTGTCGGTACTCTTGTAAGCCCTTGCTTTCGGGCGCAAATTCTTCAGTGCGGTGTCGGTAAGCACGGTATAATCGCCTCTGTCCGTCGATCCTCGAATTCGGTCACGCCGAGACGGTTTTTTCCTAGTTATCTCAACGACTTGCTGGGAATGAATACCGTCAGGGCGGGGCCCGATGTCACAACGGTATGAGCCCGAGTCCGCCAGATCAATGCAGCCGCGTACCGTCGCGCAGTCCGACAAAACGGAAAAAGACCCTCCGAATGGCTCCGAAGGGTCTCGACAGAATTCACAATGTTGTCAGGCCTTTAGAGTCCGTTTCGGAAGCGATACCGAATGCTACCGAAGGTTCGGGACTATTCCCACTCGATCGTCCCGGGCGGCTTGGACGTCACGTCGTAGACGACGCGGTTGACGCCGCGGACCTCGTTGATGATGCGGGTGGCGGTCTTGCCTAAAACATCCCAGGGGAATTGGTAGAAGTCGGCGGTCATGCCGTCGGTGGAGGAGACGGCGCGCAGGGCCAGGACCTTTTCATAGGTGCGGGCGTCGCCCATGACGCCGACGGTCTTGACGGGCAGCAGGACGGCGAAGGCCTGCCAGATCTCGTCGTAGAGGCCCGCCTTGCGGATCTCGTCGAGATAGATGGCGTCCGCCTGTTGCAGGGTCTCGACGGCGTCCGGCGTGATCTCGCCGGGGATACGGATGGCCAGGCCCGGTCCGGGGAACGGGTGGCGGCCGACAAAGGCGTCGGTTAGCCCCAGTTCGCGGCCCAGGGCGCGGACCTCGTCCTTGAACAGCTCGCGCAGAGGCTCGACCAGTTTGAGTTTCATATAGTCCGGCAGGCCGCCGACATTGTGGTGGCTCTTGATGACATGGGCCTTGCCGCTGGACGACGACACGCTCTCGATCACGTCGGGATAAAGGGTGCCCTGGGCAAGGAATTCAGCGCCCTCGATCTTGCTGGCCTCGCGGTCGAAGATCTCGATGAAGACGCGGCCGATGATCTTGCGCTTGGTCTCGGGGTCCGACTGACCGGCCAATTCGCCGAGGAATTCCTTCGACGCATCAACATGCACCAGCGGGATATTGTAGTGCTCGCGGAACAAGGTCGTGACCTGGGTTGCCTCGTCCTTGCGCAGCAGGCCGGTGTCCACGAAGACGCAGGTCAGTTGATCCCCGATGGCCTCATGGATCAGGACGGCGGCGACCGAGGAGTCCACCCCGCCCGACAGGCCGCAGATCACCTTGGCGTCGCCGACCTGTTCGCGGATCTGGGCGATCTTCTCGTCGCGATAGGCGGCCATGGTCCAGTCGCCCTTCAAGCCCGCGATGCCGTGGGTGAAGTTCTTCAGCATCTGATGGCCGCGAGGCGTGTGCATCACCTCGGGGTGGAACTGCACGCCGTAGAAGCGACGGCTCTCGTCGGCGATCACCGCATAGGGCGAACCCTCGGACGAGGCGACCACGTCGAAGCCTTGCGGAATGGCGACGATCTTGTCGCCATGGCTCATCCAGACCTCTTCGTTCTCGCCGGCGGGGGCCAGGTCAGCCAGCAGCGGCGAGGCCTTCTGAACCGTGATCTCGGCGCGGCCGAACTCGCGCGTGTGGCCGCCCTCGACCTTGCCGCCCAGCTGCTCGCACATCGTCATCTCGCCGTAGCAGATGCCCAGCACCGGCACGCCGGCCTCGAACACGCCCTGCGGCGCGCGGGGACTGCCCTCTTCATGCACGCTCTCAGGACCGCCCGACAGGATGATGGCCGCCGGGTTCATGGCCGTCAGAGCCGCTTCGGCCTTCTGGAACGGATGGATCTCGCAATAGACGCTGGCCTCGCGAAGGCGGCGCGCGATCAACTGCGTCACCTGGCTGCCGAAGTCGACGATGAGGACCTTTTGGTGGTCTTGCGGCGTGGTCATGGCGTGATCGAATCCGGGGCGGGAGGATGGGCGGGGTCTTGGCCGGGCGGGGCCGATATTTCAAGGGCGGGAAACTCAAGAGCGGCGGAGCCGTCGGCCTCCAGCACGGCGATCAGGCGATCGAGGGCGGCGGCCAGGTTCTCGTCCACATGATGCAGGGTCGAGGTCCAATCCTCCAAAGCCTTCAACTCGGCGCGACCGTCCGATACGCCGCGCAGGGCGATCAGAGGCACACCGAAGGTCTGGGCGGCGCGGGCCAGGGCCCAGGTCTCCATGTCCACCATCTCGGCGTCGATGGCGTCATAGGCGGCGCCGGACACGACGTTCGCACCCGTCGACAGGGAGGCCGTCGGCACGCCGGGGATCGGGCACGGCAAAAACAGGACGGCGGGCTGGTCCAGCAAGGGGGTCACGCCCTTCGGAAAACCCAGCGGGCTGGCGTCCATGTCGCGATAGGCGACAGATGAGACCTGATAGACCGCCGCATGATCCAGCACCCGCGATCCGCACGATCCCAGCGATACGATCAGATCCGGCCGATCGCCCGCCGCCTCCAGCCGCGCCAGGGCGGCGCCCAGGCTCACGGCGGCCTCGACCGGACCGACGCCGGTCATCAGCGGCGCGATCCGGGCCTGAAGGTGCGGGCCATATTCAGCAGGCGCGGCCATGACGTAGAGCAGCGAGACCCCGCCATGCCGCGCCAGCTTCATGCCGCGCGCTCGTAGACGGCGGCGAAGAATCCATCGGTGTCGGCCGAGGCCGGCGACAGGCGCAGCCGCGCCCCGGACGCCAGCTCGGCGAACTTCGCCTGCGCCGCCGGCGTCAAAAATCCTCCCCCGTCCACGGGGGAGGGGGCAAACCCATCCCCGACGTCAGAACCGTGGTCGCCCCCTCCACCACGCTGCGCGTGGTCCCCCTCCCCCGCTGCGCGGGGGAGGATCGGAACGGGCCGGAACTCAGGATGTGAAGCCTCGAAGGCGTCCACGCTGGCCTCGTTCTCGCGCGCCAGCATCGAACAGGTGACATAGACGAGACGGCCGCCCGGCTTCACCAGCTTGGTCGCCTGGCTCAAAATACGCACCTGCAGGCCGTGCAGCTTTTCGACTTCTTCGGCGGTCAGACGCCAGGCGTCCTCGGGACGACGACGCCAGGTGCCGGACCCCGAACAGGGCGCATCGACGAAGACCAGATCGGCCTGCCCGTTCAGGTCTTCCAGGCCCCCGCCGTTCTGACCGATCAGGACCAGCTCCGCCTCGACGCCTGCGCGCTGCAGGCGAGGACGGATGTTCTCCAGCCGCTTGTTGACAACGTCCGAGGCGACCAGCTTGCCCTGCCCTTTCATCGCCTGGGCCAGACCCAGCGTCTTGCCGCCGCCGCCGGCGCAGTAATCCACCACCGTCATGCCGGGTGCGGCGCCCGCCAGCCAGCAGACGACCTGACTGCCTTCGTCCTGGATTTCGAACCGACCGGCCTTGAAGCCGTCCAGCGCCTGGATGTTAGGCGGCGGTTCCGACGGCACGCGCAGGCCGACGGCCGACCAGGGCGTGCGCGACACGTCCAGCCCTGCGGCCTTCAGTTCGGCCTCGACCTCATCGACCGTGGCGCCTGCATCATTGACGCGCAGGTCGATCGGCGCGCGCGGCGCCATCAGGGCGTGAGCTTCCTCGGCCCAGCGATCGCCGAAGGTGGCCTTGAAATCCTCGACGACGAACTCAGGCAGGCCGGCGACGACCCAGCCCGGCAGTTCGCCCTGACCGGCCGTGATGCGGCTACGCTCCTGTTTGGACAGCGGGCGCGGGCCATAGCCGTCGCCCGAATGCAGGGCTTCGATCTCTTCCAGCGAAAGACCGTCGATGGCGTGCAGCGAACCGATGACCAGGGCCCGACCGTCTTCACGCCCGCCCATGATCCACGACAGGCGGCCGCGCGCGCGCAGCACCTTATAGACCCGGTCGGCGATGGCGCGCCGATCCTTGGACCCGGCGTAGCGGTTGGCCGTGCCCCAGGCCTTCATGACGGCCTCGGCCGGTTGGCGACCCTGGGCGATGGAGTCCAGGACGGAGGCGGCGGCGGCGAGGCGAGCGGCTGGGGTCAATTCAGGCTTTCAAACGAAGAACAGGGACGCCAGGACCATGACCAGTCCCGCAAGCGAGACCACCCAGACCAGCGACCGGACATAGGGAACGCCGAAGGCGTAGAGCGGCACATAAACCACCCGCGCCCAGAAATAGAGCGCCGCGCCCCACACCGTCAGGGCGCTGGACGCGCCGATGACATGGGCGATCAACACTGCGCCGGTGAACAGCGGCAGAGTCTCGTACAGATTGGCCTGGGCGCGTTCGAGACGGCCGGTCAGCGGCTTCTTCGCCTCCGGCGTCTCGTCGCGCGGACCCGCATTCCATTTCGAGCCGAACTCGGCCGTCCGCGCCCCGGCGGGCAGGAAGATCTGAACCAGGGCCAGGATCAGCGTCAGGGCCAGATAGGTGAGTTCGGTCGTCATGGTCGCCTACCCTTGCCGATAGTTGGGCGCTTCACGCGTGATCATCACGTCGTGGACATGGCTTTCACGCAGGCCCGCGCCGGTGATGCGCACGAAGCGCGCGCGCTCCTGGAACTCGGGGATCGTGCCGGCGCCGACATAGCCCATGGAGGCGCGAAGGCCGCCGACCATCTGGTGCAGCACCGGGCTGATCGGCCCCTTGTACGGCGTCTGGCCCTCGATGCCCTCGGGCACCAGCTTCTCGGACGAGACTTCCTTCTGGAAATACCGATCCGCCGAGCCGCGCGCCATGGCCCCGACCGAGCCCATGCCGCGATACGACTTGTAGCTGCGGCCCTGGTACAGGAAGACCTCGCCGGGGCTTTCGTCGGTGCCGGCGAACATCGAGCCCATCATGGCCACGTTCGCTCCGGCCGCGATGGCCTTGGCCAGGTCGCCCGAATATTTGATGCCGCCGTCCGCGATGACCGAAGCGCCCGTGCCCTTGGCCGCGCGCGCGGAGTCCATCACCGCCGTCAGCTGCGGCACGCCCACGCCGGCGACGATGCGCGTGGTGCAGATGGAGCCGGGACCGATGCCCACCTTCACCGCATCCGCACCTGCGTCGATCAAGGCCCGCGTCGCATCATAGGTGGCGACATTGCCGGCGATGATCTGCAGCCGGTTGTTCTCGCGCTTGATTCGCTCGACCACCTGGGCGACCGAGGCCGAGTGACCGTGGGCGGTGTCGATCACCACGACGTCGCAACCCGCTTCGGCCAGGGCCATGGCCCGCTCGTATCCGGCGTCGCCGACGGTGGAGGCTGCGCCGACCAGCAGGCGGCCCTGCTCGTCCTTGGCGGCGTTGGGGAAGGCCTGGGCCTTCTCGATGTCCTTCATCGTAATCAGGCCGACGGCCCGATAATCCTCGTCCACCACGATGACGCGTTCGATCTTGCGGGTCTTCAGCAGCTCGCGCGCCTCGTCGCGGCTGGCGCCCTCGCGCACGGTGATCAGGTCGCCCGTGGTCATCAGCGAAGCCGCCGTGAGGCTCAGGTCGCTCTCGAACCGCATGTCGCGGTGGGTCAGCATCCCGACCAGCTTGCCCGTCGCCGGATCCACGACGGGGAAGCCGGTGATCTTCTTAGCGGCCACGATCTCGCGCACTTCGCCCAGCGTCGTCTGCGGGCCGACCGTCACCGGATTGACCACCATCCCGCTCTCATAGCGTTTGACGGCGCGGACCTCGTCGGCCTGCTCCTCGATGGTCATGTTGCGGTGCAGAACGCCCAGACCGCCGGACTGGGCCATGGCGATGGCCAGGCGGCTTTCCGTCACCGTGTCCATGGCGGACGACAGCAGCGGGATGTTCAGTTTGATGTCGCGCGTCAGCTGGGTCGAGACATCGACCATCGCCGGCATGAACTCGGATGCGCCGGGTTCCAGCAAAACATCGTCGAAGGTCAGTCCTTCGCGTATCTCCATAGGGAGTCTCCGTTTTGCGGGCCGCGTATAACGGGATGCGGGGGTCGGGGGCAAGGCCGATTGCGGTTATGGGCCCGATAGATTTTATTGCTTTGCAACCTGCAGGGCCGCTCACCATTCTCTCCGCATGGTCGGCGTCATCCTCAGCACCGCGCGCAAACTGGCTCTGAAGATCGCCAGCTATGGCGTCATGCACCTGATTGTCGCCATTCTGGTCGCCTTCGCCATCACCCGCGACTGGCGCATCGCCTTAGCCGTCGGCATGGTCGAGCCGATCTTTCAGACCATCGCCTACACCGTCCACGACCGCGTCTGGCACAAGGTCGAGCGGCGGCGCATGGCCTCCAATATTGAGGAGGCGACAGAGGCCTTCACCGCCCGCCTCGACATCATGTCGCCCGAGGAACAGCGCCGCTCGCACGACGCCCATCACGGCCACAGCCACGCCCTGCCCCGGTCTTTCAAACAGATCGCGCTGAAGACCGTCACCTACGGCGTTATGCATTTCGCCGTGGCGGTCGCCGTGGCCTACGCCCTGACCAACGACATCCGCACGGCGCTGACCATCGGAATGGTCGAGCCTCTGGTGCAGACGCTCTTCTTCACGCTGCACGACCGCATCTGGACCCGCATGGAGGACCGTCGGGCCCGCGCGAGCGCAGCCGCCGCCTGACGCGTCAGCGCTTGTTCAGCGCGACCAGAAACACCTCGGCGCTGTCCTTACGGCTCGACGCCGGCTTGACGTATTTCACCGTCTCGAACTCCTCGCGCAGCCGCGCCAGAACCCCGCCGGCATCCCCGCCCTGGAAGTTCTTGGAGACGAAGTTGCCGCCGGGCCGCAACGTGCGAATGGCGAAGTCGGCGGCGATCTCGATCAGGGCGATGATCTTCAGATGGTCCGTCTGGCGGTGCCCGACCGTATTGTGCGCCATGTCCGACAGCACCAGGTCCGGCGCCCCGCCGATGGCGTCGATCAACTGCTGGTCCACGCCCGGATTTGTGAAATCGGCCTGAAGCAGGGTCGCGCCCGGGATCGGCGCGATCATCAGCAAATCCACCCCCGCCACCGCGCCCGCCCCCCGGTTCAAGGCCACCTGAACCCAGCCGCCCGGCGCCGCGCCCAGGTCTATGACCTTTGACCCGCGCTTGATCAGCCGGAACTTGTCGTCGATCTCGATCAGCTTGAAGGCCGCGCGCGAGCGCCAGCCTTCGGCCCGCGCCTTTTCGGACCATTTGTCCGACAGCTGGCGTTTGATCCATTGCTGGCTCGACATCGACTTGGTGTCGGCCGTCTTCATCTTGGTGCCCATGCCGCGTCCGGCGGCGGTTCCGCCGGTGGGCGGTTTCACCATCCGGCGGCGTTCCTGGGGCTTTTCGTCTTCGCTCATCGTTCCCACATAGCCCCGACCGGCGTTGCGGGCTATGTCCCGCCTCAAATCAACCCAAAGAGGACGACCGACATGGCCGACACCCTGACCTTCACCCTGGACACCGGCGACGGCGAAGCCCGCGACGTGGTCATCAAGCTGCGCCCCGACCTGGCGCCCGGCCACGTCGAACGCATCACCGAACTGGCCAAGGAAGGCTTCTACGACGGCGTGGTCTTCCACCGCGTGATCCCGGGCTTCATGGCCCAGGGCGGCGATCCGACCGGCACCGGCACCTCGGGTTCCAAGAAACCGAACCTGAAGGCCGAGTTCTCGGCCGAGCCGCACGTGCGCGGCGTCTGCTCGATGGCCCGCACCTCGGACCCCAACAGCGCCAACTCGCAGTTCTTCATCGTGTTCGACGACGCCACCTTCCTGGACCGCCAGTACACCGTCTGGGGCCAGGTCGAATCGGGCATGGAACACGTCGACGCCCTGCCCAAGGGCGAGCCGCCGCGCAGCCCCGGCAAGATCGTCAAGGCGACGGTCAACTAAAGCACTCAATCTTGACGTTTCCCGATGATGGCTTTCAGTTGCAACACTGAGCCATCGTCGGGGGACGACATTGCGCATTCTTCTGGTCATCGAGCCGTCCGGCGGCGGCTCGGGGCGTCATGTGGTCGATCTGGCCCGCGCCCTGATCGGAAGCGGCCATCAGGTGTCCCTGATCTGGTCGCCACGCCGCGCAGAGCCTTGGTTCGAGGCCGCGGTCGCCGCCCTTCCCCTCCACGCCAATGAACGCCTGCCGATCCGACGCAGCGTCGGACCGTGGGACGTCGCCGCCCTTCACGCCCTGAACCGCCTGATCGCGCGTCTTGGCCCGTTCGAGATCGTTCACGGTCACAGCGCCAAGGCCGGCGCCCTGGTCCGCCTGGCCCAAGCGCCCGGCGCCGCCAAGATCTACACCCCTCACGCCCTGCCGATGATGGGCCCGGACAGCCTGACGACGATCATCGCCGGCGCGACTGAGGCGCTTTTGGCCCGGTCCGACGACGCCATCATTGCCGTCTCTGAAGAAGAAGCCGTCGTCGCCCGTCGCTGGGGGCTCGGCGGAAACCGCTTGCACGTCGTCCCCAACGGCCTTGCCGCGCCCCCCGCCAACGATCTTCTCGCAGCCCGCCAAGCCCTTGGCGTTCCCGAGGACGCTCTGGTCGTCGGCTTCGTCGGCCGGCTTTGCGCTCAGAAAGACGCCGTCCGGTTCGCTCACGCCGTCCGCCGAGCGAACGCCATCGATCCGCGCATCATCGGCGTCATGATCGGCGACGGTGATCTGGCCTCGGCGGTCAGGACCGCCGGCGGCGACGTCCTCCGTCTGCTGGGTTCACGCGGCGCCGGGCCTTTGATGGCGGGCTTCGATCTTTTCGCCATGACCAGCCGTTACGAGGCCGATTCCTACGCCATGATCGAGGCGGCCGCCTTGGGCCTGCCGATCGTCTGCACCGACGTCGGCGGGATCGGGCGTCTGATCCAGGCTGGCGCGCGCATCGACCGCCTGCCCGTCGACGCCTCGCCCGATCATCTGGCCGAGGCGATGCGCGCCGCGCTGACCAGCCGCGTCGTTCCCCTGCCGATTGCGCCGGGCCTGCTGTCCGCCTCAGGCATGGCCGAACAAACCGTCCAAATCTACCGCGACGCCTTCGCCCGCCGACGTCTCGGTGGCTGAACCCATCTTCATCAACGGCCGCTTCCTGACCCAGCCGATGAGCGGGGTTCAGCGCTATGCGCGTCAGATCGTCCGCGCCCTGGACCAGCGCCCCGACGCCGCCGACCGCTACGTCCTGCTGACGCCCCCCAGCGCCGAGAAACCGAACCTGCTCAACATCCCGACCCGCACGATCGCGGGCGCAGGCGGCCATCTGTGGGAACAGACCGCCCTGGCCTGGACCGCGCGCCATGGCCGGCTGCTTTCGTTAGGGGGTTCGGGTCCGGTGCTGCACCGGCGGCAGATCGTCGTCATCCACGACGCCGCCGTCTTTCGTCCTCCTGAGCATTTCCGAACAGGCTACGCCGCCTTTCACCGCGCCCTAAACAGGATCCTGGCGCGCCGGGCGCGGCTGGCGACCGTCTCCGCGTTTTCCCGGCGCGAGTTGGCCTCGGTCCTAAACCTGTCGCCCGACAGCATCGCTGTCGCCCCGAACAGCGCCGACCATCTTCGCAACATCACGCCGGACCCGGCCGTCATCGAAAGCCTAGGCCTGACGATGCGTCCCTACTTCTTGGGCCTGGGTAATCTGACGCCGAACAAGAATCTCGCCCTCGCCATTCGCGCCCTGTCCCATCTTGCAGACCCCGCCGTTAGGCTGGTCCTCGTCGGCGACCGACCTGGCGCCGTCTTCGACCGTTCCGCCTTTCCGGCCGACCCGCGCCTGACCTTCGCCGGCCGTCGCTCGGACGCAGAAATCGCCGCCCTGCTCGGCGGCGCGCAGGCCCTCGTCTTTCCCAGTCTCTACGAAGGCTTCGGCATCCCGCCGCTGGAGGCGATGAGCCTCGGCTGTCCGGTCATCGCCTCCGACATTCCCGCCACGCGCGAGGTCTGCGCCGACGCCGCCCTCTATTTCGCCCCCGCCGACGACGCCGCCCTGGCCGCCCATATGGCTGAACTGCTCAGCCGACCGGATGTCGCCCGTCGCGACGCCGGCCTTCGCCGCGCCGATCGTTACGCCTGGTCCCGCTCGGCCGAAATCATCAAAGACCTTCTGCTCAGCACCTGACGATAAACGGCCCTGTGGGCCTCGACGATCGACGCCTCGGTCCAGGCCGGCGCACCGACCGCCGCGAAACGCCAGCGTTCCGGCTGGTCCACAGCCGCCTGCATCGCCGCCGTCAGCGCGCCTGTATCCCCCGGTTCCACCAGGGCTGACACCCCTGCCCCCTGCGCCGCCTCCGGCAAGCCGCCGATGCGCGAGGCGATCACGCCCCGCCCCTGCTGAACCGCCTCCGCGACGCTGCGTCCGAACGGCTCGGCCCACAGCGCCGGCGCGACCAGCACATCCACCTTGGGCCAGAACGCCGCCGCCTCCACCTGCCCCAGCCAGACGATGCGCGGATCCGCATACGCCCGCCTCAACGCCTGCAAGTAGTCCGCGTCGCCCCGCCCGGCGATCATTAATCTCCAGTCGCCGTCCAACGTTTTCGTCGCCGTCAGCAGAACCTCGATCCCCTTTTCCGGCTCGACCCGCCCCAGGAACCCGAACCGCATCGTCGGCGCCTCGACCAGCGATGGTTTCGGCGCGATCGCCGCCGCACCCGCTGCATTGCCTATCACCGACGCCGGCGTCCGCCGAAAATATCCCGCCGCCCGGTGCGTCTCCAGCACAGGCCCGCTCAGGCCGATGACATGATCCACCCCTTGCGACCGCGCCCGCCTGCCCGCGGTCAGCAACACGCACGACCCACACCGCCGCTCGCAACGCCGTCCGCGTCGAAACAGCGACGCCCGCGCGCACAGCATCGACCAGTCCCTCAGCGTCTGCACCAGCGGCAGATCCCACAGCGCCGCCGCGCGATAGACCGACAGCGAAAATCCCGTCATCAGATGCAGATGGATCAGATCCGGCCGCACCCGCGCGACCGCCCTATCCACCGCCTGATCCATCAGCGGATTGGCCGCCTCCAACCCATGCCAGACCGCCCGCCGGACCGCCGACCGCCGCGCGCCGTCATAGGGCCAGTACAGATTTCGCAGCGGCAGGCGCTGCACGGGCACGCCGTCGATCCGTTCGTGCACCGTCTCGCGCCCCGGCGTCAGCGTCAGCACCGACGCCTCGACGCCCGCCCGCCTCAGCCCTTGGGCCAACTGCGCCACGCTGCGTTCCGCCCCGCCCACCTGCGCCGGCGGATACAGGGTGTTGACGATCAGCACCCTCACGGCGCCAGCGGCCTTCGCCACGCCAGGACGCCCACCAGACAGCACAGGAAGACCATCCCCGCCCCCTGCGTCAGGTCCTCGCCGAACATCGCCGCCAGCACATAGACCGACAGCGGCGTCAGCGCGTCCAGCCGCGCAGCCGACGCCAGATGCAGCCCCAGCAGCACCAGCGCGCTCATAACGCCCGCCGTCCGCGCGGTGAACAGATAGCCGTTGTGGCTGACCGACAGCGCCCGAAACGCCCCCATCTCGTCCGCCGACGACCACCCCGTCCCCATCGGCCTCTCCACGATCAGATCGACCGTCCGCGTCCAGGTCAGCATGCGTCCGGCCAGATTGTCCTGCAACGCTACCCTATCGAACCGTCCCGCAAACCGGCCGCCGTCGAGGTCGAACCGCCCCGCCTGCAAAGCCATCGCGCCCGCCGCCAGCACACAGACCGTCAGCGCCACGCCCAGCGGCCGAACCTGCTCGCGCCAGCGCCAACCAACGACCATCCTCGTCAGCCCCGCAAGCATCGCCACCATCATGCCGCCCCGCGACAGGGTGCTGACGAACCCCAGCGCCGCCACGCCGACGCCGCCCCACGTCGTCCCGCGCCGCGCCCAGCGCCGTCCCGCCAGCATCACGCCTGCCGGGACCGCCAGTCCGATCATCACCATCGCCGCATTCGGATGCTCGGCCAGGGTCGTCAGCCGCACCTGCGCGGCCGTGGTGGTCACCATCGCACGCGGCGACGCCAGCCCCACGGCCTGCAAAGGCTCCAGCCCGACCAGCATCGCCAGCCCATAGGTCGCCAGATGAAACCCCGCGCCCGCCAGCATGGCCCAGAGGAACAGCCGCCGCCGTCGTTCATCCCTCAGGATCAGGCTCGCCACAGCCGGCCCCGCCAGCGCCGAGGTGATCCATCGAAACCAGAAGGCCAGATCCCCGACATTCAGCCGATCGCCGCCCTGCGCGACCTGCACCAGCAGCGTCATCGCCAAGAACGTCGCCGCGACCACGCCCGCCGCCCTCAGAACCGGCGCCATGCCTCGCCACGTCACACCTACCAGCGGCAAGCCGATCGCCAGCGCCAGATCCCCCAGCCGCGGCCCGCTGACCTGCCCCGGCGTCAGAAACAGCGGCAAGGTCACGCCCACGCCCAGCAAGCCCAACGCCATCCGCTCATAGGCCGCGCGCACCTGCGACCACCGCAGCTTTCCGTGTCGTGATGCGCTCAGGACGGCCTGCAATGCTCGACCTCGGGATCGAACCGCGCCCCGTCCACCACGCCCGCGACCAGCACCCCGGCCTTGCGCCAGCGTCCGCCCAGCGCCAGCCGACCCGCCAGCCTTAGCCGCGACGCGGCATAGCGCAGCGCCGAGCGCCGCCCCTCGTGCCGCCGCTTGGCCAGGATGACGTTGCGCGTCAGATAGCGATGCAGTCGTTCGCGCCGCGCATCCGGCTCGGTCTCGATGGTCAGCCGTCCCGGCGCCGCGCGCACATGCTCGACCCGGCTGGCCGCGATCAGATAGCCCGGCCCCTCGCGCGCCAGCCGCAGCGTATATTCCGTATCGTCGCCCCAGATGAACATGGGCGCCAGCGGCAGGCCGTGCCGCATGACCGCCGCGCGGCTGACCAGAACCGACACGAACGTCGCCTGCCGCACCGACACAATCCCCTGCTCCAGCCGCTCGCCCCAGGCCGGATAGCCCAGCACATTCTCGCGCCGATCGATCTCGGGCGTATTGGTCAGATGCCCCTCAGGCGACCTCACGCTGGAACACAGGAAGGCCGGAACGA
This sequence comes from Brevundimonas vesicularis, assembly GCF_027105095.1. NCBI lineage: Bacteria > Pseudomonadati > Pseudomonadota > Alphaproteobacteria > Caulobacterales > Caulobacteraceae > Brevundimonas > Brevundimonas vesicularis. The sequence goes on along the minus strand of NZ_CP114278.1, from coordinate 1,325,154 downwards.
CGCCCTCATCCGCCAGCCCCGCTTCCGCCGCCAGCAAGGCCTCCAAGGCATCCGGCGCCGCCAGCACGTCGTCGTCCATCAGCCAGACCCGGTCGGCCCCCGCTTCGATCGCCGCGCGAATGCCGGCGTTGAAGCCGCCCGCCCCGCCCGTGTTCACCGGCATCCGCACCACCATCGCCTGCCCCGCCCAGGCGTCGGCCAGCATCTCGGCGGTGCCGTCGTCGCTGGCGTTGTCGACCACCACCACGCCGTCGCAATGCCGCGTCTGGGCGATCAGATGCGCCAGACATTGCTCCAGCAGCGCGCGCCGGTTCCACGTCACCACCACCGCCCAAACCGACGTGCTCATGCCGCCATCCGGGCGATGGCCGGCGCCAGCGATTTCTCGACCAGGCTCAGCGCCCGCCCGACTGCCTGGTCCATGTTGTAGTATTGAAAATCGGCCAGCCGCCCGGCGAACCAGACCTTGCCCGCCAGCGTCGCCGCCATCGCGCGATATTGCCCCGCCAACGCGCGCGACGCCTCCGTCAGGATCGGATAATAGGGGTCGTTCACGCCCGCCTCATAAGCCATCGGATATTCGGTCACCGTCGCCGTCGTCGGCCCGCGCTCGCCGGTCAGGTGGCGGAAATCGGTGATGCGCGTGAAGTCGAAGTCGTTGGGATAGTTGACTGTCCCGACCGGCAGGCCGTCCTCGACGTCCACGACCTGATGGTCGAACCGCACGCTGCGATAGGGCAAGGCCCCGACCGACCGGCCGAAATAGTCGTCCAGCGCGCCGCAATAGACCATCCGGTCCCACGACCCCGCCCCCACCTGATCCATCGGCGTGTTCAGCGACACCGTGATGTTCGGATGGTCCAGCATCCGCTGGAACAGCGCCCCATAGCTGTCGCGCGGCATGGCCTGATAGCGGTCGACGAAATAGCGGTCGTCACGGCTGACCGCGATCGGCACCCGCGCGGTGATCGAGGCGTCCAGCGCCTCGACCGGCAGGCCCCACTGTTTGGCGGTGTATCCAGCAAACACCTTGTCGAAGACATAGTCGCCCAGCCGCCTCAGATCCGGATCGTCCCCCGCCTGTCGCAGGTCATGAATGCTGGGCCGCGCACCCAAACCGAACCGCTGGACCAAGGCCTGCGTCATCCGCTCGGCCGTTGCGGCTGGAAACAGCGTCTCGATCGAATCCAGATTGAACGGCAGCGGAACCCGCCGTCCATCCACCTGCCCCTGAACCCGATGGGCATAGGGCCGCCATGCCGTGAACTGGCTTAGATAGTCGAAGATTCGCGCGCTGTTGGTGTGGAACACGTGCGGGCCATAGGGATGGATCAGCCGGCCGCCCGCATCGCGCCGGTCGTACGCATTGCCGCCGACATGGTCGCGCTGATCGATCACCAGCACGCTCTGGTCCAGTCCGCGCGCCAGTCGTTCGGCGACCACCGCCCCGGTGAAACCGGCGCCGACGATCAACCAGTCATATCGCCGGGACATCGCGCCTCCCGTCGGTCTGGAACAACGCGCCCCAATGCGCCCTCAACCCGATTAGACACGCCACGACCACCGCCGCCTCGCCGATGATCCGCGCGCCCGCCATCCCGACCGCGCCAAGGCCGGGCACCAGCACCACCGCCGGCCCCAGCGTCGCGACACAACCCAGCGCCACGATCAGCGCGAACCGTCCATCCATCCGCAGCGGGTTCATCAGATGCAGCCCCAGCACCTGGCTGACGGCCACCAGCGGCAGCACCCAGGCCAACAGACGCAGCACCTCGACGGCGCCCGCAAACCCCGGCCCGAACAACAGACGGATCAGCAGCGGCGCCGCCAGCGTCAGCGCCGCCGCCAGCAGCACGAACGCGCCGGTCGAGGCGACCAGCGTGCACCGCGCCGTGCGAAACGCCGCCGCCTGATCCTGTCCCAGCAGTCCGGCGATCCGGGGCGCAATCAGACCGGCCAGCGGCCGCATCAGCGATCCGGACGCCGCGACCAGCCGGTCCGCCGCCCCGTACAGCGCCGCCTGCGCCGGCCCGGCCAGCGCCGCGACGACCAGAACACCCGCCCCGGTATAGGCGACGATGACCGCCCGACTGGCGAACAGCGGACCGCCCTGGCTCAGCACGCGTCGCACAAAGCCCCGTTCCGGCGCCTGAACCGCCTGCCGTCGCAGCAGCAGGAGGCCGGTCGCGACCCATCCGGCCCAGACGCCGCCCGCCTGGACGGCCATCACGCCGCCGACGCCCAGACCGGGCATCGCCAGAACGGCTCCCGTCGCGGCTATAGCGAAGCCAACCTCCAGCATCGCCGCCGGACCGGGATCGCGAATGCCCTGAAAGAACCACAGCAGGCTGGCCCCCTGCCCGATGCCCAGCACGACCGCCATGGCCACGACGACGGTCGCGCCTTCCAGCACCGGATTCAAGGCCGCCAGACCGACGCCGACGGCAGCGGCGGGCAGGATCAGCACGCCGCGCATCGCCAGGGCTTGGCCCACCAGGGCGCCGCGCCCTTCGACGGCTCCGGCGATGTCACGCGGCCCCGACAGCGACTGCCCGAAATCGACAAGCACCGACACGACCAAGGCCACGGCGATGGCCGACGCGAACACCCCGAACCCTTCCAGCCCCAGGCGTCGCGTCAGAACCGGATAGAGCAGCAGCGGCGACACATAGCGGGCGACGTGCGCGCCATAGACCCAGCCCGCATCGGCCGCGCCCCGCGCCGACATCAACCGGTGCCTGCCATCCCCCAACTGCCGCCCCCGCGATCAACCCAGACGGGAGCCATAACACGCTTAACGATGTTCGCAAGCTCAGGCTTGGCTTGCGGCTTTTATCCGAAACGGCCCTCGGCCCACCGGGCGGCGAAATAGCCGCCGGTCGCCGACAGCGTGGTCAGAACCGTGCCCCACATCAGGTCGATGATCGTCAGCTTGGTCTGCCAAACCGACAGCGTCGCTTGGTTGGTCAGGTCATAGGTGGCGTAGGCGACGAAGCCCAGCACCGCCCCGTTGATCGCCGCCCGCGTCCAGTTCCCGTCTTTCAGGGCTGGCGCAATCGCCAGAAACACGGTCCCGGCGATGGAGATCAGATAGAAGGCCACCGCCGCCTTCATGTCCGGCTTGTCGGCCATGATCGGCCCGATGACGGGCTTGTACAGCCGGTTCGTCATGGTGGTCAGCCAGACGAAATCGATGGCTGCAAAGGTCAGGCCGGCCCCGAGATAGGCCGCGACATATTTGATCATCCTCGTCTCCCTTAAGCCGGCTTCAGTCGATAGTGGCTGACCGCCCAGGTGCGGCCCTCGTCGTTTCCGAACAGACTGGCCGTCGCCAGATAGAACCGCCGCCAGCGACGGGTCCAAAGTTTGGCGTCGTCGCCATAGGTCTCACGCATCAACACCGCGATCCGCGGGGCGTTCCGGTCCATGTTCGCCAGCCAGTCGTTGGCGGTCTTCGCATAGTGACCGCCGTTCCAGGTCCATTCCTGCTCGACCGCGAACAGGTCGGGAAACTGTCGGATCAGGCCATGGCTGGGCATGACGCCGCCGGTGAAGAAATGCTGGGCGATGAAGTCGCCGCTGTCGGTATGGTCGAACCGATAGGGCGCGTCGCGGTGGGTGAAGACGTGGATGAACATGCGCCCATCCGGCGTCAGCCAGCGTCTCGCCTTGGTCAGCAGGGCGCGCCAGTTGGCCATATGCTCAAACATCTCCACCGAGACGATGCGGTCGAAGCGCTGCTGGGTGTCGAAGGCGTTCATGTCCTGGGTGATGACCGTCAGATTGGTCAGCCCCCGCGCCGCCGCCTGCGCTTCGATATGGCCGCGTTGGCCATGGCTGTTCGACACCGCCGTGATCTTCGCATTCGGATAGGTCTCGGCCATCCACAGCGACAGCGAGCCCCAGCCGCAGCCCATCTCCAGGATCGTCTGGCCGTCCTTCAGATCGGCATGGGCGCAGGTCTCGGCCAGCGCCGCCTCCTCCGCCTGATCCAGCGTCTCGCGGCCCGTGGGATAGAGACAGCAGGAGTATTTCAGCCGCTTGCCCAGGCACAGTTGGAAGAACTCCGGCGGCAGTTCGTAATGCTGCTGGTTCGCCGCATCCGTATGTTCGGCAATGGCGCGCTGCGCCATTTCGCGCGCAAAGGCCGCCTCGTCATGCGGCCCGTCGCGATCCAGACGCTTTCTGGCCTCCGTCACCAGGCTGTCGATCGCCGGACGCGTCACGAAGTCCGGGAACGGCGCGTCCTGAAGCTGGCGAATGGCGACATTGGTCAGGTTCATCGGCGTCCTCGATCGTCGGATCTTGCTGCAGGCTTGACTGCAATACGACGCCTCGGCCCCGATGGATGCCTGATGGATATCTGTCCCCTTGAACACAACCCAAGCGATGCCGACATCCGCCTCCCGCGACGACCGATTCCGTAGAAAGCGCACCAATTGCGCTCTCTTTTTCGAACCCGGCTCGCCGTCGTTTCAGACGAATTAGACGAATTAGACTCTGTTTTTCGCCTTCACCGTCTGAAATCGCCGCGTCGGATCGACGCCGCGTCTTGCCCCCCGCCCGCCCCCGCGTTAGGCGTGGTCAAAAGCCGATATTCATCAGGCAGTGAAAAAAGGGAGAGCGATGGGAAAGATCTACGCTGACGTCACGTCCGCGCTGGAGGGCCTGACCTTCGACGGCATGACGGTCATGTCCGGCGGCTTCGGTCTGTGCGGCATCCCCGAGAACCTGATCGCCGCCCTGCGCGACAGCGGGGTCAAGGGCCTGACGGTCATCTCCAACAACGCCGGTGTCGACGGCTTCGGCCTGGGCCAACTGCTGGGCACCCGCCAGATCGCCAAGATGATCAGTTCTTACGTCGGTGAGAACAAGGAGTTCGAGCGCCAGTATCTGGCCGGCGAGCTTGAGCTTGAGTTCAACCCGCAAGGCACCCTCGCCGAGCGCATCCGCGCCGGCGGCGCGGGCATCCCCGCCTTCTTCACCGCCACCGGCGTCGGCACCTTGGTCGCCGAGGGCAAGGAAGTCCGCAACTTCAACGGCCGCGACTATGTCATGGAGACCGGCCTGGTCGCCGACCTGTCCATCGTCAAGGCCTGGAAGGCCGACGAGCGCGGCAACCTGGTGTTCCGCAAGACCGCCCGCAACTTCAACCCGATGATGGCCACGGCCGGCAAGGTCACGGTCGTCGAGGTCGAGGAGATCGTCCCCGTCGGTTCGCTTGATCCCGACCACATCCACACGCCGGGCGTCTACGTCGATCGCCTGGTCCAGACCGTGTCCGAAAAGCGCATCGAACAGCGCACCGTCCGTCAACGTGCCGCCGGCGCCGCCGCCGGATCGGAGGTCTGATTATGCCCCGCACCCGCGAACAACTCGCCGAACGCGCCGCCCAGGAACTGCAGGACGGCTTCTATGTGAACCTGGGCATCGGCATCCCGACCCTGGTCGCCAACTACATCCCCGCCGGCATGACCGTGACCCTGCAATCCGAGAACGGCATGCTGGGCATGGGTCCCTTCCCCTATGAAGGCGACGAGGACCCCGACCTGATCAACGCCGGCAAGCAGACGATCACCGAGATCCCGGAGTCGTCCTACTTCTCCAGCGCCGACAGCTTCGCCATGATCCGCGGCGGCCATATCAACCTGTCGATCCTGGGTGCGATGGAAGTGGCCCAGAACGGCGACATCGCCAACTGGATGATCCCCGGCAAGCTGGTGAAGGGCATGGGCGGCGCCATGGACCTGGTCGCGGGCGTCAAGCGCGTGGTCGTCGTCATGGAGCACGCCAACAAGCACGGCCAGTCCAAGGTGTTGAAGACCTGCACCCTGCCGCTGACCGGCACGGGCGTCGTCAGCCGCATCATCACCGACCTGGCCACCTTCGACGTCAAGCCGGACGGCGCGGGCCTCGAGCTGATCGAACTGGCCGACGGCGTCACCCTCGACGAAGTCGCCGCCAAGACCGAGGCGGCCTACACCATCGCGGCGGATTTGCAGGCCGCCTGATAAACCTGCGCCGCTCTGGTCTACCGGGGCGGCGCGGGCTCCAGCCGGCGATAGGCGGCGCCCACAAAAGCCATCGTCAGCGGAGCCTGCAAGCCTGTCAGCACGACGGCGAAGACGATCCAGCCCGCCGTGCCAGACATCAGGCCCGCGCCCCACAACAACACCAGCGCGATCTTCGGCGCCGCCGTAACGAAAAGCCCGACCAGCAGGGGCCAGAAGCCGCCGCGCGCGATGCTCATGCTCTGGAGCGACACCATCTGCCCTCGCCCGATCGTCGCCGGCGCGAACAGGGACAGGCGCACCGCGAAGGCGATGACGGCGAACAGGGCGAAGGCCGTGACGACCGCCAGCAGGATCAGCTTCCACGCCGGCCCCACCGCGCTCCACTGGCGCATCTCGATGGCCTGGGCGTTCAACTCGGCCATGCCGAACACGGCCAGCAGGACCAGGGCTACGACCGACAGGATCATGGCGAGAAAGATCGCGCACAGCAGGCCCGCGCCCAGCAACCGGACCTCCGGCCGCCCGAACTGCAACCCGACCGGCCCCAGGCCCAGCCGCCGCGCCCCAGCCAGATCGTCGGTGATGGCGATCCGCGCCAGCGCGCCCGCCAGCACCAGGGTCGAAGCCAGTGCGCACGCCGCCCAGATCAGGCCCACTGCGCCCGCCGCCAGCGGCTTGAGGCTCCAGACCACGGCCGCCAGCACGATCGCGCCGCAAGCCCCGCGCCACAGGCGAGGCAAGGCGCGAACCGCCGCCGACAGCGTCTCGCCCAGTCGCAAAATCCGATGCTCGCTCAATCTACGCCCCCGATGACCGGCGGCGGATATAGCAGGGGGCCATGACACCGCGCCACCCGCCCGCTAGAAGGCCGCGATGAGCGCTTCCCTCTCTCCTTCCCCCATCCACGTCATCGGCGGCGGCCTGGCCGGCTCCGAGGCCGCCTGGCAGATCGCCCAGGCCGGCGTGCCCGTCATCCTGCACGAAATGCGCGGCGTGCCTGGCGTCAAGACCGACGCCCACCACACCGACGGCCTGGCCGAGCTGGTCTGCTCCAACTCCTTCCGCTCGGACGACTGGCAGTTCAATGCGGTCGGCCTGCTGCACGCCGAGATGCGGGCGCTGGATTCGGTCATCATGGCCTGCGGCGACATCAACCAGGTGCCGGCCGGCGGCGCCCTGGCCGTGGACCGCGACGCCTTCTCCCAGGCGGTGACCGCCAGACTGACCGCCCACCCCATGGTCACCATCGTGCGCGAAGAGATCGCCGGCCTGCCGCCGCAGGAATGGGACAATGTCATCGTCGCCACCGGCCCCCTGACCTCCCCCGCCCTGGCCGACGCGATCCTGAAGGCGACGGGCGAAGAGTCCTTGAGCTTCTTCGACGCCATCGCCCCCATCGTTCACGCCGACTCGATCGACTTCGACATCGCCTGGCGGCAGTCGCGCTATGACAAGGAAGGCCCCGGCGGCGACGCGGCCGCCTACGTCAACTGCCCGATGGACAAGGCGCAGTATGAGGCCTTCATGGACGCCCTGTTGAGCGGCCCGAAGGCTGAGTTCAAGGACTGGGAACACGTCCCCTATTTCGACGGCTGCCTGCCCATCGAGGTCATGGCCGAGCGTGGTCGCGAGACCCTGCGGCACGGTCCGATGAAACCGGTCGGCCTGACCAATCCGCGCGATCCGCTGGTCAAGGCCTACGCCATTGTTCAGCTGCGCCAGGACAATGCGCTGGGAACCCTGTTCAACATGGTCGGCTTCCAGACCAAGCTGAAGCACGGGGCGCAGGCCGAGGTCTTCCGCATGATCCCCGGCCTGCAGAACGCTCAGTTCGCGCGCTTGGGCGGTCTGCACCGGAACACCTATCTGAACAGTCCCCAGCTGCTGGATAAGCAACTGCGGCTGAAGGCCATGCCGCGCCTGCGCTTCGCCGGACAGGTGACGGGTGTGGAGGGTTATGTCGAGAGCGCGGCCATGGGCCTGCTGACCGGCCGTCTCGCCGCTGCGCAAGAGCTCGGTCGCGACCTGGCCCCGCCGCCGGCCGAGACCGCCATGGGCGCCCTGGTCGAGCACATCACCGGCGGGCATCTGGCAGGATCGAAGTTCCAGCCGATGAACATCAACTACGGTCTGCTGCCGCCGCTCGAGGCGCCCAAGGTCGATGAGGCGGGCGTCAAGATCCCGCTGAAGGAACGCGGCCGGGCCAAAAAGCGCCTGATGAGCCTCCGGGCGATGGAAAGCCTGAAGGCGTGGCGCGACGCGGCGGCCTAGACCACCGTCCCGAACACCCGTCCGATCACGGCCGTGACCGCCATGGCCAGTACGCCCCAGAAGGCGACGCGAACCACGGACCGGCTGATGTCGGCCCCGCCCGCCCGCGCGCCCAAGGCCCCCAGTGCGATCAGACCGGCGACGGCGCTGGCCGCGACCCACATCAACAGCCCGCTGGTCGGCGCAATGGCGACCGTCGCCAGGGGCAAGGCGGCGCCCGCGGCGAAGGTGGCGGCGGACGTCAACGCCGCCTGGACCGGCCGCGCCGTCGTGAAGCTGGAGATGCCCAATTCGTCGCGCGCATGCGCACCGAGCGAATCGTGCGCCATCAGCTGTTCAGCGACAGCCCGCGCTGTTTCGGGTTGAACGCCCCGTTCGACATAGATCGCCGCCAGTTCATCCCGTTCCGCCTCGGGCGCGGCGGCCAGTTCGGCGGCTTCCCGGGCCAGGTCGGCTTTTTCGGTGTCCGACTGAGAGCTGACCGACACATATTCACCGGCCGCCATGGACATGGCGCCCGCGACCAGACCTGCCACGCCCGACACCAGAACCGCCGTTTTCGGGGCTCCGGACGCGGCCACGCCGACGATCAGGCTGGAGGTGGACAGAAGGCCGTCGTTGGCGCCCAGGACAGCGGCTCTCAGCCAGCCGATACGGGCGATCAGATGACGTTCCAAATGGGTTCGCGACACGGCGGATCTCCACGCTGTTCGTCGCCACAGCAGCCCCTATCGAGGGCCGGCGCAAGCGCGATCTGAAGTCGGTCGCGACTTCAGATGCGTCCGACGAGGGACGCCGCGATCAGCCTGAGCCGCTTCAGCGGTTCGGCCCGGTCGGGATCGGTCAAGGCGGCGTGGGCCACGGCGGGGAATCCCTCGGGCGGCAGCGACTTCAACGCGGCATTGGCTGCTCGCTTCAGGGACGACGCCTCCTTCGCCCGACCGGTCTGCGCCAGTCCCCAGACCCGGCCGACGGGCGCCACGGCTGCATCATGGCCTTCGCCCGCCAGTATCCGCACACCGACCTGCATGGGGCCGACGTAGAAGGCGTCAAGATCGTGCGGCTGTTCGCGCACCCGGCCGATGTGGGCGTCGATCAGGGCGTCGAACGTCGTGCGGTCCGGGCCGTGACGCGCGACGAGATCGGTCAGGGCCTCCAGCACCGGATGGCCCTTGCGCGGCACGCCGGCGAAGACGCCGTCCATCTGTTCCGCCCACCAGGTATAGCGCATCTCGGCCAGGAGCGGCTGGGTCACGCGCGTAGGGATGCTCATCAGCTCGGCTTCGAAGGCGTAGAGCGTGATCAGGTCAGCGCGGGCGCGGCCATCCGCGACCAGGCGACTGGACAGCCAGCGGTCGAGGTCGGCGGTGCGGACCTGTTGGTCGAGCGTATCCGCAGTCTCGGTCAAGCGGCGCGCGACACCGCGAAATCGGCCAGGTCTTCCAGCGCGGCGCGCCAGTCGCTGGACGGCAGGATCGACAGAGCCGCCTTGGCCTGATCGGCATAGTCGCCGGCGAGGTCCAGCGTCGCGCCGATGGCGCCCGAGCCGATGATGAGTTCGCGCGCACGGGTGAAATCTTCGGGCGTCCGCTCGCCCTTGGTCACGGTGCGCTCCCAGAAGGCTTCCTCGCGGCCGCGCGTGCGGGCGACCGCCAGCAGCAGAGGCAGGGTCGCCTTGCCCTCGTTGAAATCGTCGCCGGCGTTCTTGCCCAAGGCCTCGGCCGTCGCGCCGTAGTCCAGCGCGTCGTCCGCCAGTTGGAAGGCGATGCCCAACGCCATACCGTAATCGCGCAGGGCTTTAATCGCGGCCGGATCGGCCCCGGCGCCCACCGCGCCCGCCTCGGCGGCCGCGGCGAACAGTTCGGCGGTCTTGGCCGAGATGATCTGCAGATAGGTGGCCTGGTCCAGATTCAGGTCGTGGGCGCGCGTCAGCTGCAGCACCTCGCCCTCGGAGATCACCCGCGACGCCTCGGCCAGAATGCCCAAGGCGCGCATCGAATCCGTCTCGACCATCAGTTCGAAGGCGCGGGCGAACAGGAAGTCGCCGACCAGGACGCTGGTCGGGGCGCCCCAAATCAGATGGGCCGCGACCTTGCCGCGACGCAGTTCGGACGCATCGACGATGTCGTCGTGCAGGAGCGTGGCGGTGTGGATGAACTCGACCGCAGCGGCCAGCTTGCGCGGCGCGACGATGTCGTCCGTCGCGCCCACGGCGCGCGCCGCGGCGACGGTCATGAGGGGGCGCAGACGCTTTCCACCCGCCGACACCAGATGCTCGGCCAGTTTCGGTATGATCGGCACATCCGACTGCATCCGATCCAGGATCAGGGCGTCCACGGCCACCATATCGACCTCAGCCAGCCGGACAAGGGCGTTGACGTCCCCCTTCGGGCGGTGAGCGGCGGCGATGGCGACGTCCAAACGAATACTCTTTCACTGGCGCGGCGGGCCGCGGGAATGGCTTTTTGCGGCCGGGCCGGCTTGCCCCCGCGAGTTGCGGCGCACAATGATGTTCGACCCCTTGAGGGTCAAGGAGATTGAGGCTTGGAGCCGGTCGAAACCCTGCCGACAACGATCGTCGAGAACGGCCTGTTGAACGGCCGGGTGCGCTTGCGTCAACCCGCGCGCGGCTATCGCGCCGGGATGGATGCGGCTTTGCTGGCGGCGGCGGTCCCGGCCGAGGCAGGCCAGAGCGTGATCGAGGCGGGCTGCGGGGCGGGCGCGGTCCTGATGCAGATCGCGAAGCGACGGCCCGGCGTGACCCTGACGGGACTGGAGCGCGATCCGGCGATGGCGGCGCTGGCGACCGAGAATGCGGCGCTGAACGGCACAGCCGTATCCGCCGTGATTCGTCAGGGCGACGTGGCGGCGGGGGTTCGGGCCCTCGGCGTGGAGCCAGCCGACTGGGCCATATCCAATCCCCCATTCTTCGATGACGCCAAGGCGTTGCGCGCCCCGGCCGAAGGCAAGCGGGGCGCCTGGATGGCCGACGACGGGCTGAAGGCGTGGACCGATTTCCTGTTGAAGGCGGTGAAGGAAGGCGGGCGCATCGTGGTCGTTCACCGCGCCGACCGACTGGCCGATCTGCTGGCTCTACTGGGCGAAAAGGCGGGGTCGTTCGCCGTGCGGCCCATCCATCCCTTCGCGGACGAGCCGGCCAAGCGGGTGCTGGTGCACGCCATAAAGACCGGGCGCGCGCCGCTGCGTCTGCTGCCGCCGCTGATCCTGCACGACCGCGAGGGCGGCAAGCACACCGCCCAGGCCGAAGCCATCCTGCGCGGCGAGGCGTCGCTGGGATGGTGATCGGGTGGTCAATCGCGACCGGAACGCCTAAATGCCGCCTCCTGACGAAATCGAGCCCGCCCCGTGTCACCCGACGACCTTCCGCATGATCTTCAAGACGGCCTGATCGCCGTCGGCGAGGCCGCGCGCGACCTGCGCGAGCCGTGGTGGATTTTCGGCGGAGCGGCGATGGCGCTCTATGGCCTGACCGACATCCATGTGCCCGATATCGACGTGCTGTGCGCGCCGCGCGATGCGCGCAACCTGCTGGGCGCGCTGGGCGGCGTGGTGATACCCGATCCGGGCGAAGGTCTGTTCCGCTCCGCCGTCTTCGGCCGCGCGCCGGATCAGCCGATACTGGTCGAGGTCATGGCCGATCTGGAGACCCGCGACGGCGGCGACTGGACGCCAGTCGCCTTCGGCTCGCGCCGCCGCGTCTTCGTCCAGGACACGCCCCTGTTCGTTCCGGATATCCGGGACCACATCGCCCTGTACCGCCTGTTCGGCCGCCCCAAGGATCTGGCGCGCGTCGAACAGCTTGAACGACTGATCGCCTGAATGCCTTTCCCCTTCCAGATTTCTGCCACCGAGGGCCGCGCCCGCACCGGGGTGCTAAAGACCGCGCGCGGTGACATCCGCACCCCCGCCTTCATGCCGGTCGGCACCGCCGCCACGGTCAAGGCGATGACGGTGGATCAGGTCAAGGCGACCGGCGCCGACATCCTGCTGGGCAACACCTATCACCTGATGCTGCGCCCCGGCCCCGAGCGGATGGAGCGTCTGGGCGGGCTTCACACGTTCATGGGCTGGGACAAGCCGATCCTGACCGACAGCGGCGGATTCCAGGTCATGTCCCTGGCCGGCATCTCCAAGGTCAAGGAGGAGGCCGTAACCTTCTCCAGCCACATCGACGGCTCCAAACACGTCCTGACGCCCGAGCGGTCGATCGAAATCCAGGCCGACCGGATCGGCGCCGACATCTCGATGCAGCTGGACCAGTGCGTCGCCTATCCGGCCGAGAAGGATGCGGCCAAGAAGGCGATGGAGCTGTCGATCCGCTGGGGCGCGCGGTCCAAGGCCCGTTTCGGCGAGCGTGAAAACCAGGCCCTGTTCGGCATCCAGCAGGGGTCCACCTTCAAGGACCTGCGTCGCCAGTCGTCGGAACAGCTTCAAGAAATCGGTTTCGACGGCTACGCCATCGGCGGTCTGGCGGTCGGCGAAGGCCACCAGGCCATGTGCGAGGTGCTGGACTATGCGCCCGAAATGCTGCCGGCCGACCGTCCGCGCTATCTGATGGGCGTGGGCAAGCCCATCGATCTGGTCGAGGCGGTGTATCGCGGCGTGGACATGTTCGACTGCGTCCTGCCGACCCGCGCCGGCCGTCACGGTCAGGCCTGGACCTGGGATGGCCCGCTGAACCTGAAGAACGCCCGCTTCGCCGAGGATCAGGACCCGCTGGACCCGACCATCGATGGCCCGTCATCGCAGTATTCGAAGGCCTATCTGCACCACCTGATCCGCGCCGACGAAATCCTCGGGAAGGTGCTGCTGAGCTGGCACAACATCGCCTTTTACCAGGCGCTGACGGCGGCCATGCGTGCGGCGATCTCCGAGGGCCGGTTCGAGCAGTTCAGGCGCGACTTCCACGCCCGCCACAGGTCGAACGGCTGACGCCTAAGGGTGCGGTCTGAACCAGCTGGGCGCAGCCGGCGGCGCGCAGTTCCGCTGCATGCCCATGCCTTTCAGGAAGGCGCGGCGCATTCGGCCGGACTGGATGGCCGACTGAACGTGCTTTGAGTGCTGTTCGGCGCCGCTCAGCCGACGGATCCAGTTTCGGCCGGGAATAAAGTCGGTCGTCGTGTCGCGAATGGCGTTCAGCGCCGCCTTGGCCGCTGCATCCGCCGCCCGCTCGCTGAGATAGGAGCCGTCCTGACGCGGCGGTTCGTCCGTATCGGGTCCCAGCGCCTCGTCCAACCGTGCGACCTCTGCGCCGATGGTCGTGCACTGATTCAGATTGCGCAGGTCGTAGGGATTGGCTTCGGCCTGAAGCAGCACCGTCGGAATCATCTGACGACGCAGATTGAAGTCTTCCAGCGGCGCCGTCGCCGCCGCCGCGAAGCCCGCCCCGACCTGTTCGGCGCCGCCCATCGCCGACCGACCGGCGTTGCAGCCGCTCAGCGTCGCGATCAGCAGGATCGCGGTCGTCGGACCGTACAGATTGTGATGCTTCATTCTGACTTTAGACCACGCCCAAACGGCGGATCAAAGGCGCCCTTGCGAACTCCGCAAGGGAAAAATGGTACGTCCTCTCGGGCTCGAACCGAGGACCCTCTGATTAAAAGTCAGATGCTCTAACCAACTGAGCTAAGGACGCACCGTGCGACGTCCGGGCTGGCCCGAACCGTCGAAGGGCGCCTTCTGTTGTAATCCGGCCTTCCGGTCAAGACCCGGTCTGCTACTCATTGGGCATGAAACCGTTAAATGGCGTCCGCATCATCGAATTCGACGGCTTGGGGCCGGTCACCTTCGCCGGAATGATGCTGGCGGACCTGGGGGCGGAGGTGGTGCGGCTGACGCGCGACGTCTCGGCCGGACCGTCTGTGTTCGACGAGGTCGGAGGCGAGGTCCTGCACCGGGGACGAGCGGCGGTTCCGGTCGATCTGAAATCACCGGCCGATCGCGAGCGCATCCTGCAACTGATCGATGGGGCCGACGCGGTGATCGAAGGCTTTCGGCCCGGCGTCATGGAGCGGCTAGGCTATGGTCCTGACGTTGTCCAAGCGCGAAAGCCCGCGCTGGTGTTTGGGCGCGTGACGGGATGGGGCCAGACGGGGCCGCTGGCGAACGTGGTCGGGCATGATCTGAACTACATCGGCCTGTCGGGCGTGCTGCATGTCATGGGCGAGGCGGATCGTCCGCCCTCCCCGCCGTTGAACCTGGTCGGCGACTATGGCGGCGGGGCCATGCTGTTGGTGGTCGGGGTGCTGGCCGCGCTGGTGGAGGCCAGGACGACGGGCAAGGGACGCGTGGTGGACGCCGCCATGACGGACGGGGCGGCCCTGCTGGGCGGTCTGTGCCAGGCATTGCGAGGTCGGGGACTGTGGAGCGACCGGCGCGAATCCAACCTGCTGGACGGGGGCGCGCCCTTCTATCGCTGCTACGCCTGTCGCGACGGCGGGTTCGTGGCGGTGGCGGCGTTGGAACCGCGATTCTACGCCGCGCTGCTGGCCGGCCTAAAGATCGATCCGGCCGAGGCGGTTCAATACGACATCGCCGCCTGGCCAGCCCTGCAGACGCGCCTCGCGGCCTTGTTCGCAAGCCGAGACCGCGACGACTGGAGCGCCCATTTCGCCGGGACGGAAGCCTGTGTCACGCCCGTGCTGAGCCTGGCCGAGGCGCCGGATCATCCGCACAATCAGGCGCGTGGAACATTCGACAGCGGCCTGCCGCAACCCGCGCCCCGCTTCGACGGCGTCGTTGCTGCGCCCGCTCCCAAGTCCGAACTGACCTTGGAGCAAATGGTCACAAAATGGTCCGATCACGCCGGATGACCGACGCAATTTTCGGCGCTAAGGGAACAGCTTAGCGCGACAGGCGTTTCCGCCAGCTGAGACCCGGGGACTTTCATGACACGCTCGATTTTTGCTTTGGCCGCCGCCGCTGCGAGCATGCTCGCGCTTTCGGCCTGCGATGACCGTCCGTCACGCTCGGACGACGACTATCGCGAAATGCCGGTCGAGACGGCGCCCCCGCCGGTCAAGGAAGAGACGCCCCCGCCCGCGCCAGAGGTGCAGGACCCGACGCCCACGCCGCCGCCATCGACAACGATTCCGCCTGAGGAACGCACCTCGGAACAGTCGGTCCAGCCCGAGAGCGAGACACTGTTCTACTGAGGAACAGGTATGCCGGGGGGCGTCCTTTTGACGAAAGATCGAGTTTGACGTTCAGGCCTTCCCTGCTGGTCGCCCTCGCGGCGTTTTCGGCCTGCGCCCATGCAGCAGCGGCGGATCCCCGCGCGCAAATCCGGGGCGACATGGACGGCGATCTGCGGCGGGCGCTGGAGCGGGCCGTGGGCGAGGTTGACGGCGCGCCGGCCAGCCGCTTCGAGGCCCGTCGTCGCGCCGAGAGCGCCGTGACCTCGGCGACCGCCCTGCTGCGGTCCGAAGGCTACTATCAACCGGTCGTCGAAGACATCGTCGAGGGCGAGGAGACGCCGATCGCGGTGGTCTCGGTCGAACCGGGGCGCCGTTTCCTGCTGACCGATCCGACGATCCAGTGGGCCGGTCCCGCGCCGGAGGTCCAGGCGGCGGACAAGGCGAAGACTGCGATCGCGCTGAAGGCCGGCGATCCGGGGCGGGCGGCAGACGTCATATCGGGCGAAGGTCGGGCCGTGGCGGCGTTGGTGCGTGACGGCTATGCCGACGCCAAGGCCAATCCTCGTCGTGTCGTGGTCGATCACGCGGCCTTCACCGTCGCCCCGGAGTATCGCATCGCCTCCGGCGCGCTGGTGCGTCTGGACGGCGTGCGCTTGACCAGCCAGGGCCGCACCAATCCAGCCTGGGTCGCGGGCCTGGCGCCGTGGAACGAGGGCGATCGCTACGACCCGGAAATGGTCGCGGAACTGGAACGTCGGCTGCTGGACACTGGGGTCTATGACGGCGTCAGCGTCGCGCTATCGCCGCTGGACCAGATCACCGCCGACGGTCATCGCCCCGTCGTGGTCAGTCTGCAGGACCGGCCGCGTCGCGTGCTGGAGGCCGGCGCCACCTGGTCGACGGCGGAGGGCGCGGGCGTGGATGTGATCCAGACGCACTACAACCGCTTCGGCCGCGCCGACACCCTGAGGCTAGAGGCTCGGCTGGCCGACATCGACAGTCGGATCGGCGCCGACCTGTCACTGCCCCACTGGCGTCGGCCCGGCCGGACGCTCAAACTGGGCGCGGCGGTGGTCAACGAAGACACCGACGCCTATCTGCGCACCGCCGTGGTTCTGTACGCCGACCTGCAACAGCGGATCGGCAAGACCTCCTATTTCAACTACGGAATCGGTCTGGACGCCGGGCGCTATAGCGAGACCCGCTACGATTTCAGCACCCTGCCCCCGCAACGCGTGACCTTTGACCGCGATCTGGCGATCATCACCGCACGGACCAGCGCCTACATCGACCGCTCAAACGATCCGCTGAACCCGACCAAGGGCTGGCGCGTCAATCTGGCGGTTCAGCCGACGGCGGTGACCGGCGAGAGCAACATCCTGTTCCTGCGCACCGAGACGCAGGGCACCGCCTATTTCCCCGTCGCGGGTGATCGCACCATTCTGGCCGGACGGATGAAGATCGGCTCCATCGTCGGCGGCAGCGAGCTGAACGTGCCGGCGGATCGTCTATTCTACTCCGGCGGCGGCGGTTCGGTGCGGGGCTATTCCTATCAGGGCGTCAATCCGCAACTGCCGGACGGCACGCCGCGCGGGGGCCTGTCGCTGTTCGAGACCTCGTTCGAAGTGCGCCAGTCAATCGGTCAGAGCTTCCAGGCCGTGGCCTTCGTCGACGCGGGCTCCGTTGGTTTCCAGGAGACGCCCAACCTGACCAATATGCGCTACGGCGCGGGCGTGGGCGTGCGCTACATGCTGCCGTTCGGGCCGATCCGGGCGGATGTCGCCATGCCGCTCAACAAGCGCGAGGGCGACTCCGCCTTCCAGATCTACATCAGCATCGGGCAGGCGTTTTGACCGATACACCGCCCGAATCCACGCCTGAAGAAAGGACGCCCCCCAAGGCGACGCGGCCCGCAAAGCCGCGTCGCGGGCTGATCAGACGCATCGCCCTGGGCGTTGGCGTGGTGGTGGCCGGGCTGCTGGTGCTGATCGCCGCCGCCCTGGTCGGAGGGCGTTACTACATCGCCTCGGATGGCGGTCGCGACATGGTGCTGCAACGACTTCAGGACCTAAAAATCAGCCGTTACGGCCGGCTGAAGGTCTATGGGCTGAAGGGCGATCTGCTCAGCGATTTCACCATCGACCGCATCACCCTGGCCGACAGCCATGGGGTCTGGCTGGAGGCGAACAACCTCAGCATGGACTGGTCCTATGTGGCCCTGCTGAGCCGCAGCTTCCATGCGAACGACATCAAGGCCGAGACCATCCGCGTCCTGCGCCGCCCCATAATCGACCCGCCTACTGGCGAGCCGCCCAGCCCGCAGCCGATCTCGGTCCGCATCGACAAGTTCGCGGCCAACATCGAACTGATGGAAGGCTTTTCCAAGGAATACGGCCGCTGGAGCCTGTCGGGGAACGCAAGCCTGCCGCGCGCCGGCGCCAAGAGCGCGACGGTCAACGCCGACAGCCTGAACCGACCGGGCGATTTCCTGCGTCTGGCGGCGACTTTCGGCGGCAAGCTGGAAGACACGCGCCTGAACCTTCGCGCCAATGAGGCCCAGGGCGGGCCGCTGGCCGGGGCGCTGGGCTATTCGCCGGATCAGCCCTTCTCGGCGGTCGCGGTTCTGAACGCCGATGTGGTCAATGCGCGGGTCCAGACGGGGCAGTTCGTCCCCCTGATTGTCCAGGGCCATTTCGGCGACAAGGGCTCGCGCGTCGCGGGCTACGCCGACTTCAGCAACTCGGACCTTCTGGCGCCCTTCGTCACCAAGATCGGCCGCACGGCGCGGTTCGGCTTCGCCATGGTCCCGACGCCGGACAAGGCCAGCCAGGGTGTGGCGTGGAAACTGATTTCCGACAACGTCCAGTCAGAGGCGCGCGGCCTGATCCGCAACTCCGACCGCAGTTCGCCCGACGGAATCAGCCTCAATATTCAGACGGCCTCGCTGAGCCGGCTTGTCGGGTCCGATGTGGCGGGACCAGCGGCCTATTCCGGCCTGTTCAAGGGCGACGCCCAGACCTGGACGCTGGACGGCCAGGTCACCCTATTAAACGCCAATGTCGCCAGCTATCGCGCCACGCGCATCGCCGGACCGCTGAATGTCGCGGTCAAGAACGGCCGGATTGATATCGACGGCGACATTCGCGCGAACGGCGGATCAGGCGAAGGCATCATCGGCGGCCTCTTGGGGCCGGCCCCGCGCGTGCAGATGAAGGCGGCGCGGATGAAGGACGGCGCGATCCTGCTGACCAAGGTCGATTTGCAGGGCCAGGGCCTGACGCTGAACGGCTCGGGCTCGCGCAACCTGCTGGGCGGGATGAACTTCCGCGGCGAGGCGCAACTGACCGACGCCAGGCGGGTGCTGCCCGACGCGCGCGGCGCCTTCGGCGGCCCGATCCGGGCCTCGTCGGCGCGGGCCGGCGCGCCGTGGGTGCTGAACATCGACGGACGGGGCCGCAATCTGACTGTCGGTCTGGACGAACTGGATCGCCTGCTCGGCAAAACCCCGCGCCTGCAGCTGGCCGGCAAGCTGAACGGCGGACGCATTGAGGTCGAGCGCGGCGAACTGACCGGCGCGGCCGGTCGCGCTGGGGCCAAGGGCATCATCGAAACCGCCGGCAAGCTGAGGCTGGCGCTGGACTGGAACGCGCGCGGCCCGTTCGCGGCCGGGCCGGTCGAGATCGGCGGCGACATGAACGGACGCGGTGCCCTGACCGGCACTCTGGCGCAGCCGCGCGTCGATCTGACCGCCGGCTTCCAGCAGGTCACGGCCGGCGCCCTGACGCTGAACAACGCCGACCTGACGCTGAGCTTCCGCAAGGGCGCGGATGCGTCGGACGGCCGGATTTCGGTGATCAGCGGCTCGAACTATGGTCCGGCGCGCGCCTCGGGCAACTTCTTCCTGGGCGGCAAGCGCATCCGATTGAGCGACCTGGACGTGGACGCCGGCGGCGTGACGGCCAGAGGCGCCATCGCCCTGTCCGACAGCATTCCCTCCAGCGCGGACCTGACCTTCTCGGCGCGGGCCGGGGCCTTCCTGGCTTCGGGCGAAGCCAACGGACGGGTGCGGCTGACCGACGGCGGCGGATC
Organism: Brevundimonas vesicularis; assembly: GCF_027105095.1. Taxonomy (NCBI): domain Bacteria; kingdom Pseudomonadati; phylum Pseudomonadota; class Alphaproteobacteria; order Caulobacterales; family Caulobacteraceae; genus Brevundimonas; species Brevundimonas vesicularis. The sequence goes on along the minus strand of NZ_CP114278.1, from coordinate 1,305,623 downwards.
GGACAGCGCCATTCTGGACATCAGCGGCCGCAATGTCCGGCTGGCGGGTCAGAGCTGGATCATTCGCAATCTGGATCTTGACGGGCGCGGCACGCTGAACAACCTGCCCTTCACCCTGGCGCTGGACGTGGGCGGCCCCAACCCGGCCCAGTTCAACGGCACGGGCGTCTATTCGCGTCAGAACACGACGCACGGTCTGACGTTGCGCGGCGGCGGCCGGGTGCGCGAGGTGGCCTTCACGACCCGCAGCCCGGCCTCGATCACTCTGAACGGGGCCACCCGCACGGCGCATCTGGATCTGGGCGTGGGCGGCGGCGTGCTGCTGGCCGACTTGCGACAGGATGCACGCGGCGCCGCGGTCCAGGCCGACCTGACGCGGGTCGATCTGGGCTCTATCTCGCCCGAACTGCGCGGCAGCGTGACGGGTCAGGTCGCCCTGCGCGGCGCCGGCAGCGACCTGTCGGGCACGGCCAATATCTCGCTTCAGAACGTGCGCAGCATCGATGCGCCGCGCGGCCTGGCCGTCGACGGACGCGTGGACGCCACCTTGGCGGGCGACCGGCTGAGCATCAAGGCGACGGCGGTCGACGAGGGCGCGGTTCAGGCGTCCGCCGATGTCGTCCTGCCGGTCGAGGCCTCGGCCGCGCCGCTGCGCCTCGCCATCGCCCGGACGCGCGAAATGTCGGGCCGGGTGTCGATCAACGGGCAAATCCAGCCGATCTGGGACCTGTTCCTGGGCGGCGACCGCAGCCTGGCCGGTCAGGTGGCGGGTCAGGCGACGATCGGCGGGACGCTGAACGCGCCGCGCCTGAACGGCCGGTTCGATCTGAGCCAAGGCTCCTATCGTGAGAACGCGGTCGGTCTGGTGCTCAGCGACCTGACGCTGCGGACCCGGTTCGACGACACCGCCGCCCAGATCGAAACCTTCACGGCCAACGATGGCAAGGGCGGCACCGTGTCAGGCCAAGGCCGCATAGGCCTGCGCCAAGGATCGGGATCGAACGCGCAACTGATGCTGAACCGCTTCCGGGTCATCGACAACGATATCGCCGAGGCGCGCGCCTCGGGACCGATCACCATCGTTCGCGGCGCCGACGGCAATATTCAGCTGGGCGGCCGGATCGACATCGACGAGGCCAAGATCGAACCGGAACTGCCCGGCGCGACCGGCATCGTCTCGATGGACGTGGTCGAGATCAATCGTCCGGGCGGCGATCCGGAGGAGACCGAGCAGAAGGCGCGCGGCCCGCAGATCGGCATGGACATCGTCCTGCGGTCCAGCGGCGGCAAGGTGCGGGTCAACGGGCGCGGCCTGAACGTGATTCTGGACGTGAACGCCCGGGTGCGCGGCACGATCGCCCAGCCGCAACTGACCGGCACGGCCAATGTGGTGCGCGGCGATTATGAGTTCGCGGGCAAGCGGTTCGTGTTCGACGACACCGGACGTGTCACCCTGTCGACCGATCCCAAGCAAATCCGTCTGAACCTGGCGGCGACGCGAGAGGACGCGGCCCTGACGGCCTCGATCAACGTCACCGGAACGGCCGCCGAACCCAAGATCGCCCTGACCTCCACCCCGTCCCTGCCCCAGGACGAAATCCTGTCGCAGGTGCTGTTCGGTCGGTCCGCGTCGCAGCTGTCGGCCTTCGAGGCGGCGCAGCTGGCGGCCGGGGTCGCAGCCCTGGCGGGCGGCGGCGGGTTCGATGTGATCGGCAACCTGCGCGAACTGGCCGGTCTGGACCGGCTGTCGTTCGGCGGCGACGCGTCTGCGGTCACGGTTGCGGGCGGTCGCTACATCACCGACGACGTCTATCTGGAGGTCATCGGCGGCGGTCAGAACGGTGCGGCGGTCAAGGTCGAGTGGCAGCCTCGGCGCAACGTCGCCATCGCGTCGCAGTTCGGCGGCCAGGGCCAGACCAGCCTGTCGATCCGCTGGCGTCACGAAAGCCGCGAGGCGGGCGATCGTCGTCCAAACCGGGGCGGCCGCAACCGCTAGGCCGCCCCATCGGATCGGTCGCTAGAGAACCTCCAGCACCCGCTCCACGGGGCGGCCGATGACGGCGCCCTTGTCGGTCTCGACGATCGGACGTTCGATCAGAATCGGCTGAGCGATCGCTGCAGCCAGTATGGCTTCGTCATCTGCGCCGACGTCCAGCAGCGCCTTGGCGTCGGCTTCCTTCCTGCGCAGAAGGCCCGACAAACCGAGGCCGGTTCTGGATGCCAATCGCTGCAGCGTCTCGCGGTCCCGTCCGGTCTTCAGATATTCGACGACCGTCGGCTCGACGCCCTGCTCGCGCAGCAGGGCGAGGGCGTTGCGCGACGTGCTGCATTTCGGATTGTGGTAGAGGACGACCGACATCACGCTTCCTGCTTCAGGCGATGCAGCAACATGGCGCCCTGCAGCGACGCGACATAGATCACGCCCGACACGATCATGGCGGGCCAGGTCGTCAGGTTGATCCACAGCGGAAGGTCCGGCGACGGCAGGGTCCCCAGCAGCCGCATCCCCAGATTGGCCACCACGCTGTAGGCGATCAGCGCCAGCATGATGATCGGGATGGCGCGCGTCATCATGCGCCACTGCACCACCGCCACGACGCCATAGAACAACACGGAGAAGATCGCGCCCGAGGCGATAGCGAAGGGCCACATGACCTTCATCATCTCCTGCTGCATGGCCAGCTGATCCGCCGACAGACCCATCTTGGCGTACTCCGCGCTCATCGCCGTCTCGAACCAGCCCGAGGTAAACATCCACCAGGTCGGGATCAGGCCGACGATCAGGGCGATGACCAGGCCGATCACCATCGACCGCGCCGAACGCTGCGCCTCGGCCATGCCGCGCGGCAGCTTCAGCGGGTTCATGGCGCGGAGCCAGAGGTCGATCGTTTTGCGTGTCATAGGGCCCTCGTTTCGAGCGGAGCCTAGCGGTGATCGGCGACGACTTACAGGCCCCGACCTTCACCTTTCAGGTCGAGGCGTCTAGGGTCCGGCCGATGCGGATTCTGACCTCGGACCAGGCCGTCCTCGACCACGTCGCCGCGCGACGCGAGACGATCATCGGCCGTACCATTGACTGGGCGAACATCAACTCGGGCAGCCGCAACGCCGCCGGACTGAATGCTGTGCTGGATGCGCTGGAAGCGGCGGCGGGCGCCCTGCCCGCCCGTGTCGAACGCCTCCCGACACAGGGTTCGACCACCGTCGCCGACGACGGATCGGTGCGGACCGAGGCCCATGCCGACGCGCTGAAGATCACCGCCCGGCCGGATGCGCCGATCCGGGTCGTGCTGACCGGCCACTATGACACCGTCTTCCCCGCCGACAGCCGGTTCCAGACCGTGACCACGCGGGCCGACGGCGCCCTGAACGGGCCGGGCGTCGCCGACATGAAGGGCGGGATCAGCGTGCTTCTGGCCGCGCTGGAGGCGTTCGAGACCCATCCTGACAGACACGGCGTCGGCTGGACCGTGCTGCTGAGCCCTGACGAAGAGATCGGCTCGCCGGCGTCCGCTCCGCTGCTGGCCGAACTGGGCGCGCGCGGCCATGTCGGCCTGACCTACGAACCGGCGCTGGCGGACGGCACGCTGGCGGGCGCGCGCAAGGGCAGCGGCAACTATCATCTGATCGTGACGGGTCGCGCCGCCCACGCCGGCCGCGCCTTCGACGAAGGCCGCAATGCGGTGGCCGGCGCCGCCATCATCGCCGCCGCCCTGCATGGCCTCAACGGTCAGCACGCGGGCGTCACCGTCAACGTCGCCAAGATTTCGGGCGGGGGCGCGCTGAACGTCGTCGCCGACAACGCCGTGGTGCGGTTCAACGTCCGGGTGCCGCACAAGGCCGCCGCCGACTGGATCGACGCATCGGTGCGGTCCATCGCCGCGACACCGCCGTTCGAGGGCCTGACGCTGGATCTGCACGGCGGCTTCACCCGCGCGCCCAAGCCGATGGACGCCGCTCAGACTGCCCTGTTCGAGGCGGTGAAGGAAGCCGGCGCACTGCTGGGCCAGCCCATCGCCTGGAAACCTTCGGGCGGGGTGTGCGAGGGCAACAATCTGCACGCGGCCGGCCTGCCCAATATCGACACCCTGGGCGTTCGCGGCGGCGATATCCATTCGGATCAGGAGTTCGCCTGGCCCGACAGCTTCGTCGAGCGCGCCCAGCTGAGCACCCTGATCCTGTGCAAGATCGCTTCGGGTGAAATCGATGCGGCCAAACTGAAATCCCTGCGGATGGAAACCCTGTAGAATGCTTGTCGTCCGTCCCGCCGGCCCAGCCGATCTCGATCATCTGCTGGAACTGGCCATCCTGTCCGGCCCCGGCTTCACCAGCCTGCCTGAAGACCCCGACGCTCTGGCCGATCGGCTGGAGCTGAGCCAGGCGAGCTTTGAAGGTCGCGTGCCGTGGCAAGAGGCCTGGTACACCCTGATGCTGGAAGACGGCGACACGGGCGACATCGACGGCGTCGGCTCGGTCAAGGCGACGGTGGGGCTGAAGCGGCCCTTCTTCTCGTTCCGCGTCGTCAACAACACCGTCCAGTCGCCCTCGCTGGGGGTGAAGCTGGACCACCAGACGCTGGTTCTGGTCAATGAGTGCACGGGTTGGACCGAGGTCGGTTCGCTGTTTCTGAAGGCGGATCGGAGGAAGGGCGGCGCGGGCCGTCTGCTGAGCCAGTCGCGATATATGCTGATCGGCGCCCAGCCCGACCTGTTCGCCGACAATGTTCTGGCCGAGTTGCGCGGCGTCTTCACGCCCGACGGCGCCTGCCCGTTCTGGGACCATGTGGCGCACAAATTCTTTCCGATGGAGTTCGACCACGCCGATCGAATGACCGGCTCGACGGACAAACAGTTCATCCTGGACCTGGCGCCGCGGCACCCGATCTATGTCGAACTGCTGCCCGAACCGGCCCGCGCGGTGATCGGCAAGGTCCATCCGCAAGGCGTACCGGCCATGGCCCTGCTGGAAAGCGAGGGCTTCCGACCCAATGGGCTGGTCGACATCTTCGACGCCGGTCCGACCGTCGCCTGCGGCCGCGACAATATCCGGACCGTGCGCGACGCCCGGCGCCTGACGGTTCAGATCGTCGAGGGCGTCGAGGCCGAACTGCCGGCCCTGATCTCGACCGACAGCGTCGCCGCCTTCCGCGCCGTCCGCGCCAAGGCCGACATCGACGGCGACGCCGTTCGCCTGACCGCCGAAACCGCCGCCGCGCTCAAGGTGCGCAGCGGAGACCCTGTGCGAGTAAAATCATGACCCGCTTCACCTCCACCGATCCCGCCACCGAAGCGACCAACTGGGAGGGCGAGGCCGCCAGCCCGGCTGAGGTCCAGGCCGCTGTCGACGCCGCCCGCGCCGCCTTCCCCGCCTGGGCCGATGCGCCGCGCGCCGACCGGATCGACGCGGTGAAGCGCTATCAGGCCGTCCTGAAAGATCGCGCGCCCCAGATCGCCGAGGCCATCGCACGCGAGACCGGCAAGCCGCTTTGGGAAACCAAGACCGAGGCCGCCGCCATGATCGGCAAGGTGGATATCTCGATCCGCGCCTATGACGAGCGCACCGGCGAACGCATCAGCGATACAGCGTTCGGCCGCGCGACCCTGCGGCACCGTCCGCACGGCGTTGCGGCGGTGCTTGGCCCGTTCAACTTCCCCGGCCATCTGCCGAACGGCCATATCGTCCCGGCCCTGCTGGCGGGCGACACGGTCGTCTTCAAGCCATCGGAGGAAACGCCCCTGGTCGGTCAGGTGATGGCCGAAGCCTTCGCCGCCGCCGATCTGCCGACCGGCGTGGTCAATGTGGTCCAGGGCGGGCGTGAGACGGGCGCGGCCCTGCTGGACGCCGGCATCGACGCCCTGATGTTCACCGGATCGGGCGCGGCGGGCGCGCATTTCCGCAGGAAGTTCGCCGACGATCCCCACGTCATCCTGGCGCTGGAGCTGGGCGGCAACAATCCGTTGGTCGTGTGGGACGCAGCGGATGCAGAGGCCGTCGCGGGCATCGCGGTTCAATCCGCCTTCATCACCACCGGCCAGCGTTGCTCGTGCGCGCGTCGCCTGATCGTGCCGGAAGGGCCTCAGGGCGACGCCATCGTCGAAGCCATCGCCGCCCTGTCCGACCGGCTGATCTTCGGCCCGTGGGATAGCGATCCCGAACCCTATGCCGGCCCGCTGATCTCGGCGCGTGCCGCCGAGGCGGCGCTAAAGGCTTTGCAGGACCGGATCGACATGGGGACCAAGGTCATCCGCGCGTCGGGGCCGGTCGCCAACCTGCCTGGCGCCTTCGTCAAGCCGGCCATTATCGACGTGACCGGGATCGACGTGCCGGACGAAGAGATGTTCGCCCCCTTCCTGTCGGTAACGCGCGTCGCCTCGTTCGACGCGGCGATCCAGGCGGCGAATGCGACCCGCTACGGCCTGTCCGCCGGTCTGGTCAGCGATGATCCGAAGAACTGGGACCACTTCATCCGCCGCATCCGCGCGGGCGTGGTCAACTTCAACCGTCCGACCACCGGCGCCGCCGGCGACATGCCGTTCGGCGGCTTGGGGGCCAGCGGCAACCACCGGCCCAGCGCCTACTACGCCGCCGACTATTGCGCCTATCCGGTCGCCAGTTTCGAGGCCGACGCCGTCGCCAACATCGAAGGCGAGATCAAGGGATTGCGATGATCAGCGCTGTCGAGGCCAACGCCGACGGTCTGATCGGGCCGACCCATTCCTACGCCGGTCTGTCTCCGGGCAATCTGGCGTCCGGCCTGAACAAGGGCGAGGCGTCGAACCCGCGCGCGGCCGTGCTTCAAGGCCTCGACAAGATGAAGACCCTGGCGGATCTGGGCCTGCCCCAGTTCGTCCTGCCGCCGCATGAGCGGCCGAATATTCCCTTCCTGCGGACCCTGGGCTTCGCCGGTTCGGACGCCCAGGTTCTGGAACGGGCCTGGCGGAGCGCGCCGTCGTTTGCCGCCGCCGCCTGCTCGGCCTCGCCCATGTGGGCCGCCAACGCCGCGACCGTGACGCCCAGCGCCGACGCCGCCGACGGCCGGGTGCATTTCACGCCGGCCAATCTGCACACCAATCTTCACCGCAGCCTGGAGCACCGGCAAACGAAGCGCGCCCTGGACGCCCTGTTTCCCGACGCCAGCCGTTTCGCCGTCCATGACGCCCTGCCCGCGGTCGCGCATCTCGCCGACGAAGGCGCCGCGAACCACGTTCGCCTGTGCGCTCAACATGGCGGTCGCGGCGTCAATCTGCTGGTGTGGGGTCGCGAGGCGTTCGAACCTTGGGACGGCCCCTTCCCCGCCCGTCAGACGCGCGAAGCGTCGGAAGCCATCGTCCGACGACACGAAGCCGGACGGCCGGTCCTGGCCCAGCAATCCCGCGCCGCCATTGGCGGCGGCACCTTCCACAACGACGTGGTCTGCGTCGGGGCGCTGGACACCCTGTTCTTCCACGAGTTGGCGTTCGAGGACACGGCCGCAACCCAGGCCGCCATTCGCCGCGCGGCCGATGGTCTGTTCGAGCCGATCTTCGTCGAGGTCTCGTCCGCCGACCTGCCGCTGGCCGATGCGATCTCGAGCTATCTGTTTAACTCCATGCTGATCCAGGTTCCGGGCGAGGAGCGCCTGACCCTGATCTGTCCGACCGAGACCCGCGACAACCCGCGCAGCCATGCGGTGGCGCAGGCGTTGGCCGCCTCCAACGGTCCGATCGGCCGGGTGAAATATGTCGACGTGCGCCAGTCGATGCGCAACGGCGGCGGACCGGCCTGCCTGCGCCTGCGTGTCGTGCTGACCGAGGCCGAACTGGCGGCGACCAACCCGGCCATGCGCCTGAGCGACGATCTGCATGCACGTCTGTCGGACTGGGCCGGGCGCTGGTACCGCGATGAACTGCGCCCCGCCGATCTGGCCGACCCTGACCTGCTGGTCGAAAGCCGTGGCGCGCTGGACGAGCTGACGACGGTCCTGAACCTCGGAACCGACTTCTACCCCTTCCAGAGAGGCTGATCCGGCCATGACGACCGCAGCGCCCATGAGCCCCGCCCGCCGATTGAGAAATATCGTCGGCGGATCGGCCGGCAATCTGGTGGAGTGGTTCGACTGGTATGCCTATGCGGCTTTCACCCTGTATTTCGCGCCCGTCTTCTTCCCCAGCGAGGACCCGACGGCGCAACTGCTGAGCGCCGCCGCCGTCTTTGCGGTGGGCTTCCTGATGCGGCCCATCGGGGCATGGATCATGGGGGTCTACGCCGACCGCAAAGGTCGCAAGGCGGGGTTGACCCTGTCGGTGACCCTGATGTGCACCGGTTCGCTGATCATCGGCGTGACGCCCGGCTATGGCACCATCGGCCTAGCGGCGCCGGCGCTGCTGCTGTTCGCGCGGCTGTTGCAGGGGCTGAGCGTCGGAGGGGAATATGGATCCAGCGCCACCTACCTGTCCGAAATGGCCGAGCCGCATCGTCGCGGCTTCTGGTCCAGCTTCCAGTACGTCACCCTGATCTCGGGTCAGTTGATCGCCCTGCTGCTGTTGATCGTGCTGCAGAACACGCTCAGCGAGACGGCGTTGGCCTCCTGGGGGTGGCGCATTCCCTTCTTCGTCGGCGCGGGCCTGGCGGTCGTCGTCTTCTGGCTGCGTCGCCGGCTGGACGAGACCCATAAGGCGACCGAGGCCAAGGACGCCCCGAAATCCAGCGCCGTGCAGTTGATCCTGAAACACCCGAAAGAGGCGTTCATGGTGCTGGGTCTGACGGCCGGCGGCACCTTGGCCTTCTACACCTACACGACCTATCTCCAGAAGTTCCTGGTCAATACGAGCGGTTTTTCCAAGAACACGGCGACCGAAATCAGCGCGGCGGCCCTGTTCATCTTCATGCTGCTTCAGCCGACGGTCGGCGCGCTTTCGGACAGGGTGGGACGGCGTCCCGTGATGATCGCTTTCGGCGTGCTGGGGGTGTTGTGCACCGTGCCGATCATGACAACCCTGTCGACGGTCGAGAGCCCTTTCGTCGCCTTCCTCCTGGCGCTGGCCGGGCTGGTGATCGTGTCGGGCTACACCGCGATAAATGCGGTGGTGAAGGCTGAGCTGTTCCCCGCCCACATCCGCGCCCTCGGCGTCGCTCTGCCCTACGCCATCGCCAATGCGGTGTTCGGAGGCACGGCGGAATATGTGGCGCTATGGCTGAAGGGCGCGGGCGTCGAGAGTGTGTTCTTCTGGTACGTGACCGGGATGATCGGGCTGTCGCTGCTGACCTTCATCCGCATGCGCGACACCAAGCACAATAGCCTGATTACGCACACCTGACGCCGATCAGGCCGCGAACCGCCCGCCGCGCTGGGCATAGGCCTGGGTGCCGCGGGTGAAGACCTGGTCGGTCGGCAGGACGGTTTCGATGGCCAGGTCGTCCTTTCCTTTCAGCGCCGCATAGACAGGCCCGAAGTCCTTGAGCGTCTCGTCTTTCAGGGCTTCCAGGCTGTCGATGACGAAATAGACCTGCTGGAAGTCGTCGATCCGGTACAGGGTCCGCATCACCCGCTCCAGGTCGAACCCAAGGCGGTTGGGCGACGGATCGTCCAGAGCAAAGACGCTCTCGGTCGCCGAGGAGACGATGCCGGCGCCGTAGATGCGAAGGCTGTCCTCCTCCTTCATCAGACCAAACTCGACCGTATACCAGTACAGGCGCGCCAGGTTCGGCAGCATGCCCAGGCCGGCCGCCCGCTGCCCACCCTTGCCATAGGCCTCCATATAGGCGGCGAAATCGGGGTCGGTCAGCATCGGCACGTGGCCGAAGACGTCGTGGAAGATGTCGGGCTCTTGGAGATAATCCAGTTGGTCGGGCTTGCGGATAAACTGACCCGAGACGAAGCGGCGATTGGCCAGATGGTCGAAGAAGACCTCGTCCGGCACGAGGCCCGGGACGCAGACAACCGTCCAGCCGGTCAGGGCCTGAAGCTTGGGATTGATCACGTCGAAGTCGGGAATCCCGCCGGCGTTCAGATCCAACGCATCCAGTCCCCGCATGAAGGCGTCGCAGGCGCGACCGGGCAGGATCTTCATCTGCCGGGCGTAAAGCGTGTCCCAGGTTTGGTGCTCGACCTCGGTATAGGCGGCCCAGTTCTGGGGAATGGTCCAGTCGGCGGCCGCGCCCTCGGGCGGCTTTTCGAAGACGTGTTCGAAGTCAGACATGGCGTATTCCTCTTTTGCCGCCATCCTAGCCCGGAGCCGCCATGGCTTCCAACCGTCAGTGCAGACGTTCGTCCAGCGGTGCGTGGTGGCCCATGCCGTCGGTGGTGAACCACCGCTCGGCGTCGTCGGGCAGCAGCACGGAATCGCCGTCTTCCAAAGCGCCTTCGGCCGCATAGGCGACAAAGCCGCCATCCTCTCCCAAGGCGAAGACGCGGTAGAAAGGCTGATCCGGCCTGACCAGGCCGCTTTCACCGGCCGGTCCCTCATAGGCGTGATCCACATCCATCACGACGCCACGAAAGGCGTCGTCGCGGTGGCGGACGATCTGGCCAATGGCGAAACGTGCGGTCTGGATGCGGGTCATCGCGCTTCATACGATTCAGCGCATGACCCCAATGCCTGCCGGTCTGTTCATCTTCCTGACAGAATGGCTTGGCGCGGACGATCCTGGCGGGTTAGGCTGATCAGGACGGGCGCCGCTTTGGACCGCCCACAACGGATGACGGCCCATGCCGGAGACCCACGGCGCGCCTCGACGGCGCGACGAGCGGTCCCAGCCTTCCCGTTCGCGGGATGCGTCGGGTCGAGATGCGCCGGTGTATGGCGCGCTCGATCTGGGGACCAACAATTGCCGGCTGCTGATTGCGCGGCCGTCACGCGAAGGCTTTCGCGTGGTCGACAGCTTCAGCCGCATCGTGCGGCTGGGCGAAGGGCTGTCGCGGACGGGCCTTCTGGACCCGCGCGCCATGGACCGGGCCTATGACGCCCTGGCCCTGTGCGCCGAGCGGATCGTGCGCAAGGGCGTCGATTCGGCGCGATTGAGCGCCGTCGCCACCCAGGCCTGCCGCGCGGCCGAGAACGGCGCCGACTTCATAGACCGGGTGCGCAAGGGCACGGGCCTGCGCTTGCGGATCATCGATCCCGCCGAAGAGGCGCGGCTGGCGGTCGAGGGATGCCTGAACCTGATCGACCCCAAGGCCGAGGCGGTGCTGGTCATCGACGTCGGCGGCGGCTCGACCGAGATGTCGTGGCTGAAACGCAGCGGGACCGACTGGACGACCACCGCCTGGATGTCGGCGCCGGTGGGCGTCGTGACCCTGGCCGAGCGGCATCCCGAGCCGCCGAACTCCGGCGAGGCCTGGTACGAGGCCATGGTCGCCGACATGGGCGCGGCCATTGCAGCGGGCGGGATCGTCGACGAACCGATGCTGGACCTGTTCCGGCAGAACCGGGCGCATCTGGTCGGCACCTCGGGCGCGATCACCAGCCTGGCGGGCATTCACTTGAATCTGCCGCGCTACAATCGCGACCGAGTCGATGGCTTGTGGATGACGCGCGGCGAGTGCGAGGCGGCGGCGGATCGCCTGAAGGCCTTGGGCCCGGACGGACGAGCGCGCGAGGCCTGCATCGGTCCCGATCGTGCGGACCTCGTTTTGGCGGGCGCCGCCATCCTGGAGGCGGTGCAGCGTGCTTGGCCCTCGGAGCGGGTGCGGGTCGCGGATCGGGGCCTGCGCGAAGGCCTGCTGCTGCAACGGATGCGCGAAGACAAGAAGCCGCCGAGAGGACGGCGTCGGCGGCGCGGTCGGGGGCGGCCGGCCCCCGCCGCCTGATCAGGCGGCGGGCGTGACGCGCACCGGCAGTTCGATGTCGCAGACCGAGAAATCCGCGCCACGCGCCTGACGCGCCTGCTGCGCCAGGGTCTGGAAGGTGGCGGAGTTGGTGTTCAGGACGGCGGCCGTCGGACGTTCGGCTGCGGGCAGATCCGACGCCACGCGAACGCGGGTCATCTGATCCGGTCCCTGCACCAAGCCATCCGGCGTGTCGCTGGCCTTCAGCGATCGCACGACGTCCAGGCCGGACACGACCCGACCCCAGACGGTGTAGCGCTTGTCCAGGGCCGGATAGGCCTGACGCATCAGGAAGAACTGGCTGTTGGCGGTGTCATTGCCCTCATCACGCGCCATGCCCGCGACGCCCGGGCAGTACAGGGCCCAACCGTGGACCTTCTTGTCGCTGGTGCCGGACATCAGGGCGTCGGGCTGGGTCTGGACCGGGACGGAATCGACAAAGCCGACCAGCGCGCCGACCGGAGCCGCGACCGGGGTGAAGGCCATGTCCGCGCCACGGCGGAAGGTGAACTCGGCCTTCAGGTCGGGATACCAGCTCTGCCCCTCGCCCGTGCCCAGCGGATCGCCGGTCTGGGCCATGAACCAGTCGATCACCCGGTGCCAGACCAGGTTGTCGAAGAATCCGCGCGACGCCAGCAGCTTGATGCGTTCGACATGGGCGGGCGCGATCTGGGGCGCCAGTTCGACCAGCACCCGCCCCTTGTTGGTGTCGATGACCAGCAGGTTCTCAGGCGCGATCGTGCGCCATTCGCCGGGCGGCGGCGGAGGCGCGGGAACGGCAGTCGCGTCTTGCGCCAGGGCGGCGCCCGCCGTCGCAGCCAGCACGGCCGCCGCCATAGCCATCGTTCGTATCGTCATCGTCCCCTCCCCCGTTTGCGAAAGCGTCAGCCGCCCGTCACTTCGGCGACCGGCTGAATGTCGCAGACGCTGAAGGCCGCGCCGCGCGCAGCACGCGCCGTGGCGATCCGTTCGGCGAAGGCGGCGCTGCCGGCGTTCAGGACGCGCACCGTCGGACGTTCGGCTTCGGGCAGGGCCGAGGCCATGCGGACGCGGGTCATGGTGTCGGGATCGGTCACCTTACCGTCCTCGGCGTCCGACCCCTTCTTCAGCTTGCCGACCACGTCCAGGCCGGACACCACGCGCCCGAAGGCGGTGTAGATACCGTCCAGCTGTTCGCGCGCGCCCATCATCAGGAAGAACTGGCTGTTGGCGCTGTCGGGCGAACCCGAGCGGGCCATGCCCAGCACGCCGGGACAGAACAGGCCGTGAGCGTCGACCTTGAAGTCGGCGGTGACCATCATTTGGGCGTCGGGTTGGGTCTGGACCGGCAGATCGCCGACCAGGCCGCGCACGCCCGCGCCCACGCTCGGCACCGCGACGAAGCCGGCGTCGCGACCACGACGGAAGCTGAACTCGGCCTTCAGGTCCGGCAGCTCGCTGCCGCCCTCGCCCGTGCCCTTCGGATCGCCGGTTTGCGCCATGAAATCAGGGATGACGCGGTGGAACTTCAGACCGTCGTAGAAGCCCTGGTTGGCCAGGGTGCGGATGCGTTCCGCATGGTTGGGCGCGGCGACGGGGATCAGTTCGACCAGCATCCGGCCCTTCGACGTATCGATAACGAGCAGGTTTTCAGGCGCAATGGCGCGCCAGTCGGACGCCGCCGGCGCCGTTTGCGCCACAGCCGGCGCCTGGGCCGCGCCAGCCGCGAGAAGAGCGGCGACGGTCGCTGCGATGATGGCGGTACGCATGGTCTTGTCTACCCTAACCGTTCTTGACCTTGGCCCGCACGCGCTCGGCGATGGCGGGGCTGACGAAACTGTCGATCGCGCCGTCCAGTCGGGCGATCTCCTTGACGAGCCGCGAGGCGATGGCCTGATGGCGCGGATCGGCCATCAGGAATACGGTTTCGATGTCCTGATTGAGGCGCTGGTTCATGGCCGTCATCTGGAACTCGTATTCGAAGTCGGCGACGGCGCGCAGACCCCGGATGATGACGCTGGCGTCCAGCTCTTCGGCGAAGTGCATCAGCAGGGTCGAGAACGGCTGGACCACGATGTCGCCGCCGAGGTGCGCCATCTCGGCCTTCAGCATCTCGACCCGTTCGGCGGTCGAGAACAGCGGCCCCTTGTCGTCGTTCTGAGCCACGCCGATGACCAGCCGGTCCACCAGCTTCAGCGCACGCTTGATGATGTCGGTATGCCCGTTCGTCACCGGGTCGAAGGTGCCCGGATAAAGTCCGATGCGCATGCGTGTCTCCCCGGCCTGTCGCGTGGCGTCAGCGTCGTTTAGCAGGTGCGAAATCAGCGGCCTAGCCGGCTGACGCCTTCGTCATCGTCGCGGGCCGCGATGACTTGCGGCGGCTGGGCGAACCAGGCGGCCTCGATCCGGGCCAGCAAGGCCGGGGCGCTGGCGAACGTCACGTCGTCGATGGCCGTGACCGGACAAACCGGCGTGGCGCTGTTGCACAGGAAGGCGCCGTCGAACGCGGCGATGTCTGACAGGGCCACTGTCCGGGTTTCCGAGGCCAACCGCGCCTCGGCAAGACCGCGCTGGATCAGCGCCTGGGTCACGCCCGCCAACATCGGCGCCTGAGGCCAGACGATGCGGTCGCCCTTGAAAAAGCCGATGTTCCACAGAGCGCCCTCGGACACGCGCCCATTGGCGTCGGTGAACAGCGCATCGTCAAAACCAGCGGCGCGGGCGGCGCGGCGCGCGCGGGTCAGCCCCATGGTCGCGACGTGTTTCAGATGCGGCGCCTCCCGCTCATAGGCCATCGCCTTGAGCCGGACCGAGACGGCCAACGGCGGCGGGGGTGGCGAAACCACCGTCATGACCTTCGGCCGACCGACGAACGACGGGGCGCGATGACCGATCTCCGGCGAGAACAGACTGACCCGCAGCCAGCAGGCGTCGCGGCCCTCGACGGCCTGCGCCATCAGACGACGCAACTCCGCCTCGCCCGGGCTTTCACCGAACAGTTCGACCGCCGCCTGCTCCAGTCGCGCCAGATGCAGGTCCAGGCCGCGCACGGCGCCCTGCTCCACGCGGAACGATGTGTAGGCGCCGTAGTTGACCAGGGCTTGGTGGGCCAAGTCATCGGCCGTGGCGGGGCGACCGTCGATCAGGATTGTCGCGTTCAACCGATCCTCCCCCATTCATGGGGGAGGGGGACCACGAAGTGGTGGAGGGGGCGGACCGAAGGCCAGTGTTTGGGGTCGCCCCTTCCACCATGCTGCGCATGGTCCCCCTCCCCCGCTGCGCGGTGGAGGATCAGCCCTCGCCCTCTTCGCCCGCGATCTCCACATCGTCCCCGCCGCTTTCCGGCAGACGTTCAACCGAGACGACCTTCTCGTCCTTGCCGGTGCGGAAGATGGTGACGCCCTGGCTGGAGCGGCCGACGATGCGGACCTGATCGATGCGAGTGCGGATCATCTGACCGCCCGAGGTGACCAGCAGAAGGTCGTCCGTCTCCTCGACCGGGAAGGCCGCCGCCAGACGCGTGCCGGCGCGACCGCCCAAGCCGTGGGCCGTCAAACCTTGGCCGCCGCGCCCCGTACGACGATACTCGTAGGCCGAGGATCGCTTGCCGAAGCCGGTCTCGGTGACCGTCAGGATGAACTGTTCGGCGGCGCCTAGTTCGGCGATCCGCTCGACCGTCAGAGCCGCATCCGCGACCTCGTCTTCAGCCTCGACCGGAGCCGCGGCATCCTCTTCCACATCCGCACCGGCCAGGGCCTTGCGCATCGCGTTGGCGTGTTTGACGTAGGCGGCGCGTTCTTCCGGAGTCGCGTCCACACGGCCCAGGATGGCCATGGAGATGACCTCGTCGCCGTCCTGCAGGCGCACGCCCCGGACGCCGGTCGAATCCCGGCCCTTGAACACGCGAACGTCGTCGGCCTTGAACCGGATCGCGCGGCCCAGCGCCGTGGTCAGCAGCACATCGTCGTCGGCCGTGCACAGGCCGACGCCGACCATACGGTCAGAGCCTTCCAGCTTCATGGCGATCTTGCCGGCGCGGTTCACGGTGGCGAAGTCCGATAGCTTATTGCGCCTCACATCGCCGCTCGAGGTGGCGAACATGATGTCGTAGTCGCCCCAGGTCGTCTCGTCCTCGGGCAGAGGCAGGACGTTCATGATGCTGTCGCCCGGCTCGATGGGCAGCAGGTTGACGAAGGCCTTGCCCCGCGATTGCGGATTGCCCAGCGGCAGGCGCCAGGTCTTCAGCTTGTAGGCCTTGCCGTTGGTGGCGAAGAACAGGACCGGCGTGTGCGTCGAGGCGCTGAACACGCCGGTGATGGCGTCCTCGTCCTTCATCGACATGCCGCTGCGGCCCTTGCCGCCGCGATGCTGGGTCCGATAGGCGTTCAAGGCCACGCGCTTGACGTAGCCGCCGTGGGTAACGGTGACGACCATGTCCTCGCGCGGGATCAGGTCCTCATCCTCCATCTCCCCGTCGCCTTCCCCGATGAGGGTGCGGCGCGGAACGGCGAACCGATCCTTAACGTCGATCAGGTCGTCGCGGATGATGGCCAGGACGTTCTTGCGGTCCGACAGGATGGTCAAGTGGCCCTGGATGGTGTCGGCCAGGCCGTGCGCCTCGCCGAAGATGTCGTCGCGGCCTAGACCGGTCAGACGCGACAGGGTCAGGGCCAGGATGGCGCGGGCCTGTTCGTCGGTCAGACGGATCTTGTCGCCCTCGACGATGACGGTGCGCGGATCGGCGATCAACTCGACCAGGGCCATCATGTCGCCGACGGGCCAGGCCTTGGCCTGCAGTCGCTCGCGCGCCTCGGTCGGATCGACCGAGGAGCGGATGATATGGATCACCTCGTCGATATTGGCGACGGCGACGGCCAGACCGACCAGGACGTGGCCGCGATCACGGGCCTTGTTCAGCTCGAACTTGACGCGGCGAACCACGACCTCCTCGCGGAAGTCGAGGAAGATCTGCAGCAGCTGGCGCAAACCCATCTGCTCGGGCCGGCCGTGGTTCAGCGCCAGCATGTTGACGCCGAACGAGCTCTGCATGGCGGTATAGCGCCACAGCTGGTTCAGGATGACGTCGCCGGACGCGTCGCGCTTCAGCTCGATCACGATCCGCATGCCCTGGCGGTCGGATTCGTCGCGAACGTCGGAAATGCCTTCCAGCCGCTTCTCGCGCACCATTTCGGCGATGCGCTCGATCAAGGTCTGTTTGTTGACCTGATAGGGCAGTTCGGTGACGACGATGGCCTCGCGGTCCTTGCGGATCTCCTCCACCGAGGCCCGGCCACGCACGACGACCGAGCCGCGACCGTCGCGCAGGGCGTTGCGCGGCGCGGTACGGCCCATGATCTCGCCGCCGGTCGGGAAGTCCGGACCGGGCACGATATCCAGCAGGGCGTCATCGGTGACGTTCGGATCATCCAGCAGGGCCAGGGCCGCATCCACGACCTCGCCCAGATTGTGCGGCGGGATGTTGGTCGCCATGCCGACGGCAATGCCGCCCGCGCCGTTGACCAGCAGGTTCGGAATCCGGCTCGGCAGGACGACCGGCTCCAGCTCCTTCTCGTCGTAGTTCGGCTGGAAATCGACCGTGTCCTTGTCGATGTCGGCCATCAGGGCGACGGCGGCCGGGGCCATCCGGGCTTCGGTGTAACGCATCGAGGCGGGCATATCGCCGTCGACCGAACCGAAGTTGCCCTGGCCGTCGACCAGCATCAGGCCCATCGAGAACGGCTGCGCCATCCGCACCAAGGCCATATAGACCGAGGCGTCGCCGTGGGGGTGGAACCGGCCCAGCACGTCACCGACGACACGGGCGCATTTCGAATAGCTGCGCTCCGGCGTCATGTTCAGGTCGTGCATCGAATACAGGATGCGACGGTGAACCGGCTTCAACCCGTCCCGGGCGTCAGGCAGCGCGCGCGAGACGATCACGCTCATGGCGTAGTCGAGGTACGAACGCTTCAGTTCGTCCTCGATCGTGATCGTGGAAATGTCGGAGCCGCCGCCTCCCGGAACGATGGGAGATGCGGCGTTTTCGTAGCTGTCGTCGGTCAATGAAGCGTGGCTTTATGCGGCCGGAATCGGAACGTGATCCGCTGTGACGATTTCTAGCATTCCAGGGCCTCGGTGGCAAAGCGACGTCGCCGTGAAAGCCCGTCTCTGAAAGGACTTTCGACATGCGCGCCACCCGCCTCGCCGCCGCCCTTCTCTTCGCCTCCCCCTTGGCCCTGACAACCGCCTGCGCCGCGACCGGAAACGCGCCCCAGGCGGCCGTCGAACGCGCGCCCGTCGGCGCGACGGGACAGGCCGTTCTGATCAACGCCTCCGGTGCCAATATCGGCCGCGTCGACCTGCGTCAGGGGCCGACCGGCCTGCTGATGAAGATCGAGGCCTCGGGCCTGACGCCCGGCTGGCACGGCATCCACATCCATGCGACCGGCGAATGCGCCGCCCCCTTCACCTCGTCCGGCGCCCACATCAACCACGGCGAGCCCAAGGCTCCGCATGGCCTGTTGAACGCCGCCGGGCCGGACGACGGCGACCTTCCCAACGTCTGGGCCGGTGCGGACGGCAAGGTGAACGCCGAGCTGTTCACCACCCGCGCCAGGATTTCGTCCGAAGGCCCCGGCCAATGGCAGTGGGACGCCGACGGTTCGGCCATCATCATCCACGCCAACCCCGACGACCATTCGACCCAGCCCATCGGCGGCGCAGGCGACCGAGTGGCCTGCGCGGCGCTCAGCGCAAGCTAAGCCTTTTTCCGAAACGGAAGATGGCCCGCTGGACAGCGTTCAGCGGGTCTCTTTTTGCGCGAGAAGACGGCGGATCATTTCGGTCTGCTCCTCCTGTCGGGCGGTCAGGTGTTCGACCTTTTCCAGCAGGGCCATGATCTCAATCTCGGCCTTCAGATTGACCTGATAGTCATTGCCCGCGTCCAGCCGATCCTTTGACGCCTGGCGGTTCTGGCTCATCATGATGACCGGCGCCTGGATCGCCGCCAGCATCGACAGGACCAGGTTCAGGAAGATGAAGGGATAGGGGTCGAAGGCTTCCTTGCGCAGCTGCAGGTTCAGCCCGGTCCAGATCGCCAGGAAGACGCCGAACGCGATGATGAAGGGCCACGAACCACCGAAGGCCGCCACCCGATCGGCCAGCCGCTCGCCAAAGGTTTGGCGGTCGTCGAAGGTCTCGTTGATGTCTTCGGAAACGGGGCGACGATCGGCGGTGCTCTGAACGACGACGGCTTCGTTCGCCGGAAGATCGTGCTTCGCCTTGCCCAGCCAGCGGCGGGAGACGTGGTCGGCGTCGAGGGGGGCGTGATGCATGGCGGGCTCCTGAAACGATCAGGAACAGATCAAGCCTTGGCGGCCCCAGCGCGCAAGCCCCGTTCGGCCAGGGCCACGAGGGCGACCCCTCCCATGGTGATGGCCGACCCCGTCAGAATCTGCGGCGTCAGGATGTCGCCCATGAAGCTCCAGCCGATGAACATCGACACCACGGGCGTGACCAGCAGATAGGGCGTCACCCGCCCCGCCTCGCGCCGCTGCACCAGCCAGAACAGCAGGGTCGTCGCCAGCACGGACGACACGACGCCCGCCCACAGCAACGAGGCCCAGACCATGGGCGTGGCGCGCTTCACCGCCTCCCACTGGCCATGCTCGAACACCGCCGAGCCGAAGGCCATGACGGGAAAGGCGCCCAGCGCCAGCAGACCCTGCATCTTCAGTGGCGGGATGGAGGTGGTGCGACGCGCGACCACCGTGGTCACGCCCCAGGCGGCGCCGGCCGCGATGGCGACCAGAATGGCCTTCCAGTCCTGCAGCGCATGGGCGTCCAGCGTCATCCAGGCCACGCCGACGAAGGCCACGCCCATACCGACCAAGGCCGCCTTGGACAGCCGCTCGCCCAGGATCAGGAAGGCGAACAGGGTGGTGAAGGGGATCCACAACTGGTTGGCCACGGTCACCGGGCTGACGTCCGTCGCCAGCCAGTAGGCGGTGTAGGCCAGGCCGTACTGGATCGGCCCGCCGATGATGACAATTAGCATCAGGCTCTTCCAGTCCGGGAACGGCGGCCGCACGAAGGCGATCAGACAGGCAGTGGCGATGCCGAACCGGATGGCGCCGACCAGCAGCGGCGACAACTCCTGCGTCGCCAGCTTGGCCCCGGCGTTGTTGACGCCCCACACCACGATGATCGCCACGATGGCGGCGATCTCCAGCCCTGTCAGGGCGTGAGGCCTCTTGGGCAGAGGCGCGGGGGCAGGCGCAACTTCGGAACGGACGTCGGTCATGACCGCCCTATGGCATGACCCGCCCGCCGCGTCGGCTCACTTTGAATGACCTCAGGTTTCCGCTCAGAAATCCGGCTTGGCGACCATCAGCCAGTAGATGGCCAGGACGCCGGCAAAGGCGGGCCAGCCCAGGGCGAACCACCAACGGAACAGCCGATGATAGGCGGACGGCAGGGCGGCGCCCTCCCCTGCCGCTTGTTCGGCCAGCTTCATCATCCGGTACTGGATCCACACGACCGGCAGCCAGCAGACGCCGATCAGGACATAAAGCCCATAGGCGGCCAGCAGCCATGGACTGGTCAGGGACCAGCCCTGCAGATGGATCAGGCCCAGGCCGCTGATTGGCTGGATCACCACGGCGGTCGCGGTGAAGACGAAATCAGCCAGAACGACGATGCGGCCGACCTCGGCGACGGTCCTTGCGTCCTTTGTCGCGTGAGCGCGCAGCATGAAGAAGGCGATGCCGGCGCCTGTTCCGAACAGCACCGCGCCCGACAGGATGTGAACGATCTTGAGCAGCACATAGGCGGTCATCGGCGCGCGTCCGTCGCCGCCACGAACAGGCAAAGGGCCATCATCGGCAGGACCTTGAGCCATGGTCCCAGCGGATCGATCCAGAAGTGCGGCAGGCTGAGCGTCGCGGCCGTCAGATAGCCGACCGTGGCCAGGCACATGAAGATCGCCACGCGCGCCGTCCATGGCCGCACGAACAGCATCAGCCCCAGCACCACGTCCAGCAGCGCGCCCCACAGGCGATGGGGCCGGCCATGTGGCCGTAACCGCCCTCATGCAGGATGGCGACGGCGCGGTCCCAACCCGGGCCGAAGCTGATCAGGCCGGTAATCAACCAGAACAGGCCCAGTGTCACGATGGAGATCGGCCGCACGAACCAGAGCCGCGCGTGCCAGACGTCCTGAACCGAGGCCGGTGTCTCGGCGAGGAAGCGTGTGAATCCGCGCGACGGCACGCCAAGCGCCTGCGCCCAGCCGCTGTCGCGGCCGGACACGTCGTGGTCCATCTGTTTGATCGCCGTCGTGCGGATCGGCGAGGACCAGCCCAGCCGACCCAGCAGATCGCCGATCGCCAGGGCGGGCGCGGCCAGGACACGCGGAACGCGGATCACCGGCGCCGGGCTCAACCCCCATCCAACCGCGGTAAAGACGCATCGTCTCGACCATCGTCACCGGCTCCGGCCCCGGCATGTCCAGCGTCCGATGCGACGGCGCGGTGGGTTTCAACGCCGCGACGACGGCGGCGGACAGGTCGCCCAGCGGGATCGGGCGGAAAATCTGGTCGCCGCCCACGACCGGGCTGAACAGCGGAAACGCCGCCAGCGCACGGATCAGACCCGTGCCGCCGAACGCCGCACGATCCACCACCAGCGACGGCCGCAGGATCAGCCAATCCAGCCCGCTGGACTCGATCAGCCGCTCGGTCTCGGCCTTTGTGCGAGCGTAGTCGGTGCCGGCCCCGTCGTCCGCGCCGACGGCGGAGATATGCACCAGCCGCCGCACGCCCGCCGCTTCGCACGCCGCGATCAGGGCGCGCGGGCCGTCGACATGGGCGGCGCGCGTGCTGTCGCCGGCCCCATTCTGAAGCACGCCGACGCAGTTCACCACCGCCTCCACACCAACCAACACCGGCGCCCAGGCCTGGGGTGTCGTCAGCTTGGCGAAGTCGGCGGCGACCCAGTCGAACGTCGGCGCGCGACGGGCGGGTTCGGCGATGCGGCGCGCCCCGGCACGAACGGACCAGCCGGCCGACGACAGGGCCGCCGCGACATGCGAGCCGATGAAGCCGTTGCCCCCCAGCACCAGCACGCGTCCACTCATTCCAGCACCCGGTCCGTCAGATCGGCACCTTCTGGCGGCATGGCGCACCAGGCCACGCCTGGAAACCGGCGGCGGCGACGCGCGATAAAGTCATAGAGGGTGTCACGGACGATCCGCGGCACGATCCGCCCGACGACGGCCAGTCGATAGGGCGGCGGCAGCAGGGCGGCGATGCCCAGAACGCCGTCGGACCGCACGCGCGCAACGCCGTCCTGGATCAACAGCATCGTATAGGGATCGTCGGGATCGACGCCGTAGTGGACGAGAAGCGCCCGACCCAGGGGCGACTGCGTCGGCGCGAGCCTGATGCTATTTGCCCTGTCATGCTTCAGGATCTTGCGCGCCGAGCCGGAGCAGAGCGCGCAGTCACCATCGAACAGAACCAGGGGCCGGTCGTCCGGAAAGGCCGGAACGGCGGGATCCTCACGATAGCTGTAAGGCCCCCGCCCCAACGGCCTGACCTCAGAACGGGATGTCGTCGTTCAGGTCGTAGCTTTCCTTGGGGCCGCTCGGTTTGTTGGCGCCGCCGGTGGAGAAGCCCGAGGAGTAGTCGTCATCGCCGCGACCACCGCCGCCGCCGTAACCACCGCCTGACGAGCCGCCTTCCGAACGGCCGCCCAGCATGGTGAGTTCACCCTTGAAGCGGCTGACCACGATCTCGGTCGAATATTTCTCGACGCCCTGCTGGTCAGTCCATTTGCGGGTCTGGAGCGCGCCCTCGATGTAGACGGTCGAGCCCTTCTTCACATAGTTCTCGACCACCTTGACGATGTTGTCGTTGAAGATGACGACCCGGTGCCACTCGGTCTTTTCCTTGCGCTCGCCCGAGGACTTGTCGCGCCAGGTTTCCGAGGTGGCGATCGACAGGTTGGCGATCCGGTCGCCATTGGGCATGGAGCGGATTTCGGGGTCGCGCCCCAGATTGCCGACCAGAATGACCTTGTTGACGCTGCCCGCCATGGAAACTTCCTTCTCGTGTGAGGCGGCGACGACTTCGCCCGCCCCGTCAATTCAGTCCGATGTCTGACCGGGGCGACGCCTTATCGCCAGCCGCTTTTGACATCGCACCCGCCAAACCGGTGGATTAACGAAATGTTCCACCTTTGTTCACGCCCTGCAAGTCCTACTTGGCGGCGGGGTCCGCGGCGATCGCGATGGGACGGCCCGCCTCATCGCGCTGGATGGCCCCGGGGATGGCCAAACGGCCGTCGCCGGTGCGGGCCATGGCGAAGAAGCGGCTGCCGTTCAGGCTCTTGCCGATCTTGACCCCCTCGCGGTCCACGAAGATGAAGCGGCCCTGATAGGCGCCGGCGATTTCCTGGTTCGACCCACCCATGCGCAGGAAGCGAAGACGCATCTCCTCCAGCCGCGCGGCGCATTGTTCGAGCTGGGGCTGGTCGTCGGCGATCTTCTGCAAACGCGGCGGCGCATTGTCCGGCGTCGCGACGAAGTAGCAGGCGCCTTGGGCGAACTCATATTTGGGTTCATTGGAGCAGCCGCTCAGCAAAGCGGTTCCGGCGACGACGGCGGCGAGAACGACAAGGCGCATCAATTCATCCCGGGAAACTGGCAGTTGCGATCCTGCTCGGCCAGGGTTCTGAAACGGGCGTTATCGCCAGACTGTTCCACCCGACGCGGCACCAGGCGCAGGGTCATGTCCCCCCAGCGGCCGTATTGGGCGTCGCCCGGCCCGACGCAGGTTCCGGCATAGAGCGCCTGGACGCAGGCGTTCAAGCTCATGTTCGGCGACAGGGTGCGCCAGTCAGAGCCGGTGTGGCGCAGGCAGGGGCTGCCGCTGACCGCGGGGGTTGGACGGGGCGCGGGCGTCTGTTCCACAGCCGCCGGCGGCGGGGTCTCGGCCATTTCAACCGCGGGCAGCTGGGGCGGCGGCGCGAAGGCCGCAGTCGGCGCGGCGGCCAGCGCGCCGGTCGCGTCCAGACCCACGTCCAGAGCGTCCGTCGCCAGACCGTTGCGCTGGGCGCAGACCGCCAGGGTCGCCATGCCGACGAACTGACCGTCGACGAAGCAGCGCAGTTCCCGCGTCGGCTCCAGCGTGGGCGCCTCGGCCAGATTGACCACGAGACCGCCCTTGGACGCCGGCGGCGCTTCCGTCGTCTTGTCGCCGCCGCTCGCAAAGATCAGGGCCAGCACGACGGCGACGACGATCGCCACGCCGGCGCCGACCAACAGGATGACGCGGTTGTCTTTCGGAAGGGCCATGAACGGGCTTTCGCGGATGAGGAGGCCAATAACCCCGACCCGGCCTCAGGCGTCAACCGCCTTGACCGGTCCCGACCGCGATCAGGCCATCAGGCGGTTGAGCGCGGCCTGATAGTTGGCCAGCTGGGTCTGCTGATAGGCGGTCGACGAGCCGGAGCCGGTCTGGGTGTTGGTGATGGCGCCTGTGGACGGCGCCAGGGCGCGATAGGACGAGCGCACCGCCGTCATGGCCTGGGCCAGCGAATCGATCGCCGCCTTGATCGAGGCCGGATCGTTCAGGCTGAGAGTGTTCGGCAGGTTCAGCCCGAAGGTCTTCATCGCATCCTTGTCCGGCTTGACCGGACCAACGAAGCCGGGCGTCAGACCCAACGCGCCCAGGGCGTCCTTGCCGATCGCGCCGGCGGAGATGATGGCCCCCTCCCTGTTGGCCGCTGTCTTGATCTCCAGCCGCTGGACGACCGGTTTGGTCTTCAGGTCGGTGATGACCTTGGCTTCCAGCTGACGGCCCGAGGCGGCGTTGATCTTCTTGGCCAGGCTTTCCAGCGTGTCCTTGGCGTCGATCGTCACGGTGACGGCGCGGCCGCCGCTCGCGGGCGATATCGAGAACTGATCCCCGACCCGCGCTGAGGTGGCGACAGTCAGCAGCTTGGAGTCGGCCTGCATGATCTGACCCTGCGGCAGACCAAGCCGATCGAGCACGCTGGCGCCGTTTGCCGCGATGCTCAAACTGGTCGGCTTGGCCTGGTCGCCATCCGCTCGCCAGGTCCGATTGGATTGAACCGCTCCGCTCGCAAGGTCGATCTGGGCCAGATAGCCGGACGTCGGATCGTCCTTGCCTGCGCCCTCCGCCCGGTTCGTGCCGGTGATCCACACCTTGCCGTCCTTGATGGCGACATCGGCGGCGGTGTCCGCGCCCGCCCCGCCGAAATAGGTCAGTTGGTCGCTACCTGCGGCCTGCAGATCGGCGGACAAGGTGGCGATGAAGACGTCGCTGCCGCCGGCGTGGGCGTTGGTCACCGTGCCGATATCGAGCGCTGCGTTTTCGGTGTGGCCTGTCACGACGACCTTGCCGTTCTCCACCGATATGCCGGCAATGGCGCCTTTGGCGTAGCCGAGGTCGCGCTTCGAGGCCAGGCTCGGCACGCCGTCGGCGTCCAGGGTGAAGCGGCGCACGACCGCCTTCCCGTTCTCGACACCGGCCGTGTAGAGGTCGTTGCCTGACACCGTCATGGCCTGAACGGAATCGTCGCCGCTGGTGCCGAACTGCCTGGTCGCGACGTTCACGCCCACGTCCGGGCCGTTGATCTTGATCGGCTTTTCCTGGAAGGCCTGAAGATAGGAATCCCAGCCGCCCAGGGCCGCATTGCCGGGCATGGCCGATTTCGACCGGCCGGCGACATAGACCATGCCATCGGCGCCGAAACGAACCTCGGTCGCCTCATCGGCCGCCTTGGCCCCGCGCCGCTGGGTCCACAGTTCCTGGCCTGAACTGTCGAAGACCGAAACGAAACTGTCGGCGACAGCCGAGTCATCGCCGCTCTTGCCGGGTTCCAGCGCCCCGGTCACCGATCCGGCCAGGGCGACCCGGCCGTCATCGTCAATGGCGATCGAGAAGCCGTTGGCGCTGGAGGCGGCGCCGAGCAGCTTGGTCTGCATCAGATTGCCGGCGGAATCGTATTTCATCAGGGCGACGTCGCGCTCACCCTTGATCGGTTGACTAGCATCGCCCGCCGTCAGTTCGGCGACGACCCAGACGGAGCCATCCGGCGCCACGGCGCTGGCTTTCACCGCGGCGACGCCGTCGGGCAGATCGGCGTGCCCCACCCTGCCCTCGACCCAGAACGGATCGTCGACGCCCTGGTGGGCGGCCGGCGCCGCGCCGCCGTCGGCCTGGAACTTCAGCAGTTGGCCCGCGCCGGTCTTGCCGACCCCTTGGGTCACATAGACGGCGTCCGAGGTGTCCACGGCCTGGAAGCTGAGGGCCTCGCCTGTTCCGCCGTTGACCTGTAGCGCCCATTTGTCCGGCCCGGCCGGCAGGGTGATCGTCTTGGTCCCGCTCTTGAATGTCTTGGGTTCGGCCGGAATGCGCTGGGACGCGATGCGCGTGGCGACGCCTGCGGCCTCCAGCTTGCCGTTCATGTAATCGACGACATTGACCATCGACCGATCCGACGTCCCCATTTCGGCCAGGTCCAGGTCGACCGTCTGCGTTCCCGTTGCGGTCTTGACCGTCATGGAGAACTTCACGTCCCCCTCGAACGCCTTGACCGAGGCGGTCGGATCGCCGTCGTGCACGGGCGCGGTGACGAAACTGGTCGGCGCCCGCTCGAGCGCATAGGTGCTTTTGACGGAAGTCTTCGAAACCCCTTGCACCAGCCGGACGTCTTCGAAGCTGGCGGTCTTGAGGTAGGCCGACATCTCCGCCAGGCCGTCGCCGAAGCGCTTCGCCAAAAGGGTCGCCTCGGACGAAGCAATCCCCTTTACACCCGCTCGATCGGCCAGGGCGCCGAGCGTGGTCAGCCCCTGATACAGGGCGAACATCTTGCGATAGTCGGTCGAGGCGCCTGCGAGATCGAGGCTGACATTGCCCTCGTCGATCAGCCGACGCCCGCCCAGGGCGGCCCGCACCAGGTCGCTGGCCTTCGCCGGCGTGTTGGTCGACGACCAGGGGGCCGTCGGCTGTGTCTTCTTGGCCTTGACCGTCGCACTCGCGCCGAAGGCCGACGACGACGTGTCCGTCGTCCCCCCGTAAAGACCCAGCAGATAGCTGTTGTTGATCATTCAGACGGCTCCGACCCTATCTTGCGACGGGCGTCGATAAGGAACCGTTAAGCTGTGGGGATCAGCCCTTGAACAGCGACAGGATGATCTGCGGCGCCTGGTTGGCGATCGACAAGGCCTGGACACCGAGTTGCTGCTGGACCTGCAAGGCCTGAAGACGCGCGCTCTCCTTGGCCAGATCCGCATCCACCAGATTGCCGATGCCGGCCTCCAGCGAGTCGGACAGCTTTCCGACATAGGTCGTGTGTCGTTCGATCTGCTTGGCTTGGGCGCCAAGCTCCGACAGGCGGGAGCTGGCGACCGCGATGGCGTCGTTGACGCGTCGCAGAGCGAACTGCGCCTTTTCCTGGGTCAGCAGATCCGGCGCGGCGTTCAGCAGCGTTTCATCTTCCGGCGTGCCGGCGTTATTCGTCCACGCGTCGATCGCTGCGGTCGACTTGTCCGAGTCGTAGGAGTTGGCGGCGAGGCCCAAGCCCGCCAGAGACATATTCTGGCGCTTGACCGCGATGGTCTCCTTGCCATCCGCGCTCGCCAGGAAGGTCAGGTCGGTCGTCGCGGCCCCATCCAGGATGTTGGCGCCGTCGAAGATCGCGTTATCCGCGAACGACTGAATCGAACCCAGAAGCGCCTGAAACTCCTGGTTATAGGACGCGCGCGAGGCTGCGCTTTGGCTGGGATCCGCCGCAGACGTCGCCTTTTGCTTCAGCTCCAGCAGGATGTCCGAAATCTGCTCGCCGGCAGCCAGCGACACGTCGGCGATCGAGGTCGCGCGTTTGAGGCTTGTGGTCACCGCCTCCAACGACCCTTGATCCGCACGCTGGCCCTGGGCCACCGCCCAGACGGCGGCGTTGTCCTTGGCGCCCTGAACCTTCAGGCCAGTATTCACGCGGCTCTGGGTCGACGCCAACTGGTCGTTGGTGCGATTCAGATTCTGCAGGGCGATCATCGCCGAGGTGTTGGTGTGGATGCTGGTGGTCATGGCTTCAAGCCCCCGGACGTTCTGTGACCTGCACGATTAACCATGAGTCGTAATCACATGGTTAATGGCGCAGAAACCATGATTTCGCCGTCCGGCAAGCCGGAGGCGTCGGGCATGTCTATTTCAGCGTCCGACTGTTCAGACAGCTGTATCGATCAATTTTCCCCCGCGATAGGTCGGGTCGCGGCTGAGCTTCTCCACCTCTTCGCGTGGAAGCTGCCGGATCACCTCGCCCGTCACGCGGTCCAGGACCTTGTAGACGAAATGGTGGTCGCCCACGGCTTCGATGGTGAGGCGGTAGCGGCTGGCGTCCTCATTGTCGTTCCTCGCCACAGGCTCGTGACGAACGGAAACGGGGATTTCGGGGATTGGCGGAGGTAAGCCTACTGTTCTTTCGACATTCTGCGTCATGGCTCCATGCGCGGCGATCGC
Source organism: Brevundimonas vesicularis (assembly GCF_027105095.1). NCBI lineage: Bacteria > Pseudomonadati > Pseudomonadota > Alphaproteobacteria > Caulobacterales > Caulobacteraceae > Brevundimonas > Brevundimonas vesicularis. The sequence goes on along the minus strand of NZ_CP114278.1, from coordinate 1,277,292 downwards.
TCGCGCCCCTCAAGAGTGTCAAACGAACGGCCGGAACGGTCGTGAAACCGTTCCGGCCGCGCGTCTTAGCGGAACAGGCCCAGCAGGATCGAGCTGCCCTGGTTGGCGATTGACAGCGCCTGCACGCCCAGCTGTTGCTTGGTCTGCAGAGCGGTCAGCTTGGCGCTTTCCTTGGCCAGATCGGCGTCCACCAGATTGCCCACGCCGGCTTCAAGCGCGTCCTGAAGCTTGTTGACGAAGGTGATCTGACGGCCCAGCGACTTGGACTGGGTGCCCAGGGTCGACAAGGCGCTGGTCGTTGCGGTGATGGCCGCATCGACGTTGGCGGTCGTGGCGTTGGCGGCCGTGATACTGCCGGTGTTCACCGCGGTGATGGCCGCGTTGGATCCCAACGTGGTCAGGCTGTTGACGCCGTCGAACGATGCGCCGGAGATCGCCGAGGCGATTTCCGTACCCAGGGCGTTGTACTCAGCCAGGTAGGACGTCTGGGCCGCGCCGGTGGAACCGGCGATGCTGACAGCCAAACCCTTCATTTCTTCCAGCGCGCTCGTGATCGTGTCGCCGGCGGCCAAGGCCACGTCGGTGATCGATTGAGTGCGCTGCAAGCCGGCGCGGACGGCGTCTTGCGAAGCGGCGGCGGCGCGCTGGGATGTGGCGATAGAGAAAATCGCCCCGCTATCCTTGGCCGACGACACCTTCATGCCGGTGTTGATGCGGTTCTGGGTCCGCTCCAACTCGCTGTTGGTCTTGTTCAGGCTCTGCAGAGCGACTGCGGCGCCGTAGTTCGTATTGATGCTGGGCATTTCTAGCCCTCCTTTTCACTTCGTGAGAGCCCCGGCGTTTTGCCGGGGTGAGCGTTTTGCTCGGGGTTCAAGGCCACGACCCCGCCGCCGAAACGGCGAGGTCTCCGGGCCTTAGCGGAAGAGGCTCAGCAGGATCGAGCTGCCTTGGTTGGCGATCGACAGCGCCTGCACGCCCAGCTGTTGCTTGGTTTGCAGAGCGGTCAGTCGGGCGCTTTCCTTGGCAAGGTCGGCGTCCACCAGATTGCCAACGCCGGCTTCAAGAGAGTCCTGAAGCTTGTTGACGAAGCTGACGGTGCGGCCCAGCGATTTGGACTGGGTGCCCAAGGTCGACAGGGCCGTAGTGACGGCCGTCATGACCAGGTCGACGTTCGCCGAGGTGAAGTCGGCGACCGTCGGCGACGCAGCCGTGAACTTGGCCAGGTCGGTGTTGGCGCTGAGATCGGTGGCGATGCCGATGGTCTTGGTGTCGGTCGCGCCGGTGCCGATACGGACGTTGACCGCCGTACCGCCCGTGGACGCCGTCTTCAGCAGGTTGACCCCGTCGAAGCTGGCGCCGTCCAACGCGCTCTTGATTTCCTGACCCAGGGCCGCGAACTCGTTTTCATAGGACGTCTTCGCCGCGCCGGTGGAACCGGCGATGCTGACGGCGAGGCCCTTCATCTCTTCCAGAGCGGACGTGATCGTATCGCCGGCGGCCAGGGCCACGTCGACGATGGATTGACCGCGCTGGATGGAGCCGCGAACCGAGTCCTGAGCGCTGGCGTTCGCCCGCTGGGACGTGGCGATGGCGAAGATCGCCCCGCTGTCCTTCGCCGACGATACCTTCATGCCGGTGTTGATGCGGTTTTGAGTCCGCTCCAACTCGCTGTTGGTCTTGTTCAGGCTCTGCAGCGCGACTGCAGCCCCGTAGTTTGTGTTTACACTCGCCATTTTGGCGTTCCTTTTCACTTCGTGACAGCCGACGCCGTTTTGGCGACGGGAGCGTTTTGCTCAGGGTTTCAAGACCATGACCCCGCCGCCGAGGCGACGAGGTCTCCGGGCCTTAGCGGAAGAGGCTCAGCAGGATCGAGCTGCCCTGGTTGGCGATCGAAAGCGCCTGCACGCCCAGCTGTTGCTTGGTCTGCAGGGCGGTCAGCTTGGCGCTTTCCTTGGCCAGGTCGGCGTCCACCAGATTGCCCACGCCGGCTTCAAGAGCGTCCTGAAGCTTGTTGACGAAGGTGATCTGACGGCCCAGCGACTTGGACTGAGTGCCCAGCGTCGACAGGGCGCTGGTCACGGTAGCGATGGCGGTGTCGACCTTGGCGGTAGTGGCGTCGGCTCGCGCCTTGCCGCCGCCGCTGACATCCGTGACGCCGGCGACGCCCAGAGGCGTGGTCAGGCTGTTGACGCCGTCGAAGGACGCGCCGGCGATCGCCGACGTGATTTCCAGGCCCAGCGCATTGTATTCGGCTAGGTAGGAGGTTTCAGCCGCCGAGCCCGCCGTCGTTCCGGCGATGCTGACGGCCAGGCCCTTCATCTCTTCCAGAGCGGCCGTGATCGTGTCGCCGGCGGCCAGGGCCACGTCGGTGATCGACTGGGTGCGCTGCAAGCCGGCGCGGACGGCGTCTTGCGAAGAGGCGTTCGCCCGTTGGGCCGTGGCGATGGAGAAGATCGCGCCGCTGTCCTTGGCCGACGACACCTTCATACCGGTGTTGATGCGGTTCTGGGTCCGCTCCAACTCGCTGTTGGTCTTGTTCAGGCTCTGCAGAGCGACTGCGGCGCCGTAGTTCGTGTTGATGCTGGGCATTTCTGGCCCTCCTTTTCACTTCGTGAGTTCCGGCGCCTTTTTGGCGACGGGAGCTTTTTGCTCGGTTGGTGTGAAGCAATTGCCGGGCCAAAATGGCCGGGCAGAAACTAGTTCAAGTTATTGTTTTATTTGATTTACTATTGATTTACCCTCTTCAAGACTCGGCAAAGTCTGCCCACCCGCTGGCGTGGCTAGGCATATTTTGCCGGGCGGCGTGAAAACGAGATCGAACGCGCGATCAGCGGACCACCCGGGCCGACGCCTGCGGTCGCTTAGTTCCGGAACAGGCTCAGCAGCGTCTGGCTGCTCTGGTTAGCGATCGACAGCGCCTGCACGCCCAGCTGTTGCTTGGTTTGCAGGGCGGTCAGCTTGGCGCTTTCCTTGGCCAGGTCGGCATCCACCAGATTGCCGATGCCCGCTTCGGTCGCATCCTGAAGCTTGTTCAGGAAGGTCACCTGGCGGCTGACCGACTTGGATTGGGTGCCGAGGGTCGACAAAGCGTCCGTCACCTTGGCGATGGCGGCGTCGACCGCAGCGGTCGTCGCCGCGCCGGCGGCGATGGACTGGTTGGTGATGGTGGTGATGGCGGTGTCGCCAGCCATGCCACCCGCGACCGTGAAGCCGACGGACGTGGTGCCGCCGCTGACATCCTTGATCACATTGGTCGCAGCAGCGTTGGTCCAGAGGTTCACGCCATCGAACGATGCACCGGCCAGGGCGGAGGTGATTTCGGCGCCCAAGGCGCGGAATTCGGTCAGGTAGGAGGTCTGGGTCGCGCCGGTCGAACCGGCGATGCTGACGGCCAGACCTTTCATTTCTTCCAGAGCCGCCGTCACCGTATCGCCGGCCGCGAGCGACACATCGACGATCGACTGGCCGCGTTGCAGCGAGGCGCGCACGGAATCCATGGCGCCCATGTTGGCGCGTTGTCCGGTGGCGATGGCGTAGATGGCGCCGCTATCCTTGGCGCTGCCGACTTTCAGGCCGGTCGAGACACGGTTTTGCGTGCGCTCCAACATGGCGTTGGTCGCATTGAGGTTTTGCAGGGCGACAGCTGCGCCGTAGTTCGTATTGATGCTCGTAGCCATTTTGGCTGTCCTGTTCACTTCGTGTGATGTCCGACGCCATTTTAGCGTCAGGAGCGTTTTGCTCGGTCTTAAGGAGAGCAAGGGCGGGGCCAGTCCAAAATGCGACGCCGGCCAGACGCCGACATTGATTTCATTGAATTTATCTCGGCGGTTTGCGAAACGACCCGGCAAGCCTGCACACCAGGCGGCAGAAGTTGCCGAGTCGTTTTTGCAGGGCGTCAGTCGCGGCGTCGCACCTGCGCGTCCTGCATCGCGCGTTCGGCCAACAGGGTCTCGACCGCCAGCCGCCGCGCCCCGTCGCAGGTCACGATCTGGGCGCCGCGCAGCAGATAGGCCGCGTCCAGATCGCCGGCCGTCGGTTCAGCCGGCAGGGTCGCCAGCGCGCACGGCCGTGTCGCCACCTCCGGCAAGACCAGTCGCGCCGGCGCAACCGTCGAGATCGGGGGCGATGCGGCACAGTTCGCCGTCATGGTCGCGCAGGCGATCAGCGCGGCGGTTCTCCAAGGGATGGTCGGCATCGTCGGCGCTCCTGCTCTGGGCGACGGCGGCCGTGGTCGCCCGGTCCGCCGCCCCCGTCATGTGGTGATAGTGATCGACGCGCTGGGCCTGAGCCGCAGCGCCTTCGGTTTCGATGCGTCGGGCGTCGGCCTGCGCCGCCGCCACGGCAGTCGCATCCCGCGCCTGAGTGCGCGCGGCCGCCAGACGCTTGTGCTCCAAGTTCAGCGGATCCCAGCGAAAGCCGAGCCCGCCCAGCAGGACGACCCCCAGCGCCAACGATGTCGCACCCACCACCAGCCAGCCGAGCGGCGTCAGCGCCCGCAGTATCGATCCGGCGCTCATGGAAAAGCCTTTCGATCCAGCTCGAAATGCGGACCGTCCCGCAGCGTCTTCCAGTCGCCGCCCCAGATCAGAGGCGTCTTCAGGTCGAGCGCCGCCTTGAACGCCTCGGCGATCCGGCCATACAGCGGCCAGTCCCATCGCGCCTGCCCTTCGACCAGGGCGCCGACATCGACGGCGTGACCCGTCAGATGGCGCGAGCGCGCGGTGCGGCTGGCACCCGCCTTGACCAGGGCGGCCTGACGTTCGGCCGTGCGCAGCCCCTCGGTGATCATGAAATTCACCGGCGTGCGCGCGATCGCCGCCTCGACCACCGCAATCAGGGCCGGATGCACGCCGACGAGCCGTGCCCGCGACCGGCTGGACAGACGAAAGCTCATGGTCGACCTCCGCTGATCCGCAGCCTTGCGGTGGCGATCAGGGTGATCAACTGCTGAGCGGTCGGCGCCACCAGATAGAGCACCAGGATCAAAGCAAGCAGGCCCATCAGCCCGTCCGTGATTCTGGGCAGCATCTCAGGCGGCGTCCGCCCGACCGTGCGCATCAACAGCACCCATAGCCCCGCGCTGACAGCAAAGGCGTAGAGGCGACGAAAAAGCCACCGCCCCTCCGCCAAGGGGATCGACCCCTGCCTGTGTCGGGTCATCGTTCGTCCTCCTCGTCATAGGTTTCGACGGCGCAGCGGCCGTCCCAGCCGAACTGGGCGCGCCATTCCCCGTCGCTGAGGCTATCGGGCGCTTCCCACGCCTCGGCCTCCAGCACTTCGACCGGCTCAGCCGGATGTCCGCGCCGGATCATCCGACGACCGTGATCAGAACCGCGCCGGAAGCGCCCGAACCGCCTTGGCCGCCGAAGGTCAGACCCGCGCCGCCTCCCCCGCCCCCCGCTCCGAACAGCGCGCCTGAGCCGCCGGGACCGCCCGCTCCGCTCGCTGATGCATCGCCGCCTCCGCCGCCGCCGCCAACCATCGACAAGAGCGGCTTGGGCGAGGCCTGACCCGCAGCGCCCGCGACACCGCCAGCCGCGCGAAGGCCCGACCAGCCGCCCACGCCGCCCACGCCTCCGGCATAGGCGACATCCGCCGCGCTCAGACCGCCGCCAGCCCCGCCTCCGCCCGGCCCTTCCGAGCATGTGGTTTCTGCGCCCGTCGCCGCCGTTGCGGTTGTCGAAGAGCTCCCGCCAGGATTGGCGGGCCGCTGGCCGATACCGCCTGCTCCACCAGCGCCCGAACCGGCTGCGGTGCCGCCCGTCGCGCGCAACAGGACCGTGTCACCCGTCGCGACCTCACTATCTCCGCCCGAAACGCCGCTGATCCCGCCGGCGCCGACCGTGATCGTCAGGACGACCTCCAGATCGTCGGTCGACCAGCGCCCGAGGCTCAGGCCGCCGGCGCCGCCTCCGCCGCCGCCCAGGCGCGACGCGCCAGCCGGGCCAGCCAGCCCTGCGCCCCCGCCGCCGCCACCGCCCACGCAGGTCGCCTCAACCCAGCGCGCCCAGGCCGGCAGGGCATAGTCGTCATCGCTGGTGAAGAGCGTCGTCTCGCGCCGGACCGCGCCTTGATCGAAGGCGATACGCCCCGTCCCGCGATCCACGCGGCACACGGACCGCCATATCCCGGCGTCGTCGCAGGCCTTGAGGGTCAGATCGTCGTCGCCGATCAGACCCAGTTCTGCGCGGGCGGCGTATCCGCTCTGGAACAGCATCGACAGGACATCGCCCGCCGTCGCCTTGTTCAGCGTCAGGCGAAGGTCGCCGTCGCCGCCCTCCTCCACGCTGCGCGCCGTCAACAGGGCGGCGTTGATCTTGGCCGCCAGGGGATTGGCTTCGTCGGCGGTCGTCCCGAGACCCAGCCGCTTAAGGCCCTGCACCTCGCCCAGTCGCTGTCCCAGCGCGACCCAGCCCGCATCGGCCCACACCACCACGACGCCTTCGTCCAGAACGCAGGCTATCATGCCGTCCGGCGTTGTCACGACGGTCCAGCCGCCGCGCTCGAACCGCATCAGGGCGCCGGCCGCCCGTCCGGCCCAGGCTGCGCCTTCGGCCTCTTGCGGCAGGATATTGAGATCGCCATCCGACGCATCGGCCGGCTCGATCGCCGTCGTGCGGCTGACCACCGCCGTCTGCAACAGGGCGTCCAGCCGGGTCAGGGCCGTATTCAGGGTCACATGCTTCTGCATCTGCCCCGCCGCCAGATAGGGCAGGTTCAGACGCGCGCTGAAATCGTCGCTCATTCTTCTCTCCGTTGTCGTGGAGATCAGTCTGGGCGCAGCCTTTCCTCAGGCCGGAAGACGGTCGGTCATTTGGACCAGGCTATTGATTTCAGGCGGATTCGTTCCGCGGAAAACGATGGCTCGGCCGCCTTAGCCAGCGCATCTCAATCGTGCAGATAGATGATCCGCTTCAGCGTCTTGTCGTTCTGCACGCGGGCTTCGTGCATCGCGTGATCGCCGGTGGCGCGCGCATTGGCCTCGGTGTCCTCGACCCAGTGGGTGCTTTCGATATGCTTTTGCAGCGCCCGCGCCGCCATCAGCTGTCCGGGAAAGAAGGTGTCGACGATGTCGCCCGCGATGGGCACCGTCCCAGTAGCGGTGTCGATGGCCATATAGGCCCCCATGCGCGCCAGGGTCGCCGGCGTCGCCTTGGCCCGCACGGCCTGAAGCATCAGCCAGCCGCCCGTCCCGACCGTGTATGCCGTGCCGACAACCGGCACCCAGGTCAGCATGGCGTCCAGCCCCATGCCGAAAGGGCCGATGCCGATGACCCGGTCCGACAGTTTCTTGACGCCCTCGACATTGGACCAGATGTTCTCGATATCCCGGATCGACCGTCTGGCCATGTCGCCCTCCAAAGCGTCGCCTTAACGCTGGGCGAGGCTTCCTGTTCAATCCGAGAGATACGTCTTCGATGACCCTGATCAAGCTGGCGGCGAATGTGACGGCGAGCGCCCTGCTGCTGGGCTTGGCGGCTTTCGGCGCAGCGGCGCTCAGCGGCATCGGCCATCGCTGGGTGGATATACTGGCGCAGTTCACATCGCCGGTGTTGCTGGCGGCCGTCGGCGTGACCGTGGCGTGTCTGCTCTTTCGCCTATGGCCGGCCTCGATCGTCGGTGGACTGGCGTGCGTGGTGCTAGCCCTGTCGGTCTGGCCGCAATGGACACCGACGAAGGGCGCGCCGGTTCCCGACCAGCCGATCGTACGGGTCTATTCGGCCAATCTGTATGTGTTCAACACCGATGTCGTAGCCATGCGCCAGTCCATCGCGGCCGCCGACGCCGACATCCTCGTGCTGGTCGAGTTGGGGCAGGCGCCGGCGTCGCGGCTGGACGAGTTGCTGCCGGACTATCCCCATCGCGTTCTGATCGGCCAGGCGCGCGCCGGCGACCACGCGCGCTCGATCATCGCCTCGCGCTATCCGATCCTGCAACGCCTGCCCGAGCGTCCTGACGGCCTCAGCGCCGTGGGGGCGACGGTTCAGACCCCCATCGGTCCGATCAACGTCTTCGGCGTCCACCTGACCCGACCCTGGCCCTATCAATATCAGTGGGGTCAGATCACCCAGGTCATGGCCCTGTCCGAGCGGATGAAGGCCGCACCAGACCATCCCACTATCGCCGCCGGGGACTTCAACAGCGTCTCCAGCGCCCGGATCGGCAAACAGATCCAGTCCGACCTGGGCCTGGTCCCCGCGCCCGGCTGGCCCGGCACCTGGCCCAGCCAGATTCCCTCCTTCGCCGGCATCACTATCGACCAGGTCTATCGTTCGCCGGATCTGGCCCTGATCACGCGCCGCCTGGGGGAACCGACGGGATCCGACCACCGCCCCGTCGTCACCGAGTTCACCCGCGCTCAGTCGCGATAAGGGTCTTCAGCCGCGCCTCAAGGCCTTCGGCAGGGAAGTCGTCAGCGACCCAACCGTCCTCGAACGCCTTCAACAACCGTCCCGTCTCCGGCCCTGGCCTCAGGCCCAGACGCGCCACATCGCGCCCCCCCACCGGCATCTTGGGCGGCGTCCAATCGGCGACCAGCGCCCGCAGCCGCGCGCCATCGCCCCCTCCGGCCGCCTGGGCGCGCATCAGCCGATCTTCGAACGCCCTGCGTCCCAGCCTGTAGATCGCCGCCCGCGCCTCGGCGTCGCTCATCGCCGGCGAAACGGCAGGCCCGTCCGCCACCGCCGCCGCCAGCCGATCTCGCACCGCGTTCGACAATCTCAGACCACCCGCGATCTCCGTCACAGCCGCCACATCGGCCTGAAGCAAGGCTGACATCCGCATCACCGGATCGTCGGTCAGCTCACACATCGCCTCGAACAGAGCCAGTGGCTGCGCCTGCGGCAGTATCTGGGCCAGCACGCCGGTCTCGGCCATCGCCCGCACCGCCGCACGCGGGTCGGGCGCCGCCAGCAGTTTCAACAATTCCTTGGACACCCGCTCGGCCGACAGCTGCGCCATGCCGCCCTTCAGCGCCGCGCACGCCGCCAGCCCGACCGCGTCCGGCTCACCCCGCCCGTACCAGGCGTAGAACCGGAAGAAGCGCAGGATGCGTAAATAGTCCTCGCGGATGCGCGTCTCCGCCTCGCCGATGAAAACGATGCGTCCCGCCGCCGCATCCTCCAGCCCGCCGCCGGTTGGATCGAACACCGTCCCTGCCGCATCTGCGTAAAGGGCGTTCAAACGAAAATCCCGCCGCGCCGCATCCTCGGCCCAGTCCTCGGTGAAGGCGACCACCGCGCGGCGTCCGTCCGTCTCCACATCACGACGCAGGGTCGTGATCTCATAGGGACGCCGCTCCGACACGCCCGTCACCGTGCCGTGCTCGACGCCCGTCGGCACGGCCTTCATTCCTGCCGCCTTCAGCGCTGCCATGGTCTGTTCCGGTCGCAGGCGCGTGGCGATGTCGATGTCGTCGACCGGCTGGCCCAGCAGACTGTTCCTCACGCAGCCGCCCACGAACCGCGCGCAGCCCGCACCGCCCGCCACTTCCAGCGCCCGCATCACCGCCCGCGTCGCTTCGCTTTCCAGCCAGGGCTGTCCCTTCACAGAGACGCTCATGCCGCATCCTCGTCGGCCGCCGCCTCTGGCGCAGCCTCGTCGCCATACAGCCGCACGTGCAACGCCTTCAGGATCCCCGCCGTCACGCCCCAGATGTAGCGCTCGCCCCAAGGCATAGCCCAGAACCAGCGCCGCAAGCCTTCATCCAGATCGTAAAAGTCGCGACGATGGTTGGCGGCGTCCATCAGAAAGTCCCACGGCGTCTCGAACACCTCGGCGACCTCGTCCGGCGACGGCGTCGTGACCGGCGTCTCGCGCAGCCAGCCGATCACCGGCGTGACCAGAAATCCGGTCCCCGTCTCATAGGCGTCCGACAGGCCCAGCACCTCGACCGCCGTCGGGTCCAGCGCCACCTCCTCGTCCGCCTCACGCAGCGCCGCCTGAACTGCGGTCTCGCCAGGATCCAGCCGACCGCCCGGGAAGGCGATTTGCCCCGTATGCCGCGCCAGGTTGTCCGCGCGCCGCGTCAGCAGCACGGTCGCCCCCTCGGGCCGCGCTACGATGGGGATCAGCACCGCCGCCGGCCGAAGCTCCTTGGCCGTCCGTGTCGCTTGAGGGTTCAGGTCGAAGTCTGACCGCGCCGCGACCAGTTCAGGCCGCCACGTCTCGACCGGCGCCAGCCGATCGACCAGCCGGGCCTTCAAGGTCTCCAGGCTCACGTCACCGCGCCCAATGAGAAGACCTGGCCGCCCGACTGAACGACCAGTCGTCCGTCGACCTCTTGGGCCATTTCGACCATTTCATAGAAGACCGACCGCGCGATGCGCGCCCACAGATCGCGTCGCACATGGATGCGCGGCGCCGGCTCACCCGTCGTGGGATCGGTTTCGACGACGATGGGATCGGCTTCGCTGGCCCTCACCTCGTCACCGACATCGGTGGTGAAAATCAGGTCGCCGCCCTCCCGACGCATCGCGACAGCACGGAACGGCAAATCCTCGACGCTGATCTTCAGCTTTTCGACCGGCGTGACCAAATGATAGCCGTCCGGGTCCTTCCTCAGCACGGTCGAGAACAGCCGCACCAATTCCTTGCGGCCAATGGGCGAGCCTTCATGCATCCAGACGCCGTCCGTCCGGATGACGATATCGATGTCGCCGCAATGCTCGGGATGCCACAGGTGGACCGGCGGCAGCCCCTTGCGGGGCGCCTGTTTGGCCGCCTCGGCGACAGCGTTCAGTCCTGACCTGGGATTATCCATCCCCCTGACTTAGGCCCCGCGAACCGTGCGGGAAAGGGTCAGCCGATGCGAACCGAACCCGAAACCTGATCCACCCCGGTCGCCAGCCACAGGACGCGGCGGCGATCCACCGGTCCGGGCAGGATCGCCTCGGGCGCAGGGACGAATCCGAACCGCTCGAAATAGGCCGCGTCCCCAACCAGCAGCACGCCGCCGACGTCCAGCGTCCGTGCGTGATCCACGCACGCCTGAACCAGTTCGGCGCCCAGTCCGTCGCTCCGGCGACCGGCGTCCACCGCGATCGGTCCCAAAAACAGAGCCGGGCTGTCTCCAACCACGACCGGCCATAGCCGCACCGAGCCCACCACTTCCCCCTCGCGCTTCACAACAAAGCCCGCGCTTGGCTGCGAACCTTCACGCAGACGTTCGGCCGTCTTGGAGAACCGTCCCGGCCCGAAAGCGGCCATGACCAGCGCATCCACGCCTTCTGCGTCGGCCGGGGCCTCGGCTTCGATACGGCTTACGGCCGGAGGTATGGAAAGGGCGTGCGACATCGGCGCGCGCACCTAGAAGCAAAGCTGCGCCAAATCAAGGCAAGGCCTTGTGACGTCCGCTTAACCGGCCTTCGAAAAGTCCGGCGCCCGCTTCTGCGTGAAGGCCATGAAGGCCTCCATCGCTTCGGGACTGCGCATCTGCGAGCCGAAGGCTTCGCCCTCGCGCTGCATCAGCGCCCAAATGCCTTCGGCGTCACGCATCAGCCGCTTTGTCTTGCGGATTGAGTTGGGCGCTCGGGCCGCCACCTTGGCCGCCAGCTCCGCCGCCGTCGCCTCGACCCGATCGGCCGGCACCGCGCGATTGGCGATGCCCCAGGCCAGGGCCGTCCGGCCATCCAGCGGCTCGCCCAACGCGAACAGTTCGAAGGCCCGCTGATGACCGATCACGGCCGGCAACAGCAGGCTGGATGCCGCCTCGGGCGCCAAGGCCAGATTGACGAAGGGCACGGACAGCAGCGCGTCCTCGGCCACCACCACCAGATCGCAATGCAGTAGCATCGTTAGACCGATCCCGACCGCCCGCCCCTTCACCGCCGCCACCGCCGGCTTGTCCAGATCAGCCAACGCCTTCAGGAAACGAAACACCGGCATGTCGCCCGGCCCCGCCCCTTGCGAGCCCAGAGCGATGAAGTCCTGAATGTCGTTACCGGCCGAGAAGCTGTCGCCCTCGGCGCGCAGCAGCAGCACCCGCACCGCACCGTCGGTGCGCGCCCGCTCCGTCGCCTCGGCCAAGGCCGAATACATGGCCTGGGTGATGGCGTTCTTCTTGTCGGCCCGATCCAGGGTGACGGTCAGGACGCCGTCGGCCAGTTCGCTGCGGATATGTTCGCTCACGTCGTTTCCTCGTCCTGTGCGACGGCGCTCCACCAGTCGACGCCGCTCTCGTCCCGCGTCCGCTGGGCGCGGCCGCGTCGTTCCAGATAGTTCAGGTGCGCCTGGGCCTCGCCCGTGGCCATGCCCAGCACCCCGTCCCCGACCGCTCGACCGAAGACGGCGGAGAAGCTGTCGATCACCCTAGACGGTTGACGCAACGTCCGCTCAAGCCGTTTCAGCGCCACCTCATGCCCCCGCTTCAGAGCGTCGAGCCGCGCATGAACGCCGTAGAAGGGCTCACCATGCGCCGGCAGGACGAACGCGCCCTCCGGCAACAGCGCCCTCAGCTTGTCCAGCGAGTCCATCCAGTCGCCCAGCGGGTCGGCTTCAGGCTCCGTCGACCAGACCGAAACATTAGACGAAATGCGTGGCAGGATCTGATCCCCAGCGATGAAGACCTCGTCCGACCGCCGCCACAGGCAGACGTGCTCCGGGCTGTGGCCTGACCCGACCACCACCATCCAATCGTCTCCGTCGATCTGAACGATGTCGCCGTCGGACAGTCTCAGATAGCTGCGCGGCATCGTCGCTACGCCCTTGCCGAACCCGCCGTAATCGGCCCGCCAGCGCGCGATCTGCTCATCGTTCCACCCCGCCGCACGATAGTGTCGCTCGCCGTCCGCAGGCGCATCACCCGCCTCCTCGGCCATCAGCATCCTGGCGGTCACATACTCCAGTCGCGACATCAACAACGGCGCGCCCGACCGCTCGCATAGCCAGCCTGCCAAGCCGATATGGTCGGGATGCATATGGGTGCAGATCAATCGCGTCACGGGCCTGCCGCCCAGCGCGCCATTCAGCGCTGTTTCCCACGCAGCGACGGTCGCCGATGTCTTCAAACCCGTATCGACGACGACCCAACCGTCACCGTCCCGGATCGCATAGACATTCACATGGTCCAGCTGAAACGGGAGGGCGAACCTCAGCCACAGCACGCCGGGCGCGACCTCGATCGCCTCGCCCGCGCCGGGCACGGCGTCGAACGGATAGGTCAGGCCCCGCCCATCCTTCGCGGCCGTCGCCGGCGCCGTTCCATCAGCCAAGTCAGTCTCCAATCGAAACGCGCAGATACTTAGCCCGTGTCCCTCGCCGCCGTCCACACCCGCCTTGACCCCGCCCAAATACACCGCCACGAAGCGGCCATGCATTCAGAAACCCAAGGTGTTTCCATGAAGTCCCGCCTCGCCGCCGCCTTTGCGGCGCTTGTGTTCAGCGCCTTCGCCGTCGCGCCCGCCACGGCGCAGGATCAGGAGCGACAGCAACCGCAACAGCAGCAGCAAATTCCGCAGACCGCCGACAACGAGTCTGCCGTAAGGCAGAGCAGCGGCTCGCGAGCCTCTGCCCGTCCACGCCGCGAACGCGCGCCTGCCCCGCCGACGCCCGAGCAAATCCTGGCCGCCGCCCAGGCGCAGATGGCCCTGACGACCACGGGCTGTCAGGTCAGCGAAGCCAAGCTACTGGGCAAGACTGCGGCCGACACGACGGTTTATGAAGTCGCCTGCGGAACCGCACCGGGCTACATCGTCGAAACCAAAACTCCGCCCGAAGCAAGCAGCTGCATCATTCTGGCGCATTCCGCCGACGTGGCGCGCGCAGCCGATCCGACTGCATCGCCCGCTCAGTGCACGCTGGCGGCCAATACCGACGTCCAGAAATTCCTGCGCCAGTATGCGAAGGACGCCGGCGTCGCCTGCACCGTTGATCAGGCTAAGCTGCGCGGCCGGTCCAACGACGGCGCAGTCGTTTATGAGGTTGGCTGCTCGGACGGGCCTGGCTACTGGATCAAGCAGCAGGCCGCGACTTGGACGAAAACACCCTGCATTCAGATCGTCGCTGAGCATGGGACGTGCGAGTTCACAACGACCGCTGAAAACGCCGCCTTCGTGAAGATGCTTCTGGCCGGTTCGGAAGCGGCCCCCTGCAACGTCACCGAAGCCCGCCTGATGGGTCAGAACGCCAACGGCGTCTTTTATGAGGCCAAGTGCGACGGCGCCGATGGCGTCATCGCTCGCTTGAACGCCGAAAACGTCGTTCAGCAAATCTACCCTTGCGCCACCGCCCAGCAGATCGGCGGCGGCTGCAAGTTGACGACGGCTCCGGCCGCTGCTGCGGCGCCCGCCGGCGGTCGTCCGTAAGCCGATCAATCGACTGATCGAAGGGCCGTCGGAGCGATCCGGCGGCCCTTTTCTTTTGCGCCCTCTTTTCCAAAACCGAGACGCAGCCTAGCGTCGCGGTCATGCGCATCGCCACCTGGAACGTGAACTCCGTCAACGCCCGCCTGCCCACCGTGCTGGCGTGGCTGGAGCAGGCCGCACCCGACGTCGCCTGTTTCCAGGAGATCAAATGCGTGGACGAGAAGTTCCCGCGCGAGGCTTTCGAGAGCCTGGGCTACAATGTCGAGACCCACGGGCAGAAGAGCTACAACGGCGTCGCCCTTCTGTCGAAATACCCGCTGTCCGACATCCGGCGCGGCCTGCCTGGCGACGAGACTGACGAACAGGCGCGCTATATCGAGGCCCTGGTCGAGGCGCCCCGGCCCATTCGCGTCGGCGCCATCTATCTGCCGAACGGCAATCCGATCGGGACCGAGAAGTTCGATTACAAACTGGCCTGGTTCGACCGGTTGAACCGCCATGCCCAGGGTCTGCTGGCGTTCGAGGAGCCGCTGGTCCTGTGCGGCGACTACAACGTCATCCCCGAGGCGGAGGACGCGAAAAATCCGGCCGCCTGGACCGACGACGCCCTGTTCCAGCCTCAGAGCCGCCAGGCTTTCCGCGCCCTGAAGAATTTGGGTCTGGCCGACGCGCACGAGATCGGCGGCGAACCGGCCGGGACCTACACCTTCTGGGACTATCAGGCCGGCGCCTGGCAGCGTGACCATGGCATCCGTATCGACTTCGCCCTGCTGTCACCCCAGGCCGCCGACCGGTTCCGGGGGATCGAGACCCATCGCGACGCCCGGGACATGGAAAAACCCAGCGACCACGTCCCCGTGGTGGTCGAGCTCGATCTGGAGGCCTGACGACCATGGCCGACGTCTTGCGGGTGGTGTTGCTGATCGCCCTCGCGGCGGCCCTGCTGACGACCCTGGCCCTGGCGCTGTCGTGGTGGATGGAGCCGCCGCGCCGCCTACACCGCGCCATGCTCAAGACCCTGGGCGCCGCGCCAGAGGTCGAAGCCTTATCGCCTGGCGAAGGTCGCGCCTGCGCCCTGAATTTCGACGTCGAACAGGTCGTCGTGCTGTGGGCCAACGGCGCCCATGGCCTGGTCTATGCCTTCGATGAGGTGGAGGGGGGCGAGATCATCGTGGACGGCCATGTCGTCGCCCGCATCCGTCGCGGCGAGGCGCGCAAGTCGCTGGACGTGCTGGCCCCCGACGCCGAACAGGTGGTGCTGCGGCTGATGTTCGCCGACGCCCGCCACCCGGAGTTCGAACTGGCCCTGTGGGACGCCGCCCTGCCTGTCCAGACCGGCTCCCCCGGCGAGGCGCTTCGTCTCGGCCGGCGCTGGCTGTCGCATCTGGAGGCCCTGCTGAAGGGCTGAGACGGCGTATGGGCCTTTCAGTCGCCGCGATGCGGCGTTAGAAGCCCGGCTCACTCCTAACCGACACGCCTTTTATCAGGGAGGCCGCCTTGGCCCGCCTTTTCGACGCCTATATCGTCGCCGACTGGACCGCCGCCGAAACCAAGAAGCTCGGCGACACCTCGCTGTGGATCGGCGTGGCCAAACGCGACGTGCGTTTCCGCCTCTACACCGAGACGCACAATGTCGCGACCCGGGCCGAGGGCGAAGCCCTGCTGGCCTCGATCCTGGCGGACCACAGAAAGCGCGGCGACCGGGTGCTGGTCGGGCTGGACTTCAACTTCGGTTATCCCGTCGGCACGGCCGCGCGGCTAAAGCTGGACGGAACCCCGTGGCAAGCCATGTGGAAGTTCATCGCCTCCAACATCGTGGACAAGGCCGACAACACCAACAACCGCTATCAAGTCGCGGCCAAGATAAACCGGCTGATGACCGACGAGGCCTGGCCCCTGTGGGGCGCGCCGGCCAAACAGGCCCAGCGCTGGTTGACCACGACCAAACCGCCCGCAGGCTCCGGCGCCGAAATCCCTGAGTTTCGCGCCACCGAAAACGCCGCTCGCAAGGGCCGGCTTCAGCCCAAGAGCGTTTGGCAGATGCACGGCGCCGGCGCCGTGGGCGGCCAGACCCTGGTCGGCATCCCGGCTGTGCGTCGTCTGCTAGAAAGCCTCGGCCCGTCAGGCGCCGTCTGGCCCCTCGGCACCGGCTGGCGCGCGCTGACGCCCGATGACGTGGAACCCCTGTCGGCCCTGGTTGTCGAGGTTTGGCCGTCGATGCACGAGACCAAGCCTCAACCCGGTGAGTTCAAGGACCAGGCCCAGGTCCGCTCCACGGCCGAGGCCCTCGCCCGGATGGACGAGGCCGGCGACCTGGCCAAGGCGTTCGCCCCGCCCAAGGACGCGACGCCCGAACTGATCGCCCAGGTCGAACAGGAAGAAGGCTGGATTCTGGGCGCCTAACGCCAACCGTCGTCGCGCGCGCGCCGTTCGGCGGCGGTGTCCACGGCATCTCCGGCGATGGTCGCATCGACAGCCGCGAGCACGACGGCAGGCGTGTCGCTGGAGGCCGTGCGGATTTCACCCCCCGGAGCCCCAACCGGCGCCAGGGCCTGCAGCCGCCAGGCCTCGCCTTGGCGACAGACCAGTCCCGCGACCCCGTCCTGCTTGGCGGTGAAGGTCCGACACCAGTTTCCTTCCGCGTTGCGGAACGTCAGTCCGACCGCCCGCCCCTGGGCATCAGCCCCGTCGGCCGCCAGGCCCGTGTCGAGCACTCGCACCAGCTCGGCGTCCGCCACGGCGCCGTCGCTGGTCAGGGCGAACCCGTTCGACCCGTTCAGTGACGGCGCGATCAGCAGGCCGGCGACGAAGGCCGTCGTCGCCAGACCGCCCCAGATGACGGCCGACCGGGGCGCAAACGCTTGGCCGAGCCAGAGCTTCCAGCCTGCGCTTTTCGTCGGCGTGGCGCCCGACGCCATGATGAGCCGGGCCAGATCCGCATCGCGCGCATCGCTCTGGATCGGGAAGGCGGCGCGCGCAGCGGCGCCGGTCGTCCGCAGCGCCGCCAGCCGAACCGCCAGATCGGCGTCGCTTGCAGCCGCCGCATCGATCCGGTCACGCTCGACGACGGGCATTTCGCCGTCGATCCGCCGCATCAGGGTTTCGTCGTCGTAGCGGATCATCCGGTTATTCCTTGGGCGGCGAGAACTTCGACCAGGGTCTGGCGGCCCCGCACCAGTCGGCTGGTCAATGTGCCGGCGGGCACGCCCAGAACCTGCGCCGCCTCGGCGTAGGACAGGCCCTCGATCAGGACCAAGGCCACAGCCTGACGCTGATCGTCCGGCAGGGCGTGGATCGCGTCGCGCGCAGCCAGGGCGTCGGTGCGCAACCCCTCGCCGGCCTGGGCCGGATCGGGCGCCTGCGGCGTGGCGTCGTCCTCGGGCGAGACCACGCGGGACCACCGCTGGGCCTTTCGACCGTCGTCTATGGCGATCCGTCTCATGATCGTGAACGCCCAACTGTCCAACCGCGTGCCCGCCCTGAACCCCTTTCGAGAGGCCAGGGCGCGCTCGACCGTGTGTTGCACAAGATCCTGAGCGTCGGCGTCCTGGGGCCGCAGAACGCGCGCGAACCGGCGAAGGCGCGGAAGCATCGCCACCAACTCCGTCTGAAATTCGTCCACGCGTGTTCCTCTGTCATGAGGGATGAAACGCACGGCGCGGCGCGTTTCATCCCTTGTCACAAGCGAATGGGCATAGGCGAATGGATCGCCTGACGATGCAAGACGGCGCAAGGAGCGGATCGGGTGATTTTGAACCGGCTGACGATCGGATGGATGGCGGCGACGCTTGTGGCTTGCGTGGTCGCCTCGCCGGCCATGGCGCAGATCGGCCTGCCGTCAACGCTTCCGTCGCTGCCTTCAGGCCTGACGGACCGCATTCCGCAAAGGGGAACGCTTGAAGGTCTGGCGCGCGATACCGTCGAGGATGCGCTCAGGGCGCCTGGGCGCCTGACCGATCTGGTTCGAGGCTCGCGCGGCGCGCTCCAGACGGATCCGAATGGCTGGCCCGTGGTCACGGGCGAGGTCGTGGCGGTTGATCTGCCGCAGCACGCGCGGGACCAGGCTCTGGCTGCGGGCTTCGTCGTTCTGCGCGAAGAGCGTCTTGACGCGCTTGACCTGTCGATCGTGGTCTTGGCGCCCCCGCGTCGCCTGACGCTGGATCGCGCGGTGCGACGGCTTCGCGAAATGGCGCCCGGCGCTGAAATCACCTACAACCACGTCGCCTCTCCTGCCGGAATGGCGGCCGCACCTTTCGCGCCGCCCGCTTCTGCACAGACGAACGGCGCCGCGCCGGGCGCCCGCCTCGGATTAATCGACACAGGCGTCGAAGCGACCCACCCGGCCCTCGCCGGATCGGCCATCGAACAACGCGGCTTTTCTGGCCCGCCGCAGATGGGCGCGCACGGCACAGCGGTCGCGTCGTTGATGGTCGGGGATGTGGGGGTCTTCAAGGGGGGCGATCCCGGCGCGGCGCTTTTGGTGGCAGACATCTACGGCGGTCGCGCGGCCGGCGGGTCGGCGACAGCCTTGGCCTCGGCCCTGGCCTGGATGGTCGAACGCCACGTCGCCGTCGTGAACATCAGTCTGGTCGGGCCGCGCAACGCCCTGATCGAACGGGCGGTTTCGGCGGCGCAGCGGCGCGGCGTCATCCTAGTCGCTGCGGTCGGAAACGACGGCCCCGCCGCCCCGCCCCTCTATCCCGCCGCCTATCCCCAGGTCATCGGCGTCACCGCCGTCAACGCCCAGGGCCGCCTCCTTCCCGAAGCGGGGCGCGGAGATCAGGTCGATTACGCCGCGCCGGGCGCCGACATGGCCGCCGCCGGACGCGCCGGCAGTTTCGTTTCGGTGCGCGGCACCTCCTTCGCCGCGCCGCTGGTCGCAGGCCTGATCGGGAAGTCCGGCCGCCAGGGTTTGAACGCGATCGACGCCGGCGCATCCGGCCGCGACGCCGTCTATGGACAAGGTGTGGTGGGCCTCTCCCTTCGCACCCCGCCCGCCGCTGTCGGCGCGCGCGGTCGACTGCCGTCGTAAAAAAGATTCGTCTGCCGGGATGAAACTGACCGACGGCGTCGTTGGACGATGTGAGGGCGATCAAAGCCCGGAACAACAGGAGATACGACCATGAAAAAGACCCTGATGACCGCGACCGTCGCCTTCGGCCTGATGCTGGCCGGCGCCTCGCAGGCTCAGATCCTGGGCGGCTCGGGCGGTCTGGGCGGCAATCTCGGCGGCAGCCTGGGCGGCCAGGTCGGCGGCCTGACCGGCGGCGCGACGGGCGCCGGCTCGCTGACCGGAAACCTGGGCGGTTCGCTGGACAGCTCGCGCGTCACCGATCGTGCGACCTCCACCCTGACCCGCGCCGAACGCCGCGCTCAACAGGCCCGCGCCCGCGCTGAGGCCACGGCGGCCCGCACCCGCGACGCCACCGCCTCGACGGCAAGGACGACGGTCGGCACAGCCCAAACCACCGCTGGCGCTGCACGTGATCGCGCGTCCGGTCTGGCTCAAGGCGCCGTGTCGACCGTGAACTCCGCCTCGGTTTCCGGTTCGGCTTCGGGCGACGCATCCAGCTCCGCCTCGACCTCGCGCGGCGATGCGGCGACCTCGGGCTCTGCCAGCGGTTCGGCTTCCGCCTCACGCAGCGGCGTTGCGCTGTCGGCCGGCGCCAGCGCAAACGGCTCGGCCAACGCCGGCGCCAAGCCCAACTGATCCTGAGTTGATTTGGACGGCCCCCGGAGCATGCGCTCCGGGGGTTTTGTCTTACCCGATCAAGGCGCGCGCCGCCGCTCGGGCTTCGTCGGTAATCTCAGCGCCTGACAGCATGCGCGCGATCTCTTCCTGACGACGCTGGTCGTCCAGGGCGACGACGGTGGTGGTGGTCAGGCCGTCGCGGTCGGCCTTCATCACCTTCCAGTGGGCATGGCCGCGCGCGGCGACCTGGGGGCTGTGGGTCACGACCAGGACCTGGGCGCCGCTCGACAGGCGTTTCAGGCGCGAACCAACCGCCTCGGCCACCGCTCCGCCCACGCCTTGATCGACCTCGTCGAAGATCATCACGGGCTGGCGCATGTCCTCGCGGCTCGCCAGGGCGGCCTTCATCGCCAGGGCGAAACGCGCCAGTTCGCCGCCCGAGGCGATGGCGTCCAGCGGGCCGAAGTCGGTTCCGGCGTTGGTGGCGATCTGGAAGCGCACCGTCTCGACGCCGTCCGGCCCGCGTCGGCCCTCGATCGGCTCCAGCGCCACGCGGAACCGCGCGCGCTCCAGCTTCAGCGGGCCCAGTTCTGCCATGACGGCGGCGGTCAGCCGCTCGGCGGCGGCTTCCCGCGCCGAGGTCAGGAAAGTGGCCGCCAGATCATAGGCTTCCGCCGCCTCCGCCGCCTCGCGCCCGGCATTGGTCAGCGCCTCCTCGCCATCCTCGATCAGCCGGAGCTGCTCCCGCAGGCGAATGCGCAGGGTCGGCAGGGCGTCGACGGTGGTGTGCAGCTTGCGGGCGGCGGCGCGCAGGGCGAACAACCGCTCCTCCGCCTTGTCCAGACGGCCGGGCTCATAGTCGAAGGCGTCGGCGGCGGCGTCCACGGCGGCGAGGGCTTCCGCCGCCTCGACCATGGTGCGGTCGATCGCCTCCACGGCGGCCGACAGTTTGACGATGACCGGATGATCGCCCTCGGCGCCCGCCTGCCCTGCCCTCTGGCGCGCATGTTCGACGGCCCTCAACGCCGCGCCCAGCTTCTGGCTCAACTTGTCGCCGCCCAGCTGGGTGCGCGCGTCGCCCAGATCCGCGATGGCCTTTTCGGCCGCGCCCAGCAGGGCGCGTTCGCCTGCCAGTTCCGTCTCTTCGTCGGCGCGCGGATCCAGCGCATCCAGTTCGGACAGGTTCAGGCTGATCTCTTCGCGCCGCGCATCGGCGTCCGCCGCCTGCGCCTTCAGCTCCGCCAGCTTGGCCTCGGCGGCCTTGAGCTTGGCTGAGGCCGAGGCGACCGCAGACAACTGCGGCTGCAGCCCGCCATAGGCGTCCAGCGAAGCGCGATGCGTGCGCCAATCCAGCAGGCCCACCGTCTCATGCTGTCCATGCACCTCGACCAAGGCCGCGCCGATCTCGCGCACGGCGGTCACCCCGGCCGGCTGATCATTGACATAGGCCCGGCTGCGACCGTCGGCGCCCAAGACGCGCCGAAGGATCAA
This sequence comes from Brevundimonas vesicularis, assembly GCF_027105095.1. Taxonomy (NCBI): domain Bacteria; kingdom Pseudomonadati; phylum Pseudomonadota; class Alphaproteobacteria; order Caulobacterales; family Caulobacteraceae; genus Brevundimonas; species Brevundimonas vesicularis. The sequence goes on along the minus strand of NZ_CP114278.1, from coordinate 1,255,806 downwards.
ATCCTCCCCCGGCTGCACATCGAATCCCTTGTCGGCGATCAGGGCCAGCAGATCGGGATCGTCGGGGGCGGAGAAGACGGCGGTGGCAACCGCCTGTTTGGCGCCACTGCGCACCAGGCCTGCATCGCCGCGCCCGCCGAGCGCCAGGCCGAGCGCGTCCAGAATGATCGACTTGCCGGCCCCGGTTTCGCCGGTCAGCACGGTCAGGCCGCTCTCGACCTCAAGATCGAGCACGTCCACCAGGACAACGTCACGAATGGAAAGGGCGGTCAGCATCGCGTCAGGCGCCGGCGGAACGAATCATGACCGACAGAATCCCGATCCCCGCCGGATTGCACAAGCCGTCGCGTGATCAGCCCGGAATGATCCGCTGCAGCCAGCTCTCTCGCTTGCCCTCAGGCGCCTTGTCCGGCATCTGGCCGTTCTCGGTCAGCAGCGCATAGGCCTCGGCATACCAGGGGCTGCCCGGATAGTTGTAGCCCAGCACCGCGCCGTTCCGCGTCGCCTCTTCCTTCAGACCCAGCTGAAGATTGACCTCGACCAGGCGATACAAGGCTTCGGGCGTGTGCGAGGTGCGCTGGAAGTCCGGGTTGGCGATCACGGCCTTGTAACGGTTCAGCGCCGCCAGCGGCTGGTTAGCGCGCTGATAGTAGCGGCCGATGTTCATTTCCTTGCCGGCCAGCTGGTCGTTGACCATGTCGATCTTGACGGCGGCGTCCGACGCATAAGGCGTGCCCGGATAGCGGCGCGAGACATCCTTCAGACCCGCCAGGGCGGCGGTGGCGTAACCCTGGTCACGACCGACGTCGGTGATCTGCTCGAAATTGCAGACCGCCTTCATGTAGAAGGCGTAGGACGCCGACGGATTGCCGGGGAACAGCTGGATGAACCGGTCGGCCGCCGCGATGGCGTCGGCATAGGCGTTGTTCTGATAGTAGGCGTAGATCTGCATCAGGATCGAACGACGCGCCCAGTCCGAATACGGATGCTGGCGTTCAACTTCCTGGAAATAGTCCACGGCGTCGGACCAGCGGCGCTGCTGCAGCCGATCATAGCCGGTGTTGTAAAGCGCCTCGACCGGACGTTCCTCATAGGCCAGCTTGGGGCGGTTCTTGCCCGCGCAGCCTGAAATCGTCAGTGCGGCGAGCGCCGCGGCCATCAGCACCATGCCGGAACGGAACTTAGAAGCGGACAAGGACGACCCCATGACGTATGAAGGACGGCCCTGAAGCCGTTCCCCGGAAACCAACGCGGCGACCTCTAGCACCCGCAACCGAGCCGCGCCATGCCGAGGAAAACTCAGCATACGACTTGCCCTGCCCGGCTCCACTGGTAAAGAGCGCGCCAACCGACCGCCGTTCATGGGGGGCGGATGACGGCGAAAGGATGACCGGCCGATGAAGCTGCTCTCAGGCAACTCCAACCGCGCACTGTCCCAGGCGATCGCCGACCACCTGGATGCGCCCCTGACCAAGGCCCAGGTCAAGCGGTTCGCCGACAACGAGGTCTTCGCCATCATCGAGGAAAACGTCCGCGGCGAGGACGTCTTCATCCTGCAGTCGACCTCCTATCCGGCCAACGACAACCTGATGGAGCTGCTGATCATCACCGACGCCCTGGTGCGGGCCTCGGCGAAACGGATCACGGCCGTCATCCCCTACTTCGGCTATGCGCGTCAGGACCGTAAGACCGGCGGCCGTACGCCGATCTCGGCCAAACTGGTGGCCAATCTGATCACCCGCGCCGGCGCCGACCGCGTCCTGACGATGGATCTGCACGCCGGTCAGATCCAGGGCTTCTTCGACATTCCGACCGACAATCTGGTCGCGACCCCCGTGTTGGCGCAGGACATCAAGGAAAACTACGCCCGCGGCGACGACCTGATGATCGTCTCGCCCGACGTCGGCGGCGTGGTGCGCGCGCGTTCGCTGGCCAGCCGCCTGGACGCCGATCTCGCCATCGTCGACAAGCGCCGGCCCAAGGCGGGCGAGAGCGAGGTCATGAACATCATCGGCGACGTGCAGGGCCGCCGCTGCATCCTGTTCGACGACATCGTCGATTCGGGCGGCACCCTGGTCAACGCCGCCAAGGCCCTGATCGACCAAGGTGCGACCGAGGTTTCGGCCTACATCAGCCACGGCGTCCTGTCCGGCCCCGCCGTCCAGCGCATTACCGACGGTCCGCTGAAGGAGCTGGTGATCACCAACTCCATCGAGCAACCCCACGAAGTTTTGAACTGCCCGAAAATCCGAGCGGTTTCCGTGGCTCCGCTGGTCGGAGAGGCTATCCGACGGATCGCGAACGAAGAATCGGTGTCGAAACTGTTCGATTAACCTTCGGATAGCGGCGCGGGTTAATCGACCGGCCACAAAGCCTTGCGCCGCTTGGGTGGCGTCCGACTATTCGGGGTGTTTCCGACTTTGGCGCAAGTCGGACGTCCGACTTGCGTTCACGGATGTTCTAGGCGGCGGTCAGAGCGACGCCTTGGGATTTGGCCCAGGCGTGCAGCTTGGATGCGCTGTCCAGGGCGCTGGCGTCCATCAGGCTGAGATAGTGCTCTCGCAGGATGTTCTTGGCCGTATCGACAGCCCAGCCGCCCCATGAGGCGATGCGATCCAGCGACACGTCGGCCGCCGCCAAGCGAGTGACGCAGGTGTCGCGGGTGTCCTGCAGCGTCTTGTCGAGGAAGGATGGCGGCATGGCCCCGGCGGCGACGGCGGCGCGGCGCGCCTCGCGGAAGCGGGTTCCGATGGTGTCGGACGTGTGCCGGCGGTTCATCCGGTAGTCCCAGAGATAGGGCGTGGCGTTCAGGTGACGCAGCGGCGCGGCGTCGGCCTCGGCCCGGCGACGGGCGACCCGCACCGCCAAGGGCTCCAGAATGCCCGCCAGGGCCTCCTGACCCTTGCGCTCGGTCTTTTGCGGGACATAGCGCCAGGTGGCCCCTTCCAGCTCGTGGACGGCCGCCTTGGCGACATCGACCTGACGCGAACCGGTCCAGAGGCAGGCGGTGGCGGCGTCGGCCACATCGACGAAGCCGTTGGCGTCGCACCAGGCGACGAAGTCACGTTCCTCCTCGACGGTCCAGAAGACGCGGCGACCGGCCGACTTCTGACGGCCGACGCCGACGGCCGGGCTGGCCACGATCCATTGCGGATCCTGCCACATGGCCCAGCGGAAGAAGGCCCCTGCCGCGCCCACGGCCGCGTTGGCGGTGGCGGTCGAGACTTCGGCCTGGAGGTCCAGATACCAGGCGCGCATCTGCGGCAGGGTGATGGTGTCCACGCGGCGTGTGCCGAACCGCTGGATGAACTTGCGCGAGTGGACGCGATAGGCGCGCTGGCTGGCGGTCGAGATCCGTTTTAACGCCTGGGCGTCGGCGAAAAAGCCCTCAACCATGGCGGCGCCGGTGCGCGGCGCGGCCCCCTCGGGCATCAGATCCGGCTCGCGCGCCTCGATCACGGCGCGGGCGCGTTCGATCAGATCCGCGACCAGGGCGCGGCGGTGGCGGGCCTCGACCTCGACCGGCGCGGGCGGCAGGCGTTCGAGGGCGGCGGCCAGCATGGAGCGGGCCTTTGACCCCTCCCCGTCGTCGCGCATGGCCTCGCGCACCAGGCGCGCCCACAGGGTGCGCGCGTCGGCCGCCGTCGTCGCTGCGCCGCGTTCCATCCAGCCCCCGGCATGGTCGCGCAGATCCATGCCGGCGAAGCCGCAGGCCCGGTTGGCGGGCGACGGTTCCCAGCGCGGGCGGCCGTCACGCCATTTCAGGCCGTTGCGGAGGTTGGACGGGGCGGCGGGCTTGCGGGTCATGGCGAAGGGTTAACCGGCATCCGGCGGTGTGGGAAGCGCCAGCAGCGCCGCGTAGCTGACGGCCTGGATCGGTCGGTCGTCGTCTTCGACGAAGGCGTCATAGAAGGCCTCGGCCATGGTGGAGCCGAACATGGACGCCCGTTCGCCGGTCGAAGCCTGACGCGCGTCGTCCAGCGCGGACGGCAGATTAGGGTCCGAGCAGGGTGGCTGGGCGACGAAGATCACCCCCTCGGTGCGATCCTCGTTCCAGACGATGTAGGCGACGCAGTCGTCTGCGGCGACGGCGGCGGCTTTGACATCACGGCCGCTCATTGCATCGGCTCCATGCCGCGCAGATCGACCGTCATGGGCGAGGCCGATCCGGTGACGATCATCGGCGTGGCGGCCTTGGCCAGGTGCAGGACGGCGCGCTGCAGCTGGGGCGACAGGGCGAGCCAGGCGCGGGCGAGATCCGCGCCGGAAGGATGGGCGCACATGACGGCGACAGGGCCAGCGGCGGCGTCCGGCGTTTCGCCCAGCAGGGCGGCGGCCGGAACGTCCAGGGCGCGGGCGATCAGGGACAGGCGGGCGGCGGCGATGCGGTTCACGCCGCGCTCGTATTTCTGGACCTGCTGGAAGGTGACGCCGATGTGGGCGGCGAGCGCGGCCTGGGTCATGCCCTGCTGCTCTCGCCGCGCGCGGACGCGGCTTCCGATGGTTGTGTCGTGGGGCGTGGCGTTGGACATGGTCGTTCCCTTTGGTGGTCAGGTTGGCAGGTGGATCAACCGCCGGCGGCAAAAAGCAGGGCCGCGACGGTGTCGGGGGGCGGACGCCGCACGGGGTCGTTCGCGGGGGTCTTGGCGGCCGACAGGGCGACGGGCGGGGCCTCGGTCGCGGCCCAGCGGCGGCCATGCATGAAGTCGATGACGGCCTGGCGCGCCCAGCGCGGGCGTTCGCCCTTCCCGCCGCCCAGATAGGGCGGCGGGAAGCCGTCGATGGTGCGCCAGGTGCGCTGCAGCTGGCTGTAGGAGACGCCCAGCAGCACAGCGACGCCATGCAGATCGAGGGCGTCGGGGGCGATCATGCGGCGGCTCGCGAAATGGGGCCGCCGTGCTGGATCCGCAGGGCCAGGCATTCGCCCAGCTGGTCGCCGATCTGGCGGCCGACGCCGCGCGCGGCCTCGACCGATCGCAGGGCGTCATAGGATCCGGCGATCTGGGTCGTGAAGTTGCGGCCGTCGATCTCGACCGTCACCGAGATTTCGACCACGGACATGCGGGCGGCGGCCATTACAGGATCCTCCGGCCGCCGGTCAGCAGCCAATGGGCGCCGATGAAGAAGAGGGCGACGACGCGGGTCATCGTTTCGTCGCCCGCAGGTGTTCTTCCGGGTCGTCACGGAAGCTGGTGGGGACGCCGTTCAGCGCCACGATGTTGTAGGGGCTGAGTTCGTCGCTGGTCCGGCTCTCGATGTAGGCGCCGTTCAGACCGCCCCAGCCCACCATGCGGTAGTAGGCGCGACCGCCGCCGCAGATGGTTAGTCCGATCTTGTCGCCCGGCTGCAGCACCGCCTTCGCGCGTTCGACGGCGCGTGCAATGTGATCCCTGACCTCTTTAGATAGTTGCCCCATCACGCGGCCTCGTCGGTCGGGGTGCGGTTCAGGGCCGAACGGCCTTCCGAGGTGACGCGGACGCCGCCCATGTTGCCGGCGGTCGGGACATCCTCAGCCAGGCCCGCCGTGATCCAGGCATCGACGGTGGCCTGATCGACGTAAGGCGGCCCGTAGTTGGAGCTGTAGCCCTCGCGCGACTTGTAGAGGCGGCGGGCCGTGACCAGGATCCGCAGCTCATGCAGGCGCACGGCGACCGGGGCTGTCTCGGTCGGGATGTTGACCAGGCCGTCGTCCAGAGGGGCCGTCGCCGTGGCGGGATCCGCAACGGTTTCGCCCTCTTCGGCGATGACCGCACCCTCCCCGGCCGTCGTGGCGGCCGCGACCTGTTCGGCGTCGAAGGTGTCGCCGGCAGTCTGATCTGCGGCGCCGTCCAGCTGATCCAGGATCGGTGCTTCATCGACGCAGGCTGGGCAAAGATCGTCGTCCAGGACACCGACGGGGTGACTGTCGCCGCAGTGAACGCAGTCGGCATGGGGGTCGTCGGCATCGTCAGCCGCATCACGCGCCGCGTCCCCCTCACCGATCAGAGCGCGAGCGAGGACGGGTGGCAGCTCAATGGACGAGCCGTCAGCGTTCCGCTCGTCGCCGGCCTCGTCCTGATAGCGGCCCTCGGCCGTCATGGCGTCGGCGAAGGCCTCGACCTGCTGGGCTGTATCGTCGGTCCAGCCCGCGACTTCATCGGCAAGGCCCGCGTCGGTCAGGGCCGGATCCAGCGTCACCTGCGCCAGCTGCAGCTTGGCGATCAGGCGTTGGTCGTCGCGGGTCCAGGCCATGGGCGCGGTCTGGTTGCCGGGCAGCGAGCCGCCCGGATCGCCGTCGCCGTCGCGGTCGAGCGGGTGGGTGCGTTTGGATTTGGCGGTCACGTGGGATCTCCGTTCAGTGACGGGTGGGTGGAAGGGTGCGCTGGGCGGCCGTGACCGCGCGGGCGAAGGCGTCGGGGGCGTCGCGGCCGTAGCGGATGACGATCCGGCCGGTCTGGCGCACGACGCAGTAGTCGGGGGTGCGCAGGGCGCAGACGTAGTCACCCGTCTCGGCCTTGCGGATCACGGCGCGCCAGCCCGGCAGGCGCGCATCGCGGCAGGCGCCGGAGATTTCCTCGGCCGACAGCCGGCCGTGGCGCGTGGCGACGACCAGGCTCATGCCGACATCCAGGCGTCGATCTGGGCGAAGGCCAGGACGACGGCGGCGGCGATCAGGCAAAGACGGACGGTCTGAACGATCCGATCCGGCTGGCGATGCCAGACGATGGGCGACGGCGCGTCGGCCGGCAGTTCGGCCATCGGCTCAACCGGCGGCGTGACCTCGGGATCCGGCGCGTAGGCGTATCGGGCGCCCGACCCGAAGACGACGACGTTGCGCCAGGCGTCCATGTCGGCGTCGGTCAGATCAATGCGGACCGCGCGGGCGTCGTCGCCGCTGTTCGGCCGTCGCGGCGATTGCGACCTGGCTCTGGTGAAGTCGAGGGTATGAACGTCGGCCATCCGGCCCTCCCACGTGGAAAGTGTGGAAGATATGGATGGATGATTTTGCGTCCATGTCAACATCCATAGATCGTGGACGTTAAATCTGTGGCCCCGCGCACGTCCCGCCCACTAAGCTGAGCGTGGAGGTGACGTATGGAGGTCTATCTGCCTTGGGGCATTTTCAGCGGCGCGCTCGGCGCAGCTTATCTGTTCATTGAGGCGCTGCCGCTCACCTTCGCTTCTAGGCGTTTCGGCCTGACCGCATCGCTTGGCGAGCGCTTATGGGTCGTTGGTCTGGGCTGTCTGGCAGCCTTAGCCGCGTGGCCGATTTGGGCTGCTGGTCATCTGGACTGGCCTGGGCGAAACCCAAGTTTTCTATCCATCGTCCTGATGGTCGCGGGCGCCGGCTTCCTGGGCTTTGTTGTGGCCCGCGTCGTTGGCAAAGTTGTCGCTGCGCGACTGGAGGGCGACGATGACGCTTTGCCATCGCGCATACTCAGGCCAATCAACACCGCCGTCGTGCTGGCGCTCATCGTTTTGACGGCGTCGGCGTGGTGGACGCTGTGGCCTAATGCGCAGGTCTGTCTGTCTAGCGGATACTGCTAGATCATCCCTGGCTTCCAGATAGTATGGAGCGCCCGAACGCTCGTCGCAGCGAAGTCCAGACCCTTTCGCTCGTTGTATTGCTCGGCGAACACGCGGCCGTCCCGCTGACCTTGATAGGTCTTCACCATGGCGGTGTTGTCGTCGAACTCAATCAGGCAGTCCTGCCCTTTCGCGGGCGGGAGGTTAAGCCGCACAGGCACTATCTCTCCTGAGAAGTATCGCGGCTCCATGCTCTCGCCGACGAGACGGACGTAGGCCAAGTCGTCGCCCCCGCGCCAGAACGGCGGCGGATCAAGGTAGTCGATCACCTGACTGTCGGCATAGGCGATCCGCTCGCCGTCCCCAGCTGCAGCGTAGCCATAGACCGGGATCTTCGTCGGGGTCGCCCGGCGTCTAGGAGCCTGTGGTGCCGCCTCGGTGACGCTAATCGACAGCTTCTCGCCGAAATACTTCTCGATTTCGATGACCTCGGCGGGCTGAACCCGGCGCGTCCCCTTGATGGTCTTGGTCAGCGACGAGGGGTCGAGGTCGAGCTTGCGCGCGAGATCAGCCTGGCTGCGACGCAGCAGGCGAAGGCGGTCGGGTATGTCTGACAGTTCCATGCTGTGGATTGTGGAAAAGAATTCCACTCCACGTCGTTGACGAACTTGCCGAAGCACTTGAGGCATAGACGTGGAAATAACGTCCATATGGATTTTCCACAATATGGCCACGCTGAAAATCGAAACACCCGCCGGGCGCGCCATGCGCCTCCTGTCCGCAAAGAGGATCGCCTATGCCTGCGACCTGACCACGAACGCCGTCTGGAAGTGGGAGACGAGCGGGGGCGGTCGCATTCCGTCTCGGCATCTGCCGACTGTTCTGGATCTCGCGCGACAGATGGGCGTGGATCTCCCGGCAGCTGACCTCATTGAAGCGCGAGGTGCGGCATGACGCCGGTGCTTCACGTCGAGATCGCGCCGTCATGGCGTCGCCGCGTTGATCGTTCCGGCGGTCCCGGCGCGTGCTGGCCCTGGCGCGGCGCGCTGATGACGAACGGCTATGGCCAGATGCGCTGGACCTGGTGGGCGAGAACGCCGCCGGTCGCCGCCGCGAGGTCGAGGTCTTCGCCGAGGCGCTGAAGGCGCGCGGCGACGGCTTCGACGACGAGATGTTCGGGGAGGCGTGTCCGGCCGGTTGAGGTCGCGTTGCCGTCAGCCTCGCGGCCGTAGCCTAGTGATCAGATCGCCATGGTGGCGGTTGTTCTGCAGGAGAGCGCCCCATGGCCCTGAACAAAGCCCAGCTGTCGAAGGTCAGCAACCTCAACTCCGTCACCGTGGCGGCCGCCAGCCGCCAGATCTGGCATTATGACGCCGAGGCCGACAGCGTCGCGACGGCCATCGCCGCCGGCTATTTCAACGACGTGCGCGGCTTCCTGTTCGTCGGCGACGTGATCCACCTGGTCGCCGCCGGCGGGACCGCCTTCCGCGTCCTAACCATCACGGCCGCGCCGAAAACCGGCAACGTCACCGTGGCGGCCGCCGCCTTCAGCTGATCAAGTTCGCCCGGCGGCGCGCGGTCTTGTTCCCGCCGCGCCCGCTGTGAAGCGACGAACGCCCCGGCGGATAATGACGCCGGGGCGTTCTGCTGTCCGATCCGCCGTTTTCGCGGGGTGCCATCCGCTGTGATCGCATCCGACTTATGGCGACGATTAACCCGGAAGTCGGACGTTCGCCCGAAAAAATAGTGCGATATCAAAAGGTCGTTAGGAACCGCGCTTTAACCTTCGGATAACCATAAGGCCCGCCTTATAAGCGCCAACAGTATTGGCGCTTTTTGCGCGCGTAATCGCCTGAGGAAGTCTCCATGAAAACGGCCCTACTGAGCCGCGGCCTCTCGGCCGCCGCCCTCGCCGCCGCTGTCCTGCTCGCCAGTTGCGAGAGCGGACCCTCAAAGGCCGAGCTGGAAGCCCAGCGTCTGGCGGCGGAACTGGCCGCCCGCAAGCCGCCCCCCGTGTCGCTGAATCAGGGCGTGGCGGACGCCGCCGCGATCTACGTCGCCTTCCTGCGCGAAGCCCAGACGATCCAACCGGGCGGCTTCCCCGATGCGGAATCGATTCAGGCCGCCTTGCGCAAGGGTTCCGCCTATGACGCCGACCAGCTGTCGCGCGGCCTGATCGCTTACGGCGCCATCATCGCCCTGCAGTCGCCCGAGTTCGTCGCCGGCGTGCAGCAGTATGCGATCGATCCGGCCCAGCGTCAGCGCATGGTCGCCCAGATCGTCGCCGACCCGGCCTATGCCGCCACCCTGCCCGGCGCCGATGCCGCCGCCGGCCTGATCTCGGCGACGGTCGGCAAGGACGCCATCGCCATGCGCGCCATCGCCGAGGCGATAGAGCAGGACGCCTACACCATCCAGGGACGCAGCGATCCGCGCCGCCAATGGGCCATCACGCCGATTCCGAACCGTGAAGTGCGGCTGGAAAGCGCAAAGACCCTGTCGGCCGTCAAGATGCTGCCGTCGCCGGAGGAATCGAGCCGCCTGTTCGCCGCCGCCAACAGCGGCACGGGTTTGGGATTGGAGCCTTCGCGCAAGGGTCCGCCCTACACCCCCGCCGTCGTGCGCTCTCTGGCCATCGCAGCGCTGGGCGCCCTGGGCTCCGGCGGCGACGAGGCCCGGGTCAATACCGAGGCTCTGACGCACGAGCCGAACAGCGAGTTCTGCATGGATATGTCCAAGCTGATGCTGTTCCAGTGTCTGGCCGCCTCGCGTCCCAGCTATGAGGACATCTTCTGCCTGGGCCGTCACATCACCCGCGACCTGGCGACCTGCACCACCGAGGCGACGCAGATCACAACCATCGTCGTCGGCGATCCTCAGGAAACCGGCGCCGCGCCGGCGCGCACGCCCATCTCGGTCACCGTCCCGCAAGCGACGCCCGTCCCGACCCCGGCGGTTGCGACCACCCAATCGCTGAACACGACGCCGTCGCGCTAAGCGACACTTCTAACAGAGCAAGGCCCGCTCCGAGCGATCGGAGCGGGCCTTTTTTCTTGGGCGATCGGCCTATTCGTAACCGTGCGCCGCTTCGTTGATGACCTGTGACGGCATGGACGAGAAGTCCACGGCGACGGGCGTCGCGGTCTTGGACTGATAGGTCCTCAGCACGTGCGTCAGACGACGACGCACCTCACGTTCGGCCTCCGTGCCGGTATCGAGCGCCAGGGGCGCCAGGCAGAAGTCGATGATGGCTTCGGTTCGGGTCAGCGGTTCCATTTGCGGGTTCCTTTCCGGGTTAAGCCGCGTGGGTGAACTGGGCAGTCTCTGTCGAGTCCTTCAGCGCCGTCGTCGAGGACGTGCCGTTGGAGATGACCGTGGCGACCTGGTCGAAATAGCCGGTGCCGACTTCGCGCTGGTGACGCGTTGCGGTGTAGCCGATGGCCTCGTTGGCGAACTCGCGCTGCTGCAGCTCGGAATAGGCCGCCATGCCGCGATCGCGATAACCGTCCGCCAGCTCGAACATCGCGTTGTTCAGGCTGTGGAAGCCGGCCAGGGTCACGAACTGGAACTTGTAGCCCATAGCCCCCAGCTCGCGCTGGAACTTGGCGATGGTGGCGTCGTCCAGCTTGGCCTTCCAGTTGAAGGACGGCGAGCAGTTGTAGGCCATCAGCTTGCCCGGATGGGCCTTCTGGATCGCCTCGGCGAACTTCTTTGCGTCGTCCAGATCCGGATGCGACGTCTCCCACCACAGCAGGTCGGCGATATTGGCGTAGGACAGACCCCGCGCGATGCAGTGGTCCAGACCCGTGCCCTCCTTCAGGCGGAAGAAGCCCTCGGGCGTGCGGTTGTCGCGATCGATGAAGGGCTGGTCCCGCTCGTCGATGTCCGAGGTGATCAGTTGCGCGCTCTCGGCGTCCGTGCGGGCGACCGTGATGGTCGGCGTGCCCATGACGTCGGCGGCCAGACGCGCGGCGACCAGATTGCGCTCATGCGCCTGGGTCGGGATCAGAACCTTGCCGCCCAGGTGACCGCACTTCTTCTCGGACGCCAACTGGTCCTCGAAGTGAACGCCGGCCGCGCCCGCCTCGATGAAGGCCTTCATGATCTCGAAGCTGTTCAGCGGCCCGCCGAAACCGGCTTCCGCGTCGGCGACGATGGGAACGAACCAGTCACGCTTGGCGCCGCCCTCGGCATGCTCGATCTGATCGGCGCGTTGCAGGGTGCGGTTGATGCGGCGGCACAGTTCCGGCGCGGCGTTGGCTGGGTACAGCGACTGGTCAGGGTACATGGCGCCGGCCGTATTGGCGTCGGCCGCGACCTGCCAGCCCGACAGATAGATGGCCTTCAGACCCGCGCGGACCATCTGCATGGCCTGGTTGCCTGTGACGGCGCCCAGCGCATTGATGAAGGGCTCGTCGTGCAACAACTGCCACAACCGGTTGGCGCCACGCTCGGCCAGGGTATGGGTGATCGGCACCGAGCCGCGCAGGCGCAGGACGTCTTCGGGCGTATAGGGGCGCTCGATACCGTCAAAACGGCCAGCGGGCGAAGGAACCAGGTCGGCGAAGGTGGTCATGATCGAACTCGGTCTCTGAAGGGGCGCGGCCGCAGCCGCCGTCTCAGGGACAAGAACACGCGCCGGTCAAAACTGATACAGATCGAACCTCGTCAACGAAGTCATCTTGTCACACTATGACTTTGCTTAGTTAGTCATGATGTGACATCATGCGACGATGAACGCCGCCGCTGATCGCAAGCTGTTTCTGGGCGCCCGGCTTAAGCGGCTGCGGCGCGATTTGGGCCTAACCCAGACCGCCATGGCCGCCGACCTTGACGTTTCGCCTAGCTATCTCAATCACATAGAACGCAATCAGCGCCCGGTCTCAGCTCAGCTGCTGCTGCGATTGGCGGACGCCTATGATGTCGATCTGCGCGCGCTGAATCAGGGTGGGGCGGCGGACGAGGCGCGTCTTACGGAAATCCTGACCGACCCCTTGTTCAAGGGTCTGTCCGCGCCCCGGCATGAACTGGTGCAACTGCTGGAAGAGGCGCCTGGTGTCGCCGACGCCCTACTGCGCCTCTATCAGGCCTTCGACGACGGCCGCACGCGCGCCCGCGCCGCCGCCGAGACGGGCGAAAGCCCGATCGAGACCAGCCCCGCCGAATGGGTGCGCGAATACATCCAGTCGCGCGGCAACCATTTCCCCGAACTGGACCAGATGGGCGAGGCCCTGTCCGACGCCCTGTCCGCCGAGTCGCCCGCCCACGCCGACGGCTTCGAACCCGCCGCCCGTCATCGGCTGGCGGCCAGGCACGACCTCGGCGTCCGCACTCTGCCGGCCGAGGTCATGGTGGAATGGACCCGCCGCTACGACCTGCACCGCCGCCGCCTGCTGCTGTCGGAAACCCTGGGCCCGTCCTCGCGCGCCTTCGCCATCGCCTATCAACTGGCCCTGGCCGAGCAGGGGCCGGCGCTCAACGCGCTGGCGGAGACCGCCAGCGCCCCGGACGGGCCCACTCGATCGCTGCTGAAGGTCGCCCTGATCAACACCCTCGCCGCCGCGACCCTTATGCCCTACGCCCCCTTCCAGCGGGCGGCGGAAGAGACGCGCTATGACCTGGCCCGACTCCAGGCCCGGTTCGGCGTCAGCTACGAACAGGCCGCGCACCGCCTGACCACCCTGTCGCGCCCCACCGCGCGCGGCGTGCCCTTCTTCCTGATGCGTGTCGATCAGGCGGGCAACATCTCCAAACGCTATGCGGCGGGCGCCTTTCCCTTCTCGCGTTTCGGCGGCGCCTGCCCGCGCTGGCGGCTGCATTCGGCCTTCCGCACGCCGGGCCGCATCGTCACCCAGATCATCGAGACTCCAGATGGCGGCCGCTGGTTCACCTTCGCCCGCACGGTCGAGCGGCAAGGCCACGACGGCTATGGCGAGCGCCACGACCTCGCCGTCGGCCTGGGCTGCGAACTGCGTCATGCGCATCGTCTGGCCTACGCCCACGGCATCGACCTGCAGAACCCCGAGGTCACGCCCATCGGCCCGGCCTGCCGCCTGTGTCACCGTCACCCGTGCGCCGAACGCGCCGCCGCCCCCATCGACCGCCCGCTGGCGGTCGATGACTGGTCCAAGTCCGTCAGCCCCTATCCGTTCGGCGCGGCCTGAGGCCTAGCGCCTCTGATCGGCCGTGCGGTCGCGGATGGCGTTGAACTCGGCCGTCGGCTTCCACGCAGGCCAGCTCTCGCTGTCAGCCACCGTCAGCCCCAGCCGATACAGCAGGTCCAGGTTCTGCAAGGCGGCCGTGAAGTCGTAGTCGGCCCGCCATTCGTCGGTCAGCTTGTGATAATATTTGGCCATCGCGCCCTCGTAATAGGGCTTGCCCGCCTCGATCCCGCCCTCGACGAAATCACGGCCCGTCCACGGCATCAGGGCCGGCACCCCGCCGGCCGCGAAGTTGAAGTGGTCGGAGCGATAGTAGAAGCCTTCCTCCGGATAGCCGTCGCCCGTCACCACCCGTCCCTGCACGGCCGCGAACCGGCCCAGGATATCCTCCAACTCGGACTTGCCGACGCCGAACACCGCCACGTCGCGCGTCGCTGGCGTGAAGGGCAGCATGTCGATGTTGATGTCCGCCGCCGTCTTGGCCAGCGGATAGACCGGATCGGCGGCATAGGCCTCCGACCCCAGCAGCCCCTGCTCCTCGGCCGTGACGTGCAGGAAGACCACGGTGCGCTTCGGCGCCGGTCCAGCCTTGAACGCCCGCGCCATCTCGATCAGACCGGCCGTCCCCGACGCATTGTCCCAGGCGCCGTTGAAGATGTCGTCGCCCTCGGCATTGGGCGTCCGGGCCTTGCCGACGTGATCCCAGTGGGCGGAATAGAAGACGTATTCGTCAGGCCGTTCCGTGCCGGGAATCTTGGCCAGCAGGTTGTTCGAGTGGATGACCTCGGTCATCTCGGCGATATCGACGCTGAGACGCGCGCCCAGATCCAGAACGCCCCCCAAGGCGGTCGTCTTCGCCCGCTCGACGGCGGCTTCCAGGGGCGCGCCGCCGATCGCTGTCGCCGTGGCCATGTTGATGGATCCGCTGAACCGCGGGTCCTGCGCGCCCTTGATCGTCATCTGCGGCCGGGTCGCCCCGCCCACGGCGCGACGCCAGCGGTTGTCCTGGTCCTGAAGCGTGATGACGCCCACGGCTCCCCGCTTCAGCGCCTCCTGGGTCTTGTGCGTGGTCGAGCCGTAGAAGTTGGGATCCTCGCCCATGACCGCCGGCTGCCCGCGCAGAGCGACCACGACCTTGCCGGTCAGGTCCGCATTGCCATAATCGTCCCAGGTCGGCCCCGAAATGCCGTAACCGGCGAAGACCAGCGGCGCCTCGGTCGTCACGATCGGTTCGGCCGACCCGGCGCGCAAGGTGATGTCCGTCCCGGAAACCAGCGGATGCGAGACGCCGTCCGCGCCGGCCCATGACGCCGTCGGCGCCCGCTCTGGCGTGAACCGCACCAGATCGACAGGCTGCAGCCATGATCCGTCGCGCCCGCCCGGCTCCAGCCCCATCGCCTCATACTGCGCCTGAAGATAGGCCAGGGTCAGCCGCTCGCCGATCAGGCCGGGAAACCGGCCCTCCATCTCGTCCAACGCCAGATATTTGATGTGGTCCGACAGGCGTTGGGCGCTGAACTGAGGCGTCGCGGCCGAGGCGACGGAGAAGGCGTCCAGCTTCGGCGCCGGCGATGCGACTGGCGTCGTCGCGCAGGCGGCGAGCGCGAGCGCCGCGAGGGCGATCAGGGGTGAACGGCGATGGATCATTGAACTGACTCGACAGGCGGAATGGCAAAGGGGCGGAGATCCCTCCCCGCCCCATCTCGATTTGTGAAAAGACTAGCGGCGTTCGGACGCTGTCGTCGCGCGCACCGGCGCGAATTCCGAACCCGACTTCCACTGCGGCCAGTCGCGACCGTCCGCCAGGACGCGACCGACATCGTAGAAGACCGTCAGGTCCTCGATCATGCCGCTGTAGTCCCAGTCGGGCGACCACTCATCCGCCGCCTGGTGATAGCGTTTGGCGCCGTATTCCGACCGCGCCGCCTCGCGCGCGGCGATCGGTTCGTCGCGGAACTCGCCGCGGCTGCCGGCATAGGCCATCGGCACGCCACGCTTGGCCAGCGGGAAGTGGTCCGAACGATAATAGGTGCCGGCCGCATTCTCGTAGTCCGGCACCAGCGACCGCCCTTGCGGCTGAACCGCCGCCGCCAGACGTTCGTCGAAGTCCGACTGGCCATATCCGGTGACGCCCAGACCGGTGACGCGGCCATAGACGTTCATGGAGTCCATGTTGAACCCGCCCACCGTCTTGGCCAGCGGATAGACCGGGTTCACCGCATAGTATTCCGAGCCCAGCAGGCCGCTTTCCTCGCCGGTGAAGCTGATCATCACGATCGAGCGTTCGGTGCGCGGCGCGCGACCGAACATGCGCGCCAGCTCCAGCAGACCCGCCGTGCCCGACGCGTTGTCCACCGCCCCGTTGAAGATGCGGTCGCCGGTCGCATCCGGCTCGCCCATGCCAATGTGATCCCAGTGGGCGGTATAAAGGATCGTCTCGTCCGGATGGGTGGCGCCCGGCAGACGGGCGATGACGTTGTGGCTGGTGACCTGATTGGTGGCCACGTCGAATTCGGTCGAGAAGGATGCGCCGGTCAGGGCGACCGGCTGGAAGTCGCGGCTGCGCGCCTGGACCTTCAGCGCGTCGAAATCCAGACCCGCGCGACGGAACAGGTCGACCGCCACGTCACGCTGGATCCAGCCCTCCATAGGCACACGTTCGGCCGCCGCATTCTGGCGCAGGATGTCGAACTGCGACACGCCCCAGGAGTTGGCGACCGTCTGCCAGCCGTAAGACGCCGGCGCCGTCTCGTGAACGATCAGCACGCCCGCTGCGCCCTGTTTGGCCGCCTCTTCGTATTTGTAGGTCCAGCGGCCGTAATAGGTCATGGCCTTGCCGCCGAAGGTGTTCAGCGCTGGCTCCTCGAAGTCGGCGTCATTGACCAGCACGACCAGGATCTTGCCGCGCAGGTCCTGACCCTTGAAGTCGTTCCACTGCCGCTCGGGGGCATTGATGCCGTAGCCGACGAAGACCAGCGGCGCGTCCTTCAGGCTGACGTGTTCGGCCGGGCGGCGGGTCGAGATGGCGACCTCGCGCCCTTGCGTCATCGGCAGGGTCCAGTCGCCCAGCTTCAGCGAGGCCCGCACATTGGACTGGGTGAAGCGGTTCAGGATCACGTCCTGCGTCCACTGGCCGTTCGGCCCGCCCGGCTCGAACCCGGCGGCGGCGTAGCCTTCGCTCAGATAGCGGATGACCTTGTCCTCAGCCGGTGTGGCGATGCCCCTCCCCTCGAAGCTGTCATCCGACAGCGTCTTGATGTCCTGCGAGATGCGCGCCGCATCGAAAGTCGGGGCGGTGTGAACCGCTCCGGGATTGGGCGCCGTAGCGCAGGCGGACAAGGCGACGCTCGCCAAAAGAACGGCGGCGAAAGAAGAGACAAGACGCATGAACTGAAGGCCCCACAGCCGGAAACGATACGGGACCCTAGGGGGCGAACTTCGCCCTGTCGATGCTGCGTGCCGGACCTTTCGTCGCAAACAAAAAGCCCGCCGAGGCGAACCTCGGCGGGCTTACGACTTCGATCCGGCGGCGACGCCCTTAGTGGGCGACGCCCTTCCAGATGCGGCGGTAGGCGACATAGGTGATGCCGGCGAACAGCAGCAGATAGATCATCACGCCGAAGCCGGCCTGCTTGCGCTCGACCATCTTCGGCTCGGACGTCCAGGCGATGAAGGCCGCGACATCCTTGGCGTATTGATCGACCGTTTGCGGCGAACCGTCGTCATAGGTGACCAGGCCATCCTTGAGCGGCGGCGGCATGGCGATGAAGCCGCCGGGCGGAACGTGCTTGTGATCGCCGGTCCAGAACGGCGTCAGGTCGCCGGCCATATAGGGGTTGTAGTGCTGGCCGTCGCGGATCTGCAGGCCGGCCGGAGCCGCCTTGTAGCCCGACAGCAGCGAGTAGATGTAGTTGGCGCCGTCGTGACGAGCCTTGGCCATGACCGAAAGGTCGGGCGGCGCGGCGCCGCCGTTGCCCGCCGCCGCCGCCGTGGCGTTCGGATAGGGTGCGCGGAACTTGTCGGCCGGCGTGGCGTCGCGCTGGATCGGCTCGCCGGTCTCGCTGTCGATGTCGCCGACCTGCACTTCCTTGGCCAGAGCCTTCACGACGGGGTTGTCGTTCGGGTTCGGATACTTCGGATTCCAGAACGGCCCATGACGGTCGCCCAGGTTCCGATAGTGCATCAGGTTCATGCTGTGACAGGCGGCGCAGACCTCGTGATAGACCTTGTAGCCGCGTTGCAGCTGGCCCTGGTCATAGGTGCCGAACGGCCCCTCGAAGCTGAACCCGCCCGAGCGCGGATGGGCCGCGGCGCCCGCCGCCATGGCGGGAGCGGCTGCGCTCAACAGACCCAGGGCGACGGCGGCCGAGGCGATGATTGTCTTGAACGACACGGTCTTCATTCCAATCGTCATGATTTTCAGACCTTGTTCTCGACGGCGCCGGCGCCGGTCAGGACCGGCTCGGAGATCGTCGCCGGGATCGGCAGCGGCTGCTCCTTCAACCCGACCAGCGGCATGATGATCAGGAAGAAGACGAAGTAGTAGAGGGTGAAGACCCGCGTCAGCCACAGGTATGAGTTCAGGTCGCCGTCGATCAGGGTGAAGGTCTTGAACGACCCGATCACCGGCGCGTCAGGCAGCTGACCGCCGCACCAGCCCAGGCCCACGCCCACCACCAGGAAGATGATGAAGAAGGTCCGCATCGTCGGGCGATAGCGCATCGAGCGCACCTTGGACGTATCCAGCCAGGGCAGGACGAACAGCACGCCGATGGCGCTGAACATCGCCACCACGCCGCCGAACTTGTCCGGGATGGCGCGCAGGATTGCGTAGAAGGGCAGCATGTACCACTCGGGCACAATGTGCGCCGGCGTCTGCAGCGGGTTGGCCGGAATGTAGTTGTCGGCGTGGCCCAGAGCGTTCGGCTGATAGAAGACGAAGATGGCGAACAGGATCAGGAACAGGATGATCGCAAAGCCGTCCTTGACCGTGAAATACGGGTGGAAGGGCAGCGTGTCCTTCTTCTCCCGATCCTTCGGAATCAGGATGCCGACCGGGTTGTTCTGACCGGCCGAGTGCAGCGCCCAAAGGTGCAGCACGACGCAGCCCAGGATCGCGAAGGGCAGCAGATAGTGCAGCGAGAAGAAGCGGTTCAGCGTCGCATTGTCGATCGCCGGGCCGCCGCGCAGCCATATCAGGATCGGCTCGCCCAGCACGGGGATGGCGCCGATCAGGTTGGTGATGACCTCAGCACCCCAGAACGACATCTGGCCCCACGGCAGGACGTAACCCAGGAAGGCGGTGGCGATCATCAGGAAGAAGATCACGCAGCCGATGATCCAGATCATCTCGCGCGGCGCCTTGTACGAGCCGTAGTAGAGGCCGCGCAGCATGTGCAGATAGACGGCGATGAAGAACATCGACGCCCCGTTGGCGTGGACATAGCGGATCAGCCAGCCACCGTTCACGTCGCGCATGATACGCTCGACCGAGGCGAAGGCCAGGTCGACGTTGGGCGTATAGTGCATGGCCAAGACGATGCCGGTGACGATCTGCGTCATCAGGCACAGAGCCAGGATGCCGCCGAAGGTCCACCAATAGTTTAGGTTTCGCGGCGTCGGCAGGGACATGTAGTCCGCGCCGAAACGGATGATCGGCAGCCGGGTGTCCAGCCACTTCTCGACGCCCGTCTTCGGGACGTAGGTGCTCTCGTGATCGCTCATGATTCCCCCTTGGTCCTCAGCCGATCTTGACGCGGGTGTCGGACAGATAATCGTATTCCGGCACCACCAGGTTCAGAGGCGCCGGCCCCTTACGAATGCGGCCGGAGGCGTCGTAGTGCGAGCCGTGGCAGGGGCAGAACCAGCCGCCGTAATCGCCCGCGCCAAAGGTCGGCACGCAGCCCAGGTGCGTGCACGAACCGATGACGACCAGATATTTCTCGTGACCCGGCTTGGTGCGCTCTGCGTCGGTCTGGGGCTGTTTCAGGTCCGGAGCGTGATCGTCCGCGATGACCTTCTGCAGCTCGGCCGGGGTGCGGTAACGCACGAACACCGGCTTGCCCTGCCATTTGATGACGACCTGCTGGCCTTCCTGAACCTTGGTCAGATCGAACTCGATCGACGCCAGCGCCAGCGTATCGGCCGCCGGATTCATCTGGTTTATCAGCGGCCAGGCGATCATGGCGCCCGCGCCGACCGCTGCGGCGCCCGCCGCGATGTAGATAAAGTCCCGACGATTGGGATCACCGCCCTCAGGGCTGTGACCGTCTTCCGTATGCACGACCGATTCGGCCACGTTTCCACCTCTCGAACGCCGCAGAAGACCCCCAAGGGCGTCCCCAGCCACGGCACGAACCAACAAAAGACGCCGGGAATCCCCGACGGCCCGTGACTTGCGCCGGTTTGGACGCAAGCTGCTGACGTTTCTTGCGAAACGCTCGCAAACAGACCGCGACAAACCCCCTCGCCGCGCGTATGTCAGGCCTTAGAATGCGTCTCGCCCTTTTTCAACCGGACATTCCTCAGAACGTCGGAGCCTGCATCCGATTGTCGGCCTGTTTCGGCGTCGATCTGCATGTGATCGAGCCGACAGGTTTCCGTTTCGACGACCGCGCCATGAAGCGCGCGGCCCTCGACTACGGCCCCTTGTCCCACATGACCCGCCACGCCGACTGGGAGGCCTTCCAGGCGGATCGTCCCGCCGGGCGGCTGGTGCTGTTGACGACCAAGGGCGCGACGCCCCTGCCCGATTTCGTCTTCCGGCCTGACGACACCCTGCTGTTCGGCAAGGAAAGCGCCGGCGCCCCCGACTATGTCCACGCCGCCGCTGACGCGCGCGTCGTCGTGCCGCTGCGTCCGGAGGCCCGCTCGCTGAACCTGTCGGTCACCGCCGGAATCGCCCTTTGGGAAGGCCTGCGCCAGACCGGCGGAGTCGGGTGAACGGCATTTACCTCGTCTGGTAACGCGCTCTACAATCACGCATTGATAATAAAGCGCCTCCAAGTTCAGCTGCGGGGCGCGAAGCACGATGGACACAACTCCCGCCGTGGTGGCGATCATCGTCTTCCTGGTGATCGTCGGGGCCTGGGAACTCAGCCGCAAGCGTCCCAAGCGCCGCCACACACATCGTTCCAATCTCGGCAGCTTCAGGCCCGGCGCCAAGATCGCGGCTCGACCGAAAGTCGCGACGGCCCAACTTGACACGGTGATGCGCGCCGCCTTTCAGGCTAGGCCTCTGATGTCCCGCGCCGAAGCCTCGGTGTTCTATACTGCCGAACGCGCGATAAAGCGCCTCGACATCAAGGGGCGAGTGATGGCGCAGGTTTCGCTCGGCGAGATTCTGCGGTCACCAGACGACGAGGCCTTTCGCGCCATTAACAGCAAACGCGTCGATATTCTGGTCATCTCCCAAACCGGATGGCCCCTCGCCGCGGTCGAATACCAGGGCGAAGCCCACTACCAGGGCACGGCCTACGCGCGTGACGCCGTCAAGAAAGCTGCGCTCCAACGCGCTGGGATCGCCTATCTTGAAGTGACCCCCCAACACAGCGCCGAAGATATTGAGCGCGATCTCGCCCGCGTCCTGCAGGCGAATATGGCGCCCGCTTAAGACTCCTGCCGCGCCATCGACGGGCGTTCGCCGGCCTTTGACGCCGCGACGGTCTCGACCGCCCGAATGACCCGCAGCAGGTTCTCGCCGGCGATCTTGCGGATGTCGGCCTCGGTCCAGCCCGCCGCCATCAGGGCCGCCAGGATTCGCGGATAGGCATCCACCCCGCCCATGCCTTCCGGCAGGCTGCCGATGCCGTCGAAGTCGGCGCCCAGGCCGACATGGTCGATGCCGGCCACTGCGCGCACGTGCTGAATATGCGCCACCACGTCGGCCAGGGTCGCCTGAGGCGTCGGATTGGCGGCGGTCCAGGCCGTCAGCCCGGCCTCGACCGCGCCGGGATCGCCGGGGTTCAGGGTCTTCAGCCGCGCCTCCTCGCCCGCCTTGGCCCCGTTCCAGGCCCGCACCGCCTCGGACACGAAACCGGGAGCCAGGTTGATCATCACGACGCCGCCGTCCTGCGGCATCATTCGCAGCACCCGATCCGGCACGTTGCGCGGATGATCCGTGACCGCCCGCGCCGACGAATGGGAGAAGATCACCGGCGCATCGGACACGCGCATGGCGTCCAGCATCGTCTCTTCGGAGACGTGGCTGAGGTCGACCATCATGCCCAGCCGGTTCATCTCCTTGACCACCGCCTCGCCAAACGGGCTGAGGCCTCCCCATTTGGGCGCGTCCGTCGCGCTGTCGGCCCAGGTCGTGGTCTTGGAGTGGGTCAGGGTCATGTAGCGCGCGCCGGCCCGGTAGAACTCCCGCAGCAGCGCCAGGGAATCGTCGATCGAATAGCCGCCCTCCATACCGATCAGGCTGGCGATCCGGCCCGATTTGAACACCGCGTCCACCTCGTCCGCCGTGGTCGCCAGGCCGAAGGTGTCGGGATGGGCGGCGATGATGCGTTTGGCCGTATCCATCTGCTCGAAGGTTTCCTCAACGGCCTCCAGCGGCGTCAGGCTGGCGGGCACATAGACGGACCAGAACTGCCCCCCGACGCCTCCTGCCCGCAGGCGCGCGATATCGGTATGCAGTTTGGTCGACACCGCCAGGTTCTTCGTCAGATCAACGGCGTAAACGTCATTCCCATACTGCTGTCGCAGCGCCCACGGCAGGTCATTGTGCCCGTCGATCAGCAGCGTGGTCTTCAGAATCTCCATCACCCGCGCCTCATCGGCGTCCTGGGCCTGAACCGCTCCTCCCAGCGCGAGCGAGGCGACGGCGACGGAGACGAGCCGACGGATCATGGGCGGGCTTCCTGAAAACGGCAGGCGGCCATTAGCGCCCGCGATTCTGCTTATGACAACCTCGTCGGATGACGCCGCCGCCGCGACGTGGTTCAAGCGCGCCATGAGCGACGCCGTCTTCTCCGATCCGCTCGACCTGAAGAAGGTCGAGACCCGCGCCTGGTTCGAACATCTGCGCGACCGCATCCATGCCGCCTTCGAGGCGCTGGAGGATGCCGCGCCTGCCGACCTGTTCCCCGGCGAGCCCGGTCGCTTCGTCCGCACCGCATGGGAACGGCCAGAGGGCGGCGGCGGCGTCATGGGCATGATGCACGGTCGCCTGTTCGAAAAGGTCGGCGTCCACGTCTCGACCGTGCATGGCGCCTTTCCCGCCGACTACGCCAAGAATGTGCCCGGCGCCGACGTCGATCCGCGCTTCTTCGCGACAGGGATCAGCCTGATCTGCCACCCCGTCAGCCCGCGCATTCCGGCCGTTCATATGAACACCCGCTTCATCGCCACGACCAAGAGCTGGTTCGGCGGCGGCGGCGACCTGACGCCCGTGCTGATGGCGGATCGTCGTCAAGATCACCCCGACACCGTCGCCTTCCACGCCGCCATGCAGGCCGCCTGCGACGCCCACGACGCCACCTGGCACGCCAAATACAAGGCCTGGTGCGACGAGTATTTCTATCTGCCCCACCGCAAGGAGCCGCGCGGCACCGGCGGCGTCTTCTACGATCATCACGACAGCGGCGACTATGAACGAGACTTCGCCTTCACCCGCGACATCGGCCTGGCCTTCCTGGACGTCTATCCCCGCATCGTCGCCGGCCGTATGGCCGAGCCCTGGACGGCCGAGCAGCGTGAGGAACAGCTGATCCGCCGGGGCCGCTACGTCGAGTTCAACCTGCTCTACGACCGCGGCACCATGTTCGGGCTGAAGACGGGCGGCAACGTCGACTCGATCCTGTCGTCCATGCCGCCGGTGGTGAAGTGGCCCTAGCCCATCGCCTCGACAAACACGTCGCCGGCGCGGCTGCGATATCGTTCGCGGTGTCGTAACAGGCGGAACGGCCGCTCCGGCAGGGTGAAGGGCGCCGTCACCAACCGCCCGGCCGCCACCGACGCATAGGCCACGCTTTCCGACAGGGCCGTGGCTCCCGCCCCCGCCTCGGCCGCCGCCAGCACGGCTTCGTTCGACGGCAGGGTCATCGACACCGACAGGGTCGTGGGATCGACCCCCATGTCCCGCACCGCCGCCTCCAGCGTCGACCGCGTGCCAGAGCCGACTTCGCGCAACACCCAAGGCTGGCCCGCCAGATCCTTCGCCTCCAGCCGACGTCGCGTCGCCCACGGATGATCCGGCGTCACCAGGACAGCCAGCCGATCCGACCCCACCTGGACCTGCGACAGGGCCGGCTCGTCCACGGCCCCCTCGACCAGGCCGATCTCGGCGGCGCCGCTCAGCACCGCCTGCGCCGCCTCGCGCGTGTTGCCGATCTCGACGCCCAATTCGACGCCAGGATAGGCCGTATGGAAATCCACCAGCCGGCGCGGCAGCCAGTAGCTGGCGATGGTCTGGCTGGCGAACACCGCCAGACGCCCGCGCCGCAGAGCGCTCATGTCCGCCAGAGCCGCCTCGGCCGCCGCCGCCCGCGCCAGCACCGCCTTGGCCTCGGGGAGGAAGGCGCGGCCGGTCTCGTTCAGCACCACGCCCCGCCCGACCCGATCGAACAGCCGCACGTCATGCTCGGCCTCCAGAGCTGCCAGAGCATTCGACACCGCCGACTGGGTCAGGTTCAGCGCCCTTGCCGCCGCCGTCACATGGTCACGCTCGGCGACGGCGACGAAAATCCGCAGGCGTTCCAAGGTCACGATTGATCTCCAAATCGGATTGAACCGACCATAACTATCCGTTGGACCGCCGTCGAGGGTAGGCGCATCACCCTCGATGATGAAGTCCGCCGCCCTGCCCGCCCCGCTTCACGCGCCCACTTTGGCGTCGATGACGGCGTTCGGGCGCACGATCCGGCCGGGCGTCATGCTGTGCCTGCTGGTCACCCTTGCGGCCGTCGGCCTGACCAGCATCGAGCGCGACGTGATCGGCCATGTCTGGCTGGAGCCGCTGGTGCTGGCCATCCTGCTGGGCGCCGCCGTCCGCACCGCCTGGACGCCCGATGCACGGTTCAAGGCCGGGATCGACTTCTCAGCCAAGAGCCTGCTGGAGGTGGCGGTGGTCCTGCTCGGCGCCTCGGTCAGCGCCGCCACCCTGTCGTCGCTCGGCGTAGGCTTCGTCCTGGGCATCTTCGCCCTGGTCGCGCTCGCCATCGTCGTCGGTTTCGGCGTCGGTCGCGCCCTGGGCCTGAACCCCCGTATGGCCCTGCTGGTCGCCTGCGGCAACGCCATCTGCGGCAACTCCGCCATCGCCGCCGTCGCCCCCGTCATCGACGCCGACGGGAAAGAGGTCGCAGCCTCCATCGCCTTCACCGCAGTGCTGGGCGTGATCGTTGTCCTTGCCCTGCCCCTGCTGGGCGGCCTGATCCACCTGAACGGCCTGCAATACGGCGCCCTGGCCGGTCTGACCGTCTATGCGGTGCCGCAGGTTCTGGCCGCCGCCGCGCCCCTCGGCGCCGTCGCCACGCAAACTGGCACGGTGGTCAAGCTGGTGCGGGTGCTGATGCTCGGTCCTGTCATCCTCGCCCTGTCGCTGATCTTTCGAGACCACGCGCCTGGCGCCGCAAAGCCCGGCCTGTCGCGCCTGCTGCCTTGGTTCATCATCGGCTTCCTTGTCATGATCGGCCTGCGCTCGTTTGACCTGATCCCGCAGGCCGCGCTGGCGGCCATGGCCGCCACCTCGAGCCTGCTGACCGTCGTCGCCATGGCCGCCCTGGGTCTCCAGACCGACATCCGCGCCGTCGCCCGCGCCGGCGGCCGCGTCGTCGCCGCCGTCATCCTGTCGCTGGGCGCCCTGGCGGTGCTGGCGCTGGCGCTGATCCGGCTGCTGGGGCTCTAGATCCCGCTGCCGTAATCCTCGACCGGCGGCGGCGTCAGCAGCAGGAAGGCGCGGATCCAGGCCGTCAGCACGGCCCGATCGTTGGGCCGCTTCAGACTGTCGATCGCCTGATCTGCCACCTCATGCGGGATGCGCGCCCCGCGCCGTCCCTCGATCAGGGCCGCCGCATAGTCCGGCTGAAACTCCGGATGGCACTGGAACGAGATCGCATCGTCGCCCCAAGCCAGACCGGCGTAGGGCGTGAACCCGCTGGACGCGATCACCCGCGCGTCGTCCGAAACCGCGACGACCTGATCCTGGTGCGACACAGGAATGGCGATCGTTCGCGCCCGCGGATGCATCCAAGGCGCATCCTCACGCACGTCATAGCGGTGCAGACCCACGCCCCAGCCCTTATGCGACTTCTCGACCACCCCGCCGAACGCATGGGCCAGCGCCTGATGCCCGAAACAGATGCCGACCAGCCGCGTCCGCCCCCGCGCCGCCCTCAGCCAATCGATCAGCTGCGGGATCCACGGCAGGTCGTCATAGACCCCCGCCGCCGACCCCGTGACGATGGCCCCCTGGAAGACCGACGGATCCTCGGGCAGTTGCCCCGACTGCACGTCGAACCGCGTCGTCGGCACGCCCTCGCCCAGCAAGGCCCGAAACCGCGCCGGGTAGTCGTCGAAATCGTCCTTCAGATGCTCCGGCGGGTGTCCGGTTTCCAGAATGGCGATGCGCGTCATGCAATCAACCTAGTGACTGCGGTCAGAAGGTCCAGACCTCGGCCCGCCCGCCCGCTTCGCCCAGCGCCCCCGCGACCCAGCCGCAGATCTCGTTCGCAGCCGCTTCCGCGCCCGCCGGCGGATTGACCACCACCATGGCGCAGCCGTTCATCTTCATCGGATTGGTCAGCGGCCTCAGCCGCGCCTCGGCGACCAGGGTCGGCCCCGCCTTGCCCTGCAGCCGCCGGATAAAGCCGTCGAAGGTCTCCAGATCCTTCAGCGGCGTCCAGATCGCCACCGTCGCCGTCGAATCGCGCCTCACCACCGAAATCGCGGTCTCGGCAGACCGCACATAGTCGTCAGGCTTTTCGAACGGCGGGTCGATCAGCACCAGCGGCCCGCGCACCGTCGCCGCCTCCGCCCCCACCGCCGCATAGCCGTCGCCCTCGCGCGCCTCGGCGTTCGCGCGCCCCGCCAGCGCCTCGGCCAGCATGGCCCGCACCGGCGGGGTCAGCTCGAACCCGACATACCGACCGCCAGGCGTCAGCGCGTCCGCGATCAACAACGGCGACCCCGGATAGAACCGCGACCCGCCCTCAGGATTCAGCGCCGCGACCTCGCCCGCCAGCGCATCCATCAGAGTCGTCCGCCCGTCGGCGGACATCAACCGCGCCACGCCAGCCTCGGCCTCCTTCGATCGCGCGCCGTCGCCCGACAGATCGTACAGCCCCGCCCCCGCATGGGTGTCGAACACCGTCAGCGGCCCGGCCGCCTGCCGCGCTTTCACCAGCCACAGCACCAGGGCGTGCTTGACCAGGTCGGCGAAGTTTCCGGCGTGAAAGCTGTGGCGATAGTTCATGCCGCCTCGTCTCGCGCCCGGCCCGCGCGGTCAAGCGGAACTCGCGCGCCAGACACGGCGTTCGGCCTAAGTCCTTGTACGGAAAGATGCGATGGCCGCCAAAACCACCCTCACCGACGCGCAACGCAAGCCGCCCAAGGGCGTCGCGACCCAGGCCAAGCGGGGTCTCGACCTGCGCGAAAAGCACGAGCGGGGCGGCACCGAGGTCGGCGTACGCCGCGCCCACCAGTTGGCGGATCAGAAGCCCGTCTCGGACAAGGACATCAAGGACATCTACAGCTATTTCGCCCGCCACACTGTGGACAAGGACGGCAAGGGCTGGGGCAGCCGCACCGATCCTTCCGCCGGCTATATCGCCTGGCTGCTGTGGGGCGGCGATCCGGCCGAGCGCTGGATCAAACGGCTGCATGACCGTCTCGAAAAGGCGAACGGGTGATGGCCGACGGATCGCACGCCTTCGACATCGCCGCCGAAGTCCCTCAAGGCCTCAGCTATTGCAGCGACGAGTTCGAGGGCCTGACCCGGCGCCGCGCCGGCAAGGGTTGGTCGTATCGCGACGCCAAGGGCAAGACCGTTACGGACGCCAAGACCTTGGCCCGCATCCGCGCCCTGGCCATTCCGCCCGCCTGGACCGATGTCTGGATCTGTCCCAAGGCCAACGGCCATATCCAGGCGACCGGCCGGGATGTGAAGGGCCGCAAACAATACCGCTATCACAACGACTGGAGCACGGCCCGTTCCGAGAACAAGTTCGACAAGCTGCCGGCCTTCTCGCGCAACCTGCCGAAACTGCGCGAAAAGGTCGAACATGACCTGGCCCTTCGCGGCGTCTGTCGCGACAAGGTGCTGGCCACCGCCGTGCGCCTGCTGGAGATCACCCTGATCCGGGTCGGCAACTCCATCTACGCCAAACAGAACCGCAGCTACGGCCTGACGACCCTGCACAAGCGCCACATCGATGTGGACGGCGCGGCCCTGACGTTCGAGTTTCGCGGCAAGAGCGGCAAGGATCACAGCGTCAGCGTCAAGGACCGGCGCCTGGCCAAGGTCGTGCGGCAGCTGGAAGGCCTGCCCGGCCAGCAACTCTTCAAATACCGCGCGGCCGACGGCGCGCTGTGCCCGGTCGATTCCGACGACGTGAACGCCTACATCCGAGAGGCGATGGGCGAACAGTTCTCGGCCAAGGACTTCCGCACCTGGGCCGGCACCGTCTCGGCGGCGCGGGCGCTGCGCGACACCGAGGCCCCGACCTCGCCCACCGACGCCAAGCGCAAGATCACCGTCTGCGTTAAGGCGGTCGCCGGCCTCTTGGGCAACACCCCCACCGTCTGCCGCGCCTCTTACGTCCACCCCAAGGTCTTCGCCCTGTTCGAAAGCGGCGAGATCGGCAAGGCCTTGCCGGGGCCGGAGACCAAGGGGTTTGAAAAGGCGCTGATCAAACAGCTGCTCGCGGTGTAACGCGGGCGGCGACGTAAATTCGGCGCGGCGTCTTCTGAAGCCACGCCGTCGGCCCTATCTTCGCCCCATGCCCATCGCCCGTCTCGACAGCCGCGCTCTGATCTCCGTCACGGGCGAGGAGGCGAAACCCTTCCTGCACAATCTGCTGACCCAGGACGTGGAGACGCTGGCCGAAGGCGAACTGCGGTTCGGCGCCCTTCTGTCCCCGCCCGGCCGGCTGCTGTTCGACCTTTTCCTTCTGGGACAGGCTGACGGCGTCGTTCTGGATGTCGCCGCCGACCGCCGCGACTCCCTGATCCAGCGCCTGTCGATGTACAGGCTGCGCGCCAAGGTCGCCGTCGCCGCCGACGACCGCCCGGTTTTCGCCGCCTGGCCGGAGACCTCCGCCGGCTTCATCCCCGACCCCCGCACGCCCCTGATGGGCGGTCGGCTCTATGGCGAGGCGACTGCGGACGCCGCCGAGGCCGACTACGACGCCCACCGTCTGTCGGTCGGCCTGCCCGATCCGACCGCCGACGCGCCTCAGGACAAGACCTATCCGATCGAGGCCGACTTCGACCTGCTGAACGGCATCGACTTCCAGAAGGGCTGTTTCGTCGGCCAGGAAACGACCTCGCGCATGAAGCGCCGGGGTACGATCAAGAACCGGATGCTGCCGCTGGACTTCGACGGCTCGCCCCCCGCCTTCGGCGCCGAGGTGCTGAAGGGCGAACTGCGCGCAGGCGAGGTCCTCTCGGGTCGGCAGGGTTCGGCCATGGCCTTGCTGCGCATCGACCGGCTCGACGGCGACCTGACGGTGGACGGCCGTCCGGTGCGCTTGCGCAAACCCGCCTGGATGGGCGAGGACGTCCTTCCCTCCTCCAACGCGTGAGTCCCCCCCATGAAGATCGCCGATCAGATCGTCCTCGTCACCGGCGGCGCGCGCGGCGTCGGCGCCGCCTGCGTCCGCGCCTTCGCCCATGAAGGCGCTCGCGTCGTCATCAACTGGAGGAACAGCGGCGAAGCGGCGAACGCCTTGGCCGCCGAGATCGGCGAGCGCGCCCTCGCTCTCCAGGCCGACGTGACCGACCGCGCCGCGGTGGACGCCATGGTCGCGGCGGCGCAAGACCACTTCGGCGCCCCCGTCACCACCGTCGTCAACAACGCCCTGGACTACAGCTTCAACGGCGACGCCCGGTCCCAGATGACCGCCATCGGCTGGGACGAGATGGATCGCCAGTTCTCGACCGTCGTGCGCGGCGCCCTGAACCTGATCCAGGCGACCGCGCCCGGCATGGCCGCGGCCCGGTTCGGCCGCATCGTCAACATCGGCACCAACCTGTTCCAGAACCCGGTCGTGCCCTACCACGACTACACCGCCGCCAAGGCCGCCCTGCTCAGCCTGACCCGCACCGCCGCCGGCGACCTCGGCCCTGACGGCATCACCGTCAACATGGTCTCGGGCGGTCTCCTGCGCACCACCGACGCCAGCGCCGCCACGCCAGAGGCTGTGTTCGACCTGATCGCCGGCATGACCCCGCTGCGCAGCGTCACGACCCCGCAAGAATTCGCCGACGCCGTCCTCTTTTTCGCCTCACCTTGGAGCCGCGCGGTCACCGGCCAGAACCTGGTCGTGGACGGCGGATTGGTCCGGGACTGAAGGCCGCGCCTGTTTTCGTCATCCTTCGGCAAGCCGCTTGCGGCGCAGACCGGAGGAGCCAGCGGCGCGCGTGAGCGCGAACCTGTCGCGGCTTCTGTGTTCAACCATCCAGCGGCGGACGGATTTCGCCTTCGGCGCCGCTGGGTCCTCCGGTCTCGCTCTGCTCGCCGGAGGATGACGAAAGAGCGACGCCATCCATCGTATCGCCGCAAAACTTCCACCAACATTTCCGCAACTTGTCTGCGACCAGCGTCAATCGACCAGCCCCCGCCGCCGACGCCTCTACAATGCGCGGTTTTACGCTAGAGGCCGCAAAACCTGATCGCATCCACCCCAGCCCAGCCTCCGAGATTAGACGAATTAGACACTTTAGACGGTGTTTTTCCTGCGTCGCCCCGACGCCGAACGCCCTTTCCTCAAGCGGAACAGACTGGCAACATCAGGCCATGACCGACTCACACGCGCCAGAGGTTCCCGGCGGCCGTTGCGGCTGGTGCGGGATCGATCCCCTCTATGTCGCCTATCACGACACCGAATGGGGCGTGCCCGAGCGCGATCCCCGCGCCCTGTGGGAAAAGCTGGTGCTCGACGGCTTTCAGGCCGGCCTTGCCTGGATCACCATCCTCAGAAAACGCGACGGCATCCGCGACGCATTCGACGGTTTCGATCCCGAGATCGTCGCCCGCTATGAAGAGGCCGATATCCAGCGCCTGTTGGGCGATCCGCGCATCATCCGTTCGCGCGCCAAGATCAACGCGGCCATCCGGGGCGCTCAGATCTGGCTTCAGATGCGCGATGACGGCGAGGACTTCTCCGCCTGGCTTTGGTCGTTCGTCGGCGGCGAACCGATCCAGACCCCATACGCCGACTATCGCCAGGCCCCGACCCAGACCGAACAGTCTGTCGCCATGGCCAAGGCCCTGAAGAAACGCGGATTCAACTTCTGCGGCCCGGTCATCGTCTACGCCTTCATGCAGGCCGTCGGCATGGTCAACGATCACCAGACGACCTGCTTCCGTCACGCCCAGGTTCGTGCGATGGCGGGCCATGGCTAAAGCCCCCGCAAATCCGAAAGCCTTCCCGACCCTCGCGCTGGAAACGGTGCTGATGCAGCGGGTCAACGGTCACGTCTGCGGCGTGGACGAAGCCGGGCGTGGTCCCTGGGCCGGCCCCGTCTCGGCGGCGGCCGTGATCCTGAACCCTGACGACCTGCCGCCCGGCATCGACGATTCCAAGGCCCTGACCGAAAAGCGTCGCGCCGCCCTGGAGCCCGAGATCAAGGCCCGCGCCGTCGCCTGGGGCGTCGGCTTCGCCTCGGTGGACGAGATCGAGGAGTTGAACATCCTGCACGCCACGGGCCTGGCCATGTGCCGCGCCATCGAGGCCTTGCAAGTCCAGCCGGTCGCCGCCCTGGTCGACGGCAACTATCGCTTCAAGCTCCCCTGCGAAATCCAGACGGTCGTCGGTGGCGACGGGTTGTCGCTATCCATCGCAGCGGCCTCCATCCTGGCCAAGACCGCGCGGGATCGTTTGATGATCGATCTGGATGCCCAGTATCCCGGGTACGGCTTCGCCAGCCACAAGGGCTACAATGCCCCGATCCACCAGAACGCTTTGAAAACCTTGGGCCCCTGCCCCGCTCATCGGCGCAGCTGGTCGCCGATCAAGGCGCTGTTGCAGGAGGCCTGACGCCGCTTTCAGATGTGCAGGAAGCCGCCCAGCAGCGCGCCCATCAGAGCCGCCACAGCCGCCCCGGCGATCGCCATCATCCAGCGCGGCGGCGGCGCCACCTCCGGCTCCACGTCGATGTGTTCGACGGGCTGAACCGCCTCGACCGGGCGAGCGTAACGCGCGGCGTTGTGGGTAAAGGTCGCATCCGCCGTTCGCGGCGCCCAAGAGCGCGGCTCAGCCGCCGGACGCACACGGTAGTCGTCGGGGCGATCAGTCTTGGGGGCGGTATACGGGTGCGGTTGCATATTCCCACAACGGCACGCAGCGATTCGCGTTCCGCCCTACCCTCCGTTGTTTTTATTGGTGTCTATGCGGCCACGGGCAGGGAGACCGGCCGCTCTGTCACCACGAACAGGTGCTCGACATTCTTGAGCCGCCCCACCTGCCCGACCTTCTCGCCCTTGCGATTATGGATCCCGATCCGGGCGCCGACGTATCGCGGATGCGCCACCTCCAGGACCTGAACATGGCCCCTCGCCGACAGCATCTCCACCAGGTCGGCGCGGCTCAGATACCCCTCGTCATTGAAGCTGACGATCAGGTTCGGCGTCTTGACCCGCTCGATCACGGTCCGCAGCGCCGGGCCGATGCCGGGCCGGCTGTTGAAGGCGCTCTTGCGCGTCCTCACGTCAACGCGCTTGTTGGCGACCCCATAGGTCTCGGGCCGGTCCCACAGCACCAGGCTCTCCCAGCAGTGGTAGTTCCCCAGATAGGAATGCTGATTGTAAGGCGGATCCAGATAAACCAAATCCGCCTCGACCTGTTCGGCGATCTCGACCGCATCGCCCTGGGTCGCTCGGCACGGCCCGTCCACGGCCGGGACCAGATCCGGCGTGCGCAGCTCCAGCGTCTTCAACGCCCTCGGCGCCCATTGCTTCATATAGGCCATCTGAACCCCGGCGGTGGAATCCACCCGGTCCGCCGCCTCCATCAGGCTGACCAGGGCGATGGCCTTGAGTTCCGGCTCCAGTCCCATGGTCTCGATCCGGTCGCGCATGGCGTCGATGCGAGCACCGTTGTCCGGATGGAAATACCGCGCATCCTGACAGAAGGCCTGGGTGAACCAGCCCGCCTCGGGTTTCACCGTCCGCAGCTCGGCCAGGACGACTTCGGCCCGCTCGACCCACCGCTCCCGATCCGCCTGGACATAGGTCGTCGCCAGGGCGTGGGCATAGGCGTTCAGGTCGTTCGACCAGACCTGAAACCCCAGCTTCTTCAGGGCGTGCCCGACCCGCGCCGTGCCGGAAAACAGATCGCACACCCGCCCGCCCTGCGGCAGCACCCCCGCCGCCGCACCCGTCACATGCCCCAGCAAGGCGCGCTTGGAGCCGATATATTTGATCATGACGCGGCCCGACTCATCGCGGCAGCATAGCGGGTTGCAGCGAAGCGCGAGAGGGGCCGCGTCGAGAGCCCTAGTAGCCTCAGAACTTGCGGCTGACGCCCAGAGACACGACCCACGGATCGAGGTTGACGTTGGACTTCAGGGCGCCGTCGTTGATCTTGGCGTCGGTCTCGAACCAGACCTTCTTGACGTCGACGTTCAGGCTCCAGGGCCCCTGAATGCCCACGTCCGCGCCCGCTTGAAGCGCGTAGCCGAAACCGTCGTCCAGATCGACGGTGAAGCCATTCTTGTCCTTGCCGCTGTAAAACAGCATGTAGTTCACGCCCGCGCCGACATAGGGGCTGAAGATCCCCTGGCTCAGCGGGCGGTACTGCAGGGTGACCACCGGCGGCAGGACCCAGGTCTCATGCACGGCCACGTCCGTCGCACCGCCCTGGGCGCGAATCTCGTGCTGGGTCGTGCCCAGGATCGCCTCGACCGCGAGGTGATCGGTCAGGAAGTAGGTGAAGCCCAGGGTCGGCATGACGCTGTCGCCCACATCCACCTTCAGGCCCGTGTCCGCGCCCGCAGCCGTGGTGATGGCGTCATCGGCCTGGGAGAAGACGTCTGTGACGCGCCCGCTCACCAGGAAGTCGCCCTTCTTCGGGGCCTCCCAAGCGACGGATGTCTGAGCGAAGGCCGGCGCCGCGCAGGCGGTGAAGGCGACGGCGGCAAGCAGCAGGGTCTTGGTATTCATCTTCTGATCCCCGACGCCCTGGCCGCCTCGTGCGGCCTTCGTCAGGCGTCTGAGCGGGGATGTGCGCCCCGGCGGACGCCTCGGCCTTGATCCAGCGCAAATCGTTCAGGGGGTGGACAATCTGTCCACTCACACCACCCGCGCATGCCTTTGCTGAAGAGCCACCGCAGCGGGATCGAAGGCGGCGCAAACCGCCCTGACGAAGGGGCGGCCCAGGTCGGTCACCGCCACCACCGTCCCGTCGAGCCGCACCAGACCATCGTCGACGAAGCGCTCCAACAGGGACAAGGCGCCGGCGACGTCCGACAGATCTCGACCGCGACGTCGAACGATGGGCGCAAGATCGACGACGAAGTCGCACATCAGCCGCTCGATGATCTCGCTGACGAACATGTCGCATTCGGTCAGGGCGACGCCTCGCGCGACCGGTAGCTCGCCCGCCTCGACAGCGCGGCGCCAGTCGCGTTCCTGCGCGTGGTTTTGAACATAGCCCCTGGGCGTGCGGCTGATCGACGAGGCGCCCAGGCCGATCAGCACGCCTGCGGCGTCGGTGGTGTAGCCTTGGAAGTTGCGATGCAGCCGTCCGGCCCGGTCCGCCGCCGCCAACCCGTCGTGCGGCAGGGCGAAATGATCCAGCCCGATCGCCTGCCATCCCTTGCCGACCAGATAGCGCGCCGCCGCCTGGCTTTGGGCGAAGCGCGCTTCGGCGTCCGGCAGGTCGGCATCGTTGATCAACCGCTGATGCGGCTTCATCCACGGCACATGGGCATAGCCGAACAGGGCGATCCGTTCGGGCCTCAGCGTCGTGACCTGGCCCAGGGTGGTGATGACGTTCTCGACGGCCTGAAGCGGCAGGCCGTACATCAGATCGAGGTTGAGGGAGGTCACGCCCTGCCCCCGCAAGGCTTCGGCCGCCCAGCGGATGGTCTCGAAACGTTCGGGCCGGTTCACCGCCGCCTGGACACGCGGCGACAGGTCCTGCACCCCCAGACTGGCGCGGCTCAGGCCGATGCGGCCCGCCGCCTCGACCCACTCCTGCGTCAGGACTTCAGGGTCCAACTCGGCGGCGGTTTCGAAACAGTCGCCCAGGTCGAACCGCGCGGACAGACCGGCGAACAGTCGCTCAAGATCTTCAGGCGACAGCATGTTCGGCGTGCCGCCGCCCAGATGGATCGAGCCGACACGGACCGGCCGGCCGATCCGGGCCAGAACCAGATCCGCCTCGCGCAGCAGCAGATCGACATAGCTGGAGATGACGCCCGCCCGGTTCACCGCCCGGGTGTTGCAGCCGCAGTACCAGCACAGCCGCTTGCAGAACGGCAGGTGCAGGTACAGCGAGACGGGCTGATCGGAGGGCGCGCCCCCCAGCCAGTCGGCCCACTCGCCGGGTCCGACGGCAGGCGTGAACTGGGCCGCCGTCGGATAGGAGGTATAGCGCGGCGCATGGGCGTCGTAGCGCGCGATCAGGTCGCGAACGGACAGGCGCGCGGGGCTAGAGAGGGACATCGCCCTCTTTCGATGCGTCGGGCGTGGACAGGCCGGCGTCGCCTTCGTCAAACAGATGGAACTCGTGCCACAGGCCGTTCAGCACGCCGAAACCGACGGCCAGGCCAAGCCCCAGGATCCAGGAAAAATACCACATGGTTCTGCGCTCCTAAGGGTCAGTACAGGTCGGGGTTGGTCTTGAGGGCGGCGGTCGACGTGCGGCCCCACAGCACGCGATAGACCCAGGCGGTGTAGAGCAGCACCAGAGGCAGGAAGATCAGGGTGCAGATCAGCATGATGAACAGGGTCAGATGGCTGGATGAGGCGTTCCACACCGTCAGGCTGGACTGAGGATCGACCGAGCTGGGCAGGATGAACGGGAACATCGACAGGCCGACGGTGGAGATGATGCCCACAGCCGACAGCGACGATCCGCCGAACGCCAGCGGCGCGGACCGCCGCCACATGCCGATCAGGCCGACCAGCGCGCCCAGGAAGCCCAGGGCCGGTGCGACCAGCATCCACGGATAGCGGCCGTAGTTGTCCAGCCAGGCGCCGGGCGCGGCCTGAACCGTCGTGCGAAGCGGATTGGAGAAGCCGTTGACGTCCAGCGCGCCGGTGATCCGGTAGCCCAGCCCGCCATAGGCGACATACAGTCCGCCGACCGCGAACAGGATCAGGGCCAGAATAGCGGCGACCGTTCCGAACAGACGCGCCCGCTCCATCACCGGGCCAGCCTCGGCCTTGACCGACAACCAGGCCGCGCCGTGCAGGACCAGCATGGCCACCGACAACAGGCCGGCGATCAGGCTGAAGGGGGTGAACAGGCCGAGCAGCGTGCCGTCGTAGAAGGACCGCAGGTCGCCATCCAGATGGAAGGGCGCGCCCAACAAAACGTTGCCCACCGCGACGCCGAACACCAGGGCCGGAACGAAGCCGCCGATGAACAGGCACCAGTCCCAAAACGACCGCCACTTCGGCGACGCCCGCTTGGAGCGATATTTGAACGACACCGGCCGCAGTATCAGCGCGGACAGCACCAGGAACATGGCCAGGTAGAAGCCTGAGAAGCTGACCGCGTAGACGAAAGGCCAGGCGGCGAAGATGGCGCCGCCGCCCAGGATGAACCACACCTGGTTGCCTTCCCAGGTGGCGCCGACGGTGTTGATCACCATGCGGCGTTCCTCGTCGGTCTTGGCGACGAAGGGCAGAAGGGCGCCGACGCCCAGGTCGAAACCGTCGGTTAGGGCGAAGGCGATCAGAAGCACGCCCAGCAGCCCCCACCAGATCAGGCGAAGCGTTGCGAAGTCGAGGGGAAGATCCATTGTCGGATGTCCTAAGATCTTGGGTCAGGCCACGGCGGGCGCGGGAACGCGCTCGGCGGGCGCTTCGGGGCTGGGTTCGCCAAACGTCTCCTGTTCGTGGAACGGCCC
Organism: Brevundimonas vesicularis; assembly: GCF_027105095.1. Lineage (NCBI taxonomy): Bacteria > Pseudomonadati > Pseudomonadota > Alphaproteobacteria > Caulobacterales > Caulobacteraceae > Brevundimonas > Brevundimonas vesicularis. The sequence goes on along the minus strand of NZ_CP114278.1, from coordinate 1,218,898 downwards.
CTTCTTGATGGCGAAGAGCATCAGCCGCACCTCGACCACCGCCAGCGCACCATACAGCAGGGTGAAGCCGACGATCGTGGCCCACAGCTGCGGCACGGTCAGGGACGAGGCGCCCAGGAAGGTCGGCAGCACGCCCTCCACCGCCCAGGGCTGGCGACCGAACTCGGCCAGGATCCAACCGAACTCGATGGCGATCCACGGCAGCGGGATGGCCAGGACGGCTAACCTCAGGAACCACTTCGTCTGATGCTTGCGCAGGGTGCACAGCACGAAGGCCGTGCCGAACAGGGCGATCATGAACATCCCGATGCCCGCCATGATGCGGAAGCTCCAGAACAGGGCCGGGACGTTGGGCACGGTCTCCCACGCGGTCTGCTGGATTAGCGCAGGCGTGGCCTGGCGGGGATCGGCGACGTGGCGCTTCAGCAGCAGGCCATAGCCCAGGTCGCGGCGGTGGGTTTCGAACACGCCGCGCGCGACGGGATCGGCCGGGTTCGCCTTGACCTTCTCCAGCGCATCATAGGCGATGACGCCGGATTCGATGCGGTCCTCAGCCGTGGCGACCAGTTCGAAGATGCCTTCGACGGGCTTGTCGATGGTGCGGGTGGCGATCAGCCCCATGATCCAAGGCACGTGAACGCCGAAATGGGTCTCGCGGTCCTTCATCGAAGGAACGCCGATCAGCGTCAGGCCGGCGGGCGCAGGCTCGGTGTGCCACATGGCCTCCAGAGCGGCGAGCTTCATCTTCTGGTTATCGGTCAGGGCATAGCCGGACTGGTCACCCAGCACGACGGCCGACAGCGACGCCGCCAGACCGAAGGCCGAGGCCACCGTCATCGACCGCTTGGCGAAACCGACGTGCTTGCCGCGCAGCAGATAGAAGGCCGACACGCCCAGCACGAAGACCGAGGCGCAGACGTAACCGGCGCTGACGGTGTGAACGAACTTGGCCTGGGCCACCGGGTTGAACAACACGGCCATGAAGTCCGTGACCTCCATCCGCATCGTGTCGGGATTGAAGGCGGCGCCGACCGGGTTCTGCATCCAGCCGTTGGCGATCAGGATCCACAGGGCCGACAGATTAGTGCCCAGCGCGACCATGAAGGTGACGAACAGGTGGGCGTGCGGCTTCAGCTTGTCCCAGCCGAAGAACATCAACCCGACGAAGGTCGCCTCCAGGAAGAAGGCCATCAGCCCTTCGATGGCCAGTGGCGCGCCGAAGATGTCGCCGACGTAGTGGCTGTAGTAGCTCCAGTTCATGCCGAACTGGAACTCCATGGTGATGCCGGTCGCGACGCCCAGCACGAAGTTGATGCCGAAGCAGACGCCCCAGAACCGGGTGATCGTCCGCCAGATGGGCCGGCGGGTCATCACATAGATCGACTCCATGATGACCAGCATGAACGACAGCCCCAGCGTCAGGGGTACGAAGAGGAAGTGGTAAAGGGCCGTCAGCGCGAACTGCAGCCGGGACAGGTCGACGACCGCGAGGTCGATCATGGCGTTGCTCCGAGGAATCGGTCTGCTCGACCGACGTTTCGATGGCCGTAGAAGGTGGACGGGGCGCCCGCCTTGATCTCGATCAAAGCGCCGACAAACGCCCGGCCCTATTGGACGCTTGGTCCTTGGACATTTCGTCCAACGACGTTTTGCCCAATGGCGCGCGGCCTGCGCCGAGCGCTGGAGTCCGTTGATGAGCGCCGTGCCAATCGCCCCTGCCTCTGCGGCCGCCTGGTTGAAGCAGATCGGTCGTCCGTGGAGGCGGCTGACCCTGCTGACCGGCGTGCTGACCATTGCGGACGTCGCGCCTGCGATCGGGTTCGCGGCAGGGCTGGCTTTGACGATTTCCAGCCTGACCATATCGCCAGCCGCCGCCGCGCCGTGGCTGGCTTTAGCCGTATTCAGTCTGATCGCGCGGGGCCTGATCGGCCAGGCCGCCGTGATCGTCGGCGCGAAGCTGGGTCGGGCGATAAAGACCGATGTCCGAGGCCGCCTGCTGTCGGACCTGTTCGGGCGAGGACGACGATCCAGCGCGCAGATGACGGCCCTGGTCGAGGGGGTCGGCGCCCTGGACGGCTACTTTTCGCGGTTTGCACCCTTGCGCCTCGCTGCCGGGGTTTCGCCGCTGCTGATCATCGCCGCCGCCGCGATCGCCAGCCCGGTGTCGGCGGGCATCCTGCTGTTCACCCTGTTTCCCTTCATCGTCGGCATGGCCCTGGCGGGCACGGCCGCGGCAGGCGAAAGCCGTCGTCAGTTTCAGGCGCTTGAGCGGCTGTCCGGCCTGTTCATCGACCGTATCCGCACCCTGCCCGCCATTCTCGCCTTCGACGCTGTGGGCCGCACGACGGTGCAGATCGCCCAGGCCTCTGACGAGCTGGAGCGCCGCACCGCCCGCGTCATGCGCATCGCCTTCCTGTCGTCGGGCGTGCTGGAGTTCTTCTCGGCCTTGTCGGTCGCGCTGATCGCCGTCTATTGCGGCTTCAACCTGTTGCGGCTCCTGCCCTTCCCGGTTCCCGAGACCCTGGACCTGTCGCGCGCCTTCTTCGTTCTGGCCTTGGCGCCCGAAGTCTATGCGCCGCTGCGCCGCCTGGCGGCCGCCTATCATGATCGCCAGGCCGCCGAGGCTGCGGCCGCGTCCCTGATCACGCCAGACCTGCGCCCGGCCCAGGGCGCCCCCATCGGCGATCTGGCGCCCGCCATCCATTTCCGCGATGTCGCCATCGCATATGAAGGCTCAGCGCCGGTCATCGACGGGTTCGATCTCGATGTCGCGCCGGGCCAGATCGTGGCGCTGGTGGGCGCCAGCGGCGTGGGCAAGTCCAGCCTTCTGCATCTACTGCTCGGCCTCGCACCCTTGACGCGCGGCGAGGTCGAGGTGGGCGGCGCGCGGCTCAGCCAGTGCGGCGACATCGCCGGGCGGGTCGCCTGGGCCAGCCAGCACCCGATCGTGACGCCTGGGACCCTGGCCGAGAACATCGCCCTGGCGGATCGCACCGCCTGCCCCGGCCGCATCGCCCTGGCCGCGCGCACGGCGGGCCTGTCCGGCGATCTCGATCGCCCCATCGACGAGCGCGGCGGCGGACTGTCGGGCGGCGAGCGCCGTCGCCTGGGCCTGGCGCGCGCCATGCTGAAGCGGGCGCCGCTTCTGGTGCTGGACGAGCCGACCGCCAATCTGGATCCGGCCTCGGAACGCGCCATGCTGGACGTCATCCGTCAGGCCGTGTGCGGCCGCAACACCCTGATCGCCACCCACTCGCCAGCCGTCGCCGCCCTGGCCGACCGCGTGGTGACGCTATGAGAGTCCCGTCACGCATCGCTGGCCTGATCGCCGCCCAGACTCAGGCTCAACGCGCCCGGCTTCGGCTCGCTGCGGCCGGCGGCGCTGTCGTCTCGGTGGCGGCCGTCTGTTTGTTGGGGCTGTCGGGCTGGTTCATCACGGGCGCAGCCTTTGCGGGCCTGGCAGGCGCGGCGGCCGCCCAGAGTTTCAACTACATGATGCCCAGCGCCATCATCCGCCTGCTGGCCATCGTCCGCACCGGCGGCCGCTATGTCGAGCGCGTCGCGGGCCATGAGGCTGCCTTGAAGGCGTTGGCCCGCCTGCGCCCGCAGTTGTTCGACGCCATCGCCACAGGCCCGGCCGAGCGCGCCCTGAACCTGTCGTCCGGCGAGGTCTCGGCCCGGCTGGTTCAGGACGTGGACGCGGTTCAAACCCTGTTCGTGCGGCGCTCGGCGCTCTGGAGCTTGGGCGCCGGCGCCGTTTCCGCCGTTCTGCTGGCCGGCCTCGCCTCCCCCTGGGCCGGCGCGGCCCTGTTCGCCGTGATGATCGCAGCCGTCCTGGGCGGCGTCCTTATCGCCCGCCGCCTCTCCGATCCCGCCGGCCGAGCGGTGCAGACCGGCGCCGGCGCGCTGAAGGATCGCCTCGCCGCCCTGGAGGCCGCCGCGCCCGAGCTGAAGGCCTACGGTCTTGACGACTGGGCGTGCGCGCAGGTCGCGCGGGTCGCCGCCGATCACGACGCGGCGCAGATCGCCCTGACCCGATCGGGCGGCTGGATGGCCGTGTGGCAGGCGGCGGCCAGCGCCCTCGCGGTCGGCGTCGTCATCCCCGCCGCGTCCTCCGCCGACCTGCCGCTGATCGCGCTCGCGGCCTTGGCGGCGGTCATGGGCGTCGAATCCGCCGGGGGTCTGGTCGTCGCCCTGCACCAGAACGGGTCTGCCGCCCAGGCCCTGTCTCGCCTCGACGCCGCCATGCCCACGGCCTTCCCCCGTCATGGCCGACCGCTCAGCGGCGCGGCGCTCGGTCTCGCAAACCTTGGCGTCGACCTGTCGCCGCCCTTCCGCCTCGGCGTCTTCGGTCCCTCCGGCGCAGGCAAGACGACGCTGATCGAACGCCTGATCGGGCTGAGGACGCCCCAGGGCGGCGAGATGCGGCTGGGTGGAATGGACGCCGCCGACATCGCGCCGGAGGATCGGCGTCGGCTGTTCGCCTATGCGGCGCAGGACGTGCGTCTACTGAACGGATCCGTGCGCGAGAACCTGTTGCTTGCAGGGCCCGCCGACGATGCGGCCCTGTGGGCGGCGCTGGACGATGCCGCGCTGGGTGACCGGCTCCGCGCCGAACCGATGGGCCTGGATACGCCCGTCGGACCGAACGGCGAGCGGCTATCCGGCGGGGAGCGACGGCGTCTTGGCCTGGCGCGCGCCTATCTGCGCGATGCGCCCTGGCTGGTGCTGGACGAACCCACTGAGGGTCTGGACGCCACAACGGAGGCGCAGGTCCTGGACCGCCTTCAGAACCGCCTGGCCGCGCGGGGGCAAGGCCTGATCTTGGTCAGCCACCGGGCGCCGCCGATGGCGCTGTGCGAGCGATCCGTTCGGGTCGAAGGCCTGGCCAGCGACGGACATCTTGGTCTGACCTGCTCTCCAGCCGACTTGGCCGCCTAGGATGCGCCGTTCGCCATGTCTTTCAGGCGGTCAGGGCGCTCGATCCGCAAGTCGTGCAGAGAAACGGCATGGATGACGCCGCTGGTCTTCAACTTCGTCAGCTCGCGACTGACCGTCTCAATCGTGAGGCCGAGATAGTCCGCGATCTCGGATCGGGTCATCGGCAGTCGCACGGCGTTGTCGCCGGAGGGACGCAAGGGATCGCGCGAAAGCATCGTCACCAGGAAGCTGGCCAGGCGTTCGCGTGCGGTCTTGCGACCAAGCAGAAGCATCTGATCCTGCGCCGCCGTCAGCTCATGCATCGCTCGGCTCAGCAAGGCGGCCTCCAGGCTGGGCCGCTCCCGCGCCAGGGCGCGATATTCCGAGGCCCGGAAGCGACATACGGTCGTGTCCTCGATCGCCTCCGCAGAGAAGGCGTAGGTCTCCCCCGCCGTCAGTCCGACGAAATCCCCCGCAAACAGGAAGCCGGTGATCTGGCGGCGACCGTCGGGCAGAAGTTTGTAGATCCGCACAGCGCCCGAGGTGATGTTGAAGACACTGGCGGCGGGTTCATCTTCGCTGGCCATAACATCGCCCGCCGCCAAGACGATCCGCTCGGCGATGGCGTCCAGCCGCACGAGGTCATCGCCGGGAAGGCTGGCGCAGACGCTGAAGGCGCGCGCGCCGCAGCTTGAGCAGACGGAGTTCTCCAGTCTGTTGTCGCAGGCGGCGGTCAGGGCGCGCAGTTCAAGCATTCAGCCTCCATGATCCAGACATGACTAGACCCATCGCAAGCTCACCACAATCGCCACGGGCCGGCAGATCGCCTGAACCGAATGTTCAGAACCGCGCCGTCAGGGCCAGGCGGGCGGTGAGCGGTCGCTGCGGCGTACTGATGTCGCCCGAGGCGTAGAAGGGATTGCCGAAGGTGAAGGTGTCGTCGCTGCGGTTGAACAGATTGTCCACCGACGCCCTGATCGCCCAGCGATCGATCTCGACGCCGACGCCCAGCGAACTGGTCAGATAGCCGGCCGAGGCGCCGGTGGAGGTCGGCGACAGGGCGATATCGGTCGGGCCGACATAGCCCAGGCGAAGCTCCGAACGCACCGTCGCTTGCGCCAGATGCGCCTCATGCACGACGCCGCCCTGCACGCTGAAATCGGCGACCGCTGGCAGGCGCGTGTCGGTCCCGAGCGCGAAACCGGGGTCGGGTCGGGTCAGTTCGGGATCATTGACGACGGCGTGCGCATCCAGCGTCCACGGGCCGTCGCGCCATTCGACCTCGCCCTCGATCCCGCGATTGCGGCCGTCGCCCAGATTGGCGGTGAAAGGCAGACCCCGGCCGTCGAACCGGTCCGACTGGATGTTGCGCCAATCGGCGACGAAGACCGCACTTCGCCCCCGCAGTCGCCCTTCGAACAGGGTGAAGCGCGCGCCCGCCTCGCCGGCGACGATTTCGTCCGGCTTCACACGTCGCGCGGGCTGCTGGTCGCCGCCTGGCACGGCGCCGGCGTTGAAGCCCGGCCCGCGATAACCCTCGGTCGCCAGGGCGTAGAAGACGAAGGGGCCGCGATCATATTCGATCACCAGACGCGGGGTGATATCGACCAAGGCATCCTCTCCAGACACCTCCGTCGGATCGCCGTCGGTTTCGCTGCGATGCTCGACCCCGATGCGGAACAGGCGCGCGCCGGCCGTGACCTTCAGGCGGTCGTTCAGCGCATAGGCGGCGTCGCCGAACAGAGTCGCCTCGTCCACATGGTCGCGCCTGTGCTGTCGATAGACCTCCGGCCCGCCCTGCCCGTCCGAGACCGCCACGGTGCGAGTGTGGGTGTATTCCGAGAAGAACAGCCCGGCGCTCCACTTCAGTCGCGCGCCGAAGTCGCCGTTCAACCGCACCTCATGCACCGCAGCCGACAGGTCGTCGGCCTGGTCCAGCGCCGCTGTTCCCGTAAGCCCGAACAGTCCGGCCGCAGGCGTCGCATCGTAGCGCGCGTCGAGACCGTGCGACTGAACGCTGGACGAGGCCCGCAGCCGTGCCCACCCCAGATCCCCGTCCACCGAGGCCCAGCCGCGGTCGAAATCATTGCGGCTGGGCTCCATCAGGCTGCGACGACGCGCATAGGGTTGGTCGGCGCCCAGATTGGCGTACTGGCTGTCGTCGACGTCGATGGTCTGGGCCAGGAAGCCCGCCTTCAAGGTCCAGCCGAGGTTCAGACGCAGCAGCGCCGCCGCCCTCAGCCCCTGCCGATGCATGCCGCCGGTATTGCTCAGTCCGAGGGCCTCGTCATCGATTTAGCCCCCGACCCGTTCGTCATAGCCGACGACGCGGACCGCCAGGCGATCGCGAAGGATCGGGGCGTTGATCATCAGTTCGACGGCGTCGCCCGGCGCGCCGCCGGCCGTCAGAGCCCCCTCCGCCGTCACGCGTCCATAGACGCCGTCCAGGTCCGGCGCGCGGCTGACCATCTGAACGACGCCGCCCATCGAACCGGCGCCGTACAGCGCCCCCTGCGGCCCGCGCAGAACCTCGACCCGTTCGATGTCCGCCAGACGCAACGCCGGGTCGGGCGCGTCGTAGGTCAGGCGCACATCGTCGAGATAGAGCCCGATTAGGCTTTGCGCCTGTCCCGCAACAGGTCCGTCCGCCAGGCCGCGAATGAAGAGCTTGTCGCGTCCCGGCCCCAGATTGGTGACCGTCAGGCCGGAAACGCGCGCGGCGACGCCGTCGAGGTCGCTGACCCCGGCCCGTTCCAGCGTCACCCCGTCCAGCGACGACAGGCCGTAGGGGGCGCGCGACAGCAGCAGATTGTCCGTGCGTGACGCCGTCACCACGACTTCATCCAGGGTCGGCGGGGTGACGGGCGCGGGCGGCGCTGCGATCGTTCGCGCGACGACAGGCGGCGAGGCGGCGACCCGCACGATCCTGTAGGCGCCGTCGCCGACACGGGTCGCGACGCAGTGTGTGCCCAGCATCAGCCTCGACAGGGCGGCATCGACAGAAAGTCTCCCCCTCACCCCGCGCGTCGGGCCGCATCGCTCAGTTCCGGCGGCGTCGATGCTGACGCCCGCCTGCAGACCGAAGTCGAGAACGGCGCTCCGCAAGGGCTGAGGCGAGACCGACACCTGAAGCGCGGAACGGCCTTGGGCCATGCTGATCGACGGCGTGGTCACACCGCAAACGACGACAAGGGCGCAGAGGAAGGCTCGTACCAAAAGGCGACGTCCGAAGCAGGTTCAGCGCCGTTCTAGACGAACCCCTTGCTGGCCGCGAGTGGCCTTGATCGGTAGGAACCGTTCCAGCCGGCCGATCACAGCCGCTTCGTCATCAAGCACCAGCGTGCCGGAGAAGCGCAGGTTCGCCGCGTTCGGCGCCACAGAAACCGGCGTGGCGAAGGCGCGGCTGAGGTCGGCGGCGATCTCGCGCAGCGGCCGATCGTCATAGGCCCGTCGCCCCTGGGTCCAGGCGGCGGCGATGCGGACATCGACAGGGGCCACGGTCATCCGGTCGTCGGCGTCGTCGCGCTGGACCGACTGACCGACCGTCAGACGCACCCGCCGCGCGGGCTGGTTCAGGTCGCTGACCTCGACCACGCCGCGCAGCACCGCAACCTGGGTGTCATCGGCGGATCGGCGTATGTTGAAGGCCGTGCCGACCACACGCACCTGGCTTTCGCCGACGTCGATCAGGAAGGGCCGACCGGCGTCATGCGCGACGTCGAAGGTCGCCTCGGCCTGATCCATATGCACCAGACGCCGTCCCCGCTCCATCTTCACCGACAGGGTCGAGCCGCCGTTGATCTGAAGCCGCGATCCGTCGTCCAGGGTCACCGTCCGCGTTTCGCCGGGCGCGGTGCTGTACACCACGGTCGGCGCGGTTTGCAGCATCGGACCCAGGAAGATCGCCGCGGCGAGGGCTGCAGCCATCGCCGGGACCGCCACCATCCATCGCCGCCCCAGGCCCTTGCGCCGCTCGCGGTGCGCCGACAGGTCGATGACTGGCGTCGGCTGAGCGTTGGCCAGGTCGTATGAAGCGGTCCACAGCCCCTCGGCCTCGTCGAAGGCGCGCCGATGGGCCGGGTCTTGATCAAGCCAGGCCGTCGCCGCGTCGATGTCCGCGATCGCTACGTCATCGGCGCGCAGACGCACGACCCAGGCGGCGGCCTGGGTGGCGATCTCCTCGTCCTTGATGACGTCGTCCTGGGTCATGATCCGGTCCGGGCCCGAGCGGGCTTTGGTGGAGAGACGACGCGGTCGCGCCGCATCCTCAATGAAGAATGGCGAAATCCGGTCGTCATGGCCAACCGACCCGCAGCAGCAGTTCCTTCAGCGAGGCGGAAACGTATTTTTCGACCGCGCTGCGCGAGACCCCCATCCGTTCGGCGACCTCGGCCTGGTTGAGCCCGGCCATCTTATGCAGGCGGAAGGCCTCGGCGGCCTTGGGCGGCATCCGGTCGATCGCGGCGACCACCTTTTCCAATTTCAGCTTGGCCCAGACGGCGTCCTCGGCCGACGGCGCATCCTGGACTTCGGCCGCATCGTCGATAGCGGAAGCGCGTCGCCATTCGAGATCGCGCGCGCCGGCGCGACGCTGCGCCTTGGAAGCATCCAGGGCCAGATTGGCGGCGATCCGATAAAGGAAGGCTTGCGGGTGGCGGACCTCGGCGGCGGCCTCTTCGGTCATCGACTGCAGCCGCACCCAGACATCCTGCGCCAGATCTTCGGCCGCAGCCGATGATCCCGTGCGCGCCGTCAGAAAGCGCACCAGGGCCGGGCGGCTGTCCAGCCACGCGTCCGCCAAGGCTTGCCGCGCCGGTCGGCTCGGGTCGTGCTGAGGGGGACCGGAAGAGGCGTTCACCACCCCATCGTGGGTTGCTGCGCCCTCTGCGGCAACCGCGATTGCGACCGCGAAAGATTTTTTGTGGGGGTCGCCGCACCGCGTCGTCTCTGGCCCGAAGTCCCCCTGGCCCGAGGCCCGCATGTTTCCAGTCCGCCTGCCCGAAGACGCCGATCCGGTTCGCGCGCGCGCGCGCCGCACGCTGTCGTCGCGCGTCATCCGGTTCGACGACCCCTGCCGAGGCGAACGTCGCCGCGTGGAGCAGTTCATCGAGGCGGCCTATACCGAGGCCTATGGCGGCCAGATCCAGGCCCATTTCCCGACCCTGATGAGCGTTCAGGACGAGGCGGGCGTCATCTACGCCGCCGTCGGCTTCCGGCACGCCGCCGAGGCGCCTCTGTATCTCGAGCAGTATCTGGACGGGTCCGTCGAAACGGTGCTGAGCCAGGCCATCGGCGCCGTCATCGACCGCGAGCAGGTGGTCGAAATCGGCAGCCTGGCCTCCAGCGGACAGGGCGCCACCGTCTTCCTGTTCGCCGCCATGGCCCATCATCTGCAGTCCGAAGGTCTGAGATTCGCCGTCGCCACCGCGACCGACGAACTGCGCCGCATCTTCCACAAGGCCGGTCTGGGCGCGCTTCAACTCGCCCGCGCCGATCCGCGCCGCCTCGACGACGGCGGCGGTAGCTCGGGCGCCTACTATCAGACCGATCCGGTGGTGCTGGCCGGCTCGATCGACGCGGCGACCGCGCCGCTGGATCACTTCTCCGAAACGGCGCCGGTCGGACGGGCCGTCCGCACCCGCCTGCACTATGAGGATCGCTCATGAGCGCCGTTCTGAACGCCCTGTCGCGTCGCGCCCGCACCACGCCTGATGATGTGGTGATCCAGTGGGCCGAGGGTTCGCTGAGCGCGGCCGAAATGCTGGCGCAGGTCGGGCAACTGGCGGCCGTCCTGGCCGACGACCCCTCTCCGGTCGGGGTGCTGCTCGACAACGGGCCGGCCTGGGTCGTCGTCGATCTGGCGTTGATCCTCGCTCAGCGACCAAGCGTACCGATCCCGCCCTTCTTCACGGCCGCTCAACGCGATCATGCCTTGGCCGACGCCGGCGCGGGGCTGCTGATCAAGCCGGGCGGGCCGGGCGAGCTGATGGTGGGCGGCGCGCCCATCCGGTTGACGCCGACAGGGCTGGCGGTGCGCGAGCTGCATCCCGGCACGGCCAAGATCACCTACACCTCCGGCTCGACCGGCGCGCCCAAAGGCGTATGCCTGTCGCAGGATCAGATGGAGGCGGTCGCCGCCTCTCTGGTCCAGGTCCTGGGCCGCGATCGCGCCGGGCTGCATCTGCCCGTGCTGCCCTTGGCCGTGCTGCTGGAGAATGTCGCCGGCCTCTATGCGACGCTTCTGGCCGGCGGCCGCTATCATGCCGCCGGCCTGACCGAAGCCGGCATGGGCGAGGCTTTCCGCCCCGACTTTGCGCGCCTGCTGACCACCGTCGTCCAGACCGGCGCCACGACCTTGATCCTGGTTCCGGAACTGCTGCGCGGCCTAATCGCCGCCCAGAGCGCGATGCGGCTGGATCATCGCTTGGAGATGATCGCGGTCGGCGGCGCCCGCGTTTCCCCTGCCCTGCTGGAGGCCGCCGCCAACGCGGGCTTGCCCGTGGTCGAGGGCTATGGCCTCAGCGAGTGCGCCTCGGTCGTGGCGCTCAACAGTCCGGACGACGCCCGCCCCGGCACGGTCGGCCGCCCCCTGCCTCACCTTGCGGTCCATCTGGCCGACGACGGCGAAGTCCTGGTCTCGCCCCATCCCTTCCTCGGCTATGTCGGCCAGGCGCCCGCGCCGGAGCGTCTGCACACAGGCGACATCGGCCGCTTCGACGCCGATGGACGGCTCAGCATCGAAGGTCGCAAGGCCAACACCCTGATCACCGCCTTCGGGCGCAACGTCGCGCCTGAATGGGTCGAGAGCGAGCTTCTGGCCGAGCCCCAGATCCTTCAGGCCATGGCGATGGGCGAGGCGCAGGCGGCGTTGTCGGCCCTGATCGTGGCGACGCCCAACGCCGAACCGGCCCAGGTCGAAGCCGCCGTCGCGCGCGCCAACGCCCGCCTGCCCGATTACGCCCGCATCGGCGACTGGCGTCTGGTGCCGCCCTTCGATCCCGCCGCCGGTCAGGTCACGGCCAACGGTCGTCCGCGTCGCGAGACCCTGCTGCGCACCTACGCCCCCTCCCCCTCGCAAGCCGCCTGAGAGTTCGCATGTCGTTTTTTTGAAACCCTGGTCGCCGCGACCGCAACCGAGCGGGCCGCCTTCGCCGCCATCCCCCAGATCAGGGACGGTCTGGCCGGCCGCATCAGCCGCGACACCTACGTCGCCTATCTGGCCCAGGCCTATCACCACGTGCGCCACACCGTGCCGTTGATGCAGGCCGCTCGGGCGCGGCTGGACGATGATCACGCCGTCTTCAAGGCCGCGCTCGACGACTATATCGCCGAGGAAACCGGCCACGAGCAGTGGATTCTGAACGACATCCGCGCCGCCGGCGGCGACCCCGATCAGACCGTGGATAACGGCCCGAACATCGCGACCGAACTGATGGTGGCCTATGCCTATGACACCATCCAGCGCATCAATCCGATGGCCTTCTTCGGCATGGTCTATGTGCTGGAAGGCACCAGCATCCAGCTGGCCAGCGTCGGGGCGGAGGCCGTGCAACAGAGCCTCGGCCTGCCGCCCGCCGCCTTCACCTATCTGATCTCTCATGGGGCTCTGGATCAGGATCATATCCTGTTCCTCAAGCAACTGCTGGACGGGGTGTCGGACGCCGACGACCGCGCCGCCATCGTCCACATGGCCAAGGTGATGTTCGGCCTGTTCGGCGGGGTCTTCGCCTCCATCCCCCACATCGCAGCGCGGGAGACGGTCGATGCAGTTTGAGGATCGCAACATCTTGGTCACCGGCGGCTCCGGCGCCTTGGGGCGTCGCGTGGTCGAGCGGATCGAGCGCGAGGGCGGTCGGGTTACGATCGTCGCTCGCGCGCCGGTGGCGGGCCATCACACCCTGGTGGGCGATCTATCGACCCCGCAGGGCCTCGACAGCGTCGCCGAACAGGCCCGCGTCCGCGCCTGGGACATTCTGATCAATATCGCTGGCATCCAGCATTTCGGCCCGCTGGAGCAGCAGACGCCCGAGCATCTGCTGGCGACCTATATGGTCAATCTGGTCGCGCCGGCGCGTCTGGCCCAGGCCGTCCTGCCCGGCATGAAGGCGCGCAAGCACGGCCAGATCGCCAACGTCGGCTCCATTTTCGGCTCGATCAACTTCGCCCACTTCGCCAGCTATTCCAGCGCCAAGGCCGGGATGCGGGCGCTCAGCCAATCGCTGCGCCGCGAACTGGCCGGCACGGGCATCGGCATCACCTATGTCGCGCCCCGCGCAGTGGCTACGCCGTTCAACTCCGCCAAGGTCGACGAATATGCGCGCCTGACCGGCATGGCTGTCGACGATCCGGACCCGATCGCCAACCGCATCGTCGCCGCCATCCGCTCAGATCGGCGCGACGTCTACCTCGGCTTCCCCGAAAGCCTGTTCGTCCGCCTCAACGCCTTGGCGCCCAGCCTGATCGACGGGGCCCTGAAATCCAACGACCTGAAGGCCCGCGCCCTGTTCGCTGGCTGAATCACAGAAAAAGGAGAGACACGCCATGAAGACCGCCCTGTTCGCCCTGGCCCTGATGGCCGCCCCCCTGACGGTCGCCTCCGTCGCCCATGCCGATGCCTGCGATGACCGTGCGCGCGGTCTCCAGCAGTCGTGGGACCATGTGAATTTCGAGGTCCCGCAAGGCGTTCGAATGGCGGAAATGGCGCGGCTGAACACCCAGGCCGACGCCGTCGTGGCCCAATGCCCCAACCGCGCCGAACCTCTGGTCTGGGACGCCATCATCACCGCTTCGGAAGCGGGATTGAAGGGCGGCATCGGCGCCCTGGGCCTCGTGCGTGAGGCGCGCACCGAACTGGAACAGGCCGAGCGGATCAATCCGCGCGCGCTGAACGGCTCGGTCTATGTCAGCCTCGGTTCGCTCTACGCCCAGGTGCCGGGCGCCCCGATCGGTTTCGGCAACCGCCAGCGCGCCCGAGACTACCTCCAGCGTGGTCTCGCCATGGCGCCCAACGACGTCGACGCCAACTTCTTCATGGGCGATCTGCTGGTGCGTGAACACGACTGGCACGGCGCCGCCCGCTATCTACAGAAGGCTATCGACGCCCCCGCCCGTCCCGGTCGCGCCGTCGCCGACCGCGGTCGCAAGGCCGAGGCCCGCGCCCTGCTCGTCCGTGCCCAGCAGCATCACTGAACAGACCCGCCATGAGCCCTGTTCCCCCCGCCCTTTCTCTCGACGTCGTTCAACGCCGTCGCAAATGGTTCGCCGGTCTTGTTCTGCTGGCCCTCATCGCCCTGACCGCCGGCGTCCGCTCGGTCGCCGCCTTCGACGGCGAATGGCATGAGGGCGTCGAGGCCCTGGGCCTGGGCGCGATCATCATCGCCATCGTCGGCCGCGCCTGGTGCTCGCTCTATATCGGCGGACGCAAGAAGGCCGAGATCGTCGATCGCGGCCCCTATTCGATCACGCGCAACCCGCTGTATGTCTTCAGCTTCATCGGCGCCTTCGGCGTCGGCGCCCAGACCGGCAGCGTGACCATCGGCGCGATCTTCGCCGTGGCGACCTTCCTGGTCTTCCTGCGCACGGTCGGTCGCGAAGAGGCCTGGCTGGCCGAACATTTCGGCGCGCCCTATGCCGCCTACTGCGCCCGCACGCCGCGCTTCCTGCCCAAGCCCGCTCGCTGGCGTGACGCTGACGAACTAACCATCCGTCCCGCCTTCTTCGTCCGCACCCTGCGCGACGGCCTGGTCTTCCTTGCCGCCATCCCCGTGATGGAAGGCATCGAGCACCTGCAATCGTCGGGGTTGATCGGCTTTCCGATCAGCCTGTTCTGATCGGCGCTTCGATTGGATCTGATGCATCTTGAATGGTGCGGGCGGCCGGGCTTGAACCGGCAAGGACTTTCGTCCGGCAGATTTTAAGTCTGCTGCGTCTACCAGTTTCGCCACGCCCGCAGCCCGGTCTGGCCCGGTTCGGCTCCTATAGACGGAACCGGGCCGGGTCTCCAAGTCGTCAGCGTGTCGGGGTCGCTGGCGTGGTCGCGGGCTTCATCGCCCGGAAGTCCACGTCGGAATCGGCGATCAGCCACAGAAGGCCCGCCCAGGCGGCGACGTTCTGGTTTAGTTGCGCCGGATCGATCTTGTCCAGCGTGTCGTTGGCGGTGTGGTGCAGGTCGAAATAGCGGGTTCCGTCCTGGGCCAGGCCGAAGAAGGGCACGCCCAGCGGGCCCATTGGTCCGACATCGACGCCGCCTTCGGTCTCGACGCGATCGGAGGCCAGGACGCCGATCGGATAGAGGACGCGGGTCGCGGCCTTCTGGAAGTCCGAGCCTTGCGCGCCGGCGGGCAGGCGCAGGGCATAGACGCGGTCGGCGCCGAAATCGCTCTCGCCGGCGATGATGTGCTTGTCCAGCGCCGCGCCCTGGCCGCGCGCGTAGACGCCGCCGCCGTTGCCGGTCTGGGCGGTCGGCTGGGCCACTTCTTCCGAACCGTAGAAGATGACGCGTAGGGTGCGGGCCGGGCGGCGGCCGCTGTCGGCGATGGCCTTGGCGGCGGCGATGGTGATGGCGCCCCCCGCCCCGTCGTCGATGGCGCCGGTGCCCAGGTCCCAGCTGTCCATGTGCGACCCCAGGACGATGATCTCGTCGGGGCGCGTGGCGCCCGGCAGATCGCCGATCACGTTCTGGCTGGTGGTGCGATAGGTGCGGGCGGTCGAGGTCAGGCGCATGCGCACCGGCTGACCGAGGGCGACTAAGCGACTGACCTGATCGGCGTCGGGCGCGGCCAGGGCGAAGGCGGGAATGGTCGGCTTTCCGTCGACATAGCGGGTCGTGCCGGTGTGAGGCATCCGGTCCTCGTCAGAGCCGACCGAGCGCATGACGAAGGCCGCCGCGCCCTTGGCCGCCGCCACGCCGGGGCCGGCGCCGCGCACGCGGGTCTGGGGACCATAGCCCGAGCCGTCCTGCATCGGGTCCATTTGGCCCAGATCGACATAGACGATCTTGCCGCGGACGGCGGCCTCGGGCGCGGCCTGCAGGTCTTCGAAGGTGGAGAAGCGCACGATCTCCGCCTCGACGCCGCCCCTCGGCGTGGCCGGCGAGTGGCCCAGGGCGGCGGCGACCAGGGCCTGGGCGTTGTCACCGACGATGGCGGCCGAGCTTTCGCCCCGCTCCCAGCCGACCAGCGGGAACTCTTCAATCCGGACGTTCTGGAAGCCGTTGGCGCGCAGATAGTCGGCGGCCCAGGCCGCGGCCTGCTGTTCGGAACGTGAACCCGCCGGGCGCGCGCCGAACCGCGTCGTCAGCTGGGTGACATAGTCCATGGCGATGTTCGAACGCATCGCGGCGTCGCGCACCACGATCGCCTGCTGCACCGTCGCCGCATCCTGAGCCTTGGCCGCCGGGATAAACGCGACAAGACCCAGGGCGACGGCGCTGGCGGTCAGCAGACGGATGGACATAGGCAGGCTCCGGATTCAGATGAGAGCCGGACCCTAGGTAGGTTCAGTCGTTCTGGAAATAGGGTTCGACCGGACCCTGCAGTTTCACGGTCAGGGCCTTGCCCTTGCGATCCACGCGGTTGCCGAGCGCCAGACGCACCCAGCCTTCGGACACGCAATATTCCTCGACATTGGTCTTCTCTTCGCCCTTGAAGCGAATGCCGACGCCGCGTTGCAGGACCTCGGCGTCGTGATGCGGGCTGGACGGGTCGACCGAAAGACGATCGGGGGGCGTGTCGGACATGGCGTTGGTCGGGCTCAGATCTCGGGAAGGCGCGGTGATAGACGCGCTGGCGCGCCCTGCCAATCCGAAACCGGGCCAAACCGGGCTCGAAGACCTTTAGGGCAGCAGGTGATAGTGTTGGGCGACGGCGGCCATCATCACGGTTCCGACCGCCGGAACGGCGAGTATGAGCGTTCGGCGCAAGCAGTGCGCGACGTAAAGCAGTTCGCCGATCATGGCGCGGATCCTCGATGTCATCGCTCTCTGACGGAGCGTTCGAAGATCATTGGTCAAAGTATTTTCACTGTCGAGACAAAACGTCCTCCCAGAGATGACACTTAACGTTACTGCACAGTTTGCCGGGGCTGGGCGTTGGGGGCGGCTGACGGCTGATAGGCCTGCGGGCCGGTCGCAGCGGGAGCAGTCGCAGGCGCGGCGGCGGGACGACGCGCCGGGGTCGCGGCCGGGCGAGCCGCCGGTCGCGCAGCGGGACGGTTGGCGGCCGGGCGCGGCGTCGGACGGGTCGTCGGGGCGGCGGCGGGCTGAGCCGTCGGTGTCGCGGGCGGGGTCGTCGCGGCAGGCGCTGCAGCGGCAGGCGCCGCGGCCGGAGGGGGCGTGGCTTCGGCGGCGGCGGCGCGGGCGGCCATCTGTTGAGCTTGGAAGCGGGCGGCCAGCTTTTCGGTCAGCTCCTTGGCCTGCGGCGCGCTCATCTGGGCCATGATGGCGGCCAGGGTGCGCGGACGCATGGCGGCGGCGACCGGCAGGCGCACACGGTCCTCCAGCGCGGCCATGACCGGAGCGGCCTCCTTGGGGCGCATGGCGGAATAGACCTGAACCAGACGGTCGATCTCGGCCTTCTCGCGCTCGTCGACCTGGCCGAGCATCTGCTTCATCTCGGCCTTCAAGGCTTCCAGCGCCTTGACCTTGGCGTCCAGCTTCTGCTCGGCGGCGACCATCAGCGGCAGGGTGGTGGCGAAGTCCTGATCACGCGCGTCCAGCGCCGCGCGACGCTGCGACAACGACTGGATGATCTTCAGCTCGGCCGGCGAAATCCCCGCCTGCTGGGCCAGTTGTTCGGGAGACAAGGCGGAACAGGTGCCGGGCAAAGCTGGCTTGGGCGGCGCGCCGGCCGCAGCGGGAACCGCCTCCTCGGCCCAGGCCTTGGCCCCGTCGAAAAGGCCAGGCGCGACGCCGACGGCGCGCACGGCGACGACCCCGCCGATGGCGATGGCGATCAGGGGCAGGATGCGGGGAAGGCGGGCCATGAAATGGGGTTCCGAACTCAGGCGGCGAACAGGTCGTCGTCGAGATTACGACGCGCGGCGTTGAGGCTTTGTTTGGCGGAATGGTTAGCGGAGCGTCCGGCGGTCAGGGCCTGAACGATCGCGGCGACATTGTCGCGCCCGGCGGGCGCAGCCGCTTCATTGCGACGGTTCGAAGAGGGACCGGCCAGTCCCTGGATGCGTTGAGCAAGGGCCGCCATGCGCTCGGCCCGCTCCTCGTCTTCGGTCGCGGCCAGGGTCGGAGCGAGGGCGACCGGGGGCGCGCGGCGGACGGCCTCTTCCTCGACGATCCGCGCCGGCGCCACGGCCGGCGCGCGGGCAATAAGGGTTTCCAGCTGGGCCTTGACCTCACGCGCCTTGATGATCCGGTCGTGAAGCAGGTCCGTTTCCTGGCCCGAGGCGCGAAGGGTGGCCAGCGCGTTTTCGGCGCGGCCAGCGGCGGCATTCAGTTCGGTGACGGCCTGGGCGAAGGCCAGCTGTCCGGCGCGCAGGGCGGCCAGCTTGCGTTCCAGCTTGATGCCGTAGCCGACCGCCGCGATCAGCAGCACCATCAGCACGCCGTCCATGATCATTCCGGCCATCAGACGTTCACTCCCAGGCGGGCGGCGACTTCCGGATTGACCGGTCCTTCGACGCGTATGGCGATGTGCTGGCCCTTGCGACCCATGCGGCCTGTGGTCAGCGGAATGGAGCCGGCGCGGATCGAAACCTCGGAATCCGGCGTGGCGTTCAGCATCATCGTGTCGCCGACCTTGAGGTTCAGCACGCTGGACAGAGGCATTTGCTGTTCGTCCAGGACCGCGCGGACTTCGGTTTCGGTCGTCCAGATCTCGGTGGCCAAGTGGCCTTCCCAAATGTTGTCGCGGCCGAACTTCTCGCCCATGAACTGCTGCAGCAGCATCTTGCGGATCGGCTCCAGCGTCGCATAGGGCAGCAGCAGTTCGATACGACCGCCGCGATCCTCCATGTCGATCCGCAGCTTGATCAGGATGGCGGCGTTGGCGGGCCGCGCGATGGCGGCGAAGCGCGGGTTGGTCTCCAGCCGGTCCAGGTTGAAGTGGACCGGGGTCAGCGGCTCGAACGCCTGGCGGGCGTCGTTCAGCACAACCTCCACCATCCGCTGCACCAGCACCCGCTCGATGGTCGTGTAGGGCCGGCCTTCGATGCGCAGCGCCGCCGTGCCGCGACGACCGCCCAGCAGCACATCGACGATCGAATAGATCAGGTTGGAATCGACCGTCAGCAGGCCGTAGTTGTCCAGCTCCTCGGCGCGAAACACCGCCAGGATGGCCGGCAGCGGGATTGAGTTCAGATAGTCGCCGAACCGGATCGACGAAATATTGTCCAGGCTGACTTCGACGTTGTCGGAGGTGAAGTTGCGAAGGCTGGTCGTCATCAACCGCACCAGGCGGTCGAACACGATCTCCAGCATCGGCAGACGCTCGTAGCTGACGAGCGCGGAGTTGATGATGGCCCGGATACCCGAGCGTTCTGAACCGTCGTCGTCGCCCAGGTCGAAGCCCAGCAGACTGTCGATCTCATCCTGGTTCAGGACGCGTTCGGACAGGGCGTCTCCGGGATCGCCCAGACCGCCGAACGGATCGAGTTGCGCCGCGTCGGTCATGCCTATTGCACCAGCATTTCTTCGATCAGCACGGCGTCGACCTTGCCCGGAGCGGCGATCAGATTGACGCGGCGCAGGATCTCCGCGCGCAGCTGATAGGTGCCGGCAGAGCCGCTGAGGTCCTCAGGGCGCAGTTCGCGCACGAAGCCGGTGAACATGTCCTGCAAACGCGGCATCTCTTCCTGCAGATGGGTCGCCACCTCGGCGTCCTGCATCTCCAGGGTCAGCTTCAGCTTCAGGAAGGTCGGACGGCCGTCGGGCGACTGAATGTTCATGACCATGTCGGGCAGGGTGTAGAAGGTGACGCCATCCGGCCCCGCGGCGATGACGCCCAGCGCAGGATCGGCCTCGCCCTCCTTGCCGCCGCCGCCGTGACCGCCGCCTTCCTTCTTCTCTTCCTTGCCCTCGGCCTTCTTGTCGGCCTTGTCTTCTCCGTGGCCGGCTTCGGCCTCGGCGCCATGCGCTTCTGCAGGCTTGGGCTTCAGCATGAAGAAGGCGGCCGCGCCCCCACCGCCCAGCACCAACAGGGCGACCGGCGCGATGATGAACAGCAGCGGGATCTTCTTTTTCTTGGGCGCGGCGGCGTCGCCCTCGGCGGCTTCACCTTCGGTCACAGCCGGCAGATTGGCGTCGGCGTCGGCCGCAGGCGCACCCTTCTTCTTGCCGAACTTGAACATGCGCGCGCCCCGGAGACTCTCTCATGGCGAGGATCGTCCGGTTTGGTTAACGCGACGTTTACAATGGGCAGGATTTGCCGGGTCGGAAGCGACCCGATCCCGCTCAACCCCGCATTCCGCCTGAATTAACCCTGTTGGCACGGCCGTTGCGAGGGCTGAGGCGAAGGAGCACGCCTCTCGTGGAAAACGCCGCCTATATCGGACTGTCACGCCAGATGACGCTGCGTCGCGAACTCGACATCGTGGCCAACAACGTCGCCAACGCCAACACCACCGGCTTCAAGGTCGAGCAGCTGATGCTCGGAACCGAGATCGGTCAGCGAGCGCGCAACGACTCGATCCGCCCGTCGGCCAGCTTCGTGCTGGACAATGGCGTCGGTCGCGACTTCGGCCAGGGTTCGATGCAGCAGACCGGCCGCTCGCTGGACTTCGCCATTTCCGGCGAGGGCGCCTTCTTCACCGTGCGTGATGGCGCCAACGGCGAGGCCTACACCCGGGACGGCGCCTTCACCCTGGACCCGGAAGGGCGTCTGACGACCAAACAGGGTCAGGCCGTCCTGGGCGGCGGCGCGGAGATCGTGCTGGACCCTGCGCTCGGCGCGCCCAGCGTCGGCGCCGACGGCACCATCACCCAGAACGGACAGGTCACTGGCCGACTGTCGGTCGTGCGTTTCGATACGCTGGGCGTGCTCGAAAAGGGCGGCGACAGCCTCTACCGCAATAACTCCAACGCCCAGCCGATCGAGGCCGCCGACGCCCAGGTTCATCAGGGCTCGCTGGAGTCTTCCAACGTCAATCCGTTGATCGAAATCACCAATCTCGTCGAAATCAGCCGCGCCTACGAGAGCATTTCCAAGCTGCTCGAAAACACCACAGACCTGAGCCGCCGCGCCGTCGAGCGCCTCGGCAAGGCCGCTTAAGGGAGAGCCGGAACATGCGCGCTCTGAGAACCGCAGCCTCGGGCATGGCGGCCCAGCAGTTGAACGTGGAGGTCATCTCCAACAACATCGCCAACATGAACACGGTGGGCTTCAAGAAGCAGCGCGCCGAGTTTCAGGACCTGCTCTACCAGAACGTCGAACGCATGGGGGCCCAGTCCTCGGCCTCCGGCACCGTGGTTCCGACCGGCATCCAGATCGGCGCGGGCGTCAAGGCCGGGGCCGTCTATCGCGTCACCGAACAGGGCACGCCGCAGATCACCGGCAACCCCTATGACATGGCCATCGACGGCAAGGGCTATTTCCAGATCAGCCTGCCCTCAGGCGAAAAGGCCTACACCCGCGCCGGCAATCTGCAGGTCAATCCGGAAGGCCAGATGGTGACCGACGACGGCTATCTGCTGGAGCCGGCGATCACCATCCCGCAGGACGCGACCAAGGTGTCGATCTCCAAGACCGGCCTAGTTCAGGTGACCCAGGCCGGACAGCCCGCACCGACCACGGTCGGGCAGATCGAACTGGCCAGCTTCTTCAACGAAGCCGGCCTGGAAGCCATCGGCGACAACCTGTTGCTGGAAACCGCCGCGTCCGGGCCGGCGATCGTCGGGACGCCCGGCGATGCTGGTTACGGACAGATCATGCAGGCCTACACCGAGGCGTCGAACGTGGACGCGGTGGCGGAGATCAGCGCCCTGATCGTCGCGCAACGCGCCTATGAGATGAACTCCAAGGTCATCAGCACCGCCGACCAGATGCTGTCGGTCGCCTCGCAAGTGAAGGGCTAGGGCGATGACCATGATCCGTTCTCTGTTGCTCGCCGCCGCCGTCAGCGCCTTCGCCGGCGCCGCCCTCGCCAATCCGGTCGTGCTGCGCGCCAACCCCGTGGACGACGACGGTCGCGTCACCTTGGGCGACATCTTCGAGGGCGCGGGCGCTGCGGCCAATGTCGCCGTCGCCGAACGCGTCGGTCCCTCGGTCGTGCTGGACGCCGGTCAGCTTCAGGCCCAGGCCCGTCAGGCGGGCCTGGACTGGAGCAATCCGAACGGCCTGCGCCGCGTCGCCGTGCGTCGTTCCGCCGGACCCGTTCAGACCCTGGCTGAGGCCGCGCCGACGGACGCCGCCCAGGCCGTCCAGCCCATCGCCCGCGCCGCCTATCGCCCCGGCGCCGCGCCGCAGGTCATCGCCCGCAACGACATGGTGCGCGTCACCTATCAGGTCGGCGGCGTGAACCTAGCCGTCATGGGCAAGGCCATGCGCAGCGCCGGTCTGGGCGAGCCGGTCGCCATCATGAACACCACGTCCAACCGCGTCATCGACGCGGTCGCCTCGGGTCCCGGCCAAGCCATCGCCGGCCCCGGCGCCGACATGGCCCGCGCCAATCTCCAACAGTTCGCCGCCCGCTAGGGAATCCAAGTCATGCGTAAAGCCGTCCTGATCCTCGCCGCCCTCGCCCCGCTCGCCGCCTGCTCGACCGTCGCCGACACGGTGCGCGGTCCGGAACTGGCCCCCATCGGCTATCCCGCCGCCCTGATCCCGGCGCAGCAGGCCTATCTGCCAGCGCGCGAGACCGCGCCGGCCAGCGCCAACAGCCTGTGGCGCACGGGCGCCCGCACCTTCTTCGGCGACCAGCGCGCGCGGCATATCGGGGACATCCTGACGGTCAAGATCGACATCGACGATCGCGCCCAGACCCAGAACTCGACCCAGCGCTCGCGCTCCAACGATATCAATGCCGGCGTCAGCAACCTGTTCGGCCTGGAAAGCAGCCTGGGCCGCGCCTTCCCCGGCGGCTTCGATCCGTCGAAGATGGTTGGCATGGAAGGCGATCTGAAGTCGTCGGGCAACGGTTCGGTCACCCGCGCCGAGAAGGTGTCGCTGACCATCGCCGCCGTCGTCACCGACGTCCTGGCCAACGGCAATCTGGTGATCCAGGGACGGCAGGAAGTGCGCACCAACCGCGAGGTCCGCGAACTGACCGTCGCCGGCATCGTCCGCCCCGAGGACATCTCATCGGCCAACGCCATCAACCACACCCAGATCGCCGAGGCGCGCATCTCCTACGGCGGTCGTGGCGACGTCAGCCGCGTCCAGGCCCCACCCGTCGGTCAAGCGCTGGCGGAACGCTTCAGCCCGTTCTGATGCGCGCTGACCCTGCGGGTTGAACTGCGGACGGATAACCGCGTTCAGAGGAAATGCGGTCGTCCGATCTCTTGCGGTCACAGCCGCGGCTGACGACATTGAAGGCGACGCGGCGCTGCGCGTCGTCGGCGGGGGCTGACACATGATGCTGATTCTCTCCGCCCTGATGGCGGCCGCGATACAGACTGCGCCCGCCTCAGGCTGGACCTGGAGCCTGTACGAGGGCGAGGGACCGATGGTGCTGGCCAACGACATCCCCGACACCGCCAGCCTGCGCGCCACGCTGCAATGCCTGCCGGGTTCGGGCGCGGTCTCGGTCGCGGTCTATGGCGGGGATGCATCCGCCGGCTTTGCGCGCATCACCTCGGGCGGGTCGACGGCCACCAGCGAGGCCCGCGTCGGGCGTGGCGGCAAGCTGGAGACGGCGATCCCCGTCGACCACCCCGCCTTTTCCGCCTTCGTCGCGAACGGCCGGATGACAATCGCCGTCGGCGACGACGCCAACACAATCACCGTCGAACGTCCGCACATGGCCAAGCTGCGTCGCTTCGCCGATCGCTGCGCCGGCTAAGGAACTCACGCATGCGTCTTCGATTGATATCAGCCTTGATCGCCATCTCGGCTCTCGCAGCTTGCGCGACCCAGGCCCCGATGCCCGCAGCCGGCTCGGCAGCGACCGCATCGGCGCCCCCGCCCACGCCCGGTTACGACTGGTTCCTGAACACCGATGGGCAGGAGGCCATGCTGGCCTACGGCGTCGCCAACAGCGACGAGATCAAGCTGAAACTGGCCTGTCAGGCCGGATCAAGCGCACTGGAACTGACGGCCTCGAGCGACAAGCCGGGCCGCGAAATCTACTTGGAATCCGGCGGCGACACCGAGCGCTATCGTGCCGCATCTGAGCCAGCCGTCGTGCATGACGGCGAACTGCTGACGGCGCAGGCCAAGACCAAGGATCCGGTCTTCCAGCGCTTCCGACGTCTGGGCTGGATCGCCGCCTGGGCTGACGACGAACGTCACGTCTATGTCGCCCATCCCGCCGCAAAGGTGCAAATCGAGCGGTTCTTCACCGTCTGCGGTTGACGCATGGGCTCCGCTCGGCTTGCGTGCCTCTCCTGACAGGAGGGGCGTCATGAAGATTTCTTATCTGGCTATCGCAGCCATGCTTGCGGCTGCATCGCCGATCGCGGCCATCGCCCAGACGCCGCCAGCCGCCATGGCAACCGCCCCGGCAGACGCCGCGCTGAACGCGGTCATCGCTGACTACGAGACCTATCTGAAGTCGGTCGATCCGATCTCGGCCAGCGGAGAGGGCGATGTGGAGGCGATGGGGCGGGTGCCTGACCTGTCGCGCGAATTCGAACTGGCCCAGCGCGAGCCGCTGGAAGGGTTCGTGCGACGGTTGGCGGCCATCGACCCGGCAAGTCTTTCCCACACCGGCAGCATCAACCACGCCTTCCTGCTCTATACGCTCAACCGTAGTCTCGAAGGGCTGGATTATGACACCAGCCGCTTGGCCTTTGACTCCGAAGGCGGCCCTGGAACCTGGGCGCTCTACGTCGGCGGCAGCACGCGACTGAACTCCGTCGCGGAGGCCGAGGCCTATATCAAACGTGTCCGCGGCTTCGGCCAAATCTACGCCCAGACGACCGCCAACGCCCGCCGCGGCCTGGACACCGGCCTGGTCCAGGCCCGGTCCGTGACCGAAAGCGCCCGGACGCTGGCGCGAAACGATGTGGCGATCAAGTCGGACGCCGAGCCGCTGCTGAAGCCCCTGTCGACCCTGCCCTCGACCGTGTCTCAGGCTGACAAGGATCGCCTGACCGCAGCGGCGACGGCGGCGGTTTCGGAAACGATCCTTCCCGCACGCCGGGCCTGGCTGGCCTTCCTCGAGAGCGACTATCTGCCCAAGGCGCCAGTCCAGCCGGGCATCGGCAATCGGCCCGACGGCAAGGAACTCTACGCCTATCTGGTGCGCGGCCACACGACGACCGACCTGACGCCGGACCAGATCCACCAGATCGGCTTGGACGAGGTCGCGCGCATCCGCGCGCGCATGGATGTGGAGATGAAGGCGTCGGGCTGGAGCGGCGACTTCGCCGGCTTCCTGAACTTCCTGCGCACCGACCCTCAGTTCTATGCGACCAGCCGCGAGGCCCTGTTGCAGCAGGCGTCGGAGATGGCCAAGCGTGCGGATGGCGGCCTGCCGCCCCTGTTCGCCACCCTGCCCCGCCTCACTTATGACGTGCAGCCCGTGCCGCCGCAGATCGAGGAAAACTACACCACCGGCCGCTACAACGGCGGTTCGATGCAGAACGGCGTTTCGGCCCATTATATCGTCAATACGTCCAAGCTGGATCAGCGTCCGCTGTACGAGTTGCCCGCCCTGACCCTGCATGAGGCCGTGCCGGGCCACCACCTCCAGATCGCCCTGCAACAGGAGGCGCCCGGCCAACCCTATTTCCGCCGTCAGGCCAATGTCAGCGCCTATACCGAGGGCTGGGGCCTGTATGCCGAATATCTGGGCGAGGAGATGGGCTTCTACCGCACGCCTTACGAGCGGTTCGGCCGGCTGTCCTATGAGATGTGGCGCGCTTGCCGACTGGTCGCGGACACCGGCCTGCACTGGATGGGCTGGACCGAGGAACAGGCCCGCGCCTGTTTCCGCGACAACTCGGCCCTCGCGCCCCACAACATCGAGACCGAACTTCAGCGCTACATCGGCTGGCCCGGCCAGGCCACGGCCTACAAGATCGGCGAAATCCGCCTTCGCGAGATCCGGGCGCGGGCCGAACGGGAGCTGGGGCCGAAGTTCAACATCCGCACCTTCCACGACGCCCTGCTGGTCGAAGGCCCGCTGCCGCTGGCGTTGTTGGACCAGCGGATGGACGCCTGGATCGCGGAGCAGAAGGCGAAGTAACCAAACCTGTCTCCTCCCCGCTTTGCGGGGAGGTGGCGCGGCGCTTCTTCAGCGCCGTGACGGAGGGGTTCTGCACCGCATCGCAAATGTCTGTGGGCCTTCGAGCACCCCTCCACCGCTTCGCGGTCCCCCTCCCCATTTCATGGGGAGGAGACTTTGCGGCTTACGCCCAATCCGGCTCCGGCAAACCTTTCGACCGCAGGAATTCCGGGTTGAACAGCTTGGACGCATAGCGCGAGCCGGGATCGCATAGGCAGGTCACGATGGTCTTGCCTGGCCCAAGCTCGCGCGCCAGCCGCACCGCGCCGGCGATGTTCACCCCCGCCGATCCGCCCAGCGATAAACCTTCGTGCTTCACCAGGTCGAACAGGATCGGCAGGAACTCCGCATCCTCGATCCGATAGGCGTAGTCGGGTTTGAAGCCTTCCAGATTGCCGGTGATGCGGGCCACGCCGATGCCCTCGGTGATCGACGATCCCTCGCCCGTCATCTCGCCCTTGGTGAACCAGTTGAACATGGCCGCGCCTGCTGGATCGGCCAAGGCGATAGTCACATCCGGCTTCTGTTCGCGGAGGTAGGCGCCGACGCCGGCGATGGTCCCGCCCGAACCGACGGCCGACACGAAGGCGTCGATCTGACCGTTTGTCTGCGTCCAGATTTCGGGGCCGGTCGTGTTGTAGTGGGCCTCGCGGTTGGCGGTGTTGTCGAACTGATTGGCCCAGATGGCGCCGGCCTCTTCGCTGTCGTTCAGTTCGGCGGCCAGACGCCCGGAATAGTGGACGAAGTGGTTCGGGCTGGAAAAGGGTGCGGCGTCCACCTCGACCAGGCGGGCGCCCAGCGAACGGATGGCGGACTTCTTCTCTTCCGACTGGGTGCGCGGAATGACGATGACGACCGGATGACCCAAGGCGGCCCCGACCAAGGCCAGGCCGATGCCGGTGTTGCCGGCCGTGCCCTCGACGATCGTCCCGCCAGGTTTCAGCGCGCCCGACGCCCGCGCGCCCTGCACGATCGACAGGGCCGCGCGATCCTTGATCGAACCGCCGGGATTCAGAAACTCGGCCTTGCCCAGGATTTCGCAGCCCGTCGCCTCGGACAGGCGGTTCAGGCGCACCAGCGGCGTATTGCCGATCAGGTCGATGACGGATGACGTAGCGGACACGGTGAGGCTTTCAGGCGAGGTCGAAACAGGGCGGATCAGGCGGCGGCCTGACGTTGCCCTAAGTGGATGCCGCACTCGACCTTGTCCATGCCCGACCAACGTCCGGCGCGGGCGTCTTCGCCCTCCTGGACCGCGCGGGTGCAGGGCCAGCAGCCGATGGATCGATAGCCTTGCTCGACCAGCGGATGACGCGGCAGATCGTTCTCCTCCAGCCAGGCCTCGACGTCGGCGGCGTCCCAGTTCGCCAGCGGATTGATCCGCAGCACCCCGTCCAACACCTCGAACGGCTTCAGCTTCGCCCGCGTCGCGGCCTGGTAGCGTTTCCGTCCGGTGATGAGCGCATTGAACCCCGCCGTCGCCCGCGCCAGCGGCCGCACCTTCCTCAGGTCGCAGCAGGCGTCGGCGTCGGTCTTCCAAAGGTCGGCGCGCGCATCCAGCGTCGCCTTCTCGCCCGCATCCGGCGTCACCAACCGCACGTCGGTCAACCCCAGCGCCTTGGTCAGTTGCGTGCGATAGGACAGCGTCTGGAGGAAATGCTGGCCTGTCTCCAGAAACACCACCGGCACTGTCTTGTCCTCGCCAGCGATGATGTCCAGCAGGGCGGCGGACTCGGCGCCGAAGGACGAGATGGCGCCGACCCGCAGGCCCAGCGCCGGATCCAACGCCGCCTTTAGGATTTCGGACGCGTCCCTGCCCGCCGTCTCACGGTTCAGCCGATCCGCCAGGGCGTCCAGATCGCGGTCGTTGGACGCCGCACGCCGCCGCTGCCAGATCGTCGGTGTGGGATCGACGGCGGGCTGGTAGGCGCCGCTGAACGCTCGGTCCATCCGCTCCCAGGCGGCCGGATCCGCACCCTCGGCCAGTTCCACCGCATCGAAGCCCGAACGCCGCAGGTGTCGCGCCTGATCCGGCAGCACCTTACCCGCGGCGATCAGACGCCCTCTGTAACCGCGCTCCCGCAGCACCGCCGCCAGCGAGAAGCCGCGCCCGTCGCGAAAGGCGTCGAACTCCAACACCAGCGTGTCTTCGCTTGCGGCGGCCGCCTCGACAGCCTCCAGCGGGGTCGTCACCGACAGGCGCAACCCGTTCTGTATGCCCTCAAGCCGTTGCATCGAGCGTCTCATAAATGGCGTCGCGGAAGGGATCGGGTCCGACGCGGCGCACCGTGTCAATGAACCGCTCGCCGTCCGTGCGGATTTGCAGATAGCGGTCGAGGGTCCGCTGGATGGCCGGCGCGACCTCGTCTGCCGGCAGGCTCTTGCCGACGATATCTCCCAGCGCCGCCTGTTCGTCGGGCGAGCCGCCGACGGTGATCTGATAGTATTCCTCGCCCTTGCGATCGACGCCCAGGACGCCGATGTGGCCGACGTGGTGGTGGCCGCAGGCGTTGATGCAGCCGCTCATATTGATCCGGACCGGCCCCAGTTTCTCCTGATAGTCGAGATCGGCCAGACGCTTGGACAGGGCCTGGGCCACCGGGATCGACCGGGCGTTGGCCAGGCTGCAATAGTCCAAGCCGGGGCAGGCGATCACGTCCGTCGCCAGATCGGCGTTGGCCGTGGCCAGCCCCGCCTCCCGCAACGCCCGCCAGACCGTCGGCACGTCGTCCAGCTTCACATGCGGCAGGACCAGGTTCTGCTCATAGGCGGCGCGCAGTTCGTCGAACGAATAGCGCTCGGCCAAATCCGCCACCGCGTCCATCTGGTCAGCCGTGATGTCGCCGGGCACGCCCCCGACCGGCTTCAGCGACACCACCACCGAGGCGTAGCCAGACTGGCGATGACGGCGGACGTTGTTGCGGGCGAACCGGGCGAAGTCGGGATCGGCCAGCAGGGCGCGGTCGAATGGGGCGCTGGTCTTGGGCAGGGCCTCGAACAACGGCGAGGCGAAATAGGCCTGAATGCGCGCGGCCTCATCCTCGGGGATGCGCAGATCCTCACGGCGCAAGGTGTCGTAGTGTTTGTCCACCTCCTCGCGGAAGGCCTCGATGCCCAGCGAGGCGACCAGGATCTTGATCCGCGCCTTGTGGATGTTGTCGCGCCGCCCCAGCAGGTTCCAGGCCCGTAGAATGGCGGTCAGATAGGCCAGAAGGTCCGCCGCCGGGACCGCCCGGGCGATCTCCTGACCTATATGCGGCAGACGCCCCTGCCCGCCGCCAACGAAGACGCGGAAGGCCGTTCCACCGTCTTCGCCCTTCACGATCTGCAGGCCGACGTCGTGGGTGCGGATCGCCGCCCGATCCTTCTCCGCCCCGATCACCGCGATCTTGAACTTGCGCGGCAGGAAGCTGAACTCCGGGTGGATGGTCGACCACTGGCGGATGATCTCGCACCAGGGGCGCGGATCCTCGATCTCGTCGTCGGCGGCGCCGGCGAAGACGTCTGTCGTGGTGTTGCGGATGCAGTTGCCGCTGGTCTGGATGGCGTGCATCTCGACATCGGCCAGGTCGCTGAGGATCGCCGGCAGGTCGGTCAGGGCCGGCCAGTTGTACTGGATATTGCAGCGGGTGGTGAAGTGACCGTAGCCCTTGTCGTAGGTCCGCGCGATATGGGCCAGCCGGCGCAACTGACGGCTGCTCATCACGCCATAGGGAATGGCGACGCGCAGCATATAGGCGTGAAGCTGCAGATAGACCCCGTTCATCAGCCGCAGCGGCTTGAACTCGTCCTCGGTCAGGGCGCCGGATGCGCGCCGCGCTACCTGGTCCGAGAATTCCTCAACCCGTTCACGCACCAAGGCGTGGTCGAACTCGTCATAGCGATACATCAGCCCACGCCTCCGACGACGCTGTGACCGACGGTCGGCCCGGCCGAGCGGATGCGCTCCTTAAGCCGGTCGCGGCCTGACGGAGTACGGTCCTGAACCTCGAACAGATAGGGGTTCACAAAGACGTCCGGACGCCCAGCGACATCAGCCAGCACGACCTCGGCCGCCGTATCGTCCAGCACCAAAGCCTGATCAATGTGCTCGACCGGCTGGTTGTCGACGCCTGCAAAGATGACGCGACCGTCCGACAGGCGGTTTGCGGTGACGATCTTCACGCCGCGACCTCCGCTCGAACATCCAGTTGAGCTGCCGACAACGCCGCCGTTTCGCCGACGAACAGCAGGGCCGGGCCGGTCAGGTCGGCGCCGCGCACCATGGCGCCCAGCCCATCCAGTCGCCCGGTCAGAACCCGCTCGTCCGGGCGGCTGCCGTTCTCGACAATGGCGACGGGCGTCGAGGGCGAACGCCCCGCCGCGATCAGGCGCGCAGCCGTCTCCTCGGCTCGGTCCGACCCCATGTAGATTGCCAAGGTGTGATTAGGGCCCGCCAATCGCATCCAGTCCGCCTCGACGCCGCCCGGCTTGGCCTGGGCTGTGACGAAGGTCACCGCTTGGGCGTGATCGCGATGGGTCAGGGGAATGCCCGCCGAGGCCGCGCAGGCCAGGGCCGCCGTCACGCCAGGCACCACGAAGACCGGAACCCCTGCCGCCCGCATCGCCTCCAGCTCCTCGCCGCCACGCCCGAAGACGAAGGGATCTCCGCCCTTCAGCCGCACCACCCGATGTCCGGCTCGCGCCTCCTCGATCATCAGGGCCTCGATCTGATCCTGCGGCACCGAATGCTCGCCGCGCGCCTTGCCGACATACAGACGCTTGGCGTCGCGCCGCGCCCGCTCCAGCACCGCCTCGGGCACAAGACGGTCGTGGATGATGACGTCGGCATCCTGCAACACCCGCAGCGCCTTCAGCGTCAGCAGTTCGGGATCGCCCGGCCCGGCGCCGACGATATGGACCACGCCCGTCTCCGGCGCGTCGACGTTCAGCAGGCGCAGCATCTCGCGCCGCGCCTCGGCCGTCCGACCTTCCGCCGCCAGCGTCGCAGCCGGACCCCGAAAGGCTTTTTCCCAGAAGCGCCGACGCGCCATGAAGTCCGGAACGCTGGCCTTGACCGTATCGCGCAGTTCGCGCGCCATCCGCGCCACATTCGCTAGTCCGGCGGGCAGAACGGCCTCGATGGCGGTGCGGATGTCGCGGGCCAGGATGGGCGCCGAACCGCCGGTCGCCACGCCGATCACCACCTCGTCGCGGTCGATCAGGGCCGGGGTCTGGAAATCGCTCAGATGCGGCTTGTCCACCACATTAACCTGGGCGCCCGCCGCCCGCGCGAGATCGCCCAGCCGCTTCAGCTCGTCCGGATCATCCAGCGCCATGAACACCAGGCGCGCGCCCGCCAGGTCTTCAGCACCTGGCGAACGCAGTACCGGCTCCGGCGCCGTCAACGGCGTCTCGATCTTGGGGGGCGCGCCGTCGGGCGCGAACCATGCCACCTCGGCCGGCGTGTTCAGGAACAGTCGCAGCTTGGCCAGCGCCGGCTCGCCGCCGCCGATGATCACGATCTTTGCGGCCTCCAGCGGAATGGAGGCGAGGAATACACGCATCGTCTTGCTTTCAGGGCCGTCGGGAGAGGAAAAAGGAACGACGGCAGGCGCGAACCTTCGTCTTCCCCGTCCAGAGCCGCAAACCAGATTGCCTTTGTCTCGCTGATAGGATTTCTATCCGCGATGGCCCGTCCTTTGCTCCCGCTCAACGCCCTGCGCGCCTTCGAGGCCGCCGCGCGGCATCTGAATTTCTCTCGCGCCGCCGACGAACTGTCGGTGACCCCCGGCGCGGTCAGCCAGCAGATCCGCCTCCTGGAAGACATCGTCGGCGGGCCGCTGTTCGTGCGCGAGGCGCGGGGCCTGCAACTGACCGATCTGGGCCGCTCCTCCGTGCCGCTGCTGCGCGAGGGGTTCGAGCGACTGATGGACGCCTCGGCCCTGTTGCGCGAACCGCCGCGTCGCAAACAGGTGTCGATCAGCGTGGCGCCCGGCTTCGCCTCCAAATGGCTGATGCCGCGCATGGACGACTTCCACACCGCCCATCCCGAGATCGAACTGTGGATCTCGGCCGACATGGAGCCGGCGGACCTGAGCGAGGGCAAGGTCGATCTGGCGGTGCGCTACGGTCCCGGCGACTATCCCGGCCTGACGGTCGATCGGCTGATGACCGAAACGGTGCTGCCGGTTTGCGCCCCATCGCTGATGGACGGCGACAAGCCGATCCGCAAACCCGCCGACCTGATCGGACACACTCTGCTGCACGACATGTCCAACGACGGCGATCCCAGCCGCCCGGACTGGGCCATGTGGCTGAAGGCGCGCGGCATTCGCCATCCCGACCCGCGTCGGGGCTCGCGCTTCAACCAGTCGGGTCTGTTGATCGAGGCCGCCATATCGGGGCGCGGCGTGGCCTTGGCGAAACGGACCCTGGCCCAGGCGGACCTGGCGTCAGGGCGACTGGTCGCGCCCTTCCCTGACGGGTCCGAGGCGGTCGGCTTCGCATACTATGTCGTCCAGCCCCGCGACCGGCCGCCCTCGCCCAGCGCGACCGCCTTCGTCGGCTGGCTGAAGAAACAGGCCGTGGATCACGACAATACGATGGGTCAGTTGTAGGGTCCGTTTCACCGCAGACTGACGGCGCAGGAAAAGGACATCCGCCATGGCTGACGACAAGGCCCCTCGCCTCGCGGTCCTGATCGATGCGGAGAATGCTTCCGCCCGCATCGCAGAGGCGCTGTTCAGCGAAATCGCCACCTTGGGCGAGGCCTCGGCGCGACGCATCTACGGCGACTTCGCCAGCCCGCAGATCGCCGGCTGGACGCGGGTCCTGGCCCGTTTCGCCATCCAACCGCAGCAGAATTTCGCCAACACAAAGGGCAAGAACTCGGGCGACATAGCCTTGGTCATCGATGCGATGGACCTGCTGCATTCCGGGAGGTTTGACGGCTTCTGCCTGGTGTCTTCCGACGCCGATTTCACCCGACTGGCGGCGCGCATCCGCGAGGAAGGCGTCGACTTCTACGGATTCGGCGAGCAGAAAACGCCCGAAAGCTTCCGTCAGGCCTGCACGCGTTTCATCTATACAGAGAACCTGATTGCGCCGGTTCCGGTCGACGCCGGCGCCAAATCGCCCGTGGCCGAGGCGCCGGCGACCAAGCGCAAGCCATCCGAAGCGGCGCGACTGATCGCGGCCATCATCGCCGACATGGACGAGGACGGCGACGGCTGGGTGGCGGTGGGCGGTATCGGCAATCGGCTGCGCAACGCCCATCCCGACTTCGACCAGCGCACCTACGGCTACGCCAAGCTGTCGGACCTGATCCGCGCCACCGGCCGGTTTGAGGTGGAGACCGGCGAGCGCGGGGCGATGCGGATCCGCGACCGGGCCTGATCTACGCTCTAGCGGCCTGGCTCACCGACACGCCCAAGGCCTGAAGCGCGGCGGCGGTGATGTGTTCGGCGTTCAGGCCGGCCTGGGCGTACATGGCCATCGGCGCATCCTGGTCCTGGAAGACGTCGGGCAGGTTAAGGGTGCGGATCTTGAGTCCACCATCCAGCGCGCCCTTTTCGGCCAGCAGTTGCAGCACGAAGGCGCCGAAGCCGCCCATGGCGCCTTCTTCGACCGTGATCAGGGCCTCATGCTCGCGCGCCAGACGCAGGATCAGATCGGCGTCCAGTGGCTTGGCGAAGCGGGCGTCGGCGACGGTGGCCGACACGCCCTTGGCGGCCAGCATGTCCGCCGCCTTCAGCGATTCCTGCAGACGGGTGCCCAGGCTGAGAATGGCGACCGAAGTCCCCTCGCGCACAATCCGGCCCTTGCCGATCTCAAGCGGAGCGGCCAGTTCCGGGATCTCCACGCCCACGCCGTCGCCGCGCGGATAGCGGAAGGCGCTGGGCCGATCGTCGATGGCCAGGCTGGTCGAGATCATCGCCGCCAGCTCAGCTTCGTCGGCTGCGGCCATCAGCACCATGCCGGGCAGCGCGCCCATGAAGCCGATGTCGAACGATCCGGCGTGCGTGGCGCCGTCCGATCCGACCAGACCCGCCCGATCCATGGCGAAGCGCACCGGCAGCGACTGGATCGCCACGTCGTGGACCACCTGGTCGTAGCCGCGCTGAAGGAATGTCGAATAGATCGCGCAGACCGGCTTCATGCCGTCCGCCGCCAGACCGGCCGCGAAGGTGACCGCGTGCTGTTCGGCGATGCCGACGTCATAGGTCCGCTCGGGGAAGGCCTGGCCGAACAGGTCCAGACCCGTGCCCGACGGCATCGCCGCCGTGATCGCCACGATCGACGAATCGACCTTGGCGTGTTTGATCAGCTCGGTTCCAAACACCTTGGTGTAGCTGGGGGCGTTGGAGATGGCCTTGGCCTGCTTGCCCGAGACCACGTCGAACTTGACGACCGCATGGAGTTTGTCGGCGCTGCTTTCGGCAGGAGCATACCCCTTGCCCTTCTGCGTCACGACGTGAACCAGAACCGGGCGGTCCTCGATGGCGGCCGCCTTTTTCAGGATCGGCACCAGATTGTCCATGTCGTGACCGTCGATCGGACCGACGTAATAGAAGCCCAGCTCCTCGAAGAAGGTGCCGCCGGTGACCATGCCGCGAGCGTATTCCTCGGCCTTCTTGGCCGCCTTGCGGAAGGGGCGCGGCAGGTGCTGGGCCACCGTCCTGCCCAGGCGGCGGACGTTCTGATAGGCGCCGCCCGACACCAGGCCGGCGAGATAGGCGCTCATCCCGCCGACCGGCGGCGCGATCGACATGTCGTTGTCGTTCAGAATGACCATCAGTTGGCCGCTGGTCGCCTCGGCGGCGTTGTTCATCGCCTCATAGGCCATACCGGCGGACATGGAGCCGTCGCCGATGACGGCCACGACGCGGTTCTTCTCGCCCTTCTGGTCGCGCGCGGCGGCGAAGCCCAGGGCGGCGCTGATGGAGGTCGAGGCGTGGGCGGCGCCGAACGGATCGTATTCGCTCTCGCTGCGTTTGGTGAAGCCTGACAGGCCGCCGCCCTGGCGCAGGGTGCGGATCCGGTCGCGCCGTCCGGTCAGGATCTTGTGCGGATAGCATTGGTGGCCCACATCCCAGATCAGGATGTCCTTGGGCGTCTCGAACACATGGTGCAGCGCCGTGGTCAGTTCGACTACGCCCAGACCCGCACCCAGATGGCCGCCGGTGACGGACACGGCGTCGATCGTCTCGGCCCGCACCTCCTGCGCCAGCTGTTTCAACTGGGCGATATCGAAGTCCCGCGTGTCGGCGGGCGTCTTGACGGTATCGAGTAGCGGGGTGTCGGGCATCAGCCGTAAAACCTTGGAAAGTCTGGTCGATCAACCCGCAGGTCGTTTCAACGTTTCGTATCAGGACCGGCGCTTTAGCACAAAGTCCACGCTGGCCCTGAGGATTTCGGCCTCGTCGCCGAACGGCTCCAGATGCGAACGGGCCTGGTTTGCGAGATGCGCGACCCTTTGCCGCGCCGCCTCCAGACCCAGCAGGGTGACGAAATTGGTCTTGCCGAGAGCCGCGTCCTTGCCCCCGGCCGCCTTGCCCATTTCCTCGGCCGAGCCTTCGGCGTCCAGCAGGTCGTCGACGATCTGATAGGCCAGGCCGACATCGTGGGCGAAGCTGATCAGGGCATGACGGTGTTGGGGCGAGGCGTCGGCGATGATCAGGGGAATTTCGAAGGCATAGGCGAACAGGGCGCCGGTCTTCAATCGCTGCATCCGCGCCACGCCGCCCAGGTCGTCGCGCACGCCCAGCAGATCGATCATCTGACCGCCCGCCATGCCCCGCGCGCCGGACGCCAGCGACAGCCGCGCCGCCAGTTCGCAACGCACGGCCGCATCCTCATGGGTGTCTTCGTGCAGGATGATGTCAAAGGCGGCCGTCTGCAGCGCATCGCCGGCCAGCACCGCCGTCGCCTCGTCATAGGCCCGGTGAACGGTCGGCCGGCCCCGGCGAACGTCGTCGTCGTCCATGCAGGGCAGGTCGTCGTGAACTAGGCTGTAGGCGTGCACGCATTCCAGCGCGCAGGCGGCGCGCAACACAGATCGCTCATCGATGTCGAACAGGCGTGCGGCCTCCAGCGCGAAGAACGGCCGCAAGCGTTTGCCGGGGCCCAGCGCCGCATAGCGCATCGCCTCGGTCAGGCGGGATTCCGGGCCCTCGGCGCGCGGCAGCAGTTCATCCAGCGCGACCGTGACCAGATCGGCGACCTCAGCCACGCGATCGATCACCGCCTGTTCCGGCGAATTCGCGGCGATGACCCGGTTCACGAGAACCGGCTCCAGACCAGGCTCGACGACGATGCAGGGATCATTCGAACGACGCCGCCTCGACGCCCTTGGCCTGGCCGTCGGGGCCGACCACGATCTTTTCAACACGCAACTGAGCCGCCTTCAGCCGCGCCTCGCAATGCGCCTTCAGCTTGGAGCCCTCTTCATAGAGGGCGATCGATTCCTCCAGCGGCGCCTGGCCGGATTCCAGGCGAGAGACGATGGTCTCAAGGCGCTTCAGGGCGTCTTCGAAGCTGAGATCGGCGGGGATGGCGGCGGCGGTGTCGGTCATGGCGCGGACCCTAGAGGCGCGCGCGGGGCGCATCAACGTCAGAAGCGGCTATCGTTTCTCGTAGCGACGCTGCGACCAGTATTTGAAGCCCTGGTTCTGGACCAGCTTCCAGCCGTCGGCCTTCAGCGCGCGCCCGACCATATGGTTGAAATAGCCATGGGCGAAGACCAGCACGTCCTGACCGCTCTCGGCTCGCGCGATCAACTTTTGCGCCGCCTGATCGGCGCGCGCCTCGGCCTGGGCGCGGGTCTCTTGGCCGCCGTGATGATCGAAAGCATGCCACCAGAAACGCGACACCACGCCCCACCATTTGGGCGACAGCTTGATCCATTCCGGGATCGGCGGCGGCGGCAGGGGCGCCTCGATGAACATGACGTCGGCCATGACCTCACGCCCGGCGGCGACCGCAGCGGCGGTTTCCTGGGCGCGCTGACGGGTCGAGGCGTAGATGGCCCCAGCCCCTTGGGCGGCCGCAACCAGTTCGGGCGGCGGGGTCTGGCCGGCCAGCAGGCCGCCGATCTCATATTTCGCCCACCAGTCGCCATACTGGCGCGCAGAGATCAGACACTTGCGCGAAAGGGCCGGCTCACCGTGACGCGTCAGGATGATGGTGCCGGGGCGGACAGCGACAAGCGCGCCGACGGATGGTGCAGCGTCAGGCGGGGACACGGACGGTTCGGTCGAATCGAGGGACAGGGCGGGGGCTGACATGACAAACGGACGGGCCTTTGGTTTCAAGGCGTTAAGCGTCCTCAGTCCTCCCCGAGCGCAGCGACGTGGGCGACCGCGGAGCGGCCTAGTCCTTCAAGGTCGTAACCGCCCTCAAGCGCCGACACAACCTTGCCCGAACAGGCCCGACGCGCGACCTCCAGAATCGCACGCGTCGCCCAGGCGAAATCCTCGGCCTCCAGCGACTGATGCGCCAATGGATCGCGCCGGTGGGCGTCGAAACCGGCCGAGATCAGGATCAGGTCCGGCCGGAACGATTCCAGCGCCGGCATCAATCCGCCGGCGAAGGTCGCGCGCCAGTTCTCGCGCGCCGCATGGGGCGTGACGGGGGCGTTGACGATATTGCCGACGCCCGTCTCTGAAGCCGCGCCCGTGCCGGGATAGAGCGGCATCTGGTGGATGGAGGCCAGGAACAGGCGGTCGTCGTCCTCGAACGCCGCCTGGGTGCCATTGCCGTGGTGAACGTCGAAATCGACCACCGCCACCCGCGCCATTTCCTCGGCCTGCGCGACCCGCGCCGCGACGGCGACGGAGGAGAACAGGCAGAAGCCCATTGCGCGGTCCGGCTCGGCGTGGTGGCCCGGCGGGCGCACGGCGGCGAAGGCGCGATCCATCTCGCCCCGCGCCACGGCTCGCACCGCATCGATCGCCGCCCCCGCCGCCAGCCGCGCGGCCGGCACGCTGCCGGGTGAAAGGATGGTGTCGGCATCGAGTTGGACCATGCCAGCGACCGGCGAGGCGTCCAGCAGGCGTGCGAGATAGGCGGCGGGATGCACTCGCTCGAGATCCGCAACCTCGGCCTGCGTCGCGGCGCGCCTGTCGCGGGCCAGGCCTGCGTCCTCCAAAGCATCCAGCACCGCCTTCAGCCGCTCTGGACTTTCGGGATGACCCGCGCCCGGCGCGTGGGACAGCATGGACGGATGGGTGAAGATCGGCAGGGACATTGAAGCGACGATACGACGGGCTTTCGGACTTGTCGCCGGTGACGCGCACCAAGGCGCGCGCTAGAGCCGACGTATGACCGAGATCGTGATCCGCCCTGCTCGCCCCGAAGACGCCGCCGCCCTGGGCGCCCTGGGCCGCCAGACCTTTATCGACACCTTCGTCGAGGGATTCGGCATTCCCTACCCTCAAGCCGACCTAAACGCGTTTCTGGACGCCGGTTTCGATCTGGAGCCGACGCTGAAGAAGTTGGCGGAGCCCGACTGCGCCTGGTGGGTGGCCGACCGCGACGGCGAACTGCTGGCCTTCGCCAACGCCGGGCCCAATGGGCTCCCCCACCCCGAGGCCAGACCGTCGCACATGGAACTGCGCCGGCTCTATGTGTCGAAGGCGGCACAAGGTCTGGGGCTGGGAACCCGACTGCTGAAGCTGTCTCTGGACTGGATGCAAAGCCACACGGACGGACCGCTGTGGATCGGCGTCTGGAGCGGCAACGACAAGGCCCAGCGCCTCTACGCCGCCTACGGCTTCGAGAAGGCTGGAGAATACGACTATCCCGTCGGCGCCTGGCGCGACCGCGAGTTCATCTTGCGGCGCGGCTGATCCGGGTTCACATCCCTCTCATGCTCCTGCCCTTCTTCACCGCGCTGCGCGACGCCAAGGTTCCGGTGTCGATGAAGGAATGGCTCCATCTGATGGAGGCCATGGATCGCGACGTGGCCGGGCGCGAGGTCGAGGCCTTTTATCACCTGTCGCGCGCGGTCCTGGTCAAGGACGAGAAACACTATGATCGGTTCGATCAGGTGTTCGGGACGGTGTTCAAGGGCGTCGAGTCGGTCGGGTCGGGCGAAGACCTGACCACCGAGATTCCCGAGGACTGGCTGCGGCTGCTGAACGAAAAATACCTGACCGACGAGGAGAAGGCCCAGATCAAGGCGCTGGGCGGATTCGACAAGCTGATGGAGACGCTGAAGCAGCGTCTGGAAGAGCAGAAGGAGCGTCATTCCGGCGGCTCGAAATGGATCGGCACGGGCGGGACCAGCCCCTTCGGACACGGCGGCTATAATCCCGAGGGCGTCAGGATCGGCGGTCCGGGCAAGCAGGGTCGGGCGGTCAAGGTGTGGGAAAAGCGCGAGTTCAAAAACCTGGACGACACGGTCGAACTAGGCACCCGCAACATCAAGGTGGCGCTGCGTCGTCTGCGCCGGTTCGCCCGACAGGGCGCGCCGGACGAACTGGATATCGACGGCACCATCGACGGCACGGCGCGTCAGGGCTGGCTGGACATCCAGATGCGGCCAGAGCGGCGTAATACGATCAAGGTGCTGCTGTTCCTCGACATCGGCGGTTCGATGGACGGCCACATCAAGCTGGTCGAGGAGCTGTTCTCGGCGGCCAAGACCGAGTTCAAGAACCTGGAGTTCTTCTACTTCCACAACTGCCTCTACGAAGGCGTCTGGAAGGACAATCGTCGTCGACACACCGAGCGTATCCCGACGTGGGATCTGCTGCACAAATACCCTGGCGACTGGCGCGCCATCTTCGTCGGCGATGCGACGATGAGCCCTTATGAGATCACCATGCCCGGCGGCTCCGTCGAGCACTGGAACGAGGAGGCCGGCGCCGTCTGGATGAAGCGGGCGCGCCAGCAGTGGGAGAAGTCGGTCTGGCTGAATCCCGTTCAGGAGCGGTACTGGGACTATACCGCCTCCGTCGGCCTGTTGCGTGAGGTGATGGAGCAGAGGATGTTCCCGCTGACGCTCGAAGGCCTCGACAAGGCGATGCGCGCATTGACGCGCTAAGGCATGCAAAAAAACGCCGCCCGCGCTTGGCGGACGGCGTTTCTTGTTTTCTCGCAATCCAGTGAGGCTTAGGCCTTGTCGCGGAGGCTGTCCTTGACGCCGCCGACAGTATTCTGGACCTTGCCTTCGACTTGATCAGCCTTGCCCTCGGCTTGCAGCTTGGTGTCGCCGGTCATCTTGCCGACGCCTTCCTTGACCTTGCCGCCCATGTTCTTGGCGGCGCCTTCGATACGGTCGTGATCAGCCATCGAAATCTCCTGTTTTTATCGCCGCGACATGTGTTTGCGGTTCGAAAAACAAACGACTTCGTAGGAAGCCCGTTCCGTAAGGCTCAGCTTGGGCGGCGCAGCCAGACGGCGACAGCCCAGGCGTGAGAATCGTGACGCAAGCGCGAGATGGCGAAGGTCGGATCCAGCCACACCAGTGTGTGATCGTCCTCGCATTTCGCATCGGGATTTTCGGCCGCCACAGCGGCCGTCCAGAAGCCGCCGACATTGTTGACCGGCTCGCGGGTCGAACGCACGAAATATTGGCTGGCCTCGGCGATGCGGTTCAGCGGCGTGACCGTCAGGCCGGTTTCCTCGACGAATTCGCGGATCAGGGCCTGAACTTCTGTCTCCTCGATATCCAACCCGCCCCCTGGCAGATCGAAATAGGGGCCGGTCTCCCGTTCCACGCGCACACAGGCGATCAGGCCGTCACGCTCGACGATGCCGAACGCGGTGGCGCGGTGACGATAATCCGAAGCGGGTTTGCGAACGCCGAACTGCAACATGATGAAAACCGACCCTAGAGGTCGAACGACAACCTGGCGCGCACGCCCTTGTGAGCGCCGTCGAACTCGACGGCCGAACGCAGGCCTGACGCCATGGCGGAAATGATCTTGCCGCCCAGACCCGTGCCCTTGGGCGTTCCGTCGCCCATGCCAGGACCGTCGTCCTCGACTGTCAGCATCACGCGATTCTCGTTCTCGCGGCGCATATGGATGCGGATCTCGCCTCCTTGCCCCGGGGCATAGGCATATTTGACCGCGTTGGTGACCAGTTCGGTGACGATGACGCCGATAGACACGGCCTGGTCGGTCGTGACCGACAACGGCTCGGCGTCCAGCGTCAGCTTGGGCGATCCGTCATCCGGCCCGATGGACTTGGACAGCTCGTCCATCAGCCCGACCAGATATTCGTCCATGGCCACGTGGCTCATGTCGCCGGAGGTATAGAGGCGGCGGTGAACATGGGCGACGGCCTCGATGCGCGCCTGTGATTCCCGCAGCGCGTCCTTGGCGCCCTGATCGGTGACGTGGCGCATCTGCAAGGACATGAAGCTGGACACCAGCTGCAGCGAGTTGCCGACGCGGTGGTTCACCTCACGCAGCATCGCCTCGGCCCGATCGCGCGCCCGGCGGATTTCTTCCTGCGCCAGTTCGTTCTCGCGCTCAAGCCGACCGCGCGACAGGGCGTCCTCGAGCGCCGAGCGCAACAGGGACGTGAAGTCCTCCGAGACGTCCTTGATGACATAGTCCGCCGCGCCCGCGCGAAGGGCCGCGACGGCGATCCGCCCATCCTGCGCGCCCGTCACATAGACGACGGGCGGCGGGGCCGTCAGGGCCAGAATGTCCGGCAGGACGTCCAGCCCGTCTCGCGTCGGCATATAGTGGTCCAGCGCGCAGATGTCGTACTCACCCTGCTGCAACAGCTCCAACCCCGCATCGCCATCCGGCGCGCAGGTGACGGCATAGCCGTGACGCCCCAACTCCTTCTCGACCAGCCGGGACAGACCCCGGTCGTCGTCGATGTAGAGCAGGCGAATAGGCTTTGGCGCGTCGATCGTCAGATCTCCGGCGCCTGGATCACCGAGAGGAACAGACCCAGTTGGCGGATCGCGCCGGCGAAGGATTCATAATCCACCGGCTTGGTGATGTAGACGTTGCAGCCCAGATCGTAGCAGCGCTGGATCTCGACCTTGTCGTCGGTCGTCGTCAGCACGACGACCGGCGCGCGGCGAAGGCGCTCGTTGGCCTTCACCTTTTCCAGAATGTCCGTGCCCGACATATCCGGCAGATTGAGGTCGAGCAGGATCAGCAGCGGGCCATTGGCGAGGATTTCGTCGCTGAACAGATAGTCGAGCGCCGCACCGCCCTCATCAAAGTGCTTGATCTCGTTGTTGATGTTGGCC
Organism: Brevundimonas vesicularis; assembly: GCF_027105095.1. NCBI lineage: Bacteria > Pseudomonadati > Pseudomonadota > Alphaproteobacteria > Caulobacterales > Caulobacteraceae > Brevundimonas > Brevundimonas vesicularis. The sequence goes on along the minus strand of NZ_CP114278.1, from coordinate 1,176,438 downwards.
CGGCGGATATTCTTTTCGATCAGCTTGGCGTGGCCGTGGTCGTCTTCGACCATGATGATTTTGACGGGTTGCGTCACAGCGCGCCTCCGGGTTCAGACAGGATCAGTCGTTTGGGGAATTTCAGCAGAAAAGTCGAGCCTTTGCCCAGTTCGGACTCGACGTCGATGGTGCCGCCCAGGCGACGCACGCTGTTGCGCACAAATGCCAGGCCCAACCCCTCGCCAGAACGATCCTGTCTTCCGGAGCGCCGGAACAGTTCGAAGATTCGCTCATGGTCGCGTGGGGCGATGCCTCGCCCATTGTCGGCGACCCGGTAGACGACCCAGCCGCCGGGTACGTCTTCGCCTGACACGACGATTTCGCCCGGCCGGTCGTGATCCAGATATTTGACGGCGTTGTCGATCAGATTGCCGATGATCTGCTCCATCGAAATGCGGTCGCTCTCGATCTCGGGCAGCGACTGCACCTCGATGCGCGCCCCCGAGGTTTCGGTCTGGTGATGGACGCTGTTGGCGATGTTCTGCGCCATCGCCGTCATGTCCAGCGGCTCTGGAAGCAGGTTGCGACGACCTTCGCGCGACAGCTTCAGGATGGCGTTGATCAGCCGGTCCATCTTCTCGGTCGAGGCGCGGATAAAGCCGATTGCCTCGGGCATTTCCTCTCGCACGGCGGTGACGATCTCGGGATCGACGACGCGCGTCTTTTCCGCCTCGTGGATCGCCTTGTCGACGATCTTGCCCGCCTGCTCCAGTTCGGAGGTGTAGCCCATCACGTTGACCAACGGCGCGCGCAGGTCGTGGCTGACGATATAGGCGAAGCGCTGAATCTCCTCGTTGGCGCGCATCAGGTCGCCGGTGCGTTCGCGGACCTTATCCTCCAGGCTGGCGTTGGCGGCGTCGAGGGTCGCGCGGGCCGATTGGATTTCGGACACGTAACGCCGCACCAGCCATGCTGACAGCAGCGCAAGGACGATGACCAGAAGACCCGCGATGGCGTTCATCGTGACGGTCAGGAGGCCAAACACTTCCGACGCCCGGCGTCGGCTGTCGATCCGATCGGACTTCAGCTTGTCGAACTTCTCAATGGCGGCTCGGAGCTCGTCCATATATTGCTTGCCCTCGCCCGACCGCACAGCCTGGATCGACTGTCCGATTCGACCCTGGCGCGCCAAGGTGACGGTGTTTTCCATCTCGTCCCATTTCTTGTCGCCTAGACGGTGGATGGGTTCGACGGTGGCTTTCAGCGTCGGATCGAGGGCCGCGCCCTCATCCAAAAACGCCAGCGCAGGCTCCATGTCGGCCCTGGCGTCGCGGTAGGGCTGTAGAAAGTCGCTTCTTCCCGTCAGCAGAAAACCGCGTTGCGAGGTCTCGGCGTTCAGGCTCGCAATCAGAACCGTGCGTGCGGCGCGGCGCATCTGCTGAGCGTGTTCGATGGTTTCGTTCAACGCGATGGTGCGCTGGATCATTACGAAGGTTGTCGCATTGACCACGATCAGCAGCCCGAACGCCAAGATCAGCATGGCCGATATGGACCGAGCCAACGACGGCGTACGCATGAAGTCGCGCAGGCGCGACCATTGGGATCGGGGGTTCGGACTCATGACGGCGGAGCTTTAGCGGGGTGCGTCGCCGCGTCAAACGTCAAACTGCCAAGTCGACGGGATCAGACCTGGCCCAGGGTCCGCAAGCGCGCCTTGGGATGGATCTCGTTCTGGCTCATCACGACGGTCTGGCCGCGGAAGCGTTCGATGATCGATCGCACATAGGGCCGCGTCATCGGGCCGGTCAGCAACACCGGATTTTCGCCCGTCATGGCGATCCGCTCGAACGTATCGCGCACGGCGCGGATGAAGTCCTGAAGGCGCGATGGCGCCATGGCCAACTGCTTGTCCTCGCCATTGCCGATCAGGCTTTCGGCGAAGGCGTTTTCCCATTCCGGCGACAGGGTGACGATGGGCAGGGCCCCTTCGCCGTCCTTGTTCTGCCAGCACAGTTGGCGGCCCAGACGTGCGCGAACATGTTCGACAAGGGTCGTGACGCTGGAACTGTGCGGCGCAGCCTCGGCCAAACCCTCTAGAATCGCCGGCAGGTCGCGGATCGAGACCTTTTCCCGCAACAGAGACTGCAACACCCGCTGCAGCGTCGTGACGGTGACCACGCTGGGCACCAGTTCCTCGACCAGCTTCTTCTCTTCGGCGCCCAGTTCCTTCAGCAGCTTCTGCACCTCCGCATAGGACAGAAGGTCGGCCATATTGTCTTTCAGGATCTCGGTCAGATGGGTCGTCAGGACCGTTGACGGATCGACCAGCGTATAGCCCCGGAACGTCGCCTCCTCGCGCAGCCCTTCCTCGATCCAGGTCGCTGGCAGACCAAAGGCCGGTTCGCGCATATGCTCGCCCGGAAGCTCGACCTGACGGCCTGCCGGGTCCATCGCCATCAGGTGGCCCAGCCGCACCTCGCCCGCGCCCGTCTCCATCTCCTTAATGCGGATGGCGTAGCCTTGGGTCGGCAGGCGCATATTGTCGAGGATGCGCACCTGGGGAATGACGAAGCCGTATTCCTGGGCCAGCGAACGCCGCAACGCGCGGATTTGATCGGTCAGGCGGCGTCCCTCAAGATCGTTGATCAGGCTGAGAAGCGAGTAGCCGAGTTCGATCTTCACCTCGTCGATGGTGAGGATGTTGGCGATCGGCTCTTCGACGTCTTCCTTGGGTTTTGCCGCCGCCGCCGCCGCCGCGATCTCCGCCTCTGTCGGCTGAGGCTTCAGGCGATTGCGACCCAGCCGCCAGGCCATGAAGCCCGAGCCGATGGCTAGGGCCGCGAACGGGATCAGCGGCATACCGGGGATCAGGCCGATCAGACCGGCGGCGCCCGAAACCACGCCCAGCGACACGGGATTGGTCGCCAACTGGGTGACCATGGCCTTGTCCGCCGTGCCTTCGACGCCCGCCTTCGACACCAGGAAGCCGGCGGCGATCGAGATGATGATGGCCGGCACCTGCGTCACCAGGCCGTCGCCGATAGTCAGTTGGACATAGGTGTTGGCGGCCTCCATCGCCGGCATGCCGTGTTGCAGCGTGCCGATCAATATGCCGCCGATGGCGTTGATGAAGGTGATGATCAGACCCGCGACGGCGTCGCCGCGCACGAACTTGGAGGCGCCGTCCATGGCGCCGAAGAAGGTCGATTCCTGCTCCAGCTCCTTGCGGCGCAGCTTGGCCTGGTCCTCGGTGATCAGGCCCGATGACAGATCGGCGTCGATGGCCATCTGCTTGCCCGGCATGGAGTCCAGGGTGAAGCGGGCGGACACTTCCGCGATCCGGGTCGAACCCTTGGTGATGACGACGAAGTTCACCACCAGGATGATGGCGAAGATGATCACCCCGATGATGAAGTTGCCGCCCATCATTAGCTGGCCGAAGGCGTTGATGACCTGGCCCGCGCTCTCATGCCCTTCCTGACCATGCGTCAGGATCAGACGCGTGGAGGCCAGGTTCAGGCCCAGCCGGAACAGGGTCGAGACCAGCAGCACCGTCGGGAAGATGGCGAAATCCAGCGGCCGCCTCATCATCACGGCGGTCATCAGGATCAGCACGCTGGACACCAGCGAGAAGGCCAGCAGCAGATCCAGCAGGAACTTGGGCACCGGCAGGATCAGCAGCATGATCACGCCGATCACGCCGACCGCCATCAGCACTTCGCCGCGGTTCAGCCAGCCGATCACGTCGCGTCCCGTCGGGCGCGCCATGCCGTCCTTCATCAGGATCGGCGCATCAGCCACGACCCAAAACCTTCAGCGCGCGACGCGTGGCCTCGGCGATCACGGCCGCATTGGCGTCGTCCGATGTCGCCCGTGTCGCATGGTAATAGGCGGCGACGATCACGGGTTGGCCCTTCGGCGGATACAGCAGGCCGATGTCGTTGGTCGGCCCATAGCCCCCCGTCCCCGTCTTGTGCGCCACCCGCCAATCCGCAGGCGTCCCAGCCCTAAGACGATTCTGACCCGTGGGCGTATCGGTCATCCACTGCAGCAACAGGGCGCGCGACGCTGCGTTCAGGGGCGAGGCCGGATCGAGGAACAGTCGTTGGAGATTGGCGACGGACTGGTTGGGAAGGATCGTGTCCTTGTCGCCGTCCAGACGGTTCATCTCCGGCTCGAACCGGTCCGAGCGGGTGCTGACGTCGCCGATGCCGCGATAGAAGGTCTGCATCGCCGACGGGCCGCCCATGGCCTTCAACAACAGATTGGCGGCGGGGTTGTCGCTGACCTCCACCGCGCCCTTCATCAACTGCTCGACAGTCAGGCTGTCGCCAACGGCGGGCTCGGTGACCGGAGCATGGTCGATCATGTCCGCCGTCGTGATGGGGATGCGGCGATCCAGTCGCTCTTGCCCGGCCTGCACCCGCAACAGGGTCGCCGCGGCCAGATACATCTTGAAGGTCGAGCAATAGACGAAGCGTTCCTCGCCGCGCCAAACCAGCTTGCGCCCCGTCGCCGCGTCCTGGCAGACGAAGCCGAGACGGCCGCCATTGCGCGCTTCCAGGTCCGACAGGTCGATGACCTCGTCCGCCAAGGCGACGGGCGCGGCAGGGCGTGACTCCGCGCGCGGCGAACAGCCGACCGCGCTCAAGGCGGCCAGCCCCGTCAGGACGCATCGGCGCTCCACGGCTGCGCGCATGGGTTCAGGCCGCGTAGCCCGAGGCGGAGACGCCGCTCATCGGCGCCGGAATAGCCGTGCCCTCATCGGCGTATTCGTTCAGCTTGTTGCGCAGGGTGCGGATCGAGATGCCCAGGATGTTGGCCGCGTGGGTGCGGTTGCCCAGGCAGTGGGTCAGGGTGTCCAGGATCAGCGTCTTTTCCATCGCCGCCACGGTCTGACCCACGAAGCTGCGGGTCACGGCGTCGGCCGCTTGGGCGGCGCGCGCGGCCACCCCGGCTTGCGGCGCCTCATAGGCCTGTCCCGCCATCATGCCCGCGCCCATGCCGCCCAGCGGCTGACCGTCCGGCAGGCGGATGGCGTCGACGTCGATCTCGGGGCCGGTCGCCAGCAGCACCGCGCGGTGCATGGCGTTTTCAAGCTCGCGAACGTTGCCCGGCCAGCGATGGGCCGAAATGGCCTGACGCGCGGCGGCCGAGATCGGACGCACCGGCACGCCGTTCGCGGCGGCGTACTTCTTGATGAAGTGGTCGGCCAGAACGACGATGTCGCCGGGCCGCTCGCGCAAGGACGGCAGGCGCAGGTTCACCACGTTCAGGCGATACAGCAGGTCTTCGCGGAACGTGCCTTCCGCCACGGCCTTGGCCAGATCGCGGTTCGAGGTGGCGATGATGCGGATGTTGACCGAGACCGGCTTGGAGCCGCCGACGCGATCGATGACGCGCTCCTGGATGGCGCGCAGCAGTTTGGCCTGAAGCCGGGCGTCCATCTCCGAGATTTCGTCCAGCAGAAGCGTGCCGCCGTCGGCCTCTTCGAACTTGCCGATGCGGCGCGCGACCGCGCCGGTGAAGGCGCCCTTCTCGTGGCCGAACAGTTCGGATTCCAGCAGATTGTCGGGAATGGCGGCGCAGTTGACGCTGATGAACGGGCGTTCGGACCGGCGCGAATGCTCGTGCAGATACCGGGCCATCACCTCCTTGCCGACGCCGCTTTCGCCGGTGATCAGGATCGAGGCTTCCGAGCGCGCGACCTGGTCGGCCAGTTGCAGCACCGCCTTCATCGACGGGTCGGCCGAGATCATCGGCTTTTCGTCGTCGGCGACGGCCGACAGGACAGCGGCGATCAGTTCGGCGTCGGGCGGAAGCGGAATGAACTCCTTGGCCCCGGCCTTGATGGCGGCGGCCGCCTCTCGCGCATCGGCGTCGACGCCAAAGGCCACGACCGGAATGGTTATCCGCTCGGCCTCGTTGGCGGCGATCAGGGCGGCGATGTCCAGCTGATAGTCGACCATCAGCAGGTCGGCGCCCTGCCCCCGGCGCAGTTGCTCGGTCGCCTGATCCCCGCGCTCGACGTGATTGACTTTGGCGCCGTGCGCCATGGCCATCTTGACCGCCGAAGCGAGCTGGCCGCTCAGTCTGCCTACCACCAGAAGACGCATCGTTCTTCTCCTCTAATCTCTAAAGCCGGTCGCCAATCAGGCGCCCGAGTCCTCGGTCTTGATGATTTCCGTCATGGTCACGCCCAGCCGGTCGTCGACGACGACGACCTCGCCGCGCGCGATCAGGCGGTTGTTGACGAAGATGTCGATCGCCTCGCCGACCTTGCGATCCAGCTCCAGCACCGAGCCCTTGTTCAGTTTCAGCAGCTGGGCCACTGACATGTGCGACTTGCCCAGCACGGCCGAGATGTTGACCGGCACGTCGAAGACGGTCGCCAGATCGGCGGCGCTCTTTTCGCCGCCGTCGTCGAGGGGCGGAAGGCCGGAGAAGTCGGAGAACTCCTCCAGCGCCAGGTCGTCGGATGCCATCAGAACATGCTCCTGTCGACGGGAAGGGTTTCGGCGTGTCCGGCCTCGGCGGCCAGGGCGGCGGTCAGGGCTTCGGCGACGCGGTCGGCCGAACCTTTCGGATCGTGATCCGCGCGGCCGTCAGCCCATTCCAGCTGGAAGGCGGCCTGGGCCATGCCCGGTTCATCGCGGAAGGCGACCACGCCGGTGAAGCCGCTGTCGGCGCAGGCGCGCTCGATCAGGCCGCGCGCCTCGTCGTCCAGACTTGAGGCCCTGACCACCAGACGCGGCGAGGCATCGATTTCCTGCGCCAGCAGTTCCAGCGCGGCCTTCAGCGGCGCATGCGGAAAGCGATCCAGCGCCGCCCCGGCGATAGTGCGCGCCGCGGCCAGGGCCAGGTCAGCTGCCTGTTCCCGGTGCGCTTGGGCCACAGCCTTCAGGGTCGGCATGGCCGATGCGACGGCCTGGGCGATGTTGCTTAGGGCCATGGCGAGAATGTTCTCGATCTCGCTGAGAGCCTGTTCGCGCGCTTCCAGACGGCCCTGCGCCACCAGGGCTTCGACCTCGGCCGGCAGATAGGAGCGTTTCGCCGGCTTCCAGGCGCTCGCGCGCACCACAGAGCCGTCAGCGTCGAACTCGGTGTCAAAGGCGAAGAGACGCCGGATTTCGGGAGACTGGGTCATGTCAGTAGATCAACTCGTCGTCGGAGCCCTGACCAGCCAGCATGATGTCGCCCTTGGCGGCCAAATCCTTAGCGACCTGAACCATCGCCATCTGGGCGCCGTCGACGTCCTTCAGACGCACCGGTCCCATCGACTCCATGTCCTCGCGCATGATCTTGGAGGCGCGCTCGGACATGTTTGAGAAGAACATCTCCCGCAGCCCTTCGGACGCCCCCTTCAAGGCCAAGCCCAGCGAGTCCTTGTCCACGGCGCGCAGCAGGGTCTGCACCCCGCCCGGATCCAGCTTCGACAGATCCTCGAACACGAACATCAGGGCGCGGATGCGTTCGGCCGACTCGCGGTTGCGCTCTTCCAGGGCCCCGATGAAGCGGGCCTCGGTCTGGCGATCGAAGCTGTTGAAGATGTCGGCCATCATCTCGTGGCTGTCGCGCTTGGACGTCCGCGCCAGGTTCGACATGAACTCGGTGCGCAGCGTCGCCTCGATCTTGTCCAGGATCTCGCGCTGCACCGGCTCCATGCGCAACATCCGCTGCACGCATTCCAACGCGAAGTCTTCCGGCAGGCTGGTCAGGACCCGGGCGGCGTGGTCCGAACGCACCTTCGAGAGGATGACGGCGACGGTCTGGGGGTATTCGTTCTTCAAATAGTTGGCGAGAACCGCCTCGTTCACATTGCCCAGCTTGTCCCACATGGTGCGACCGGCCGGGCCCCGGATTTCCTCCATCAGGCCGTCGACGCGATCCTTGGGCAGGAAGGCGGCCAGCAGCTTTTGCGTCTGCTCATAGCTGCCGATCACGGCGCCGGAGCCGGACAGGCCCGACACGAACTCAATCATCAGGGCCTCGACGGCCTCGGCGCTGACATTGCCCAGGGTCGCCATCGCCTGGGAGATTTCCTTGACCTCGTCATCATCCAGCCGCTCCCACAGGGCGGTATGCTCTTCGCCCAGCGCCAGCAGGATGACGGCGGCCTTCTCCGGTCCCGAGAGCTTGTTGGGATCGTCGATCGAGGCCTTCTTGTTGACCAGCTTCGCCATCAGCCTTCCGCCACCCAGGTCCGCAGGATGCCGGCCGCATCATCGGGATGCGCCTGAACGAAATCGGCGACCTTCTTGACCGAGGACGCCTTCACCTGACCCTCGATGCGGGCGATGTCGATTTTCTGATCCATCTCGCTGGGCGCCGGCAGTTGAACCATCTGCGGCTGGCCATCCGGGCCGATCACGGTGGTCGCCACAGCCGTCACCGGCACGCCGTTGGCGCCCGCCAGCGCCGGCAGATTGCCCCCGCCGCCTGCGGCCGTCTTCAGCAGCGGACGCAGCACGAAGAAGATCAGCAGCAGAGCGACGACCGTCAGGATGCCCAGCTCGACGAAGCGCATGATGTCGTTCTTGGAGAAGTCCAGCAGCGACGACTTGCCGTCCAGACCGCCCTCGATGCCGGTGTCGTGGTTGAAGCGGACGTTGACGACCTCGATCTTGTCGCCGCGTGTCTCGTCGATGCCGGCGGCGGCGGCGACCAGCGACTTGATCTGGGCGATCTCCTCGGCGGTGCGCGGCGCATAGGTCGGCTCGCCCTTGCCGTCCTTGGCCGGCGTCCACTTGCCATCCACGGCGACGGCGACGGCCAGCTTCTTGACCTCGCCTGGCTCCTTGGTCGTGGTCGTGGTGGTCTTGGAGATTTCGTAGTTGGTCGTCTCGGCGTTTTCCGAGTTGGTCGAGCCGACAGGCGTCGTGCCGGGCGCAGCGCCGCCAGGGATGTTGTTGGTCGCGGTCACGCCGCCGTCGGCCTGGCCGCTGTTATCGGCGGATTGCGAGCCGTTGGTCGTGGTCGAGCGGACGACCTGACCGTCGGGATCGAACTTCTCTTCCTGGGTCGTGGCGCGGCTCTGGTCGATGTCGGCCGTGACTTGGACGCGAGCAGCGCCGGCGCCGACGACGCCTTCGACGATGTCCTTGATGCGCGCTTGAAGCTGGCTCTCGGTATTGCCCTTGGCCTCGGCGGCGGAGGCCGAGGTGAAGGTTCCGTCGTCGCTGCCGGCCGCCAGGGTGCGGTTGGTCTGGTCCGCCACGGTGACGCGGTCGGGCTTCAGGTTCGGCACGGACGAGGCCACCAGGTTGCGGATTGCCCGCACCTGATCGCTCGTCAGGTCCCGCCCGCCCAGCCCCACCAGAACGGCGGCGGTCGGTTCGCCGGCGGCCGAGGTGAACATCTCGCGGCGCGGCATGGTGATGTGGACGCGGGCGGCCGTGATGCCGCGCATGGACATGATGGTGCGCGACAGTTCGCCCTGCAGGGCGCGCTGTTCGTTCAACTGCTGCTGGAACTCGGTCTGGCCTAGCACCGACTGGCTGTCGAACAGCTCGTAACCAACCGATCCCGACGTGACCAAGCCCTTGCCCGCGACCAGCATCCGGGCCGTGCCGACCTCGTCGCGGTTGACCATGATGGTCGAGCCATCGCCCTTGGACGAATATTTGATGCCGGCCTGGTCCAGGGCGGCGGTGATCTCGCTGGCTTCGCGCAGATCCAGGTTGGAATAGAGCAGCGCGTCGGGCGCCTGGCCCATGCGCAGCATGACGGCGACCAGCACGGCGGCCACGCCTGCGGCGACGCCGAGGACCGCAGCCAGACGGCCGATCCCGAACTTCTGCAACGCCGCTGTGAAGCCGCCCACGCGTCACCGCCCCCTACTCGCGGGAGACACGAACGCCCCGCTAGGCAGAAAATGCCGCCTGGATGGTAAACGTCGCGTTAAGACCCGCTTAAGGGCGCGCCCCACCCGCCTGAAGCTGCGGCAAAACCGCCGGCGCACCGGACGGCAAGGGGGCTTTCGGATCTCTCAACCATGAGACCACGTCGCGATAGACGATCTCGGCGTCCAGATCGCGGTTCAACAGATGCCAGCCGTTCGGATACCAGGCGGTCCGCAGCGTCCCGCCCTCCTGCTCGGCCCGCTCCAGCGCCAGCTTCATCGGCCCCTTCTTCACCACCTCGTCGTGGGCGCCGTACATCAGGATGGCGTCGCCCCGGATGCGGCCCAGGCTGCGCGACGAGGTCTCCATCAGATCGACGAGCCCATAGACCGTGTCGAACCGGGTTGCGAGGATGCTCATCGGGTCGCGCCCGTTGCGGATCAGCTCAAGCGTGTTGGACGAGGCGTGGATATCGCGCGTGATGAACTCAGGCGGTTCCAGCGCCACGGCGCCCAGCGCCCGCGCCGCAATGTTCAGCGCCGTGCTGTTCAATGGGCCTTGCGTCGACCAGCCCCAGACGCCGGGCGCCAGCAGCACGATCCGGTCCGCATCCGGCGGATTGTCGGAGCCGAACGCCGCCGCCGTCACAGACCCGCCCATGCTCTCGCCCACCACGGCAATGACGGCATGGGGATAGCGGGCGCGGGCCATCGCGGTGATCTCGCGCAAATCATCGGTCATCCGCTGCTGCCCAGCCCATTCGCCCCGCCCCGGCGCTCCGCCGAAGCCGCGCTGATCGTAGGACCAGGTCTCGATCCCCTGCTCGGCCCACCATGGGCCGGCCAGACGGAAGCTGGCGTCGTGATCGTTCATGCCGTGGAGGGCCACGATAACCGCCCACGGGGCGCGGTCCTTCGGCCCCCAATGCAGATACGGCAGGCGCGCGCCGTCCGACATGACCAGCGCCCGATCCTCGACATGGGTGCCGACGAAGCCCGGCGGCGGCGTCAACGGCGGCTGAATATGAGGTGCGGCGCAGGCCGACAGAACGAGCGCGGCGGCCAGCGGCATTAGTCTGGAGGCGATCAAGGCCATGTGTCCCAAGCAGCGCTCACGATACCACCGGCAAGTCCTTCTCGCTGGAGCGAACGGCCGCCGGATTTGCAGAAGTCAGAATGCGCTGAACCCGTTCCCGCAGATAGGGAAGCACCTCCGTCTCGAACCACGGATTCTTCCTGAGCCAGGCCGTATTGCGCCACGACGGATGCGGCAGCACCAGCAGATCCGGCGCGTACTCGCGCCACGCCTGCACCGTCTCGGTCATCGTCCGCTTGGCCCTGTCGCCCAGCGCCCACGCCTGGGCATAGCCGCCGACCAGCAGGGTCAGCTCCATCTGCGGCAGGGCGTCCAGCAACTGCGGTCGCCACATTTCCGCACAGCGTGTCGGCGGCGGATAGTCGCCGCCTTTCGGCGCGGTGCCCGGATAGCAAAAGGCCTGGGCCGCGACCCCTATCCGGGGATCAGCGTAGAAGGTCTCATAATCCACGCCCATCCAGTCACGAAGACGATCGCCGGAGGGATCGGTGAACGGCAGGCCACTCTCATGGACCCGTCGTCCCGGCGCCTGGCCGCAGATCAGCAGCCGTGTCTCGGGAAAGACACGCACTACCGGGCGCGGCGTGTGCGGCAGGACGCCCGCGCAGGCGCGACAGGCGCGGATGTCGGTCAGAATCTCCTGGAGATCAGTCGTCATCGTCCTCGACGACCGGCGGACGGCGGCTCAACGCCAGGGCCGTTTCTTCCTCGGTCGCCTGACGCAGGCGTGTGACGCCACGGAAGTTGTCCGGATCGACCGCCTTGCCCTTCTTGGTGATGGTCAGCCTGCCCTGGCGCATCAGGCCCAGAGCGGTCGCGCGAACCTTGGGCAGCATGCGCTGCCACTGCTCGGGCTGTAGCTCTTTGGCCATTTCCGCCGGCTCAATGCTCTTGCCGGGCTCAAGCGCGGCGATTTTGTTCAGGATTGCGGTTTCGATCGGGTCGCTCATTGCGCCTATATGCTGCAACGCACGCCCATAAGTAAGGCCGAGTCTGCATGCCCAAGAAAATCACCATCACCGAGGGCGAGTTCGCCGGCTGGCAGACCTACGATCTGCACGACACCTTCGACACGGTGGTCGGCCCATTCTACCGAAAGCCGGACCCCGACGGGCACATGCGCTGCGCCTTTCGCGCCGAGCAGAAGCATATGAACGCAGGCGGGCGGATGCACGGCGGCTGCCTGATGACCTTCGCCGACATCGCCATGTTCCAGATCGCCTATCAGGAGATGGAGGGCGCCTCGGGCGTCACGGTTCAGCTGGACTCCACCTTCATCGACGGGGGCTATGTCGGCGAACTGATCGAAGCCACCGGCCAGGTCACCAAGGCGGGCAAGAGCCTGATCTTCGTACGGGGTCAGATCAATACCGGCGAGCGCCTGTTGATGACCTTCTCGGGCGTCATCCGCAAATTCACGCCGCGCGGCTGAAGCGCGCGATCACCGAGAGCATCAAGGCCAGTCCCGCAGCCGGCCATAACGCCGCCAACCCCAGCCATTGGTAAGTCAGGGCGCCTAAAACCGCACCTGCCGTCAATCCAGCCCACAGGGCGAGATAGGGACGATAGGTCGTACGGTCGCGCCCGGTTGCAGCGGCGGCCAAGGCTTGCCCGAGCTTGACCAGAGTGCCGGTCATATAGGTCAGGCTGACGCCGACCTCTCCATTTCGCAGGAAGACCGAATTCTCCGCCCCCATGGCCGCGACCATCAGCAGGATGGCCAGCGGCGTCAGACCGAACGCCCCGGCCAAGGCCGCACAGGCCAGCAACAGCCCTTCGAACAATAAAACTCGGCTGCGCGACCGCGCGCCCTCCCCTCCAGCGATCAGGGCCCCGAGGAACGACCCAAGCACGAAGACCGCGAGAATGGCGGCCAGATGCCCGACGGCCAGCCACTGTCCCGAGGCCAGGTTGGCGGCCAGCCGCGTGGAGTTGCCGCTCATGAACGAGACGAACACACCGCCAAGCTGCAGGAAGCCCAGACTGTCCACATAGCCCGCAAGACCCGCCAGCAGCAGCGCCAGTCCACGGTCCAGCGGGGCAAGCGCGCGCATCGGATCTAGGCCCGCCTCAGAGCCCGAACACCGCCGCCGGCATCGCGCCGACGATGGCCGCGGTCATCAGGGTGGCCAGGAAACCGGCGAACAGGCCCTTCCAGACCATGCCCAGCACCTCCTCGCGGCGTTCGGGCATCAGGACCGACAGGCCGGTCACGGTGATGCCGACCGAGCCGATATTGGCGAAGCCGCACAGGGCGTAGGTCATCAGCATCCGCGTGCGCTCGGTCATCTCGGCGGCCGGCACCTTGCCCAGGTCGATAAAGGCGACGAACTCGGTCAGGGTCAGTTTGACGCCCAGCAGCCAGCCGGCGACATCGGCGTCCTTCCACTCGACCCCGATCAGCCAGGCGACCGGCGCGAAGATCCATCCCAGCATCCGTTCAACGGTCAGGGGCGCATCGAACACGACGAACCCGCCCAGCATGACGTTGGCCAGGGCGACCAGGGCGACGAACACGATCAGCACGGCCGAGATGTTCAGCACCACCATCAGGCCGTCGGACGTCCCTTTGACGATGGCGTCGATGGCGCTGTCGTATTTCAGGGCCGAGTCATAGTCGGCGACGGCGCCGCCCATCCCTTCTTTCTCGGGGATGATGATCCGCGCCAGCAGCACGCCGGCCGGCGCCGACACGATCGAGGCCACCAGCACATGCCCCGCCGCATTCGACAGCACCGGCGACAGGATCGTCGCATAGGCCACCATGGTCGAACCGGCGACCGTCGCCAGGCCCACCACCATCATTAGGAAGATCTCGGACCGCGTCAGCTTGTCCAGATAGGCGCGGATCACGATCGGGCTTTCGATCATGCCCAGGAAGATGTTGGCCGCGACCGCCAGGGCCGAGGCGCCGCCCAGACCCATCGTCTTCTGAAACAGGAAGCCGAAGCCCAGGGTGATCCACTTCAGGATCTTCCAGTGCCACAGCAGGGCCGACAGGGCGGAAATCACCAGGATCAGCGGCAGAACCTGAAAGGCGAAGGTGAAAAGCGCGCCCTGGTTCGAGACCGTATAGGGTTGGTCCCCGCCGGCCAGATAGCCGAAGACGAACTTGGTCCCCTCGGTCGTGGCGACCGCAAGACCGTCCACCGCGCCCGTCACCGCCGCCAGCACCGCCTGTGAACCCGGAATGGCGAACAGGGCGAGCACCAGCCCCGCCTGCACCAGGATCGCGCCGATCGTCAGCCGCCAGGGGAACGCCTTGCGGTTTTCCGAGATCGCCCAGCAAACCGCGACGATGACGACCAGACCCAGAAGGCTCTGGAGGTTCAGGAGGCTGAACATGAAAAACGATCCCCGCACTCGGCGCGCCTGCCGGTCTGTATTCGCTTCAAGGACAAAGTGACGCGGCTGGCAAGCGAAACGAAAAAGGGCGGCCCCTTAAGGGACCGCCCTCATCCTGTCGTCGCGCCTCGGCTTACAGTTGGCCGCGCACCAGCTTGCCGTAGTGATCCATCAGATCCAGCGACAGGGCGCCAGGGGTGAAGCGGTATTCGCCGACCTCGGCGACCGGGGTCACCTCGACGGCGGTGCCGGTCAGGAAGCATTCGGTGAAGTCCGACAGTTCTTCCGGCTTAATCTCGCGCACCACGACCTCGATGCCCTTTTCGCGGGCGATCTCGATCACGGTCTGGCGGGTGATGCCGTCAAGAATGTGCTCGACGTTCGGCGTGTGGATGACGCCGTCCTTGACGAAGAAGACGTTGGCGCCGGTCGCCTCGGCGACATAGCCGCGCCAGTCCAGCATCAGGGCGTCGGCGAAACCGCGGCGCTCGGCGGCGTTCTTGGACATGGTGCAGATCATGTACAGACCCGCCGCCTTGGCTGTCGTCGGGGCCGTCGCCGGATCGGGACGACGCCACTTGGACCATTCCAGACGCAGGCCGCGCGCCTTGACCTCGGGGTCGAAATAGCTGGGCCAGTCCCACACGGCGATCGCCAGGTGAACCTTGTTGTTCAGGGCCGAAACGCTGGTCTGTTCCGGGCCGAGGTAGGCGACGGGACGCACATAGCAGTCCGTCAGACCGTTCTTGGCGCAGGTTTCCTTACAGAAGGCGTCGATTTCAGCGACGCTGTAGGGTATCTCGAAATCGAGCAGGTTGGCGGACCGCTTCAGGCGCTCGGAATGTTGCGTCAGCTTGAAGATTTCGCCGCCGTACATACGCTCACCCTCAAAGACCGACGAGCCATAGTGAAGGGCATGGGTCAGAACGTGCGTTTTCGCTTCCCTCCAGGGGACGAAATCGCCATTCACCCAGATGAAGCCGTCACGATCGTCGAAAGGAACGAAGGCCATTGAAATACGTCTCCCGCGAAACTGACGGTCTTAGAGCCGCACGAATCGCTCAGGTCAACGCCGCAAGCGGGGGAAACGTCGCATGAGCATGACGGAATCGCGTTCGCATGGCCGCTCAGGCCCCATCGCCGGCCCCGGCGTCGGCCGCCATCTGCTGATTGTCGACGACGACGATCGCATCCGCGAACTGCTGAAGGAATTCCTGGCGCGCGAAGGCTATCGCGTGACGGGCGCCGCGCACGCGGCCGCCGCCAAGCGGATGATGGAGCTGATCGAGTTCGATCTGGTCGTGCTGGACGTCATGATGCCGGGCGAAAGCGGCCTGGACCTGACCAGCTGGGTCCGCAACAAAGCCGAGCTTTCCAAGACGCCGGTCCTGCTGCTGACCGCGCGCGGCGATCCTGAAGACCGTATCGAAGGTCTGTCGCGCGGCGCCGACGACTATATGTCCAAGCCGTTCGAACCGCGCGAACTGGTGCTCCGCATCGACGCCATCCTGCGTCGCACCGGCGGCAAGCCCATCGGTCCCAAGGAGATCAAGCTGGGCACCGCCGTCTTCGACATGGAACGGCTGGAGCTGAGCCGTGACGGCGCGCCCCAGCGCCTGACCGAAGCCGAGGCCCAGTTGCTCAAGACCCTGGCGCTTCATGCCCATGCCCCGGTCGAGCGGATGAGCCTGTCGCCGGACACCGCCGACATCACCGGCCGCGCCGTGGACGTCCAGGTGACGCGTCTGCGCCGCAAGCTGGAGGTCGATCCCAAGAACCCGCGCTATCTCCAGACGGTGCGCGGCGTCGGCTATATGCTGGCTCCTGACTGAGCCGATGCGGCTTCTGCCCGCCTATCTGTGGCCGCGCTTTCTGAAGCGGCGCCTGCCGACCTCGCTCTGGGGCCGGTCGCTGCTGATCATCGTCCTGCCGGTGCTGGTCATGCAGATGGCGGTGACCTGGGTCTTCTTCGACGCCCACTGGCAGACGGTGACCGCGCGTCTGTCCGAAGGCCTGGCCGGCGACATCGCCTGGGCCGTCGAGAGCTATGAGGACGACCCCAGCCCGGCGAACCTGGACAAGCTGGCCAATCGCGCCGAACGGTCCATGTCCCTGTCTATCGTGCTTCAGGATGGGCGCACCCTTCCGACGGAAGAACGCCGCGGCGCCATCGGCGTGGTGGACCGTGTGCTGGACAAGGCCCTGGATGCGCGTCTGGACCGTCCCTACTGGTTCGACACCACCCGCTACCCCGCCTACGTCGACATCCAGGTGCAGGAGCCGCAAGGGGTGCTGCGCATCATCGCCCCACGCGAACGCGCGGTGGCGACCCAGGCCCATATCTTCGTCCTGTGGCTGGCGGTGGCGACCGTCCTTTTGATGGGCGTCGCCATCCTGTTCATCCGCAATCAGGTCCGCGCCATCGAGCGTCTGGCCGACGCCGCCGAGGCCTTCGGACGTGGCGAGACCGTACCTCGGTTCAAGCCGCACGGCGCGCGCGAGGTCCGCGCCGCCGCCGTGGCCTTCATGGCCATGCGCGACCGCATCCAGCGCCACATCGATCAGCGCACCGCCCTTCTCGCCTCGGTCAGCCACGACCTGCGCACGCCCCTGACCCGTCTGCGTCTCGAGCTGGCGCTGGCTCCGCCGTTCAAGCGCCAGTCGGCCATGCGCGGCGACCTGGACGAGATGGAGCATATGATCGACGAATACCTCGACTTCGCCCGCGGCGAAGCGGGCGAACCGCCCAAGCCGGTTTCGATTTCCGACCTGCTTAACGCGGCCGGCGAGGATGCAAAACGCGCCGGCGCCGAGGTCGAGGTGGTGGTCGCCGAGGGCCTGACAGCCTCCGTTCGCCCCCTCGCCTTCAAGCGCGCCCTGGTAAACTTGGCCGGCAACGCCGCCTCGCACGGCGAGCATGTGCGCCTGTCGGCCCGCGCCCTGGCGTCAGGCGGGCTGGAGATCATCGTCGAGGACGACGGACCCGGCATCCCCGAGGCCATGTATGACGAAGCCTTCCGGCCCTTCTCGCGCCTGGACGACTCTCGCAACCAGAACCGCAAGGGCGTCGGTCTGGGCCTCGCCATCGCGCGCGATGTGGCGCGCGGCCACGGCGGCGACGTCACTTTGGATCGCAGCGAACTGGGCGGATTGAAAGCGACGATCCGCATCCCCGGCGCGGTCACCGTCGCCGAGTCCGCTTAAGGCTTGAAAGCTTTCGTCGGCAGGGTCTGGCGGAACGGCGCTGCAAGGGTCATCTTGAGGGCGACAGGGCTTGGAGATGACTTCGATGCGTAAACTCGCCTTCTTTGCACCCCTGGCCGCGACCCTCGCCGTCGCCGCCATGGCTCAGGCTCAAGCGCCGACGGTGAACGTCACGGTCGGGCCGCAGCTTCAGCGGGAGATCGAAAAGCTCGGCGACCGCGAGGTCAACGAACAGATCGCGGGCCTTCAGGCCGAGGTCGGAAAGGCCTTGGCCCAGCGTTATCCGGGCGCGACCGCCAATCTGGTCCTGGTCGATCTGAAGCCGAACCGCCCGACCTGGGAGCAGGTCCGCCAAACGCCAGGCCTGGATCCGATCCGCAGCGTGTCGATCGGCGGCGCGGCCATCAAGGGCCAGATCGTGATGGCGGACGGCGTGACGCGGCCCGTGGACTATTCCTATTTCACGCCCAGCATCAACGACGTCTGGGGCTACAGCGTCTGGCGTGACGCCGACCGCGCGTTCGAGCGCTTCGGCGATCAGATCGAGCGCGGACGCTTCTAGCCCATCTCGCGGTTGCGTCTGACCGCCGCCGCGACCGTCTCGTCCAGCATCGCCGTCAGGCGGCCGTCCTTCGCCATGGCGTCAAGCCCGGCGCGGGTCGAGCCGCCGGGCGAGGCGATGCGCCCGATCAGCGCCTCCAGAGCATCGTCGCCCATGGAGTCCGCTGCCGACCTGAGCGTCGCGCGCGCCAGCACGTCCGCCGTCGCCCCATCCAGGCCCGCCGCCTCCCCGGCGCGGGCCAGCGCTTCGGTGAAGGCGTAGAAATAGGCCGCGCCTGAGCCGGCCACCGCTGTCGCCGCATCCATCAGCGCCTCGTCGGCCAGCACGACCGTCTCGGCCATCGGCTCGAACAACGCCCGCCCGACGCCCTCGGCGCGCCGGTCCGCGGACCAGACCGAGGCCACGCCGCGTCCACGCGACACGCCGGTCGTCGGCATCACCCGCACGATGGGCCAGCCTCCCAGGCCTTCCGCTAGGGTCGGCGCCGTCACGCCCGCCATGACCGAAAGAATGACGGCTCGGTCATTCAGGAACGGCGCCAGCGGAGCCATGACCTCGCGCCACAGCGCCGGTTTAACCGCCAGAACGATGATCGCCGACTCGGTCAGGACCTTCAGCGGCGGATTGATCCGCGCGCCCTTGGCCCGCGCCGTCTCGGCCGCCGGCTTTTCCGAGGGGGTGAGAATGATCAGGTCGGACGCCGCCACCGTCTCGGTCAGCAGCCAGCCTTCCAGAATGGCGGACCCCAGCCGGCCGCAGCCGACCAGGACGACGGGCCCCGCCACGGATTCCGCGCTTGGCATCAGGCGGTGCCGACGGTCTCGAACAGGCAGGCGTCGATCGCCTCCTGCGGCTTCTTGTTCCCGCGCACCATGAAGTCGAAGGCGGGGTAGTAGCGATCCGAAGCCTCGATGGCCGCGTCGATCATCGACGCCGCCTGGGCCAAGGTCGGGCGCTCGCCCATCGGCAAGGCCAGCGAATGGCGGAAGACGATCTCCCCGTCCTCGGCCCAGACCTCGAAATGACCCATCCAGGTGCGCTGGTTGATCAGGCCGACCAGTTCATAGGCGGCCGTTTTGCGGCTCTTGGCCACCTTCAGATCCAGCGCGCAGCACAGCTGAAGACAGTCGCCTTCGGGACGCCAGGCGAACCACAGTTCATAGTCCTTCCAGTCGCCGGCCAGAGCAAAGGCGAGGTCGCCATCGTCGGTGCGGTCGAACGGAAGATTCTCGGCCGTGAGCACATGCTCGACGACCTCAAGCGGGTCGAAGGGCACGTCCACTTCCTCGGGCCGGGCGATGTCCATCAAGTGTCTTTCACGCTGCGTCCGCGAGAATCGCGGGCGTTAACAGAACGGTAAGCCTGTTCGCAGATTCGGCTCAACCGGCTGCGTCCCCGGGTTGAGTTCCATCTGTGGACGTTCCCTTCACGGGCTTTGCAGCCGGCTTTTGGGCGGCCTTCAGCTCTGCGATCTCGGCCCGCAGAGCGGCGATCTCGTCCTTCAGAACATCGAACTCGTCGCGACGGACCAGGTCCATTTCGGCGGCGATCCGGTCGGCCTGGGCGCGCCAGGCGGTCTTGGCCTCTTCACCCGCGGCCTGGGCCAGGCCCATGGCGCCGGTCGTCAGCTTGGCGAACTCGTCCAGAATGGGATTGCGGGTCTGCATGGCGGCTCCGACCTCAACGTCGTTAACGAAGGTTCACCGACTATGGTGAACGAAACCTTTCTTTCTGCTGCTTCGCCGGCGCCATCAAGGCGTCGTGATGCGTCTTCACAGGCGACGACAGCGGCGACGCTTGCTAAACCGCTGTCAAAGACAGTCCCGCACAGGAACGCCCCTTGCCCTTTCCCGAATTCGATCCGGTCCTGATCCACCTCGGACCGCTTCCGATCCGCTGGTACGCCCTGGCCTATGTCGCCGGCATCGTGCTGGGCTGGTGGTACGCCGCGCGCCTGGCCAAGACCCAGCGGCTGTGGGCGCCGGGCAAGCCGCCCGTCACCACGACGCAACTGGACGATCTGGTGCTGTGGATCGTGCTGGGCATCATCCTGGGCGGTCGCCTCGGCTATGCCCTCTTCTACAAGCCGGCCATGTACGGCCAGCTGTTCACCGGCCAGACGCTGGGCGAGCGGTTCGAACTGTTCCAGCTGTGGACCGGCGGCATGAGCTTCCACGGCGGCTTCCTGGGCGTCTGCCTGGCCATCGTCCTCTATGCCCGGTCGCAGAAGATCGACATGCTACGCCTCGGCGATCTGGTCGCTCCCGTCGTGCCGATCGGACTGATGTTCGGCCGCCTCGCCAACTTCATCAATGGCGAGCTGTGGGGCCGCGAGACGACCGTCCCCTGGGCCGTGCGCTTCTGCAACGCCCGCATCGAACAGATGTACGGTTTCTGCCCCGCCGGCGATGCGCCCCGCCACCCCAGCCAGCTCTATGAGGCGGGTCTTGAGGGGATCGTCCTCTTCTCCATCCTTTCCATTGCGATCTGGAAGTTCGGCCTGCTGAAGAAGCCCGGATATATCACCGGCCTGTTCCTGGTGGGTTATGGCGTCTGCCGTGCGGCGCTGGAGAATGTGCGCGAGCCGGATATCGGCATGCCGGATTTCCCGTTCGGACTGACCATGGGAATGATGCTGTCGATCCCGATGATCCTGGTCGGCGCCTGGCTGATCTGGCGCGCGTGGAAGCGTCCGCCGGCTGCTGCTGAGGCATGAGCGAGGCCGAAACCCTCAAGGCCCGTCTGGCGCGTGAGATCGCCCTGACGGGTCCGATGACGGTCGCCGACTACGTGACCCGCTGCCTGCACGATCCCAAGGGCGGCTACTATGCGTCGCGTCCGGATTTGGGCGCGCGTGGCGACTTCATCACCGCCCCTTTGGTCAGCCAGATGTTCGGCGAACTGATCGGCCTTTGGGCGGTCGAAACCTGGAACCGGCTGGGCGCGCCCGAGCGATTCCGCCTGGTCGAGGTCGGCCCCGGCGACGGCACATTGATGAGCGACGCCTTGCGCGCCGCCCGCCTGGTCCCGGGCTTTCTTGAAGCCTGCGATCTGATCCTGATCGAACCCAGCGCCCCCTTGCGCGATCTTCAGGCCAAGGCCTTGGCCGATGCGGACCTGTCGCCGCGCTGGGTGCGCGACCTGACGCGGATCGAGACCGACGCCCCCGTCATCCTGATCGCCAACGAAGTGCTGGACTGCATGCCCGCGCGCCAGTTCGTTCGCACCGACGGCGGCTGGGCCGAGCGCCGCATCGGCGTCACAGACGGCGGCGACCTGATCTTCGGCCTGACCGCCATTTCCGGCGGTTTTCAGAAGCCGGACTTCGAGATCGCGCCGGGCGGCATTCTGGAAATTTCGGACCAGCAGGCGGTCTTCGGCCGCGACCTCGGCCTGCTGATGAAGGCCGCCTCGGGCGCCGCCCTGCTGATCGACTATGGCCGCGCCCGCCCCGAAGCCGGCGACACGCTCCAGGCCTTGCGTCGTCACCAGAAGGTGGATCCCCTCGCAACGCCAGGCGAAGCCGACCTGACCCAATGGGCCGATTTCCCACTGGTGCTGGAAGCGGCCGTTCGCACGGGTGCCGACGTCACCGGCAGCCTGCCCCAGGGCGAGTTCCTGCGCCGGCTGGGCATTGAGGCCCGCGCCCAGGCGCTGAAAGCCGGCCGTCCCGCAGCCTCCGGCGTCATCGCGCGCCAACTGGATCGGCTCACCGGCGACGACCAGATGGGAACCCTGTTCAAGGCCGCCTCCATCTTCGCCCCCCGATCCCTGGTCGTCCCCGGCTGGGACGCCTGATATAGGTGGGGGCATGAGCGAACTGGCCCCCATCACCCACCCGCTTCTGACCGCCGCCGGCATCGCCCACGGCTTCTTCACCCGTGCGGGCGGCGTCTCGACCGGCCTCTATGAAGGGTTGAACGCCGGCGTCGGCTCCAAGGACGACCCAGCCGCCGTCGCCGAAAACCGCCGGCGTGTCGCGGGCCATTTCAACGCCGACCCGGACCATCTGAATGGCTGCTATCAAATCCATTCCGCCGTGGCGCGTGTGGCGGAAGGTCCCTGGCATGGCGACCGGCCAGAGGGCGACGCCGTCGTCTCGGCCGAGCCCGGTCTGCTGTGTTCGGTCCTGACCGCCGACTGCGCGCCGATCCTGATGGCCGATCCCGAGACCCGCATCGTCGCCGCCGTCCACGCCGGCTGGAAGGGCGCGCTGGGCGGCGTCATCCACTCCGCTGTTTCCGCCATGCAGGCTCTGGGCGCCGAGCCCCGGCGGGCGGTCGCTGTCGTCGGCCCGTGCATCGCGCCCGCCAGCTATGAGGTCGGCGTCGATTTCGAAGACCGCTTCACCCGCCATGATCCTGGCAGCGACCGCTTCTTCCACCCCGGAGAGACCGACGACAAACGCCAGTTCGACCTGCCGGGTTTCGTCCTGTGGCGGCTGCAGCAGGCAGGCGTCGGCCAGGCCGTCTGGACCGGCCACGACACCTGTGCGGACTCCGAACGCTTCTATTCGAACCGCCGCGCCTTCCAGCACGGCGAGCCGGACTTCGGTCGATTGATTGCGGTGATCGGGGCTTAACCCGCGCGCGCCAGCTCCGGCACGCGGGTCACTTCACGCCAGGCGTGCGGGGCGGCCAGCAGAGCACGCACCAGCTTGTTGTTGAGGGCGTGACCAGCCTTGTAGCCCTCGTATCGGCCCAATAGCGGCGCGCCCAGGACATACAGGTCGCCGATGGCGTCCAGCGCCTTGTGACGCACGAACTCGCGTTCCATGCGCAGACCGCCGGGGTTCAGAATCTCATCGCCGTCGATGACCACGGCATTCTCCAGCGAGCCGCCGCGCGCCAGGCCCGCCCTGCGCAGCGCCTCGACCTCATGGGCGAACCCGAAGGTGCGGCAGGCCATGATCTCCTTGCGGAAGGTCGGTTCGTCCACGACGAAGTCGATCACCTGATTGCCGATCACGGCCGACGGGAAGTCGATCTCGAACCGCATCTCGTAGCGGTCGCACGGCATCAGGGCCGCATGCTTGTCACCCTCGACGACATGAACCGTTTCCAGGATCTCAATGTAGCGCTGCGGCGTCGGTTGCGGTCGGAAACCGGCCCGGTCCAGCAGTTTCACGAACTCCAGCGCCGAACCGTCCAGGATCGGGAGCTCCGGTCCGTCGACCTCTACCACGGCGTTCGACACGCCCAGCGCGGCGAAAGCGGCCATCAGGTGCTCGATCGTCGACAGGCGAACGCCCGCGCTGTTCTCGATCATGGTGTTCAGGGGGGCGTCAACGACCGCCTCGCCCGACACCGGAATGCGGTTGTCGCGGTCGGTGATGTCGGTGCGCACGAAGACGATACCCGAGCCAGACGGCGCAGGCCGAACCGCCAGCCGCACCCGGCGGCCGGTGTGCACCCCGACGCCGGCGATGATGGCCGGGGCGACGATGGTGCGTTCGTGATGGTCGTTTCTGACCGACAAACCTGAACTCGCTCTTTCCTTTGCGCGCCGCACGCCGTGCGGATTGCGCCCTGCGTTTCATGTAGCGGTCATGCCGCAAGCGCGAAATCAAAGTCCGGTTTCGGATTGTTTCGGTCTGAGACACATCGGAAACGAGAAACGCCCCGGAGGCGGGCTCCGGGGCGTTTCGTCGTCATTTGGGATGTTTAGTTGGCCAGACGGCGGAGAAAGGATGGGATTTCCAGGTCGTCATCGGCCTGTCCCGCCTCCGGTTCTGGATGTTGGGCCGGTTGAGCCGACGCGCGCGCCTGATGCGACGATTGCGGCGCATAGGACATATCGTGCTGAGGCGGGGTGCGCTTGCCGCGACCAAACAGGCTCCAGCCGCTGCGGCGGTGGTCACGGTCGTCGTAACTATCGTCGGCCTGAGGCTGCTGGGCCGCAGGCGCGGCGCGCTCATAGAGATCGCCTTGCGGCGCGACGCGCGGGGCCGGGGCGCGGGTTTCGTATTCCTCGACCCAGGGATCGACGATGGGGTCCAGAGTGCGCGGCTGCGGCTCGGCGACGCGGATCACCGGCTCGGGGCGCTGTTCCGGTTCGCGAGCGGGAGGGGCCTGAAAGGTCGGCACGACCGGCGCCGCCTCGATGCGGGGCTCAGGCGCGCGCGGGGCTTCTGCGCGAACCGGCTCGCGGTAGGCGTCGCGGGTCGGTTCCGGGGCGCGCGAGGCTTGCGTGCCATACAGACCACCAGCCGAGCGGCGAGCGTCATGACCAGCCAGCGGCGCGCTGGCGGCCGGCGGGGCGATGGGTTCGATGCGACGCACTTCGCCCTCGTCCATGCCGGTCGCGACGACCGAGACGCGGATCTTGCCATCCAGGGCCGGGTCGAAGGCCGCGCCGAAGATGATGTTGGCGTCGCCGTCCACTTCCGCGCTGATGGCGTTGGCGGCTTCGTCGACTTCCAGCAGGGTCATGTCCAGACCGCCGGTGATGTTCACCAGCACGGCCTTGGCGCCCTTCAGGCTGGTCTCGTCCAGCAGAGGGTTGGCGATGGCGTTCTGGGCCGCCAGCAGGGCGCGGTCGTCGCCCGTGGCCTCGCCCGTGCCCATCATCGCCTTGCCCATTTCGGACATGACGGCGCGGACGTCGGCGAAGTCCAGATTGATCAGGCCCGGCAGGATCATCAGGTCGGTGATCGAACGCACGCCCGAGTGCAGGACCTGATCGGCCATGCCAAAGGCGTCAGCGAAGGTCGTGCGCTCATTGGCGACGCGGAACAGATTCTGGTTGGGGATGACGATCAGGGTGTCGACATAGCGTTGCAGCTCGGCGACGCCCGCGTCGGCCAGACGCATGCGGTGACGCCCTTCAAAGGTGAAGGGCTTGGTCACGACGCCGACGGTCAGGATGCCGCGATCACGCGCGCATTTGGCGATGACAGGGGCCGCGCCGGTGCCGGTGCCGCCGCCCATGCCGCAGGTGATGAAGACCATGTGCGCACCTTCCAGGTGCTGATGGATCTCGTCGGCGGACTCCTCGGCGGCGTTCATACCGACTTCGGGGTGGGCGCCGGCGCCCAGGCCCTGGGTGATGGTTTCGCCCAGCTGGATGCGGCGATCGGTCTTGGCGAAGCTGAGGTGCTGCGCGTCGGTGTTGGCCACGACGAACTCGACCCCTTCAAGGCCGGCGTCGATCATATTGTTCACGGCGTTGCCGCCGGCGCCGCCGACGCCGAACACGACGATGCGGGGCTTCAGTTCAGTGTGTTGCGGCTTGACCAATGAGAGCGACATATTCTGTTTCCGACCTGCTGACCCGCCCCTTCAAACCAACCGACCGCCCCGCCGAATCGCTTTGGTTATGAGCGCGTTAAGGATTGCGCCCATGAAGGTTAAGAGAAGGTTACGGCGATAATGTGAGTCGGACCTAAGAACACCCCAAACCGAAAGCGTTGCCGGAGTTTTATGGCCCACAGCGAAGACCGCTCGGCCCGCGCATCACGATCGATGACGCCATTGGAAAATGAAAATGGGCGGAAGACGTTTCCGTCTTCCGCCCACTTCAGGACCCTACGACAGCTTAGAAGCTGACGCGCGCGCCCATCACGAAGCGACGTCCCAGACCGTCGTAGACAGCCGGTTCGGTCGTCCAGCCGGTCGGTTGGCCATAGCCCTGACCGATGTAGACATACTCGTCGAAGATATTGTCGACGCCCGCAAAGACCGTGGCCTTCGGCGTGATGGCGTAACGAACCTGCAGATCCGAGAAAGTCTTCAGACCGATATAGCCGCTGATGTCGTCATCGGCGCAATCATCCAGATCGAAGTAGCAGCTCTCACCGACGAACTGGGTCTGCCAAGACACCGTCAGGGCGTTGCGGCGATACAGCAGGTCCAGCTGAGCCTTGTTCTTCGACAGGCCAGTGGTGCCTGCCGATTCAACCAGCTCTGCACCCGGCAACGGCGACGTCTTGTACTCGTCGAGGTGCTGATAGGTCAGGCTGGCGACAAGCGTACCCCAGTTGCCACCGAAGTTGCGGGTGACGGGGAAGTTGTCGAAGTCGAACGTGTAGCTGGCTTGAACGTCGATACCGCTGGTCTTGAACGTTCCAAGGTTCTGCGTTTGAGAGTTCAGTTCACGCATCGCGCCGACCTGCGCCGTACCAGATGCGTAACGAATGACCGACTGACAGAACGGGCTGGACGCGTTGTAAACGCCGCCGCTGTTGACATAGCATTCGTTCAAGCTCGTGCCGCGCCCCAGGTTGGCGATGATGTCGTCGATTTCGATGTTGAAGTAGTCCACCGAGATCGAGAACGGCGACAGCCAGTCGTACCAATCCGCATTGAACAGAACGCCGCCGGTGATGCTGGTGCTCTTTTCTTGGCTCAGGTTCGGGTTGCCGCTGTTGAAGCCGCCCGTGCCTTGTGCCTCGGCTTGGGTTTGAGCAAACACGCCGTCACGAGCGACACGCGCCGCCAGGGTCGGATCGGCCAAGCAGGCCCGGGCCTGATCGCTTCCGATCGTCGACGCATTGACGCCGCTGGCGGCGACGTTCGACGGATTGGCGATGTCCACACGCGTGTTCGTAAACGCCGCTTGGCCGCCCGAGGTCGTCAAACCGCGACAGGGATCAAGGTTGGTCGGGAAGGTCTGCGACCGGCCGGAGAACAGCTCGCTGATGTTAGGCGCACGAACCGCGACGGAATACTGCGAACGGAACTTGATCCAGTCCGTCGGCATATATTCCAACGACGCCGCCCAAGCTTCCGTGTTCCCGACGGTCGAATAATCCGAGAGGCGGCCCGACAGGTTCAGGTCGAGTTGATGCGCGAACGGCATGTCACGAAGCAGCGGAACGCGAAGTTCAGCGAAGCCTTCGATGACCTTGAAATCACCCTTGGTTTCAGGGGCGATGTTGCCGCTGGCCAAGCCCTGCTGGAGCGTGGAGTCGGGCGTGTTACGCGACTCTTCACGACGGTATTCGGAACCCACGACGAACTGGATCGGGCCAGCCGGCAGTTCGAACAGGTCGCCGCTCAGGAAGCCGTTCAAGACCTTCTGATCGACGAAGGAGTCGAACGAGTTCTGAACCTTGATGTAGTTGACCACGCCCTGCGACGCGCCACCTTCTTCGAAGATACGGAACGGCGTACAACCACGAGCACGCTCTGCGATGTTGCGGCAAGCCAGCACGCCGCCACCCGTATCGACCACGTCGAGCGTATTGATCAGGCGATCCTTGAGAATGCCGCCGTTCGTGAGCTGCTGCTCCGAGCTGCGACCCCAGTTGCCGCTGATTTCATACTTGAGGTTCATCGAACCCGGAAGCTCGCCTTCCAGGCCGGCGACGACGCGGAACAGGTCGCGGGTCGCTTCGTTCTGACGGTTGCCGAACTCGGTCATGCGGCGCTGGAAGCCAACGACGCGCTGAGCATCGGTCAGGCCTGGCGTGCGATCACGAACCGCTTGACGGATGGACTCGGGCACGATCGCGCTGACCAGGGGAATACCATAAAGGCAGCCGGTGGCCGAGCACTGCGGGTTCAAACCAACGTCTTGCGCGTCGCGGAAGATGTCCGCGCCCGAAACGGGGCTCGGCTCGATGTCGCTCTTGGTTTGGCCGCGGTAGTATGAACCTTCAAAGAAGAAGCGGTTGTTGTCGTTGAAATCATAAAGCGCCTGGCCGGAGAACTGCAGCGCCGTATTCGGCACATACAACTGACGGCTGCCCTGACGGTTAAAGCCGTCGGTGGCAGCAGCATACGGGCGTTGAGCGCCCGTCGTCGGCTCATACACGCGGTTCGAGTTGTTCAGGCCGATGCCGGGGACGATCGCCACGCCACGCGGAATGAAGCTTGAGCCGTAGAAGTAGCGCGTTTCGCCGAAGGTGCCGTCCGCGAAGTTCAGACCACCCAGGCCGTCACGATCCATACCACGGTCGGCGCGATCACGGGCGTAGACAGCCTTGTTTTCCTGATAGGAAAGGGTGCCGACGAAGTTGCCGCGATCATCGGCGAAGTTCGAACCAAACTTGGTGCCGACCTTATAGTTCTCGCGATCGCCACGATCGGTGATGCCGTACTGACCAAAGAGCTGGAAGCCTTCGTAGTCCTTGTCCGTGATGATGTTCACCACGCCGGCCAGGGCGTCAGAACCGTAGATCGACGAGGCGCCGCCGGTGACGACGTCAACGCGGTCGATGAACTCGGTCGGCAGGCTGTTGAAGTCGACAACTTGCGTGCCCGGCAGACCGGCAACGAAGCGACGGCCGTTCACCAGAACGAGGGTGCGGTCTTCGCCGAGGTTGCGAAGGTTGACCGTCGCGACGCCGTTACCCTGCGTGAAGAAGTTCGAGTTGGTGGGCGTGAGCGAGGAAACGCCTGCGGCGGGCAGGGTGCGCAGGATTTCGCCTAGGTTCACTTCACCCGTGTTGGCGATGGCCTCGGACGAGACGACCTGCACTTGGGTGGGCGCGTCTTGGTTGGGGCGGACGATACGCGAACCGGTGACGACGATTTCGCCGACTTCGGTTGCGTCTTGGTTGCCGGCAGTCGATTGCGCGAACGAAGGCGCAGCGACGGCCAGAACGCCGGCAAGAATCGTCGTCCCAAACAGATATTGTCGTTTCAAATGCATTTTGTGCCCCAATGGAATGTAGCGAACAACAGCAATCCACACCCCAATCCCGGATGCGCGCTTGAGCGTCTCGTCTAATGCATTCCAACGGAACGGCAAGCTTTGTGACCGAAATCCGGCCAGCTCGCGTCGGGAGTGTTACAGTCGAGCAACAGTTTCATTTCGGGACAAGGAAATCGGAATGCGTGTGCGAGCCACACGCAGCCGGTGTTTGCCGTGATGCCTCGCGAGATGATGGGCGCCGTTAAGAGACGTGCCAAGCGACACGTACTCGTGTCAGAGATTATCTCTTAGCCAGCCCGCCACACGCCCCACCACATTCCCGCGGTGAATGCGCGGCGCATCCGCAGCCGTGATCTGCCGCGCCATCAGCTTTCTCGCCGACACCGCCTCACGCGGGCCGTAGGCGGCGCGGAGGAGGACGCCGGCGGTGGCGCAGAAGGCGGGGCCGGAGGCGGCGTCGGCCAAATGTGGCGCCCGTTGGGGTTTTCCGAGGCGGACAGGACGGTCGAAGACCCGCACCGCCAGCTCGCGCACGCCGTTCAGCTGGCTGGCGCCGCCGGTCAGGACAAGGCCTGCACCGGGCTCCAGGCCCACGCCCGCGTTTTTCAGCCGATCACGGAGCAGTTCGAGGGTTTCCTCGACGCGCGGGGCGATGACGGTCTTCAGCATGGCGCGCGGGACGATGACCGGGCCGGCCGAGGCGTCCTCGCCGCGCGGCGGGGCCTCCAGCATTTCGCGGTCCTCGTTGGCGCTGGCCATGGCCGAGCCGTGCAGGGTCTTGAGCCGTTCGGCGCCGGCCTTGGACGTCGACAGGCCGCGCGCGATGTCCGAGGTTACGTGATCGCCGCCGACATTCAGGCTTTCGATATGCAGCAATGACCGGCCGCCCCACACGGCGGCGCTGGTCGAGCCGCCTCCCATGTCGATGCAGACCGCGCCCAGGTCCATCTCGTCCTCTTCCAGCGCGGCCAGAGACGAGACGACGGGTGCGGCGGCGACGCCTTGCAGGTCGAGGTGCGCCAGCTCCAGGCAGTGACTGAGGGTCGTGAACACGTTCTCGGCCATCGAGACGACCAGCAGGTCCAGGCCCAACGAGCCGCCCCGCATCGAACGCGGATCATGCACGCCGCGTGCGCCGTCGACCGACCAGGCGATGGGCAGGACGTGGATCGGGCGACGGTTGGGCAGGCGGATCTGGGCCAGGGCCATGCCGATGGCGCGCGCCAGATCGGCGTCGCCAACCGGATTGGCGCCCAGCGAGACGCGGGCCTGCACCCGGTGGCTGGCCATCTGGCCGATAGCCGTGGTGACGACGACGCCGGATACCGGGCTCTGGGCGGCGCGCTCGGCGCGTTCGACGGCGTGGCCGATGGCCTGGGCCGCCTCATCCATATTGATGATGGCCCCGCCCCTCACGCCCTTGGACTGGACGTGGCTGGCGCCTGCGACGCGGATGGTGCGGTCGGCGTGACGGACGCCGTCCGGCTTCATGATGAAGCACGAGACCTTGGATTGCCCGATGTCCAACGCAGCGACCACGGGCGCACGTCCGGCGCGAGGATCCATGCCCCGACTGTGATCATTCGCCGCGCCGCGTTGCTTGGTCATGTCTCTACGGTCCTTAGGCGTCGCCGGCGGGTCGCACGGCGACCTCGTCGGGGGTTCTGAGATCGACGCGGGCGAAGCCCAGGTCGAGCAGGCGTTCGCGCTGGTCCAGCGCATCGAGGCGGATCAAAGCCGCCTCCTGTTCGGTGGCGGGAAGCTGGATCAGGCTGCCGTCTTTGAGACGCAGGTCCCAGCGGCGCTCATCCACGCGCACCAAGGCGTCCACCATCCCCATCAGTCGCGGGCGCTGGGCCAGCAGAGGCAGGATTTCGCCCGCCGCCACGTCGGCGCCCTTGCCCACAACCAGCGGCAGCGTCGGATAGCGACGCGCGTCGGCGCCGTCGATGACCTGGCCCCGGTTGTCGATCACCTTGATCTGACCGGCTTCCTGCCAGACGGCGAGGCGGTCGTGTTCCTTGACCTCGACGATCAGGGTGTCGGGCAACAGGCGCACCACGCGCGCCTCCTTGACCCAACCCACGCCCTGAACCCGCGTGCGGATGGCGTCCAGATCCAGGCTGGTGATCGGCTGACCGGAATACAGGCCCAGCGCGCGCTGGATCGCCGGCTCGGCCTCCGGCGAGGCGCCGGTGATGTGCACCCGCTTCAGCGTCAGGCCCATGCCGGCCGTCACACTGTCCAAGCCATGAGAAACCGAGGCGCCGATCCGCTCAGCGCGAGCGCCCGTGGCCAGAACCCCGACCAGCAGCAGCGCGCCGGCGCCCAGAGCGATCACGGCGGTGCGGGGCGAAATATCGACACGGCCGATGGCGGCCATCTTGCCGGGGACGGCGGACGCGTTCTGGGCCCCGCCGCGCGACCGGCCTCCGCCCTTGGAAGCCGCACCGCGTTGTGGAGCCTGATTAGAACCCTGTCGCCGGCCGCCGCGAACTACCGCGGGCATGAGGCGTCCTCCACCATCCACCGAACCAGATCGTCATAACTCATCCCGGTATGGGCGGCCTGCTCAGGCGCGAGCGAAGTCGGGGTCATGCCGGGCTGAGTATTGACCTCCAACAGGACCAGATCGTCCTTAACATCATCATAACGGAAGTCGGATCGCGACACGCCGCGGCACCCCATGGCGACGTGCGCCGCCTCGGCCTGACGCAGAGCCTTCTCGAACACGTGCGGCGGCAAGACCGCGGGCAGGACGTGCACCGATCCGCCCGGCGCATATTTGGCCTCATAGTCGTAGAAGCCCTTGGTGGGGGTGATGTCCGTAACGGTCAGGGCGCGCGGCCCGGCCGGTTCGCCCAACACGGTGACGCACAGCTCCTTGCCGGCGATATACGGCTCGACCACGACCTGCTCGCCGTAAGTCCAGCCCGGCTCGCCCACTTCGGAAACCGGACGGTTGGCGCCCTCGCGCACCAGGAAGACGCCGACGGACGAGCCCTCGGCATTGGGCTTGACCACATAGGGCGGGTCGATGACGTGGCGGCTGGCGACCTCGTGACGATCGTAAAGACCGCCGCCTGGCACCTTGATGCCGGCCGCCCGCAGCACGGCCTTGGACTTGTCCTTGTCCATCGCCAGGGCCGAGGCCAGCACGCCGGAATGGGTGTAGGGAATCCGCAAGGTCTCCAGCACGCCCTGGACGCAGCCGTCCTCGCCCCAGGCGCCGTGCAAGCAGTTCAGCACCACGTCCGGCTTGATCAGGCCCGAAAGCACATTGGCCAAGTCGCGCCCGGCGTCCACGCGGCTGACGCGCACGCCCTGCCGCTCCAGCGCGCGCGCGCACTGCTCGCCCGACGAGAGGGACACCTCCCGCTCTGCGGAAAGGCCGCCCATCAGAACGGCGACGTGAAGATCTTTGAAAGCGCGGGCCATGACGCCTTGGATTGGGGCCTACATGTTTAA
Source organism: Brevundimonas vesicularis (assembly GCF_027105095.1). Taxonomy (NCBI): domain Bacteria; kingdom Pseudomonadati; phylum Pseudomonadota; class Alphaproteobacteria; order Caulobacterales; family Caulobacteraceae; genus Brevundimonas; species Brevundimonas vesicularis. The sequence continues at coordinate 1,144,344 of NZ_CP114278.1, read as the reverse complement.
CAGGCCGTCAACCATTCGCGTCCGCTGGCTATTTTTGCGCGGGATTTTTTATCCCGCCCGGCCGATCCGCTTGATTTCCCACTCCAGCTGAACGCCGGTCTTGGCCAGGACATCGGCGCGAACCACCTCGCCCAGGCCTTCAATATCGGCGGCCGTGGCCTCGCCGGGATTGATCATGAAGTTGGAGTGCAGTTCGCTGAACTTGGCCCCACCCCCGGTTTCGGCGTGCAGCTTGCCGCGCCAGCCGGCCTCGTCGACCAGCTTCCAAGACGAATGGCCCTCGGGGTTCTTGAACGTCGAGCCGCCCGTCTTCTCGCGGATCGGCTGGGTGGTCTCGCGCCGGCTGGTGATCTCGGAGATCCGGGCCGCCACCGCCTCGGGTTCGTCGGCCGTGCCGCGATAGGTCGCTTCGATCCAGATGATGTCGGCCGGCGCCTGGGAATGTCGATAGGTGTAGCCGAAGTCGGCCAGGGCGTAGTCAACCCGCTCGCCCGTCCGCGTCAGCCCCCAGGCCGACACCAGCACGTCCTTGGTCTCAGCTCCATAGCAACCGGCGTTCATGATCAAGGCGCCGCCGATCGTGCCCGGAATGCCGGCGTAGAATTCCAGCCCGGCGATCCCCGCCTTGGCGCTGGCCTTGGCGACCATCGAATCCAGCGCGCCCGCGCCGGCCGTGACCGTGTCGCCGTCTGTCGTGATCTGCGCCCACGGGCGGCCCGCCAGGCGGATCACCACCCCATCAACCCCGCCGTCACGAACAATGACGTTCGATCCGACGCCCAGAACCGTCACCGGCACGGCCGGGTCCAGCGCCTTCAGGAAATCCGCCAGATCCTCGGCATCCGCCGGAATGAACAGGGCCTCGGCCGCGCCGCCGACGCGGAACCATGTGTAGGGCGCCAGCGGCTCGTTCCGCAGCAGCTTGCCGCGCGCTTCGGGCAGAGCGATCACGCCAAAGCCTCCAGCTGCGCCGGCAGGCCATAGGCCCAGCTGGTGATGTCCCCGGCGCCCAGCAGCACGACGACGTCGCCGGATTTCGCCTCGTCCTTGATCAGGCGTGGCAGGACGGCGGCGTTCTCCAAAGCCTGGACGTGACGGTGGCCGTAGCGGCGCACCCCGTCGGTCAGGGCGTGCTTGTCCACCCCTTCGATCGGCTGTTCGCCGGCGGGATAGACGTCGGCGACAATCACGCTGTCGGCGTCCGAGAAGCAGGTCGAGAACTCGTCCATCAGATCGCGCAGACGCGTGTAGCGGTGCGGCTGAACCACTGCGATGACGCGACCTTCCGTCACCTGGCGCGCGGCCTTCAGCACGGCGGCGATCTCGACCGGGTGGTGGCCATAGTCGTCGACGATGCGGACGCCGCCCACGACCCCCGTGGTCGTGAAGCGCCGCTTGACACCGCCGAACCCGGCCAGACCGGTGCGGATCGCATCGTCCGAGACATCCAGTTCGCGCGCCACGGCGATGGCGGCCAGGCCATTCGACACATTGTGCCAACCGGCCATCGGAAGGTGCAGACCTTCGATGCGGTGTGTCTCGCCGTTCTGGATCACCACGTCGAAACGCGCGCCGTCCGGTCCCATCTGGCAGTTTTCAGCCCGCACCATGGCCTGCGGGTTCGTGCCGTAAGTGACGAGGCGCCGGTTATCGATGGCCGCAACCAGCTTCTGCACCTCAGGATGGTCCAGGCAGACAGCGGCGAACCCGTAGAAGGGGATGTTCTCGACGAAGTCCACGAACGCCTTTCGCACCCCGTCGAAGTCGCCGTAGTGGTCCAGATGTTCGGGATCGATATTGGTGACGATGGCCACCGTCGACTTCAGGCGCAGGAAGCTGCCGTCGCTCTCGTCCGCCTCCACAACGATCCAGTCGCCATCGCCGACCTTTGCGTTGGTGCCATAGGCGTTGATGATGCCGCCGTTGACCACCGTGGGGTCCAGGCCCGCCGCATCCAGCAGGGCCGCCACCATCGAGGTCGTCGTCGTCTTGCCGTGCGTGCCGCCGACCGCGATCGAGAACTGCAGCCGCATCAGTTCGGCCAGCATCTCGGCCCGGCGCACCAGCGGGATGCGACGCTCGCGGGCCGCCTTCATCTCGGGATTGTCGGCCTTGACCGCCGTCGAATAGACCACGGCCGAGACCCCCTCGCCCACATGGGCGGCGTCGTGGCCGATGAAGATCTTGGCGCCCAGCTTTTCCAGCCGTTCGGTATTGGCGCTGGCCTTGGCGTCCGAGCCCTGCACCGAATAGCCGATCTTCAGCATGATCTCGGCGATGCCGCTCATGCCTATGCCGCCGATGCCGACGAAATGAACGGGACCGAGGTCGAACGGGACGGGGCGAAGGCGTGCGATCATTTTCGCCTCATAAACGCCGCCTCGCCTCCTGCGAAGGGCGCGCCGCATACGGAGCGAACTTTTCTAAGGACGATCGGGCGCGGCTGTGCGCGAACTCGCACAGAACTATTGCGCCTCCACCGTGTTGTCTTCGCGAACGCGCGCGGTTCCCGCTTGCGCCGCAGCTCCAAAGGACTCCCAAGATGGCCAAGAACGCAAAGCCGGCCGGCGCGCCGACAATCGGCAACGCCGGAGAGGTGCACCAGACCGCCTCGACGCCTGAGACCCGCCTGACCACCAATCACGGGACGCCGATCAGCGACAATCAGAACTCGCTCAAGGCTGGCCCGCGCGGCTCGACCCTGCTGGAAGACTTCATCCTCCGCGAGAAGATCCAGCATTTCGACCACGAGCGTATCCCTGAGCGGATCGTCCATGCCCGCGGCTCGGCCGCCCACGGCTTCTTCGAACTTACCGACAGTCTGTCGGACTTCACCACGGCCAAGATCCTGACCGAGGTGGGCAAGAAGACCGAACTGTTCACCCGTTTCTCGACCGTGGCCGGCGGCGCGGGCTCGGTCGATACGCCGCGCGACGTGCGCGGCTTTGCGGTCAAATTTTACACGACCGAAGGCAACTGGGATCTGGTCGGCAACAACATCCCCGTCTTCTTCATCCAGGACGCGATCAAGTTCCCGGACCTGATCCACTCAGTGAAGATGGAGGCCGACAAGGGCTATCCCCAGGCGGCCAGCGCCCACGACACCTTCTGGGACTTCATCGGCCTGATGCCCGAGAGCATGCATATGGTCATGTGGGCCATGTCGGATCGCGGCATCCCGCGCAGCCTGCGCATGATGGAAGGCTTCGGCGTCAACACCTTCCGGCTGATCAACGCCGAAGGCGAGGCGACCCTGGTCAAGTTCCACTGGCGGCCCAAGCTGGGCACCCAATCCACCTGCTGGGACGAGGCGGTCAAGATCGCCGGCGCCGACCCGGACTATCACCGTCGCGACCTGTATGAGGCCATCGATCAGGGCGACTTCCCCGAATGGGAGTTCGGGGTGCAGTTGTTCACGCAGGAACAGGCCGACGCCCTCCCCTTCGACATTCTGGACGCCACCAAGCTGGTGCCGGAAGAGGATTATCCGATCCGCGTGATCGGCCGCATGGTCCTGGACCGCAACCCCGACAACTTCTTCGCCGAGACCGAACAGGTCGCCTTCCTGCCGACCAACATCGTGCCGGGCATCCACTTTTCGGAAGATCCGCTGTTGCAGGGACGGCTGTTCTCTTATCAGGACACCCAGCTGTCGCGCCTGGGCACGGTCAACTTCCACCAGATCCCGATCAATCAGGCCAAGGGCTGCCCCTTCCAGAACTTCCAGCGCGACGGCCATATGCAGATGGCCGTGCCCAAGGGCCGTGCCAACTACGAACCCAACAGCCTGGCCGAGGCGGGCGAGGACGGCGGCCCGCGTGAAGATTCCAAGGGCGGCTTCCGCACCGCGCCCATCCCGGTCGAGGGCGAAAAGGTCCGGCTGCGCGCCGACAGCTTCGCCGATCACTACAGCCAGGCGCGACTGTTCTTCCGCTCCCAAACCGAGATCGAACAGGCCCACATGGCCAGCGCCATCGTGTTCGAACTGTCCAAGGTGTCGCTCGCCCACGTTCGCGAGCGTGTTCTGGCCAATCTGCAGAACGTCGATGAGACCCTGGCCAAGCGTGTCGCAGACGGCCTGAACCTGCCTCTGCCGAAGGCGTCCGACCCCGGTGTAGCGCCCATCGATCTGGATGCCTCGCCCGCCTTGCGCATCGTCGGCAAATATCCCGACACCCTGAAGGGCCGGAAGGTCGCCATCCTGGTCGCCGACGGTTCGGACGGTGCGGTCGTCGACGCCGTGAAGGCGGCGGTTGAAGGCGACGGCGGTTCGGTCTTCATCGTCGCCCCCAAGATCGGCGGCGCAAAGCTGAAGGGCGGCAAGACCCTGGCCGCCGACGGTCAGCTGGCCGGCAGCCCTTCGGTCTTGTTCGACGCAATCGCCATCGTCCTGTCCGACGACGGTTGCGCCCAGTTGCTGAAGGAAGGCGCCGCGGTCGATTTCGCCAAGGACGCCTTCGGCCACCTCAAGGCCATCGGCCACACCCCCGAGGCCCAGCCCCTGCTGGACAAGGCGGGCGTCGAGCCGGACGCAGGCGTGATCGATCTGTCCAAGGCCCCCGAGGCCTTCCTCGCCCCCGCCCGCACCCGCCAGTGGGACCGCGAGCCCAAGGTGCGAATGCTGGCGTAAGGCGAGGGGTAACCGGCTCGAACGCTTCGCGCCGGTTACTCGACCTTAACCACAAGGATTCACCATAGCGGTCTCACTGTTGCGGGGCCGCGTTCCATGTCCGATCTGAAGACCCCTGTCCTCGCCAAGGACGTCATCCATCGTGGCGACTGCATCGAGGTGCTGAAGAGTCTTCCCGACGCCTCGGTCGACATGGTCTTCGCCGATCCGCCCTATAATCTACAGTTGGGCGGCGACTTGCTGCGCCCGGACAATTCCAAGGTCGACGCCGTCGACGACGACTGGGACAAGTTCGCCAGCTTCGCCGAGTACGACGCCTTCACCCGCGCATGGCTGGCGGAATGCCGCCGCGTGCTGAAGCCCGAAGGCTCGATCTGGGTGATCGGCAGCTATCACAACGTCTTCCGCCTGGGATCGGCGATCCAGGACCTGGGCTTCTGGGTGCTGAACGACATCATCTGGCGCAAGTCCAACCCGATGCCGAACTTCAAGGGCACCCGGTTCACCAACGCCCATGAGACCCTGATCTGGGCCGCCAAGTCGCGGGATCAGAAGCGCTACACCTTCAACTATGATGCGCTGAAGGCCTTCAACGAAGACACCCAGATGCGCTCCGACTGGACCTTCGCCCTGTGCACGGGCGAGGAGCGGATCAAGGACGCCGACGGCAAGAAGGCCCATCCGACCCAGAAGCCCGAGGCCCTGCTGCACCGTGTCCTGCTGTCGGCGACGCGCCCCGGCGACGTGATCCTGGATCCCTTCTTCGGCACCGGCACCACCGGCGCCGCCGCCAAACGCCTGGGCCGCCACTACATCGGCATCGAACGTGACGAGACCTATGCCGAGGTCGCCGAAACCCGCATCGCCTCGGTCATACCTGCCCGCCCCGAGGATCTGATGGTCACCGGCTCGAAGCGCGCCGAGCCCAAGGTCCCGTTCGGTGCCTTGGTCGAGGCCGGCCTGCTGCAACCCGGCGACCGCCTGTATTGCCCCAAGGGTGAGCGCGAGGCGCGTGTTCGCGCAGATGGTTCGCTGGTTCACGGTTCGCTCAGCGGCTCGATTCACAAGCTGGGCGCGCTGTTGGAAAACGCACCGGCCTGCAACGGCTGGACCTACTGGCGCTTCAAGACGGACCAGGGCCTGAAATCCATCGACGCTTTACGCTCAGAGGTCCGCGCGGCGATGTAAGGTCGGTGCGACGCCGCGTCGCATCAATCACATCAAGCACTTAGCTGACGGACACATCAGATAGGTACGATTTCGCACATTATTGTCGGGTCAGCTTCGCTGTAACCCCACGAAACCTATGTGAAAATTCGCCGCCTGCGACGGAACTTCGCAGTTGCGAGACCATTGATGTCAACGGCCCGCCAGGATGCGGTGTCGGAGCACATCACCATGAAAATCGCGCAGATCACCCCGCTGTATGAGGCCGTGCCTCCCAAGCTGTACGGCGGTACGGAGCGTGTGGTCGCGCATCTGACCGACGCCTTGGTCGAGCTGGGCCACGACGTGACGCTGTTCGCCAGCGCCGACGCCCAGACCAAGGCCCGTCTGGTGCCCGTGCGCGACCAGGCCATCCGTCTGGATCCGGCGCCGTTGAAATCCGATCTCGCCGCCCACCTGTCGATGCTGGGAGAGGTGCTGGACCGCGCCGATCAGTTCGACGTCATCCACTTCCACACCGACATGGTCCATTTCCCGCTGTTCCAGAAATATGCGGACAAGACCCTGACGACCCTGCATGGCCGTCTGGATATGAAGGATTTGCCCGGCGTCTATGCGCGCTGGAGCGAGTTCGGTCTGGTCTCGATCTCCGACGATCAGCGCAAGCCGCTGCATTTCGCCAACTGGAAGGCGACCGTCCATCACGGCATGCCCGGCGAACAATATATCTTCTCGCCGAAATCGGAGGGCTATCTGGCCTTCCTGGGTCGCATCTCGCCCGAGAAACGCCCCGACCGCGCCATCGAGATCGCCACCAAACTGGGCAAGCGGCTGAAGATGGCCGCCAAGGTGGACGCCGCCGACAAGCGCTATTGGGAGGAGACGATCCGCCCTCTGGTCGAGGGCAACCCGCTGATCGAGTTCATCGGCGAGATCGGCGACCATCAGAAGTCCGCCTTCCTCGGCGGCGCCGAGGCCCTGCTCTTCCCCATCGATTGGCCGGAGCCCTTTGGCCTGGTGATGATCGAGGCCATGGCCTGCGGCACGCCCGTCGTCGCCTTCCGCTGCGGCTCGACGCCGGAGGTCATCGAAGACGGCGCCACAGGCTTCCTCGTCGACACGATGGAGCAGGCGATCGCTGCGGCCGGGCGCGTCCATCTGTTGGACCGCGAGGCTGTACGCGCGCGCTTTGACCTGCGCTTCTCCGCCACCGCCATGGCGCGCCGCTACCTGGACGTCTACGGCGACCTACTGGCGCGCCGTCCGTTCGCGGAAGCCGCGCTGGACAATGTCGTCACCCCGCTGCGTCCGCTCGAAGAAGACCGCAGCTTCGCCGCCATCGCATAAGCGTCGCAGCGTACGATTATCCAAGAAAAACAGGTGGCGGGGGTGAACCCTCTGCCGCCTGTTTCATTTCATCTCTCAAGCGGCCCCTGAGCGCCGCATTCGGGTGCGACACGTTCGGCCAAGGCCTCATAACGACGGGGAAGAGACCGCATGGACGACGCCTATTCCACTCAACTGACCGCCGGTGAATCGGTCGAGGCCACGGGTCTCGAACAGCTGATGGCGCTGAAGGAAGGCGATACCTTCCTGGTCGCCGACGGATGGGGCGACATGAAGGGCGGCGCCGACGGCCTGTTCGCGGGCGACACCCGCGTCCTGTCGCGCTGGGCCATGACCGTCGGCCTGCTGAAGCCGTCGCGCCTGTCGTCCGGCGTCAGCCAGGACAACGTCTTCTTCTCCTGCCACACCACCAACCGTCCCCTGCCCCCGATGGGCGGCCGGTCGGCTCCGGCTGGCGTCCTGCATATCGAGCGCCGGCGCTTCCTTTGGAACCGGCGGATGTTCGAGCGCATCCGCATGGTCAACCACGGGGTGGAGGACATCCTGCTGCCGCTGGCCTTCGACTTCGGCGCCGACTTCTTCGATATCTTCCAGGTGCGCGGCACGCCTCGGGCCAAGCGCGGGACCATCCATACGCCGACGACCGACGGTCGCCGCGTCACCTTCCGCTACACCGGCCTGGACGATGTGGACCGTTCCAGCTGTATCGCCTTTTCCGAACCGCCCGCGCGCCTGACGCATCAACGCGCGGAGTTCATGTTCAGCCTGCCCAAGGGCCGCTCCCTGGACCTGTTCATCGAGTGCGGCGTGGACGCCTGCGAAACGCCGGACGCCGATCGCTGGCGCCAGAACGCCATCCAGGCCCGCCTGGCCATGCGCGCCAAACGCCGGCGCGGCGCCTCGGTGCGCGGCCCGCGTAGCCCGCGCTTCAACGATTGGCTGGATCAGTCGCGCGCCGACATGGCGCTGTTGACCACAGACCTGCCGACCGGCCCCTATCCCTATGCGGGCACGCCGTGGTTCTCGACCCCGTTCGGTCGAGACGGCATCATTTCGGCCTGGCAAATGCTTTGGCTGGATCCGTCGCTGGCCAAGGGCGTGCTGACCTATCTGGCCTCACGCCAGGCGACCGAGACATCGCTCTATCGAGACAGCCAGCCCGGCAAGATTATGCACGAGACCCGCGGCGGCGAAATGAGCGCCCTGCATGAGGTGCCGTTCGGTCTCTACTATGGCGGGGTCGACACCACCTGTCTGTTCGTGGCCCTGGCCGGCGCCTATGCCAACCGCACCGGCGATCTGGATCTGATCCGCAAGCTCTGGCCCAATCTGATCGCGGCCGCCGACTGGATGCGTGACTACGGCGACAGCAACAACGACGGCCTGATCGACTATCAGCGCGGCGCCGACACCGGCCTGTCCAACCAGGGCTGGAAGGACTCCGAGGATTCCATCTTCCACGCCGACGGTCGCTTCCCCAAGGGTCCGATCGCGCTGCTGGAGGTTCAGGGCTACGCCTTCGCCGCCTGGAAAGCGCTGGGTGATCTGGGCGAGCGCCTGCACGACGACCGCACGACCGAATGGCGGATGCGCGCCGAACAGGTCCGCTCTCTGGTCGAGGAAAAGTTCTGGATGGAGGACGAGGGCTTCTACGCCGTGGCCCTCGACGGCGACGGCCAGCAATGTCGCGCCATCGCCTCCAACGCCGGGCACCTGCTGTTCACCGGCCTGCCGTCGCTTGAACGCGCGCGGCGTGTCACCAAACGCTTGCTGACCGCCGAGTTCCGCACCGGCTGGGGCATCCGCACACTGGAGGTCGGACAGGCCCGCTTCAATCCGATGAGCTATCACAACGGCTCGGTCTGGCCGCACGACACCGCCATGGCCGCCGCCGGCATGGCGGCTTACGGCGAGCGCGACGCGGTCGCCGAAATTCTGGCCGAGATCTACGCTGCGGCCGCCCACTTCCATCTGCGACTGCCTGAGCTGTTCTGCGGCTTCCCGCGTGAGCCGGGCGAGCCGCCCATCGCCTATCCGGTCGCCTGTCTGCCCCAGGCCTGGGCGGCGGGATCGGTCTTCCTGATGCTTCAGGCGACGCTGGGCCTGTCGATCGACGCCTGGACCGAGACGGTCGATCTGGCCGATCCGGTCCTGCCGGCCGGTCTGGATCGTCTGAAGATCACCGGCCTGGAAGTCGGCGGTGCCGTCGTGGATTTGAACATCCAGCACGCCGACGGTCGCGCGGTGGTCATTCCGCACCATAAGCAGGGCAAGGTTTCGATCCGCACTTTGCGATAGGGGTCAGCCGAACAGATCAGGCGCGCTCGCCCGGTCCAGCGCCTTGGCGAAGACCGTCGGCAGGGCGGCCCGCGCCGCCTCGATCGGCATCCAGCGATAGGGGCCGTCTGCATCGACGCACGCCGTCATCACCGTCAGGGTCAGGCTGAAGTGGGTGAAGACGTGCTCCACCGCCCCCGACTCGCGCCAGTCGGCCTCGACCGGCGGTACGGTATCAGGTTCTCCTGTCGTCCAGTCGCTGGTCGGCAGGCCAAGCATTCCGCCCAGCAGCCCCTTTTTGGGCCGCGTCTGGACTGCGACCCGCCCCTGGTCGTCGATCAACACATAGGCCGCGCCCCGCCGATGCGGCCTGTCGGCCTTCTTGCTCTTCATCGGAAACCGGGCCGGGTCGCCCGTGGCCAGACCCAGGCATTCGCTGGCTGCCGGACAGGCGCCGCACGACGGCGACTTGGGCCGGCACACTGTGGCGCCCAAATCCATCAGCGCCTGCGCCCAGTCTCCGGGCCGCTCATCGGTGACGAACAGGCCCGCCAGTCGCCTCAGCTCGGGCCGGGCGGCGGGGACCGGCGTCTCGACCGCGAACAGACGCGCCATCACCCGCTCGACATTGCCGTCCACGACATTGGCCGCCCGGTCGAAGGCGATGGAGGCGACGGCTGCGGCCGTATAGGCGCCGACGCCCGGCAGCGCGAGCAGGGCCGCCTCGGTGTCCGGAAACACCCCGCCATGCTCGCCCGCCACCGCCCGCGCGCAGGCCAGCAGATTGCGGGCACGCGCATAATAGCCCAGTCCCGCCCAGGCCCCCATCACCTCCGCATCCTCGGCCGCCGCCAGGTCCGAGACCGTCGGCCAGCGCGTGGTGAAGGCGTGGAAATACGGCGTCGCATGCGGAACGGTCGTCTGCTGCAGCATGACCTCCGACAACCAGACGCGGTACGGCTCGGTCCGCGGCGCGCCGACGGCGGCCCGCCACGGCAGGCTACGCGCATGGGCGTCGTACCAGGCCAGCAGCCGGGCGCGGATCAGGTCTATGTCGGGAGAGACGTCAGGCATCGGTCGCGCTATATAGACCCATGCGCCGCACGCTGCCCACTGACGCCGAGGCCCGCGAGATCCTGTCTCGCCGCCGCACCCGTCCGGTCCCCCGACCGGCGCCGCGCGCGGGCAAGGCGCTGACGCCCCTGATCAAGAAGCTGGACGAGCAGTTCGGTCGCGGCGCCGGCGCGCTGAAGCCCCGTTGGCGTGAGATCGTCGGCGATCGCCTGGCCCGCGTCACACGTCCGCAGAAACTGACCAAGGGCAAGGGCGGCCAGCCCGGCGTGCTGGAGCTGCGCGTCGCCGGCGCCGCCGCCCTGCTGATCCAGCACCAGTCCGAGGACATCCTGGCCCGCGTCAACCTGTTCCTCGGCGCCGGGACGGTGGATCGATTGCGCATCGCCCAAGGTCCGGTCGCCCCTTTGAAGGAGGCCGCCGCCCGTCCCAAACGCAGCGCCAAGCCGCCGCCCCTGCCCGCCCAGGCTGAGGCCGGTCTGGCCGCATCGATCGCTTCAGCCCCCGACGATCTGCGCGCTGCCCTGGCCCGGCTTGGCCGCGTCGCCCTGTCGCGTTCCGACATCGGCGGCGACTGATCCCCGCGTCTCGGTTGGCAGGCCTTATCGCCTGCTGTAGGTAGGGACGGTAAAGATAAGAATTCCGCACGGCATGTCCTGGTCGCGCGCCTGGACGCCGAGCCCGATGAAGCAACAAGACGACTGGCGACTGACCGAGCTCGTGGAGCACGAGATGGGTCGCGGCGACCCGTTTGCGGCGGCCGTTCGCGGCACCCGCATGCCGATGGTCATCACCAATCCGCGCCTGCCCGACAACCCGATCGTCTTCGTCAACCAGGCCTTCCAGGACCTGACGGGTTACGAACGCGACGAAATCATCGGGCAGAACTGCCGGTTCCTCCAAGGCCCCAAGTCGGACAAAGCCTCCGTCGCCAGCATCCGCGAAGCGATCGACGCGGGCGAAGACATTCATGTCGACCTGCTGAACTATCGCAAGGACGGCAGCACCTTCTGGAACGCCCTGTTCATCAGCCCGGTGCGCAACGCCGAGGGCGAGATCGAATATTTCTTCGCCTCTCAGCTGAACGTCACCGAACGCGTCGAGGCCCAGGTCCTGGTCGAAAAGCAGAAAGCCGTCGTCGAGCGTGAGGTCGCCGCCCGCACCGCCGATCTGCAGGAAGCCCTGACGGCCAAGACCTTGCTGCTTCATGAGGTCGATCACCGGGTCAAGAACAACCTGACCATGATCGGCTCGCTGCTGCGGCTGCAATCGCGCTCCCTGTCCGATCCGGCCCTGACCGCAACCCTGGATTCCATGCTGGAGCGGGTGGACGCCTTGGCGACCGTTCACCGCAAACTCTATCAGTCCGAAGACGTCACCCAGTTCGACGTCGGCGCTTTCACCAACACCCTGGTCGCCGATGTCATCGGCTCGACCGGACGCACTGATATTGAGGTGTCCGTCGAGGCGGAGCCGATGTTCATCCCCTCCACCCATGCCTCGTCGATCGGCCTGATCATCAATGAACTTCTGACCAATGCGATCAAGCACGGCTTCCCCGAGGATCGCGGCGGCCGATTGCAGGTCTCGGCCAAAAGAACGGAACAAGGCGGCCAGGTTGTTGTTCAGGACGACGGCCCCGGAATACCCGGCGCTGCGCATCAGGGATTGGGCAAGACTTTGATCGGTCGTCTTTCAAAGCAGATCGGCGGCAAGACGCTGTGGCTCCCGGCCGAACCCGGAACACGCGCGGTCGTCGACTTCCCCGTGAGCGGTTAGGTGAGCGCCGCTGGGCCCCACTTCGACGTCCTGGTCGTCGAGGACGAGGCCCTGCTCGTGATGGACCTCGAGGCCATGCTCGAGGACGAAGGCCACCGGCTGGTCGCCGAGGCCATGTCCCTGAGCGAGGTGGAGTCGCTGTCGCTCGATGCCCCGCCCGACATCGCCTTCGTCGATATCCAGTTGGCGGAAAACTCCAGCGGTCTGGACGTGTCTCGCCTGATCAAGGATCGTTGGCCTTCCACGGCCGTCGTGTTCCTGACCGCCAACCCGAAGATGATCCCCGAGGACTTCCTGGGCGCGCATGGCGTGATCCCCAAGCCCTTCTCGCGTTCCGGCCTGCTGTCGGCGATGCGCTTCATTCAGCAAGGTCTAAGCGATCCGCCGCCGCGCCAGGATCGGCCGCAAAGTTTCATCCCCGCACCCGCGATTGATCGGGCCTGGGCGCGCGGATAAGGCGCTGTTGACAAAACTTCGCCGCACCTGTTCCAGACTAGTTCAGGGTTGCGCCATTCCTGGGGAATCGCGCGACCATCGCCAACGATCCGATCCGAGGAACCTTCATGGCCGACACTGAATCCCGCTTCGCCCGCATGAGCCGTCGTGCGGCCATCACCGGCGCCGCACTGGCGACCATGGCTTTGGCGGCCTGCGGCGGCGGCGCCAAGGGTGCGGCCGAAGGCGACATGGGTCTGGGCGCGCCCGAAGGCGCCAAGGTCACGGTGGTCGAATACGCCTCGGTCACCTGCCCCCACTGCGCCCTATGGCAGAAGAACACCTGGCCGGCGTTCAAGGCCAAATACGTCGACACCAACAAGGTCCGCTACGTCTTCCGCGAACTGCCGACCCCGCCGGTCGACGCCGCCACCGCCGGCTTCCTGGTGGCGCGCTGCGCCGGTCCGGACAAGTATTTCGACGTGGTTCACCAGCTGATGGCGACGCAACAGGAGATGCTGACGTCCTCGCCGCGCGACTGGCTGCTGCGCACCGCCCAGGCCGCCGGCCTTTCCGAGCAGCAGTTCAACGACTGCGTCACCGACAAGGACGCCGTCGCCGCCATGGAGAAGCGTGTCCAGGCCGCCCGCGCCCAGGGCGTGACCGGCACACCGGCCTTCTACGTCAATGAGACGCAGGTCATCTCGCCCGGTGGCGAAGGCGCCAGCCTGGCCGACCTGTCCACCGCCATCGACGCGGCCCTGGCCAAGTAACCGAGGCCAAATCAGATGATGCGACGCGCCTTCATCGCCGCAGGTTTCGCCCTCGCCGCCCTGTACGGCGCTTTGGCGACGCCGGCGCTCGCCGCCGATGCGCCCCCGCCCGTCACGGCCCAGGATCACATCCTGGGTCGGGCGAATGCGCCGGTGACGATGATCGAATACGCGTCCTTCACCTGCTCGCACTGTGCGGACTTCCACAACACCGTGCTGCCGGCCTTCAAGGCCAAGTACATCGACACCGGCAAGGTGCGGCTGGTTCACCGCAACCTGCCGACCCCGCCCGCCAATCTGGCCGCCGCCGCCGCCGTCGTGGCGATGTGCGCGGCGCCCGAGCGCTACTTCGATGTGGCGGCCGTCTTCATGCGTGATCAGGCGGGCCTGCGCATCACCGGCGTCCAGCCCTGGTTCGCGGCCGGCATCGCCGCCAGCGGCAAGACCCGTGACCAGATCCAGACCTGCATGGAGACAACCGCCGTCCGCACCGCCCTCGATCAGCAGATCGAGGGCGCACGCGCCGCCGGCGTCACCGGCACGCCCACCTTCTTCGTCAACGGGACGATGGTGTTGGATCATTCGCTGGAGGCCCTGTCGGCCGCCATCGATCCGCTGCTTCGGTAGCCCGTCGGGACGATGCAGTTCCAGCGCCTCCGGCTCGTCGGCTTCAAGTCGTTCGTCGATCCAGCGGAGGTGCACATCGAATCCGGCCTGACCGGCGTCGTCGGCCCGAACGGCTGCGGCAAGTCCAACGTCCTTGAAAGCCTGCGCTGGGTCATGGGCGCCAACTCGGCCAAGGCCATGCGCGGTCAGGGCATGGACGATGTGATCTTCGCCGGGGCCGCCGGCCGTCCTCCGCGCAGCCACGCCGAAGTCAGCCTGACCATCGACAACGCGCAACGCCGCGCGCCCCAGCCTTTCACCGACAGCCCCGTGCTGGAGGTGTCGCGCCGCATCGACCGGGGCCAGGGCTCGACCTACCGCATCAACGGCAAGGAGGTGCGCGCGCGCGATGTGCAGCTGCTGTTCGCCGACGCCTCGACCGGCGCCAACTCGCCCGCCCTGGTGCGTCAGGGCCAGATCTCGGAACTGATCGCCGCCAAGCCGCAGAACCGCCGCCGCATCCTAGAAGAGGCGGGCGGCGTCGCCGGTCTGCACACCCGCCGTCATGAGGCCGAGTTGCGCCTGAAGGCGGCCGAGACCAATCTGGACCGGCTTGACGACATCGGCCGCGAGCTGGAGACGGCGATGAACCGGCTTAAGCGCGAAGCCCGCCAAGCCGAGAAGTACAAGAAGATCTCGGCCGAGATCCGCGCCCTTCAAGCCGCCCTGCTCTATGTGCGCTGGAACGACGCGCGTCTGGCCGCAGAGGCCGCCGCCGTCGAACTGCGCGCGGCCGACGTCGCTGTCGCCGACACCACGACCGCCGCCGCCGCCGCCCAGACGGCCGCCCTGTCCGCCCAGGAAGCCCTGAAGCCCGCGCGGGAGGAGGACGCCGTCGCCTCCGCCCTGCTGCACCGCGTCAGTCTGGAGCGCGATCGGCTGGACATGGCTGAACAGGCGGCCCGCGCGGAAGTGGATCGCCTCAAGGCCGAGGTCGCTCGCATCGCCGCCGACGCCGCGCGCGAAGACGGAATGGCCGCCGACGCCCAGCGCGAACTGGACCGGCTGGAGAACGAACTGAGCCGGCTGAAGGCCGAGATCGCCGCCGCCCCCGAACGCGGCCCCGAACTGGACAAGGCCCTGGCGGCCGCCGAGGACGCTCGCAAAGCCGCCGACGGCGAGGTCGAACGGCTGGCGGGGATGCTGGCCGCCGTCGAGGCCCGCGCCAACGCAGAGACAGCCCGCAAACGCGACGCCGAGGCCCGACTGGCCCGCGTCACCGCCCAGCACGACCAAGCCCGACGCCAACGCGAAGCTCTGGGGCCGCTGGAAACGCCAGAGCTGGAGAACGCCCGCCAGGCGCTGGAAGCGGCGCAGGCCGACCTTGCCGCAGCGCGCGACGCCGTCGACGCGGCTGAGGCCACGCGCGGCGATCTGGCCCGCGCCGAACAGGAGGCCCGCACCGCCGCCCGCGCTGCAGAGGACCGGCTGGGCCGGCTTCAGACCGAGGCGCGCGGCCTGGCCCAACTGCTGGTCACCGGCAAGCGCGACCATCCCCCCGCGCTGGACAAGGTGCGTGCCGACAAGGGGTTCGAGGCCGCCCTGGCCGCCGCCCTGGGCGACGATCTGGATGCGGCGCTGGACGCCAAGGCCGCCGCCTATTGGGGCGGGGCGGAGGCGCCCTCCCCGTCCTGGCCCGTCGGGGTCGCGCCCCTGTCCGACCATGTCCAGGCCCCGGAACAGCTGACCGCGCGCCTCGCTCTTTGCGGCGTGGCGTCCAAGGCCGACGCGGCCCGGCTGGCTCAGGCCCTGCCTCCTGGCGCGCGCCTGGTGACGGTCGAAGGCGACCTCTATCGCTGGGACGGGTTCGTCAGCCGCGCCGAGGCGCCGCGCCCGGCCGCCGTGCGCCTGGCCCAACGCACGCGCCTGGCCGAGCTGGAGGCCGAGATCGACAAGGGCAGACCGGCGCTTGATCAGGCGCAGGCAGCCCAGAAGGCGGCGACGGAAGCCTTCCGCGCCGCCGAAGACGCGGTCAAGGCCGCGCGCCTGAAGCCCTTCGCCGCCGACAAGGCCGTGACCGCCGCTCGTGACCGCGTCGAAAACTTGGCCCGCGAGCAGGCCCGACGCGAGGCCCGCGCCCAGGCGTTGGACGACACCGTGAGCCGGCTGGCGGCCGACACAGCCGAGGCGCAAGCCGCCCTGGACGCCGCCCAGACTACCGACGCCCCGTCCGAGACGATCGCCGGCCTGCGCGACGAACTGACGGCCGCCCGCGCCACGGCCGACGCCGCCCGCACCGCCGCCCAGACGGCCCGCTCGGACCGTGACGCCGAGGCTCGCGATCGTCAGGGTCGCGAGCAGCGGCTGGGCAGCCTGACCCGTGCGCGCGAAGGCTGGGTCACGCGGTCCAAGGACAGCGCCGGCCGCGTCGCCGCCCTGGCCAAGGACGCCGACCGGACGGCCGCCCTGCTGAAACAGGCCGAGGTCGCGCCCCAGGGCTTCGCCGAGCAGCGCGGCAAGCTAATGGACACGCTGGTCGCCGCCGAGCAGAGGAAACAGGCGGCGTCGGACGCCATGGCCGTCGCCGAAACCGAGGCGAGCGAGGCCGACCGCGCGTCGCGCGTCGCCGAGACCGCCGCGTCGCAGGCCCGCGAGGCGCGCGCCGGCCTGTCCGCCCGCGCCGAGGCCGCCGCCGAGAAGCTAGCCGAGGCCGAGACCACCCTGCGCGAGACGGCGCAGATGTCGCCGCAGGAGCTGGGTCAAAAGCTGACGGACGACGCCATCGCCCGCCCGCCGGACGCCGCCGGGGCCGAGAGCCTTCTCTACGGCCTAGAGCGCGAACGCGAGGCCCTGGGCGCCGTCAACCTGCGCGCCGAAGACGAGGCGGTCGAATACGGCGAACGGCTGAACAGCATGAAGTCGGAGCGCATCGACCTGACCCAGGCGATCGCCAAGCTGCGCGACGGCATCGACGAGCTGAACGCCGAGGGCCGCGAGCGACTGGTGGCGGCGTTCGACGTGATCAACGCCAACTTCAAGACCCTGTTCGAAGCTTTGTTCGGCGGGGGGCAGGCGGAGCTGAAGCTGGTCGAAAGCGACGACCCGCTGGAGGCGGGGCTGGAGATCTACGCCTGCCCGCCCGGCAAGCGGTTGTCGGTCATGAGCCTGATGAGCGGGGGCGAGCAGGCGCTGACGGCGGCGGCCCTGATCTTCGGCGTCTTCCTGGCCAACCCCGCGCCGGTCTGCGTGCTGGACGAGGTGGACGCGCCGCTGGACGACGCCAACGTGGACCGGTTCTGCCGGATGCTGCACGAGATGCGCAGCCGCACCGACACCCGCTTCATCGTCATCACCCACAACCCCGTCACCATGAGCCGGATGGACCGGCTGTACGGCGTCACCATGCCCGAGCGCGGCATGAGCCAGCTGGTCAGCGTGGACCTGAAACAGGCGGAGACCCTGGTCGCATGATCGCCCTGCTGCTCGCGCTCGCCGATCCTCAACTGATTCCGACCGGCGTGGGACGGTTCGCCATCTATGCCGACGCGGCCTCGATCGAGCGCGAGGGCGACGTGGCGCGGATGCGGGAGCTGCAGGTGACCGAGGCCGGGTTCAAGGTCGGAGACGTGACCTATGTCGGCGGCTGGTCGCGGTGGGCGTTCGACTGTCGGGCGAGGACGGCGGATCGGTTGGACTTCTCCTCTTTGAAGGCGGACGGGACGGAAGGGCCGGCGACGCCGGACGCCGCCCCCGCCTATGACGCCGCGCCGGGCGGGGATGCAGCGGAGCTGCTGGCCATCGCCTGCGGGGCCGAACGGCTGGCCGAGGCGCTGACGCTGGAGCAGGCCATCAGCCAGGGACAAAGGGCGCTGACGGACTGATGGCCCCCTCTGCGGGCTTGTCCGACCCTTGCGGCCATTCGATACGGTCGCGCGGCAGGGCCTCGCGGCATTCGTCGCGCATGAAGGCCATCAGCTTCTCGCGGATCTCGCAGCGCAGGTCGAAGGCGACCGGGGCCGAGCGCGCGCTGGCCAGGCAGCGCACCTGAAGCACGCGTTCGGTGATGTCGGTGACCTGCATCACCTGGACGTCGCCGTCCCACAGTTTCGATCCCTTCACGATGCTTTCGAACGCCTCGCGCAGCCGGTCGATAGGCGCCTCGTAGTCGACGTACAAGAAGGCTGTGCCGATCAGGCGTGCGTTCTCGCGCGTCCAGTTCTGGAAGGGCTTGGTGATGAAGTAGGACAGGGGCAGCACCATCCGGCGCCAGTCCCAGAGCTTGACCACCACATAGGTCGCCGTGATTTCCTCGACATTGCCCCACTCGTTCTCGACGATGACGGCGTCGTCGATGCGGATGGGCTGGGTCAGGGCGATCTGGATGCCGGCGACCATGTTGGTCAGGATGGGCTGGAGCGCCAGACCGGCGATGATGCCGACCACGCCGGCCGAGGCCAGCAGGCTAACCCCCCACTGTCGGAAGCCCGATATGGTCATCAGCGCCAGGCCCACGGTGACGATGAACAGAATGACCTTGGCGACCCGTTGCAGGATGCGGGTCTGGGTCAGGTGCTTGCGCGCCAGAAGATTGTCCTCGACGGCGATATTGTACCGCTTGAGGTGCATGACCGACCACATGTCCAGCACCCCCGACGCCAGCCAGCCTAGCGTCAGGATGAACAGGAACAGCAGGGCGCTGCGGATGTCCTCCGACGGTTCAGGGTGCATCGGCGAGACGGTCACGCCGATGCCGATGCCGACGAGGATGATCAGGACGCGCAGCTTGACCCGGGCGCGTTCGACCACGCCGCGCCAGAACACGTCCTTGTTTCGCACCACGCGACGCAGGATGGCGAAGACGATCTTGTGCGTCAGCCAGCCGCCGCCGACGAAGACCAGCAGGACCAGGCCGATGACCGCCCACTCGGGCAGCCAGTCGAACCGATGCCACAGGGCGCGGATCTGGCGGGTGACGGCGATGATTTCGGGAGGCATGAGCTTCCTAACGCGTCAGGGCTGAGAGGGTTGATGTCTCCTCCCTGCCGCGAAGCGATGGGGAGGTGGCGCGGCGCGCCCTTCGCGCTGTGACGGAGGGGTTCCTTCGGCGCGAAGAACCCCTCCACCGCTACGCGGTCCCCCTCCCCACACGTGGGGAGGAGACATTATGCACGTCCCGCCGTCGCCTCGACGAGGTCGGCCAGGCGTTGGGCGGCGTCGGGGATGGCGACGCTGCGGGCGGCGGCGGACATGGCCGACAGGCGCGCCGGATCGGACAGGACGCCGGTCAGGGTCGAGGCCAGGCGATCGACGGTCAGGTCGTCTTCCAGAATGACCTCGGCCGCACCCGCATCGGTCAGGGCCTTGGCGTTCAGGCGCTGGTGGTCGTCGGTGGCGATCTTCAGCGGGATCAGAACGGACGGCAGGGCCGCGACCGCCAGTTCGGCGCAGGTCGAGGCGCCGGAGCGGCCGACGACCAGGTGCGCCTTGAACAGCCTGTCAGCCATGTCGCGGAAGAAGGGGGCGACCTCGGCCTCGATCCCGGCCTCCAGATAGATCTGGCGCGCGGCCTCCAGCGTCTCGGGGCGTGACTGCTGCTGCACCTTCAGGCGGCGACGCAAGGCCTCAGGCAGGGCAGCCAGCGCGCGGGGCGTGGTCTCGGACAGGATGCGGGCGCCCTGGCTGCCGCCTGTGACCAACACATGGATCGGGCCGTCGGCGGCGGGAGCCACATAGGGGCGGTCGAACAGGGCGCGGATCTCGGACCGCACCGGCGAGCCGACGACGTGCGAGCGGCCCTGGACCTTGGCCGGCGCGCGTTCGAGCGTCGGGAAGGACGAAGCGACCTGACCGACATAGGGGGCCAGGATGCGATTGGTGCGGCCCAGGACCGCGTTCTGTTCATGGATCACCGTCGGTCGCTGGGACGTGACGGCGGCGACCAGAGCCGGGGCGGACGGATAGCCGCCGAAGCCGACGACGATGTCGGCGCCCAGCCGGTCGAAGGCCGTTCGCGCCTGGACCACGCCCTTGAAGATGGCGACGCCCGCCTTGATGAGGCCCAGGGGGCCAGAGCCGGTGGCGGCGTCCAGCGCCAGCCGTTCCTCGGCGGGAAAAGCGTGAGCGTATTGTTCGCCCCGGTGATCGGTCGCCAAGACTACGCGCCAGCCGCGCGCCGCCATCTCGCGCGCCAGGGCCTCGGCCGGGAACATATGGCCGCCGGTGCCGCCGGCGGCGACGACGCAGAGCTTGGTCATGGGCGAGGCTCCGAAAAAAGAGGGTCTGAATAGTCTGAAGTTCAGACGGTGGGCAGGCAAAAACACCGTCTAATTCGTCTAATCTGTATAATGTCGGTGGCGAATGGTGCGGCGAGGAATGGGGCGGCGACAGGATCGCACGGTTTCTGGACGTGTGCAGGAAACGGTCGATCGCGAGCGGTAAACGACGGAAATCGTCCGGATGTTTTCGTCAAAGAAGGCTGGCTAATCGCTCTTTCGTCCTCCGACGGGCGTAGCGAGATCGCGGGACGACGAAAGAGAACTACAGCAACCGCCGGCCCATGGTCAGGCTGGCGCCGGGTTCGTAGGCGCCGGGGCGGCGCCGCGTCAGGGCGAGCGCGAAGCCCATGGTCAGGCCCATGGCCAGCATGGAGGAACCGCCGTAGCTGATGAAGGGCAGGGTCATGCCTTTGGTCGGGATCAGGTTCAGGTTCACCGCGACGTTGATGCAGGCCTGAAGCCCGATCAGCATGAACAGGCCCGCCGCCGCCGTCTGCTCGAACGGGTCGGTCAGCTTCATGGCCCGGCGCATGCCCCGGATGACGATGAAGGCGTAGAGGCTGATCATGATCAGGCTGAGGATCAGGCCGAACTCCTCGGCGCCGACCGAATAGATGAAGTCGGTGTGCAGGTCGGGCACGCGGCGCTTCATCACGCCCTCGCCGATGCCCCGGCCCAGCAGGCCGCCGGCGCGGATGGCCTCGGACGCGCTGTCGATCTGGTGGGTGTCGGTGGTTTCGGGCGAGAAGAAGCGGCTGAGGCGGTCGCGCATATGGCCGAAGACGAAATACAGCGACACCAGCCCCGCCATGCCCAAGCTGGCCAGAACCGCCATCCATTTGAACGGCACGCCCGCCATGAAGAAGACGGCCATGAAGGTGGTGGTGATCAGAAGCGTCTGGCCGATGTCGGGCTGGATCAGCAGCAGCGAGACTGTCAGGGCATAGAAGCCGAAGGCGATGGTGACGCCGGGCACCCCCTGCCCCTTTTGCGCCTCGGCGAACATCCATGCGGCGAAGACGATGAGGCCGGGCTTGGCGAACTCGGACGGTTGCAGGCTGAAGGGGCCGAAGTTCACCCAGCGGGCGGCCCCCTTCACCGTATCGCCGATGAACGGCAAGGCCATCATCACGACGATGGCGCCGAACAGGGCCAGGACCGCAATCCGCCGCACGCCGCGCGGCGACATCAGCGAGGTCGTCAGCATGATGCTGAGCCCCACGCCCGAGAAGACCATCATCCGCCAGGAGTAGTGGAAGGGGTCCGTGATCGATTCATCGGCCAGGATAGCGGCGGGGCTGGAGGCGAAGCTGAGCGCCACGCCCAGGGCCATCAGCGCGAGCGCCGCGCCCAGCAGGCCGCGATCCACGGTCCAAAACCACTGGGCCACATGGCTCTGGTCGTTACGGGAGAAGGCGGGGGTGTAGGGAGCGCTCATGACGCGGTTTCCGGGACGGCGCCGAGGGCCAGGACGGCGGCGCGGAAGGCCTCGCCGCGCGCCTCGAAGTCCTTGAACTGATCGAAGCTGGCGCAGGCGGGGGACAGAAGGACGATCTGGTCGCCGCCGGCAGAGGCCGCATCGGCGGCGGCGGCGGCCACGGCTGCGTCGAGGGTGCGGGCGATGACGTGGGGCATGTCAGCAAGTGTTTCGGCGAAGGCCGGGGCCGCGTCGCCGATCAGATAGGCCTTGGCGATGCGGGGGAAGAGGTCGGCGAGGTCCGCGATTCCGCCGGCCTTGGGCACGCCGCCGGCGATCCAGAAGACGGACGGATAGGAGGCCAGGGCCTGACGCGCGGCGTCGGCGTTCGTGGCCTTGGAATCGTTGATGAAGCGCACGGAGCCGAGGCGGCCGACCGCCTCCATACGGTGGGCCAGGCCGGGGAAGGACAGCAGGCCGGCGACGGCCGCGTCGTGGTCGATGCCAAGCGCGCGGGCGGTCGCATAGGCGAAGGCGGCGTTCTGGGCGTTGTGACGGCCGGGGAGTGAGCGCGCGGTCGTGAGATCGGCGACCAGTTCGCCATCCTTCGAAACCGCGCCCGGCTGCGCGACATATCCTTCTGCTCTCTGTGAGGGGTGGGTCGAGATGACGGTGGCGCGATCTGACAGGTCACGCGCAATCCCCTGCCCCCAGCTGTCGTCCACGCCCACCAGGGCCACGTCATCCTGTCCCTGATTGGCGAAGATGCGCGCCTTGGCCGCGACATAGCCGTCCATGCCGCCGTGGCGGTCCAGGTGGTCGGGGCTGATGTTGGTGAGGATGGCGACATCGGGGGCGAAGGTGGTGGTCAGGTCGAGCTGATAGCTGGAGACCTCGATCACATAGACGGCGTCGGGCGTCGGTTCGGGCAGGGCCAGCACGCCGACGCCGATATTGCCGCCGACGTGAACCGTCAGGCCCGCCGACATCAGCACCCAGCCGATCAGGGCGGTGGTGGTGGACTTGCCGTTGGTGCCGGTGATGGCGACGACGCGCGGCCGCTGATCCTTCGGCCGGGCGGCCAGGGCGCGGGCGAACAGTTCGATGTCGCCGAGGACGGGCACGCCGGCCGCGCGGGCCAGGTCCACGCTCCAGTGCGGCCTGGGATGGGTCAGGGGCGCGCCGGGCGACAGGACCAGGGCGGCGAAGTCGGACCAGTCGGCGGCGGCCAGGTCCTCGACCGTGAAGCCCTCGGCTTTCGCCTGCGTCCGGCCCGCCTCGCCGTCGTCCCACAGGATCGGGATCGCGTCCCCGGCCTGAAGGGCGCGCGCGGCCGTGATCCCCGACCGTCCCAGGCCGAAGACCGCGACCCGCCTGCCTTCAAAGCCGGGAACGGGGATCATCGGATCAACGCAGCTTCAGCGTGGACAGGCCCAGCAGGGCGAGGGCGCCGGCGATGATCCAGAAGCGGATGACGACGGTGGATTCCGGCCAGCCCATCTTTTCGAAATGGTGGTGGACCGGCGCCATCAGGAAGATGCGCTTCTTGGTCAGCTTGTAATAGCCGACCTGGATCATGACCGAGGCGGCCTCCATGACGAACAGGCCGCCGACGATGCCCAGAACCAGTTCGTGCTTGGTGGTGACGGCGATGGCGCCCAGGGCGCCGCCCAGAGCCAACGAACCGGTGTCGCCCATGAAGATCTTGGCCGGCGGGGCGTTGTACCAGAGGAAGCCCGCGCCGCCGCCGATCATGGCCGCGCAGAAGATGGCCAGTTCGCCCGCGCCAGGGACGTGGTGGACCTGAAGATATTGGGCGAAGACGAAATTGCCGGCGAGGTAGCTGATCACGCCGAACGCGCCCGCCGCCATCATCACCGGCACGGTCGCCAGCCCGTCCAGACCGTCGGTCAGGTTCACCGCATTGGAGAAGCCGACGATGGTGAAGGCCGCGAACGCCACATAGAACCAGCCGATGTTCAGCAGCACGGCCTTGAAGAAGGGGAAGGCGATCGAGGTCTCGAGCCCCGGCGAGGTCGGCGAGACGGTCATCCACAGCACGGTCAGGACGCCGGCGACGACGGCGACGACAGTCTGGGCCAGGAGCTTCTGTTTCGACGTCAGGCCGGCCGAGGTCTGTTTGGTCACCTTGGCGTAGTCGTCGATGAAGCCCAGCACGCCGAAGGCCGCCGTCACGAAGCTGACGATCCAGATGTAGGGGTTGGTCAGGTCGCCCCAGAGCAGCACCGCCACGCCGATGCCGGCCAGGATCATCAGACCGCCCATGGTCGGGGTGCCGACCTTGGACAGGTGGGACACCGGACCGTCGTCGCGGATCGGCTGGCCCCGGCCCTGTTTGGCGCGAATCCAGTTGATGAAGCGGCTGCCCATGGCGACGGCGACGATCATGGCGGTGGCCATGGCGAGCGCCACGCGCACCGTCTGGTACTGAACCAGGTTCAGCAGCGGATACTGGTGCGCCACGTCGGCGTAGTAGAGATAGAGCAGGTAAAACATTCGGCTTCCCTATCGCGTCGTGGGCGTCGTGTCGCGGCCTTGAAGGTCGGCAAGCGCCTTGGCCACCAGCGAGGCCTTGGAGCCGTTCGAGCCCTTGACCATGACGATGTCGCCGGGCGCGACCAGCAGGGCCGCCTCGGCCGCCAGTTCCGCCGCCGTCGCGCGCCAGACGCCGCGTCGCGAGACCGGAAGCGCGTCGTAGAGCCAGCGCATCTCGGGGCCGGCGACATGGACCAGGTCGAGGCCGGCGGCGTCGATGGGGCCGGCGAGGCCTTCATGCAGGTCGCGGCTCTGCTCGCCCAGCTCCAGCATGTCGGTCAGCACCACCACGCGACGGCCCGAGGTCGAGCGCGCGCCCAGGGTCTTGAACCCGGCGGCCATGGACAGCGGATTGGCGTTGTAGCTTTCGTCGATCAGGGTGAAGGCGCCGTGCGGCGTCGTGATCGTGCGCGTCTGGCCGCGTCCGGCCAGAGGCTGGAATCCGGCGAGGGCCTCCAGGCCCGTCTCCAGCGTCACGTCCAGGGCGTCGAGCATCAAGAGGACGCACAGGCTGTTCAGGCCCCAGTGGGCGCCGGACTGGGCCAGGCGATAATCAATGCGTCGCCCGAACAGTTCGGCCGCGACCGCCGCGCCCTCGGCGTCCGGCCGGAAGTCCAGCAGGCGAGCGTCATGGCCGGCGTCGGATCCGAACGTCAGCAGGCGCGCGCCGACCGCCTTGGCCGCGTCGCACAGGACAGACGAGAAGGCGACGTCGCCGTTCGCCACCGCCGCACCGCCGGGCACCAGACCCTGGAAGATGGTCGCCTTTTCACGCGCGACGCCCGCCTCGCCGTCCGCGAAGGCCTCGATATGGACCGGACCGACTGTAGTGACACAGGCCGCGTGGGGAGCGACGAAGCGCGACAGGGGCGCGATCTCGCCGGGCGCATTCATGCCGATCTCGAAGACGGCGCGCTGGGTCTCGACCGGCATCCGGGCCAGCGTCAGGGGCACGCCGATGTGGTTGTTGTAGCTCTTGATCGAGCCGTGAGCAGGACCGGCAAGGTCGAGGCCCGCCTTGATCGCCTGGGTGACGCTGGTCTTGCCGACGCTGCCGGTGACGGCGCCGCGCTTCACATGGGGCGCGCGCTCGCGGGCGGCGACGCCCAGGGCTTCGAGGCCGCGCAAGGTGTCAGGTACGACGACGCACGGGCCGCCCTCGACCGGATGTTCGACCAGGGCGGCCGCAGCGCCCGATGCGAAGGCGCCGCCGGCGAACTGATGCCCGTCGCGTTCGCCCTTGAGCGCCAGAAACAGATCGCCGGGGACGATCTCGCGGCTGTTGTAGGTCAGGCCCGTGATCGGGCGATCGTCGCCGTGCAGCACGCCGCCCGTGGCGGCGGCGACTTCGGCGGCCGACCAGAGCGGGCGGGCGGAGTGTTCAGGCATAGAGAGACAGGGCCTCGGACGCGACAGTGGCGTCGTCGAAGGGGTGGGTCACGCCCGCGACGATCTGACCCTGTTCATGCCCTTTTCCGGCGATGACCACCACATCCCCGTCGCGCATCATTTCGACGGCGGCTTCGATGGCGGCGCGGCGGTCGCCGATCTCGATCCCGTCCGGGCAGCCGGCGCGGACCTGGGCGCGGATGGCGGCGGCGTCTTCGGATCGCGGATTGTCGTCAGTGACGATGGCGATGTCGGCCAGACGCCCGGCGATCTCGCCCATCAGGGGGCGCTTGCCGCGATCGCGGTCGCCGCCAGCGCCGAAGACGACGATCAGTCTGCCGGTGGCGTGGGGACGGAGCGCGTTCAGAACCGTCTCGAGCCCGTCGGGCGTGTGGGCGTAGTCGACATAGACCTCGCCCCGGCTTTCCTGACCGCCGTCGATGCGTTGCAGGCGGCCCTGCGCCCCGGTCAGGCCTTCCAGCGCGCCGATAACGGCGTCGGCGGGATCGCCGGCGGCTATGCACAGACCGGCCGCCACCAGGGCGTTGGACGCCTGAAACGCGCCGGCCAGGGGCAGCAGGATTTCGCGGATGTCGCCGCGCACGTCGATGGTCAGACGCTGGCCCTCAGGCGTCGCGCGACGGCCGATCAGTGTCAGGTCACGACCGCGCTCGCCCACGCCCATGACGCCCAGACCCGCCATGATGGAGGCTGAGGCGAAGACCGAATAGGCATCAGAATCGGCGTTCAGCACGGCGGTGCGGCCGCGCGGCAGCAGGGTCTCGAACAGGCGCATCTTGGCGGAGCGGTAGTCCGCCATGGTGCCGTGATAGTCGAGGTGATCCTGGGTCAGGTTGGTGAAGGCGGCGGCCTTCAAGGCGACCCCGTCCAGGCGGCGCTGATCGATGCCGTGGGACGAGGCCTCCAGCGCGACGTGGGTCACGTCCTTGGCGGCCAGTTCGGCCATCAGGCGCGCGGCCTCGGCGGCGTCGGGACTGGTCAGGCCGGGGCCGGTCAGGGCGTAGGTCTTGACGCCCTTCTGGCCGATGACGCCCAGCGTGCCCATGCTGGCGGACTTATGGCCGATCCCGGCCCAGATTTGGCGGCAGAAGGTGGCGACAGAGGTCTTGCCGTTGGTGCCGGTTACGGCGACGCAGGTCTTGGGCTGGGCGCCGTAGAAGCCGCGCGCGGCGATGGCGTAGGCCCGGCGCACGTCGCCCGAGGTGACCAGAACGGGCGCCACGCCATCCGGCGTGTCGGTCGGCGCCAGAACCGCAGCGGCCCCTTGCGCAAGCGCTTGCGGGATGAAGGCGCGGCCGTCGGCGGCCGTGCCCGGCAGGGCGACGAACAGGGCGCCGGGCGAGACCTTGCGGCTGTCGGCGGTGACGCCGGTGATGACGGGGTCCGAGGACACGTCGCGGCGCAGCAGGTCGGACAGGCGAAGCGCGCTCAAAGCCCGTCCCCCGCCACGTCCTGATACTGCGGAATCTTCTCGCCCGAGGCCGTGCGCCAGCGGTCGTCGCGGCGTTCGACGCCCAGGAAGCCGGCGATGCGGTCGGCGATATTGTGCACGGCCGGCGCAGCGACATAGGCGCCGGTCTTGGGATAGGTCCCCGGCTCGTCCATCACGATCAGGATGGCGTAGCGTTTGCCGTTCAGCGGGCCATCGACGGGGAAGACCGCCGCGAAGGAGCCCAGGGCGTGGCTGGGATCATAGCGGCCGCCGACCAGCTTGTTGGCCGAGCCGGTCTTGCCGCCGACCCGCAGGCCCGGCGCATCGGCGAAGCCGCCCGAACCCTTGACGACGTTGCGACGCAGCAGGTCGAGAATGGCGCGCGAGGTCTCTTCGGTGACGACCTGTTGCGGCTGGACGTTGCGGGCGCCGCCCTTGCGCAGCGACAGCGGGATCATCCGACCGCCGTTGGTCAGGGCGCCCATGGCCTGAACCATCTGGGCCGGGGTGATCATGATGCCATAGCCGAAGGACAGCGACGCCAGGGTCGAGTTGTCCCAGCGACGCGGCACGACCGGCTTGGCCGATTCCTTCAGCTCGATCTTGGCGGCGTCCAGCAGGCCCAGGCGGCGGAAATAGTCGCGCATGGTGTTGGGGCCCATCTGCACCGCCAGCTGCGACGTGCCGATGTTGGAGGAGTGCAGATAGACCTCTTCCAGCGTCATCACCCGGTTCTGGGCGTGGAAATCCTTGATCTTGCGATCGCCGATCTGGAAGGCCTGGGAGGCGTCGAACAGGGTGTTCATGTCGGCCCGGCCGGTGTCGAGGCCGGCGGCGACGGTGAAAGTCTTGAACACCGAGCCCATTTCGTAGTGGCCCGAGACGGCGCGGTTCAGCGTGGCGCCGTCGGGCGCAGCGCCGCGGTCGGCCGAGTTGAAGGTCGGCCAGGACGCCATGCCCAGCACCTCGCCGGTCTGTACGTCGGTGACGATGCCGACGGCGCCCTTGGCCTGGTTCTTGATCGCGGCGGCGGCGAGTTCGTTTTCCAGCACGCCCTGGACGCGCAGGTCGATGGACAGGGGGAAGGCCTCGCCGCGCTGACCCGCCGCGCGGATCTCGTCGTTGAAGGCCAACTCGGCGCCCGAGACGCCCTGCCCGCCCGTGTCGGCGTCGCCGATCAGATGGACGGCCGAGGTCCCGAGCGGATAGGCGCGACGATCCTCAGGCTCGAAGGTGACGCCGCCCAGCGCCAGGTCGTGCACGGCGGCCTTTTCCTGAGGCGTCAGGCCGGTCAGGGCGATCAGACGACGGTCGCCGCCCAGCACCTTCTTCAGACGCTCGGCCGAGATGCGCGGCAGGGCGCGGCGGATTTGGCGATAGGCCAGGTCGCGGTCCCAGATCTCGGCCGGGTCGATGTAGAGGCCGTAGTGGACGATGTTGGTGGCCAGCAGCTCGCCATTGCGGTCCGTCAGGTCGCCGCGCACCAAGGCGTTCGGATTGACGCCGCGCCCCAGGCCGTTGGCCGGGGCGAACAGGGCCTTATACGACGCGCCGATGGCCAGGCCGCCGAAGACGCAGGAAAAGACGATCAGGATCAGGAAGATGCGGACGCGCGTGTCCTCTTCCGGGCGGGCGTCGGCGCGGGCGCGCTCGAAGCCGTGCTCCAGCCGCCAGACCAGTTCGGTCAGCCAGCGCCAGAAGGGAGACAGACGGCCTTGCAGTCGTTCCTGGAAATCGGCGCCCGGCGCGGCGCGGTGATAGCGATGATCCTGAACGCTCATTGCGCCGGCTCCGGCGAGGGCGTTGGGACGGGCGCGTCGTCGGCGACGGCGGCGGCGGGCGCCGGCGCGGCTGCGGGAGCAGATGCGGCGGGTTGAGCGGGGACGGGTTTCAGGGCGGTCAGCTGACCTTCCTTGGCCTGACGGGCGACGGCGACGGGAGCCATGCCGATCTGGCGAGACAGGCTTTCCAGACGCGCGGGCTGCTCCAGCCGGGCGACCTCGGCGCGCAGCAGGCGGACGCGCTGTCCGTTCTCGCGGATGTCCTGTTCGATCTGGGCGATGCGGCTGCTTTCGCGCGCCGCGGCGGCCTTGGCCGCATAGACCGACACGATCATGATCGCGACCAGGGCCACACCGATGATCTCGACCCAGCGCACGCCACGCACCTTCCAGTCGAACAGGCGCTGAAGGGCGGTGCGGGAATAGGTGAAGAAGGGCGCCGTGGTCATGCC
Organism: Brevundimonas vesicularis; assembly: GCF_027105095.1. NCBI lineage: Bacteria > Pseudomonadati > Pseudomonadota > Alphaproteobacteria > Caulobacterales > Caulobacteraceae > Brevundimonas > Brevundimonas vesicularis. Next base: position 1,114,936 of record NZ_CP114278.1, on the reverse strand, counting down.
GCCGCTCTCCCATCGATCCGACCCCAAGCCGGCGCGTCCGTGCGCACGGCCGCGCGCAGCTTGGCCGAGCGGGCGCGGGGATTGGTGGAACGCTCTTCGTCGCCCGCCTCGCGCGCGCCTTTGAACTGCAGCGTGAAGCTGGGCTTGCGCGGATCGACGGCCATCGGCGCATGACGCGAACCGGCGGGGCTGTTGCCCGTGCGCTCGGTCAGGAAGGCCTTGACGATGCGGTCTTCCAGCGAATGGAAGGTGACGACGGCGAGACGTCCACCGGGGGCGAGCGTCGCCTCGGCCGCCTCCAGACCGCGCTCCAGCTCGCCCAGTTCGTCATTGACCGCGATGCGCAGGGCCTGGAAGACGCGAGTCGCCGGATGGATGGGCGCGCCACGACGGCCGCCCAGAGCCTTTTCGACCACCTCGGCCAGATCCAGGGTGCGGGTGAACGACTGTGCGGCGCGGCGACGCAGGATGGCGGTGGCGACGCGGCCCGACTGGCGCTCCTCGCCATACAGTTTGAAGATGTGAGCCAGGGGACCGTGGTCCCAGGTATTGACGATGTCGGCGGCGGTCGCGCCTTCATCCGACATGCGCATGTCCAGCGGACCGTCGCGCATGAAGGAGAAGCCGCGCTCAGCTTGGTCCAGCTGCATCGACGAGACGCCGATGTCGAAGACCGCGCCGTCCAGCTTCGCCTTGCCGCTGTCGGCGAACGCCTGAGCCAGACCCGAGAAGGGGGTGCGGATGAGCTGGAACTGGCCGGGAAAGTCGCTGGCGACGGCGTCGGCGTGCGGCTGGACCGTCGGGTCGCGATCCAGGGCGACAACCTGGGCGCCCGTTTTCAGGATGGCGCGGGTATAGCCGCCGGCGCCGAAGGTGGCGTCGATCACGACGTCGCCGGGCGCAGGCGCCAGGGCCTCGATCACATCGGTCAGCAGGACGGGGGCGTGGGGAGAATTGGGGGGAGCGTCAGTCACGATCCACCTCCCGCCAGCTTCATCTGGGCCGCCAGCTTCAGGGCGCCGATCTGGGCCATGCCGGCCTTGGCCAGGGCGCGCTGTTCGGCGCGGCGCGCCGCCCACTTCTCGCGCGACCAGATCTGGAAACGGTCGTTCAGGCCGACGATGACGACGGTGTCGCCCAGACCCGCCTCGGCGCACAGCGCCTCAGGCAAGGTGATCCGACCGCCGGAATCGTAGGCCAGACGCACCTGCTCGCCCATCACCTGCCACTCCAGCGCCGAACGCTCCTCGGAGCCGAACGGCAGGGCTTCGATCATTTCGGCATAGACGGCGAACAGGCGGTCGCCGCCCGCTTCCAGACAGTCGGCCTCGATCGAGGGGAAGATGAAGACGCCGCCGGCGGCGCCGTTTTCGGTCGTGCGGAAATCGTTGGGAATGAGGAGACGGCGCTTGCCGTCCAGCTGCTTCTCATAGGTCGAGAGAAACACGCCCTGTCCAATCGAGCCCTTCGGCCCGTCCCTAGATGCCCTGACGAACGCCCGCCGCGCCCGCCTCTCAGCCCCAAATCATGAAGTTGGGATAGCATGGGATGAAATGGGCCTCAATGGGATCGAAGCCAAGATTTAACCATGTTTTGACGTGTGACGACTTAAGCACGCTCGAACAGCTGGAACATACACGGAACAAACAAAGTATTCACAGGCTGTGAGGCGTTCTAACCTTCCATTGCCAGACAATAGGTTAACGCCCGCAAAAGCGCGGGACCGCCGCCAGAACACTGAAATGCGGGGATAATCCCAACGCGGACCAAAACATCACGCGAGCCATCACCGGCTGGGCGGGTGGGAAGCCCGCTAACGGGCCTCAAGTAGGCCGAAGGCCGATAGGCCAAGTAAAAAAGTCTGCCAGACGGCCTGTAAGCCGGGTTTTGTTCCGCTCCGAAGCCGAGGCCCGGATCGGCGACGATCATTCCTCTGGACCGACCATTGCTGATCGGTTCTCGCGACCTACCCGGACATCTGAGGCGGTGAGCCCCGCGAGCAAGCCCGCGCGATGTCCCTATTTGGTCTTGCTCCAGGCGGGGCTTGCCATGCCGTCCCTGTTGCCAGGTCCGCGGTGGGCTCTTACCCCACCCTTTCACCCTTACCGGCCTCGCAAGGCCGGAGGTTTGCTTTCTGTGGCGCTATCCCTCGGGTCACCCCGGGCGGAAGTTATCCGCCGCCTTTTCACCGTGGAGCCCGGACTTTCCTCGACGGACGCAAAGTCCGCCGCGACCGCCCAGCCGTCTGGCGCGCGCTAGATGCGCGTTAGCGGCGCGAACGTCAATTCAATACGCCCGTGACACTCTCGGCGCTGGCCAGTTGGAGCAGGCCGACCAGGCGGGCGCGGGTTTCGCCGTCAGCGACGCCGTCGACGCGGGCCGGGCGCCAATGACGCTGGAAGGCGCGGACGGCGGTTTCGACGGCGGCGTCGTAGTCGCCACTGGCCTTCAGGCCGTAGCCCAGCCGATGCAGGCCGGCGCTGAGCACCATCGGGCCGATGCCCTGATCGCCCTTTTGCAACAGGCCGCCCAAGGCCTGAACCCGTTCGGCCGCCGGTTCGAACCACAGGCCGTGCCCGGCCTCGGCCAGACGTTTCCAGGGGAAGAGCTCGCCCGGATCTTCCTTGCGATCCGGCGCCAGGTCGGAATGGGCGATGATGCGGTTGTCGGCGATGGTCCAGCGGCTGCGAATATCGGAGATCAGGGCGATGACGGCCGTGATCTGGTCTTCGGGGAAGGCGCGGTAGCCGAACTCATGGCCGGGATTGACGATCTCGATGCCGATGGAAGCGGCGTTGCAGTCGTCCTCGCCCTGCCAGACGCCGCGGCCGGCGTGCCAGGCGCGACGCTCCTCGGGCACCAGTTGAAAGACGCGGCCGTCTTCCTCGACCAGATAGTGGGCCGAAACCTTGGCCTCCGGGTCGCGCAGGCGGGCCAGAGCGGCCCCGCCGGTCTGCATGCCGGTGTAGTGCAACACCAGCATGTCCGGCGGCGCACGGCGCGCGTCGAAGTTGGGCGAAGGCGCGTCGATGTAGGACGTCATGGGCGGCGTCGGCTCAGCGGCCGTTGCGCTCCCAGCCATAGGCGACCCAGGCGCCGTCCACCTTGTGCGCCTCGATCAGGTCGGGATCGCTGTTGCGGCGACGCGGCGCGATATTGCGGCGGGTGCGCATGACCAGACCGACCAGAAAGACCAGAACGCCGGCGAACAGGGCGATGACCGCCACGGCCGCAGCGGTGAAGACAGCGAGGACGGCGCCGACCGCCATGGCGCAGACGGCGGCGATCATACCGGCGACCCACATGACCGACGCCACCAGGCCGTTGGGACGGCGGCGGGCGGCATGGCCGATGGCGGCGAGACGTTCAGGCTGGAACATGGATCATCCTTTCAGGCGATCCGGGGAACGCCTGACACGCAATGTCGGTCCATCGGGGCCTGCGGTCAATGGACCGCGACGCACGGTCGCGTGCGCCGTGCTCCGTCAAAAGATCGGCTGATCGGCCAGAACCACCGCGCCCTGGCTGCGCATGCGGTCGCTGTCGATCCGGCGCATCACGGCCTGGGCCTGGGGATCGGCCATGACCCCGCCCAGCATGACCAGGGCCTTGGCGGCCTCGGTCTGGACGCCGAACATTTCCGACAGGGCCTCGAACGGCGACTGCTGCTTGGGGAAATGCTTGAAGCGGACGGGCTCATTGTCGGGAATTTTGGCGAGTTGGCGGGCCTTGTTCACCGCCTCGGTCACGCCGCCCAGCTGGTCGACGAGACCCAGCGGCAGGGCCTGGGCGCCGGTCCAGACGCGCCCCTTGGCGATTTCGCGCACCCGGTCCGGCGACAGGTTGCGGCCCGTCGCCACACGGGTGATGAAGTCGTCGTAGATCCGGTCCATCGAACCGGCGAAGGCCGCGCGCTGCTGGGGGGTGAACGCCTGCGTCGGCGAGAAGGCGTCGGCGTAGTCCCCGCCCACCGTCAACTCACGCATGTCGACGCCGAACCGTCCCAGCGCATCGGCCAGCACGAACTTGCCGCCGAACACGCCGATCGAGCCGGTCAGGGTCGTGGGCTGGGCCACGATCCAGTCGGCCTCGGAACTGATCCAGTAACCGCCCGAGGCCGCATAGGCGCCCATGGACACCACCACCGGCTTGCCCGCGGCCCGCGCCGCGCGCACGGCGGCCAGGATCTGCTCGGACGCTTCGGGCGAACCGCCCGGCGATGAGACGCGGAAGACGATCGCCTTGACGCTCTTGTCCTCGATCGCGTCGTAGATGGCCTCGGCCGTGTCGTCGGAATGGATGGACGAGCCGCCGCCGAAGCTGGCGCCGCCGCCGCGCCCGGTGACGATGGCCCCCTCCCCGCCCACGATGGCGATGGCGTTCTTGCCCGAACCCGTGCGTTCGCCCTTCTGGCTGGCGTATTTGCCGAACTCGACGATCTCGGCGCCCTTGCCGGCGCGGGTCTTGATGGCGATTTCGGCCTCTTCGACCTGGCCCACCTTGTCGATCAGCCGGTTGCTGAGCGCCTGTTCCGCCGAATAGGGACCGGCTTCGATCACCGTCTTCAGCGCCGGGGCCGTCGTCTTGCGGTCCTTGGCCGCGTTGGCCAGGGCGGTGTCGTAGATCGACGTCATCCAGGCCGTCATCGCCTCGCGGTGCGGGCCGGTGTAGTCGCTCTGGGTGTATTCGTTGACGGCGTTCTTGTACTCATAGCGCTGTTCGAACTCGGGTTTGACGCCGTATTTCTGGAAGGCACGGCCCAGGAACAGGCTGTCGGCCGAGAAGCCCGTGGCCTGGAAGCCGGCGGTGTTCTGCATCCACAGCTCCGACGCAGAGGCCCCGACCATATAGGTGGACATCACCGCGCCTACGGGTGCGAAGCCCTGGCTGTGGGCGATGACCGGCTTGCCTGTGTTGCGGAAGCGGTGGATGGCCTGGCGCAGCTCGTCGGCGGTGGCGGGCGTCATGCCGCTTTCCGGCAGGCGGATCAGCAGAGCCTTGACGCTGCTGTCGCCCTGGGCCTGATGCAGGCCATCGACCACGTCCGTCAGGGCCAGGCCCGAACCGCCGAAGGCCGCGAACGGATTGGACGACGGCTGGTCGCTGACGCCGCCGCGCAAGTCCAGCTCCAGCACGGTGGTCGCCGGCGTCGTCGGCTTGGACGACGAGGCGACGGCGACCGTCAGCAGCACCACGGGAATGACGACGACGAACAGGATCAGCCCGGTGAAGACACCAAGGACCGTCAGGAAGAATTGCTTCATCGGAGGGAAAACGCGCGCTCGCAGGCCGGAAATGGCGTCGCCAGCATAGGGGGACGCAGGCCGTCGTCAAATGACGTGCGTGCAATCCGTCGGTTGACGTCGCGTTCGCAGCCGCACCCGATTGCTGCGGCGCAGCGTGCGGATTGATGCCGGGGCCGGAAATCCCTATATGAGCCGCCTGTGAGCGAGGGCCTGCGCCCCGCGTTTTTCGGAGACCGCACGATGCTGGTCACCCTGATGAAGTCCAAGCTGCACCGCGCCACGGTGACCCAGGCCGATCTCGATTACGAGGGATCGATCGCCATCGACATGGACCTGCTGGACGCCGCCGGCATCTATCCGCACGAACAGGTCGATGTGCTCAACATCACCAATGGCGCGCGCTTCACCACCTATGCGATCGAGGCGCCGCGCGGCTCCAAGGTCATCGGCGTCAACGGCGCCGCCGCCCGCCTTGTGCAGAAGAACGACAAGGTGATCGTGGTCACCTACGGCCAGCTGCCTCAGGAAGAAGCCCGCCAGTGGAACCCGAACGTTGTCCTGCTGGACGACGCCAACGCGATCAAGAACGCCGGCTGAGGCGTCTTTCGGCTCTAGAAATGCAAAAAGGCCCGCCGACGACGGCGGGCCTTTTCTTCATCCGGTCGATGCGATCAGCGGGCGATGTCGTAGACGCCCGTGATGTCGATCCTCACCGTCAGTTCGCCGGCGGAAACCGGGGTGCTCTCGGCCCGGTCCATCGACACGGCGCGGGCGGCGAACATCGGCATCGGCGGCTGGGGCGCATAGCCGCCGCCCTCGGTCAGGTTGCGAATGCCCGACAGCTGGACGTTCAGCGATTGGGCGTACAGCTGGGCCTTGGCCTGCAGGTTGCGCACGGCCTGCTGGCGCGCCTGGTTTTCGGCGGCGGTCGGATCCTTCAGGCCGAAGCTGATGCCGTCGATCTGGTTGACGCCGGCGGCGACCACGGCGTCGGCCGTCGTGCCGACCTGGCTCAGGTCGTTGATGACCACCGTCACGCGGTTGACCGCCTGATAGCCGCGCAGCTTGGGTGGTTCATTCTGGACGTAGTCGTACTGCGCCGACAGGTTCAGACCCGAGGTCTGGATGTCGCGCTCGGCGATGCCCGCGCGGCGCAGGGCGGCGACGACGCGCGTCATTTGCGCAGCATTATCGCTCATGGCGGCCTGGGCGGTCGGCGCCTCGGTCTGGACGCCGAAGGTGATGGTGGCCATATCCGGCGCGGCCTTGACCTCGCCGTATGCCGACAAGTTCAGCGACGGCGCGGGCTGCATCATGTGCATGGCTCCCATGGGTTCGGCTGTTTGGGCCATGGCGCGGGGCGTGGCGGCGGCCAGGAAGGCGGCGGCGGCGACGGCGCCGCCGAAAGCGACGGTCTTCAGCGAAACGGTCTTCAAGGGGGCGGCGGCCAGGGTGCGGGTCATGCAGTCTTCTCCGTAAGCGATCCGGGACCGGCGCGTTCGCCGATCCGTTGCAACGACCTTGGCCGTTCTCGCCTGAACCAACGCCCGTGCGCCGTGGCAGTTTCCGTTCATCTTCGTGAAATCGCCGAAACATCGCCTTCTTGCCCGCCCCCGCTTGGCAAGCCGCGCCCGCGCCTGCTAGGCGAAACTCCTACCGCCGAGGCGCGCCTTGGGGGCCTGTAGCTCAATGGTTAGAGCCGACCGCTCATAACGGTCTGGTTGGGGGTTCGAGTCCCTCCGGGCCTACCAAACCCATATCGTGCGCGTCTTGACAGATCGGTCGGTCGTGACCGTGATGGCCTATGGCGATCTTTCGACGGTCTGTGGCGCTTGTGACGATGATTGCGCTGAGCCATGCGTCAGGCGCTGTGACTCAGTCCGCGCGGGCCGATCGGCACAGCATCGATCAGGCCTATGCGATCGTGGATTTTCAGACGTCGCGCAGCGGTCGTGACATCGCGCAAGCCCTGCAGCGCCATCTCGATCGCCTGCCGATGCAAGTGAGCTATCGTCAGCTGAGCGTGGCCGATGCGCCGCGGTCGCCCGGCCGCTTCACCCTGGTCGATCCGACAGCGCAAAGTGCGTTTGGTCTGCAAGGGCCGGCGACCCGCGCGCCGGCCGGGTGGCTGAGCGCGCCCCGAACGGTGGTGTGCAAGGGCGCGAGTTGGCGCGCCGAGGCGGTTCAGCGTGTGCAGGCGCGGATCGAGCAGCACTACACACTGTGCCTGTTTCCCTATCGCGATGGGCGGCGTCGGGGGCATCAATTGAATGTCTACGCCTCGACCCTGCTGGAGGGCGATCCTGCGATACCCGTTCGACGCTCCAATGAAGCGGAGAGCCCGGCCGCCTTCATCCGCAGCGCGGTGGAGGCGGTCGAGCGGGTGACGGGTCGCAGCGGAGTCTGGATCGAAAACCGCACGTCCGAGCGAGATCGACCGTTCACCCAGGACAACGACGCCCTGTCCGCCCAGACGAACTAGGCCCCAAAGCAACAACGGCCCCGATCGTCGATCGGGGCCGCCGCGGTCTTACATTGCCGTCAGATCAGAACTTGACGCTGAACCGGCCATAGATGCGGTTGTCGCGATACTCGTCCTTGTAGAGGCCGGTATAGCCAAGCTCGATCGCGGTGCGTTCGGTCGCCTGGATGTTGAAGCCCAGGCCGCCCGAGATCACGTCGTCGCCAGGATTGGCTCCGTCGATCAGGAAGCGCGGACCGTCGGCGAAGGCGGCGTCGAAGACCGGGCCGTCGCCGTTCAGGTCGTGGGTGTAGGCCAGGTGGGTCACCGCCGACAGACGAGGACGCCCCTCGCCGCCCGCCAGCACGGTGCGGGTGCGGAAGCCGGCGGTCAGCAGATCGGCCTTCTGCTTCACATTGCCCGACAGAGCGGCGTCGCCGCCCGTCTCAACGACATCGGCGTCGTATTCGACGTGGCTGTAGGCGGCGTAGGGCTCGAACATCGTGCCGCCAACGGCGCGGCTCCACGCCACCTCGCCATAGGCCTGCCAGACGTCGCCGTCGTAGTCGCCGACCAGGGCGTTGGTGAAGGCGTTCAGCTGGGCCGTACGATCCGTGCGGACATCGGCGCTGGCCCAGGATCCGCCGACGCGGATCTGGAAGTCACCGACGCCGGCGCCGCCATAGACGCCGATCTGTTCACTGGTGACCCGGCCGGTCGAGCGCAGACGCGGCGAGCGCAGTTCCGAGCGAGTTTCGCCCAGCGCCACGCCGACATGGACGTCGTTCGCGAGCGCCTTTTCGGCCCCGACCAGATAGCCGGAGGCTTCGTTGCGGAAGCCCGCGAGGCCGTCATGCGCCGAGCCCCGGCCGTTGCCGAAGACGCCGCTGCCCCAAACCGACACGCCGTTGCCGACGTAGGTGGCCGCGCCGCCCTGACTGCGTCCGCGCTCGGACATGGCGTCGCGGATGACGCGAGAGTCCGAAACGGCCAGGCCGCCCAGAGTGGCGTGGACCTCGCCCGTCAGGCCGCTGAGCGCGCCCTGAACCGCCGGCACGCTGGCGTCCAGCAGGGCGTTTTCCAGCGACAGATCGCGGTTGGTCCCGGTCGCGGTGTTGTTGATCATGACGTCCAGCGCGCCGCCGACCGACTGTTGATTGTCCGTCCGACCCAGCGAAGCCACGGTCACGTCGTTGCGCCGCACCGTCAGGACCACGCCGTTGGTCGAATAGGTCAGCACCGGAGCCAGGAAGGCCAGATCGCTCTGGGCGCCGCTGAACGTGCCCGTCACCGCGCCGGTCGAGTTGATGATGTTCATCTGCGTCCGCAGATTCCATTCACCGTTGTCGGCTTTCAGGATGACCTGGCCGCCGTCGATCTTGGTCGTGCCGCCCACGTTCAGGCGAGAATAGGCCGCGCCGTTTACGTTGGAGCGAATCCACAGGAAGGAGCCGGGCTTGAAGTTGAGGTTGCCGGCGACCGTCAGGGTTCCGAACGGATTGACGCCGTCGCCAGGCGACACCACGCCGCCGCTTTCCGCCGTCAGGTTCGCCAGCGTGCCCGTGCCGCCGATCATGCCGACGCCGCCGACGGTGGCGCTGGAACGCAGCAGGCTGCCGTTGACGGTCAGCAGGCCGCCCTCGACCCGGGTCGGGCCGCTGTAGTCGTTGGCGCCCGTCAGGATCAGCTGACCGCCGCCCTTCTTGACCAGACCGCCGATGTCATTGCCGAAGTTGGCCTTGACCTCGGCCGAATAGCGGTCGCGCGCATCGCCGATGTTGTTACTCCAGATATCGACCGTGCCCACGGCGACGGTGACGTCGCGGGTGTCGCGCAGCGCCGTCGGTCCGCGCAGGGCCACGTCCATCTGCGGCGCGCCCCAGCCCGAGCGCAGATCGACGCCCGGCGTGTCCAGATCCTTGGAGCTGGACACCAGAATATCCGAGATCAGCGCCGTCGAATATTCGGGGAAGTTCTCCATCAGCAGGGCCGCGAAGCCCGAGATGTTCGGCGCCGCCATCGACGTGCCGGTGTAGGCCGCATAACCCGCGCCGGTGTATTTGATGTACTGGTTCAGGACGCGTTGAAGCTCGTCGTTGGCATATTGCAGCACGGCGCTGGAGAAGGCCGGCGTCAGGATCGCCATGTTTCCGGTCGAAACCAGCAGCCCGGCCAGACGCGAAGTGAAGCCGTCCGGATCGCCAAGGCGCGCCCCCGAAACCAGGGTGATGGCCGCCGCCTGGCGCGCGACCTCACGACGCCACGCATCTTCGTTGTAGGTGGGGCCGCCGGTCTGACGGGCGTTCAGATAGGCGTTCAGAACGCCTAGGAACTGATTGACCGACGCCGTCTCCAGGGCCGAAACCGTAGTCGCCGAATATAGGCCGGCATAGTTGGCGCGCGGATAAAGCGCCAGGATGCCCGCCCGGTCCATCGTATAGGCCGGCACCGACGAGATCACCCTCGAGCCCGGTCCGGCGACGCACCAGGTCGCCGTCTGGCCGCAGAAGCTGGTCGAGGGATCGGCGGCGGTGAAGCTGGAATAGTTGGCGACCGACAGCCAGTTGGAGCGCAGGCGCGGGTCGTTCAGCGGCGCGGCCGCATCGATGCTGGCATGGACGCCATAGCCATTGCCGGCCGAGAAGACGACCAGGACGTCCTTGTCCAAAACCGGCTTGTAGAAATCGCCGTAGTTGCGGTTGAACGACGCCAGCACCGTGGGCAGCGAGGCGTTGAACGGCAGCGAAGTGCCGCTGCCCCAGCTGTTGTTGATGATGCGCACCTGGCCCGTATTGGCCAGGTCGACGATGTTCTGGTTCTGGGTGGCGACGATCTTGCCGTCGATGATCGCGTCCTTGTACCAAAGGAAGTCGCCAGCCGAGAAGTTGGCGGTGGCGGCGTAGAGCTTGGCGTTGAAGGCGTTGCCGAACATCGGCTGTCCCGCCACGCGGTCGCCGGCGATGGTGCCGGACACGTGGGTGCCGTGACCTTCCCAGCGGCGGCGCGGGTTGATCAGGCCATCATTGCCGTAGCCGGCGACCGCCTCGGTGCGCAGGCCCGTCACCTTGCCGGCCGATCCGAACAGCGGGTGATCGACATAGACGCCGGCGTCATTGACCCCGACCGTTTGACCGCGTCCGCTCAGCCCCATGGCGTAGGCGTGTTCCAGCCCCAGAAAGCCTTTGGAATAGTCGACGGCGAACTGGCTGTCCGCACGCCAGGAGGCGATGGCCGTTTGATAGTTCGTCGTGCGCGTTCCGTTGGCCATGTAGAAACCGCCGGTCGGCGCCGTGGGAGCCGGAGCGGTCTGCGCCACAGCCGTCGTGCCCACCATGATCGCGACGCCAGCCGCTGCGGCCAGAAGCCCGCCCTTGAAACTGAAACCCAAAACAAACCCCCTGCGGCCTGTGGCCGACAACTCGTCTTCTGCGCCCCCGTGACGCAACTCAGACGTACAAATCGTAGGTGTTTTGCGTTGTCGTCAACCACATTTTAGCCTTGAGACGTTTCGTCCCAGTGGTTTTGTTTGGGATAGATCATGCGCTTGCGCTCAAGCTTTAGGCACGGATTGGATCCTGCCCGGCCCTATTGAACACGGTTATCCCACGCAGATGCGCGCGCGGTCGTTGATCCAGCAGCCGTCGCTGAGGCGCACGGTCCCTAAGCGATCGCCGGCCTTGTCGTCGTCGGGGTCGGCGTTCCAGGTGGCGTCGGCCGAGCCGTCGGCCATCAGGGCGACGACGGCGAATTGCGAGTTCTTGGGCTTGCCCTCGGACCAGGCGTTCATGGTGTAGCCCCCGTCGCCGAAAGGATAGACGAGGCACGATTCGTTGAGCAGAACCTTGCCGTCGACCGAGAGATAACAGGGCTTGCGCGACGCCGCCGGCGTCGCGGGTTCTGACGACGAGGTAGCGGAGCTTGCGCCGGTCTTCGCCGGTTCCGGAGGCGGTGCTGTCGGCTCCGGCGCGGAAGGCGCGGGGGTCTGCGTCGCGTCAGCTAGCCCAGGCGCGCCGGCGTCCTGACCGCAAGCGGCCGCGGCGGCCGACAGCATCAGGGCGGCGATCAGGCTGAGCGATCGTGAAGGAGTTGATGTCACGCGAGCCTCCGTCGTTGTCTCCCAGCGCCAACACGGGGGCGCATGGAAGCGTTCCCGGCCAGGTGTCGGCGATTGACGGCGCCCCTCCCCTTCGGCCAGCCGCTCGCCTATATCGCCAGCCTGTCCCGCTCCGGAGTTTTCCCATGGCCTATGTCGCCCGCAACGATCGTCCCGCCGACAAGGCGGCGCGCTATCTGGAGGTCGAGGCCGAAGTCCTGGCCGTGCTGGACGGCGAGCCGAATGTGACGGCGCGAATGGCGACGGTGGCATCAATGCTGGCCGATGCGTTCGAGCACTATTTCTGGACCGGGTTCTATGTCGTGGCGACGGACAAGGCGGACGAACTGGTGGTCGGGCCCTATCAAGGGACGCTGGGGTGCCTGCGCATCGCGTTCGGGCGCGGAGTGTGCGGCGCGGCGGCGGCGACGGGTCAAACGCAGTTGGTCGAGGACGTGCACGCCTTCCCTGGCCACATCGCCTGCGACAGCCGTTCGGCCAGCGAGATCGTGGTGCCCGTGCGCGACGCATCCGGCACGCTGATCGCGGTGTTCGACGTGGATGCGACGACGCCGGCCGCCTTCGATACGGACGATCAAGATGCCCTTGAGCGGTTGATGGCGAAGGTGTTCGCCGACGCTTGATCAGGACCGGTTGATCCGGCCGCAGCGGGCTCTATGGTCCCCGGCGACACGGAGGATCGGATGATGCAGCGCACAGTCGCAATCACGGGCGGACACGGCGTCCTGGGCCGGGCGGTGCTGGAGGCGGCGCTGAAAGGCGGCTGGCAGGTCGCGGTGATCGACCATGCCTCGGGCCACGCCGTGCCCGACGGCGTGCTTGAGATCGGCGGGGTCGATCTGACGGACGCCGGCCAGGCGCAGAAGGCCGTAGACGCCGTGATCGCGCGGTTCGGACGCCTGGACGCCCTGCTGAACATCGCCGGCGGCTTTGTCTGGCAGACGACCGACGATGCGGAACCGGCGTGGGACCGGATGCACGCGCTGAACGTCACCACCGCCGTGAACGCCAGCCGCGCGGCGCTGGATGCGCTGAAGGCCTCGCCCGAGGGTCGGATCGTCAATGTCGGGTCGGCCGCCGCGCTGAAGGCCGGGGCCGGCATGGGGGCCTATGGGGCGGCCAAGGCCGGGGTCCACGCCCTAACCCAGTCTCTGGCCGAGGAGTTGAAGACGACAAAGGTGACGGTCAACGCCGTCCTGCCGTCGATCATCGACACGCCGACGAACCGTCAGGACATGCCCGACGCCGACCCGGCGACCTGGGTCGCGCCGGCCGATCTGGCGGCGGTGATCCTATTCCTGGCCTCGCCCGAGAGCCGGGCCATGACCGGCGCCCTGGTGCCCGTGACAGGCCGCGTCTGATGCGCAGCGACCGGGTCCGCAGCGTCCTTTATCTGCCCGCCTCCAATGCGCGGGCGATCGAGAAGGCGCGGACGCTGGATTGCGATGTCGCCGTGCTGGATCTGGAAGATGCCGTGGCGCCCGAGGCCAAGTCTGACGCGCGTGACGCCGCCGTCGCGGCGGTTCGGGCTGGCGGGTTTGGGCCGCGCCTGGGCGTGCGGATCAATGGGCTGGACACCGACTGGGGGCTGGACGACCTGGCGGCGATGAAGGCGGCGGGGGCCACGCTGGTCGTCGCGCCCAAGGTGGAGACGCCCGAGGCCGTTCACGCCCTGTCCGCCGGCCTGGCCAAGGGTTGCGCCCTGTGGGCCATGATCGAGACGCCGCGCGCGCTGATGGCCCTGGCCGACATCGCGACGGCGGACGGGGCGCTGGACGGGCTGATGCTGGGGGTCAACGACCTGGCCAAGGCGCTGGGGACCGGAGCGTCGCCGGATCGCGAACCGTTCAAGCCGTGGCTCGCGATGCTGGTCGCCGCTGCGCGGGCCAATGGCTTGCTGGCCATCGACGGCGTGTTCAACCGGATCGGGGATGCCGAAGGCCTGGCGGCCGAGGCTTTGCAAGGGCGACTGTTTGGGTTCGACGGCAAGAGCCTGATCCACCCGTCGCAGATCGCGGCCGCCAACGCCGCCTTCTCGCCGTCCGAAGCGGAGATCGCCGATGCGCAAGCGATCGTCGCCGCCTTCGACGCGCCGGACGCCGAGGGGCGGGGCGCGATCCGAGTGAACGGGGCGATGGTCGAACGGCTGCATCTGGAGCAGGCGAAGGCCTTGCTGGCGCGGGCGGACTAGCCTGTATCCTCCCCACTTGTGGGGAGGGGGACCGCGAAGCGGTGGAGGGGCTCTGGAAGTCCTACAGACGCCTGTGATGATTTGAAGAGCCCCTCCGTCTCTCGCTGCGCTTCGAGCCACCTCCCCATGAAATGGGGAGGAGACTGGCGGGTGTGACGCAACCGCCGTAAAGCTCGCGTCGAACCACAGCGGACCCGCCTTGCCCCTACCCTCTGACACGCCTTTGAAAATCCCGGCCTGGGTCTGTGCGCCCGGTGTGCTGAAGGTCCCGTTCCTCGACGTGTTTCTGGCCGACTACGACCTGCGTCGCCTGCCAGGCGAGGACGTGCAGGCGGTGCTGGGCTGGGGGATGAAGCCGACAGCGGCGGCGGGGCGAAGGTGGGCCGAGAAGAACGGGCGGCCCTATGTGGCGCTGGAGGATGGGTTTTTGCGTTCGGTCGGCATCGGCGAGACGGGCGCGACGAGCCTCAGCCTGATCGTCGATGACCTGGGCGTCTATTATGATGCGACGCGGGCCAGCCGGCTGGAGCAACTGATCCAGACGGCGGACGACTGGTGCGACGCGGCCATGAGCGCGCGGGCGCGCGGGCTGATCGACCGGATCGTGGCTTCGGGCGTGTCCAAGACCAATATGGGCGGGCCGCTGGATCCGCGCCTGCTGAAGCCCGGTCTGCGCGTGCTGATCGTGGACCAGACGTTTGGCGACGCCTCCATCGCCTGTGGCCTCGCGACGGCCCAGAGCTTTGACGATATGATCGCCGCCGCCCGGCGCGACGAGCCGGACGCGCAATTGATCGTCAAACGCCATCCGGCGGTGGCGGCGGGCCGGAAGCGCGGCTGCGTAACGGACCTGACGGGCGTCACCCTGGTGGACGCCGATGTGCGGCCAGCCGACCTGCTGGCGGCGGTGGATGCGGTCTATTGCGTCACCTCGGCCCTGGGGTTCGAGGCCCTGTTGCGCGGCCTGCCGGTGCGGTGTTTCGGTGCGCCCTTCTATTCCGGCTGGGGCCTGACGACCGATGCGATCCAGACGGGGCGGCGCGGCGTCGCCCGCTCGATCGAACAAGTCGCCGCCGCCGCCCTGATCGCCTACAGCCGCTATGTCGATCCGGTCACGGGCGACAGGTGCGAGGCCGAACAGGCGCTGGAGCGATTGATCGCCCTGCGCGACCGGGCCGAGCGACTGGCGGGCTCTTGGTCGGCGGTCGGGTTCGCGCCCGCCAAGCGGCCGCCGGTGCGCCGCCTGCTGAACTCGCCCAAGGCGTCGATGCGCTATTTCATGTCGCCCTCGCGCGCCGCCGCCCACGCCAAGGCGACCGATGGGCGCCTGATCTGGTGGGCGGGCAAGGAGAGCGAGGCGACGCGCCAGGCGGCGGCTGCATTTTACGGCCCGACCGTGCGGATGGAAGACGGCTTTATCCGTTCGCGGGGTCTGGGTTCCGATTTCGTCGGCGCCCTGTCGGTCGCCCTAGACGATCAGGGCGTCTATTACGATCCGTCGCGGCCTTCGCGGCTGGAAACCCTGATCGAAACCTCGGACCTGTCGCCGGTGCAGTTGGCGCGGGCCGCCGCCCTGCGGACGCGCGTGGTCGATGCCGGCCTGTCGAAATACAATCTGAGGGGTCAGGCGCCGACGGACTGGCCTGTTGATCGCGACATCCTGCTGGTCGTTGGTCAGGTCGAGAACGACAAGTCGATCCTGCTGGGCTGTGCGCCGGATCTGAACACCAACTCGGCCCTGGTGGAGGCGGCGCGGCGCGATCATCCGGACGCCTTTCTGGTCTATCGCAATCACCCCGACGTGCTGGCGGGCAACCGGCCCGGGCGACTGGACGCCGGGGCCATGGCCTCGGTCGATGCGGTGGGCGACGGGCTGGATATCGTCGACTGTCTGAACGCCTGTCGGCGGGTGGCGACCCTGACCTCCCTGACCGGTTTCGAGGCCCTGATGCGGGGCAAGGCGGTGTCGGTCTATGGCCGGCCCTTCTATGCCGGATGGGGGCTGACCGACGACCGGCTGACGTTCGAGCGCCGCAGCCGCCGCGCCGGCGTCGATCACCTGGTCCACGCCGCCCTGATCGCCTACCCCGTCTATGTCACGCCCGAGGGCTGGCCCTGCGAGGCCGAGGATCTTGTGGATCGGCTGATCGCCGCGCGCGACGAGCCGACGCCCAAGGCGCCGCGCGGCCAGGTGCAGCGCTGGGCCGCCGGCATCATCGCCAGTCTCGACCGCAAGCCGCCGCCGTCCTATTGACGCGTTCTGATAGGAAACGGACTGTCCTCAAGCAGCAAGGTCCCGCGGGCCGAGCGATAGGAACACACTCCTCAAGCAGCGAGACGCCGCGCGTCGAGCGATAGGAACAAAAAAGTGTCGAATGCAGTGATCGCCGCCACCGGCCTCTTCACCCCCGAACAGTCGGTCTCGAACGCCGAACTGGTCGACAGCTACAACGCCTGGGCCGACGGCTGGAACGCCCGCCACGCCGCCCAGATCGAGGCTGGCGAACTGGAGGCCAAGTCGCACTCCTCGCCCGAGTTCATCGAAAAGGCGTCGGGCATCAAGAGCCGGTTCGTGCTGGACAAGGCCGGGATCATCGATCCCGAGCGGATGGCGCCGAACCTGGCCGAACGCTCCAACGACGAAATCTCGATCCTGGCCGAGATGGCGGTCAAGGCGGCGCGTCAGGCGATCGAGGCGTGGGGCAAGCCGGTTTCGGAAATCGGCGCGGTCCTGTGCGCCGCCTCGAACATGCAGCGCGCCTATCCGGCTATGGCGATCGAGGTTCAGCAGGCCCTGGGCATCGAGGGCTTCGCCTTTGACATGAATGTGGCGTGCAGCTCGGCGACCTTCGGCATCAAGACGGCGGCGGACTTCATCGCTGGCGGCTCGGTCAAGGCTGTGCTGATGGTCAATCCGGAAGTCTGTTCGGCCCACCTGAACTTCACCGACCGCGACAGCCACTTCATCTTCGGCGATGTGGCCACCGCAGTGATCGTCGAGTCATCCGAGACGGCGGGACCGGGCGGTTGGGACGTACTGGGTACGCGGCTGAAGACGACCTTCTCGAACAATATCAGGAACAACTTCGGCTTTCTGAACCGAAACGCCCGCGACACCGCGCATCTGGACAGCCCAGAGGCCGACGACAGCGTCCAGAACGACAAGCTGTTCATCCAGCAGGGCCGCAAGGTCTTCCGCGACGTGGTGCCGATGGTATCGGATATGATCGTGGATCACGCCGGCGAACTGGGCCTGGATCCGCACGAGCTAAAGCGCCTGTGGCTGCACCAGGCCAACATCAACATGAACACGATGATCGGCAAGAAGGTGCTGGGTCGCGAGCCCTCGGCGGATGAGAACGTCATCATCCTGGACGAATACGCCAACACCTCCTCGGCCGGCTCGATCATCGCCTTCCACCTGCACAACGACGGATTCGAGGCGGGCGATACGGGACTGATCTGCAGCTTCGGCGCCGGCTATTCGGCCGGGACGGTCTTCGTCAGGAAGCGCGCCGCCTGAAGCCTTAAAGCCGGGGCAGGAACAGGACGAAGTCCAGGCTCCACAGCCCCGGTCCATTGGCGATCAGCCAGACCAGGATGACCATCAGCAGGGTCTCGGGCAGGTCGAAATAGCTGGAGAGGCGATAGCCGAGGCTGGTCCCCTCCACCGATTTTGACGCCACGGTCACCAGGGCGACCAGGCTGATGATCAGCAGTACCAGGGCCGCCAGGCTGGTGAACAGGCCCATGATCAGCAGGGCGCCGAAGGCGAACTCGCACACCGAGACGAACTTGGCGGTCTGGCGCGGCGCCGCGATGCCGGCCTCGACCATCGTCTTCTGCATCTTCTCGGCCTGAGCCGGGGTGAACAGCTTGTAGAAGCCCGACAGGAAGAACATTCCCCCGACCACGACCCGCGCGATCAGGGGCGCGATGTCCATCAGGGCCGGAACGCCCAGGCCGAGGCCGCGATAGAGGTCGATCATGGGGCGAAGGCTCCGCTTGGAATGGCGAAGCCTTCAATGCCCTAAGGACGCGTCGGTTGCTCTGCCAAGGCTTGGGCGGGATGCGTCGCCTTCCATTCCATGGCGCGGCGGATGCGGTTCTCCACGCTGGGGTGATCGTAGAACAGGAACTCCTCGATCGCCGACGGCGATGGCGCGCGGTATTCAGCGGTCTTGATCAGGGCCTTGGACAGGCCGTCCGGCGCATTGGCGTGAACCAGCGAGAAGTGGTCGGCGTCCTCCTCCATCGTGCGGGTCATGGTGGCGAAGACCGGGGTGCCCAGCACGCCCAGGAAAGCCAGCACCAAGGCCAGGACCGGCAGGCCCGCAGGGTCGGAGATGTCGCCCACGCGATCCGCCCTCAGCAGACGATGCGCCACCGGATACAGCCGGTCGGTCAGCCAGAAGGCCAGCACCGACAGGAGGACCAGAATGCCGACGGTCCAGAGAATGTGCGCCCGGACGTAGTGGCCCATCTCGTGGCCGACCACGCCGCGCACCTCGGCCAGATCCGCGCCCTGTTTGAACATGGTGTCGCTCATCGCGACCCGCGCCGTGCCGAACAGGCCCGAGACATTGGCGGTGTAGCGGTCAGACTGTTTGGAGCCGTTGTAGATGAAGATCTTGTCTGACGGCGTGCCCGTCTGTTTGGCCAGGGTCACGACGGCGTCGCGCACCGGCCCGTTCGGCGCGGGCGTATAGGTGTTGAAGATCGGTTCGATCACCAAAGGCGCGAGCACCAGACCGATGACGATGAAGGCCGCCGTCACGCCGGCCGCCCAAGCCCACCAGAACCGGCGCGCACGCCGGATCAGCGCATAGATCGCCACGAGCAGCAGCGAGGTCGCAACGACCGAGATGGCTGCGCCGATCACGGCCTCGCCCAGCCAGCCGCCCAGGGCCTGGCTGGTCAGTCCATACTGTTTCTCTCGCCACCAGCCCTGATAGATCGCCCACGGCAGGGTCAGCGCCCAGCTCATGCCCGAATAGACCAGGGCGACGGCGAAACTGGCCAGGATCGGCCGACGACGGCGACGTTCGATCCGGCTGCGGATCGCGACCAACAGGCCGGTGCGCACGATGATCCAGGCGACCAAGGCCGAGACCAGGAAGCTCCACAGGATCAACCAGTGCGAACCGTGGGTATAGGCGATGGCGCGTGCCGTTTCCTGGGGCGACAAGGTCGCCAGCCATTGGGCCGTCGCGGCCGCCGGATCGAAATTCGTCATGGTTTTCTCCCTTGAGAGAACCAAACCGTGCGACCCGCGTTCTGTCAGGTTAATTCGCATCCATGATGATTCTCGCCCGGCCACGCTTGAATCTTTCACGACTTTTTGTCACGCATTCTCCTGTCGAGAACAGGGGATGTCCCAGATGGCTCACAAGACGCCCAAGCAGGTCCTGGAAAGCTTGGCTCATGATATCGCCACCGTGTTGAAGAGCATGGGTGGCTCGGCGCACCAGAACATGGTGGTCGATTGCGTGGCGGCGATGAAGCGCCAGCGCGGCGAGGCGGTCAACCCGCCCGATCTTCGCCAAAAGATCATCGAGACCTTCGAATATTATCGCGACTGGTTCGTTCGACCGTTCGGCGAAGGCTCGCAGCGTTGGGCCCTGGCCGGCGACTTCGGCTGATTTCACTGTCCTGAACGAAAAAGGCGCGCTCCCTTCGGAGCGCGCCTTCGTCGTTAAGACTGACCGATCCGATCAGAAGCGACGGATGTAGCTGACCGAATAGGCGTCGGCTTCACCACCGTTGTCGCGGTAGTCGCGACGGGTCCAGTCGGCGCGCACGCCGTTGACGCCGTCCAGGTAGTAGTTCGCGCCGGCGCCGTAGTTCCAGCTGTCGCCGCCCACGTCGGTGTTGGCGCCTGGGAACTCCTGTTTCAGCTCGGTGTGGCCGTAGCCGCCGCGCGCGAACAGTTCCAGCTTGTCAGAGACCGGCACCTTGCCGACCACGTAACCGGCGGCGTCCCACTCATGCTTGATCGAACCATCGACGCCGGCGACGGTGAAGTCGTCGTCCTTGACGCCGACCGAGGCTTCGGTCTCGACGGCCAAGTAACGGTTGAGGTTGACGCCCAAACGACCGGTCACAGCGCCCGTCGTTGCATTATCGCCTTCAAGATGAGTGTAGCCCAGCGAGCCGTAACCACGCGGCTCAGGAGTGGTTTGAGCAAAGGCCGGAGCGGCGATTGCGGAAACGGCGACAGCAGCGAGAAGAATGTTACGCATTGTTTCTTATTAACTCCTAGATGTGATGAACAGACCGATCATCAGCCCCATCCAGCGAGTGCTTAAGTAGGTCACGGCGTCATCTGTTCCAGAGGCCCGAAAACACGATGAATGCCTGTGGACACCGGGACACATACAGCGTTCCGTCAAGATCGGCGACTTTGTGGCGCCGCAGCAAAAAGGGCGGCCTCGATCGAGACCGCCCTTCTTGGGTTCGTCCTGCTGAGAAGGCCTAGCGGTCCTTCTCGCGCTCCACGTTCAGCGCGGCCTGGGCCGCCGCCAGACGGGCGATCGGCACGCGGTAGGGCGAGCAGGAGACGTAATCCAGCCCGGCCTGTTCGCAGAAGGCGATCGACGACGGATCGCCGCCATGTTCGCCGCAGATGCCCAGCTTGACCTCTGGCCGGACCTTGCGTCCGCGCTCGGCGGCGATCTCGATCAGGCCGCCCACGCCGTCCTGGTCCAGCCGCACGAAGGGATCGGTCTCGAAGATGCCCTTGTCCAGATAGGCCTGCAGGAACCGGCCGGAGTCGTCGCGCGAAATGCCGAACGTCGTCTGGGTCAGGTCGTTGGTGCCGAAGCTGAAGAACTGGGCGTATTCGGCCAGGTCCCCGGCGCGGATGGCGGCGCGCGGCAGTTCGATCATCGTGCCGACCAGATAGTCGATGCTCTGGCCCGTCTCCTCGAACACGGCCTTGGCCGTGCGGTCGGTCAGTTCGCGCAGATATTTCATCTCGAGGCCCAGGGCGACCAGCGGGTGCATGATCTCCGGCAGGGGCGCGGCGCCCGACTTCTGCTTCACCTCCAGCGCCGCCTCGATGATGGCGCGGACCTGCATCTCGTAGATTTCGGGATAGGCGACGCCCAGGCGGCAGCCGCGGTGGCCCAGCATGGGGTTGGTCTCGTGCAGTTCCTTGGCGCGGCGCTTCAGCTTCTCGGCGTCGATGCCGGACGAGGCGGCCAGGGCGTCGATGTCTTCCTCGGTGTGGGGGATGAACTCGTGCAGCGGCGGATCCAGCAGGCGCACCGTCACCGGCAGGCCGGCCATGATCTCGAACAGTTCGACGAAGTCCGACTTCTGGAACGGCGCGATCTTGGCGAGCGCCGCGCGACGGCCCTTCTCGTCGTCGGCCAGGATCATCTCGCGCACGGCGGCGATCCGGGTGTCGTCGAAGAACATGTGCTCGGTGCGGCACAGGCCGATGCCCTCGGCGCCGAAGCCGCGCGCGGTCTTGGCGTCCAGCGGGGTCTCGGCGTTGGCGCGGACCTTCAGGCGGCGCACCTTGTCAGCCCAGCCCATCAGGGTCTGGAAGTCGCCGGTCAGTTCGGGTTCGATCATCGGCACGGCGCCGTCCAGCACCTCGCCCTTGGAGCCGTCGATGGTGATGACCTCGCCGGCCTTGAAGGTGCGGCCGCGCGCGGTGAAGGTGCCCTTGGCCTCGTCGATGTGGATCTCGCCGGCGCCGGAGACGCAGGCCCGGCCCATGCCGCGCGCCACCACGGCGGCGTGGCTGGTCATGCCACCGCGGGCGGTGACGATGCCGCGCGCCGCATGCATGCCGTGGATGTCTTCGGGGCTGGTCTCTTCGCGCACCAGGATAACCGCCTCGCCCAGACCCGACATGCGCTCGGCCTCGTCGGCGTCGAAGACGATCTTGCCGGTCGCCGCGCCGGGCGAGGCCGGCAGGCCGGCGGCGATGACGGTGCGCGCCGCATCGGGGTCCAGCGTCGGGTGCAGCAGCTGGTCCAGCGCCGACGGCTCGACCCGGCTGATGGCCTCTTCCTGAGAGATAACGCCCTCGGCGGCGAGGTCCACGGCGACCTTCAGCGCCGACTTGGCGGTGCGCTTGCCGTTGCGGGTCTGCAGCATCCACAGACGGCCCTGTTCGACCGTGAACTCGATGTCCTGCATGTCGCGGTAGTGGCTTTCCAGCTTGCCGACGACGTCGACGAACTGGGCGAACACCTCGGGCATGGCCTCTTCCATCGAGGGGGCGGTCTCGCCCATCTCCTCGCGGCCGATCTTGGTGAGGGACTGCGGCGTGCGGATGCCCGCGACCACGTCCTCGCCCTGGGCGTTGATCAGGAACTCGCCGTACAGCCGCGCCTCGCCGGTCGAGGGGTTGCGGGTAAAGGCCACGCCGGTCGCCGACGTCTCGCCCATATTGCCGAACACCATCGACTGGACGTTGACGGCCGTGCCCCAGCTTTCGGGAATGTCGTGCATGCGGCGATAGAATTTCGCCCGGTCGTTCATCCAGCTTTCGAACACGGCGCCCACGGCGCCCCACAGCTGGTCCTTGGGATCCTGCGGGAAGGCGTGACCCAGTTCGCGCTCGACCACGGCCTTGTAGTCGACGACGACCTTCTCCCAATCGGCGGCGGTCAGGTCGGTGTCGACCGTGACGCCCAGGCGATCCTTGTGCTGATCCAGCACCTCTTCGAAGTCGTCGTGGCTGAGGCCCAGCACGACGTTGGAATACATGGTGATGAAGCGGCGATAGCTGTCGAAGGCGAAGCGACGGTCGCCCGACAGCTTGGCCAAGCCCTCGACCGTCTGGTCGTTCAGGCCCAGGTTCAGCACCGTGTCCATCATGCCCGGCATGGACGCGCGCGCGCCGGACCGCACCGAGACCAGCAGCGGGTTTTCGACATCGCCGAACGTCTTGCCGACCACGCCCTCGACCTTGGCCAGGGCGGCCTGGACCTGAGCGTCGAGATCGGCCGGATAGGTCTCGTTGTTGGCGTAATAGTGGGTGCAGACCTCGGTGGTGACGGTGAAGCCCGGGGGAACCGGCAGACCCAGCGACGACATTTCCGCCAGATTGGCGCCCTTGCCGCCGAGAAGGTTCTTCATCGACGCGTCGCCGTCGGCGGAGCCTCCGCCGAAGCCGTACACCCACTGAGTCATCATGCAGTCCCTGAGCTTTTCGGATCGTCCGGCGGATTGGCCCCGCTCGCACATGCAGCATGATCTAGCGCGTGAGAGCGGCCTTGACCATTGCGGATGTAACAATGCGTGAGGGGGTGTGCGGTTTCCTAGCGACGTGCGCGCACAACCTTGACGTCATCGTCTCCTCCCCATGAAATGGGGAGGGGGACCGCGAAGCGGTGGAGGGGTTCTTGACGCACGAAGGCTCCGTCTCGCGCGCACGCATCCTGCGCCGCGCCCTGACCCCGCCCGAAGCCCGACTGTGGGTCCACCTGCGCCGCCGCACGCTGGACGGTCTGAAATTCCGACGTCAGCATCCAGCGGGCGTCTATGTGCTCGACTTCTATTGCGCCGAGGCGATGCTAGCTGTCGAGGTCGACGGCGAAAGCCATGAAGGCCGAGGCGAACACGACGCCCGGCGCACACGCTGGCTTGCGACCCAGGGCATTGCGGTCATCCGCGTCTCCGCCGAACAGGTGCGGGTGGACATAGGCGACGTGCTCGAGTTCATCGCCGACAGGGCGAGAGACCGAATCCGGGGCTAAGAACCCCTCCACCGCTGCGCGGTCCCCCTCCCCACAAGTGGGGAGGAGACGATGCGGGGAAGTCCGGTCTCCTCCCCATTCCATGGGGAGGTGGCTCGGAGCGCAGCGGAGAGACGGAGGGGTTCTGCCCTACCCCGCGATCTGGCCGAAGTCGGCGACCTGGCCCATGACGTCGCGGACTTGGCCCAGCAGCTTCAGGCGGTTTTCGCGTTCGGCGGGGACGTCGGAGTTGACCAGAACGTCGTCGAAGAAGCGGTCCACGGGCGCGCGCAAGCGCGCCAGGGCCGTCATGGCGGCGGCGAAGTCCTCGGCCTCCAGCGCGGCCTCGACGGCGGTGCGGGCGGCGCCGACGGCGAAGGCCAGGGTGGTCTCGGCCTCGGGCTGGTTCGGCAGGCCGGTCTGGACCATGCCGGTCGGGACAGACCCCTTCTTCTCCTCGGCGCGAAGGATGTTGGAGGCCCGCTTGTAGCCGGCCAGCAGATTGGCCCCGTCGTCGGTGGCGAGGAAGGCGGCCAGCGCCTCCACCCGACGCACGATGCGAACGAGGTCGTCATCGCCAAGGGCGAAGACGGCGGCGACGAGGTCGTGGCGCTGACCCTGGTCACGGAGGAGGACGGTCAGGCGATCAGCGAAGAAGGCGAGGAGTTCGTTCGATACTAGATAGCTACTCCATTTCTTAGCCAAGCTTACACTAAAGAGAACGCTTTCTTCAGCTTCAGAAATTGGAGCCGTAAGCCAGACTTCTTCTGAGATGGTTTGAGGAAGCTCTAGATCAGATTTCGGTAGATCGTCGAACGGCACACCAAAGATGTGAAGCCGAGAGTTTATGCGCTTTATCTCAAATGCAAACTGCTGATTTATATCCACCAGATCCGCTTGGAATCCTCGAACCGAAACTTCGCGCCGGCCAGTCGCAACTGCCGCACTTAGCGTTTCAAGCGAGCAACCATGCAGGCGGACACAGCGAGGCGAGTCACTGACCTGCCGCCAAAGCCTGTCG
This sequence comes from Brevundimonas vesicularis, assembly GCF_027105095.1. Taxonomy (NCBI): domain Bacteria; kingdom Pseudomonadati; phylum Pseudomonadota; class Alphaproteobacteria; order Caulobacterales; family Caulobacteraceae; genus Brevundimonas; species Brevundimonas vesicularis. The sequence continues at coordinate 1,090,205 of NZ_CP114278.1, read as the reverse complement.
GAAGTAAGCGAAAGGATTCTACCGAGAGAAATGCGAGTGCCGTTCTCCAACACCAGCCGGATCACCCCCAGCGCCGCTCTCCGCAGCGCGAACGGGTCCTTCGAGCCTGTGGGCTTTTCGTCGATGGCGAAGAAACCGACCAGAGTGTCCAGCTTGTCGGCCAGGGCGACGGCGACCGTGACGGGCGCGGTCGGGACCGTGTCGGCGGGGCCTTGGGGCTTGTAGTGGTCGCGGACGGCGTCGGCGACGGCGTCGGGGTATCCGGCCAGGCGGGCGTAATAGCCGCCCATGATCCCCTGCAATTCTGGGAATTCGCCCACCATGCCGCTGGCCAGATCGGCCTTGGACAGGCGGGCGGCGGTTTCGGCTTGCTGTGGATCAGCGCCGACCAGCGGGGCGATCTCGCGGGCCAGGGCGGCGATGCGCTCGACGCGCTCGGCCAGGGTGCCCAGTTTGGCGTGGAAGGTGACGCCGGACAGTTTGGCGTTCCAGGCGTCGAAGCCGACCTTCTGGTCCTCCTCCCAAAAGAAGCGCGCGTCGTTCAGACGGGCGCTCAGCACGCGGCTGTTGCCGGCGGCCAGGGCCTTGCCGCCGTCGGTCGCTTCGACATTCGCGACGACCAGGAAGTTGGGGGCCAGGCCTTCTTTCGACGGATCACGGACGGCGAAATACTTCTGGTGCACCTTCATCGACAGGCGCACGACCTCCGGCGGCAGGGCCAGGAACTGCGGGTCCATGTCGCCCAGGATCGGGGTCGGCCATTCCGCCAGACCCGCCACCTCGTCCAGCAGGCCGTCGTCATCGACCAAGGCGAGGCCGCGCGCGGCGCAGGCCGCCTTGGCCTGCTCGAGAATGCGCAGCTTCCGGTCGGCGACGTCCAGCAGGACGAAGTTCTTTTCCAGTTGGGTCCGGTAATCGACGAAGTCGCTGACGCGTAGCAGCTCGCCGGACCCCAGGAAGCGGTGGCCCTCGGTGATCGCGTCGCTCTGAATCCCGTCGATCTCGAACGGGACCACCTTGCCGTCGAACAGGCACAGAATGCGCTTGATCGGACGCACCCAGCGCAGGGTGCCGGAACCCCAGCGCATCGACTTGGGCCAAGGGAAGGTGCGGATGACCTGATCGACCGTCTCGGCGACCAGATCGGTCGTGGCGCGACCCTTGGACGACAGGACGGCGAACAGGACGCCGTCGCGCTCGGTCAGTTGATCGCGGGTCAGGCCGGTCTTGCGCAGGAAGCCTTCCAGCGCCTGTTCCGGGGCCGAGGCGCGCGGGCCCTTGACCTCTTCCTCGCGGTCCGGCGTGGCGGCGGGCAAGCCGTCGACGACCAGGGTCAGTCGGCGCGGACCGGCATAGGTCGTCAGCGCCTCCCACGTCAGGCCGGCGGCCTTCAGCCGGTCGGAAACCATCCGCTCCAGGTCGCGCGCGGCGCCCTGCTGCATCCGGGCGGGGATTTCTTCGGAGAAGATTTCGAGGAGGAGTTGGGGCATCAGGGTCTCGAAACAGAAGAGTGGCCAGCGGTGCAGGCGGCGAAGAGCCCCTCCACCACGCTACGCGCGGTCCCCCTCCCCGCTTGGCGGGGAGGAGACAAGGCGAAATCGGTCTCCTCCCCATGACATGGGGAGGTGGCTCGGAGCGAAGCGGAGAGACGGAGGGGTTCTTGCGCGTCCCCCGTCATGCTTCGGCCCGTTCCCGCTCGACATAAGCCGTCGCGCAGGCTTTGCAGAGTTCGCGGATGCGACCGATGTAGCTCTGGCGCTCGGCGACGGCGATGGCGCCGCGGGCGTCCATCAGGTTGAACAGGTGGCTGGCCTTCAGCACCTGGTCATAGGCGGGCAGGACCAGGGGCTGGCCCTGGGGTCCGGTCATGGCCAGAAGGCGCGAGACCTCGGCCACCATGTCCTCGAACCGGCGCTTCAGGCCGTCGACATCATAGCCGTGGAAGTTGGCTTCCGACTGTTGTCGCTCGTTCTCCAGGAAGACCTCGCCATAGGTCAGGCCCTCCTTGGTGAACTTCAGATCATAGACGTTGTCCACGCCCTGCACATACATGGCCAGACGCTCCAGCCCGTAGGTCAGCTCGCCCGAGACCACATCGACCTCGATGCCGCCGACGCCCTGGAAATAGGTGAACTGCGTCACCTCCATCCCGTCGCACCAGACCTCCCAGCCCAGCCCCCAGGCGCCGACGGTGGGGTTTTCCCAGTCGTCCTCGACGAAGCGGATGTCGTGCAGTTTCGGATCGATGCCGATGGCCGCCAGCGATCCGAGATAGAGTTCCTGAAGGTTATCCGGGTTCGGCTTCAGGATGACCTGGTATTGGTAATAGTGTTGGAGGCGGTTGGGATTTTCGCCATAGCGGCCGTCGCCGGGGCGGCGGCTGGGCTGGACATAGGCGGCCTTCCACGGCTTGGAGCCGAGCGCGCGCAGGACGGTGGCGGGATGCAGCGTACCGGCCCCGACCTCGATGTCATAGGGCTGTAGAATGGCGCAGCCCTGCTCGCCCCAATAGCGGTGGAGCGTCAGGATCAGGTCCTGAAACGCAAGCGGCTCGGTCGAGGTGGTCAAATCGGGCTCGTGGGGAGGGGCTGCAAAAAAGACGGCGGACCATAGGGCCCGCCGCCGTTCGCTTCAACACGCTGAGCCCGGCCATTTGGCGGCGTGGAGCGATGAACGGCGCTAAGACGCAGCCAGGCAGGTTGCGCGAACCCAGGCGGACGGGTGGATTTCGGCCAGGATCGCCGCCGCCGCCTTGGCCGCCGCATCCGTCCGATAAAGGCCGAACACCGTCGCGCCCGAGCCGGACATGCGGGTCAGGGCCACGTCCGGCGTGTCGGCGACGGCGCGCAAAGCCTCGGCGATGGCGGGTGTCAGGGACACCGCCGGCGCCTCCAGATCATTGCGCTGGACCGAAAGCCAGTCGATCGCCTTCTCCAGGCTCCAATCCGACGGCGGCGCCGGCCGGTTCGCCGATCTGAACGGCCCTGCGTCATAGGCCCGATAGACGGCGCCCGTCGGCGACGGGACGCCGGGGTTGAACAACACGGCCGGCAGCGACGGCAGTCGGGGTTCGTCGGTCAGCACGTCTCCCCTCCCCTCGGCCCAGGCCGTTCGCATCCGCAGACACATCGGCCCGTCCGCGCCGACGACGCCCGCGACCGCCTCAAGCGCGGCATTGTCGAGATCGATCGCCAGCACGTCGCGCGCCAGCTTCAGCGCCGCGCCCGCATCGGACGATCCGCCGCCGAGCCCCGCCGCAATGGGCAGGCGCTTGTCCAGCGTGACCTTCAGCATCGGCTCTCCGATGCCGCAGGCCTCGCCCAGCTGACGCAGCGCGCGCAGGATCAGATTGTCATCCGTCGCGCCCAGCCCGCCGCCGAAAGGCCCGTCGACAATCAACGACAAGCGATCCGCCGGCTCGACCGACATGCGATCCCCGACATCGGCGAAGGCGACCAGGCTGGACAGCGGATGATAGCCGTCAGCGTCCACCGCTCCGACGTGTAGGAACAGATTGATCTTGGCCGGCGCCAGGGCGGTCAGGGCAGGCATGACCTATTGCGCGACGCCCTGAGCGTTCGGCGCGCCGTCCAGCCCGTTGGCGATCTTGCGTTCGACCTCGGCCCGACGTTCGGGTTCAGGCTCCAGCACCAGGACGCGGTTCCACAGCCAGACGGCTTCGCGTTGACGGCCGACCTTCCAATAGGCGTCGCCGAGGTGATCATTGATCTCGGCGTTGGACGGCTCCTTGTCGACAGCCTCTTCCAGCGTGTTGACGGCGGTTTCGTACTGGCCCTGTTTGAACTGCGCCCAGCCTAACGAATCCTGGATGTTGCCGTTGTCGGGCTCCAGCGCGTGGGCGCGGGCGATCATTTCGGCGCCCTCCTGCACCCGCAGCCCCTTATCGACCCAAAGATAGCCGAGGTAGTTCAGCATATCGGCGTCGTTCGGCGCGGTCTGAAGCGCGGCCCACAGTTCGGCCTCGGCCTCGGGAACACGACCCAGCGCCTCATAGGCGGCGCCGCGCAGGAAGTGAACGCTGGCGCCCTGATCGGCGGTGTTCAGAAGCGGCCCGTCCAGCAACGCAAGCGCCTCGTCATGCTGTTTCAGCTGCATCAGCTGACCGGCCAAGACCAAGGCGATCTGCCGATCGTCGGGGCTGGCGGCGGCGGCGCGGCGCAGTTCGGTGAGCGCGTCCTGCGACTGGCCGTCCTCTTCCAGCGCCACGGCCAGCTGAGCGCGGGCGGCGGCGTAGAGCTGCGGATCGGCGGTCCCGACCCGCGACAGGGCGTTGCGGGCGGCGGATTTCAGACCGGCGCGGGAGAGCACCTGGGCCAGCTGATATTCCGTCTCGTCATCGTCGTGCAGGTTCTGGGCGAGGCGCAGATAGACGGCGGCGAACTCGTTGCCGCGCTCGGCCGAAGCCTGGGCGGCGGCGGTGATCAGGCCTTGGGCGGCGCCTTCGCGGAAGTCGGGCAAGGCGGGCGGGCGCCCGCCGTCCTTCAGCCGCTGCAGCGCGCGGGCCACGCCCGGATCGACGGGCTGGACCGCCATGGCGGCTTCATACAGGGCGACGGCGTCGTCGCGGCGTCCGCGCCGTTCTAGAAACTCGCCATAGGGGCGTTTGAACAGGGCGCCGACGCCGGCGACTTCGGACGCGGTCTTCAGCTCGACCTCAGCCTCGGCATAGTCGCGACGTTTTTCCAGCAGGGCGGCGCGATTGATCCGGGCGAAGGCCAGGGTCAGGGGATCGCCGGCGGTCGGCACCGGCTGAAGCGCCCGGGTCCAGTCGTCCGCCGCCGCCGCGATCCACGGCGCGACCAGCAGACCGGCGCGCGCGTGCGGGGCGCCGATGGGCTGACGGGCCAGTTCGGCGTTCGGCGTCCTGGCGTCGCCGCGCACGAAGTCCTGGACCAGACGCACCAGCCGCCCACCCTCCACAAACGCGGGAGACGCGGTCGCATCGGTCGGGGCCAAGGCGGCCGCCACATCCAGATCGCCGGTCAGCAGGGCGGAGGTGAAGGCCTGTTCGCGCACGCGCGGCTGTTCCGGCGTCAGTCGTTCCGCCTGGGCCAGATAGTCCGAGCCGGTCGCCCCCTCGCCCTGCATCAGGGCCAGCTTGCCCGCCAGATACAGACCATAGGCGCTGCGGCCCTCGGCGTTCGTCGGGATCGGCGCCCAGACGGCCGGGATCGCCGGCGTCGCGGGCATGTCGGTGATGATGATGTGAGGATCGGGCGCGGCCTCGGTCGGCGCCTGACTTGGTGTGGCCTGGCCCGGCGCCGTCTGGCCCGGCTCCAGGATGACGGCCGGCGGATGGGTGTCCGGCGTCGGGGCGGGCGGGGTCGTGTCCTGAGCCGAGGCATGGCCGGCAAGCGCCACGGCGAGGACGGTCAGGGAGGCGGCGAACAGGCGAGAACGGGAGGCGATCATGCCCGGACCCTTCACGCTTTTGCAGCGGCGGGCAAGGGCGGAACGCCGCCCCTGCCCCCGTTCCGTCACATGTTCGGATAGTTGGGACCGCCGCCGCCTTCGGGCGTGGTCCAGACGATGTTCTGAGACGGATCCTTGATGTCGCAGGTTTTGCAGTGGACGCAGTTCTGGGCGTTGATGACGAAGCGCGGATCGGCCTTGGCCGCCTCGTCGCCATAGACCACTTCGTACACGCCCGCCGGGCAGTAAAGCCGCGCCGGCTCACCGTATTTGGGGAGGTTGACGCGGATCGGGATCGACGGATCCAGCAGCTTCAGGTGGGCCGGCTGGTCCTCGGCGTGGTTGGTGTTGGAGATGAACACCGAAGACAGCTTGTCGAACGACAGCTTGCCGTCCGGCTTGGGGTACGCGATCGCCTTGTGGTCGGCGGCCAGGCCGGTCGAGGCGGCGTCGGTCTTTTCGTGCTTCAGCGTCGGGATCGGCGACAGGCCGCCCAAGAGGGTGCGGCACCACATGTCGAACATGCCCAGCGCCCCGCCCAGCGTCGTGCCGAACTTGGACAGCAGGGGCTTGGCGTTCCGGACGACCGATAGCTCCTTATAGACCCAACTCTTTTCGAAGGCGGTCTGGTATTCGACCAGTTCGTCGCCCGCGCGCCCGGCCTGAACGGCCTCATAGGCGGCGTCGGCGGCCAGCATGCCGGTCTTCATCGCGTTGTGGCTGCCCTTGATGCGGGGCACGTTCACGAAGCCGGCCGAACAACCGATCAGCACGCCGCCGGGGAAGCTCAGCTTCGGGATCGACTGCAGGCCGCCCTCGGTGATGGCGCGCGCGCCGTAGGAGATGCGTGTTGCGCCCTCCAGGTGCTGGGCGATCTCGGGGTGGTGCTTGAAGCGCTGGAACTCGTCGAACGGCGACAGGAACGGGTTCTCGTAGTTCAGGTGAACCACATAGCCGACGGCCACGTAGCGATCGCCGAAGTGATACAGGAAGCTGCCGCCGCCGGTGTGTTCGTCCAGCGGCCAGCCGGTCGTGTGCTGGGCCAGGCCGGGCTGGTGCTTGTCGGCCGGCACCTGCCACAACTCTTTCAGGCCGATGCCGTATTTCTGGGGCGACTTGCCGTCCTGAAGCTTGTGCCTGGCGATGATGGTCTTGGCCAGGGAGCCGCGCACGCCCTCGGCGATGAAGACATATTTGCCGTGCAGTTCGATGCCGGGCTGGAAGTCGCCGGTCGGCTTGCCCTCGCGGTCGATGCCGAAGACGCCGGCGACGACGCCCTTCACCTGACCCGTCTCTTCTTCCCAGACGACGTGGCTGGCGGCCATGCCGGGATAGACCTCGACGCCCAGAGCCTCGGCCTGCTCGCCCAGCCAGCGCGTAACGTTGCCCAGCGAGGCGATGTAGCAGCCGTGATTGTGCATGAAGGGCGGCATCAGCGGCATGGGCAGCGACGCCGACCCTTGCGGGCCCAGCAGCAGGAACTTGTCCTTTGTGACCGGCGTCTCCAGCGGCGCGCCGCGTTCTTTCCAGTCGGGGAACAGCTCGTTCAGCGCCTTGGGATCGATGACCGCGCCCGACAGGATGTGGCCGCCGACCTCGGCCGCCTTTTCCAGAACGGCGACGGTGATCTCCTTGCCGTCCTTTTCCGCGCGCTGCTTCAGTCGGATGGCCGCCGACAGGCCGGCCGGGCCGCCGCCGACGATCACGACATCATATTCCATGATCTCGCGCTCGACGCCGTTCAGCGCCTCGAGCGGCGGCAGATTGTCGATGATGGCGTCCTGACGGGCGTTCTCCGCGCCGCCTTCGATGGCGTCTTCGGCCATGGTTTCCCCTGAATCCCGGTTATCTGTGTGGTTATGCCGCTTATCGGAAGGTGACGCGAGGGCGGTCAAGGCTTATCGGTGGTTCGAGACATGAACGCGCAACCCCATGACATCGCTGCAGTCGAAAGCCTGCTCGCCTTCTGGCGGGATGCGGGGGTCGACGCCTGCTATGGCGATGCGCCCGTCGATCACACCCACATCGCCCCGCCTCCGGCCGTCAAGGCGGTGCAGAGGGCGACGGCCTCGGTCGTCATGCCCCTGGCCGGCGTCAACGCCGATGACGCCCTCGCCGAGGCGCGGCGGCTGGCCGCCGGCGCCGCGACGCTTCAGGATCTGGCGGCGGCGGTTGCGGCGTTCGAGGGCTGTCCGCTGCGCGGCATGGGCGCGACGCAATCGGTGTTCGGACGCGGCAACCCCAACGCCTCGGTCCTGATCGTCGGCGAAGGCCCCGGCGCGGAAGAGGACCGGGCGGGCCAACCCTTCGTCGGCAAGGCCGGGCAGTTGCTGGACCGGATGCTGGCGGCGGCGGGCCTGACCGACAAGGTCTTCATCACCAACACGGTCTTCTGGCGTCCCCCCGGCAACCGCACCCCCAGCCCTCAGGAACAGGCGGTGTGCGCGCCCTTTGTCGAGCGCGCCTTCGCCCTGCTGAAGCCCAGGGCCGTGCTGCTGCTGGGCGCAGCCTCGGCCAAGTCGGTGCTCGGCGCCGAGGAAGGCATCATGAAGCTGCGCGGCAACTGGAAGGAATGGCGTCTGCTGGAAGGGGCGCTGTCGGCGCCCGTCATGCCGACCCTGCATCCCGCCTTCCTACTGCGTCAGCCACAAGCGAAACGGCAGGTGTGGGCGGACCTGCTTTCTCTGGCCGTTCGCCTTGAAACGGACTCGGTTGAAGAACAAGGGTAGTCGCGGCATGCTCGCATGCTGACGACCGATCGCCATACACGCGCCTGTATCCCATGCGCGTCGCCAACGAGGGGGCCGCCGCTTTATGTTCCTATTCCGCCGCGCGCTCCTCGCGCCGACGCTTGTTCTTGCGTTCTGCGCCGCCACGACGGCCGCGACCGCCGAGACGCCTTACGGATCAACCGCTGAAGCCGGCGCCGGTTCCGTGCGCCCCACCGCGCTGAGTTCCGCCGACAGACTGTCCTACACCACCGCCTTCGACGCCCTGCGCCGCGGCGACATCGAGACCGCTCGCACGGCGGCCCGTCAGGCGCAGGACCGTGTGCTGCTGGGTCAGGTCGAGTTTGAAAGCCTGTTCCATCCCGACCACGTCGCCACCTACGAAGAGCTGACGGCCTGGCTTGAGACCTATTCGGATCTGCCGTGCGCGGATCGCGTCTATACGCTGGCCCTGCGTCGTCGCCCCGATGGCGCGCCCGAGCCGGTGCGTCCCGGCGGTGTGATCGGCCGCACCTGGAACAGTCTGGTCACCGCCGTGTCCGGCGGAGGCGGAGTCACCGATCCGATGAAGGCGGCGCGCGTCGCCTACAACAACGACGACCTGACCGGCGCCTCGGCCCTGGGGCGCCAGATCGGCGACTGGTGGACGGTCGGCCTGGCGGAATGGCGTCTGGGCCAGTTCCACGAATCCTTCGCCGCTTTCGAACGCGTCGCCAACGATCCGACCGAGGACGCTTGGGTGCGCGCCGGCGCCGCCTTCTGGACCGCGCGCGCCGCCGCCCAGTCGGGTCGTCAGGATCGCGTCACCGACTATTTGCGCCTGTCGGCCCAGTGGCCTGCCACCTTCTATGGCCAGATCGCCCTGCGTCAGCTTGGAGAAGAGCCGACGATCGAGAACATGGGGCCCCGCCCCTATGAGGCCGAGCCCCGCCTGCGTCGCGCCGCCTATGTGCCCCAGAGCGCCGCCGTCGAACCGACCGCCCTGGAAGCCTTCGTCCAGGCTGACGCCCGCGCCAAGCGCACCGTCGCCTTCTATGAGGTCGGGCGCAACGCCGACGCCGAGACCGAGCTGCGATCCGGCCTGCGCACCGCCGTCGGCGATGCGGCCAAGATGTGGACCGCCCTGGCGCGCGCCATCCTGCCGATCAACACGTCGGCCGAAGCCAGCCGCATCGACGCGACCCGTTATCCGATGCCGGACCTGGCGCCCGAAGGCGGCTTCGTCATCGAGCGGGCGCTGGTGTACGCCCTGGCGCGCAAGGAAACCGACTTCAATCCGAACGCCCGCTCCAGCGTCGGCGCCTATGGGCTGATGCAGGTCATGCCGACGACGGCGGCCGAGATGACCGGCGATCGCACCTTCGTCTCGGACCCGACCAAGCTGCTGGTTCCGGCGGTCAACATGCGTCTGGGCCAGGCCTACATCAACAAGATGCTGGCCCTGCCGGCCTTCCAGGGCGATCTGCTGCGGGCCGTGGCCTCCTACAACGCCGGTCCTGGGCCGATGCTGTCGGCGGTCAGGAAGCTGGGCGCGGACGCCGATCCCCTGCTGCTGATCGAGACGATCGACGTGCCCCAGGCGCGCGACTACGTCGAAAAGGTCATGGCCAGCTACTGGATCTATCAGCGCCTGTTCGGCGGCCCGCTGAAGACGCTGGACGCCGTCGCATCGGGCGCGCGCGCTGTCCCGATGGCGCTGGATTACGTCGCCCCGCCGCCGCAGGCGGAGCCGGTCCTGATCGCCGAGACCACACCCATCGCCGGCGCGCGCTGACGTCTTAGAAGACCGCGAACAGTAGGCTGGCCCAAAACGCCGCCCCGACCAGGGCCGCAAGCCCATAGGCCATGACCGGATTGAGGCCGCGCGCAGCAGCTTGCGTCGGAGGGCTGGGCAGGATCGGGCTCGTCATCCCCATAGAGATAACAGCGTCCGTTTAACGCTGCGTCAGCCGGGATGGTTGTCGCGCGTTAAGCTCAGCGCGTCGGCTTCCCATTCAAGAAAGTGGGGATGGGCCAGCAAGGTCTCGGCATAGGCCCGGGCCGTGCCGTCGTCGCCGTGGGCGGCGAGGTCCAGCTGGAAATGGCGGATGCGGGCGGCGACCGGCGTGAAAAAGGCGTCCGGCACGGACCAGTCGCCGAACAGATACGGCCCGCTCGCGCCGAACCGCTCACGCAGGCTCCGCCACAGCTCGACGATCCGGCGCAAATCCTTGGCCAGTCTCGGATGGTCCGGTGCGGGCGCGCGACTAGGACCGACCATCCAGTGATCCGGGCCGGTGGAACAGGCCGTGCGCAAGGCGGTGAAGCCGCCATGCATCTCACACGCCGCCGAGCGCGCCAGCCAGCGCGCATGCGCGTCCGATGGCCAGAGACGGGCTTCCGGATAGCGTTCTGCCGCCCAGACGGCGATGGCCATCGAATCCCAGATCACCTCGCCCTCGACCTTGAGCACCGGGACGAGACCGGACGGCGAATACTCGCGGATGCGTTGATCGGTGTCGGGCTGGTTCAGCGGCACGATGATCTCGTCGAAGACCGCGCCACAATGTTTCAGCACCAGCCACGGCCGCAGCGACCACGTCGAATAGGCCTTGTCGCCGATCACCAGTTCCATCACGCGTCTCCTGTCGCCGCCATCAATGGCTCGTCGCCAGCTTCAGCACAACCACCGCCAAGGCGTCGCCCGCGATCCGAGCGGCGTGCGAGAAGCGCGCTGAATCCGGAACAGGGGCTGTCAAAGTCAGTCTCACGGCCCCGCCAAACCTTGACTCCGCGCCCCCCACGACCGACACGACCCGCCCATGATCACGCGCTACTCCCGCCCCGTCGCCGCCGCCATCTGGTCCCAGGACACCAAATACAAGATCTGGTTCGAGATCGAGGCCCACGCCGCCACGAAGATGGCCGAACTGGGCGTGATCCCCAAGGAATCGGCCGACGCCATCTGGGCCAAGGGCAAGGATGCGACCTTCGACGCCGACCGTATCGACGAGATCGAACGCACCACCAAGCACGACGTCATCGCCTTCCTGACCCACGTCGCCGAGATCGTCGGCGAGGAAGCGCGCTTCCTGCACCAGGGCATGACCTCTTCGGACGTGCTGGACACCTGTTTCGCGGTCCAGCTGGCGCGCTCTTCGGACCTGCTGATCGAGGGCGTCGATCGGGTTCTGGCCGCGCTGGAGACACGCGCCAAGGAGCATAAATACACCCCGACTGTGGGCCGTTCGCACGGCATCCACGCCGAGCCGGTGACCTTCGGCCTGAAGCTGGCCGGCTATCACGCCGAGTTCCAGCGCGCCAAACGCCGCCTGATCACCGCCAAGGAAGAGATCGCCACCTGCGCCATCTCGGGCGCCGTCGGCACCTTCGCCAATGTCGACCCGGCGGTCGAGCAATATGTCGCCGACCAGATGGGCCTGACCGTCGAGCCGGTCTCGACCCAGGTCATCCCACGCGACCGCCACGCCGCCTTCTTCGCCGCCCTGGGCGTCGTCGCCTCATCGGTCGAACGTCTCGCCGTCGAGATCCGCCACCTGCAACGCACAGAAGTCCTCGAAGCCGAGGAGTTCTTCGACAAAGGTCAAAAGGGCTCGTCGGCCATGCCGCACAAGCGCAACCCGATTCTGACCGAGAACCTGACCGGCCTGGCCCGTCTGGTCCGCTCGGCCGTGACGCCCGCCATGGAGAACGTGGCCCTGTGGCATGAGCGAGACATCAGCCACTCCTCGGTCGAGCGCGGCATCGGCCCGGACGCCACCATCCATCTGGACTTCGCCCTGCACCGTCTGGCCAATGTGGTCGAGCGACTGAACGTCTACCCGGAGAATATGCAGAAGAACATCGACCGCCTTGGTGGTCTGGTGCACTCGCAGCGGGTGATGCTGGCCCTGACCCAGGCCGGCGTTTCGCGCGAGGACGCCTATGCCGCCGTGCAGGAAAACGCCATGAAAGTCTGGCGCGGCGAAGGCGCCTTCCTGGACTTCCTGAAGGCCGACGACCGCGTCACCCTGCCCGCCGACCAGCTCGAAGCCCTGTTCGACCTCGGCTACCACACCAAGAACGTGGACGTGGTGTTCAAGCGGGTGTTTGGAGAGGGGTGACCCCCGCCCAGTTGGCAGATCGCCGCATCGGCTTTCCGCCCGTCGTCGATGCGGCCACACGCCTCTTGATCCTTGGCAGCCTGCCCGGCGACGCCTCGCTGAAGGCGGCGCAGTACTACGCCCATCCGCGCAACGCCTTCTGGCCGCTGATCGGCGGCGTGTTGGGCGAAGACCTTGCGGTCCTGCCCTACGAGCAGCGTCTCGACCGATTGAAGGCGCGCGGCGTCGGTCTATGGGACGTGATTGCTTCGGCGGAGCGGTCGGGCAGCCTAGATGCGGCGATCCGCTCACCGGAGGCGGCCGATTTGCGCGGACTGATCGGTGACTTGCCGGCGCTAAGGGCGGTCGCTTTCAATGGAAAGCTGGCAGCCAAGCTGGGGCGACGCATTATTGGCGACGTCGACGGTGTTCGCTGGATTGATCTGCCGTCGTCCAGTCCCGCTCATGCGGTGGGGATGACAATCAAAGCCAGCTCATGGAATTCGTTGACAGATATCGTCTCGACATAAGTCTTTCGCTGCAAAGCAGCAAAAGAAACTGCGCATAGTGATTGAATGGTCAAGCTGCGATAACTTGTCGCGCGACACGCATCCATTGTTCGGTCTGACGCGTAACGTTCCTGTTACCGCCTTGAGAGCGGCCCAAAGGGAACGAAACACAATGACAAATCTTCGCAATCTGATGCTCGTCGCCGTGTCCGGCGGCGCGCTGATGGCGCTGGGCGCCTGCAACAACAACGAACCAGCCGCCACGACCCCGGCCGAGTCCACCGCCATGGCTCCGGCTGAGGGCGCCGCTATGGCTCCAGCAACCGATCCCATGGTGGGCGGCGCAGCCATGAGCCCCAACGAGACCATCGTCGCCAACGCCTCCAAGGCCTCGAACCTCAGCACCCTGGTGTCCGCCGTTCAGGCCGCCGGCCTGGTCGAGACGCTGCAGGGTCCCGGTCCGTTCACGGTCTTCGCCCCTGACAACGCCGCCTTCGCGAAAATCCCCGAGGCGACCCGCACCAGCCTGATGCAGCCGGCGATGAAGGCGGATCTGACCAAGATTCTGACCTATCACGTCGTGCCCGGTCGCCTGACGGCCGCCGATATCGCCGCACAAGCCCAGGCGAACGGCGGAACCGCCACGCTGAAGACGGTTCAGGGTGAAGAACTGAAGGTTTCGGCCGGCCCGAACAACACCTGGGTCATCACCGACGCCAAGGGCGGCAAGTCCACGATCACGCAGGCCGACGTGGGCCAATCGAACGGTGTCGTCCACGTCGTCGACACGGTTCTGATGCCGTAAAAAATATTTGGTTTCGGGCGGCGACGCCTGAAACCAAATCTTGTCCCCTGTGTTCTTCAGGGGCGCGAGACGCACAGTACGCCGGGTGAGACATCCCCCAACGTCCCCGGCAAGAAGAAAGGGCCGCACTTTCCCCCGGGTGCGGCCCTTTCGAATTCTCAGATCAGTCCAAAGACCGAGGCGATCACTCGCCGGCGCGGATCTGCTCGCGGGCGATCGAGGCCAGCTCGTCGATCTTGGAGCGAATCTCCCCCTCCGACACAGACAGGCCCGAGGCCTTGAAGTCGCCGGCGACCTTGCGGAACACGTCCTCGTCGCCCGGCTGCTCGAAATCGGCGCGCACCACGGCGGCGGCATATTGGTCCGCGCTTTCGCTCGACAGCCCCATCTTTTCCGCAGCCCAAAGGCCCAGCATCCGGTTGCGCCGGGCGATGGCCTTGAACTCCTGCTCCTGATCGAGGGCGTATTTGGCTTCGAAGGCCTTTTCCCGATCGTCGAAGGTCGTCATTTCGCTCAGCAAAGCTCCGTCCACCCCGCTAACGTCGGGGCAAGCGCCGTCTATAGACCGCCCGACCGTGAACGCAACCTGACTTCAGTCGCATGGACATCCTGTCCCCAATGATTGCGGCGCCGGCCATCCTCATTTGTGTCGCGGGCCGCCTTCGTCTAAGGAGACCGCGAACGAGATTGACTGCCCGAACGATTCCGAAACGCGCCGCCAGGACCGGGTCTTCCCCCTCCCCATATGGCCGCGCGATTTTTGTTTCTGGAGGGCGCCCGTAAGCCGGGACCGGACCATGAACAGCAAGCGCAAGAAGATCTACGAGGGCAAGGCCAAGATCCTGTACGAAGGACCCGAGCCCGGCACCCTGATCCAGTATTTCAAGGACGACGCCACCGCCTTCAACGCTCAGAAGAAGGCCGTTCTCGAAGGCAAGGGCGTGGTGAACAACCAGATCAGCGAGTTCATCATGTCGCGCCTGAACGGCATCGGCGTGACCAACCACTTCATCAAGCGCCTAAACCTGCGCGAGCAGCTGATCCGCGAAGTCGAGATCATTCCGCTGGAGGTCGTGTGCCGCAACATCGTCGCCGGCTCGATGAGCCAGCGCCTGGGCATCGAGGAAGGCACGCCCCTGCCCCGCTCGATCATCGAATTCTACTACAAGAAGGATGAGCTCAACGACCCGATGGTTACCGAAGAGCACATCACCGCCTTCAACTGGGCCTCGACCCAGGAGCTGGACGACATGCTGGCGATGACGGTGCGGGTGAACGACTATCTGTCGGGCATGTTCAGCGCCGTCGGCATCACCCTGGTGGACTTCAAGATCGAGTTCGGCCGGGTGTGGGAAAACGACTTCAGCCGCGTGCTGCTCGCCGACGAGATCAGCCCCGACAGCTGCCGCCTGTGGGACACGGCCTCGGGTGAGAAGCTGGACAAGGATCGCTTCCGCCGCGACCTGGGCGACGTCATCGAGAGCTATACCGAAGTCGCGCGTCGCCTGGGCATCATGAAGGGCATGCCGACGGTGATTCAGGGAGGTCTGCACTGATGGCCCCAACCGCTTCAAGCAAGGTCAAGGTTCACGTCTTCCTCAAGCCCGGCGTCTTGGACGTTCAGGGCAAGGCCGTCGAAGGCGCCCTGCAGGGTCTGGGTTGGTCGGGCGTCTCAAACGCCCGCGTCGGCAAGCTGATCGAGTTCGACCTCGCCGGCGCCGAAGACCCGCAGGGCGAAGCCAAGAAGATGTGCGAGCAGCTGCTCGCCAACACGGTGATCGAAAGCTACCGCATCGAGGCGGCGTAAATCTGCTGTCTCCTTTCCCATGTCGCGGGAAGGAGACAGTTGCATCCTTCGGCATCGACGCCAGTTTAGCAGACGGCTTGATTGACGGAGCGCCCATGACCTTTACCCTCACCTCCACCAACATCCAGGACGGCGGCGTGCTGCCGGACGCTCAGGTTCACGCCAAGGGCAACACCTCGCCGCAACTCTCCTGGTCCGGCGCGCCGGAGGGGACCAAGAGCTATGCCATCACCTGCTATGATCCCGATGCGCCGACCGGCTCGGGCTTCTGGCATTGGACAGTGGCCAATATTCCGGCGGATGTGACCGAGCTGTCGGCCGGCGCCGGCTCGCCGGGCGGGCATCTGCCGCATACCGCCGTCCAGGGCCGCACCGACTATGGCCAGCCCGGCTTCGGCGGCGCCGCCCCCCCGCCCGGCCATGGGCCGCACCGCTACATCTTCACCGTCTTCGCCGTGGATGTGGAGAGCCTGGAGGTCACGGCCGACGATTCCGGCGCCGTGTTCGGCTTCAACCTGCACTTCCACACCCTGGCCAGGGCGTCGCTCACCGCGACCTACGAAAACAAAGCGTGATCGATGCGGGGCGGCGTCGCCCTTGTGGCGTCATGAACGCTGATTAGTGTGCAGCGCAACATGACAGACGCCGCTCTAGACACTGCCCTTCCCGTCCGCTCGCGCGGGGCGGTCGCCCTCGTGCTGATCGCCTTGGCCATGGGCGGGTTCGCGATCGGCGTGACCGAGTTCGCGGCCATGAGCGTCCTGCCGGACTTCGCCGCCGGGCTTGGCGTGGATGCGCCAACGGCGGGCCATGTCATCAGCGCCTATGCCGCTGGCGTCGTGGTCGGCGCGCCGATCCTGGCGGTTTTGGGCGCACGGTATCCGCGCTGGTTGCTTTTGATCGCCTTCATGGCCCTGTTCGCCATTGGAAATGTGGCCAGCGCCCTGGCCCCGACCTATCACTGGATGCTGGTGTTCCGTTTCTTAAGCGGCCTGCCGCACGGGGCCTATTTCGGCGTGGCGGCCCTGGTCGCGGCCTCCATCGTGCCGCTGCATTTCCGCACGCGCGCGGTTTCGACCATCCTGATGGGGCTGACGGTCGGGACCGTTCTGGGCGTGCCCGTCGTCAACATCATCAGCCACGCGCACGGCTGGCGCTGGACCTTCGCCATCGTCGGCATGCTGGCCGTCGTCACCATGGCCCTGGTCGCCCTGTTCGCCCCGCGCGATCCGGCCCACCCCGACGCCAGTCCCTGGCGCGAGTTGGGCGCCCTGAAGCGCAGCCAGGTCTGGCTGACGCTGGGCGTCGGCGCCATCGGCTTTGGCGGCATGTTCGCGGTCTACGCCTATCTCGCCTCGACCTTGCAGTCCGTCACAGGCATCGGCCCAGCCCTGATGCCGTGGGTCTTCGCCGTGTTCGGCATCGGCATGTTCGTCGGCAACATCCTGGGGGCCTGGGCAGCGGATCATCTGGGATTCAAGGCGGCCGGCGGCCTGTTGCTATGGAGTGCAGCGGCGCTGGCCCTCTATCCGCTGGCGGCGCCGCAGCTGTGGGCCGTGATGGTCGTGGTCTTCCTGATCGGCGGCGGAGGCGGTCTGGGTTCGATCCTGCAGACACGGCTGATGGACGTCGCCGGCGACGCTCAGACCCTGGCGGCGGCGCTGAATCACTCGGCGTTCAACACGGCCAACGCCATCGGCCCGCTACTGGGCGGAATGGCGATCGCGGCCGGCTATGGCTGGGCCTCGACCGGCTGGGTCGGCATGGGCCTGTCGTTCGGCGGATTCGTCATCTTCCTCATCGCCTGGCTGACCGGTCGGGCGCGCGCGACGGCCTGACAAGCCGAAAGAACCCTGCTAAAGGCCCGCGCCATGAGCGCAGCCGTCATCGTCTTCCCCGGTTCCAACTGTGATCGCGACTGCAAGGTCGCCGTCGAACGCTCGACCGGCGAGCCGGTCTCGATGGTGTGGCACGCCGAGACCGAACTGCCCCAGGGCCTCGATCTGATCGTCATTCCCGGCGGCTTCTCCTACGGCGACTATCTGCGCTGCGGCGCCATGGCGGCCCAGTCGCCGGTGATGCAGGCGGTCAAGAAGGCCGCGGACAACGGCGTCGCCGTGGTCGGCATCTGCAACGGCTTCCAGATCCTGTGCGAGGCCGGAATGCTGCCCGGCGCCCTGCTGCGAAACAAGGGTTTGAAATACGTCTGCAAGCCCATCGCCCTGACCGTCGCCAACGGCCAGACCCGCTTCACCGCCGGCTATCAGGGCCAGCGCGCAGTGACGATGACTCAGGGCAACGGCGACGGAAACTTCTTCGCCGACGCCGAAGCCCTTGCCCGGATCGAGGGCGAGGGTCAGGTGGTCTTCCGCTACGTCGACAATCCCAACGGCTCGGTCAACGACATCGCCGGCATCCAGAACGCGCGTGGCAACGTCCTGGGCATGATGCCCCACCCGGATCGCGCCTTCGAAGCCGAACTCGGCTCCGCCGACGGCGCGACCCTGTTTCAGAGCATCTACGCCGCCGCTTGATCAGTCGGCGTCGTCGACGCCCTGAACGGCCAGGCTCTCGTCCAGTTCGTCAGCGTCGGTCGATACGCCGTCTTCAGAGCCTTCGTCTTCGTCCGGCGTGACCACGCCGCCCGGTTCGCGCTGGGCGGCCAGTTCGCGGGCGCCGACGCCGAGGCCCTGTTCGATAGCGCGGTTGGCGGCGACTTCGTCTTCGAGCGAGGGCTGAGTGTTGTCGATATCGGCCATGATGGGCTCCTTGAGTATGGACTGCCCTGACAACCACGCGGTCGGGCCGATTGTTCCTAACGGCCGAAAAACGGTTCCAGACTGGCGCGGGACAGCGGGCGGAAGATCAGGAACTGACCGTCCACCGTCACCGTGACCTCATGCGCTTGCGGACGTTGCAGCAGGGCCGGGTCGTCCAGCGACACGGCGCGACCCGAGGCGATATCGCGCGCATCAAGGGCCGGCGTCGTCGGCCGCCTGTTTTCGTTAGCGAGAGCCGACAGGAAACGCCGCACCTCATTGGCTTGCTGCTGGGGCGTCAAGGCCGCGCGAACGCGAAACCAGGCCGTCTGGACCGAGGCCGGCAAAGGCGCTCCGGTTGTCTGCGCGGACGTCTGGTCGGCTGCGATAGAAGTCGAGATCAGCAGAGCGAACAGGCAGGCTTTCAGCGTCATGCCGGGCAGGATGAAGCCGCCCGCCGCCAATGCAAGCTTCACTTTTCTTGTTCGCCGCGGTGAACCTTCCGCCAAGGCGAGGCGTAAAGGTAAGACAAGCGTCGCACTGGAAATCGAATGTCATCCATAATTCGTCCCACGCCCCGCCAGCGCACCCGCCGTCTGGTCGTCCTGGCCGCCGCCCTGTTCGCGATCATCGTGCCCCTGGTGCAGAACCTGGCGGGCCTGGGCCTGAACCAGGCCGAGTTCGCCGCCGACGGCGCCGGCACTCTGCGCGTTGCGGGCTACGCCTTCTCGATCTGGGGCCTGATCTATGTCGGTATTCTGGCCTATGCGATCCGTCAGGCCCTGCCGCAGACGGGCGAAAGCTCGCTGCTGGGCCGGATGGGCCTGCCGTCCGCCGTCGCCTTTTTCGGCATCGGCTTCTGGATCATCGTGGCGGCCCTGAACCTTAAGGCCGCCAGCGTGGGCGTGATCTTCGCCTCGCTAATCGCGTTGTTGCTGCCGATGCTGGCCGTATCCGGCCACATCCGCGCGCTGCCGATATTCGATCGTGAGCGCATCCTGCTGGTCTGGCCGCTGGCGGCCCTGGCGGGCTGGCTGACGGTGGCTGCGCCGTTGAACCTGATCACGACGGCGACCGCGTTCAACGCCCTGCCCGCCGCCCTGTCGCCCAACCTCTGGGCCATCGTCGCCATCGTCGCCGTGACAGTCGTCGCCTTGGCGGTGACGGCGGTGCTGCGCACCCTCGCCTATCCGCTGCCGACGGCCTGGGGTCTTCTGGGCGCATTCGTCGCCGAGCAGGCGGACAAGCCGACCGTCGCCTTCACGGCCCTGGCCGGCGCGATCGTTCTGCTGATCGGCGGCCTGCTGCTGACCTTCCGCCTGCGACCGGGGGTCGAACGCGCTCGCTAAGCCTCAGGGTTTGTCGGTGACCGCGTCGTCCTGAGGCGCGTGGTCATCGGCGCCCACGTCGAAGGCGCCGGTTTCATCGAAGCCGACGCTGCCGACCCCGACGGCCGAACCGGTCAGCCGCTGACGACGGCTGGCCAGAGCCGCTTCAGGCGCCGCGGCATCCATCTCCGCCGTGGTTTCAAGATCATTTGAACGATCCATCTGCTGGCCCGAGGCCGGGGCAATGCGGTCGGTGTGGGGCTTGCTCACGCCTCGTCCTCCTCGGCGTCGTCGGCCTGTTTTTGAGCCCGTTCGGCCAGGGCGGAAGCGCCGGCGTCGTCGGCGGCGATCTCGGGCCGGTCGTCATCTTCGGGGGTGGCGGCGGGGTCGATGGGCGTGTCGGTCATGGCGGCTCCTTTGGCTGTCGACGGAATCAACCACCTGCGATGGACGATGTTCCCCGTTCTTGCGCCGCGCGGGCTGACATTCGGCCCATCTGCGGCTAGAAGCGCCGCCCATGAACGCTCCTGATAAGACCCCCCAGAAGTCGATGGCCGAACTGGCCGCCGAATACGGCCTGGCCCCCAGTGAATATCAGGTCGTCCTCGACCGGCTGGGGCGCGAGCCCAACAACGTCGAACTGGGCGTCTTCTCGGTCATGTGGTCCGAGCACTGCTCCTACAAGTCGTCCAAAATCCACCTAGGCAAGTTCCCCACGACTGGAGAGCGCGTCATCTGCGGGCCGGGCGAGAACGCCGGGGTGATCGACATCGACGACGGCGACGCCTGCATCTTCAAGATGGAGAGCCACAACCACCCGTCCTACATCGAACCTTATCAGGGTGCGGCGACAGGCGTGGGCGGCATCATGCGTGACGTCTTCACCATGGGCGCGCGCCCGGTGGCGCTGCTAAACGCCCTGCGTTTCGGCGATCCCAGCCATGAGAAGACCAGGCGTCTGGTCACCGGCGTGGTCGCGGGCATCGGCGGCTACGGCAACTGCGTCGGCGTGCCCACGGTCGCGGGCGAAACCAACTTCCATAAGGGTTACAACGGCAACATCCTGGTCAACGCCATGTGCGTGGGCCTGGCCCGCGCCGACGAGATCTATTATTCGGCCGCGCCGGAGGCCGGCCACGACGTGGTCTATTTCGGCTCTAAGACCGGTCGCGACGGCATCCACGGCGCCACCATGTCCTCGACCGAGTTCGACGACGAGTCTGAGGCCAAACGCCCCACGGTCCAGGTCGGCGACCCCTTCGCCGAAAAGCTGCTGATCGAGGCGACGCTGGAGCTGATGGCGTCCGGCGCCGTCGCCGCCATTCAGGACATGGGCGCGGCGGGCCTGACCTCCTCCTCCGTCGAAATGGCGGGCAAGGGCGGCGTCGGCATCGAACTGAACCTCAACAAGGTGCCCCAGCGCGAAACCGGCATGACGGCCTATGAGATGATGCTGTCGGAAAGCCAGGAGCGGATGCTGGCGGTGCTGAAGCCCGGCTATGAAGACGTCGGCTATCGCATCTTCCAGAAGTGGGGCCTGGACTTCGCCATCATCGGCAAGACCACCAACACCGGCCATCTGGTGCTGAAGCATCACGACGAGACCGTCTGCGACGTGCCGCTGGCGCCCCTGTTCGACGACGCGCCCCTGTACGACCGCCCTTGGGTTCAGCCGGAGCTTCAGCCGAAACTGAACCACTCGGACATTCCCGCGCCTGAGAACTGGGCCGATGCGGTGATGAAAGTCGTCGCCTGCCCCGACATGGCGTCGAAGCGCTGGATCTGGGAACAGTACGACCGCCACGTCATGGCCGACACGCTGCAGGACTCCTCGACCGGCGCCGACGCCGGCGTGGTGCGCGTGCATGGCACGGACAAGGGTCTGGCCGTCACGTCGGACTGCACGCCCCGCTATGTCCAGAACGACCCCTATGAGGGCGGCAAACAGGCCGTGGCCGAGGCCTGGCGCAACCTGACCGCCGTCGGCAGCCGTCCGATCGCCATCACGGACAATCTGAACTTCGGCAATCCGCAACGCCCCGAGATCATGGGCCAGATCGTGCGCGCCATCGACGGCATGGCCGAGGCCTGCCGCGAACTGATGTTCCCGGTCGTGAGCGGAAACGTGTCGCTCTATAACGAGACCAACGGCGTCGCCATTCCGCCGACCCCGACCGTGGGCGCTGTCGGCCTGCTGCCCAACTACGACGTGGTGACGGGCTTCTCGACCATGGCCGAGGGCGATGCGCTGGTCCTGATCGGCCAGACCCAGGGCGAGCTGGGCGCCTCCATCTATCTGCGCGAGGTCCTGGGCCGCGAGGACGGCGCCCCGCCGCCCGTCGATCTGAAGCTTGAAAAGAAGACCGGTGATTTCGTGCGCGACCGGATCGAGGCGGGCGAGCTGACCGTGGTTCACGACCTCTCGGACGGCGGTCTGATTGGCGCGGCGGCCGATCTAGTGCTGGCTTCCGACGTCGGCGTGACCTTGGACGCCTCCAGCGCCGCCCACGCCCACATCTTCCTGTTCGCCGAGGACCAAGCCCGTTACCTGGTCGCCGTGCCTGACGCCGACGCCATGATCGCCAAGGCGCGCGAGGCGGGTCTGCACGCTTCGGTCGTCGGCCATGCGGGCGGCGCCGCCTTCGCCTCCAAGGGCGACAAGGGCGAACTGTTCAGCATACCCGTCGCCCATCTGCGCGAATGGCATGAAGGCTGGATGCCGGGTTGGCTGGGCGACGCGGCATGATCCGCGTCCTGACGCCGCTCGTGCTGCTCGGCCTGCTGAGCGCCTGTGACGGCGGCGGCGATCCGGTGCAGCAGGCGCTGCGCGACACCTCCGCCGCCAACCAGGCAGCGGCGGCGCGCACGACTGAACAGATGCAGGCCGCCGGTCATGCCGGTCACGCCATGGGCGGCGCTACGCCCGGCGTCACCCTTGGAGATCGGGCCTTCGCCGCCTCCGAGGCCGAGATGCACCGCAAGATGGCCGCCGCCTCGGGTCAGACGATCGACCAAGCCTATGTCGCCAAGATGATCGCCCACCACGAAGGCGCCGTCGCCATGGCCAAGGTCGCCCTGCGTGACAGCCGCGACCCCGAAATCCGACGCATGGCGCAGAGCGTCGTCGATACCCAGACGCGCGAGATCGCCCAGATGAAGGCCTGGGCGCCGACCGCCCCTCCGGTGAACTGAGATTGGCGAAGGGACCCTATCGCGGCGGCGAAAAGCCAGCGGGGCCCACCCGCACCAAGGCCGCGTCAGCTGGGCGGCCGTCTTCCAAGCCTTCGCAGATCACCAGAGACGAGCTGAAGCATTTCGCCTTTCGTGATCGCTCCAAAGAGGCGTTTCTGGACGAGCTCGATCCCCTGCTCCGCGCCTGTTTCAAGAGCGGCTTCACCCGGCCCAACGAGGTCGCCGGCCTGCTGAACAAGGCCAGCAAGAGCACCGCCTGCGGCCAGCCATGGACGCCTCACCTCGTCTGGGGTCTTCAACGCTTCCTTTTTGAACGGCGCGAAAAGAAGAGAGCGGCTCAAGCCGCTCCACCCGCAGCGACGGCTTCGAAACCTGCCGTCTCCAGCCAGCGCGCGAAAGACCTGGCTGCTGAAGATATGACGCGCTTGCTCGCCGCGATCGGCAGGGCGCGCCCGCCGCGTTGACGTCGCATTGATCCCGCATGAACGCAGGAGCCGGATGGCGCGTTTCAGGAGCGATGCGCCTGGCTGAACCGGCGACTTGAACAGGGAGCGTCTGATGGACGCGACGACCGCCGACACCATTTTCCGCCCTGCCATACCGCCCCGGCGCGCGGGCAAACCGCTGTCGCTGCTGCCGTTCCTGTGGATCAGTTGGCGCGATCCGATCCAGATGTGGTCCGAGCGGCATTTCACCGAGCCGCAACTGCATGGATCCTCAGCCTTCGGCGAAATCCTGGTGGTCAGCCATCCCGAGGGCGTGCGTCACGTCCTGACCGAGAACGCCGCCAACTATGTGAAGGGCGATCTGCAACGGCGGGTGCTGGGGCCTATGCTGGCTGAGGGCCTGCTGCTGACAGAGGGCGAGGTCTGGCGTCGTGCCCGGCGGATCCTCGCGCCCCTGTTCACCCCGGCCAAGATGGCCACGCTGAACGCCCGGATGGCCGAGGTCTGTCACGCGCGCGTGGCTGCCTGGTCGCTGTCGGCGCGCGGGCGGGTGCTGGATATCGACAGCGAAATGTCGGGCCTGACCTTCGACATCCTGTCGGCGACCATGTTCTCGGACGAGCTGGGCGGCGAGGCGCGTGGTTTCGAGCGGGCGCTGAACCAGTTTCTGGCCAATGGCGCGCGCATCGATCCGCTGGACGTGCTGGGCGCGCCGGACTGGGCCCCGCGCCTGGGCCGGCTGGCCAGTTTCCGCTCGGCCCGCTTCTTCGAGCAGCGCGTCACGAAGCTCGTCGAGGCCCGACGCGCCCGGATCGAGAGCGGCGACGCGCCGCCCGACGACCTGCTCAGCGCGCTTCTGCTGGCCAAAGGCGAGAACGGTGGTCCGGGCCTGACCGACGAAGAGGTCGCGGCCAACATTCTGACCTTCATCCTGGCGGGTCACGAGACGACGGCCCGCGCCCTGGGCTGGACCCTACATCTGCTGTCGCGCCAGCCGGAGCATCTGGCCCGGCTCCAGGCCGAGGCCGACACCTTCGACGTCTCCGATCCGAAATGGGCCGAGGCCCTGCCGTGGACCCGCGCCGTGCTGGAGGAGACGATGCGCCTGTTTCCGCCCGCGCCGACCATGGCCCGCAAGGCCCTGGCCGACGACGAGATCGGCGGCCAACCGATCAAGGCCGGCGCCACAGTCATCATCTCGCCGTGGATCCTCCAGCGCCACAGCCTCCTGTGGGACGACCCCGACGCCTTCCAGCCCGAGCGTTTCCTGCCCGAGAACCGCAAGGCCATTGATCGCTACGCCTACATTCCCTTCAGCGCCGGGCCGCGCGTCTGCATCGGCGCCGCCTTCGCCCTGCAGGAGGCGATGATCGCTCTGGCCGCCATCCTCCGCGTCGCCGATGTCGAGGCCCTGACCACCGTCGAGCCCCGTCCGGTCCACCAGGTCACCCTGCGCAGCCGCGAGCCGATGCGATTGCGGCTGAGGGCGCGGCGCAGAGTCTGACCAAGCGGCGCCGTCGCCGTTCCGCCACGAACCGTCTATAGGTCGCGCCATCCTTCCCCTTGGAGGTCGCCCTTGCGCACCGCCATCCTGCTCCCACCGGGCTGCCTGTTTTCCGAATCCCAGCCGAACTCGATGGAGACGGTCGTACGGACGATGGCGGGCGTCGATCAGGGCGGCGAGACGCGTATCTTCTGCTGCAGCGGCGCGGACGACGACCAAGCGCCGGGCGTGGACGCCCTGCCGGCGGGGCGCAGCCGCATGCCCACCCTGATCAAAAGGCTGCGCGCCTTTCGGCCCGATGTGATCGAACATCATCAGCAGGTGAAACAGGCGTTGGCGGTGCAGCAGGCCCTGCCCGACACCCCCCACCTGCTCTATCGCCACAACGCGCTTCGCCCGCCGCGCCATCCCATCGACCGCTGGCGGTATCGGGCGCGTTATGAGCGGCTGGATGGCCTGATCTTCGTCAGCGTGGCGGAGCGCGACGCCTTTGTGCGCACCTTCCCCGATCTTGACGACCGAGCCTTCGCGGTGCCCAACCCCATCGATGCCGGCGCCTGGCTGGCCTCGCCGGAGGATCGAGAGCCGATGATCGCCTTCGCCGGGCGCGCCATGCCGGAGAAAGGCGTCGATGTGTTGTGCGCGGCCCTGCCAGCTGTTCTGGACGCCCACCCCGACTGGCGCGCCGTGCTGATGCTGAACGACTGGGACGACCACGCGCGCTGGGCGGCCGGGCATGTCGCGCCGCTGGAGCGTTACGGCGACCGGGTCGAGGTGCTCAAGTCCGCGCCCTTGGGCGAGGTGCGGCGGCGAATGCAGACGGCGGCCATCGCCCTGACGCCGTCGGTCTGGGACGAGCCGTTCGGCCTGACGGCCGTGGAGGCCCATGCGGCGGGCGCAGCGCTCATCTCCTCCGGCCGGGGCGGCCTTCGCGAGGCCAGCGGCGATCACGCCCTCTATGTTGACGCCCTAACGCCTGCGACCTTGCGGTCAGCGATGGACCGTCTGATCCGCCACCCGGAGGAGCGCGTCGTCCTGGCCCGCGCAGGACAACGCTACGTCATGGATGTTCATACGCCGCAACGCCGCGCCGCCGAACTGGAGCAGGTTCGTCAGGTCGTGAGGGACCGACGCCGATCGACGGCTGAACATGCCGCTCGGAAATCTTTCACATCGCCGCGATAGAGCCGGCCTGAAGTCCGGGAGCCTTCGATGACGACACTCGCCCTCTCTCGCCGTTCGATGCTGGCCGCCTTCGGAGGAGGCCTCGCGCTGTCGCATACCGGCCCCGCCCTGGCCCAGGCCGTCTTCGACACCAACCCCTTCCGACTGGGCGTCACGGCCGGCGATCCTCTGCCCGACGGCTTCGTCATCTGGACGCGACTTGCGCCCAATCCCCTCGCCTATGGCTCCGGCATGCCCCGCGCGCCCGTCGCGGTAAAATGGGAGGTCGCCGCCGACCGAAGCTTCAACACCATCGTCCGTTCCGGCGAGGCGATCGCGCGACCAGAACTGGGCCACTCCGTCCACGTCGAGGTCGAAGGGCTGGAGCCGGCCCGCCCCTATTTCTATCGTTTCCAGTGCGGGACCGAGCGCAGCGGCGTCGGCCGCGCCAAGACCGCGCCCCTGGTCGGCGCCTCGCCGGCTTCCGTCCGCTTCGGCGTCGCCGGCTGCCAGGCCTATGAGCAGGGCTACTACACCGCCCACCGCAAGATGGCGGCGGAGGATCTCGATTTCATCTTCTGCTACGGCGACTACATCTACGAAAATCGGGGCGACCCGATCTATCAGTCGGCCGCAGGTCCGCTGGACATTACGCGCGTCCATCTTGGCGGAGAGGTCTACAGCCTCGACGACTATCGCCGCCGCTATTCCCAGTACACGATGGATGCTGACCTGCTGGCCTCGCGCGCCTCGGCGGCCTGGTTCTGCACCTATGACGACCACGAGGTCGACAACGATTGGGTCAGCGAAACAGACCAGGAAGGCTCTCCGCCAGAGGTCTTCCTGCTGCGGCGCGCCGCCGCCATGCAGGCCTTCTACGAGTTCATGCCGATGCGGAAGTCGGCCTTCCCGCGCGGCGCCGCCATGCAGGCCTATCGCCGGGCCCAGTACGGCGACCTGCTGGACATGGCCTTCCTCGACACCCGACAGTTCCGCACGGACCAGCCCTGCGGCGGCCGCTTCAACGTCACCTGCCCCGGCATAGAGGCCACGGCGGCTCAGGTGTTGGGCGACGCCCAGGAGGCCTGGCTGCTGACCAATCTGGATCGCTCGAAGGCCCGCTGGAAGGCCCTGGCCCAGCAGGTCATGATGATGGACCTGAACCGCAACACCTCAGGCGGCCAGGGGGTCAACACCGACAGCTGGGCCGGCTATCGCGTGCCCCGCAATCGCCTGCTGCGCCACATCCGCGACCGCCGCCTCGACAATGTGGTGGTCCTGACCGGCGACGAACATCAGAACTACGCAGGCGGCCTGTGGCTGGACGGCAGCCAGCCCGAAGGCGCCCCTATCGCGGTCGAGTTCGTCGGCACCTCGATCAGCTCGCGCGGCGACGGTTCGGATCGCGGGTCCGACTACGAGCCGTTCATGGCGGCCAATCCCCAGCTGAAGTTCCGAAACTCCCAGCGCGGCTACATGGTGTGCGAAGTGACGCCTAACCTCTGGACCACCCAGTTTAAAGTTCTGGACAAGGTGTCGGACCGCGACGGGACGCTCAGCCTGCGCCAGACCATGGTGATCGAGGCCGGCTCGAACACCCTTACAACCGCCTGAGCGGTCGGCGCCGGATCAGACGACCGGAATCGCCTGAGACAACCGCCCGCCGACCCGGATCGGCTCGACCCGCGTCGCCAGCCCCGTTCGGTCGTCGGTCTCGACGAAGACCCCGCATACCGTCGCCGGGCCGGAGGCGGGCATGTAGCGGCCGCCCGAAATCCGGGTGGTGAAGCGGCGTAGCGGCTCTTCCTTCTCGTTGCCGATCACGCTGTCGTAGTCGCAGCAGCCCCCGGCGTCGGTCTGATAGGCCGTGCCGCCGGGCAGGATCTGGCAGTCGGCAGTGGGCACATGGGTGTGGGTGCCGACCACCAGCGACGCGCGCCCGTCGCAAAAATGGCCCATCGCCATCTTCTCGGACGTGACCTCGGCATGCATGTCCACGATCACGGCGTCCGCCACCGCGCCCAGCGGCGCCGCGGCCAGCTCGCGCTCCACCGCCCCGAACGGATCGTCCATCGGGTCCATATGCACCCGGCCCAGCACGTTCATCACCAGGACCGTGCGGCCCGAATGGGTCTCGAACAGATTGGCCCCGGCGCCCGGCGCATCCATCAGGCGCGGATAGTTGGCCGGCCGGATCAGGCGCGGCTCGCGCACGATATAGGTCAGCGCCTCGCGCTGGTCCCAGCTGTGGTTGCCCAGCGTCAGGCAGTCGGCGCCCGCCATGAACAGCTCGCGCGCCGTGTTCTCGGTGATGCCGAAGCCGCCCGCGGCGTTCTCCGCATTCACCACCACGAAGTCGAGTTTCAGGTCCCGCTTAAGGCCCGGAAGATGATCGCTGATGCCGTCACGGCCGGCCTTGCCGATGACGTCGCCGAAGAAGGCCAGTCTCAAGTCTTACTCTCCGCCCAGTCCTGGCAACGCAGACCGGGAACGCGTTGGAACTCACCCAAGTTGCCTGTCAACAAGAGCAGGCCCCGACTGCGGGCGTGGCCTGCAATCAAGGTGTCGTGAGCGCCGATAGGGGTTCCGGCTCTCTTGAGAGAAGTCTTGATGTCGGCAGCGTGTGCAGCTGCCTCGTCATCGAAGTCCAGCAAGACCAGCCGTTGAACGAAATCCTCGACCTCGGCCTTGTGATGATCTGGTTTCGACGACAGGTTCGCGCCGTACAACAATTCCATCAACGCAATCGTCGAAATACAGAGACGATCGGCGCTCGACCGGAAGTGCGATCGCAGAACGCCCGAGCGATCTCTCAGCGCGCGAACGCACACGCTGGTGTCCAGCATGGTTTCAAGCATCAGTCGAACGAGATCACGGTGTCATCCACTGGATCGGCGGGCTCTTCGATGTCGATCCCAGGCTTGTCGAAGAAATCGTCCCAGACGGCGTTAGCGGGCAGCAGAAGAAGACCTTTGCCCTCCTTGATCACTCGCAACTCTTTGACATCATCGGGAAAAGCCACGGCCTTGGGCAACCGCACCGCTTGCGAACGGTTCGACTTGAACACAGTGGCTTTCAGAGCGCCTGACATGCTGAACATATCAGCCGAACGGGCGGATATGTCAATGACATATCCCATCACACCTCTTTGTAGCCCGCCTCCGTCAGAACGCCATGCAGTCGAATGTCGTGCGGCTCCAACGCCAGCCGCTCGACCCTTTGGCCGACGTAGGCGAAACCGATGCGGATGGCGTCGGGTCGCGCGGCGAAGGTCCGGTCATAATAGCCCCCGCCCTGCCCCAGGCGCCCGCCATGATCGTCAAAGGCCAGCAGCGGCGTCAGGATCAGGTCCGGCATGACGACTTCCGCCAGCGGCAGCGGCGCCGGGCATCCGGCGGCGTCCATCTCCAGCGGCTCGCCGGGCGACCAGGCGCGAAACTCCATCGGCGCGTCGCGCTGGACCACGACCGGCAGGCACAGTCGGCGGCCCGCCGCCTCCAGCGCCGCAGCCAAGGCGTCGGTGGCCAGCTCCGACCCCATGGCGCGATAGAGCGCGACGATTCGAGCGGCAGGAAGCGCATCGGCATGGTCCGCCGCCCGGCTGGCGGCCAGCGGGTCGGCCTCGGCCAGACGCTTGCGCAAGGCGCGGGCGGCCGATCGAAGTTCGTGCTTGTCCTGGATCATCGAACCGCCCCTACGCGTGCTCATGCAGGGAGCCGCCGCGCGGCGAGCGATAGCACATCACAGAGAGAGGGTGGCGGCGCCGCGCGAACCGTGAAGAACGTTTAAATCCTCTCGACCTGGGTAGCCAGGTGGGCTCCGTATGCCCAAGCCCTCGAGCCCGGACAGGGACAGATCCCGTAGAGTGAATTAAGGTCAGAAGGATATGTTGTCTTCGACGTGAGCCGCAGCAAGACCCGCCGTCGATCAAGATAGGCCTTCGCCGGCCCCGACGCCAGCATCCGCAGCGGAATAATCGTTTAGAGGTTCTGGGCGATCTTTTCGATCCGCGCGGCGACGGCGTTCAGCGCCTCGGCCACCCCGTCCGTCGAAGCCGCCGCCGGGGCGGTCGCTGACGAAGGCCCCGCCTTGCCGACGTTCAGCCGCGCCTCATGCAGTTCGTCGGCCAGGATCAGCGCGGACATCAGAAACAGCCGCAGATCGCCGACATGGCCCACGTCGCCTGCGACCTGGCGCACCTGGTTGTCGAACTGTTTGGCCAGGATGCGCACGCGCTCTTCCTGTCCGTCGGCGCAGCCCACCGCATAGGGGCGACCGTTGACCTCGACCGTCACCGTCGCCATCAGCCGGCCTCGCTTTCGGCCAGGACCTCGCGCACGGCCTGGGCGGCGCGGCCCAGCGCCTCGGACGCCTCACGCCCGGCGGCCTCCAGCTCGGCCACGCGCTGATCTGTGGCGCGCGGAGCGAACAGGTCGTCGTCCGCGATCGGAGGCGCCGAGGCGGGCCTCGCCTTCAGCTCCAGAATCTTGCGTTCCAGTTCGGCCAGGGCGCGATCAATACGCGCCCGTGCGGCCGTGGTGGCGTCTGCCATCGGTCGCTCCTTTAGATTCCGTATAGAAGCCGAGGACGCGCCGGGGTAAAGGGGCGCGCCCCCTTTTTCCGCCTTCCCAACAGAGGTCTCCACAGTGACCGACGCCAAAACCGCACCAAAGGCCACGCCCGAGCAGATGGCGAACGCCATTCGCGTCCTCGCCATGGACGGCGTCGAGAAGGCCAAGTCCGGCCACCCCGGCATGCCGATGGGCATGGCCGACGTCGCCACGGTGCTGTTTTCTCGCTTCCTGAAGTTCGACGCCTCCCGCCCCGACTGGGCCGACCGCGACCGCTTCATCCTGTCAGCCGGCCACGGCTCGATGCTGATCTACGCCCTGCTGCACCTGACCGGCTATAAGGGCGCGACGAAGGAAGAACTGTCCAACTTCCGTCAGTGGGGCTCCAAGACCGCCGGGCACCCGGAATACGGCCATATGCCGGGCGTCGAGGTCACGACCGGCCCGCTGGGTCAGGGCCTGGCCACTTCCGTCGGTTTCGCCATGGCCGAGCGCCATCTGGCGGCGAAGTATGGCGACGATCTGGTCGATCACCGCACCTGGGTCATCGCCGGCGACGGCTGCCTGATGGAAGGCGTGTCGCAGGAAGCCATCGCGCTTGCCGGCCGCTACAAGCTGAACAAGCTGCACGTCCTGTGGGACGACAACGAGATCACCATCGACGGCAAGGTCTCCCTGTCGGACACCACCGATCAGAAGGCTCGTTTCAAGGCCGCCGGATGGGCGGTCAAGGCGATCGACGGCCACGACATGAACGCCATCAAGGGCGCGATGAAGTGGGCCATGCGTCAGGACAAGCCCACCCTGATCGCCTGCAAGACCAAGATCGGCAAGGGCGCCGCCACGATGGAAGGCAGCCACAAGACCCACGGCGCGGCCCTGGGCGCCGCCGAGATCGCCGCCACGCGCCTGGGCCTGGCCTGGGATCACGATCCCTTCGAAATGCCCCAGACCATCGCCGACGCCTGGAAGAAGGTCGGCCGTCGCGGCGCCAAGGATCGCAAGAAGTGGGAGGCCCGCCTCGCCGCCTCGGCCCAGGCCGCCGACTTCACCCGCGCCATGAAGGGCGACCTGCCCGAGGCCGCCTTCGACGCCCTGAACGCCAAGATCGCCGAACTGGTCGAGACCCAGCCGGCCCAGGCGACGCGCCAGTCGTCGGGCGCGGCGCTCGACGAACTGTTCGCCGCCATTCCCGAACTGGTCGGCGGCTCGGCCGACCTGACCGGCTCGAACAACACCTTCGTCAAGGGCACGCCGATCCTGGATGCGCCGACCTATGAGGGCCGCTACGTCAACTGGGGCATCCGCGAGTTCGGCATGGCCGCGGCCATGAACGGTCTGGCCTTGCATGGCGGGGTCATCCCCTACGGCGGCACCTTCATGGTGTTTTCGGACTACAGCCGCCCGGCCATCCGCCTGGGCGCCCTGATGGGCGTGCGCGCCATCCACGTCCTGACGCACGACTCGATCGGCCTGGGCGAAGACGGCCCGACGCACCAGCCGGTGGAACATCTGGCGGCCCTGCGCGCCATTCCGAACCTGCTGGTCTTCCGCCCCGCCGACACCATCGAGGCGATGGAGTGCTGGCAGATCGCCCTGCAGACCAAGACCGCGCCGTCGGCCCTGGCGCTGTCGCGCCAGAAGACCCCGGCTGTCCGCACCGTCGCCTCGACCGAAAACCTGTCGGCCCAGAATCTCTGTGCAAAGGGCGCCTATGAGATCAAGGCCGCCAGTGGCGAGGCCAAGGCCACCCTGTTCGGCACCGGCACGGAACTGGCTCTGGCGCTGAAGGCCGCCGAGACGCTGGAAGCCGAAGGCGTAGCGACCCGCGTCGTCTCGGTCCCGTCGTTCGAACTGTTCGAACAGCAGGACGCCGCCTATCAGGCCTCGGTCATCGGCCGCGGCACGGTCCGCGTCGCCGTGGAAGCCGCGATCAAGCAAGGCTGGGAACGCTTCATCGGCGAAGACGGCGCCTTCATCGGCATGACCGGCTTCGGCGCCTCGGCCCCGGCCGAGGTTCTGTACGAGAAGTTCAACATCACCTCGGACGCCATCGTCGCGGCGGTCAAGGCGCGGCTGTAAGTCCCTGTCTCCTCCCTGTTCGCGCAGCGAACGGGGAGGTGGCTCGCAGCGAAGCGGAGAGACGGAGGGGCTCTTTCGGCGCCCAGAACCCCTCCACCGCTTCGCGGTCCCCCTCCCCGCTGGCGCGGGGAGGACACAGCGCCGGAGACTGATCGCCATGAAACTCGGCACCCCGCTTTCCGACACCGCCGTGCGCGTCATGCTGCTGGGCTCGGGCGAACTGGGCAAGGAAGTCGCTATCGAGCTTCAGCGGCTCGGTGTCGAGGTCATCGCCGTCGATCGCTATCCCAATGCCCCGGCCATGCAGGTCGCTCACCGCAGCCACGTCATCCCCATGACCGACGCCCAGGTGCTGAACGGCGTCATCCTGGCCGAGGCCCCGCACTTCATCGTGCCCGAGATTGAGGCCATCGCCACCGAGGTTCTGGCCGATATCGAGGCCGCCGGCATGGCGACGGTCATCCCGACGGCTCGCGCGGTGCAGCTGACGATGAACCGCGAGGGCATCCGCAAACTGGCCGCCGAAGCGCTGGGTCTTCCCACCAGCCCCTACGCCTTCGCGGGCTCGGCCAAGGAACTGGCCGCCGGCGCCGAGGCCGTCGGCTATCCCAACTTCGTCAAGCCGGTCATGTCCTCGTCGGGCAAGGGCCAGTCCTTCGTCGAAGGCGCCGATGAAATCGCCGACGCCTGGACCTACGCCCAAGACAGCGGCCGCGTCGCCGGCGCCCGCGTCATCGTCGAGGGACGCATCGACTTCGACTTCGAGATCACGCTGCTGACCGTCCGCTCGCGCGACGCCGACGGCTCGACCCGCACCGATTTCTGCGCGCCCATCGGCCACCGCCAGGTCAAGGGCGACTACGTCGAAAGCTGGCAGCCGCAGGCCATGACGCCCGCTGCGCAGGCCGCCTCCCAAGACATCGCCGCCAAGGTCACCGAGGCGCTGGGCGGTTACGGCGTCTTCGGCGTCGAACTGTTCGTCAAGGGCGACCAGGTTTGGTTCTCCGAGGTCTCTCCTCGCCCGCACGACACTGGCCTGGTCACCCTGGCCAGCCAGACCATGAGCGAGTTCGCGCTGCACGCCCGCGCCATCCTGGGTCTGCCCGTCGACGTGACCCAGCGCGAGCCCGCCGCCAGCGCCGTCATCTATGGCGGCATGGACGCGCAAGGTATCGCCTTCGAGGGCGTTGCGGAGGCACTGTCGGTCCCGACCGCCGATCTGCGTCTGTTCGGAAAGCCCGAGGCCTTCGAGCGCCGCCGCATGGGCGTGGCTGTCGCCCGCGGCGCCGACGTCGAACAGGCCCGCGACCGCGCGCGTGAAGCCGCCGGACGGGTCAAGGTCGTTCGGAACTGACACCGCCGTCTCCTCCCCATGAAATGGGGAGGGGGACCGCGAAGCGGTGGAGGGGTTCTTGAAGTCGCACAGGCGCCTGTGATGCGTCGCAGAACCCCTCCGTCACGGCGCGAAGATGCGCCGCGCCACCTCCCCGCTCCGCAGGGAGGAGACGTCTGATCCCTCATTTCTACGACTTTAGTCGATTGGCCTTGTCCCGCATTGTGGTGCAAACCAAGGGCGAGGGTCGCAGTCAGCCGGCCGGGAGGGATCTGTCGTGGGCAAACTCAGCACACCCATAATCTTCGGCGCCATCGCCATCCTGGGGGCGGCAGCCCTCGGCATCATCGCCCTGCATCAGGGCGAGAGCATCAGCGCGGTCTGGATGGTGGTCGCCGCCGTCTGCACCTATGCGATCGCCTATCGGTTCTACAGCCGCTACCTGGCCAACAAGGTCATGCAGCTGAACCCCGCGCGCCTGACCCCGGCCATGCGCCGCAACGACGGGCTGGACTATGTGCCGACGCCCAAGAACGTCCTGTTCGGCCACCACTTCGCCGCCATCGCCGGCGCAGGGCCGCTGGTCGGGCCGGTTCTGGCCGCCCAGATGGGCTATCTGCCGGGCGTCCTGTGGATCCTGGTCGGCGCCGTGCTGGCCGGCGCGGTGCAGGACATGATGGTCCTGTTCATGTCGACGCGTCGCGACGGCAAGTCGCTGGGCGACATGATCCGCACCGAAATGGGCAACATCCCCGGCATCATCGCCCAGGTCGGCGTCCTGATGATCATGGTCATCATCCTGGCGGTTCTGGCCCTGGTCGTGGTCAAGGCCCTGGCCGAAAGCCCGTGGGGCACCTTCACCGTCGCCGCCACCATCCCCATCGCCATCTTCATGGGCCTGTACACCCGCTTCCTGCGGCCGGGCCGCGTGGGCGAGGTGTCGGTGATCGGCGTCGTCCTGCTGATCCTGGCCATCATCGGCGGCGGCCATATCGCGGCGGATCCGTTCTGGGGCCCGGCCTTCACCCTGACCGGCCCGACCCTGGCGATCCTGATGATGGTCTATGGCTTCATCGCCTCGGTCATTCCGGTATGGCTGCTGCTGGCGCCGCGCGACTATCTGTCGACCTTCCTGAAGATCGGCGCCATCGTGGCCCTGGCCGTCGGCATTCTGATCGTGCGCCCGCACCTGCAAATGCCGGCCATCACCCCCTTCATCGACGGCACCGGCCCGGTCTTCGCCGGCGCCCTGTTCCCCTTCCTGTTCATCACCATCGCCTGCGGCGCCGTATCGGGCTTCCACGCCCTGATCTCGTCGGGAACCACGCCCAAGCTGCTGGAGAACGAAGCTCAGATCCCGATGATCGGCTATGGCGCCATGCTGTGCGAAAGCTTCGTCGCCGTCATGGCCCTGATCGCCGCCACGGTTCTGGACCCGGCCGTCTATTTCGCCATGAACAGCCCGGTCGCCGTCATCGGCAAGGATGCGGCCTCCGCCGCCGCCGCCGTGGCCCAGTGGGGCTTCCACATCACGCCCGGAGAGCTTGAACAGCTGGCGCGCGACGTGGGCGAACATTCGATCCTGTCGCGCGCAGGCGGCGCCCCGACCCTGGCGGTCGGCATGGCGCACATCCTGTCCGGCGTGATCGGCGGCAAGGCCATGATGGCCTTCTGGTATCACTTCGCCATCCTGTTCGAGGCCCTGTTCATCCTGACGACGGTCGACGCCGGCACTCGGGTCTGCCGCTTCATGATCCAGGACCTGCTGGGCGTCGCCGTGCCCAAGATGCGCGAGACCAAGTCGTGGGGCGCCAACGTCGTCGCCACGGCCCTGACGGTCGGTCTGTGGGGCTATTTCCTCTACACCGGCGTGGTCGATCCGCTGGGCGGCATCAACAGCTTGTGGCCCCTGTTCGGCATCGCCAACCAGATGCTGGCCGCCGTCGCCCTGATCCTGGGCACCGTCGTCCTGTTCAAGATGAAGCGCGAGAAGTTCGCCTGGGTCATGGTCGTTCCCGCGACCTGGCTGTTGATCTGCACCCTGACGGCGGGCTTCCAGAAGCTGTTCCACCCGGACGTCCGCATCGGCTTCCTGTCCCACGCTCGCAAATATCAGGAGGCGCTGGGCGCCGGCGAACTGATCGCCCCGGCCAAGAGCATTGGCGACATGCACCGCATCGTGGTCAACGACTACGTCAACTCGACGCTGACGGCTGGCTTCCTGTTCGTGGTCGTCACCATGGTCGTCTATGGCGTCCTGGCGTGCCGCAAGGCCTATGCGAACAACCGCCCGACGGTGCGCGAATATCCGGAAAGCCACGAGCTGACGGTGGCCGACGAGGCGGCGGATGCGGCCCGTGCCTAACCCGTCGCAAGACGACCTGCTGTGCCTGTGCCGCGACACCGCCCTGCGGTGGGGTCGCGGCGTCAGGCGCACGGCCGGCGCCATGATCGGTCAGCCGGATTATCAGGCCTATGTCGATCACGCGGCGGCGACCCATCCCGACCAGCCGCCGCTGGACAAGACCGCCTTCTTCCGCCTGCACGAGCAGCGCCGCTTCGGCGGCGCCGGCGGCTTCAAATGCTGCTGATCTAGAGGCCGCTGGCGGGGGTGTCGGCCCTGGCGCGATCCTCGGCCTGCAGGGCGGCGATCGCCGTCTCCAATGTCGGATCTTCGCCCGCGCGGCGCTGGGCCACGGTGCGGGGCGCGGCGATGTCCGGCGTGACCCCCCGCTTCTCCAGCCGAATGCCGCCCGAAGTCACGAAGTCCGCCCGGCTGAGCGTCAGCCGCCCGCCGTCCGGCAGATTGGTCTCCTGGGCGATCAGCACCGATCCCCCCGTCTTCTCGCCCACCACGATGCCGCGCCGCGCCTCCTGCAGGGCGGCCGGCGTCAGTTCGGCGGCGCTGCGGCTGCCCTGGTCCACCAGAACCGCCACATCATTGGCCAGGGGATCGCGCCGATCGCCGCAGTCGCCCGCCGCTCGCAGAACCACCGGCCGGCCGCTGCGTCCCGTCCGCGTCGCCCAGACCTGATCGCGCGGCAGGAAACAGGTCAGGACCGATTCCGCCTCCATCAGCCGCCCACCGGGATTGCCGCGCAGGTCCAGCACCACGTCGACATCCGGCGGCAGGCCTTCCAGTTCACTGCCCATCCAGGCGCCCAGGCCTTTGTCGAACTGCTCGACGCGCAGCACCAACACCCCCGGCCGCGACTTGTCGGCGGTGAATGGTTCGATGGCCTCCATCACGCGCGGCGTCAGGACGATCTCGCGCCTCTGTCCCGCATCGTCGGTCAGGACCAGTTGCACCGGAACCCCGTCATAGGTCTCGACGTCCGGTCCCCAGGGCTTCCCATCGACCGAGTTCAGGGCCCAGCCCATCTGCACGCCCGCCGCCTCGGCCGGCGAGCCGGGTCGGACACGCTCGACCGTCCAGTCGTCCGGCGTCTCGCCCCGCATCAGGGTCAGACCCATCACGGCGCGCCGGGCGAACTGCGCCTCCTGACGCCGCACCGCCGCCGGCGGACTGGCCGCCGCATGACCGTCGTTCAGCAGATCCAGCATCGCATTGATGACGCGGTAAAGCCCCCGCTCGTCGCTCGCCGCCAGGGCCTGGGGCCGGAACGTCGCCCGCGCGGCGTTCCAATCGACGCCGTGCAGGGTCGGATCGTAATAGCCCCGCCGCACCTCGCTCCACACCCGATCGAACACCCGCTGGTTCAACCGCACGCGGTCGCGCGAGGGCGCTGTAGCGACGACCGGATCGACAACCGGCGAATCGACCGGTTGGGCCACGGCCGGGACGCTCAGCGGCAGGCCGAGCAACATAAGGCTGAAAAGCCGGGCGGAAACGCTCAGAAGCATGACCACCATCTGACGTCAGTCGGCCGTCTCGCTCAAGTCACGACTGCGCGCTATTCGGGCACCCGCGCCCCGTCCCATGCGAAGACGCCGCCGCTGTCGGCCGGGGTCAGGTTCGACAGCACGGACAGCAGCCGCTCGGCGGAATAGTCGGCCGTGAACAGCTTGCCTTCCGCCACCCCCTTCTGAAACGGCGCGCTCAGATCCGTCGCCACCGTGCCGGGATGCAGACCGGCGATCACCGCCTGCGGATGGCTGCGCGCCATCTCGACCGACAGATTGCGCAGGATCATGTTCAGCGCCGCCTTGGACGCGCGATAGGCGTGCCAGCCGCCCAGCCGGTTGTCGGCAATCGACCCGACCCGCGCCGACAGGGCCGCGAAAACCGCCCGCCGATCGCGCGGCATCAGCGGCAGCAGATGTTTCGCCGCCAGCGCCGGCCCCACCGCATTGACGCGATAGTCCCGCAACAGATGTACCGCATCCAACTGACGAAACGACCGCTCCGGCTGAAGCCCGTCGTGCAGCACTCCGGTCGCCGCGACGATCAGGATTGGGGCCGGTCCCTGGCCGATCCGTTCGGCGGCGGACGCCAGACTGGCCTCATCCTCCAGATCGGCCGCCAACCCTAGTGCGCCCGCCACATCCGCGCCGGACCGCGACACGGCCCACACGGTCTCGAACGCGCCGTCCGCCACGATCCGCTCGACCATCGCCCGGCCGATGCCGCCCGTCGCCCCGATCACCACCGCCGATCCGTTCATCGCGTCTCCCTTCCGCGTTCGTCCCATGATAGGGGCGCGGCATGAGCATCACCACGGTCGGCCTCGATGCCGACGACACCCTCTGGCACAACGAGACGATCTTCCGCCTGACCCATGCGCGGTTCGTCGATCTTCTGGCCGACCACGGCGACGAGGCGACCATCGAGGCGCGTTTAGCCGAAACCGAGCAACGCAACCTGCGGCTCTATGGCTACGGCATCAAGGGCTTCACCTTGTCGATGATCGAGACGGCGATGGAGCTGACAAACGGCGCCGCTCCGCCCCATGTCGTGCGCGAGATCCTGGCCGCCGGGCGCGAGATGCTGGCCCATCCGGTCGAGACCCTGCCCGGCGTGGATGCGGTCGTCGCCGAACTGTCCGAAAAGTACCGCCTGGTCCTGATCACCAAGGGCGACCTACTGGATCAGGAACGCAAGCTGGCCGCCTCGGGCCTGGGCGACCTGTTCAGCGCCGTCGAGATCGTCTCCGAAAAGGATCGCGCCACCTACGAGCGGGTCTTCACCCGCCACGGCACGGGCCCGGTCGAGGCCGTCATGGCCGGCAACTCCATGAAGTCCGACGTTCTGCCCGCCATCGCCGCCGGCGCCTTCGGCGTCCACATCCCCTATCACGTCACCTGGGCCCACGAACTGGCCGACGCCCCGGTTGACGAACGCCGCTACTTCTCCCTCGCCCGCATCGACGAACTCCCCGACTGGATCGCAGCGATCGCGGACGCTTAAGGTCTTGCCCCCTCGCCCCACCCTCTCTAAACGGGCCGCTTAACCGACAAGCAGACGTGAGCGTCGCAGGGCCAGGCTCTGCGGGGGCTTCTCGCGCGCGTAGAGAACGAAGGACGACGCACTCCCTTGGACGCCTCGGACATCTGTCACGACGAACGCGACGCCATGGTGCGCGCGGCGCTGGCCGAACAGGGCGACAGCGGCGTGACGCCGCGCCATACGCTGTTCTTCTTCCTCGGCGACGAGGATGCGCACGGCGACCTGTGCGAGGTGGCGCGACGTGCGGGCTTCATCGCCCGTGGCGAGGGCGACATGACGATTCTCGAAACCACCATGGCGGTCGACGCGGCCAGTTTCGCGCCCGTCTCGGCCATGATGCAGACCTGGGCCGCGGCCTTCCAGCTGGAGTATGACGGCTGGGAATGCGCGGTCGTGACCCACTAGCGTTCAATAAGAAGAAGAGCTGGCGATGCCCAAGCGCACAGACATCAAGTCCATCCTCATCATCGGCGCCGGCCCGATCGTCATCGGCCAGGCGTGCGAGTTCGACTATTCCGGGGTTCAGGCCTGCAAGGCGCTGAAGGCGGAAGGGTATCGGGTAATCCTGGTCAACTCGAACCCCGCCACCATCATGACCGACCCGGAGGTGGCCGACGCCACCTATATCGAGCCGATCTCGCCCGAGATGGTCGAGAAGATCATCATCAAGGAAAAGCCCGACGCCCTGCTGCCGACCATGGGCGGTCAGACCGCGCTGAACACCGCCCTGGCCCTGCATGAATCCGGCGCGCTGGCCAAGCACGGCGTCGAGATGATCGGCGCCAAGGCCGAGGTGATCGACAAGGCCGAGGACCGCCAGAAGTTCCGCGACGCGATGGACAAGCTGGGCCTGGAATCACCCCGCTCCAAGGCCGCCCATTCGATGGAAGAGGCGCTGGAGGGGCTGGAGTTCGTCGGCCTGCCCGCCGTGATCCGCCCGTCCTTCACCCTGGCCGGCACAGGCGGCGGCATCGCCTTCAACCGCGAGGAGTTCGAGGAGATCGTCCTGCGCGGCCTCGACCTGTCGCCGACCACCGAAGTCCTGATCGAGGAATCGGTTCTCGGCTGGAAGGAATATGAGATGGAGGTCGTCCGCGACACGGCGGACAACTGCATCATCATCTGCTCGATCGAGAACGTGGATCCGATGGGGGTGCACACCGGCGACTCCATCACCGTCGCCCCTGCCCTGACGCTGACCGACAAGGAATATCAGCGGATGCGGACGGGTTCGATCAATGTGCTGCGCGAGATCGGCGTCGAGACGGGCGGATCGAACGTCCAGTGGGCGATCAACCCCGCCGACGGCCGCATGGTCGTGATCGAGATGAACCCGCGCGTGTCGCGCTCGTCCGCCCTGGCGTCCAAGGCCACCGGCTTCCCCATCGCCAAGGTCGCGGCGCGTCTGGCGGTCGGCTACACCCTGGACGAACTGACCAACGACATCACCCAGGTCACGCCGGCGTCGTTCGAGCCGTCGATCGACTATGTGGTCACCAAGATCCCGCGCTTCGCCTTCGAGAAATATCCGGGTTCCGAGCCCCTGCTGGGCACCTCGATGAAGTCGGTGGGCGAGGTGATGGCCATCGGCCGCACCTTCCAGGAATCGATGCAGAAAGCGCTTCGCGGGCTTGAGACCGGCCTGTCGGGCTTCGACGAAATCGAGATCGAAGGGGTGGCCGGCGCCGAAGACGACGCCACGGCCCGTGGCGCGGTCGTGCGCGCCCTGGGCATCCCCACCCCCGACCGCATCCGCGTCATCGCCCAGGCCTTCCGCCACGGCCTGACGGTGGAAGAGGTCGCCGCCGCCTGTGCCTATGAGCCCTGGTTCCTGCGCCAGATCGCCGATATCGTCCGCGAGGAAGGCCACGTCCGGGTCAAGGGCCTGCCGACCGAGCCGACCGAATTCCGCCGCCTGAAGTCCAAGGGCTTCTCCGACGCTCGTCTGGCTCAGTTGACCGGCCAGAGCGAAAAATCCGTCCGGACCGCCCGTCGCGGCCTGAACGTGCGCCCGGTGTTCAAGCGCATCGACACCTGCGCCGCCGAGTTCGCCTCAGCCACCGCCTACATGTACTCGACCTATGAGACCGGCGCGCTCGGCCAGATCCCCGAGTGCGAGTCCGAGCCGACGGACAAGAAGAAGGCCATCATCCTGGGCGGCGGTCCGAACCGGATCGGCCAGGGCATCGAGTTCGACTACTGCTGCTGCCACGCGGCCTTCGCCTTCGACCAGATCGGCGTCGAGAGCATCATGGTCAACTGCAACCCCGAGACCGTCTCGACCGACTACGACACCTCCGACCGCCTGTATTTCGAGCCGCTGACGGCCGAGGACGTGCTGGAGCTGATCGAGGTCGAGCGCTCGAACGGCGAGCTGATCGGCTGCGTCGTCCAGTTCGGCGGCCAGACCCCGCTGAAGCTGGCCCACGCCCTGCAAGAGGATGACATTCCGGTCCTGGGCACCAGCGTCGACTCCATCGACCTGGCCGAGGATCGCGAACGCTTCCAGCAGATGCTGAAAGGCATCGGCCTGCGCCAGCCGCCCAACGGCCTGGCCCGTTCGGCCGAAGAGGCCGCGCAGAAGGCCGAAGAGGTCGGCTATCCCGTCGTCCTGCGCCCCTCCTACGTCCTGGGCGGTCGCGGCATGATGATCGTCCACGACCGCGAGCAGTTGGACCGCTACGTCCACGAGGCCATGCGCGTCTCTGGCGACGATCCGGTCCTGATCGACCACTATCTGAACCGCGCCACCGAGGTGGACGTGGACGCCCTGTGCGACGACGAGACGGTCTTC
The DNA here is from genome assembly GCF_027105095.1 of Brevundimonas vesicularis. Lineage (NCBI taxonomy): Bacteria > Pseudomonadati > Pseudomonadota > Alphaproteobacteria > Caulobacterales > Caulobacteraceae > Brevundimonas > Brevundimonas vesicularis. Next base: position 1,048,260 of record NZ_CP114278.1, on the reverse strand, counting down.
GTCGCCGGCGTGCTGGAACATATCGAGGAGGCCGGCGTCCACTCGGGCGACAGCGCCTGCTCCATGCCGCCCTTCTCGCTGCGGCCCGCGATCGTGGACGAGCTGAAGCGTCAGACCACCGAAATGGCCAAGGCCCTGAAGGTGCGCGGCCTGATGAACGTGCAGTTCGCCATCGAGGAGCCGCACGGCGAAAACCCGCGCATCTTCGTGCTGGAGGTCAATCCGCGCGCCAGCCGCACGGCCCCCTTCGTGGCCAAGACCATCGGCCAGCCCATCGCCTCCATCGCCGCCAAGGTCATGGCCGGCGTGCCGCTGAAGTCGTTCGGTCTGACCGACAAGCCCTACGACCATATCGCGGTCAAGGAAGCGGTCTTCCCGTTCGCCCGCTTCGCCGGCGTGGACACCGTCCTGGGTCCGGAAATGCGCTCGACCGGCGAGGTCATGGGCCTGGACTTCAAGCGGCCGGGAGAGGCCGACATGGCCCCCGCCTTCGCCCGCGCATTCGCCAAGTCCCAGATCGGCGGCGGGACCACGCTTCCGACCTCGGGTTGCGCCTTCATCTCGGTCAAGGACGAGGACAAGCCCTTCATCGTCGACGCCGCCCGGACGTTGCTGGCCGAAGGCTTCAGCCTGATGGCCACCGGCGGCACCCACGCCTATCTGGTCGAACAGGGGCTGAAGGTGAAACTGGTCAAGAAGGTGCTGGAAGGCCGCCCGCACATCGTGGACGCGATGAAGAACGGCGAGGTCCAGCTGGTCTTCAACACCACCTCGGGCAAGCAGTCGCTGCAGGACAGCTTCTCGCTGCGCCGCACCGCCCTGATGATGAAGATGCCCTACTACACCACCACCGCCGGCGCCCTGGCCGCGGCCCAGGCCATCGGCGCGATCAAGGCCGGCGACCTGGATGTGCGGGCGATCCAGGACTACGCCTGACGTTGACGAGATTTCCGGTTTTCGGCCGCACGCTGCAAGGCTGTAGCGGCCGAACGCCGGAGCCACGCCGATGTCCAATCTCGACCTCGCCCTGATCGCCATCTTGTGCGGCGAAGTCTTGGGATTTCTCGCCTTCGCCAGGGACAAGCAGCGCGCCAAGGCCGGCCTGTGGCGCACGCCGGAATCGACGTTGTTGCTGTTCGGCCTGATCGGCGGGCTGGGCGCGTGGATGGGTCAGCACATCCTGCGCCACAAGACGGGCAAGGAACCATTCAGGACCCAGTTCGGCCTGATCGTCCTGCTTCACCTCATCCTGATGGCGGGCGGCGCCGCCTGGGTCATTCTGTAACGCGACCGTCCTCGCCTGCCCCATCTTCGCCGGCCACGATCCGGGTCGCGGCAAGGTCGGCGGTGACATTGCCGACGGTGCGGAAGATGTCGGGGATGACCTCGACCGCCAGCAACAGCGGCAGCACGCCCAGCGGCAGGCCCATGGCCAGACAGATGGGGCCGATGGCGGCGAAGAAGCTGACCTGACCCGGCAAACCGACCGAGGCGATGGACACGGCGATGGCCGTCAGTCCGCCGGCGATCAGCACGCCGAGCCCCAGATCCACCCCGTGCAACTGCGCCACATAGAGGCAGACCGCCAGGTTGGCGACCGGGCTGGTGATGCGGAACACCGCCACCGCCAGCGGCAGCACCAGACCCGCCGACGTCTGCGGCACGCCCAGCCAGTCGCGCGCGCGCTCGATCATGACCGGCAGGCTGGCCAGCGACGACTGGGTCGAGACGGCGACGACCTGGGCCGGGGCCACGGCGCGCGCGAAACGGGCCAGCGAAATCCGCCCCCACACAATCGCCACGACATAGATGATCAGGATCAGCCCGATCTGGCTGAGGCAGACGATGGCGACGTAGTGAGCCAGCGTCCCCGCCACCCCGAGGCCCGCGCGCAAACCCACGCCCAGCGCCAGGGCGAACACCCCGAATGGCGCCGCCAGCAGCACCCAGTGGACGATGACCACCATGGTCTCGGCCACCGCCTCGAAGAAGCCCGCCAGCGGGCGCCGCAGCTCGGCCTTGATCCGCGTCGCGGCGAAGCCGAAGGCGACGGCGAAGACCACCACCGCCAGCACCCCGTCGTCGGACGCCGCCTTGATGACATTGGCCGGCGCCAGACTGGCCAGGAAGGCGCGCAGCCCGTCGGTGCGCGCCGCCTCGCCCACGGTCGCCAGCGATTCGGCGCTGACGCCCGCCAGCAGGCCACGTCCCGCCTCGGCATCGATCGGCCAGACCGCCAGCAGGCCCAAGCCAGCCAGGATCGCATAGAGCGTTGCCCCGACCAGCAGCACGCCGAACACCACCAGCGACCGCACCGCGATCCGGCCCGTCGCCGCCGCATCGGCGATCGACACGATGCCGGTCATCAGCAGGCTGAACACCAGGGGAATGACGGTCATGCGCAGGGCGTTGAGCCAGACCTGGCCCAAGCTCTCGACCACGCCCAGAGCGCCGGTCAGCCAGGCGGCCTGCGCCCCTTGCGCCAGGGCGCCGACGACGACGCCGGCGACCAGGGCCGCGATGACGAAAAAGCTCAGGGAGGTGAAGAAGGCGGCGATGCGGGATTGGCTCATGCCCTAGCGCTAGCACCGCTCGGCGCGTTGCGCGCGCCAAACCTTCTGCCGGTCGCTGACAGTTCATGTCGTCGCAGGGCGAACCCTGATCGCCCACGGCGCGTTGGGACGACGAAAGGAACTCAATCATGTCCCGCCTGCACAAACTCGTTCCCCTCCTCGGCAGCCTGCTGCTCTCCAAGGGCGGCCGTCGCGTCGCCGGTCGTCACGCCGGCAAACTGGCCCTGGCGACCCTGGCCTATGAGGTCTGGCGCAACCGCCGCGAAGGCGCCAAGCCCAAGGTCGCGCCGCAACCGCGCGGACGCTGGAGCGGACGTCGCCCGCGCTGACGCCGCAATCGCCGCTCGACTTCTCGGGCGGCGTTGCGAATAGTCACGCCTCGCCGCCCGGAGCCGACCCATGATCAAAGTCCACCATCTGAACGACAGCCGCTCGCAACGCGTCCTTTGGCTGCTCGAAGAGCTGGGCCTGGACTACGAAGTCGTGCGCTACGAACGAAACCCCGGAAACCGGCTGGCGCCCCCCGAACTGCTGGCGATCCACCCGCTGGGCAAGTCGCCGGTCATCGAGGACGGCGCGGTCAAGGTCGCAGAGACCGGGGCCATCGTCGAATACTTGCTCGACACCTACGGCCAAGGTCGCCTGCGTCCGGCGGCGGGAACCGAGGACGGCCGTCGCTTCACCTATTGGCTGCACTATGCCGAAGGGTCAGCCATGCCGCCCTTGTTGCTGAAGCTGGTCTTCAGCATGTTGCCGCGCCGCGCGCCCGCTCTGCTGAAGCCCATCGTCAACGGCATCGCCAACAAGACGCTAGACACCTTCGTCGATCCTCAGCTGCGCAATCATGTCGGCTTCTGGGAGGACGAACTGGGCCGCTCGGAATGGTTCGCGGGCGACCAATTCACCGCCGCCGACATCATGATGAGCTTTCCGGTCGAAGCGGGCGCCGACCGCGCCTTCAATGCCGAGACCAAGCCTCGCCTGAAGGCCTTCTTGAACCGCATCCATGCGCGGCCTGCCTATCAACGCGCGCTCGAACGCGGCGGTCCCTACAGCTACGCGTGATCGGATCGTGATCGCGGCGGCGCAACCCGCCGTGGTCGAGGGCGTTAAGGTCTCATGCGCCTTCAAACCATTCAGATCGTCGCCGGACTGGCTGCGGCCGTCGCCTTCGTCCTCGCCTTCATGGCGGCAGGAGCCGCCCTGATTTCCGGCGTCTTCATGCTCGCCGGGCTCGCCGCCGTCGGTTGGCTGGCCTACAGCCTCATAAAGGGCGTCCTGCGTCGTGATCACAAGCCCGAACCGCCGGCCCGCGCCTGAGCGGTCAACCGGCGCGGGCGCTGCGCTCTTGAATTCCTGAGCGAGAAACCCTAGTCTTGATGCCCGGCCGCGCCCGCCCCGCGGCCTTTTGTGTGCTTATCTCGCGTCTTTCCAGTCTCCGGGCGAACCAGAAAAATCACGACACAAATGGAAAAAGTGCCGATGACGGGCGAGGGCTACCGTGCCCTCGACGATCAACTGAAGCAATTGAAGTCGGTCGAAAGGCCGAGCGTGATCGCCGCCATTTCCGAGGCGCGTGAGCACGGCGACCTGTCCGAAAACGCTGAATACCATGCCGCCAAGGAGCGTCAGGGCTGGATCGAAGGCCAGATCGCCGAGATCGAGGACAAGATCAGCCGCGCCCAGGTCATCGACGTGTCCAAACTGTCGGGCAGCCAGGTCAAGTTCGGCGCCACGGTCACCGTGGTGGACGAGGACACCGAGGAAGAGGCTACCTACCAGATCGTCGGCGAACACGAAGCCGATGTGAAGAAGGGCAAGATCTCGATCGCCTCGCCGATCGCGCGCGCCATGATTTCCAAGGAAGTCGGCGACGTCGTGGAGGTCAACACCCCTGGCGGCGTGAAGGCCTACGAGATCCTCAAGGTCGAGTGGAAGTAAGCCAAAACTCGCACGACCTTCTCCCTCTCCGCTCCGGGGAGGGTCGTCGCGCAGCGACGGGGTGGGGGCGGCCCGGCAGGGACGCACTTTCTGAAACCATTAAGGTCCTTGGGGTTTCGCTCTGCCCCCCCCACCCGACCTCGCTCCGCTCGGCCTCCCTCCCCCGCAGGGGGAGGGAGAGCAGATGACGCGCCCCCTCTCCATCTGGGTCGTCTCCGACGGCCGCGCGGGCATACAGAATCAGGCGTTGGGTCTCGCCGAGGCCGTTCAGCGCCTGACCCCGGCCGAGATCACGATAAAACATATCCGCTGGCGGCCGATCTTCGACCGCCTGCCGTCGGCGTTGAAGACCCCGGCCATGCTGGCGTCCGCACCCCTGACCGCCCCCTGGCCCGATCTATGGATCGCCACGGGTCGCGCGACCCTGCCGCTGTCGACCCGCATCAAGGCCTGGAGCGGCGGAAAGACCTTCGTCGTTCAGACCCAGGATCCCCGCTGGGCGAACGACCGCTACGACCTGATCGTCGCCCCCGCCCATGACGGTCTGTCGGGCGACAATGTCTTCGAAGTAACCGGCTCGCCCCACCGCATCACGCCCCAGCGGATCGCCGAGGCTGCGCCCGCCTTCGCCGACCGGATCGCCCCCCTGCCCCATCCGCGCATCGCCGTGCTGATCGGCGGCAAGTCCAAGGCTTTCGACCTGACCGAGGCCCATGCGGCGGACCTGGCCGACCAGATCGCGCACGCCGTGCGAGCATATGGCGGCGCGCTGATGCTGACCTTCTCACGCCGCACGCCCGATGCGGCGAAGGCCGTCATGACCGCTCGCCTGTCGGACCTGCCGGACTGGATCTGGGACGGGACAGGCGACAACCCCCTGTTCGGCTTCCTGCATTTCGCCGACCACATCCTGGTCACCGAGGACAGCGCCAACATGGCCGCCGAAGCCGCTTCCACCGGCAAGCCGGTCCACGTCCTGCCGATGATCCCGCTGAAAGCCGGCGACAAGTTCGCTCGCCTGCACGACGACCTGCAATCGCGCGGCGCAACCCGTCCGTTCGACGGCGCGCTGGACGGCTGGACCTACGACCCGCTGGCCGAAACCGACCGCGCCGCGCGCGCCGTTCTGGAAGCGATGCGGACGCGATAGCGAAACCCACGTCCGTTCCTGACGCAGCTATGCCCCATGGTGGCGACCGTCATCGGGAGGTTTCCTAAGAACGGGTCGCAAAAATCTGCACTAAAGTGCACTCAAAAAATCTGGAGTGGCCTTTTCTAGTCGCCGCCACCGCCCCCGCCGTCACAACCGCTGTCCCCGCTGCAGTCTGGGCCGCTGTGCTGCGACGTATCCGACGACGGCATGACCGCGCCGCCGTCCGACCCGTCGCCCTTCTTCGCCTTGGCGTTCGCCGCGCTCATCAGGGCCACGCCAAAGCCCGATCCGATGGCCGTGCCCAGGGCGAGGCCCAGGCCGACGTTGTCCAGGGCGACGCCCAGCGCCACGCCGATCGACAGGCCCATGCCGATCCCGATCGGCAGGAAGGCCGCGTTCTTGTTCGTCATCCCATCTCCCCTGCGTGTCAGACGAGACTAGCATCGCGCAAACGGGAATCACCGCCTAAATAGGAGCCATGACCCAAGCTCGTACCGTTCGCGTCGCCATCATCGGCTCCGGCCCCGCCGGCTGGACCGCCGCCATCTACGCCGCCCGCGCCTCGCTGAACCCCGTCGTCATCGCCGGCATCCAGCCCGGCGGCCAGCTGACCATCACCACCGACGTCGAGAACTATCCCGGCTTCGCCGACACCATCCAGGGCCCCTGGCTGATGGAGCAGATGCAGGCCCAGGCCCTGCATGTCGGGACCGAGGTCATCCACGACATCGTGGTCTCCGCCGACCTGTCGCAACGCCCGTTCCGCCTGACGCTGGACAGCGGCCAGGAACTGCTGGCCGAGACGGTCATCATCTCCACCGGCGCCCAGGCCAAATGGCTCGGGCTTGAGAGCGAGGCCGCGTATCAGGGCTTCGGCGTCTCGGCCTGCGCGACCTGCGACGGCTTCTTCTATCGCGGCAAGGAGGTCGTGGTCGTGGGCGGCGGCAACACCGCCGTCGAAGAAGCGCTGTTCCTGACCAACTTCGCCTCCAAGGTCACGGTCGTTCACCGTCGCGACGAGTTCCGCGCCGAGAAGATCCTCCAGGACCGGCTGTTCGCCCACCCCAATGTCGAGGTGATCTGGAACTCGGCGATCGAGGAGATCGTCGGCGTCGTGGACGGCATGGCCAAGAACGTCACCGGCGTCCGGCTCAAGAACGTCCAGGACGGCTCGACCCGGGAAATCCCCGCCGACGGCGTCTTCATCGCCATCGGCCACGCCCCGTCGTCGGAACTGTTCAAGGGCCAGCTGGAAACCAACGCCGGCGGCTATCTGCGGGTCAAGCCCGGCACCGCCTCGACCGAAATCGAAGGCGTCTGGGCCGCCGGCGACGTGACCGACGACGTCTATCGCCAGGCCGTCACCGCCGCCGGCATGGGCTGCATGGCCGCCCTGGAAGTCAGCCGCTTCCTCGCCGAGGAGGACCACGCCAAGGCCCACAACCCCATCAGCCACGCCGAGGCGGAGAAGATCGGGGTCTGGTAGTGCTGCAAGAGGAGGCGGATTGTGAAAGGACAGATCAGACTTTGGATCGCTGTGGCAGCGGCGTTGATTATCCTGCCCATCACGACCGTAAAGGCTCAGATCACTGAGCCTGAACCCTCTCGTTTCTCTGACGCCATAGTGTTTCCAGTCGTCATCAGGCCGACCCGAAATGATGGATCAGTCCAACCCGGCTACTTGTTTGATTTCAGACTTTCCAGGGCCAGCGCGCGAAGCGTGACGCGTGAGCTTCGACCTGCGGGGTTCGGCGAGGAAGCCATCAAGCCGACCGATCCGCTCTGGATGGCCGTGACCACACGGTCCGGCCAGACGGTGTTTTGTTCCGATCAGAACTATTCGATTCGCTGTCTTCGTGATGCCGACGACGATGGGCGGTTCGAACAATTCTGGTCTGCGATGCGTGGCGGCTGCACGATCCTGCGCGAAGCGGCATGCCGCGAACCGACGCCCCTAGCCTACCAAGGACGACAACCGCTTGCGGAAGGCCCGGTGAGTTATTCCACGCCGGCTCCAAGTGAGTTGAGCGATCCCCGCGCTATGGCTGGCCAGGCGCAGGTGGTTTGGAACCGCCGTTCGGGCGCCTACGAGGTGACGATGTGGACCGGCGAAGGACGACGAAAACGCCAGTTGCCCGGCAGTTTCACGCCAATCCGACCACAGGTGCTGGGCGGGCCTGCCCTGTTGAATCAACACGGTCTCAGAGTTCAGATCGACGGCGTCGATTCCAACGGTGCTGTGAAAATCGCAAGCGCCGAACTCCCTGTTGAGTTCGGCGCCTTGTTCACCCCCCTTCAGTAGGCGCTCGCCTCCATCAGTTCCGCCACGTCCTCGTCCGACAGCATCAGGGTCGCCGCCTTCAGCGTGTCGGCCAGTTGCTCGGTCGAGGTCGCGCTGACGATGGGGGCCGTCACGCCGGGTTGGGCCAGCAGCCAGGCCAGGGCGACCTGGGCGGAGGTGGCCTCATTCTTCTGCGCCACGGCGTCCAGCACCGCCAGGATGCGCACGCCGCGCTCGTCGAACTTGTCCTTCAGCATGCCCTCGCGCTTGGTCCCGGCGATCTGATCGACGGTCTTGTATTTGCCGGTCAGGAAGCCGCTCTCCAGGCTGAAATAGGTGATGACGCATAAGCCCCTCTCGACGGCCAGGTCCTGCAACCCGCCCTCGAAGGTGTCGCGGCTGTACAGGTTGTAGTGCGGCTGGATCGTCGCATAGGCGGCCAGACCCTCGCGCTGCGAGATGTCCAGAGCTTCGGACACCTGTTCGGCCGAATGATTGGACGTGCCGATGGCGCGCACCTTGCCGGCTTGCACCAGCTTGTCCAGCGCGCGCAGCGTCTCCTCCTGCGGCGTCTTCGGGTCGGGCCAGTGGGTCTGGTACAGGTCGATATAGTCGGTCTGGAGCCGGCGCAGCGACGCCTCGACCGCCGTCTCGATCCAGGCCGGCGACAGGTCGTTGTGGCCCTGCCCCATGTCCGATCCGACCTTGGTCAGAATCTTGACGTGGTCGCGCCGGCCGCGCGCCTTCAGCCACTTTCCGATGATCGTCTCGCTCTCCCCGCCGGAGTGGCCCGGAACCCAGCGCGAATAGGCGTCGGCGGTGTCGATGGCGTCAAAGCCGGCCTCGACGAAGGCGTCCAGCAGGGCGAATGACGTCGCCTCGTCCGCCGTCCAGCCGAAGACATTGCCGCCGAACACCAGAGGGGCGATGTCCACGCCGCTGGAGCCGAGCTTGCGTTTGGTGAGGGTCGTCATGGGGAGGTCTCCTTTTGGGAACCCTCGACATATGCCGCATCCATACGGCTGCAACCGTTGGGAAAGCGGTTACCCGAAGAGTTGAAGGCCCGGCGGTGCGTAGTCGACCGGCTGGCCCTGGCGACGGCGCAGGGCGTAATCCACGGCGGTCTGCACGGCATGTTCATCCGTCGGCTTGGACAGGACACCGATCGTTCCGGCGACGCCTTCCTTCACCATGCCGGGATTGGCCGTCATGAACAGGACGGAGACGCCCATGTCCTGACCCAGTTCACGACCCAAGTTGATCCCCGTGGGACCATCGGACAGGTGGATATCGACCAGGGCCAAATCCACTTCGTTTTCGCGCACCAGATCGCGCGCGGCCTTTGCGGTCGCGGCGACGCCCAGGACTTCATGCCCCAGATCTTCCAGCACGAATCGAAGCTCCATCGCAACGAGGGCTTCGTCTTCGATGATGAGGATACGCGCGGTCATGAGGTTAGGTTTGTGCTCGGGAGCGTACAGAACGCGAGTTGAACCGATTGGTTTCAACATTTCGCTAATTTCTGAGATCATGGGCGGCTCGTCGGCGTGAAAGCGCCGTCGCCGGAAGATCGACGATGATTTTCAAACCTTCCGGACGCCATTCGCGGTCCAGCCGTCCACCCAATTGTCCCTGCACGGACAGCGTGGCGAGGGATGAACCGAAGCCGGTCCGCGCCGGTGGATTTTGGATCGGCGGCCCTCCGGTCTCGGTCCAGGTCAGCACAAATCGATCCTCATTCCGGGCGGTCCTCAGCGAGACTAGCCCGCCCTTCTCGGACAGGGCCCCGTACTTGGCCGCATTCGTGGCCAGTTCGTGGAAGAGGAGGGCCACCGACGTCGCCGCCTGATCGTCGAAGACCGCATCATCCCCCTCGATCACGACGCGCGGCGCGCCGGTCTCGTCCGCATAGGCCTTGAACAGGTCCGACAGGAAGGAATGCAGCGTGGTCGCACCGATCGTGGTCTTCGACGTCTCCGTATGGGGACGCACGAACTCGTGCGCGCGCGCCAGGGCGGCGATCCGGGTGCGCAGCGAGGCGGAGAAGGCCTTGGCTTCGGGATACTGGCGCGCCGATAGGGCGACCAGTGCCGTGACCACCGCAAAGATGTTCTTTATCCGGTGGCTCAGCTCCTGGCTGACCAGCTCGCGCCCCTGCTCAAGCCGCTTCAGCTCGTCAATATCGGTCAGCGTGCCGAACCAACGGGTGATCTCGCCGGCTTCGTCGCGCACCGCGACCGCGCGGCCCAGCGTCCAACGATAGACCCCGCTGTGGTGTCTCAGGCGGTACTCGATCTCATAGGGCTCGCCGGTTTCCAGTGAGCGACGCCAGACGCTCCAGGCGCGGTCGCGATCATCCGCGTGGAACATGTCGTTCCAGCCCTCGCCGTCCGTGGAGCCGAGCGGCACGCCGGTAAACTCGTACCAACGGGCGTTGTAGTAGTCGTGGAAGCCGTCAGGCAGCGTCGACCAGACCATCTGCGGCATAGCGTCGGCGAGAACGCGGAACCGCGCCTCGCTCTCGCTCAGGGCCCGCGCCGTCTCGGCCAGATCCGTCTCGATCCGTCGGCGGTCCGTGATGTCCACAGCGATGCCGGGAAGGCGAGCAGCGTCCCCCTTGGCGTCGAAATAGGTCTGGCCGCGCACCAGCACCCAACGCTCGACGCCGTTGGCGATCAGACGATATTCGCAGAGGAATACGCCATCGCCGGACATGGCGCGATCGATCTCGTCTCGCACACGCTCAACATCGTCAGGATGGACATTGGCGGTGAACATCTCGATCGGCGCGCCGGCCTGAGCGGCGACGGGATCGACCCCGTACATGCGCGCGAAACGCTCGTCGGCGACGACCTTGTCCTCGACGATGTCCCAATCCCAGGCCCCGACATAGGCCGACGCCTCCATCGCCAGACGCGCCGTGCGCTGGCTGGTGTCCCGGTCCAGCAGGGCGCGACGCAACTCCAACTGGTTCATCACCTGGTCGGCAAGGGTCTTCAGCGCCAGGGTCTGGAGTTCGGTGAGGCCTTCCGGTCTCGGCTTGTCGTCCAGGACGCACAGCGCGCCGAGCGATACGCCGTCTGGCGTCTTCAGCGGGTGGCCGGCGTAGAAGCGGATGTGCGGCGGGCCGGTGACCAGGGCGTTGCCTGCGAAACGGGAATCCAGCTCTGCATCCGTCACCACCATGGCCTCCTCGCCAAGCATGGCGTAGGCGCAGAAGGATTGGGACCGTGGCGTTTCACTGACGCCAAGGCCGACCTCGGCCTTGAACCACTGACGCTGCGTATCGACCAAGCTGACGGCGGCCATGGGCGCGTCACAGATCCGCGCCGCGAGCTTGGCGATGTCGTCGAAGGACGTTTCCGGGGGTGTATCCAGAACACCATAGCGTTTGAGGGCGTCCAGTCGGCTTGCCTCGTCCCACCTAGGACTTTCGACATCAGGGTGGGTCAATCAGCTATCCTCGTCGGCGTCAGGGTGCGGGAACATGCATCAATGCCCTGACGCCCTATAGCGTTGCAATGAAGGTGTCAGGTCGCCGGTCGGCCGACTTCTTCGACGTCCATCGAGGGGACGCCTTCGACTTTCGGAGCCGCAGGCTTGGGCGTCGTCGATGATGGGTCGACGGCGGAAAGCCGGGCGTTGATCGCCGCCACCTCGTCACGCGTCGGCAGTCGCCGCCCGCCCAGACTGATCACGCCGACGACGCGTTGGCGCCCGTCGACCTCGACGGTGCGCAGGGGCGCGTCCGTGACGACCGCATCGGGATCGGCGCCGCCGGTTGCGGCGCCGGCGGCGATCGTCATACGCGGCCGCGAGAAGCGCGCCTCGTCGATCGCCGGCTCGCGCCCGCTATAGGTTTTGCGGAAGGCGGCCGTTTCGCCATAGACGCCCTTCCAGCGATAGAAGATGTGCGCGCCGATCTGCGTCACCTTGGCCACCGTCGGCGCCCACCAGGGATGCACATAGTCGGCGTGATAGTGGGTTGCGGTGCCGACCTCCTGAGCCACGGCGCCGTCCAGCGCGCGCTCAGCGACCTTACGCGCCCGGTCCCACGCCCAACCCACCGGCGCCTGGCCCAGCGAACCGTCGCAGGTGAAGCTGAACTGACAGCCTGTGACGCGCTCGGCGCCCTCGAACACCACGCCGCAGACGGTGTTGGCGTAGTTGGGATCGCGAACCCGGTTCAGCACGACCTGAGCGACACCGGCCTGGCCGTTTTCGGGTTCCAGCGCCGCCTCGTAATAGACTGCCTGTGTCAGGCAGCGCAGGGCGCGGCGACGATCCTGAGCGCTGCCCTTGAACACGAACGGCAAGGCGGGACGCAGCGCGCCGGACGCCGGGGCCATGGCCGCATTCAGACGTTGGGCCTCCAGCCCGCTCTTGCCCGGTTCCAGTCCCGGCTTGCCGGCCAAGGTCAGGCTTTCCCAGCCCGGCGTCAGCCCATAGAGGACCGGTTGCAGCAGGTTCGGATCGTGCCGCATCGCCAAGGCCAACTGCGAGGGCGTCAGACGCCCCTTGATCGCCGCCAGACCGCCCGCGCCCAGGTCGCCCCCGGTGATGCGCGAGACCGCCTCGGCCGTGCGATCCATATCGGGGCGGACGCTGGACCCCGCCGCCATGGCGACGCCCAGCACCGCGCCGGCTGCGGGCAAGGCCGCCGCCGAACGCCGAAGCGCCTTCCACATCGTCTTCCAGGGCAAGCGGGTCATTCAGGGTCCAACAGCCGCGATCGGCGCACCGGCCGTTCGCTGAGATCGCGCGTCTAGTCTGACTTATAGGCCATTTTCCGGCGTCACGACGACCGCCGTTATCACGCCCTGCTGCGCGTCAGGGGGTGGTCGCCCCAAACGCAAGGTGTAAGACTATGTTCCAGCATCGCAAACGCGTCGCTGATGGGGCGAACCGACAGTATGAGCGCAGGCGGATCGAAACGGCGGATCGCGGGCATGGATCGCTGGCTGGTCGGCCTGGCGCGCCTGCCGACGGCCTCGTTCACTCACCGTCTGCTCGTCGGCGCGGGATTTGCGCTGCTGGGTCTGGCGTTGAGGGCGCTCGCGTCACCCCTCTATGGGGGCCTGACAGGCTTCACCATTCTGCTCCCGGCCGTCACGCTTGCGGCGCTGGCGGGCGGCTGGACCGGGGCCCTGACGGCGCTTGTCATCTGCACAGGCGGCGGCTGGGCGATCGTCGGCGTCACTGCGACTGGCCATGACGGTATTCTAGAGGCCGTCGGCGGCACAGCGACCTGGAACTTCCTGCTGGTCGGCCTGTTCATCGCCGCCATCGGCGCCTCGTTGCGAGGCGCCATCTCGCGACTGAGTGAAAGCGAAACCCGCTTTCGACAGCTGGCGGACACGGCCCCTTCGCCGATCTGGCTGATGGACGCCCAGGGCGAGTTCGAGTTCGTCAATGAAGCGCTGTTCGACCTGCATGGCATGAGCTTGGAGGCGCTCAAACAGGGCGGCTGGCGGTCGGCCGTCCACCCAAAAGATCTGGAGCAGGTGAAGGCTGCTGAAAACGCGGGCGCGGCCGGACGCCAGCCTTTTGAGATGGAAGCGAGGGTTCGGGATCGCGACGGTGTTTGGCGCTGGATGCGGGCCATCGCGCGGCCCCGCTTCGACGGCCAAGGCGCTTTCATGGGCTATGCCGGCATCTCTTTCGATGTGACCGAGACGCACGAGGCTCTGCAAAGCGCGGCGCAGGCCGAACGCAGACAAGCCTTCCTGCTGGATCTCAGTGATCGCCTGCGCGACCTGACCGATCCTGACGATATCATGGCCGAGGTCGAGAGCGGGCTGGGCGCGCTGTTAAAGGTCGACCGGGTGGGTTACGGCGAGGTCGACCAGACGGCCGGCGTCGTTTCCATGAGCCGCGACTGGACAGCAGGGGTAAGCAGCGCTCAGGGCCAGTTCGATCTCAACGCCTTTGGCGAAGGGCTGATCGCGGATCTGAACCAAGGCCGCACGATCCAGATCGACGACGTGAGGGAGGACGCACGCACGACGGCGTCCGCCAAGGCGTTCGAGGACATCCAGACCCGCGCCCTGATCCGCGCGCCGCTGATCCGGGCCGGACGTCTGCGCGCCTTCCTCTATCTCCACTCCGCCGCCCCGCGCGCCTGGACCGAGGCTGAGGTCAGTCTGGTTGAAGAGGTGGCCGCGCGGACCTGGGCCGAGGTCGAACGCGCGCGCGCCGAAAACGAGACCCGTGAAAGCGAGCAGCGGTTCCGCGCCATCGCCGACACCGCACCGGTGCTAATCTGGGTCACCAACCAGGATCGCACGCGCGCCTTCGTCAATCGGGCGTATGTGGACTTTTACGGGTCTGACTATGAGACCGTCCTCAACCTGGATTGGCGCGCCGCGCTCCATCCCGAGGATCAGAACCGCATTCTGACGGAATCGGTCGCTGGAGAAGCGACCTGCGAGCCCTTCTCGATGGAGGCGCGTTACCGCCGCCATGACGGCGAGTGGCGCTGGCTCAAGTCGTTCTCTCGTCCGCGGCTCGCGGGACAGGACATTGTCGGCTTCGTCGGCGTGGCCTTCGACGTCACGGACATGCGCGTCGCGCAAGCCAAGCTGGAAGAATCCGAGAACCGCTTCCGCACCGTCGCCGACAGCGCGCCGGCGTTGATCTGGATGAGCGACGACGCCGCCCAGATGATGTTCGCCAACAGGCGCTACCGCACCTTCTTCGGCGTCGAGGCCGACTCGCATCTGCCCGACAGTTGGAGGCGACTGATCCACCCGGACGATGAAGGCGTCTTCGCCGCGGCCTTCATGCGCGCCTTCGAGGCGCGGGACCGGTTCGAGGCCCTGACCAGGATCAATCATCCGACACTCGGCCCGCGCTGGCTGCGAACCGAAGGCGTGCCGCGCTTCGACGCCTCCGGCGTGTTCCAGGGCTATGTCGGCGCCTGTCTGGACGTCACCGACGCCAAGAAGGCCGAGGACGATCTGAAACGGATCAACGAGCTTCTTGAAGAACGGGTCGATGCGGCCCTGATCGAAAAGGCTCAGGCCGAGGCCCAACTGGTCCACGCCCAAAGGATGGAGGCGGTGGGTCGGCTGACCGGGGGCGTGGCGCACGACTTCAACAATCTGCTGACCGTCGTGATCGGCGCCCTGGACATCATCCTGCGCAGCGACGATGCGGCCAAGCGCAGGAAGTTGGGCGAGGCGGCGCTGGCCGCGGCGCGACGGGGCGAGAGCCTGACGCATCAGTTACTGGCCTTCTCGCGTCGTCAGGCGCTGCGCCCCGAACCGATCGACCTGAACGCCCTGATCCGTGAGAGCGAACCGCTGCTGCGCCGGGCCGTCGGCGAGGCGGTGGACTTCAAGGTCAAGCTGAAGCGCGGCGGCGCGCGGGCCAATGTCGATCCGGCCCAGTTCGAGGCCGCGCTGCTGAACCTGATCGTCAACGCCCGCGACGCCTTGGGCGACGTCACCGGCGCCAAGGGCCGCCAGGCCCGCATCACCGTGCAGACGCGGGCCTGCACCGTCGAGGCGGGACAAATCGCCGAGCTGGCGGCCGGCGACTATGTCTGCGTCAGCGTCGCCGATAATGGTGAAGGCATGTCGCCGGACATCCGCGACCGGGTGTTCGAACCCTTCTTCACCACCAAAGGCGTCGGCAAGGGGACGGGCCTGGGGCTGAGCCAGGTCTATGGGTTCGCGCGCCAATCGGGCGGCGGCGTCCAGATCATCTCCGAGCCGGGACGCGGGGCCGAGATCTGCATCTTCCTGCCGCCCCTGTCGGCGGAAGACGCCGCGATGACGTCGAACCTGGTCGCCGCCGATGGCGCCCCCTTGGTCGAGGGCGGGCGGATGTTGCTGGTGGAGGACGACGCCGGCGTCGCCGCCATCGCGCTCGAAATCCTGGAAGGTTTCGGGCTGGAGGTCGACTGGGCCGAGACGGGCGACGATGCGCTGAAGTTCCTTCAGGCCGACGACTTCGATCTGATGCTGACCGACGTGGTGATGCCCGGCGGCATGAGCGGCATCGATTTGGCGCGCGAGGCGGCGGCGCGCTGGCCGGATCTGCGGATCGCCCTGACCTCGGGCTACGTCGGCGAGGACGTGGATGCGGTGCTGGCCGACACGGTCTGGCCGCTGCTGCGTAAACCCTATTCGTCGGACCAGTTGCGCGCCCTGCTGGAACGCCTCAGCGCCGCGACGACGAACTAACTAACAAGGGAACTGACGGCCAAAGAAAAACGCGCCGCAGCGATACGACGCGTCGATCTTCTTGGAGCCGCAGTTGGATTTAGCGGCGGGCCTTGCGGGCGGCGTAACGCGCGTCGCGCTTGGCCTTCTGCTCTTCCTTGGTCAGTTGCTTGCGCGCCTTGCGGTCGGCGCGCTTCTCGGCGTCGATCTCTTCCTGAGCGGCGAGTTCGGCGGCCAGACGCGCGGCTTCCTTCTCGGCCTTCTCGCGACGCAGCTCGGCCTTGGCCAACTCGTGCTGCTGACGCAGGGCTTCCTTTTCGGCGGCGCGCTTTTCAGCCAGGCGGTCGAACTCGGGATCGGGCGCGGCGGCCTTGGGCTTGAATTTGGCGAGCAGGGCCTTCTTGGCCTCTTGCTGGGCGGTAATGCGGTCGGAGAATCCGGTCTTCAGATCTTTCATGCGAAAGCGTCAGGGTTCCTTGTGAGCGACCAGGGCGGTCGTCGGGGGTCAGGCTGCGTCACGCACGGCCCGAAGCGGGGCGCACAAAGCCGATAAGCGCGCGAAAATCAAGTTTCGCAGCCCGCAAATCGGCCCGATGCGTCATTTGGAGCGTTGCGGCGGCGTGGCCGCAACACTCCGATCAGATAGGCGACGTGGCCCGTATCGCAAGCGCGGCCATATGAACACGCACCACCATAGCTATCTTAATTCGGCTTCTGCGCCTGACCGACAGCAGCGCCGGCAGCGCCGCCGACTGCGGCTCCGACCGGCCCGCCGACGACCGCGCCGGCGATCGCGCCGCTGGCGGCCTTCTGTTCGATGGTCGCGCCACAGGCGGACAGCGTGAGCGCCGTGGCCACGGCGGCGGTCAGAACAATGATCT
Source organism: Brevundimonas vesicularis (assembly GCF_027105095.1). Classification (NCBI taxonomy): domain Bacteria; kingdom Pseudomonadati; phylum Pseudomonadota; class Alphaproteobacteria; order Caulobacterales; family Caulobacteraceae; genus Brevundimonas; species Brevundimonas vesicularis. Next base: position 1,031,263 of record NZ_CP114278.1, on the reverse strand, counting down.
TCGACATGGGCTTCTCTCCGAAAGGCCACGCTTCAACGCAAAATCGAGGCTGCGGTTCCTGTCTTCGGTTTTAGTTCCGTGCTGGACGGTCGTCATAATTCTAAACAGTTTTGAGCCATGCAGTTAGTCTGCTGCGCCGCAGCACAACCACACACGACAAGTCCAACTGTAGTCGGATACAGTATTCAGACGATTGATTGCGCCGTCATCGCCATGTTGCAGCCACACAGGCCTTCGCGACTAAAAAATACCTGTCGAATCTGAGGGCTTAACCATCGGATTGCGAATCGAACACATTGACGCCATAAAAGGCTGGCTAAAGGCCCGTCCTCGACGCCCGGGCCAGTGAGCCGAGCGCCGGAATTTGCAGGCTGGACCGCGACCGCGAGAGGTCGCCTCGCCGGCAAGACTACCCCCGGGGGCCGCGTTTCTCGCCCTGCTGAACAGGACTATCTCGTTGTCGCATTCCTCGCAGACGCGCGCCATTTTGCGCGCCGATCGTGTGGCCAAGATCAAGCCCATGACGGCTGTCGCAGCCTTTGGCGGTCTGATGGGACTGGCGATCGGATGCGCCTATCTGGGCGGCACGACGGCGCGCGCGACGACGCTGCGCGCCCAGGCCGAACGGATTCAGGGCGCCACCGCCGCTGGGTTCACGGAAGAAGCCCTCGCCGCCGCCGCCGGCGGCCTCGACGCCAGCGCCCTGACCATTGCGCGTCGTCATGATCCCTACACCAGCGCGGGCTCGGCCCAGCGCGACCGCCAGTCCGAACTGCTGGCCGCCCGTCTCGAACAACTTCGCGCGCCCGGCGACCCCAACCTTCGCCGCGCAAGCCTGACCGCACCGACCGCCGCGCCGGCCTTCCGCGTCGCCAACGCCCTGGACGCCAGCCGCGATCTCGATTGCCTGACCCAGGCCGTCTATTATGAAGCCCGTGGCGAGGGCGCCGACGGCATGAAGGCCGTGGCCCAGGTCGTCCTGAATCGCGTGCGCCACCCCGCCTTCCCCAAGACGGTCTGCGGCGTCGTCTTCCAGGGCGCGGCGCGCAGCACCGGCTGCCAGTTCTCCTTCACCTGCTCCGGCGCGATGCGCGGCCGCGTCAACCAGGCCGCCTGGAACCGCGCCAGGACCGTGGCGTCGAACGCCATGTCGGGGTCGGTCTTCTCGCGCGTCGGCAATGCGACCCATTTCCACACCACCGCCGTGACGCCGGGCTGGCGTTCGTCGCTGGTGCAGGTCAGCCAGGTCGGCAGCCATCTGTTCTATCGCTTCGGCGGCCGTTCGAGCACCGGCGGGACCTTCACCTACGCGGCCCGTCGCGCGGCGCCGGCGGACCAGCCGCGCCTGATCCAGGCCGGCCTCAACCCGGTCGAGACCGCGCGGCAGGCCGGACAGGCGGTCGCCTATTCGATGGTGCTGGCGCAGGAAGGTCGCGCCATGCCCGCGCCGGCGGCCCAGTCGACGACGTCTTCCGCTGTCCCCACGCGCGCCGCCGCGGCCCAACCGGCTTCGCGCCCTGCGCGGGCGAACGAGACTTCGGCCAAGACCGACGTCGCCGAAACGGCCTCCAGCCCCGCGTGATCGGCGGACGCCTACAAGCCGTCAGAGCGCGTCCAGGCCGATATCCAGAACCGGCGCCGAATGGGTCAGGGCGCCGACCGAGATGACGTCCACCCCTGTCTCGGCGATACCGCGCACGGTGGTCAGATCGACCCCGCCCGAGGCCTCCAGCACGATCCGCCCAGCGACGCACGCCACGGCGGTGCGCAGGTCGTCGAGGCTGAAGTTGTCCAACATGATGACGTCAGGAGCCGCGCCCTCGTCGATCAGGGCCAATACGGCGTCCAGCTGATCCAGCCCATCGACTTCGACCTCGACCTTCATCAGATGCGGGGCGAAGGCCTTGGCCCGCCGTACCGCCTCGGCGACCCCGCCGCAGACAACGACGTGGTTGTCCTTGATCAGGATGGCGTCATCCAGACCGAAGCGATGGTTGATCCCGCCGCCGCAGGCCACCGCGTGCTTCTCAAGCGCGCGCAGCCCGGGCGTGGTCTTGCGCGTATCCGCGATGCGCGCCTTGGTCCCGGCGACGGCTTCGACATAGGCGCGCGTCAAAGTCGCCACGCCGCTGAGCCGCCCGACCAGATTGAGCGCCGTCCGCTCGGCCGAGAGGAAGGCGCGCGCGTCAGCCTCGACCACCGCCAGCACGGCGCCCGCGTCAAAGGCGTCGCCGTCTCTGAAACTCAAATCGACCGAGGCCTTGGGGTCCATGGCCAGCACGGCCAGGCGCACGCAGTCGATGCCCGCCAGCACGCCAGGCTTCCTCGCCGCAAAGGCCGCCCTCATCCGCGCATCCTCTGGGATGCAGGCCATGGCGGTCACATCGCCCGCCCGACCCAGATCCTCGGCAAGCGCCAGCCGCACGACAGGCTCGATCAGGACTTCTGGAAGTCGTCTCATTCCGCCGCCTCCAACGCCGCCGGGTATGGGATTCGCACGCGCGTATGCACCGCCGCCCCATCCGTCTGCGGATAGTCCGACCGGTAGTGCCCGCCCCGGCTCTCGCGCCGGTCCAGAGCCGCCTGGGCGATCAGCCGCGCCGCCAGAAGAACAGCCGCCGGCCCGCACTGCCTCTCCAAACGGTCGATCAGGGCGATCAGGGCCTGCAGCCCTTCCGCATCGCGCACCACACCCGCATACGCCGTCATGGCGGTCCGCAGTTCGGCCATCGCCGCATCCGGCAGGTCCGGCGAAATCTCCGTCGCCAACGCACGGCCGCCGCCAGTTTCCACGGCCGCCGACCGGCCCGCGCGTCGACCGAAGGCCGCCGCTTCCAGCAGGGAGTTGGACGCAAGCCGGTTGGCGCCGTGCACGCCGGTCGCCGCGCACTCTCCGACCGCATAAAGGCCCGCGACCGTCGTGCGGCCGTCGGCATCGGCGGCGATCCCGCCCATGTGATAGTGGCAGGCCGCCATCACCGGGATCGGGCTAACGCGCGGGTCCAGGCCGGCGCGCATGCAGGCGGCGAAGACGGCGGGAAACGCGTGAGGAAACTCGCCCCCGATCGCCGTGCGGGCATCCAGAAAGGCCCCTCGCCCGTCGGCGCGCGCTGCATGGACCGCGCGGGCCACCACGTCGCGGGGCTTCAGGTCGGCGTCGTCCGCCTCGCCCAATAGAAAGCGTCCCCGACCATCGATCAGTCGCGCGCCCTCGCCCCGCAAAGCCTCGGTCGCCAGCGGCGCGGGGTCCAGTCCCACGTCGATAGCCGTGGGGTGAAACTGCACGAACTCCGGATCGAGGATTTCCGCGCCGGCGCGCGCCGCCAGCGCCATCCCCTCGCCCTTCAGCGCCGCCGGGGTTGTGGTCGCCGCGAACAGACCGCCCGCACCGCCAGTGGCCAGCACCACCGCCGTCGCCGTGATCTCGACCAGGCGGTCGCCGCGCACGACCACCGCCCCGACCACTCGGCCGTCGGCATCCTTCGACAGGGCCTTAAGCCGCGCGTCGTCCCAGACCTCGATCAAACTCTCAGCCCGCACCGCCGCGACGACGGCCGACAGGATCGCCCGGCCGGCGCCGTCGCCGCCGACCCGGGCCACGCGGGGAACGGAATGGGCCGCCTCCAGGCTGACGACGAAGCCGCCGTCCGCATCCCGGTCGAACGGTGCGCCCACCGCCGCAAGCCACTCCACCGTCTCGCGCCCGGCGTCGGTCAGGGCGCGCGCCGCGACCGGCTCGACCAGGCCCGCGCCCGCCGCCTCGGTATCGCTGGCGTGCAATGCGGCCGAGTCCTGCGCCGTCAGCGCCGCCGCCATCCCGCCCTGCGCCCAGGCGGACGAACAGGCGTTCAGCAAGGGCTCGGGCGTCACGACCAGAACCTTGGCCCCAGCCTTCGCCGCCTCCAGCGCGGCCGACAGCCCCGCCAGGCCCGCTCCGACGATCAGAGGTCCGTCATGCCGCATTCGGTTCATCGTCCAAAGCCCAAATAGTCGAGGCCCAATTGCACCGCGCCGGCCGGATCGCCCCCGTTCATCGGCATCAGGGCGCCGACTGCCGCCGCCGCGCACACCGCCAAGGTCAGCAGATAGAGCGCCAGGCTCTTGCCCGCCTCGGGCCAGCTCAGGGTTCCCCAGGCCGCGCGCCAGACGCCACGCTTCAGATGGCTGAACACCGACAGGGCCAGAAAGGCGGCCAGAATGAACCGCCCGGTCGTCAGCCCCCACCAGACCACCGCCACGCCGATGACCAGCAGCACGATCTGCTCCAGGCGCGGATGCACACGCGTCAGCACCGGGCCAAGAGCCTTGGATCCATCCAGAGGCGGCGCCGGCACAAGGTTAACCAGATTGAGCATGGCGATGAAGAAGGCGCCCATCAGCCATTCGCCCTGCCCCAGAACCATCCAGACCCCGACGAAGGGGATCATCGCCAGCAGGCCGAACGCCGGTCCGGCCAACGAGACTAGCACGCCGTCCCACTCGCTCTTCGGCTCACGCCGCGCCTTGGCCAGGCCGCCGAGGAAGGGGATGATGTAGATGCGGGCCGGCCCCATGCCGAGCTTGTTCATCGCCAGAGCGTGACCCGCCTCATGGACGAACAGGCCGATTAGCACCGCGCCCGCCACGATGGCGCTGCCCGTGATCCACCACAAGAAGCCGCCCATCAGCGCTGTGGACAGCATGGCCCACACCAGGCTCTGGTCCTTCTCGACCGGCACCTCCACGGCGGCGCGCTCGTCCGGCGCCTCGCGGACGGCGGCGTCATTTGGCTTGATGTCCCAAGGCCCAGGACGATTTGAAGCGTCTTCAGTCATTGACGCTAAGTTGCGATGGACGAGCAATTTCGTACTCCTCCAGACGCCTGGTCGCGGCCTCCACCACATGACTATCGAAGCGGTTAGGCATCTCAGCGATCACGTATTCGAACACAAGGTGAGGCAGACCAGCATCAACTAGATAGTGAAAGCCATCACTTGGCTCGCTCTTCAAAGCCAAATCGCTCATCGTTTTTACGATGCCTTGCTTGGCAGCCTTGTTTCTCGTTCGTTGCAACCGAGTGGTCTTACCATTCGCTTGGGTGCGGACTTGTTCAGCTGCGGTGATGGCCTGCCAAAAGCGCTGCGTGAGCCAATCCGACAAATCGGCCGTGCCGATGTCCGCGTCGGGAGACATGCGGCACAACCAATCTAACGCCTCTCCATACACTTGGACATTCTCAAGCCGTTGGGCGTTGGCCATAAGATTGCGAAGTTCGGTCGGTGTCAGATCCTGATAATTGATCGACATCAGATCAGCTCCACATCGACGTGGTGGCGCGCCTTGACCAGATCGTAGCGCGCGGGGATGGCGGGCGGCGGCAGGTCGATCATTCGCTGCACCGCCAGGCGTCCGCGTTCGATCATGTCGGCCGGCACCGTGACCTCGAACTGCATGTGCAGCAGGCAGTCTCGGATGTTCTGCAACGTGATCCGCTTCATGTGGGGGCACAGGTTGCACGGGCCGATGAACTGCACGCCCGGCACGTCGCCAGCGACGTTTGAGGCCATCGAACATTCGGTGATCATCACCACCTGTTTGGGCCGGCGCGCCTCGACATAGTCGGTCATCGCCGCCGTCGATCCGGCGAAATCCGCCGCCGCCAGCACGTCCTCAGGGCATTCGGGGTGGGCCAGGATTTCGGCGCCGGGATAGACGGCACGCATCTCGGCGATATCGTCGACCGTGAACCGCTCGTGCACCTCGCAGCGGCCTTTCCAGGCGATGATGCCGACCGTCGTCTGGGCCGCGACGTTGCGCGCCAGGAACTCGTCCGGGATCAGGATGACCCGGTCCACGCCCCATTCTCTGGCCGCCCACTCAACCACCTGAACAGCGTTGGCGGACGTGCAGCAGATGTCGGTCTCGGCCTTCACATCGGCGGTGGTGTTCACATAGGTCACGACCGGCAGGCCCGGATAGCGTTGCTTGATCAGCCGCACGTCCGCTCCGGTGATGGAGGACGCCAGCGAACAGCCCGCGCGCAGGTCAGGGATCAGCACGGTCTTTTCCGGGCTCAGGATCTTGGACGTCTCGGCCATGAAATGCACGCCCGCCTGGACGATCACCTTCGCGTCCGACCGCGCGGCCTCCTTGGCCAGACCCAGGCTGTCGCCGACATAGTCGCCGACGCCGTGGAAGATCTCGGGCGTCATATAGTTGTGGGCCAGGATCACCGCGTCGCGCTCGCGCTTCAGCCGGTTGATCTCGCTGATCAGGCGCGCCTGCGCGGGCCATTCCAGCGGCGTGACGTGGTCCTTGACCTTGGCCCACACCCCGGCGGTTTCCCGCGCCAGCTCTTTTGTCAGACCAAAGGCGCCGTCAGCCATGATCATCTCCATACCCTTATGCTCACATTTAGCATAAGCAGGCGCAATGTAGGCCGATGCGGACGCTGTGCAAGAGGAAATGCATACCTCTCCGTGCAAGTCACAGACGACCGCGATTTGCAAAAACCGTTCCCAAGCGGGCGGATATCGCCTAGATGGCAGCCCACTTCTTTGCCCCTAAGCGCCTATTCACGACATTTCCATGCAGGACACCATCCGCCGCATCCTGACCGCCCGCGTCTATGACGTGGCGGAGGAGACGCCTCTCGACCCGCTGCGCCGCCTCTCGGTGCGGCTCGACCGGCCCGTTCTGCTGAAGCGCGAGGACTTGCAGCCGGTGTTTTCGTTCAAGATCCGCGGCGCCTATAACAAGATCGCCGGCCTATCGGAGGACGAACTGTCCAGGGGCGTCATCTGCGCCTCGGCCGGCAATCACGCGCAAGGGGTGGCCCTGGCGGCCGCACGCCGCAACATTCCCGCCACCATCGTCATGCCGACCACCACACCCGGCATCAAGGTCGCGGCCGTCCGCGCCCTGGGCGGCGAGGTCGTCCTGCACGGCGACAGCTTCGACGAGGCCTACGCCCACGCCCGTGAGCTGGAGGGCCGGACCGGCGCGGCGTTCATCCATCCCTTCGACGACCCCGACGTCATCGCGGGCCAAGGCACCGTGGGCCTCGAGATCGCCCGCCAGCACGCCGATCCGATCGAGGCCGTCTTCGTGCCCATCGGCGGCGGCGGCCTGGCCGCCGGGGTCGCGGCCATCGTCAAATTCCTGCGGCCCCAGACCCGGATCATCGGCGTCGAGCCGGTGGATGCCCCCACGATGAAGGCCGCCATCGATGCGGGCGAGGTCGTCACCCTGAACGAGGTCGGCCTGTTCGCCGACGGCGTCGCCGTGCGTCGTGCGGGCAGCGAGACATTCCGCATCTGCAAGAATCTGCTGGACGAGATCGTCCTGGTCGACACCGACGCCATCTGCGCTGCGATCAAGGACATTTTCGACGACAGCCGCGCCATCGCCGAGCCCTCCGGAGCCGTCGCGCTGGCGGGGCTGAAGGCCTGGGCCGCCGCTCATCCCGGTAGCGGCAGCCTGATCGCCATCAACTCGGGCGCCAATTTGAACTTCGACCGGTTGCGCCATGTCGCCGAACGCGCCGAGATCGGCGAGGGCGCCGAGGCCCTGCTGGCTGTGGCGATGAAGGACGACCGCGACGACTATCGTCGATTCCTGGACAGTCTGGACGGCCGTTCGGTCACCGAGTTCAACTACCGCTGGTCCGGCGACGGGCAAGCGCAAATCTTCGTCGGCGTCGCCCTGCGAAACGGTCCGCATGAACGCGACGACCTGATCGCGGCCCTGCGTTCGGGCGGTTACGCCGTCGAGGACATGAGCGACAACGAGACCGCCAAGCTGCACGTCCGCTACATGGTCGGCGGCCGCACCGTCGGTCTGCCCCACGAACGCATCCTGCGCTTCCAGTTCCCCGAACGCCCCGGCGCCTTCCTGCGATTCCTGAACAGCCTACAACCCGCCTGGGCCCTGACGCTGTTTCACTATCGCAACCACGGCGACGACGTCGGCCGGGTGCTGGCGGGGATCAGCGTGCCGCCCCACGAGCAGGCCCAGCTGACCAACGCCCTGGCCGATCTGGGCTACCCCTACGTCGACGAGACCGCCAACCCGGCGTGCCGCCTGTTTCTGGACGGTGCGTAACTACGTAGTGCGACCTTAACCGGACGTTTGCGGGCGGCGGCGCATGGATACAGGCCTACGGAGCCCGTCATGTTCTCGTTCAATCGCCTGTCCATCGCCCTGAAGCTCGCCGTTGTGGCGGGACTCGCCATCGGCGCCTTGATGATTGTCGCCGCCGTCGGCGTGACGGCCTATTCCGGCGCCATCGTACGCGACATGGCCGGCCGATACGCCCAAAGCGCCGCTCAGGAGGCGTCTCAGGAAATCCGCAACGAGATCGTTTCCGCCGGCACGGGCGCCAAGACCTTGGCCGCGACCTTGGGCGCGGCGCGACAGACGGGCCTGACGGATCGCGCCGCCTATCTGGCCCTGATCAAGCCGAACGCGGAGGCCACCGATCAGGTCATGGGCGCCTGGTTCATGGCCGCCCCGGACGCCGTGGGGGCCGACGCCGCCCACCGCGGGGATGCGGCGACCAGCTCCAACGTCAACGGTCGTCTCTCGATCTATTGGGTGCGCCGTGACGGTCAGATCGCGATGGAGCCCGAGGCTGACGGATCGGACTTCGAACAGGCCTATTACACCGAGCCGATGGCCAGCGGCGCGCCGGTCGTGGTCGAGCCCTATGAAGAAAGCATAGGCGGCGGCAAGGTGGCGATGACTTCGGTCGCCTATCCGGTGCGCGCCAACGGCCGCATCATCGGCGTCGCGGGCCTGGATATCACCTTGGCCAACCTGTCGCAGCGCTTGGCGGCGATGAAGCCGCTGGGCGCCGGCCGCGTCACCCTGGTGTCGAACAAGGGCGTCTGGGTCGCGCATCCCGACGCCGCCGTGCGTGGCAAGGCCTATGCCGACGCCGGCGCGGACATCGTGCGCAACGTGATCGCCAAAGGTCAGACCCAGACGGTCGAGGGCGTCAGCGTGAACGGCGAGCCGGTTCGACGTCTGGTCCAGCCTGTGATCCTGCCCGGTCAGAAGGCGACCTGGGCCGTCGTGCTGGATATCCCCGTCAAGACGATCGAGGCCCCGGCGCGCCAGCTGGCCTTGATGCTTCTGGTCGGCGGCGTCCTGATCATCGCCGCCATCATCGTCGCCCTTCTGGTCACCAGCGACCGTCTGATCCGACGCCCGCTGGCGCGTCTGACGGCCGATGTGCGGACCATGAGCGAAGGACGCTATGACATTCCCGTCGCCGGTGCGGACAAGGCCGATGAACTGGGCCAGATTGCGCGGGCGCTTGAAGGTTTCCGGCTCGAGCTTGCCGACGGTCTGACGCGTCGCGATCAGCAGCAACGCGAGCGTGCGGCCGCCGAAACCGATCGTCGCCGGCACGCCGAGGAGACCGAGCTTTTCGCCGCCTCGCAAACCCGCGCCGTCGAGACTTTGGGCGAAGGTCTGTCGCGTCTCGCCGCCGGCGAACTGGCCTGGCGGATGCCGGAGGCGGGCTTCACCGCAGACACGCGTCGCATCCCGGAAGATTACAACGCCGCCTTGCATCAGTTGCACACAACGATGACCGGCATCTGGACCACGGCCCAGTCGATGCGCGGCGGATGCCAGGACATCGCCGCCGCAGCCGACAGCCTGTCGCGCCGGACCGAACAGCAGGCCGCCGGTCTGGAGCAGACCGCCGCCGCACTGGACGAGCTGACGCAGACGGTGCGCAGCAGCGCCGAAAACGCCGAGCGCGCCCGCGACATCACAGAGGCGGCGAAGGCGGCGGCCGACAGGGGCGAAACCGTCGTCCACGACGCGATCGGCGCCATGTCGGAGATCGAGCAGTCCTCGACCCAGATTAATCAGATCGTCGGCGTGATCGACGAGATCGCCTTCCAAACCAGCCTTCTGGCCCTGAACGCCGGCGTCGAGGCCGCCCGGGCCGGGGAAGCCGGGCGCGGTTTCGCCGTCGTGGCCTCCGAGGTGCGGGGCCTGGCCGAACGGTCAGCCAGCGCCGCAAAAGAGATCAAGGGTCTGATCGCCCTGTCGCAAAGCAATGTGCAGCGCGGATCCGATCAGGTGTCGCTGACGCGCGATAGCCTCAGCGCGATCGCCACACAGGTGGCGGAGGCCAACGCCCTGGTTCGCACCATCGCCGCCGCCACACGCGAACAGTCCGTCGGCATCGGCGAGATCAATGTGGCGATCAATCAGATGGATCAGTTCACCCAACAGAACGCCGCCATGGTCGAGGAATCCACAGCCGCCAGCCACGCCCTGACGAACGAGGCCGGCGAACTGGAGGGTCTGATCAGTCGCTTTGATCTGGGTCAGACGGCGCAGTCGAGACGCGCCGCCTGATCAAGGGACGGGTGCCGCGCAGCGCCCGTCTGACTGACGTTATGCCTTGTCGATGGCGGCGGCGATCTGATCGCTGGAATGGCCGGTCAGGTCCTTGGCGATCTCGCCGACCAGCTTGGCTTGAAGGTCCTTATGCCAATGCTTGCGCAGTTCGCCGAGAGTCTTGGGCGCTGCGATCACCAGCAGTTCGTCGATCTTGTTGGTGACCGACCATTTGTTCAGCACCTCGGCGACGCCCATGGCGAAGCCGTCCTCGGCCTGGGTGTCGTTGTCGGGGTTGGCCTCGTTGGATCGACGACCGGCCGAACCCGACACGCGGTCCGCGATCGTAGGGGTCTCCAGCGGCGTCAGCTTGATGTCCGAGGCGTTCGTGTTCTTGAACAGGGCCAGCTTCTCGCCATCGACCACCGCCACCAGCGCGCCATTGGAAAGTTTCATCGTCGATACTCCAGTGTGTAGGGATCGAGACAACGAACCGGGACGCAGGCCGTTGCCTCACGCCCCCGATCCCATAGTGTCGCGCGACAAAGCCGCCCGGAGATGAACCATGCCTGACGTCCTGCCGCTGGACCGCCGCCGCCTGATGGCCCTGGGCGCATCAGGCGCCGCGGCTGTGATCCTGCCGGGGTGCGCGACCATGACGACTGCATCGCCGCGCCAGTCGGTATGGACCTTTGATCGCCTGACCGACATCGGGGGGATCGAGACCCGTGTCGAAGGCGCACCGAGCCTGATCGACAGTCACTTCGGCCGAGCGGTTCAGTTTGACGGCGTGGACGACGCCCTTTTCATCGATCAGCATCCGCTGGCCGGGGCCGAGACTTTCACGTTCGAGGCCCTGTTCCGACCCGACGGCGGCGCCTTCGAACAGCGCTGGTTTCATCTCGCCGAAGAGGCGCCGGCCGGTCAGCCACCGTCGCAGACGCGCTTCCTGTTCGAGATCCGCGTGGTTCAGGACCGCTGGTACCTGGACGCCTTCACGCGCGGCCCCGGATACAACCACACCCTGATCTTCCCCGAGCGGCTCCATCCGTGCGGACAGTGGTTCCACGTCGCCCAGACCTTCGACGGCGTCCTGTACAGGGCCTATGTCGACGGCGTTCTGCAGGGAGAGCACCCGCTGCTGTTCACGCCGCAAGGGCCAGGCCGCGCCTCGGTCGGTTGCCGCATCAACCGCGTGAACTACTTCAAGGGCGCGGTGCGTCAGGCCCGCTTCACCTACGCCGCCCTGCCGCCCGAACGGTTCACGCGGGGCTAAAGCAGCCGGCCGCCCGCTTCATGCGCCAGCAGCCAGCGTTTGCGCTCAAGTCCGCCGGCATAGCCGGTCAACGTTCCATTCGCTCCGATCACGCGGTGGCAGGGCACGATGACGCCGACCGGATTGGCGCCGTTGGCCAGGCCCACGGCGCGGACGGCCTTTGGCGCGCCGATGGCCGCAGCGAGCTGACCATAGGTGCGGGTCTCGCCCGTCGGGATGTTGCGCAAGGCCTTCCACACCGCGCGTTGGAAATCCGTGCCGCCGGTGCGGACCGTGATCGCGTCAAAGGCGGTCAGATCACCGCCGAACCAGGCCTCGACCGCTCGCCGCACCGGCTCCGGCGCACGGCCTTCGGTCAGCACGACCTCACCGTAGTGGCGGCGCAGCAGCAGGCGCAGACGGGCTTCGTAGTCGTGGAAGTCCAACGCCCGCACCGCGCCGTCGGCGTCGGTGACGACCAGCACCTCGCCCACAGGCGACGGGATGCGATCCAGGGTCAGATGCATGTCAGGCTGCTCGGTCATCTCGCCGCTCCTCGCTCAGGGCCCAATAGAGTGCGCCATAGGCCCGCCATGGCCGCCACCGCTCGGCGCGCGACAGCAGCGCGGCGTCCGTCGTCTCCAGCCGGTCGCTGGGCGCATCCTCGCCGGCGTCGATCCAGTCGCCCGCGAGCCTCAACCCCGGCCTGGCCCTGGTTGCGGCGTGCAGAACGGGATCGGCCGACAGGTCGCGCGCGATCGCCTCGGGATCGGCGCCGAGGTCGAACACGCGCCGCACCCGCGCTAGCACACCCGGCAAGGCCTTCAGATTGTCGATCCGCGCCTCGACCGCCGCCTTGCCCGGTTGGGCGGGGCGCACCGTCACCGAACCGTCCGTGCCGTCCACGTCGGGGTGCAGCCGCCGGGTCCAGACGCCATCGACAACCGTCTCGCCCGCGACGCCGCGCGTCGCCAAGGTCGTCATCATGGCGTCCCAGTCATAGGGCGGGCGATAGGACAGACCGATCTTGATCACCCCGCCCGCTTCGGCCTGGACCTTGCGACGTCGCAGGTCGGACGGTGCGCGACCATAGAGGGCCTGAAACGTTTCGTTGAAGCGTCGCACGCTGCCGAAACCCGACGCCATCGCCACCTCGGCCATCGACAGGGCACTCTCATGGATCAACTGTTTGGCCAGGAGGACGCGCCGTGTCTGGGCCACGCTGACCGGGGCCGCGCCCAGATGCTGGCGGAACAGGCGGCGCAGCTGCCGCTCGCCCATGCCCAGCCGTGTTGCCAGTGCGTCCGTGTCGCCGACATCCAGCGCCCCTGCCTCGATCAGGGCCAGGGCCCGGCTGACGGTATTGGACGTGCCGCGCCAGGCGCCCATTTCCGGCGCCGTCTCGGGCCTGCAACGCAGACAGGCCCGTAAGCCCGCAGCCTCGGCCCCTGCGGCGCTGGGGTGAAAGACCACATTCTCGCGCTTCGGCGTCCGCGCCGGGCAGACCGGCCGACAGTAGATGCCCGTCGAGGTCACGCCGGTGAAGAAACGCCCGTCGAAACGGGCGTCCCGCGCAACGATGGCGCGCCAGCAGGCCTCCTGATCCAACAGCTGATCCATGTCCGCAGGATGCGCCGAGCGCCCGCCGATGTCTCGCGGTTTTCGGACATGAATCGGATCAGTCTCTCAAGAAGAACAAGGCCTCCACCGTCGTGTCCAAGGCCCGGGCGAGTTCAAGGGCCAGGACAGTCGAGGGCACGAAGACGCCGTTCTCGACCGTATTGATGGTCTTGCGCGAGACGCTGGCCTTGTCGGCCAGCCCCTGCTGCGTCAGGCCCGCGGCGGTGCGCGCCTCCTTCAGCCGCGAGCCGAGCCTGGGATCACCCATCGCGACCGGCCTCGCGATCCAGCCAGGCGAACCGCAGGCCCGCCGACGCCCCGCCCAGCGCCAAGACATAGGGCAGAGCCAGCACGCCATAATCTGCGCGCCACAGACCTAGCCCCAGCGCCACGGTGACCCCTCCCATCAGCACGACGAAGGCCAGGATCATCGACCGCGCCCGCAGAACCTGCGTCAGCTCGTCTTCCATCAAACGGCGGTTCTTCTGCGCGTTCCAGTCCCAGCCCATCAGCAGAACAGGGATCAGCCAGCCGTACAGGACCGGCAGGAGGATCTGGACATAGGCGCCGAGATTGTGGTCGCCGCCCAAGACCCGCAGCATGGCGCTGTGGGCTTGGACCATGAACATCAACATGATCACCGGGTAGAGGATCAGTAGTCGTGTGCGCTCTCGCTGCAGCTTGTCGCGGCGCGACCCTTCTCCACCTCCAGCGACATTGATCGGCCGACCTGGCCGTCCGCACCAGGCCATAAGCCCACCCACGATCAAGAGGCCAAAACCCACGCCCGCAGCCACACCCGCCGTCGTCGCTTGATCAGCATCGGCCCCGAGAAAAAAGGCGAAGCCTGCGCCGTTGACTATGGCGGCGGCGCCGATGACGAGCATGGCGACGCCGCCCCACCAGTATCGGCGCCGGCTCGACTGCACCCGCAGAACCGCGGCGTTTTCATCCTTGTTCACGACTTCCTCCTGAAGTAACCTTGAGGTGACATATCACCTATAGGTTACACGCCGTCAAGAGGCATCTTCGCCTTATCGACCGACGACCAGCCGCGCCGCCGCGCGGATGACCCGCACCACCTCTGCGGCGAAGGCCCAGACGACCACGACCATCAGGATCGTCGCCACCCCGCCCACATCGTCGCCGGAGCGGCCGATCAGAACCCGAATCCGATCCACGAAATCGGTGACGCTGCCGACCCAGATCAGCGGCGACAGGGCCGACCAGAACCAGACCCACAGCAGCCCCCAGGCGGCGGCGATCCCGAACGCCAGGTCGCCCAGCGCCGTCAGCCGCGCATTGCCGCCCGACGCCGCCCGCATCAGGTCGAAGCCGATGCGGCAGGCGGCGAACAGGGCGACCGGCCAATAGGCGACGCTGATCATGTCCGTCAGGATGCGGCCGTAGTTGACGCCGTCGATCACGCCGAACAGCTCGTCGGGCGAGACCGGCCGCGTCTGAAGCAGGCCCGTCCACCACAGCAGCACCACGGTCCAGCCGATGGCGCTGGCCACCGCGCGCGCCACGGGCGACATCTCGGCGCTCTTGCGCACGGCGCGGCCTGACTTCGAGGCCCCTTCAGCGCCTCTGGTGAACCATTCGCCCTTGGCCATCCGTTGGGCGGTCCACCGTTCGGCGTCGAAATCGCCGCCCAGCTCGAACACACCCAGATCCTTGACCCGCCATTTGGCGATGAAGTCGGGGCGGCACGACTGCCGCTCCAGCACGAAGCCAACGGCGGTGAGCAGACCGACGACCGTGATCGCCCCGCTGATCAGGCTGGAGATCCCCTGCCCGATCGCCTGACCCACATAGACGTCGCCGACCAGGACCCGCACCGCCAGGCCGATCAGGGTGACGGCCGCCATGACCGTCAGCCCGACCTTCAGCCCGAACATCCACCACGGATAAAGCTCAGGCCCGATCAGCGCATGCGGTCCAGGGCGATAGCGCGCCGCCACGCTCAGCGGATGACCGACCTCGCGCAGCAGGGCCTCGACCTCGTCGTCGGTCGGCGCGCGCCCCAGACGGGCCTCCAAGGCCTCGAGACGCCCCATGATCTCGTCGCGCAGCTCGGCGACGATGTCCTCGCGGTTGTCCTTCGGCAGCTGGGCCGCCACGGCCTTCAGATAACGTTCGACCAGGTCCATGCCGGTCTCTCCCTCTTTCCCGGTGTTCACAGCATCTTCTCCAGCGAGGCCGACAGGCCGCGCCATTCCACAGCGAGCCGTTCCAGCATCGCCTCCCCGCGCGACGACAGGCGGTAGAACCGCTTCTTGCGCCGCTCCTCCTCGCGCCATTCGCTGTCCAGCAGCCCCTGGCTCTCCAGCCGGCGCAGCAGCGGATAGAGGGTGCTCTCCTCCATCTCGACCCCGACCTCGCCCAGGGCGACCCGCAGCGAATAGCCGTATTGCTCGCGCCTGAGGCTCGCCAGCACGGCCAGGATCAACGACCCCCGCCGCAGCTCCAGCCGCAGGCTCTCGAACAGCAGCGCCTCGTCGTTCTCGCTCACTCGCCATCTCCGTGCGTCACATAGTGTGTGACGCACAGTGTATGGGGCATACTGTGTGAGGGTGTCAAGCGCGAACAGCTTCATTCCCGCCTTGCAACCTCTCGGCGATCTAGGCCAAGTGCGCCCTTCTTGGGGGAGACTGACTTGGACGTCGACACGTTCATCGAACGCTGGAGCCAGGCCCGCGGCGGCGCCGAGCGCGCCAACTATCAGATGTTCCTGACGGAGCTGTGCGAAGCGCTGGGTCTTCCGCGCCCCGATCCGGCCAGCGACGACACCCGCACCAACGACTATGTGTTCGAGCGAGGCGTGAAGCGGCGCGAGTCCGAAGGCCTGGCCTCGACCCTGAGGATCGACCTGTACAAGCGCGGCTGCTTCATCCTGGAGGCCAAACAGTCGCGGGCGGCGCATCGCGACGACGGGCAGGGCACGCTGTTCAAGGCGGACGAAACCGCCTCGACCGCCGCGTCGCAGGGCAAGTGGGACGTGCTGATGCGCAACGCCCGGCGTCAGGCCGAGGACTATGTCTTCCGCCTGCCGGCCGACCACGCCGCCCCGCCCTTCATCATCGTCTGCGACGTCGGCTATGTGTTCGAGGTCTACGCCGACTTTTCCGGCAGCGGCCGGGCCTATTCGCACTTCCCCGACCGCAAGGGCTTCCGCATCCGGCTGGAGGATCTGCGCGACGAGAAGATCGTCAAGCGGCTGAAGGCGATCTGGACCGAGCCCCTGTCGCTGGACCCGACCCGCGAGTCGGCCCGCGTCACCCGCCAGATCGCCGAGCGACTGGCCGAGGTGTCCAAACGGCTGGAGAAGAACCACCCGGCGGAAGAGGTCGCCCATTTCCTGATGCGGTGCATCTTCACCATGTTCGCCGAGGATGTGGACCTGTTGCCGCGCGGGCGGTTCACCGCCCTGCTGAAGGACCAGTTGGACCATCCCGAGAGCTTCGCCCCTATGCTGCAGGCCCTGTGGAAGAGCATGGACGCGCCGGAGTATGAGAACCGCTTCTATGCCGGCTTCGGCCTGCATCTGCGCCATTTCAACGGCAGCCTGTTCAAGAACGCCAAGGCCTTCCCCCTGGGGCGCGAGGAGATCGGGGAACTGCTGGCCGCCTCCAGCCACGACTGGCGCTATGTGGAGCCGGCCATCTTCGGCACCCTGGTCGAACAGGCGCTGGAGCCGGGCGAGCGGCGCAAGCTGGGCGCCCACTACACCCCGCGTTCCTATGTTGAGCGGCTGGTCGAGGTGACGGTGATGGAGCCGCTGCGGGCCGACTGGAACGCCGCCCTGATCAAGGCGGGGGATGCGCGGGAGCGGGGCGACGCCGCGCACTCAAGCAGCGCGGAGCGCGATAGTGCAAAGAGAGAGGCCGTGGCGGCGATCCGCGCCTTCCACCATCAGCTGTGCACCACCCGTGTGCTGGACCCGGCCTGCGGCACCGGCAACTTCCTCTATGTCTCGCTGGAGCTGATGAAACGGCTGGAGGGCGAGGTGCTGGAGGCCCTGGCCGAACTGGGCGAGACCGAGGGCATCGGCTTCGAGACCGTCGATCCGCACCAGTTCCTGGGCATCGAACTGAACGTCCGCGCCGCCGCCATCGCTGAACTGGTGCTGTGGATCGGCTATCTGCAACAGCATTACCGCAACAGCGTCGAACACCCCGCCGAACCGATCCTGAAGGCCTTCGGCAATATCCAGCAGAAGGACGCGGTCCTGACCTGGGACGGCTATCCCGAGCATCAGTTCGAGATGAGGGACGGGGTTGCGGTTCAGGTCTATCCGAACGCGCGGCGGCCGGACTGGCCGGAGGCGGAGTTCATCGTGGGCAACCCGCCGTTTATCGGCGGCAAGGATCTGCGTTCACGCATGATGACCGGCTATGCCGAGGCGCTATGGAAGGCGCACAAGGCGATGAACGAAAGCGCCGATTTCGTCATGTATTGGTGGGATCGGGCAGCGGAGTTGCTCACCCGCAAGAAAACGGCGCTGCGCCGGTTCGGCTTCGTCACGACCAACTCGATCAGCCAGGTGTTCCAGCGTCGAGTGATGGAGCGGCATATGAACGCCAAGGCGCCAGTGTCGATTATCTTCGCTGTGCCGGATCATCCTTGGACCAAAGCGACGAAAGACAGCGCGGCGGTCCGGATCGCAATGACGGCGGTTCGCTCGGGATCGCACGAGGGCGAGCTGCGTGAGGTCGCTTCTGAGGCTAAGCTAGACACTGATAATCCGACTTTAGATTTCATCTCGCGGATCGGTAAGATCAACTCGGACTTGACCTTGGGCGTGGATGTGAACCGGGCAAGCCCGCTGCTTGCCAACAAAGGTCTTTGCGTGAACGGAATGAAGCCGCTCGGCGCGGGCTTCATTGTTTCGGAGGTAGAGGCTAGGCATCTAGGTTTGGGCACCCGCCTTAATGCTGATGCTCACATTCGCCCGTACCGAAACGGGCGCGACCTGACGGCTTACCCCAGAGGCGTCTACGCAATCGATTTTTGGGGCATGACGCCTGTAGAGGTTCGTCACGCCTTTCCTGAAGCGTATCAACATCTATTAGCGACAGTGAAGCCGGAGCGAGACGAGGCTGCTAGGCGTTCGCCCACGCGAGACGCTCAGGAGTATGCTGAGCGTTGGTGGACCTTCTGCAAGCCAAGGCAGGAACTGCGGGAGTTTTCATCCAATGTGACCCGTGTCTTAGTCACCGTTCAGACTGCAAAACATAGAATCTTCCAGTTCTTGCCAACTGAGATCATGCCGGACCAGAAGCTAATGGTCATTGGGTCGGACAGTGCGGACCTGATGGCAATGCTGTCGAGCCAAATTCACACCGCCTGGACTCTGCGAACGTGCAGTTGGTTAGGGATGGGAAATGACTCCGTCTACGTGAAGGTCCGTACCTTCGACCCGTTCCCCTTCCCAGACCCATCCGACGCCCTCCGCACCACCCTCCGCGATCTCGGTGAGGAACTCGACGCCACGCGCAAGACGGTGCAGGCCGAGCATCCGGACCTGACCCTGACCGGCCTCTATAATGTGCTGGAGAAGATCCGCGCCGGGACGCCGCTGGACGCCAAGGATCAGGACGTCAAGGAACGCGGCCGGGTGTTGATCCTGAAGGATTTGCACGATCAGATCGACCGGGCGACCGCCGACGCCTATGGCTGGCCCCACGACCTGAGCGACGAACAGATTCTAGAACGGCTGGTCGCCCTGAACGCCGAACGCGCGGCGGAAGAGGCGGCGGCCCATGTCCGCTGGCTGCGGCCCGACTATCAGATTCCGCGCTTCGCCAAGGGCGCCGCCGCCAAGTCCGGTCGACTGGACCTGGGCGAGACGGTCGTCGCCATCGACAAGAGCCTGCCGGCCTTCCCCAAGGACAAGGGCGAACAGGCCATGGCCATTCACGCCGTGCTGGAGGCGGCGCACCGTCCGATGGACGCCGCCGCCGTGTCGCGCGCCTTCAAGGGCGGCGGCAAGCGGATCGAACAGCGGGTGGTCCAGGCCCTGTCGACCCTGGTCCGCTATGGCTGGATCACCGCCCTGCCGGGGGGAACCTACGTCGCGCGCCGCGCGGCCTGACGGGCGGGAGCAACCCTTGCGGTCGTGCGGCGCTATGGCGGGAGACCTCCTCACGCACTAAGTTCTGTTCATGAACCGTTCTTCGACGCCGAAGCCCGCCGCCGCAAAGTCGGCCAAGCCCGTTCACGTGCCCAATCCGGGGGTGCAGGAGGCGTCGGCCGCCTTCCTGCGCGACACCGGAAAAATGCCGATGTTCGCCCCGGTCGCCGGGCCGCGCCTGACGCCGGAGGAGCCGGTCGCCGCGCCCGCCGACTGGGTGCCGCACCGCCCCTCGCACGAGGGCAAGAAGAAGGGCGGGCGCTTCCGCCTGGAGACCAAATACACGCCCGCCGGCGACCAGCCCGCCGCCATCGCCGAACTGGTGGCCCAGGCCCAGGACGGGGACCGCGACCAGGTCCTACTGGGCGTCACCGGCTCGGGCAAGACCTTCACCATGGCCAAGGTGATCGAGGAAACCCAGCGCCCCGCCCTGATCCTGGCGCCGAACAAGACGCTGGCGGCCCAGCTCTATTCCGAGTTCAAGTCATTCTTCCCCGATAACGCGGTCGAATACTTCGTCAGCTACTACGATTACTACCAGCCAGAGGCCTATGTCCCGCGTACGGATACGTACATTGAAAAGGACTCAAGCATCAATGAGCAGATCGACCGGATGCGGCACTCTGCGACGCGCGCTATACTAGAACGGGAAGACGTCATTGTGGTGGCGTCGGTGTCCTGCATCTACGGGATCGGGTCGGTTGAGACCTATACGGCGATGACGTTCACGCTGAAGGTGGGGGACCAGATCGACGAGGCGAAGCTGCGGGCGGATCTGATCGCGCTGCAGTACAAGCGCAACGACCTGAACTTCGACCGGGGCATGTTCAGGAAGCGGGGCGATGTGATCGAAATCTTCCCGGTCCACCTGGAGGATCGGGCCTGGCGCATCAGCCTGTTCGGGGACGAGTTGGAGGCGATCCAGGAGTTCGATCCGCTGACGGGCAAGAAGACGGCCGATCTGAACGAGATCACCGTCTATGCGGCCAGCCACTATGTGACCCCGCGCCCGACGCTGAACCAGGCCGCCGCCGGCATCAAGGCGGAGCTGAAGGAGACGCTGGACTGGATGGTCGAGAACGGCAAGCTGCTGGAGGCCCAGCGGCTGGAGCAACGCACCCGCTTCGACCTGGAGATGATGGAGGCCACCGGCAGCTGCGCCGGCATCGAGAACTACAGCCGCTGGCTGACCGGCCGCGCGCCGGGCGAGCCGCCGCCGACCTTCTTCGAATACATCCCCGACAACGCCCTGCTGTTCGTGGACGAGAGCCACGTCACCATCGGCCAGATCAACGGCATGTTCCGGGGCGACTACCGCCGCAAGTCGACGCTGGCGGAATACGGCTTCCGCCTGCCCTCCTGCATCGACAACCGCCCGCTGAAGTTCGAGGAATGGGAGGCCATGCGCCCCCAGACGGTGCACGTGTCAGCCACCCCCGGCCCGTGGGAGATGGAACAGGCGGGCGGCGTCTTCGTCGAGCAGGTGATCCGCCCCACCGGCCTGATCGACCCGCCGGTCGAGATCCGTCCCGTCTCGGGCAAGACCCGCAACCAGGTCGACGACGTCATCGACGAGGTCAAGGCGACGACAGCCAAGGGCTATCGCAGCCTGGTCACCACCCTGACCAAGAAGATGGCCGAGGACCTGACCGAATATATGCATGAGCAGGGCATCCGCGTCCGCTACATGCACTCCGACGTCGATACGCTGGAGCGGATCGAGATCCTGCGCGACCTGCGGCTGGGGACGTTCGACTGCCTGATCGGCATCAACCTGCTGCGCGAGGGTCTGGACATCCCCGAGTGCGGCCTGGTCGCCATCCTGGATGCGGACAAGGAGGGCTTCCTGCGCTCGGAGACCTCATTGATCCAGACCATCGGCCGCGCCGCACGCAATGTGGACGGCCGCGTCATCCTGTACGCCGACCGCATGACCGGCAGCATGGAGCGCGCCATCGCCGAGACGGACCGCCGTCGCGAACGGCAGATGGCCTACAACGCCGAACACGGCATCACGCCCGAAACGGTCAAGCGCGACATCAAGGAGATCATGGACAGCCCCTATGAGTCGCGCGAGATGGATCGCCTGACCAAACCGGGCGTGGCCGAAGCCTCCAAACCCTTCGTCGGCTCCAACTTCCAGGCCGCCCTGCGCGACCTGGAAGGCCGCATGCGCGAGGCCGCCTCCAACCTGGAGTTCGAGGAAGCCGGCCGCCTGCGCGACGAGATCAAGCGCATGAAGCTGATGGACCTGGAGTTCGCCAACGAAGCCCTGACCGGCGCCGGCGAAGCCGTCGACAAGTCCGCGCCCAAACGCTGGCGCGCCGAGGCGGCGGCGGAGGCACAGGAGCGGTTCAGGAAGGGGCGATAGCTCAAAGCGGTGCCAGATTACCGCGGCCTTCTGTATCGGCGAGGCGGCTTTTTGCTATATCGGTCCTGAAGCGGCCACTCTTTAAGCGTGATGAACCTAAATATCCTCTCTCTCGCTTTTGACAGGGAAGCAGACGTTACCAACTTTTCCATCTGTTGAAGTCGGTCAAAATAGATTACTGCAACTTTCCTTGCCTCATCATTCAAACCGTGGCGATGGAGAGCGTTAACGTGCCCTGTTGAAAGAGTAACAATTGGGTACTGATCGACCTCCAGCATCTCTCTCCTGTCTAACGATTTCAGCGCCCGCACCGCCTCATCGATCAGGTCTGACGTTGTTCTGTCGTATCTAGAGCGAGAAGCAGCAGCTCGTAGCTGTCAATCAGCGTAAGCATGTACAGCAAATACATTGTCGGGGTAGGCTTCAATCGACCTTCGAAGCATTGTCATTGAACCCTCATCATCACCCGCCTCTGATAGATAAAGACCATACTGAAGCCAATAGTGTCCATCGAGCTGAAACTCAACTTCAAACTCTTCATAGATACCTATACCGGCGCTTACCGACCTATCCTTTTTTGCTCGCTGCATAATAAAATCATGATTTATTATGAATCTGAATAGCTGGCCATCTTTTTTATTAACGTTTTTGATTATTGGAACGGCATATTGCGTATAGGTGCGCAATACTCCGACAACAGCTCGACTAAAGTCTTGCCACTGAACCAATTGTGTAAGAACATGACGAACATATAGCTCATGTCTTGCTAACAGTCGCCCATAACTATCGAGTGAAACGATACCGTCAAGCGCTGCTAAAGCGGATTGGAATGATCTTTTAGGAAGGTTGGCTTCATATACAGACTTGGCAACCTCCGGCCTAATTCCGACACGAGCGATTGTTGCCAAACTTACAATAAGAAGTAGGTCTTTCGTGTCGTCATCAGGCAGACTTTCAAATTCACTCGTTATTATGTCGTCAAACGTTTTGGATTCAGTCGCCTCTCTCAACGCGATCAGTAGCTGGCTTTTTGATCTACCGAGCGCGCGCTCACGATCAGGCCCGGACATCTTCAGAAATTTTGGAGCCGGAACATATGATAGAAGGCGATCAATGAGCGGCGCATAGTCGCGCTGAATGAAGCGCTGGAAAGTTGATGTTGATGCGTAATCGCCGAAGTGGCGCTCTAGTCGCTCTCTCCACTCACTCGACCGCGCAGTCGAAACGACAGTTATGTTTCGTCCAGATAGGGACTCGACATCCCCCCTGAATGCGTCTCCCAGCAGAAACAAGTCTGGTACGAACACGACGACGTGGGTGGAATGTATTTTGTCAATCAACGAGAACGCCGATCTAACTTGATGGCCCTCTCCTTTTAGCTCGTACACTATGATCGACTTGTCTTCCCGCATACGCTTGACGAGTGACTGCATAAGGGCAGTGGTTTTTCCGCTTCCCGCTTGGCCTAGCACAACAAAAAGACGGTCTCTTCTTTGAATTGATCCCTTTAGGTCAGCATCTAGATCATCAGTTGCTCGCAACCATACGGGTATGTCCGAAGCAGCAACATCCCAACTGGGCGCAAATCCTCTATAGAATTTGCGACCGGCAGCGGCTTTAGATTGCGACGTGGCAGATGCTATTGAAGCTTCCAAATTGGAAACCTTTATAGGTTTCAAGTTCCAGGCCGCCTGCCGCTCATCAGGAGTTAGTCTAGAAATATCGTCTGCTGGAATGCGAATATTATGGGCCGATAACGCCGATGCCGTCGATACACCATTCGGCAACTCGGATTTTAGCCATCGTACAAATTCTTCTAAAGTTGCCTTGATATGTATGATACCTTGGCTTCTATAATTTCCCTTTTGTATTGGTGTGAGATTTTCTGGCACAACCAAATAAGCACGCCCCTGCGCCGATGACGCGTCACGCATGGCCCGCTGAAGCTCAGATTTAAGAATGGGCTCCGACAATTTTGAGCCGATAAATATTGGACTGAAAGCTAGATAGTCCTGGGCGGCCTGCCGATACCATTTATGGCCGCCGCGAGATAATGTGTCAGAGTACTGCGACTCTGACATTATTAAACCCAGCTCAGGGCGCGATATTTCTCCATGAAGACTTATAAACTGAAGAAACTCTTTTCCGTCTATCTCATGGACTGCATCAATGATGCCGTTAAAGTAACGCCGAGCTTGTGCTGACCGACGGTTTATATTCTGAACCGAATCGTCGATATTCCACGTGTAGGCCCGCTTCCATGTATAGCCAAAAAGTTGCTCGAGCCACTCCGACGGTCTAACGCCTCTATACTCGTTCTTGTATATTTCCGTGAGTTGTACATCTGAAAGGAACTGCTTCGCTGCTCCGATAACATCAGTTAAACTTTCATCAGCATACGGGAGTGCGGCGGCACGAGCGATCTCAGCCGCGAGTTCAGAAGCCATCTTCACTGGCTGTCGCCGAGCATTCTCACTGCCAAAGCTCGCCCCTGCACCAAGAACCAGCGTGGCGTCGCCTTCTTTGATGGTCTGTAGGAGGAAGCGTGCATCCTCTTCCGCGATGTCGAGCATATAAGTCCTCCAAGCCATACAAAAAGGCTATTTAGGACTGCGGCGTCAATAGCCCAGGTTGCGCAAATTACACGCTAACGATTTACGGGATTGCTATCTGCAGTGATGACCTGAAATGAGGGTTTGTGGACGATCTGTCTGATAGCCCACACGACAGCCAGAGAATCTGACGTTTGCATCACAACTCATCCAGCGTCATCTCCCATTCCTCCATCGTCACGATCCCGCGCCAGGTGCCCAGATAGAGGTCTATCCCTTTCGAGATGCGGCGGTCCTGTTCGCGTTCGATGACGGGGTCGAGGCCGGCGGCGCGGAGTTGGTCCTCGAGCGCGGCGATGCGGCGGTCCAGCTGGACGCGGCGGGCCAGTTGGGCCTCGCTCCATTCATCGTTGGCGCGGGTCAGCTTCTGCTTCGCCTGCCAGTATTGGCCGCGCAGTTCCCAGTCGCTCTTGTCGCTGGTGTTCATGGCGAAGCGGTTCTCGGCCTCGGCCTCATTGGTCAGGATGTCGAAGACCAGTTGCAGGGGCGCGTTTTTCACCGTCAGGCGGGCGGCGCGGCCGGGGCCGTCGCGGTCGGCCAGTTTGCGATAGGTCTCGGCCAGGGCCGCCAGGGCGCGGGCCTGGGCGAAGTCCTGGGCATGCAGGGCGCGGCCCGAGGCCTGGGCGGCGGCGCGGGCGAGAGCCGCAGGATCATTGGGGTCGTCGGGCGACAGGTCGGCCGCCTCCTGAGACGAAAGGGGTTCTGGCGCGGGCGTCGCGGCCTCGCTGCGCGGATGGCGGGACCAGCCCTCCTTCGTCGCGCGGGCGCGAATGGAGGCCTCGGTCACGTCGTGGCGGGCGGCGACGGTCTTGGCGTCGAGGCCGGACAGATAGTCCTTTCGGACCTGGGTCCAGACCTCGGGCGGTTTGATCTTGTAGCGGCGTTTTTCCATGCGGGCATTATGGGGCGGTCTCTACCCCAGGCCGGAAGAAGGCCGATTTTCGAGGCTAGAGATTTGATTTTCCACATCGCGACATGTCAGGGGTCACGCGCCAGCTGTGCATGAGGCGCGGGTGCGACCGATGATGACGCAGGGGCGTGCGACACCCCCGTCCCATGAGCCAGGGCATACATCGCAAGATCCGGCCGGACGCCGTCTGGGCCGAGGTCAGGAAGGCGTGGGAGGACGGCGAGACCGCGCGGTCGGTCGCCGCGCGCTATGACGTGGGGGTGCACGCCCTGTGGAAGCGGCGCGAGGCGGAAGGCTGGAAACGGCCCGAGCCGACGCTGGCGCCGATCGAGCCGGCCGAGGGCTGGGACCGGCATATCCAGGCGCGGCGCGACGCCTTCAACGCCCAGCTGGAGGACGCGCGGGCGCTGGCGGAATGTCTGGCGGCGGCGATGACGGACGAGCGGCTGAGCCGGGCGCCGCACTGGCATATTCCGTGGCTGTATCACTGGCGCGCGACGCATCTGGGGCCCGAGGCGACGGCGCGGGACCGGGCGCGGGCGATCGAGACGGGCCAGCCGTGGGCCGAGCGGTTCTGGGACGCGGACGGGGCGCTGAAGCCGCTGGCGTGGCTGGATCTGGAGATGGCGCGGCTGCATCCCGAGGACTGGCGCGCGGCCATCGGCCTGCCCGACGGATTGCCCGAGGCGGCGACGCGATACGCGCCCTGATGTGTGCGGCAGTTGACTTATCGGCGATAAGCGCCCATTTGCGCGGCGTCGCACACTCGCGATCTCCGGCGTCTCCAGCGCGTGTGGGTCCCCCTCGGACCTGTCTGTAGAAGCCGCCGGCCCCTCATATCCATTCGCTGCCCGGACACGCGGGGCGGCGCCCGATCCACCCCGCAGGCCTCCTCCCCGAGGCCCCGTCGGGACTGGCGGTGCGCGGCCCGACGGCGTCATGCCATGGCTGATAGCGCCCTGCCGCTACGCGAAAGATACATTGCTGTGAGCACCACATTCGAATCCATGGGCCTGAACAAGGCCCTGCTGCAGGCCCTGGCCTCGACCGGCTACACCAAGCCGACCCCGATCCAGGAAAAGGCCATCCCCGACGTCATGGCCGGCAAGGACCTGCTGGGCATCGCTCAGACCGGCACCGGCAAGACCGCCGCCTTCGCCCTGCCGATCCTGCATCGCCTGGCCGAAAATCGCATCCCGCCCCGGCCGCGCACGACGCGCGTGCTGGTCCTGAGCCCCACGCGTGAGCTGGCCACCCAGATCGGCGACAGCTTCAAGGCCTATGGCGCGCACCTGGGCTTCCGGGTCGCGGTGATCTTCGGCGGCGTGAAATACGGCGCCCAGGAGCGGGCCCTGCAACAGGGCCTGGACATCCTGATCGCCGCGCCCGGCCGCCTGCTGGACCACATCCAGCAGAAGAACCTGGACCTGTCCTCGACCGAGATCTTCGTGCTGGACGAGGCCGACCAGATGCTGGACCTGGGCTTCATCAAGCCGATCCGCCAGATCGTCTCCAAGATCCCGGCCAAGCGCCAGAACCTGTTCTTCTCGGCGACCATGCCGTCTGAGATCGGCAAGCTGGCGGGCGAACTGCTGAAGGACCCGGTCAAGGTCCAGGTCACGCCGCAGTCGACCACGGTGCAGCGCATCAGCCAGTCGGTCGTCTACATCGAACAGGGCCGCAAACGCGCTCTGCTGACCGAGATGTTCAGCGATCCCGAATACACGCGCTGCCTGGTCTTCACCAAGACCAAGCACGGCGCCGACAAGGTCGCGGCCTATCTGGAAGCCGGCGGCGTCGAGGCCGGGGCCATCCACGGCAACAAGAGCCAGCCCCAGCGTGAACGCACCCTGGAAGCCTTCAAGAAGGGCAAGCTACGCGTGCTGGTCGCCACCGACATCGCCGCGCGCGGCATCGACGTGGACGGCGTCTCGCACGTCGTGAACTTCGAGCTGCCGCACGTGCCGGAAAGCTACGTCCACCGCATCGGCCGCACGGCGCGGGCGGGCAAGGACGGCACCGCCGTCAGCTTCGTCGCCGGCGACGAGATGAAGCTGCTGCGCGATATCGAGAAGGTCACACGCCAGAAGATCCCGGCCATCGACCGCCGGAACGACAAGGCCCTGGGCCAGCTGGACGCCACCATCATGGCCACCGGCGTCGGCAAGAAGGCGACGATGCCGGAACGCGAGGGCGGCGAGCGCAACGAGGGCGGCCAGGGACGGGGTGGTCGCGGCCGTCGCGCGCCTCACCGCGAGGGCGTGCGTCCGGAAGGCGGCGGCCAGCCGCACCGCCAGCGTCGCAACCGCCCGGGCGAAACCCCGGCGGCCCCGCGCCCCGAGCGCGCCTACAACCCCCTGGCCGGCGAGCGCGTCCCCTCGATCAACGACAACGTCAAACCGGCCGAAGGCGAAATGAAGCGCCGCCCCCGTCGCCGCCCGTCGAACGGCGGCAAGGGCTACGGCGGCGCCGCCAAGGGCTGATCTAGATCCTCCCCCGCGAAGCGCAGCGAAACGGGGGAGGGGGACCGCGCGAAGCGGTGGAGGGGGCGAACGCCGCATGGCGGGAAACGTCGGACATCGCGCCCGTTTCCGCCCCCTCCACCCCGCTTCGCGCGGTCCCCCTCCCCCGCTACGCGGTGGAGGAATAAAAAACGGCGGCTCCTGCGAAGGAGCCGCCGTTCTCATGTCAGCCGGGGCTGAGCGGACCTTAGAAGTTCCAGGTCGCGCCCAGCGAGAAGCCGACGCCCGAGCCTTGCGCTTCGCCACGCAGGTTCGAGATGACCAGGCCGTTGCCGTAAACGTCGCGGGTGTCGTTGATGGTCGCGGTGTCGATGTCGATGTAGGTCACGGCGCCGTCGAAGGTCATCGAACCGATCGTCTTGGACAGACCGGCGGCGTAGAGCCAGCGGTCGCCGTCCGGGATACGGGCGGTGCGGTGATCGTCCGAGGTCGGGGTCGGGTCGTAGCCCAGGCCGGCGCGGAAGGTCATCGACGGATCGATCTTGTAGTCGAAGCCGATCGCGCCAGTCGTGACGTCGTCATAATCCTGAACGATGGTCGAACGACCGTTCGCGCCATAGGTCACGCGGATGGCGTCGAACTCGCTCCAACCGATTTGGTTGACCTGGGCGTTCAGCGTCAGGCGATCGTTGACGGCGTAGCGAGCCGAGACGGTGGCGTACCAGGGTGTGTTGAAGCTGGCCTGGCCGTCGGCCGAGACGTTTGCCGCAGCCAATGCGCCAGTCAGGCCGGAGATGTTCACCGAGCCTTCCAGTTCGTGCTCGATCTTGGAGCGGTACGACAGACCGAGGTCCAGCTTGCCGAAGTGCATCTGGGCGCCGGCGTTCCATCCGTAATCCCAGCCGTCGCCTTCCAGCTGGTTGCGGCCGTCGGTGGCCGAGGGGATCAGCACCAGCGGAGCAACGCCAGCAACGGTCGGCAGGTTCGGCAGCGCCGACGAAAGAGTCGCCTTGGCGTACTGGGCGTCGAAGCCGGCGCCGATGTCCAGCCAGTCTGTGACCGTCATGGCGGCGACCAGGCTGACGTTGGCCGAGCGCAGTTCCGACGTCAGGGCGTCGTAGCGGGCGAAATCAGGCTGTTCGTATTTGGTGGTGAAGTTGTAGGGCGCCTGGACGGCCAGACCGACGTTGAAGCGGTCGCCGATCGGCATGGAGACGGCGAAGTTCGGCACGATGCCGCTTTCGACGACGTCGTGGACATGCGGGTCGCCAGCCACAACGGTTGAGCCGCTGAGGATGGTGCCGGCCGGGAACGGCGGCGTCGGCGCAGGCAGATTGTAGCTGAGCGTCGAGCCGCGATTGTCGACGTCAGAGTCCAGGATCAGGCCGTGCATGCCGACATAGACTTCGCGCTGGGTACCAGCGATGGCGGCGGGGTTCCACCACAGCGACTGGACGCCCTTGTCGGCGCCGACGCCGGCGTTGGCGCGACCCTGGCCGCGGGTCGATTGTTCCTGGACATAGAAGGAGCCGGCCATGGCCGGGGCGGCGACGCCGGCCAGCAGGGCGGTCGTCAGGGCGATCCCGCCCATGCGGGCGAAGTTCCTGGAGGTCATTTCATACACCTAAGTAAGCGCCGGCCGCATTACGCGCGGTCGATCAGGGGAGGAGCCCTCTCAGCGTTCGCGGCGCGAAAGCGTTGCGGGCAAGGCCCCCATCGGACCGGAAACAGGCGAAACCGTGGCGCCTGAGCCGCACACGATCACGGCTTTGCGAGGTTACGCAGCGACAACATCGATGCCCAGATTACGCAGTTCTGCGATCAAATCATGCGCCGCCGCATCGACCTGATCGGCGTTGCGGCCACGAATGACCAGCTGGGTTCCCATCTCGCCGACACTGCCATGGCCGAATGGATAGCTGCCGAAGGACAGGTCCCGACGCTGGTTGGCCGCCGCCCGCAGCACATCGGCCACCGCCCCCTCGCCCACGCCGGTGACCTTCAGGGTCTGGACATGAACGATGGCGCCGGTGCGCAGGCGTGGGGCCACATCCTCCAGCATGGCCTGCATGATCTTGGGCACGCCGGCCATGACGAAGACAATGCCGATCTGGAAGCCGGGCGCATCGGTGACCGGATTGGCGATCAGAACGCCGCCTTCGGGGATGCGCGCCATGCGACGGCGCGCGGCGTTGAACTCGTCGCCATAGCGGCGCGACAGGATCGCCAGCGCGTCGGGATGTTCAGGCAGGGCCACGCCGAAGGCGGCCGCCACGGCGTCGGCGGTGATGTCGTCATGGGTCGGACCGATGCCGCCGGTGGTGAAGACATAGTCCCAGCGTGGGCGGAGGGCGTCCAACGCCTCGACAATCCGGCCGTGATCGTCGCTGACAACCCGCGCCTCCATCAGGTCGATCCCCAACGCCGCCAGAAACCGGGCGATGGTGTTGGTGTTGGTGTCCTGGGTCCGGCCCGACAGGATTTCGTCGCCGATGACCAGGACGGCGGCGGTCGGGCCGGAACGGTCGGTGTCAGCGTCGGTCATGCGGGAATCCGGGGGCAGGCTTGAGGTTTCATGCTATAACGCCCATCTGCGGCGAACGGATTGCGCCGTATCCCGCCTTTTGCAGACCGATCGCCCCATGTACGAAACGCCCGAACTCGAAACCGACGTCCTGGTCCGCTCCAGCGCCATCCGTATCCATGAGGCGGAAGACTTCGAGGGCATGCGCAAGGCCGGCCGTCTGGTCGCCGAGGCGCTGGACATGATCGCGGCGCATGTGAAGCCGGGCGTCCTGACCGGCACGATCGACGATCTGGTTCGCGAGTTCACTCTGGACAACGGCGGCCTGCCAGCCTGTCTGGGCTACAAGGGTTACGAGAAGACCGTCTGCACCTCGATCAACCACGTCGTTTGCCACGGCATTCCCGGCGACCGGGTGCTGAAGGACGGCGACATCGTCAACATCGACCACACTGTGATCGTGGACGGCTGGCACGGCGATTCCAGCCGCATGTATGCGGTGGGCGAGATCAATGCGCGTGCCAAGAAGCTGATCGACGTGACCTATCAGTCACTGGACCTGGGCCTGGAGCAGGTCAAGCCGGGCAACACCTTCGGCGACATCGGCTATGCGATCCAGAAGTTCGTCGAGGCCCAGCGCATGAGCGTGGTGCGCGACTTCTGCGGCCACGGCATCGGCCGCGTCTTCCACGACAGCCCCAACGTCCTGCACTATGGCCGTCGCGGCGAGGGCGCGGTGTTGAAACCCGGCATGTTCTTCACCGTCGAGCCGATGGTGAACCTGGGCAAGCCGCACGTGAAGGTGCTGTCCGATGGCTGGACCGCCGTGACGCGCGACAAGTCCCTGTCGGCCCAGTGCGAGCACACCATCGGGGTGACGGAAGACGGACTGGAAATCTTCACAGCGTCGCCGGCGGGGCTGTTCCGACCGAACTGAACCCTTGATCCTCAGTCGCAATACGCACAGGTTGCGTTGAGCGGGAGGGATCATGCTCGACGACAAGGCGTCCGAAGTCGGGGACAAGCCCAAGCCCCGCCACAGCGGTCATCGCGACCGGCTGCGTGAGCGGGCGGCGAAGGGGGGCCTGGGCGCCCTGCCCGACTATGAGCTGCTGGAGCTGCTGTTGTTCCGCAGCGTGCCCTATAAGGACACCAAGCCGCTAGCCAAGGATCTGCTGGCGCGGTTCGGAGGGCTGGAGGGGATCGGGGCGGCCAGCCATGAGGCGATCGAGGATCAGGTGGCGCGGTCGATGGGATACGCCGTCGGCAAGGCGACGCGGGCGGTTGCGCTGGACCTTCAGCTGATCTTCGACGTGACGCGGCGGATCGCGAAGGAGCCGACGGCCAAGCGGCCGGTGATCTCGTCCTGGACGGCGCTCCTGGCCTATGTCCGCGTCGCCCTGCAGCACGAGCCGCGCGAGCAGTTCCGGGTGTTGTATCTGGACAAGAAGAACCAGCTGATCCTGGACGAGGTGCAGAACCGCGGCACGGTCGATCATGCGCCGGTCTATCCGCGCGAGGTCGTGCGGCGCGCGCTGGAGCTGTCGGCCAGCGCCCTGATCCTGGTGCACAATCATCCGTCGGGCGATCCGACCCCCAGCCGCGCCGACATCGAGATCACGAAACAGGTTGTGCAGGCCGGCCGCGCCCTTAACGTCGAGGTTCACGACCATCTGGTCGTCGGCCGCGACGGGGTGGCCAGCTTCAAGCAACTGGGCCTGATGTGACCGACAGAATTCTGACGACCGAGCGACTGGTGATGAGCCCCGTCTCGACACAGGATTTCGACGATCTGCTGACGCTGTGGTCCGATGAGGATTTCACCCGCCACATCATGGGCCGGGCGCTGGGGCGCGAAGAGGTCTGGTTCCGGCTGCTGCGCGATCTCGGCCACTGGGCGGCGATGGGCCATGGCAACTGGACGGTCCGGCTGCGGCACGGCGGCGCCTATCTGGGCAGCGTCGGGGTGTTCGACTATCGCCGCGAGCTGGAGCCGCCGTTCGATGCGCCGGAGCTGGGCTGGGGCGTGGCGCCGGAGTTTCAGGGGCGGGGCTATGCGGCCGAGGCCCTGACGGCGGCGCTTGCCTGGACCGACCGGAGACTGGAGGGGCGAACCGTCTGCATGATCTCGCCAGACAATCTGGCCTCGCTGAAGCTGGCGGCGCGGGTCGGTTTTCGTCCCTATGCGACGACGACCTACAAGGATCATCCGGTGCAGTTGTTCGAACGACCCGGCCGCGCGCCGTAGGTCGGCATTAAGGATTATCGGGCAAACTGGCGTCCAACGAAGTGTGAGTGCCCGCCATGCCCATGTCCGTGGAAACGCTGCGCCAGCATCTGGTCGAAGCCTTCGCCGACGCCGAGATCGAGATCGAGGATCTGGCGGGCGACGGCGACCACTATCGCGCGCGGATCGTGTCGAGCGCCTTCGCCGGCCTGCCGCGCGTGCGTCAACACCAGATGGTCTATGCCGCGCTGAAGGGTCAGATGGGCGGCGAACTGCACGCCCTGGCGCTCGAGACCTCCGCGCCGGCCAAGGAGGGCTGAAGGCCATGCGCTATCGCCCCTTCGGCGTCTCCGGCGCCGCCATCTCCAACCTGACGCTGAGTTTCGGCGCCGACGTGCTGAAGCGCGGGCGCGAGGCCGGGCTGGACCTGCTGTATTCGGCGCTGGAAGCCGGGGTGAACAGCTATCGGCTGGAGACCGCCGACCCGGTGGCGGCCGAAGTGCTGGGCGAGGCCCTGTCGCATGTGGATCGCAAGCTGGTCTATGTCAGCCTGACCCTGGGCGCCGGCGACGGTCGCGACCAGCAGCGTGACTTCTCGGCACAAGGCATGACGGCGGCCATCGACCGGGTGCTGCACTTCTCGGGCCTGGGGTGGATCGACGTGGCGGTGCTGCACGAGCCGGGCGAGACCGAACTGGCGCAATCGTCTCTCAGCGCGCTGAAGGCCATGCGCGCCACCGGACGGATCAAGCTTTTGGGCATCGCCGGCGGCGGCGACGTGATGGACGCCTATGTGTCGACGGGCGCGTTCGACGCTCTGCTGACGCCGTTCGACATCAACGCCGACTGGAAGATCCGAAACCGCATCCGCTCGGCGCGCGAGCAGGACATGGCGGTCTTCGCCTACGATTTCTACGCCGACCGGCGCGCGCGAGCGCCCGATGCGCCGATCTTCAAAAAGGGGCTGTTCGGCTTCGGCAAGGACAAGCGTCCCGTCGATACGCCCAAGAAGGACGCCTTCGGGTTCCTTTATCGCACCCATAACTGGACGGCCGAGGCGATCTGTCTGTCCTACGTGCTGACCGACCCGTCGGTATCCAGCGTGATCGTCAATCCGACCGACACCGATCGGTTGGCGACATTGGCCGCCGCGCCCGAGCGGGACATGCCGCCGGGCCTAGCCGCGCAGATCGAGATGGCGCGCGTCGTGGCCAATCAGGCGGCCTGACCAGCCCCAGCGGCTGTGCAGAACGTCGCGGACGCCTTGACCGCGCCCGTTCGGCTCCCTAGCTGACGGGCTTCACGAAAGGCCCTTATCCGTGACCGACACCGCCGAAGCCGCCGATCCCGTCCACGCCTTCATCGGCGAAACCGTCGCCCAGAACGACGTGGTTCTGTTCATGAAGGGCACGCCGGACCAGCCGCGCTGCGGCTTCTCCTCCCTGGCGGTGCAGATCCTGGATCATGTCGGCGCCGGTTTCGTGGGCGTGGACGTGCTGCAGGACGAAGCCCTGCGCGAAGGCATCAAGAGCTTCACCGACTGGCCCACCATTCCGCAGCTCTATGTGAAGGGCGAGTTCGTGGGCGGATCGGACATCATCCGCGAGATGTTCCAGGCCGGCGAACTTCAGGCCCTGATGGTCGAGAAGGGCGTGCCGCTCGGCGAGGCCTGATGGCTAGGAAGACCCTCACGCCGCGCGAGGACCGCGAGGTCTTCGTCGTGCCGCTGGACGTGCGGCCCGAGCACATCGACGCCAACGGCCACGTCAACAACGTCGTCTATGTCGGCTGGCTGCAGGATGCGGGCACGGCCCACTGGAATGCGCGCTTCGATGAGGCGACGCGGGCGAAATGGTCGTGGGTCGCGACCCGGCATGAGATCGACTATCTGCGCGGCATCGAGCCGGGCGCAGAGGGCGTGGTCGCCCGCACCTGGGTCGGAGATCCGCAGGGACCGCGCTTCACCCGCTATGTCCGGATCGAGGACGCCCAGGGCCGCGTCTGCGCCCAGGGCGTCACCGAATGGGTGCTGGTGGACGCTGCGACCCTGAGACCGCAGCGCATTCCGCCAGACATGCTGGTCGTGTTCGAGACGCCTACTTCAGCGCATTGAGGATGCGGGCCGCCGTGCCGGGCTCCAGGCCCAGGTCGGCATAGGTCCAGCGCAGCTCGACGCCGTCCGTGACCAGGGCCTTGCACAGGTCCTGTTTCGTGCGGCGAAGCGTGATCTCGGCCGGCGAGCCGTCCGATACCGACACCTCGAAATCCGACGCCTGGGTGCAGCCGTTCGAATCGACGCGCGCGACCAGGGCGCCGTCGGCGAACCGGGCTTCGCGGATGGCCTCGGCCGGTGGGGCGTCGTCGCGGCGCAGGTTCACCGAGACGTTTTCTCCCGCGTCGCTGTCATAGATGAGGCAGGCCGATAGCAGCGGCGCGACCAGGGCCGCGACCGCCAGACCCTTGATCATCTGGCCCTTGATCATCGGGCCCTTGACCAGACGGCGCATCACTGACCCGAGGCCGGCGCGGTGATGACGCGCGTGGTCGGCTTTTCGGTCGAGACGATGATGCAGCCCGACAGCAGCGGTGCGGCGATGGCGATGGCGAGAGCGAGACGAAGCATTGGTGTGTTCCCCAGTTGAAGCTTGACCCTTTTGTGCCGCGTGGGCCGGGCGTGCACACGTGAATAATCGGAAAGCTGGGTGAACAATCGGAAAGGATCGGGGTTGAACGTGACCGCAACCGCCATAGCTACAGTCCCCCCTCTCCTGCCCCACGGATCGCCTATCATGAGCCAGCTGTTCTCGCCCCGCGCCGTCGGCCCCCTGACACTGAAGAACCGGGTCGCCATCGCGCCGATGTGCCAGTATTCGGCCATCGACGGCGTGCCCCAGCCCTGGCACGTGCAGCATCTGGGACGACTGGCGATCTCCGGCGCGGGACTGGTCATCGTCGAGGCGACGGGGGTCGAGGCGGCGGGACGGATCACGCCGGACGACACCGGCCTATGGAACGACGTCCAGGAAGAGGCCTTCGCCCGGATCATCCGCGACATCCGCACCTACAGCGACACCCCGATCGGCATCCAGCTAGCCCATGCCGGACGCAAGGCCTCGACCAGCGCCCCGTGGAAGGGCGGCGGCGCCCTGAAGGCTGAAGACGGCGCGTGGGAAACCTTCAGCGCCTCGGCCGAACCGTTCAAGGATGACTGGCACACGCCAACCGCCATGACCCCGACCGACATGGACCGCGTCGTCGCCGCCTTCGAGGACGCCGCGAGGCGGGCGGACCGGGCCGGGTTCGATCTGGTCGAACTGCACGCCGCCCACGGCTATCTGCTGACCCAGTTTCTGTCGCCGGTGTCCAACCACCGCACCGACGACTTCGGCGGATCGTACGAGAACCGGGCGCGCTTCCCGCTGCGGGTCGCCCAGGCCCTGCGCGACGCCTGGCCCCGGACCAAGGCGCTTGGCGTACGCTTCAACGGCTCGGACTGGGTCGAGGGTGGCATCGCCCTGGACGAGGTGACGGCCCTTGGTCAGGCGCTGCACGACATGGGCTATGACTATCTGCACCTGACGTCGGGCGGGAACGTCGCGCAGGCGAAGATTCCGGGCGGCGAACCGGGCTATCAGCTGCGGTTCGCCCAGGCCGTGAAGGCGGCGACGCCGCAGGCCAATGTGATGGCTGTCGGCATGATCTTCGATCCTGAGCAGGCCGAAGAGATTGTCCGTTCGGGTCAGGCCGACTTCATCGCCATCGCCCGCGCCGCGCTGGACGATCCGCACTGGGCGCACCATGCGGCCGTCGCCCTGGGCGAGGATGAAGGCCTGCCGCCGCAATACGAGCGGGCCGGAAAGGCGCATTGGCCGGGGTACGGCAAGGCCCACTGACCCTACCGATCAATCAGGCGGCGTCCGTCAGCGGACAGGAGGCCGGCGTTTTCAGGAGCGGGGCATTTGATAGGGGTTGTTGACGCTGACGGGCGAGCCGGGCGTCAGGCCCAGTTCCTCGAACGACCACTTCAGCTCGACGCCCTGGACCAGGTCCTGCTTGCACTTGTCCTCGTCGATGCGGCGCAGAGTGATGACGGCGCTGCCGCCCTGCAGGCTGACGATCGGGATCAGGTCTTCCTTGGCTGTGCAGCCGTTCGAACTGACCCAGAAGACGGCCTGGTCCTTGGTGAAGGCGGCGGCGTGGATCGGCTCCAGCGCGCCGGGCATTCCCGCGGTGGAGACGGTGGGCTCGCCGCGGCTGGCGCAGGCGGCCAGGCCCGCCGATGCGGCGGCGATCAAAGCCAAGCGTTTCATGATGGAGTCGCGCAACTGACGACCTCCCCTGCCTCAAAGCCTGAACCGGCCGAGAATGCGCCTGTTCGCCCTTGGAGGGAACAGGATAAAAAACGAAAGGCCCCGGACGAATCCGAGGCCCTCCAAACTCAAATCCAGAAGCGGCTCAAGTAGGCCGAAGGCCGATAGCCGCTCTGAAGAAAACTCCGCTTACGAAGCGTAGTATTCGACGACCAGGTTCGGTTCCATCTTCACGGCGTACGGCACGTCCGACAGTTCAGGCACGCGGACGTAGCGAACCGAGAACGAGCGGTCCGACAGTTCCAGGTAATCAGGCACGTCGCGTTCCGACGACTGCTGGGCTTCGAGCACCAGAGCCATGTTGCGCGACTTTTCCTTCACGGTGACGACGTCTTCCGGCTTCACGCGATAGGAGGCGATGTCGACCTTCTTTCCGTTGACCAGGACGTGGCCGTGGCTGACGAACTGGCGGGCGGCCCAGACGGTCGGGACGAACTTGGCGCGGTAGACGACGGCGTCCAGGCGCGATTCCAGCAGACCGATCAGGTTTTCCGAGGTGTTGCCCTTGCGACGCGCAGCCTCGTCATAGGTCTTGGCGAACTGCTTCTCGGTGATGTTGCCGTAGTAGCCCTTCAGCTTCTGCTTGGCCTTCAGTTGCAGACCGAAGTCCGAAACCTTGGACTTGCGACGCTGGCCGTGCTGGCCGGGACCGTAAGAGCGCTTGTTGACCGGCGACTTGGCGCGGCCCCACAGGTTCTCACCCATGGCCCGGTCGATCTTGTACTTGGCGCTGTGGCGCTTGGACATTCTATTCTCTTTTCGACGATACGGCCCGGCATCCCCTGGATTGGGAATGCGATCTCAACGGCGGTCCACGCATCTTCCGTCATTCATCCCGGCCCCGCCGAAGCGGACCCGTGGAAGGCGGCGCTTATGGCCAGCGAGGGCGGCGGAGTCAAGCACGGCGGGCCGTTAAGCACGATGGCATGGAACGATCCCGTCGCCCCACCCTTCCTTCGATGCAACCAAACCACGCATGAGGACAAGGAGGAGTGGAATGCAGCCCGAACCCAACAGCTTTCAGACCGGCCTGTCCGACAAGGCCATGGAAACACTCAAGAAGCAGCTGGTCGATCTGGTCGAGCCTTTGAGCGACCACCAACTCCTCGATCTCGCCGACGGCATCCACGAGATGCTGCGCCGGCGCCGCATGGTCCGCCAGCACCATGCCGAGCGCATGAACGCGCGCACCCGGCACGGCGTGGATTTTCGCATCTAGTCCTTCGCAGACTGCGCTTCCGAAATGAACATGGCGCGGCCTTCGCGGGTCGCGACCTTGCCCAGGCCCGGGAACGGGAAGTGATAGGCGTAGATGTGGGCGCCGGAGTTGCGCAGCGCCGTCACCTCGTCCAGCCGCGCCTTCAGGCCTGCCGCCTGATCGTCGTCATAGCCGATCTTCCAGTCTGGATGTTCGACCGACAGAATCCAGTGATGCATCAGGTCGCCGGTGTAGAGCAGCTGGTTCTGGCCGTTGGCGATCAGATAGGCGACGTGCCCCGGCGTATGGCCGGCCGTGTCCTGGGACTGGACGCCCGGCGCGACCTCGCCGCCTGGCTCGAAAGCCTGGACCTTGGGCGTGATGATCCGCACCAGATCGGCCAGCTCGGGATTGGCGCGGATGGACGCCCATTCCGCCTGCGACATCCGGACCGCCGCATTGGGGAAGGCTAGGCCGCCATTTCGGATCAGGCCGCCGACATGGTCCGGGTGGCCGTGCGAGATTAGCACGTCGGTGATCGAGGCCGGGTCGACGCCCGCCTTTTGCAGGCTGTCCATCAACTGGCCCTTGCCCTCGCCCAGGCCCGTGTCGAACAGCATCGTGCGGACGCCGTTCCTGAGCAGCAGCGGATGGATTTCCAGCATGATCGGATCGGCCGGCTGTCCGGCGGCGGTGAGCGGCGCGGCGACCGCCTGCGGCGTCAGGCCGACACCGAAGGTCTGGTTGTCGTTCTTGACCGGGTTCTCGCCGTCGAACAGGGCGATGGCGTCCAGCGCGCCGATCTTGAAGCGATAGACCGGCTTCTCGGCCGGCGCGGCGACGGTCTGGGTAGGGTTCGGCGGCGCGGAATCGCCGGGCTTCTGCGGGTTCGCGTTGGGGTTACAGGCCGCCAGCATCAGAGCCGCGAAAGCTGCCCCCGTCATCATCATCCGCATCGCTTCGATCTCCGTTTGCGATGACGCAATCGAAAACGCCCGCCGGAGGTTCCGGCGGGCGTCGTCATCTCTCGATCTCTGGGCTGAACCGGCCCTATTTGGCGGCGGCGTAGAGTTCGTTGACCTTATTCCAGTTCACCACCGTCCAGAACGACTTCAGATAGTCGGCGCGGCGGTTCTGGTATTTCAGATAGTAGGCGTGCTCCCACACGTCGGCGCCCAGAATGACCTCGCCGCGCTCGTCCACGACGTCCATCAGCGGATTGTCCTGGTTCGGGGTCGAGGTGATCTTCAGCTTGCCGTTCTGCACGATCAGCCAGGCCCAGCCCGAACCGAACTGCGCGGCGCCGGCGGCGTTGAAGTCTTCCTTGAACTTGTCCATGCCGCCCAGATCGGCGTCGATGGCGGCCTCCAGCTCGGCCGAGGGCTCACCCGCCTGATCGGCTGGGGCCAGCAGCTCCCAGAACAGGCTGTGGTTCCAGTGACCGCCACCGTTGTTACGCACGGCCTTGGGTGCGGTGGAGATGCTGGTGAAGATCTCTTCCAGCGACTTGCCCTGCAGGCTCTCGTCGGCGTCGACGGCCTTGTTCAGATTGTCGACATAGGTCTGGTGGTGCTTGTCGTGGTGGAAGGTCATCGTCTCCTTGTCGATGGCCGGCTCCAGCGCGTCATAGGCGTAGGGCAGCGGGGGCAGGGTGAAGGCCATGGGAGGTTCCTCTCGCGACAAGTTTCCGATGCGCCTCATCTAGGCGCCCGTTCATGAAACCCAAGCGACAGCGCCTGGATTTGTTCCGACTTATCGACCCGTAACGGTCAAGCTGGCAAGTTCGCCTTCAGGCAATCGCGAACGGCCCGCTTCACATCGCCCGGCGCATTGGGTTCATCCACGCCCTCGGCCGCGAAGACGGCGCGCACCGCAGCGTCCAGCCCCTTCGGCAGGGCCTCGATCACCCGCTTCTGACCCTTGGCGTGCAGGCAATAGCCCACCTCGCGGCAAAGGGCGGAAAACATCGGTTCATAGGGATCAGGAGCGCTCATGCCGGCCCTGTAGCATCGCTGACCGCTCAGGTCTTCAAGCGTTCGGCGTGGAAGGCGATGTGGTCGGCGATGAAGCTGGCCATGAAGAAGTAGGAGTGGTCGTAGCCCGGCTGCATTCGGATCGTGACCTTCTGGCCGGCGGCGTCGGCGGCGGCTTGGATAAATTCCGGCTTCAGCTGGTCGGTCAGGAAGGTGTCGGCGTCCCCTTGGTCGATCAGGATGTCGTCATAGACGCCGCGCGCCGCGCCGGCTGCCATCAGCTTTGCAGCGTCGTGACGGTCCCAGGCGGCGCGGTCTTCACCCAGGTAAGCGGTGAAGGCCTTTTCGCCCCAGGCGCATCGTGTGGGCGAGCAGATCGGCGCGAAGGCGGAGACCGAACGGAACAGGTCGGGGTGGTTCAACGCCAGGGTCAGGGCGCCGTGGCCGCCCATCGAATGGCCGCTGATCGACCGGACGCCCGTGGTCGCAAACTCGGCGTCGATCAGGGCGATCAGTTCCTCGGTGACATAGGTCTCCATGCGGAAATGCGGCGCCCAGGGCGCCTCCGTCGCATCCACATAGAAGCCGGCGCCCTGACCCAGGTCATAGGCCGGATCGTCGGCGACGTCTTCTCCGCGCGGCGAGGTGTCGGGCGCCACGATGATGACGCCGTGTTCGGCCGCCGCCTGATAGGCCCCCGCCTTGGTGGTGAAGTTATCCTCGGTGCAGGTCAGGCCCGACAACCAGATCAGCACCGGGAAAGGCCCCTCTCCCGCCGGCGTGAAGACCGACAGCGTCATCGGCGTGCCGGTCGCTGTGCTGTCGTGCTTCAGATAGCGCAAGGTTCCGCCGTGGACGGCGTGGGTCTTGGTGGTCTGCAAGGTCATGCTAGATTTCCTGCGAGCTTAGGAGACGAACGTCCATGTCCCTGACCGCGTGCAGCTTCCGAGCAAGCTTGGCATCCGCGGTGACGAGAGGCAGACCTCGCCGCCGCGCCATCACGGCATAAAGGCAGTCGGTCATCGAATGATTGAGATCACAAGCAAGATCGAAGGCTTCAGAGATCAGTTCTCGATGATCGGCCAAATCAACGACTTGCGGGATGACGGACAGGTTCTCCGTCGCGGACGAAGCCTCCAGTTCGCCACGAACCACGTAGCGGCGAAAGACATTGGCCGCTTCGATCAACATCAGGTCCGGAGCAACGGGAGACGCGTGGATTGACGGGCCTCGATCGCGTCGTCAGCCAGTGGATCGTCGATGAACCATTTGACGACAACGCTGGCGTCGAAAACCGCACTCACCGATCGCGATCTTCGCGGATCAGGGCCGTGGAATCGAGAGACGAGCCTCGCGTCTGCTCGCGGGATCGTCGAGACGCGGCTTCAAAGCGGGCCTCGACATCCATCGCCTCACGCACGGCCATGTCCCTGAACTTCTGCTCGAGGGAGATGTTCTGAGCCTTCGCCATCACCTTGAGGCGGGCGACGACGCCATCATCCAGATCGCGGACAAGAACTTGAGCCATGCGTCATGATAGCACAGCGCTAGCATGACGACAACGCTTCAACCCGCCCGATGCATGGCGCAGATCTTGTTGCCCGACGGATCGCGCAGATAGGCCAGGATCATGGGGCCGAAGGGGCCCTTGCGTTCGCCGGGCGGATCCTCGATGGCGCGACCGCCGGCCGCGACGCCGGCGTCGTGGAAAGCCTGGACCATCTCGGCCGTCTTGGCGTGAAAGCCGATGGTGCCGCCGTTGGCGTGGCAGGCCGGCTCGCCGTCGATGGGCGCGCCGATCGCAAAGGCGCCCATGCGGGTGCGCCACCAGTAGCGGCCCTTGGGGTCCGGCCCCTGGCCCGGCTCGACGCCGAGCGCGCCCAGCGCGGCGTCATAGAACCGGCGCGACGCCTCGATGTCGTTGGCGCCGACGGTGACGTGGGTGAACATGGCGAGCCCTCCTGATCTATGGTCGACAGACGATAGCCATGACCGTCTCTTTTGGCAACGAACCCGTCACCACGGAACGGGCCGGCCGTCGCGGTCCAGATAACGCAGCCCTGGCTGTCCCTTTTGAGCCAGGATCATCTCGACCAGTTTGGGGATGCTGTCCTCGATCGTATGGGGCGCGTCCGGCCCGCCCAGATCGGTGCGAATCCAGCCCGGCGCCAGCAACAACAGCGCGCGGGGGTCATCGGTGTGACGCGCGGCATAGCCGCGCATCAGCATATTCAAGGCCGCCTTGGAGGCGCGATAGGCGTCGACGCCGCCGCCGTTGTTGTTGGCGATGCTGCCCTGGCCCGACGACATGACGCCGATCACGCCGCTTGGCGCGACACGGTCGCCCAGCGCCTCCACCACCTGAAGCGGCGCCCAGGCGTTCGTAGCCATCAGCCGGGTGAAGTCATCCAGCGGCGTATCGGCGATGGAAGCCGGCGCATCGGCCACGCCCGCATTGATAAACAGACAATCGAAGCGTCGATCCGACAGCCTCTCTGCAAGCGCCCGGACCTGCTCGCCATCCGTGATGTCCAGCATCTCGATCTCTAGCGTCGGATGGTCCGACGCCAGGGCGTGCAGGGGCGACACGGCGGATCGGGCGGTGGCGACGACCGACCAGTCCCTCTCCAGAAAGGCCTCGGCCAAGGCCAGGCCCAGGCCTCGCGACGCCCCGATCAGCAGGATGGAGCCAGGGGCCCGTGCGGCCATGATCAGAACACCACGACCGAGCGGATGCTCTTGCCTTCGTGCATCAGGTCGAAGGCCTTGTTGATGTCGTCCAGGGCGAAGGCGTGGGTGATCATCGGGTCGATCTCGATCTTGCCGTCCATATACCAGTCGACGATCTTGGGCGTGTCGGTGCGGCCGCGCGCACCGCCGAAGGCCGAACCGCGCCAGATGCGGCCGGTCACCAACTGGAACGGGCGGGTGGCGATCTCCTTGCCGGATTCGGCGACGCCGATGACGACGCTCTCGCCCCAGCCGCGGTGGCAGGCCTCAAGCGCCTGGCGCATGACGACCGTGTTGCCGGTGCAGTCGAAGGTGTAGTCCGCCCCGCCATCGGTCAGCTGGACCAGATGGGCCACCACGTCCGGCACATCCTTAGGATTGACGAAATGGGTCATGCCGAAGCGACGGCCCCATTCTTCCTTGTCGCCGTTGATATCCACGCCGACGATCATGTCGGCCCCGACCATCTTCAGCCCCTGGATGACGTTCAGGCCGATGCCGCCCAGGCCGAAGACGACGCAGTTTGCGCCGGGCTCGACCTTGGCCGTGTTGACCACGGCCCCGACGCCGGTGGTCACGCCGCAGCCGACGTAGCAGGCCTTGTCGAAGGGCGCGTCCTTGCGAATCTTGGCCACCGCGATCTCGGGCAGCACGGTATAGTTCGAGAAGGTGGAGCAGCCCATATAGTGGGCGATGGCCTGACCCTTGTAGCTGAAGCGGCTGGTGCCGTCGGGCATGACGCCCTTGCCCTGGGTGCCGCGAATGGCGGTGCACAGATTGGTCTTGCGGCTCAGGCACGACTTACACTGGCGGCATTCCGGCGTGTACAGCGGAATGACGTGATCGCCGACCGCGACCGAGGTCACGCCCGGCCCCACCTCGACCACCACGCCCGCGCCCTCGTGCCCCAGGATCGAGGGGAAGACGCCCTCGGAGTCCAGGCCGTCCAGCGTGTAGGCGTCGGTGTGGCAGATGCCGGTGGCCTTGATCTCGATCAGCACCTCGCCGGCGCGCGGCCCCTCCAGATCGACCTCGACAATCTCCAACGGACGTTTGGCCTCGAAGGCGACGGCGGCGCGGGTTTTCATGGCGGGGCTCCTGAACGATTCCCTCCTCTTCTAGGGCAGGCGCAGGATGGTATGAAGCCGTCATGTCACACACAAACCTCGTCGTCCTGACCGGAGCCGGCATATCGGCCGAGAGCGGCGTGCCGACCTTTCGGGCGTCGGACGGGCTGTGGTGCGGGCATCGGGTCGAGGATGTAGCGACGCCCGAGGGCTATGCCGCCGATCCAGCGCTGGTGCAGGACTTCTACAATCAGCGGCGGCGGCGGCAGTTGGCCGACACCCAACCCAACGCGGCGCACTGGGCGTTGGCGGCGTTGGCGAGGCGGTGACGGGGCGACTTCCTGCTGGTGACGCAGAACGTCGATGATCTGCACGACCGGGCGCACGAAGAGACGCCGCCAGCCGCCGGTTTCGAGCTGATCCATATGCACGGCGAACTGCTGAAAGGCCGCTGCACCCGGTCGGGCGTGGTGATGGACTGGGCCGGGGACATGGCGGCGGATGAGGCCTCGCCGCATCACCCCGAGGGCGTCATGCGGCCGCACATCGTCTGGTTCGGGGAGATGCCGCTTCAGATGGAGCGGATCGAGCGGGCGCTGGAGGCCTGCCACCTGTTCGTGTCCATCGGCACGTCCGGCGCGGTCTATCCGGCGGCGGGGTTCGTGCAGGCGGCGCGATATGCCGGAGCGCGGACGGTGGAGATCAATCTGGAGCCTACGTCGGGGGCGCCTGTTTGACGAAGGCGTTTACGGGCCGGCGACGCAGGCCGTGCCGGCCTTCTTCGACACGCTGTAGAGACGAAAACGGCGGCCGCTGCGAAGGCGGCCGCCGTTCCGGTGTTCGAGGTCGAAAGCGGCTTAGGCCAGGACGACGATGGTCACGCGGCGGTTCTGCGAACGGCCCTCGGGCGTGTCGTTCGAGGCCACCGGCTGTTCCTGGCCATAGGAGATGGTGGCCATGCGGTTCAGGGCGACGCCCTGGCGGTTCAGGAAGCGA
The DNA here is from genome assembly GCF_027105095.1 of Brevundimonas vesicularis. Taxonomy (NCBI): domain Bacteria; kingdom Pseudomonadati; phylum Pseudomonadota; class Alphaproteobacteria; order Caulobacterales; family Caulobacteraceae; genus Brevundimonas; species Brevundimonas vesicularis. Next base: position 986,471 of record NZ_CP114278.1, on the reverse strand, counting down.
CGCACGGCCTCGGCGCGTTGCTCGCCCAGCTGGTCGTTATGCTCGGGCGTGCCGGTCGAGTCGGTGTAGCCCTGGATTTCCAGATAGACGTTCTTGTTCTCGCCCTGCAGACGCTGGGCGAACTGGGCCAAGCGCTGCTCGGCCTCGGGCGACAGGGCCGCCGCGTCGGTGGGGAATTTTACGGAATCGTCCGATAGCACGACCTGATAGAGGAACTTGCCCTCGGCCAGTTTGTGCGCGTCGTTGGCGCGTTGCAGGGCCTGGCCTGCGGTGCCTTCGACGGTAGTCACGCGGTTGTCGACGACTTCGACCTGATCACGCACGAAACGATGGCTGGCGCAGCCGCTGGCCGCAAAGCCGAGGGCGATGAGGGCGCCGCCGACGACCGCCGTCCTGAGTTTCGATCTGCTCAAGTTCTGTCTCCTTCTTGCCGGGAGCGCCACACCCAGTTCATGCGCAAGATGAAAATGGCGTATGAGACAAGGCGGAGTAATGACGCGCTTTGGGCGGCATCATGTCAGCTTGACCATAAGCAGATCGAATATTCGCGTTATTCTTGCATGAGGATGGAACCATCGCCTCAGTGAAGACGTTGCGCCGCCGACGGCCGATGCCGGAGGGCGGACACTCTCATCTATCGCCGCTCTGCGCCGTCGCGCGGTTGTATTCACGACGACGCCACTTTCCTGACGCGACCGAATGTTTTCAACGGAGCCTGGCGGTTTTTACAGGCGTTTTGTCCCGATGACCATGCGGCGGCGTGTTCAACTCCCATCACGGATAGGCGATTGAGCGCGGCGCGCACACGGCGCTGGGCGCTGGCGGCGACGCCGATCCTGGCCGCGCATCTGGGGCTGGCGCTGCTGATGCACGCCCGCGCGGAGCCGATGGTCGAGGCGCCGCAGACGCCGCCGATGATGGTCGAACTGGTCGAGCCGCCCCCGCCGCCTCCCCCGCCCGCGCGCGTGATCGCGCCTGCCCCCTCGCCCAAGCCCGACGCGCCGGCCGCCGCCGCCCAGGCGGCTGCGCCGCCCAAGCCCGCGCCCCAGCGGCGACCGCCGGCCGTGGCGGCGGCGCGACCGCGACTGGTGGTGAGCAAACGCCCGCCGGACGTCGAACCCCTGCCGGCCGCGCCCGCGCCGCCGGGTCCGCCCCTGCCCCTGCTGGGCGCGGCCCAGATCGCCGGCACCATGACGGTCGGCGCAGGTTCGGGCGGCGGCGGCGGAACAGGCGTCGGCGGATCGGGCGGTTCGGGAGGGACCGGCGCGGGTTCAGGCTCGGGCGGCGGGTCGTGCGACATGGTGCGCTGGGTCCAGGACGCGGTGCGCGACGACCAGGCCGTGCGCCGCGCCGTCATCGCCGCATCCCAGGACATGGATGCGAACGGCCGCGCCATCCTGGTCTGGAACGGCGACTGGCTGCAAAGCCGCAACCAGGCGGGCAAGGGTCTGGCGGGCGTGCGCCAGGCCATCGCCCTGGAAGTCGCCTTCGCCCCGGCCGAGTGCAAAAGCCAGCGCATGACGGGCCTCGCGGTCCTGAAGCTGGAAGACCGCCCCGGCGGCGCGCAACTGGCTCTGGGCAAGGGCAGCTGGCGCTGGTCGGACCTGCTGGGCGCAGGCTGATGCGCCAACGTCCATTCAGACGGTCGCATCGGAAAAACACCGTCTAATTCGTCTAATTCGTCTGATCTCGCGCCTCCTCGACCGTGCGATGCATCCGCTGCGGGCGAACAGAGCCAGGATCGCACGGTCGGAGGGCGTGGACAGGAAGATGACGCTGACGCGAGGCAAAGGATTGAAATGTCTGCGATCGTGTCTCGCAGATCGGCTGGCTAGCCTCTCGGGCCGAACAGGATGAGCCCGGCGCCAGCCAAAGCGGCGAGCGGCCCAGCTTCAGCCAGGCCCAGAAGGCGAAACAGCCGCCGATCTCCGCCAGGGCCGCCAGCGGATAGATCAGGATAGGTTTCATGCGCGGGCGCCATACCAGTGGGCGGCCAAGTCGAGCCACTGCGGATTTGCGGCTTCGATCAACGCCAGTTTCCAGGACCGCCGCCACTTCTTCAGCGCCTTTTCGCGAAGGATCGCCTCGATCATGCTCTCATGCTGCTCGTACCAGACCAGGGTCTTGCAACCATGTTCTGAAGCGAACCCCGGCGTGGCGCCAGTGCGATGCTGCCATGCCCGCTGCATCAGATCGCTGGTGACGCCAGTATAGATCGTGCCGTTGCGAAAGTTCGCCATGATGTACACGGCGATGACGGCGTCCGCTCTCATGTACAGAACCTGAGCATGCGGGCTGAAGCTGCACAATAGACGTCACTCCGGGGCTGCGCAGCGGAACCCGGAGCCCAGAGCGGTCCCCCGCTCGATGATGCGGTCCTGGGTTCCGGGTTCTTCGCTACGCGAAGCCCCGGAATGACGACTATTTTTCCTTGGCCGCGCGTTCGGCCGCCAGCTTGGCCAGGACCCGGCCGCGGCCGCGCGACAGGGCGTGGATGGCGCCGCGCATGGTGGCGACCTCTTGCTCCGAAAAGGCGGCGCGGCCCAGCATGACGCGCAGGTTCTGGCTCATCGAGCGCTTCTTCTCGGGCGGGTAGAAGAAGCCGCCGTTTTCCAGCTCTTCCTCCAGATGCTCGTACATGCCGACCAGCAGCTCGTTCGACGCCGGCGGTTCGCTGTCGCGAAAGCGTGGCGGTGGGGCGTCCAGGATCAGGGTGCGCCATTCATAGGCGTTGATCGCCACGGCCTGGGCCAGGTTCAGCGAGTGGTGCTTCGGGTCGATCGGAATGGTGACGATGCCGGCGCACAGGGCGATGTCGGTCGTTTCCAGCCCGGCGCGCTCGCCGCCGAACAAGAGGCCCGTCTTCAGGCCGGAGGCGGTGTCGTCATAGAGGACGCGGCTGGCCTCGCGCGGGGTGCGCACGGGCTGGCGCGTCTCGCGCGGGCGGGCGGTGGTGGCGAAGACGGTGTTCAGGTCGGCGATGGCCTCGGCGGCGCTGTCGAACACCCGCACCCCGTCCAGCACCCAGTCGGCGCCCGAGGCCGTGGCCCAGGCCCGTTCCTGGGGCCAGCCGTCGCGGGGGCTGACCAGACGCAGGTCTGACAGGCCGAAGTTGGCCATCACCCGCGCCACGGCGCCGATGTTCTCGGCCATCTGCGACTTGTCGAGGATGACGGCGGGAGGTGTCAGCTCGGACAACGCAATCAGTCCTCGCCCACCATGGCGATCCAGGGGTCGGCGGTTCCGGCCTCGACCTCGGCGACCTTGACGGCGGGCCAGCCGATGGAGGCGCTGCCGGAGGCGGTCCAGGCGGCGACGATGAAGTCGCGCAGTTCGCCGGCGCCCGCCGCCAGACGTTCATTGACGAAGGCCGCGCCGCGCGGGTCGCTGTCGCGGAAACCTCCGGCCTTCTCCAGACGATAGAAGGGGATCACCGTGCCCAGGGTCGTGGTCAGATAGGAGACGGTGCGCGCCTTGACGTCGAAACCGTCCAGTTTGGCGGCCGGCATGGCGGCCTCGACCGCGTCCAGACGGGCGACGCGGTTGGTGAACTCGCCCTCGAACACGGCGTGGGTCTGGCGCGAGTTGGTGAAGCCTGCCGGGTTCGGGAAGTCGCCCCAGCCGTTGTAGTGAATGCTGGTGTGATGCGGTTGCGAACCGTCGCCGACGTAGTGGCCCATGACGCCGATGTCGCGCAGGATCAGGGCCTCGCGGCGGATGCGGTCGGCGCGGTACCAGGCCTGACGCTCCATATTGGTCTCGCGCTTCTCGGCGGCGTTCAGCACGCGCCAATAGGCGAAGTCGCGGCCCAGCTGCTGCCAGGCGTCCATCATGGCGTAGGGCAGATAGCCGGCGTCGTTGACGTCCAGTCCGGCCTTGGTCAGGGCGGCGTCATATTCGGACTTCAGGCGCGGCAGGTCGTTGAGGCTCATGCCGCGCTGGTCGTAGACGCGGCCCTGGTCGTCCAGATCGACGAAGTGGGCGGTGTCGCGCTCGCGGTCGTGCGGCTGGCCGGCGCCTTTCCAGCGGTCGGGCTCGCGCGCCAGTTCGCCCACGTCGGCGATGGCGGCGGGGGTGCGAAGGAAGGCCGGCAGTTCGTCTGGCAAAGCCCGCATCGCCGCCACGCCGATCAGGCGGTGGCCGGTGTTGCCCCAGGCGGTGACGGTGACCGCCGGCGCGGCGACCGCGACGACCGCGACGAGGGCCAGGGCGGCGATGGCGAGACGTTTCATGGACAAACCTCAACAAGGATCACGCCCGTCTAACGCATCCTTGATCGCGCCTCCAGCGTCCAAGGGGTGGTGCGAGGCGCATCGGCGCCTAGGTTATGAAGGCTCCCCCTTCGTCTGTTTCAGGCTCCACGCTCCTGGGGAGCGATGACGTGATTGCGTCATCGCCGTCGTCGGACGGCCCTTCCAGTGGACGCCAGACCGAAAGGACATTCCCATGCGCACGCCCCGCATCGCCCTTCTTGCTTCCGTCGCCCTTCTTGCGACCGCCGCAAACGCTCACGCCCAAGAGGCATCGACGACGCCACAGACGCCGACGGCCGCGCCGATGGCCAGCTCGACCACCTTCACCGATGACGAGTTGAAGAAGTTCGACGACGCCATGGCGAAGGTGAGAGCCGTCAGCGACACGCTGAACGGCGCCCAGCCGACGCCGGAACAGCAGGCGCAGATGGCCGCCGCGGTGCAGGATTCGGGGCTGGAGGTGACGCGCTTCAACACCCTGTCCAATGCCGTCGCCGCCGATCCGGCCTTGGCCGCGCGCATTCGGGTGGTCAACGCCACGCCGCCAGCGCCCGGCACGCCAGCCGCCGCCGTGACCGATGACGAACTCAACCGCTTCGTCACCGCCATGACGCAGATTCGCGCTGTCACGGCCGAGGTGCAGAACAACCAGGCGACGCCCGAGCAGAGCGCCAAATTGACGGCGGCGGTCCAGGCGTCCGGCCTGACGACCGAGCGTTTCAACGCCATCTCGCAACTGGTCTCCGCGACGCCCTATCTTCAGGCCAAGGCGCAACTGGCCGGCGCGCGTCTGGAGAAGGGCGCCAGCCAGTAGGGATCAGGTGTCTGCGGGCTCGCGCCGGGTGTCCGGCGCGGCCGGGCCCGCCTCGTCCTCGTTCAGCAGACGGCCTTCGCGGCGGGGCTTGATGTAGGGGGCGGGCTGAGGTGTCGGCATATTGCCGCGCATAAGCTGGCGGCCCGCCTTGAACCCGCCGGTCAGCTGTAGGTCCAGTCGAGCCTCGTCGCGACGGCGCACGTCGCCGATGGTCTCGGCCGCCTCATGCTCGTCCAAGCCCAGTTCGACCAGGGCGCGCTCGCCGAACTTGAGCGCCGACTCGAATGTCTCGCGGATCTGGTAGTCAACCCCGGCCTGGATCAGGCGCATCGAATGGCCTCGGTCGAAGGCGCGGGCCATGATCCGGGTGGTCGGGAACTCGGACTTGACCAGTTCGACGATGCGGTCGGCGGCCTCGGGCTTGTCCACGCAGACCAGGACGATCTCGGCCTCCTCCGCGCCTGACGCGCGCAGGGTGTGCAGCTGGGCGCCGTCGCCGTAGTAGACCTTGAACCCGAACTGGGAGGCGGCCTGGATCATCTCCACGTCGTTCTCGATGATAGACACGTCCACGTCGCGGGCCAGCAGGGGTTGGGACACGACCTGGGCGAAGCGGCCGAAGCCGATGATCAGGACCTGGCCGCGCAGGTCCTTGGCGAAGTCGACGCCCTCGGCGCTTTCGGCGTCTTGGACCGGCTTGGGCGACAGCCGCGCGATCAACAGCGAGGTCAGGGGCGTCAGGGCCATCGACAGGATGACCACCGCCGACATCATCGCCCCGATGCGGGCGTCGAACAGGCCGGCGGCGACGGCGGCACCGTACAGGACGAAGGCGAACTCGCCGCCTTGCGCGAACAGTCCCGCACGCTCGACCGCCTCATGGTGCGAGGCCTTGAACAGGCGCGCGACGGCGTAGATGCCCACGCCCTTGACCAGCATGAAGGCCACGACCCCGCCCAGCACCAGACGCCAGTCGGCGACCACCACCGACAGGTCCAGCGACATGCCGACGCTGAGGAAGAAGAGGCCCAGCAGGATGGCGCGGAACGGCTCGACGTCGGCCTCCAGCTGGTGACGGAAGGTGGATTCCGACAGCAGGACCCCGGCCAGGAAAGCGCCCATGGCCATGGACAGGCCGCCCAGCGACATGGCCCAGGCGGCGCCGACCACGACCAGCAGGGCGGCCGCCGTCATCACCTCGCGCCCGCCGTACTGGGCCAGGAGACGGAAGACGGGATTGACCAGATATTTGCCGGCCAGCAGCACACCGCCGACCGCCGTGACTGCGAAGCCGACGGTCCGCCAAAGGGGCGGCGCCTGTTCGTTGGCCACGCCCAGCACCGAGGCCAGGACGGCGACGATGGCCAGGAGCGGCACGATGGCCAGGTCCTCGAGCAAAAGGATGGAGACTGCCCGCTGGCCCGGCCCGCCCGCGATCTCGCCGCGCTCTTCCAGCATCTGCATGATGACGGCGGTGGACGACAGGACAAAGCCCATGGCCCCGACGAAGGCGACCGGCGCTGAGAACCCGGCCAGCATGGCCGTCAGCGTCAGAATCAGGCCGCAGAACAGCACCTGAGCCGCGCCGAGGCCGAAGATTTCCTTGCGCAGCCCCCACAGACGTTTGGGCCGCATCTCCAGCCCGATAATGAACAGGAAGATGACCACGCCGAACTCCGCGACGTGCAGGATGGTCTCGGGCTCGCGGAAAAGCTTCAGGCCGTACGGACCGATAGCCAGGCCCGCCGCCAGATAGCCGAGCACCGATCCCAGGCCGATGCGCTTGAACACCGGCACGGCGAGCACGCCTGCGGCCAGCAGAGCGGCCGCCGCGCCCAGATCCAGTCCCGTCGTCGCCTCGGCCATCGCATCCCCCTGTCCGCGAACGACAATAGTGGGGAAGCGGAACCGATTTTGCGAGCCTGTTCAGCCGAAGACCGATCCGATCTTCGTGAGACCGTCTCCGGCAGGCTTCATGACTGCCCAGTCGTCGGCCAGTCCGTCGGCCAAGGTCTTTAACCGCTCAAGCATCGCCAGCATCGGATAGGGGCCGGTGCTGATGCGGCAGGCGCCCACGTCGAACAGAGTCTTCGCAGGCGGTGCGTCGGGGCCCGCCATCAGGCTGATCGGGCCGCCGATTCCGTCAGCCAGTCTGCGGACGACAGCGGGATCCGTCGTTCCGGGCAGGAAGACCACTTCGGCCCCTGCGTCCAGCCAGGCGCGCCCCCGTTCGATCGCCATTTCGATCCGCTGTTCCTCGTCGTCGCCCAGCCTGAGCAGGAAAACATCCGTCCGGGCGTTGATCAGCAGGTCAGGCGCGGCCTCGCGAAGGGCGGCGATGCGGGCCTGCTGGGCCCCAACCTCGATCACTTCGCCCGGCGCGGCATGATCGGCGTCCTCAAAATTGATCCCGACGGCGCCCGCCGCCCAGGCCTGGCGTCCCGTCTCGGCCGCATCGGCTGCGGCTGCGCCATAGCCTGCCTCGACATCGGCGTTCAGCGGCAGGTCGATGGATCGCGCGATGGTCGCGATCTCCCGCATCATCGCCTCGCGATCCAGCCCCTGGCCGTCCCGCGCGCCGCAGGCCCAGGCGACGCCCGCGCTGGTCGTGGCCACGGCGGAGAAACCGGTGGTCTGGAATATTCGCGCGCTGGCGGCGTCCCAGCAATTCGGCAGGATCAGACAGCCCTTGTGATGTTGCTCCCTGAACGCCTCGGCGCGTCGAATCTGATCGGTCATGCCTATCTCCCTGTGTGGCGACGCCGTTTGGCATGAAAGCCACGCTCGCTGCTGGCGATATTCGGACGCGACCTGAATCCGAGCCGGCGCCAAAGTTTCGCCCCAAGACGACCCGCGACTGGCGTCAAGAAACAACCGGAGGAAGCCATGTCACGCATCATCAGGATCGCGGCTCTGTCCGTTCTGAGCCTGTCGTTCGCCGCGCCGCCGGTCGCCGTGCCGAGCGTCGCCCTGGCCAAGCCGCTGGATGGCGAGCCGACGCCGGCGGCGTGCCGACCGTTGGGGTTCGAGCTGGCGCCGCCGCCACCTGCTTTCGTGGCCACGCCGCCACCTCCCCCGCCCGTGAACGTCCCCCCGACCCGAAAGGCGGATCGCGTTCCGTATGGCGCGCCCCCGCCCCCGCCCCCGCCCCCTCCTCCACCGCCGCCGCCAGCGCCTCCTGCGCCGCCTCCCCCTGCAGCGATGGCGGGGAATGTGGTCGTTACCGGCTCTCGGGTTTCGGCCATCATGCCGGCGCCCGCGCCGGTCGACACCGAGCGCTATCCCGACGCGACGCCCAATCCGGTGAAGCGGACCAGCGATCAGCCGGTCTCGACCTTCTCCATCGATGTGGACACGGCGTCCTATTCGAACGTGAAGCGCTTTATCGACGAGGGTCGTGCGCCGCCCAAGGATGCGGTGCGGGTCGAGGAGCTGATCAACGCCTTCGACTATGACTATGCCCGGCCGACCAGCCAGACCCGGCCCTTCGCCATCACCACGGCGGTCGCGGCCTCGCCCTGGGCTGACGGGCGTCAGATCGTGCACATCGGCCTGCAAGGTTATGAACTGCCGGCGGGCGAGCAGCGTCCGCTGAATCTGACCTTCCTGGTCGACGTCTCCGGCTCGATGCGCAGTCCCGACAAGCTGGACCTGGCCAAGAAGGCGATGAACCTGGCGATCGACCGGCTGAGGCCACAGGACACCTTGGCGGTGACCTATTATGCGGAAGGCGCGGGCACGACCTTGCAGCCTACGAAGGGCGACGAAAAGCTGAAGATGCGCTGCGCGGTCGCCAGCCTGAAGGCCTCAGGCGGCACGGCCGGGGCGACCGGCATGACTAACGCCTATGACCAGGCCCAGGCGAACTTCGCCCGCGACAAGGTCAACCGCATCCTGATGTTCACTGACGGCGACTTCAATGTCGGTGTGACCGACAACAAGCGGTTGGAGGACTATGTCTCCGACAAGCGCGGGACAGGCATCTATTTGTCGGTCTATGGCTTCGGGCGCGGCAACTATCAGGACGCGCGGATGCAGACCATCGCCCAGGCGGGCAATGGGGTCGCGGCCTATGTCGGGAACCTGAGGGATGCGCGTCGGCTGTTCGGGCCGGCCTTCGACAAGGGGGCCTTCCCCATCGCCGACGACGTCAAGATCCAGGTCGAGTTCAATCCCGCCCGCGTCGCCGAATGGCGGCTGATCGGCTATGAGACCCGGCTGTTGAACGAGGAAGACTTCAACAACGATCAGGTCGATGCAGGCGAGGTCGGATCCGGCGCCAGCGTCACGGCCCTGTACGAGATCACCCCCGTCGGCGGCCCGACCCAGGTTCCCGAAAGGCGCTATCCCGACAACCGTATTGGGGTCGGCGGCGGCGATCCGAACGGCGAGATCGGCTTTATCCAGGTGCGCTACAAACAGCCGGGCCAGAGCCGCTCGGACCTGATCCAGCAGCCGCTGAACAACCGCGCGGGCGAGCCGGTCAGCGCCCAGCCGCCCGAGGCCACGCGCTGGGCCATCGCGGTCGCCGGCTTCGGTCAGAAGCTGCGGGGCGATCCGTGGATGACGGCCGACTATGGCTGGGACCGGATCATCGATCAGGCGCAGGGGGCCAGGGGCGAAGATCCCTATGGCGACCGGGCCGAGTTCGTTCAGCTGGTGCGGGCGGCACAAGGCCTTCCCCCTATGCGGACGCCCTGACCGGAACCGCCACGCTCGCGGCGGGTTTTCAGCGCAACGCTTCAAGCAAAGGAAACCCGCCATGAAGATCCGCGACGTGATGACCAAAGACGTGCATCTGGCCCGGCCCGCCGACACCCTCCAGGATGTGGCCAGCCGCATGGCCAAGGGCGACTTCGGCTTCGTGCCCGTGGCGGACGGCGATCAGCTGATCGGCACGATCACCGACCGTGACATCGTGGTGCGCGCCCTGGCGACCGGCGCGGCCCCGTCGGCAGCGGTGGTCGAGTTCATCACGCGTGATCCGCAAACCGTGCTGGACACCGATGACCTTAAGATCGTGCTGGACCTGATGGGCTCCAAGCAGATCCGTCGCGCCCCGGTCGTGGACAAGCATGGCCGCGTGGTCGGCGTGGTGTCGCTGGGCGACCTGTCGACGCGCGTGAAAGAGAAATACGCCGGCGAGACGCTGGAAAGCATCTCACGTTAAGACCTGCGTAACCGCGCCCCGACACCCGCCGTCAATGATCTTGATTCATTCTGGCTGCGGGTTTCGGAGAGTGGCATGGCGCGCGCGCAGTTCCAGAAGGGTCAGAAGGTCTGGGTCGAGTGCGTCGGCGCATGGGCCTTCATCGAACAGGTCCAGCCCGTCTGGGCCAAAGGCTTCGAGGAGCCCGTGCGCGTCACCTATGACGTCGGTCTGGGGCGCGAGTTCACCGCCAATGAACTGATGCTGGCGGCCGACGATCCCGCCTCGGATCAGGGGCCTGGCGAGTGGCGGCTGCTGCGCGCGCGCAACAAGTGGCAGCTGCCCGAGGACTGCCTGCATCATCCCCACCCCGGCACCTATCCGGTCGTCGTCACCGATCGGGCGGACTGGGGCGGTTGGCGCGTGCCGGGGGCCGAATATGATCGCGACCCGCAGCATATCGAGTTTCAGGCCCGCCTGATCGCCGCTGCGCCGCAGTTGATGCGCATCGCCCAGGATCTGGTCGATCTGGTCGCCGAGACGCCGGACGATGCGCCGCCTGCCGTCCTGACCCTGGCCCGACAGGCGCGCGACACCCTGCAGGATGTGACGCGTGTGCTGGAGCCCGCGCCGGACCGCCTGACGGCGCCCGCCGCCGCATAAAAACCCGTTAAAAGCGCGCGCCGAGCCTCGACACGAATCCGCGACGCAGCCTAGATTCCCGCAACGAAGTGTTTGTCGGAGGGCCAGGGCTTGCGGGACGAGGAGCGGCGCGAAAATCGGTCGGGGCGGCGCGCCTCCGACCGCGCCGCCGGCGCGCCCGCCTGGTTGCGGATCGCCGTTCTGGTCCTGGCGCTGATCGCGGCCGGCTATGCCCTGATGGCGTCGCGCGAAGTCAGCCGACCGACCCGCGAAATCAGCCGCCTGGAAGCCGAAAACCTCAAGCTCAACGCCGAACTGGCCGCCAGCCAGACCGCCGTCCTGATCCAGTCGGCCGAGGCGGGCTTGGCCGCCGGCCGCACCGCCATCGCCGCCAAGCGCCCGCCCATCGAAGTCGTGGAGGCCGCACAAGCCGCCGCGCCCAAGGTCGCCTTCACCCTCGTCGGTCCCGGCGAGACGGTGCAGGCGTTCAAGGGCGAAGGTTCGGTCGTCGCCGGCCAGGCGAATGTCGACGGCCTGAGGCTGGAGGCGCGGATCGCGCCCGTCCTGCCGAATGGCGGCGAAGCGCGGATCGTGTCGGCGGGCGGCGTGGTGCTAGCCTCGGCGCGCGCCGCCGAGATCGGCCAGCCCATCCGCACTCTGATCGGCGTTGACGCTTCAGCCCTGGCCGATGGGGCAGAACCACGCGCTGTGACTCTGGGCGGCGAGCCTCGGATGGCGAGCGCCGCCGCGACGCGCCCGGGCGGTCCGTTTGTGGTCGCGGTCTCTGAGGAGACGACCGCCTCCTTCTTCGACGACGCCTGGGTGATCGTCGTGCCGCTGCTCCTGGGTCTTGGCGTCGTCGTCCTGTTCATCCTCTACGGCCTGCGCCAGACGCGTCAGCATCGCGAGCGGGTGGCGACCGAGAAACGGTTCCGCATCGCCGTCGAAGCCGCGCGGTGCGGGGTGTGGGAGTGGGATGTGGCCAAGGGCGAGGTTTCGCTGTCGGACTATATGGCCGCCCTGCTGGGCTATCCGCGCGGCGGCGTGACCGACGCCGAGGATGTGATCGGCCGCGTCCATCCACGCTTTCAGGAAGAGGTCCGCCACGCCCTGCGACAAGCCGCCGCCTATGGCGCCTTTGAGGTCACCTTCCCGGTGGCTGGGCCGGACGGGCGGGCGCGGTGGATCGACGCCAGGGGTCAGGCGCGTGGCGAGCGCGGCGATACGGGCTTTTCCGCCATCCTGGGCGTCGCGCTGGACATCACCGAGGCCCGGCGCGCCAAGGCCGCCGCCCAGGCCGCCGAAAGCCGGCTGCGCGACGGGGTGGAGAGCATCTCCGAGGCCTTTGTCCTGTTCGACCGTCAGGGGCGGCTGATCCTGTGGAATCAGGCGTTCGAGGACGCCTTCAACTTCGAGCACGGGGTGGTGCGGCGCGGCGCGCTGAAGGACGAACTGAACCGGATCGCCGGCCTGGCCATCAAGGCCGAACACCGGCCGGCCAGCGGTCGTGCGGGCCTGCGGGAGGTCGAGCTGAACGACGGCCGCTGGCTGCAACTGTCCGAGCGGTTCACCTCCGAAGGCGGCTCGGTCGTCACCGCCGCCGACATCACCGCCATCAAACGTCAGGAGGCCGAGCGCCGCCGCGCCGCCGACGATCTGCGGGCTACCGTCGACCAGCTGGAGTCCAGCCAGGAGAAGCTGTCGCTGCTGGCCCGCAAATACGAGGTCGCCATGACCCGGGCCGAGGCCGCCAACCAGGCCAAGTCCGAGTTCCTGGCCAATATGAGCCACGAACTGCGCACGCCTCTGAACGCCATCAACGGCTTCTCGGAAATCATGGCCAGCGAGCTGTTCGGGCCGCTGAACGAGAAATACAAGGGATACGCCGGCGACATCCTGAAGTCGGGCCAGCACCTGCTTAGCCTGATCAACGACGTGCTGGACATGGCCAAGATCGAGGCCGGCAAGATGACCCTGCACTATGAGCCGGTGTCCTTGCGCGAGGTGTGCGAGGACGCGGTGCGGCTGATGCGCGGCAAGGTGCAGGATGCGGGCCTGAAGATCGCGGTCGAGGCCGGCGACCTGCCCGACATCGAGGCCGATCAACGCGGCGTCAAACAGGTGATGCTGAACCTGATCTCGAACGCCGTGAAGTTCACGCCCGAGGGCGGCTCCATCGTCGTGTCGCTGAAACCCTTCATTGGCGCGCAGGGCGAGGACCGCGTTCGCGTCGCCTGCGCAGACACCGGCATCGGCATCGCGCCCGAGGACCTGGTCCGCCTCGCCCGCCCGTTCGAACAGGTCGAGGGCCAGCATTCCAAGACCACGCAAGGCACCGGCCTGGGCCTGGCCCTGACCAAATCCCTGATCGAGATGCACGGCGGCCAGCTGAGCATGGAAAGCCAGCCAGGCGTCGGCACGGTCGTCAGCTTCGACCTGCCGGTGAAGCGCCCGGATCAGACCGTGCAGCCGATTCGGGCGGCGTTCGCGGCTTAAGGCTTTGGCATATATGGCCAGCCGAAAAGCTGCTGCGGTTTTCGGCATATCCGAGACCTTCTGCCCGTAGGCTGCGAGCGCGAACTGTTGAGCTTTTTCGGCGGCCCGATCAGAGTGCATTTATGAGCCTCCGATCCCTTTTCGCCCTTGGTCTCCTCACTCTCGCTGGATGCGCTCCATTTCCGAAAGGGCCGCCTTTGATCGGGTACGATCCGGCGCCTTACGGCGACGCATTCCGGGCGGCGGCGACGGAAGCAGTCATCCGGAAAAAGCTGGGAAAGGGCTTCTACGAAGCCTTCGGGGACAAGGCTTATACGATAGGCAAGTCCGGCCTTTGCGCGGAGGACTCGCTCCAGCAGTTCTTATCGCAGCAGCAAGGATGCGCGCTGCTCGGTCCAGGCGACGATCAAGACTGCCGCGAACTGGAGCTTTGCATCCGGCTCACATTGAGCAGCGCATTATTTAGAGACCCAGAGATCAGGTCGGCTGTCGAATCCGCTTTGCTACGGCCCTGCGATGCGCTCACTCCGCCTCGAGATCTGCCATACGCACGATGGCCTTCGGCCGTTGGCAAGCCCGCGACCGCCAGTTGGGACTTGCTTGGCTGCGGCAGTCGTCTTCAGGTGGATGGGCGCGACATCTCATTTCACGAGAACGGCGCCCAAACCGTTATTTCATTCACGATTAGACGCACTTAGCGGAAGCAGCCCGATCGCGAAACAATCTGCAAGCCCCGCTGACGAAAGGGCGCTGCGTCCGCTATGACGACCCGCAAGACGCCCTATACCAACTCCACGCCCATCGCCGTAGCCTCGCCGCCGCCGATGCAGAGGGCGGCCATGCCCTTGGTCTTGCCGTGGGCTTTCAGGGCGGACAGCAGGGTGGTCAGGACACGCGCGCCGGAGGCGCCGAGCGGGTGGCCCAGGGCGCAGGCGCCGCCGTTGACGTTGATCTTGTCGTGGGGGATGCCAAGTTCCTGCATGGCGATCATCGGCACGATGGCGAAGGCCTCGTTGACCTCCCAAAGATCGACGTCGTCGGCGCTCCAGCCCGCCTTCTTCAGCGCCTTTTGCAGGGCGAAGACCGGGGCGGTGGTGAACAGGTGCGGCTCGTGGGCATGGGCGGCCTGGCTGACCACGCGGGCGACCGGCGTCAGGCCCAGGGCCTGGGCCGTCGATTGGCGCATCATGACCAGGGCGGCGGCGCCGTCCGAGATCGAGGCGGCGGAAGCCGCGGTGATGGCGCCGTCCTTGCCGAAGGCGGGCTTCAGATTGGGGATCTTGGAGGGGTCGGACTTGGTCGGCTGTTCATCGCGGTCGACGACGATGGGGCCCTTGCGGGTCTTGACCTCGACCGGCGTGATCTCGCTATCGAAGGCGCCCGAGCCTTGGGCCGCTTTGGCGCGTTCGACGCTGGCGACGGCGTAGGCGTCCATTTGTTCACGGGTAAATTGGTAATCTCTAGCCGTGTCCTCGGCGAACTGACCCATCAGCTTGCCGGGGGTGTAGGCGTCCTCCAGCCCGTCCAGATACATGCTGTCGGAAATGACGTCGTGGCCGATGCGCGCGCCGCCCCGGTGCTTTTGCATCAGATACGGGGCGTTGGTCATCGACTCCATCCCGCCCGCAACGATCACATCGGCTGAACCGGCGGCCAGCGCATCGTGCGCCATCATGGCCGCCTGCATGCCCGAGCCGCACATCTTGTTGACGGTGGTCGCCTCGGTCGAGACGGGCAGGCCCGCGCCCATACCCGCCTGACGCGCCGGCGCCTGGCCCAGGCCCGCAGGCAGGACGCAGCCCATGATGATCTGCTCGACCTTTTGCGGATCCAGGCCCGCGCGGTCCAGCGCCGCCTTGACCGCGACGGCGCCCAGGTCGGTGGACTTGGCGTCGGACAGCACGCCCTGGAAACCACCCATCGGGGTGCGGGCGTAGGAGACGATGACGACGGGATCGGCGGACGGGGTCGCGGACATGGGGACGGCTTCCTCTATTTCGCGCGAGAGATAGCGATCCCGGCCGGTCAGGAAAAGTGCAGCCGCCGATACTTGCCCCGGAAATAGAGCAGCGGATCGCGGCGCGGCTCGAACCGGGCGCGCCGGACCCGGCCGATGATGACCAGATGATCGCCTGCCTCGACGATCTGCTCGGTTCCGCATTCGAAGCTGGCCAGGGCGCCCGACAGGATGGGCGCGCCGGTGTCCCAAGTTTCCCACGCCACGTCCTGGAAGCGGTCGGCCTGGGACCGGGCGAAGACGCCGGAGGTCGGCTGCTGGCCGATATGCAGGACATTGATGGCGAAATGTTCGGCCTTGCGGAAGCGGTCGACATTGGTGGACGAGCGGGCCAGGCAGAACAGGATCAGCGGCGGGTCCAGCGACACCGAGGAGAAGGAGTTGGCGGTCAGGCCGACGGGCTGACCGGCCTCGTCCAGGGTCGTGACCACCGTGACCCCGGTGGCGAAACAGCCCAGGGCGTCGCGCAGGGTGCGCGGGTCGGAGCCGGCCTGATAATGCAGGGCGTCGCGCGGGGCGTGGCGTTCGAGGAAGCCCAGGAGGGCGGCGTTCTCGGCCTCGACCGCGTCCGGCGCCTGGGCTCGCGCGATCGTCTGGATCGGGACGCCGGCCAGCTGCGCCTCAAGCTTGGGCGAGACCGCCCCCTGCCCTTCGGCGACGACCACCAGACAGCTGGCCAGGGCCGGGCCGGTGACGGAAAGCGCAGGCGCGACCGCCTCCAGAGTCGTGTCGGAACAGACGATGGCCGGGCGAGAGGGAAGCTCGGTCAGCAGTCGACGCAGGGCGGCGGAGCTGTCGTCCGCCTCGTCGAAGTGGGCGGTCAGCATGACGTGGCGGCCGGCCTCGACCAGCGCGCGCACCGACCGGCGCCAGTCGCCGGACAGACGCTCGGGCGCGCCGATCAGCAGGACGATGGGATCCTCGGGGTCGCCCCAGCTTTCGACGTCCAAGCCTCCATTCGGGGGCGGCGATGCGGTCATGAGGCGGGGCGGTCCGGTCTGTCGTGAAGCGTAGGCGCGATCCCTATTAGGGGAAGACCGGCGCCCGGCGCCAGAACTGTATCAGCCGCCGTAGCCCCGGCCGCCGCCGCCGAAGCCGCCGCGCGAGACGACGGTTGTGCGGCTCTGCACCCGCGTCGGGGCCTGACGGGCCACGTCGCCATGCTCGCGCGCATTGGTCAGGGTCTTGCCGGTGCGATAATCGCGGTAGGCATAGCCGCCGCCGTAGCCGTTGGACAGCTGACCCTCGCGGTCACGATACAGCGGGCCGCCGCCGCGATAGCCGCCGCCGTTCAGCATCTGGCCGACGATGAAGCCGGTCAGCAGCGGGCTGAAGAAGGAGCCGCCGTTGGTGTTCGGCTGGCACTGCGACGGTCCCCACTGGCCCTCGCACTCCTCGCGGGTGGCGTAGCGCGGCGCGGTCTTGGCGGCCTCTTGCTGAGCCTTGGCCAGGGCGGCGTCGCATTCGTTGTCGGGAATGTCGTTGGCGGCCTTGCACTCGTCCAGCGACTGATAGGCCAGGGTCGGCTCGGGCTCGGGCGCCGGCACGCGCTGGGGCGAACCGCAGGCGGCCAGCGAGAAGCTGGCGGTCGCCATCAGACTGCTGACGTGCAGGACGCGCGAGCGCTTCAGCCGGCGCATGGTGTCGGTTTTGGCCAGGTTCTGGGGCAGATCTTTGGGGTCGGTCATGGGTTCACGACGTCATGCAGGCGGCGTTGAGCAGGCCGACGCAGATGGAGATGGAGGCCAGATAGACGGCCGCGGCGATCTCGCCCGCCTCGATGCGGGCGACCAGGTTGCGGAAGGCCATGCGGCTGATGGCGACGAAGACGACGATCTGGATCACGCCGGCCAGCAGGGCCCAGGCCGCGAACTCCATCAGGCTGACGGTGTGCGACAGGGCCGAGGCAAGCGGCAGGACATAGCCGATCAGGGCGCCGCCCAACGCGATGGCGGCGGCCGTGTTCCCCTCACGGATCAGCGTATGTTCGTGATACGGCGTGACCCACTGGTAGATCAGCTTGAAGGCCAGGGTGAAGGCGCCCGCCATGGCGAAGGCGATCAGGAAGGCGATCGCCCCCTGCTGAAAAATGAACCAGTCGAACATCGGTCTTGCCCCCTCGGATTGCGCGCTCAGGCGCGGAATTCGGCCATTTCCAGCGGAATGCCGATCATGATTTCGTGCGTGGTGTCGCCGCCCTCGGGCTGCTGCTCAAGCGCCAGCATCAGTTCGCGCCCGCCGCCCAGCTCGCGTGCATACAGCATGCAGGTCTGGAAGATCTTGGCATAGGGCGCGGTCGCGGCGCGGTCGTCCCAGATCGTCTCCCACAGGGTGACGGGCGGCTGGATGGCGTCGCTCTCGGCGAACCAGAAGCGGGGATAGTCGGGCAACTCCTCGGCCGCGCCGTGAAAGACCGGCGCCGACAGGCGGTCGCGCCAGATGCGGCGTTCGCGCTCGCCCGGCGGATAGGCCGAAGTCCAGGGCACGAACAGGCTGAAGTCGTAGGATTCCAGCCCGGCCTCGTCGTCGCTCATAGCCTGAAACATGACGTGGTCGTCGGTGTAGAAGCGATGGACGAACTGGCCGCTGTCCAGGCTGACCAACCCCTGCGCCGAGATGTCCAGCACGTCGCGATCCAGGGTGAAATGGGTCTCGTCGCCCAGCCGGCGCCAGGCCAGCGGATCCAGCGACACGGTGCGGCCGACGGTGATGTTGCGCACCGTCGCCAGCCGATTGGCAGGCGCGGCCTTCTCCGACGATCCGAAAAGCTTCTTGAACATAGGACGATCAGGATCCGGCCAGGCTCGGCTGGCTCAGCCGGGCCGCCGAGACATAGAACAGGCGGTCGCCCTGTTCCACGCCTGTTTCCGGCGAGGGATTGAAACGCGGCGAATCCGCGCCGTCCGGCTGATGCGCCAGAAGGGTCGCGCGGTGCTGGAGGAAACGCTGCGTCAGGTCGCCGACCGACCGACTCGCACCGGCCCATCTCAGGCTGAACAGCGTTGCGCCTTCGTCGAGGTGGCTGGTCAAGGCGCTGATGACTTGGCTGGAACCCGGATCGCGCGCGGCGCGGGCCAGCATTTCCGGTGCGGACGACAGGACGATCTCGACCCCGGGACAATGCTGCGCCAGCAGCCGCGCGCTATCGGCATCATCGAAGAAGCAGACGATGTGCGCGGCGTCCGGGGCTATCGCCGAGACGGCCAGGGTGGCGGTCAGGGTGTCGGCGTCATTGCTGGCGTGGATCAATATGCGACTGGCGTTCGCTGCACCCGCGCGCGTCAGCCCTATCGTCGAGGTCAGGCTTTCCGTCTGGACATAGCGAATGCGCGGATCGACGTCCGCCACCGCCTGCCGCGTCAGTAGCACCAGGGTCTGCGACCGGTTCAGCTCCGCACACAGTTCCTCGACCATCTTGGGCGTTCGAACGGGGTGATAGCCGACCAGCAGAATCGTATCGGTCATCCTTGAATAGTCTCCCTTGCCCGATCTCCGGGCGCGCCAGATGTCGCCGATCCCGGCCAGCACCTTGGCCACGACCGTCGTGAAAGCCGCGATGGCGCCGGGAAAGATCCACAAGGCCGTGATCAGCCGCCCGCCGACGCCTTGCGGACTGAGGTCTCCATAACCTACGGTGTAGGCTGTCGTCGCGTACCAGTAGAAGAAGGCCAGCGGATCGTGCAGTTCCGCTTCGTGGGCGATGGCCAGGAGAAGCCACGACGAAACGGCGTGAAAGAGGATCAGACTGCCCAGCATACGCCAGTGCATATCGGCCATGGCGTGGAACGCCCGGTCGAAAATCACGGCCAGCTTCATTCGCGGCAGCAGCATATGTCCTTCCCTCGCGTCTAGATGAACCCAGACCTCTAGACGAAGTCAAGCGTTCATGTTACGCGTTTCATGTAACATGCCGAACGACTCATCGCCCCCTTCCGCCGCCAACGACCGCATTCGTGCGTGGCGACAGGCGCGTCGTGAGGCGGGCCTGGTCAAGCTGGAGCTTTGGGTGCCGGCCGCTGCCCGCGACGACGTCAAGGCGGCCGTGCGCGCCATCGTCACCGACTCAACGCGCGGGCCACAGCTTGCGGGGCGCCCGCGCCGCCCCACTTCCGATTCCATCACCTCTGGAGACGACCATCAAATGGACGCCGTGATCGAGACCCCCTGGACTGTGCCCGCCATCAAGGCGGCGCTGGACGGCTCAACCCTGCTGCGTGACGGCGAAATGACCCTGCGCGTGGTCGAGGGCGCCGAGCCGGTGCTGCTGGCGACCATGCACGAATACGGCGACCTGCCGGTCTATCTGAGCGTCGGCGGCGCCCAGATCGTCTGTTCGGTCCTGCTGTGGCCGGTGTCGGAGCAGAAGGACCGCCATGCCTTCAACGAGTTCCTGCTGAAGGCCCAGCGCGTGGTGCCCCTGTCCAACTTCGCCATCACCAATGTCGGTGGCGAAGACGTGTATGAACTGATGGGCGAACTCTCTTGCAAGACGACGCTTCAGACCATCCTGATCGAACTGCGCACCCTGGCCGAGAATGCGATCGACGCCACCGAACTGCGTGAAACCTTCGGCGCCGACGCCGCCTGATCCCGGAAGACCGACCATGTCCATGCTCAGAAAACTGTCCGCCCTGTTCCGCGGCACGGCCCACGATGCGGCCCAGGGCGTCGTCGACGCCAATGCGCTGAAGATCCTCGACCAGGAAATCCGCGACGCTGACAACGCCCAAGGCAAGGCCCGCGATGACCTGGCCGGCCTGGTGGCGCGCCGCCGCATGGCCGAAAACGAACTTGCATCGTTCAGGGACCAGATCGCCAAATACGAAAGCTCGGCCCGCACCGCCCTGGGTCAGGGCAAGACCGACTTGGCGCGCGAAGTCGCCGGCCGCATCGCCGAGCTGGAAGTCGAGATCACCAGCCGCGGCCCGCTGATCGAGGACATGAAGACCGCCGAGACGCGCCTGCGCACAGCCATCGCCTCGACCGACCAGAAGATCGAGACGCTTCGTCGCGAGATCGACATCGTCAAGGTCAACGATTCCGTCCAGAAGGCCCAGACCTCCGTCGCCCTGAACTCGGCCGGCGCCCAGTCGCGCATCGGCTCGGCCGCGGACAGCCTGCAACGCATCAAGCAGCGCCAGGCGATCCAGGAAGAGAAGCTGAACGCCAGCCAGGCGCTGGAGGATCGCCGCACCGGCGCGGACCTGGACGCCAAGCTGCGCGAGGCCGGCATCCTGCCCGGACATTCCTCGGCCGACGACGTCCTGGCCCGCCTCAGCCAGCCGGAGGTGACGGTGGTCACGCCGCGCATCGGCCAATCGACCCCCGACAAGGACCCGGCATAACCCATGGAGCGTCTGCGCTTCGATCCCCGAACCGACTGGGACGCCAAGGCCGAGGAGCTCGGCTTCACCTGGCGCCATACCGACGGCAAACCCTATTGGGACGAGTCGGCGGCCTACGCCTTCTCGCTGGCCGAGATCGAGGACGAGATCGAGGCGCCGACCGAGGAACTGCACGGCCTGTGCCTGGAGCTGGTCAACGAGGCCGTTCAGTCCGAGCGACTGATGGAACAGCTCGATATCCCGGAGACCATGCGGGACTATGTGGCCGACAGCTGGAAGCGGGGCGATCCGTCCCTGTATGGCCGGTTCGACTTCGCCTATGGCGGGACGGGGCCGGCCAAGCTGTATGAATACAACGCCGACACCCCGACCAGCATCTATGAGACGGCGGTGTTCCAGTGGCTGTGGCTGGAGGATCAGATCAAGGCCGGCGCCCTGCCCGCCGATGCGGATCAGTTCAACAGCCTGCATGAAAAGCTGGTCGATCGCTTCCGCGCCATCTTCCCGGACGGCGGCTTCGTGCATTTCGCCTCCGACGCCGATTTCGTCGAGGACCGCCAGACTGTGCGCTTCCTGGAAGACCTGGCCCAGCAGGCCGGGTTGGAGCCCCAGTTCGTCGCCATCGACCAGATCGGGCTGAACGCCGACGGCCGGTTCGTCGATCACGAGAACTGGATCATCCAGGCGATGTTCAAGCTCTATCCATGGGAGCAGATGCTGCGCGACGACTACGCCGCGCCCCTGCCGACCGCCGACGTGACCGTGCTGGAGCCGGCGTGGAAGAGCATCCTGTCCAACAAGGCCATACTGCCGTTGTTGTGGGAGCGGCATGCGGGCCACCCCAACTTGCTGGAAAGCTATTTCGAGGGCGATCCGGCCGAGGCGGCGCTGGGCTCATCCTACGTCCGCAAGCCGTTGTTCTCGCGCGAAGGCGACAATGTCGAACTGATCGACCAGGGCGTCAGCGCCGCAGAGGTGGTGGACGGCGGCTATGGCGCAGGGCGTCACATCCGCCAGGCGCTGTGCGATCCGCCCCTGTTCGACGGCAATCATGTGATCGTCGGGTCGTGGGTGGTGGGAACGGAGCCGGCGGGCATCAGCCTGCGCGAGGATACGGGCCGCATCACCCGGAACACCTCGCGCTTCGTGCCGCACTTCATCCGCGACTGAGACGCCGGCAGGCAACCAAGCCGGACGACCGCCGTTTTGTCGGCTGACATCAACCGACAAGAAGCCTCCCCATGCGCAACGTCCGCCTCGCCCTGATCGCCACCACCGCCCTGACCCTCGCAGGCGGCGCCGCAGTCGCCCAGACGCAATACCCTTCGACGACCCAGGATCGGCTGGGCGCGGTCGTGGGCGCCCTGTTCGGCGATCGTCTGGGCCTGTCGGCGATGGATCAGGCTTGGCTGCGCGGCGGCCGTCCGCTGCGTGACGGCCAAAGCCAATTCTCGACCCGCGTGGACGCCAGCGTGCGCGCCGGCGGCGTCTCCGCCTCGGCCGCGACCCGGCTGCGCGCCGACTATTCGGCCCTGGTCGATCTCGAAAACCGCTACGCCGCTGGCGGCATTTCGGCCCAGGAACGCGCGGATCTGAACGCCCGCTACACCGCCCTGACGCAGACGCTGGAAGCCGGCGCGTCCGGCTATGCCGACATGGACACCGTGGCCCAGGGCCGTGCGGACTTCGAGACCCGCGTCAACGCCGCCGTGACCGCGCGCCGCATCACCCGCACCGAGGCGACGCGCCTGAAGTCCGACTATCAAGCCCTGATCCAGTTGGAGAGCCGCTACAGCGCCGACGGCTCCATCAGCGCCAGCGAGCGCGCCGATCTGGACGCCCGTCTGGACGCTCTGGACCTGCGTGTCGGCGACGGCCCGGCCGGACAGACGCCGTCGGCCAACCTGCCCGCCCGCACGCGTCTGGCGAACCTGGAAACCGCCCTGACCGTCGCCGAACGCTCGGGCGCCGTCAGCCGCACAGAGGCCGCCGATATCCGCGTCGAGGCCGGCGATCTCGCTCGCCTGGACGCCGCCTACAGCCGCACCAGCCCCTCGTTCGACGACGCGGCCTACCTGAGCCGCCGCATCGGCGAACTGGAAATGCGCGCCCGTCGCTAAGCCGTGACCAAGCGTCCCGCGCGATCCGGCGCGGGACGCCTATCGGGCCACGCTTGTGCATTGGGGTCTCTGATTTCACGCCGGGCCGGAAATCGCGTATGGGCCGCCTCATTCGCCCCTGTACCGCTGGTCAAGCCGCAACCCCATGTCCCTGAACGCCTCCCGCACGCTGTCCATCGCCCCGATGATGGACTGGACCGATCGGCATTGCCGGGCGTTTCACAGGGCGCTGACGCGCAGGGCCTTGCTCTACACCGAGATGGTGACGGCGCCGGCGGTGTTGCATGGGGATCGCGAGCGGCTGCTGGGGTTCGATGCGCTGGAGCATCCGGTGGCCTTGCAGTTGGGCGGATCGGATCCGGCTCAGCTGGCCGAGGCCGCCAAGGTCGGCGAGGCGTTCGGCTATGACGAGATCAATCTGAACGTCGGCTGCCCGTCGGACCGGGTGCAGTCGGGCAAGTTCGGCGCCTGCCTGATGCGCGAGCCGGAGTTGGTGGCCGACTGTATGGCGGCGATCAAGGGGGCGGTCAGCGTGCCCGCGACCGTCAAATGCCGCATCGGCGTGGACGATCAGGATCCGACCGTCAGCCTGTTCGCCACGGTGGACGCCTGCGCCGCCGTCGGGATCGAGGCTTTCGTCGTCCATGCGCGCAAGGCCTGGCTGAAGGGGTTGTCGCCCAAGGAGAACCGCGACGTGCCGCCGCTGGACTATGATCTGGTGCGTCGGCTGAAGCGCGAACGGCCGCATCTGAACGTCTCGATCAATGGCGGCATCGCCTCGATGGACGCCGCCGAGGCGCATTTAGCCGAGGTCGACGGCGTCAAGCTGGACGGGGTCATGCTGGGTCGCGCCGCCTATCACGAGCCGGCCATCCTGGGTCAGGCGGATCGTCGCCTGTATGGCGAGCCGGCCGAGGACACCGACGCCTTCGCCGCGCTGGAGCGATATCGGCCCTATATGGCCGCGCGTCTGGACGAGGGCGTCGCCCTGCCCGCCATGGCGCGGCACATGCTGGGTCTGATGCACGGCCGGCCGGGCGCGCGGGCGTTCCGTCGCATCCTGACGGTCGAGGCGATCAAGCCCGGCGCCGGTCTGGAGGTGCTGGACCGCGCAGCGGAGGCTGTGCGCGAGGCCGAGGCGAGGCGCGATACGGCGCCCGGCGACTGGGCGGCGTAACCCAATCTTCAGAGCCGGCTGGCAAGGTTAAGAGAACCCTGCCGTTTCGGACCTGCACGCCATGAAGACCCTGCTGATCGCCGCCGTCATCGCGACCGCCCTGCCCGCCACATCAGCCCTGGCGCAGGCCGACGGCCGGTTCGCCGTCGGCGCGCAGGTCGGCACGCCGGGCGCGGGCCTTCAGGCGCAGTTCGCGCTCAGCCCGGTCGTGGTGCTGCGCGGCGGCTATGACGTGCTGAAATGGGATCGGGATCAGACCTACAAGGGCATCGATTACGACGCCAAGATCGACTTCAAATCGCCGGGCGCCTTTGTGGACCTGCATCCGTTCCGCAACGGTTTTCTGGTCTCGGGCGGGGCCTATTTCGGCGATCGCAAGGTCGATCTGGACGCCACGCCCACCGGCAACGTCAATGTCGGCGGGGCGACCTTCACCCCGGCCCAGGTCGGGACATTGACCGGCCGCATCGACCTGGAGAGCACCGCGCCCTTCGTCGGCCTGGGCTATGACAACACCTTTACGCGCGGCGGAAGACTCGGCTTCCGCATTCTGGCCGGCGCGGCCTTTGGCGATGCGCCGCAAGTGGATCTGGACGCTCGCGGCGGGACGCTGTCGAACGACCCTACCTTCCGTTCGCGTCTGGATCAGGAAGAGCGTGAGATTCAGGCCGAGGCCGATGATTACAAGGTCCTGCCGGTGCTTCAGGCGGGCCTGAACTTCAGGTTCTGACGCCTGGGAAGTCGTCCCGATGCGCGAAGGCTGGGAATAAATAGGTTATGCAAAACAGGGTGTTAACCTAGAAACAAATCGTAACAGATGGCGCCAACAGCGGTTTCGCCACTTTCTCGCCACAGGTTAACGCGACAAGGCCAGCGCCGGCGGCGTTGGGAGCCGGTGTCTCCTGAGCGAAACTCATGATCGGCGCCTCCGCTGCTATCGCCATGCTTTGGGCTGCCGTATCGTCTGTGACGAGCGGGCCTGTCCCCTACAATGACGTCGTAGCGGCGGATCAAGTCAGGACTGAAACCCCTGCCGCCATCGTCGGTTCCGATGAAGTCGAGACCGCTCTAAGCGCCGAACAGGCCGAACTGATGGCCTCCGATCCCGACTGGCGCGCGTCGGCGCGCCTCTATCACGCAGGCGGCGGCGGCGCGACGGGCAACGATTCGCTGGGTTGCCGCCCGATCGCCATGCGCACCGTCGCGGTCGATCCCCGCGTGATCCCGCGCCGCACCAAGCTGTTCATCCGCGAAACGGTCGGCCTGCGTCTGGCCGACGGAACCATCCACGACGGCTACTGGTACGCCTCCGACACCGGCGGCGCGATCAAGGGCCAGAAGATCGATCTCTACACCGGCAACGGTCGCGGCTCGATGAACCAGGCGCAGCGCCTGAACATGCGCACCCTGACCATCGTGGACGCCGGCGACTTCGACGGTTGCCCCCCCGCCTGGACCACCGCGTCCAACTGATCCGGCCGATCATGAAAAACGCCGGCTGACCGCGAAGGTCAGCCGGCGTTTTCGTGTCTGATGGCTTACGCCGATCAGTCCATCTCGGACACTTCCAGCGTGGACTGCACCATCGAGCCATTATAGGTGCCGACCCAGATGTCGTAGCGGCCGCTCTGCGGATTGGTGATCGTCACCTTTGGATCGACGCCGCCCGCGCCGTCGTCGTCGCAGTAGAAGCGGCCGTTGGGCGTATTGATCAGCAGGGTCGTGTCTTCCGATGCGCGCACGCGGAAGGTCAGATCGGCGTCGCCCGGCTCGAAGAAGATCTGGATGTCGGGAGCCGAGCTGACCGAGCCTTCGCAGCCCGCCTTCGCGGCCGAGGCGGGCGAGGAACCGCCGGCCAGGATCGACTTGGTCCAGGGGTCGGGCGTGAAGCCGCCACGCAGATTGGCCGTGCCGTAGTTGGGCTCAAGATCGATGTTGGGCGCCGCGCCCGCCGCCGTTTCCGTGCCGCCCAGTTCGCTGATCTGCAACGTCGACTGGACCATGTTGTCGTTATAGGTGCCCAGCCAGATGTCGTAGCGGCCGCTCTCGGGATTGGAGATGGTCACCATCGGGTCCAGGTCGCCGCCGCTATCGTCGTCGCAGTACCAGCGGCCGCCGGGGCTGTTGACCAGCAGCGTCGTGTCCTCGCTGGCGACCGCCTTGATGGTCAGGTCCAGATCCCCGGCTTCGAAATTCAGTTGCAGGTCGGGCGCGGCGCTGACCTTGCCCTCGCAACCCGACTGCGCGGCCGAGGCGGCGATCGAACCGCCCGCGAGGATGGACTTGGTCCAGGGATCGGGCGTGAAGCCGGTCTCCAGCCGCACCGAACCGTAGTTGGGGTCCAGGGTGAAGTCGGGCTTGGCCCCGCTCTTCTGCGCCAGGCTGACGCCAGGGGCGAGCAGCACGGACGCAGCGGCGATGACGGCGATGGATTTCATGTTGCTCCCTCCAGCAGCAGCGGCGCCATGCCGCAGGCGGAGGTTAATCCGTTTCGCCGAACCGTGCAGCTTGAAATGCGGTCTCAGAAGCGGCGCCTGCCCGTCACCGTCTCGAAGAACAGGCGAAAGTCGCCCATCAGGCTCCACAGCGGATATTTGAACGTCGCGGGCCGGTTCTTTTCGAAGAAGAAATGCCCAACCCAGGCGAAGCCGTAGCCCAGCAGCGGCATGGCCAGCAGCCACCAGGCGTTCCGCGTCGCCACGAAGGCGACGAAGGCCGAGATCACCAGAAAGGTGCCGACGACGTGGATGCGCCGACACGTCCGGTTGGAATGCTCGTGGATGTAATAGGGATAGAAGGCCTCGAACGAGGCGTAACGGCCCTCAGGTGCGGACGGCGTACTCATGGGCGGAGGGTGCGCCAGCATCGCGTAGGTGGCAAGCGCCTATCCTCCCCCGCCCGCGGGGGAGGGGGACCGCGAAGCGGTGGAGGGGGCGAAGGCGAGCGCTACGACAACCGTGTCACACCCGATCCGTATCCGCCCCCTCCACCCCGCTACGCGCGGTCCCCCTCCCCCGTTTCACGAGGGAGGATCAAATCAGCCCTTGGGCTTGCCCTTGAATCCATCCTTTTTGAAGCCCGGCTTGGCCTTGAAGGGCTTCTTGGCATAGGGTTTGTCGCCCGAGGCGTTCGAGCGCGGATTGGCGCCGCCATCGTTCTTCGGCGCCCAAGGCTTCTTCTTGAACGGCGGGCGGGCGTCGCCCTCTCCGCCATCGGCGCGCTTGTAGGGGGTCTTCTTGAAGGGGCGGTCGCCATCCTCGCGCGGCTTGCCGGCGAAGCGGCTGGCCTTCATCGAGCCGGGCGTCGGGGCTTCCGACGGCGTGATCTTCACCTCGTCCTTGGAGGCGGCGACGGCTTCACGGAAGGCCTTCTCGTGGGTCTTGGCGACCTCGAACCGCGTCTCTTCGGGGAAGGTGCGGATGGCGCCAATCTGGGGCTTGGAAATGCCGCCGATGCGGCAGATCAGCGGGATCAGCCATTTGGGGTCGGCGTTCTTGTTGCGGCCCACGTCCAGACGGAACCAGACCACGTCGTCGGCGCCCAGGCGCTCGCCCGGCCAAGGCTGGGCCGCCGTGCCGTCATCGTTGCGGACCATGCGATCGCGCCTGGCCGGACCGCGATCCGAACCCGGATCGGACAGTTCTTCCGGCGCCGGCTGTTCCTTGCGCAGCAGGCGCACCAGGGCGGCGGCGATTTCGTCGGGCGTGCGCTCGGCGATCATCCGCTTGGCGACGACCATGTCCTCGTCCGAGACCTCGGCCTCGAAGTGCGACGGCGACAGCAGGCGATCCTCGTCGGCCTTGCGGATTTCGTCGAAGGTCGGGGCGCCGGTCCAGACGGCGTCGATACCGGCCTCGTCCAACAGCCGCTCGGCCTTGCGACGGCGCGAGTGCGGAACCAGCATGACCGAGATGCCCTTCTTGCCCGCCCGGCCCGTCCGGCCCGAACGGTGCAGCAGGCCGGCGCGGTTCATCGGCAGTTCGGCGTGGATGACCAGACCCAGGTCCGGCAGATCCAGACCGCGCGCGGCGACGTCGGTGGCGACGCAGACGCGGGCCCGGCCGTCACGCAGCGACTGAAGCGCGTCGGTACGCTCGCGCTGACCCATTTCGCCCGACAGGCTGACGGTCGAGAAGCCGCGCTCCAGCAGCGACGACTGCAGGTGACGCACGCTGTCGCGGGTCGAGCAGAAGACCATGGCGCGCGGCGCCTCGAACCAGCGCAGGGTATTGACCACCGCGTGCTCGATCTCGTTGGGCGCGATACGATAGGCGCGGTATTCGATGTCGGCGTGCTGGCGCGTCTTGTCGGTCGCGTCGATGCGGACCGCGTCCTTCTGATAGCGTTTGGCCAGGGTGGCGATCTCGCGCGCGATGGTCGCCGAGAACAGCAGGGTGCGGCGTTCGGCCGGCGCCTGGTCCAGGATGTGCTCCAGGTCCTCGCGGAAGCCCATATCCAGCATCTCGTCGGCCTCATCGAGGACGGCGACCTTCAGTTCGGACAGGTCCAGATTGCCCCGGTCGATGTGATCCTTCAGGCGGCCGGGCGTGCCGACGACGATATGGACGCCGAAGCCCAGCGCGCGGGCTTCACGGCGCGCATCCATGCCGCCGACGCAGGTGGCGATTTTGGCGCCGGCGTCGGCGTACAGCCATTGCAACTCGGCCGCGACCTGCATGGCCAGTTCCCGCGTGGGCGCGATGGCCAGGCAGAGCGGCGCGCCGCCGGGTCCGAAGATCGCCTTGTCGCCCAGCAGGGTCGGCGCAGCGGCCAGACCAAAAGCCACGGTCTTGCCCGAACCCGTCTGGGCCGAGACCAGCAGGTCGCGATCCGCATGCTCCGCCTCCAGCACGGCGGCCTGAACCGGAGTGGGTTCGGCATAGCCCTTGTTGATCAGGGCGCGGTCGAGCGCGGGATGGACGGCGGGAAAGGGCATAGGAAACCTGGGACAACGGACAAGGGCGGTCGCCGAAACGACCGCGCCCGGCCGAGGTCAGACCTCAGGCCGGGCGAATGATGGCGCTCTATACATCAATAAGGGCGCAAGCGGGGCGGAAAACGCCGTTCACCCTGTTCCTTCAGGCGACGTTGACCTGAAAGACGCAGTCTGGCGATCGAACCCACCGCGTCCGGAGCTTCGCCATGCAAGCGCTTTCTATCGCCGCCGCCGGAATGACGACCGCGCAGAACCGGTTCGACAACAGCGCGCGTCGCACCGCAACCGCGCCGCTGGACAATCTCGCTGAGGAAACTGTGGAGCGGATCCAGGCCAAGACCGCCCTCAGCGCCAACGCCGCCGTTCTGCGCACCGCCGACGACATGACCGGCACGCTGCTCGACATGCTGGCTTGAAGCCTCAGACCGGCGCCTTCTCCGGCAGGTTGAAGAAGGCGACGAAGCGGTCAAACACAGCCCGGTCGCCGGTCAGGGTCATCAGGCCGTCAGCCTCGAAGGCGGCAGGCGGGACCTTGCCATAAACGCAGGCCGCGACCAGTGGCGGTTGGGTCGTCAGGACGACGTCGGCGGCGTCCGTGGCGCCGCGACGGGTCGTGATCGTCCCCTTCTCGATCTGAACGACAAAAGGTTCGTCGCCGAAGACGAAGCCGACGGTCATCGCCGCGTCCCCTGCCCGGGCCGCATCGAACATGGTCTCGAACGACATCATGATGGACACGGCGCTGAGCGGCAGGGTCGGGTCATGGCGGGGCGAGCGCGCGGCCCAACCGCCCAACAGCATGAAGACCGGCTTGATCTCGTATCCCCACGGCGTCAGCTCATAGACCTGGACCGAGGCGGGCGGCGGCAGCTTGCGGCGGGTGACGATGCCCGAAGCCTCCAGCCCCTCCAGCCGCTGAGTCAGCACGTTGGCGGAAATGCCGTGCAGATCCTTTCTCATATCACCGAACCGACGCGGGCCCATCATCAGTTCGCGGATCACCAGCAGGGCCCAGCGCTCGCCGATCAGGTCCAGTCCGTGCGCGGCGCCGCAAGCATCATGGTATTTTCGGCCCGCCTTATCGGTTATCTTTTCTAACTTCATAGTTGACTATCGTAATCATCGGAGTCAGGTTTCGCAAATAACAAGGAGAGGAAACGCCGTGGCTCAGCTGATTTTCATCAACCTGCCGGTCACCGACCTGCCTCGATCAATCGCCTTCTACGAAGCGGTCGGCGCGACCAGGAACCCGATGTTCAGCGACGACACAGCCGCCTGTATGGTGGTGTCGGACGTGATCCACGTCATGCTGCTGACCCACGACAAGTGGCGCACCTTCACCGACCGCGCGATCCCCGACGCCCATGCCTCGGCGCAGATGTCGCTGTGCATTTCGTTCGACAGCCGGGAGGCTGTGGATTCAGTGGTCGAACGCGCGGGTGGGGCGGGCGGTATGATGGACCCCAATCCAATTCAGGATCACGGCTTCATGTATTGTCGCGGCTATGCCGACCCGGACGGCCATATATGGGAGCCGATGTGGATGGACCCGGCCGCCGTCGCCGCCGGTCCCGAAGCCTTCGCCGCCAACGCCATGGTGTCGTGATGGCTGACAGTCGCGAACTGAGCATCAGCCGTCTGATCAAGGCCTCGCCGGAAACGGTGTGGAAGATCTATACCGAGCGCACCGGCGAGTGGTTCTGTCCTCGCCCCTGGACCACGCCGGTCGTGGATTGGGACCTGCGCGTCGGCGGGCGGGCCAATGTGGAAATGGCCTCGCCCGAGGACGAGCGGCATCCCTATTCCGGCGTGTTTCTGGAGGTGGTTCCGGGCCGCAGACTGGTCTCGACCGGGGCCTTCACCGAGGGCTGGGTTCCGCAGGCCGGCGACATGAATTTCGTGCGCATCGACACCTTCGAGCCCGAGGCCGGCGCAACCCGCTACACCGCCACGGCCCGGCACTGGGACGAAAAAGCTGCCGAAACCCACAAGGCCATGGGCTTCGAACAGGGCTGGGGCGCGGTCGCCGATCAGCTGGCCGTTCTTGCAGAGACAGAACAGGCGACAGGAGAAACCCAATGAAGATCACCCCCAATCTGACGTTCGAAGACAATGCGCGCGAAGCCTTCGGCTTTTACGCCGAGGTGTTGGGCGCTGATCAACTGAACCTGATCACGTTCGCCGACATGCCCGACGCCCCGGTCGGCCCCGACTGGAAGGACAAGATCGCCCACGCGTGGATGCAGGTTGGAGACCAGGCGATCATGGGATCCGACAATCCGCCGGGCGTCTGCGGCGACGCGGGCGGTTCGGGGACCGAAACCCGGCGCGCGCCGCCCACCCAGACCGCCATCGCCCTGCATTTCGATACCGCCGACCGGGCGCGCCAAATCTTCGACCGGCTGAGCGAAGACGGCCTGGTCCAGATGCCCTTCGCCGCCACGTCCTGGTCCCCCGGCTTCGGCATGGCGCGCGACCGGTTTGGCAAGGATTGGCTGGTCAACACCTTCCCGCAGGAGCGCGGATGATGGCCGACAAGGTCATCCCCTGCCTGTGGTTCGACGGCGACGCCGAGGCTGCGACCGCCTTTTATGTCAGCCTGCTGCCCGACAGCCGCATCACCGCCGTCAACCGCTCGCCGGTCGATACGCCGTCCGGTCCTGAAGGATCGGTCCTGACGGTGCAGTTCGTGCTGGCGGGTCGTCAGTATCTGGCGCTAAACGGCGGACCGAACTTTCGCTTCACCGAGGCCGTCTCCTTCATGGTGATGACCGAGGATCAGACCGAGACGGACCGGCTGTGGGACACCCTGCTCGCCGACGGCGGCAGCGAAAACGCCTGCGGCTGGTTGAAGGACCGCTGGGGCCTGTCCTGGCAGATCACGCCCCGTCGCCTGATGGAACTGACCACCGATCCGAACCCCGCGCGCGCCAAGGCCGCCATGCAGGCCATGATGGGTATGATCAAGATCGACATCGCGGCGCTGGACCGCGCCGTCGCCGACGTTTGAATCCAGAAAGAGGAGACGACCGATGACCTATGTGACCGGCTTCCTGACCCCCGTGAAAACCGAGGACAAGGCGCGCTACGTCAAGTCCGCCGAGGCCTCCTGGCCCCTGTTTCAGAAATACGGCGCCCTGTCGCAGGTCGAGACCTGGGGCGAGGACGTGCCGGACGGCAAGCTGACCAGCTTTCCCATGGCGGTGAAGCTGCAAGAGGGCGAGGTCGTCGTCTTCTCCTGGGTCACCTGGCCCGACCGCGCCACAGCCGACGCCTGTTTCGGCAAGATGCAGGACGACCCCGACTTTGCGAACATGGACATGCCCTTCGACGGCAAGCGCATGATGTGGGGCGGTTTCAGCGTCGCCTTCGAAGGCAAGGCCTGATGCCCAGGCGGCGGCCCTGTTCGAACGCAAATCGCCCTGACGCATTGTCAGGGATCGAGGAGAACCGACATGGCCGCCCGCCCCACTTGGCAAGGACATCTGAAGCTGTCGCTGGTCACCTGTCCGGTGGCCCTCTACACGGCGACGACCAGCACGAACGACGTGCGGTTTCACCTGATCAATCCCGACACCAACAATCGCATTCGCATGGTGCCGACCGATCCGGACGCCGGGCCGGTCGAGCGCAGCGATCTGGTGCGCGGCTATGAGGTGTCCAAGGACGAATACGTCCTGTTCGAGGACGCCGACTTCGACAAGGTGAAGCTGGAAAGCACCAAGACCATTTCGATCGATAAGTTCGTCGATGAGGACGACATCGACCGGCTCTATTGGGACGATCCCTTCTTCGTGGTCCCCGAGAAAGGCGCGGGCGTCGAAGCCTTCGCCGTCATCCGCGACGCCATGAAGAAACAGGGCAAGGTGGCGCTGGGCCAGTTGGTGCTGCGCGGCAAGGAGCGTCAGCTGGCGCTGGAGGTCCGGGGCAAGGGGCTGATCGCCTACACCCTGCGCGCCCATGACGAGGTGCGCGATTCCGACGAATACTTCGACGACATTCCGACGGTAAAGGCCGATCCGGACATGGTCGAAATCGCCGCGCGCATCATCGGGCAGAAGGAGGCGGACTTCGACCCGACGGACTTCAAGGACGGCTACGACGACGCTCTGCGCGCGATGATCAAGGCCAAGTCCAAAGGCGGCAAGGGCGTGGTCGATGTCGCCGAACCCGACGACACCAATGTCATCGACCTGATGGCCGCATTGCGGAACAGCCTGAAAGGGTCGGCGACGGGGACGAAGAAGCCAGCCGCAAAGAAGGCCCCGGCAAAGAAGGCGACGCCCAAGAAGGCTGCGGCAAAGAAGAAGACAGCGGCCTAGACGCCCATCTTTTTCAGCGCCGATTTCAAACTGACCGCTGAGGCGCGGAATTCGGCCCAGGGATCGGGCTTCTTCAGCAAGGCCGCATAGGTCCAGAGGTTGAATGCGGCCGGATCCAGCCCGGCCTTCACCTGCCCCCACGAGAGCGGGAAGGCGATCCCCGCCCCCGGCCGGGCGCGCGGCGACCAGGGCGCGACCGCCGTCGCCATTCGCCCGTTGCGCAGATAGTCGATGAAGATCTTTCCGCCCCGCGCCTTCTTGGCCAGGGTCGTGGTGAACCGGTCCGGCGCCTCGGCGCGGATGGCCTCGGCCACTGCCTTGGCGAAGGCCTTGTTCTGATCCCAGGTCACGCGCGAGCGGGCGTCGGTCTTGATCGGCACGACGACGTGCAGCCCCTTGCCCCCGGTCGTCTTGACGAAGGCGGCCAGACCCAGCGCCTCGATCTTCGCCTTCACGACCTTGGACGCGGCGATGACGTCGGCGAAGTTCAGCCCCTCGTCCGGATCCAGGTCGAAGGTGATCTGATCGGGGACTTCCGGCTGGTCGGGTGCACACCCCCATGGATGCAGTTCCAGCCCGCCCGACTGGGCGATGGCGACCATGCCGCCGACATCGACGGCGGCGACGTAAGGGGTGCGGGCCTTGACGTCGATCAGCTTCAGCCGCGGGTTCGACCCCGCCATGGCGTGCCGCTGGAAGAAGGTCTCGCCGCCGATCCCCTCGGGTGCCCGGATGATCGATGTCGGCCGGTCCGCCACATGGGGCAGGATCCGCTCGGCGGCCGCCTCGTAATATCGGGCCAGATCGGCCTTGGTGATTGCCGGCCGGTCGCCGACGGCAGGCCACAACACCTTGTCGGGGCTGGAGATGGTCACCCCCGCCACGACCACCTTGCCGGGCTTTCCAGCCGGTCGCACCGTCGTCGTGGCTTTCTTCGCGTCGCCCATGTCCGTGGGCGGTTGCGGCGCCTCGGTGACCTCGGCGGCCGTCTTGTCTTCCCGCAAACCCTTGAAGGCCGCCTGCCTCAGCGAGCCGGATTCGGTATAACCGCCGTGCTCGACCTCGGCGACCAGCACCGGCTTGATCCAATGGATGTCCTTGGCCGCCTTAGGCGCGCCCGCCCCGGCGAAGGGAGACTTCTGCGTCGCCACGCCCTTCAGCGCCGGAACAAGCAGCTTCGTCACCGCCTCGCCATAGCCGGTCCCGACCCGGCCCAGATAGCGAAGGCCGCCCTTTTCCCTGACCCCGACCAGCAAGGAGCGGAACCGCGTTCCGCCCTCGGACGACCAGCCGCCGATCACCACCTCGTCGCGCCCCCGGCACTTGGACTTCAACCAGGTCGATGACCGCCCAGCATGATAGGGGGCGTCCAGTTTCTTGGAGATTACGCCTTCCAGATCCATGCGACAGGCGCTCTCCAGCACCGCCTGGCCGGTCGAGGCGAAATGTTCGACGTAGCGCAGCCGCCCTGCGGCCGCCCCCGACTCTGAAGCGCCGATCCGGTCCACATAGGCCTGCAGCCGCGCCTTGCGATGCGACAGCGGCAGCTTGCGCAGATCCTCCGCCCCCTCGAACAATAGATCGAAGGCGAAATAGACCAGGCCTTCCGTCTTCTCGTCCGAAATGGCGGCCTGCAACGCCCCGAAGTCCGGCATGTGATCGTCGTCCAGCGCGCACAGCTCGCCGTCGATCACCGCGTCGGGCCAGGTCGCCGCGTCCGCCGCCAGATTCAAGAACTTGTCGCTCCAGTCCAGACCCTTGCGCGTCCGCAAAACCGCCCGACCGCCGCCCACGCCGATCTGGATGCGATAGCCGTCGAACTTGATCTCGTGCGCCCAGCCCGTCCCGCCCGGCGGATGGTCGGTCACCTTGCACAGCTGGATCGGCACGAAGGCCGGCGGCTTCTTGGCCTTCGCCGCCGCTTTCGAGGGCTTGGGCTTGGCCGGACCTTTACGCCCCGTCGGCTTGGACGCCGTCCATTCCTTGGTCCCGTCCGCGATCTCGGCCAGCGACCGCCCGGTCGTCACCGAGGCGTCGATTTCGGCGAGCGCATCGCCCTCCCCCGCGACGGCGAAGTCGTCCTTCTCCTTCAGCAGTAGCCAGTTGCTGCGTTTGGAGGGTTTGCCCCGATCGCTCTTCAGCCGGATCAGAGCCCATTTGCCCTTCAGCCGTTCGCCGTGAAGGATCATCTTGATCTGACCCTTGGCCCAGGCCGCCTCCAGGTCCGGCTCCTGCGGCTCCCAGGTGCCGACATCCCACATCTGCACCGTGCCGGCGCCGTAGTTGCCGTCGGGAATCGTCCCCTCGAACGACCCGTAATCCAGCGGATGATCCTCGACCTCGACCGCCAGCCGCTTCACCGCTGTGTCGCGCGACGGCGCCTTGGTCACGGCCCAGGATTTCAGCACCCCGTCCGCCTCGATGCGGAAGTCGTAGTGCAGCCGCGTCGCCGCGTGGCGCTGGATCAGATAGCGGAAGCCGCCCTTCGCGCGCTTGCCCTTGGCGCCCTTCGGCTCGGGCGTTTCGCCGAACCGCCGCTTGGCCTGATAGGTCTTCAGTTCACCGCGCATATTGGCGTAATCCGCCCCGCGCCAAAGCGTTGCCTCAGCGACAGAAGCGCGTGTCGGTCGCCTCGAGGTGCAGGTGGTCGTAGTGGACGGCGTTGTAGTCGGGGCTGAGCGTCGTGCCGAAGATGCGGCAGGCGTCGTCGCGGATACGCTTCAGGAAGCGTGCTTCGGGCGTGTCGCCGTTCCAGTCCCTGGTCACGGTGATGCGCCGCCCGTCCCTCAGCCGCACCCCGGCGAAGTCCAGCGCCGCCGCCTGGGAATGGGCGCTGATCCGATTCGACCCCACGCCGTTGTTCACGTTGCGACAGGCATAGGCCCCCATGTGGTCGATCTGCACGACGTCAGAGCCCAGGATCTCTCGCGCCGCCGGCTCCAGCGACTGGCGACGCCAGATGCTCAGCGCCAGCGCGGTCTGGCAGGTCATCTCCACATCGCCCGGCGCCATGCGCGCTACCGTCCCCAGGTCGGCGCCCAGCACCCCGCCTTGATGCAGGCCGCAGGTTGCGGTGTTCTGGCGATCCGGCACGGGACTGAACCGCACGCGGGCGGCGTTCAGCTCGGCAAGGCACCGGCCCAGATCGCCGCCTTCGCGCACGACCAGGGCCTGAGTCCCCCCGTCGATCATCCGGTCCACCAGCCCCCCGACCAGCGGCGCCTCGGTGCGCGACGGATAGGGCGATGGCTGCCGCAATGGCTCAGGCGGCCGCCGTACGCAGCCGCTGAGGATCAGCAGGACGCCGAGGCCGATGAGAAAGGGAGAGACGCGCGACACGGGAAGCATGGCCGCGACGCTTAGCTGATTCCCGCCGCCGCCGTGGTCACGAGGCGGAGAGCCATCTATCAGCGCTCTTCGGACGCGCTTTTGGCCCGGCACCGATCCGAACAGAACCGCACTTGCTCCCAGTCCCGCGCCCACTTCTTGCGCCAGGCGAACGGCAGACCGCAGGCGGCGCAGAGCTTTTGCGGCAGGTCGGACTTGGCCGGCGCCTTACCGAGATTGACGTGCTTTCGGGCCATGTCGCCTGCCAAGAAAAAAGGGCGGCCCGTCGGGGCCGCCCTTGATCGTATCAGCTGTCCAGGAAGGACCGCAGTTTGCGCGACCTCGACGGATGCTTCAGCTTGCGCAGCGCCTTGGCCTCGATCTGACGGATGCGTTCGCGGGTCACCGAGAACTGCTGGCCGACCTCTTCCAGCGTGTGATCGGTGTTCATGCCGATGCCGAAGCGCATTCGGAGCACCCGCTCTTCACGCGGCGTCAGCGACGCCAGAACGCGGGTGGTTGTCTCACGCAGGTTCGACTGGATGGCGGCGTCGATCGGCAGGACGGCGTTCTTGTCCTCGATGAAGTCGCCCAGGTGGCTGTCTTCCTCGTCACCGATGGGGGTTTCGAGGCTGATCGGCTCCTTGGCGATCTTCAGAACCTTGCGCACCTTCTCCAGCGGCATGGCCAGCTTTTCGGCCAGTTCTTCCGGGGTCGGCTCACGGCCGATCTCGTGCAGCATCTGGCGGCTGGTGCGGACGATCTTGTTGATCGTCTCGATCATGTGCACCGGGATGCGGATGGTGCGCGCCTGGTCTGCGATCGAGCGGGTGATCGCCTGACGAATCCACCAAGTGGCGTAGGTCGAGAACTTGTAGCCGCGGCGGTACTCGAACTTGTCGACCGCCTTCATCAGGCCGATGTTGCCCTCCTGGATCAGGTCCAGGAACTGCAGGCCGCGGTTGGTGTATTTCTTGGCGATGGAGATCACGAGGCGCAGGTTGGCCTCGACCATTTCCTTCTTGGCCTGACGCGCTTCGCGTTCGCCCTTCTGCACCGTCTGGACGATGCGGCGATAGTCGTCGATCGGCAGACCGGCTTCCAGCGCCACGGCGGCGACGTCGGAGCGGATGGTCGCGATCTGGCTGGCTTCGTTCTCGCTGAACTTGGTCCAACGCACGCCCTGATCCTTGATCCGGTCGGTCCAGGCGGGGTCGAGCTCCGAACCGAAATAGGCCTTGAGGAACTCAGGCCGCGAAATGCCGTAGCTGTCGGCCAGGCGCAGCAGACGACCTTCCAGACCGATCAACCGCTTGTTGATCGCATAGAGCTGCTCGACAAGCGCCTCGATGCGGTTGTTGTTCAGCTTCATCGTCTTCAGACGGTCCGAGATGGACGTCGTCAGCGCCTGATAGGCCTTTTCATCCTTGGCGCTCAGCACCTCGCCCTTCAGGCGGGTCTGAACCAGCTTGTCCTGCAGGGCGCGGAAGGCGCCGAAGTCGGCGGCGATGGCGTTCAGGACGTCCATCACCCCGTCGCGCAGCTCGGCTTCCAACGCCGAGATCGACATGCCGCCGCCGTCGTCGAAGTCGTCGTCATCGTCGTCGTCGGACTCAGGCTTGTCTTCGGCGGCTGGCTTTTCCTCGGCGTCTTCTTCCTCTTCGCCTTCAGCCTGGGCGGCGCCCGGCAGGGACGAAGGGTTCAGCACGCCATAGGTGGCGTCCAGGTCGATGACCTCGCGCAGCAGGATGCGGTTGTTTTCCAGCTCGTCGCGCCAGACCATGATGGCCTCGAAGGTCAGGGCGCTTTCGCACAGACCCGAGATCATGGCGTCGCGGCCGGCCTCGATCCGCTTTGCGATGGCGATTTCGCCCTCGCGGCTCAGCAGTTCGACCGAACCCATCTCGCGCAGATACATGCGCACGGGGTCGTCGGTGCGGTCATAGGCCGACTTGGCGGGCGTTTCGGCGACGGCGGTGCCGGCCGCGGCGGCGACGTCGGTGGACTGCTGCTCCTGCGCGTCCTCCTCGGCCTCCACGACGTTGACGCCCATTTCGGACAGCATCGCCAGGGTGTCTTCAATGGCGTCTGGCGTGACTTCTTCGGACGGCAGGACCTTGTTCAGCTCCTCCATCGTCACATAGCCGCGCGCCTTGGCTTGCTTGATGAACTTCTTGACGCCGGCGTCCGTCAGATCGAGCAGGGGCCCATCGGTCGAAACCTCGGTGTCCTGCGTCTCGGTCTGTGCGTTCATAGTCAGTCTGTCTCCAGCCGAGAGGGTGATCAGTCCGCCCCGGCGAAAAATACAATGCTTGGCGTGCCGTAAGGTTACGTGCCCGCGCTGTCTTCCCAAATCGTCCCGGCTTTGATCGCACGGCGAAGCGCATCCCGCTCGGCCTTCAGCCGGCGGAACGCCTCATCCTGCCCAGGCACATCACGTGCATGGGCCAAGGCGTCCTCCAACGCGGCGACCCGCGTCGAAGCGTCGAACGCCTGCGACCATCGGACCCTTGCCTCGGCGAGGGGCGCATTTGCGGCCAGGAATGGCGCGCCGGACTTTGCCGCCGCCTTCTCGACCTCGCGCACTAAGGCATCATGACCCGATTGCGCCAGATGGCGTCGCAGGGCGGCGGAGTCAAGCGGCGCGAGGTTCAATCGCTCCGCAACCAGTTTTCAACCCGCAGGCCGGGCACGCGCGAGAACTCGCGCTCATTGTCGGTGACGAGGATGCAGTCGAGTGCCAAGGCATGCGCGGCGATCAGCAGATCATTGCCGCCGATAGGCTGGCCACGCTTGTGTAAATCGGTGCGGATATCGCCGTAAACATGATCGGCAGGCGCATCCCATGCCTTGACGGCCAAGCCGGACAGCACCCTGTCCAACTGAGCGGCCAAGCGCACCGAGCCAGACTTGGCGACACCAAACCTCAACTCAGCGACCGCAATCAGGCTGACGCAGATTTCCCCTGAGCCGACCATAGCCATACGCTGCCCGACTGGACCTAGCGGATCATACATCAGGTCCGACACCGCATTGGTGTCCAGCATATATCCGCTCAAAGATCGACCGGCTCAGGTAGCGGATCATCGATCGGGTCGAGACGCTCGTCGATCGGCTCCATCGTCGCCAGCACTGCCAGCAGTCGTTCAACCGATCCCAAGCCAGTCCCGGCTTGTTCGATGATCAACCGCCCGCCTTCCTGACGAACCACCGCGTCGGTTGGGACTGACACGCCGCTGGGCAGATGGACGACCTGATGGTCGCCGTCTCGCGTGATCCTGACAGGTTGAGAACCATCCATAGTTTGATCCTAACCTATACCACGTCAACACCCAACGACTTGTCAGTGCAGGGTGGCCGTATCTGTCCAGATTTCGCCGCTGGATATGAAGCGGTCCAAGGCGTCACGTTGTCCCTTCAAACCAATGAACGCCTGGCTATCAAAGCTTTCCTCGGACTTCATTTCATTCATCGCTCGACTGAGCGCCATGGACTGAAGCAGAACATCCACTGCGCGGCTCAGTCCCGCTGCCGCAACTTCAAGCGATGCGGCGCTGTCCAAAAACGGGGCATGGGCTATTGCGGCAGTGCGGTCTATCCGCCTGAGCGTTTCCTCGTGTCCCATTGCCAACAATCGTGACCTCAGCAGGCCATTGCTCATAGCCTGCGCTTCATAGGTCAGCCTCACGAGGTCACTGACCAAACGATCAAGGCCGACGTCGCCGAAACTTTGGGTCGCTAATGTTTCGCCACGTTCGTTGACCGTGTCAGGATGAGCGATCAGACCTTCCACAATGGCAGCCAAGACCGGACGAGGCGCACGCGCCAGGGTGATGGCGGCAGCGCGCGCCTCCGGCGTCACATCCATAATTGGAGCCATCGAACGTGCTTTTCGGTCCCTATATATGACCCTGTTCGCGGCTCTTTTTTCTTCAGGTGAAGGGCGAACTCGCTGATAAAAGGCGCCTACGAGAAAGTCTTTGTAAGTCCTCGCCAGATCTGGATCGGCGATAGTCGCTGCTGCTTTACGTAGCCGAACCAGAAGCCCCGCCTCTTTCTCGGGTGTATCGAGAGCCCCAACCTCGGCCATCTCCCGGTCGAGCAGCATTCGCGAAAATGGATTGGTTACGCTCATCGCTTCACGCAGCGCCGGCGCACCTTTCTCCCTCAACATATCATCTGGATCTTGCCCCCCAGTGAGTGTCACGAAGCGAAAGCTTCGCTCTGGTTTCAAAAGAGGCAAGGCGCGTTCGACGGCACGGAAAGCGGCTCTCTGGCCTGCCGGGTCGCCGTCAAAGCAGAGGATAGGTTCCGAGCTGACCCGCCACAGCAACGCCATCTGCTCCTCGGTCAGAGCCGTGCCCATCGGCGCCACGGCCGGCAGGCCCGCGCGCTGGCAGGCGATGACGTCCATATAGCCTTCGACCACGATGATGGCCTGGTCGTTCTTGCTCTCCGCGCCCAGGATGCGCCGCGCCTCGGGCAGGCCGTAGAGGGTCGCGCCCTTATGAAAGAGCGGGCTTTCCGGGCCGTTCAGATATTTGGCGCGGTCGTCGGGGTTCATGGCCCGGCCGCCGAAGCTGACAATCCGGCCGCGCGCATCCAGGATCGGGAACATCAGCCGGTCGCGGAAGCGATCATAGGGCTGGCCGCCGCTTTCGGGCGAGATCAGCAGCCCGGCCTCGACCAGTTCGGCGGGCTTGGCGCCGCGCTGGACCAAGGCCTGTTTCAGCCCCTCGCGGTCGTTGGGCGCATAGCCCAGCCCGAACCGCTCCCACTGATCCTCGGGCAGGCCGCGCTTGTCCAGATATTCACGCGCCGCCTTGCCCGGCGTGCGGCGCAGATTGGCGGCGAACCATTTCTGGGCCAGGTCCATCCAGTCGGACAGTCCCGCCCGCTTCTGCTCGCGCTCGGCCTCCTTGGGGTCTTCGGCGGGAAGCTGCATCCCCGCCTCGCCGGCCAGGCGCTGCACCGCTTCGACGAAGCTGAGCCGCTCGGTTTCCTGCAGGAAGGAGATGATGTCGCCATGCTTGCCGGACGAGAAGTCGTGGAAGAAGCCCTTGTCGTCATTGACGAAAAAGGACGGCGACTTCTCCTTCGAGAAGGGCGACAGGCCGACGTATTCGCGACCCTGACGTTTCAGCTTCACCGTCCGCCCGATCACGTCGGACGGCCGAAGGCGAGCCTTCAGTTCATCGATGAATCTCTCGTCGAAACGCACCCGCGATCCTTAAGCCCTGCGGCCCTCAACGTCGATGGATGGAAAGACCATCAGGCGGCTCGTCCGGGCATCCCCCGATATCCGAACGAACCGCCGCATCGCAGAAGGCGCAAACCGCAGCGTCCCCCAACGCCTTGGCTAACGAAGTCCTAACGCCTCGCGGACCGGCATCTGAGGTCAGGACCGGCGTTCTGTCGAGAGGCGGGCGGCCTCGCCTTAGCGAATAGAGGCGAGACTGTGTCCTTTTCGTCGCGCGCCATTCGTCTTACGGGCGACCGAAGGGGACGACCTTGTTGGCGGCGTCATGCCCGATATCGGCGCTGCCCAGAAAGGGTATGCCCGAACGCAGGCACCAGTATCGAACGATTTCCTCCGGAGTCTGACCAAAGTCGGGATCGTTTGGCGTGATGTCAGAGACCCGTCCCAGGCGAATCCCGGCCACTCGTCGGATGCTGGCCTGGCTGGTCAAGTGAAACATCATTCGGTCGATCCGGTAGGCGGCCTCGGATACCTCCTCCAACATCAGGACGTGGTCGGATAGATCGGGCTCAAGCGGCGTGCCGGTCAGTTCGTTCAGGATGGTTAGGTTGAAGGCGACGGCCGGGCGCGGATCGGTCGCCAGCGACGGCTCGATCCAGTCGGTGCGTTCGGTGGTCAGCCAGGACAGGGCGCCGCGCGCGGTCGCGTCGTCGCGCACCGAGTCCGAGGCCATCGGTCCGTGCGCCAGATGCTGGAACCCGGCCTTGTACATCCCGGCCAGCAGGCTGCCGGCATCGGAATAACCCATGTAGCGCTTCTTGCGGGCGACAGCGTCCAGGCGCGGGATCACCGCGTCGGCGATGCGGCACGAACCGTATCCGCCGCGCGCAAACCAGATGGCGTCGATGCGGGGATCGTTGGCGAACTCCACGAAGGCGTCGGCGCGCGCCCGGTCGTCGCCGGCGAAATGGCCGTGTTTCAGAAAACAGGCGGGGTGGAAGACGACCGCCACATCGCGGTCGGGGTGGTTCTGCGCCATCCAGGCCTCGACCGCCTCGGCGCGCTCTTTCGCAAAGCGCGAGCTGGCGCAGACGACGCCGATCTTGAAGCTGTTGGTATCCACGTCCGTCTTCTTCGTCGTTTTTGCGATCCCCCACTGGCGGACCGGCCCGATCCCCTGTTCTAAGGGGGCATGAACCAAGACGCCTCCTATTTCTTCTGCGGCATCGGCGGGTCGGGCATGCTGCCCCTGGCCATGATCGTCCAGGCGCGCGGCGCCGTGATCGAAGGGTCGGACCGGGCGCTGGACCAGGGCCGTACGCCCGAGAAGTTCGACTGGCTGCGCGCCCACGGCGTGAACCTGCACCCCCAGGACGGATCGGGCGTGACCCGCGCGGATCAGACCGTCATCGCCACCGGCGCCATCGAGGAGACGGTGCCCGACATCGGCGCGGCCAGGCGCGCGGGCGCGACGATCAAGACCCGGCCCGAACTGCTCAGCGAACTCTTCAACGCCGCCCCAACCTCGGTCGGGGTCGCGGGCACCAGCGGCAAGTCCACCATCACCGGCATGATCGCCTGGATCCTGCATCAGACGGGCCGCGAGCCGACCGTCATGAACGGGGCGGTGATGAAAAACTTCGCCGACGCCGACCATCCGTTCGCCAGCGCCCTGATCGGCGGGCCGGACCTGTTCGTGTCGGAGGTGGACGAGAGCGACGGCTCGATCGCCCGCTACGATCCAACGGTGGCGGTGGTGTCCAACATCTCGCTGGATCACAAGTCGATGGAGGAGCTGCGCGACCTGTTCGGGGGCTTCACCGCGCGGGCGACGACGGCCGTGCTGAACCTGGACAATCCCGAGACGGCGGCCCTGGCCCAGACCTTGCCGGCTGGGAAAGCGATCACCTTCGGCCTGGGCGAAGAGAAGGCCGACCTGTCCGGCCATGATCTTCAGCCGCTGCCGACGGGCATGCGGTTCCGGCTGATCGAGGGCTGGAGCGAACACGACGTGGTTCTGAACGTGCCCGGCGCCCACAATGTCGCCAACGCCCTGGCCGCGCTGGCGGCGACGCGAGCGCTGGGCGTGCCGACGGCCAAGGCGGTCAAGGCGTTGGAGACCTTCGCCGGCATCCGTCGCCGTATGGAAGTCGTCGGGACCGCCGGCAACATCACCGTCATCGACGACTTCGCCCATAACCCGGACAAGATCGCGGCCACGCTGAAGACTCTGCACGCCTTCGACGGCCGGCTGCTGATCCTGTTTCAGCCGCATGGGTTCGGCCCGCTGAAGCTGATGAAGTCGGAGTTCATCGACGGTTTCGCCGGCCTGATGCGCGAGGACGACGTGCTGCTGATGCCCGAGCCGGTCTATTACGGCGGCACCACCGACCGCAGCGTGGGATCGGAAGACATCGCCTCCGGCGTCCGCGCCGCCGGCCGTCAGGCTGAGGCGCTGGCGACGCGCGCCGATTGCGGTGACCGGATCGTCGAGATCGCCAAGCCGGGCGACCGGATCATCGTCATGGGCGCGCGCGACGACACCCTGTCGACCTTCGCGGCGGAACTGTTGGGGCGTCTAGGCCGGTAGCCGCCATCGGCAAGGACGGCGTT
This sequence comes from Brevundimonas vesicularis, assembly GCF_027105095.1. Classification (NCBI taxonomy): domain Bacteria; kingdom Pseudomonadati; phylum Pseudomonadota; class Alphaproteobacteria; order Caulobacterales; family Caulobacteraceae; genus Brevundimonas; species Brevundimonas vesicularis. Next base: position 942,060 of record NZ_CP114278.1, on the reverse strand, counting down.
CAGTACACGTCGCGGCGGTAGCGGCCGTCTTCCAGCATGGTCAGCACCACGTCCGCGCCCAGCGCGCTTTCCAGCGCGGCATGCACGCCTTGCGACATGCCTTCCAGACTGCCGCAGACGTAGATCGCCGCGCCGCGCGCGACCCAGGCACGCAGTTCGTCGGCTGCAGCCGCGACCAGGTCCTGCACATATCGGCCGTCGCCGGCGTCGCGCGAGAAGCTCCGATCCAGCCGCCGCAGCACGCCCGACGCCAGCCAGGCCTGCAACTCCGCATCGAAGAAGGCGTCATGCGCTTGCGTGCGTTCTCCGAACAGCAGCCAGGCCCCGCCCTCCGCCGCCCGCGCTTTCAGATGCGCGCGCAAACCGGCGATGCCCGTGCCGTTGCCGATCAGGACCATCGGCGTCTCGTCCGCCGGGCCGTGGAAGCTGCGGTTCGCGCGCAGGCGCATTCCAGCCTGATCGCCCAGCGAAAGATCCTGCGTCAGCCATCCCGACGCCAGACCCGGGGCGCCGTCGGGGTGGCGCATCAGGCGGATCAGGAACTCGACCCGGCCGTCCGACGGCAGAGAGGCGATGGAATATTCGCGCGAGCCGGGCGTGACGCCGTCGCGTTCCGGCAGGCCGACCTCGGCGATGTCGCCGGCGGACCAGTCGGGCGTCGCGCCCACGGCCTCGAACGCCAGATGCCAGGCCTCTCCGCCGGGACTGCCCGGATTGACGAGGGTGCGTTCGACCAGCCGCCAGGGGTCGTAGGCGGGCGGGGTCCAGTCGGGGGCGGTCACGCTGCCGGTGATCTGGTTCAACTGGTGCTGCCAGCGGCGAAGGGCGCCGGCCTCGCCGTTGTCGACCTCGACAATGTCGAACAGCGGCTCGGCGCCCGCGCGTCGCAGCCAGCCGTCCACCGCGTGGCCGAAGCCGCAGAAATGATCGTAGCTGCGATCGCCCAGCGCCAGCAGACCGAAACGCAGTTCCGACAGATTCGTCGCCTCGCCCATGACCTTACGCACGAACCGAGCGGCGCTGTCGGGCGGATCGCCCTCGCCGGTCGTGGAGACGATCAGCAATGCGCGGTCCGCCGCCTTCAGGGTCTGCACATCCAGATCGGCGAAGGACAGCACCCGCGCGCCCACGCCGCCGTCGCTTAAGGCGCGCGCCGTCATCCACGCCAGTTCCTCGGCGAAGCCCGTCTGGCTGGCGAAGGCGATCAGCAGCGGCCGTCCCTCGCCCGCGCCCGCCAGAGCATCAGACCGCGCGTGGGCCGCCGCCCTGGCCTTGCGTTCGCGCCAGACGATGACGGCGATCAGGGCCAGCCAAAGCGCCAAGGCCCCGACCGCCCACAGCCAGCGCTGCGGATCGGCTGTCACCCCGGACGATCTCCGTCGTCGTCAAGCAAGGCGGCGAAGGCCGGCGACATCCGCTCGACCGGACCGCGCTCGGTGCGTTCGACGAAATGGGCCATCAGGCCGACGGCCTCGGCGTAGTCCGGCCCCTCGAACGGCCCCATGACCGTCAGAGCCGTGGCGTAGGCGTCGGCCATCATGGCCGAGGGGTGCAGGACGGTGACCGAACTCAGATTATTGCTGACCGGCCGCCCGGTCGATCCGTCGATGGTGTGGGGGTAAAGACGCCCGTCGTGGCGGAACGCGCGACGATAGTCGCCGCTGGTCGCCACGGCGAGATCGAACAGGGCCGCCACGGTGTGGGGCGCAGGCGAACCCTCGACCCGCTCGATCTCGACCCACCACGGCTGAGCGTCCGGCTTGACGCCGCGCCCTTTCAACTCGCCGCCGATCTCGATCAGGTGCGAGGTCGCGCCCATGGCCATCAGCCGGTCGGACACGCGGTCCACCGCATGACCCTTGGCGATGCCGGAGAAGTCCAGCCTCATCCCGCCCATCTGCATCACCGCCCGCGCGTCGCCGTTCAGCCGCAGCTTCTGCCATCCCGACACGGCCGCAGCCGCCGCGATCTCATCTTCGGCCGGGACGGGCAACAAGGCCGAACGTGGTCCGGGCGGGCCGAAGCCCCACAGATCGACCAAGGCGCCCAGGGTCGGATCGACCGCCCCGTTGGTTTCGTCGCCCAGGGTCATCGCCGCATCCAGCAGATCCCAGAACGGCTGGGACACCGCCCAGACGCCGGCGGGCGCGGTGTTGAAGCGGCTGATTTCGCTGGTCGGCTCCCACGGGCTGAACAGGCCGACGACGGTCGCTAATTCCTCTTCGATCGCCGCCTGGAGGTCGGCCTCGCCCACGCCTGGTGGGGCGATGATGCGCGCGCTCCAGGTCGTGCCCATGGTCTCGCCGCCCAGCGAACGGATCAGGTCGCTGGGCGGACGAGGGGGCGCGCCTTCGATCGCAGGCACGAGGACGCGGTTGTCGACGCGGTCGCCCAGAGGGGCGGCGTCGCCGATGTTGACCGTTGGCGGGGCGGCGCGTGAACCGCGCGAAGGGGGAATGTCGGACATGGCCCTTCGCTTAGGGCAGGACTTCCATCGCCGCCACATAGCTGGCGTTGGAACCCAGCGTTTCGCCTTGGCCTTCGGTGCGGACCGAGGCGTTCAGCCAGTACATGCCCGCTTCCGGCCAGGTGATGGTGAAGGCGCCCTCGGCGTTGGTCTTGAGCGTCGATTCTTCGGGGTTGTCGCGATAGCGCAGTCCGCCGCGCGCCACGGTGACGTCGATGTCAGCCGCCGGCTGGCCGTTGTTCAGCAGTTTGAAGGTGGCGGGTTCGCCCACGACCAGGTCGTTCGGGTGGGTGACGGGAACCAGCTCAAGCCCCTCGCCGGTCGTCTTGAAGACGGTGTCGGTGGGGTTGTTCAGGGTGACGAAGGTCTCGATGCGGCTGGCGGTGCGGGTCGCCTGAACATTGGTCGCGCCCTCGGGAAGGCCCGCCGGGTAGTCCGAGGCCGCGCCGCGCCAGCGCTTTTGTTCGCCGTTCAGGGTGTAGCTGGCCATGACGCCGTTCATGACGTTGGCGATCTTGTAGGTGCCGTTCTGGGTCAGATGGGCGTCGAAGGTCGAGCGATAGCGGCCCTGCATGGTGTTCTCGGGCTGGACCGCCGAGCCGTCCGGCGCGGTGATGGTCAGGCCGGTCAGGCGCATGGCGGCGTGGTCGGGGTTGAACACCTGGTTCGACATGCCGGCGTCGAATCCGACCCAGGCGTCCGTGCCCGACAGGGTCGTGGCGGTCGGCGCCAGCCAGGCGCGGTGGGCCTGGGCGGCCATGGGGGCGGCCAGCGCTGCGGCCAGCGTCAGCAGGGCGATCGTCTTCTTCATGGTCATGATCCTTAGCGAGAGACGGCGACGCGCACGGCGCCCAGTTCGGTGGAGCCGGTTCCGGCGCCGGTGTTGGCCGCGCCCCAGCGGAAGGGCACGCGCACGACCTCGCGCCCGCCCAGTTCGCGGGCCGCCTCGACGACGATGTTGTATTGGCCGGGCTGAAGGTTGCGCAGGCGGGCGGCGGGTACGGTGACGGTCTGGCGACCTGGCGCGCGCGTGGCGCCGGACACGCCGTCGGCCGGCAGCGTCATGGCCCGACCGCCCTTGCGCCACCAGGTGCGCAGATCCTTCAGCCAGTCCTTGCCGTCGCCCTCGTTATTGCGTGTCTGCTGATACCAGACGGCCAGGGTGCGTTCGGCGGACTGATCCGGCTTCTCGATCCACACGGCGACATAAGGGCGATGATAGGACGCGGTGTTGAGCCGGGGGATTTCGACCGACACCGTCAGGTCGGCGGCCATGGCGGGCGCAGCGGCGGCGGCCAGGCCGACGGTGGTGATGACGACGGGAAGAAGGCGCATCGGAAAACTCGTCAGTGAATGAAGATCAGGGCGATGACGACGGGGATCAGCAGGCCCAGCGCCGCCAGCGGCCAGGTCGAGGGCCGACCCTTGGCGTGCAGGACCATCAGACCCAGCCCCGTCAGGGCGAAGATGACGCAGGCCGCCGCGAAGACGTCGATGAACCAGAACCAGACCACGCCGGCGTTGCGGCCCTTGTGCAGGTCGTTGAGGTAGGCGATCCAGCCGCGCGTCGTCTTCTCGTGCAGCGTCTCGCCGGTCGAACGGTCGATGGTGACCCAGCCGTCGCCGCCGGGCATGGCCAGGGCGACATAGACCTCTTCCGCCGTCGTCTCGGTCGGCTTGCCGGCGATCTCGACCTTCAGCGTTTCGGACGCCCAGCGGGCGACCGCGTCGGGGACGGGATCGGTCGTCTCCTGCGGGAAGCTGGCCAGCCGCTGCAGCAGGGGCGCCGGCAGGGTCGCAGTCTGTTCGACCGTCACCGGATCGCCGGGGATCGAGGCCGCATGGTTCAGGGTGATGCCGGTGACCGCGAACAGGATCATGCCGACCAGACTGACCGCCGCCGAAATCCAGTGCCAGCTATGCAGCTGTTTCAGCCAGAACGACCGCGCGCCGTTCAGCGCCGCCTTGGGTTTGGGGCCCTTGGCTGCGGTTTCGGCCTGACGCTGTGTGGCGAGTTCGGTCACGAGGTCGCTGTGCCATTGTTGCGAACGGGTTGCAATAGCATTTAGCGACGTCGCGGCGCCTTGTGCGTCAGAGCTCGGTCCAGCGCCGCAGCAGATTGTGATAGACGCCGGTCAGTTCGATCACCGCCTGATCCTTCGGTCCCCTCTCGGTCGCCACGCGCTGGGTGGCGATGTCCAGACGGAACAGGGTCTCGCGATCGGAGTCATCGCGGACTAGGCTCTGCATCCACATGAAGGACGACACCCGCGCCCCACGCGTCACCGGCGTGACCCGGTGCAGGCTCTTGGACGGATAGAGGACCAGATCGCCAGCCGGCAGCTTGATCGCCTGCGACCCGTACATCTCCTCGATGATCAGCTCGCCGCCGTCGTAGTCCTCGGGCTCGGACAGGAACAAGGTCGCCGACAGGTCGCTGCGAATGCGCATCGCCCCGCCGGTGCGGGACTGGCGGATGGCGTTGTCGACGTGCAGGCCGAACTCACCCCCGCCCTCGTACCGATTGAATAGAGGCGGAAAGATCGTGTGCGGCAGGGCCGCCGCCACGAACATCGGATTGGCGTTCAGCGCCTGGACTACAAGTGCCGAGACCTCTTTCGCTACATCCGACTCTTCGGGCAGTTGAAGGTTCTTCTTCGCCGTCGCCGATTGATGGCCCGAGGTGGCGTTGCCGTCCGCCCACGGCCCGGCGTCCAGCCGCGCACGCAGAGCCGCGACCTCGGCCTTGGAGAAGACTTCCGGAATCTGCAGCAGCACGGGCGTTCTCGCTGAAAGACGAAACGGCCCCGCGGGTGGATCGCGGGACCGTCAAACTAGGCCGGGGAAAAGGCCTTTAGAAGCGCAGGTTCAGCGCAAGGATAGCCTGGCGACCTGCGGCCACGTCGGCGTGGTGAACGCCATTGGTGCGCATGATGTATTCCTCGTCCGTCGCATTCTTGACGTTCAGCTGAAGCGTCGCGCGATCCGTCAGATCATAGGCGGCGAAGGCGTCCACGCGGGTCCATTCGGGCGCATAGATGCGGTTGTTCCCGCCGCCCGCGCCGCCCTGGTTCCCGCCCAGAGATTTGGACGTGTAGTAGACGCCGCCGCCGACCGTCAGCCGGGGCAGAACACGATAGGTGGTGAACAGGCTGGCGCTGTGCTTGGGCGTGTTGGCCAGCGGCAGGCCTTGCAGCGGATTGACGATGGCGATCGGCGGCGTGCCCGACACGACCACGGCCGCCTTGGTCAGTTCGGAGTCCATGTAGGTATAGCCGCCGAACACGGTCCACTTCGGCGTGATGCTGCCCGACACGCCCAGCTCGAACCCGTTGACCTCGGCCTCGCCTTCCTGACGGAAGATGTTGGGCTCAACCAGGATCAGGGCGTTCTTGCGGGTCAGATGGAAGGCGGCCGCCGACAGGGCGAGACGGTCGTTCAAGACATTGGCCTTGGCGCCGACCTCGAAGCTTTCGGTGTCTTCCGGCTCCAGAACGGTGTTGGCGACGCCATTGACCGTGCCCGTACCGCCCGAGGCGTTCTGGTCGCCCGCCGAAATGGTCGGCGGCGTCGAAGAGGTCGACCAGGACGCATAGACGCTGCTGTTCTGCGTCGGCTTGAACACCAGACCGACCTGATAGTTGGTGAACTCCCAGGTCTGTTCCGGAACGGCCGTATAGCCCGTGACATTCCAGACGCCAGCCGTGGACGAAGGCGAACCCAAAACGGCATTGCCCCCCTTGACCGAATATCGGTCCCAGCGAACGCCCAGGTTCAGGATCAGTCGCTCGGTCAGGGTGATGCTGTCGTTCGCATAGACGCCGATGGCCTCGGTCGTGTTGGAGCTGGTGGGGCCGCGATTGATCACGCCGGTCCAAGCGTCATCGGGGTTTGGGTTATAGACCGGGGTGCAGTCGCCGGCGCCCGAAGCGCCTGTGGCGGTCGGATAGGTTCCCGACACCGTCGTCAGACCGGTCGGACAAGCCGAGCCCGAGGTGGTGTAGGTCGAATAGGAGGCGTTCCTGTTGTGCTCGCGCGACAGCTCCACGCCGACGTCATAGCTGTGCTTGATCGAACCGGTGGCGAACTGGCCGAAGACATCCGTCACATTGGCCAAGGTGGTGACCGGGTTCCAACGGGTCTTGGTGCCCCGCTTCATCCAGTAGGTCCCGTCCGCCGCCCGTCCAACATAGCCGCCGTCGCCGGGGTTGGTGACGATGTAGTCGTTCAGCGTCTGCGAATAGCGGCTGACGTTGCGGATCGTGGCGAAATCGTTGAGGCGATGCTCGGCCTTGAAGGTGAAGGTATCCACCTCATTGGTCAGGTAGTCGCGCGCCTTCAGCCCATAGAAGCTGTCGTAGGGCACATCCAGAACGCCGCTGTCGGTCGTGCGCGACTGGATCTTGGTGAACAGCGGAATGCCGTAGTCGGGCATCTGGTCGCTGGTCAGGTGGTAGTAGCTGAAGACCATCGACGACGGCGTGCCCAGGCCGGCGCCCAGGCTGATGGCCGCACCCCATTTGTCGTAATCGACGGCGTCGCGGCCGGGCACGTCGCCCTGGGCGCCCATCAGGTTGATGCGCAGGGCGGCGGTCTCGCCCAGTGGCAGGTTCGCGTCGACCGTGCCGCGCAGATAGCCGTCGGTGCCCGCGCCCGCGCTGACATTGGTGAAGGCGTTCAGCTTGGGCGATTTGGAGGCCAGATTGATGCTGCCGCCGCCCGAGCCGCGTCCCGAATAGACGGCGTCCGGCCCCTTGATGACCTCGACCTGTTCCAGGTTGAAGACCTCGCGCTGCTGCCCGCCCGTGTCGCGAATGCCGTCCACGAAGATGTTGTTGCCCGACGACTGACCCCGGATGAAGGGACGATCGGCCAAGGGCTGACCGCCCTCGCCTGCCCCGAAAGTGATGCCGGGGGAGTTGGACAGCAGGTCCTGTAAGGACGAGGCCGAGGTCTGTTCGATGATGGCCTGGGGGATGACCGTCACGGCGCGCGGCGTGTCCACCAGGGGCGCGACGAACTCGGGGCTGACAGGGGCCGGCTTCTTGAACTGACCGTTGACGTCGATCGTGCCCAGATTGGCGGGCTGGGACTGGTCGGCCGTGACGACCACGCCGTCCTCGGCGGTCACGTCAGCGGCGATGGCGGGGGCGGCGACCAGCATGCTAGCGGCGCTGGAGGCGAACAGAAGCGAGCGGAGCGCGGCGGCGCGGGATTCGGACATAGTCTTGCGACCTTTTGGTCTGATTTTGCGATGCGCTCGCAATAACCAGCTCCACAGGAAGGCACAAGACAATTGCGAACAAATCGCAATCTTAATTAGCCGACTGCGCTGATGCTCCTCTGCGGCGCCGACGTATCCAAATCCAGCCAGGTCGGATCGGGCATGGCGCGGTGGGCGGCGGCCAGGGCTTCGGACCAACGCCGGCCCAGGTCGCGGAAATAGGGATCATCCGCTTCGATGCGACGCGCCGTGCCCGTCAACTGGTCGCGCGGCATGACGATCAGGTCCAGCGGCGGGCCGACGGCGATGTTCGAGCGGATGGTCGAATCGAACGAGATCAGCCCCAGCTTCACCGCCTCGGACAGGGAGGTGGAGCTGTGCAGGGCGCGATCCAGAATGGGCTTGCCGTACTTCAGCTCGCCGATCTGCAGATAGGGCGTATCGGGCCCGCACTCGATGAAGTTGCCCTGCCCGTAGATCAGGTAGAGCCCCATCTTGCCGCCGGCGATCTGACCGCCCAGGAGCATGGAGGCGGTGACGTTCAACCCGTCGGCGGTCGGCGTCGGCGGGGTATTGATGCTGGCGCGCACGCTGGCCATCGCGTGACCCAGAAGCTGGGCGGCGCGGAACAGGGTCGGGGCGGTCTGTAGCGTTTCAAGCTCGGTGGAGTCCGGCAGTTTGACCCCGGCTGCGACCATGGCCAGCGCCGTCTGGGTGACCGACAGATTGCCCGCCGTCGCGACAGCCAGAATCCGCTCGCCCGGCGACTGGTAGATGTGGAGTTTGCGATAGGACGAGATGTTGTCCACGCCCGCATTGGTGCGTGTGTCGGCGATCATCGCCAACCCGTCGTCCACCAGCATGCCTACGCAATAGGTCACTTCGCTCTATTCGCTCCCCGCGTTGCGAATCCCCAGACGCTAACAGATTCGCGCGTCATGCCTATCGGGGCCATCCGCTGGATTGCAGTTGTTGCTGGCTCTGTTGCACCGGCCGCACATTCAGGGCGACAGTCAGTTGCTCCTGGCCGCCGCCATAGCTTGTGCCCCGGATCGGGGTGGCGCCCCGCGCGTCCAGGCCGACCGCGACCCGGACATAGTGTTCGGTCGGGCAGATGCCGTTGGCCGGATCGAACCCGACCCAGCCCAGATTCTCGACCCAGGCCTCGGCCCAGGCATGGGCGGCGTCCTGATCGTGGCGTCCGTCCTGACGGCTGAGGTGGCCCGAGACATAGCGGGCCGGCACGCCCAGCAGGCGTGCGGCCGAGATGAAGATCTGCGAATGGTCCTGACAGACGCCGCGCCTCTGGGCGAAGGCCTCAGCGGCGGTGTGGGAGGCGGAGGTCGAGCCGACCTGGAACGCCACCGTGTCCTTCAGCGCGCCCATCAACTGATGCATCCGGCCCAGCGTCGCGCCCTCAGGGATGGAGCGGGCGAAATCGACGATACCGGCGTCGGCCTTGGTCATCGGGGTGTCGCGCAGATAGACGATGGGCGACAGGCGTTCGGCCTGCCCTTTCACGACGCCGCCCGTCTCGACGGTCGAGACCTCGCCGGTGACGCGGATGGTCAGGGCGTCGGTCGGCCGCTCGGTGTAGAGGCTGTGAACGATGTTGCCGAACGCGTCCTCGCTGCGCCGCAGCCGGGCGTCCACATCGGTTTCGATCCGCCAGTCGCGGACCTGCTGGCTCTCACACGACTTGGGCGTCAGGCGCAGCATCTGGACGATGAAGCGCGCAGGCCGGGCGTAGGCGTAGCGGGTGGAGTGATCGATCCGGATCCGCATGGTCAGACCAGATACTGTTCGTGGACGGCCGCGGCCAGGGCGTTGTTCTCATTCAGGAAGCCCTGAATGTATTCGTGCAGGCCGGACTGGAAGATGTCCTCGATCTTGGCCTCGTTGAACTGGCTGAGGCGGTTGGAGGCCAGTCGCTGCGCCGGTCCGCGTCTTCCGTAATCGGTCGCCAGCTTCTCCAGATAGCTGACGATCATGCCCTGACATGAGGCCAGCGAGCGCGGCATCTGGCGGTTCAGCACCAGCAGGTCCGCCACCAGCCAAGGCCGCACGCTTTCGCGGTAAACCCAGCGATAGGCGGTCAATGCCGAAACCTCGCGCAGAAGGGTGGTCCACTGGAAGTAGTCCAGTTGCCCGCCCACCCGTTCGCCGGGCGGCAGCAGCAGGTGATATTTCACGTCCAGCAGGCGTGCGGTGTTGTCGGCTCGCTCGATCGCCATGCCCAGCCGCAGGAACCAGTAGGCGTCATTCCTCAGCATGGTCCGCGACGAGGCGCCTTCGACCGCTAGGGACGTTGATTTCACGAAGTCGAGGAAGTTGGTGAAGTCGTCGCGCTTGGTCGGTTCGCCCAGCTCGTTCAGACCGTTCCAGGCGCCGTTGATCGCCTCCCACAGTTCGATGGTCAGGGCGGTGCGCACCGAGCGCGCATTGGTCCGCGCCTTGGTGATGCAGGCCTTGATCGAGGTCGGATTGTCGAAGCCGAAGGCTAGATATTCCCGCACGGACTTTTCCGACACGGTCCGGCCGGTCGCATCAAAGCCCGCCTTCACCCCCGACGAGGCGATGGCCCCCGCCCAGGCGGTGACGGCGGCCTGATCCTTGGCCGGCAGGGCGGCGAGACGGATCGCCGCCTCTAGAATTCGGGCGAGGAAGTCCGCCCGCTCCATATAGCGGCCGGTCCAGTAGAGGCTGTCTGCGGTGCGTGAAAGCATCAGTTGTCCAGCACCCAGGTGTCCTTGGTTCCGCCGCCCTGGCTGGAGTTCACCACCAGCGACCCTTCCTTCAGCGCCACCCGCGTCAGACCGCCGGGCGCGACGCGCACGCCGGCCGGGCTGGACAGGACGAAGGGCCGAAGATCGACGTGGCGGGGCGACAGGGCGCCGCCGTTCAGCGTCGGAGCCGTCGACAGGCTCAGCGTCGGCTGGGCGATGAAGTCGTCGGGATCGGCGATCAGCTTGGCGCGGAAATCCTCGATCTCGGCCTTGGTCGAGGTCGGCCCGACCAGCATGCCGTAGCCGCCCGATCCGCCGACTTCCTTGACCACCAGTTCCGGCAGCTTATCCAGCACTTCCTTCAGGGCGTCCGGCTCGCGACAGCGCCAGGTCGGCACGTTCTGCAGGATCGCATCCTCGCCCGTGAAGAAGCGGATGATTTCGGGCATGTAGGTATAGACGGCCTTGTCGTCGGCCACGCCCGTCCCGACCGCATTGGCTAGGGTCACCCGTCCAGCGAAATAGGCCGACATCAACCCCGGCACCCCGATGGTAGAGTTGGGCATGAAGGTCAGGGGATCGAGGAAGTCGTCATCGATGCGGCGATAGATAACATCGACGCGCTTGGGCCCCTCGGTCGTGCGCATGAAGACAGTGTCGTCATTGACGAACAGGTCCGTGCCCTGAACCAGCTCGACGCCCAGCTTGTCGGCCAGGAAGCTGTGCTCGTAGTAGGCCGAGTTGAAGGGGCCAGGCGTCAGCACGACGATGGTCGGGTCCGCCCCCGCCCCTGCCGGCGCGGACGCCTGCAACGAGCGCAACAGCATATCGGTGTAGATCTCGACGGGTCGCACGGCGTGTTCCGCGAACAGGTCCGGGAACAGCCGCATCATCATCTCGCGGTTCTCCAGCATATAGGAGACGCCCGACGGCGTGCGGCAGTTGTCTTCGAGTACGTAGAAGCCGTCCTCGCCGGTGCGCACCAGATCCACGCCCGAGATATGGCACCAGACGTCGCCCGGTGGACGACGCCCCTGCATCTCCGGCCGATAGTGCGGATTGGTCAGGATCAGATCGGCCGGGACAATGCCCGCCTTGATGCAGTCCTGCGGCCCATAGATGTCTTTGAGGAAGGCGTTTATGGCGGTGACGCGCTGCTTCAGCCCCTTTTCCAGACCGCCCCACTCGTCCGCACCGATGATGCGCGGCACGACATCGAAGGGGATCAGCCGCTCGTTGGATTCCTCGTCGCCATAGACGGCGAAGGTCACGCCCATGCGACGGAAGAACAGCTCCGCCTGGCGCGAGCGCGCTTGCAGCAGATCGGCCGGCGCGTTTTCCAGCCAAGCCGCCAGCGTCTTGTAGCTGTCGCGGATCGCACCCGATCCGCCGCCATTCATTTCGTCGAAAGCTCTCGTCATCCGCCCCCGCCGCGTTGAAGTCGCAGCTTGAACGGTCACGAACGTAAAGCGCAACAGTTTTGTTGCACTGCGGCGACGCCTTATCCGACGGCCACCGCCTTCATCGACACCGCCGGATCGGCCAGCTTGTCCACGTCCACAGGCGTCGCCTTGGCGATCAACTGTTTGCCGGCCATGAACTCGGGTGGGGCGTTGACGGCCTCGACGCAGACGATGCGGTCGCCGTTCAGATGAAAGACCGCAAAGCCCGACGCCGTCGGGTCGCCACGCACCACCTGTCTGTCGGCGTCGAGCGGCAGGCCCGCGATCTGAAGCTTGACGTCATACTGGTCCGACCAGAACCAGGGCACTTCCGGCGTCGGTCCGGCCCGTCCGACGATGGCCGCGGCCGCCTGTTTGGCCTGCTCCAGGGCGTTGGGCACGCTTTCCAGCCGATGATGCACGCCGCCGTGGACCGGAATGGGCCGCCGCGTCATGTCGCCGATGGCGAAGATCGCCGGGTCGCTGGTCCGCGCCTCGGCGTCCACCACCACGCCGTCGTCGCAGGTCAGCCCGGCCGACCGCGCCAGGGCGTCGCAAGCCAGGGCGCCGACTCCCACCAACACCGCATCCGCCCACACCACCGATCCGCCGGCCAGGCTCACGCCGTCGCGGGCCACGGCGATCACCTCCGCGTCGGTCAGGATTTCGACGCCGTGCGCCCGGTGCTGCGCCGTGAAGAAGGCCGACAGGGTCTCGGACGCCACCCGCGCCAGCACGCGCGGCGCCCGCTCGATCACCACCGCCTCGGCGCCCAGGGCTCGCGCCGACGCCGCCGCCTCCAGCCCCACATAGCCGCCGCCGACCACCGCCAGACGCTTGCCGGGCCCGAGGACGGCCTTCAGCCGCTCGGCGTCCTTCATCGTACGCAGTTCCAGCAGATCGGGATGGTCCCCGCCCGGGACCGGCAGTTTGCGCGCCGTCGATCCGGTCGCCAGCACGAGAATGTCGTAGGTCTCGGACGAACCGTCATCGAAGACGACCGTCTTCGCTGCCGGATCCACCGCCACGGCGACCATCGAGGGCCGGAAGTCGATGTTCTGCTCGGCGTAGAAACTCAGAGGCCGCAGCAGCAGCGCCTCCAGATCCGCCTCTCCCTTCAGCCAGGCTTTGGAAAGCGGCGGCCGCTGATACGGCGGCGCATCCTCCTCGCCCACCAGCACGATGGGGCCTTCATGCCCATACTGCCGCAAGAAGGCCGCGACAGAGCCGCCCGCGTGCCCGGCGCCGATGATGAGAACCTTGGTCATGGGACGCATTTAGAGTGGCGAGTGGCAGGTGGCGAGTGGCGAGCACGCGGCGGATGCCCAGTTTATCTTGCCACTCATCAGTCGCCACTCGCCACTCGACAGCCTCTTGACCGTTCCAGCGTTACAGCATAGTGGAACACGCATGACACCCCCGCCCGCCCGTGACGACCTGCATGACGCCCTGCTGTCGATGCAGACGCGCGCCGAGATCGACGCCTTTCTGGCCGATCTTTGCACGCCTGCGGAACTGCGCGCCTTCTCCGAGCGCTGGCAGGTCGCGCGCCTGCTCGACGCCGGCGGCAAATCCTATCGCGAGATCGCCGCCGAGGCCCATGCCAGCCCCACCACCGTCGTTCGCGTCGCCCGCTATCTGAAAGACATGCCGCATCAGGGCTATCGCCTTGCCCTGGACCGCCTGAAGAACAAAAACTGAGTATCCGAACATGAGCACCGTGCAGGGCCGGCTTCGCATCGCCGTACAGAAATCCGGCCGTCTGGCCGACCGCAGCCTCGACCTGATCCGCGACGCGGGCCTGAAATGGGTGAAGGGTCACAACGACCTGCTGTACCGGGTCGAGAACTATCCGATCGACCTGCTGCGCGTCCGCGACGACGACATCCCCACCTTCGTGGCGGACGGCGTGTGCGACCTGGGCATCGTCGGCGAGAATGTGCTGGAGGAAGGAAGCAACGGCGGCCCAGACTCCAAGGAAAAGAACGCCTCGATCGTCATGCCGCTGGGTTTCGGTCGCTGCACGCTCAAGATCGCCACGCCTCCGGCGCTGGCCTATGACGGTCCGGCCTCGCTGGACGGTCTGCGTATCGCCACCTCCTATCCCAAGATCCTGCGCCGCTTCCTCGACGAACGCGGGGTCAAGGCCGACATCGTCGTGATGCGCGGGGCCGTCGAGGTCGCGCCCCGGCTGAAACTGGCCGCCGCCATCTGCGACCTGGTCTCGACCGGCGCGACGCTGGAGGCCAACGGCCTGGGGGCCAAGGATACGGTTCTGGAAAGCCAGGCCGTGCTGATTCAGTCGCCCGTCGCGCCCGAGCCGGCGTTGCAGCAGCTGTTGGACAGCGTCATCGAGCGGATGGCGGGCGTCGTGTCCTCTCAGGGCGCCAAATACGTCATGCTGAACGCCCCGCGCTCGGCGCTGGACGAAATTACCGCGATCCTGCCCGGCGCAGGCTCGCCCACGGTCATGCCCCTGATGGGTCGCGACGATGCGGTCGCCGTCCACGCCGTCTGCCAGGAAGCCGTCTTCTGGGAGACCTTGGAGAAGCTGAAGGCCGCCGGCGCCTCGGCCATTCTGGTCCTGCCGATCGAGAAGATGATGTGATGAAACGCATCGACTGGTCTTCCCTCGACGCCGCCGAAAAGACGGCCGCCCTGGCCCGCCCGGCCCAACGCACCGCCGGCGACGTGACCGAGATCGTCCGCACCATCCTGGACGATGTGCGCCAGCGCGGCGGCGAGGCCGTGACCGACTGGTGCCTGAAGCTGGACAAGGCTCCGCCCCATCGCATCGCCATCACGCCCGAGGCTGTCGCCGAGGCGCGTAACGCCCTGCCGCCCGGCGACGTGCGCGCCCTGCGCATGGCGGCCGACAATGTGCGCGTCTTCCACCAGGCGACCCGGCCCGAGGACACCCCCCTCATCGAGACGACGCCCGGAGTACGGTCCAAACTGGCCTGGCGTCCCATCGCCTCGGCCGGCCTCTATATTCCCGGCGGCACCGCGCCGCTGTTTTCGTCGCTGCTGATGCTGGCCATTCCGGCCGGCGTCGCGGGCGTAGGCCAGCGCATCGCCGTGACGCCGCCGAACAAGGACGGCGGCATCCACCCCGCCATGATCCTGGCCGCCGCAGAGGCGGAGTTGGACGCCATCTGGCTGATGGGCGGCGCCCAGGCCATCGCGGCCCTGACCTTTGGCGTCGAACTGGAGGACGGGGTCATTCCCGCCTGCGACAAGCTGTTCGGACCCGGCAACGCCTATGTGGCCGAGGCCAAGAAGCAGGCCTCCGCCCTGCCGGGCGGCCCCGCCGTCGATATGCCGGCCGGCCCGTCGGAGTTGATGGTCATCGTCGATCGCGACGCCGCGCCCGAGATCGCCGCCGCCGACCTGCTGAGCCAGGCCGAACACGATGCGGATGCGCAGGTTCTGCTGGTCTCGACCAGCCGCGCCACCATCGACTACATCCTGAGCGAGGTCGAGGTGCAGGTCGCAACCCTGCCCCGCGAAGCCATCGCCCGCACCTCTCTGAACGAGGCCCGCGCCATCCTGGTCCGCGACCTCGACACCGCCGCAGAAGTCGCCAACCTCTATGGCCCCGAACACCTGGCCATCCAGATCGACGATCCCGAGCCGCTGGTCGATTCGATCAAGGCCGCCGGGGCCGTTTTCGTCGGCCGGTTCGCCGCCGAGACGCTGGGAGATTACGCCGCCGGTCCCAGCCACGTCCTGCCGACCGACGGCGGCGCCCGCACACTGGGCGGCGTCACCACCGCCAGCTTCATGACCACCATGTCGGTCCAGCTGGTGACCGAGGGCGGCGCCCGTCAGCTGGCCCCCATCGCCGCCCGCCTGGCCCGGATGGAAGGCCTGGAAGCCCACGCCCGCGCCGCCGATTTGAGGAGCGAGGGATGAGCGTGATCTATCTGATCCTCCCCCGCAACGCGGGGGAGGGGGACCGCGAAGCGGTGGAGGGGGCGACCCCAGACACGGTGTGTGGCTCCGCCCCCTCCACCACCCTTCGGGCGGTCCCCCTCCCCCGTTCCGCTTCGCTTCTCGGTGGAGGATCACTTTGACCCTGCCCGCTCCCTATCCGCCGCTGGTTTCCGGCGGCGAAGGTCTGGATCGCTATCCCGACGACGCCTCAGCCCTCGCCGTCCGCATGGCCGCCGTCTATGGCGTGCCTGCCGACCAGGTGCTGCCGGTGCGCGGCCTGACCCACGGGTTGGAACTGGCCTATCGTCTCGCCGCCCACGACGGGGGTTCGGTCGAGGCCCCGAAGGCCGAGCCCTACGACAGCCTGGCCGCCATCTATCCGAACAAGGGCGAACCTGCCGTCGTCGTGATCCGAGCGCTTGGCTCGCCCGAAGCCGTCGCCGAAATGGCCGCCCGCGTCTCCCCCGCCCTGCTGATGGTGGACGAGGGGCTGATTGAGTTCTCCGACAGCGTCTCGGCCGTGACCGTCGTCACCGATCAACCGAACCTGGTCGTGCTGCGCAGCCTGTCTTTGGCCTATGGCTTGGCCGGCGCCCGCGTCGGCGCCGCGATCGCCCAAGCCCAGACCCTGGCGCGTCTGGCGTCGGTGCTGGAACCCTACGCCCTGCCCGAACCGCTGGTGCGGCTGGCGATTCAGGCGCTCGATCCGTCGCGGATGATCGAGACCGCCGAGCGGATCGCCTCGGTCCGGCGCGAGCGCGAACGGGTCGTGCGCGAACTGAGTCGCCAGATGCCGGTCGAACCGGGCGTCGGTCCCATCATCATGGCTCGCCCAGAGGAGCCCGCCGCCGCCCTGGCTGGTCTGAAAGCCTACGGCGTCGAGGCCGATCTGTCCGGCGAGCGTCTGCGCCTGCCGATCTCGATCAAGTCCGAGGTCAACGACCGGCTGCTCGCCGCCTTTGGCCTGACGCCCGCCAAGCGCCGCCCGGCGCGCGTTGGTCAGGCGGTGCGCGACACCAAGGAAACCCGGATCGTCTGCGTCGTCGATCTGGATGCGCCCGGTCCGGTGAAGATCGAGACCGGCGTCGGCTTCTTCGATCACATGCTGGAGCAGATCGCGGCCCACGGCGGCTTCTCGCTGCGTCTGCAATGCGAAGGCGACCTGCACACCGATCCGCACCACACGATCGAGGACAGCGCCATCGCCCTGGGGCAAGCGTTGAAACAGGCGTTGGGCGAGCGCAAGGGCATCGCCCGCTACGGCTTCGTCCTGCCGATGGACGAGGCGAATGCGACCGTCTCGATCGATCTTTCCGGCCGCCCGTATCCGCTGTTCGAGGGCACGTTCGAGACCCCCTTCATCGGCGAATACCGCACCGACCTGACCGCCCACGTCTTCCGGTCTCTGGCCGAGGCCATGGGCGCGGCCGTGCACATCAAGGTCACGGGCCAGGACGACCACCACAAGACCGAAGCCGTCTATAAGGCGTTCGGCCGCGCCCTGCGCCAGGCCATCCGCGTCGAGGGCGACGCCGTGCCGTCCACTAAAGGTGTTCTGTGACCGAGGTGGCCGTCATCGCCTACGGCACCGGCAACGTCGCCTCTGTCCAGTTCGCGCTGGAGCGGCTGGGCGCGACCGTGCGCCTGACCGACGATCCGACCGTGATCGCCGAGGCTGAACGGGTGATCCTGCCGGGCGTCGGCGCGGCCGGATACGCCATGAAGCGCCTGTCGGACCTGGGTCTGATCGCGACGATCCGCGCCTTCCCACGCCCCCTGCTGGGTGTGTGCCTGGGTCAGCAACTGCTGTTCGGATCGAGCGACGAAGGCGACGGCGTCGATCTGCTGGGCCTCATTCCCGGCGCGGTGACCCGGCTGAAGCCTGCGGGCGATCTACCGGTGCCGCACATGGGCTGGAGCCGGTTGACGCGCGACCGCGACGACCCCTTGCTGGAGGGCGTCGCCGACGGCGCCTACGCCTATTTCGTTCACGGCTACGTCTGCCCTGACGGGCCCGCCACCTTGGCCCGCGCCGACTATGGCGGCGTCGTTCCGGCTGTGGTTCGATCCGCCAACCGCTGGGGCTGCCAGTTCCACCCCGAACGCTCGGCCGAGGCCGGGGCGACCATCCTCAAGAATTTTCTGAGTTTGTCATGCTGATCTACCCCGCCATCGACCTGAAGGACGGCGTCTGCGTGCGCCTGATGCATGGCGACTTCGCCCAGGTGACGCATTACGACCAGCAGCCGGCCGCCCGCCTGACGACCTTTGCGGCCGAGGGCGCGGAGTGGATTCACATCGTCGATCTGGACGGAGCCGAGGCGGGCGAGGCGCGTCAGCATGCTCTGATCGGTGAACTGACCCAAGCCATCGACGTCAAGGTCCAGTCGGGCGGCGGCGTGCGCAGCGCCGACGATGTGAAAAAGCTGCTGGACGCCGGCGTGTCGCGCGTCGTCGTAGGCTCCTTGGCGGTGACCCAACCTGAGACGGTGGCGACTTGGTTGGAAACCTTCGGCGTCGAGCGCATCACCCTGGCCCTGGACGTCAAGATCGAGGACGGCGTGCCGGTGCCTGCACTGAAGGGATGGACCCAGTCCTCGGGCATGACGCTCTGGGAGGCGTTGGATCGCTATCCCAAGGGGACGGCCAAACACCTGCTGGTGACCGACGTCGGTCGCGACGGCGCCCTGACCGGGCCGAACCTGGATCTACTGGCCGAAATCCGCAGCCGTCGGCCGGATCTGGTGTTGCAGGCCTCGGGCGGCGTTTCCTCGCTGGACGATATCGCTGCGGTGAAGGCGCTGGGCTGTCACGGGGCCATCGTCGGACGCGCGCACTACGAGAACTGCTTCACCCTGCCCGAGGCGATCGCGGCGGCCAAACGCTCGTGACGGCGCGGCGGATCATTCCCTGCCTGGACGTGAAGGACGGCCGGGTGGTCAAGGGCGTGAAATTCGTCGGCCATACGGACATGGGCGACGCGGCGGTGCTGGCCGCGCGCTATCGCGACGCAGGCGCCGACGAACTGGTCTTCTACGACATCACCGCCAGTCCAGAGGGCCGGACGCTGGACTACGGCTGGATCAAGGACATCGCCCGACTGCTAGACATTCCTTTCTGCGTCGCCGGCGGCATTCGCAGCGTGGACCAGGCGGCGCGCTGTCTGGACCACGGAGCGGACAAGGTCTCGATCAACTCCCCGGCCTTGGAACGGCCCGAACTGATCGCCGAGATGGCGGCGCGGCTGGGCAGCCAATGCGTCGTAGTCGGCGTCGACAGCCGGTTCGAAGACGGCGATTGGGTGGTCCACAAATATACCGGCGACCCCGATGCACGGCGTCATGCCGGCAAACGCACCTTGGACTGGCTGGACGAGGCGCAGAGCCTGGGCGCCGGCGAGATCGTGCTGAACTGCATCGATCAGGACGGGGTTCGGCGCGGCTATGACATCGAGCAACTGTCCGCTGCGCGCGCGCGCCTGACCATTCCCCTGATCGCCTCGGGCGGCGCCGGCGCGCCCGAGCATTTCAAGGCTGTGTTCGAGCAGGCCGACGTCTCCGGCGCCCTGGCCGCCAGCGTCTTCCACACCGGCGCCATCGCCATTCCGGACCTGAAACAATACCTGGCCGACGAAGGCCTGGAGATGAGACTGTGATCGACCCGAACACCATCGACTTCGCCAAGGGCGCCGGCCTGGTCCCCGTCGTGGTGCAGGACGCCGCCACGCTGCAGGTCCTGACCCTGGCCTATATGGATCGCGCGGCGCTGGACGAGACGATCGCATCCTGCGAGGCCACCTTTTTCTCCCGCTCGCGCGGGGGGCGTTGGAGGAAGGGCGAGACGTCGGGCGACCGACTTCACGTCGTTTCCATCACGGCCGACTGCGACGCCGACGCCATCGTGTTGGGCGTCAGGCCGGTCGGAAACGCCTGCCACCTGAACCGGACGAGCTGTTTCGGAAAGGCCGACGCGCCGGGCCTGGGTCGGATCGCCCGGCTGGAACGGACCATCGCCGAACGGGCAGCCGCCGATCCGTCCGAAAGCTGGACCGCCCGACTGCTCGCACAGGGGCCCAAACGCATCGCCCAGAAGGTCGGCGAGGAGGGCGTAGAGACCGCTCTGGCCGGCGTCGCCGGCCCGGACGAGGAACTCGCCAGCGAGGCTGCGGATTTGATCTATCACCTGCTCGTTCTTCTCCATGCCCGTAACATGGTGTTTCAGGACGTGCTGGACGTGTTGGCCTCGCGAGCGGAAGCGGCCAAAGACAGCGGCTAGACCGTAAAGGCGTGCGTCCCGACAAATGGGATCATCGAGGGACAAGACATGGCGGCTCTCATTCTGTTTGGCGGCGGCGGCGATCTGGCGATGCGCATGCTCCTGCCGTCGCTCTATTTCCTCGAACACGACGGCCTGCTGCCTGAAGGGTTGAAGATCATCGGCGCCGCGCGTTCCGAAGAGAGCGCCGACGACTATATCGCCAAGGTGCGCGAGGCGGTGAAGGCGCGCGCCGAGGCGGACAAGGTCTGGGACGAGGCCAGCTGGTCGCGGATGGAGGCCCGCCTGGACTATCTGGCGGTCGACGCCACCTCGCCCGAAAGCCTCAAGCCGCTGAAGGACAAGGTCGGCGACGGCGAGGTCACCTCCTTCCTGGCCGTATCTCCCTCGCTCTATGCCCGCATCGTCACGGCGATGAAGGCGGCGGGTCTGGCGGAAAAGAACTGCCGCATCGTGCTGGAAAAGCCGGTCGGGCGCGACCTGAAGTCCTTCCTCGAAATCGACGACGCCGTGGCCCACGCCTTCAGCGAAAACCAGGTGTTCCGCATCGACCACTACCTGGGCAAGGAGACGGTCCAGAACCTGATCGCTCTGCGGTTTGGCAACACGATCTTCGAACCGCTGTGGAACAACCTGTCCATCGACCACGTGCAGATCACGATCGGCGAGACGGTGGGTGTCGGCGATCGCTGGCCCTACTATGACGAATACGGCGCCCTGCGCGACATGCTGCAGAACCACATGCTGCAGCTGCTGTGTCTGGTGGCGATGGAGCCGCCCAGCGACCTGGATCCCGACTCGGTGCGCAACGAGAAGGTCAAGGTGCTGCGCTCCTTGCGTCCGATTACCCCCGACGAGGCTGAGCGCGTGACAGCGCGCGGTCAGTATGTGGCGGGCGTCTCGGAGGGCAAGCCGGCCAAGGGCTATGACGAGGAGCGCGGCCAGCCGTCCGACACCGAGACCTTCGTCGCCGTTCGCGCCGATATCGACAACTGGCGCTGGGCGGGCGTGCCCTTCTTCATGCGGACCGGCAAGCGCCTGCCCGAGAAGCGCACCGAGATCGTCATCCAGTTCAAGCCGGTGCCCCACTCGATCTTCGACCGCGACGACCGGGGCGAGGTTCAGGCCAACCGGATGATCATCGAGCTGCAGCCCGAGGAAGACATCTCGCTGACGGTGATGAACAAGCGTCCGGGCCTGGATCAGCGCATGCAGTTGCAGCCGATCAAGATGAGCCTGTCGTGGGGTGTGGACGGCAAGTCCGCCGCCCCACCGCGCCGCCGCATCGCCTATGAGCGGCTGCTGCTGGACGCCATGGCCGGCGATTCGACCCTGTTCGTACGGCGCGACGAGGCCGAGCAGGCCTGGAAATGGGTGGACGAGGTGTCCGAGGCCTGGGCCGAATCCGGTCTGAAGCCCGACAACTACGTCGCCGGAACCTGGGGTCCCGACAGCGCCGACATGCTGATGATGCGGACCGGCCGCGACTGGAATACGACCGATGTCTGAGACCCCCGTCATCGAAGCCTTCGCCTCCGTCGAGGCCTGGGCCGAAGCCATCGCCGCGCGTCTGGCCGAAACTCTTGGCGCGGCCGTCCGCGACCATGGCCAGGCCCTGTTCGCCGGTCCCGGCGGTTCGACGCCCGCACCCGTCTACCGCCGCCTGGCGGCGACCGATCTGGATTGGTCCAAACTCGCCGTGACCCTGGTGGACGAGCGGTATGTGCCCGAGACCTCGCCAGAATCGAATGCCCGTCTGATCCGCGACGTGCTTCTTCAGGACAAGGCGGCCGCCGCGCGCTTCATCCCGCTCTATACGCCCGAGGTCACCGTGGACCGCGCGGCCATCGTGGCGGCCAACGCCTTGGCCGATGCCGGCGGGCGGTTCGATGCGGTGCTGCTGGGCATGGGCGAAGACGGCCATATCTGCTCCATGTTCCCCGAAAGCCCGACGCTGAAGGCCCTGCTGACGCCGACGCTGAAGCCGACCGTTCTGGGCGTGCCGCATGGGCGCGACGGCATGGCGCCGACGCTCGAACGGCTGTCGATCAACCTGCCCTATCTGATGTCTGCGGGCCGGGTGATCCTGGGCCTGAAGGGCGCCGCCAAGCGTCGCGTCTTCGAAGAACAGGCCCAGGGCGATCCCAAGATCCAACCCATCGCCGCCTTGATCGCCGCCGGTGTTCCCCTTGAAGTTTTGTGGACGGAGGAAGGCTGATGGCGCTTCATCCCACGGTCGCTGCGGTCACCGCCCGCATCATAGAGAAAAGCCGCGAGACCCGCGCCGACTACATCCGTCGCATGGACGCGGCCCGAGACAGCGGCGCCGGACGCGCCAAGCTGAGCTGCGCCAACTGGGCCCACGCCTTCGCGGGCCAGACGATCGCCGACAAGCTGACCGCGATGGATGGGTCCAAGCCCAATCTGGGCATCGTCACCGCCTATAACGACATGCTGTCGGCCCACCAGCCGTTCGAACGCTTCCCCGACGTGGTGCGCAAGGCCGTGCGCGAGGTCGGCGCTACGGCCCAGGTCGCCGGCGGCACCCCCGCCATGTGCGACGGCGTCACCCAGGGTCGTCCCGGCATGGAGCTGTCGCTGTTCAGCCGCGACCTGATCGCCATGTCGGCGGGCATCGCCCTGACGCACGACGCCTTCGACGCCGGCCTGATGCTGGGCGTGTGCGACAAGATCGTACCGGGCCTGTTCATGGGCGCCCTGGCCTTTGGCCACCTGCCCGTCGTCTTCGCACCCGCCGGGCCTATGCCGTCGGGCATTCCGAACGCGGAGAAGGCCCGGGTCCGGGCCGAATATGCGCAGAACAAGGTCGATCGTCAGACCCTGCTGGAAAGCGAGATCGGCAGCTATCACTCGCCCGGCACCTGCACCTTCTACGGCACCGCCAACTCCAACCAAATGATGATGGAGCTGGGCGGCCTGCACATGCCCTCCACCGCCTTCGTCCATCCCGACACCGGCCTGCGTGACGCCCTGACCGCGGCGGCGGCGAAACGGGCGGTCGAACTGGCGCGCAGCGGCGAGTGCCGCATGGCCGACGTCATCGACGAGAAGTCCATCGTCAACATGATAGTGGCCCTGCTGGCCACCGGCGGCTCGACCAATCACGCCATCCACCTGGTCGCCATGGCGCGGGCGGCAGGGGTTCTGATCGACTGGACCGACATGGACGAGCTATCGTCGGTCACGCCGCTGCTGGCGCGGGTCTATCCCAACGGCTCGGCCGATGTGAACGCCTTCCAGGCCGCCGGTGGCGTCGCCTTCATCGCCCGCGAACTGGCGATGGCGGGCAATATCCACACTGACGTCACGACCATCATGGGTCAGGGCATCCAGGCCTATTTCCAGGAACCGTCGATGGTGGACGGCGAACTGGTCTGGCGCGACGGCGTCCAGGAAAGTCTCGATCTCGACATTCTGCGCCCGGCCTCCAATCCCTTCGACAAGGAGGGGGGCTTGCGTCTGGTTCAGGGCGACCTGGGTCGTGCGGTCATCAAGATCTCTGCGGTCAAACCCGAGAACCGCATCGTCGAGGCGCCCGCCGCCGTGTTCGAAACCCAGGAAGACGCGCTGCAAGCCTTCCGCGACGGCAAGCTGTTCCGCGACGTGGTCGTGGTCCTGCGCTTCCAAGGGCCCAAGGCGAACGGCATGCCGGAACTGCACAGCCTGTCGCCGGCCCTGTCCGTTATTCAGGACAAGGGGTTCAAGGTCGCCTTCGTCACCGACGGCCGCATGTCGGGCGCCAGCGGCAAGACGCCCGCCGCCATCCACGTCTCGCCCGAGGCCCTGGCCGGCGGTCCGCTGGCCCATGTTCAGGACGGCGACATCATCCGCCTGGACGCCGAGGCCGGGGTTCTGACGACCGTCGGCGTTTCCGACCTGACCGCCCGTCCGCTGGCCGCCCGGTCCGCCGTCAACGCGGAGGGTTCGTCCTGGGGCTATGGCCGTGAACTGTTCGGCGCCTTCCGCCATGTGGTCACGACGGCCGAGCAGGGGGCGACGGTCTGTTTCGCCCTGCCGACCGGTTCGCGCGGCAACGACGACACCCCGCCCAATCCCAACTTCGTCGATCGGACCGTGGACGCCTGATCCACCGAACCGAGCGCAGGAAACGACCCAATGAATGACAAGACCCTTCTCGTCGGCGATGTCGGCGGCACAAACGCCCGCTTCGCCGTGGCTCGCATGGTGGACGGCAAGCCCGTGCTGGACCACCACGACAGCTTCCCGGCCGAGACCTATCCGACCTTCCTGGAAGGCGTCGCCGCCTTCATCGACGGCTGCGAGGTCAAGCCGACGGGCGGCGTGATCGCTGTCGCCGGTCCTGTGACGGACGGCGCCATCGACCTGACCAACTCGCCCTGGCAGGTGTCGGAGGCGGAGCTTCAGACCCTGGGCCTGAAACCCGTCAAGCTGATCAACGACTTCGAGGCCCTGGCCTGGGGCGCGCCCATCGTGCCGGAAGACCAGCTGGAGAGCCTGGGCGGGCCGGTCGACGGCGATCCGCACTGCACCGTCGCGGTGCTCGGCCCCGGCACCGGCTTCGGGGTCTCGGCCCTAGTGCGCGATGCGGCCGGCAAGGAAATGGCCATGCCGTCCGAGGGCGGGCACGCCTGCTTCCCCCCCGGCGATCCGGTCGAGGATGAAATCCTGCGCATTCTGCGTCGCCGCTATGACCGGGTGTCGATCGAGCGTCTGATTTGCGGGCCGGGCCTGCTGAACATGCACCGGGCCCTGGCCGAGATCGACGGGCGCGAGACCCACATCGACGATCCGGCTCAGATCACCGCAACGGCACTGGCCGATCCGAACAGCCCGTGCGGCGCGACCCTGGCCCGCTTCTGCGCCATCCTGGGCGCGGTCGCCGGCGACATCGCCCTGACCACCGGCGCGCGCGGCGGCGTCTATATCGCCGGCGGCATCGTTCCGCGCATCCTGCCCTTCATCAAGGCCAGTCCCTTCCGCCAGCGCTTTGAGCGCAAGGGCCGGTTCAAGGAGTATATGCAGGACATTCCGACCAAGGTGATCATGCACAAACATGCCGCCCTGCTGGGCGCCGCGCGGGTCGCCTTCGCCCAGTCGGAGGGCTGACGCAACGGGCGATCACGAAAATCTCACGGCGGCGTGAACCGAACCGTCACCGTGGCGTTTGTGTGTTTCCATCTAGGAGAGGAAACTCAAATGAAGAAGTTCGCCATCGCCGCCGCTTCGGTCTTCATGCTGGCCGGCGTCGCCGCCTGCGGTGAAAGCGCCGCCGACAAGGCCGCTGAAAAGCAAGCCGACGCCATCGAAGCGACGGGTGAAGCCCGCGCCGATCAGCTCGAAGCACAGGCCGCCGCCACTTCGAACGAAGCGCAAGAAAAGGCCCTGAACGACAAGGCCGATCAGGTCGAGCAAAACGCGGACCGCAAGGCCGACATGGTCGAGCAGAAAGCCGGCAACGCCGACGGCGGCATGACCACCGCCAATACGCCTTCGACCCACTAAGGTCTGGCGACCCACTAAATCCGTTTACGGGTGGATCAGCCCCCGTCGTTCACGACGGGGGCTTTTTCGTGCCTGCGTTCTCAGTCGATGCACAGGGTCGGGCCGGCCTTGCCGTCCTCGACCGTCGTATTGCAGCCGAAGCGGTCGCTGGTCGCTTGGCAGACGCCGGCCGCCGCCGTCCCCGGCGCCACGCCGCTGTTGCCCTCGATGCGGCAGTCGCCTTGGCACTGATCGCCGTCGGTGCAGCGCTTGCCGGCGTCGGCGTAGCTGATGACGCACTGCCAGGATTGCATCCGCCCGACCTGTTTCATCGTGCCGCCGCGCGTTGCACAGGACGCGGCGTTGGCGCTCTGCATCGGCGCATCCGACGCCGTGCTCGTGGTCTGGGGCGAGCAGGCGGCGGCCAGCAGAGCGACGGCGGCGATGAGGGAAATGCGGATCATGAGATCTGTCCTTTGGTGAAGCCTGACCAGACGTCGTCGTAGTCGAACTGCATCTGCGGTGATTCCGACGCCCATTTCGTGACGCGGATAGGCATGCGCGTCTCGAACATGAAGGCAAGGGTGTTTTCGATCTTGTGCGGCTTCAGTTCAGTCTTGATCGCGCCGTCATAGCTGGCTTGATCGGGGCCGTGGCCGCTCATGCGGTTGTGCAGCGATGCGCCGCCTGGCGCGAATCCGCCGGCCTTGGCGTCATAGGCGCCCGTCACCAGACCCATGAACTCGCTCATCACGTTGCGATGGAACCACGGCGGGCGGAAGGTGTCCTCGGCCACCATCCAGCGCGGCGGGAAAATGACGAAGTCGATGTTGGCGGTGCCCGGCGTCTCGGACGGGCTGGTGAGGACGGTGAAGATCGACGGATCGGGGTGGTCGTAGCTGACGGTGTTGATCGTGTTGAACCGCGCCGTGTCATAGCGGCAGGGCGCCAGATTGCCGTGCCAGGCGACGACGTCCAGCGGGCTGTGATCGAAGGTCGTGGCCCACAGGCGCCCGCCGTATTTCTGGACGCACTCGGTCGGGCGATCCACATCCTCGAAGGCGGCGACCGGCGTTTCGAAGTCGCGCGGATTGGCCAGACCGTTCGACCCGATGGGGCCGAGATCCGGCAGACGGAACGGACTGCCGTAGTTCTCGCAGACATAACCGCGCACGTCCCCCTCGACCTCGACGCGGAACCGCACGCCGCGCGGGATCAGGACGATGTGACCCGGCTGGGCCTCGATGACGCCGAACTCGGTGACGAAGCGATGGTCGCCTTCTTGAGGCACGATCAGCAGTTCGCCGTCGGCGTCATAGAAGACCCGGTCGGTCATCGACCGGTTGGCGACATACAGGTGAATGCCCGCCCCGGCCCCGCCGTCCGGCTCGCCGTTGCCGCCATATGTCGTCAGCCCCTCGACCCAGTCGGTCGCAGCCTGCGGGATCGGCAGCGGGTCCCAGCGCATCCGGTTGGGATTGGGCGGCGTCTCGTCGAACGGACCGGAGCGGACCCGCCCCTGATCGAAGGGGGTGTAAGGTCCATGCTGGGCCGAGGGACGCAGGCGATAGAGCCAGCTGCGCCGGTTCTCGGCGCGCGGGGCGGTGAAGGCGGTGCCGGACAGCTGTTCGGCATACAGGCCCATCGGCGTCTTCTGCGGCGAGTTTCGGCCCACCGGCAGGGCGCCGGGCGCGGCCTCGGTCGCGAAATGATTGCCGAAACCGGTCATGTAGGCGGGCGCGTTGGATCGCGTCATGTCGTGTCTCCCTATGCTCCCTCGTTTAGCCGTCCCCGGCGCCAGCGTCACCCTTTGCCCGTCAGGCAACAGCTTGGCGGTTGGCGCGTTGCTGTGGCCTCGCGGAGGGATTTTCATGACCTATCTGACCCGGGCGGTGTTCGCCTTCGCCAGCCTTCTGCTGTTGCTGGCGGCCATGGCCCTGATCGGGTTCGGGGTGAAGGATGCGCTGCACGGCATCGGCTCGCCCGACAAGTCCGGCGCCGACGCGGTTCTGGACGTGCTGGGCTACGTCATCGTCGCCATCGCCGTCTTTGACGTGGCCAAATACATCTTCGAGGACGAGGTGCGGCGCGGGAATGAGCGTCGCAGCGCCGCCGAGGCCCGGCGCAGCCTGACGAAGTTTCTGTCGACCATCGTCATCGCCCTGTTCCTAGAAGCGCTGGTGGTGGTGTTCAAGACGGCGCGCGAGGACGTGGCGCAGCTGCTCTATCCCACCGCCCTGCTGATCGCCTCGGTGCTGGTTCTGGTGGGCCTGGGCGTCTTCCAGCGGCTGTCGGCTACGGTCGAGGAAAAGGTCGGCGACGACGACGAGGCCGAGGAGCGCAAGGACGAGGTCAAGCGCAAGGCCAGCCCCCGCAAAGCCTAGCCCTTCGAGGGCAGGAAGGGCGAGAATGTGATGACGGTGAAGGTGTCGCGCACGTGCGGCCGCGTCTGGACCTGTTTCGTCACGAAAGTTCCGATATCGGCCTCGCGCGGCAGGTTGAACTTGGCCAGCAGGTCGTGCTGACCCGAGGTGGAATAGACCTCCGAGACGTTCTCGACATTGTCAACGATGTCGGCCGCCACGTCGTTGGCGTAGCCCAGCTCGCATTTGATGAAGACGAAGATGGCGGTCATCATGGCGGATCAGTCCTCTGGTTCGAGGGCGCTTCTAGCGGACGATGACGTGACGGGTAAGCCGCAAGACACCGACGCCATGCTGGAGGCGCAATACAACAACCGCGCCCTGGTGCCCGACCACCCCGCCGTCATGGCGCGCTGGAAGGCGGGATCGGAGACGGCCCGCGCCGCTCATTCGCCCCAGGTCCTGAGATACGGCCCAGGCGAGCGCGAGCGGATCGACTGGTTCGACGCCGGGGACGGCGCGCCGGTCGTGGTCTTCCTGCACGGCGGATACTGGCAGGCGCTGGATGCGGGCTGGTTCAGCTTCGTCGCGCCGCCCCTGCTGACCCACGGCGTCAGCGTCGCCATCCCGACCTATGACCTGGCGCCGAGCGTGCGGCTGGGCCGGATCGTCGACCAGATGCGGGCGGCGGTCGATCTGATCCGCGACCGCACCGGCGCCGCGCCCGTCGTCAGCGGCCATTCGGCGGGCGGGCATATGGCGGCCTGCCTGCTGGCGGAAGGTCGAGCCTCGGCGGCCGTCGCCATCTCAGGCGTGTTCGATCTGGAGCCGCTGATCCCCACCTCGCTCAACGTCGCTCTGGACCTGAATAAGGCTGAGGCCCACGCCTTGTCGCCGATCCGCTGGCCGGCGCCCGCCGGCGCGGTTCTGGACTGTATCGTCGGCGGGGCCGAAAGCGAAGCCTTCGTGGACCAGAGCCGCGACATGGCCGCGCGCTGGGGCGCCGCCGGGGCCGAGACGCGGTTCGAGCCCCTGCCCGGCCTGAACCATTTCACGGTTCTGGATCCCCTTTTCGATGCCGAAAGCGCCATGGTCAGGCGGCTGACCGACCTGGCCCATCGACGCTGAGGATCAATCAAACGCTGCCCCCAAAAATGAGTCTAATTCGTCTAATTCGTCTAAAATCCCCATTTCCCCACCGCTGAGGAGATGGGAGCGAACCCGTGCGATTCAAGCGCGACAGCCTCGCTAACGCGGTTTGACTTGACCTTGCGTCCGCGACAGCGGAGGTCGGACGCGAACCTATCGCAGAGGAACCTGTCCATGGCCCATGATCGCGTCAGCGTGCTTCAGGCGCTTCAGACCCAGGGCGTGTGCCCGGTCTTCTACCATCCCGACGCCGAGGTCAGCCTCAACGTCATTCGCGCCTGCGCGCGCGGCGGGGCGCCGGTGGTCGAGTTCACCAATCGCGGCGACTTCGCCTGCGACCTGTTCGGCGAGATCAATCGCGAACTGATCAGGACCGACCCAAACGTCGTTCTGGGCATCGGTTCGGTCGTCGATGCGGGGACGGCCTCGCTTTATCTGAACCGGGGCGCGCGGTTCGTGGTCAGCCCCTGCCTGATCCCCGACGTGGCCAAAGTCTGCAACCGCCGCATGGTCGCCTATTTCCCCGGCTGCGGGTCGGTGACCGACATCGGCGAGGCGCACGAGCTGGGCTGCGACATCGTCAAACTGTTCCCCGGCTCGTCGGTCGGCGGCCCGGACTTCGTCAAGGCGGTCAAGGGCCCGATGCCTTGGGTCAAGATCATGCCCACCGGCGGCGTCGATCCAGACGAGGCGTCGATCGCCAAATGGTTCGGCGCGGGCATCGTCGCGGCGGGCATGGGCTCCAAGCTGGTGACCGATGACGCCGTGAAGTCGGGCGACTGGGCCGCCATCGAGGCGTCGGTGCGCGCGGCGGTGAACGCCGTCGCCGCCTTCCGCGCGTCCAGAAAGGGCTGAGCGCCCAAGCGCCGTCAGCGGGGCGCGGGGTCGTCCGGCTGACGGTGATCCGGCCCGTGGGCCGCGGCGCGACGGGCGGCGCCCTTACGCTGAAGGATCGGGGCCAGGGCCTTGCGCTCCTCGGGCGTCAGCGTCGCCAGCACGGCGACCGCGCCGCTTTCCAGGCGGGTGCGGCCCCGCATCTCGGCGGCTCTCGACTGTTCCAGCAGGCTTTCGACGCGGGCCGCGTCCAGGGTCGGCTGACCGGCGATGTCGATGGCCTCGCGCCGGGCGCCGCGGGCCGCCTCGAAATCAGGACGTGCCACCAGGGCCGATTCTCGCAGCGCGGTGCGCACGCGCTGGCGCACAGCCGGATCCAGATCGGCCAGCACCTCGGCCAGCGGCCCCTCGCGGCCCGGACGGCGTTGATCCTCGATCCGGCGTTCGATCCGATCGCGATTGACGACATAGGTGACCCCGCCCGCCACGGCGAACAGGTTCAGGGCCACCGAGACGGCCAGGGCGATCTTCAAGCTCTTGGACGTCATCCCAGCAGTTCCGTGTCATCCACGCCCGTCAGCGAGGATTGGTAAAGCACCGCATCGGCGCGCGCGTCGGCGGTCAGATGGGTGGTCAGGCCGACGCCGGCGACCACGCCCGCACAGGCCGCGGCGGCCCAACCGGCGCCCAGATACCAGATCGCCTTGCCCAGACGGCTTTTCGCCCGGGGCGCCGCCGCGAGGACGCGAGCCGTCAGGGCGGCGGACGGGACGGGTCTGGGCGCGGCGTCGAGCAGAGCGTCCAGCGCGGCCGCCTGGTCCAGCACCGCCTTCAGCGACGGATCGGCGGCGATCAGGCTTTCGGCGAAGGCGCGCTCGGACGCGGGCCACCGACGCAGGTCGGCGCCGTAGGCGTCCGCCAGTTCGTGCAACCGTTCCGCCTTCATCGTCCGTCTCCTCTAATCGACCCCGGACCGATGTCCGAAAGGGCCAGACGCAATGCGCGACGACCGCGCGACAACAAACTCTCCAGCGCCTCGACGCTGATCTCCATCAGGGCTGCCGCATCGATATTCGACAGCTCCTGATAATGGCACAGGACGATGGCCTCGCGCTGTCGGTCCGGCAGCCGTTTCAGAGCCGCCGTGACCCGCACGCCCGTCTCGGCCTCCAGCAGACCGCGATCCGGCGCCGGGCCTTCGTCGGGACGATCTGGCGGCGTGTCGGTCGGGATTTCGCGCCGACGCCTCAGCCGATCGTAACAGAGGTTCAGCGCGACCCGGTGCAGCCAGGTGTCGAACCGGGCCTTGCCGGGCGTCCATTTGGGCGCTTGGCGCCAGGCCTTGAGCATCGTCTCCTGGGCCACGTCCTCGGCCTCGACCGCATCGCCCAGCATGCGCTGCGCCAGCGACAGGATGTGCGGCAGCTTGCGCGAGACGAGCGTCTGCGCCGCCGCCGGGTCGCCCTGCCCCACGCGCCGCACCAGATCCTCGTCGGGGTCGACGATTGCGACCAAACCTGCCTCTTCCGCTGCTGACGAAAGGGACCGGTGCGTTCACGACGGCCGACCCCGACACCGTCTTACTCCGAAGCCGGAACGGGGGAAGCGGGTTGTTGCGCCGGATACTGAGTCTGGCGCTGAGCCTGGCGGGCCGCGCGGCGTTCCTGCCGTTGCTCACGCTGAGCGGACATGGCCGCCCGGCGCTCGTCGGCGGAGATCACGCCGTCGCGGTTGGCGTCCATCTTGTCGAACCGCTCGCCCAGCTTGGCGGCCGCTTCGGCGATCACCACCGGCCCGCGTTCGCGTCCTTGTCCGCGCATGGCGTGAGGCGCGCCGCCGCGACGGCCCTCACGATGACCGGCGCGTTCAGCGCGCGGACGGCGGTCCGCGCGTGCGGCATGGCCGGCGTCGAACTCGGCACGGCTGATGGAGCCGTCGCCGTTCGCATCCAGCTTGGCGAAGTGGTCGCCTGCGCGTTCGGCGCGACGGGCCTGCATGGCGGCGGCGCGTTCCTCGGGGCTGACCACGCCGTCGCGGTTCGTATCGAGCGCGGTCAAACGCGCAATGCGCGCATCGACGAACTCGGCGCGGGTGATCTGGCGGTGCGGATCCGCGCGCGCATGGTGCGGCGCAGGCGCGCCGGCGGCGGGGGCCGGCGGAACCTGTGCAGTCGCGGCGCCGGCGGCGGCGGCCAGAGCGATGACGCCCAGGCCGGTCAGAAAGGTCTTTCTCATCTCGATCATCTCCACGGGCGCGTTTGGCGCCCTTTGAAATCGCCCTGTCAGGAGATTGAACGCGGTCAGTCGGATTCTCCGTCGCGGCCTGCTGGAACCGCCCGCTCGAAGGCCTTTCGCGCCCGCGCGCGCAGGTCGGTCAGCTCGGTCTTCAGCGTGTCGAAGTCCGGCGCGCCAGCGGCCTCGGCCAGGCGCAGCTGGAAGACGCCGGGCTCGCCCTCCGGATCGACCCGCCCCTCGAAGGCGGCGGCCAGAAGATGGGCCAGCCGCTGCTGCACGCGCCAGGCCTCGGCCAACACCGGGTCGTCGTGCAGGGCCTCAAGCGTCGACAGGGTCAAGGGTTCGCCGATGGCGGCGGCCCGAAGCTGGCGGAACTGGGCCGCGAACTCGGCGTCCACCTGCCCGCCCGG
This sequence comes from Brevundimonas vesicularis, assembly GCF_027105095.1. Classification (NCBI taxonomy): domain Bacteria; kingdom Pseudomonadati; phylum Pseudomonadota; class Alphaproteobacteria; order Caulobacterales; family Caulobacteraceae; genus Brevundimonas; species Brevundimonas vesicularis. Next base: position 909,516 of record NZ_CP114278.1, on the reverse strand, counting down.
CGACAGCTTCAGATCCCAGAAGCCGTACGGGCGACGCTCACGATCCATCAGGCTACGCATCTTTCGGACATCGGCCGCGACATCGACGCCGGGACGCGGGCGACGCAGGGCGGCCTCGATGGCGGCCGAAACCTGGGCGCCGAACTTTAGATCGCTGGCCCAGACCACGCGGGCGCGGGTCAGGACCATGAACTCCCAGGTCTCGGCCTCCTTGGCGTAATAGGCGTCGAACGCCTTCAGCCGCACCGAAACCGGCCCCTTGGAGCCGGTGGGGCGCAGGCGCATGTCCACTTCATAGAGGCCGCCTTCCGCCGTATGCGCCGACAGGGCCGCGATCAGCCGCTGGGTGAAGCGGGCGTAGAAGACGTCGGCGGTCCAGCCCTTGATCTCGGAGGTCGCCTCGGGCGGCGCCTCATACAGGGTCATCAGATCGAGATCAGATCCGGCCGTCATCTCGCGCGAGCCGGCCTTGCCCAAGGCGACCACCGCCACTGCGCCGGGGAAGGCGCCGCCCAGCCGTTCGGTCTCGGCCAGCGCCGCCGGCGACAAGGTGCGCATGGCGGCGTCGGCCAGGGCGGCGTAGGCGCGGCCCGCCGCCTCGGCGCCCGCCCGGCCGGTTAAGGCGTGGATGCCGATACGAAACATCTGCTCGCGGTGCAGGCGGCGCACGGCGTTCATGGCCCCCTCGAAATCTTCGGTCTCGCCGGCCTCGCGCAGCATCTGCTCGGTCAGGCCGGTCTCTTCGGACAGATCGACCAGGAAGCGGGCGTCCAGCACGCCATCCAGCGCCGCCGGTTGCCGGCCCAAGGTCCGTGCCAGACGTGGCGCGAAGGCCATGACGCCCAGCACCATCTCGAACAGTTTGGGCTGGTTCAGGAACAGGGCCTGGACCTGCACGCCCGCCGCCAGCCCGGAGAAGAAGACCGCGAAACGGCGGAACGCCTCGTCGGGCGCACCCGATCGGGCCAAGGCCTCCAGCAGGCGCGGAGCCAGGCGGGTGAACAGTTCGCGCCCCCGCGCCGTGCGCGTCGCCGGGATGCGGCCGTGGTGCCAGCTGCGGATGGTGTCAGCGACCGACGGCGCCTCGGAAAAGCCCATGCGACGCAGGGTTTCCAGCGTCTCGGGATCGTTCTCGACCCCGGTGAAGACCAGGCTGCCGTAGCTGGAGTCCAGATCTTCGCCGCCCTCGAACAGTTCGCCGTAGCGGGCGTTGACCCGCGCCAGCAGGGCTTCGACCCGGGCGTCGAAGGCGGCCAGGTCGTTCGAACCGGCCAGGGCGGCGACGGCGGCGCGGCGCTCGTCATCCTCGGGCAGGCGATGGGTCTGCTCGTCGTCGAGCATCTGCACGCGGTGCTCCAGCCCGCGCAGCTCGACATAGGCGGCGGACAGTTCCTCGCAGACCGCCTGGGGTACATGGCGCGCCTCGGCCAGAGCCTTCAGCGCCTCCAGCGTGCGAGGCTTGCGCAAAGCCGGATCGCGGCCGCCCAGGATCAGCTGCTGGGTCTGGGCGTAGAATTCGATCTCGCGGATGCCGCCGCGTCCCAGCTTCAGATTGGCCCCGGCGGCCTGCAGCCCCTCGCCCGTCTTGTGGACGTGGATCTGTTTCTTGATCGACTGGATGTCGAGGACGGCTGCGTAATCCAGGCTGCGCCGCCAGATGAAGGGGATCATGGCCTTCAGGAACCGACCCGCCGCGCGCATGTCGCCCAGCACCGGCCGCGCCTTGATGAAGGCCGCCCGCTCCCAGTTCTGGCCGACGCTCTCATAATAGGCCAGGGCCATCGGCCCGGCGACGACTGGCGGGGTTGAGGACGGGTCCGGCCGCAACCGCAGATCGACGCGGAAGACATAGCCGTCGCCTGTCCGCTCGGTCAGCAGGCCGGCGATCCCCTTGCCGACGCGATTGGCGAAGTCCTGCATCTCCTCGCCCTCGCGCAGAGCCAGGCCCATAAGGCGCGGCTCGAAGAAGAGGGAGATGTCGATGTCGGACGAATAGTTCAGTTCGTTGGCGCCGTGTTTGCCCATGGCCAGGCCGAACAGGCCGGGAATGGGGCCGCGCGGATCGCCGGGCGGCGAGATCAGCCGGCCGCGCGCCCTCTGTTCAGCGGCGACCGCGCGCAGGGCGGCGCGGCATGAGGCGTCGGCGAACCGGGACAGGGCGTCGGTAACCTGATCCAGATCCCACACCCCGCCCAGATCGGCCAGGGCGGTCAGCAGGTGCAGGTCGGCCTTCAGCACCCGCAGCGGGGCGCGCACCGCGTCCGGCTCGGCGTCCAGCGCGTCCGTGTCGCGAAGAATCCGCTCCAGCGCCTCGACCGGATCGGCGTTCAGCAGACGACCCAGATGGGCAGGCCGGCGGCGCATCAGACCGGCGAGATAGGGCGAGGCGCCGGCGACGGGGGCCAGGGCGGGCCAGGCGGCGTCCAGAGTCTCGCGCCAGCCGTCGGCGTCGGCGGCTTGGATCAGGGTTTCGTGCAGGCGGTCGGCGGCGGCGATATTTGTGACCGGACCGGCGGGCGTGAGGCTGTAGGCCAGCGGGATCGAGGTTTCTGGATGGGCCATCACATCATCCGCTCATCCCTGTCGAGGCCGGCGGCAGCACTAGCGCAACCCGTAACCCCGGTCCGAAATCGCCGTAAGCGCCGGGGCCTTCGTCCAGCACCACCCGGCCGCCGTGGGCCTCCGCCACCGCCGTCACCAACGAAAGCCCCAGGCCCGAGCCGGGTTCGGTCCGGCTGTTGTCCAGGCGTACGAACCGCTGGACCACCCGCTCGCGGTCCTCTTCGGGCACGCCCGGTCCGGTGTCGGTGACCGAATATTCGATCTCGCCCGACGAGCGCCGGCGCGCGCGCAGCTTCACCGCCCCGCCGGCGGGGGTATATTTGATGGCGTTGTCGATGAGGTTGGCCAAGGCCTGGGCCAGGAAGGGCTGGTTGCCTTCGATCATCAGCCCCTTTTCGACCTCGGACGAGAAGTCGATGTCCTTGTCCTCGGCCGCCGGTTCGTAAAGTTCGGCCATGTCGGCGGCGAGGTCGGCCGCGTCCATGACCTTTGGATCCGGCGCCCCGCCCGCCTGCAGCCGCGCGATGGCCAGGACGGTGTTGAAGGTCTTGAGCAGATGGTCCGCCTCGTCCAAGGCGATGCTTAGGGCGTCCACCCCGTCGATCTTGCCCGCCTCGGCGTCGATCAAGGCCACCTCCAGCTTGGCCCGCATCCGCGTCAGAGGCGAGCGCAGGTCATGGGCGATGGCGTCGCCGGCGTGGCGGATGGAGGACATGGACGCTTCCAGCCGATCCAGCATGGTGTTCAGCCCCTGGCCCAGTTCGTCCAGTTCGTCGCCGGTGTGGCGCACGGGCGCACGGACCTTGAGGTCGCCGTCCTGCACCGACTGAACGACGCGGTTCAGCCCGGCCATGGCGTTTTCGACCCGCCGGCTGATGTAGAGACCGCCCGCCAGGCCCAGCAGCATGACCAGAGCCATGGCGCCCCACAGGGCCTGGGTCAGGCGCGCCAGATAGGCCTCGATGTCGCCGATGTCCTGACCGACGAACAAATGTTCGCCGCCGGCCAGGGTGGTGATCACCCCGATGGAGCGACGCCGCTGGACCTTGCCCTGGGCGTCCGTGTCGGTCAGGCGGAAGGTCTCCCAGTCGCTAGCGCCGGCCGGCAAGCTGAGGTCGATGTCGATCGGGGATTCGGTGATATTGCCGGTGATCGTCTTTCCGGCCTTGTCGGTCAGCAGATACAGATACGGCCCGCCGCGGATCGACCGTTCGACCAAGGCCTGGTTCAGGGCGTCGATGCCGCGCGTGCGGTGGATCGCCGTCAGGGCGCCCAGCTCGATCTCCACATCCGCCCTGGCCCGGCCTTGAGCCTCTGACGCCGAGGCGAAATAGACATAGGCCAGGATCGCCCCCGCCGCCGCTACGAACAGCGCCAGGAAGAGCAGCGTCAGCCGGAAAGGCGTGCGGCGAAGGAGGGAGGGAAGGCGCATGGGATTTTAGTGACGAGTGGCGAGCGGCGAGTGGCGAGCAACCCGACGCAAAACTTTGCGCAGCGCCTTATGCAGCCAAATTCGCCCCGCTTGTCTCACCCCCTCGCCACTCGCCGCTCACCACTCGCCACTAAACTCACGCCTCCAACCGATACCCGGCCCCACGCACGGTCTGCAGCATGGCGCGGTCGAAGCCCTTGTCGATCTTGGAGCGCAGGCGGCTGATGTGGACGTCGATGACGTTGGTCTGGGGGTCGAAATGGTATTCCCAGACCTTCTCCAGCAGCATGGTGCGGGTCACCGACTGGCCGGCGTGGCGCATCAGGAACTCCAGCAGCTGGAACTCGCGCGGCTGAAGATCGATCTCGGTCGTTCCGCGATGCACGGTGCGGCCGATCAGGTTCATTTCCAGGTCGCCGACCTTGAGCACGGTCTGCACCCCGCCGGTCTCGCGACGGCGCGCCAGGGCCTCGACCCGCGCGATCAGTTCGGCGAAGGCGTAGGGCTTGACCAGATAGTCGTCGGCGCCGGCCTTCAGCCCCGTGACCCGGTCCTCGACCTCGCCCAAAGCCGACAGGAACAGGACCGGCGTCTGATCGCCGCCCTTGCGCACCGTCTCGACCATGCCGACGCCGTCCAGTCGCGGCATCATCCGGTCCACCACATAGACGTCGTAGCCGCCCTTCTGCGACTCCAGCAGGCCAAAGGCGCCGTCCACGGCGTGGGTGACCTCATGTCCGGCTTCGGACAGGCCCCGCACCATGGCGGTCGCCGCCTCGGCGTCATCCTCGACCACCAGAATCCGCATCGAAACCCCTCCCGGAATCAAAATCGCCGCCGATGGTAGCGCATCGGCGGCGATTCACGAGTTAAGGCTTGGTCAGAATGCCGATCACTCGCCGGCGGCGAACTTTAACGGCACCGGGCTGGTGCCCTGCGGCGTGCGCACGAACAGCAGGATGCTGGGGCGACCCGCCTGTTTGGCCGCCGCCACCGCCGCGCGCAGATCAGCGGCGGACGTGATGTTGCGATCATTGGCGCGAGTGATGACGAAGCCCGGCTGGAAGCCGAGGCGCGCCGCAGCCGAACCCTGTTCGACGTTGGTGATCACGACGCCGTTGACGCTGGCCGGCAGGCTGAAGCGCGAACGCGCGGCCGGCGTGATCGCGGTGACGGCGAGTCCTTCGATCGTGTCGCCCTGACCAGGCTGGCTCTGCCCCGGATTGGCGCTTCCGCCCTCTTCCGACGCAGCGAGCTCCTCTTCCGAAGGACGGGTGCCTGAGCGCACGTTCAAGGTCTGGCGGCGACCGTCGCGGATCACTTCCAGGCGAATGGTGTCGCCCGGCTTGGCCGCGCCGACCCGACGGGTGGCCTCCTGGCTGTTGGCCACCGCCTGGCCGTTCACGCCGACCAGAAGGTCTCCGACCTGGACGCCGGCGCGCGAGGCCGGGCCGTCCTCGGTCACGCTTTCGATCAGGGCGCCCTTGAAGTCCTTGGGCTGGCCCAGGGCTTCCCAACCGTCGGGGCTGAGGGTGCGAAGACCCAGGCCCACATAGCCGCGCTCGATCGACTGACCGCGCATCAGGCGTTCGGTGATGGTCTTGGCGGTGTCGGCCGGAATGGCGAAGCCGATACCGACCGAGCCGCCCGTGGGCGAATAGATGGCCGAGTTCACGCCGATGACGCGGCCGTGGATATCGAAGGTCGGGCCGCCCGAGTTGCCCCGGTTGATGGCGGCGTCGATTTGGATGTAGTCGTTGTAGCCCGACGGATCGATGTCGCGGGCCTTGGCCGAGACGATGCCCGCCGTGGCGGTGCCGCCCAGGCCGAAGGGGTTGCCGATGGCGATGACCCAGTCGCCCACGCGCGGCTCGGCCGTCTCTTCGAAGCTGACGTATTTGAAGTCGTTGCCCTCGACCTTGATCACCGCCAGGTCGGTGCCGGGATCGCGGCCGATCAGGCGGGCCGGCAGCTCGCGACCGTCCGACATCTTGACCTTGATCTCGGTCGCGTCGGCGACGACGTGGTTGTTGGTGACGATGAAGCCGTCCTGCGAGATGAAGAAGCCCGAGCCGGCGCCTTGGGTCGTCTGCGGCTCGTCATTGCCCTGACCGCCACGGCCTTGCGGCGGAACGAACTGGAACGGCAGCCCGGGGATCTGGAAGGCGCCGCCCTGGGGCTGGTCCACCTTGACCGTCACGTCGATCTGAACGACGGCGGGCGAGACCTGGTCGAAGATGGTCGCAAAGCTGCTGGGCGCCCCCGGCGGGGGCGTGAAGGCGTCGCCGTTGGCCGGGACCGGGGTGATCCGGTTCACCGCCTGCGGTTCCGCGTGCGCGCCAGGCCAGTTGATGACGCCGCCGGCGGTCGCCGCCGCCGCCAGGGTCAGGCCGGCCGCGGCCCCGAGAATGAACTCCTTGCGCTTCAGCATCGTGGTCCTTGCGATCCTCTTGTCCAGCGCCAGACGGGCGCCGGTTTCGCGATTGATATAGGCCGAACCGGCTTTGCGCCAATCCCGACCGCCGATCGTTGATCTCGACTAGCGCCCGTCGTGAGGCGAGGTTGCGTCAGGATCGCGGCGAAGCTTCTCATTTCGTAGAACTTCGTCCAGCCGGCGTTCTTCTTCGGGCGTCAGGGGGACGGCCTCAACCGGACGACGGTGGGCGCGCAGGGCCAGAACGGCGGCGGCGAGCAGCAACAGGGCGAACGGGCCGAACCACAGCAGCCAGGTCCCCGCCCGGACCGGCGGGGTGAACAGCACATAGTCGCCGAAGCGCCGCACCAGATCGTCGCGCACGGCCTGATCCGACGCGCCGGCCGCGATCTCCTCGCGGATCAGGCGGCGCATGTCGCCGGCGACGCCGGCCGGGCTGTCGGCGATGGCCTCGTGCTGGCAGACGACGCAGCGCACATCCTTGAACAGGTCCTGGGCGCGGGCCTCCTGGGTCGCATCGGGCAACGGGCGGTCGGGTGCGGCGGGCGGCTCGGCCGCCGTCAGCATCAGCGCCAGCACCGGCGCGGCCATCAGGACTAGCAAGCGCTTCATGCGGTCTTGCGCCGGCGCGCGCCGATCCCGAGCCTTAGACGACGATCCAGCAGCGACAACACCCCGCCCAGCGCCATGATCATCGGCCCCATGAAGATCAGTCGCGCCCAGGGGTTCCAGTACAGACGCACGACCCAGGCCGCCTGTTCGGGACTGCCCGCGCGTTCGCCGATCACGACATAGACGTCGTCCAGGCCCCGGAAATCCAGCCCGACCTCGGTGGTGGTCTGACCGCCCGCGGGGAAGAAGCGGCGCTCGGCCGTGACGGTACTGGCGCGGCCCTGATCGTTCGTGGCCCGCACGGTCAGTCGGCCCTGCTCGGCCAGATAGTTCGGCCCCTCGACGACGCGGACATCGTCCAGGGTCACCGTCCAGGGGCCGGCGGCAACGCTCTGGCCCAGTGAGACGGCACGGGCGGCCTCGGCCTTGAAACCGGTCTCGACCACCGCCCCCAGGATGAAGACGCCCAGACCAAGATGCGCCAGAGTCATACCCCAGGCGCCCAGCGGCAGCCCTTTCAGTCGGCGAACCGTCTCGGCCATCGAGGCGCGGAACAGGCGGGCGCGCTCGGCGACTTCCGACAGCGATCCCAGGATCAGCCACAGGCCCAGGCCGATCCCGGCGGCGGCGAACGCCTTCTTGGGCTCCCACAGGGCGTAGGCCGCCAGCGCGCCGACGATCGCCAGACCCGCCGCGACGGCCAGGCGCTGCATCGCGCCGGGCAGGTCGCCGCGCTTCCAGGCCAGCAGCGGACCGGCCGGCAGGATCAGGAAGGCGACCATCATCAGCGGGGTAAAGGTGGCGGCGAAATAGGGCGGGCCGACCGAGATGGTCGCGCCGGACGCCGCTTCCAAAATCAGCGGATAGAGGGTGCCCAGCAAGACGGTCGCGGCCGCCGCCGTCAGGAACAGATTGTTCAAGACCAGCGCCCCCTCGCGGCTGACCGGCGCGAACAGGCCCCCGCCCTTCAGTTGGGGCGCGCGCCAGGCGAACAGGGCGAAGGCGGCGCCGGCCGTGATCCCGAGGATAGCCAGCAGCATCAGCCCGCGCTGGGGATCGACGGCGAAGGCATGGACGGATGTCAGGACGCCTGAGCGCACCAAGAAGGCGCCCAGCATGGAGAAGGTGAAGGCCAGCAGGGCCAGAAACACGGTCCAGCCGGCCAGCGCGCCGCGCCGCTCGGTCACGACCGCGCTGTGCAACAGGGCCGCGCCCGCCAGCCAGGGCATGAATGAGGCGTTCTCGACTGGGTCCCAGAACCACCAGCCGCCCCAGCCCAGCTCATAATAGGCCCAGAACGACCCTAGGGTGATGCCGACGGTCAGGAAGGCCCAACTGGCCAGCGCCCAGGGCCGGACCCAGCGCCCCCAGGCAGGCCAGAAGGCGGTCTGCGCCCGGCCCTCGATCAGGGCCGCGACGGCCAGGGAGAAGCAGACCGAGAACCCGACATAGCCGGCGTAGAGCAGCGGCGGATGCACGGCCAACGCCGGGTCCTGCAACAGCGGGTTCAGCGACGCGCCCTGGAACGGCGCGGGGTCCAGGCGGGTGAAGGGGCTGGAGGTGAAGACGGCGAAGGCCAGGAACAGCGACCCCAGCGCGCCCTGCACCGCCACGGCCGAGGCCTTCAGCCCGAACGGCAGGCCGCGCGCCCGCGCCAGCGCCCCGCCGAAGACGGTCAGCACCAGACACCACAGCAGAAGCGACCCCTCGTGGCTGCCCCAGGCGCCGGCGACCTTGTAGAGCATCGGCTTGTCGGTGTGGCTGTTGGCCGCGACGTTGGAGACCGAAAAGTCCGACACCACGAAGGCGTAGATCAGGGCTGCGAAACTGAGCGCGACCGCCGCCGCCGCCGCCAAAGCCGCGCCCTGGGCGGCCCCGGCCAAGACCGGGCTGCGACGCGCGCGTCCGGCCGCCGAAAGCCCCGTCTGCAGGATCGACAGCGCCAGCGCCAGCGCCAGGGCGAAGGCCCCAAGCTCGGCGATCATAGGGGGACGGACTTGGTCACGGCCGGCGCCGTCTCAGGCCGCCACTCGCCCTTTTCCTTCAGACGGTCGGCGACCTCGCGCGGCATGTAGTTCTCGTCGTGCTTGGCCAGGACCTGGCTGGCGTGGAAGGTGCGGTCGGCGCCGAAGGCGCCTTGCGCCACAATCCCCTGCCCTTCGCGGAACAGGTCGGGCAGGTCGCCGTGATAAACGACGCGAGTCGTGGCGGCATTGTCGGTGACGACGAAGGCGACCACGCCGTCGCCGGTCTTTTGCACGCTGCCGGCCTCAACCAGACCACCCAGGCGGATGTTGCGGCCCTCCGGCGCCTTGTCGGCGGTGGCCTCGGACGGCGAATAGAAGAAGGTCACGCTGTCCTGCATCGCCCATAACGACAGGCCGACCGCCAGCGCCAGGATCGGCGCCACGGCGGCGACGACCCACAGGCGGCGACGCGCCTTCGGCGATTTGGGCAGCCAGCTCATGCGAGGGACATTCCGGATTCCAGGGACGGACCGGCGGCATATACCGCCGTCGTCGCGCAGGACCAACGCGTCATTGCGCGCCGTCCTTCGGCAGTCGGCGTTCCAGATCCAGACGGCGCGGATCGCCCGGGTCGAGCGCGGCGATCAGAGGCGTCCACAGGGTGCGGGCCTCGACGGCCTCGCCGCGCCGCAGCGCCGCCTCGCCCAGGAAGAAGCGCGCGCCGAGTTGGTCGGAGTCCAGTTTCAAGGCCTCGCGGAAGGCGGCCTCGGCATCGCCGCCGATCTGGTTGTCGTTGGCGACAACAAGGCTTTCGCCCAGCCGCGCCCAGGCCTGCGCGTCGCGGGGGTCCAGGGCGATCAGGCGGCGAAAGGCGGAGGCGGCGCCCAGCGGATCGCCGGCGGCGAAGCGGGCCGCGCCCAGCATGGCCAGCGCCTGCCGATCCTTTGGCCGTTCCTGAACGACCCGCGCGGTCACCGCCGCCAGTTGCGCCGGCTCCAGCCGATCCAGATTGGCGGCCCAATCGTCGACACGCCGCTCATAGGCCTGATCCGGCAGGCCGGGCGAGCCGGTGAAAACATAGAGGCCGAGAGCGGCCGCGACCGTCACGCCGATCCCGCCCAGCACCCAGAACCGATCGCGAGCGCCGGCCACCGGGGTTGTGGTCGCCGAAACGGCGAGAAGCCGCCGCCCCGCCTCGGCGCGCGCCCCCGCATACGCCGCCTCGTCAAGCAGGCCGCGCGCCTTCAGCCGATCCAGTTCCTCGATTTCGCGCGAGCCGGCCTGGGTTTCGACGCCGGCCGCCGGATCGGCGCCGCGTCGCGCGCCGGTCAGCACCAACAGGGCGGCCAGGGCCGCCGCCAGTCCCGTCATTATCCAGAAGACGATCATCCTCGCCGTCTAACCCATCCGCGAACGTCGGGCGAGGCGTCGTTTCAGCCCAGCCGCGCCATTTCCGCCGAGGCCGCGCGTCGCCTGACCGCGCGCGCCGCCTCCAGCGCCTCGATCACGGTCAGGAACCGCGCCGCGACCCCGATCAGACGCAGCACATGGTCGGGGTTTTCGGCCTCGCCGTCCGACAGACTGTTCAGCGCCTCGTCGGACCAGGTGGAGAGATAGTCGGTCAGGTCGGCCTTCAATCCCGAGCGATCGGCTTCACAGCCGAAGGTGACGGCCGCGCCGCGCAGGGCCGCCACCGCCGCCAGCAGGGCCGCCGCCGCCTCGATCGGTTCGCCCTCGGCCGGCGCCTCCAGCCAGGGCGACATCCGCGTCATCCGGCCGGTGATGACCTGGCGCTTCATCGGCAGGGCGGCGTGGACGGCGCTGGAGGCGGATTTCATCAGGCCTGAAAGCTGGCCCGACACCTGGACCCGCGCCATCCGCGCCGCCTTGCCCCAGCTGGAATCGGGCCGCACCTGCAGGCTGAGGTCCATCTCGGCCAGCACGCCGGCGCACCAGTTGACGTCGTCAACCGCACCCAGCATCGCCGTCTCTCCCAGCGACGAACGGACAACGGCGGCGATCTTCTGCACCCGCACCTGCACGGAGGTCAGCAGCCGCTCGACGAAGACGCCCATGTCGGAATGGCTGAGGGTGATTTCGCGGTCGGCCAAGCGGCTGGTCCGCGTCACGACCCGCAGCATCCGCTCGGCGTCCGCCACATGGGCGAACAGGATGTCGATCATGCGCCGCCCGCCGTCCGGCGACATCGTCATACAGTCCTCGATCAGCAGCCGAAGTCCCGCCAGCTGATTATCGTCGGGGCGTTCCAGCCAGACGGGCAGGCGCGGCAAGGCGCTGCGGGCCAGAGGCGTCAGGTCGAAACAGCCGGCCAGTTCGACCGGAGTGGATGGCGGCTGGTCGTCGGCGGGGCGCTGAAACTCCGGCCAGACGTCGCGCGGCCGGTCGCGCAGCACGGCGGCCGCCTTAGCGCACAGGCGGTCGGCCGCCAGGGTCCATTCGCCGTCGATCGTGACCGCGCCGTCCAGCAGCGGGAGGAAATCCTCCTCGCCTTGCACCGCCTCGCGCCAGACCCGTTTCAGGACAAGAGCCGGAAAGACCAGGGCCGGCACGCCGTCGGCGCGCGGCTGAAACAGCGGCAGCAGGGGCGCAAACGCCGTGCCGCGACGGGCGCGATCGCGCGCCTCTGCGGCGACGATGTTCGCCAGTTCGGCCGCCTTGTCGCCCTTCAGCGCCGCCACGGCCTCGCCCAGCATCCCCAGCGATGCGTCGGGACAGGCCTCGACGATCGCCGTCAGAGCGGCGTGGTGGGCGGCGGACAGGGACGGCACGAAAGCTCCTGCCAAAACTCAACTCAGGCCGGCACCGTGCGACAATCGGGTTAACAACGACTTGGCGTCTATTGAGCGTCGCCGCCACTTGAGTCACGCGTCAGGCACGCCATATTGCCGCCACACTCGGCCCGCGCCGCCGCGCGCGCCGGAAAGGAAAGCCCATGCCCGTAATCGAGATCGACGACCTGACCAAGACCTACAAGTCGGGGCATCAGGCGCTGAAGCGCATCGACCTGACGATCGACAAGGGCGAGATTTTCGCTCTGCTTGGCCCGAACGGCGCGGGCAAGACCACGCTGATCTCCATCGTCTGCGGCATCGTTACGCCGACGACCGGAACCGTGGTCGCCGACGGCCATGACATCCAATCCGACTTCCGCGCCGCCCGCACTAAGATCGGTCTGGTGCCGCAGGAGCTGACCACCGACGCCTTCGAGACCGTGTTGGCCACCGTCACCTTCAGTCGGGGCCTGTTCGGCAAGGCGCCGAACCCCGCCTTCATCGAAGGCGTGCTGAAGGACCTGTCGCTTTGGGACAAGCGCGACGCCAAGATCATGACCCTGTCGGGCGGGATGAAGCGGCGGGTGATGATCGCCAAGGCCCTGAGCCACGAGCCGGACATCCTGTTCCTGGACGAGCCGACCGCCGGGGTCGATGTCGAGCTGCGCCGCGACATGTGGGCCATGGTCAGAAAGCTGCGTGAGCGCGGCGTCACCATCATCCTGACGACCCATTACATCGAGGAGGCCGAGGAGATGGCCGACCGGGTGGGCGTGATCCTGAAGGGCGAGCTGATCTTGGTCGAGGAGAAGTCGGCCCTGATGAAGAAGCTGGGCAAGAAGACCCTGACGCTGAACCTGATCGAGCCGTTGGGCGCCCTGCCCACCGAACTGTCCGGCTGGGACCTGACGCTGAAGAACGAGGGCGGCGAGCTGGAATACAGTTTCGACGCCAACGCCGACGACACGGGCGTGCCGTCGCTCATCCGCCGGCTTGAGGCGCTGAACATCGGCTTCAAGGACTTGAACACCCGCCAGAGCTCGCTGGAAGACATCTTCGTCAGCCTGGTCCACCAGAACGGAGCCGCGGCATGACCTTCAACGGATACGGCGTCTGGGCCATCTATCGTTTCGAGATGGCGCGTGCGCTGCGCACCCTGTGGCAGAGCGTGGTCACGCCGGTCATCACCACGGCCCTGTATTTCGTCGTCTTCGGCGGCGCGATCGGCAGCCGGATGCAGCAGGTGGACGGCGTGCCCTACGGCGCCTTCATCGTGCCGGGGCTGATCATGCTCAGCCTGTTCACACAGTCGATCTTCAACGCCTCGTTCGGCATCTACTTCCCCAAGTTCACCGGGACGATCTACGAGATCCTGTCGGCGCCGGTGTCGTCGCTGGAGATCGTGCTGGCCTATGTCGGCGCGGCGGCGACCAAGTCGGCGGTGCTGGGGCTAATCATCCTGGCGACGGCGGCCTTCTTCGTGCCGCTGCAGATCCTGCATCCGGTCTGGATGATGGCCTTTTTAATCCTGATTTCGGTGACCTTCAGCCTGTTCGGCTTCATTATCGGCGTCTGGGCCGACGGCTTCGAGCAACTTCAGATGATCCCGATGCTGGTCGTGACGCCCCTGACCTTCCTGGGCGGCGCCTTCTATTCCATCGACATGCTGCCGGACGGCTGGCGCACGGTGACCTTGTTCAACCCGGTGGTCTATCTGATCTCGGGCTTCCGCTGGGCCTTTTATGGTCAGGGGGATGTGGCCATCGGCGTCAGCGTCGCCGCCACCCTGGGCTTCTTCGCCCTCTGCCTCGGCATCGTCATGTGGATGTTCAAGACCGGCTACCGGCTCAAGAACTGATCCGTCACGAAACGGGCCAGATCGCCAGCGATTGAGAAGACCATGTCCGACGACCAGAAGACCCCGCCCCAGCCTTTCGCCCGCAAGCCGGTGACCTGGGGTCGTATGCCCGCGACGACCTTCCACGTCGGGCCGGTGCCGGTCGCGCCCAATCCGCTGGACCGCATTCCCAATCCGCCGCCGCGCAAGCCCACGCCGCAACAGCGGCAGGCCTCGATCCACACCCAGAGCCTGGCCTCCGGCGTCGCGCCGGCCAAGGGTCAGGCGACGCCCGCCAATCCCGCCCCGCGTCCAGCGCCCCGTCCGCAGGGTGCGAGCATCCTGGGCGGTTCGCTGATCCCGACGGCGCGCCCGGCCCAAGCCCAGCCTCAACCCCAGGCTCCGACGCCGCCGCAGTCCAGGCCGCAGCCGGCGCCGGCCGCTCAACCCGATCTGACCGTGCGGCCCCTGCCCGCGCCCGAGACGACGCCTGCCCCTGCGCCGAAGCCGGTTGCGGCCGAACCTGTCGCCGCCGCCCCAGCGGTCGCGGCCAGACCCGCCATCGCGCCCGCAGCTGCGCCAGTCACGCCCAGCTTCGCCCGTGCGCCCGCCAAGACCTCGCGCCTGCCGCTCTATGTCGGGGTGGGGATCGTCGCCCTGCTGGTCGCCGGAGGCGGCCTGTGGTTCGCGATGCGTCCCGCCTCGACCCCGACGGCATCCACGCCCCCCGCCGTCGCCGATGCGCCTCTGACCACCCCGCCGGCCGATACGATTCCTGCTGACGCCGCACCCGTCGTCGCGACCGAACAGCCCGCACCCGCCGCGACGCCCCCCGGGACGCCCGCCCCCTCCGCTTCCGCGCCGGCAACGACGACGACGACGCGATCGACGACCGCCGCGCCCCGCACGCAGCCCCCGGCCCAGACCCCGACGCCGGCCGTAACGACGCAACCGACGACGCGTGCGCCGACCACGACGACCCCGGCGCCGTCCACGCCGGCGCCGACCGTCACGACCGAACCGCTGGTGATCGTGCCGACGGCCCCGACGCCCGCCCCGACCGCTGCACGTCCGTCGAGCAGCGATCCCGACGGTCCGGTGGTGACGCGGCCCCAGCCGCTGGACTGATCGGCGGTATCGCGCGTCGGGGCAGGTGACGAAACGGCCTTCAGTCCCTACCTACAGGCCATGACCGTTCACGCCTCCCCGCCGCCCATCCTCGACGCCGCCGGCGTCGATACCGATGAAGCCCTGTCGATCCTGAAGACGGCCCTGGCCGGCGCCGACGACGGCGAACTGTTCCTGGAGCGGTCCGAGAGCGAGAGCCTGGTGTTCGACGACGGCCGGCTGAAGTCCGCCGCCTATGACGCCACCGAGGGCTTCGGTCTGCGGGTCGTGGCGGGCGAGACCGCCGGTTACGCCCACGCCAACGAGATCTCGGCCGCCGCCCTGCGCCGCGCCGCCGACAGCGCCGCCCTGGCCAAACAAGGGCATGAGGCCCGGGTCGCCGAAGGGCCCCGCGCCACCAATCAGAAACTGTATGGCGAGGTCGATCCGCTCGCCTCGCCCGCCTTCTCCGACAAGATCGCCTTGCTGGCCGAGATCGACGCCTGGGCGCGCGCCCGCGATCCGCGCGTGGTTCAGGTGTCCGCCTCCCTGATCGGCGAACGTCGCGCCATCGAAATCCTGCGCGCCGACGAGCGGGCGGTGCGCGATGTTCGCCCCCTCGTCCGGCTGAACGTCTCCGTCACCGTCGAACAGAACGGCAAGCGCGAGAGCGCCTCGTCCGGCGCCGGCGGACGGGCCGGCTTCGAGGCCTGGGTCGCGCCCGAACGTTGGCAGGCCCAGGTGGACGAGGCCCTGCGTCAGGCCCTGGTCAATCTGGACGCCGTCGACTGTCCGGCAGGCGAGATGGACGTGGTCCTGGGCGCCGGCTGGCCTGGCGTGCTGCTGCATGAGGCCATCGGCCACGGCTTCGAGGGCGACTTCCACCGTAAGGGATCGTCGGTATTCAACGGCATGATGGGCCAACGGGTCGCCGCGCCCGGCGTCACCGTGGTCGATGACGGCTCCATCGCCGGCCGTCGCGGCTCCCTGTCGGTCGATGACGAGGGCACGCCCACCTCGCGCACCGTGCTGATCGAGGACGGGATCATGGTCGGATTGATGCACGACCGGCTGTCGGCGCGGCAGCTGGGCGTCGCCGCAACCGGCAACGGCCGGCGCCAGTCCTTCGCCCACATGCCGATGCCGCGCATGACCAATACCTTCATGGAGGGCGGCAAGGACTCCAAGGCCGACATGATCGCCAATACGAAGCGCGGCCTCTACGCCGCCAACTTTTCGGGCGGCCAGGTGGACATCACCAACGGCAAGTTCGTGTTCCAGTGCAATGAGGCCTATCTGATCGAGGACGGGGTGATCACCGCACCGGTGCGCGGCGCGACCCTGATCGGCGATGGGGCCACGGCCCTGACCAAGATTCAGATGGTCGGCGACGACTTCGCCTTCGATCCGGGCGTCGGCGTCTGCGGCAAGGCCGGACAGGGCGTGCCCGTCGGCATCGGCCAGCCCAGTTTGAAGATCGGCGGTCTGACGGTCGGCGGTACGGCCGTCTAGGCCAGCGGAACCGTATGGCTGCAACGGGTGTTTCCCCGCCATCACTGGAGAGGACACACCATGACCACCGAACGTACCGTCGAACATCCCGATGGCCGCGTCGAGCGCATCAGCGAAAGCAGCGCCGCCCCGACGACCGTCGTCGAACGCCGCAGCGGCAGCGGCATGGGCGCCATCGTCGCCCTGATCGTCGGCCTCTTGGCCGTGCTTGTGATCGGCTACTTCCTGATGAACATGAACCGCAACGACGCGATCGAGTCCAACGCCGTCGCCGGCGCGGCCGAGAGCGTCGGCAACGCCGCCGAAAACATCGGCGACGCCGCGCGCGACGCCGTTCCGAATCGCAACTAAGGCCTAGCGGCAGATTGAGCGGAGGCGGAGGGGCGCCAGTCGGGACCGATCGGTTCCAGCCCCTCCGCCTCCAGCCGATCCAGTACGCCGTTCGGCTCGGCCAACAGCCGCAAGGGCGCGATGGCGACGGTGACCCCGTCCTCGGCCAGCGCCTTGTCCACCGCCGTATTCCATATCCGACGCAGATCGTCCGCCTGGGCCATAACAGACCAGTAAGAACAGGCCGTCGCCGCCTTTTCCAAGGGCGAATCCAACACCGCCGGAATCCGTCGCAGACGCCAGTTCTCAGCACGTTGCGCGCCCGCCTCGACCCTGGCCTCGGCCGCCGTCGCCGCAGCCTCGATGCAGTCGAGATAACGTTCAGGCGGCGTCGTCAGAACCTTTTCGATCAGTTCGTCACCCCTGAAGATGCCGACGGGCTCAGCGGGCGTGCGATTGGCGCGCGTCGCCTGACGGACCAGGCCGGACACCGGACGCCCTCCACTGCTGTAGCCGCCCAGTTCCATCAGATCGCCCGACAGGATCAGCATGCTGTCGCGGGTCGGGCCTTCGCCTGTCAGGCGTTCGACCCGGGCCTCAAGGTCCGGGGACAGATAGTCGGCGCTGGTGCGCCCGTTCGGCAACCGGGTAAGCGTCCGAAACCGCCAGATCAGACGGCCCACGTCGGACAGCGACGGCCCGCCCCTCGACGGGAAACAGGACGCGGTCCGCACGATCAACCGCAGAGATGAGAGCATCCGTGCGCCACTCCATCTTTCTGGGCAGGCCGTCGATCGATCCGACCAGGATCAGAACGCTGTTACCGCGTCGCACCTCCCACATCGGCGCCTCGATCCGGCGGGCGGTGACGACGATGTCCTCGACCGCGTCCGAAGGCGCGTCCTGCGCGACGGCAGGCGCGGTCGTCAGCGCCATCGCGGCAAGTAAAAGCAATAGAGAAGAAGAGCGTCTGATCATTACATCACTGTAAACTTCATTACTGTCACTGGCGTAATGAAATCGCTGTAATGATGTCGTCGATTTAATCCACCTTGCGGCCTTGTAACTGGAGATGAACGCGCCTGATCGGCACACCTCTCGCCAACACCCGAGGGGAAGACCAATGACAAAGACCCTGCTGCTGGCCAGCACCGCCCTGCTTTTCACCGCCGGCGCCGCATTCGCTACCGACGCCTCCAACAAGCCCCAAGTCGCCGAAGCCCCCGTGCCGACCGGACCGACCAACCAGGCGCCCCTGGCCGACGCCAGCCAGCGCGGCGTGCTGGTCTTCACGCCGGACTTCTTCGCCGCCCAGCGCCCCAATACGGCGCTGGACATGGTCAACCGCGTCCCCGGCTTCTCCATCGACAACGGATCGGGCGCGCGTGGATTTGAAGGGGCGGTCGGCAATGTGCTGATCAACAACAACCGCCCGGCGTCCAAGAACGACTCCGGGTCGAACGTCCTAGGCCGGACCCTGGCCAATCAGGTCGAGCGCATCGAACTGATCCGGGGCGGCGCGCCGGGCATCGACATGCAGGGCTATTCCGTCGTCGTGAACGTCATTCTGAAGACGACCGACAGCCGCCAGTCGATCCTGACCTGGAACGCCATGCTGTTCGAAGGCGGCCATGACATCTATGGCGGCTCCTATCAGTTCACACAGAAGAAGGGCGACCGCAGCTGGGGCGTGACCCTGTCGGACGGCATGGGATCCAGCGATTCCAACGGCGTCGGCCGGTCGATCCGTCGCAACGCCGCCGGCGATGTCATCCGCGACGAGCGTTACGAGAACGACGGCTGGGGCGGCGGTCAGAGCATTCGCGGCAACTACACCGGCCCGTTGTTCGGCGGGAAGCTGGAGGGCACCGCGCGCTATGGTTTGAACGACTATGAGAACTGGACCGAGCTTTCGTCGCCCACCTCCCTGCGCCGCAGCGACTATGCTGAAGACGGAAATTCCGGTGAGCTGGGCCTGACCTGGACCCGTACCCTGAACCCGCGCTGGACCCTGGAGACGCGTCTGATCCACGAGTTCTCTAGCTTTGACAGCGTCTCGGGCAGCAATGAGACCCTGAACGGGACGGCGGCGCCAGAGCAGCAGTTCAAGTCCAACGGCGACTCGTCGGAATCCATCCTGCGCGCCCTGGTGCGTCACGAACGCTCGCCTGCCCTGACGATCGAGGCGGGCGCCGAGATCGCCTACAACATGCTGGACGTGAGCCAGGCCTTCACCGTCGGCGGCGTCGACGTTCCCCTGCCCAGCGCCTCGGTCAAGGTCGAGGAAACGCGGGGCGAGGCCTTCAGCAAGGCCACCTGGCGGATCAATCCGAAACTGACGCTGGAAGGCGGGGTGCGCCTGGAAGCCTCCACCATCAGCCAGTCGGGCGATGCGGACCAGGAAAAGAGGTTCTTCTTCGCCAAGCCGCGCCTGCTGGCGACCTGGACGCCGATGGAGAACAACCAGCTGCGTTTCCGCTTCGAGCGCGAACTGGGTCAGCTGGACTTCGGCGACTTCGCCGCCTCGGCCGAGCTGGACGACGGCACGGTGTTCGGCGGCAACGTGGATCTGGAGCCGGAACAGCGCTGGATTTCCGAACTTTCCTACGAGCGTCGCTTCTGGGGCGAGGGCGTGGTTTCGATCGGCTATCGCCACGACCGCATCATCGACGTGATCGACCGCCTGCCCCTGCCCGGCGGCCTGTCGGCGACCGGCAACATCGGCGACGGGACGCTGGATCAGCTGTCGCTGAACGTGGTGGTGCCGCTGGACAAGGTCGGGATTTCGGGCGCCCGCTTCACCTTCAAGAACGACTGGAACAAAACCAGCGTCACCGACCCCACGACGGGCGAGGACCGTCGCATCTCCGGCGTGCGCCCCAGTCAGGCCAATGTCGGCTTCCAGCAGGACATCACCTCGTGGAAAACCCAGTGGGGGATCAACTGGCTGCCGCGTCTGGGCCAGGCGACTTACGATCCGGACCAGACCTTCGCCTGGCGCGGCGCGGACTATCTGGAGGCCTTCGTCGAATACAAGCCCAGCCCGACCCTGTCGCTGCGCGCCCAACTGAACCTGTGGGACGACTTCACCATGCGCCGTACGGTTTACGCCACACGCAATCCGCGCACGGTGGCCTTCGTCGAAGACCGCTCCATCGACCCGCGCACCTTCGTCTCCCTGCGGGTCCGCAAGACCTTCTGAGGCCAAGTTCAACTCAGCAAAAAGCCCCGGCGGATCGCTCCGCCGGGGCTTTTCCTTGGTCAGGCGTAGATCAGTGGATTCCGGCCATGCCCTTCTTGAGCAGGGGCGAGATCAGCAGCAGGAACACGCCGACGCCGACGCCAGTCCAGCCGATGGTGCCAAAGATCGAGCCGTAGGTCTGAAGCGCCAGTTCGGGGCTGGTGACGACCCCGGCGACCGTGTCCGTCGCCGTTGCCTTGGCGATAATGCCGGCGACGATGTGGGCGACCGAGCTGGACAGGAACCAGACCCCCATCATCATGCCGACCACGCGCGCCACCGACAGTTTGGTGATCATCGAAAGGCCGACCGGCGACAGGCACAGCTCGCCGATCGTGTGGAAGAAGTAGGTCAGGAACAGGAAGATCAACGGCACCCGGAAAGCGTCGTTGGCCTGCGTCGCCGCTGCCCAGGTCAGCACCAAGAAGCCCAGGCCCACGAAGACAAGGCCGAAGGAGAACTTGACCGGGGTCGACGGCTCCAGCTTGCGTTTGCCCAACCAAACCCACAGGGCGGCGATGATCGGCCCGCCCAGAACGATGATGCCGGGGTTGAAGGTCTGGGTCATGGCGGCGTTGAACCACGACGGCATTTGGGTCGACTGATCGGCGAACAGGGTCAGGGACGACCCTGCTTGTTCGAACAGGGCCCAGAACAGCACGGAGAAGAAGATCAGCACCTGGGCGACCAGCATGCGCGATCGCTCGGCGCCCTTCAGCCGGAAGACGGTGAAGCCCACCACTGCGGCGAAGATCACGCCCGCGATCCAAGGCAGTGCCGTCTCGATGATCTCATGCCGCTGCATGAGCAACCACGTCGGAATGACGGCGACAATCCCCGCGATCCAGAAGAAGGGCACCAGCGGCACGCCCAGGATCGAACGGCCCTGAACCGGAACCGGCGGCGCGCCGCGCCCTTCGAGCCAGGACTGGCCCAGGACGAAGGTCAAGAGGCCGAGCAGCATTCCGATTCCGGCAAGACCGAAACCGTAGGCCCAGCCGTATTTGATGCCGAGATAGGAGCAGGCGATGGTCGCCAAGAACGAACCGAGGTTGATCCCCACGTAGAAGATGGTGAAGCCCCCGTCACGCCGCGGGTCGTTCTCTTCATATAGTGCGCCGACGACGGTGGAGATGTTAGCCTTCAGGAAGCCGACGCCCACGATAATCAGGGCCAGGGCCAGAAATAGCACCGGCTCGCCGAGCGCCAGATCGCGCGTGGTCTCCAGCTTATAGGCGCCGGTTGCGGTGAAGGCCGGGAAGCCCGATCTGGCGGCGGCTTGGGGCGCGGCGGCCGTCGCCGGATCGAGCGCGCCGGTCGGCTGGGCGCCGATCGCCGCCCCCGTGGCGACTGCCGCGACATCGGCGGCATTCGCGGCGGAGGGTTCGGCGCCGACGGCGGATACGCCTTCGGGCGATATGGCGACCTGAACCCGTTCATCCCCGTTCACGGCGAAGATACGACGGTTTTGGTCGCGGCCTTCGACCTGCAGCTCATAGGTCGTGTCGCCGATGGTAAGGCGTTCGCGTCCCCCCGTGCCCTCGAAGGCCATGGTGAAGTGGCCGAGCACCAAGAGGACTGCACCGATGATGACGGCCTTGCGCGATCCGAGATAGCGGTCTGCAATCAGGCCGCCGAGGACCGGCATCAGATAAACGAGGGCGGCGTAGGCGGCGTAGATGCCCTGAGCCTCGGCCGGTCCAAACAGGAAGTGCTGCGTCAGATACAGGACCAGCAGGGCGCGCATGCCGTAGTAGGAAAACCGCTCCCACATTTCCGTGAAGAACAGGATCACCAGCCCCCGAGGGTGTCCCAAGAAAGTCTTGCGAGGCGCGAGCGCCCCCCCATCCGTCGCTGTCAACGGCTCACTCCCAACTGCCGCGCCGCTTCTCGGGCGCGCGAAAGGCGCATACCCAGCACAGCGGGCGAATTCGAACAAGTGTTAAGGCTGTCGCGGGGGTGGCCAGGCGACGCGCGAAGGAAGCGAAAGACAACCCTGAGTGATGTCTGGTGGCGCACATCCTGCTAGGTCGTTCGTCAGAAACGCCCACGGTTTCATAATGGGAAGGCGCGCCAGATGTCTGTCAGACCGATCGCCGCTCTCGACTATGAAGCGCTGAACCGGCTGCATCGTCAGGTCGGCTGGCCCGAGCGGTCGCCGGCCGGATGGCGCTGGCTCGAGGCCAATCCGGCGCGGTTGGCGCTGGGCGCGCCCGCCGGATGGGTCGTGGTCGACGAGGACGACAATGCCGTCGCCATGCTGGGCAACTTCATCCAGCGGTTTCGATACGGCGCCCAGGACCACTTCGGCGCCACCGGCTTTTCGATCATCGTGCCGCCCAACCAGAAGGGCGCCAGCCGCCCGCTGATCCGCAACTTTTTGAAACAGCCAGGCCTGTTCGCCCGCTACACCTTCAACGCCAATGCGCGCTCGGCGCCGCTGTACGGCCTGTTCGACATGAAGCCCTGGCCGGCCGAAACTCATGGGTTGAAGCTGTCATGGATCACCGACCGTCTGGCCTGCGCGCAGGGCCGAGGCCTGCGCCTATTGCTGGGCCGCACCTCCGCCGAGACCGCCGCGCATCTGGGCGAGCGGCTGATGAACGGGCGCGTGTTTCGCCAGACGCCGCTGGTGCTGCCTGCTGGGGTGACGATGCTGCGCGATTTGTCGGACGCCTCGCCCTATGCGGACTTCTGGCGCCGGCTGTCGCAGGAGGAGCGTCTGCTGGCGGACCGCAGTCCGGAAATCCTGCGCTGGCGGCTGGCGGACCCCGACCTGACCCTGCCGCCAGTCATGCTGGCTTGCGTCAGGGACGGCCGCATCGTCGGGATGGCGATGGCGCAGATGACCAAGACCAGCCTGATAGAGCCGCCCTATCTGGATATTGTCGATCTGATCGCGCTGGACACGGCGCCCGAGGCGATTGGGCTTCTGACCCAGGCGTTGATCGACAACGCCCGTGCGCTGGGGGCCGCCAAGGTGCGGCTGCAGGTGGTGACGTCGCGCCTGCTGGCGCACTTGGACGATCTGGCGAAGTCGGCGCGGCGCGAAGGCGGCTGGGGACATTGCCACGCCATCATCGATGATCCTGCGCTGGCGGCCGCCTGGACGCCGACACCGTTCGACGGCGACTACGGCATCTGTTCACGCACGCCGCCGATGCCCAAGGCATGGGCTGCCGCCGCGATCACGCGCCCGACCTTGGGCGGGCGCGTGTCCAAGGCCTGATCAGGCGTTGGGGCGGGCCTTCAGCTCGTCGCGGATTTCAGCCAGCAGCGCTTCGGTCGCCGTCGGCGCGGCGGGCGCCGGATCGGGCTTGGCGGCTTCCTGACGACGCAGGGCGTTGATGCCCTTGACCACAAGGAAGACGACCCAGGCGACGATCAGAAACTGGATCACGGTGTTCAGGAAGGCGCCGTATTGGATCGCCACCTTCTCGACGGCCTCGGTCGCCGGGTTCTCAGCCCTCAGCACCCATTCCAATTCCGAGAAATCGATGCCGCCGGTGATCAGGCCGATGGGCGGCATCACCACCTGATCGACCAGGCTTTTGACGATGCCGTTGAAGGCGGCGCCGATGATCACGCCGACCGCCAGGTCCACGACATTGCCCTTGACCGCGAACTCGCGAAATTCCGAAAGCAGGCCCATAGGGTATCCTTAAATGACGATCAGGCGTCGCCCGAGGCGTTCAGCCGCTCGCGCAGCTCTTTGCCGCTCTTGAAGAAGGGGACGGCCTTGGCGGGCACGTCGACGGTCTCGCCGGTGCGCGGATTGCGACCCGCGCGCGCCGGGCGCGATCGCACCGACAGGGCGCCGAAACCGCGCAACTCGACCCGGCCGCCGTCGGCCAGGGCCGACGTCATGGTGTTGAGGATCGCGTTGACCAGCCGTTCCACCTCGGCGTGGGTCAGGTGGGTGTTTTCCGCTGCAAGTTTCTCGATCAGTTCGGACTTGATCATCTGCGCCCCTGCCAGCTCGTTTGGACAGGCCGTTTCGCCCGCCGTCGATCCAGAGCGACACCCTAACCCCCGACCGGCTCTCGAAAAAGCCCTTATCCGACAAAGATGCGCGTCATTCGCAAGAAAAATGTCCGGAGCCGAACACAGCGATGTTTCAAACAGAGAAAAGGGCGGCGAGATCGCTCCCGCCGCCCCCTCAGTCTTTGTCGCTATCGCAGAGCGCGCGGCGCTCTGCTGCTTGAGCGAGATTGCCCCTATCGCAGAGCGCGCGGGCTCTGCTGAATGAGCGAGGCGACCGAAGGACGCGGTGCGCCCTTCGGCTTGAGCCTTACTCCTTGGTGCCGGCGTTCTTCAGTGCGGCGCCTAGGATGTCGCCCAGCGAAGCGCCCGAATCGGACGATCCGAACTGTTCGATGGCTTCCTGCTCGTCCTTCATTTCCAGCGCCTTGATCGACACCGAGACGCGGCGCGAGGCCTTGTCCACGGCGGTGATCATGGCGTCGACGCGGTCGCCGACGGCGAAGCGTTCCGGACGTTGCTCGTTGCGATCGCGCGACAGGTCCGACTTGCGAACGAAGGCCGTGACCGGCGCGTCGTCTTCACCGAACTTGACCTCGATGCCGCCCGACTCGATCGCCGTCACGGTGACGGTGATCTGCTGACCGCGACGATAGGTGTCGCCCTCGCCGATCGGATCGCCACCCAGCTGCTTGATGCCCAGCGAGACACGTTCCTTCTCGACGTCGACGTCCAGGACCTTGGCCTTGACCATCTCGCCCTTGCGGTAGCGTTGGATGGCTTCTTCACCCGACACCGACCAGTCGAGGTCGGACAGGTGCACCATGCCGTCGATGTCGTTGTCCAGGCCGATGAACAGGCCGAACTCGGTGGCGTTCTTGACTTCGCCCTCGACGGTCGAACCGATCGGGTTGTTGGCGACGAAGGCGTCCCACGGATTGTCCTGAGCCTGCTTCAGGCCCAGCGAGATGCGGCGCTTGGAGGCGTCGACATCCAGAACCACGACGTCGACTTCCTGCGAAGTCGAGACGATCTTGCCGGGGTGGACGTTCTTCTTGGTCCAGGACATTTCCGAGACGTGCACCAGGCCCTCGACACCGGCTTCCAGCTCCACGAAGGCGCCGTAGTCGGTGATGTTGGTGATGCGGCCCGTGTACTTGGCGCCGACCGGATACTTGGCTTCCACGCCGTCCCAGGGGTCCGACTGCAGTTGCTTCATGCCCAGCGAGATACGTTGGGTGTCCGGGTTGATCTTGACGATCTGGACCTTGACGGTGTCGCCGACGGCCAGAACCTGGCTCGGGTGCGAAACGCGCTTCCACGACATGTCGGTGACGTGCAGCAGGCCGTCGATGCCGCCCAGGTCGACGAACGCGCCGTAGTCAGTGATGTTCTTGACGACGCCTTCGCGGACTTCACCCTCGGCCAGCTGGCCGACCAGTTCCGTGCGCTGTTCGGCGCGGGCTTCTTCCAGGATGGCGCGACGCGACACGACGATGTTGCCGCGCGGACGGTCCATCTTCAGGATGGCGAAGGGCTGTTCCTTGCCCATCAGCGGGCCGACGTCGCGGACCGGACGGATGTCGACTTGCGAACCGGGCAGGAAGGCCGAGGCGCCGCCCAGGTCGACGGTGAAGCCGCCCTTGACGCGACCGACGATGGCGCCGTTGACCGGCTGGCCTTCGGCGAACACGACTTCCAGACGGGTCCAGGCTTCTTCGCGACGAGCCTTGTCGCGGCTGATGACGGCTTCGCCCAGGGCGTTCTCGACGCGCTCCAGGTAAACCTCGACGTTGTCGCCGACCTTGGGCAGGGCGCCGTCGTCGCCTTGGCCGAATTCGCGCATGGCGATGCGGCCTTCGGTCTTCAGACCAACGTCGATGATGACGATGTCTTTTTCGATGCCGACGACGCGGCCGTGCACGACCTGGCCTTCGCCGAAGTCGCGACCCGACAGTTGTTCGTCGAGCAGCGCCGAGAAGTCGTCGCGCGTGGGGTTGAGAGTATCAGACATGAAGCTCTGGTGTTTCCAGTGGGGCTGTGGCGCGTGACCGAAGGACGATCCCGCGCGAGGTGGACCCCTGACGCAGCGAAAGGCGGCGCGCGGGGCGATGGGAAAAGATGGAATCAGGTCGTCGGGATGCGAGGCCGTTCAGAACGATCAAAACGCCCGCGGAGGCCGAGGGTGGGAGCGTTGGATTTGCGAGATGGGTCAGAGACCGTGTTTCGCGCGCGCCGCCTCGACGATACGGCGGGCCGCATCGAAGGCGGCTTCTATACCCAGATCGGTCGTGTCCAGCAAGACCGCGTCATTGGCCTGGACCATCGGGGCCGCCCCGCGCCCGGCGTCGCGCTCGTCGCGGCGCTGGATGTCGGCCAGCATGGCGTCAAAGGCGATGTCCGATCCGCGCGCCGTCAGCTGCTTCCAGCGGCGCGTGGCCCGCACTTCGGGCGTCGCGGTGACGAACAGTTTGGCCTGAGCGTTCGGCGCAATCACCGTGCCGATGTCGCGTCCGTCGAGAACCGCGCCGCCCGCCTGGGCCGCGAACGCCTGCTGCAATTCTAGTAGAGCCGCCCGCACGCCGGCGAAGCTGGCGACCCGGCTGGCCGCCTCGCCCGCCTCGCCCGTCGTCAGGCGCGGATCGTCCGACAGGCCCGCCGCGTCCAGCCCCCGCGCCGCCTGCGTCGCCGCCGCCTCGTCATCCAGCGATCCGCCGTCCGCCAGCACCTTTGCACCCACGGCTCGATACAGCAGCCCCGTATCCAGATGCGGCAAGCCATAGGTCTGGGCCAGACGCGCGGCAATGGTCCCCTTGCCAGAGGCGGCCGGTCCGTCGACGGCGATGATCAGGGTCAAGCAGGTCTCCGCAGCGCGTGGCGCATTTCAATCTCGATCCCAAACGCACGGGAGGCCGAACCTGATAGCGAGGATCGCCCGACCAATCCAGCCGCAGGCCTCAGTCTCGGCGTCCGACCAAATCACGAATTGCAAGGCCGGCCAGCAGGACCGCCAGGCCCGCCCCGGCCGCAACCGACGCCACATAGAAGCCGACCACACTCCAATACAGCAGGGGTCGGTCCGCCAACAGAACGTCCGGCCCCTTTCGGTTGTTCAGCACCCCGGCATCCAGGCTTTGGACGATTTCTCGGGCTCCGATCACGCAGAACCAGCCGATCAGGATCGCGATCGCCAGCGTCAGGATCGGCTTGATCCAGCCCGACGGCCCCGGCCGGTTCACGACCATGCCTTCCAACGCGCCAGAACCACGACCGCGAAGGCCGCCAAACCCAGCCAAACCAAACAGGCGACGCCGCTCAGCGCCACGGTCGAATAGAAGAAGGCGTCGCCCTCGGCCCTAAGATGCACGGCGCCATGCTTGCCCGAGACCCGGCCTGTCGTCACCCCTTGCCAGACGATCCAAGCCGTCCAGCCGGCTCCGCCCAGACAGGTCAGAAGACCAAGGACCGCGATGCCTCGACCGACGACGTCGCGCACGGGCTTCACGCGATACGCCCGCCCAGGCCGTTCATCATCTCGACGAAGCCGGGGAAGCTGGTGGCGATCATGCCAGGCTCGTCGACAGAGACCGGCTGTTCGGCGGCCAGGCCTAGGACCAGATGGCTCATGGCGATGCGGTGGTCGTGGGCGGTGTGGACCAGGCCGCCTCCACGCACCGCCCCGCCCTGGCCGGCGCCGGTGACGATGAAGCCTTCCGGCTCCTCCTCGACCTGAATACCGCAGGCGCGCAGCCCCTCGACCATCAGCGAAATCCGGTCGCTTTCCTTGACCCGCATCTCGCCCACGCCGCGCATGACGGTGACGCCATCCGCAAAGGCCGCCGTCGCCGCCAGGATCGGATATTCGTCGATCATCGAGGCGGCGCGATCCTCAGGCACGACCACGCCCTTCAGGGACGAGTGACGGGCGGTGATGTCACCGACCTCTTCGCCGCCGGCCTCACGCCGGTTGGTGATGGTCAGGTCGGCGCCCATCTCGATCCAGGTGTCGAACAGGCCGGTGCGAAGCGGGTTCAGCATCACGCCCTCGACCGTGACCTCCGACCCCGGCACGATCAGACCGGCCCCCAGGGGAAACGCCGCCGAGGACGGATCGCCCGGCACGGCGACGACGGTCCCGGTCAGGGCCTGCCCGCCCTTCAGCGTCACCTTCCAGCCCTCGCCCCTCTCCTCGACGCCCACCTCGGCGCCGAAGGCGCGCAGCATCCGCTCGGTATGGTCGCGGCTCTTTTCCGGCTCGACCACGGAGGTGACGCCCTCGGCGTTCAGACCCGCCAGCAGGATGGCCGACTTCACCTGGGCCGAGGCCACCGTCTGCACATAGTCGATCGCCTTCAGCGCGCCGCCGGTCAGGGCCACCGGGAGCCGATCCTCGGTCGCCTGCCAGTCGAACGCCGCGCCCATCTCGGCCAGCGGTCCCGTGACCCGCTTCATCGGACGCTTCCTAAGCGAACCGTCGCCGTCGAAGGTCGCCGTCAATGGATAGCCGGCCGCCGCCCCCATCAGCAGGCGCACCCCGGTTCCGGCGTTGCCGCAGTCGATCACCGACGCCGGGGTCGTAAAGCCGCCCTCCCCCTCGATCCGCCATCTGCCGTCGCCGGTCCGCTCGACCTTGGCGCCGAAGGCTTCGACCGCTCGGGCGGTGGCCAGGACGTCGTCGCCTTCCAGAAGACCCTCGACCTCGGTCACGCCCGACGCCATGCCGCCCAGGATCATAGACCGGTGCGACATCGACTTGTCGCCCGGCGCGCGAACCTTTCCAGTCAGGGCGGATGCGCGGCGCGAAGTCAGTTGGGACGGCATGATCACCCGCTTCAGGCTGTATTGTGTGAAGGGCCGCGCGGGCGGCGCGAAAGACAGCTTTTGACAGCGGGTCAAAGGGGTGGCAAGGGACCGCCCCGAATTCAACCCGTTGAAAGCATCCAAACGTGGCCAATCCCGAACTGGGCGCCAAACAGGTCTGCCCCAACTGCCAGGCGAAGTTTTACGACCTGAACCGTCGCCCCGCACACTGCCCCAAATGCGGAACCGACTTCGATCCCGAAGAGGCGATGAAGCTGCGCAGCCGCCGCGCCCGTCCCGGCTATCCGTCCGACGATGAGGACACGGACGATCAGGTCAAGGACAAGAAGGTCGACGGCGACGAGGACGAGGAAGACGACGTCAAGACGCCGGAAATCGACGAGGAAGGCCACGAGCCGATCCTGACGCCGGACGACGAGGACGAAGACTCCCCGGCCGACGCCTCGGAAGAAGCCGGCATGGGCTCGACCGACGGCGACGACGATCTGCTGGCCGACGACGATGACGACTCCGTGCCGTTCATCGAGGACGAAGACGACGACTCGATCGACGACGAGATCGCCAAGCCGTCGCGCGACGACGACTAAATTCCTGGGCCTATCGCGCATCGCGCGACTTGAAGCCCGACTTGCTGTGGGCTTCTTGCGATCTGGCTCAGATTCTTGTTGCACCCGCCGCATTTCCCGTTAGGGAGACGCGGCGGGACAGCAGGCCTTTCACACCTTTCGATTTGAAAAACCTGCGTATTTTCACCCCCGGGAACGCGGTGAAAATAAATCTCGAAACGGGCTTGATCACAGAAAAGGCCTGACCTAGTTTCCGCCGCCTCGCCGGGGGCCATCGCAAGATGAACCGGGCGATCCAGACCGACAGGTCCGGGGCTTTAGCTCAGTTGGTAGAGCGCTTGCATGGCATGCAAGAGGTCAGCGGTTCGACTCCGCTAAGCTCCACCATCGTCACCTCCGAGCACCGCAAGGTGTTCGGAGGGACGGCCATCCTCCCCCACATTTTCGATCCGCAGAAGTCGCCAGTCGGCGCGCGACTAGGTGCCCGTCTCTCGTCCGATGACCGACGCGGCAGGCGGCTCGATCCGAACCTCCCGCCGCGATAGTCGCCGATCAGTTCTCGACTTCGGTCGATCCCGGGCGGAACTCTTCGGCCGGCACGAAGGCCGAGCCTTCTTCATCCAGCACCCAGACGCCGATCAGTGCGGGGTGATCCGGGGTGACGTCTTCGTCCAGCAGATCGCCCTCATAGACGCCGACATTGCTGTAATCGAAATCCAGCAGCAGCTGATCGGCCATGTCGATCATTTCGTCGGCCATGCGCCGTGCGTAGCCCACCGCCTCGCTGGCGTCGGAAAAGTCGTCCGTCAGCGTATTGACCTCTGCGGCCTCGCTGCCCTGAACGGCGCTGGTGGTGACGATGGTGAATGCGGACATGGTGATCTTTCTTGAGTCTAAGGACTTCACCTAGCCCGTTTGGCCCCGCAACACGTCGAAAATCGGTTGCGCCATCGACGCTATCGATCGGCCCCGCCACGATCGTTGCGCTTCGTCGCGCGATAGACCTTCTGCAGGCCGCCCAGCCGCCGACGTTCCGCAGCCTTGGCGATCCGTTCCGCCTTGTCCCCCGCCGCCGCCAGTTCCGACTTCAGCTTCTGGAAATGCGCCCAGCGTGATCCCTCCAGCGCGCCGTCCGCGAGCGCCGTCTGGACAACGCATCCCGGCTCACTCACATGGCCGCAGTTGGTGAAGCGGCAGTTCTGCATGAGCTGTTCGATGTCGTCGAAGACCGCTTCCACACCCTCTTCGGCGTCGATCAGGCCCACTTCGCGGATGCCGGGGGTGTCGATGATGAGACCGCCGCCGGGCAGCGGGAGCAGCTGGCGGTGGCTGGTGGTATGCCGTCCCTGGTCGTCTGATGCGCGGACCGCCTGGGTCGCCATCCGATCCTCGTTCAGGAAGGCGTTGACCAGGGTGGACTTGCCGACACCCGACGAGCCGATGAGGACACAGGTCTGGCCCGGCTTCACCTGAAGACGCAGCGCCTCCAGGCCGACGCCTTCGCGCGCCGAGACGGTCAGGACCAGTGTCTGCGCCTCCAGCGCCGCCACCTGAGCGGCCTCGGCTTGAGGGTCGGCGCTGAGATCCAACTTCGTCAGAACGAGAACAGGCCGCGCTCCGCTGTCCATCGCGGCAGCCAGGAAACGCTGAATTCGACGCGGATTCAGATCCGCATTCATCGAGGTGACGACGAAGGCCACGTCGATATTGGCCGCCAGGATCTGGGTTCGACGCGCGCTGTCCGCCGCCCGCCGCACGAAGGCGGTGCGGCGAGGCAGGACGGCATGGATGGTGGCGGCGCCGTCCTGAGGGTTCGGCGACAGCGCCACCCAGTCGCCCACTGCAGGGGGCCCAGTCTCCTGGGCTTCGTGTCGCAGTCGGCCCGAAGCCTTGGCCTGAAGCTCGCCCGCATCCGTGACGACCAGATAGCCGTTGCGATGCTGGAGGATGACGCGGCCCGGCGTGTGACCGGCATGGGCATGCGGCGCAAACGCCGTCGCCCAGACCTCGGACCATCCATACTGTTCGATCAAGTCAACGGCATCCCTGTCGCTCGCGCTCCTCAGCCGGCTTGTGCTGAACACTGACCCAAAGCCTTGCCAGTCGGCGGGACCGCGAACAAGCACGCTCGCCGTCGCGTCGCCTCGGGAACGAAATGCCGGTCGGCGGCGCTCCGCTATCGACACGATGTTCAGCGAGGAAAGAACGGCGATGAGCGAGATCAAGGAAGGCATGGAAGTCATCGGAGCCGACGGTGTTCACGTCGGCGTCGTGGACCGGGTCGAAAGCGACCGGATCAAGCTGACACGGCGCGAGAACACCGGCGCCCACGCCGATCACCACCACTATATCGAGAACGGCTTCGTCGCCGGCGTCGAGGGAGACAAGGTGCGCCTGTCGGCCAACGCCGACGTCGCCGTGACCCTTGAGGAAGAGGAGTCCGGTCGCCCCGTCGATCTCTGACCGAACGTCTGCGCGTGCCTAAAGCAGCGTGGCGGCCAGATTGACCGTCAGCGCCAGGATGACGGCGTTGAAGAACCAGGCGATCAGGCTGTGAAACGTCGCCAGGCCACGCAGCTCGCGCCTGGCTATCTGCACGTCGGCCGTCTGGTTCGCCACGCCGATAATCAGGGCGAAGTGCAGAAAGTCCCAGTAGTCCGCGTCCTCCTCGCCCGGAAAGATCAGCCCGCCCTGATCGCCCTTGCCGTCGTCACGCGGCGCGTAGAAGCCGTGGGCGTAATGCAGGGCGAAGATGATGTGCACGTACAGCCACGACAGGCCGACGGTGCACACTGAAAAGACCGCCTGCCCGACGGTCGGCTTGCCGTCGCTGGCCACCATGGCGAGGACCAGGACCACCACGCTGGCCACGGCCGCCGCCATGCTGAGCGGCAGAACCAGAACGCCCGCCTGATCCAGTTCCGCCGCGCGCCGCCGCATCGCCTCCTGCGAACGGGCGCGAAAGATCCGCGCGAAGGTCGCGACGAGAAAGGTGGCGACGCCTGCGTCCCAGCCGGCCGCCAGTCGCATCGGCCAGCCGACGCTGGCCGGCGCCAGCGCCACGACTACCGCCAGCACCAGCAGCCCGAGCCATAGCGACAAATGTAGACGGAACAGGCGCGCGACAGATCCCATGCCTGCGAGATTGCGCATTCCTTGCCGCACGTCCAGCGACCGCGCGGCCTGCGGAGCGGCTACGACAAAATGGATTTCGTCTCATTGAGGGACACGTCTGTCGGCAACGTCATAGAAGTGTCGCTTATCGTTTCGGGGGAAACGCGAATGCTGGTGTCGATCGTGATTGGCGAGGCTCTCTATCTGGCGCATCGCTGTCGGCGGGCGCTGATCGCCTCGCCCGTGGTGCTGGTCGGCCTCTGGGCCGTGATGACCGTCATGCCGCACGGATCGATCCGCCTGCCGAACTGACGCCCCGCCGTCGGCGGTCTTTCCAGACGCCGGACCGAATCCGGCGCCCCAGGCGTTATCAGGTGTGAACTCCACGCCGAGGACGCCCTGACCGACTTCACGCCATCCCCCCAACGCATCCGCGTCCTCGACCTGGAGACGGCCGGATCCGGCCCTCAGGACGTCTGCGAGATCGGCTGGCAGGACGTTGTGCGTGACGGGGCCGGCCCATGGCGTCTGGATGCGACGCGCGGCGCCCGTTTCGTAAATCCCGGTCGGCCGATTTCGCCCGACACCATGGCGATCCATCACATTCTGGACGAGTGGGTTCAGGACGCCGGCTATTGGAAGGCCGTCGCCCCGCCCATCCTTCGTCCCGAGGCGGGCGTGATCGCCCTGGCGGCTCACCGCGCCAGCTTCGAGCAGCGGTATTGCACCCCTGCCCTGTCAGGCGGCGCAAAGTGGATCTGCACCTGGAAATGCGCCCTGCGGCTGTGGCCCGACCTGCCGCGCTTCTCCAACCAGATGCTGCGCTATCTGCGCCGGCCCGAGGGATTGGTGCATGAACTGGGCCTTCCGGCGCATCGCGCCCTGCCCGACGCCTATGTCACCGCCCACCATCTGCGCGACATGCTGAACCAGACGACCGTCGAGCAGCTCCTGGCCTGGAGCCGCGAACCGGGACTGCTGCCCCGCGTGCCCGCCGGCCCTGAACGCGGCAAGGCGTGGAGCGCGGTGGATGCCGACCGGCTTCAGATCCTGGCGTCGGGACGCGACATCGACATCGCTTTTACCGCCGCGACCGAGCTTCGCCGCCGCGGCCTGATGACCGACACGGTCGTGCGGACGTCGGACCAGGGATGGCTGCTCTAGCGCGCGAGCGCCAGCCAGGGCTGATGGCGACTAATCTGAAAAGAAAGAGAAATGGTGGACGCGACAGGGATTGAACCTGTGACCCCCTCGATGTCAACGAGGTGCTCTCCCGCTGAGCTACGCATCCGCCGTAGGGCTCCGAAAAACGTCTTCGGAGCGGGAAGAGCGGTCGTATAGCGGCGAGGCCGGTCGGCATCAAGCCGATTTAGCGGCAAGAATGCGATTTCTCGCCAAACGCCGCTCGGCCCAGCCGCAGGGAAGGTTCAGGCGGCGACCATCCGCTCGACCTCATTGACCAGATCGCGCAGGTGGACGGGCTTGGACAACACCTTGGCGTCCGGCGTGGCCTGGGCGGCCGTCAGGGCCACGGCGGCGAAACCGGTGATGAACATGATGCGCAGGCCGGGTTGGCGGGCGGCGGCGACGCGGGCGACCTCGATCCCGTCCGCGCCTGGCATGACGATGTCGGTTAGAAGCAGGTCGTAGGGACCGTGTTCCAGGGCGTCGATGGCGTCGTCGCCGTTCTCGCAGTCGATGACCTGGTGGCCCGCCCGCTCCAGCGCGCGCGTCAGAAATCCGCGCAATGAACCGTCGTCTTCGGCCAGGAGAATACGCGCCATTCGAGAAACACCCTTGAGACAGACGGCCAGCCTAGGGCCGCAACGGTAAACCGCCGATGAAATTCGCCGGTCAGCCGACTTCCTTCCACAGCGAAACGCGCTAAGCGGGGGCATGACCGACGGCGGCGACAGCTTTTCGATCACCGCCCCGGCGGCGGACGCGCCCGCGACGGCGCTGATCTTCGCCTCGCCCCACTCGGGCGACCTTTATCCCGACGACATGGGCGCGGCGCCAGGCCTGTCGCGCGCCAGCCTGAAAAGCGCCGAGGACGCCCTGGTCGGGCGCTTGATCGAAGAGGGACCGCGCAGAGGAGCCGCGCTGATCGAAGGGCGGATCGGTCGGGCCTATGTCGATCTGAACCGTGATCCGTCGGAGCTTGATCCAGCCCTGATGGCGGATCTGGACGGGCCCGTCGGGGCCAAGACGGCCGCCGGTTATGGCGTGATTCCCCGGCTGGCCGGCGACGGGACGCCGCTTTACGCGCGCCGGCTGACGCTGGCGGAGGCTCGACACCGCATCGCCAGGGTCCACGCCCCCTATCACCAAGCCTTGGGCGAACGGATGCAGGCGACGCGCGCGAGGCACGGGCGAGCCGTGTTGATCGACTGGCATTCGATGCCGGCGCGCGCCGTCGGGGCCGAGGTCGTGCTGGGCGACCGTTACGGCTCGTCGTGCAGCGCACGGCTCAGCCGACGGCTGCGTGAGTTGTTCGAGGCCTTGGGCTGGCGCGTGGCGCAGAACCACCCCTACGCCGGCGGTTGGTCCACCCAACGCTGGGGCCGCCCGGACGAGGGCTATGAGGCCATCCAGATCGAAATGAGCCGCAAACTGTATCTGGACGAGACGACGCTGGCCCCCAACGCGACCTACGCCAAGACGCAAAAGGCCTTGTCGCGCGTGATCGCAGCCCTGTGCGCGGACGCGTGGTCGGCCTGACTGATCGCTGATCAGATCAAAAAAAAGCCGCACCCGAGGGTGCGGCATTACAAGTCTATAGGGAGGAAACGCCCAGGAAGGGCAAGACGCCCGGAGGCGTCAGAGGTCAACTTAGGTTGCGATGCACAATGGGTCAAGGCCAATGCAAGCCGCTGCGGTCACGCCTTGTTACGGAAATATGGCCCCGCCAAGCTAATGATGACGGCATTTAGACCGGCCTGGGACGCGGCGTTCGTTTCGCAACTGCGTAATAGCGTTGATCAGTGTTCCAGCAGCCGCCGTGCGTTGCGGATGGCGCGGGCGGCAGGCGACGCCTCCTGGCGATAGATCAACAGGCCGAACGACGAGGCGACGCCCAAGGCCAGCCATAGCGGTCCGAACAGCCAGGCCGCCGCCGCCAGGGCGAAATAATAGCCGCGCACACCCTGACTGAAGGAACTGAGCGCCGGGTTCAGAAGCTGTCCCGCCGCCTCGCTGAAGGCCATGCGGTCGGTCTTGGTGTGGATTTCCGGCGCCGCGCCGATCAACGCCAGGGTGTAGTTCATCTGGCGCAGCGCCCAGATGAAATCCAGAAAACCGCGCGCCAGGCAGATCAGCACCAGCGCCAGCTTCGCCTCCAGAATCTTCATCGGCACGTTTTCCGCCCCAACGGCCGCGAACCCCTGAAGCGCGCTTTCGCCGCCGAACAGAATGCCCGCCACCGCCGCGATCAACAGCAGGTTGGTCGAGGCGAAGAAGGACGCCGAGTTGATCGAATGGCCCATCAACTGACTGTCCACCAGCCGGATTTCGCGGTGAGCCATCGACTGCATCCAAACCGCGCGGACATGCACCATGTCCTCGTTCAACGAACCGCCCCTGCGGCTGATCAGCGACAGGATCGGGCTGTATCCCAGCCAGCAGATGAAGAAGAGCGCAAGCGCGGCCCAATCGGTCCAGGTCATGATCCAGATGTCCGCGATGATGCGCCGCCACGCAAGCCCGCCGAGGCCCGTGTTCGCCACATGTCGCCCTTGCCGTGACGGGCCGGGGAGCCTATCACCCTTCGCCTTTCAAAGTTTCGCAGTCGCAGCAAAGACCCGCCATGAACCTCGACGCCATTCCCGTCGGCCCGAACGCTCCCTGGGACATCAACGTCATCATCGAAATCCCGCAGGGCGGCCTGCCGGTGAAATACGAGATGGACAAGGCCTCGGGCGCCCTGTTCGTCGACCGCTTCCTTCACACCGCCATGTACTATCCGGGCAACTACGGCTTCGTGCCGCACACCCTGTCGGACGACGGCGACCCCTGCGACGTGATCGTGCTGAACCCGACGCCGGTCGTTCCGGGCTGCGTCATCCGCTCGCGCCCCATCGGCGTGCTGAAGATGACAGACGAGGCCGGCGGCGACGAAAAGATCCTGGCCGTGCCGGTCGACAAGCTGAACCCCTACTACACCGAGATCGCCAGCTATCGTCAGCTGCCGGCCATCCTGATCGAGCAGATCGAGCACTTCTTCACCCGCTACAAGGACCTGGAGAAGGGCAAGTCGGTCAAGGTCGAGGGCTGGGGCGATGCCGGCGAGGCCGCCGACCTGATCGCCAAGGGCATGCAGGCCCACCAGGACAAGCTGGCCAAGAACAAGGCCGCCAACGCCGCCTGATTTGGTCGACAGGCGCTTGAAGCCTGAAGGCGTCCTCCGACCGGGGGACGCCTTTTTGCTGACCGTCAGGCTCGCCATTCGTGTCGCAGAAGGGCGTACTGACACGTGTTGACGTAGATCGGCTGGCCCGCGGCGTCGTTCACGAACGAGATGAACTCGCGGAACAGTCCTTCTCGCCGCATGCCCAGCCGTTCGCAGAGCCTCTGTGACGCCAGATTGTCGTCCTCGACATAGGCGTACAGGCGACGGGCCGCCTTGTCCTTGAACAGATGGTCGACCAGGGCGCGGGCCGCTTCGGACGCATAGCCGGCGCCCCCATAGGCGCTGTTGAAGTTCCAGCCGATGGACCAGGTGTCCGGCGCCTCGAACATTGCGAAGACATCACCGATGACATGGCCGTCGGCCTTGGACTGGACGGCGATATATTCGCCCTCGGCTGCGCGCTTGAGAACTTCCGCCTCGGCCGCCGCCATGTCCTGAAGCGCCATCGCGGCGAAACAGGCGGCGCGCGGATGATGAAGATAGGCGAGCAGGTCTGCGGCGTCGCCGGCCTGAAAGGATCGAAGGGTTAGACGATCCGTTTGCAAGGGTGTCATCAAGGGGCTCTGGTGCAGCTAACGCGGTCCTGACGATCGGCATGACGCCCTTTCGCCGATGACGATAGGATTTTGTGCGCGCTGCGACGCCCCGCCCCTCTCCCGCAACGGTTCGGCCTCTCCTATCTGCGTCGCATGACCGAACTGACCCCCCGCGAGATCGTCTCCGAACTGGATCGCTATATCGTCGGCCAGAACGACGCCAAGCGCGCCGTCGCCGTCGCCCTGAGGAACCGCTGGCGCAGGAAGCGCGTGCCGGCCGACCTGCGCGACGAGGTGACGCCCAAGAACATCCTGATGATCGGCCCGACCGGCGTCGGCAAGACAGAGATCGCGCGTCGGCTGGCGCGGCTGGCCGGCTCGCCCTTCCTGAAGGTCGAGGCGACCAAATTCACCGAGGTCGGCTATGTCGGCCGCGACGTGGATCAGATCGTGCGCGACCTGGTCGAAAGCGCCCTGATCATGGTGCGCGAGCGCCGGCGCGGCGACGTGCGGGCCAAGGCCGAGGCCGCCGCCGAGGACCGGATCCTGGATGCCCTGGTCGGACCGGGCGCAGGGCCGGCGACGCGGGACAGTTTCAGGAAGAAGCTGCGGGCCGGAGAGCTGGACGACAAGGAGATCGAGATCGCGCTGGCCGACACCGCTTCTCCGATCCAGGGCCTGGACATTCCGGGCGGCGGCAATGTCGGCCTGCTGAACCTGTCGGAAATGCTGGGCAAGATGGGCGGCGGGCGCACCAAGACCGTCAAGCTGGCCGTGCGCGACGCGACGACGCCCCTGATCGCCGAAGAGGGCGACAAGCTGCTGGATCAGGACAGCCTGACGCAGGAGGCGCTGAAACTGGCCGAGAACGAGGGCATCGTCTTCCTGGACGAGATCGACAAGGTGGCGGCTCGCCAAGGCGCATCCGGCGCCGACGTGTCGCGTGAGGGGGTGCAGCGCGACTTGCTGCCCCTGATCGAGGGCACCACGGTCTCGACTAAGTACGGGCCGGTGAAGACCGATCATGTGCTGTTCATCGCCTCGGGCGCCTTCCACGTCGCCAAGCCCTCGGACCTGCTGCCCGAGCTTCAGGGACGCCTGCCGATCCGGGTCGAGCTGAAGGCCCTGACGCGCGACGACTTCAGGCGCATCCTGACCGAGCCGGAAGCCAATCTGATCCGTCAGAACCAGGCCCTGCTGGCGACCGAGGACGTGACCCTGACCTTCACCGACGATGCGGTCGAGGCGATGGCCGATGCGGCGGTGGCGGCCAACAGCGCGGTCGAGAACATCGGCGCGCGCCGGCTTCAGACCGTGATGGAGCGGGTGCTGGAGGAGACCAGCTTCAAGGCTTCGGATCTGTCGGGCCAGACCGTGACCTTCGACGGCGACGCGGTGCGCGAGAAGATGGACGCCCTGACCAAGGACGTCGATCTGAGCCGCTTCATTCTGTAGCGACGCGCTCGGCGGCCTTGCGGTTCTGGCGGCCGCGCAGGCGGTCCGCCACCCGCTCGGCCTGGCGCTGGGTGAAGGCGAGAGCGGCGGGGTTGCCGCGGCGGGCGCCGATGCTGTCGGCGACCTTGGCGCCCCGCTCGCCGATCGGCAGGGGCTTGCCGGTCGTGGTGTCCACGGCGGTCTGGTGCTCGATCTCGGCGTTCAGCTCGGCGCCCATCAGGATCACCTGCACCGACAGCCAGGTCCACAGCAGGAAACCCATCATGGCCGCAAGCGGGCCGTAGCTGTCGGTCCGCACGAAGTTGGACAGATACCAGCTGAACAGGAAGGACACCGTCAGGCTGAGCACCGCCGCGAAGATCGCGCCCGGCGTGACCCAGCGCCAGCGGGCGCGCTGACGGCAGGGGCCGAAGCGATAGATGACGGTCAGGGCCGCGATATAGCCCGCCAGCAGCAGCGGCCAGCGCAGCGGCGCGATCAGGCCCCACTCCTCCTCCAGCCCAAACAGCCGCACCACAACCGGTACCCCGACGACCAGGACCGAGGTCAGCATCACGGCGACGATGGCCCCGACGGTGAAGACCATGCAGATCAGGTTGTAGCGCACGATGTTGCGCTTCTCGACCTCGTGGTAGGCGACGTTCAGGCCGTAGAACAGCACCTTCACCGCCCCGTTGGCGGTCCACAGCGACAGGGCCAGAGTCCAGATCAGGGTGAAGGTCAGCTGGCTGTTGGAGTTGGCCGCCAGCCGCTGCATCTCCCCGCCCAGGAACTCGGCGATGCTGGAGGGCAGAAGCGCATAGAGGAACTGAAGCCGGGCCCAGGCGTCGGCCGGATCGGCGAACAGGCCGTAGAGCGTCACGAACGTCCCGAGGAGCGGGAACAGCGACAGCAGGGTGAAGAAGGTCACGCCGCCGGCGACGAAGCCGACCCGGTCGCCGAAATAGGACCCGCCGGTGCGCCAGACGATGTCGGACCAGCCCCGGTGCGGAATGTGCTCGGGCCGTTTGGCCATGCGGCCGCGACCGGGCTCCTGGGCCTCATAGTCCTCGGGCGTGGGGACCTTGGGCGGCAGGGGCTCGGGGCGAGGCGCGCGCAGCTCGACACCGACCTTGTGCCCCTGGCTGTAGAGCAGGTGGGCGGCGCCGGCGCCGGCGGCCAGACCCCCGGCGGCGGCGCCCAGGAACTTCCACACCCGGCCGCGCTCGGCCGGCATGGGCGCCCGGGCGAACAGGTTGCGAAGCGGGGCGAGGCGGGAGGGGCGGCGCGCAGTCATCCCGACGCGAACGGTCAAGCTGGCCTCGCGTTCCTCCCGTCGCGCTTGAAATCGTCGCCGGGCCGGGCCAATCAACGCCCATGACCGACCCCATCACGCCCAAGTCCGACACCGACGCCCCCACCCTGCTGACCGCCTGGAAGGCGGCGCAGGCCCGGCTGAAGACCGGCCGCATCGACAGCCCCGCCATCGACGCCCGCCTGCTGCTGGAGGCCGCCGCCGGCGCCAGCCGCATGGACATCCTGACCGACCCCTATCGGCCCATCACCGCCGACCAGCTGAGCGCCTATGAGGCCATGGTCGAGCGCCGCTTGAAGCGCGAGCCCGTCTCGCGCATCGTCGGCAAGAAGGGCTTCTGGAAGATCATGCTGAACGTCACCCCCGACGTCCTCAGCCCCCGCCCCGACACCGAGACCCTGATGGACGTCTCCATGCTGGCCTTCGGCAAGAACGAGGCCTTCGACGCCATCGACCTGGGCACCGGCTCGGGCGCGATCCTCTTGGCGCTTCTGGCCGAGCGGCCGGCCGCGCGCGGGGTCGGCACCGACATCTCGTCCGAGG
Source organism: Brevundimonas vesicularis (assembly GCF_027105095.1). Lineage (NCBI taxonomy): Bacteria > Pseudomonadati > Pseudomonadota > Alphaproteobacteria > Caulobacterales > Caulobacteraceae > Brevundimonas > Brevundimonas vesicularis. The sequence continues at coordinate 868,972 of NZ_CP114278.1, read as the reverse complement.
CCCTGGCGGTGGCCAAGGAGAACGCCGCCAACCTGGACCTGAATGAGCGCGCGACCTTCCTGCGCACCGAATGGGCCGCGGGCTTCGGCGACGCCAGCTTCGACCTGGTGCTGTCCAACCCGCCCTATATCCCGACCGACCATATCGCGACCCTGGACCCGGAGGTCCGCGACCACGACCCGCACCTGGCGCTGGACGGCGGCCCCGACGGCTTGCAGGCCTATCGTGATCTGGCGCCCGAGGTGAAACGCATCCTGAAGCCGCTGGGCGTCTTCGCCGTCGAGATCGGCTTTGATCAGGGCCCGCAGGTCAAGGCGCTGTTCGAGGCCGCCGGCTTCACCGACGTCAAGATCATCAAGGACCTGGGCGAGCGCGACCGCGTCGTCACCAACGGCCCGGACCCGCGCACCAATCCGATCCCGCAGGACTGACCGAGATCAGACGGTCGGCGGACAAAAACACCGTCTAATTCGTCTAATTCGTCTGAATTGGCCCTCCCCGGCCGTGCGATGCGTCCCCTGCGGACGAACCGAGACAGGATCGCACGGTTTGGAGCCGTGGGCAGGAGGATGACGCTGGCGGGCGGCAGGGTGTTGGAATCGTTGGGCTGACCTTATCGGAATAGGACGGCTAACCCATCGTTTCGTCATCCTCCGGCAAGCCGCGCTTCGCGGCGCAGACCGGGGGACCCAGCGGCGCCGTCAGGCGAAATCTCAACGCCGCACGATCTCAAACACCGCGTCCGCAACAGGTTCGCGCTAGCGCGCGCCGCTGGGTCCCCCGGTCTCCCCTCGCTTGCGCAAGGGTCGCCGGAGGATGACGAAAGCTAATCTTCCACCGGTGGTCGCCAGTTCGGATCGCTCACCGGAAACCAGTCCTCGGCCAGATCCCGCCATTCCGGGTTCTCCGCCTCGATTAGCTTCAGCTTCCAGTCCCGCAGCCACTTCTTGATCCGCTTCTCGCGCGCGATGGCCTCGACCACCCAGGCGTGCCGCTCGAACCAGACCAACCGCGTGCATCCATGCGCGGTTGAGAAGCCGTCGAACACGCCGTTGCGATGCTTCCAGACCCGCGCCTCCAGGTTCGCCGTCATGCCGGTATAGAGCGTGCCGTTGCGCCCGCTGGCCATGATGTAGGTCGCGATGAACGTCCGATGCGTCGGCATCCGCACAACCTATGCCATACGCCCTCTTTCGTCATCCAGCACGCCGCTCTCTCCTTTCGTCATCCTCCGGGCCGCGCAGCGGAACCGGGGGACCCAGCGGCGCGCGTGAGCGCGAAACTGTCGCGGACCAGGTCTTCCCGCATCGTGCGGCGGATAGATTTCGCCTGACGGCGCCGCTGGGTCCCCCGGTCTGCGCCGCGAAGACGCGGCTTGCCGGAGGATGACGAAAGTAGCGTGAGGTGGTCCAACAGCGCAGTTGACCCTGCTTTGTTCTTTTTTCGACTCCACCTCCTCCCAAAACTGTCCATACATGAGGTGCGTCGCGGAGCCTTAAAACGCTATATGTTGGGGCAGCCCCAATATTTTGTGGATAAATGCTCTAGCACTCCTAGACGGGAGTGATAATGGCTGCGTAGCGTTAATCGCCGAGAAACGATTGGCGATTCTGGAGGAGGGCCGAGCAGAGGATTTTTTAAAGATGATCTCGAAACCAGCCAGCATGAGCGGCTTGGTGAGAGAGTGTGGAGAGGAACGCGGGGAACAAAGTTCTCAGGCCGAGTACCCGTTGCCCCTCTCCGTAAGCGCCTGAACGACGCTGTGCGAATCAGTGCACATGCCGTGCCTAGCACGACAATACTGGTTGTCCACAGCGTCATCGAAAACCTGTGAATCCTGTGATTCCAAGGAGAATAACGATGACCGGAAAACCCGGATCAAACACCGGCCGCAATGGCGGCATTTTCCAAGAAGTGGGGCCGCGAGGCGGCGCTAAGCCGAACTACGTGACCGTACCGGATAACCACCGTCTTCCCCCGACGTCTTCGCCGGGTTCGACGTGGAAGCCGACCCATCGCACGCCCAACAGCACTCGTTGAAGGAACGCTTGCAATGGTGACCTTCCCACAACGGCCTTCCATCCCGGAACGTCCGACGTTCCCTGATCGGCCTTCGTATCCGCAACCACCGCAACGGCCGACCCGTCCGGATCGCCCGACCTTCCCAGTCCCAGGCTGGCGGTGACACTCAGCGGGCGGCCTCGGCCGCCCGCTTTTTCATGACAGCTTTGGAAAGAAACAATGCGCTACTACGTCAATCAAAATGCTCAGTCGAACGGCGATCACGAAGTGCACACCTATAGCTGCACGCAAGGACCCGAGGATTGGAATCGGACTTATCTGGGTGACTACACTTCGTGCGGAGAAGCCGTTCGAAAAGCCAAAACAATCTATTGGCAGTCCAACGGTTGCTACTACTGCTGCAACGCCTGTCACACGTCGTGACGTGACAACACGCTAGGTCCGGGAACAAGTTCCCGGACCATTTCTCAATGCACCCGCATCTTCCCGATCTCCAACCCGCCCTCGCCGGCGGTGACGGCGATCACGCCGCCGTCCTCGATCTCGCCGGCCAGCAACTTGCGCGCGATCGGGTCGACAAGGTCCTTCTGGATGACGCGCTTCAGGGGTCGTGCGCCATAGGCGGGGTCGTAGCCGCGGTCGGCGAGCCAGGCCAGGGCGCTGTCGTCCAGGTCCAGGGTCAGGCGGCGGTCGGCGAGCAGCTTCTCGAAGCGTGACAGCTGGATGCGGACGATGCCGCCCATCTGGTCGCGGCCCAGGCGGTGGAACAGGATGATCTCGTCGATCCGGTTCAGGAACTCGGGCCGGAAGTGGGCGCGGACGGCGTCCATGACGAAGGGGCGCACGGCCTCGACATCGTCGCCCTCGCCCTGATCGGCCAGATACTGGCTGCCCAGGTTGGAGGTCATGATGATCAGGGTGTTCCTGAAATCGATGGTGCGCCCCTGGCCGTCCGTCAGGCGGCCGTCGTCCAGCACTTGCAACAGCACGTTGAAGACGTCGGGGTGGGCCTTTTCGACCTCGTCGAACAGGACGACCTGATAGGGCCGACGGCGCACGGCCTCGGTCAGGGCGCCGCCCTCGTCATAGCCGACATAGCCGGGAGGGGCACCGATCAGGCGGCTGACGCTGTGTTTCTCCATATATTCCGACATGTCCAGGCGGGTGATGGCCGCCTCGTCGTCAAACAGGAAGTCGGCCAGCGCCTTGGTCAGTTCGGTCTTGCCCACGCCGGTCGGGCCCAGGAACAGGAAGCTGCCCAGCGGACGGTTGGGGTCGTTCAGGCCGGCGCGGGCGCGGCGCACGGCGTCGGAGACGGCGGCCAGCGCCTCGTCCTGACCCACCACGCGGCCGCCGAGGGCGGTCTCCATCTGGAGCAGTTTCTCGCGTTCGCCCTCCAGCATCTTGTCGACGGGCACGCCGGTCCAGCGGCTGACGACGGCGGCGATCTGTTCGGCGTCGACGACCTCGGGCGTCAGGGGGCCCTTGCCGCTGGTCTCGTTGGCCTCGGCTTCTTCGAGCTGCTTCTCGATCTGGGGGATCTGGCCGTAGGCGATCTCTGACGCGCGGCCCAGGTCGCCGGCGCGCTGGGCGTTGGCGAGTTCCAGACGCAGGCGGTCCAGGGTTTCGCGCAGCTGGGCGCCCTGGCCCACCTTGTCCTTTTCGGCCTTCCACTGGGCGGTCAGGTCGTCGGACTGGCCTTCCAGATCGGCGATCTCGTCCTCCAGCTTTTCCAGACGGTGTTGAGAGGCGTGGTCGGTTTCCTTCTTCAGGGCCTCGCGTTCGATCTTGAGCTGGACCAGGCGGCGGTCGATCTCGTCCAGGGCCTCGGGCTTGGAGTCCACGGCCATGCGCACGCGGCTGGCGGCCTCGTCGATCAGGTCGATGGCCTTGTCCGGCAGGAAACGGTCGGTGATGTAGCGGTTCGACAGGGTGGCGGCGGCCACAATCGCGCTGTCGGAAATGCGCACGCCGTGGTGGACCTCGTACTTCTCTTTCAGGCCGCGCAGAATGGAGACGGTGTCCTCCACCGTCGGCTCCTCGACCATGACCGGCTGGAAGCGGCGGGCCAGGGCGGCGTCCTTTTCGACGTGCTTTCTGTATTCATCCAAGGTGGTGGCGCCGACGCAATGCAGCTCGCCGCGCGCCAGCGCGGGCTTCAGCAGGTTGGACGCGTCCATGGCGCCGTCGCCCTTTCCGGCGCCGACCAGGGTGTGCATTTCGTCGATGAACAGGATGATGCCGCCCTCGGCCGCAGAGACCTCGGACAGGACGGATTTCAGACGCTCCTCGAACTCGCCGCGATATTTCGCGCCGGCGATCAGGGAGCCCATGTCCAGCGCCATGACGGTCTTGTCGCGCAGGGATTCAGGCACGTCGCCGTTGACGATGCGCAGTGCCAGCCCCTCGACGATGGCGGTCTTGCCGACGCCGGGTTCGCCGATCAGGACGGGGTTGTTCTTGGTGCGGCGGGCCAGGACCTGGATGGTGCGGCGAATTTCTTCGTCGCGGCCGATGACCGGGTCGATCTTGCCGTCGCGGGCGGCCAGGGTCAGGTCGCGGGCGTAGCGTTTCAGGGCGTCGTAGCCGTCCTCGGCGCCGGCGGAATCGGCGGTCTTGCCCTTGCGCACCTCGGCGATGGCGGTCTCCAGCTTGTCGGCCGTGACGCCCGAAGCCTTCAGCACCTCGGCGGCGACCCCGCCTTCCCTGGCGAGCGCGGCGAGCAGCCGCTCGGTGGTGACGAAGGCGTCGCCGGCGGTCTTGGAGGCCGCCTCGGCGGCGGCGAAGACGCGGGCGGTGTCGCCGTCCAGATAGAGCTGGCCCGAGCCGCCGGTGACCTGGGCGCGCTTCTTCAGCGCGGTTTCGACATCGGCCTCGGCGCGGCGGGCGTCGCCGCCGGCGGCGGTGATGAGATTGCGCGCCAGGCCGTCGCGTTCCTCCAGCAGCACCTTGAGCAGATGCTCGGGCGCGAACTGCTGGTGACGGCGGGCCAGGGCTAGCGACTGGGCCGACTGGACGGCCTGTTTGGCGCGGTCGGAATAGAGTTCGAGATTCATGGTTTCAGTCCCCTCGGGAGGCGGATGGATTTCAGCGCACCCTCTGCTGAGCAGCGCGCCGTTGAGATCGAGGTGGGTGTGACGATCGGGTCACACAAGGGGTCAGCTGGGCGGCTTTCGGGGCTGTCCGTTTCGCCGCCGCGCGACTAGGCTCTGGCGAACAGGAGCGCCTCGTGATCGCCCATTCCGCCTGGCCCGTCGATCCGGCCGTCGTCGGCCCCTTTCTGATCGCCGTGGCGCTGATCGAGCTAACGCCGGGGCCGAACATGGGCTGGCTGGCGCTGGTCGCCCTGGCGCGGGGACGGCTGGCCGGTTTCGCGGCGGTGGCGGGGGTGACCCTGGGGCTGGCGGTGTGGATGCTGGCGGCCGCCTATGGGCTGACGGAGGTCTTTTCCGTCTGGCCGCCGCTGTATCAAGGCCTGCGTTGGGCGGGCGTGCTGTTTCTGCTGTGGCTGGCGTGGGAGGCCTGGCGCGCGCCGACGATCGAGGCGGCGCCGACGCCGGACGCGCGCTCGCTGCGCGGCCTGTTCGTGCGCGGTCTGATGGGCAATCTGCTGAACCCCAAGGCCGCGGTCTTCTATGTGGCCCTGCTGCCGACCTTCATGCGGCCCGACCACGGCGCGCCGCTGAGCCAAGCCCTGACGCTGGGTAGCATGCATCTGGCGGTCGCCGTCCTGGTGCACAGTTTGATCGTGATCGGCGGCGCGGGCGCGGCGCGGCTGGCGCCCCGGATGCAGGGTCGCGCCCTGCGCGCGGTGATGGCCGGCGGCCTGATCGTGGTCGCCGCCTGGCTGGCCTGGGAGACGCGGACCTGAGCCCGCGCCTCACAAGCCGGTCGACGCCTTGTCAGCCGCCGGTCGTCGGACCCTGGAAGTCGAACTGTTCGGGGCGACGCTGCCCGCCGCCGAAGTTCCAGGTCAGGCCGATATAGGCCGCACGCCCGCCGAAGGTCTGCTCGGAACGGTCGCGGAAGGTCGGGGTCGTCAGGGTGGTGGTCGAGCCGAAGTCGTCGAACAGGTCGCGCACTGTCATCTGCATCGACCAGGCGTCGTTTAGCTTGCGGCGATAGCCCAGGTTGACCAGGGTCGACTGCTCGCGCACCCCTTGGGCCAGCAGTTGATCGCCGCTCCAGACGCCGGATATCTGGACGAAGTCCTTGGGCGTCGGCTGCCAGTTCAGCGACAGGCGCCCCGAGACGGCGTCGCCCGAGCGATCCTGGGCGCCGACGATGCCGGCGGCGTCGATCTCCTGACGGTAGACGTTCAGGCTGGCGCTGTAGCGCAGGGTCGGCAGCAGCGGGCCGTTGGCGACCAGCTCAAGCCCGGTCGAGGTGCTGGCGCCCAGGTTCTCGGGCCGGGTCAGGAAGACGCCGTTGCCCAGGTCGACGGTCGTCTGAGTGAAGGCCTTGTTGGTGTCGCGGTAGTAGAGGGTCGCCTGGTAGAACGTCTGCTGGACGCGGCGCTGCCAGTTGAGCTCATACGAATCCGTCTCCTGCGGCTCCAGATCCGGGTTGCCCGAGCGATAGTTCTGCGGGTCGCCATAGGTGAGGAAGGGGTTCAGATCGGCCGGGCCGGGACGCTGGATCCGACGGCTGTAGCTGGCGCGCACGGTGTTTTTGTCGTTCAGCTTGTAGGACAGATGGCCGGTCGGATAGGCGCGGAAGTAGTCCTGGGACGTCTTGATGCCGCTGGTGACCTGATTCAAATCCAGGTTCGCCTGTTCCAGACGCAGGCCGAACTGGGCCGACAGCTTCTCGCTGAAGGGCTTCTCGTAGGTGACGTACAGGGCGTGGACGACCTGGTCGACGTCGAAGCGGTTGGACACCAGCGGGTCGGGCGTCAGGGCCGCCTGGGTCGGACCGCGCGCGACACGGTTGTCCAGCTCCAGCAGCGTGGCCTGCAGCTCATAGCCGAGGCGCAGCTTGCCGCCGTCCGACAGCGGCCGGACATAGGCGCTGGTGACGCCCCACTGGTCCTGATGGTTTTCATTGGCGGTGGCCTCGATGAAGTTCGCGGCGACCGGGATCTGTTGATCGACGAAGCTGTCAGAGGTGAAGTTGAAGTTGTTGCGGTCGAAGCGGACCTCATTGGTCCATTCGTGGCCCTGGTCGTCGAAGCGACGCAGCACTCGCGCCGTGGCGCCCGAGAACTGACCCTTGAAGCGGCCGTCTCCGCTGCGGCGATAGGCCGAACCGATGCCGCCGGCCGCATTGTCGGCCTCGTACAGAGTGACGCCGTCGCCGCCTGCGTCGACGTCGGTGTGACGCAGTTCGCCGACCAGCTGGGTCTTGGCGTCCAGATCATATTGGGCGGACAGGCGGAGGTAGGCGCTGTCAGAGGCGCCGTCGATGTCCTGGCTCTGGCGCGACTCCAGGAAGCGGCCCGAGCCGGTGTCCAGACGTTCGCGCACACGATTGGTTTCGGCCAGATAGCCATCGTGACGGATGCCGGCATCGGCCGTCAGGGTCGTCTTGCCGTTCACATGAGCGATGTTCGCGCCGATGTTGTAGCGGCCGCCGTCGCCGACATTGGCGCGGATCGAGCCGTTGGTGGTCTGGGTCGGGCGGACCGTGGTGGGCTTGGAGATCAGGTTGATGACGCCGCCCGAACCCTCGGGGCTGTAGGCCGCCGACGGATTGGTCATCACTTCGATGCGGGCATACTGCGCGGCCGGAATCTGCTGGATCATCTGGCCGCGGCTGGGGCCGTTGAACTGGGTCGCCGGGCGGCCGTCGATCAGGATCGTGACATTGGAATCGCCGCGCAGGCTGACGTTGCCATCGGGGTCGACCTCGACCGAGGGGATGTTGCGCAGGGCGTCGGCCAGGGTCCCGGTCGTGGCCTGAAGATCATTGGCCAGGCTGTAGCTGGTGGAATCGATAGAGGTGCGCACGTCATTGGCGCGGGCGTTGACGACCACGTCGCCGACGCTGGCGGGCTGCTGTTGCTGGGCCGGTTCGGCCGTCTGAGTACGCGGCGCGGGCGTCTGGGCCGTCGTCGCCGGGGGCTGGGCGGCCGGCTGGCTCGTCGCCGCCGGCGGCGGGGTCTGCGAGGCGGTCTGGAACGAATTCTGGGATTGAGCCAGAGCGGCGCCAGGCAGGACGACGGCGGCCGCACCCAGCATGAGAACGAGTTTGGAAGAGGTCATGCCCCGGCGATCCTGAAAGAGTGCGCGGGCGTCTGTTTGCGCCCGTCAATAAGCCTGACTATCGACGTTACTTTGAATCGCAAAGTTACATCTTCTTCATCGAGACGGCGCGGTTGTGGCCAAGCTTTGGAACCCTCAGCTTCGCCATACGCTTTGACCCGATGCTGACCACGAAGATGAACCCCCGCGTGTTTTGGGGCGCGAGCGCCATCATCGCGCTGTTGCTGCTTGTCGCCATCGTCGCGCCGGGAGAATCCGACCGCCTGTTCCAGAGTGTTCAGGCCTGGGTGATCGACACCTTCGGCTGGCTCTATATCGCCTCGGTCGCCGCCTTCGTGGGACTGGTGCTGGTGCTGGCGATCGGCCCGACGGGCGCGCTGAAGCTGGGGCCGGACGACGCCGAGCCGGACTTTCCCTATCTGTCCTGGCTGGCCATGCTGTTCGCCGCCGGCATGGGGATCGGCCTGATGTATTTCGGCGTGGCCGAGCCGATCCAGCACTATATCAATCCGCCCGAGGGCGCCGGCCGCACCTTCGACGCAGCGCGTCAGGCCATGGGCATCACCTTCTTCCACTATGGGGCGCACGCCTGGTCGATCTATGCGCTGGTGGGCCTCAGCCTGGCCTTCTTCGCGCACCGCAAGGGTCTTCCGCTGACGCTGAGGTCGGGCCTGTCGCCTCTGCTGGGCAAGCGCGTCAACGGGCCGATCGGCGATGCGGTCGACATCTTCGCCATCTGGGGCACGGCGTTCGGCATCGCCACGTCTCTGGGTTTCGGCGTGTCGCAGATGAACAGCGGCCTGACCTATCTGCTGGGCATTCCCAACACGGCCTGGGTTCAGGTCGGGCTGATCGTCGTGGTCATGGCGGCGGCGACCGCCTCGGTCATGAGCGGGGTCGGCAAGGGGGTGCGCCGTCTGTCGGAGCTGAACCTGACGCTGGCGGTGCTGCTGATGCTGTTCGTGCTGGTGGTCGGGCCGACCGGCTTCTTGTTCAAGGCCCTGGTCCAGAACTTCGGCTTCTATCTCAGCCATTTCGTCGAGCGGACCTTCACCCTCTACGCCTATGAGCCGCGCGCCTGGATGGCGGACTGGACCCTGTTCTACTGGGCCTGGTGGATCGCCTGGTCGCCGTTCGTGGGGATGTTCATCGCCCGGATTTCGCGCGGACGAACGGTGCGGGAGTTCCTGCTGAACGTGCTGCTGGTGCCGGCCGGCTTCACCTTCCTGTGGATGACGGTCTTCGGCAATACGGCGATCAGCCTGGACATGGGCCAGGCGGCGGGCGCGATTTCCAACGCCGTCTCAGCCGATCTGTCGACCGCCCTGTTCTACTTCCTGGAGCAGTTGCCGGGCGCGGCCTTCACCTCGGGTCTGGCCATCCTGCTGGTGGCGGTCTTCTTCATTACATCGGCCGATTCCGGCGCTCTGGTGATCGACACCATCGCCTCCGGAGGGGCCGATGACACGCCGCGCTGGCAGCGGGTCTATTGGTGCCTGCTGCTGGGCCTGATCGCCGCGACCCTGTTGCTGGCGGGCGGACTGGGCGCGCTGCAGGCCGCCACCCTGGCCGCCGCCCTGCCCTTCGTCCTGATCATGATCCTGCTATCGATCGGCCTGGTGCGCCAGATGAACGCCGACGTCGCGGGTCGCAGCCTTGAGACCGAAGGCGCGCCCCTGGCGCAGCAGCTGAAACGCATCCTGGCCCCGGCCAGCCGCGCCGACATTCTGAGCGAGATCGAGCGCCACGGCCTGCCCGCGCTGGAAACGGTTCACGCCGCCATGGAGGCCGAGGCGGCGAAGTCCGAGATCGGGCGTGACGACGGCGTCGCCTGGCTGACGGTCAAACAGGGCGAGCGCACCTTCGTCTATCGCCTGGGCGCCCGCTCGCGTCCGCGTCCCGCCGTGATCCAGCGCGAGACGCCCGAAGGCCGTCGCCTGCTGGAATGGCGACTGACCGCCCAGACCGGCGAGGGCGAACGCCCCCACGACATCACCGGCTTCACCCGCGACCAGATCGTCGCCGACGTGCTGGAAAAGCTTCAACGCTGGCGACTGGCCTAGACGACGAAGGGGCGCTAGCGTCCGGCGGTCTTCGCTGGAGTTCGCCATGTCCCTTCGTCTGTCGCGCCGCACCCTGTTCGCTTCCGGAGGCGCGGCGGCGCTGGCGGCGGGACCCGTGTTCGCCCAGAGCACGCCGGCGAACGACGATGCGTCGCTGGCGGCGGCGGTGGACGCCTATGTGGCCAAGTGCATGGCGGCCTGGCCGGATCAGCCGGCGCTGGGCGTCGCGGTGGTCAAGGACGGGGCGACCGTTCTGGCGCGCGGTTATGGCGTCAAGGTTCAGGGCAAGCCGGCGCGGGCCGATGAGCACACCCTGTTCGCCATCGCCTCCAACACCAAGAACGTCACCGCCGCCGCCCTGGCCATCCTGGTCGACGAGGGCAAGGTGAAGTGGGATGAGCCGGTTCGGACCTATCTGCCCGGCTTCACCCTGTCCGATCCCTATATCGGCGAACACATCACGGTGCGCGATACGCTGAGCCATCGGGCCGGGTTCGGCCTGGGCGCCGGCGACCTTCTGTTCTGGCCCAACTCGGACCGCACCCGCGCCGAGGTGCTGGCCCAGGCCGCCTTCGTGCCGATCGAGGACGGCTTCCGGGCGCGCTATCACTACTGCAACCTGATGTTCGTGGTCGCGGGCGCGGTGCTGGAGGCCGTGTCTGGGATGAGCTGGGAGGCCTTCATCCAGACCCGCATCTTGGACAGGGTGGGGATGACCGAAACCGTGCCGCTGGCGCGTCTGGCCGATGCGTCCAAGTCCGCCCTGCCCCACGGCCGGGTCGGCCCGCCGCTGCGCTATCAGGGGGCGATGACGCCCATCGCCAAGTCCATCGTCGAGGTGTGGAACTGGGATTCGGCGGCGGCGGCGGGGGGCATCTGCACCACCCCGACCGACTGGGCCAAATGGATCGCCGTGCGGCTGAACGACGGCAAGCTGGCGGACGGGACGCGTCTGTATTCCGAGGATGCGGCGCGCGAGATGTATCGCCCCAACATCATCGTCGGATCGTCGGCCGGACCGACGGCGGAACTGCCCAACCGATCCATCGCCTCGACCTATGCGATGGGTCTTCAGGTTCAGGACTATCGCGGCGAGCGGATCGCCAGCCACGGCGGCGGCTCGCCCGGCGGCATTTCCGCCACGGTGCTGATCCCCGGCCGCAAGACCGGCTTCAGCGTCTTCTCCAACGCCGAGGAGAGCTTCCTGCTGCGCGCCCTGCGGTCCGGCATCACCGACATCTGCATGGGCAAGGTCGATGTGGACTGGATCGCAGACTCCAAGAAGTTGGAGGCCGAGGGCAATGCGAAATCCATCGCCGCCGCCGCCGAGATCGACGCCAAACAGGCGGCGGGCGCGCCTCCGTCGATGCCGCTGGACGCCTACGCGGGGACCTGGCGCGATCCGTGGTACGGCGACATCGTCATTGCGCCCAAGACCGAGGGACGCGGCCGAAATAGGAAGAGCGGCCTGTGGCTGAGCTTCACCCACACGCCCGCCCTGCAAGGCTGGCTGGAGCCGTATGACGGCGAGACCTTCCGCACCCGTTTCCCGGACAAGCGCGAGGAGGACGCCTTCGTCACCTTCTCGATCCTGACGGCCAAACCGGCGACGGCGACGGTGAAGGGGGTCAGCCCCGACATCGACTTCAGCTACGACTATCAGGACCTGAGACTGACGCGCGTGTGACCTCGGACGACCCTGTGACCCAGGGTCGCAAACCGGAACGGCCCTGGCGTCCTGACGCTATCTTCCCATCAATCGAAAGGGAGACCGTCATGTCCAAGACCCCAAACCCGCGCGCGCTGGATCGCGACGAGGCGGATTTGGTCGAACAGACGAAGGCGCTGGCCGAGCGTTCGCCGGCGGAACTGCGCGACCTGATCGGGCGGCTGCGCGGGCGGCGTGACCGGGTGCAGCGTCAGATCCGAGGACGCGTTCGTGCGGGAGAGAGCGGCCCGGATGCGGGCGCGCGCGAGAAGAAGGCGCTGCTGACCGAGGCCATCGCCCGCGTCGCCGATGAGATGGACCGGCGTAAATCCGGCCCTAAATCCGGCGGGGCGGTCGCGACGGCGACGGCGACGGCGACCGACAATCTGCGCGAGGCCGTTCGTCGCAAGGCCGAAAGCCCGACCTGGACCGGACCGGACGATCGCACCGCCGATCTTGGGCCCAGCGAAACGCCGAACACCAAGATTGCCCCCTCCGGCGCGCTTCACGCCGAAGGGATGCGCGCGGCGATCAGCCGATCGACCGGCGCGCGTTAGCCGGTGATCTCGAGCAGCTCCAGCTTAGCTTCCTGCTTGGGCCACGGCAGGACCAGGCGCCAGCGGTTCTGGCCGATGCGTTCGATGACGCCGACCTGATCCCGCTCGGCGCTGTCGCCGTAGGCCGGATACCGGTTCTCGTCGGCGCCCCAGGCCTGGGCGCCGATGTAGACGCCGCGGCGGTCGGTGTCGGGGTAGATCAGACCCCGGGTGCGCTGCGAGCCCGTCAGCTTGGTCAGGATCAGGTCGCCGCCCGCCGTCAGTTCAACCGTGCAGCGGAACCAGGGATATTCGACATAGGCCAGCCCCGAGCCATTGCGGCTGCCCATCTTGATTGTGCGGCAACGATAGTTCCCCTGACCGGGTTGGACGCGGCCGCTCTGCCCCGCATTAGGGTCGGCGAGCGGTCCCAGGGCCTCGACCTGACGCGAGAAGCCACCCTCCTCGGCCTCGGCGCGGGCCATGCGCCAGGCTTGGTCCAGCCGCCCCAGCAGGCTGGCGTCGGCTGTGTTGGCGACCTTGCGCCAATCGTCGGTTCCGCCCTGCATCCCCTCGGCTGGGGTCGTCTGAGGTTGCGGCGTCGCCGTCGCCTCAGGCGCGGCTTGTGGCGGAACGCCGGCCGCGGGCGTGGTCACGGCGGGCGAGGCCTCGGTCGGTGCGGCGGGACTGTTGTCGCCACAGGCCGCCAGGGCGGTCGTGGTCATCAGGGCCAGAACGGCCAGAGGGGTGCGGCGCATCAGCGTCTCCATCGGTTGTCATGACCGAACGTGACAGGGCGCCCGAGGTTCAGCCGAACCTTAGCCGCGCGGCGCCGGGACCAGCTCGATGAGGTCCAGATTGGATTCGGTGTTGGGCCACGGCAGGACCAGCCGCCACCGCGCCTCGCCGATGCGTTGCAGGATGGCGACCAGATCGCGGTCGGGGTTGCGGCCATAGGTGTTGGCGGCGGGCTCCTGCGCTAGGGCCAGCGAACCGAGCATCACCATATGGCGGTCGTCTTCGGGAAAGAGCAGGCCGGAGGGGCGCTGCGAGCCGGTCAGCTTGGAGAACTTCAGGCCTTTCGGCGTCTGTTCGATGCGGCAGGCGAACCAGCCGTAGACGACATAGCCCAGCCCGTCCTCGCCTCCCTGGGTGCCCAGTTTCACGGTGCGGCAGCGATAGTCGCCGGGCGGCGGCGCGACGCCGGGACGGTCGGCCTTGGGGTCGATCAGATCGCCCAGGCTGTTCAGATCGCCGGAGCCGCGCTGACGTTTTGCCTGTTGCAGGGCCAGGGTCCAGGCGGCGTCGACGCGGCGATAGCGATCCCGGTCGGCCGAGGTGATGACGCCGCGCCAATCCATCAGCGCGCCGGCCGCGCCGGGCGGCGGCGGGGGGGGCGGCGGCGGGGTCGAAGCGCAGGCGGCGACGGCGTACAGGGCCGCCAGCGGCGCCAGGCGGCGCACGAGCGTGCGGGACGAAATGAACAGACGCATCAACGCTTCCCTTGGGGGCGACCTTACGGGCGAACTCAAGCCTCTTAGGCCCTCTGGCGCCCCTCGTCGTCAAGGCCGGGACAGGCCGAACCGTCGTCCAGCACATCGTTCAGCGCCGCGCCCAATGCAGCGAGATCCAGCGGCTTGGCCAGCCAGGCGTCGAAGCCCGCATCGCGCCCACGCGCGCTGTCCCGAGGCGAGGCGGCGGCCGTCAGCGCCAGCACGGGGACGTGGCGCGTCAGGGGATCGACGTCCAGCCGCGCCTTGACCTCATAGCCGTCCATGTCGGGCAGACCGATGTCGAGCAGGATGACGTCGGGGCCGAGCGCCCGCGCCAGGTCCAGCCCCTCCGCGCCTGTGGTCGCGGCATGCAGGGTCAGGCCGAGACCGCGCGCGACCTGACGCATCAAGGCGATGTTGGCGGCGTTGTCCTCGATATAAAGCGCCACTGCCGGTTTCGAGAGCGCGACGACCGGCGTCACGCCGGGGGACGGCGCAGCAGGCACATTGAGCGAGAAGACGGCGCCGCCTGATGGATCATGCTGCATCGCCAACGTCCCGCCCATCCGTTCGGCCAGGCGCTGGGCTGAGGCGACGCCCAGACCTGTTCCGCCGCGCGCGTCTCGACCGTCCAGAGGGCGAAACAGCCGCTCCGCCCCTTGGCCCTGCGGGCCTGATTTGGCGTCGTGGATGGCGAGGCGGATGTCGTGGTCCACACGCGACAGCTCCATTCGGACGGTCCCGCCGGGCGACGAATGGCGAAGGGCGTTCTCGACCAGTCGACGCAGGAGGCGGCGGACCTGGCCCGCATCGGCCATGACGCACAGGCCGTGGGCGGCCGGCGGGCAGGCCAGAGCGACGCCGGCGTCTCGCGCCTGGGATTGCAGCCGGTCGCACACCTGACGCAGCGCCAGACGCAGGTCGACGCGATGGATCGCCTGAGCGCCGCCGCCGTCTTCGCACGTCATGAAGGCGTCCGTCTCTTCGATCAGCGCCAGCAGAACCCCACCCGCCGCCTCGATCTGACCGACGGCCTGAACCTGCCGTGTCGACAAGGGATCGGTCTGATCGTTGAGGCGGAGAAGCTGGGTGAAGCCCATGACGGTGGTCAGGGGCGTACGCAGTTCGCGGCCCAGGGCCTGCATCACCTCGCCTCGCGTGCGCAGGGCGGCGGTCAGACGTTCGACCTCAGCTTCGGCGGTCGACAGGGCCCGGCGCAGCCCTTGCGTCTGTCGGCCCAGGCGGGTTTCGAGCCGGGCGTTCTCACGCTTCAGCCGTGTCGCCGCCTCATCCGCGCGCAGCCACAGCCACACGCCCGAACAGGTCCCGGCCAACGCCAGAGACAGGACCAGCAAGACGAAATCCATGACGCCCCTCCGACGCACCAGGATGACGCGCAGGAGTTGCGTTCAGGTAAACATGCCCGCTTAGGTTGTTGTCAGTCTTCGCTGGCCGTGGCGGCTTCGGGCTTGCGACGTGGCGCACGGCGACGCGGGGCCGCCTCGCCTTCGGCTTGCTCGGCCGGGGTCGACGACACCGGCGCGCGGGTCAAAAAGCCCGGCAAGGCGGTCGGGGCGTCGCCGTCGTCCGCTGCGACAGCGGCGGCGGTGCGGCGGGGACGGCGCGCGGGGCGCTCGTCGGCGGTCAGCGCCTCGACGCTCGGGGCGTCAGCGACATTGACGGGCGTCTCGACGACGGGCGCTTCGCTCACGGCTTCGGCGCGGTCGGCCTCGGCATAGGAAGGGGCGGCGCCCTCAGCGCCGTCTTGGGCGCCGTCCTGATTGTCGAAGCGGCGATTGCGTTCCTCGCGGCGACGCTCCCAGCGTTCGCGGCGGCTTTCGCGACGACCGCCGCCCTCGCCCTCGGCGCGGACCTCGTCGCCTTCGCGCGGCTCGCGGGGTTCGCGCGGCTGCTGGCCGTCGCGGTTCTGGTCACGATCACGGTTGTGATCGCGGTCGCGGTTGTCACGGTCCCGATCCCGGTCGCGACTGTAGTCGCGGTCGCGGTTCTGATCACGGTTCTGGTTCTGCTCGGCGCGCTCGGCGGCCTCAGCGGCCTGGCGGTCGGCGGCCTGCTGGGCGGCGACGAAGGCGGCGGCCTGGGCGCCGGATTCGTCCTCGAAGTCGATGTCGAAGCCCTGGTTGGACTGTTCACGCGCGGCGATGTCCGAGAAGGACCGCTGCGGCTGGAGCGCGCGCAGGACGCGGTAATAGTGTTCGGCGTGCTGCTGATAGTTTTCGGCCAGCACCCGGTCGCCGCTGGAGGCCGCATCGCGGGCCAGCTGCTGATAGCGCTCATACACCGTCTGGGCGTTGCCCCGGACCTTGATGTTCTCGGGGCCTTGCGAATCCCACGAACGATTCGGATTGGCGTTGTTGGCGTTATTGGCGCCCGCCTTGTTCCGATTGCGTCCGCGCTGACGCTTCATGCCCTTGAAATCTCTCATTCGCGCTACCGTGTGCAGGGGCGGACCAAAGCCTGAAGGCCGGTTCCGTCCGTTTCGTGGTTCCGTCTCGCTCGGGGCCGATCCCCGATTGTCGAACTGTCGGAATGCCTTGTCGCCCGCATGGTGCGCCGGTCCTTTCGGGACCGACCGTCATGGCCGGCTCAAGCCGCGAACAGCCGGGTATGCGCCCGTAAAGCTGCGATTGAGTGGGAGACGGCAGAGACTTAACCCGAGTGAGCGGCCTTTCCAAGCGATATTCGTCAATGCGTCGCACCGAACCCTGCACAGCGCCGCTTTGCCAAGCTCGCCGGCTGGGCTAGGCATGACCTTTGAGACGACGACGAGGCGATCCCATGCGCGTGCTGGTTCTGGGCGGCGACGGTTTTTGCGGCTGGCCCACGGCCCTGCATCTGTCGGCCGAAGGGTGGGACGTGACCATCGTCGACAACCTGAGCCGCCGCAACATCGATAACGAGCTGGAGGTCCAGTCCCTGACGCCGATCCGCACCATGGGCGAGCGGATCAAGGCGTGGAAAGACGTGTCCGGCCGCGACATCGGCTTCGTCAACATGACGGTGGGCAAGGAATTCGACCGCCTGGTCGCCCTGATCTGTGACTTCGCCCCCGACAGCGTGGTGCATTTCGCCGAGCAGCGGGCGGCCCCCTATTCGATGAAGTCGGCGCGGCACAAGCTGTACACCGTCGACAATAACATCAACGCCACCAACCACCTGCTGGCCGCCATCGTCGAAAGCGGCCTGGACGTCCATCTGGCGCACCTGGGGACGATGGGGGTCTATGGCTACGGCACCGCGGGCCTGCGCATTCCCGAGGGCTATCTGAAGGTGACGGTGGACACCGACAACGGTCCCGCCGAGCAGGAAATCCTGTTCCCGCCCAATCCGGGCAGCATCTATCACATGACCAAGACGCAGGACGCCCTGCTGTTCCAGTTCTATGCCCGCAACGACAACCTGCGCATCACCGACCTGCACCAGGGCATCGTCTGGGGCACCCAGACCGAGCAGACCAAGCAGGACGAACGGCTGATCAACCGCTTCGACTATGATGGCGATTACGGCACGGTGCTGAACCGCTTTTTGATGCAGGCGGCGGTCGGTTATCCGCTGACGGTGCATGGATCGGGCGGCCAGACGCGGGCCTTCATCCATATTCAGGACACGGTGCGCTGCGTCGAACTGGCGCTGAAAAACCCGCCCAAACGCGGCGAGCGGGTCAAGATCCTGAACCAGATGACCGAGAGCCGCCGCGTGCGCGATCTGGCGGCCATGATCGCCGACAAGACCGGCGCCGAAATCCACAATGTCGCCAATCCGCGTCAGGAAGCCGACGAGAACGATCTCGTCGTCGCCAACGACCAGTTCCGAAATCTTGGGCTGAAGCCGATCACCCTGGCGCAGGGTCTGATGGACGAGGTTACGGACATCGCCCGCCGCTATGCCGACCGGGCCGATCTGGGGCGGGTGCCGTGCGTCTCCGCCTGGAACCAACGCCGGGCGGAGGCGCTGGAAAATGAGGCGCGGCCGACAGCCGACGCGGTGCCTTCCCAAGTTCTGACGGCCTGAGTTTCGTAATGCCTATCGCCTCCCCTCCCCTCGATCTGCTGGTCTTCGGCGGCGGCTATCTGGGGCGGGCGGCGGCGCTGGAGGCCATGAGGCGCGGCGGACGCGCGACCGCCACCTCTCGCGATCCCGAGCGGCGTCGCGCCATGGCGGCCGACGGGATCATCGCCATCGATCCCGGCGATGCGGCGGCCTTGAAGACGGCGCTGGAGGCGGCGACGGCCGTGCTGATCACAGCCGCGCCGGACGCCCAAGGCTGTCCCGGTCTGCGGGCCCTGGGGCCCCTTGCGGGCGACGCGTGGCCCGACTGGATCGGTTATGTCTCATCCACCTCCGTCTATGGCGACCGGGCCGGCGGATGGGTGTTCGAGGACGGGCCGTTGAACGCCGCCAATCTGGAGGGCGCGCGCCGTGTCCGGGCCGAACGCGATTGGCTGGATGGGGCGCAGGGGATGGGGCTGACGGTCCAGATCTTCCGCCTGCCCGGTTTCTACGGACCGGGGCGCAGCGTGATCGAGCGGTTGAGGGAAGGTACGGCGAAACTGGTCAGAAAGCCCGGCCAGGTCTTCAACCGCATCCATGTGGACGACATCGTCTCGGGCCTGTTCGCCTCGATGGCGCGCCCGCGACCGGGCGCCGCCTACAATCTGACCGACGACGAACCGTCGCCCGCCGATGTGGTGATGGAATGGGCGGCGGATCGAATGGGCCTGCCCCGCCCGCCCCAGGTCGACTGGACCGACGACAGCGTCAGCGAGGCGATGCGTCGCTTTTATCTGGACTCCAAGCGCGTCTCGAACGCCCTGGCCAAGGCCGAGCTGGGCTGGCGGCCCGTCTATCCCAGCTGGCGCGAGGGGCTGGCGACGCTGATGGACGCGCCGCCGCCGCTGCGATTGGTGAGCTGATTACACCCCGTCATCCTCGGGCTTGACCCGAGGACCGGGCGTCGTTCGGCCTGTGCGTCGCCCGTTCGCACGAGCGGCGGATCATCCGGTCCTCGGGTCGAGCCCGAGGATGACGAACGGTAAGGGGCTTAGAACGGCAGCAGATTGCGCTGGCGACTGTAGCTCATGGTGCCGACGTTGGCGCCCAGACGCAGGCCGACGCCGGTGCGGATGGGGGCCAGGACGATGCCGTCGGCGCGCTGATAGTTCACGCCCAGGCCTGCGACCAGATAGGCCGAGCCCTCGATGCCGGGATAGCGGCGATAGATCATGTCGGGGTGGTACAGGCCATAGACCAAGGTGAAGACGCGGCTGGCGTTGCCGCCCCAGTCCCAACCCACCGACGCGCCCTGCCAGAACACTTCCTGAGACGCCGACAGGTCCTTCATGTGCAAGGCGCCGCGGCCGTAGCGGGCGCCGACAACGACGGCGCCGGAGCCTTCCTCGCCCGCGATATAGGCGGTCGGGCGGTCGCCCTGGTCGGCGAAGACGCGCTCGATCGCGCCGCCCACGACCTCAGCCGCGATGCCCAGCTCGCGCGAGCCGGCCGAAACCAGTTCATCGAAGCTGTAGGCCTGGGCCGTCTGGTCCGAGCGGATCGGATAGTTGGGATCGCGCGGCGGCGCCGAGGCGCAGGCGCCCAGCGACGAGGCGCCGGCGGCGGTGGCGAGGCCCGAAAGGATCAGTTGGCGGCGATGCATGGAGGGCGCTCCGAAAGGCGACGAGAGGACGGCCGGCTGGCGCGCCGGTCTTGGCCTCACCGTCCCCGACCTTTGCGGCAGCCTTGCGGCTTCAAGGTTAACGGGGTCTTACCAGGGCGCGCCGATCAGGCGGCGGCGCGCTTTCGCCGGACCAGCAGCCAGGCCAGGCCGATCAAGACCGCCAGCATCCCAAAGGCCTTCCCAGCCGTCAAAGGATCCTCGACCACGAAGATCACGAACAGGGTCGTATTGATCGCCAGGGCGACGATAGCCGGCAGGGGATAGAGCGGCATCTTCCACGGCCGTTCCAGACTGGGCTCGCGCACGCGCAGAACGATGACGGCGGCGTTCACCAGCACGCTCATCAGCGCCAGCAGCGACGTCGAGAAGGTCAGCAGGGTCTCATAAACCCCGATCGTGGCCAGCAGCCCGCCGGCCAGCACGGTCGCGATCAGGGCCAGACGCGGCGTGCCGTTTGCGGCGACCCGGGTCAGGGCGGATATCTGATACTCGCGCGCCATGGCGAACAGGACGCGCGGGAACACCATGACCATCGCATTGATGATCGTCACCAGCGACACCAGCGAAATGGCCGTGACGATGGGGCCGGCGACATCGCCGAACACCCGACCGGCCGCATCCGCCGCGACGAGGTTCGAGCCGGCCATCTCGGCCGGCGTCAGGACGTTCAGATAGGCCAAGTTGGCCAGCACATAGATCACCGTCACCACGGCGATGCCCGAGAAGGTGGCCCGCGCGATCGTCCGGCCCGGATCCACCACCTCTTCGCAGAAGTAGGAGGCGCTGTTCCAACCGTAATAGGTGCCAGAGATCGCCCGCAGAGCCATGACGATGCCGCCGAAGGTCAAGGCCGCCGCCGTCGCCGGCGCGATCTCGGTCGCGAGGGGCGCGCCACGCGGCGCCAGGAACAGGCCGATGATCAACACGGTGAACAAGGCCGCCTTGACCGCGCTGCCGATCTCCTGCGACCGACCGCCGACCTTGGTGCCCAGCCATTGCACGCTGCCCACCACGACCACGATCAACAGGGCGAGAACGCCGACGGGCACGGTGGTCGCGACGCCCAGCCGGTGCAGATATTCGCCGAAGACCACGGCGATGAAGGCGATGCCGCCCATATTGCCCAGCCAGTCGCAGACGCCGACGGCGAGGCCGGTCAACGACCCGAAGGCGCGCCGGGCGAAGATATAGGGGCCGCCCGTCTTGCGGATCGAGGCGGCCAGTTCGACGGTCGACATGGCGTCGATCCAGGCGACCAGACCCGCGATGCACCACAGCGCGATGATGATCGTGGGGTTCTGGACCCCCTCGGCGACCACGCCCGGCGTGCGCAAGATGCCCTGACCGATGACGCCGCCGACCACGACGGCGACGCCGAACGTCACGCCCAGGACGCGCAGCAGATGGCCGCGATCCGGTTGGGCCGCCTGAGGTTCCGTCGTCATCGCCTATGCCCCCGCGCCGCCCGAAAGACGGCGCTGCGCTCCCTCAAGCCCGCAGCTTGCCGCCCTGCTTTTCGACCGCTCCGACGACCTTGGCGGTGAGGGCCTCGATCTCGGCTTCGGTCAGGGTGGCCTCGCGCGGCTGGATCACGACCTCCAGGGCCACGGACTTGAAACCCTCGTCCACGCCCTTGCCGCGATAGACGTCGAAGACCCGGACCTCGGCGATCAGGGCCTTGTCGGCGCCGGTCGCGGCGCGGACGAGGTCGCCGACTGGCTTGGCGTCCTCGACCACGAAGGCGAAGTCGCGCGTCAGGGGCATGAGGGTCGACAGATCGGCGGTTCCCCGCGCCTTGCCCGACTTTCCGCGCGGCTCGGGCACATTGTCCAGAACGATCTCGAAGGCCAGCATGGGGCCGTCGGCGTCCAGGCTTTTGAGCACGCGCGGATGCAGTTCGCCGAACTCGACCATCACATTCTTGGGGCCCAGTTGCAGCCGGGCCGAACGGCCGGGGTGCCACCAGTCGCGGTTCTGACCCTGGACCAGTTGCAGCGAGGCGACCGGGGCGCCGATCTCTTCCAGCAGGGTGGTCAGGTCGCCCTTGAGCGCGAACAGGGCGTCCTCGCCTGCGCCGGCCCAGTGACGGGCGGCGTGCGGGGCGACCAAGCCGGCGATGACCGTGCGCTGATCCGTCGCACCGTCGCCCAGATAGATGGGGCCGATCTCGAACAGGGCGGCGTCGGCGAAACCGCGCGCGGCGTTGCGCGCCGCCGCCTGGACCAAGTTCGGCAGGGCCGAGGGCCGCATGCAGTCCAGATCCGCCGCGATGGGGTTCTCCAGCACAAGCCGATCATCGCCGCCCCCGAACAGGGCCGCGGTCGATTGTTTGGTGAAGGACCAGGTAACGGCCTCGGCGTAACCGAGGGCCGCGAGGGCGCGACGCGCGGTGCGGACGCGGGCCTGGCGCGAGCTCAACACGCCGCCGGCGGGGCGAGCGACCTCGGGCAGGGGCGTATCGGGCAGGCTGTCGAAGCCCTCGATCCGCGCGACCTCTTCCACCAGATCGGCCGGACCTTCGACGTCGCGACGCCACGAGGGCGGAGTGACGAGCCAGGGCTCGGCCTGACCGGCCGGCGCGGCCTGAACCAGGAAACCGAGCTGGCCCAGGATGGTCCCGATCCGGTCGTCAGCCAGATCCATGCCGCTGAGGCGCTTCACATAGGCGGGGTCGAAGGCGAAGGGCGCCGGGCTCGCCGGCGGTTCGCCGACGAAGACGATTTCCGACGGCTCGCCGCCGCACAGGTCTAGGATCAGGCGCGTGGCCAGTTCAAGCCCCGGCGTGACCGAGACCGGATCGACGCCGCGCGCGAACCGGTACTGGGCGTCGGAATGGATGCCCAGCGCACGGCCGGTCTGGGCGATCACAAGCGGGTCGAACCAGGCGCTTTCCAGGAAGACGTCGGTGGTGGTCTCGTCGCAGCCGGTGCTCTCGCCGCCCATGACGCCGCCCAGGCCGATGGGGCGCTCGCCCCCGGCGTCGGCGATGACGCAGTCGGCTGCGGACGCGGCGTAGGTCTTGCCGTCCAGGGCGATCAGATGTTCCTGCTCGCCGGTCGCGGCCGAAACCTGCCCCGCCCGCACCACGATCTCGGTCCCCGACAGCTTGGCGACGTCATAGACGTGCAGCGGGCGAGCGCGGTCATAGGCGATCAAGTTGGTTACATCGACCAGACGGTTGATCGAGCGCAGGCCGATGGCCGTCAGACGCTTCTGCAGCCAGGCCGGCGACGGGCCGTTCTTCACGCCGCGAATGACGCGACCGGCGAAGACCGGGCACATCTCGGGCGCCTCCAGCCGCACGCTGATCGGCGAGGGGAAGGCCCCGCGCACCACGGCGATGTCGAAATGCTTGAGCTTGCCCACGCCGGCGGCGGCCAGATCGCGGGCGATGCCGGCGACGCCCAGCCAGTCGGGCCGGTTCGGCGTGACCTCGAAATCGATGACCGGCTCGGCGCCGAATAGGCCGGCGACCGGCGTGCCGACGGGAATTTCCGGCGGCAGTTCCTGAATGCCGTCGCTCTCGTCCGACAGCTCAAGCTCAGAGGCCGAGCACAGCATGCCGTTCGACACCACGCCGCGCACCGGCTTCTCGACCAGGGTCACGCCCAGGCCCGGCACATAGGCGCCGATGGGGGCGTAGATGGTGGTCAGCCCCGCCCGCGCGTTCGGCGCGCCGCAGACGATCTCCTTCATCCCGTCGACCGTGTCGACCTGGCAGACCTGCAGCCGGTCGGCGTTGGGATGCCGCTCGGCCGAAATAATCTTGGCCACGGTGAAGGGCGCCAGTTTGGCGGCAGGGTCGAGCACTTCCTCGACCTCCAGCCCGGCCATGGTCATGGCCTCGGCGATCTGCTGAACATCCGCCTCGGTCTCGAGGTGGTCCTTCAGCCAGGACAGGGTGAACTTCATTGCTGGACGCCGCTCAAGGCCGACTGGAACGCTTCAAGATGTCGATCTTCACCCGTGAAGCCGACGGCGTTGAATGAACAGTTTTCGAACAGGCACATGGCGAACGGCACGGATCCGATCACCTTCTTGCCCATCGGACGAAGCAGCAGATTGCGAACATCGCCTCCGTCAAACCCCATGTTGCAGCCTTCGAAAGCCACGCCGTCGAGGACGAGCATCACGGCGGGTCCCTCGATCTTGCAACGTCGAAACGCACGCCCCTCGACGATGGAGACATTGCTCATCGCCAACTGACGGAAAAAGACCGCCAAAGGGATCTGAATATCCTCGAAGACTTGCTGACGGGCGAATTCGGGCGGGAAAGGCAGGTTTACTGTGGTCATGGGTTCAGCTCAGGCCCGAGGCCGGGTTGGGGGCGGCGAAGGCCGAGAAGCCGTAGTGGGACAGCCAGCGGGTGTCGGCGTCGAACATGGGGCGCAGGTCGGGCACGCCGTATTTCAGCATGGCCAGCCGATCCACGCCCATGCCAAAGGCGAAGCCCTGATATTCGTCCGGGTCGATGCCGCAGTTCCTGAGCACATTGGGGTGCACCATCCCGCAGCCCAGTATCTCCAGCCAGTCGTCGCCGGTGTTGAAGACCAGTTTTCCGCCCGAACGGTCGCAGCGGATGTCCATCTCGGCCGAGGGCTCGGTGAAGGGGAAATGGTGCGGACGGAACCGCGCCTGCACCGCATCCAGCTCGAAGAAGCGGGCGATGAAGGTCTGAAGCGTCGTCTTCAGGTGGCCCATGTGAATGTCGCGGTCGATCACCAGGCCTTCGATCTGGTGGAACATCGGCGTGTGGGTGGCGTCGGAATCCTTGCGGAAGGTGCGGCCCGGCGCGACGATGCGGATCGGCGGCTTCCGGCTCATCATGGTGCGGACCTGTACCGGCGAGGTGTGGGTCCGCAGCACCTTGCGCTCGCCCGTCTCGGGATCGGGCTTCAGGAAGAAGGTGTCGTGCATCTCCCGCGCCGGATGTTTCGGCGGGAAGTTCAGGGCGGTGAAGTTGTGGAAGTCGTCCTCGATGTCCGGGCCTTCCGCGACCGCAAAGCCCATCTCGGCGAACAGGGCGATCATCTCATCCATCACCTGCATGGTCGGGTGGACCCCGCCCTTCCTGCGCGGACGCGCCGGCAGGGTCAGGTCGATGCGTTCCGACAGCAGGCGGGCGTCCAATTCGGCGGCTTCCAGCGCGGTCTTCTTCGCGGCGATGGCGGCGGCGACGCGGTCACGCAGACCGTTGATCATCGGCCCCTGTTCGCGGCGTTCGTCGGGGCTCATGGCGCCCATGCCCTTCAGCAGGCCGGAGACGGAGCCGGACTTGCCCAGGGCGGCGACGCGCACCTCTTCCAGGGCGGCGACGGTTTCCGCGCCGCCGATGGCGTTGATCAGGTCGAATTCGAGTGTGGCGAGATCGGTCATTTGGCCCGTGCCTTAGCGGGCCGGAGCCGTTTCGTCACCCTTCAAGGCGCGGTTTGCGCCCCGGCGATGGCCTGAAGTTCGGACGCCGGCGCCTTGTTCGCCGCGACGATCCAGGCGGGCGGTTCCGGCTCCCAGCGGATGGGTTTGCCCTCGGTGCTGGTCCAGCGGTGCAGCCACGAGATTCCATTGGCGCGCACATAGGTGTCGGCGTGCTGATAGATCGGATCCGCCAGCGCCTCCTCCAGGGGCACGAACCGATAGCCGCGTGCCAGATAGAGGTCGTGGATCTGCGGATAATAGGCCTGGTTCAGGCTGTTGGCGTGCAGCAGCAGGACCTGCGCCGGTTCACTCCCGCCCGCCACCTCGGCGCTGTAGGGTTCGTAGAAGTCCAGCACCGTCGCCATATGCGTCACATAGGCCTGGCCGATGCGCTGCATCAGCGCCTGATCGCCGATCTGCTCGGCCTTGCGATAGACGTCGGCGAACATCCAGTCGTTGTTGTCGAGGGTCACAGGCGCGATCGTATAGCCGCGCTGGGCCAGGCCGGCGGCGATGGCGTCGTGCTTTTCCTGCGTCTCGCCGGTGAACAGATAGGGGTGGCGGAACCAACGCAGGGTCTGGCCGCGCGCCTCAAGCGCCTGCCGAACGATCGGCGCGCCGGCATCCACGTCGGCCAGATAGGCCTCGACCATCGTACGATGGATGTTCAGATGGGTGTTGGTGTGGTTGCCCAGGTCCAGACCAGCGTCCAGCCAGACGTTCAGCACGCGCGGCAGGAGCGTGGCGCGCTCGGCCTCGCACACCTTGCCCGCATTGACGAAGGCTGTGCCGTGCGTGTCCAGCGGCTTCAGCATGGCGACGAAATCCTGGGTGATCGTCATCAGGCGCGCCGGATCGCACAGGGTCGCCGCGTCCGTCTGGAACGGCAGGTCGTCGAAGGTCACGGCGACGCGTCGGTCCTGCGCGGCGGCGGGAGTCACAAGAACGAGGGCGGCAGCCAGGCCGCAGATCAGGGTGCGCATCATGCGGCGAGGCTATCGAAGCCGCGGCCGCGAGGGAATATGTCGCGCGACAGGGACTTTCCATCCGCCCGCGGATCGACTGTCGAAAACCCGCCGCGAAAGGTTCACGAACGGCAAAGCTGGCGTTAAATATCAC
This sequence comes from Brevundimonas vesicularis, assembly GCF_027105095.1. NCBI lineage: Bacteria > Pseudomonadati > Pseudomonadota > Alphaproteobacteria > Caulobacterales > Caulobacteraceae > Brevundimonas > Brevundimonas vesicularis. The sequence goes on along the minus strand of NZ_CP114278.1, from coordinate 842,718 downwards.
CGTCTAATCAGGCCCTCGGACTTGCGAGGACCCTGATGCCGCTGATCGGTGATTTCGTCGACTTGATCGCGCCCGTGGCCCCGTCCACGCCGGGCGCCGATGTGTTCGAACGGTTTCAGACCGAGCCGAACACCCTGGCCCTGGCTGTCGTCGATGACGATGGCCGCCCCCTCGGCATCATCGAACGTAACGCCTTCACCCTGAGGATGGCGGCCGAGTTCGGACGCGCCCTTTATGCCCGAAAGCCCGCCGAAAGCCTGATGGACCGCAATGCGCCGGTGGCGGAGGCGGCGACCAGCGCCGAGGCCTTCTTCCACGCCTACGACGCGGCGGAACTGGGCGCCTTGCTGACGGGCTTCATCGTGGTGGCGGGCGGCCGCTACGTCGGCGTCGGCACGGCGCTGCAGGTGGTGCAGGCCGGCGCGGCCCTGCACCGCCAGCGGGCCGAGGAGATGAGCGCCCTGGCCCGCGATCTGGCGCTGGCCGAGGCCGAAGCCGTCGCCTCCAGCCGGGCCAAGTCCGAGTTCCTGGCGGTGATGAGCCACGAGATCCGCACGCCCCTGAACGGCGTGCTGGGCGTCGCGGCCCTGATGGACAAGAAGCTGACGCAGGAAGAACTGCGCCCCTATGTCCGCACCGTCATCGATTCAGGCCAGAGCCTGCTGCGGCTCCTGACCGACGCGCTGGATATGTCCCGCGCCTCGGCCGGCATGCTGACACTGGAGGAGGAGCCGCTGGACCTGTCGGCAGTCGCCTTCGACATCGACGCCCTATGGCGCGCGCGGGCCGATGAAAAGTCCCTCGGTCTGACCATCCGCACCGACCTGGCCGTTGCTTGCGTTCAGGCTGACGGGATGCGGCTGAAGCAGCTGCTGAACAACCTGATCGGCAATGCGCTGAAGTTCACCCGGACGGGCGAGGTCGTCGCCCTGATCGAGAGCCGATCCGACGGCGAGGTGATCTTCACCGTGGACGACAGCGGTCCCGGCGTGCCCGAGGCGGCGGCCGCGACCATCTTTGATCCCTTCAACACCGGCAAGGCCGGGCGCGAGGGCGCGGGCGCGGGCCTGGGCCTGGCCATCTGCCGACAGATCGCCGAACGGATGGGCGGCGCGATCTCGCTGGGCGCCTCGCCGCAGAGCGGCGCGCGCTTTCAGGTGCGCCTGCCGCTGCGCGTCGCGACCGAGAGCGCGGCGCCCGCTCCGGTGATGGCCGAGCCGACCCCGCACGACACCCTGCATGTGCTGGTTGTGGACGACAACGCCACCAACCGCTTCGTCGCGGGCAAGCTGCTGGAGATGTTCGGCTGCACCTGCGAGATGGCCGAGAACGGGCGCGAGGCGGTGGACGCCGTCAGCGCGCGTCCGTTCGACCTGGCCCTGATGGACATCAAGATGCCGGTGATGGACGGGGTCGCCGCGACTCGGGCCATCCGCGCCCTGCCGGGCCCGGCCCACGCCCTGCCGATCCTGGCCCTGACGGCGAACGCCGACGAGCGCGACGAGCTGGACTATATCGCCGCCGGCATGAACGGGGTGGCGCAAAAGCCGATCCAGCCCGACGCCCTGCTGAACGCCATCCGGCAGATCATGAGCGTTGTCGAAACCACACCGGCGCAACAGGCCGCTTAAGCGTCGTCATTCCGGGGCGTCCGCAGGACGAACCCGGAACCCAGGAGATCATTTCCCACGCCCCACGCGTCCAACAGCGCGACAGCCCCTGGCTTCCGGGTTCCTCGCTCCGCTCAGCCCCGGAATGACGCTGAAAAGCGACGCTCAAAACGAAGAACGCCCGCCCCGGAAACCGGAGCGGGCGTCATTCTTGTTGCGCTACGCTCGCGACGCGATCGCTCGCGGCTTGAGCGCGGCCCTTAAGCCAGGGCGGCGCGGACCTTGTCGGCGACGGCCTTGAAGCCGGTCGCGTCAGCGGCGATCGCGGCCAGAACCTTGCGGTCCAGTTCGATGCCGGCCTTGTTCAGGCCGTTGATGAACTGGCTGTAGGTGAAGCCTTCCAGACGGGCGGCGGCGTTGATGCGCTGGATCCACAGGGCGCGGAAGTTGCGCTTCTTGGCGCGACGGTCGCGATAGGCGTATTGCCCGGCGCGGTCGACGGCGGCCTTGGCCGTACGGATGGTATTCTTGCGGCGGCCGGAGAAGCCCTTGGCCTGCTCCAGAACCTTCTTGTGCTTGGCGTGCGAGGTTACGCCACGTTTAACGCGAGCCATGTCGCTATTCCTTCAAATTCTTTGGGATGGAGATCAGTCGTACAGCGCGCGCCGATCAGGCGTACGGCATGTAGGATTTGATCTTCTTGGCGTCGGCGTCGGCCATGACCGAGGTGCCGCGGTTCTGGCGGATGTATTTCGAGTTGTGGCTGATCAAGCGGTGACGCTTGCCCGCAACGCCGGCCTTAACCTTGCCAGTGGCCGTGAATTTGAAGCGCTTCTTGGCGCCCGACTTCGTCTTCAGTTTCGGCATTTCAGTCTCCTTTTTGGAGGGCCACCGTCCTTTGGACTGCTTGAGCCCGTGGGAGGTATCTCTCCAGAGTTTAAGAACCGCCCAGGCATGCCTGTTCGCCTGGCGGTTCGGTACGCGAAGGCGCGGCTTCTACGTGAAGAGCGCCGTCATTGCAAGACGAGTCAGGCCGGGGCTTTGACGCCGCCCTCACTGCTGCGAATGACGCGTCCGGCGTTGATCGCCATCAGGGCCGCCGGGATGGTCAGCAGCGCCCCGATCACGAAGGGCCAGTCATGCCCCAGCCCTGAGAATAGCGCGCCCGCAATCATCGGCCCGAAGATGCGCGCCACCGAGCTGGAGGCCATGTTCAGGCCCAGCATGGCCCCCTGCCGATCGGGCGGCGAGGCGCGGCTGATCATCGCCGAGATGTTGGGCATGGCCAGCGACATTCCGCACGCGCCGATCGCCATCACGATCGGAATGATCCAGCCCTGGACGACCGGGATCGTCAGGGCGCCCAGCTCAAGCCGCGTCGCGGGAAACCAGGCGACCGGCGCCAGCACCTGCAACACCAGCGAGGTTCCAAACAACAGCATGCCGGTGGCCAGCACGCGCGATTCGCCGAACCGCCGCGCCAGCCGCCCGGCGAAGAACCCCTGGTTCAGCGTCGAGACGATGCCCACGATCATGAAGCTGAGCCCCACTTCGCGAGCGCCCCATTGATAGCGGCTTTCGGACCACAGGCCGAACACGCTCTCCATCGCCGAAAACCCGGCCATATAGATCAGGGTCACGACCAGGACGCGCGACACCACGGCGTTGTCGCGCGCATCCTTCAGCCCCGCCAGGAAGGCCGGACGCGGCGCGGCGGGATCGGCCTTGGCCCGGCTTTCGCGCAGGAAGACGACGACGCCCACCGCCGCGACCGCCGCCAACGCCGCCGCCAGGAAGATCGGCAGTTGATAGCCCAGCCGTCCCAGCTGCGGCTGGGTCAGCAATCCGCCCAAGCCCGGTCCGACGATGAAGCCCAGGCCGAACGCCGCCCCGATCAGACCCATCCGCCCGGCCCGCTGCTCGGGCGGGGTAACATCGGCCACATACCCCTGAACCGTCGAGATATTGCCCGCGCCCAGGCCGGTGAACAGCCTGACCGCGATCGCCAGCCAGACGTTGGGCGCGAAGGCCAGCATCAGATAGCCCAGCGCATTGGCGATCAGGGTCATCAACAGCACGGGCTTTCGCCCGATCCGGTCCGACAGCCGCCCCCAGAACGGTTCGGCGAAGAACTGACCCAGCGAATAGGCCGAGAACATCAGCGTGATCTGCCACGCCTCGGCCTTCAGGCTCTGGGCGAAGAACGGCAGCAACGGCACCACCAGCCCGAACCCGACCAGATTGATGAACACCGTCGCAAACAGCACGGCCAACGCCGGCGTCTTGAGCTTTGGCGGGGTCGTCCGGGGCGTGGTCATGCCGCAGGCTTAGCTCGGCGTTCGACGACGGAGAAGCGCCATCATCGAACGCGGCCGCCCGCAGATCAGTCGACCGGGTTGTTCGCCTTCAAGAATCTCACGGTCTCATCGAGCATCCGCTGTCGCGTGGCGGCGGTCGACAGCCAGTGGTCCTCATCATCGAGCGGAACGAGTTCAACGGGCTTTCCGGCTCTGCGTAGAGCATTGTAAAGTCGGACAGACTGGTCGTAGGGCACGACCGTGTCATCTCGACCGTGAATCAGCAACATCGGCGCATCGGCGCGGTCAGCCATCAGTGCTGGCGACAAGGCGTCGAGCGCCGGATCGCCAAGCTTCTCCGCGCCCATGAAACGCATCCAATATCGAACAACCGGGCTCTCGCGTCCCCGTGAGCCGCCCCCCGACCAACGGATCATCTCATTGAGGTCGGAAACGCCCGCCACAGCCACGGCGCAACGGTAGATGCCCGTGTCCAGAGTCGGACCGGCCATGGCGGCGTACCCCCCGTAGCTGGCGCCGACGATACACACCCGCTTGGGATCGATCATGCCTTGCGACGCCAACCAGCGTACGCCGTCTGACAGGTCGGTCTGCATCTTGCGACCCCACTGACCGTAGCCGGCGCTCAGATGAGCTTCACCCAAGCCGTCCGATCCCCGAAAATTCGGCTGCAGCACCACATAGCCCTGAGCGGCAAGCGCTTGCGCCCACCAGTCGAACCCGAAGGTATCGCGCGCGGCAGGGCCGCCGTGCGGCAGCACCACGAGCGGCAGATTACGAGGCTCCCCAACACCCGGCGGCAGGGTCAGATATCCGGGAATCGTCATGCCGTCGGCCGCCGTGTAGGAGACGGATCGTATCTCTCCGACCTGGTTGGCCGCGATGTCGGGATAGGATTGGCCCACGATTTCCGCGACGCCCCGATCCAGATCCACGAGGTTGTACGTGCCGGGATCGCCGTTTCCGTCCGTCTCGACGATCAGCGATCTCATGTTCGCCGCCCAGCTCTGAATCGACGGATGACGATCCTTGAACGCGGTCCTGACCGCGCGCCAAGTCCGCGCCGCCGCAGGGTCAGTGATGTCGTAGACAGGTCCCTCGTCGCTGGTTCTGACCGTGCCGATCAACAACTTCGTGACGGGATGATAGATCAGGCTGTCCGGTTGAGTGTCGAAAGCGAGATCCGTCCACTGGCCGGTTTCGAGTGAGAGCTCGCGATACTTGGGTTCGTCGTCTCCTTCGAGTTTGGCCTGAACGATGACCGACTTTGTCGAAGCGCCAAAACCAATCAACGAAGGCTGATCAAGCAAGGCGGTCATCGACCAGACTCGAGGCCATCCTCCATCTCGCTTGACATCGACGCTCCATGTGCCGGTTTCGGCGTAATAGGTGGAGCGCGCGATCGGTTCGCCGGCGCTGTCTAGGAGATAGTTGCCGACATTGCGGCCGCGGGCGATCTGAGTGGCGCGATTGGTGGCGGGATCGACGCGGTAGAGATCAGCCGTTCCATCGCGCGCATCAAAGGCTTGCGAATAGATGGCCGGGCCAGTCGGCGTATCACGGATAATCGCGCCGCTGATCATGATTCGAGCCAGCTCCGGATTGCGGGCGAAAACGGTCTGAACCGAGCGCGTCGCAAGCGTATAGATGAGGCCCTGCGTGTATTCGCCCTTGCCAGCAGCGAACGGCAATGAGGCGGCGGTGGATGTGGAAATCAGCAGGTAGTCGTTGCCCACCCACGACAGGCCACGCACCTTGTTTTCGATCGAACGAAGCCCGCCAATCACTTGAAGGTTTGACAGGTCGATGATGACCAGGGCCTGCCCAGTTCCGACATTCACCAAATGCGCCAGTTTCGTGCCGTCGGGCGACAACCGCGGGCTGGAAAACGCCGGGAGCCGGCCGTACAAATCCAAGGCAGCGGGTTTCGCCGGCGCGGAGGCCGACGCCTGCGAGACGGCGGGCACATCCTGCGCCTGGGCTGGAACACAGCCCAAGGCCAGCACGCTGACAAAAGCCCAAAGCGTTGATTTTGACAGATTCACAGCAGCCCCATCCTCGAATCGAAAGATCCAGAGGGGACACTGTTATTCAAACGTATGACGCCCGCAACCAGGAGGCGCGGGCGTCAGACTCACAAGATGAAGAAGCTTTAGCGCGGGGCCAGGATCATGATCATCTGGCGGCCTTCCATCTTGGGCGAGAACTCGACCTTGGCGACTTCGTCGAAGTCGGCCTGGACCTTGTTCAGCAGCTTCATGCCCAGTTCGGGGTGGGCCATTTCACGACCGCGGAAGCGCAGGGTGACCTTGACCTTGTCGCCTTCCTCGAAGAAGCGGTGCATGGCCTTGGCCTTCACCTCATAGTCGTGGGTGTCGATGTTCGGACGGAGTTTGATCTCCTTCAGCTCGACGACCTTCTGGCGCTTGCGCTGCTCGGCCTTCTTCTTCTGTTCCTGGAAACGGTGCTTGCCGTAATCGAGGATCTTGGCCACCGGCGGCTCGGAGGTGGAGACGATCTCGACCAGGTCCATCCCGGCTTCCTCGGCGGCTTCCAGAGCAGCGGAGGTGGGCATGACGCCCTGTTTTTCGCCGTTCTGGTCGATGAGCAGAACGCGAGGGGCGCGGATATCCTGGTTCATACGCGGCCCGTCTTTCACGGGTGGCGCTTGCATGGGACGGCGAATGGGCGTCGTTTCCTTATGTGGTCAGAGAAGGCGTGTGTCGTGATGAGCGAATGCACGCGGCGATCGCCACGTTCCCCTCAAGGCCGGCAATATGCGCCGCGAGCCCCGATTTTTCAAGGGTTCGCAGGCGTTTCGAAGATGTACGCGTCATGCAGCGCCAGCACCGCGTCGAAGACGTGATCCACCGTCAGGTCCTCGATCGGCGCGAACTGGCCGCGCGTCTCGTTGGACGCCGCCGTGCGCGTCTTGGGTCCCCAGGGACCGTACAGCCACCACTCGGTCGGACCGAACAGACCCAGGGTCGGCCGGCCCAGCGCCGCCGACACGTGCATCAGACCCGAATCGTTGCCGACGAACAGATCGGCCCGATCGATGGCGGCGGCCGAGGCCAGGATGTCGCCCTTGCCGACGAAATCGATGCCGCGCGGCCCCGCCGCCTCCAAAGCCGGGGTCGCCGGGGGCCGGTCACCCGGCCCGCCCACCGGCATGAAGCGCCAGCCGTCGAAGCGCGGCTCGGCTTTCAGCTTCTCGACCAGCGCGCCCCAGCGATCGGCGGGCCAGCTCTTGCCCGGCTGATGCGCGATGGGGGCCAGGGCGATTATCGGGCCGGGACCCGCGCCGCCCGCCAGCTGCGGATCGATCACGGCGGCGGCCTCGGCCCGCGCCTGATCGTCCAGGAAGATTTCGGGATCCAGCGGCGTCGGCGAACCCATCAGCCGCGACACCATCTCGACCTTGCGCAGGCCCGTCTCCCACGAGCGGTTATAGACGATGCGCCGCTTCGCCGGGATCAGATAGCTGAGCGCCGAACCCCGGATGTCGATCACCAGATCCCAGCGCGTGCCGACGACCTGTTTCCACAGATCGAGCCAGTGGCCAGACAGCTTCTTCTTGTCCAGCACGATGGTGCGCACCACGCCGGGCGCGTTGCGGAAGAAGGGCGCAGGCGGCCGACCGCACGCGACGGTGATCTCGGCCCCCGGGACCTGACGCGCGATCTCGCGGATCACGCCCGACGAGATGACGCAGTCGCCGATGCGGTTGGAGGTGACGAACAGGACCTGGGGTGCGGGCATGGGTCTGTGTTCCGCCATCGCGCGTCGCGGTCAAGGGTGACGACGGCGGAAAGTCCGGGCAGAACGGCGCCATGACCGACATCCAACACCTGTCCCGCCCCGATGGCGAAACCCTGGCCTTCAAACGCGTCGAAGGCGACGGCCCGACCGTGATCTGGGTCGGCGGCTTCCGCTCGGACATGGAAGGCACCAAGGCCCTGGCCTTGGACGTCGCCGCGCGCGAACGCGGCTGGAACTTCGTCCGCTACGACCACTTCGCCCATGGCCAGTCCACCGGCGACTGGAGACAAGCCACCATCGGCCGCTGGCGCGAGGACGCCGTCGCCCTGATCGACAGCCTGTCCGGCCCGGTCATTCCGGTCGGCTCCTCGATGGGCGGCTGGGTCTCGCTGCTGGCGACCCTGGCGCGGCCGAACCGGATCAAGGGGCTGGTCCTGGTCAATCCGGCCCAGGACTTTACCGAACGGCTGATGTGGCCCGGCCTGGCGGACCACGAGCGTCAGGCCATCCTGCGCGAGGGCGAAACCCTGATCGTCGAGGAGGGTCTGGGCGAATATGTCCTGACGCGGCGCATGTTCGAAGAGGCGCGCGATTGGCTGCTGCTGGACGGCGCGATCGACGTCGCCGCCCCGGTTCATGTCCTGCAAGGCCGCGCCGACGACGTCGTGCCGTGGCGCCATCAGGTCGAACTGATCGAACGGCTGACGGGCGGCGACGTGCGCCTGGACCTGATCGAGGGCGGCGATCACCGGCTTTCGTCGCCGGCGGACCTAGACCGACTGGTCGCGGCGGTCGAGGCGATGCGAACCTAGATCCTCCCCCGTTCACGGGGAGGGGGACCGCAAAGCGGTGGAGGGGGCGGCCGCGTGTTCGGTGTCGAACGGCTAGCACCCTGCACGCCCCGCCCCCTCCACCATGCTGCGCATGGTCCCCCTCCCCCGCTGATGCAGGGGAGGATTGTGTCAGCGGGCGCCCGTCAGCGCCCCGTACAGATCCGTCCGTCGATCGCGGAAGAAGCCCCAGGCCGCGCGGTATTTGTCCAGCTCGTCCAGGTCGAAGCGGTGCACCAGCACCCCCTCCTCCTCGGCGCCCAGTTGCTCGACCAGTTCGCCCTGCTGGTCGGCGATGAAGGAATGGCCGTAGAAGGTCTGGCCGACCTCGGTCACGCGCTCATGGCCGATCCGGTTGGCGCCCACGACCGGCACGGCGTTCGACACCGCGTGTCCCTGCATGGCGCGCCGCCACGGCTCGGCCGTATGCAGGGTCGCATCGTGCGGCTCGGTGCCAATGGCGGTCGGATACATAAGCACATCGGCGCCCATCAGCATCATCGCCCGCGCCGCTTCCGGGAACCACTGGTCCCAGCAGATGCCGACCCCGACCTTGCCGAAGCGCGTCTTCCACACCTTGAAGCCGGTGTCGCCCGGCCGGAAATAGTATTTCTCCTGATAGCCGGGGCCGTCGGGGATATGGCTCTTGCGATAGACGCCCAAGGCCTCGCCGTCGGCGTCCAGCATGACCAGCGAGTTGTAATACTGCGGCCCGTCCTTCTCGAAGATCGAGACGGGAATGGCCACGCCCAGCTCCTTGGCGACCGGCGCCATGGCCGTGACGCACGGGTGTTCGCGCCACTCATAGGCCTGGGTGAACCAGTGCTCTTCCTGCGAGACGCAGAAATACGGCCCCTGGAACAGCTCCGACGGCAGGATCACCTGCGCGCCCCGCCCCGCCGCCTCGCGCACGAAGGCGATGGTCTTGTCGATGTTCGCCTGCATGTCCTCGCCATACGAGGTCTGGATGCCGGCGACGGTGATGGTTCTCGGAGTGGCGAGTGACGAGTGGCGAGTGGCGAGGGAAGTCATTTCGTGCGCTCCTCGAGCTTGGAGATGAGGCCGGAAAGCATACGGCTGATTTCGTCGGCGGCTTCGAGCAATCGCGTGAGCGCGGCCTCCTCGATATAGGCCAACCTCTGGGCAAGGATGAGTTGGGTTTCCACCTCGGCCAGAGGGCCGCGGGCGATGGAAAGGAAGCGCAGAAAATCAGGCGTGCTGCGACGCGCGCAACCTTCGGCAATGTTGGAAGGTACGGACACGGCAGCGCGCCTGACCGGACTGATCAGGCCGAACCGCTCGTCGGATGGCCAAATGCGGCTTTCCTCATAAACAAGCTCAACCCAGGTCAGGGCTTTCTGCCAGACGAGCAGATCACGGTAGTGGCGGACCTCGCCACTCGCCGCTCGCCACTCGCCACTCATTGCGGCTCCTGCTGGGAGATGCAGTGGAATGAGCCGCCGCCGGTCAGGATGGCGTTGGACGGCAGCGGAATGATCTCGCGATCGGGGAAGGCGTCCTTCAACGCCTGACACGCCATGTCGGCGGCGCGCATATCGCCATAGGTGGGAACGATCACCGCGCCGTTGGCGATCAGGAAGTTCATGTGGCTGGCCGGAATCGGGCGTTCGTCCTCGTCCAGCACCAGGCCCGGCGACGGGATGCGCACGACCTTCAGCCGACGGCCCGCCGCATCGGTCACGGCGGCCAGATCGCGCGCCGTCGCGTCATAAACGTCGGCGTTGACGTCGTTCGTCCCCCAGGCGACGGGACAGGCGACGACGCCGGGCGCGACGAACCGCGCCAGATTATCGACGTGCCCATCGGTGTGATCGTTCAGCAAACCGTCGCTCAGCCACACCACCACCTTGGCGCCGACCGCCTTCTCCAGCGCCGCCGCCGCGACGGCTTCATCCTGGTTCCAGGCGGGATTGCGGTTCGGGTTCAGCAGGCATTGGCGCGTGGTCAGGACGGTCCCCTCCCCGTCGTGATCGAGCGACCCGCCCTCCATGACAAAGTCGTTCCAGGTGAGGGGCACGCCGGCATGTCGGCCGATCTGGCCCGCGACCAGATCGTCGCCCGGCATGTCGTATTTCCCGCCCCAGCCGTTGAACTTGAACGCCGCCGCCGTTTTGGATCCCGCGCCGAAGATCGGCCCGGTGTCGCGCAGCCAGACGTCGCCGAACTCGCCCGCCACGACCTCGACATTTTCCACGCCCGCAAAGCGCGCCTGGGCGTCGGCCAGAGCCTCGGCCTTGCCGACCATCAGCTTGACCTGCTCGCGACCCGGTCCCGCCAGCGCTCGAACCAGCCCTTCGACCTCGTCCTGCGCCTGTTCCAGCGCCTCGAACCAATATTCCGCATGGCTGGGCCAACCCACCCACATGGCGCGGTGCGGCGCCCATTCTGCGGGGATGGCGGCAGCAGTCGGATCGGTCATGCGGGCGTCCTCAAGAAGGGCCGAACTCGGAGCCGCGCCATATGGCCCCAAGCGCCCCCGACTTCAACGTCGGCCACGAAAAAGGGCGGCCCGCGAACGGACCGCCCTTCGTCGTTTCAGTCTGGCTAAGCCTTAGAAGGAAGCGCGCAGGGTGACCATCGCCGTGCGGGGGGCGCCCAGCTGATAGCTGGCCGAACCGGTGGTCGAGGTCGAGATGTCCGCGAGGTATTCTTCGTCGAACAGATTGATCACGTTGAACTGGATATACGAACCGCCATTGCCGAGGCTGGCCAGGTTGTAACGAACGTCGAGATCAAACGTCGTGTAATCCGGCGCGACTTCGGTGTTGATGTCGTTGGAGAACCGCTCGCCAACATATTTGCCTTGCAGGCCCAGGTCGAACGGACCGACCGAGTAGGCGACCCGCATGCCGTATTGCCACTCTGGCGTCTCCACCAGTCGGTTGCCGGCGGTCTGGATGAAGACCGGAACCCCGTTCACCACGCCGTTAGGCAGGTTGTTCTTCACTTCGCTGTCCGTATAGGTCACGGAGCCGGTGATGTTGAACTTGTCGAACGGCGACCAGCCCAGTTGGCCGTCGAAGCCTTGAAGCGTCACGTCGCCCACGTTGCGGGTCAGGAACAGGCCGGCGGCTTCGTCGAAGGTGCGGACGATCCGGTTGGAATAATCCGTCTTCCAGGCGGCGATCGAACCGATCAAGCCCGCGGTCTGGTACCGATAGCCGAGGTCGTAGGACTTGGTGCGTTCCGGTTCCGGGTTCACATCGACCACGTCGTAGAGGTCGTCGGTACGAGGCGCGGAGAAGCCTTCGGCGTAGCTGGCATAGACCGAGTTGTGGTCGGCGAAGCGCCAGGTCACGCCACCGTTCGGCAGAACCGCGTCATACTTCTTCTCGAACGAACGCGGCTTGCCGTAGCGGTTCGCCGCACTGCTGTTCATCGACGACGCCGGGAACGTGACGAGGTCGGTTCCGGCGACCGGCGTGCCCACCTGGGTGGTGCAGTAGGCGTTAAAGGTGTCGCGCTGGTAGCAGTAGTTGGTCAGTTCGCGGTCGAAGTAGGGCGCACGAACGCCCAGGTCCAGGCTGATCGCGTCGTTGAAGAAGTTGCCGCGGTATTCGGCGGCGATCTGGTTCAGCTTGGCGTAGGACAGGCGATCGCGGCGGCGCAGAATGGTGCCGTCCGGCAGATTGATCGGCGTGCCGTTACGGCCGGCGAAGGGATCTTCCGGCTTGCCGTTAGCGTCGATGTATCCGAACTGGCCCGTCTGACGGTGACGACCATTGTCGTAGGTGTAGGCGAGGCGCAGGCGGTTGTCGTCGTTAATGTCCCAGATCAGCGAGCTGGTCAGAGCGTAACGGTGGGTGTTGGTGATGTTGGGGCGGAACAGGGTGACCCGCGTGGCGCCATTGATCACGCCGTCGCGATTGAGATCGACGCCGGCTGCGGTGGAGTTTCCGATCAGTTGCGGGTCGGTTTCGCTCATGGTCTGAGTGCCGCCGCCGTGCGCCAGGACGTACTGGAAGGACGGGTCGATGGTCAGGACCAGATTGTCGCGCAGAGTGAAGCGCGAAGCGCCACGGATGTTGCCCGTGTTCGAGGGGTTGATGTTTGTCAGAGCGGACGGAAGCGTATTGCCCGACTCGTAGGCCGTCCCGGCATTAAACTGAGCGAGCGTTTTGCGAGCGATGAAGCTGTTACGGTTTTCGTTGTAGTTGGCGGTCAGCGAGAGGAAGTCGCCGTTGTCGCCGAGCGGCTGATAGATGCGCGCGTTGTATTGGGTCTTGTCGACGCCGCCGGCGCCGATGAAGTGGTCATATGCGGTCTTCGAAGCCGAGAACCAGGCGGTCGTGCCCCAGGGGCCGAAGGCGCCGGTGTCGACCAGGCCGAAGAAGCGGCGGTAGCCGGTCTCCCCGATCGAAGGCTGCAGGATGACGCCGAACTCCTGCTCAGGACGGCGCGTGGAATAGTTGACCGTACCACCGGTCGCCGAAGCGGTCGGGCTATCGACGTCGGTGGTTCCAAGGTTGACTGTCGCCCGGCTGATCAGTTCCGGGTCCAGCTGCTGGTTGGAATAGATGGCGTAGTTGCCGGTGTCGTTCAGCGGAACGCCGTCCTGCGTAAGAGAGATACGCGCCGAGTCGAAGCCGCGGATCGTCAGATCGCCGCCCGAAGAACCGAAGGCGTCATTGTTGGTGAAGTTCACGCCCGGCAGCAGATTGATCGAGTTGAGGATCGTCTGTCCCGGTGCCTGGGTCGAGATGTACTCTTCGGTGATCGAGGCCCGCGACTTCGCCACCGTCTCCGCGACGATCGCGCCGTCGATCGAGCGCGGTCCACGCTGGCCGGTGACAACGACTTGGTCCAGTTCGGTCGCTTCCGTGCCGGTCGATTGGGCGGAGGCGGCGCCGGCGAAGGCCAGCGAACCGGCGAGGGCGGTGGTCGCCCAGATCAGGCTTTTGCGAGAAATCATTACATCTATCCCCAGATGGACGGCGCCAATGGCCTTTTGGCGGCAGACGTCCATCGCCTGTCGCAATCCAGCCCCCTCTAGGGCGCATGTTGAAACCTTGGGCGACAGTTATGTAACAGCAATATGACAGCGCCCAAGGGTGGTGTCGGCGCCACACCGCGCGTGGATGTCGCTAGTCAGCCGCCCGTTCGAAGACGTCCGCAATTCCGTTGGCTGTCGGCAGGATCGCATGCGGCTCGTGATAGTTGCCGTTGACCTGGCTCTGGGCGATCACATGCGCGCGGAACCGCGTGAACAAGGCGCTGTCGGGAGCCTCCGGCGCGCACCAGAAAGCGTCCAGCGGCTTCTGGTCGGTCAGCCCCTCGAAGTCAAAGAAGGCGTCGCCCAGAACCTTGACCGGCGTGTGGAAGCCGAGCGCAGAAAGCGCAGCGCTGGAGTTGTTGACGACCATGCCCAGCGACGCACGGCACAGGGCGGCCAGATTGCCGCCGTCGATGAAATCGACACGTCCCGCCAGCCCATGCTCTTGAGCAAGCCGCATTGTGACCGCGCGAAGATTGACCAGGCCAGGATCCAGCGGATGGTTCTTGACCACAAGCCGCATCTCAGGCGCCGCGTTTGCGGCGAAGCTGGTGATGACAGCCGTCAGGAAGGCGCGATTGTCGGCGTATCGGGAATAGCGCAGCAGCTGCGCATCGCCCTCCCGTTGCAGGCAGGCGATGAAGAACTCACCTCTGTCCCGGATGATGTCGGCGTCGCAATTCTCGGGTCGACGGAAGGCCAGGCTGACGTAGCGTCGAACATGGCCCAGGCACTGCTTCAATGGAGAGAACACATAGGGCGCGGTATAGTTTGGGAAGAACGCTTTTCCCGCCACCTGCACCGTATGGTAGGCGCTGATATTGGCGACATGGTGCGGCAGGATTTTTCCGACTGCGACTGGCTCGGGCAATTGCGGCGCTGGCTCGGGATATCCGTCGCGGAAGCGTGGCAGCGCGCTTGAGCCGTTCACGCCGTTGCGTTCGACGGTGATCCAATCAGGACGGAAATAGCCGTTCTCCAAGACCCAGACGCGAGCCTTCAGGCTTTCCGATGCGGCCAGAACCGCGCGGTTGTAGGCGCCGGCCTCGCCAAAAACGATGATGTCACTGAAATCCGCGACGATACGGGCGAGATCATCGGTCCACGATTTTGCCGTGTCCTTGAACACCAACCCGCCCGGCCTGCGCCAGTTCATCGCATCGCCGGCGTTGAAGATCATGCGGTTGACGACCGCCCCGCGCGATTCGAGCACCGAGGCCAGTGCGGATCCGAACGATCCGAAAGGGGCGGAAACGATCAGGAAACGACGGCCCGACAGGCCATGTCGACCGCCTTGCCGTGTTGCGGGGAAGGCAGACACGACGGTTGACTGGGCAGGCGCTACTGAACGCAACCGCAGAGATGCGCTGGGCCGAACGTCATCTGCCCTTAAGCGATAACGGCGACGACGTCGCGCCGACAGAACTCGAGAAGACGAACGCACGTCCACCATCACGCCCACCGGTACAATGACGGAACAGAGACCGCTTCGGCGCGGCCGGTGCAACCGAAGGGTTTATCGACAAAGGGCATCATCGCCCTTTTGTCGCGACCACCTTTTGCGATCAATCGAAAACGCCCAGAGTTCTGAGATTTTGAAACGTGGCGCTTTGAGCGTTGTTTTTTAGCATCAAAGCCGCCGCCGCCCGGAAGGCGACGACGGCTCGATGTCTTTGAGACGACGACTTCCATGCTTCGCAGGTCGCTGGTTGGGTGATCCCAACCAACTTCCCGAAAGTCTTAGAAGTTGATGTCGATGGTCGCGCGGCGGTTGAGCGGTTCACGCACACCGTCGGCGGTCGGCTTGGCCAGGTTGGTTTCACCCTTGCCGTCGAGGGCGATCACGCCGCCGTTGACGCCTTGAGCGACCAGGGCGTCCGCGACGGTGCGCGAACGACGGTTGGACAGACCCACGTTATAGGCGGCCGAACCCGAGGTGTCGGTGTAGCCGACGATCAGGACGCGCGTCGGACGACCCGACTTGGCGTAGTTGGCGGCCTGCGTCACCACCGAACGGGCTTCCGCGGTCAGGTCCGAGCGATCCCAGTCGAAGTAGACGACGAACTGGCGAGCGACCGGAGCCGGCGGCGTCACCGGAGCGGGCGGGGGGGGCGGAGGAGGCGGCGGAGGCGGGGGCGGCGGGGGAGGCGGCGGGGGCGGAGCGTCTTCCGCACCGAAGCTGTAGCGCAGACCCAGGGTCACGGTGTGCGACTGATCGTAGTCGCCGTCCCATTCGCCGAACTGCGTAGCGCCAGGACCAGCGCCGACCGTCGTCGAGGCGAAGTTGGCGTCGCCCGTCAGGTAACGGTAGGTCAGGTCGATGTTGGTGCGGTCGCCCACAGCCCAGGCCAGACCAGCGATCGCCTGAGCGGCGAACTTGGTCGAGTCGTCATCAGCCGTGAAGGTGGCGGCGCGGTTGGCGCGCAGAGCGCCGGTCGTGTCGGTCTTCACGCGGTTGACGCCGGCGCCGAGGCCGACGAACGGACGAACGCCCCAGTACTCGAAGCCGAAGTCATAGATGACGTTGGCCATCAGGGTGGCGGATTCGATGTCGCCTTCGGGCGAGAAGCAACCGCCCGTCGCCGGGGTGAAGTTGCACAGGCCCTGCGTGCCCGACACGGCGCGAACGCGGCCGATGTCGCCCGAGCGATAACCGCCCTCCAGTTCAACGCGCCAGTTCGGGTTGAAGCGATAGCCGAGGCGAGCGAAAGCCGCCCAGCCGTCGTTCACTTCCCAGTTCCAGTTGGCGCCGGTCGTGGACGATTCAGCATTGATATCGTCGATCATGTGGTAGCCGGCGTCGATGGCGCCGTACCAACCATTGGGTTCCGCCGATGCGGCGCCAGCTGCGAACAGTCCGGCGGCGGCAACGGAGGCGAGAAGTTTGAGCTTCATAGCTTCCTCACTGTGTGAATGCGCGAAGCTGCACAATAGCACAGCATTCACCCGACCGAACGGCGTGGCTGGCGTGCGGTTCCGCGCTTGAGCTACGATTGTGTCGACTGTGGCGCCGTTTCAACACATTGGGCGTCTGCGAGAGGGAACGATTATGACGATCAGATTTGACGGACAGGTGGCGATCGTGACGGGCGCCGGGGGCGGGCTGGGGCGCGAACACGCTCTGGCTCTGGCGGCGCGGGGGGCGAAGGTGGTGGTAAACGACCTGGGCGGCGCCCGCGACGGTTCGGGCGGGTCGGCGACGGCGGCAGAGGCCGTGGTCGCCGAGATCGAGGCGGCCGGCGGCGAGGCCATAGCCAACGCGGCCTCGGTGACGGACTTTGCCGCAGTCCAGGCCATGGTCGATCAGGCCATGGCGAAATGGGGCCGGGTCGACATTCTGGTGAACAACGCCGGCGTACTGCGCGACAAGACCTTCGCCAAGATGGAGATCGAGGACTTCCGCTTCGTCGTCGACGTTCACCTTATGGGAGCGGTCAACTGCACCAAGGCGGTGTGGGAGATCATGCGCGGGCAGAACTACGGCCGGATCGTGATGACGACCTCGTCGTCGGGCCTGTACGGCAACTTCGGGCAGTCGAACTATGGCGCGGCCAAGATGGCGCTGGTCGGCCTGATGCAGACCCTGTCGATCGAGGGGGCCAAGAACGACATCCGCGTTAACTGCCTGGCGCCGACCGCCCACACCCGTATGACCGAGGATCTGGGCGCCGCCCTGCCGCTGGAGGCGCTGGCCCCAGCCCTGGTCACGCCCGGCCTGCTTTATCTGGTCAGCAAGGATGCGCCGAGCCGCGCCATCCTGGCCGCCGGCGCCGGGGGGTTCGAGCGCGCCTATGTCACACTGACGCAAGGCGACTTCGTCACCGGCGACGATGCGCCCGAACAGGTCGCCGCCCGCTTCACCGCCATCTCGGACCGCAGCGGCGAGATCGTGCCGGACATGGGCGCCGCCCAGGGCATGATCGAACTGACGAAAGCCCAAAAAGCCCACGGCGGTTGAACAAAAAGGCGCCTTGCGTTGACGCGACGTGAGGCGCCTAACTTCGCTTCAGAGGAAACCGGCCTCCACCAGCGCGAACGCGCGTAGGCCAAACAAGAGTGGGCTCAAGTAGCCCAAAGGGCGATAGCCCCAGGAGGAAAGCCCATGCGCGAAGCCGTCATCGTCTCCACCGCCCGCACCCCCATCGGACGCGCCTATCGCGGCGCCTTCAACGACACCCAGGCGCAGCAGCTCGGCGCCCATGCGGTCAGACACGCCGTCCAGCGCGCCGGCGTCGATCCGGCCGAGATCGAGGACGTGGTCATGGGCGCGGCCCTGCAGCAGGGTTCGACCGGCACCAACGTCGCGCGCCAGATCGCGCTCGCCGCCGGCCTGCCCTCCTCCGTTCCCGGCATGAGCCTGGATCGCCAGTGCGCCTCGGGCCTGATGGGCATCGCCACGGCGGCGAAACAGGTCGTCTTCGATCAGCAGAAGATGGCGGTCGGCGGCGGGCTGGAAAGCATCTCCCTGGTCCAGAACCAGAATATGAACCTGTACCGGATGAAGGACGAGGCGCTGCAGAAGCTGTCGCCCCACATCTATATGTCGATGCTGGAGACGGCCGAGGTGGTGTCGCGCCGCTACAGCGTCAGCCGCGACCGCCAGGACGAATATGCGCTAAAATCCCAGCAGCGCACCGCCGCTGCTCAGGACGCCGGTCGGTTCGACGCCGAGATCGTGCCCATGACCACCACCATGCTGGTCATGGACAAGGCCACCGGCCAGACCTCATCGAAAGAGGTCACCCTGTCCAAGGACGAGGGCAACCGTCCCGGCACGACGCTGGACGGGCTGAAGGCTTTGAAGCCCGTCTTCGGCGGCGGCGAGGAGATCCAGACGGGCGAGTTCATCACCGCCGGCAACGCCTCGCAACTGTCGGACGGCGCCTCGGCCTGCGTCGTCATGGAGGCCGGCGAGGCGGTGAAGCGCAATCTGCAACCGCTCGGCGCCTATCGCGGCATGGCCGTCGCCGGCTGCGAGCCAGACGAAATGGGCATCGGCCCGGTCTATGCCGTGCCCAAACTGCTGAAGCGCCACGGCCTGACCATCGACGACATCGGCATCTGGGAGCTGAACGAAGCCTTCGCGGCCCAGGTTCTGTATTGCCAAGACACGCTGGGCATTCCCGACGACCGCCTGAACGTCTCGGGCGGCGCCATCTCCATCGGCCACCCCTACGGCATGTCCGGCGCCCGCATGACCGGCCACGTCCTGATCGAGGGCAAGCGTCGCGGGGCCAAATACGGCGTCGTCACCATGTGCATCGGCGGCGGCATGGGGGCTGCGGGATTGTTCGAAATTTACTGAGAAAGCCAGAAAGCCGCGCCCACATGAGACACGGTTTCGAAACGCCAGCGTTTCGAAACGGCGCGCCCGGGCTGTTCGAAGTCTACTGAGAGAGACCAATTGTCTCCTCCCCATTTCATGGGGAGGAGGCTCGTAGCGAAGCGGAGAGACGGAGGGGCTCTTCACCGCATCGCAAACGTCTGTGGGACTTCAATAGCCCCTCCACCGCTTCGCGGTCCCCCTCCCCACAGGTGGGGAGGAGACGCGTCAGACCCGCTCGCTGATCTTGATCGCGGCCTTGCAGCCGACTTTGATCACGCCGGACAGCAGGCGATAGGCCGGCGCTTCGCGGCTGCCGTGTTCGATGGCGTGGTCATGGTGGGCCAGTTCCTCATCGCGGAACTGCTTCAGCTCGGCGGCAAGAGCCGGGTCGCGATCGCCGATCTCGGCGATCTGGTCGGCATAATGCTTCTCGATCACGCTCTCGACCGCCTCGGTGCAGGCGTGCGCGGCCTTTTCGCCCATCAGGGCCGTGCCGGCGCCAAGGGCCGAGGCGGCGATGCGCCACAGGGGCGTCATGACCGTGGGCCGCACCCGCCGCTCGTTCAGCAGCCGCTCGAAGCGCGCCAGGTGCACCGCCTCCTGGTCCTGCATCTCCGACAGATCGCGGGCGATGCCGTCACGCCCCTTGCGCCCTTCGAACACCGCCTTCTGGGCGCGATAGATCAGGACGGCCGCATATTCCCCGGCGTGATCGACGCGCAGGATTTCGTCCATCCGCGCCTTGTCGGCGCCCTGACCGGGACGGGGAAGCGGAATGGAATGGCTCATCGCATCAGGCCTTTTCGATCCGGGGCGCTCGGGCGTCCTTTGGACGTTTCGCCGCCAACAGGCTGAACACCGCAAGCGCCGAGGCGATGATCGCGTTCCATCCTGCCATCGACAGACCCAGCCAGCTCCAGGCCACATCGCCGCAGCCGATCACCTTGGTCACCGGCCCCGTGCCCATGGCCAGCGCTGTCAGGCTGTCCATATCAACCGAGCCGCCGACGGACGAACAGGTCGCAGGCAGCGCCCACCATTTGTATTCGCCGCCCATATGGAAGATGGCCGTGATGGCGCCTGTCGCGAACACGGCCGCCAGCAGGAAGGCGGCGATGCGCGGCGTGCCCCGGCGTCCGCCGCTGAACAGGGTCCAGCCCGTAGCCATCACCGCGACGACGGCCGCGCCCCAATAGACCTCGCGCTGCTTCAGACACAGGTTGCAGGGCGCAAGGCCGCCGAACCGTTCGAACGCATGGGCCGCGCCCAGCATGGCCAACGACGCGGCCAGGGCGAAGGCGGTCCACCAACGGGTCAGAAGGCGATAGACATCGATCATCTTGAAACGGTCTTACCCCGCCCCTGCGGCCGCGTCGACTTACAGAAGCTTCAGGACGACGATCAACCCGACCAGCGCGACCAGGCCGATCACGCTCCACATCGCCAGCCGCTTTTCGACCTGCGCCAGCATGGCCGGCCCCCAGCGTTTCAGGATCCACGCCTCTAGGAAGAACCGTCCGCCCCGCGTCACGACCGACGCAGCCATGAAGACCGGAAAGCTGAACGCCGCCAGGCCCGAGGCGATCGTCACCAGCTTGTAGGGGATGGGCGTCAGCCCCTTGATCAGAATGACCCACAGGCCCCACTGATCGAACCAGGCTCGGAACTGCTCCAGCCCGTCCGAATGGCCCAGCACCCGCATGATCGCCAGGCCTAGGTCGGTCAGGAAATAGCCGATCGCATAACCGAGAATCCCGCCCAGAACCGACGCCACGGTGCAGACGGCGGCGTAGAAATACGCCTTCTGCGGCCGCGCCAGGATCATGGGCGCCAGCATCACGTCGGGCGGGATCGGAAAGAACGAACTCTCGGCGAAGGAGACGACCGTCAGGGCCTTGGTCGCATGGCGGCTGCGCGCCAGGTCGAAGACGCGGTCATAGAGTTTGCGCAGCATGGAGATCCTTAAGGCGGCACGGCGCGTTAGCACCCCTGCGGCGTTGCGTCATCCTCGGCCGTCACGTCCACCTGCTAGAGCGCCTGAATGACGACCCCCGCCTCTTCCCCGTCCACGGTCCAGCAGGACGACGTCAGCCATAACGTCACCCGTCTGCTGCGGCGGCTGGCCGACGACGGCGGCGACGCCGGACTGACCCTGCACGAAATCCGCGACCGGCTGGACGAGCGCGCCTACGGCCTGTTGATCCTGCTGCTCTCCATCCCCTGCCTGGTGCCGGGCCTTTACGGCGTGCCGCAGGTGGTCGGGCTGATCGTCATCCTGCTGGCCGGCCAGATGCTGGTCGGGCGCGAGGAGCCTTGGCTGCCGCGCTGGTTTCTGAACCTGCGGTGCAAGGGATCGTGGCTGAAGGCCATGGCCGATTTCGCCGAAACCAAACTGGGCTGGATCGACCGGCTGTCGCGGCCCCGCCTGCGCCGCTTCGCCGATGGACCGGGCGAGAAGCTTGCCGCCGTCTTCATGATCCTGGCGACCGTCACCATCGTCATGCCGCTGACCAACACCATCCCCTCCATCGCCCTGGCCCTGCTGTCGGTCGGCCTGATCCAGCGCGACGGCCTGTTCGTCCTCGCCGGCTGCGCGGTCACCACCGTCTGGCTGACCATTCTGGGCGCGCTCGGGACCGGCCTTCTTATGGGCGCCGAATGGGCCACGCGCTGGCTGCCGGGCTGACGCACGCAGCAATCCCAGCCCTACAAGCGTAGCCTTAGATGTCCAAGAATTAACGGGCGCCCGGGTGGTGATCCGTGGAAGGTGGCGTGACCGACCGACGGTCGATCATTCCCAATCTTCTTTCACGGCGTGTCATGGCTCTGCCTCTTCGTTACTCCCGCACCCTGTTCGTCGCCGTCGGCGCGCTGCTGGCCGTCGCCCTGCCCGCAGCGGCGCAGGACTACCGCCAGCCTTTCCATCCTGATCAGCTGAAGGGGCCGCCCGCCGGCGCGCTGAACGAGGTTTTGGTGCTGGGCACGCCGCACCTGTCGAACATGGGCGACGGCTTCAAGGTCGAAAGCCTGTCGCCGCTGCTGGATCGGCTGGCGGCGTGGAAGCCGACCGCCATCGCGACGGAGGACCTGTCGGGCCTGCAATGCGACAGCTTGCGTCGCTATCCGTCGCGCTATGCCGAGACGGTCGAGACCTATTGCTGGGATCCCGCCCCCGCCGCCCTGGCCACCGGTCTGGACGTACCCGCCGCCAACGCCGAGGCCGAGCGGCTGCTGGCCGCGTGGCCCGCTCAGCCCACGGCGGCCCAGCGGCGCCATCTGGCGGCGGTCTTTCTGGCGGCCGGCGAGCGGGGATCGGCCCTGGTCCAGTGGCTTCGGCTGGCTCCTGAGGACCGCATCGCGGGGGACGGCCTGAACGACGCCTTGGTCGCCGTGCTGAACCGGATCAAGGATCGGGCCAACGAGACCTTTCTGATCTCGGCCCCGCTCGCCGCACGTCTGGGGCTGGAGCGACTGTGGAGCGTCGACGACCACTCCGCCGACACGCCCGATCCGACCGATCCCGCCGAAAAGAAGGCCTATGGCGACGCCATCATGGGCGCCTGGAACAATCCCGCCACCCAAACTCGCCGAACCCAGGGCGCCGAACTTGAGGCCGCTCTCGATCAGCCCGACGGCGTGCTGCGCATGTACCGCGTCTATAATGCGCCGACGACGCCGACCCTGACCTATCAGTCCGATTTCGGTGCCACCCTGGTCGAGCCGTCGCCGCAGGCCTTCGGCCGCCACTACCTCGGCTATTGGGAGACGCGCAATCTGCGCATGGTCGCCAATATGCGCGATGTTCTGGGCCGCTATCCGGGCACGCGGATGCTGACCATCGTCGGCGCCTCGCACAAGGGCTACTACGAAGCCTATCTGGATCAGATGCACGACGTCCGGCTGGTCGATCCTGAACCCGTCCTGCGCTGATCGCATAAAGACGGCCGACGGGGCTTGCGGGGCGTCCGTCATCACGACCCCGTGGCTTCGTCTTGGCTCCGTCGTCTTCTGTGACTAGGTTCCGCGCCAATCGGCGGCTCCTTTCGGTTAAGCCCGCCTCAAAAGCTACGCGGGAGACGCGCCATGAACGACATGACCCAAGGCCAGCCGACGGCGGAACAGATCGACCTTGAAAACCCCCTCGGCGTCGACGGTTTCGAGTTCGTCGAATTCACCGGCCCCGAGCCCGAGGCGATGATTTCGCGGCTGGAACTGATGGGCTTCACCCAGACGCACGTGAACCCCAAGACCGACGTGGTGCGCCTGAAACAGGGCGACATCAGCTTCCTGGTGCAACGCTCGCCAAAGGGTCAGGCCGAGGCCTTCGCCAAGGATCACGGCCCGTCCGCCAACGGCATGGCCTTCCGCACTACCGACGCCAAGGCCGCCTATGAGGGCGCGCTGGCCCGCGGCGCCGTCGCAGCGACGGACGCCGCCGGCGGCGCGCTGGGCGACGACTACCCCTACATCCTGCAAGGCATCGGCGGCTCGCTGCTCTATGTCATCGACCAGTACGGTGACGCCGGCTCGCTCTATGACGCCTGGGACGAGATCGAGGGCTGGGAAGAGGCCGAGCGCAAGAACTCGATGGGCCTGGAGATCCTGGACCACCTGACCCACAACGTCCGTCGCGGCCAGATGCGCACCTGGTCGGGCTTCTACAACTCGATCTTCAACTTCGAAGAGCAGAAGTATTTCGACATCAAGGGCAAGGCCACGGGTCTGTTCTCCCAGGCCATGATCGCGCCCGACCGCGCCATCCGCATCCCGCTGAACGAAAGCCAGGACGAGAACTCCCAGATCGAGGAGTTCATCCGTCGCTACAACGGCGAAGGCATCCAGCACATCGCCCTGACGACCGAGAACATCTTCGAGACGGTCGAGGCGATGAAGGAACGCGGCGTCGCCTTCCAGGACACCATCGAGACCTATTTCGAACTGATCGACAAGCGCCTGCCCAACCATGGCGAGGACGTGGAGCGGATGCGCAAGAACCGCATCCTGATCGACGGTTCGGACGAGGAAGGCCTGCTGCTGCAAATCTTCACCCAGGACACCTTCGGCCCGATCTTCTTCGAGATCATCCAGCGCAAGGGCAACGAAGGCTTCGGCAACGGCAACTTCCAGGCCCTGTTCGACTCCATCGAGCTGGACCAGATCCGTCGCGGCGTCATCAAGGTCGACGCCTGAATGAAGATGCGGCCGCCGACTTGGCTGCCTTGGCTCGGCCCGGTCCTGGCGGCCGGCGCAGGGGCCCTGGCCGGCGAAGTCTGGCTGGGCGGCGGCTTCTGGATGGTCCTGGTCGCCGCCCTCCTCTGTGGCTTCGCCCCCATCGTCGGCTATCAGATGTGGAAGCGCCTGCACCGCCGGGGGTGAGGGCGCCCCTTTGCATTAGCGAAGGGGCATGTAGCGGCAGGTGAAGCTCGGGTCGCCGGACATCGGGCGGGGCGTCAGATGGATATGCATCCGCTGGGCCTGGGCGGCGTCTTGGAGCGCGAAGGCCTGTTCGGCCTCATACATCTCGTCGCGGTGGGCGTCGCTCCAGCCTGAGGCCAGCTTGATGGCGCGCGCCTTGGCGGCCTGAAGGGTTTCGGCGACGACGAAGACGTTGCGGTGCTGTTCGGCGAAGGCCACCCCGTCATAGCCGCCCAGATTCACGTAATAGAGCTTCTCCTGGCCGGTGTAGGGCTCGGGACGCAGGCTGACGTCATAGCCGTCCGCGTGTGAAATCTCCGACCAGCAATCGATGTGCAGACTGCCCGTCTTGCCCCACCACTGTTCACGCAGAGTGTCGTAGGTGCCCTCGATCGAGGGGGCGGCGATGAAGCGCATATCATGCACTTCGATATTGGCGCCGGGGTGCTCGCCGCCGATGTAGATCGCAAACAGCTTCATCAGGTCTCGCTTCAGGCCGCCGAGGCGGCGGGATGAGTCGGGTTCTCCTCGCCTTTGACCACCAACGCCAGCCTGCGCCCGACGATCCCTCCCATTTCAAAGGAACTGGTGATCCCCTGCGCGAAGGGGTGGCGGCCCATCAGGAACGGCAGCGTCAGGCAAAACAGTCGGTCCGGCGGCAGGGGCGCATCAACGGGTCGAAACAGCTCATCGACAGCAATGCCGCGCACCACGTCGGGCGCATCATTGGCGACCTCGTCGCGAACGATGCCCTGCTCCAGCAGCGACAGGAACGGAAACTGGATCGCGGCCAAGGCCTGCTGGCCGGTCGCCTCGATGAAGACCGGGAAATGTCTTGTCCGTCCGGCGATCGTCACGTCGGCCCCAACTTCCGGACTTTGCGTATCGACCGCGTGGTCCTCGCCGAGCGCCAGAACCTCCAGCTTGCCGGCCTCGTGCAAGGCCAGCATCCGCTCGATCGATTCATGCGGCACCCCGGCGTAGACATCGACGAAGATCGGCTTGAACACCCGGCTGAAGCGGTCGAACTGCGCGGCGTCCAGATGCGGCACGATCGCGGCGACGACTTCATGCATGCGAAGGATGGCGTCGCGCCACGCCACCGTGACCCTGGCGGCGTGATTGGCCCGCGCTTCTTCCAGGTTCGCCGCAGCCCAGACGAACGGATCGCTCGCCGCACGTCGGGCGAAATAGGCCTGGGCGAATGTCTCCAGCGTGGCCTCGCCCAACGCCGTTTCTGCCGCGTAAGCCGAATCGGCTTGCATCAGCTCGCGCCGGAAGAGGTCGAACACCGCATCCAGAAGACCGCCCGTCTCCTGCACGATCAGGGCGGCAACCGCTTCCGGTGTGCAGATGTCCAACGGCGCGTGGGGCAGCGGAAAATAGAAGTCCGCTTCCGGCAGGATGCCCTTGCGCGACATCATGGTCAGGCGAAACGCCTCGGTGTCCGGCGCGGGTTCGTACACCAGCCGGTCGGCTTGGCGAACGAAGGCGCCGTGCGACCCCGCCAGGGCGACCGCCGCATCGATCGCCGTCAAGGACGAGCCGCGGATTCCGATATCCGTCGCGGGGATCTTGGACAGCGCCGAGGCCGGCCACGGACTGAGGTAATAGCCGGGACGACCCTGCTGGCGTGACGGCCATTGGTGGCCCGTGGCCAGGACCACATGATCGAAGATCGC
Source organism: Brevundimonas vesicularis (assembly GCF_027105095.1). Lineage (NCBI taxonomy): Bacteria > Pseudomonadati > Pseudomonadota > Alphaproteobacteria > Caulobacterales > Caulobacteraceae > Brevundimonas > Brevundimonas vesicularis. Next base: position 816,761 of record NZ_CP114278.1, on the reverse strand, counting down.
CTTGCTTGCGCGCAGCGAGGGCGGCGAGACAGAGGTCAGTTCGATGCCGGCCGGCGTGTTCGCGGCGTCGACGACGCGACAGTCGGTCATCACCTGGATCGAGACGCCAGCGGCCCTCGCCCGTTCCACAAGGGCTCTGAACTGGTCCTCGAAATAGCGCCCTAAAGCGAGACGCGGCACGAAACTACGCTCATCCAGCGCGGCAGGGTCGACGTCCAGCGCGTGCAACTCCGCCGAGGTCCGTGCCGCCAGCCATTCCGCCAGGGTTTGCGTGACCGGCGGGATTTCCACGCTGGCGATGTTCGACAGCATCGCCCGGTCGTTCCACTCGGCGCTGTAGGGGCTGCCCGATCCCGCAGACCCGCCCGCTTCGATCACGGTGATGCGCGCCGGCAGCTGGCCTTGGGACAGCAGGGCGTGAAGGGCGTAGAGCGTGGTTGGCCCCGCTCCGACAAAGGCGATCGATGCAGTCATGCGCCCACAATGCGCGAGGCGCGCAAAGGCGCCACGACGCGTGATTTTTCAACCGGAACAGCCACCTCCGCCCCGCCGGACACGTCCGATCTGCACGATTTCGCACATAAGGCCGCCCAGATCGCCCGCCTGGTTATGCGCTTCGCTCTTCTTTGATCGATCGGCCTGACACGACCCTGTCATGGGTTACAGTGGCGGCGCCAACGACCTGCCGACGGGGTGCGTCCTGATCCGGCGCCGGGAGGAATTTCATGATGCGCATCGCCTGTTCGGCACTGATTGCACTCTTTGCACTGTGTTTCTCCTCGGCGCACGCCCAGGACGCCGCGCCGCAATGGTCGCTGGCGATCCACGGCGGGGCGGGCGTGATCGAGCGGTCCAGCCTGACGCCCGAGCAGGACGTGGCCTATCGCGCGGCGCTGCAAGGCGCGCTGGACGCCGGTTCGGCCGTGCTGAAAAGCGGCGGCTCGGCGCTGGATGCGGTCCAGGCCGCCGTGCAGGTCATGGAGGACGATCCCCTGTTCAACGCCGGGCGCGGGGCGGTCTTCACCGCAGCGGGCCATAACGAGCTGGACGCCGCCGTCATGGACGGCTCGGACCTGACCGCCGGGTCCGTCGCCGGCCTGACCACCACGCGTCACCCCGTCGCCGCCGCCCGCGCGGTGATGGAGCGGTCGCCCCACGTCATGCTGATCGGCCCCGGCGCCGACGCCTTCGCCGCCTCGGTCGGGCTGGAGCAGGTCGATCCGGCCTTCTTCTTCACCGAGCGCCGCTGGCACGGGCTGGTGAAGGCCCTGACCGAGGCCGGACAGCCGATCCCCGAGCGCCCCGCCGGCCCGCCTGCCTCCCCTACGGCCCCAGGCGCTCAGGCCGAAATCGCCCCACCCCTGAATGAGAAGAAGTTCGGCACGGTCGGCGCCGTGGCGCTGGACAGCCAGGGTCGTCTCGCCGCCGCCACCTCGACCGGCGGCATGACCGCCAAACGCTGGGGACGGGTCGGCGACGTGCCGATCATCGGCGCCGGCACCTATGCCTCCAACGCCGACGACTGCGCGGTGTCCGCCACCGGCGACGGCGAATATTTCATCCGCGCCACCGTCGCCCGCGACATCTGCGCGCGGATTGCAGGAGGGGCGGCAACGCAGGCCGCCGGTCAGGCGGAGATCGCCGACGCCGATCGTCTGGGCGGCAAGGGCGGCGTCATCGTCATGGGCCTGGATGGCCGCCCCGCCTTCGCCATGTCCACCTCGGGCATGTATCGCGGCGCGGCCTCCTCGACCGACCCCGCCCGCGTCGCCATCTACGCCGACGAACCCTGAGCGCCCGTTCAGACCAATTAGACGAATTAGACTCTCTTTTTCCCAGACCGAGACCCATGCCTGCATCCGATGACGAACTGACCGTGATGGCCAACGAAGAGCTGGACGCCGCCTGCGCCATGCCCTTCGTCGAGGTCAGGAAGATCACCCCCTGGGGCGACAGCTATGAGGGCTTCGCGCCGTCCGGCCGCACGGTCGAGGTCGAGCGTCGCTATCTGTGGGCCGTCGAGCCTGAGGGCGGCGTCATCGTCGAGGTCGAGGTCCGCGACCGCGCCGCGCGCACCGGCGCCGAGGCCCGCGCCCTGCTGACCGCCGCCGACTGATTCCGCCGTTCCCAACATCGCAAATCCGGTCTAGGCCTTCCCTATGAAACTCGCCTCGCTCAAGCACGGCCGCGACGGCCGCCTCGTGGTCGTCTCGCAGGACCTGAACTGGTTCACCGACGCCTTCCTGATCGCCCCGACGCTGCAGGCGGCGCTGGATGACTGGGACCGCTGCGGTCCTCGCCTCGAGGCTTTGGCCGAAAGTCTGGAGCATGAGGCCGTGCCGCGCGGGCGCTTCCACGAACGCGACGCCGCCTCGCCCCTGCCCCGCGCCTATCAGTGGGCGGACGGCTCGGCCTATGTGAACCACGTCGAACTGGTGCGGAAGGCGCGCGGCGCCGAAATGCCCGAGAGCTTCTGGACCGACCCGCTGATGTACCAAGGCGGCTCGGACAGCTTCCTGTCGCCGCGCGATCCAATTCCGCTGGCCGACGAGGCCTGGGGCTGCGACCTGGAGGCCGAGATTGTGGTGGTCGTCGGCGATGTGCCCCAAGGCGCGACGCGCGATCAGGCCCTGGCCGCCATTCGCCTGGTCGGCCTGGTCAACGACGTGAGCCTGCGCAATCTGATCCCTGCCGAACTGGCCAAGGGCTTCGGCTTCGTCCAGTCCAAGCCCGCCAGCGCCCTGTCGCCCGTTCTGGTTACGCCCGACGCGCTCGGCGACCGCTGGAAAGACGGCAAGCTGCATGGCGCGCTGAACGTTCAGCTGAATGGCCAGGACTTCGGCAAGGCCGACGCCGGGGTCGACATGACCTTCGATTTCGGAACCTTGATCGCCCACCTGGCCAAGACACGCTCGCTGGGCGCCGGGACCATCATCGGTTCGGGCACGGTGTCGAACAAGGACGCCGACGGCGGCCCCGGCAAGCCGGTCTCGGAAGGCGGCCTGGGCTACTCCTGCATCGCCGAGGTCCGCACGGTCGAGACGATCCTGCGCGGCGCGGCCGAGACGCCCTTCCTGAAACACGGCGACACGGTGCGGATCGAAATGCTGGACGAGCGTCATCATTCGATCTTCGGGGCCATCGAACAGACGGTCGCGCCGCTATCCAGCGCGGATTGACGCCGCTAGGGTGCTGACACCGGCCTCGGGGGAGGCCGCATCCGGTCTTTGGGGAGAGACGACGTGCCGCCTGAAAAACTGATCCCGCTGCTCATGATCCCGGTCATGCTGGTGGTGGTGCTGCTGAAGAATCGCAGGAAGCGGGTGCTGAAGCCGCACATGCTGTGGGTCATGCCGGCCATCGTCCTGCCGCTGATCGGCCTGGGCCTGTGGGGAACGGCCCAGAACCCGAACATGGCCCATGCGCCCTTCGGCCCCGACGCCTGGGCGGTTCTGGCCATCGGCGGCCTTCTGGGCGGCGTCGCCGGCTGGTATCGCGGCAAGACCGTCACCATCGAAAAGGAGCCGGACGGCTCCCTGATGGCCCAGGCCTCGCCGCTGGGGCTGATCCTGCTGGTCGTGCTGTTCGCCGGCCGGTCGCTGCTGCGCGACCTGATCGAAAGCCATGCCGCCGCCTGGCATCTGAACGCCCTGGCCGTCACCGACGCCTTCCTGGTCTTCGCCATGGGCCTGATCGTGATGCAGCGCGTCGAAATGTACATCCGCGCCCGCCGCATCCAGTCCGGCGGCACGGACAGCCATGTGGAGGTCGCGGCCTGACGCTTCGGGCTGGACGCGGCCTTCGCCTCTGTGGCATGAGGCGGTCCTTCCGCTGCGGGCGTGGTGGAATTGGTAGACGCGCTGGACTCAAAATCCAGTTCCGAAAGGAGTGCCGGTTCGACCCCGGCCGCCCGCACCACTCTTCGTCGGTTCAGCCCAGCTGCCGGTGGAAGAACGACGTCACGTCAGCCAGCACCGTCGCCTTCTTGCGGAACAGGGGCGAGAAGGTCGCGATCAGGTCGGCGTGATCCAGGCCGGGGTAGAGCTTGGCCTCTGAGCGCCCGCCCACAGCGCGCATCCGCTGATCCAAAATGATCGTGTCCTCGTCGTGGACCACCGTGTCGGCGGTGCCGTGGCCCAGCCAGATCGGCGGGGCGTCGGCGCGGACGAAGGTCACGGGCTGCGTCAGGGTCGGATCGGGCGCACGGCCGAAGGCGTTCTGCGACGCCGCCACGTCGAAGGGCAGAAAGTCATAAGGGCCCGCCAGACCTGCCGCCGCCTTGATCAGGTCAGGCCGACCGACGGCGGCCATATAGCGTCGGTCCAGGGCGATCATCATCGCCAGATGCGCGCCCGCCGAATGGCCCAGCACCCCAAGCCGCGCAGGATCGCCGCCATATTGACCGACCACCTCGGCCGCCTTGGCCGTGGCGGCGGCCGCGTCCTCGATGAAGGCTGGGAAGACGACCTGGGGCACGATGCGGTAGTCCGGCAGGGCGACCACGAACCCCCGCGCCGCTAGGGCTTGCGCCGCCCAGCCATACTGGCTGCGCGAGCCCGAATCCCAGCCGCCGCCATAGAAGAAGACCAGGGTCGGATAGGGGCCAGGCGCGGTCGGCGCATAGAGATCCATCTGCTGGCGCGAATCGTCGCCATAGGGGACGTCGCGCGCGACGCGTCTCACGCCGCCATCCCTGGGCCCCAAAGTGTTCAGCAGGCTCAGCGGCGAGCAGGCGGCGGCGAGAAGCCCAAGGGCAGGCGCGAACAGTCCACGGCGGGTCATGCAAAAGGCTCCATCACCCACAATACGCTCGGATCGCCCGATCGGTCGTCGTCATCAACGATCAGCGGGCGTTGGCGATCAGCCGGCCGCAGTCGGCGTCCTCGGCCAGGCCCGGATCGACGAAGGCGAACAGGGCCGTGACCGGCGCCACGACCGCGCCCAGCAGGCCCGCCAGACCGCCCTGCGACACGACCGAACCGACATCGACACCGACCTTGGGCGCGGTCAGCGGGCCGGAGACGGTGATCGGCGCCCACAGGCGCAGCAGACGCGGCTTCTTGGACTCGCCGTCGATCCTCAGGTTCAGCGTCTCGGCGCCCAGGTTGATGCTGCCCTTGCCCTGGGCCAGCACCACATCGGTGTCGATGACGAAGGTGCGGGCGGTCGCCGTGCCGCCGCTGACGTTGAAGTCGGCGACGGCGCAGCGGATCTGGCTTTCGGACTGGTCTCCGCTCAGCAGCTTCAACAGGCCCGCGCTGGCGTTGATGCCCAGCAGTTCGGCGAAGGCCGCCCGCATCTTGCCGTTCGGCACCACCAGACTGAGCGAGCCCTTCGACGCGGCGGCGAAGTCGTGGATCGAGGCCCCCGGCCCCTCCAGCTTGGCCCGACCGAGCGCCCGACCGCTGAGCGGGACCGATCCATTGCGCGCAGGAATGATGGATTCCAGCGGATAGCCCGCCAGCCGCAGATCGACGCTGCTGTAGGGCGTCGCCTTGGTCGCGTCGATCCGCGCCGTCCCGTTCAGCGCGCCCCTGTTGAAGTCGAAGCTGATCGGATCCAGCTTCAGAATGCCGTCCTTCAGGTCGGCGCCCAGGTTCACCTGACGCACGTCGAAGGCGTTCGCCTTCACCGATCCGGCCCGATAGGACAAAGTCCCGTCCATGGTCTGCAGCCGCTCGGTCTGAAGCTTGGCGTCCGGCAGGAGCTTGCCGCCCACGACGACCGGCGCCTCGGTGTCGGTGCCCGCCGCATTGGTCCGGGTCCGCGCGCCCAAGACAGCGGCCAGGTCGTCTATGTCCAGACGACGCGAGGTCAGGTCGGCGTCGACGCGCAGCCGCTGGGCGGCGTCGACCCGCACCTGGCCCGACAGATCGGAGGCGCCGACGCGTCCATCGAAATCCTTGAAGGTCCAGACCCGCTCATTGCGGTTCAGCGCCCCCGACAGCCTATAAGGCGGCGTATTGGGCAGGGTCACGCCCGTCAGCAGATACAAATCCGACAGATCACGCCCCTGCATGGTCAGGGTCGCATCGAACCGCCCCAGATCGAACGGCCGTGTGATCGCGCCCTTGGCGATCAGCGATGACCCTGCCCCATTGACGGCGGCCTCGAAGCGATAGGGTCGGTTGCGACGAATGTTGACGAAGGGGCCGCCCTCGACCTTCAGCGTCAGTGGCGATCCGTTCACGGCGCCGCGCCCTTCCAGCAGGAAACCCGCTGCGCCCCCTGCCGCCTCGCGCGCATTGACCGCCGCCTCCAAGGTCAAACCGCGCCGCTGTTCATCGAATGACAGCTGGCCGTCCTTGATGACCAGTTGCTGGATCACCGGCAACTTCAGCCCCTCGCCAGTATCCGGCTTGTCGGGATTCAGCACCCAGCTCTTGCGACCGTCCTTGGTCGAGATCAGGACGACGCGGGGTCGGGTGAAGCTGAGCAGGGGCATCTCCACCTGACCGGCGAGCAGTTTTCTCAATCGCACCGAAGCGCGAATTTCATCGACGGCGGCCGTGTCCCGATCCAACGCCCAGTCGGGCCCGCCGATCTTCAGCCCGCGCACCACGGCGGACGGGGTCCAGCTGAACAGATTGACATCCAGATCCCCGGTCAGGGCGATTTGGCGATCGTATTTGACCGAGGCCCAGCGGCCGATGGGTCCGCGCAGCATGTTCCAGTCGAACAGGGCCAGGAAAAGAACGACGGCTGCCACGACGACCAGCACCACGCTCGCCGCCCATTTTTCCGCCAGCCCGGGCCGTCGAGCCGCGGCATAGACGGGATCGTTGTCGCGCACCCAGTCGCGCCACGTCAGCAGGCGCGCACCCGCCGGCGCCCACGCCCGCTCTTGAAGGGTAGTCTGAAAAGTCCGCCAATTCCGTAGGTTCGACAAGCGCTCGTCTCCGTCAGCCACAGGAAACGCGCCAGAACCGGTTTGGCGCCGCAGCGTCAACTGTCGTCGATTTGACGTGAAGTTGTCGTATAATATTTACAAACGTTAAGATCGGCGCATAATTCGTCAGAGTCCTGATCTTAATTCAGGTCGTGGAGCATTGCCGATGACCCGTTTTCTGACCCCCGCCCTGATCGCCGCCGCTCTGGCGACCGCAACGACGCCGGCGCTGGCGCAAAGTCCGCGACCGGCCGAGCGCGCGGCCGTGCTGCAAACCGTCAGGGTATGCGGAACCGATGTGGCGTCGCGCACTGCCTATCAACGCGACCACGGTGCGCCGCCGACCTTCGTCACCGCCCAGCAAGCCGTCGCCGCCTATCAGTCGGGCCAGCGCTGGTCCGCGCCGCGCTGCATGACCGCGCATCAGTATGATCGCCTGGCCGGCGCGCCGATCCAGCGCGCGGCGCTCTGATCCCGATCAAACCGGCATGAAGAAGGGGCGCGGTCGTCGGACCGCGCCCCTTTTTTGTCGTCTGAACGGACGCTTCTTACTGCGTCGGCGTCAGATATTTGTTCAGCCAGCCGAACACTTCGTTGTGCCATTGCAGGCTGTTGGCCGGCTTCAGCACCCAGTGGTTTTCGTTAGGGAAAACGATCAGACGGCTGTCGATGCCACGCCGTTGCAGGGCGGTGAAGGTCGACAGGCCCTGGGCGGTCGGGATGCGGAAGTCGCGGTCGCCCTGAACCACCAGCATCGGCGTCTTCCAGTTATCGACGTGGTTGGCCGGGTTGAACTTCTGATAGCCCTCCGGCTTGTCCCACGGCGTGCCGCCGTATTCCCACTCGGTGAACCACAGCTCCTCGGTCGAATAGCCCATGCCGAAGGTGTCGAAGACGCCGTCGTGGTTGACCAGGCACTTGAATTCATTGGACCAGTTGCCGGCGATCCAGTTGATCATATAGCCCCCGTAGGAGGCGCCCAGCGCACAGGCGTTGTCGCTGTCCAGGAAGCTGTACTTCTGTTGAGCCGCCGCCCAGCCCTTCTGCAGGTCTTCCAGCGGGCGGTCGCCCCAGTGCTGGCTGATCGCATCCGTGAAGGCCTGGCCGTAGCCCGTCGAACCGTGGAAATCGATCATCACCACCGCATAGCCCGCGCCCGCATAGGTCTCGGGGTTCCAGCGATAGGACCAGCCGTCCCCGAACGAACCCTGCGGCCCGCCGTGGATCAGGAAGGCGACCGGATATTTGCGACCCTCCACGTATCCGGCCGGCTTGATGACATAGCCGTGGACCGTCTCGTTGTTCCAGCCGGCGAAGCTGAACTGCTCATACTCGCCGAACTCTTTGGCGGCGAAGGCGGGGTTGGACTGCGTCAGGCGGCGCGGCATTTCGCGACCCAGATAGGTCTTGAAATACAGGTCGCCCGGCTCGCGCAGGCTGTCCTGGGCGAAGACGAAGCCCGACGGCGTCTGCTGGAAGGCCGAGACGTGGCCCGCGCCCGTGATCGGCGTGACCACGCCGTTGCGCGTATCCACCGAAAACAGTTTGGTCGAACCGACGTCGCCTGCCGTCGTGTACAGCGTCTGGCCGTCGCGCGACCATTGCAGCGTGTCGGCCGAGCGATCCCAGTTCGAGGCGATCTCGCGCTTCTGGCCCGTTTCGACGTCCATCAGCACGATCTGATAGCGATCAGCCTCGAAGCCCGGCCGCGCCATGGCGCGATAGGCCAGGGTGCGTCCGTCCGGCGAGAACACCGGGCCGGTGTCCCAGGCGTCGTTGCCGTCGGTCAGGTTGGTGAAGGTGCCGTCCCCCGAAAGGCCGTTGGTCTTCCACAGGTCGAAGTTGGTGCTCCACGGCTCGGTCTGACCGGCGAGACGCGCCGAGAAGACCACGGCGTCGCCCGCCGGCGTGAAGACGAACTCGCTTTCGTCGCCGAAGGGTTTGGAGGGCGTGTCGCCGTCAAAGCCCTTGGTGATCCAGGTCGGCGTGCCCGTGGCCTTGCCGTCGCGGCCGATCGACTGGACGAACAGGTGGTTCTGGGTGTGGTCGTTCCAGGCATCCCAGTGACGCACGAACATGCGGTCATAGACCTGGCCGGTCGTCTTCTGCTCGGAGACGGCCTTTCCCTGTTGAACCGAGGCGTTCAGATCGGCCGCATCGGGATAGACGGCCAGCGACACCGCCACCTTGTCGCCCGAAGGGCTGATCCGATAGGCGTTCACGTCGGTGGGCAGGTTCGTCACCTGAACCGGCGCCGACGTGGGCGAGGCCACGCGCCAGACCTGGCTCGCGCCCGACTTGCTCGACAGGAAATACAGATTGCCGTCCCCGCCCCAGCGCGCGGTGTTGGCGCCCTGATCCGAGATGGCCAGGCGGCGCGGCGCCGTGTCCGGTGCGCTCAGGTCCAGAATCCACAGGCTGCCGGCGCGGCTGTTGCCCTGAACATCGGTGGTCGTGACCGAATAGACGACATAGCGGCCGTCCGGCGACACCTGCGGATCGCCCAGCCGGTTGGCCGAAATCATGTCCTTGTAGGTGAAGGCGTCCGGCGTCGCGGGCGCTGCCGGAACCGGCGCGGGCGGCACCTGGGCCAGGGCAGGCGCGGCGCTCATCAGCGCAACAGCCGCGCAGGCGGCGGACAGAAGGGAACGGTGACGCATCAAGATCTTCCTCGCGAAGCTTTCTGGCCGCGAGGCGTAGCACCACCGTTCGCCGGGCGGAAGTTGCTGCGAAGCGACATCAGCAACGCCCGTCCCTTCACCCCATCTTGCCCCCTCCGACCGAACCGGCGAAAAGCGATCGTTCATGACCGCCGCCACCCTTCCCGCCCGCCGTCAGCCCCACATCGTCGATGTGCTGATCGCCGAACGCGCGCCGCGCCTGACCGCCTTGCCGCTGTGGCCGGTCGTGCGGCCGGCGCTCTACGGCGTGCTGGGCTATGGTGCGGCGGTGCGAATGGCCGACGCCATCCGCGAGCGGTCGGGGGCAGACACCTTCGCCTACGTCTCGGACCTGCTGAGGCTGAAGGTGACGACGACGAACCTGGAGCGCCTGCCCGCGACCGGCCGCTGCGTCGTCGTCTGCAACCACCCCACCGGCATCGCCGACGGGGTCGCCGTATTCGACGCGATCAAACAGCGGCGCAGCGACATGATCTTCTTCGCCAACGCCGACGCCATCCGCGTCTCGCCCCGGCTGGCCGAGACCATCATCCCCGTCGAATGGGTCCACGACAAACGCACGCGCGAAAAGACCCGCGCCACGCTGAACGCCGCCAAGGAGGCGTTCGAGGCCGAACGCTGCGTCGTCATGTTCCCCGCCGGTCGTCTGGCGCGCGAGAGGAACGGCGTCCTGACCGATCCCGAATGGGCGCCGACCGCCGCCTCCATGGCGCGCAAATACGATGCGCCGGTCGTGCCCATCCATGTCACCGGCCCCTACAGCCGGCTTTTTCACCTGTTCGACAAGGTCTCGCAGGAGCTGCGCGACGTGACCCTGTTCCACGAGTTGCTGAACAAGGAAGGCAAGCCGTTCGGCGTGGATGTCGGCCTGCCCATTCCCGCCGATCGGCTGGACGTGGACGCGGCCAAGGCCACCGAGGCGCTGAAAATCTTCACCGAGCGCACCCTGGCCGCCGATCCTGATGCGGTGTTCGCATGAAGATCGCCCTGCCCGACGCCGAGGCCACCACCGCCCTGGGCCAGGCCATCGCCCCCCTGCTGGCGGCGGGCGACAGTCTGCTGCTCTACGGGCCGCTGGGCATGGGCAAGTCGACCCTGGCGCGCGGCCTGATCCGCGCCCTGACCACGCTGGACGAGGACGTGCCCAGCCCGACCTTCACCCTGGTCCAGTTCTACGAAAGCGACCCGCCGGTCGCCCATTTCGACCTCTATCGACTGACCCGACCGGAAGAGGCGTTCGAGATCGGCCTGGACGAAGCGCTGGACGAGGGGTGCGCCGTCATCGAATGGCCCGAGCGTCTGGGCGACGACCCTGGCCGGTTCTTAGGAGCGGATCAGTTGATCGTCGAAATCTCCGAACAGGGCGACGGCCGCCTTGCGACCGTTTCCGGCGTAGGCCGATGGGAAACGGAGCTGAAGGATCTGCATGTCTGACCGCGAAACCATCCGTCTCGATTTCCTGAAGGCCGCTGGCCTGGCCGACGCCGTGCGCGCCCCCCTGCCCGGCGACGCCTCGACGCGGCGTTACGAGCGGCTGACGCCGACGACCGGCCCGACATTGATGCTGATGGATCAGGCGCCCGCCGCCGAAAGCCAGCCGTGCGATCCGCGCTGGACGCCCGAGCAGCGTCACGGCGCCGGCTGGAACGCCGTCGCCCGCCTGTCCGCCGGCCGGATCGAGGCCTTCGCCGCCGTCGCCGCCCATCTGAAGTCTCTGGGCCTGTCCGCCCCCGAGATCCCGTCGCTGGACGCCGCCAACGGCCTGGCCGTGCTTGAGGATTTCGGCGACGACCTGTTCGCCCGCGTGATCGAGAGCGGCGCCGACGAGGCGCCGCTTTATCTGGCCGCCATCGAGGCCCTGGCCGTTCTGCACGAGGCCGGCGCTCCGCCCGAAATCTTGCACGGGCCCGGCGGCGACTGGCCGCTGCTGACCTATGACGAGACGGCGCTGCAGGGCGGGGCCGATCTGTTCGTCGAATGGTTGCCGAAGCTCGACGATCGGGTCCGCTTCGACGCCGCCGCCATCGCCGACTGGCGCGCGGCCTGGGCGCCCATCGTCGCCTCGGGCGCGGCCGGGGCCTCGGTCATGGCCCACCGCGATTATCATGCGGAGAACCTGATCTGGTTGCCCCAGCGCGACGGCCCAGCCCGCGTCGGCATGATCGACTTCCAGGACGCGGTGCGCGCCCACCCGTCGTGGGACCTGCACTCCCTGCTGCAGGACGCCCGTCGAGACGTGTCGCCGGCGCTGGAGGTCGAGGCGCTGGACCGCTATTTCGCCCTGCGGCCCCGGGTCGACCGCGCCGCCTTCATGGCTGACTACGCCGGCCTCGCCGCCCTGAACGAGGCGCGGATCATCGGCATCTTCGCCCGGCTGATCGCGCGCGACGGCAAGCCGCGATACCGCCAGTTCCTGCCGCGCATGTGGCGACACCTGAACGCCAATCTGGAACAGCCGGCTCTGGCGCCCGTCGCCCGCTGGTTTGCCCGCCACGTTCCTGCCGAGGTGCGCGCATGACCGCTCCGAAGACGGCCCCCAAGACCGCAATGGTGCTCGCCGCCGGCTTGGGCACGCGCATGCGCCCCCTGACCGACGACCGGCCCAAGGCGCTGGTGGAGGTCCAGGGTCGCGCCCTGATCGACCATGTGCTGGACCGTCTGGCGGACGCTGGCGTCGAAAAGGCCGTGGTCAATGTTCACTGGTTCGCCGACCGACTGGAAGCGCATCTCGCGGCGCGAGGATGCGGCCCCGAAATCGTGATTTCCGATGAACGCGCCGAGTTGCTGGAGACTGGCGGCGGGCTGAAGAAGGCCCACGCCCTGCTGGGCGACGATCCCGTGTTCGTCGCCAATATCGACAGCGTCTGGATCGATCGCGGCGATGCGCTAGCCGACCTCGTCCGCCTGTGGAATCCCGAGACGATGGACGCCGCCCTGCTGCTGGCCCGCCGCGAAGGCTCCATCGGCTTTGAGGGCGACGGCGATTTCTTCATGGCCGACGACGGAAAGCTGACCTTCCGGGGCGACGCCCCTTCCGCGCCGTTCGCCTATATGGGCGTCCACATCACCCGCCCCGGCTATGCCGATCACGGGCCCGACGGCCCCTTCTCCCTCGGCCCCCTTTGGCGCCAGTCCGCCGCTGAGGGACGTCTGTTCGGCTGTGTCCTGGACGGCGCTTGGATGCACGTCGGCGACCCGCAGGCGCGGGATGAAGCCGAGGCGAAACTGGCGGGAGACGCGTGAGCGTCTTCGATCCATTCGCGAGCGTCCCTCAAGCAGCCGACCGCCGCGCGGTCGGCGATAGGGAAACGGAAATGCGCCCCCGCTGGTACGCCATCCCCGCGCACCGGCCGTTCCTTGAGGATCTGGCTGCCGGGGTGCTGGCCTGGCTGGGCGATCTGCCGCCCGAAAGCCTGTCCGACGCCACCATCCTGTTGCCCAACCGCCGGGCGGCGCGCGCTTTCACCGGCGCCCTGTCCAAGCTGTCGCAGGGTCGCCCCATCCTGCTGCCCCAGGTCCGGCCGCTAGGCGACCTGGAGGAGGACGAGCCGCCCTTCACGCCCGGCGCCCTGGGTCTGGACCTGCCGCCCGCCATCCCCGCCCTGACGCGCCGGTTCGAGATGGCGCGGATGATCGTCGAACAGTTCGATGCGTCCCTGAGCCCGATGCGCGCGCTGGACCTGGCCGATGCCTTGGGCGGCTTCCTCGATTCCTGCCAACTGGAAGAGATTCAGAACCCCGAGCGGATCGCCACATTGGTCGACGGCGAAATGGCCGAACACTGGGAACGATCGGCCGAGTTTCTGGGTCTGGCGGTCGAGGCCTGGCCCAAGCGTCTGGCCGAACTGGGTCTGGTCGATCCGGCCTGGCGTCGCGCGACCCTGCTGCGCCGCCTCGCCGAGCTGTGGGACCGCGAGCCGCCGCGCCAGCCCGTCATCGCCGCCGGCTCGACCGGCACCGTCCCCGCCGCCGGCGACGTGTTGAAGGCCGTGGCGCGGGCGCCGCTGGGCTGCGTCGTCCTGCCCGGCCTCGACCTGGATCTGGACGCCGGCGTCTGGGACCGGCTGGACGAACAACATCCGCAAAGCGCGATGAAGCGGCTGCTGGACCGCTGCGAGATCGCGCGCGAAACCGTCCGCCCCTGGTTTAGTCCCGCTGTTCCCACCGCTGTCGAGGCGCGCGGACTGGCGCGCCAGCGGCTGGTCAACGAGGCCCTTCGGCCGGCCGAGGCGACCGACGACTGGCGCCGCGCCATCCGCGACATCCGCTCGGCCGCCGCTGCCCGCAAGGAGGCGCGTGATCCGATCGCCGAGGGCTTGCAGGGCCTGTCCCTGTTGACCGTCCGCGCCGAGGAAGAGGCCGCCGCCGCCATCGCCCTGATGATGCGCGAGACGCTGGAAACGCCCGGCAGGACCTGCGCTCTGGTCACGCCGGATCAGGGCCTGGGCCGCCGCGTCGCCGCCCGACTGGAACGCTGGGGCGTCATCCCGGATTCGTCTGCCGGCGCCCCCCTGTCCCGCCTCCCCGCCGGCGCCCTGGCCGATCTGTGCGCCCGCTGGATCGCCGATCCGGTCCAGCCCCATCTGCTGCTCGCCGTCGTCAAACATCCGCTGGCCCGGTTCGACCTGGGCGAGGCTCCTCAGGCCGCCGCCGTCGCCGCGCTGGAGGAACACGCCCTGCGCGGCCCCCGCCCGCGCGACTTCGCCGCCATCCACCGCCGCCTGCTGGAGGCGGTCCAGCCCGACCGGCGCGGCAAGGCGCCGCCGGAATGGAAACAGGCCCGGCTGTCGGCCGCGACCCGCCTGGTCGGTCAGCTTCAGGCCGCCATCGAGGCCGCGACCGCCGCCTTCACTCCCGACGCGGATCTAAACGTCGCCGCCTCGGCCCTGACCCGGCTGATCGAAACCTTAGCCGGCCAGAACGCCTGGGCGGGTCCCGACGGCGAGGCCGCCGCCGCCCTGTTGTCCGGCCTGATCGAGGGCGGGGCGTCGCTCGGCCGCATCCGCCGCGCGGAACTGGCCGAACTGGTCACATCCCTGGTCAAGGAAAACGTCGTGCGGACCGGCGGGGCGACCCATCCGTCGCTGCGGATTCTGGGGGCCATCGAGGCGCGGCTGGTGCGCGCCGACCGGATGATTCTGGCCGGGCTGGAAGAAGGCGTCTGGCCTCAGGCCGCCCCGACCGATCCCTTCCTGTCGCGCCCGATGCGCAAGGCCCTGGGCCTGCCCCCGCCCGAACGCCGCCTGGGCCAGACGGCGCAGGACTTCGTTCAGGCCGCCTGCGCCGACGACGTCATCCTGATTCACAGCGAGCGGCGCGGCGGCCAGCCCGCCGTCCGCTCGCGCTGGCTGTGGCGGCTGGAGATGCTGACGCGCGGCGCGAACGCTGTCGAAACACCCGTCGCCATCGCCCGCCCGGCGGCCGTCATCGACTGGGCCCGCGCTCTGGACGCACCGCCGCCCGGCCCACCCCAGTTCGCCAAACGGCCCGAGCCGCGCCCGCCGGTCCATCGCCGTCCGCGCAGCCTGTATGTCACTCGTATCGAACGCTGGGTGCGCGATTCCTACGCCATCTACGCCCTGTGGGTGCTGGCGCTGGAGGCGATGGAGCGGCCCGGCGCGTCTGCCGAAGCGCTCGCCCGTGGCAACGCCGTCCACGCCGCCATCGAACGGCTGACGCTGGACTGGCCGAACGACCTGCCCGACGATTGCGAGGCCATCCTGCACGACCATCTGCTGCGCGAACTGGGCGCGCGCGGGTTCGAGGATGCGGCCATGGCGCGTGAGGCGCCGCTGGCCCGCAACTGCGCCCGTTGGCTGACCGAGTTCGAGCGCCGGCGTCGGGCGCGCGGCGTCGATATCCTGGTGGAACAGCAGGGGACGATGACCTTCGAGGCCCCGGCCGGCCCCTTCACGGTCAAGGCCTTCGCCGACCGGATCGAGCTGGCGTCGGACGGCGCGGCGGTCATGGATTTCAAGACCGGGGCGGCCCCGTCCGCCAAACAGGTCAAGTCCGGCTTCGCGCCGCAGCTCACCCTGACCGCCGCCATCCTGGCCGACGGCGGGTTCAAGGACACCAACGGTCCGGTCACGCCCGACGAACTGAGCTATG
The DNA here is from genome assembly GCF_027105095.1 of Brevundimonas vesicularis. Taxonomy (NCBI): domain Bacteria; kingdom Pseudomonadati; phylum Pseudomonadota; class Alphaproteobacteria; order Caulobacterales; family Caulobacteraceae; genus Brevundimonas; species Brevundimonas vesicularis. Next base: position 801,080 of record NZ_CP114278.1, on the reverse strand, counting down.
TCCGTGTGGTGGGGCGAAAAATGGCGGGGGAAGTCGTCACCCGCGCTTCGGGCTCTGAGGCCGCCGACCTGGCGCAGGCTGCGCTGGACGGGCTGAAGCGCCGCGTCGCCCGCTTCGACGACCCGAACACCCCCTATGTCTCCTGGGCCGCGCCACAGTTCATGGGCAATCAGGGCGGCAACTACGACCATCTGGCCCGCGTCTGGGAATGGTCGGTGATCGGCGACGGGGACGAAGAATGAGCATCGCCCCCCAGATCGTCGCCGCCGATCCGCGCCTGACCGTCTTCGTCACCGCCAACGCCGGTTCGGGCAAGACCACCACCCTGGTCAACCGGGTGGCGCGGCTGCTGCTGGATCAGGTCGATCCCGGCGCCATCCTGTGCGTCACCTACACCAAGGCCGCCGCCGCCGAGATGCAGGCCCGGCTGTTCGACCAGTTGGGCGGCTGGGCCGTGCTGGACGACGCCGCGCTGTCGCGCGAACTGGCCCGGCTGGACGACGGCGACCCGCAGGCGATGGATCACGCCGCCCTGTCGCGCGCGCGCAAGCTGTTCGCCCGCGCGTTGGAGACGCCGGGCGGCCTGAAAATCCAGACCATCCACGCCTTCTGCGAAAAACTGCTGCGCCGGTTCCCGCTGGAGGCCGGGGTCTCGCCCCACTTCACCGTGCTCGAAGACCAGGCTGCGACCGCCCTCAGCCATGCCGCGCGCGAAGACCTGGCCCGCGCCGCCGTCGCCCATCCGGACGGCCCCCTCGGCCAAGCCTACAGCCATTTCGCCGTCGAACTGGACTGGCAGCGATTCCAGGCCCTGCTGTCGATGATCGAGGCCAAGCGCGCCGATCTGCTGGACTATATCGACCGGGCCGAGGCCGGAACCGCGCCCGATCCCTGGTCCCTGACCGGCGCCGAACGCGATCGCAGCCCGGAGGATCTGGAGCGCGATTTCGTCGCCTTCATCGATCCCGACGAATGGAACCGCATCGCCGAAGCCATGGAAACCGGCTCGGCCAATGACAAGAAGATCGCCGACACCCTGAGCGTCGCCGCCCCTCCCTATGCCGGGTTCGCGGCCCTGGCCGGGGTCTTCTGCACCCAGGCGGGCGAACCGCGAAAGAGCATGGGCACGAAGTCGGCGCCCCAGGGGGCGGTCGGCTGGCTGCTGGACCTTCAGACCAAGTTCCTCGCCACGCGCGAGGCTCTGCGCAAGGCCAAGGTCGCCGACGATACGGTCAAAGTCATGACCCTGGCCCGCGCCCACGCCGCCTTCTACGAAGCGGCCAAGGCCCAGCGCGGGGCGCTGGACTTCCCCGACCTGGTCGCGCGCGCCGCCGCCCTGCTGACTGAGAGCGGGGCCGCCGCCTGGGTGCTTTATAAGCTGGACGGCGGGGTCGATCACGTCCTGATCGACGAGGCCCAGGACACCGCCCCCGAACAATGGGCCATCGTCCGCGCCCTGACCGGCGAGTTCTACTCCGGCGAAAAGTCCGGCCGCACCGTCTTCGCCGTCGGCGACGAGAAACAGTCGATCTATTCCTTCCAGGGCGCCCGCCCCGAACGGCTGCGTCAGGAACGCGGCGCCTTCCTGGCTCTGGCCGAGGGCGCCGGCGAGCCCTTCGCCGGGCCGGAGTTGAACACCTCCTACCGCTCGACCGAAGAGGTGCTGGCCTTCGTTGACGCCGTCTTCGCCGATCGCGACCGCACCCGCGCCCTGACCGGCCCCCAGGGCGACATCGCCCGACACCTGCCCGCCCGCATCGGCCAGCACGGCGCCATCGACCTGTGGCCCCTGTTCCTGGACGAGCCCGCGCCCGAGACCGACGCCTGGGACGATCCCGTCGATCAGGAAAGCGCCGGCAGCGCCCGCAAGCGCCTGGCCCGCGACCTGGCCCGCGAGATACGCCGTCAGGTCGAAAGCGGCGTCGCCGTCTTTGACCACAGCACCCGCGACCTGCGCCCGGCCGGCTATGGCGACTACATCGTCCTGGTCCGCCGCCGCGACGCGACGTTCGAGGAGATTATCCGCGCGCTGAAGACGGAAGGGCTGCCTGTCGCCGGGGCGGACCGGCTGAAATTGTCCAGCCATATCGTTTTCGACGACCTGATCTCGCTGGCCCGTTTCTCCCTCTTCCCCGATGACGACCTGTCCCTGGCCGAGGTGCTGCGCAGCCCGCTGTGCGATGTGGACGAGGACGGTCTTTATGCGCTGGCCGGGCGCGAAGAGCGTAAAGCCGGCCAACTGTGGCGCGACCTGCGCGACCGGGCCCACGAACGCCCCGAGTGGACCCGCGCGCGCGATGCGCTGCAGGCCGCCATCGGCGCGCGCGGCGGCGATCCCTTCGCCTTCTTTTCCCAAGCCCTGAACCGCGTGGACGATACGGGGCGGTCGGGCCGCGCCCGCATCCTGGCCCGGCTGGGGCGCGAGGCGGAAGAAGCCATCGACGAGACCCTGAACCAGGTGCTGGCCGCCGAGAACCGCGGCGCGATCGATCTGGAGACCTGCCTGGCCCAGCTGGAGGCCGCCGACGTCGAGGTGAAGCGCGAACTGGAGGGCGCGCGCGGCGAGGTCCGCGTCATGACCGTCCACGGCGCCAAGGGGCTGGAGGCGCCCATCGTCATCCTGCCCGACACAACCATGAAGGCGAAGGCGCAAGGTCCGTCCCTGATGCCCGTGGTCACGCCGGAGGGCGAAGGCGAGGCCTGGCTGATGGCGCCCGGCTCGGCGAAGGACGATTGCCCGGCCTCGGCCGACGCCCGCGCCGCGCGCCAGGCCCGCACTGACGACGAAACCCTGCGCCTGCTCTATGTCGCCCTGACCCGCGCGCGGGACCGCGTCATCGTCATGGGTCGCGCCTCAAGCCGGGGGGCCGAGGCCGGCAGCTGGTGGTCGATCCTCTCGGAAACCTTCGACCGCCTGGGCGATCAGGTGCGCGAAATCGACAACGGCGTGCGTCGCTATGGCGTCGATCCAGAGCGTCGCCCGGTCGCCGCTGATGAAGTACGGTCCGCCGCCGTCCTGCCCGCCTGGGCCGCCTCGCCGCCGCCGGCGGACGCCGCCGCCCGCTTCGCCTCGCCGTCGCGGATGGAGGGCGGCGCGATCCGCATCCCCGCCCCCTCGCCCCTTGCCAAGACCGAGGCGGGTGTTGTGTCGCTGGGGCGGTTCCGGCGCGGCGACCTGATCCACCGACTGCTGGAACGCCTGCCCGAGATCGCGCCCGCCGACCGCCCCGACGCCGCCCGGCGCCTGCTGGCCAAGGAGAACGATCTCGACGACGCTCAGCGCGCCGAGATGATCAAGGCGGCTTTCGACGTCTTGACCGACGCCCGGTTCGCCCCTGTTTTCGGTCAAGGCTCGCGCGCCGAGGTCGCCCTGACCGGATCCGCTCCCGGCCTGCCGCCCGGCGTCGCCATCAACGGCCGCATCGACCGGCTGGTGGTAACACCCGAACGGGTTCTGGTCGTCGATTACAAGACCAACCGCCCTGCGCCCGACGCCATAGAAGCGGTCGATCCCGCCTATGTGCTGCAGGCCGCCGTCTATGTCGCCGTGCTGAAGCGCCTCTATCCCGACCGCCCGGTCGAGGCCGCCCTGGTCTGGACCGACGGACCCAAGCTGATGCCCATTCCTGAAACCCTGCTGGAGGCGGCGCTCAAACCCTAACCCCCGTCATCCTCGGGCTTGACCCGAGGACCGGGCGCCGGTCGATCTGTGCGTCGCCGTCTTCGCACGAGCGGCGGATCATCCGATCCTCGGGTCGAGCCCGAGGATGACGGACGGAGAGAGGGAGCGACGGCGGCAGTTGAATTGCCCGCGATTCGCTCCCACATCTGCCATCGAACCCGGACACATCCGGCCAACACCAACACGCGCTCATGCAGCGAGGCGCCGCGCGCCGAGCGATAGCGCCCAAGGAGCCATTCATGGCGACTGTAAAAGTCACCGACGAAAGCTTTGACGCCGACGTCCTGAAATCCTCGACCCCGGTCCTGGTCGACTTCTGGGCCGAATGGTGCGGCCCCTGCAAACAGATCGGCCCGGCGCTGGAACAGATCGCCGACGAACTGGGCGGTCAGGTCACCGTGGCCAAGATCAACATCGACGACAGCCCCATGACCCCGTCCAAGCTGGGCGTGAAGGGCATTCCGACCCTGATGCTGTTCAAGGACGGCCAGATGGCTTCGATGAAGGTCGGCGCCATGCCCAAGGGCAAGATCGTCGAATGGCTGGCCGAGGCCGGCGTCAAGGCCTGAGCCTTTTCGACCCTGTCAGATCAAGCGCCCGCCGGTCCGACCGGCGGGCGTTTTTCATGCTAGGATGGCGCCATGAGCGACGAAGACACCCCGAACCCGGCTGACGATATCCCCGGCGAGACCCCGGTCCAGAAGGCCCTGCGCCTGAAGAACGCCAGGCTGGATGCGCGCGCCAAGCCGCCGCGCGGCGGTCGCTTCCAGCGCGAGCAGGCCGCCCGCATCGCCGCCGGCAAGTCCAAGCCCTGGATGACGCGCTAGACCGGCCAGGTCTCCGTGCTGGCGCCCAGGACCTCGCCGGCCAGATACAGCGAGCCGCAGATGGCGACCCGGCCTGCGCCCAGGCGCAGGGCCAGGTCCAGCGCCTCGGAAACCGAACCCGCCGGGGTCGCCGCCAGCCCATGCCCGCGCGCCACGGCCGCCAGGGCCGTCGGCTCGGCCGCCGCACCGTCGAAGCCGACGGTGAAGACGGTGGCCTGGCTGTCCTTCAGCGCGGCGAAGAAACCGCCCGCATCCTTGTTGTTCAACATGCCGCAGATCAGGGCCAGGGGACGCGGCGCCCGCGCCTGCCGCTCGGCCAGAAACGCCGCCAGCGCCCGCGCCGCATGGGGATTGTGCCCTCCGTCCAGCCACAGCTCCGCCTCCGCCGCCTTGGCCGCAGCGCCATAGGGGCCGCCCGAAATCCGTTGCAGACGCGCGGGCCAGCGCACGCGCTTCAGCCCCTCGGCGATCGCGGCCTCGGGCAGGTCCAGTTCGACCGCCGCCGCCACGGCCAGGGCCGCATTGTCGATCTGGTGCGCGCCCGCCAAAGCCGGCGCCGGCAGATCCATGAACAGTTCGGCCGTCTGGAACGCCAGGCCGCCCCGCTCGGCCCAGGCGTCGAAATCCACCCCCAGCACGTTGAGCCGCGCATGGACGTCGGCGGCGCGACGTTCGATGGCCGCCATCGCTTCTTCCTTCTGGCGCGCGATCACGGCCGGCGCTCCGGCCTTCAGCACGCCCGCCTTTTCCGAGGCGATGGCGGCCAGATCCGTGCCCAGGAACTCCGCATGGTCGTAATCGACCGGCGCGATGACGCTGAGCAGCGGCCGCTCGATCACATTGGTCGCGTCCAGCACCCCGCCCAGACCCACCTCGATGATGGCCAGGTCGGCGGGCGTCTCGGACATGGCCAGGAAGGCGGCGGCGGTGGTGCTTTCGAACACCGTGGCCTCGCTGTCCGTCTCGGCCATGACCGCCTCGATCCGGTCCAAGATCGCATTCAGATGATCGTCCTCGATCAGCGTTCCGGCCAGCCGGATTCGCTCGTTGAACCGCACCAGATGGGGCGAGGTGTAGGCGTGCACCTTCAGCCCCGCCGCCTCGGCGATGGCGCGGATCAGGGCCACGGTCGATCCCTTGCCGTTGGTGCCCGCCACATGGATCACCGGCGGAAGCTTGTGCTGCGGATCGCCAAGGGCCGCGCACAGCACGCGCATTCTTTCCAACGAAAGGTCGATCCGCTGGGGGTGGCGGGCGCGTAGTCGTTCGGAGACGGGATCCATCCGCCTCCTTTACCCCCTGATTTCGAGAACCGCGACATGACTTCCAGGCCGCAGATCAGAACCGCGGCGCGCCTCGTCCTCGCGGCCGTCTTCCTGGGCGCAGGGGTCCTGCATCTGATGGTCCCCGGCCCCTTCGTGCGGATCACGCCGGCGTGGGTCCCGCAGCCGGCCCTGGTCGTGGCCCTGACGGGGATCGCCGAGCTGCTGGGCGCGGCGGGTCTAACGATCCCGCGCCTGCGGGTCGCGGCGGGCTGGGCGCTGGCCGCCTACGCCGTCTGCGTCTATCCGGCCAACATCCAGCATGCCGTGAACTTTATGACGTCGGGCGCAGGGTTAGGCTGGGCCTATCACGGCCCGCGCCTGCTGTTTCAGCCGGTCATCGTCTGGTGGTGCCTGTGGGCCTCGACCGCGATCGACTGGCCCTTCAGACGGTCTCAGGCGGCGGCGCGGGTTCCGCCCATCAGCATGGACAGGATCTGACCCAGGGTGCGCGGCAGGTCGGCTCGGGTCACGACCCGGTCCACCATGCCCTTTTCCTGCAGATATTCGGCGCGCTGGAAGCCGGGCGGCAGTTTCTCGCGGATCGTCGCCTCGATCACGCGCGGTCCGGCGAAGCCGATCAGGGCGCCGGGTTCGGCCAGATGCACATCGCCCAGCATGGCGTAGGAGGCCGTCACCCCGCCCGTCGTCGGGTCTGTCAGGACCACGGCGTAAGGCAGTCTGGCGTCCTTCAGCTCTTCGATGGCCAGGGTGGTGCGCGCCATCTGCATCAGCGACAGGGCGCCCTCCTGCATCCGCGCGCCGCCGGCGGCGGTGAAACAGACCAGCGGAACCTTGCGGCTCACCGCCTCGCGCGCCGCCTTGATGAAGGCCTCGCCCGCCGCCATACCCAGCGATCCGCCCATGAAGGTGAAGTCCTGGACGATCACGACCGCGTCCTGACCGCCGACCGAGCCATAGCCGATGGCCATGGTGTCCTTGCGGCCCGCGGCCTTGCGCGCGGCGTTTAGGCGATCCTTGTAGGATTTGCCGTCCGAGAATTTCAAAGGATCTTCGGGCACGTCCGGCGTGTCGATGGACTGGAAGACGCCGCCGTCAAAGGTGGCCTTCAGGCGCGTCGGCGCATCGATGCGCATATGCCGACCCGACGGGGTCACCCAAAGGGCGGCCTCCAGATCCGAGCGATACAGCATCTCGCCGCTGTCGGGATCCTTGACCCAGAGATTGTCCGGGGTGTCGCGGCGCGACACGATCTTGCGGACGCCGGGCGCAAAGCGGCTCAGCCAGCCGCCGCGCTTTTCCTGAGGCTTGGTCTTGTCGTTCATCCGCGCGCTCTTAGACGGTTTCCGCCACGGAAGCACTAGCGGCGACGGATCGAACCGCATCGCCCAGCGCCTTCACCCGGGCCAGAACGCGCGCCGCGACGGGTTCGTTCTCCTCCAGCGCCGCCGCCACCTCGTCCACCAGAGCCGAGCCCACGACCACCGCATCGGCGACGCGGGCGATTTCGGCGGCCCGTTCCGGCGTCTTGACCCCGAAGCCGACCGCGACCGGCAGGCCCGAGGCCTTGCGCACCCGCTCGACGGCCGGCGCCACCACATCCGCGTTCGCTTCCTTGACGCCCGTCACGCCCGCGACGGCGACGTAGTAGACGAAGCCCGACGTGCCCTGGACCACGATCTTTAGCCGCTCGTCGTCCGAGGTCGGCGTCGCCAGGCGGATCAGCGAGATCGAAACCTTATCCAGCGCCTCGATCAGAGGCCCGGCCTCTTCCGGCGGGCAGTCCACCACGATCAGCCCGTCGATGCCGCAGTCGGCCGCATAGGCGGCGAAGGCGTCATAGCCCAGGCTCTCGATCGGGTTCAGATAGCCCATCAGCACGATGGGCGTGGCGTCGTCGCCCTTACGGAATTCCTTGGCCAGATCCATGGTCGAGCGCAGGCCGAAACCCGCCGCCATGCCCCGAATCGCCGCCCGCTGGATCGGAGGCCCCTCGGCCATCGGATCGCTGAATGGAAAGCCCAGTTCGATGATGTCGGCCCCGGCGGCGGGCAGCCCCTTCAGGATCGCCAGCGCCTCGTCGCGCGACGGATCCCCCCCCATCACATAGGGAATAAAGGCCGCGCGACCCTCGGCCTTCAGCGCCTTGAAGCGCGCGTCAATACGGGCGGTGGTCATTGGTCGTTGCCCTCGGTCGCAGATTCTTCGCAGGTATCTTTAGCCAAGGCGATCACCATGACAGCCGTCTTTGCGGGATCCGTTTCTCCATCAACCGCAAAGATCGAAACCAGCCCGCTCTCACAGGACTCAGGATGGTTCGGATCGGCACCCTTGAGCCGCAGAAAACCAAAGCTAACCTCGGGCGCGGGGCCGACCATAAAGCCTTGCTGCTGCAACGCAGATGTAAATTGCTCCCGCACTGCTCTCGCTTTTTCTCGTGGATACGTCAGGCAAAAATAGCGGTCGCCGCCTTCCTCCGAAGGAGGGCACTCGGTCCCGACAACGGCGTCCTCAATCTCTGGCAGGACAAAATCATCGCGCCAATCCGCCTTTGACGCGAACAAGGCAGCAGCGGCGAGAGACGCCAGGATCATTGCTGCGGCGTTCCGGCGGCGGCCGGCGGTGTCGCGGCTGCGGCAGCCGCGCACACGTCGCCCGGAATGGTGGCGAAGCCCAGATAGCCGGGCAGTTCGGCGACGGCGGTCTTGGTGGTGTCGTAGAAGGCGACCATCTGCATGCCGTCGCAGCCGCCCGCTTCACGGCGCTTGATGAAGACCACGCGGTTGTCGTCGCCGCCGGCGGCCAGCCAGTTCTTGGTTTCCAGATCGGCGATATAGGCGTCGGCCAGAGCGCCGATCTGGCCCAGCTGTGCGGTCACGCACCAGGCCCGCCCCGTCAGATTGTTCAGCCCACCGCAATCGGGCGACAGCTCCGCGCCGGGCAGCAGGCCGACGTCGGCCGGACCGCCCTGCGGTGCAGCGGGGGCCGGCGTCTGGGCCTGCACGGCCGCAGCGGACAAACTCATCACGGCGGTCGCCGCAAGAAGGGTACGGATCACAGGTTCACTCCCAGATGTTTGGCGACCTGGAAGATGTCCTTGTCGCCGCGCCCCGACATCAGCAGGACGACGTCGCCGCCCTTGCCGACTTCGCGCGCCACTTCGCCCGTCCGCGCCAGGGCGTGGGCGGGCTCCAGCGCCGGAATGATGCCTTCCAGCTTCGAGCACAGCTGGAAGGCTTCCAGCGCCTCATTGTCCGTCGCCGAGCGGTATTCGGCCCGGCCGATGTCGTGCAGCCAGGCGTGTTCCGGCCCGATACCTGGATAGTCCAACCCGGCCGAGATCGAGTGCCCCTCGACGATGTTGCCGTCCTCGTCCTGAAGCAAATAGGTCCGGTTTCCGTGCAGCACGCCCGACCGCCCGCCCTTGAGGCTGGCCGCGTGATCCGGCGTATCCAGCCCATGGCCGGCCGCCTCGACGCCGATCAGCCGCACGCCCTCGTCCTCGATGAAGGGGTGGAAGGCGCCGATGGCGTTGGACCCGCCGCCGATACAGGCGACCACCGCTTCGGGCAGTTTGCCCATCCGGGCCATCGACTGGCTCTTGATCTCCTTGCCGATCACCGACTGGAAATCGCGCACCATGGCCGGATAGGGGTGCGGACCCGCCGCCGTGCCGATGATGTAATAGGTGTCCGAGACGTTGGTGACCCAGTCGCGCATCGCCTCGTTCATCGCGTCCTTCAGGGTCGCGGCGCCGGCCGTGACCGAGAAGACTTCCGAGCCCAGCAGACGCATGCGGAACACGTTCGGCTGCTGCCGCTCTACGTCCACCGCGCCCATATAGACGGTGCAGGGCAGGCCGAACCGCGCCGACACGGTCGCCGAGGCCACACCGTGCTGACCCGCGCCGGTCTCGGCGATGATGCGCGTCTTGCCCATGCGGCGGGCCAGCAGGATCTGGCCCATGCAATTATTGATCTTGTGCGCGCCCGTGTGGTTCAGGTCCTCGCGCTTCAGCCAGATGTTGGCCCCGCCGAAATGTTCGGTCAGGCGCTCGGCGAAATACAGCGGGCTCTCGCGCCCCACGTAATGTTCCAGGTAGCCGTCCAACTCGGCCTGGAAACTGGGGTCCGCCTTGGCCGCCTTGTAGGCCGCGTCCAGCTCATGGATCAGCGGCATCAGGGTCTCGGCCACGAACTGACCGCCATAAGGACCGAAGCGACCCTGCGCGTCCGGCCAGGCGTAGGCGTTCGACAGCGGCTTGGCGGAATCGGCGGCTTGGATGGGGGCCACGATGGGGGTCTGGGCGTTCACGGTTTCGACTTTCACGCGGAGAGGCGTCGCAATTACGACCGGCGCGCATTTTGGATGAAGGTCGCGATCCGGTCGGCGTCCTTAACACCCGGCGCGCTCTCCACGCCAGAGGACACGTCCACCATGGGCGCGCCCGTGATCATCAGCGCCTCGGCGACGTTATCCGGGTTCAGCCCCCCGGCCAGGAACCACGGGTGGCGAAAGGCGCGGCCGGCCAACAGGGTCCAGTCGAAGCTGTGTCCCACCCCGCCGGGCAGAGCCGAACCCTCCGGCGGCTTGGCGTCGAACATCAGATGATCGGCCTCATCATCCCAGGCGTCGGCGGCGGCGAAGTCGTCCGCCCGCCGGATCGGCAGGGCCTTGATCACCCCCGCCCCCGTCAGCGCCCGCACGCGCTCGGCCCGTGCCGGCGCCTCAGACCCATGCAGTTGGATGAAGTCGGGCCTCAGCGTCCGGGCGATCTGTTGCAGCAGGGCGTCGTCGGGATCGACCGTCACCGCCACGATCTTCGCCCGCCCCCGCGCCCGCTCGAACAGGGCGGCGGCGGTTTCGGGCGCCAGATGGCGCGGACTTTTGGGAAACACCACCGCCCCCACGAAGTCCGCCCCGCCCTCCAGGGCGACGTCCAGCGTGTCCGGCGTGGTCAAGCCGCAAATCTTGATCTTGGTCGTCATGGCACGATCACCGACAACCCGATGTCGCGCGCCACCGCGGCCATATCTCCATCGAGCGTCGCGAGAATACAGCCATGTCGCATAGCAAGGGCTAGATGGACACTGTCGGGCGCGCGCAACCGAACGTCGTTTCTCACCAATCGACGCGCCGCGACGATATCGGCGTTAAGAACGTCCAGAACGACGCGTGTCGATAACCAATGGTCGAGATCGAGTTCGAGCCTGCGTCGATCACGATCGATCAGTCGCTTCATCCGCGACTGCACGGATAAGGCCGATGTGAACTCGGTCGCGGTCCAAGCGCTCAAGACAAGTGCATCAACACTTCCTGCCCAATCCAGGACACGGACGGTGTGATCATCTTCGTGCAACAGCGACACCAGCACGCTGGTGTCCAGATAGACCGTCAAATCTCTTCGTCCCGCATCATCCGCACGAGTGTGACGGAATCCATCGGTACGGTCGGCTTCACGCGAACGCGTTTGAACCATTCGACGTCAATGGGCCCCGACGTCGGAACGACCTCCTGTGCCGGCTCCAGCCGCGCGATCGGCACACCGCGCCGCGTGATGGTCACGGCCTCGCCCGCCAGCATGCGATCCAGCAGCTTGGGCAGGTTGTTCTTGGCTTCAGCGACGGAATAGCTGGACATGGCCATCAAGATAGCCATCTGATCACTCTGTGTCCAATCAGGCGAAAATCGAGGCGACCTCGTCCGCCGTCGCGAGGCGCCACTGACCGGGCGCCAGATCGGCGGGCAGGCCCAGTCCGCCCAGCCGTTCGCGATGAAGGGTTTCGACGTGGTTGCCGGCGGCGGCGAACATCCGGCGCACCTGGTGATAGCGGCCTTCCGTCACGGTCAGCAGAGCCTCGGTCGGCGACACCACCTCCAGCACCGCCGGCGCCAACGGCTTGTCCTCGCCCTCCAGCATCAGCTCGCCCGAGGCGAACAGCGCGCCTTCCGTCCCGGTCAGCGGCCGCGCCAGAACCGCCCGGTAAACCTTGGCCACATGGCGTTTGGGACTGATCACCCGGTGCAGAAGATCGCCGTCGTCGGTCAGCAGCAGCAGACCCGTCGTCTGCTTGTCCAACCGTCCGATGGTCGAGATGGCGGGATCGCGCGCCCGCCAACGTCCCGGCAGGATGTCATAGACCAGCGCCCCCTCTTCCTTGTGCGAGCAGGTCATGCCCAGCGGCTTGTTCAGCAGGATCACCAGCCCCTGCACGGGATCCAGCGGCTTGCCGTCGATCTCCATTCGGGTGGGCAGGTCCGGCGTCACGGCGATGCGTTTGGACACGTCCGTCAGGTCCGCACCATCCAGCACGATGCCGCCCGCCTTGGCCATCCGCGCCATCTCGGCGCGTGATCCATAGCCCATAGACCCCAGCAGACGATCGACCCTCGACGTCGGGACTTTCTTCATGCGCTGCCGCCCTTCGGACTGTTTGAGCGCGGTCACTTCACCGCCTCGAACAGTTTGTAGCCGCCTGCCTCGGCGACCAGCCGCACCCGCTTGAACGCCGCGTTCAGCTCGGCCTCATACGGCAGGTGCCGGTTGGCCACGACCCAGGCGACGCCGCCCTTCTTCAGGAGTTCGGCCGCCTTGCGGATAAAGGCCTGCCCCAGCCGCCTGTCCTCGGCCCCGCCGTCGTGGAAGGGCGGATTGCTGACCACGAAATCCTTGTCGCCCTTGGCCTCCAGGGTGCGGACGTCCGACCACCAGACCTTGGCGCGGTCGTCCTCGATATTGCGTCGAGCGGCCTGGATGGCGCGGCGATCCAGATCGACCATCTTCAGCTTGGTCACGGCGGGCGAGCGCAGCACCACGATCGACAGCGCGCCATAGCCGCAGCCCAGATCGACCCCCTCGCCCTTCATCGGCGGCAGATGTTCGGCCAGCAGCGCCGAGCCCGGATCGATCCGGTCCCAGGCGAACACGCCGGGCTGCGACCAGGCTTCCAATCCCGGCACGATCTGCGGCCCGCCGGAGGCGATGGCCTCGTCCAGCCCCTCGACCGTTTCGGGCCGAATGACGATGCAGCGGCGATGGTGCGCCTTGGCGGTCTCGGCGACCTCCAGGCCGAACGTCTTCAGCTCCTTGCCCAGGCGCGATCCGCCCTTGTCCTTGGGCGCCATGACGTCCAGCTGTCCCCCCACCTTCAGCGCCTTCAGCGCCAGGGCCAGCACGTAGCGCCGCTCCAGCACGCCGGGCGGGGCGTAGATCATGATGCTGTCGGCCGAGCCCGGTTCCTGCGCCTCCAGCGCAGCCGAGTCCGGGATCAGGGGCGAGGTCTGGGTCGCGTCGCCGGGCGGATCGAAGACGACCGGCGGCCGGCCGTACAGAAGCGTGGTCATGGTCTCAAAACCCCGCCTGCAACAGCGCCAGACCCACGACACCGACCACGATCCGCCACCAGGCGAAGACGCCGAACCCGCGCCTGGACACGAAATCCAGCAGGAACCGCACCACCGCCAGGGCCGAGATGAAGGCCACGACAAAACCCACGACGATCAGGCCGATGTCGCTGAAATCCAGCGTCTTGTGGTTCTTCAGCAGGTCATAGGCCACCGCCGCCCCCATGGTGGGCAGGGCCAGAAAGAAGCTGAACTCAGCCGCCGACCGCTTGTCGGTCTTCAGCAGCAGCCCGCCGGCGATGGTGGCGCCGGACCGCGACACGCCGGGGATCATGGCCAGGCACTGGAACAGGCCGATCAGGAAATAGATCCGCATCGGATAGGCCTCGGCGTCCAGCCACCTGGGCTTCTTGTCCATCCGGTCCAGCAGCAGCAGGATCACCCCGCCGACGATCAGGGCGATGCACACCACCTGCGGCGTCTCGAACAGCACCGTCTTGATGAAGTCATAGGCCAGGAAACCGATCACGACGGCTGGTGCGAAGGCGACCAGCAGCCCGATCAGGAACCGCCGCGCCTCGGCGTCGAAGGGCCAGCGCGTCGCCAGGGTCCACAGCTTCTTGAAATAGACGCTGACGATGGCCAGCAGGGCGCCCAGCTGGATCACGATCTCGAAGGTCTTGCCCGCGCTCTCAAAGCCCATGAAGTGGCCCAGCAACAGCATATGGCCGGTCGACGAGACCGGAATGAACTCGGTCAGCCCCTCGACCAGACCCAGAATAATGGCGGCAAGCCAGTCCGACATGAGACCCTCGAAAACCAATGCGCCCGGAACGCGCCGCGCCCGGATGCCTTCCCCCTAGAGCATGATCGTTTCTGACGGAACGACCCGTTTGGGCCAGCGGTTGGCTTTCAGCCACGATTGCGCGAGAAGAAGCCGACAATGACGACGCCCGCCCCCGCCCCCGCCTCGCTTGACGACGCCCATCTGGCCACGCGCCGCATCACCCGCCTGTCGGTCGGGGTCGCGGTGGTGCTGATCGCGATGAAGGCCTTTGCACTGGGCGCCTCGGGCTCGGTCTCCATCCTGGCGACCCTGGCGGATTCGGTTCTGGATCTGGCGGCGTCCCTGACCACCTTCTTCGCCGTGCGCTGGGCCGCCGCGCCGGCTGACGAGGACTACCGCTATGGCCATGGCAAGGGCGAGGCCCTGTCCGCATTGGTTCAGGCCGGGCTGGTCTTCGCCTCGGCCCTCTTCATCGCCTGGGAGGGGGTGCAGCGCATCTTCGACCCCCGTCCCGTAACCGCCGGCGCGTGGGCAAGCGGGATCGTGGTCGCCACCATCGTCATCACGGCCTGGCTGGTGTGGATGCAGACCCAAACGCTGAAGAAGACCGGCTCCGTCGCCGTCGCCGGCGACCGTGCCCACTATGCGGCGGACCTCGCCGCCAACGTCGTGGTGCTGATCGGCGTGATTTCAGGCGCCTTCCTGGGCGCGCCAGGACTGGATGCAGCCGCAGGCATCGTCGTCGCCGTCTGGCTGTTCTGGGGCGCGACCGGCATGTTGAAGGCCGCCGCCGATCACCTGCTGGACCGCGCCGTGCCCGAGGCCGACCGCGCCGCCATCACCAAGGCCGTCCTGGCCGACCCCCAGGTCTTCGGCGTGCACCAGCTGCGCACTCGCATGTCCGGTCAGGTGATGATGATCCAGATGCATGTCGATCTGGACGCGCACCAGACCCTGGACGCCGCACACGCCATCGTCGTCGCCGCCGAGAACCGGGTGCTGGCCCAGTATCCCGCCGCCGACATCCTGATCCACGCCGACCCGCGCGGCCACGCCCGTCCGCAGCCCGCGATCCCCGCCGCGGCTCCCGCCGAGCCGCAAGCCGCCACCGCCCCGACCGGCCTCGCGCCCAAGGGGCCGTGGTCCTGATGCGGTAAACGCCGATTTAACGGGTCCGGGCGCATCACCCTTAGATGCCCGACCCTTGCGTTCTCTTCCACTTCGCCTTCCAGCCCGCGTCTCGCGCCGCGCGACTGGCGCTGGGCGAGGCGCGGATCGAATGGACCGACACCCCGGTCCGTCCGTGGGAGGACGATTGCCCAGTCAATGACTTCAATCCATCCGGCCTGCCGCCGGTGATCCAGACGATGGATCGCGGCCGTCCGCTGGTGCTGTGCGAACTGCCCGCCATCCTGGGCTGGATCGAGGATCAGCAGAAGGGGCCGCTGCTGCTGCCCGCCGACCTCGCCGAACGGGCCGAGGCGCGCCGCCTGACCGGCTGGTTCGAGCGCCGCTTCATGGACGAGGTCGACGCCGTCCTGCTGCACGAGCGGATGGAAAAACCGCTGCTCAAGCTGGGCCCGCCCGAAGCCCGCGCCCTGCGCGACGGGCGCGACGCCCTGAAATTCCATCTCGCCATGCTGGAGGACCTGGTCGCCGCCCGCGACTGGCTGGCCGGCCGCCGCCTGTCCCAAGCCGACCTGATCGCCGCCGCCCACCTGTCGGTGCTGGACTATTTCGGCGAGATCCAGTGGAAGACCTGGCCCGGACTGAAGACCTGGTATTCCAAGCTCAAATCCCGCCCCTGCTTCCGCCCCCTGCTCGCCGACCGCTTCGTCGGCGTGCCGCCCTCGGCCTGGTACGCGGATCTGGATTTTTAAAGCGCCTCTGCGCCCAACCGGGCGATCCACAGCTTGGCGCGACTAGCCAGCTCGTCCTTGCGCCTCAGATCCGAGATGTCTTCCGGCAGGCGGTCCAGCTGTTCGAAGCGGAAATCCTCGGGCGTGTGCGCCTTCCACGCCGCCTGAAGCGACCGATACGGACTGCCGCCGTGGCGCAGCGCGAACCACAGGCCGTTCTGCTCGGTGTCGATGTGGCGGCTCTTGCCGACCCAGGCCTGACCTGTCGCGCTGCAGATCACGGCATAGACCCCGGCGATGGTCGCGCGCTCCTTATATTCGGCGATCAGGCTCTTGCGATTTGTCGGGGTCATGGCGCTCTCTTATTTATCCGGGTATAAACATGACAGATAGTTTCATCCGGGTAAATACATGAGCGACGAAGATCGTGATCTGGTCCTGTTCGACGGCCCCCGACGCATCGCAAGAGGCTCGGACGCCGCCGTGGCTGCCGCCATTCGCAAGGCCTTGGCGGCCTCGCCTCAAGCCGCGCTGCGCGTGTTCGATCTGGCGACCGGTCGCCCGGTCGATCTGGATCTTCGGGAACAAGAACCGGCTCCGGCTCCAAAGCGCGGCCGTCCGCGTCTGGGCGTCGCCGCACGCGAGGTCACGCTTTTGCCTCGCCACTGGGACTGGCTGGCGACCCAGCCGGGCGGCGCCTCGGCCGCCCTGCGCCGTCTGGTGGAACAGGCCCGCAAGACCGGCGCAGGAAACGATGCACGCCGCCGTCGCACTGACGCCGCCTACGGGTTCATGGTCGAGATGGCCGGCGACGCCTCCGACTTCGAAGAGGCCAGCCGCGCCCTGTTCGCCAGCGACCGCGATCGTCTGGTCGTCCTGATCGCCCCCTGGCCGGCCGACATTAAGGCCCAGCTTCTTGAACTGTTCGACGGCGCATGACCGTCTCCTCCCCATGAAATGGGGAGGGGGACCGCGAAGCGGTGGAGGGGCTCTTGAAGTCCCACAGACGCCAGTGATGCGCTGAAGAACCCCTCCGTCACGGCGCGAAGACGCGCCGCGCCACCTCCCCGCTCCGCAGGGATGAGACTTCATGCTATCCCCCGCCCCGTGTCCGACCGCTTGAAAACCTTCATCCGCCAGCGCGCGGCCGAGCTCGGCTTCGATGTCTGCCGGTTCGCCTCGGCGGCTGACGCCTGGCCGGCGGGCGAGCGGCTGCGGCATTTCGTGGACGAAGGCCGGCATGGCGACATGGAATGGATGGAGACGACGCTGGATCGCCGCCAGCACCCCACCGCCATGTGGGACGAGGCCAGGACCGCCATCGTCCTGGGCATGAACTACGGCCCCGACCAGAACCCGCTCGATCAGCTGGCCGACCGCTCGGCCGGCTACATCTCGGTCTATGCGCGCGGCGACGACTATCATGAGGTCATCAAGGGCCGGCTGAAACAGCTGGCGGGCCAGATCGCGGCCCGCAACGGCGCGGACATCAAGGTCTTCGTCGACACCGCCCCCCTGATGGAAAAGCCTCTGGCCCAGCGCGCCGGCCTGGGTTGGCAGGGCAAACACACCAATCTGCTCAGCCGCACCCATGGCAACTGGCTGTTTCTGGGGACCATCCTGACCGCCGCCGAGATCGAGCCCGACGCGGCCGAGACCGAACACTGCGGCCGGTGCACCGCCTGTCTCGACGCCTGCCCGACGAACGCCTTCCCCGCCCCGTTCCAGCTCGACGCCCGGCGCTGCCTGTCCTACCTGACCATCGAGTTCGCAGGCCCTTGGCCGGTCGAGTTCCGCACCCTGACCGGGTCGCGCATCTATGGCTGCGACGACTGTCTAGCGGTCTGCCCGTGGAACAAGTTCGCCCAAGAAGCCCGCGAGATCCGGCTGGCGCCCCGCCCGGCCTTTGAAAGCCCACGCCTGCATGACCTGCTGGCGCTGGACGACGCCGCCTTCCGCGCCCTTTTTACCAAGAGCCCCGTCAAGCGGATCGGCCGCGACCGCTTCCTCAGGAACGTCCTCTACGCCGTCGGCAACTCGAACGACGCCTCCCTGATCGCCCCGACGAAAGCTTTGCTGGCCGACCCCTCATCCCTGGTGCGCGGCGCCGTCGTCTGGGCCCTGTCGCAACTGACGCCGCCCGACGCGTTCGCGGCCCTGGCCGAGGCGACGACCGAAACCGACCCCCAGGTCCTGGCCGAATGGCGGCGGTCCGAAACCGCTCAACCCGCATAATCGCCGCGACGAACGACAGCGATTTCAAAGATCTAGAGACAACCAGCGACCGCTACCGTGCCGCCCTCGCACTCTGAGCTATACTGCTCGTCTGGTCTTTGACATTCGCCGCCGCAGAACTGCAAGCCACTCGCAAAAATCTGCACGAAAGTGCACTCAAAAAATTCGCAGTGCACTTTTCTTCTCCTCCCCATGGAGAGGGGGACCCCGAAGGGGTGGAAGGGCTCTCGACGCCCCACAGGCGCCTGCGATGCATCCCAGAACCCCTCCGTCACGTCGCCAAGCGGCGCCGCGCCACCTCCCCGCTTCGCAGGGAGGAGACGGCAGCCGTCACCCCATCGCCGTGCCGACGCCCGATCCGCCGCCGGGCACCTTGGCCACGTCGAGCAGTTTCAGGCGGAAGATCAGCACCGAGTTGGCGGGGATCTTGGGATTGCCCTGCTCGCCATAGCCCAGCTCGGGCGGGACATAGAGCAGCCATTCGTCGCCGACCCGCATCTTTTGCAACGCCTCGGTCCAGCCCTTGACCACTTCCTCGGGCGTGAACACCGCAGGCGCCCCGCGCGCGAAGGAACTGTCGAACACGCTGCTGTCGACCAGCTTGCCCTCGTAATCGACTTTGACGAGGTCGTTGCGGTCCGGGCTGACGCCGCCGGCCGGTCCCGCCTGAACCACCCTGTATTGCAGGCCGCTGGGCAGGGTCTGGACGCCCTCCTCCTTGGCGTTCTTGGCCATGAAGGCGGCCGCCTCGGCCTTGCCCGCGTTCGGATCGACCGGCGCGGCCTGGCCGCAGCCCGCCAGCAAGAAGGCCGCGACGATTGCCGCCTTACCCCATCCGAAGTTCATAGCCGCGTTCCTTCAAGGCCTCGCCGATCTCGTCGGCGTGGGCGCTATCGCGCGTTTCGACCATGATGTCGAACTCGGCGCCCTTGGCCGGCACGTCCAGGGCCAGCCGGTTGTGGACCACGTCGATGATGTTGCCGCCCAGGCCGCCGATCACCGCCGCCATGGCCGACAACATGCCCGGCCGATCGTCGCCCAGGATGCGATAGACGATCAATCTCCGTTCACGGACCATCTCACGGTTCAATACGACCGCCAGCATCCGTGCATCGATGTTTCCGCCGCACAGCTCCAGCCCGACCTTCATCCCCTTGAACCGCTCGGGATAGGCCAGAAGCGCTGCCAGACCGCCCGCGCCGGCGCCCTCGGACACCGTCTTCTCATAGGTGACATAGGTGGCGACGGCCCGTTCGAAGTCGGCCTCCTGGCAGACGAAGACCTCATCCACCAGCGGGTCGGCCAAGGCGAAGGGAATGTCGCCCACCGCCTTGATGGCGATGCCCTCGGCGATGGTCTGGCCGGTGCAGACCGGCGGCTGGCCCGCCCGTTTGGCGGTGAAGGAGGGATAGCGCGCGGCCTCGACGCCGAAGACCTTGATGTCCGGCTTCATCGCCTTCGCCGCGATGGCGCAGCCCGCAATCAGCCCGCCGCCGCCGATGGGGATGATCAGGGCCTCGACCTCGGGCGCATCCTCCAGAAGCTCGATCGCGCAGACGCCCTGGCCCGCCACGATGCCTTCGTCGTCGAAGGCCGAGACGAAGACGTAGCCCTTTTCCGCTTCCAGCCGCTTGGCCGCCTCGGTCGAGCCGGTGAAGTCCAGCCCCTCGATCACCACGGTCGCCCCATGCGAGCGGGTGCCGTTGATCTTGGCGAAGGGCGTCCCCTCGGGCATGACGATGGTCACCGGAACACCCAACCGTCCGCCGTGATAGGCCAGGGCCTGGGCGTGGTTGCCGGCGCTGGCGGCCACCACGCCGCGCTTCCTCTCCTCGGGGCTCAGCATCAGCAGCCGGTTCAGGGCGCCGCGCTCCTTGAAGCTGCCGGTGAATTGCAGATTGTCGAACTTGACCCAGACCTCGGCTCCCGTCAGCTGCGACAGCTTTCTGGAATAGCGGGTCGGGGTGCGGTCGACCGCGCCGGCGATCCGGGTGCGCGCGGCTTGGATATCGGCGAAGGTGACGGTCATGCGGGGCGTTTCCGAGCTGTCGCGCCTCGACGACTGGGCGCGTTGTCGGGCCTGTTTCGCGCGTTGTCGGGTCCGGGTCCAGAGGGGGAATCTTGAGCGTGGAAGTCGCCCGCCCTGTCGTGCGATAGTGGGCCTCGGTCGTCCGCGCGACCGCAACGAACACCGGAGGAAGCCCTATGTCGAACCGTCCCCTCGCCGCGACCGGCCTCGCCTTGGCGCTCGGCGCCGCCGCCCTTTCGGCCTGCGCGCCCACGACCGGCGGCGGTCTGCCCTACGCCGCCCCGGCCGCCTTCAACGAGCGCGACTTCGGCTGGTCCCAGATGCCGGGCCGCAACAGCATTCAGGGCCAGATCGCCTTCGCCCGCGACGGCAAGGCCTTCGATTGCGTCGGCAATGTCGGCCTGACGCCGGACACTCCCTACACCCGCGCGCGCTTTCGCACCCTGTACGGCTCGACCCAGCGCGCGGCCGTGCCCGCCGCTGTCGTCCGCGCCCGCACCGTCGCCGACGCCAACGCCGACTATCGCACCTATGTCCGCGACACGCGCTGCGAGAACAGCCGCTTCCGCTTCGACGGCCTGCCCGACGGCGGCTGGTTCCTGATCGTGCCGGTCACCTCGGGCGATGCGCCCCTGGTGCTGATGCAGTCGGTGCAGACGCGCGGCGGCCGGGTCGTCTCCGTCACCCTGTGACCCACAGACCCGTTCTCACGAAGATGCGACCCCGGTAACGCGGATCGCCATCTTCTGACCACGAGCGCCCCGGACTGATCGCGACTTCTGTGCGAGAGTTCGGGGAGCTTTTTTCTTGTCCCAACACAATATCATAGGATCCGAGGCCTTTACGCGAGGGCCGTCGGTCATCATCCGTCAATACAAGGCGGGCGGCATGCGGCGTCGCCGGACCAAGACCATCGCCACCTTCATCGCCGGCGCGGGCGCCATGCTGGTGGTGGGCGCCGTCGCCGTCGCGGCCGTCTATGGTCCCGCCCTGGCGGGCGGCTGATCCTGCGGGCTGGCCGTCAGGCCAGCCACACCATCATGCGCGTATCGGCCACGGCCCGACGCGCCCGGCTCCACGCCCGGCGCGTCTCGCCGGTGTAGAGAAAGCCCGCCTTTTCCAGCACGCGGCCAGAGGCCGGATTGTCGGCGAAATGGCCGGCGACCAGCGCCCGGCGCTTCCACTTGCGGCTGGCCCAGACCAGGGCGGCGTCCAGCGCCTCGGTGGCGAAGCCCCGACCCCAGTATTCACGCCCGATCCAGTAGCCGGTTTCCGGCACCCGGTCTTCGCCCTCGAACAGGCCGATGACGCCGATGGGCCCCACGTCCTCATGGTCGATGACGAAGGTGTTGGCTCGTCTTGGGTCCTGCGAGGCGACCTGCAGCACGAAGTCGTCGGCGTCGCGCATCTGGAACGGATGCGGCATCCGCTTGGTCATGCGCGCGATGTCCAGATCATTGGCCAGGGCGGCGATGCGTGGCGCATCCTGGGGCGCGGGCGCGCGCAGGATCAGGCGCCGGGTCTCGACGACAGGAGAGGTTTCGATGACGCACATGGGCGTTGCCTCGGATTGTCGACCATCTCCTTGAAGGGCTCGGACGGTCTTCGAGGCGGGGAAACGCAAACGGGGAGCCTGGTGATCCAGACTCCCCGCGGATTATCATCCCTGGTCCGGATCGGCTGCTGGCAGGAGCAACGCGATCCGGGAAGGTCCAGACTGCGTTACTCGGCGGCCATCGCCTGAGCGGCGTCGTCATTGGCCGCGAGGATCGACACGTAACAACGGCCGCCACGTTTGGTGGTGAACTTCACAGCGCCGTTCTTCAGGGCGAACAGGGTGTGGTCGCGGCCCATGCCCATGTTCTCACCGGCGTGGAAGGTGGTGCCGCGTTGGCGCACGATGATGTTGCCGGCCAGCACGCGCTCGCCGCCATACTTCTTCACGCCAAGGCGCTTCGACTCGGAGTCGCGACCGTTACGCGACGAACCACCGGATTTCTTGTGAGCCATCTTGCCGCTCCGTACTTTCTTGGTGCGCTACCGGCCTTTCGGCCTACTTGAGCGCGTCCGCAACTTAGGTCTGGCGCCGAGGCGCCGGTGAATGTCTTAGGCTTCGTCGCCGGCGGCTTCAGCCTTGGGCGCAGCCTTCTTCTTGGCCGGGGCCTTCTTGGCGGGAGCCGAGCTCTCGACCACGACGCCCTTGACCTCGGCGCCGTCCACGTCGGTCACGACCGTCTCGGTCGAACCCAGCGAGGAGGTGGCGTCGCGAGCGGCCAGGTTGCGAGCGCGCAGGTTGATCTCGGCCTTGGTGGTCAGATCGACCTTGCCGTCCCACTTGGCGGTCTCGCCGGCGCCTTCGATGCCGGTGATGCGCAGGACCGATTCCATCTGGCGATGGCCGTTCGTGCGGCGATAGCCCTGGCGACGGGTCTTCTTGAAGATCTTGATCTTCTCACCCTTGCGGGTCTCGACCAGGGTCGCGCCGACGAAGGCGCCGTCGATCAGGGGGGCGCCCAGGGTCACGCCCTTGTCGCCGCCCAGCATCAGGACGCTGTCGAACTTCAGCTCAGCGCCGGCGTCGCCGTCGAGCTTTTCGACGACGATGGTGTCGCCCGGTTGGACCCGGTACTGCTTGCCGCCGGTCTTGATCACCGCGTACATGTTGAAGCCTCAGCGCAAACGCAAAAAAAGATACGCCCCCGGAGAGGGCCCCGGCGGCGAAGAGCGGCGACATATACGGAAGGGCGTCGGAGAGTCAACGCCGAACCGGGCGGAAATTCAGCCCCGGACGGATTATCCCGCTGTCGCGAACCCGATGTCAGTCCAACGCGCAGATGTCGGGCAAGCCCCGCAGACCGCCCGCATTGTCGAGGCCATAGCCGACCAGGAAGCGGTTCGGCGCCTCCCAGCCGACGAAGTCCGGCTCCGGCGCGCGCGGCTTTGGCCACGGCTTTCTGGCGAAGACGCAGGTCAGCACTTCGGACGCTCCCGCCTCCCGGGCGATGCGCACGGCCTCGGC
Organism: Brevundimonas vesicularis; assembly: GCF_027105095.1. NCBI lineage: Bacteria > Pseudomonadati > Pseudomonadota > Alphaproteobacteria > Caulobacterales > Caulobacteraceae > Brevundimonas > Brevundimonas vesicularis. The sequence continues at coordinate 778,015 of NZ_CP114278.1, read as the reverse complement.
CAGAGACAGGCCGGTGTCGAAGACGTCGTCCAGGATCAGCACCTTTCGTCCGGCGATCGGACGCTGGAACGGCGCATAGACGTCGATCTTGCCGCGGCTGGTCTTGTCGTCGCCGTAAGACGCCAGCCACAGGGCGTCGAAACGGACGTTGCGGCCGACGCGCGACAGGGCGCGGGTCAGATCGGCGGCGAACCACAGCCCCCCGGTCAGCAGCACGGCGGCGACCGTATCGTCGTCGACGACGGGCGCGATGCGCTGGGCCAGGTCGGCGACGATGCGCGCCACCTCGGCCTCGGACAGAAGAACGGTCGGCGTCGGGGAGGGATCAGCCATGATGCGAGGCCGATACCGCCTCACCATGCCCCTTGTCCACAGCGCCTACGGGTCGCGCGTCGATCGGCGCGGCCGTGTTCGGCGCCTCGGCGCCCGGCGCCGTCGCCGAGCGCAGTCCCTTGGCGGTCTCGCCCGCCGGCTCTGCTTCGTGAGCGGGCGCGGCCTTGGCATCATGTCCGCCGTGTTCAGCGATAGGCTTGGCGGTCTCAGGGCTGGCCGGCGCGAAGTCGACGCCGATCCCCGCCCCATGGCCGCCGGGATCGGGGATCAGGGCGGCGAAGCCCTGGACCTTGCCCGGCAGGACCGGCGCCGCGTCGATCTTTACGATCTTGAACCCGACCTCGGCGCCGGCGGCGTCCAGCAGGGCCACGCGAATCGGCGGCGAGACGATCTCGACGTCGCGCACATTACGGATGGCGCCGGACACCACGACCATGCCGGGATGGTTCGGCGCAGCCTTGGCCGTCAGCGCCTCGAAGTCCAGCCCGACCGGATTGACCGGCGCGCCGAAGAATTTGTAGGCCGAAGCGGCTCGGGGGAAGGCCTGGACGATCTCGACCCGGAACAGGAAGGCCGAAACGATCAGGCCGATGAAGACGCTGGCCAGACCCGCCCAGATCACGCCCTGGGTGGCGGCGCGGCGCAGCTTCTTCTGGCGATCGGCGCGGGCGCGGAAGGCGCGAGGCAGTTCCGGCGCCGGCGTTTCGGCCAGGCTGGCTGCGGTCGGCGCGGGGTCGGGTTCGGGCGAGGTTGCAGGCGTGGCGGCGGCGACCGTCGGCTCGGGCGTCAGGGTCAGTTCCAGCGGCTCGTCGGGCGTCGCGCGCCAGACTTCGCCGCACGATTGGCAGCGCACCTTGCGGCCTTCGTGGCCTATGGCTTCGTCACGAATGAAATAGCTGGTGGCGCAGGCGGGGCAGGTCAGTATCATGTGGCTGACTGCGAGGCTGTCGCCCCCTCCTGTAAGGCGCGACGCCGCGCCCTGTTCCTGAAACACATACCATGCCGTCCTCGCCCGCCGAACCCGCCGCTATGACCGAGACCGTTCGCCTGTCTGGCGTCGGCTTCGGCTATGTCGGCGCGCCCGACGTGCTGCGGGACGTTAACCTCATTTTGCCGCGCGGCTCTTTCCACTTTCTTACCGGGCCGTCCGGGGCCGGAAAGTCCTCGTTGCTGCGTCTGCTGACGCTGGCGGACCAACCCCGAACGGGAACCCTCCGCCTGTTCGGATCGGATGTCACGCGCATCGATCGTCGCGACATCCCGGCCTTTCGGCGGCGGATGGGTGTGGTGTTCCAGGATTTCCGCCTGCTGGATCATCTGTCGGCCTTCGACAATGTCGCCCTGCCGCTGCGCCTCGCGGGCGGATCCGAGGCCGAGTACGCCGACGACGTGCGCGAGATGCTGAAATGGGTGGGCCTGGGTCGCCGGATGGAAGCCCGTCCCCCCGCCCTGTCCGGCGGCGAGAAGCAGCGGCTGGCCATCGCCCGCGCCGTCATCACCCGCCCCGGCCTGATCGTGGCCGACGAACCGACCGGCAGCGTGGACGCCGTGATGGCCGACAAGCTGCTGCGGCTGTTCCAGTCGCTGAACAAGCTGGGCGCCACCGTCCTGATCGCCAGCCATGACGAGGCCCTGGCCCAGAGGTCGGGCGCGCGCGTCTTGAGGCTGGAGGCCGGAGGGCTCAGCGAACCCTCGCGGGTCGCCGCATGATCCGTCTATCCGATTTCAGCCTCTCCAGCCGCCGGCCCGGCCTGCTGCCGCCCGCCGCAGCCGGCGAGCCGTGGCTGATGACCGTCATCGCCGTCCTGTGCTTTTTGGCCTGCCTCGCCGCCGTCGCCGCCTCGGCCGCCGACCGCGCCGCGCACGGCTGGGCCCGACAGCTGGGCGCCGAGGCCACCGTCCAGGTCCGCCCCCGCGTCGGCGAAACCGGCGACACCGCCGCCGCCCGCGCGGCCGAGACCCTGTCCGGCGTCGATGGGGTGGACGAGGCCGCCGCCCTCAGCCGCAAGGCGGCCGAGGATCTGCTGCGCCCCTGGCTGGGCGACGCCGTCCTGCCCGATCTGCCCCTGCCCCATCTGGTGACGGTGCGGCTGAACCCCGAGGCGCCGGCCAGCGCCGTCACCCTGAGCCGCGCCTTGGCCGAAGCCGGACTGGACGCCACGGTGGACGATCACAGCCTGTGGCGCGGCGAAGTCGAGCGGTCAGCCGGCATGATCACGGTCCTGGCCGGAGCCGCCTTCCTGGCCGTCGCCTTCGCTGCGGCCGCCGCCATCGCCTATGCGACACGGGCGGGCCTGGCGGCCGGTCAGGGCGTGATCGAGACCCTGAGCCTGAACGGCGCGACCGATGGCGCCATCGCCTGGCTGTTCCAGCGGCGGTTCGGCCTTATGGCGGCCGGCGCGGGCGCGATCGGCGCCGGACTGGCGGCGGTTCTTCTGATCCTCCTGCGGTTCATCGGCGGATCGGGCGGCCTGACGGCGGCCCTGCCGATCAGCTGGAGCGACCTGGCGTTGCTCTCGCCTTGCCCGCTGCTCGCGGCTACGGTTGCGGTTCTCGCGGCGAGATTCGCCGCCATGCGAATGCTGGCTTCAGGACGGCCGACAGAGGGAGGGGGCGCATGAGACTGTTGAGCGTCATCTTCATCGCCGGTCTGATCTGGCTGGTCGGCCTGTTCGCCTTCGCCCACCGGGTGCGCGAACTGACGCCGGCCGACGACCCCGCTCGCGCCGACGCCATCGTGGCCCTGACCGGTCCGTCGTCCGAACGGGTCAACACCGCCATCCGCCTGCTGGAACAGGGCAAGGGCGAGCGGGTGCTGATCTCCGGCGTCAATCGCGAGGTGCGCCGTCAGGAGTTGCGCGAGCTGACGCCCGGCTCCAGCCGTCTGTTCAACTGCTGCGTCGACCTGGGCTTCGAGGCCGAGGACACCGTCGGCAACGCCCAGGAGATCGCCGCCTGGAGCCGCGCCAAAGGCTATCGCAGCCTGATCGTCGTGACCTCCGACTATCATATGCCGCGTTCGCTGGTCGAAATCCGGGGCCAGCTGCCGGGCGTGAAACTGACGCCCTACGCCATCTCCACCCCGTCGCTGGACAATGCGCGCTGGTGGCGGGCGGCGGTGACCGCGCGTCGGATGACGCTGGAATATATGAAATACCTCGCCGTCCTGGGTCGCGAGGGCGTGCGTCGCATCACCCGCGACCGGCCCGCCTCAGTCACGGCCGAGAGCGACACCGCCCCTGACGAAAAGGCCGCGTCCTAAGTGAACACCCTGCGTTCCCTGATTTTCACCGCCTGGCTCTATCTGTCGATGCCGATCATCGCCATCGGCCTGTCGCCGGTCCTGCTGGCGCCACACCGCTATGTGCAGGGCGTGTGCAAGCTGTGGGCGAAGATCGTCCTGTTCGGCCTGCGCTGGATCGCGGGGATCAAGGTCGAGGTGCGCGGGTTGGAGCACGCCCCGTCCGGCGCCGCCCTGATCGCGTCCAAACACCAGGGGATGCTGGATATCGTGGCCCTGTTGGCCGTCCTGCCCGACGCCTGTTTCGTGATGAAGAAGGAGCTTATGCCCCTGCCCTTCTTCGGCTGGTTCGCCTGGAAGTCGAAGATGATCGCCGTGGATCGCGCGGGCCACGCCAAGGCGCTGAAGGACATGACACGACAGGCGCGCGACCGCCTATCGGAAGGCCGCCAGATCGTTATCTTCCCCGAGGGCACACGCAACGACCCTGGCGTGCCGGGCGACTACAAGCCCGGCGTCGCCGCCATCTATCGCGATCTAGAAGGCCCCTGCTGGCCCGTCGCCACCAACTCCGGCGTCCACTGGCCGGCGCACGGCTTCCGCCGCTATCCCGGCACGGTCGTGTTTGAATTCCTTGAGCCGATTCCGGCCCAGCTGAAGCGCGGGGCCATGATGGCGTTGCTGGAAAGTCGCATAGAGACGGCGTCGTTGGCGCTGCTGGAGCCAAAGGCCCAGCTTGCGCATTCTGAACCGGCCTGATCTCCCCGCTCGGGCGCCATTCATGGAAACGCCCGATGCTTCGTCCCCTTCTGCTCTCCGTCGCCTTCGCCGCCGTCGCCGGCTCCGCTCTGGCCCAGTCGCAACCGTACGAGCAGATCAGGCCCGCCCCCCAGAACTGGACCGTCGATCTCGGCGCGGGCGCCCTCTATCGCAACGACTCCAACGGCGACACAGGTTCCAAAACGACGGTCGCCCCGTGGGTTTCGGCCAACTATCGCGACCTGGTCTATCTGAACCCGATCGACGGCCTGGGCTGGAACGCGATCAAGACCGACGACTTCCGCGCCGGCCTGCAACTGCGTCCGCGCTTCTCCGCCGATGATATCGAAGGCCTGACGCTGGATCGTCCGGGCTTCGGCGCGGACCTGGCCGCCTACGCCTACAAGCGTCTGCCCGGCAATGTGGTGGTCGGCGGCCGGATCAGCCGCGACGTGTCCGACGTCAGCGAGGGCACGGAATACTATGCCTCCGTCGGCCATCAGCGAGTGACGTCGGTCGGCCTGCTGAACGCCTCGGCCTATGTGCGCGGCGGCGATTCCAAACTGGCCGACGCCTACTATGGCGTCAGCGCCGCCGAGGCGACGGCGAACGGCATCAGCGCCTATTCCCCCGGCGGCGGGCTTCAGGGCGCGGGCGCCAGCCTGGTCCTGCTGGTCCCGATCGGCGACAAATGGGGCGCGGGCGGCCTGATCAACTATGAGCGCCGCCTGGGCGACGTGGCCGACAGCCCCCTGTCGCAGAGCGACGACGCCGTCCGCACCGGCGTCTTCATCGCCCGTCGCTTCGGCGGCTAATCCTCGTCAGAGGCTAGCTTTCTGTCGCTCATGCCAAGCCCTTTGGGCTTGGCGCACATCCCTCTCGCTTGCGTGCGGATCGATCTGGCAACCGAGGAAGGCTCCCCGCTCCGATCTGCCGTCCAAGGTCAGGATGGGCGGACCTTCAAGAACAAGGCCGCCCATCGCTTCACATCGCTGGGCAGGATCAGTCGGAAGTGGAGGCAACGGCGTGGCGCAGGCTGAAAGGCCCAACACCATGCTCACCGCCCATGTGCCGGCCACTCGCACCTTTTCGGCCTACTGCGCCGCGAACTCGCTGAGCGCATCGATGACCGCGCGGTTCTGGTCTTCCGTGCCGATGGTGATGCGCAGGGCCTGGGGCAGGCCATAGCCGCCGACAGGGCGGACGATGATGCCCTTGGTGTTCAGATAGTCGTTGGCGGCGGCGGCGCGCTCGGGGCTGTCGAACAGCACCAGCACGAAGTTGCCGGCGCTGGGCAGGACGTTCAGCCCAAAGCCGCGCAGGGCCTGGGTCAGGCGCGGCTTCCAGTTCGAGATCAGATCGCGCGACGCCGTCTGGTGCGCCTCGTCCGACAGGGCGGCCGTTGCGGCCTCAAGCCCTGGCACCGAGACGTTGAACGGCAGGCGAATGCGGTCGATGGCCTCGGCGACCTTTAGCGGCGCATAGCCGAAACCGATGCGCAAACCGCCGAGGCCGTGGATCTTGGAGAAGGTGCGGGTGACGACGATGTTCTCGGCGTCCTTGGCCAGCGGGAAGGCGGTTTCCCAGTCGGCCTCGGTCACATATTCCGCATAGGCCTCGTCTACGACCAGGATGATGTGGGCCGGCAGGGCGGCGTGCAGCCGGCGGATTTCCTCGCCCGTATTGTAGCTGCCAGTCGGGTTCGACGGATTGGAGACATAGACGATCTTGGTGCGGTCATCGACCTGGGCCAGAAGCGCGTCGACCTCGGCCTTGAAGTTCGGCTCCGGCGCCAGCTTGACCTGGGCTTCGCAACCCAGGGCGCTGATGCGGTAGGCGAGAAAGCCGTACTGGCCGCAGACGATGTTGTCGCCCGCCGTCAGATAGGTCTGGTTCAACAGGGCGAAGACCTCGTCCGAGCCGTTGCCGAAGATCAGCCGCTCGGGCTCCAGCCCGTGCAGTTCCGACACCGCGTTCCGCAGCTTGGTCGCCCGGCCGTCGGGATAGATGTGGATGTTCTTGACCGCCGCCTCATAGGCCGCACGCGCCTTTTCGCCCGCGCCCAGCATGTTCTCGTTGGAGGACAGCTTCATCGGCTCGGCGACGCCGGCGATGGACGACTTGCCGCCGACATAGGGGGCGATGTCGAGGATGCCGGGCTTGGGGGCAGGGCCGTGTGGCGCGGTCGCGTCGGTCATGGAAAGCCTTGATCTCAGAAGATGGGGGCGGCGCCGATCACGCCGCTCATTCGTCCGGGCGCGCTCTTCAGCCGCCCGTCGTCGACCTGCACATAGCCCGTCAGCATGAACAGCTTCAACCCGCCCGCCGCCGCCAGCGGATCGGCGACCAGTCCCGCGTCGCCCAGGGCGTCCACGATCTTGGTCTCGGACCAGCCGCTGTCGGTGACCCAGAAGCTGCGGTTGTCGCCCGTGGGGCCGGATGTTTCTTTGGACACGACGAAGGCCTGTGGCCGGCCGCGCCGGTCGTCCGGCAGGGCGGCGACGATCTTCAGTTCGGGCCGCGCCAGCAGGCGGCCCCACCACGGCCGGTCGGGCGAAAGGTCGATCACGGCGCGCGAGCCCGCCTCGGCCGCCTTCAACGCCTCGTCGGCGGACATAGGCCGCGACCGCAGGCCGTAGCGGTCCGTGGCCAGGGCCTGGGCTACGCCGCCACAGACGACCAGCGCGGGTCCGGTCGCTGCCTCGATCCGGCCCCACACCGCCTTGACCGCAGCAGCCTCATCGGCCGAGGCGCCGTCCAACAGTTGACGCAGGGCGATGGCCGAGGCGTCGGCCCGGTCGCGCGGACCCGCGGCGACCCGCGCCCGCACCGCCTCGACCAGGGCGCGATCCAGCGCCAGCAGGGCGTCGTCGGCTTCGGGTTCGTTCAGCAGGGCCATCAGAACAGTTTGGGCGCCGGGGCCAGCGGGAAGGGGCCGAGCCAGGTGCGGCCGTCGCGGAAGACCAGCGTCAGCGGCAGCTGCTCCTGTCCGGTAGCCTCGGCCGCGCCCGCCGCTGCCGCGGCCCCGGCCGCGCCGATCCGGTTGACCGGCCCCTGACGCGTCGCCATCAGGCCGGCCAGGGCGGGCAGAGGCTTTTGCGCCTGGAGCTGGACCTGGCCGGTCAGCCGGCCGTTCTCATCGGCTCTCAGAACGTCGCTGGAGAGGGTCGCGCGGCTGTCGCCGGCCTGCAGATCGCCGCGCACATTGCGGAAGGTTCCGCCCGCCTTTGTCCACGCGGAAAAGACGCCCGCCGCATCGCCGCCGGTCTTCAGCAGGCTGGCCTGGCCGATCTCGACCTCCAGCTGGGTCGTCAGGCGGCCGTCCTGGGCGAAGCCTTCGACGGGGCCGTCCGCCCGCCCCTGCCCGTCCACCAGACGAAACATGACATCGACGTCGTCGGTCGGCGCGGTCGAGCCCTCCAGATGCGGCCGAGCATAGAAATCGATCCGCGCCGCGCGAGCGATGGGGAAGGGTTCCGCGCCGGTCTGGGCCGTGAAGACCGGATTGACCATCTCCAGCGCCAGATTGGGCCAGCGCTGGTCGATGCCGCTGGCGCTCATGCGGATGGCGTCGCCCTTGACAGCGACCTCGCCCTTGCCGGCGCGGGTCAGCATCAGGCCTTGCGGAGCCACCACGACCCATTTGGTCGGCTGATAGGCGTTGGCCTCTGCGGTCAGTTCGGTCGCCTTGATCGCATGGCCCGATGGCGCCTGAACGATCAGGTTCGTCAACGCCACATGGGTGCGAAACGGCCAGCCGTTGATGGATTTGTCGGCGAAGCGGATGTCCCAGCCGTCCTGACGCAGGGTCTGGACCTGGGCCTCCAGCCGCGTATCGATCTGGCGCGTCAGGAAGATCCACCATCCCGTCCAGGCCGCCAGCGCGATCAGCACCAGGATGAAGGGCGCATACAGGCCCTTGCGGCTGTGTCGCTTGGTCGTCGAGGCGTCGGTCATGCCAGACCTATAGCGCGCAGCACCTCGCCCTTCTAGGCGGTCAGGTCGGCCAGCACCGCCTTCGCCGCCCGCCGCGCATCCTCCGGCGCCAGGCCCAGCAGAAGCCCCCGCTGACCGCCATTGATCAGGACCTGATCGAACAGGATGGCGGTTTCGTCCATCACGGTGGGCACGGCCTTTCGCTGGCCGAACGGGCTGACCCCGCCGACCCTGTATCCGGTCAGCCGTTCGGCGTCGGCCGGCTTCATCATCTGGGCCGACTTGCCGCCCAGCACCGCCGCCAGCTTCTTCATGCTGACCTCGCAGTCGGACGGCACGATGACGCAAGCCGGAGCCCCGTCGATCAGGACCATCAGGGTCTTGAACACCTGCTCTGGCGCCACGCCCAGCGCCTCGGCGGCCTGCAATCCCACGCGCGGCGCGTCGGGATCATAGTCGTAGGGAAACAGATCGAAGGCGACGCCGGCCTTGGTCAGGGCGACGGTCGCGGGCGTGGTCTTGGACATCCTACGTCGTCTCGGGGTTCAGGAAACTGCGGGTCAGTTCGACCGCATCGGCCAGGCCCATGCGCTGAACCTCGGTCCCGGGCGGCAGGCTGGCGAACAGCCGCGTCGGCGTGGCGGCGTCCAGCATCAGGAACACCCCCTTGTCGTCGCCGCGCCGGATCAGCCGGCCGAACGCCTGGGCGATGCGGGCGCGGGCCAGCGCATCGTCATAACCCTTGCCGCCCAGCCGTTCGCGCCGCGCCTTGTGCAGCAAGTCCGGGCGCGGCCACGGCACACGGTCGAAAGCGAGCACCCGCAGCGACCGTCCCGGCACGTCCACCCCGTCGCGCACCGCGTCGGTGCCCAACAGGCAGGAATTCTCCTCGACCCGGAACATGTCCACCAGCGCCCCGACCTCCAGCGGATCGACGTGCTGGGCGTAGAGCGGCACGCCCGACTTCGCCAGATCCGGCCCCAGCCGCTCATAGACCGCCTTCAATCGGCGAATGGCGGTGAACAGGCCCAGGCCGCCGCCGCCCGCCGCCAGGAACAGCTCGCGCATCGCCGCCGCCGTCTGGCGCGGATCGTCCTTGACCAGGTCGTTGACGACGATGACCCGGCTGTTGGCGGCATAGTCGAACGGGCTCTCGACCTTCAGGGTGCGGGGCGGCTCGATCAGACGGGCCGATCCGGTCCGCAGCCGCGCCAGGTCGAACGGGTCTTCCTGTAGGGGATCGGACAGGGTGGCCGACGTCACCAGCACCCCGTGCGACGGCACGATCACGGCGGCCTCCAGCGGAACCGTCGGGTCGATCCAGTGGCGACGCAGGGCCACGTCGTGGATGCGGCCGAACGCGGTCTCGGCCGACAGCCAATCGACGAAATCAGGATCGGGCTGATCGCTTCCATCCTCCAGCGCCGCCAGCATCGACCGCCACCCCGGCAGGGTCATGCGCGCGCGCCGGTCCAGCCCGCGCAGCGCCCCTTCGATCCGCGACCGCTGCGACCCGTCCAACTCGGCCGCCTCGTCGTCGAGGATGTCTTCCAGATGCCGCGACAGGGCCAGCAACGGCGCCTCGATGGCGGCCAGGGCCTGGGCCGCCGCACGCGCCGTCTCCGCCACCGGATCGGTCACCGGCTTCAGCGCGCACTCCATGCCGAACTCGGGGCCGCCGTACGTATTGGTCTCCGCCGTGCGGGCGCGCAGCTGATCCAGGGCGGCGGCCAGAAAGGCCTCGATCGGGCCGATCGGATTGACCTCGCCCGAGGCCGGCGCGACACGGCCCGACACGCCTTCGCCCGGCAGGGCGGCCGAGGCGCGGATGGCGTCCTGCAGCGCCTTCGTCGCCGCCTCATTGTCGTTGACCATGTCGCCCAGCCGCTGCTCCAGCCCGCGACCGCGACGCCCCCGCCCCTCCGGCCCGCGGATCCAGCGGCGCAGCTCGGCCGCCTCCTGGCCCGACAAGCAGGCGGAAAAGGCGCTGTCGGCGGCGTCGAACAGGTGGTGGCCCTCGTCGAAGACGATCCGCTTCAGCGCCGCCGTCTCGCCGTCCGACTTCTGGCCCCGCGCCGACCGCGCGCCGTCGAACGCCGCCTGGGTCAGGACCAGGGCGTGGTTGGCGATGACCAGGTCCGCGCGGCGGCTGGCGCGGATCGTCCTTTCGACGAAACAGGTGCGGTAGTGCGGACAGGCGGCATGGACGCACTCGCCGCGCCGGTCCACCAGATTGGCCGCTCCCGCCGCATGGGCGGCCGGCATGGCGAACAGGCCGGGCAGCCAGCCGGGAAAGTCCCCGCCCGTCATGTCGCCGTCGCGCGTGTGCAGCGCCCAGCGCCCGGCCAGCGCCAGGCCGATCAGGTCGCCATTCCCCAGCTGAGCCGCCTGCACCATGTCTTGCAGGTTCAGGACGCACAGATAGTTCTCGCGCCCCTTGCGGATCACCGCCTTCTTCCTGCGCTCGGCCGGATCGGGCCACAGCGAATGGCTTTCACGGTCGATCTGGCGTTGCAGCGCGCGGGTATAGGTCGATATCCACGCCGCTCCCTGGTTACGCTCGGCCCACAGGGAGGCGGGCGCCAGATAGCCCAGGGTCTTGCCCGTGCCGGTCCCCGCCTCGGCCAGCAGCATGCGGGGCCGCCCCTCCTCATTCCTCGGCGAAAAGGCGAAGGCGGCCTCGGCGGCGTAGTCCGATTGGGTCGGCCGCGTCTCGTCCAGGCCCGAGGCCTGAAGCAGTTTCTCCAGCCGGATGCGGGCGCTCTCGCTGTCGACCGGCGCCGAGCCCGCCTCGCCGCGCGGCGCCTCGTCCTCCCATTCGGTCAGCCGCGACCAGACATCCATGCCCGACCCGCGATGCTGGCGCGCCCGCACGCCGCCGGCCTCAAGCGCCTGAACGACCCGCTCGCCCCAGGCCCAGCCCGCCCGCTGCATCGTCAGCGCCAGGACATAGGCCGCCTCGCGCTCCGGGTAGGCCGGATCGGCCAGTTCTCGCAGCAGCAGACCCGCCGCCTCGCGCAGGGCCGCCGCCTGGTCCTCCGCCGACTTCGGCTCGGCTGAGCCCAACGAAAGCGCGAGCCCCGTCGGCGACGGCGCACAGAAGCGCGCCGGCCGCACGAAGGCGTAAAGCTCCAGCACGTCCATCAGCTCCGGCGACCGGGGCGGCGGCGTCAGCCCCAACCGGCGCGCAGTAAGCGACGCATGGGCTGTCATCACCGGCCCGGTGCTGAAGAACCCCTCGGCCGCCCCGCGCCCGATCTTCCTGGCCCCCGCCTCGTCGCACACCGCCCCCGCGCCGGGCGGGGTGGCGAGCGCCGGCGGCAAGTCCGCCCACGGCTGGGCGCCGGTCGGGCGGGCTTCGGAAAGGACGGATTCGTCGGACACGTCCGATAGATAGCGACCCTGGGGCTGAAACGGAACGGGAACATGCTATATCCCGTCCGTGACGACCGCCGCCGCTCCCGCAACGCTTCCGCCCCTGTTCGCCGACTGGTTCGCGTCGCGCGGCTGGGCGCCCCGGCGGCATCAGCTGGAGATGGTCGAGGCGGGTCAGGCCGGCCGCCACGCCCTGCTGGTCGCGCCGACCGGCGGGGGCAAGACGCTGGCGGGGTTTCTGCCCAGCCTGATCGACCTGGCCGAGCGCGGACCGAAGCCGGCGACCGGGCCGGGGTCGGGCGTGCACACGCTTTATCTGTCGCCGCTGAAGGCGCTGACGACGGACGTCGAGCGCAATCTGATGACCCCGATCCGCGAGATCGGGCTGAATATCCATGTCGAGACGCGTACCGGCGACACGAAACAATCCAAACGCCAGCGACAGCGCGACTTCCCGCCCGACATCCTGCTGACCACGCCCGAGCAGCTGGCCCTGTTCTGCGCCTGGGAAGGCGCCCGGTCCTATTTCGCCGATCTGAAATGCGTCGTGCTGGACGAGGTCCATGCGATCTGGAGCGGCAAGCGCGGGGACCTGCTGTCTCTGGGTCTGGGGCGATTGCAGAGCTTTGCGCCCGACATGCGCCGGGTGGGACTGAGCGCGACCATCGAGGATCCCGATCTGATCCGGGGGTGGTTGGCGCCGGGCGATGCGGATGCAAAGAGCCCCTCCCCCGCTTCGCGGTCCCCCTCCCCGCAAAGCGGGGAGGAGACGCCGGCCGACCTGTCTCCTCCCCATGCCATCGGGAGGGGGACCGCCGAAGGCGGTGGAGGGGTTCTTGACGCGGTGACTCTCGTCCGCGGCGACCCCGGCGCGCCGGCGGTCATCGACGTGCTGATCTCCGAGGGCAAGGTGCCGTGGGCGGGCCACACGGGCCAGCACGCGATCCCGGAGGTCTATGCCGCCATCCAGCGTTCGACCCTGGCCCTGATCTTCGTCAACACCCGCTGGCAATCTGAGTTCGTGTTTCAGCAGCTGTGGGCCATCAACGACGAGAACCTGCCCATCGGCCTGCACCACGGCTCGCTGGCGGCCGAGCAGCGACGCAAGATCGAGGCGGCCATGTCGCGCGGCGATCTCAGGGCCGTGGTCTGCACCTCGACGCTGGATCTGGGCATCGACTGGGGCGACGTGGATCTGGTGATCCAGATGGCGGCGCCGAAGGGGTCCAGCCGTCTGGTCCAGCGGATCGGCCGCGCCAACCACCGGCTGGACGAGCCGTCGCGCGCGCTTCTGGTGCCCGCCAGCCGCTTCGAGATGCTGGAGTGCCAGGCGGCGCGCGAGGCCGTCGCCGACAACGCCTTCGACTGGGAGCCGGTCCATATCGGCACGCTCGACACCCTGGCCCAGCACGTCATGGGCGTCGCCTGTTCCGAGCCGTTCGACATGCAGGTCCTGTATGGCGAGATCACCGGCTGCGGCCCCTATCGCGCCCTGACGTGGGAGCAGTTCGAGGAGGTGGTCGATTTCGTCGCCACCGGGGGCTATGCGCTGCGCACCTACGACCGGTTCGCCCGGATCGTGCGGACGCCCAATGGCCGCTGGAAGGTCCGCAACCAGCACATCGCCCAGCGCCACCGCATGAACGTCGGCGCCATCGTCTCAGCCGGCACACTGAATGTCCGCGTCGCCAGCCGTCGCGGCAGCGCCTCGCGCCAGTTGATCGGCGGCCGCAAGGTCGGCGAGGCCGAGGAGTGGTATTTCGAACAGCTGACGCCCGGCGACACCTTCCAGTTCGCCGGTCAGACCTGGGCGTTCCAAGGCATCACCGGGACCGACGCCTTGGTCACCCACGCCAATGACAGCGACCCCAAGATTCCGTCATGGGGCGGATCGAAGTTCCCGCTGTCCACGTCGCTGGCCGACCGGGTGCGTACCATGATCCACGACCGCGACCACTGGCGCGTCCTGCCGCCCGACGTTCAGGAATGGCTGGAGTTGCAGGAAACGCGGTCCGTCATTCCCGACGCCGAATCCATGCTGGTCGAAACCTTTCCCCGCGGCAGCCGGCATTTCCTGGTGGCCTATCCATTCGAGGGCAATCTGGCCCACACCACCCTGTGCATGCTGCTGACCCGGCGGCTGGACCGGATGGGCGTCGGGCCGCTGGGGTTCGTCGTGACCGACTATTCGCTGGCGATCTGGTCGATCAAGCCGATGGACACGATCGATCTGGACGCCCTGTTCCAGCCGGACATGCTGGGTGACGATCTGGAAGCCTGGCTGGAGGAAAGCTTCATGATGAAGCGGTCCTTCCGCAATTGCGCCCTGATCTCGGGCTTGATCGAACGCCGCCAGCCCGGCGCCGAAAAGACCGGCCGGCAGGTGACCTTCTCCACCGATCTGATCTACGACGTGCTGCGCCGCCACCAACCCGACCATCTGCTGCTGAAGACCGCCCGCGCCGACGCCGCCTCGGGCCTGCTTGACGTGGCGCGCCTGGGCCAGATGCTGACGCGCATCGAGGGGCGCATCCGCCACCAACCCCTGAGCCGCGCCTCGCCCTTCTGCGTGCCCGTGCTGGTGCAGATCGGACGCGAGCGGGTCAGCGGAGACGCCGCCGAAATGATCCTGGACGAAAGCGCCGACCTGCTGATCGCCGAAGTCATGGATGAAGCCGAACCAGAAGCCGCCGCATGAACGCCGCCCTGCGTCAGACCCTGTCCCCGGCCCGCAAGATCTGCGGTTCGCTGAGCGTGCGGATAGCGGGCGAGGCCTGTGTGCTGCGCTGTTCCGGAGCGATGTGGGTTCCGGCGTACCGCGCCCTGATCGTCGCGGACCTGCATCTGGAAAAGGGGTCAGCCTTCGCCGTGCGCGGCCAACTTCTGCCGCCCTATGACAGCCGCGCCACGCTGGATAGGCTGGAAGCCGAGATCGTCGAACTGAGCCCGGCCATGGTCGTGCTGCTGGGCGACAGCTTCCACGACACAAAGGCCATTCCCCGTATGGCGGCCGACGACCGGGCGCGTCTGGATCGGCTGTCGGCCGGACGCGACTGGCTGTGGCTTGAAGGCAATCACGACCGCGAGGCGCTCGCTCGCGATGCGGACACGGCGTCCCGCCTGCCCGGCCGGATCGTCGGCGATATGGCCTTGGGCGCGCTGCGTCTGACCCACGAGCCGGAGGCGCTGACCGCCGACGACGACCGGCGCGGCGAGGTCGCGGGCCACCTGCACCCCGCCGCCAAGGTCGCCGCCTATGGGCGCGGCGTGCGCCGTCCATGCTTCGTCACCGACGGATCGCGCATCGTCCTGCCGGCCTTCGGCGCCTTCACCGGCGGGCTGAACGTGCGCGATCCCGCCATCGCCGACCTGTTCGTCGCCCCTCCCCTGGCCGCAGCCCTGGGACGAGACCGTGTCCACGCCCTGGATTGGGCGATTTTGCGATAGTCTGTTCGTAAAGCGTTCAGCACGTCGCTTCACCGCATCTTGGCGGAAGGCGATCCAGGATGACGGCGGATCAAGGTCACGGACACCCGCCTCATGCTCACGCCCCGCCGCATCGTCATGGCCGCCCGCCTCGGCTTCGCCCTGGTCGCGCTGGGCATGGCCGTCCTGATGCTGGGACCATTTCAGGGCCTGGAACAGGTCTTCGGGCTTAACGACAAGGCCGCCCACGTCATCGCCTTCTATGGTGTGGCCAGCGGCCTGTTCCTGATCGCGCCGAACCAGCGCCGCGACGACCTGGCCCTGTATGTCATCGCCGCCGCCTTCGGCGCCGAACTGCTTCAGGCCCTGACCGGCCGCAGCGTCTCCGTCATCGACTTCCTGGCAGGCGCGGCCGGCGTCGCCGCCGCCTGGGCGCCCGGACGGATCGAACAGTTGCGCCAGGCTTTCCGCCGCCATCCAGACATGACCCTGGCCGAGATCGACCGTCTGGATCGCCGACTGCGCCGTCGTCGCGCCGAAACCAGCCGCCCGGGCGTCGCCGTCCTGCGCCCCTAGGGTTCGAGCTCTATGTCCCAGTAGAGATAGTCCAGCCAGCTCTGGTGCAGATAGTGCGGCGGGAAGCGTCGGCCGGCGTCCTGAAGCTGCCAGGCGTTTGGGCGATAGGGTTCGCGGCGGATCGGCATCATCGCCTGGCGCGGCGTTCGCCCGCCCTTGGCCAGATTGCAGGGGCTGCAGGCCGCGACGATATTGTCCCACGTGGTGCGTCCGCCCTGTGAGCGGGGAATGACGTGATCGAAGGTCAGTTCAGCCGACTGACCGCAGTACTGACAGGCGAAGCCGTCGCGCAGGAAGACGTTGAAGCGGGTGAAGGCGGGGCTGCGGTCCTGATCCACATAGCTGCGCAGCGCGATCACGCTGGGAAGCTGCATCTCCATCGACGGCGAGCGGACAACCTTGTCATACAGGGACACCACGTCCACGCGGTCCTGATAGACCGCCTTGACCGCCTCCTCCCACGGCCACAGCGACAGCGGATAGTAGGACAGCGGCCGGAAGTCGGCGTTCAACACCAACGCGGGAAAACCGGAGGGTGGTCGATGGAGAACCTGCATCAGGCCCTCCCGCTCAGACGGGGGGATTTTGAGGCGACAGAGGTGAGGACACGTCTCCTTCCCTAGTCTTGGCCTTGGTCTTGTCGATTTAACCTAACCCTGATTCCCGCTCATCGCCATGACCAGTGTGCAGCGTTTTCGTGACGTCTTGCCTCAGACCCCGCGCGCGTGGGTCGGAAACCCCGGCAGGGTCCAGCCCCAGCGCAGGGCCGCCGCGCGCAGCAGGAAGCCGGACAGCGCCGCGACGATGGCGGCGGGCCAGACGCCGACGCCCGGCACCCGCAGCACCATATAGACCGTCGCCGCCAGGATCGCGGCCGTGACGTTGATCTCTCGCCGCAGCAGGATCGACGGCTGACCCGCCAGGGTGTCGCGCACGACACCGCCGAAACAGGCCGTCAGCGTACCCATGACGATGCAGATCAGGGCCGGCGCCCCGGCCGCCTCAGCCTTGGCCGCCCCCATGACGCCATAGGCCGCAAGCCCCACCGCATCCAGCCACAGCAGGGCGCGGAACCGCCAGTCGCGCTGCCCCACCAGCCACAGGGCCGTCGAGGCGAAAAGGCACACCGCCAGATAGCGCCAGTCCTGCACCCAGAAGACCGGAAGGCCCAGCAGCAGGTCACGCAGCGTCCCGCCGCCCACGCCGGTGATGGCGCCGAAGAAGGCGAAGGTGACCACGTCGTGTTTCTCGCGCGCGGCGGCCAGGGCGCCGGTGGCGGCGAAGACCGCCACGCCGGCGAAATCCAGCGCGGTCAGCACGGTCTGCGGATTGCGCAGCGGTTCGGTCAGAGCCGGATCGAGCGGGGTCATGCCGGGGCATCCAGCGCGATCTCGCCGCGCTTCACGCCCGTGTACCAAGCCCACAGCAGATGGGTGGCGACCGCACGATAGGGCCGCCAGATCTCGGCGCGGGCATAGGCGCCCTTCTGATCAGGTCGCACCTCTGCACCGTCCGCCCAGCGGATCGCCTCCTGCAAGGCCACGTCGCCGCCGGGGAAGACATCCAGCCGCCCCTCGCACATCATCAGATAGGCCTCGGCCGTCCACAGGCCCACGCCCTTCAGCGACGTCAGGGAGGCGATCGCCGCCTCGTCATCCAGGTTGGCCAGATGCTCCAGATCGATCTCGCCCGCGATCTGCGCCCGCGCGATCCCCTGACCATAGGTCGCCTTCTGTCGCGACAGGCCCATGCCGCGCAGCTGATCCAGATCATGCGCCAGCAACAGCTCGGGCGTGATGCCGCCCATGCCTTCGCGCAGCCGCGCCCAGACCGATGCGGCCGAGGCCACCGACACCTGCTGCTCCACGATCATGCGAAACAAGCCTTCGAACCCGCCCACTCTCAACCGCCACTCCAGCGGCGGCGTCTGGGCGTCCACGCGCCCGAGCGCCGGATCGGCGGCAACCAGCGCCTGGCGCGCGGTGGCGATGTCATCGGGCGTGGGTGCGAACGGCATCGGCTACCTATGGCGCGAGGCGGCCTTCAAGGGAATGGCCGCTTTGGCGGATTTCGGCTGGCGACATCGGGCCTTAATAACTATTATTGGCGCGTGCATTGAGGACATCGCAATGACCATGACCGTCGAACTTGGAGCTTTGGAACAGGTCGTGGACCGTCTGGTCCGCGACGGCCGCTACGGCTCCAAGAGCGAGGTGCTGCGCACCGGCGTCAGACTGGTGCAGGAACACGAGGCTCGGCTGGCGGCCCTGCTCGGCAAGCTGGAAGAGGGCGTCGCCGACGCTGATGGCGGACGGACGAAGCCGCTTGAAGATGTCCGCGCCGAGTTCGAAGCGCGGTGGGCTGCCGAAGGCGAATGAGAGTTCGGCTCACCCACGCCGCCTTGCGCGATCTGGTCGCCATCGAGAACCATGTAGCGTCGGACAGCCCAAATGCAGCCCGTCGACTGGTCAGGACGCTTTTCGAACGCTGCGAGACCCTTGGCCAAAATCTCCGACGCTATCCAGAGGCCGGCCTCGGCGATCTGCGTAAACGCGCCGAAGGCAGCTATCTGATCTTTTATCGCCTGACTGGCGACGTGGAAGTCGTGCGGATCCTTCATGCCGCGCGCGACTGGACCCATCTGCTGTCACCGGACGAAGACTGAGCTGTGTTCACGACCCGCTTCGCCCCCTCGCCTACCGGCCGCCTGCACAAGGGCCACGCTTTCTCGGCCCTGACCGCCTGGACGGCGGCGAAGGCGGCAGGCGGGCGGTTCGTGCTGCGCATCGAGGATATCGATCCAACGCGATGCCGACCGGAATACGGGGCGGGCATTCTGGAGGACCTAGCCTGGCTGGGTCTGGATTGGGAAGCGCCGGTCCGTCGCCAGTCTGATCATCTGAGCGACTATGCCGCCGTGATCGAAAATCTGCAGACGCGAGGCCTGCTCTATCGGTGTTTCCGCACGCGCAAGGAGATCCTTAGCGCCATCGGCGACGCACCGCACGGGGCGATGGAGGCGGCGAAGCCCGGTCCGCATTCAGGGGACGAGGAGGCGCACCTGCTGGCCTCGGGCGCACCGTTCGCCTGGCGGCTGTCGCTGGATCGGGCGCGCGAAACTCTGGGCGAGGCGACCTGGAACGGCCTGAGTTTCGTCGAGGAGGGCGAGGGTCCCAACGGCGAAACCGGCTTCATAGCCGTCGATCCCGAGGCGGCGGGCGATGTCGTCCTGGCGCGCAAGGATACGGGCGTCGCCTATCATCTGGCCGTGACCCACGACGACGCCTTGCAGGGGATCACCCATGTGATCCGCGGCCAGGACCTCTTTCAGGCCATACATGTGCAGCGGCTGATCCAGACCCTGATGGGCTGGCCGGCGCCGACCTATCGTCATCACGCCTTGCTGACAGGGCCGGACGGGCGGCGCTACGCCAAACGCGATCGCTCTATCACTCTGGCCGAGCTGAGGGCCGGCGGATTGACGGCCGAAGCCCTGCGCGGCGAACTGGGCTTCAGCTCCGCCGGCTGAAGATGCGCGAAGCGCCATAGCCGGTCAGGGCGGCCAGCACGACGCACAGCACGCCGTACAGCCACGGCCGACGGTGCGCGAACTCATAGATGTCGCGCTCCAGCCCGACCTTCTCGACCGTCAGGGTCAGGTTCGACACCGACTGCGGCTCGCCGTCCTGAAACAGCCAGACCTCGGCGTAGTATTTTCCGGTGGGCGCGACGGTCGGCAGCTTGACCTCGGCGCGGAACAGGCCCCGGTCGACGAACTCCACCCCTTCGGAATCGGTGTCGTAGAGGGCGGCGGCCTCCTTCAGCCGGATCACGGCGCGACGCCAGTCCAGATAGTCGTCGCCCAGACGGCTGACGACCACGTCGCGCACGCCGTAGCGGGTGACGGTGCGGCTTTCCTCGGGCGCGTCGATGCGCAGGTGATCGACGCCGACGCCCAGCCGCCGCAACTGGCCAAAGTCGGCGATGTCGCTAAGCGGGCGGGTCGAGGCGGTCATGTAGAAGCCGGGCGCCCCTTCGAACAACACCGGCCGGCTGTTCAGCCAGACGCCGGACGTACGCGTCTTCTTGACCAGGCGGATCGGCGCGTCCGGCCCCCGCACCACCACCACGACGTCCGCCGGTTCGGTCGTCGGATTGAACACCGCGCCGTAGAGGACGATGGACGCGCCCCGGAAACTGCTGTCGACCCGGACCTGGGCGTCGGTCAGGGCGGCGGCGACGCGCAGGTCGCCCGTCGTCGCTTCGGACCGATCGAGCGGCGGGGCCGCAACAGCGGGCGGAGGGGGAGGAAGCGCCTGCATCAGTCGGCGATCCCCGGCGCGATCATGAAGATGTCGTTGGGCCGCACGAACAAATCCAGCCCCATCTGGATCCCGACCAGCAGCACAATCAGGCCCAGCGCCGCCCGCAGTTCCTCGGCGCGGAACCGCCCGGCGAAGCGCGCCCCGAGTTGAGCGCCGACGACGCCGCCCAGCAGCAGGATGGTGGACAGGACGATGTCGACCGTCCGGTTACGCCCCGCCTGAAGAATGGTGGTGATGGCGGTGGTGATGATGATCTGGAACAGGCTGGTGCCCACCACCGCGCCCGCCCGCATGCGCAGGATATAGAGCATGGCCGGCACCAGGATGAAGCCGCCGCCCACCCCCATGATGGCCGAAAGGACGCCTGCAAAGACGCCCAGGCCGAACGGCGGCAGAGCGCTGATATACAGACCCGACTTCGGGAACTTCATCTTCAGCGGCAGGCCATACAGCCACATCGGCCGCCGACGCTGCTTGTGCGGCGCGGGCAGCCCCCGGCGGCGGCGCAGGATTTCGGTCAGGCTTTCGTTCAGCATCAGAATGCCGATGGCGCCCAGGAAGACGAGATAGGACAGGGCCACGACTAGGTCGGCCTGGCCCAGCAGCCGCAGGTAGCGAAACAGCTCGACCCCCGCCAGGGCGCCGGCCGCGCCCCCGGCCGCCATCACCGATCCCATCTTGAAATCGACTGAACCCGCCCCGGCATAGCGGATGACGCCCGACGTCGAGGAGGCCACGACGTGGCTGGCCTGGCTGGCGACGGCGACGGTCGGGGGGATGCCCAGAAAGACCAGGATCGGCGCCATCAGGAAGCCGCCGCCGATGCCGAACAGGCCGGACACGAATCCGACCACCGCCCCCAGGATCACCAGGGTCGGCCAGTTCACCGAAACCTCGGCGATCGGCAGATAGATGTCCAAAGGACGCGCCTTCGGCTGGAGCGGACACAAGAATCGCCGTCAGGCGGGCGAGGTCGGGGACGACCGGGCGACCGATAGCCGCCCGGCGCCTAGGAATCTAGCCTGTCGCCTGGACTTGGGTCTGCGACTGACCCTGCGACTGGGCCACGAAGGCGTCGGCGGCGGTGCGGGCCGCGCGCTGTGCCGTGGCGCTGGCCGTTGGGCGCAGGCGCGTCACGGCGGCCTGGGCCTCCGCATCCCCGCCGCGTGCGGCGATCATGTACCACTTCAGCGCTTCGGTCGGATTCTTGGCCACGCCGTCGGCGCCGGTCTCATAGATGCGCGCGACATTGTACTGGCTGTCCGGCAGGCCGCGCTCGGCCGCGTTCAGCAGCCAGGTCAGGGCCTCGGCCTGATTGGTTGCGCCGCCGTCGCCTTCATAGAGCTGCATCCCATACAGATGCATCCCGCGCGGATCGCCGCCCTCGGCCGCGCGACGGCCCCACTGACGGCTTTGAGCCGGGTCGGCGGGCACGCCGTTGGCGCCGTCCAGATACAGTTGACCCAGATAGGTCTGGGCGGGGGCGTAACCCAGGTTGGCGGCGCGCTTCATGCCGTCCAGGCCCGAGTTGTCGCCGGCCTCCAGCTTGCCGATCGCCGCCTCATAGTCAGCCGCGCCGGGGCCGCCGATGTCGAAGGTCGCTTTCGGGCCGGTCGGCGTCACCGCCGACGCCGCCAGAGGCACGGCGCCGTTGGTCGTCGAACCGCCGCCGAAGCTGGGCATTTCGAAGTCCGGCGCCCCGCCGTCGGTCAGGGACAGATAGCCATAGACACCCCCGGTCAGGGCGACCGCCGTGACCGAAGCCAGAAAGGTCTTCTTGACCGTCGATCCGTCCTTGGACGCCTGCCGGTCCAGCCGCTCCTGCAGCTTGGACTTGCCGCCGCGCTTCAGGCCGAAGCCTGACCGGGGCGCAGGTTCTGGTTCGGCCGGCGCGGTGATCGCAGCACGGGCGGCGTCGATGGTGCTGCGGGTCGAGGCGGCGCGGCCGGCGGCGGCGGCGGCTTCCATGCTGGAGCGCAGCCGACGCGGATCCACGAACTCGGTCTCGCCGCCGAAATCATCGTCGTCCGCATCCAGGACGGCGGCGCTGCGCTTTTCGGTCGGTGCGGTCGAGAAGCCCGGCGACGTCGCCTCCAGCGCGTCCTCGACGTCGGCGCCGCCGAAACCGCTGAAGGGCTGGATGATGGGTTCGACGCCATCGGGATCGACCTGACGCATCGGCATGTCATCAGCCAGCGCCTCGGCGGGCTCGGCCTCGGTCTCGACGACGGGCGACGAAGGGAAGGGCGCAGCGGTCGCAACTTCGGGCGTCACCGGATCGCTGGACCAGGCGTCCTGGTCGGTAAAGGTCTCATCGGGGAAGGCGGCGGCGCGCCAGTCGCCTTCGATGGATGCGGACTGGATCGGCGCCTGTGTCGTCGCCGAGGCGGCGCGTTCCAGCACCTGTCGCGCCGGGGTCCACGCGGGCTCATTGTCCAGCGGCTTGTCGCGGATCGACGTGGGCGCGCGGGCGTCAATGCTTTCGCGGGCTTCGGCCAGCAGACGGGCGGTGCGCTCCTCGCTCAGACGCATCCGCTCGGCCAGCTCGCCGGAGGCGCGGTCATAGCGTTGCTCGATCTTGTCCGAGCTTTCCGACAGGCGTCGGCCGATGTCTTCCAGCGCCTGCTGCGAGCGGCGCTCGGACTGGGCGATGCGATCGCTCAGCTGGTCCGAGATGCGGGTGATCTCGCCGCCCAGCTTCTCCAGGGCGATGGCGTGGCGATCGTCGCTGGCGGTCAGGCGTTGGTCGACGCGGTCGATGTGGCGGGCGAACTCCTGATCCAGACGCGCGGCGCGGCGGGCGACCTCGGTTTCGATGGTCTGGCCGACGACGTCGGCGGCGGCGCGGGCGACGGCGTCGGTGCGACCGTCGTTGTCCGTCTCGACCTTCTTGACCCGCGCATTCAAGTTGCGGGCGATGCGCAGGACTTCGCGGCCCATGGCCTCAAGGCCGATAGCGCCCTTCTCTTCGGACGCCTTCAGCTGATCGCCGACGGCCTGGACGGCGCGTTCGATGCGGTCGATGCGCGCGCCCGTTTCGGCGGCGTCCAGACGCTGCATCATTTCGGCGCGATTGTTGTCGATCTGACGCGACAGGCTTTCGGCCAGCTTCTCGAAACGGGCCAGGTCGCGCGCGCCTTCCGGCTCGACGCGGCTTTCGGCAGTCCGCATCCGCTGGTCCAGCGCAGCGAACGAGCGTTCCAGGGTCTTCAGAGCTTCGGTCGTGCGGTTCTGGGCCTCGTCCAGACGCGCGCTGACCTGGGCCAGCATTTCCGTGCCGACGCCGGGGCCGGCGGCCTTCTCGACCGCCTCCATCCGCTCGCGCAGATCGCTGACGCCCAGACGCTGGCGTTCCTCGATGTCGTACAGGCGTCCGGTCAGCGCGCCCAGCGAGGTCTCGATCTTGCCGAAGGCTTCCTGGGTCGACGGGCCGGTGTCGCGTTCGAAGGCGCGCAGCCGGCGATGCCCTTCGCGCAACTCCTCGGCGATGTCGTCGATGCGGCGGGCGGCTCCTTGCGCCTCGGCCTCCTGGCCGTCCAGCCGGCGCATCAGGCCCGCAACGGCCTGATCCACGCCCTGAATGGCGACGGTCGAGCGGCGTTCGGCGGCTTCCAGCCGCGCGGCGATCACATCGATGGAGGCGCTGATCCGCTGCTGGCTGTCTTCAACCTCATAGGCGTCGTCCAGACGGCGGCTGCGGTTGCGGCGTTCGTATTCGGCGGCCTGGGAGCGACGCGGCAGGGTGGCGTAGCCCTCCTCCTCGTCTTCCATGATCATGGAGTTGAGCCACTCGCCCAGCGTCATGCCGGACCGGCGCGCCAGATCCTTGGCGACCTCGCGTGCTTTGGGATCGATTCCCTTAACGCTCCAAGGCGCTGCAGCGCTCACTGATTCGTCTCCCGGCCCATGCGACGAAGGCTATACCGTCAATATCGAGGGTGTAAACTGATGGTTAACCGCAATATCTAGCCGCGATATTCCAGCCTGTGGACATCGCCTCAGATCGCCGGATTTGTGAATCATCTCGGTTAACGCGGCATGAAGATTAACCTCCCGGCAAGGGTTCGCTTGCCAAGCGGCGCGGGTTTCGCCACCTGCGGCGCATGAGCCTGACCACCACACTCGTCCTGCTGGGCGTCGCCCTCGCCGTCATGGTCTTTTGCGGATGGCGCGGCGCCAGGCCGCCGGATCCGTTCAAGGGACCGCGCCTGATGCCGTGGCGGTTCCTGATGGTCGGCGCGGCGGCGATCGCCATGCTGCTGCTGATCCACCTGGCGACGCTATTCGGCGCCGAGCGTGCGCCCTGGAT
The DNA here is from genome assembly GCF_027105095.1 of Brevundimonas vesicularis. NCBI lineage: Bacteria > Pseudomonadati > Pseudomonadota > Alphaproteobacteria > Caulobacterales > Caulobacteraceae > Brevundimonas > Brevundimonas vesicularis. The sequence continues at coordinate 753,735 of NZ_CP114278.1, read as the reverse complement.
ACCCGGCGCCTAGAGACGGGAACCCGATTACGGCCGGTCGGTTGAACCTTGCGAACCACTCAAGGAGAGACCGCGTGTCTGACAAACTGACCCCCGCCGAGGCCGAGAAGGAATTCTGGAAGAGCCTGAAGGAGTCCAACACCGGCATGCTGGGCATCGATCGCCCCGGCTATCACCACCAACCCATGACCGGTTTCGGCGAGGACGAGACGGGGACCATCTGGTTCTTCACCCGCGACGACACCGATTTCGCCCGTGACGTCGCCGGCGGCGGCCAGAACGGCATGTTCTGCTACCAGGCCAAGGACGGCAAGGTTCAGGCCTGCATCCACGGCCGCCTGGCCATCGATCAGGACCGCAGCCGCATCGAGAAATACTGGAACCCCGTCGTCGCCGCCTGGTACCCGGACGGCAAGGACGACGCCCACCTGACCCTCGTCCGCTTCGACGCCGACGACGGCCGCGTCTGGGTGTCCGACAAGGGCGCTCTCGGCTTCGGCTACGAAGTCCTGAAGGCCAACCTGACCAAGAGCGTCCCGGACGTCGGCGGCGTGTCGGACGTGAAACTGTAGGCTTCGACGCTTCAGAAACCAGAAAGGGCGGGCCCGACCGGGTCCGCCCTTTTTTCGTTCAGCCGCCGAAGCACCAGGCCAGAACGGCCTTCTGGGCGTGGATGCGGTTTTCGGCTTCGTCCCAGACCAGAGAGCGCGGCCCGTCGATGACGGCGTCGGTGACTTCCTCGCCACGGTGGGCGGGAAGGCAATGCAGGAAGACCGCTTCGGGATCGGCGAGATCCATGAGGGCTTCGTCGACGCCGTAATGTTCGAACGCCGAAAGCCGCGCCTCATAGTCCTGATCCCCCATGGACACCCAGGTGTCGGTGACGACGACGTCGGCGCCCTTGACCGCCTCGCGCGGATCGCTGGTCAGGGTGACGGCGTCGCCGCCCTTGGCCAGGTCGCGAAGGTCCGGGTGGTATTCCGCCGGGCAGGCGACGTTCAGATGGAAGCCGAACTTGGGCGCCGCGTGCATGAAGCTGTGGCAGACGTTGTTGCCGTCGCCGATCCAGGCGATCGTCTTGCCGGCGATCGGTCCGCGATGCTCTTCGATCGTCTGCAGATCGGCCAGGATCTGGCACGGGTGCGACCGGTCGGTCAGGCCGTTGACCACCGGCACGGTCGAAACGCGGGCGAAGCGCTCGACATCCTCGTGATCGTTGGCGCGGATCATCACCGCATCGACCATGCGCGACAGGACGCGGGCGGTGTCCTCCACCGGCTCGCCGCGGCCCAACTGCATGTCGGAGGCCGTGGCGATGATGGACGAGCCGCCCAACTGGCGGATCGCCGCGTCGAAGCTGAATCGCGTGCGGGTCGAGTTCTTCTCGAAGATCATCGCCAGGACGCGGTCCTTGCCCGGCGCATCGGCGTCGGCGCGCCCCTGGGGCCAGCCCTTGCGGGCGGCCTTGCGGGCATGGGCGTCGTCCAGGATGCCGCGCAGGTCCGCCGCGTCCAGCCGGTGGATGTCGAGGAAGTGCCGGACCATCAGGCCGCCAGCTTTTCGCGGGCGACCTCGCAGGCCGCTTCGAAACGGGCCACGGCTTCGCGGGCCTCGTCCAGCGTCAAGTTCAGCGGCGGCAGCAGGCGCACGCAGTTGTCGCCGCCGCCGGCGATCAGCAGCTGCTGCGTGTCGCGCGCCAGGGCCATGAACTCGCGATTGTTCGGCACCATCTTGATGCCGATCAGAAGCCCCTTGCCGCGCACGTCGGCGATGACATCGGGGAAACGTTCCTGAAGGCCCGCGAACTGCTGCTTCAGATAGCCGGCGACCTCGTTGACGTTGTTCAGCGTCTCGGGGCTGTTGATCAGGCTCAGCGCCTTCTGGCCCACGGCCATGGCCAGGGGATTGCCGCCGAAGGTCGAGCCGTGAACCCCGACCGTCATGCCCTTGGCCGCCTTGGCCGAGGCCAGGCAGGCGCCGATGGGAAAGCCCCCGCCCAGGGCCTTGGCCACCGCCATGATGTCCGGCGCCATACCCGCCCATTCATGGGCCCACAGCTTGCCGGTCCGGCCCATGCCGCACTGGACCTCGTCGAAGATGATCAGGACGCCGTGTTCGTCGCACAGCTCACGCAGCCCCCGCAGGCACTGTTCGGGCATGGCGCGGCAGCCGCCCTCGCCCTGTACGGGCTCGACGATGATGGCGGCGGTCGTGGGGTTGGCGATGGCGGTCTTGATCGCCTCGTGGTCGCCCCACTTCAGCTGGTGGAAGCCCTGCATCGGCGGGCCGAAGCCCTCGGTATAGCTGGGGTTGGCAGCGGCGTTGATCGCGCCATAGGTCCGACCGTGGAACGAGCCGTCGAAGCCGTAGATGTCGATCCGCTCAGGCGCGCCGTTGGCCGAGTGGTATTTGCGCGCCGTCTTCAGCGCGCATTCGACGGCTTCGGTGCCCGAGTTGGTGAAGAACACCACGTCGGCGAAGCTGCATTGGCACAGGGCGTCAGCCAGCGCTTCCTGACCCGGGATGCGAAAGATGTTGGAGACGTGCCACAGCTTCTCGGCTTGATCCTTGACCGCCTGGACCAGTTCGGGGTGGGCGTGGCCCAGGCCGTTGGTCGAGATGCCGGCGACGCAGTCGAGATATTCGGTCCCGTCGGTCGCCCACAGACGCGCGCCTCGGCCGCGTTCCACTTCCAGCGGCGCGCGATTGTAGACACCCATCAGATGTTCAGTGGACACGGGACCAAGACCTCCAAAAGCGAGACGGCCCCGGCGCGAGCGCGACGGAGCCGGATCAATACGGTCAGGCGTTGTCGGACGCGCGAGGGTCTTAGTCAACACCGGCGCCGAGGACGCCTCGCGCTCTCACATCGGCGATCAAGACGCGCAACGCCTGCCGTTGATCCGTCTCCATCACGCGCAGGGGCAAAATGAAGTTGGTGTTGGGCGAGGCCGCGAAGATCAGGCGATCCTTTTCCTCCACCACCGCGACCAGATTGCGCCAGCCGATGCGGGTGTCGAAATCCGCCCCCGACAGCGCCAGACCGCTGTCATCGATGCGCCAGTCGGTTGGCTTCTGCGCGATCGGGGACCGGCGCGACGCCGCCATGACCCTGTAATGCGCCAGGGCCGACAGCCCGATAACACCGTACAGCCCGACCAACTGAAGGCCGACGATCCAGCCCGTCCGCTCCAGGGGCAAACCAATGCAGACGGCGATGGTCGCCAGCATGGCGCCGCCCAGAAAGAACACGGGCAGGTTCGCCCAGCGCCGGACGATGGGCCACGCCTTGACGGCCGCGCGACCTTCCTTCGGCGTCGGCTGGACGCCGCGAACCTCGATGACCGTCGTCACTCGCCCCCGGGCGTCGTCACCGGGGCCGCCGGCGCCGTTTCGGCGGCGACGGCCGCGTCCTTGGCCTGGATTTCGACCAGCTTCTTGTCCAGCGCCAGGCCCAGGTCGGCGATGAACAGGCCGAAACGGGCGACGTCGACGCCCTTCAGATGCGACAGCTTGTCTTCGGTCGAGTGGATGCGCTGGAAGACGGGCGGGACGAAGCCCTCCTTCAAACCGTTGTCCTTGCCGCCGTTGAAGGCCAGCCACATCTGGTGGGCGCCGACCGGATCCTGGGTGCCCATCGACACCACCGGCACGCCCGCGGCCGAGAAGGCGCGGTCGTCGCTGGGCGGATAGGTCGGATAGGGCATGCAGTCGAAGCCGCGTTCGGCGCACAGGCCGCGCAGCGTCTCCAGCACGAAGGCCGACTGCGGCCCATTGTTTTCGCCGTACATGACCGTCTGACCATAGGCGGCGACATCGGCGTTGATGACGGCGGCAATCCGGTCCTTGCCGTGTTTCTCAAGAAAGGCCTTGGCGCCCAGAAGGCCCAGCTCTTCCTGGTCGGTGAAGACGAAGACGAAGCGGTGGGCGACCGACTGGCCTTCCAGCGCCATGTCCAGCGTCTTGGCCGCCTCCATCATCGCCATGACCGAGCCGACGTTGTCGACGATGCCCTGCGACAGGGTTCCGTCGCGCAGCTTCACCGCGTCATAGTGGGCGGTCAGCACGATATCCTTGTCGCCCTCGCCCACCGTGACGACGACATTGGCGCCTTCCATCGGGCCGGTGGCCTGGTTGCCGCCCTCGAAGGTCTGGATTTCGGGCGTGAAGCCCAGCGTCGTCAGGAAACCGACCAGAACCTGGGTCCGCTCGGCGTTGGTGGGCTTGATGAACTGTGCGGCGCCGGCGGCGATATCGGGGCGATCGCCGGCCTGGGGCGTCGCTTCCTGAGCGAAGGCGGGACCAAAAGCGGATGTGGCGGCGAACAGGGCCGTGGCGGCGACGAGCGAACGAAACAGCATGAAGCGGACCTCTCGGGGGAGCGATCCGCAACAGGTAGCGATCTAGCTCTTAAGACGCCAGCCCGAGCGGAACACCAGCCAGCAGACCACGCCCATGACGGCCATCAGCACGGCCGACCCTATGACGCCGACCGTCAGATTGCTCTCGGCATGGCCGATGAAGCCGTAACGGAAGCCGTCGATCAGATAGAAGAAGGGGTTGTAGCGGCTCAGCGCCCGGAACGGCTCGGGCAGGTTCTCGACCAGATAGAAGGTCCCCGACAGGAAGGTCATCGGCATGACGATGAAGTTCTGAACCGCCGACAGGTGGTCGAACTTCTCGCTCCACAACCCCGCCAACACCCCGGTCATGCCCATGATGAAACAGGCGGCCAGGGCGAACCAGACGATGGCGAAGATATTGGCGATGCCCAGAGGCGCGAACGGCAGCACGCAGATCGCCGTCACCAGACCGACCGCCAGGCCGCGCGTCGCGGCGCCCAGCGTAAAGCCCAGCGTCAGCTCAAGCGGGCTGAGCGGCGGGGTCAGGAAGTCGGTCGCGGTACCCATGATCTTGGCCTGGATCAGGCTGGACGAGGCGTTGGCGAAGGCATTGTTCAACATGGCCATCATGATCAGGCCGGGCGCGACGAACAGGGCGAATGGCGTGCCGTGCAGCGGCGGCCGCGCGTTCTGAAGCGCCACCACGAACACCAGCATATAGAGCAGCGTCGTGACCACCGGCGCCGCCACCGTCTGGGCGCCCACCTTCCAGAAGCGACGCACCTCGCGCAGATACAGGGTCTGCACCCCGATCCAGTTGATCCCCGGATAGCGACGCGGCTGCGGCAGGCCGGCAGGCCGGGTGGAGATCAGATCGGGCGTATCGGTCATGGCCCGCCAGATGCGCTCGACCGCCGCGCTTCGCAAGAGATCAGGCGAGATCGTCCCGAAAACGACGGCGCCGCCTTAACCTTAACGATGATTCAATATCTGGTTTCTGTGGACAGGATGATTCGCACATCTTGCGTCTCTTAACGGCTGGTTTACGATTAGTTGTAGGTCAAGACCCCGGAGGGGGAGCTTGGACCTAGATATTGAATCCAAACTCGCTGGAGGGTGGCATGACCGCAGGCTGGACCGACGACCGTGTAGGCGCGCTAAAGAAGCTCTGGCTTGAGGGCCAGTCCGCGAGCCAGATCGCCAAACAACTGGGCGGCGGGGTCACCCGCAACGCCGTGATCGGCAAGGTGCACCGTCTGGGCCTGTCGGGCCGGGCCGCCCCGTCGCAACCGGCGCGCACCGTCGCCGCGACCTTCCGCACCGCGCGTCCGCGTCCGGCGCCGGCCGCTCCGGCGCAGCAACCTTCGGCCCCGCGCCGTCTGGAGGCCGTCCAGCCCAAGCCGGTCGAACCCGCCGCGCCCGTCCCCGCCCCGATCCCGGACCTGCCGGGCACGGCGACCGTGATGACCCTGGGCGCCCACATGTGCAAATGGCCGATCGGCGACCCGTCGTCGCGCGAGTTCAGCTTCTGCGGCCGTCGCTCGTCGGAAGGCGTCTATTGCGTCGAACACGCCCGCGTCGCCTACCAACCGCAAGTCCGTCGCGGCTCCAAGGAAAGCGGCTCCGACCTGGCCCGCAGCCTGCGTCGTTACATCTAAGGGCGCTACCGCGCTTCGCGCGACTTGAGCGCGGCGCTTCGCGCAGGGCGCACGACTGCGCTCAAGTCGCGAACGACCGCGTCGCGAACGTAGCGCCAAAAAAGATGCTCCTTAGGGAGCCGACTTCCCCCTCGCCGGTTCGCGCAAGCGGCCGGCGAGACTTCAGGGGCGGGGCTGCGGTTCATCCGGGTTGACGCAGCCCCATCCGCCCTCAGTTCAGTACCCGCCGCGCATCCGGCGTATCTAGCGAGAACGCGGGAATCTGCGCCTCGAAACTGCGCCCGTCAGCATCCGTCATATAATAGGCGCCGACCATCGAGCCGCTGTCGGTGCCCAGCGGACAGCCCGAGGCGTAGGCGTAGCTGCCGCCCGGCTCGATCACCGGCTGTTCGCCGACGACGCCGGGACCGCGCACCTCTTCGACATGGCCGTGGCCGTCGGTGATGGTCCAGCGACGCGCCATCAGCTGCACCGTCGAGCCCGTCAGGTTCACGATCTCGATCTGGTAGGCCCAGACCCAGCGGCCTTCGTCGGGATCCGACTGGCCCGCCAGATAGCTGGGCCGCACCCGGATCAGGATGCCGTTCGTCTCGGCGGTATAGGCAGGACCATCGTGCATGGGCTATATGCTCGCCCCGCCGCGCGCGGGCTGCAAGCGCGACTTGGAGACAAGTCGTGAAAACCGTGTGAGACAGACGCCATGAGCTCCTTCCAAGCGCCCCGTCCCGGCATCCTGCCCGCCCAGTCCATCGAGACGTTGATCGCCGCCGGCGCCGTCACGTCCGACACGCCCTTCGACCACGACCAGGTCCAGCCGGCCAGCCTGGACCTGCGGCTGTCGGATCAGGCCTGGCGCGTGCGCGCCTCCTTCCTGCCCGGCCGGCGCAAGGTCGAGGACCGCATCGCCGACGTGGCCATGCACGCCATCGAGATCACCGAGGCGGGCGTCGTGCTGGAAAAGGGCTGCGTCTATATCGTGCGCCTTCAGGAGCGGCTGAAACTGCCGAAAGGGTTGATCGCCCGCGCCAATCCGAAAAGCTCGACCGGCCGCGTTGATGTCTTCGTGCGTCTGCTGACGGATCAGGGCGCCAGCTTCGATGACGTCGCCGAAGGCTATGACGGCCCCCTCTATATGGAAGTCGCGCCCCAGACCTTCTCCATCCTGGTCCGTCCCGGCACGCGCCTGAACCAGTTGCGGCTCAAGGCCGGCGATCCGCCCAAGCTGGAGACCCGCTCGGTCGGCGTCGATCTGCAGGGCGGCGACATCGTCGGCTTCCGCGGGCGTCGCCATGCGGGCGTGGTCGATCTGGACCACATCGACGGCCACGATCCGCGCGACTTCTGGGAGCCGCTGAGCCTGCGCCGTGGCGAACTGCTGCTGGATCCGGGCGAGTTCTACATCCTGGCCTCGTCCGACGACGTCGAAATCCCGGTCGATCAGGCCGCCGAAATGACTCCCATCGATCCGTCGGTCGGCGAATTCCGCGTCCACTACGCCGGCTTCTTCGACCCCGGCTTCGGCACCGACGAGGCGCATGGCGCGGGCTCGAAAGGCGTGTTGGAAGTCCGCACCCACGACACGCCGTTCCTGCTGGAACACGGCCAGATCGTCGCCCGCCTGGTGTACGAGCCCCTGACCGAACGCCCCAGCCGTCTGTATGGCGAAAGCGGCAGCCACTATCAGAACCAGGGCCTGAAGCTGTCGAAGCATTTCAAGGCGTGGTGAGGCAGTCCTGACCGTCTCCTCCCCATCTGATGGGGAGGTGGCTCGTAGCGCAGCGGAGAGACGGAGGGGCTTTTCACCGCATCGCTAGAGCCTGCGGGACGTCAAGAGCCCCTCCACCGCTGCGCGGTCCCCCTCCCCACTTTGTGGGGAGGAGACGCGATCGTCACGTCAGGTTGTCCGCCTTCCTTAGCCCCGGGAACATCGTCGCCCAGGCCCCGGTCGCGGCCAGGGCGCCGAAGCCGCCGAACACCGCCGCGCCGACCGCGCCCAGCAGCCGGACCATGACGCCGGAATAGGCCTCGCCCAGTTCGTTCGAGGCGCCGATGAACAGCATGGACACCGAGGACACCCGCCCGCGCATGTGATCGGGCGTGGCCAGCTGGATCAGGGTCTGGCGCACATTGACGCTGATCATGTCCGCCGCCCCGCCGATGAACAGCGCCAGGCCCGACAGCCAGACGATGCGCGACAGGCCGAAGGTGATGGTGCACAGGCCGAACACCGCCACCGCCGCGAACATCCAGCGCCCGCCGTTCTGGCGGATCGGATAGCGGCTCAGATAGATGGCCATGACCATGGCCCCCACGCCGAACGAGGCCCGCAACAGACCGAACCCTTGCGGCCCGACATGCAGGATGTCGCGCGCGAAGATGGGCGTCAGCAGGGCCACGCCCGCCAGCAGCACCACGACCAGATCCAGCGAAATGGCGCCCAGCACGATCTTGGTCTTCCACACATAGGCCAGCCCCTCCTTGACCGAATCCACCGGCGAAAGCGGATTGACCTGGGGCGCCGGCTTGCCGCTGGTGCGGATCAGGATGAAGGCGGCGACGGCCAGCAGGAACATGCCGAGCGACACCGCATAGGCCAGGGGCACGTTGATCCCCACGATCACCCCGCCCAGGGCCGGGCCGGCGATGGCGCCGGTCTGAAACGCGATGGACTGGGCCGCGATGGCCGGCGGCAGGGCCTTGCGCCCCACCACCATCGGCAGGAAGGCCTGGCTGGCCGGCGCCAGGAACGCCCGCGCCGCGCCGAACAAGGCCGCGACCGCCAACAGACCCCACAGCGGCGGGTTTCCATGCAGGGCCATGGCCAGAAACGACCCCGCGCAGGCCGCCTCGACCAGGATCGAGATCCACACCGTGCGCTTGCGGTCGCGCCGATCCGCCATCGCCCCAGCCGGCAGGGTGAAGGCCAGCAGAGGCAGGAACTGACACAGCCCCACCAGCCCCAGATACAGGCTGGCCTCCTCGATCGGATGATCGCGCCGGGCGATCTCATAGACCTGCCACAACAGGGCCGACGACTGGATCTGGATCGCCAGCACCGCCACCACGCGGCCGAACCACAACAGGCGGAAGTCGCGAATGCCCCACGGGCTGGACGGGCCTTCTGGCCCTCCAGATGACGGAGACGGCGAAACGGGCGGGGCGGCGGGGCCGGCGGGGCCGGTGTCGATGGATTCTGTGGTCACGTTCTTCTTGGGTATTTCGGATAGGGCGAGCCGTCGCGGTGGAAATAGCCGTCGACGCCGGCGTGCAGCACCATGTCGATGTCGGGATAGTCGGCGGGGGTGATTGTCGGGCTGCGCGTGCCGACTTCCAGCAGAACCGCCTCGCGGCCGGATCGGTTCTCCAGCTTATGGCCGTTCGGCACGCCGGCCTTGAACCCGGCGCAGTTGCCGGCGCGCAGGATCGTCTCGCCATCGTCCTCGATCAGCACCACTTCGCCCTCGACCACCATGACGAACTCGTCTTCTTCGGCGTGCCAGTGGCGCTGGCTGGACCAGGCGCCGTCGGGCAGGCGCAGCAGGTTGACGCCGAACTGGCTCAGCCCCGCCGCATCGCCCAGCCGCCAGCGGCGACGCGGGTTGCACGGGCCGGCGTATTCCTCGGGATAGGTGGTGCCGAAGCTGGTCGGCGCGCTGTCGATGTCGATCTTGGGCATGGCTCTTCTCGCCTCCGCACGATGGTCCTAAAGCATAGCCGCATGAGCCGCGCATCAACTCCCGTTATCGATCCTGTCGAACTGACCCGCGACCTGATCCGCATTCCCTCCGTCACGCCCGCCGACGAAGGGGCGATGGATGTGCTGGAACGGCACCTGACGGCGCTGGGCTTCACCTGCCGCCGCCTGGCCTTCGAGGGACCGGGCGGCGAGGGCGTCCATGCGCGGATCGAGAACCTGTACGCCCGGCGCGGGACTGCCTCGCCCAACCTCTGTTTCGCCGGCCACACGGACGTGGTCCCGACCGGTCCGTCGGACCAGTGGTCTTCCCAACCCTTCAACGCCGAGGTCAGGGACGGCGTCCTGTACGGCCGCGGTGCGGTGGACATGAAGGGCGGGATCGCCGCCTGGGTCGCCGCCGTGTCCCAGGTGCTGGCGGACGGTGAACCCACCGGCTCCCTCTCCTTCCTGATCACCGGCGACGAGGAAGGTCCGGCGCTGCACGGCACCAAGCGCGTGGTCGAAGCGCTGGCCGCCGAGGGCGAGGTCATCGACGCCTGCGTCGTCGGCGAACCTTCGTCGTCTCAGCAGCTAGGCGACATGATCAAGGTCGGGCGGCGCGGCTCGCTGAACACCTGGATCACCGTCCACGGCAAGCAAGGCCACGTCGCCTATCCCGAGCGCGCCGCCAACCCGGCCCCGGTGATCGCGAAGCTGATGGCCCGCCTGAACGATCACGTTCTGGATGAAGGCTATCCTTCTTTTGACGCTAGCGTCCCGCTCGCGGAGCGGGACTGCTTGAGCGTGGCCTTTCCCCCGTCGAACCTCGAAATCACCACCATCGACATCGGCAATCCGGCGACCAACATCATCCCGGCCCAGGCGACGGCGCGGCTGAACATCCGCTTCAACCCAAGCCATACGGGCGATGCTTTGATCGACTGGCTGAACCGCGAGGCCGGGGCCATGCAGGCCGAGACCGGGCTGCAGATCACCCTGGACCACCTGTGTTCCGGCGAGGCCTTCCGGACCGAGCCCGGCGTCTTCGTCGCGGCGGTTCAGGACGCGGTCGAGGCCGTCGCCGGCCGCCGCCCCGAGGCCTCCACCACCGGCGGCACCTCCGACGCCCGCTTCATCCGCGCCCTGTGCCCGGTGCTGGAACTGGGCCTGGTCGGCCAGACCATGCACCAGATCGACGAACGGGTGCCGGTGGCGGAGCTGGAGACCCTGACGGCGGTCTATCGCCGGGTGATCGAGACGGTGTTAGAGCGGTTGTGACGCCGGGGGAAATAGACTCAATCCTGAATAAGTCTTTGACGTGCGCCATGAGCTAGCGCTGGCGCGTTTAGTGCGAGCAGAAATGATGTTCCACCTGTCTTTCGCCTCCATCGTCGTTCGACGCCGCCGAATAGGTTGGCAAGGTGTACCTGACGGAGGTAGCATTTCGGAGTCGACGCTCACATAACAAGCGCATGAAGCGGTTTGACGAAATAGAGCAAAAGCACGGAAGTTCCCCGGTTGTAACCGACGAACAAGCGTATGCTGGAAGCGGAACCCTCATCTTAAACAAGGCCAAGTCTGAGGCCGTAATCCAGTCAGACCAATCACTTCTGGGGCATGCGGACGATGCCGGGTGGTTTGAACTCCGGCTTAAGGGTCCAAATGGTCGTGCGATCCTCTTGCACAACGCCCTGATTAAAAGCTCAACTCGGCATCACTCTCATACTGGGCAGAGCTACGAGGAACACATTTACCCAAATGCCGTGGTGTTAGGGGCAGATGGGCTAGTGAACGGAAACCAGGTAGAATCAATCGCCTTTACGATGCGAGATCTCAGCCTCTTCTTTCATTACCAGCACGTTGAATCGCATTTTCTCCTAGATACGCCAAAAGATTTGTTAGCAGCCCTTCGACGCCTGCGATCTAAAGAGGGCAGACCATACGATCTCTTCAAGCCACGTGAAATTTTCGTCGTCCATCAGTTCCCAAAGGTATTCAAGTTCAAGGCAGATCGACACCAGTACGAAATATTCATTGGCTCAACGCAATCCGGCATTGGATGGAAGAAAATTGACTTCCAGACCGACCCTATCGCCAGCATTATTTTTGATAAGCCGGTCGGTATCGACGAAGCGATAGATGCCGCCTGGCAATGGAAACGTTTCTTTGGGCTGGTGGCTCTTCGGCCACTTCCTTGGACCTCCCTTTCAGCAAGATCGGGAAGCGGTCGCAAAATGCGCGAAGCAGAATTCTATCTCCCTAACCACGAAGATGATCCGCTTGATATGCGCCAGCCCTTTTCACTTTGGCTTGGCAATGTGCCTCTAAATCGATGGGCAGAGCGTCGGACGCTCGCCGATGTGATGCGGCGGTGGATTGAAAAGGAAAATGAGCGGCGGCGATTCAGAAGCTCCATAGAAAATGTCGCTAAACACATGCGCCAGCGAAGCTCGCTCGACGACATCGTGACTCTGTGTGCTGGCATAGAGAGTTTAACAGAACTGAAGGGGAAGCCAGCGCTGTCGGCTAGCCAAGCCAAGCTGATTGCTGAAGGGGCAATCGCCGCCGCCAAGGCTAACGACATTTCCATTGAGGACGCGCGGATCAAAGGGGTCATCGGAGGCCTTCAAAACCAGAGCCTGGGTCAAAGACTTAAAATCCTCTTCGAAGGCCTTTCCTCAGTCGTAACACCCGCACAGGCGAAGATACTTACGTCAGCAGTGTTGGAACTCAGGCAGATAGCGGCGCACGGCGTCTCGCCTGGAGAAGACGTAATGCCAAAAGCCACTCCAGCAATTGAAGGCCTCGCCAGTGCCTGCGCTCTTTACGACCTTGTGACCTGCGGCATGCCAACAAAAACTGCTTCGGAGCAAAACGTCGGGCTACTCAGCCACCTCACATCTTCGATTTTCCAGTTGGAGCAAATCAAAGATCACAAAGCACTTGGCTCGAATTAGCAGCGAGTGCGGCTGCGCAGCTCAAGCCCAATCGTGCCCCCCCTAACTCCGCTCCAAGAACCGCAGCGCGGTCAGGACGTGCGTCTTCACCCCCAGCGGCAAGACCTTCTCGTTCGGCGAAAACTCTGGCGAATGGTTCGGGGCGGACTGGGACGGGTCCACCCCGTCGGGACTGGCGCCCAGGTGGTAGAAGACGCCGGGGATGGCCTGCTGGAAATAGCTGAAGTCCTCGGCCACCGTAGTCGGGGGCGTGGCGGGGTTGACGTTGCCTTCGCCCGCCGCCTCGGTCAGGACCGGGGCCAGCCAGGCGGACAGGCCGGGGTCGTTGAACACCAGGGCCGCGTTCTGTTTGACGCCGAACTCGGCGGTGGCGCCGTACGCTTCGGCGACGTGATCAATCGCGGTCTCGGCGCGGGCGACCAGGGCGTCGCGCTGGGCCGTATCGAAGGTGCGCAGCGTGCCTGACAGCGTCGCGCTGTCGGGGATGATGTTGTAGCGGACGCCGGCGTTGATCGTGGCGATGGTGAAGACGGTCGGGGTGGTGGTCGGATCGACCGTGCGCGCCGTCAGGGTGTTGACCGTCTCGACCACCTGGCCCGCCACCGCGATCACATCGACCCCGCGCCAGGGCCAGGCGCCGTGCGTCTGCTTGCCCTTCAGGCGGATATCCACGCGGTCGGAGGCGGCCATGAACCCTTCCGGCCGATAGAAGACGCTGCCCGGACGTCCCGGCACGACGTGCAGGCCAAAGATGGCCTGGGGCTTGGGATCGTTCAGCGCCCCTTCGGCGATCATCAGGGCCGCGCCGCCCTTGGGTTCGCCCGGAGGCGCGCCCTCTTCCGCCGGCTGAAAGACGAAGACCACCGTGCCGGCGATCCGGTCCTTCATCCCCGCCAGCACCTCGGCCGCGCCCATCAGCATGGCCATATGCATATCGTGGCCGCAGGCGTGGGCCACCGGAACCGTATTGCCCATATAGGTCCCGGTGGCGGTGGAGGCGAAGGCCAGGCCCGTCGCCTCCTGCACCGGCAGGGCGTCCATGTCGGCGCGCAGGGCCACCGTCCGGCCCGGCCGTGCGCCGCGCAGCACGCCGATCACCCCGGTCTTGCCGACCCCGGTGCGCACCTCCAACCCCAGCGATCGCAGATGGTCGGCGATCACGCCGGCCGAGCGAGTCTCGGCGAAGCCCAGTTCGGGATGCTGGTGGAAGTCGCGCCGCCACGCGACGACCTCGGGCATGACGCGCTGCACGGCGGCGTCCACGCTGGCCGTATCGACCTGAGCCTGAGCGGCGCCGGCGGCAAGCAGCAGCGCCAGTGTGGAGGCGGCGAACAATCGGCGCATGTGAAGGTCCCGTGAAATTTTCAGCCCGACGAAAGGTGACGGCGCCGCACCCGCTTGTGCAAGCCGTCGCGAACGCCGATTTCTGTCCGCATGGGTGAGAAGGCCTTCAAGAGCGCAAAGACCGAATGGCGCGACGTCGTTCTGGTCTGCCGCAAATGTTCGAAAAAGCTGGACGGCGGCTTCGGCCCCGGCGGCGACCTGACGCTGAAGAAGGCGTTGCGAAAATACCTGCACCTGAAGAAGGGCAAACAGGGTCGCAAGGGCGAGCTGACAGTCGTCGGCGCCGACTGTTTCGACATCTGTCCCAAGGGCGCCGTCGTCGCCGTCAACACGGCCCAGCCCAAGAAGCTGCTGATCGTTCCGGCCGGCGCCGACCTGTTGGAGGTCAAGACGCGGCTGGGGCTGGACGACGGACGACGATTGAAGCGGATCGACGGGGCCGCCTGAGCCTCGGCGCCTTTCTTCCGGCGGCCAGCCGTGTCAGAGCGAAATCATGGATGACACTCGCATCGAAAAACGCGTCGGCGTTCAGGCGACCTCGGACCGCATCTGGGATCTGGTCGCGGACCTGTCCGGCTGGGGGGCCTGGAACCCGATCGACAAGGACGTCGAGGGCGCCATCGCCTATGGCGGCCGGCTGAGCATGACCGAGGCCTGGCCGGACATGGCCGAACGCCAGTCGGCGGCCCAGGTGGTGGAGTGGCAGCCGCGCGCGCGTCTGGTCTGGGCCGAACGGCGCGGCTTTCTGTTCCAGAGCCTGCGCTACATCCAGATCGAGGAGCTGGCGCCCGGCAACTGCATCGTCGCCATCGGCATCCGCTTTTCCGGCATTCGCGGCGAGCTGTTCCACGACAAGCACCGTCCGGCGATGAAGAAGGCGCTGGAAAGCGCCGCCGAGGGTCTGAAGGCGACGGCTGAGCGCGCCTAACGCCCGTCTTTCATCATGTCGATGACGTTCAGGATCGCGGGCCCCAGGATGACGATGAACAGGACCGGCAGGAAGAACAGGATCATCGGCACGGTCAGTTTGGCCGGCAGGGCCGCCGCCTTCTTCTCGGCGGCGGACATCCGCAGATCGCGGTTTTCCTTGGCCATGACGCGCAAGGCGGTGGCCAGCGGCGTGCCATAGGTTTCGGCCTGCGTCATGGCGGTCGCGACCGACTTCACGCCCGGATGGTTGGTGCGCTTGCCCAGATTCTCATAGGCCACGCGACGGTCCGGCAGATAGCTGAGTTCGGCCGACAGCAGCGACAGTTCCTCGGCCAGATCGATCGACGACGGCCCCATTTCCTGGCTCACCTTGGTGATCGCCGCCTCGATGGACATGCCCGCTTCGACGCAGATCAGCAGAAGGTCCAGCGCGTCGGGAAAGGCCTGCATAATCGAGGCGCGACGCTTGTCGATCCGGTTCTTCAGATACAGGTTCGGCGCATAGAATCCGGCGACGGCCGCCGTCATGGTCGCCGTCACCTTGTTCATCGTGGGCCAGTCCACGACCTTGAGGACGAACAGATAGAAGGCCGCCACGATCATGAAGATGAAGGGCGAGGCGAAGCGGAAGAAGTAGAAGGTCGTCAGCGGACGCGGCCCGCGATAGCCGGCCTGCACCATCTGGCCCGCAACCTTGGGATCTTCCAGCAGCTTGGTCAGGTTCAGCCGGTCCACGATCCGCTTCTTGAACCCGTCGTCGGTGTGACGCAGCGCCCCCTGCCCTGCGGCCATGCTGGCGCGCGAGCGGCGTTTCAGATCGTCGCGGCGTTCGGCGACCGCCTTCATCCGCTTGTCCAGCTTCACCCCGCCGGTCATCGACGACAGCAGGGTCATGATGGTCGCGAAGACCAGCACGCCCACGCCGATGCTCAGCAGGTTCTGGGGGTCGGTGATGAAGCGGATAAAGCCTTCCATGGTCCCGGCCTCAGAACTTGAACGAGATCATGCGCTTCATGACGAAGATGCCGGTCGCCATCAGGCAGACCGCGATCAACAGCAGGAAGTTGCCGCGGAAGTCGGTGAACAGCGGCATCATGTAGGACGGGGTCGTGAACATGACCATCGTCATGACCGCAGGCGGCAGGGAAGCGATGATGCCGGCCGAGGCCAGGGCTTCGGACGACAGGGCCTTGATCTTCTCGCCCATCATTCGCCGGGCGCGCAGCACGGTCGACAGGTTGCCCAGCGCCTCGGCCAGGTTTCCGCCCGTCTTTTGCTGGATGGCGATGACGATGGTGAAGAAGCGCAGTTCGGACGTCGGCATCCGGCCGTACATCTTCTCCAGCGCCTGCTCCAGGGTCAGCCCCACCCCCAGACCCTCGACCAGCCTCTGGAACTCCGGGCCCAGAGGCGCCGGGCTTTCGCGGGCGATGATCTTGAAACACTCGTGGACCGGCAGGCCCGACTTGATGCCGCGCACGATGACGTCGACGGCGTTGGGGAACTCCAGTGAGAACTTCTTCATCCGCGACTTGCCGAGGAAGCCCACGACCCAGCGCGGCAGCCCCAGACCGAAGATCAGCGCGATCCCCAAGACGACGAGGATCGGCAGGCCGAACACAAGGGCGCCCAGCCCGGTCACAACCCCGACCACGGCCGAGACGATGTAGAAGGTGCGCACGCTCAGGCTCAGGCCCGCCTGTTTCAGGCGCGACGACAGGGTGGTGCGCGCCTTGCGCTCGCGCCGGTCCGCGTCCTGAAGCTGGAGAAGGATCTGTTTGCGCCGCGCCTCCGGCGTATTGGCGGCGGCGGCCTTGCGGGCGAGCGCAGGGTTCTTCTTGCCCTCGCCCAGACTCTGGGCGCGCTTGACGGCCTGGGCCGAGGAGTCGTCACCACCGACAAAGACCCAGCCGAGCCCGCCGATGGTGATGAAGGCCAGAACGGCGGCGAGGATCGGCAGCATCGCGCCCTACTCCGCCGCGTCCAGGGCGTCGGCCAATTCGCGCTCCAGCCCGTAGTATCGGGCGCGGTCCCAGAAGCGGGGCCGGGCGATGCCGGTCGAGCGGTGACGGCCGATGATCTTGCCGTTCTCGTCCTCGCCGGTGATGTCGTAGACGAATAGGTCCTGCGTCACGATCACATCGCCTTCCAGGCCCACGACCTCGGTGATGTGGGTGATGCGGCGCGAGCCGTCGCGCAGGCGAGCGGCCTGGATGATGACATCGACCGAGCCGACGATCATCTCGCGGATCGTCTTGGACGGCAGGCCGTAGCCGCCCATGGTGATCATGGACTCCATCCGGCTGATGGCTTCACGCGGGGAGTTGGCGTGCAGCGTGCCCATCGAGCCGTCGTGGCCCGTGTTCATGGCCTGCAACAGGTCGAACGCCTCGGGTCCGCGCACCTCGCCGACGATGATCCGCTCGGGACGCATCCGCAGGCAGTTCTTGACCAGATCCCGCATCGTGATTGTGCCTTGGCCTTCCAGGTTCGGCGGGCGGGTTTCCAGGCGGACCACGTGCGGCTGCTGCAGTTGCAGCTCGGCGGCGTCCTCGCAGGTGATGACCCGCTCGGTCGGGTCGATGAAGGCCGTCAGGGTGTTCAGCAGGGTCGTCTTGCCCGAGCCGGTGCCGCCCGAGATGACCAGATTGCATCGCGAGGCGCCGATGACGCCGAGCACGCGCGCGCCCTCGGGACTGATGGAGGCGTACTCCACCAGATTCTTCATCGTCAGCTTGTCTTTCTTGAACTTCCGGATCGTCAGCGTCGGGCCGTCGATGGCCAGCGGCGGAGCGATGACGTTGACGCGTGAGCCGTCCGGCAGACGGGCGTCGCAGATGGGGCTGCTTTCGTCCACGCGCCGGCCGACCTGGCTCACGATCCGCTGGCAGATATTCATCAGCTGGGTGTTGTCGCGGAAGCGGACATTGGTCAGCTGGACCTTGCCCGCGACCTCGATGAAGACCCGGCCTGCGCCATTGACCATGATGTCGGCGATGTCGTCGCGGCTCAACAGCGGCTCCAGCGGACCATAGCCCAGGACGTCGTTGACGATGTCCTGAACCAGATGCTCCTGCTCGGCGACCGACATGGAGACGTTCTTGATCGCCACCAGTTCGGCGACGATGTCGCGTATCTCTTCCGACGCCGCCTTCTGGTCCAGATGCGCCAGCTGGGCCAGGTCGATGGTGTTCATCAAGGCGTTGAAGATCGTCGTCTTCGTGGCGTGATAGTAGTCGCTCTGTTCCCGGACGATCTCGGCGACCGCCTGGGCCTTCTTCAGCTGTTCAAGACCCGCCGTGGCCTTGGGTCCGGCTCCGGCGACGTTGCCGGTCGGGCGCGGAGCCTCCGGCGCGGGCTTGGGTCGCGAGGCCAGGGCGTCCAGCCGATCCACCGGCGCGGGCTGAGCCGGCGCAGACGCGCGGTCGAAGGCGTCAGCCGCCAGTTCCAGGTCTTCGTCGGCATAGGCATAGGCCGGCGCCTTGGCCGCCTTCGCCATCGCAGGGGCCGCCGCCTCCATACTGAACGCCGACACAGGTTCGCCGGCTGCGGGCGGCGGGGTCGGGGCCGGACGCAAAGGCGCGGGCGCGGCGCCGGGCTGACCTGTGCGTTTGCCGAACATCCGTCAGCGCTTCCTGAACATATTGGCGAACAGGGATTTCGACGCCCCATCCGCCGGCTTGGCCTTCTCCGCCTTGCCGGCCTTGCCCGGCTTGGCCTTGGGTCCCGCCACCATCGGCAGTTCGCGCCGCGAGACGATCTGGGCCAGGGTCTGGAAGGCCTCGGCCGACTTGGTCTTCGCGCCGGCGTCCAGGATCATCTGGCCGTTGTTGGCGGCGGCGCCAAAGGTCTTGGCGTCGAACGGAATGATCAGGCTGGGATGCACGCCAAGCGCAGCGCCGAAGTCCTTGGCCGGAATCTCGGGACGACCTGGCACCCCGACCTGGTTCAGCACCAGGCGCGGCGGCGCGTCATTGGGGCGGCCCTGACGGATCAGATCGATCATGTTCTTGGCGTTGCGCAGGGACGCCAGATCCGGCGTCGCCACGACCACCACCTCATCGGCGCTGATCAGGGTGCGGCGCATCCACGGCGACCACAGATGCGGAAGGTCCAGCACGACGAAGGGCGCCGTGGCGCGGATCTGGTTGGTGACCTCTTCGAACGCCTCGGTCGAGATGTCCCAGTCCGTATCCAGGCTGGCGGGCGCCGCAAACAGGCTCAGCTTGTCGGTGCAGCGGACCATCATCCGGTCCAGCAGCGTCGAATCCAGCCGCTCGGGCTGGCCCAGGGCGTCGGCGACGCCGCTCAGCGGGTCCTGATTGAAATCCAGACCCGCCGTACCGAACGGCAGGTCGTAGTCGACAATCACCGTATTGGCGCCGATCCGCTCGGAAATCGCATAGGCGGTGTTGTGTGCAACGGCCGAGGCCCCGGCCCCGCCCCGCGCGCCGACGAAGGCGATGGTGCGACCGACGAAGGGCTGGGCCGGATCGTTGAACAGACCGCCGATGGCTGCGATCAGTTGCAGCGGCTGCAAGGGCGCGACCAGATATTCGCTGACCCCGCGCCGCATCAGTTCGCGGAACAGGATGATGTCGTTGGTCGCCCCCACCACAATGACCTTGGTGCCGGCGTCGCAGACCTCGGCCAGCTGGTCGACCTCCCACAGCAGGGTCTGGGGGTCTTTCAGGCATTCGACGATGATCAGCGGCGGCGTCGGCTCATGCTGATAGGTCTCGACGGCCGCAGCGACGCCGCCGATGCGGATCTGGGTCGTGGCGCGCGACAGTCGGCGATCCTGGGCCGCGCGCTCGGCCGAGGCCAGGGTGTCCTGGCGTTCGGCGAAGACGTGGATGGCGATGCGCGGCACCGACACTTCGCCGATGTTGCTGGCCGGGGCCAGGCCGGTGAAAGCCAGACCCGTCTCCACCAGGCTGGCCTGTGCCTGGGCCACCACGTCGCCGACCGGATTGAAGCCCGCGGCTTCGGGTGCATAGGCGGGCGCGGCCGGAACCGGCGCCAGCGGTGCGGGTGGGGCAGTCGGCGACGGCTCCGCCGGCGGTGCAGTGAACTGAAGCGGCGAGCGCGGGGCGACCATCTCGTCGATCGGCGCAGCGAACTCCATGTCGACATCGAACGCGTCGTCGAAGGTGTCGAAGTCGCGAGGGGCGGGGGCGGTGCTCATGGGTCAGTTCACCGCGCGCGACACGGCGGTTTCCCGGATCAGCCTTTCGGCTTCCGCCGATGTCGGCTTGCCGCCGCGATAGAGATCGAGCACCACGGTGCGGCGCCCGGCGTCAGCGGGCGTCATCGGGCGCGGCCTTTGAATGTCGCGCGGGTCCTCGATCTGGGCGGCGAGATTGGCGGTGACCGCGCAGCCGAAGTTGGAGGCCGACTGGTTGTCGCCGGTGCGGCTCAGATTGCCCCAGGTCGTTCCACATCGCGGCACGGCGGCGCGGATCGTCTGATAGCCGACCACGACCGGCGCGCGCGGGTCAGGCGCCGCATAGCTGACCAAGGTGATGCGCTCCGGCGCGACCCCGTAGGCCGCCAGGGCCGATTTGATGTCATAGGCGGTTTTCAGAGCGACGGGGTCGTCTCCGGCCGGGGCCTCGATGACCATCGGCACAGCGTCGACGTAGCGATAGCGCCCGACCAGCGCCTGCAACGCCCCGTTCTGCGCGGGCGACAAGCCGGTGTCGTGCACAGCCAGGGCGATGCGATCCAGATCGGGCTCGACCTGAAGCTGATAGCGCGAGGTCGGCGTCAGCGGCGGCTCTCCGCCCAGGCTGGCGGGACCCCCGACGCAGGCGCCCAGCGCCAAGGCCGTGGTCGTCAGAAGCGTGGCAATCAGGGTGCGAGTCATGATGCGCTCACTCGATCACATAGCCGACCGAACCGGCCGGGGGCGCGTTCGGCAACCCGTAGACCTGGTTCAACTGGCCAAAGAGGATGGTCTGGCTGTCCTCGGCGATCCGCAGGCCATCGGCCGGCGTCTGCATCCGCGACGGCGAGGTCGGGCTGACGATATAGGGCTCGACGATGACAACCAGCTCGGTCTCGCCCATCAGATAGTCGCGTGAGCGGAACAGCTGGCCCAGCACCGGCAGATTGGTCACGCCGGGCAGCGAGTCGATCGCCTGTCGGCTGTTTTGCTGCAGCAGGCCTGCGATCATCATCGATCCTCCCGAGGGGATTTCGATAGTGTTCTCGCTGCGGCGAACCGTCAGGCCGGGCAGGGTAATCGACGAAGCCGTGCCCGCACCGATCGTCAGGCCGCCCTGCGACGTCAGTTCGGACACCTCGACCTTGACCTGCAGGCTGATGCGACCGCCCGACAGCACGACCGGACGGAAGGCCAGGCCCACGCCATAGGGCTTATACTGAACGGTGATCTGCCCCATCGCGTCGCGGCTGGCCGGAACGGGGAATTCGCCTCCCGCCAGGAAGCTGGCCGCTTCGCCGTTGACAGAGGTCAGGTTTGGCTCGGCCAAGGTCCGCAGCAGACCGACGCGCTCGAAGGCCTTCAACATGGCCTCGCCCTTGTTCAACCCATCAGAACCAGGGCCGGTGCCGGGCTGCGCGGTGTCCCAGTTCGGGGAGTCCTGGGGCCCGTTGACCGTAAACGGGCACAATGCGCCGGGCTGCCAGCCCGGCCCCACGCACGGCCGCTCCATCTGGTAGTTCTTCGTCGTGTCGATGCCTGTCCCTGCGCTGATCCCGCCCAGCAGGGCGCTGTTGACACCCCAGGTCGCGGCATTGCCCAGCATCCATTGGGCGTCGCCCAACCGCCCGACGACCGCTGACGTATCGAAGCCTAGCTGTTTGATAACGTTGCGCTGCACCTCGACCACGCGGACCTTCAGGGTCACCTGGTCGGAGCCCGGCACGGTGATCAGGTTCAGAACCTTGTCCGGCGCCGAGACGAAGGCCGCGGCGATGCGGCTGGCCTGGGTCGATTGCGCCGGATTCTCGGCGACCCCGCTCAGGATGATGCTGTCGTTGACGGCCTCGGCCTTGACGCCGCCGCCGGGGATCATGCGGTCGAGTGTATCCTGAAGCGCGCTGGTGCCCGCATCCACCCGCACCCGAAGGCTCAGGATCGTGCGACCGGCTCCGTCCAGAAACACGGCGTCGGTTTCCCCCGGCGCGATGCCGATGACGGTGATGCGGCGCGGCGAATGCAGCATGGCCTCGGCCACCTGCGGATTGGAGACGATGACGTCGCGCGCATCGGCGGGCAGGTCGACGGCGAAGGAGGTTCCGCGCGGCAGATTGATCAGGCGCTGCGCCGCCCCCGTGGAAACGGCGGCTCTCGTCTGGGCGACGCCGACGGGCGCGGCGGTCAGGGTGGCGAGCAGGGCGCAGGCGGCGGCGACGGCGGCCTTGCGCATCATGGGTCGACGCATCGGTTCAGCTCTCATGGCACGGCCACCACTTCGGGCGCGCCGCCGCGATAGATGCGCACGGCCTTGGGTTGGGACACGGCCGCAACGGGGCGGCGCGTGGCGCCGGACGGCCCTGCGGTATCGGCATAGGAGCGCAGGGACAGGGACAACTCGCCCTCTGACTTGGCCTGGGCCAGCAAGACGGAATCCTGCGGTCGGACTTCAAGCGTCGCAGTCGCGCCGACCACGGCCTGGGCGTCGTCGCCGACGCGGGTCGCCTGGTCGATGGCCAGGACCTTGATGTTTTGCAGCACGACGCCCGAGGCGAACTTGGACCTGGTCGCGCCCTCGACGGCGCCGTTGCGGCTGGTTTCGGCGGTCAGCACCACGTCGACCCGATCGCCCGGCAGGATGAACCCGCCGGCTGCGGATTCCACCGTGACGGCGATGGCCATCGCCCGCATGCCCGGCTCCAGATAGGCGGCCAGATAACCGCTGTCGCCGGCGCGCACGATCTTGCGCGACACGATCGGCTCACCGGCCAGAATGGGTTCGCGGACCACCGAGCCGATATAGTCGGACTTGGCGCCGGTGGTGGCCAGTTCCGTAGCCGCCTTGGCGACACGGGCGACGGCGTCGGTCGCCTTCTCGGTCGCATTTTCCGCGACAGGCTTTGCCGGGACCGGCGTCGTGCCGTCGGTAATGAAGATCGGATTGACCTCGTCCACCGGCCAGTCTTTCCAGGCAAGGTCAGCCTCAACCAGACGCTTGCCGGGTTCCAGATCCTTGGCGGCGACCAGCACCTTCGCCATGGGCCGGACTTCGACCGGCGCGGCGGCGGCGGGTGCGGCCGGCTCGTTCGACGACGATCCCATGGCGCGGACCACCAGGGCCAGGCCAATGGCCGAGACGGCGGCGATGCAGATGACGACGATGCGGGCGGGCTTCATCCAGGATGTCTCCAGCGGGCGCTCTGTTTCGGATTCATCCCCCGACGCCTACCGTTAACGATCATGGGCCCTGCGGGTTAACGCTTCCTAAGCGCCCCGAAAGCCGGTCAATTCAGGCTTCAGCGACCCGACGCGAAGGTCAGCAGCAAGCCGCTCTCTGGCAGCGCCAGCAGGGCGCCGATGGCGATGGCGACGCCATAAGGGATATCCCCCTTGGGCTGCATCAGATTGATGACCCACCCTTGAGACACCGACGGGGCGACCATCGGAAAATACTGACGCGCCGTCATCAGCAGCAGGCAGAAGGCGCCGCCGGCCAGGCCGGTCCAGATCAGGAACGGCGCCAGCCCGCTGACGCCCATCCAAAGACAGCTGGCCGCCAGCAGCTTGGCGTCGCCTCCGCCGATCCAGCCGGCGGCAAACATGCCCATCCCGACCAGCAAGGCCGCGAAGCCGACCCCGGAGTGGATGGCGACATCCATCGGCGCCGCCCCGACCAGAAAGGCGATGGGGAAGAAGGCCCCGACCAAGGCCAGAGAGATCCAGTTCGGGATCTTCATGGTGATGAGGTCGTGCAGCCCCCCGACGATCACCAGGGCGGGAAACACGCCAAGCAGAATGAGCAGCAGAATGTCCATGACGCCGATCATGGCTGATAGGACTTAAGGTTGGGTTGCCGCCATGCGAAAAGGGCCGGGACTTGCGTCCCGGCCCTTCCGACAGATTGGGAGATCTGTCGCGCGTCTTAGGCGTTAGCGGCCTTCAGCGAGTTCTCGACCTTCGTGAAGGTGGCCTTCAGCTGGCCGCTCATGGTGCCGAGCACGGTGATCAGGGCGACGGCGATCAGAGCAGCGATCAGGCCGTATTCGATGGCGGTGGCGCCCGATTCGTCTTTGGCGAAGCGCGAGATGAACTTGGTCATGGGTAGGTCCTTTTTCAAATGGTCTAGCGAGCAACTTGGCGGGGGGAGCCGGTAGCCCGCTTGACCCCCAAACGCAGGATCAAAATGCCAGACCCCCGTTAAATCAGAGCTACGAGGTTTGGTTACGGCTCGATTTACCAAAGAAAATTTCCATTCCGGCGCTTCAGTCTTTGTTGAGGATCACGGCGCCATCATGCGCGCGTCCGCGTCTGCACGCGCCACTATCAAGAGCCGTCGATGTCTCGCATCTCGTCCCTTCTGCTCTCTGCGGCCCTTCTCGCCGCGCCACTGGCCGCCCCCTTGACCGCGAACGCCCAGGACGGCGCGCTCAACGTCGAGATCGACCGCTCCGCGCGCGTTCAACTTCGGGGGGCCGCCGCTTCCATCATCGTCGGCAATCCTCAGATCGCCGACGTCTCGCTGGTCGACGCCAACACCATGTTCATCGTCGGCAAGGGCTATGGCGTGACCGAAGTGGTCGCGGTTGACGGCGTGGGCCGCACCCTGTTTCAGCGCGAAGTGGTGGTGACCGGCGGCTCGACCGGCTCGGTTCGGGTCTGGCGCGGCGCCCAGGCCACCGAAATGGCTTGTGGTGTTTCCTGCACGCCCAGCGTCCGATCCTCGTCCTCATCGGCGGCCCCCGCGCCTACCGCGCCCTGATCGCGGGTGATGGCTTTCTGGAGATCGTCGAAGTCACGGACCGCGCGCTCCAAACGACGGCGCGAAGGCGCGGCGGCCGTGGAGTTCGCCATGGTCGCCATTCCCTTCTTCCTGATGATCTTCTCGATCCTGGAGCTGGGGGTCGTCTTCATCCTGGATTCCGTTTTGGAAACGGCGACCATGGAAAGCGGCCGCCTCATCCGCACGGGGCAGGCGGACGCAAGGCGTTTCGACAAGGCGGCGTTCAAGACGGAACTGTGCAATCGCATGATCCTGTTCAAGAACGACTGCACCAGCCGCGCGACCGTCGATGTGCGGGTGATCCCGGCCTTCTCGCGACCGGACACGACCGACCCAGTCGCAAACGGCGCCATCGACGACACCAAGACCATCTATGACGGCGGAAAGCCCGGAAACATCATCCTGGTGCGCGTCTGGTACGTGCACCCCCTGGCGACACCCTTCGTCAGCCAGGCCGTGTCGCGCGTCGGCGTCGGAAAGGTGCTGCTGACCACGGCGACGGCTTTCCAGAACGAGCCCTGGAATGCGTCCTAAGCCCCTCGAACGTCACGTCTGGAAGCGGCTGGCGCGCGATACGCGTGGCGTCGCCGCCATCGAATTCGCCTTCCTGGCGCCGGTCCTGATCGTGATGTATTTCGCCATGGTCGAATACTGTCAGGCCTATATGGCCTTGAAGCGCACCGATCACGTCGCGGCCATGGTCGCTGACCTGACCTCTCAGAACGACAAGTTCGTCAAGAGCCAGATCGAGGACGTTTTCGCGATCGGCGACGTCATCATGTCCCCCTTCGCCACCACCACCCTGACGCAGAGGGTCAGCAGCGTCACCCGCGTCAACGCCACCACCTATCGGGTGGACTGGAGCATCGGGAAAGGCATCGCAAGCAAGCTCACGGTAGCGGAAGCCAAGGTGCCCGACGACATGTTGGCCGAAGGGGAGTCGGTCATCATCGCCGAGGCCAACTACGACTTCGACTCGCCCTTCGATCAGATCGCGCCCGCCGCCACGCGGTTCAAGCGCATGGCTTATCTTCGTCCCCGCACGACAGATTTGATCGTCTGTTCCGATTGCTAGGCTGACGGCCCAACCAGCGCCTGCCGCAGCGCCGAGATCTTCGCGTCCGTTTCGGCCTCCTCGGCGGCCGGATCGCTGTCCGCGACGATGCCGGCGCCGGCCAGGGTGCGGTAACGCCAGACGTCGTGTGTCAGCTCAAAACCGGCCGTGCGGATAAGGACGGAAGCCATCATCGCGCCGTCATCGCCGATCAGGAACAGCGACCCGCACCAAGGACCGCGCGGCGCCTCGTGCGCCGCGATCACCTTCATCGCCTGATGCTTCGGCGCGCCGGTGATCGATCCCGGCGGAAAGGTCGCCTCCAGCAGCTCGGCCGGGCCGACGCCGGGCCGCGCCGTCGAGGTGACGGTGGAGACCAGATGATGCACCGTGGGATGGCGTTCGACTTCGAAAAGTGCCTCGACCTTGACCGACCCGGGCTGCGACACGCGGGCCAGGTCGTTACGCATCAGGTCCACGATCATCAGGTTCTCGGCGCGATCCTTGGCGCTGACGCTCAGTTCGTCCGCCATAGCCGCATCCTGTTGCGGCTCGTCTGCACGCGGTCGGGTGCCCTTGATCGGGCGGGCCTCGATGCGGCGGCTGGCGGGATCGAAGGCGAGGAACAGTTCGGGCGAGTTCGACACCAGCGCCCGATCACCGATCCGCCAATAGGCCCCGAACGGCGACGACCGCTCTTTTTGCAGCCGCAGGAAGACCTCGAACGGATCGCGGCCGAGCCTCAGCACGCCGGACCAGGCTCGGGCGATATTGGCCTGAAACAGCTCCCCCGCCGCGATGCGCTCCACCACATCCGCGACCGCATCGCGATAGGCGCTCGCCGGCGCCTCGGCCTCGAACCGGTCGGCCGGCGCGGAGGGGGTCACGACCGGTGCGGCTGTCGCCAGCCAGGTCAGAGCCCGCTCGGCCGCCGCCGTCGCCTTCTCCGCCGTCGCGCCTCGCCCTGTGGCGCACACTGAGCGCCGTTGATGATCGAAGCTCAGCATGGCGGGATAGCGCGCCAGCATCAGATCGGGCCAGACCGTCTCGCGCTGTCCGGTGGCCGGCCGGGCGCCTGCGTCATAGGCCGCCAGACCGACGACGCCCGCGGCAAACACCGGATCCCGCAGCGCCTGAAACGGCGCGGCGTCAGCCACCGGGCCGACCCGCACAACGTCTGGCGCCTGGGCGACATGGCTCCAGCGACCGCCCGGCCCGCCGTCCGACAGCAGGGCCAAGGCGCCGTCGCCGCCGCCCAGACCCGCCGCCACCGCGACCGGATCGACCCATGGCGCGTCGCGCGCGACGGTGTGGCTGAAAACCTCGCTCACGCGGTCAGCCGCTCCACGATCCGGTCCCGCCGCGCCGCATCGACGCCCAGCGCCTCCTTCAGATAGGCGTCCACCGATCCGTGCCGCGCCTCGACCTCGGCGAAGGCGGCTTCCAGATAGGCGGCCTCAACCCCTAAGAAGGCCACGATCGCATCGTCCGACGCGACCCGACCCGTCATCTTGTGCAGCTGTCTGGCGATGCCGGGCGCCCGACCCGCCAGATCGACGGCGGTATTGGTCAGCAGATAGTCCCCGACCATGTCGTGGCGCGACACGCCCAGCAGATGGTGGGTCAGGGCGGCGAGAAAACCCGTCCGATCCTTCCCCGCCGCGCAATGGATCACCACCGGCCGATCTTGATCCGCCAGGGCCTGAAAATAGCGGCCGAACACGTCCTGATGCGACGGGTCGAACGGCAGGGCGCGATAGGTCTGGGTCATGAAGCGCCGCCCGGAGTCCGGCGTCAGGTCGGCGGTCTTCAGAAAGGTGATGTGCGGCGCCTCGGCGCCGTCATCCACGCCGCCTTCGATGACCTGCCCGCTGAAGCCTTCAGGCCGACGCGACGGCTGGTCGCGGCGCTCGCCGGGTCGGCGCAGATCGACCACGGTCCCGATGTCCAGCGCCTTCAGCCGCTCCAGATCGGCCTCGCTGGCGCGGGCGTGGTGGGCCGAACGCAGCAGACGGCCGGGCTTCACGCGCCGCCCGGCCGCCGTGGCGTAGTCGCCATAGTCCCGAAAGTTGTCGATGGCCTCGAAGGCGTGATGGCGGTCGGTCATGACCGCGTTTCTAGCCCATGTTCACCGCTCTGGCAGCAGGCCCGCCATCGCATCCAGATAGGCGACGAAGGCGTCGCGTCCCTGATCGGTCAGACTGGCCTCCGTCAGCGGCTTGCGACCGTTGAAACGCTTGGAGACGGCGACGAACCCTGCCTCTTCCAGCTTTCGCAGATGGACGGACAGATTGCCGTCCGTCGTCTGCAACCGGGTTTTCAGGGTGGTGAAGTCGGCCGACCCCGCCCCGGACAGAAAGGCCATGATCCCCAGCCGGATGCGCCCGTGAATGACGTCGTCGATCCGGCTGATGTCGAAGTCGTCGGCCATGCTAGACCACCTCCGACGGTTCCTGACGCATCAGGATGATCCCTGGGATCAGCGCGATGGCGACGAGGACAATCGTGAAGACCAAATAGATCATGGGGCTGTCGATGAACCAAGCCACGGCAACCGCGCCGGCATAGGCCGCAAGGGCCGTGAACGACATCCAGCGCGTTTTGGTCATCGCTGCGCCAATCATCCAGGCCGAGCCATAGGCAACCAGCACCGTCGTCGGCATCACGGCCATCCACGACCAGTTTCCGGTCTTTAGGGACAGGGCGACCAGCGCCAGCCAGGTTACGAAGATACCGTAGCCTACGCCGGACCAGGCCGCTCCCACTGCCTTGTTTCCCGCTGAGTTGATGCCGGGCTTTCCCTTCATACGCCCGATCAGGAGACTCAGGGCGACTGCGAAGACGACGCCTGCGCCCATCCACAACCACAACTGAGCCCACGGATTCACTTGAACGGCACCCGATTGAATCGCCCACTGCCCGAGACTAGCGCCACCGAAAACCACGGCCGCGGCTATAAGGATCGGACCGGCCAGAAGGGGTGCGTGCCGCCCCTCGTGCGCCAGGCTGCGCATATAGGCGATGTCGTCCTGAATGGCTTGGGTCTCGCGGGTCATGATGCTCTCCTCCTCGAACCGTTGAGACAGGATAGCCCATTTGCTTTGTATTGTAAAGTTCTTTCTTCCGAGTCCACGCTGCGCATGGAAAAGGGGCGAAGCCTCCGGCTCCGCCCCTCGTTCGACTTTGTGTTTTCAGCCTACAGTCGCGGCGAACCCCGTCCACGCAGTCCGCCGGCCACCAGGGCGATGACGAACAGGATAATGGCCACGACGGCGACGAACTTTGCGATCTCGAACGAGAAGTTCGCAATGCCGCCGAAGCCCAGCACGGCCGCGACCAAGGCCACGACGAGGAAGATAATTGCCCAGCGCATCATGGGTTTAGCTCTCCTGAGTTGATGTTGCCGTCGGCGACCCGGGAGCCGTTCGTCGGTCTGCATCATCAACGCCAGGGTCGCCTGGCCGTTCCATCGCCTATCGACGGCGACGACGCGAATAGCCGCCCTGATCCATCTTGCGATCCGCGACCATGCTTGCGACGATCGCCGCCAGAGCCGGGTTGCGCAGCAGCAGGAAGGCCGCGCCCAGACCGCCCACGGCGCCGACGATCGGCCGCTCGCGAACGATGTGGATCACCTTGCCCAGCAGGCCATCAGGCTCATCGTCCTCTTCGGCGTCGTCATGCTTGTCGCCCTTCAGGAAGACCAAGGTCACGATCAGGGCGACCAGGGCGAACAGACCGAAGGTCACGGCCGCCGCACCGAGCGGCGTCAGCGTCAGGCTGAGCGCATAGAAGATGGCCACGCCCAGGAAGACGACGGCCAGGAACGCGCTGGCGGCGACGACAGCCGTCGCCACCAGTTTTTTGACGATGCCCTTGAACATCAGCGACGGCGGCCGGCCAGCAGCATGCCGAGGATGACGCCGACGCCGAGCGCCACGGCGGTCGATTGCAGCGGGCGCTCCTGCACGCGCTCGACGACATAGCGTTGCGCCTCATCGAAGCGTTCGGCCGCGTCGTCGTAATATTCGCGACCCTTTACGCGGGCCTCGTCGTAATAGCTGCGGGCCTGCTCGCGGACTTCGTCGCTCTTGGCGCGCAGCTTGGCCTCGGCCTCGGCGGCCTTTTCGCGCAGGCGTTGGGTCTCTTCGCGGGCGCCGGTCTTCAGATCCTCCTTGAGAGTCTTCAGGTCGGCCTTGATGTCTTCTCGAGCCTTGGTGGTGGCCATGGTGCGCGCTCCGTTGAAAGCTTGGCGGTAGAATAGAGAACCCCGTGCTGCAACGCCACATGCGCAACGAGGTTCCTTTAGGCAGGTCGGACGTACGCCTCTCGCCACGGACTTTTCGCCGCATTAGAACGGTCGCCATGACCCAATGGCTGTTTGCGCCCCGCCCCGCCCCGTCCCTGCCGATCGTCGGATCGGACCAGCGGTTCCCCGTTCGACGCATCCTGTGCGTGGGCCAGAACTACGCCGCCCATGCCCGCGAAATGGGTTCGGACCCCGACAAGCAGACGCCCTTCTTCTTCACCAAGCCGGGCGACGCCATCGTTTCGGACGGCGCAAACCCATCCTATCCGTCGGCCACCGCAAACCTGCACTACGAGGCCGAACTGGTCGCCGCGATCGGGCCGGGTCAGGATGGCGGCGTCGCCATCGTCGGCTGGGCCGTCGGCTGCGACCTGACCCGCCGTGATCTTCAGGCCGAGGCCAAAACCGCCGGCCGCCCCTGGGACGCCGCCAAGGGGTTCGATCAGTCCGCGCCCTGCGGCCCCATAACCTTGGGCGACCTGCCTTCGCCCGACGGTGCCATCCGCCTGAGCGTCAATGGCGAAACCAGACAGGACAGCGTCCTGAGCGACATGATCCTGAACCCCGACCGGATCGTCGCGGCGGCCGCCGGCCTGTGGTCGCTGCAACCCGGGGACCTGATCTTCACCGGCACCCCGTCCGGCGTCGGCCCGGTCAAGCCGGGCGACCGTGTGGTCGTGACCATCGACGGGCTGGAGACACTCAGTTTCGAGGTGCAGCCATGATCCTGCACGGCTATTGGCGCTCGGGGGCCAGCTACCGCGTTCGCATCGCCCTGAACCTAAAGGGGCTGGCCTACGACAACGCCGCGCACGACCTGCGCAAGGGCGAACAGAAGACGCCCGACTATGTGGCGCTGAACCCGCAGGGCATGGTCCCCGCCCTCCAGGATGGCGACCTTGTACTGACCCAGAGCCCGGCCATTCTGGAATGGCTGGAGGAAACCCGCCCCGAACCGGCCCTGCTGCCGAAGGGGGCAAACGACCGGGCGACCGTGCGCGCCATGGCCGCGCTGATCGGCTGCGACATTCATCCGCTGAACAATCTGCGCGTGTTGAAGGTCATCCGGTCCGAGTTCAACGCCGACCAAGCCGCCGTGGACGCCTGGGCCGCAGGATGGATCGCGCCGGGCTTCGACGCGCTGGAGGCTCTGATCGCCCGCCACGGCGCCGGATGGAGCTTCGGCGACGCCCCGACCCTGGTCGATTGTTATTTGATTCCACAGATGTATTCGGCGCGGCGCTTCAACATGGACCTGTCGCCCTGGCCGCGTCTGCTGGCGGTCGAACAGACCGCCTTGGCCCATCCCGCCTTCGCCTCGGCCCACCCGGACTTGCAGCCTGACGCTGACGCCTGATTTTCGCCTCAGTGCGCATATCAGCGGTGGATAAGTAGGGTTCGCTTAAGGTCTCGCTCAGCGTCCCTTAAGCATTGGCGATCATAGTGTCGGGCGTGTCGTATTCCCCCGCCACACCTTCGGCGTCGTCGCCCATCCATCGCCTGGCCCTCGCCGTGGTGACCGAGCCCGAGCGCGCGCCCGGCGCCTTCATGAGCGCGCCGTCCGGCGCTCGCGAAGACGCCATGCGTTTTCTGCTGCAGACCGGAGCCGACGCCGGGGTCAAGCTGATCGCCACCCGGCCCGAGGGCGACGGCGAACGCCTGCTGGGTCAGGCCTGGCCCTTCCCCTCGCCTTTCCAGGTCACGGTCCGCACCGTGCCGCTCAGCGAAGGTCTGGACAGGGTCGAGGCCCGCGCTCGCCGTTCGCTGGAGCGGATGGGCCTGCCGCGCGGCGATGTTCTGCTGATTTCCAACGCCGCCGATCTGGCCGGCGCCGAGGGCCGCGCCCTGTGGGACCGCGCCCGCAGCCTGAAGGACCGCGGCCTGTTCCGCCGTATTGGTTTCTGCGCCACGATCGAGGACGGCCCCGCGCTCCTGGCCCGCCGTCTGGAAGCCGACGTGGTCCAGGTGCCCTGCAGCCTCTTGGACCAGCGCGCGGCGCAGGACGGGACGCTGGAGGCCATCGCGGACGCGGGGGCCTGCGTTCATCTGTCGGCCGTCTTCGCCGACGGCCTGCTGTTCGCAGGCGGCGATGATCTGCCGCCCGAAATGGCCAGCCACGCCCAGGCCCTGTCGCGCACCCGCCGGCGCCTGGCCGAACAGCGCTGCGACCCCATGCAGGCCGCCCTGGCATACGCGCTGTCGCTGCCGGGCGTGGACAAGGTGGTGGCCAGCGTCGCCTCCGCCGCCGAACTGCGCGCCATCGTCGCCGCCGCCCACGCCCCCTGCCCCAACCTGGATTGGTCGGCGCTTGCGCTTGCGGCGCCGGCGGCCTTCACCGCCGACGCCCGCGCCCGGATCAGTAGCGCAGCCTGATGCCGACATAGCCGGACCGTCCCGGCTCGCCGTATCCGAACACCTGCTGATAGTGTTCGTCGCCCAGGTTCTCGATCCGCGCCGTCAGGGTGACCTGGTCGGTCAGTTCATACGCCGCGTTCAGATTGGCGGTGATGAAGCCGTCGCGCGCCACCGTCGAGAAGCCGCCCGAGTCGTCCTGATCGCCTTCCGCCCGCACGGTCAGCGCGCCGGACAGACGATCGCCCGTCCAGCCCAGGGTCGCTGAACCGGCGTGTTCCGGCACGCGCAGCAGGCGCGCGCCCGTCGTGCGATCCGTCGCGTCGGTCCAGGCATAGGCCAGCGTCAGGTCGAACCCGCCGCCCAGCAGGGCGCGGCCTTCCAGCTCGAACCCGTCCGAACGCGTCTTGGCGACATTGATGTAGCGACCGGCCGAATAGGTGATCTGGTCCTCGACGTTCAGGCGATAAAGGGTCGCCCGCCCGTCGAACCGACCGTCGGCCGAGGCCCAGCCCAAGGCGATCTCGACGCTGTCGGCCGTTTCCGGCTTCAGCTCGGGATAGGGCCGCGGCGCAAAGCAGAAGTCGCAGACCGCCTGGCTGACCGTCGGCGACTTGAAGCCCGTGCCGTAGGCGCCCGACAGGATGAAGCCCCCGGCCAGATCATAGGCCGCCGACACCCGCCCCGTCGTCTTGGAGCCGAAATCGTCGGTGTCGTCATACCGCAGCCCGCCGGTCAGGTTCAGCGCGCCGACATCGTACTGGGCCACGCCGAACACCGAGGTGATCGACAGGTCGCGCGACAGGCCCGACGACAGGGCCGCCGAAGCCTCGTTCCGCTCCACGCCGAACGCATAGTCGATGTCCTGCGCCTGGCCATTCGCCTGCCAGCGATAGGCCTGACGGTCGCCGGTGAAGGTCGAGCCGAAACCGCCGCTGACCGAGCTGCGATCCAGGTCCGACGCCGAGACGCTGAACTGATGCGTCAGGCCGAACGCCTTGGCCGTCACCCGGCCAAAGCCCGACCACTGCTCGCTTTCCTGGGTGTCGGCGGTGTCGGCCAGCGCATAGTTCGGCGCCGGGAAACCATCGATATCGGCCTTGGATTTGTTCCAGCGCACCGATCCATCGACCTTGACCGCATCGGACAGGACATACCGCCCCTTGGCGCCGAGCGTCGTGCTGCGGAAGCCGTCGGCCTCCGTGTTGCCATTGGCCTCGTCCGCCGCCGAAATGCCGTCGGTGTCGAAGCGCGACGCATAGGCGCTGATGGCGTAGGTGTCGTTGGCGACCCCGGCGGACACGCGGCCGCGCACGGTGTCGAAGCTGCCGGCCTCGGCCTCGGCGCGCAAACCGTCGATCTCTTGCGTAGTGAACGAAATCACCCCGCCGATGGCGTCGGATCCCCATAGCGACGACTGGGGGCCGCTCAGCACTTCGATCCGCGCGATATCGGCCAGTTCGAAGCTGGAGAAGTCATAGGCCCCGTTCGGCTCGGCTGCATCGTTGACCGGCGCGCCGTCGACCAGGACCAGGGTCTTGCCGGGCGTCGCGCCGCGCATCCGCACCTGGGCCACGCCGCCGAAAGCGCCCGAGCGCGTCACCGACAGACCCGGCACATCGGCCAGGATGTCGGCGGCGAAGATCGCGCCGCGCTGCTCGATGGTCTTGCCGTCGATGACGCGGGCGCCGGGCGTGTCGGCGACGATGGCCGGGATGCGGGTGGCGGTGACGATCACCTCGTCCAGCTGGGTCGCGTCCTCTGCAAAGGCAGGCGCTGCGAAGGCGGCCGCGATCGCGGCCGTCGAAAGAAGAATGGAACGCTTCATTGAGCGATACCCCCGTGTTCGGTCCCGCGAATGCGCGCGAGAGACCGTCATGAGCGAACCGACCCGCCAGACCGCTTAGGGGTCTGGACGGCGCAAGGTCGGGTCGCTTCCACGGAGAAACCGCGCTGCTGTCTGGTCCCGGACAGGAGCGAGCGACGTCGGCGGCCAGGTCTCCTGGCTTGCGGGTCGTAAACCGCCGTCCTCGCCTTCCCAGTTGCCCAGTGGCGCCGGGATCGAAACCCCGGACGGACGACGCTCTCGCCGCCTACAGTTGCGGGCACAGCCACGGCATCACACCGTGTTCCCTTAACCGCCTGACGCGGCCTATCGCAGGGCCGACAAGCCTGTGCAAGAGCCGGTCAACGGCCTTGAGCCGCCGGGCGTGATCCGTCACCCTGTGGCCACATGAACGCGCCTGCCAAATTCCCCGAAAATGGGCATCCCCCGGAAATCGCCGCCTCGCTGGAAGGCGCGACGCCGTTCATGGCTCAATATCTGACGGCCAAGGCGGGCCAGCCGGACGCCATCGTGTTCTTCCGCATGGGCGACTTCTACGAGCTGTTCTTCAAGGACGCCGAGGTCGCGGCGGCGGCGCTCGGCATCACCCTGACCAAGCGCGGCAAGCATCAGGGCGAGGACATCCCTATGGCCGGCGTGCCGGTCCATGCGATGGAGGGCTATCTCGCCCGCCTGATCCGCATCGGCCACAAGGTCGCCATCTGCGAACAGCTGGAAGACCCCGCCGAAGCCAAGAAGCGCGGCGGCAAGGCCGTGGTGCATCGCGGCGTGGTCCGGGTCGTCACCCCCGGCACCCTGACCGAAGACAGCCTACTCGACGCGCGCGGCGCCAACCGTCTGGCGGCGGTCACGGTGCGTAAAGGCAGGGCGGCGGTCGCCGTGGTCGAACTGTCGTCCGGCGCGGTCGACAGCGTCGCCTGCGCCATCGAGGACCTGGGCGCGGCGCTGGCCGCCTTCCGTCCGTCCGAAGTCCTCGTCACCGACCGGATGTATTCTGACGAGACGACCCGCGACGCCCTGAACGGCTCGGGCGGGGTGGTGCAGGCCCTGGCCAGCGCCATCGCCGAACCCCAGGCCGCGCGGGCGCGGGTCGAACGGCTGTACGGCGTCTCGGCGCTCGACGGTTTCGGCGCCTTCGAGGAGGCCGAGGTCTCGGCCCTGGGTCTGATCGCCGCCTATCTGGAGACGACCCAGGCCGGCAAGGTCCCCGCCCTGGCCCCGCCGCGCCGCCTGGGCGAAAGCGGCTTCCTGGCCATCGACCCGGCGACCCGCGCCAGCCTTGAGATCGACCGCACCCAGCGCGGCGAGCGCGAGGGCAGCTTGCTCGCCTGCATCGACCGCACCGTCACCTCGGGCGGCGCCCGGGCCCTGGCCGAGCGCATCGCCCGGCCCCTGCGCGATCCGCTGGCCATCAACGAGCAGCTCGACGCCGTCGAATGGCTCTTGGAGCGCCGCGACCTGCGCCGCGACCTGCGTGACGCGCTGAAGGCCTCGTCGGACATCGCCCGCGCCGTCGGACGATTGGCGCTGGGTCGCGGCGGCCCGCGCGATCTGGCGGCCGTGCGCATCGGCCTGTCGATCGCGGAGGGCGTCGCCGGTCTGTTCGTGGGTCAGGTCGATCCCCTGACCGGCCAGCCGCGCCGCATCGCCTCGGCGCTCGACCGGCTGACCCTGTCGCCCGACGTGTCGCGACTGAAGGCTGATCTGATCGACGGTCTGGTGGACGAGCCGTCACACTTGGCCCGCGATGGCGGCTATGTGCGCCCCGACTATCGTCCCGAACTGGACGCGGCCCGCACCCTGCGCGACGACAGCCGCCGCGTGGTCGCCGATCTGGAGGCCCGCGCCGTCGCCGAGTCCGGCGTGCCGTTCAAGATCAAGCACAACGCCGTCCTGGGCTATTTCCTCGAAACCAGCGCCAAGGCGGCCGAATCCTTGCTCCGCGCCGGGCCCGACAGCCCCTTCATCCACCGCCAGACCCTGGCGAACCAGGTCCGCTTCACCACCGTCGAACTGTCGGAGCTGGACGCCAAGATCAGCCAGGCCGGCCACCGGGCCTTGGCCATCGAAGGCGAGACCTTCGAGGGCTGGCGACGCGAGGCCGCCCGCCTGGCTCAGCCGCTGCAGGCCGTCGCCGAGGCGCTCGCCGAACTGGACGCCCACGCCGCCCTGTCCGAATGGGCCCAGGAAGTCGGCGCGATCCGGCCCGTGGTGGACGACACCCTGATCTTCTGCGTCGAGGCCGGCCGCCACCCCGTCGTCGAGGCGGCGGTCAAGGCGGGCGGCGATCCCTACACCCCCAACAACGCCCGTTTGGACGGGTCGGGTCAGGACGGATCGCGCCTGGCCATCGTCACCGGCCCGAACATGGCGGGTAAGTCGACCTTCCTGCGCCAGAACGCGCTTCTGGTGATCCTGGCCCAGGCCGGCGCCTTCGTGCCGGCCCGCTCGATGCGGCTGGGCGTGGTGGACCGGTTATTCAGCCGCGTCGGCGCCGGCGACGACCTGGCCCGCGGCCGCTCCACCTTCATGATGGAGATGGTCGAGACCGCCGCCATCCTGACCCAGGCCACGCCGAAGAGCTTCGTCGTTCTGGACGAGATCGGGCGCGGGACCGCCACCTATGACGGTCTGGCCATCGCCTGGGCCACGGCCGAGGCGCTGCACGAGACCAACCGCGCCCGCACCCTGTTCGCCACCCACTATCACGAACTGGCCCAGCTGGAGACGCGGCTGGACCACGTCTGCAACCTGTCCATGGTCGCGCGGGAATGGAACGGCGAACTGGTCTTCCTACACGAGGCGGCGCCCGGCGCGGCCGACCGTTCCTACGGCGTCCAGGTCGCGAAACTGGCCGGCGTCCCCGCCTCCGTCGTCGCCCGCGCCCGCTCGGTGCTGAACCGGCTGGAAGGCGAAAAGGCCGCCGCCGCCCGCCTGGACGACCTGCCCCTGTTCGCCGTCGCCGAGCCGGAACCGATACGCGGCCCCTCGCCGCTGGAAACGGCCATGCAGGACGTCGACCCGGACGCCCTCAGCCC
The DNA here is from genome assembly GCF_027105095.1 of Brevundimonas vesicularis. Lineage (NCBI taxonomy): Bacteria > Pseudomonadati > Pseudomonadota > Alphaproteobacteria > Caulobacterales > Caulobacteraceae > Brevundimonas > Brevundimonas vesicularis. Next base: position 716,284 of record NZ_CP114278.1, on the reverse strand, counting down.
GCGCGAGGCGCTGGAAATCCTGTATCGGCTCAAGGGACTGACCTAAGCCGAATACGCAAAAACCCTTATAGATTGAGAATCTTAACCTCGTTCGACCAGTCTGGAGGCTCGCCCTCCCGTCCGCTCTAACCGAACGAGACCATGAAGATCAGCGCCCTTTCCCTGTCCGCCAAGACAGCCCTGATGGTCATCGCCGCGCTCGGCGCCCTGACCCTGACCCTGCTGACGGTCGCCGCCGGCCTTCTGACCCGGGACGCCGAGGCCCGCGCGGCCGAGCGTCAGGAGACCAATATGCGGGTCGCCTGGGACGTGCTGGCAGACTATGGCGACGGCTTCTCGACCCGCGACGGCAAGCTCTACGTCGGCTCGACGCCGATGAACGACTTCACCGCCCCGGTCGATCGGATCAAGACGCTGGTCGGCGGCACGGCGACCGTCTTCATGGGCGACCTGCGTGTGACGACGAACGTGGTCAAGGACGACGGTTCGCGCGCGGTCGGCACCAAGCTCAAGCCCGGTCCGGTCTTCGACGCCGTGCTGAAGAACGGCAAACCCTACCGCGGCCAGGCGGACATCCTGGGCAAGCCCTATTTCGTCGCCTACGACCCGATCAAGACCGCCGCTGGCGAGACCATCGGCGTGCTCTACGTCGGCATCCCCAAGGCCGACTTCATGGCCTCGGTGAACCAGATGATGCTCGCCCTGTTCGTCTGCGGCCTGGTCGTGGCCCTGCTGACGGTCGGCGCCTGCTTGTATGTGTCGCGCCGTATGTTCTCGCCGTTGAAGGGGCTGTGCGACCGGATGGAGGCCCTGCGTCAGGGCCGCACCGACTTCGACGCCCCCTGGATTTCGCGCGGCGACGACATCGGCCAGATCTCGCGCGCCGTCATCGCCTTCCGCGACGCCGCCGTGCGACAGAAGGAAATCGAGACCGAGGCCGAAACCATGCGCGAGACCGCGCGCGCCACCCGCATCGCCGGCGAGGCCGACCGTAAACGGCTCGCCGCCGAAGACGCCGTCGTGGTTCAGGCCCTCGGCGACGGCTTGGCGGCCCTGGCCAACGGCGACCTGACCTACCGCATCACCACGCCCTTCGCCGAGCGCAGCAGGAAGCTGAAGGACGACTACAACGCCGCCGCCGACACCCTGACGGCCACGATGAGCGAGATCATCGAACTGGTCGGCGCCATGCGTTCCGGCACGACCGAGGTCACCACTGCGACCAACGACCTGTCGCGTCGCACCGAACAGCAGGCCGCCGCCCTGGAAGAGACCGCCGCCGCGCTGGATCAGATCACCGTCACGGTGAAAAAGACGGCCGAGGGCGCCCAGTCCGCCGCCGGCATCACCGCCAAGGCCCGTGACGGCGCCGAGGACCGCGAGCGGATCATCGCCGACACCACCGCCGCCATGGCCCAGATCGAAAGCACCTCGGGCCGGATCGGCGAGATCATCGGCGTGATCGACGAGATCGCCTTCCAGACCAACCTTCTGGCCTTGAACGCCGGGGTCGAGGCGGCGCGCGCGGGCGAGGCGGGTCGCGGCTTCGCCATCGTCGCCTCCGAGGTTCGCGCCCTGGCCCAGCGTTCGGCAGAGGCCGCGCGCGAGATCAAGGCCCTGATCGCCGCCTCCAGCGCCAGCGTCGGCGACGGCGCCCGTCTGGTGGCCCAGACCGGCGGCGCCCTGACCGCCCTGATCGGCCAGGTGGCGGAGATCAACCTTCTGGCCGGCGAGATCGCCGCGTCGGCTCGCGAACAGGCCGTGGGGCTGGCCGAGGTCAATGTCGCCGTGAACCAGATGGACCAGACGACCCAGCAGAACGCCGCCATGGTCGAACAGACCACCGCCGCCAACCAGGCCCTCAGCCACGAGGCCGAGACGTTGGCCGAACTGGTGTCGCGCTTCCGCATCGAGGCGGGTCGCCAATCGCATGGCCGCGAGACCGCCTGGGCCGCCTGAGGCCTTTCCCGCTGAACGACAAAAGGCCCGGCCGCTGCGACGCGACCGGGCCTTTTTCTTGTCCTGAAAGCCCGCGTCTTTCGACGCGGCTTAGGATCAGGCCTGCATCATCCAGCCTTCGACATCCATGGCCGCCTGACGGACAGCTTCCGAACGGGTCGGGTGGGCGTGGCAGGTGCGGGCGATGTCTTCCGACGCGCCGCCGAAGCTCATGGTGATGGCGGCCTCGTGGATCATTTCGCCGGCTTGCGGGCCCATGATGTGGACGCCCAGCACCTTGTCGGTCGCGGCGTCGGCCAAAACCTTCACGAAGCCATCGGTCTCGTGATTGATCTTGGCGCGGCTGTTGGCGGTGAAGGGGAATTTGCCCTTCTTGTACTGAACGCCGGCCGCCTTCAGCTGGTCCTCGGTCTGACCGACCCAGGCCACTTCGGGGAAGGTGTAGACGACGCTGGGCACCAGCGCATAGTCGACGTGGCCGTATTTGCCGGCGATGGTGTCGATCACGGCGACCGCGTCTTCTTCCGCCTTGTGGGCCAGCATCGGACCATGGGTCACGTCGCCGATCACCCAGACGCCGTCCGCGACCTTGAAGTGATCATGGTCGATGAAGCCGCGCTTGTCCGGCGTCACGCCGACGCTCTCCAGGCCCAGACCATCCGTGTACGGACGACGGCCGATCGCGACCAGCACCACGTCGCCCTTGATCGTCTCGGCGACGCCGCCGGCCGACGGCTCGACGGTCAGTTCGACCCCGTCCTTGCCCGACTTGGCGGCCGTGACCTTGGCGCCCAGTTTGAAGCTCATGCCCTGTTTGGTCAGGGTGCGCTGGAAGGCGGTGGCGACCTCGGTGTCCATGCCGGGCGTGATCCGGTCCAGGAACTCGACCACCGTCACCTCGGCGCCCAGACGGCGCCAGACCGAACCCAGCTCCAGGCCGATGATGCCGGCGCCGACCACGATCAGCTTCTTTGGCACGGCCGGCAGCGACAGGGCGCCGGTGGAATCGATGACCTTGCCGTCTTCGAAGGCGACGCCCGGCAGCGGGGTCGGCTCCGAGCCGGTGGCGATGACGATGTTCTTGGCGTCCAGCGTCTGGACCGAGCCGTCGGCGGCGGTGACTTCCACCTTGCCCTTGCCGACGATCTTGCCCTTGCCCTTGATCCAGTCGGCCTTGTTCTTCTTGAACAGGAACTCGATCCCCTTGGTCAGGGCGGTGACGCTGTCGTCCTTGGCCTTGTGCATCTGGTCCAGGTGCAGCTTGGGCTGGACCTCGATGCCGATCTTGGCGAACTCGGTATTGGCGGCGTTCCACAGTTCCGACGCATGCAGCAGGGCCTTGGATGGCATGCAGCCGACGTTCAGGCAGGTGCCGCCGAGCGTCGAACGCATCTCCACGCAGGCGACCTTCAGGCCCAGCTGGCCCGCCCGGATCGCGGCGTTATAGCCGCCAGGGCCTCCGCCGATGATGACGACGTCGTAGGCGGCGGTGGCTTCGGCCATGGTATCCTCTGGTCTTCTGGCGCGCGGGGAAAGGCGCGCGGACACTAGCGCCGACCCCGCACGGGTCAACCGCTGGACCCCATATGGGGCCGCGTTTCGACCAATTGCAGAGGGTCAGACGACGAAAAAGGGCCGTGCGTCGCCGCCCGGCCCCTTCGATCATGTCTGACCGGCGCGCTCAGAGCTTGAAGCGTACGCCCAGGAAGACGTTGTAGCCGAACTTCTCGTACTCGTAGGTCCGCTCCTTGACGCCGTAGTAGCGCACGCCCGCGCTGTCGGTCAGGTTCTTGGCCTCGCCGAACACCTCCACCCCATTGCCGAAGTCATAGCTGGCGGTGAAGTCCAGCTGCTCGCGCCCTTCGACATAGAGGTCCAGATCGGCGTCGTCGGCATTGATCTCTTCCAGATAGTCCCCGCGCTTGGTGTAGGACAGGCGCGCGCTGAACCCGGCCATTTCGTAGAAGAGGGCGGCGTTGTAGTTCGTGTCCGACTGGCCCGGCAGGGCGAAGGTGTCGCGACCGCCGTAGGATTGGGCTGTTTTGATCTCGGCGTCGGTCCAGGTGTAGTTGGCGAAGACGCCGAAGCCCGACAGCAGGCCCGGCAGGAAATCGAACTTGCGCTGCAGGTTCAGCTCCAGGCCCGCCAGATGGCCCTCGGGCGCATTGATCGGGGTCTCGAAGTCGGCGTCGTAGACCGTGCCGTCGATGGTCACCTGCTCGCTGTATTTCAGGGTGTAGCGATAGTCGGTCAGGTCCTTGTAGAAGGCGTTCGCCGACACCACGCCCAGCGAGGCGAAGTAATATTCCAGGCCCAGGTCGATATTGTTCGACAGGGCCGGCTGCAGATCCGGGTTGCCGATCTCGTAGGAGATGTCGGACCCATCGGTTTCCTCGATGCGACGCGGCACGATCTCGCTGAACTCCGGACGCGAGATCGAGCGCGTCAGGGCGAAACGGCCGATCAGATTGTCCGAAAAGGCGTGGCGCACCGTCAGGTTCGGGAAGAACTCGGTGTCGTCCCGGCTGACCTTGGCCATCTGGAACGGAGCGCTGCCGTCGTTGTCGATCAGGGCCGCCGCTTCACCGTCGAACCTGGTGTTTTCCACACGAAGGCCGACGATGACGTTCGTCGCGCCGATGTCGAAGCGCGCCTGGGCATAGCCCGCCAGAATGTCTTCCTGGGCGCTGTAATCGGCCGCGATCGAATCCGGCAACCGAATGGGCGAGGCGGCGCGCACCCGCGCGAAATAGTCGTCGGCCTTTCCAGCGTCGAACTTGAAGCCGAGGTCGTAGTCATAGTTGCGCGACTGACGGTCGCTTAGCATCGAAGCCAGCGTGCCAGGGCTCGCGGCGGCGGCGCGGTTGCGATAGCGCTGCTCGTCGGCGTTGATCTCGCGGGTGTTGAACTTGGCGCCGAACTTCCAGGTCACGTCACGGCCGCCGAACTGGCTGGGCAGCTCGAAGTTGGTCTTGAAGGCGACGTCTTCCTGCTTGGTCGTATTCTCGCGGAAGGCGTTCTCGCGGAAGCTGAACCGTGTCGGGTCACGATAGAAGCCGGTCGGATCGCTGAACACCGAATAGGTCGGACTATAGTGATCGCCGGTGTCGTAGCTCAGCGTCGTGCCGCTGGAACGGTACAGCAGCTCGTTGCGGTTCGGATAGGATTGCTCGCTGTCGGCCCATGACAGGCTGGCGTCCCAGACCGCGCCGTTTGCAAACGTCTTCTCGCCGCCCGCGACGAGGGTGGTGATGTCGTTCTTCTGCGTGCGGTGGCGCAGCTGGCGGGTGATGCGCGCACCGGTGTAGGTCGCCGTCGTATTGGTCGCACCCGGCTGCAGCGTGCCGTCCGAATAGATCAGCCCCAGCGTGTTTCGGTATTCGTCGTCCTCGAACTGGGCGAACGACCCCCGCAGATAGGCGCGGACATCATCGGCAGGCCGCCATTCCAGAGCGCCGGTCACGGCCTGGCGGGTGCGCTTGGTCTCGTAGTCCTTGAACAGGGTCTCTTCGAGCACGAAGACATCGGCGCCGTTCTGCTCTTCCTTCACCCAGGCGTTCTCGACGTTGTCGGGCCGGCGGTTGGTTTCGGAATAGCTGACGGACAGCAGGGCGCCGAACGTCTCGTTTGCGAAGACGTTGGACGCGGTGGCGCCGGCGCGCACGTCCTCGCCGCCATAGTCGTTATAGCTCCCACCAGCATAGCCGCTGATGGCCAGGCGACGACGGTCAAACGGGGAACGGGTCTTGATGTTGACGGCGCCGGCGATGGAATCGGCTTCCTGGCTGGGCAGCAGCGTCTTGGAGACTTCGATGTTCGCGACGATGTCGCTGGGCAGGGTGTCCAGATCGACCGCACGGGTGCCGGGATCGACCGCGGGAACCTGCACCCCGTCCACCGACACGGCGGTGAAGGCGGCAGGCGCGCCGCGCACATTGATGTAGCGGCCTTCGCCCTGGTCGCGCTGGATGGCGATGCCCTGAACGCGTTGCAGCGATTCCGCCACGTTGGGGTCGGGGTAGCGGCCGATGGCGTCGGCCGACAGGACGTTGACCGTGCCGTCGGCGTTCTTCTGCTGGTTCAGCGAGCGAGCCACGCCGTCGGTGATGACGCCGGTCACGATCACGTCGGCCACGTCCGTGGCGGATTGCGCGCCCAGGACGATGGCGACATTGGCGTCTTCACCCGGCGTCGTGACGACCGTCTGGCTGGTCGAGGGCAGGCCCAGATAGTTGACCTCCAGCACCATGGAGCCGCTGGCGGTCGGCAGGGTGAACTCGCCCTGGGTGTTGGTCACGGCCCGCTGGCCCGTCCCGCGCACCAGAACCTCGGCGCCCGGCAGGGGCGCGCCGGCGGCGTTGGTCACCCGGCCGTAGATCACGTCGCCGGCGACCGCAGTTGAGACCGAGGCCACGGCGTCGACATCAGCATGGGCGGGCATGGCCAGCGGCGCCAGGATCATCGGCGCGATCGCGGCGCCCATCAGCAGGTTCAGTTTCATGTCAGGTCCCCTTCGGCGAGCGACGTTTCGCTTCAGCCGATGGAGGGGCCGCTTAACCTTTGGCGGCGACGCGACCGCGACGATTCCACGACGCCTCGTTCGCGGTTTTCCGACGGAACGGCGACGCTTGATCCCTTGACGGACCATCAGTCATCAAACCGACGCCGAACCGTCACGCCCGCGCCGTTGACGCGCAGACGGCTTGCCGACAGGGACGCCTCCAGATCGTCCGGAGACCGACATGCGCCCTTCCCTCGCCCGCTCGCTGAGCGCCTGCGCCGCCCTGGCCCTGCTCGCCGCCTGCGCCACGCACGCGGTCGATTACCAGGGCGAGGGCGCGGGCCTGGTCGGTCCGGGCGCCCCCGTCATGGCCGCGCTGGAAACCCCGTCGGTCGGCACGGCCGGTCTGGACGCGGCCGACGATCCCGCCGTCTGGGCCTCAGCGAACCCGGTCACGATCATGGGCCAATCCACGCCCGGCTTCGTCGCCGGCACGGACAAGAAGTCCGGCCTCTACATCTACGGCTTCGACGGCCAGATCCTGCAATTCCTGCCCGAGGGTCTGCTGAACAATGTCGATGTGGTCGAGGGCCTGTCGGTCGGCGGCCGTCCGCAGGTGGTGCTGGGCGCCAGCGACCGCACGCCGGGCAAGACCGGCATCTCCCTCTACACCTTCGACCCGGCCGGTACCGGCCAGAACGGCGTGCGCTATTGGGGCGCGGTCGCCACCGACGTGGTCGAACCCTACGGCTTCTGCTTTGCGCGTCGCGGGGCCGAGGTTCACGCCATCCTGGTCGGACACGAGGGCGAGCTGCGCCAGTTCGTCCTGGGCGTGGACGCCGCCGGCCAGCCCACGGCGCGTCTGGTCCGCACCGCCGAGATCGGAACCATCTCCGAAGGCTGCGCCGCCGACGAAGCTGCCGACGCCCTCTATATCAACGAGGAGAACGTCGGCCTGTGGCGCTACGGCCTGAACCCGGCCTCGGGCGCGGCCCGCACCCTGATCCAACCCATCGCCAAGGACATCCTGGTCGCCGACGCCGAAGGCCTGACGACGATCGCCGACGCCTCGGGCCGCTACTTGATCGCCTCCAGCCAGGGCGACTCCACCTTCCCCGTCTGGCGCATCGACGGCCCGGCGCCCGAATACAAGGGCCGCTTCAAGATCGTGGACGGCGCGGTCGACGGCGTCACCGGCACCGACGGCCTGGCGGCCGCCAGCGGTCAAGTCGGCCCCTTCCCCGGCGGCCTTGTCGTTATCCAGGACGACGTCAACGACGTGGGCACACAGAACTTCAAATACGTCGACTGGCGCGACATCCGCCGGGCGCTGGGGCTTTAGACGCCGTCTCCTTCCATCCGCGAGCGCGGTTCGTGCAGGCCGGCATCGCCTTGCAGCTTCGATTTGAGGCCGGAAGTCGAGCTCGGGTGTGCAGCTTGTCGTCATCATCCCCGGCAAAGGCGTCAGTGGTCAGTCGACCGATTGAAGCTATACTGACGGAAACTCACGACGGTGTGCGCCATGATGGAACTCCTTTTTGCGATGGCCCTCGCCGTGCAACGACCCGAGCGAACACTGCAGCTGGCGGAGGTCAAACAAGCCGATCCTATGGTGCTGGCTCCGAAGATGTTGCCGCCTGAGACGTCGGAGCAGATCACCGGCGGCTGGGTGCGCCGCTACTGGGCGCCCGGGCAGATGTACCAGGCGCTATTCTGGGAAAAGTCTCTGCCTGAGCGAGACGGAATCTGCGCGCGGCGGGTTCATTTGGTCTCGGCCGGCAATCCAACCGCGCCCGGAAATCCGGACGATCCTGAAACCGTGTTGACAGTAAGCGACCTGGGCTCGGGAGTGCAGTATGGACCGTCCTATCCCGAGCCGGCGACAGAGGCGCGGTGCGCCGAGTTGACCGGCTATATTGGCGCGTCTCAGGGCCAGGTGGACAACCAGTTGGCGGCGCTCGACCGGCTGACAGAGACGATGCGGCTGGCGGCTGGGACAGCTGATCTGCCGTTCGCCCTAGAGTGTGATCCGCAGGAGTCGGCCACGGCCTGCAACGATCCAAGGCGGGCCTTGGCGGAGCTGCCCTTGGATAAGCTGTTGCGAGTTCAGCCAAGCCGTCCGTTGCCGCCGCGTAACGCTTCGACGCCGCCGGGGCCGAGGCTCTTCGTGCAGACGGACGCGCCGAAGAACTGGAACGCCGCCGAGGTCGAGTTCGACACCTCGGGACCCGGCGCCAGGTCTTGGATCGTGACCCTAACTGGTGACGAGCGCGTCGAAACCGTGCGGCTTCGGTCGGCGATGATAATCCGTCACTGACTTGGTCAATCGCCTCATTTGAGTCGGGTGCCACACCGCTGAAGCCTCCGCCATCGGATCAAATCCGAGGGTGATGATCGCCGCCTACTGATCCTCGTCGAACTTGCGCCCAACAAGGTCGGTAAGGGCTTCCATCGCCTCTTCCGCGTCAGGGCCTTCGGCGGAGACGTCGATGCTGCAGCCGATGCCGGCGCCCAGCATCAGCAGGCCCATGATCGAGCGGGCGTCCACCGTCACGCCGTCTCGGGTGACATGGATCTCGCTTTCGAAGCTGGAGGCCAGTTTGACGAACTTGGCCGAGGCGCGGGCGTGCAGGCCGCGCGTATTGCAGATGTTCAGGGTCGCGGTGACGGTCATTTTTCGCCTGCGAGCACCCAGGACGCGACGGAGATGTATTTGCGGCCCGCGTCCTGTGCATGGGCGACGCAGGATTCCAGCGTTTCGCGCCCACGCACGCTGGCCAGTTTGATCAGCATGGGCAGGTTCAGGCCTGCGATGACCTCGGCGCGCGTCTGTTCCATCACCGAGATGGCCAGGTTCGACGGCGTGCCGCCGAACATGTCGGTCAGCAGGATGACCCCTTCGCCATCGTCCACGGCCGCGGCCGCGTCCACGATGTCGCGACGCCGACGCTCCATATCGTCGTCGGGCCCAATGCAGATGGCCGCGACCCCGCGCTGCGGGCCGACCACATGCTCCATGGCGGAGAGAAACTCGGACGCCAACCCGCCGTGGGTGACGATCACCAGACCGATCATGAGGACTTCACTCGCATCCCGCCCCGAACCGTCCCAGGCATTCCCCCGCCCGGCAAGGGAGGCCGGACGCCGCCCTCTATGGACCGCAAGGGGCGTGTCATAGACCCGTCTTTCGGGGTTTCAAAGCGTCCCCAACGCCGCTGCGACCACATCGACGGCCGAAGCCGGTCGGGGATCCAGCGCCAGCAGGGGCAGATCGACCCCCGCGAAAGCCCGTGTCTGCGGCTCCGGAAGCCGTTCAACCCCTTCCGCCACACAGGCCACGGCCAGCGCCACGCGACAGACCGGGCGTGTTCTGGCGGCCACGATTCCGAGGCCGCGCACCTCGATCCGACCGGCGATGGAGGTCGGCGCCGACGCATGAACGGTCCCGTCGGAGGCCCAGACCTGGGTGTAGTCGTCGCTGACCAGTCGCCAGCCGCGCCCGATCAGCCGCAGCGCCAGATCGCTCTTGCCCGCGCCCGACGGTCCCAGGATCATCACCCCCTGCCAGGCCCCGCGCCGGCGCACCGCGACGGTGGTGGCGTGGATCGGCTGGCCCGGGATCACGACCAGCGGCCGACCGACGGGAAGACGATCTCGAACCGCGCCCCGCCTTCGGACTTGTTTTCGGCGTGGACGCGACCGCCATGCGCCTCGACGATCTGACGCACGATGGATAGGCCCAGGCCCGAGTTGGAGCCGAACACCGCGCCTTTGGGCCGCGAGGTGTAGAACCGCTCGAACACCGTCTCCAGATTCTCGGCCGGAATGCCCGGCCCCTGGTCCTCGACCCGGACCCGGATCGGCAGGTCGTCCCCGATGTCCTCCAGCGTCACCCGCACCACGCCGCCTGGGGGGCTGAACGAGCGGGCGTTGTCGATCAGGTTGCGGAAGACCTGCCCCAGCGGCCCATCGCGCCCCATGACCCGCAAGGCCTGTTCGGGCGCCGTGAGCACGACCGGAATGTCGCCGGGCTTGGCGGTCGTCTCATAGACGCCGACGATATCGACCAGCAGCCGGTTCAGATCGACCGGCCGCGGACGATCCCGCGACAACTCCGCATCCAGCCGCGAGGCGTTGGAGATGTCGGTGATCAGCCGGTCCAGCCGACGCACGTCCTGCTGCAACAACGCCGTCAGCTTCTCACGGTGCGCATCGGTCTTGACCAGCGGCAGGGTCTCCAGCGCCGAACGGATCGAGGTCAGGGGGTTCTTGATCTCGTGCGACACATCGGCCGCGAACCGTTCGATGGCGTCCATCCGCGTCGACAGGGTGTCGGTCATGGACTCCAAGGACCGCGCCAGATCGCCGATCTCGTCCTTGCGATCCTCGAGGTCCGGCAAGGAGATGGCCCGGGCGCGTTGCAGCTTGACCTGATCCGCCGCCGCCGACAGCCGCATGATCGGCCGCGCCACGAACAGATGCAGCAGCAGCGATCCCAAGAGATTGACCCCCAGCGCCACCAGGGCGAACGGGAACAGCGCCTGCCGCTGGGCGCCCAGGATTTCGTCCACGTCCCCGGATTCGACGGTCAGCACGCCCAGCACCTGACGCACATGGCGCACGGGGATGGAGACGGAGACGACGCGGTCGCCGGATTCGTTGCGGCGCAGGGTCGATTGGGGCGAGCCGTCCAGCGCGGCCGCCACCTCGGCCGCCAGTTCGCTGTCGGCGCGCGCGACGCGGCGCTCTGACAGCAGATTGGCCTTGTCGGCGTCCTCGGTCGCCGTTCCAGCCGGCTGCGCGTCGGGCAGGGGCCGCCCGCCGATGGCTTCCGTCACCTGATAGCTGTCGACCAGCAACAGGCCGTTCACATCATACAGCCGCACCCGCTGGCCCGCCGGAATGAAGCGATCGGTCAGCCAGATCGATGCACGGATGGGGTCCAGTTCGGGCGTCGGCTCACCTCGCGTCACGCCTTCTTCTCGCAACACATTGGCCAGCAGCTCGGCCTGGACCGTCAGCGATTCCTGACGCGCCTCGATCAGGCCGGGACGCCATTCGTTGATCGCCAACGCCCCGCCGAACAGGATCAGCAGGCTGAGCAGATTGAGCACCAAGATGAAGCCGCCCAGCCGCGACCCGCCGAAGCGGAACAACGGCCGGCGCTGGGGCTCCTCGCCGGGCTCGCGCCCGCCCGGTTCAGCTCTCGCGGTAGCGGTAGCCGACGCCATACAGGGTCTCGATCGCGTCGAACTCATTGTCCACGGCGCGGAACTTCTTGCGCATCCGCTTTACGTGGCTGTCGATGGTGCGGTCGTCGACATAGACCTGGTCGTCGTAGGCGGCGTCCATCAGGTTGTCGCGGCTCTTCACGAAGCCGGGACGCTGGGCCAGGGCCTGCAACAGCAGGAACTCGGTGACCGTCAGCTTGACGGGCTTGCCGTCCCAGGTCGACTCGTGGCGCGCCGGGTCCATCGACAGCTTGCCGCGCTTGATCGCCCGGCCCGACACCTCGGCCGCGGCTTCAGGCTCGCCGCCGTCGGCGCCCGTGCGGCGCAGAAGCGCCTTCACCCGTTCGATCAGCAGACGCTGGCTGAAGGGTTTGTGGATATAGTCGTCGGCGCCCAGGTTGAAGCCCAGGATTTCGTCGATCTCCTCGTCCTTGGACGTCAGCATGATGACCGGAATCTGCGAGGTCTGGCGCAGGCGACGCAACACCTCCATCCCGTCCATGCGCGGCATCTTCACGTCCAGGATCGCCAGATCGGGCGGCGAGGATTCCAGCGCGGCCAGACCCGAGGCCCCGTCATGATAGGCGGTGATCTTGTGGCCATGGCTTTCCAGCGCCAGCGAAACGGACGCCACGATGTTCTCGTCGTCATCGACCAGAGTGATGTTGGCCAAGGTTGTCTTCTCCTGAACTTTACGTTCCCGCGAGCGAGAACGCACAGCAAGCGTAACCGTTCGATCTCGGTCACATTAGGGCTAGAGCGTTTCGGGTCGAATGAAAATCGCTTGCAACCCGAAAGCGGTTCGGTGACAGCCAGATGGTCACGGCGCCGCCTCGTTTCAACGCGCGCGCACCGTTGATCCGGCGCGCCCAGAAACATTCCGGCGTGAAAACCTCGCCTTAAAGGCTTGGGATGCAGGATCGGCCCATGGCGGGTCCGATCCATTACGAAGTCTATGTCCGCAAGAGCGCCCCGTCGTCTTGGACGCTGCTGATCGCGACCGAAGACCGCAAACACGCCATCGAGACCGCCGAGGAGCAGCTTCGGGACCGTCTCGCCATCGCCTCGCGCGTGACCAAGGAGACGCTGGACCCCGAGACGATGGAGTTCAGCTCCCTGACCATCCTGACGCTCGGCGCGCCGGAGGAGCGTAAGAAGAAGGTCGCCGACCCGGCCACGCCGCCGGCCTGCAGCAGTCCGGCCGAACTCTATTCGCCCCACGCCCGCGCCCTGATTGGCCGGGTGCTGGAGGACTGGCTGAAACGCGAGGGCGTGACCGCCTTCGAACTGCTGCACCGGCCCGATGTCGCCGAACGGCTGGAGGCGGCCGGGGTCGAACTTCAGCACGCCATCCAGAAGGTCGCGGTCCCCGAAAGCCAGGCCACGGGCCAGGACGTGCACGGGGTCGTGCGCCACTATCAAAAGCTGGTCGAGCAGGCGATGGCGCGGCTGCGCAAGGCCGGGCGCGACAGCGCCTTTCCATCGCTGGAGGACCGCTCCATCGCCGATCTGGCCCATCGGCTGGCTGGCGCGCCGGATCGCGCCTTCGTCATGGGCGGCGTCGTCGCCGGCGCGCTGAAGGATCTGCGCGGCGCCCGCACGCGGCTGGGCGCCCTGATGGACCTGATGGACGCAGCGCCCGCCGAGGGCCCGCCGCGCGCCCTCGTCGTGGTGGCGGTCGAGCAGATCGCCGCCGAAATGCTGGCGGTGCGAACCAATCTGACCGAAGTGCTCGGACCGTCGCTGGACCAGGGCGCCAATCTGGCGGCCATCGTCCGCATGGTCGCGCCGGCCGAGATGGATACGCTTTTACGCATGGACCCGCGTCTGGCGCTGATGATGCCGCAGGTGGAGGGGCCGGCCGCCCGCCTGGGGCTGCATCTGGCGTCCGGCGACTTCCCGCTGCTCGGCGCCTCGCTGGCGCGGCTCGTCACGCTGGAGCTGACCAGCCCGCGTCGGCTGCGCCCCGCCGACCCCGCAGGCGAGATCGACATCCTGCGCCTTCTCGCCATGGCCCTGACCGCCTCGGCGGGGCGCCTGCTGACGCTGGAAGAGGTCCAGACCGCCTTCATCGAACGCTCCAAGAGCCTGGTCACGGCCGATTTCGTCGGCGCCTACGTCAATCCCTGCGAGACGGTGCTGGCCGAGGCCGAGCATCTGACGCGGTTGTGCGAAAACGTGACGGGCGGCGCCAACAAGCGCGCCGCCGCCCGCTGGCTCAGCGCCTGCATCGGCTCGCTGCGTTTCGAAACCGAAATCCGCCAGTCCGTCCCCGGCGGTCCCAGCGCCTCGCACAAGCTGGCGACGCTGGCGCGCCTGCAGCGCTCGGTCCAATCCGCCAAACTGGGCGAGCACGATGAACATCAGATCATCGAGGCCATCGGCGCCGTCGGCGGCAATCTGGAAGCCGACGCCAAACTGGTCGCCCAGATCATCCGCGCCCAGGTGACGGCGCCCCAGAAGCTGACGGCCCTTCTCAAACTGGCCACCGGCGAAGCCGGCCCCTTGGGGCCTGTCGCCGACCGCGCCCGCGCCGAAGCCATCAAACTGCTGCGTTCGCCCGATGTCCGCACGGCCCTGGCGGCGGCGCCGGAAGGCGTCACGGCGATCAAGGGACTGATGCAGCAGGCCGGGCTGGCGGCCTAACCGACCTCAGTCGAAGATGTCGAAGATGCTGTCGCGCTTCTTTTTCTTGTAGCGATAGTCGTCGTCGCGATGCCGGTCGTCGCGATATTTGTCGCTCCGGTAGCCTCGATCGTCGCCGCGATACGGCTGTGACGCCCCGCCGCCCCACGGTTGGGACTGGGGCTGTGCATAGGGCTGCGGCGGCGGCGCATAGGCCTGCGGGGCGGGCGCGACCGGGGCTGTGGCGCGGCCCTCCTCGACGGCGGCGGCCATCAGCTTTTCCAGCTCGCCGCGATCCAGCCAGACGCCCCGGCAGTCGGGGCACATGTCGAACTGGACGCCATTGCGCTCCAGCGTCTGCATGGCGGCGTTGTCGTTGGGGCACATCAGAAGAGGCATGTCGGGCTCCGATCGAAAAAGAATGGGCGGTCGATGCGACAGGCCAGGAGGGGAAAGCTTCGCCGCATCGACACGCCCGTGCGGTCCGACATCGCGTCGCACGATCCGGCGCAAGGAAGGGGGACGCCAGACCGCGAGAACGCCAGAGGGGCCCGTTCCGCCCCTTCAAGCTAGGCGCCGTCGCCGCCCGCCGCCATGCGTCGCGGGGCCGCAGGGGGGCGTCGGCCGTCCCTGCCATCCTATCAGCGACGACGATCGCGAGATTTTACCACGGCTTACGAACGACCAACGACCCTTCGCCTGTCATGGTCCTGAACCGTGTTAGAATCGAGCCCCGGTCTTTGACATCCTCGCGCGCCGCCAGAACGCGCGCCGAAATAGACAGATTAGACGAATTAGACGGTGTTTTTGTCAGCGGACCCGCCGACCAAAGTGCACAGATTGCACTCAAATTCTAGCAGACCTGCCCAGCGGCCCAGCTCGACGACCAGGCCCACTGGAAATTATAGCCGCCCAGCCAGCCGGTCACGTCCACCGCCTCGCCGATGAAATACAGACCCGGGACCGTTTTGGCCTGCATCGTCTGCTGGTCCAGCGCGGCCGTATCCACCCCGCCCAGCGTCACCTCGGCGGTTCTGTAACCCTCAGACCCCACGGGCTTGACCGCCCAGGCGTTGACCGCCTGATCCAGCCGCCGCAGCACCTTGTCCGACAGGTCCGCCAGATTGCCCGACACCCCTTCGCGCTGGCACAGGCTCTCGGCTAAACGCCGCGGTACGATATGGCCCAGCGCCGTATGCACGGCCTGTCTGCCGTTCAACGCCTTGGCCGCCTTCAACTCCTCGAAGACGTCGTGGCCTGGCGCCATCGAGGCCACCACCGCCTCGCCCTCGCGCCAGTAGGAGCTGATTTGCAGAATGGCCGGACCCGACAGACCGCGGTGGGTGAACAGCATCGCCTCATCAAAGCTGGCCTTGCGCGCCTTGTCCGTCGGAGCCGAAGACACGCGCGCCTCCACCGCCACCCCCGCCAGCGGTGTCAGCGTCTCCAGCAGTCCCGCCTCGAACGTCAGCGGGACCAGCGCCGGTCGGGTCTCGGTGACGCGAATGTCGAACTGGCGCGCGACCTCATAGGCCCAGCCGGTCGCCCCCATCTTGGGGATCGATTTGCCGCCGGTCGCCACGACCAGCGACGCCGCCGTGACCTGTGATCCGTCCGACAGTATCGCCGTAAAGCCGTCGCCGGATCGTTCGATCCGCGTCACGCCGGTCTTCAGGCTCAGGGTCACGCCGGCCGCCGCCATGTCGTCGGTCAGCATACGGACGATCTGCTTGGCGCTGTCGTCGCAGAACAGCTGGCCCAGAGAGCGCCCGTTTTGGGTCTTCTCGTGCCAGGCGATCCCGGCCCTATCGATGCGCTTGACGAAGTCGTGCTGGGTGTAGCGGCGCAGGGCCGAGGTCGCGAACCGTGGGTTCTCGCCCAGGAAGTTCGCCGGTCCGCAGCCCAGATTGGTGAAGTTGCAGCGTCCGCCGCCCGAGATGCGGATCTTCTCGCCCGGCCGATCGGCATGGTCCACGACCCTGACCCGCCGCCCGCGTCGCCCGGCCTCGATGGCCGCCATCATCCCGGCCGCGCCGGCCCCGACCACAAGGACGTCGACGAGGGCGTCCGAAGACGCCCTCGTCACTTGGAACCTCGCGGTTCCAGCCTCGGGGAGAGCTTAGTAACGGTAGTGATCCGCCTTGAACGGGCCTTCGACCGGCACGTTGATGTAGTCGGCCTGGTCCTTGGTCAGGACGGTCAGCTTGGCGCCCAGCTTGGCCAGGTGCAGCATGGCGACCTTCTCGTCCAGGTGCTTGGGCAGGGTGTAGACCTTGTTCTCGTACTTGTCGGCGTTGGTCCACAGTTCGATCTGGGCCAGCGTCTGGTTGGTGAAGGACGCCGACATCACGAAGGACGGGTGGCCCGTGGCGTTGCCCAGGTTCACCAGGCGGCCTTCCGACAGCAGGATGATCTTCTTGCCGTCCGGGAACTCGACGTGGTGGACCTGCGGCTTGATCTCGTCCCACTTGAAGTTCTTCAGACCGGCAACCTGAATCTCCGAGTCGAAGTGGCCGATGTTGCAGACGATGGCGTTGTTCTTCATCTGCCGCATGTGGTCGACGGTGATGACGTCCTTGTTGCCGGTCGTCGTCACATAGATGTCGGCGCGGCCGGCGGTGTCGTCCAGCGTCTGGACCTCATAGCCTTCCATCGCGGCCTGCAGGGCGCAGATCGGGTCGATCTCGGTCACGATCACGCGGGCGCCGCCCTGACGCAGCGAGGCGGCCGAGCCCTTGCCCACGTCGCCGTAGCCGCAGACCACCGCGACCTTGCCCGACAGCATGACGTCGGTGCCGCGACGGATGGCGTCGACCAGCGATTCCCGGCAGCCGTACAGGTTGTCGAACTTGGACTTGGTGACGCTGTCGTTGACGTTGATGGCGGGGAAGGGCAGCTCGCCCTTTTCGGCCATCTGATACAGGCGGTGCACGCCCGTGGTCGTCTCTTCCGACACGCCGCCGATGGCGTCGCGGATGGCCGAGTAGAAGCCGGGCTTCTCGGCCAGATAGCGCTTCATGACCTTGAAGAGGGCCTCTTCCTCTTCGTTCTGGGGATTGGCCAGAACCGAGATGTCCTTCTCGGCCTTCGGACCGAGGACGCACAGCAGGGTGGCGTCGCCGCCGTCGTCCAGGATCAGGTTCGGATAGCCGCCGTCGGCCCATTCGAAGATCTTGTGGGCGTAGTCCCAGTATTCTTCCAGCGTCTCGCCCTTGGTGGCGAACACCGGCGTGCCGTTGGCGGCGATGGCGGCGGCGGCGTGGTCCTGGGTCGAGAAGATGTTGCACGAGGCCCAGCGCACTTCGGCGCCCAGGGCTTCCAGCGTCTGGATCAGGACCGCCGTCTGGATGGTCATGTGCAGGCTGCCGGCGATGCGGGCGCCCTTCAGCGGCTGGCTGGCGCCAAACTCGTCGCGCAGGGACATCAGGCCCGGCATTTCGGTTTCCGCGATCTCGATTTCCTTGTTGCCCCAATCGGCCAGGGTGATGTCGCGAACGATGTAGTCGGTCATGGCTTGGGCTCCCGGCCGAAGGATGGATTTGGCGCCTCATAGCCTGAGCGGCGCTTCGGGGCAATGATCGCATAAAGATATCCTTATACGATCCGCCAAAACCCAAGCTCTGCGTTAACGGCTGCAAAAGCCTTACTGGCTACAGGGGTATCGCCGTGACGGGGGCGTCCGGCCAGTTCGTGAGAGTACAAGCCGATGTCCGAAGTCCAGATTCAGCAACGCACGACCTTCGCCGGCCTGTCGCAGCCCACGCCAGCCTATCGCGCCATGCAGGACATTCTGCGAGCCGCAGCGCCGGGCGCCCTCGACGCCTTCTACGACCGCATCCGCGCCACCCCCGAGACGCGGCGTTTCTTCCGCGACGAAGCCCATATCAACCGGGCCAAATCCGCTCAGGTGGGTCATTGGGACGCCATCATCGAGGGTCGGGTCGATGATGACTACGGCCGCGCCGTCACCGCCATCGGCCGCGCCCACGCCCGGATCGGGCTGGAACCGCGCTGGTATATCGGCGGCTACGGCGTGCTGCTGGCCGAACTGATCAAGGCGGTGGCGACCCGCCCGCGCAAGCCCCTCGCCGGCGCCGCCCACGACCGCACGACCGGCGAGGCCGTCGCCGAACTGAGCCAGCGCGCCCTGTTGGACATGGACCTGGCGATCTCCACCTATCTGGACGCCCTGCAGACCGAGCGGGATCAGGTCGCCGCCGCCAAGGCCAAGGCGGACGCCGAGCAGGCGCAAGTGGTCGCCGCCTTGGGCCAGGCGCTGAAGATGCTGGCCGGCGGCGATTTGGCCGTGGAGGTTCAGGCCGATTTCCCGCCTGAGTATGAAACGCTCAAGACCGACTTCAACGCAGCCACAGCCAGCCTGCGCCAGGCCTTTGGCGCTGTGGCCGAAGGCGCCCAGGCGGTTCGCACGGGTTCGGACGAACTCGCCACGGCCTCCAACGACCTGGCCAACCGCACCGAACGCCAGGCGGCCGGGCTTGAGCGCACCGCCGCCACGACTGAGGAGATCGCCGAAGGCGTCGAACAGGCGGCGATGGGGGCCCAGAATACCGCCCAGGCCGTCGTCGCCGTTCGTCGCGACGTCGAACATGGCGAGGCCGTCGTCGACGAGACGACCCAGGCCATGACCGCCATTCGCGACTCGTCCGTCGAGATCGCGCGCTTCACCTCCCTGATCGACGAGATCGCCTTCCAGACCAATCTGCTGGCCCTGAACGCCGGCGTGGAGGCGGCTCGCGCGGGCGAGGCCGGTCGCGGCTTCGCCGTCGTGGCGACCGAGGTCCGCGCCCTGGCTCAGCGCTCCGCTGAGGCCTCCGGCGAAATCCGCACCCTGATCGCCACCTCGGCCGCCCAGGTGGCGCGTGGCGTCGAGCTGGTTGAACGCGCGGGCCAGTCCTTGCACAGCATCGGCCAGCGGGTCGCGGCGGTCGACGATCTGGCCGGCGGCATGGCGGCGGCGTCACGGCATCAGGCCGACCGCTTGTCGGAGGTGCGCCAGGCCCTCGGCCAACTGGACGAAATCACCCAGCAGAACGCCGCCATGACCGAACAGGCCACCGCCGCCAGCCGCCAGCTGGCCAACGAGGCCGAGACCCTCTCCCGCCAGATCGCCAGCTTCCGCTTCAACGAAACGGACGCGCCTTACCGGCCTCAGGCGCGTCACGCGGCCTAGCGACAGCTTTCCTCGAACGGTCGGCGAATGCTAGTCGTGGGATATGGCCGATGATCTGTCCCGCCCCGTTCAAGCCCGCCTCGACGCGGCGCAACCCCGCCACGACTGGACGCTGGAGGAGGTGGAGGCGTTGTTCGCTCGCCCCTTCATGGAACTGGTGTTCGACGCCGCCACCGTCCACCGCCGCTGGTTCGACCCCAACCAAGTTCAGAAGTCGCAACTGCTGTCGATCAAGACCGGCGGCTGCGCCGAGAACTGCGGCTACTGCTCGCAATCGGCCAGCTTCAAGACCGGGCTGAAGGCCGAGAAGCTGATGGAGCCGAGCGCGGTCATCGCCGAGGCCATGGCCGCCAAGGCCGGGGGCGCCAGTCGCTTCTGCATGGGCGCAGCCTGGCGAGACCTGAAGGATCGCGACACACCCAAGCTGGCGGCGATGATCTCGGGCGTGAAGGCCCTGGGGCTAGAAACCTGCGCCACCCTGGGGATGCTGACCGCCGATCAGGCCAAACAGCTCAAGGACGCGGGGCTCGACTACTACAATCACAACCTCGACACCGGCCCCGACTACTATGCCGAGGTCGTCACCACCCGCAGCTATCAGGACCGACTGGACACGCTGGAGCACGTTCGCGACGCGGGGATGAGCACCTGCTGCGGCGGCATCGTGGGCATGGGCGAGGCGCGGCGGGATCGCGCCGGCCTGCTGCACGCCCTGGCGACCCTGCCGGTCCATCCCGACAGCCTGCCGGTCAACGCACTGGTCCCCGTCACGGGAACGCCGCTGGGCGAACGCGTCCTGAAAACCGGCGAGATCGATCCGATCGAGTTCGTCCGCACCGTCGCCGTCGCCCGACTGGTCTGCCCCAAGGCGATGGTGCGCCTCTCGGCCGGGCGCGAGACCATGAGCCCGGAGCTGCAGGCCCTGTGCTTCCTGGCCGGCGCCAACTCCATCTTCGTCGGCGGCAAGCTGCTGACCACCCCCAATCCCGACCAGGACGAGGACGCGCGACTGTTCGCGCTGCTGGACCTGCAACCCATGCCGGTGGGCGCTCCCGATCAAGCAACTGCGAGTTAAGGGATTGGCGCTAGGGCTGTCGGCATGGAACGCCGCGCTCTTCTCGGTCTCGCCGTCGTCGCGACGGCCGCCGCTTCGACACCCGCCCGCGCTTCGAGCGGCGGCGCGGCGCCGTCGGCCGACACCTATGTCCGTCTGCCGGTCATCACCGCCTCGATCATCCAGGCCAGCGGCCGGCGGGGCGTGCTGACCATCGAAACCGGGGTCGACGTGCCCGATGCGACCCTTCGCACCCGCGCCCAGCAGTCCGCGCCGCGCCTGCGCGCCGCCTACAACACCGCCGCTCAGCGCTTCGCCAACGGGCTGCGTCCCGGCGTGGTGCCCGACATCGACCAGCTGTCGGCCGCGCTTCAGGCGGCGACCAACGCCACCCTGGGCCGCCCCGGCGCCCGCCTTCTGCTTGGGACCGTTATGGCGGTCTGACTTCCGCCTCTAGAGGAAGGAATAGGGATCCACGTCCACCGTCAGGCGGACGGAGCCCGGCACCTTCACCCGCTGAAGCCACGCGCGCAGGAAGGCCTGGAGGTTCACGTCCCGATCGGCTCGCACCAGCAGCCGTTTGCGCCGGCGTCCCCGCACCAGGGCGAGCGGCGCGTCAGCGGGGCCATAGACCTCCAGCCGCTCGGCGTTGGGAATGGCCTGGGCCAAGTTGTTCGCCGTCTTCTCGACGGCGGCCGCATTCTCACTGGACAGGATGATCGCCGCCAGCCGGCCATAGGGCGGCAGGGACGCGGCTTCGCGCTCGGCCATTTCCGCCTCGACGAAGGCGTCGCGATCGCCGGCCGCTAGCGCCATCAGCACCGGATGCTCGGGCGTCCAGGTCTGAAGCAGCGCCCGCCCCGGCCGGTCCGCCCGACCCGCCCGGCCCGTCGCCTGGGCCAAAAGCTGATACGTCCGCTCGGCCGCGCGCAGGTCGCCGCCCCGCAGGCCCAGGTCCGCATCCACCACGCCCACCAGCGTCAGGCGCGGGAAGTTGTGGCCCTTGGCCGCAGCCTGCGTCGCCACCAGAATGTCGATCTCCCCGTCCGTCATCTTCTGGATCAGGGCGCGGGCCGATCGGGCGTCCGGCGCGGTGTCGGAGCTGAAGACCGCGGTGCGCGCCTCGGGGAACAGCTGGCGCACCTCTTCCTCGACCCGCTCGACCCCTGGCCCGACCGAGACCAGCGAATCCTCGGCCCCGCACGAGGGGCACAGCTTGGGCCGAGCCATCGAAAAGCCGGTCAGGTGACAGACCAGCCGCCCGGTATAGCGATGCTCGACCAGCCAGCTGTCGGTGTCCGGCGCCGTCAGCCGATGGCCGCAGGCGCGGCACAGGACCACAGGAGCATAGCCGCGCCGGTTCAGGAAGAGCAGGGTCTGCTCACCCCGTAGCAGGGTTTCGCCGATGGCCAGGCGCAGCGGCTGCGACAGCCAGGTCTGCGGGTCGGGCGTGTTCTGCCTCAGGTCCAGCAGGGCGATGTCCGGCAGGACCGCCGTCCCGTGCCGCGCGCCAAGCTTCAGCCAGTCGTAGCGCCCGCTCTGCGCGTTCCACAGCGTCTCCAGCGACGGCGTCGCAGAGGCCAGGACCACCGCCGCCCCCTCGATCCGCGCCCGCGCCACGGCCAGGTCGCGGCCGTGATAGACCAGACCCTCCTCCTGCTTGAACGAGCCGTCGTGCTCCTCGTCCACGACGATCAGGCGCAGATTGATGAAGGGCAGAAACAGGGCCGAACGCGCCCCGACCACGATGTTGCAGCGCCCGGCGACAACCGCCTCCCACACCTGACGACGGCGCGGCGGGGCGACGCCGGAATGCCATTCGGCGGGGGCGGCGCCGAACCGGGCCGTGATCCGCTCGATCAGGGCCTGGGTCAGAGCGATCTCGGGCAGCAGGATGAGGATTTGCGCGGCCGGATCGGCCCGCAGCACCCGCGCGATCGCCTCCAGATAGGCCTCGGTCTTGCCCGATCCCGTCACCCCATCCAGGAGGAAGGGGCGGAAGTCGCCACCCGCTACGCCCTCCGCCATCGCCGTCGCCGACGCCGCCTGGTCGCCGTTCAACGCGGCGGGCGCATGGTCGGGGTCGGGCCGGTCGAACGCCGCCTCGGCCGCGATCTCGATGATCTCCAGCACGCCCTCATCGATCAGGCCCTTAACCACGCCCGATGACACGCCCGCCGCCCGCGCCAGGTCGGCCGGCGGCATGGCGCGATCGCCCAGGGCCTCCAGCACGCCCGTCCGGGCCGGGGTGGCGCGCGACGGTGACCGCTCGCCTAGGCGTCGCACCCGGCGTTCCGGCCGGGGTCGAGGCGCGCGCAAGCCCTTCAACGCCGTCGCCGCCATCTCGCCCGGCGCCGACAGGGTCCAGCGTCCGGCCCATTCCACGAAATCCATCACGCCCGCAGGTAGCGGCGGATCGTCCAGGCGGCTGTCGATCGCCTTCAGTCGCCGGTTTGAGCCTGTGGTTTCGAACACCTCGGACACCACGCCCCGGATCAGGCGCGGCCCCAGCGGCACGGCGACCTGATCGCCCCGCGCCAAGTCTCCGTGGGCCAGGCTCAGCGCCTCGGGAACCTCGTAGTCGAAGGCCTCCGGCACCGGCAGGGGAATGAGGACCGAGGCGACTTTCACCGAACTGCGCCCTCGGCTATGAAGCCGCCCATGAAACTCTTTCTCGATACCGCCGACGTCGCCGTCATCAAGGACATGGTCCCCACCGGAATGGTGGATGGCGTCACCACCAATCCGTCGCTGATCGCCAAGTCGGGTCGGAACATCGCCGAGGTCATCGCCGAAATCTGCGCCCTGGTCGAGGGGCCTATTTCCGCCGAGGCCGTCTCGCTCGATTTCGAGACCATGGTCAAGGAAGGCGACAAGCTGGCCGCCATCGCCCCGAACGTGGTGGTGAAACTGCCCCTGACCTGGGACGGCCTGCGCGCCTGCCGCGTCTTCACCGACAAGGGCATCAAGACCAACGTCACCCTGTGCTTCTCGGTCGCCCAGGCGCTGCTGGCCGCCAAGGCCGGCGCCACCTTCGTCTCGCCGTTCGTCGGACGTCTGGAAGACAACGGCGCCGACGGCATCGGCCTGCTGGAAGAAATCCGCGTCCTGTATGACGTCCATGGTTTCGAGACCCAGATCCTGGCCGCGTCCCTGCGCAATGTGGGCCATGTCGCCGCGGCCGCCGTCGCAGGATCGGACGCCGCCACCTTCGGCGCCGACACATTTAAGGCCTTGGTGAACCACCCGTTAACCGACAAGGGTCTTGATGCCTTCGTGGCGGACTGGGCCAAGACGGGTCAGTCTATTCTGTAGCATCGCGGTTCCCGGAGAGGTCTGTTTGAGCGGCTCGTTGGACCTTTTCGAAACGTCGGAATCGGACGCGACGCCCCATATCGGCGACGGCTTGCATTGGCCCGACGTGCGCGGCTGGCTGCAGACCCATCCCCAGACCCTGCTGGACGACCGCTCCCTGCTGGAAGAGATCGGTCTGCGGCCGCACGGCCGCAACGTGGTCGAGTTTGGCGCCGCCGCCCTGACACGACTGGAGGCCGTGGTCGAGCGCGAGACCGGCGCCCGGCGCGAGATCGAACTGATCGCCCGCGCCAACTTCGCCGCCCAGACCCAGACGCACGTCGCGACCCTGGATCTGATGGAGGCCCGGAACCATTCCGACCTAGCCCGGCGTCTGGACGCGGCGGCGCAGGGGCGGTTCGGCTTGGCCGGCGCCGCCATCGCTCTGGAAAAACCGGGCGGCGTACCCTTCGGCTGGCGCGCCCTGGAAGAGGGCGATGTCGACAACCTTCTGAGCGAGCACGGCCTGACCTGGCTGGGCCCGATGATACAAGGACTGAATTTCTTCGGCGCGGCCGAGGAACAGGTGCGGTCCATCGCCCTGGTCCGCATGGCCCCGCACCTGACGCCGGGCGGACCGCCCCGCCCCTGCATCTGCGCCTTCGGCTCGCCGGAGCCCGAAGGCTTCACCCCCAACATGGGCTGCGAACTGGCAGCCTTCCTGGCGCGGGTGACGGAGCGGATGGCCGAGCGATGGCCGGTTCTCAACTAGCCGCCTCCGACGCCCTGCGCGCTTGGCTGGATCATCTGGCGCACGAGCGTCGGCTGTCGCCGCGCACGCTGGAGGCCTATGGCCACATCGGACGCCTCTATGTCGCCTTCCTCGAACACCATCGCGGCGAGACCCTGTCGCTAAAGGACATGGGGACGATCACCGCCGCCGAGGTCCGCGCCCACATGGCCGAGCGGCGCTCAGGCGATCACCCGCTGGCAGCCCGGTCGCTTAGCCAGAGCCTGTCGGCCATTCGCGGTTTTCACGCTTTCCTCGACCGGCGGCTGGACACGCCCGCCCCGCAGCTGGCCCTGGTGCGCGGTCCCAAGGTCAAGCCGTCCCTGCCCCGGCCGGTGACCGAAGATCAGGCGCGCGGCCTGCTGGCCGAACCGGACGCCGATCCCGGCGCCGAACCGTGGGAGGCCGCGCGTGATAGAGCTGTCCTGACCCTGCTCTACGGCTGCGGCCTGCGGATCTCCGAGGCCATTTCCCTGACCCGCACCGATGCGCCGCTGGGCGAGACGCTGCGCATCGTGGGCAAGGGGTCAAAGACGCGGATCGCGCCGATCCTGCCCGCCGTGCGCACCGCAGTGGACGTCTATCTGGCTCTACTGCCCTTCCCGCTCCAGCCCGCCGACGCCCTGTTCCGCGCGCGCCGCGGCGGCCCCTTGAGCCCCCGTCACGTCCAGGCCTCGGTCCAGAAGCTGCGCGGCCGGCTAGGTCTGCCGGAGCGCACTACGCCTCACGCCCTACGCCACAGTTTCGCGACCCACCTGCTGGGCGCCGGGGCCGATCTGCGGTCGATCCAGGAACTGCTGGGCCACGCGAGCCTGTCGACGACCCAGAAATACACCGGCGTCGATGCGGATCGCCTCTTGAACGCCTATGCGGCCGCCCATCCCCGCGCCTAGCGACGCGGCGCGGGCGGAGCCGGCGGCACGCCGACATCGGGCTGCGCCGGCATCAGGTTTCGACCCAAGGCTCCCTGATCCGGCACGGCGTAGCTGATCGGCAGGGGGCAGTTGTTCTGGTCGCGCCGGTCCAGCAGCAGATAGCGCCGGACCTGTCCGTCATCGAGCGATCGATCCAGCGTCATGGCGCCTGCGCCGCCTTGCCGAGCCTGCATCAGCGGATCGCCGCAACGCTGCGTGTTCTCCCTTGGTGCGGAAACAACGACAGGATCCCGGCCGGTGATTGCGCTGGAAGACGCCGCCGCAGGGTCGGACAAGGCCAGCATAAGCAAGGTCAGCATCGCATCCTCCTGTTTTGGCTGGGACGATACGCCGACAACCCTCGATTGGCCAGACGGCGCCGAACGCCGGGCGGGAAGGCGCAGCCTCGCTGAGACACGACGGACAAGAATATGTCTCAGGCTCTTCGCCAAAAGCGCGTAGCCTGCCCTGCCCTGGCGAAAGCCCGAGGAGGACAGGCGGGTGCGGCCAGCGGTTGGCGAAGGATCGAGCATGAGAGCGTCTCGGCGCGAGGCGCTGGGCCTGCTGGCGGCTGCGCCGTTTGTGTCCGCCGAGACCGTCGTCCCAGCAGACCCGCCCGATCAGGTCCGGCTCTTGCAAAACCTGTTGACGCGAATGGGCGTCGGCGTGCGTCTGAACGGAAGCGTCGAGCAGGTCTTCGTCATCGACACCGGCGCCGAGCGCAGCGCGGTCTCGGCCGAGCTGGCCCAGGCCCTGGCCCTGCCGCCCGGCCGCCCGGTCGTGGTGCACGGAATCACGGCGGCCGAGGTCACGCCGACCGTCGAACTGGCGCAGATCGAGATCGGGCGCCGACGCTTCACCGATCTGACCCTGCCGGTCTTTCCGCGCGACGCCTTGGGCGCGGACGGCCTGCTGGGGCTGGACCTGCTGTCGCGCTTTCGCCTGACGCTGGACGTAAACGCCCGCCAGGTCGCCCTGTCGCCGTCGGGCTCGACCAGCATCGCGTTGACGACCAGCCCCGACGCCACCCGACCCCAGCAACAGGACGTCCTGGTCGCCGGTCGTCGCGGTCGCTTTAATCAGCTGATCCTGACCCGGATCGAGGTCGCCGGCGTGGAGGTCGCGGCCTTCATCGACAGCGGCGCCCAATATTCGATCGGCAATCTGGCCCTGATGCAGGCGATCGACATCGGTCAGGCCGCCGCCCCGTCCGAGCCCGTGCGCATGGTCGGCATCGTCGGCGGCGCGGTGACGGCCCGCACAGGCACGACGCCCGCCCTGCACATCGCGGGACGATCTCTGGGGCCGACCCCGCTGCTGTTCGCCGACCTGCATGTGTTTCAGGTCATGGACCTGATCGACAAGCCGGCCCTGCTGCTGGGCGCCGATATCCTGAGCCGGTTCAGCCGCATCACTCTGGATTACGGGCGCAGCCGCGTGGCCTTCGGCGGCGTGCTGCGCCGTCGTGCGCCCGGCTGATCAGATCGCCTTGATCGCCCCGCCGTCCAGTCGGATCAGCGAGCCGGTGACATAGGCCGCCAGCGGACTGGCCAGGAAGGCGGCGGTGGCGCCGAACTCCTCGGTCGTGCCGATGCGGCCGACGGGGATGGATTTGACGGATTCGGCCCGCGCCTCTTGCGGCGTCGTGCCGGTGCGCTCGGCGGTCGCCTGGTCCAGCCTTTCAATCCGCGGCGTATCGATCCGCCCCGGCAGCAGGGTGTTGACCGTCACTCCGTCCGGTCCGACCTCATTTGCGAGGGTCTTGGCCCAGGCCGCGACCGAGGCTCGCAGGGTGTTGGACACGCCCAACGCCGCCGACGGTTCGACCACAGTGATCGAGGCGACGTTCAGGATTCGCCCCCAGCCAGCCGCCCGCATGGCCGGCAGCACCCGGTCCGTCAGGCGGAAGATCGACAGCACCATCGATTCGAAATGATCGCGCCACACCGCCGGCTCCAGCCCCGACACGCCCGACGGCGGCGGCCCCCCGGTGTTGTTCAGCAGGATTTCGATAGGCCCGCCCAACAGATCCTCTGCCCGATCCACCGCCCTCAGCAGCGCCTCATGATCCGCCAAGTCCGCCGCTGCCACGACTGCCTTGCCCGGCCCGGATGCGTTCAGCGCATCCGCCACGGCCTGAAGCTTGCCTTCATCGCGCGACAGCAGGGCGACGTGCGCGCCCTCCGCAACCAGGGCCGTCGCCACGGCGCGGCCAAGGCCGGATGAGCCGCCGCAGATCAGGGCGCGCTTGCCGTTCAGTTTCAGGTCCATGGTTTTCTCCGATCCTGTGTGGCCCCGATATCGGATGCGTGGGTCCCAAGCGCAACGCGGCGTTAACCGAGACGGCGCACCTTCTTTGTCGCGCGGCCGCCCAGACCGCCAGGACAGGCCGGGGAGGGCTCGCCCATGTCGACCAAGATGACGTCCAGCACCCGCCGCCACAGCGACCATTTCGAGCCGCAGGACACCGATCCGCACGAACAGCGCCGCCTGCGCGGGCAGCTGGAGCAGATCGACTACGCCGCCTACGTCGCCAACAAGGAGGTGATCGGGCACGCCCTGACCGGCGTGGACGCCGGCTCGCTGCAAAAGCTGGCGGTCATGACCGCCACGGCCCGCGCCAAATGGGTCGCGGAATCGCTGCGCCTCGCTCACTCCGGCTCGGCCGTCACGCCGGACCAGGTCGCCCGCCTGACCGCCGCCCGCACAGCCTACGACGAACTGGCCGAAGCCTATGAGGCGCTGCGCCGCGTCATCGAGCGGGGTTACGTCGCGCTGCGGTGACGCGAAGCGCATCCGATTTGAGAGCGAGCAAAACCTACCTGAGCCTTCAGGCCAAAGGTGAACGTCTGTGTTGCAGCCTAGGGCGGGCTAGGGACGCGAAAGTGAAGCCTCAATATCCGCGCGGCGGGATCGGCAGCCAACCTTGTTCATTCAGCCGAATCTCAACCCCACGTTCCTTTAGGTGCTCAATTAGGCGCGGGTGCTGTTCCGGCACCAATCCGTCCCAGTTCGACGATATGCAGATATCACAGGCAATGATGTCCCACGTTTTGATGGGTCGGCCGGCATAAACGTGGGGACCGAACCGGATAGTATCTATCGGGAGATGCGCAGGCCACCAACGTTTGCCAGATCGGCTCGAACGAACTCCTGACGCGTTCCAAGCCTGAGCTGCCGCCGAGCCTGACGTTCTTCTGTAAGCTTTCGTAGTCCGACAAAACGTCCGAAAGTTGTATGTGTGGCCAGAGCGCTAAGGTGCGACCTATGGCGAAGCTGCGCGTAGCTAAGCACGCGGCAACCTTAACTTGACTAAGCGGGCGGCCTGAAAGGATTGCTGCTTCCGCGATTGCAAGGCCTGACCAAGCTGCTTCGAATGACCCCAGGTCCGCACGGCGCATTGGCGCGTCTAGGACATCGAAGGCTCTTGGACTTAGGACATGGCACCAAGCGCTCAGCGGCGATAAATCGGAGCGGACCTGTGAAAATCGAACGTACAGCCGCCGATGCGCTCTTGGCTCCGCGATTATGGCTACCGGCTTGACGGGCCGGAACTCGTCCCGAGCTTCTTCATAAAGAAGACCGAAATGCCCCTCGGGAACGCGAGGTTGGCCATAGGCTAGCGGCCAGCGCTGTCCTGTTGGCCGCGATAAACCGGAAACTAAGTCATTCAACTCAGCCTCATCAACAACCGAGAATGATAGATCGCTCTCGAACATCACCAGATGTCTTTATCCTCAGGTGCGTATCCCTGTCCGCCGCAAAGCTAAGAAGAGGGCTTAGGCGAGAGAGCTTAACCTTAGCGTTAGCCGGAGAGGTTCCTCCCTCGTCAAGCTTGGCAAGGAACGAGCGAACGTCTGCTTTTGTGATGCGCTGTATAGGAAGCGCGCCACACCGCGCCACGAACCATTGGGCGACAGCAGTGTGGGCTCGCACAGACCTCGGTGTGGGCTGGCGTGCATTAGCCCACTGCTCCACCAGAGCAAGCAGGGAAAGCTCTGAAGTAGCGTGCGTTGCGAGCTTGGCTGGCGGTTTGGCTATCACAGCGGGAGAGCGGACTTCTTCTCGGACTTTCACGTCCGCTTGATCGGCGCGCCATTGTGCCGCTCTAACTGCGGCTTGGGCGTCTTCAATGATGTCTCGAAGAGCTTGCTCCTCTCTACTCAGACTGTCCCCCTCCACATTCAGCACGGCTAGAAGCTTCTGGCGCTCGAACGCTCTGCCCTCATACTCGATCTCTTCCTGAAGCTCTTGAGCGCTGTCCTCTGCCATTTTAGCGAGGGCGTATTCGACCTCCTCACCAGTGGTGGATTGAGGCGGCGACGGAAAACGAGCGCGCGCTTCCTCGATCTGTCTTAATTTTGCGAGGATGTGGGCGTTGGGGTCTTCGAAATGGTGTTGCCGAGCGGCAGCGAATTCCTGATCCAACGCGACCCAAGCGAGCGCGTGGAGGCGTTTGGCTTCCTCGCGGTCCTTCGTTCCAAGCGCCCGCACGATCTCCTTTCTGCCCTCGTAAGCAGGCAAAAGGTCTTTCGGAACTCGGCGTCTGAGGCTGTACGCGCCGCCTCGCCGGATCAGTCCTGTAGGCATGTCGGTCATTGCTCCGTGTGTAGCAGACACAGGGCGCTTCGGCATATCTAAGTGGCTGATTTCGCTACATTCATAAGCAGATCAAATGCTTATGTAACGCCTGGTGGAGCCGAGGGGAGTCGAACCCCTGACCTCGTCATTGCGAACGACGCGCTCTACCAACTGAGCTACGGCCCCGTTTCCAGCGTGGGATCGGGTTTCACAGGCGTGGCGGACATAGAAGGCGGGCGGGCGTGGTGTCAACGGGCTTGTGCGCGCAAAGCGCGCAGGTCGGATACGGCCGTTGTCGGAGCAGGGGCGAACAGGCTAGAAGCGCCCTCGCTGAATGGAGAATGAGATGGGCACTGCGCTTGCTTGGCTAATCGAAACGATCATCGGTCTGATGATCTGGTTCATCATCGCCCAAGCGATCCTGAGTTGGCTGGTGGCGTTCGACGTCGTCAACTATCGGAACCGCTTCGTCTATTCGGTCGGCACCTTCCTGGACCGGGTCACCGCGCCCCTGCTGGAGCCGTTCCGCCGCATCATTCCGAACCTGGGCGGCATCGATATCTCACCCATCGTGGTGATCTTGCTGCTGCAATTTATTCGGATTGCGTTTGTAGCAACAGCTAAGCCGGCTTTGATCCAGTTGCTAGGCTGAGGCGACACGGCGGGTGGAAATCTGATGCGAGAGGGTTGATCCGCTCTTGCGCCGCGCGCCGTCCTTTCTAAAGGTGCCCGCCCGACCACTTTCGACCACGGTTCATGACCTCGATCACCACAGTCGCCATTCTGGGCGCCGGACAGATGGGCGCAGGCATCGCGCAGGCG
Organism: Brevundimonas vesicularis; assembly: GCF_027105095.1. Classification (NCBI taxonomy): domain Bacteria; kingdom Pseudomonadati; phylum Pseudomonadota; class Alphaproteobacteria; order Caulobacterales; family Caulobacteraceae; genus Brevundimonas; species Brevundimonas vesicularis. The sequence continues at coordinate 685,322 of NZ_CP114278.1, read as the reverse complement.
GTTGCGCTCGGGGGCTATTCGGTTCGCCTTTATGACGTCGTCGCCGACCGGCTGCCGCTGGCGCAGGGCGAGATCGCAGCCAGCCTGGCGCGCCATGTCGGACGCGGCCTGGTCGATCAGGCCGCCGCCGATGCGGCCCTGGCCCGCATCACGACAAGCGACGTGATGGCCGAGGCCGTCGCCGGCGCCGATCTGGTCATCGAGGCGGCGCTGGAAGACGAGGCCGTCAAGAAGGCCATCTATGCCGAGGTCGTGCCGCACCTGGGGCCGCAGACGCTGTTGGCGTCCAACACCTCTTCCATCTCGATCACCCGGCTGGCGTCTTCGACGGACCGGCCGGACCGGTTCGTCGGCCTGCACTTCATGAAGCCGGCGCCGGTGATGAAGCTGGTGGAGATCATCCGCGGCATCGCCACCTCGGCCGAGACCCATTCCGCCGCCGTCGCCTTCGCCGAAAGCCTGGGCAAGACCACCACGGACGCCGAGGATTTTCCCGCCTTCATCGTCAACCGCATCCTGGTGCCGATGATGAACGAGGCGATCTTCGCCCTGTATGAAGGCGTCGGCAACGTCGCCTCGATCGACAAGGCCCTGCGCCTGGGCGCCAATCATCCGATGGGCCCGCTGGAACTGGCCGACTTCATGGGTCTGGACGTCGTCCTGGCCATCATGAACGTGCTGTATGACGGCCTGGCCGACAGCAAATACCGCCCCTGCCCCCTGCTGGTGAAATATGTCGAGGCCGGCTGGCTGGGCAGAAAGAGCGGACGCGGCTTCTACGACTATTCCGGCGCTGCGCCGGCGCCGACGCGATGAGCCGGTTCGAGAGCTATTCCGACCTGCCCGGTCAGGCGACCATCGCCGCGCGGCCCGGGCGGACGCCTCGGATTCTGGCCTGTTTGGCCGGCGCGGCCTGGCCGCCCCTGTGGTTGACCCTGCCCTTCTGGCGGCCGCACGCCTATCTGCCGGGTCGCGACATGGACTGGCGGCTGGTGGTGATGCTGATCGGCCTGATCACCGTGCCGTTGGCCCTGTATCGCGTGCTGAACGAGCGCAAGCGCGACGGCCGGCCCGGCACGCGGCTGGGCGTCGTCTGGCGCTTCATGATGTACGGCGGCCTGGCGGCGGCCCTGGTTCAGATCGTCGTCGCCCTGGGCATGAGCGTGACGGGATGGTTCGAGGCTGGCGATGTGATGCAGGCCCTGGGCGCGACCGAGACAACCCTGCTGATCTTCGGTGTCGGCGGCCTGCCCATCGCCATGATCGTGGGCGTCAGCTACGCCCTTTGGGCCGGGCTGTGCGCCGCCTTCATCGCCTTCGAGGCGCGGCCGGCGGTCAAGGATCGACTGGGCTTGATGCCCAAAAGCTGAAATGCATGGGCTGACATTCAGGCCTGACGCCTGAGTTCGAGGGTTGGGGGATCCGAGAATGACCATGGACGACACGGACAAGGATGCGGCGGAGATCCTGTCGCCCGTCGCGGCGATCTCGCGCATCGCCAGCCTGGACGTCATGCGGGGGCTGGCGGTGCTGGGCATCCTGGCGGTCAATGTCGTTTCGTTCGGCCTGCCTGTCATGGTCTATCAGGACGCCAGCCTGAGCCCGTTCCCGGTCACCGGCGCCAACGCCGTGGCGCGCTGGACAATGGACGTCTTCTTCCACCAGAAGTTCATCACCCTGTTTTCGATGCTGTTCGGGGCCTCGATCTATCTGGTCGGGGGCGAGCGGGGCGATGCGGCGCGCGGTAAACTGCTGCGACGCCGCCTGTTCTGGCTGGCGGTCATCGCCCTGATCCACGGCCTGGCCTTCTGGTATGGCGACGTGCTGCTGCTCTACGCTTGGTCGGGCCTGTTTGTGATGCTCATGCGGTCGATGCGGGCCGGGACGCTGATCGGGATCGGCCTGGCGGTGACCCTGTTGCTGGGCGCAATGCAGGCGGGCGCGACCTGGCTGATGGTCGCCGGGCCGCCGGCGATCACCGAGGCGATGAACCAGGGCGGGCCGCATTACACCGCCGTCATGGTGACGGAGTCGATCGCCGCCTATCGCAGCGGCTGGGCCGGGGCGATGGGCCAGAATCTGCAGAACTGGCTGCTGCTGCAGGGCGCCAGCCTGACGATGTTCGTCTTCTCGACCGTGGCCCTGATGATGCTGGGACTGGGTCTGTTCAAGGCCGGCGTGTTCAGCGGCCGGGCGCCCAACGGGGTCTATGTCGCCTTGATCGGCGTCGGCGTCGCCGTGCTGGCCCTACTGGGCGTGCTGGAATGGCGCGAGGCGATGGCGCCGGGCGGAACCCACCCGACGCGCGGCCTGGCGGAGGTCGTCGCCTCCTTCCCCGTCTTCGTCACCCTGGCCTACGTCAGCCTGATCGTGCTGGCGACGACGCGAGGGGCGGCCTGGATCACGGCGGCGCTGCGGCCGGTGGGACAGATGGCCTTCACCAACTATCTGACCCAGACCCTGATCATGACCTCCATCTTCTACATGCCCTGGGGACCGCGCCTGTTCGGACGCGCCGACTATGTGCAGATGTGGGGCCTGGTCCTTGCGGTCTGGGCGTTGCAGCTGATCTGGTCGCCGCTGTGGTTGTCGCGGTTCAGCATGGGGCCGCTGGAGTGGGTTTGGCGCTGTCTGACCTACGGCCGTCGGGTGCCGATTTCAAAAGGCGGCTGACGGCGCTTTTATCGCAGGCGCGAAGCGATTAACTGAGGGCCATGGCCGCCCCGGATACTCCCGCCGAAACCTTCAAGCGCGCGCTGGGTCATGCCGCGCGGGCGCTGGCGGAGCAGCCCGAGCTGGAGGTGGTGTTCGGGTCCGACGGGCCCAAGCTGTCGAACGGCGTCCTGACCCTGCCCCATCCGCCGCGCGATCCGTCCGGGCCCGAGAGCGCGTCCCTGCGCGGCCAGGCCGACCGGCTGGCGCTGCGTCTGGCCAATCACGATGCGGCGGTGAACAGCCGGATGCGGCCGGCGGACGCCAAGGCGGCCGAGGTGTTCGACGCGGTCGAACAGGCGCGGGTCGAGGCGTTCGGGTCGGAACATCTGGCCGGGGTGCGCGACAATCTGGGCGCCGCCCTGATCACGCGGCTGGAAAAGACCGGCGCCCTGCGCATCAACGACGCCGACCGCGTGCCCGTGTCCGAGGCCGTGGCGCTTCTGGTGCGCGAGCGGCTGACCGGGCGCCCCGCCCCCGACGGCGCCCGGGCCATGCTGGATCTGGTCCGCGACAACATCGAAGCCAAGGCCGGGGCTAAGTTGGACGCCCTGGCCGGCACGGCGGGCGATCAGGAGGGCTTCGCGCTGAAGATGCGCGAGGTGCTGCGCGCGCTGGACCTCGACCCCGGCGACGGACGCGGCGAAGACACGTCCGAAAATCCCGGCGACGAGGAACCGGACCCCCAGGACCCTGCGGCCGACGACAATCAGGACGAGGAGGAAGAGCAGGACGGCGGCGAAGGCTCCCAGTCGATGGAGGGCGACGCCGACGATCAGTCTTCCGAGCAAGAGCGCGAAAGTCGCCCCGAAGGCGCGCCCGCCGATCCCGACGGCGAAGGCGCCGACGATGGCCCGGAGTTGCAGGAAGGTCAGCAGCCGAACCGTCAGCAGACGGCCGACGACGGCCGAACGGTCGATTTCTACCGCGTATTCACCACCGCCTTCGACGAGGTGGTGGACGCCGCCGACTTGTGCGACCCGGTCGAGCTGGACCGGCTGCGCGCCCTGCTGGACGGCCAGCTGGCCATCCTGTCCAGCGTCGTGTCGCGCCTGGCCAACAAGCTGCAACGCCGCCTGCTGGCCCAGCAGAACCGCTCCTGGGTGTTCGATCTGGAAGAGGGGATGCTGGACACGGCGCGGCTGACCCGGATCGTCACCGACCCGACCGCCCCCCTGTCGTTCAAGGCCGAGAGCGAAAGCCCGTTCCGCGATACGGTCGTGACCCTGCTGCTGGACAACTCCGGCTCGATGCGCGGGCGGCCGATCATGGTGGCGGCGGTCTGCGCCGACATCCTGGCGCGGACGCTGGAGCGGTGCGGCGTCAAGGTCGAAATCCTGGGCTTCACCACCCGCGCCTGGAAGGGCGGACAGAGCCGCGAAGCCTGGATCACCGCCGGCAAGCCGCAAAATCCAGGCCGCCTGAACGACCTGCGCCACATCATCTACAAGGCCGCCGACGCGCCATGGCGCCGGGCCAAGAAGAACCTGGGCCTGATGATGCGCGAAGGTCTGCTGAAGGAGAATATCGACGGCGAGGCCCTGCAATGGGCCCACGGCCGCCTGCTGGCCCGCACCGAACAGCGCCGCATCCTGATGGTCATTTCCGACGGTTCGCCGGTCGACGATTCGACCCAGTCGGCGAATGCGGCCCTCTATCTGGACAAGCACCTGCGCCAGGTGATCGCCGAGATCGAGGATCGCTCGCCGGTCGAACTGCTGGCGATTGGCATCGGCCACGACGTGACCCGCTGGTATCGCAAGGCCCTGACCATCGTCGATGTGGAACAGCTGGCGGGGGCCATGACCGAAAAGCTGGCCGAACTGTTCGAGAACGAGGGCGCGGCCGGTCCCACCCGTCGCACCAGGCGAAAGCTGGCGGCATGAGCCGTTTCGGTCGGCTGGCCAGTGTCTGGATCGCCCTGTCGCTGTCGGCCTGCGCCGCCTCGCTGGGCGCGCCGCGTCCCTATCCGTTATCGTCGGACGGCTGGACGCCCCAGGTCGCGGAACTGCGAAGCGTCAGCCTGGGCCTGCCAGGCGGGACGCAGTTGGCCGACGGCGTGACGTTCGCCGGCGGCCTGCAGATCAGCGCGGCCCCGACATCGCCGCTGCACAGCCTGTCGGACCTGAAGCTGACCGGCGACGGCGGTTTCGTCACGGTATCGGACACCGGCGATCTGGTGCGCGGCGACATTCGCCTGGACGCCCGGGGACGGCTGGTCGGCCTGGACCACTTCCGCTCGCGCCGGCTGACGCTTCAGGACGGTGCCGCGATTTCCGACAAGTCGGACGGCGACGCCGAGGGCCTGGCCATCACGCCCTCCGGCGATCTGCTCGTCAGTTTCGAGCGGCGTCACCGAATCTGGAACTACGGCCCATTGTCGGCGCTGAAGACCCAGCCGACGCCGGTGCGGTCGCCCGACTTCGCCTTCACGGAGAACGATGGGATGGAGGGTCTGGCGACGTCGCCCGGCGGCTGGCGCGTCTCTGCCGAGGCGGGCGGCGTCTGGGACTGCGCGGCGGCGAGATGCACGGTCGTCAGCGCGCCGCCTGCAACCCCCATCCCCGACAGCGAATACCGCATCACCGGTCTGGATCGCGATCCGTCCGGCGCCGGATGGTTCGTGGTCCAGCGCCTGTATCGGGTGCCCATCGACATGCGCGCGCGCGTGCGCCGCATGGCCCCCGACGGAACGCTGGGGCCGGTGTTGATCGAGCTGAAACTGCCGGGCACGACAGACAATTTCGAGGGGGTCGCCGCAGAGACGCGCAACGGCAGGACCCGCCTCTACATCCTGTCCGACGACAACTTCAATCCGGCCCAGCGCACCCTGATGCTGGCCTTCGACCTACGCTAGGCGTCAGGCCGCGCCGGCCCACTGCGTCGGTTGCGAGGTCGATTCATCGGCTTGCAGGGCGCGCACGAAATCATCGCGCCAGATGCCGACATCGGTGGCGCGCACCACATCCATCAGGGCTTCCCATTTTCGGATCCGCTCGGCCAGCGGCATGGTCAGCGCCTTCTGGATGGCGTCGGACAGCTCTTCGCGACTGTAGGGATTGACCAGCAGCGCCTCGCCCATCTGTTCGGCCGCCCCGGCGAAGCGCGACAAGATCAGAACGCCGGGATCGTCCGGGTTCTGGGCGCAGACATATTCCTTGGCCACCAGGTTCATGCCGTCACGCAGCGGCGTCACTAGACCGACCCGCGCCGCGCGATAGATGCCCGCCAGCTGATCCCGGCGATAGGTGCGGTTCAGATACCGGATCGGCTGCCAATCCATGTCGGCGAAGGCGCCGTTGATCCGTCCGGCCAGGGCGTCCAGCCGCGAACGAATGTCCTGATAGCTGTCCACGTCGTCGCGCGAGATCGGCGTGACCTGCAACAGGAAGACCTCGCCCCGCATCGAGGCGTTGTCGTGCAGGAACTGTTCGTAACCCAGCAGCCGCTCTTCCAGCCCCTTGGAATAGTCCAGCCGGTCCACCCCCACGATCATCGAGCGGAAGGCCGAAGACGCCGCCATTCGGTCATAGGTTCGCGCCCCCAGGGTGGAGTTCCGCGCCGCCAGGAAGCCGTCCACGTCGATGCCGATGGGGAAGACGCCGGTCTGGACCTTGCGCCCGAAACACTCCAGCCCGCCGACACCGTCCAGTTCGCCCTGGGCCTCTGACACCACATAGTCGGTGAACAGATCGCTCCATTCCTGGGTGTGGAAACCGATCAGGTCGAAGTCGAACATCGACTCCACCAGCCGCCGGTGATGCGGCAGGGTCACCAGCAACTGTCGCGCCGGCCAGGGCGTATGCAGGAAGAAGCCGATCCGGTTGCGCACGCCCAGTCGGCGCAGATCCCGCGCCATCGGGATCATGTGATAGTCGTGGATCCAGATCATGTCGTCCGGCTGGATCAACGGAGCCAGGGCTTCGGCGAAACGCCGGTTCACCCGCTCATAGCCCTCGCCGTAGGACCGCTCGTACTGGGCCAAGTCGATGCGGTGGTGGAACAGCGGCCACAGCGTCTTGTTGGCGTAGCCGTTGTAGTATTCGTCAACGTCCTGCCCCTCCAGATCGACAAGCCCTACGGTGACGCCGGCCCGGTCCTCGATCTTCACCTCGCCGGTGTACTGGTCCACCCGCTCGCCCGACCAACCGAACCACAGGCCGTCGTATTTTCTGAGGGCGGCGGACAGGGCCATGGCCAGGCCGCCGGCAGACCCGGCGGCGGGGTCGGTCGGGGCCGAAACCCGGTTCGAAACAACGATCAGGCGGCTCATGACTTCACTTCACTCAGCGACCCCAGCCCCGGGGTCCAGACATTAACGCACATCGGTCCAGGAACGGCTCAACAGCACGGCGCAATTGATGATGCCGACCAGGGAATAGGTCTGCGGATAGTTGCCCCACAGCTCGCCATCGTCGATCGAGATGTCCTCGCTCAACAACCCTGCAGCCGTCCGCCGGCTCAGCATCTCCTGGAAGATGGTGCGGGCTTCCTCGATGCGGCCGTTCTGGTGCAGGGCTTCGATGAACCAGAAGGTGCAGAAGTTGAAGGCGGTCTCCGGCTCGCCGAAGTCGTCCGGCTCCACATAGCGGAACAGGTGGCTGCCCTTCTTCAGATCGCGCTCGATGGCGTCGAAGGTGGCGACCTGACGCGGATCGTGCGCCTCCAGGAAGCCCAGGTCGGTCATCTGCAGCAGGGAGGCGTCCAGCTCGCGGCCGCCGAAGCTGGCGGCGAATCGACCCTCGTCGGGCAGATAGGCCTCGGCTTCGATCCGCTGACGGATGATCTGCGCGCGCTCACGCCAGAAGGCGGCCCGATCCGGCAGGTTCAGGTGGTCCGCCGCCTTGGCCAGACGATCGCAGGCGGCCCAGCACATGACGGACGAATAGGTGTGGACCCTCGCAATGGTGCGAAACTCCCACAGCCCCGCGTCGGTCTGATCGTGCATGGCGAAGGCTCGCTCGCCGATCGCCTCCAGCGCGTGGAAATCCTCCAGCGTGCCGGGACGCAGCAGCCGTGCGTCATAGAAGGCCTGAACCAGAGGCAGCACGATCTGTCCGTAGACGTCGTGTTGCAGATGTTCGTGCGCCTGATTGCCGATCCGCACCGGCTTCATGCCGCGGTAGCCCTCGACGCTGTCGATGATGCTCTCGCCGATTCCAGGCTCCAGACCCACGCCATAGACCGGCTGGACATGACCGCCGGCGGAATCGTCGACCAGATTCCTCAGATAGACGAGGTAGTTCTCGAGGATGTCGACCGCACCCAACCGGTTCAGCGCCCGCACCGTGTAATAGGCGTCGCGGATCCAGCAGTAGCGATAGTCCCAGTTGCGCCCGCTCTCCTTGAACTCAGGCACCGACGTCGTCATGGCGGCGACGATGGCGCCGGTCTCTTCATAGGCGCACAGCTTCAGCGTGATCGCCGCGCGGATCACAGCTTCCTGATAGTCGAGCGGCAGATAGAGTTTGCGCACCCAGTCCTGCCAATAGGCCACCGTGCGATCCAGCGCGCCCTGAACGCCGTGGCCGACATCCTGGTCGTAGCCCTCGTCCGGACCCAGGAAGAAGGCGTGCGACCGCTCCAGCCGGAACACGCGCTCCTCCAGCACATGCGACACGGGACAATCGGTCGTCAGGCGGAAGGTGACGTCGGCGCACATATAGCGGATGTGGTTGGATCCGGAGGTGTGCGGCGCCCGGCGCGCGCCCCAGTCCGTCGATGGCCGCAACCGCACACGGATGCGCGGCGTGCCCGACAGCGGCCGCACGATGCGGGCGAAAGCCAGCGGCCGATAGGTGCGCGAGTGCTTCGGATGACGCGGGGCGAAATCTATGATCTCGGCTGACGATCCGTCTTCGGCCGTCATCACCGTGCGCAGAACCGGCGTGTTGCGGACATAGGCCTGATCGATCGACTTCACGTCCTCCATCTCGATGGCCCAGAAGCCATGCTCGGGCGCCATGCCATCCATCAGGGCGGAAAACACCGGGTCGCCGTCCACCCGCGGCGCGCAGGCCCAGACGAAACGCCCCTGACGGTCGATCAGGGCGCTGACGCCGCAGTTGCCGATGGGAAACAGATCCAGATTGGGCTTCATCGGTTCAGGCCTTCGCTACGGCTTCAAGCCAGGTGAGCACAGCATCCACATCGTCCAGCCGGTAACGCGCCGCTGTTTCGCGCTCGGGGCCGACCAGTACGCCGTATCCGCCCAGCGCCGACGCAGCCTCGAACCCGTATTCGTCGGTCAGGTCGTCGCCCAGCATGACCGGGACCGCACCCTTGAACGGCGCCTCCTGCATAAAGGCCGTGACGGCCGTGCCCTTATCGGCGCCGGGCGTCTTCAGCTCCAGCACCATATGACCGGGTTGGAGCGTCAGTCCCGTTTCGGCCTGCAGCTCGGCGGCCAGTCCCTTGGCGGCGCCGGCTTCATCCGGCGCCTGACGATAGTGCAGACCGACGGAGACGCCCTTGTCCTCGACGATCACGCCGGGGCGATCGGCGGCAAATTCTTCGAACGCATCCAGCGCCTGGGCGACGCCGGCGTCGGGCGTCTTGCGTTCAATGGAGCCGTCCTTCAGACGCCGCTCCAGGCCATGCACGCCCGAGCCCGAGACAAGGGCATGATCGGAAATGCGGTCGATCTCGGCGAGGGTGCGGCCGCTGACGATGGCGACGCGGCCCGCAAGTCGCGTCTCGACAGCCTTCAGCGCCGCCGTACGACGCGCGGTCGGCACAACAGCGTCGGGCGTTGGGGCCATCGGCGCCAGCACGCCGTCCATGTCTAGGAACAGGGCGATCCCGTCGGCGACGACGGGCGGCGTCGGGAGCAATAGCGAGGCGGCTCCGGCATGAGACGGCATTGACGATCAAACTCTTTGTTTTAGTTCCCCGGTCGGCGTAACGCGCCAGAGCGGCAAAGGTTGACCAGAAACCGACAAAGTCGTCTGAAAGGGAGGCGGCGCGCGAAACGCACTCATGGCGCATCGCGCTCGTCAAAGAAGGAGAGCCCGGTTGCGGGCCAGGAAACAATGACCGAGATCGCTCACTCGTCCCCCGACGACATCGCCGTGATGACCGACCGCGCCCGCGAGGTCATGCGACTGAACATCGAAGCGCTGGAGGCTTTGGAACGCTCGATCGACGTTTCGCTGGCGCGCGCGGTCGATGTCATTATGAGCCGACCGGGCTATGTCGTCGTCACCGGCATGGGCAAGTCGGGCCATATCGGCGGCAAGATCGCCGCCACCCTGGCCTCCACCGGCACCAACGCCTTCTTCGTTCACCCCGCCGAAATGAGCCACGGCGATCTGGGGATGTTGCGTCCCGACGTGACGGTGCTGGCCATTTCCAATTCGGGCGAGAGTCGCGAGCTCCGTGATCCCCTGATCTATTGCCAGCGCAACGGCATCCCGGTGATCGCCATCACCCAGCGGCCGACCAGCTTCCTGGGCCGCAACGCGGCGGTCTGCCTGACCATGCCGAAGGTCGCCGAGGCCTGCCCCAACGGCTTGGCGCCCACCACCTCGACCCTGATGACCCTGGCCCTTGGCGACGCCTTGGCCATGGTGCTGATGGATCGTCGCAAGTTCACGGCCATGGACTTCGGCCTGCACCACCCCGGCGGCGCCCTGGGCATGAGCCTGCAGAGCGTGCGCGAATGGATGGGCGACAATGCTGCGGCACCTGCCAGCGTGCCGTTGAACGCCAGCTTCGGCGACGTGGTCTCGGCGATCACCGAAGGTCGAAAGGGCGCGGTGGCCGTGCTCGAAGCGGATGGCGCGCTCGCAGGCATCGTCACCGACGGCGACCTGCGCCGGGCCTTCCAGCGCGACACCACCCATCTGACAGCGGCCGATATCATGGGCGCCAACCCCATCACCGTGGATCCGGATGCGCGCATGAGCGACGTCGTCGATCTGTTGACCGCCAACAAGATCGCCAATCTGTTCGTGGTCGAGGACGGCAAACCCACGGCCATCGTCCATATCGCCGAACTGATGCAGGCGGGTTACGTCGCCTGATCATGCGTGTTCTTTACGACGCCAGCCGGCTGATGAGCCGCGCCGACCGCTCGGCGCCGACGGGTGTGGACCGGGTGTGTCTGGCCTATGCCGAATGGCTGTTGGCCTCGCCTGATGTCACGACCATCCCAGTGCGTGGCCGAAAGAACCGGCTGGTCGCCGTCGAGATCGGCTGGTTCCGGCGTTTCGTGGCCGACCTGCGCGCCAAGTGGAACGGCGCCGCCAGCACGGCCGCCGATCTCGCCCACGAACAGCGGCTGCTCGCCGCCCTGACCGCGGAACGCCGGCCGGCCGCCTCGGTGTTATCCGCACCTCCTGCCGCCGCTAAGGAAAAGCCCGCAGACAAGACGCGGGTATTCAAGCAGTTCTTCCGTTTGCGCCACGCCGCCCCGCTGCCGGCGGCGGACCTATATCTGACCGTCGGTCACACGACCCTGTATGAGCCGACGGCGCTCGAAGATCTGAAAGCCGCAGGGATCGAGCGCGTCGTGCTGCTGCACGATCTGATCCCCGTCACCCATCCTGAGTTCTGCCGACTCGGCGACGGCGACAAACACCATGCGCGAGTATCAAACACCCTGCGTCTGGCCAGCCGGATCATCGTCAACTCCGCCTACACCGGCGATGAACTCCGGACGTTCGCCGAGCGCGAAGGCCTGCCACTGCCGCCGGTCCACGTCGCGCACCTCGGGCTAGAGCCGGCCTTCGTCGCCGGCGACGCCATCACGGCGCTCCGCCCCTATTTCGTCCATGTCGGCACGATCGAGGCGCGCAAGAATCTGGCTCTGCTTCTGACAGCATGGCGACGACTGGAAGAACGGATGAGCGATCAGACGCCGTCCTTGGTGCTGATTGGCCGCTATGGCTGGGAGAACGAGGCGGTGCTGGACCACCTGCAGCGCTCGCCCAATCTGCAAGGGGTCGTTCACCAGGCCTCCAATCTGTCCGACGTCATGCTGGCGCGGTTGATGCGCGGCGCGCGCGCCGTGCTTGCCCCGTCGTCCGTCGAAGGCTTCGACCTTCCGGCTGTCGAGGCCTGCGCCATGGGTCTGTCGCTGATCGCCTCCGACATCCCGCCCCACCGCGAATTGACGCCAAACGCCGAACTGATCGATCCGCTCGATGGCCTGGGTTGGCTGACCGCCGTCGAGCGCGCGACCAAGGCGGCGCCGATACCGTCGCCCCCCTACCATGCCCCGTCCTGGTCTGAGCATTTCCGCACCGTCGCCGACGCCATCGGCCTTAAGCCCGTTTCGCCACTGGCGAGCGCGGTCAAAGGCTTGTAATCAATCCGCGAACAAAGGCTATCCAGCTTCATGACGCGCACCATTCTGCCGCTTGCCATTGTCGCCATTCTCGGCGGCTGCTCCACTCTGCCGCGCGACGGGCCGTCGGGCGCCTCTGTCAACGCCGGGGCCACGACCGCCTCGGCTCTGGGCAGCTATGCGCTGGTGCCGCTGACATTCGAAGCCACCGAGCGAATGAAGCAGGTTCCGCCGCAGTTCTTCGGCAGCTTGGCTGCAGGATCGAGCGACCAACCCGCTGACGTAATTGGCGAAGGCGACAGTCTGGCTATTTCGATCTTCGATCCCTCGGGGTCGCTGTTCGGCGGAGCCCTGGGATCAGGTTCGACATCGGGTTCGAAAGCCGCGACTTTGTCTGGCGGCAACCAGGCGCTGCCGGGAGCGACGGTCGATCGATCCGGCTCAGTGACCATTCCCTTCGGCGGGCAGGTTCGCGTTCAGGGTCTGACCTCCACCCAGGCGGCGGCGGCGATCCGGCGCGCACTGGTCGGCAAGGTCGCTAATCCGCAGGTTCTGGTGTCCATCGCCGACAACGCCTCCAACACGGTCAACGTCCTGGGCGACGTGCGCCAGCCCGGTCGTGCGCCGCTGGGCGTCAACAGCGACCGCATCCTGGACGTGATCGCGGCGGCGGGCGGCTCGGCCCGCTCAACTGACGACCTGACCATCTCGATCCAACGCGAGGGCCGCACGTACACCGCGCCCCTGTCGGCGGTGACGACCGAGTTCAGCGAGAACGTGCGTCTGCAGCGCGGCGACGTGGTCAATGTTCAGTACAAGCCCCGCCGTTTCTCGACCTTTGGCGGTCTGAACGCCGTCGCGCAGGTCGATATGCCGGCCGGTCCCGTGACCCTGACCGGCGCCCTGTCAAAGGTCGGCGGTCTCAACACCGCTACGGCCAATGCACGCCGCGTTCTGATCTTCCGCTTCGAACGTCCCGAGGTGGCCCAGGCGCTGGGCATCAACCAGCCCGCCACGCCGCGCGGCGTGCCGGTCGTCTACGAGCTGGACTTCAGCGACGCCGCCAATGTCTTCGCCGCCACCAACATGGAGGTCATGCCCGAGGACGTGATCTATGTGCCCCTGGCCGGCGCCGCCGAGATGCGCAAGTTCTTCGAGGTCGTTCAGAGCCTGACCCGCGTCATCTATGACGTGTCGGTGACCAGCACGCTCAACAACTGACGTCATGGCCAGACGGCGGACGCTGCTTTCGGGACTGTTTTCACGCAAGTCCCCGGCTGCGCCCGCCGAGGACACGACAAACCCGTTCGAGCGGCCGACCGAGCTTGAGCCGGAAGAACCCGACGCCCTGAGCCTGGCCTTGGCGGAAATCGAAGCCGGGGCGCTGGAAATCTACGCCCAGGCCGGCCTTCCCACTCAGCCGGGCCACTATCGCCGCGATCCCGACACGGCGGACTGGATTTTCATCGCCCGCCAGATCGAGCCGTCAGAACGCTTCGCCTTGGCCCTGCGCTATCCGCCCGAACAGGGCTGGCGCTTCGCCCGGCTGGAGGATTTGGGCGCGCGTTCGGGCCGTGAAGATGTTCAGGCCGCTTCGCGTCTCATGGCTGATGTCGCGACCTTGCGGGCGTCTCGACGCACCGTCCTCACCCAAGATCATCTGCTGACCGTCCTGGAGCTAGGCGCCGCTTGGCGCGCCTTGCGCGATGCGCAGGCTTTTCGCACTTCCCGTCTGACCCTGTCCGTCCCAGAGCCCGCACGTCCAAAGGCGCTCAAGGGCGACAAGCCGCCGAAGCCGCGCTAGAGAGCCCGCCTCCCCGAACTGCAGGCCCCTCCATGTCCGACGCCCCCGAACAGCCTCCCGAATTCCAGCCCGTCGGTCGGATCATCGCCATGCCCGCAGACACCAACCCCGAGGGCGACATCTTCGGCGGCTGGCTGCTGGCCCAGATGGACCTCGCGGGCGCGACCCCGGCGTTCGAACTGGCCTGCGGGCGCTGCGCCACCGTGGCCCTGGACGGCATGGTTTTTCACCAGCCCGTCTCGGTCGGCGACGAGGTCAGCATCTACGCCCATGTCATCGGCTCGGGCCGCACATCCATCCGCGTCCAGGTCGAGGCGTGGAAGCGAGCGCGGGGCCAGCCCCAGGCCGCGTCGGTGCGCGTGACCCAGGGCGTCTTCACCTATGTGGCCATCGACGAGAACCGCAAACCTCGCCCTCTGCCCGGCAAGGCGTAAAGCGCGGCAAGGGGCGCAAATCTTGACCTTGCGCCGGGGCGGGCCTACGTCCCGGCCATGGCCATTCGACGCATCCTCACCATCGACAACGCCGCCGACCTGGCGATCCTGAAGCAGGTATCCAAGCCCGTCGCGGCCGTGGACGACGCCGTCCGCGCCCTGATGGATGATATGCTGGACACGATGTACGACGCGCCGGGCATCGGCCTGGCCGCCGTGCAGATCGGCGCTCTGGACCGGGTGATCGTCATGGACCTGGGCGACAAGGACGGCGTGGTCTGCGAGACCGAGGAAGAGGCGGCCGAGAACGCCGAGGCGCGCAAGAACCCGCGTTTCTTCGCCAACCCGGAAATCCTGTGGACCTCGGACGAGCTCTACACCTACGAAGAGGGCTGCCTGTCGATCCCCGAGTATTTCGACAAGGTGGAACGCCCGGCCCGCGTCCGCATTCGCTATCTGAACCGTGACGGTCAGTCGGTGGAGGAAGAGGCCGAGGGTCTCTACGCCGTCTGCATTCAGCACGAGATGGACCACCTTAACGGCGTGCTCTTCATCGACCATCTGTCGCGTCTCAAGCGGGACCGCGCCGTGACCAAGGTCAAGAAGGCCGCCCGCGACAGGATCGCCGCCTGATGACCAAGATCGTCCGCCCCGAACGTATAGAACGCGCCGCACGTCGTATCGCGCCGTCCATCCCGCGCGGCCGCTCGCTGATCATCGACTCCTCGGGCCGTCGTCGCCTGACGCGCAGCCAGAAGGTCGGCGTCGCCGGCGTCGCCACCCTGGCCGGTGTGGCCTTGCTGGGCGTTGTCGCGGGCCTTCTGCTCGACCGTCTGCTCGATTTCGACGACGCCCTGGACGCGGGCGGCGAATGGGACGAGGGCGGCGGCGTCTTCACCCGCTGGCAGTAGGCGGCCTAAACCACTTTCCTGGAGAGCATGATTCACGCTCCGGCCTGAACCGCATTGCGGTTCCGTCCGAAACGATCATGCTCTAAAGGCGTGCCCATGCGCCTTGCCTTCATGGGAACTCCCGACTTCGCCGTGCCCTCCCTGGCCGAGCTGATCGCTTCGGGTCACGAGATCGTCGCCGTCTATTCGCAGCCGCCACGCCCCAAGGGCCGGGGCCAGAAGCTGACGCCGTCGCCCGTTCACGCCTTCGCCGAGACCATGGGCCTGCCGGTCTTCACGCCCGAAAGCCTGAAGGACGCCGAAGCGATCGACACCTTCAGAAGCCTGGATCTCGATGCGGCCTGCGTCGTCGCCTACGGCCAGATCCTGAAGACCGAGGTGCTGGAGGCGCCACGCCTGGGCTGCCTGAACCTGCATGGCTCGCTGTTGCCGCGCTGGCGCGGGGCCGCCCCGATCCAGCGGGCCATCATGGCTGGCGACAAACAGACCGGCGTCCAGATCATGCAGATGAGCCTGGGTCTTGACGAAGGCCCCATCGTGCTCAGCGAACTGATGGACATTCTGCCCGACGACACGGCCGCTAGCCTGTCCGAACGGATGGCCCATGTCGGCGCGGGCCTGTGGCCCCGCGCGCTGGCCGCCATCGACCGGGGCGGGGTCACGCCGTCCGAACAGGTCGGAGAGCCGACCTACGCCAAGAAGATAACCCCGGCCGAGGCTAGGATCGACTGGAGCCGCCCCGCCGCCGAGGTGGACGCCCACATCCGCGGCCTGTCGCCCTTCCCCGGCGCCTGGTTCGAGGCCCCGTCAGAGGCTGGCCGCGTGCGGATCAAGGTGCTGCTGTCGGCCTTGGCGGACGGATCGGGCGCGCCCGGAACCGTGCTGGACGACGCCCTGACGGTGGCCTGCGGCGACGGCGCCGTGCGTCTGATCCGCGTTCAGCGCGAAGGCAAGGCGGCGCAATCGGCCGACGAGATGCTACGCGGCTTTGCCCTGCCGGCCGGGACCAGCCTAAGCTGAGAGGTTGAACTCGCGACCCAGGATCTCCCAAAGCGCCTTTGCGCTTTCAGAAGTCAGTTGGAAAGTTTGGCTCTGGCTGTTCGCTTTCGCTCTATCTGCTGATCCAAGTGTATCGATCTGCAAGAACGAGCGCCCATCGCGCCTGAACACGCCATAGTGGCCCACAACGTGAGTTGGGTGCAGCTTAAGCTCCCGCTCTCGATCTAGCGGTTGAAACTGGTCGATGACGGCCATGTGGAGTCCTGAGTGCCTAGGTATAAACTTACTATCGAATACGACGGCACGGCCTACAACGGCTTCCAGGCGCAGGACGGCCAGCCGACAGTTCAGGGCGCGCTGGAGGCGGCCATTTACGCCTTCTCCGGCGAACGAATCCGCATCGCCGCCGCCGGCCGCACCGACACCGGGGTCCATGCGACGGCCCAGGTCGTCCATGCCGATTTGGAACGTGACTGGCCGGTCGATACGGTGCTGAACGCCATGAACGCGCATCTTGTGCGCCAGGACGTCTGCGTCCTGTCGGCTGAACACGCGCCTGATCCCGACTGGCACGCCCGCTTCTCCGCCACCGGCAGGGGCTATCTGTACCGCATCCTGAACCGCCGCCCCCAGCCGGTGCTGGAACGGGACCGGGTCTGGCACGTCAAGAAGACCCTGGACGCCGAGGCCATGCACCACGCGGCCCAGGTCTTGGTCGGCCATCACGACTTCACCACCTTCCGCGACGTCGGCTGTCAGTCCAAATCGCCGGTCAAATCGCTGGACGTGGCGCGCGTGTCCCGCTTCGGCGAAGAGGTACATCTGGTGTTCCAGGCCCGCAGCTTCCTGCACCGCCAGGTTCGGTCCATGGCCGGCACACTTGTCGAGGTGGGGCTGGGTCGCTGGAGCGCCCGCGACGTCAAGGCCGCGCTGGAGGCGAAGGACCGCGCGCGGTGCGGTCCCGTCGCCCCCTCGGCAGGGCTCTATCTCAGCGGCGTGCGCTACGACTGAATCCGCCAGTCAGCCGCGCTGCTGCACCAGCACCTCGGCGATCTGGACCGCGTTCAGGGCCGCGCCCTTCCTCAGATTGTCGTTCGAGACGAACAGCGCCAAGCCGTGCTCGACGGTCGGATCGGGGCGCACACGCCCGACGAAGACCGGGTCCTGACCCGATGCTTCCAGCGGATTCGGCACGGCCGTCACCACCACGCCGGGCGCCTGGGCCAGCAGGTTCAGCGCTTGAGCCGCCGACAGCGGGCGCTCGAACTCGACATTGATCGACAGCGAATGGCCGGTGAAGACCGGCACCCGCACGCAGGTGCCTGAGACCGGCAGGCCGGGGATTTCCAGGATCTTGCGGCTCTCGTCGCGCAGCTTCAGCTCCTCGTCGGTATAGCCGTCTTCGCCCAACGTGTAGTTCAGGGCCACGACGTTGGCGGCGATCGGCACGACCCACTTCTCGGGCGCGCCGAAGTCCACGGCCCCGCCGTCGCGGGCCAGGGCCGCACCCTGCCCCACGGCAGCGCGCGACTGGTCCTCCAGCACGCGAATGCCCTCGATCCCGCCGCCCGAGACGGCCTGATAGGTGGAGACCGTCAGACGCTTCAGCCCCGCCGCGTCGTGCAGGGGCTTCAGCACCGGCATGGCGGCCATGGTGGTGCAGTTGGGGTTGGCGATCATCCCCTTGGGCAGGTGCGCCAAGGCGTGGGGGTTCACCTCGGCGACTACCAGCGGCACTTCGGGGTCAGAGCGCCAAGCCGAAGAGTTGTCGATCACCACCGCCCCGGCGGCCGCCACCTTGGGCGCCAGGGCCTTGGACGTCTCGCCCCCCGCCGAGAAGAAGACGATGTCCAGACCGGCATAATCCGCCGTCGCCGCATCCTCGACCACGATGTCGTTGTCACCGAAGCGGATGGTCTTGCCCGCCGACCGGGCCGAGGCGAACAGGCGCAGCGAAGCCAGCGGGAAGTTCCGCTCGGCCAACAGGCCGCGCATCATCTCGCCGACGAGGCCGGTTGCGCCGACGATGCCCACATGGGGCGGATTGGACGGGGAAAAGGACATGAAGGCGTCTCCTGGGAAGGGTGGAGGCGCGGGGTTCAGCCGGATCGACCGCCCCGCGCATCGACGGGGCTTGGGATCGGGGTTGTCGCTAGACCGTGCGCGCACCCGAAACCGCCCCGCCGAAGCCGGTGGTTTTCAGGGTCATCGCTTTGGTCAGGCGCTGCGTCACGGCGACGCTCTCTAAGGGTGAGAACCGGTCGTGTAAACGGCCGATCACGGAAACATCGACGGCGCAAGCATGATCGCGGGCTTGCCTGCGCAACAAAGCCGTCGATTTCACTTCCGTCTCGTCATCCTCAGCCTTGCCCCTAGGATGACGGAGCCGAACGGTCTCGTATCAGACCTTCGACAGGATCAGCGTACCGTTGGTGCCGCCGAAGCCGAAGCTGTTGGACATGACGTGGGTCAGTTCGCCGTCGTGGCGCTGGCGCAGGATCGGCATGCCTTCGAACGCCGGATCGAGATTTTCGATATGGGCGCTTTCGGCGGCGAAGCCGTTCTTCATCATCAGCAGGCAGTAGATGGCCTCTTGGGCGCCGGCTGCGCCGAGCGAGTGGCCGGTGAGCGACTTGGTCGACGAGATCATCGGCATCTGGTCGCCGAAGACGGCGCGCACGGCCTCCATCTCCTTGGCGTCGCCCACGGGCGTCGAGGTGCCGTGTGGATTCAGGTAGTCGATCGTCGGATTGCCGGCCTGTTCCAGCGCGATCTTCATGCAGCGCTGGGCGCCCTCGCCCGAGGGGGCGACCATGTCGTAGCCGTCGGCGTTGGCGCCATAGCCGGTGACTTCGGCATAGATGGTCGCGCCGCGCGCCTTGGCCCGCTCGTATTCTTCCAGCACCACGATGCCCGCGCCGCCGGCGATGACGAAGCCGTCGCGGTTGGCGTCATAGGCGCGGCTGGCGACCGACGGATTGTCGTTAAAGTCCGACGACATGGCGCCCATGGCGTCGAACATGTTGGACATGGACCAGTCGATGTCCTCGCAGCCGCCGGCGAAGACCACGTCCTGCTTGCCCCACTGGATCTGTTCGACACCGGCGCCGATGCAGTGGGCCGACGTCGCGCAGGCCGAGCTGATCGAATAGTTGATGCCGCGCATCTGGAACCAGGTCGACAGCACCGCCGACGGGCCCGACGCCATCGCCTTGGGCACCGCGAACGGGCCGATGCGCTTGGGCGCGCCCTTTTCGACCGTGATCGCGGCCGCCTGCAGGATCACCTGAGTCGAAGGGCCGCCCTCGCCGACGATCAGGCCGATCCGGTCATCCTTGATCTCATCCGCCGTCATGCCCGACGACTTCAGAGCCTCTTCGAAGGCGATGTGGCCCCAGGCGGTGCCGTTGGCCAGGAAGCGCGCGGCGCGACGGTCGACCAGTTCTTCCCACGGACCGATCTTGGGCGGCGCCCAGACCTGGCTGCGGAAGCCGTATTTGGCGTGGTCGGGGGCATGAACGACGCCCGAACGGGCTTCGCGCAGGGACTGGGTGACCTCCTCGGCGCCGTGGCCGATGGAAGAGACGATGCCCAGGCCGGTGACGACGACACGACGCATGGTGTTTCCTTCTTGATGCTTCCTGGTCCGAGGACCGTCCGCCTTGTTCGCGGTTATATAGGGGCGTTAACCGCCCGCCGCCTCATCCTTGGCGCCGAACAGGCCGACCCGCATGTCGTTGCAGGTGTAGATGACCTGGCCGTCGGCCTCCAGCACGCCGTCGGCGATGCCCATGACCAGCTTGCGGTTGATGACGCGTTTTAGGTTGATCTTATAGACCACCTTCTTGATGTCCGGGGTGACCTGGCCGGTGAACTTGACCTCGCCGACGCCCAGGGCGCGGCCGCGACCGGGACCGCCGATCCAGCCCAGATAGAAGCCGACCAGCTGCCACATGGCGTCCAGGCCCAGGCAGCCCGGCATGACGGGGTCGCCGATGAAGTGGCACTGGAAGAACCAGAGCTCGGGATGGATGTCGAGTTCGGCCTCGACATAGCCCTTGCCGTGCTCGCCGCCGTCCGCATTGATCGTGGTGATGCGGTCGAACATCAGCATCGGCGGGGCGGGCAGCTGGGCGTTGCCGGGACCGAACAGCTCGCCGCGGCCCGAGGCCAGCAGGGCCTCATGATCGAAGGACGAAGGATATTGGGACTGGGTCAAGGCGCTTCCGTTTCTTGATACGTTGCGCGCGGGTTACACGACCGCGCCGCTTCGCTCAACAGCGTGCGGTCAGTTGCGACCCGTGCCCGCGGGGCGATTGGCGTTGCACAGCGCCCGCTCCTGGGTGCCGAACACCGCCCGCTGGGCCACGAAACCCTCCAGTCGTCGCGCCCGGACCTTGCACCATCCCTCTTCGCATTCGTCCAGCATCACCAGGGCGCGCGGCGACAGGCGCGCGCGCACCGACGCCGTCTCGGATCGGCCCGACCGGATCGGCACTTCCTGGGCCGTGGTGTTGAAGACATAGCGCCGGCCCGATGACACCGTGCGGTGAATCCAGGCCACGGCGCCGTCCGGGTCGCAGATCTTGCGCCATTCGGTCGTCTCGGCGATCACCTGAACCGGCAGGCCGGCGGCCCGGTATTCCCACAGGATCGGATAATCCAGGCCCGGCCCCTGGCGCGCGCGGACGTGGGAGGACTTCAGCGAAATCCAGCGCGGCACCTCAAGCCCGGTGGGCGTCGGGCGGCCGTCGGGCATGGTCGCGCCGGCGCTGGCCATCACGCCGAGGCCGAGAACGGCTCCAACGAGGGCGATGCGGCGTCGCAGGCTTTGGAAGATGGCGGCGGCTTTGCTAGACACTGGATTGGAACGACCCGTCGCGCGGGCCTTGATCCGTCTGAATCGCCGCCCGCTAACCAAGGCCGAGAATGTCCCCCCGCAAGCTTAAGGTCGTATTAACCAGACGCCTGCCCGACGCGGTCGAAACGCGGATGCGCGAGCTGTTCGACGCCGAGCTGAACCTGAAGGATCAGCCGATGGACCGCGCCGCCTTGCAGGCCGCCGTCCAGCGCGCCGAGATTCTGGTGCCGACCATCACCGACGTCATCGACGCCGACCTGATCAATGGCGCAGGCGAGCAGTTGAAGATGATCGCCAACTTCGGCGCCGGTGTGGACCATATCGACGTCGAGGCGGCCGTGGCGCGCGGCGTCATCGTCACCAACACCCCCGGCGTCCTGACCGAGGACACCGCCGACCTGGCCATGAGCCTGATCCTGGCCGTCAGCCGCCGCATCGTCGAGGGCGCCCAGGTGGTGGCCGAGGGACGGTTCGAGGGCTGGACCCCGACCTGGATGTGCGGACGCAAACTGTGGGGCAAGCGGCTGGGCATCGTCGGCATGGGCCGGATCGGCCAGGCCCTGGCCCGGCGCGCCAAGGCCTTCGGGCTTCAGGTCCACTATCACAATCGCAAGCCCGTTCCCGCCCTGATCGAGGAAGAGCTGGGCGCGACCTACTGGGACGATCTGGACCAGATGCTGGCGCGGATGGACATCGTCTCGCTGAACTGTCCGGCGACGAAGGACACCCACCATCTGCTGTCGGCCGAACGCCTGACCCGGCTCCAGCCCCACGCCATCCTGATCAACACCGCCCGCGGCGAGCTGATCGACGAGGCGGCCCTGGCCCAAGCGGTGGCCATGCGCGCCCTTTCCGGCGTCGGCCTGGACGTGTTCGAGAACGAGCCCGCGATCCATCATGGCCTGTTGGGTCAGTCCAATGTCGTGCTCCTGCCCCACCTGGGTTCCGCCACCCTGGAAGCGCGCCAGGACATGGGCGACCGCGTCATCGCCAACGTCATGACCTATCAGAACGGCCACCGCCCGCCGGATCGGGTCATCCCCGCAATGCTTTAGGGCGCAGCCAGCAACCGCTCGGCCGCATCGGGATATTTTTGCGCCAGCCGCGCCGCCCAGTCGGCCTTGAGCGGCAGCGGCGCGCGCACCTCGCGAATGCGGCGCTCGACCAGGGCGGCGGCTTCGCGGTGCGCGGGCCAGTCCATCAGAAAACCCAGCGCCGTCTCGACGTCGGCATAGGTCGCGGCATGGGCCAGGGCGCGATCCAGCGCCTCCACATCGTCGAAGTCCGGCAGGCGCGCCAGATGGGCCCGCAGCAACGGCGCGGACAGGTCGCGTTCGAACATCGCCCAGCGCAGCTCCTGCGCCTCTTCCTTGCGGCCCTCGGCTTCCAGCAGGTCGATCGAGGTCGCCTCCCATGCCGGCGTCAGGACCGGCGGTCCGGCCTGCGGCAATCGCCCGAAGGTCCAGCGCCGGTTGCTCGCCGACGGTTTCAGCGCCGCCTCCAACGCGAGGCGCGCTTCTGGAATGCGATCAGCGACCAGCAGCCGCTTGGCCATCACCGCCGCAAAATCCGGCGAACCTCGCTCCTCCAGCGTCGTCATCGACAGCCACAGGTCCAGATCGCCCGCCCGGTCGGCCAGCCGTCGGACGACCGTCCGCATGCCGCGCGCGTTGGATGCGGTATCGAGATGACCCAGCAGCCTCTTGGCCAGGTCCGCCGTCAAATCATCGCCGCCCGCGCCGATCCAACGGGCGTATTCGAGCGGTTGCCGCGCCACCGCCTCCGCCAGCAGACCCACTGTGCTCTCGTCCGTCCGAACCGCAGCCTCGGCGATCCGCCACATGTCCGCGGCCGCCGTTTCGAACGCGTCGGCCAGTTCGCCCTTCTGATCCTTGACCCGCGTCGCCAGGCCGCGAAACAGATCGAACCAGCCGATCAATCGCTCCAACCCCATCGCCGGCGCAGCCTCGGCCAGGTCCTCGACGATTGCAGCCCGCAGAATCTCCAGATCGCGCAGCAGGTCCGGCCGCTTTCGCCACGACACGCGCGCGCGGCTGGCGGCGATGGTCGTCAATCGCTTGTCGATTTCCAGAGCCAGCAGATCCGGCCCCGCCTCGGCCGCCATCACCAGCCTGAGCCGCCGCTTCAGAATCGCATCCGCATCCGCCGCCTGCATCAGCAGTTCGCCCAGACGCTCAGCCCCTAAGCCGCTGAGATTTGCGGCGTTCAGCCGTTTGGGCGAGGCGGGACGTCGGGCCATCGGGCCTCCTTTTCACAAGTCTGTCGGACCGAACTCACACGGCTGTCGAAAACCGCTGGCAGGGGAGGAACCGTCGTAAACGCGCTTCGTTTCCGGCGTCCTGATCGAGGAAGTGTGCGTTGGACTCCTACTACTGCATCGTCAACCTGCCCGGCGTTCCGGTGCGGGACATCTGCGTCCTCGACGCGACTAACGACACGGCGGCCAATCAGGCGCTTGAGGCGATCGCCCGCAACTGGGTCGGGTTCGAGACCCTGTATCTCTATTGCGGCGAGCGTCTGGTGACGGTGCTAAGCAACCCGGCGCTGGGCTTTGCCCCGCCGCTGCCTGACTTGGATCTGACCGACATCCGTTTCGCGACAGCCGCCTGATCGTCAGGCGCCGCAGACCGGGCATTCCGGATCGGCGGCGACCCGGACGGTCCGCGCCGAGCCCGCCAGACCGTCATAAAGCATGAGCCGTCCCCTCAGGGCCTCGCCCGCGTCGGTGATCAGCTTGATGACCTCCAGCGCCGCCATTGACCCGATCACGCCGGTCAGGGCGCCCACCACGCCGACGCGCGCACAGGTTTCCGCATCCGGCGGAACCTCGGGCACCAAGCATTGATAGCAGGGCTTGCCCGCAAACACCCCGATCTGCCCGTTCCAGCGGCCCAGCGCCCCCGACACCAGCGGCTTGCCCGCCGCAACGCAGGCCGCATTGACCCACAGCCGGGTCTGGAAATCGTCGGTCCCATCCAGAACGATATCGAAGGCTCCGATCCGCGCAGCCGCATTCTCGGCAGTGATCCGCTCGGCGAAGGTTTCGACCGCGACATGCGGATTGAGGCCGACCAGCCGTTCCGCCGCCGCCTCGACCTTCGACCGGCCGACCTGCGCCGTCGAAAAGGCGATCTGCCGCTGCAGATTGGACAGGCCCACCCCATCGTCGTCGATCAGGCCCAGCGTCCCCACGCCCGCCGCCGCCAGATAGAGCGCCGCCGGCGACCCCACGCCGCCCGCGCCAACGATCAGCACCCGCGCGCGCTTCAGCGCCTGCTGCCCCGGCCCTCCAATTTCGGACAGGACCAGATGGCGCGCATAGCGTTCGACTTCGTCTTCGGAAAAGATCACCGCCCTATCTAGCGCCGCAGAGGTTCCGGCGCGAGGGGCGTGGCGCCTATCGCCTCAGGCGGCCATCCGCACGTGTTCGCACAACAGCAGCTTTTCCAGACCCGCGCTGGACAGATCGCTCAGGCGCCGGCCACGCAGAATGTCGGCGGCCTGTTGGGTGCTGAGGGCGCACAGGCGCGCGGGCTCTTGTACCCGTCGCTGCATGACCGGGCGATCATCCAGCACACGGATGTTGCAGTGGCGTGGGTCGTTCCAAAGACGCGACATCAGCCGATCTACGTCCGCGCGCGCACCCTCGATCATCTGTGCAGCCTCGCCTTCGTGGAACAGCATGGCGCTACCGATGTGATCCCGGCGATTGTTCCGCTCCGACACGCCCAGGATTTCAGCGAGCGCCTGAAGCGTGTGGTTCACGCCACCGATCACTTCACTCACGAAAACGACGCGATAAAGCAAAGCTTGGCCCTCGATATCAAAGATCCGCGAAATTGGATTGCGCCTTCTAGCCAATATTGGGGTCAAAATAAGACGGCGTTATCCATAGGCGCGACAGACTTGATGCCGACCGTCCGCCACGCCATCTGATCGTCATGACCCAGACCGCATCCAACTTCCCCGACTGGCACGGCACCACCATTCTGGCGGTGCGCAAGAACGGACGCACCGTGATCGCCGGCGACGGACAGGTCTCGATGGGCCCGACCATCGTCAAGGGCGCGGCGCGCAAGGTGCGGACCCTCGCGGGCGGCAAGGTTCTGGCGGGGTTCGCCGGCGCCACGGCCGACGCCTTCACCCTGATCGAGCGGTTGGAAGCCAAGCTGGAGCAATATCCCGATCAGCTGGCGCGCGCCTGCGTCGACCTCGCCAAGGATTGGCGTACCGACCGCTATCTGCGCCGGCTGGAGGCCATGCTACTTGTGGCGGACAAGTCGTCCATCTTCACCGTGACCGGCGTCGGCGATGTGCTGGAGCCGGAGTATGGCGTCGCCGCCGTGGGTTCGGGCGGCAACTACGCCCTGTCGGCCGCCCGCGCGCTGATCGAGGAAACGGAGTTGGACGCCGAACAGGTCGCCCGCAAGGCCATGAAGATCGCCGCCGAAATCTGCGTCTACACCAACGGCAATCTGACCGTGGAAACGCTCCAGGCCTGATTTGCCGGGTGGGTCAGATCACTTCGGCGATCAGACCGCGAGCCTTGGCCTCCTGGGCCTCGATATACCAGTTGGCGGGGGCGCGTTTCAGCACCTCCTCCATGGTCACCGACGATCCGCGTACCAGGTTCTCGAAGCCTTCGTTCTGGATGGCGATGGAGTGTTCCAGCTCATTCAGCATGGCGTGGACCGAAGCGATGCAGGTCGTCAACGGACCGCTGACGTGCAACTGCGTGTCCATCTTGCGCTCGTGGATCATCACCCGCGCGCCGCGCGTCAGATAGCGGTTCTCCACCGCAAAGAAGCTCATGAAGGTGGCGCCGGCGGAATAGATCGCCGCCTTGCCCAGAAAGACCAGTCGGCGCGACGGATTGATGTCGCTTTGAAAGCGCACATCCTCGCCCATCATGCGCGCCACTTCCGGATCACCGCCCAGGGTCGACAGTTCGATGACGGTCAGGCCGGTGTCGGGTGCTTCCGCCATCTGCTGACGGAACCTCTCGTACATGGCGTAATCGACCGCGCCGGCGAGCAGGATACGGGGCGTATCGAAAGCTTCGGCGGTCAGAACGCCGCTCGGCGCGACGTCCGACATCAAAGCTCGGCCGCTGAGGCGGCGTCGTCGCTGATGGGATAGCCTTGGGCGGTCGCCCACGATCGCGCCTCGCGGATCGAGAAGAAGGCTTGGTTCTGAACGCGCCGCGAACCGGCCTCGTCGATCAGTTCGCACTCCCACCACCGGATCGTGCGGCGATCGGAGGTGTTGCAAGTGCGCGGAACGAGAAGAGCGTGGGGCGTCATGCGCCATCAACGAAAAATCCGCATAGCAGTTCCGTCGGCATAAGGATTTCGTCTTTAAGAACAGACCATTGCGCGACACCGACGGACGCTTCTCGTAGGTCAGCTGTGGTGGAGAATTTGCGATCAAGGGCGCCTTGGCTTAAGCGCGCGCCATGACCGACGCCGCGCCTCCCCGCCCCCTCGCCCGCAACCCGCGCGGCTTCGCCGACAAGCGCGGCCGCGACCTGACCGCCGAGCGGCGCATCGTCGCGCGCGTGTCCGAGGTTTACGAGCGGTGGGGCTTCGAGCCGCTGGAGACGCCGGCCTTCGAATATGCCGATGCGCTGGGCAAGTTCCTGCCCGACGCCGACCGTCCCAACGAGGGCGTCTTCGCGCTTCAGGACGACGCCGGATCGGACGAGCCGGGCGACTGGATGGCGCTGCGCTACGACCACACCGCGCCCCTGGCCCGGTTCGCCGCCCAGACCTGGGAGACCCTGCCCAAGCCGTTCCGCCGCTATGCCTATGGCCCCGTCTGGCGCAATGAAAAGCCCGGCCCCGGCCGATTCCGCGAATTCTGGCAGTGCGACGCCGACACCGTCGGCTCGGACCGGCCCGAAGCCGACGCCGAGATCATCGCCATGGGCTGCGAAGGCCTGCGCGCCGCCGGGCTGGACACCGGCCAGGCCCAGATCCGCGTTTCGAACCGCAAGCTGTTCGACGGCCTGTTCGACGCCGGCGGCGTGACCGAGGCCGGTCAACGGCTGACGGCGCTTCGCGCCATCGACAAGTTCGACCGCCTGGGCTGGGAAGGCGTGGTCCAACTGCTGGGCGAAGGGCGTCTGGACGACTCGGGCGACTACACCAAGGGCGCCCAACTGCCCGCCAAGGTCACGGCCGCCATCGAGGCGTTTCTAGCCTCGGCCAACACGCCCGGCTTGTCGCGGGCCGAGACGCTGGACGCGGTCGCCCGCTCCGGCGACCTCGGCGCGGCGGGCGAGGCGGCGCTGAACGAGCTGGCCGCCATCGACCGGGCGCTGGCCGCCATGTCGGTCCGCCAGGACGCCGTGAAGTTCGATCCGACCATTGTGCGCGGCCTGGAATATTACACCGGTGCCGTCTTTGAGGCCGAGCTGCTGCTCGACACGGTTGACGACAAGGGTCTTCCCGTCCGCTTCGGCTCGATCGGCGGCGGCGGCCGCTATGACGATCTGGTCGCCCGCTTCACCGGTCAGAGCACGCCGGCGACCGGCTTCTCCTTCGGCGTCTCGCGCCTGGCCTCGGCCCTGCGCGCGGCGGGACGGGGCGCCGAGGATGCCGTGCGCGGCCCCGTGGTCGTCATCGTCTTCTCCGAGGACGACATGGCTCATTATCTGACCGCCGTCGCCGAACTGCGCGCCGCCGGAATCGCCGCCGAGCTTTATCTGGGTCGCGCCGGCATGAAGGCGCAGATGAAATACGCCGACCGACGCGGCGCCCCGGCTGTCGTCATTCTGGGCGGCGACGAAATCGCCGTCGGCGAGGTCACGATCAAGGATCTGGACGCCGGCCGCGCCGCCGCCGCCGCCATCACGGACAACGACGCCTGGAAGGCGGAACGCCCCGGCCAAATGAAGATACGCCGCGAAGGCCTGGTCGCCGCCATCAAGTCCATTATCGAATAAGCCTCGATAATGACGCGCCTCTGAAATGGGTTATCAGTGATAAGTCGAAGAAAGTTCGACTCTTGCCAAACCGGCCGTTGACGACCGACCGGCCCTTGCGTCAAATGACCTCACTCGAGGGCAAGCGTTGCTCAAGCGCGCAGCACTCGAAGGCGTTTCGGGGAGGAAACGTCCGCTCTTTAAAGAGCGCGAAAGCCCGCTGCGATGTATCCCCCGCAGCGGGCTTTTTCGCGTCTGAAGCCCAGACAAACTGCCCTGGAACCTCGACCAATTCTCGATGGGGCGTCGAGATCGAGCAGCCCGGTCTCGATATGAAAAAGGCCGGGGCGAACCCCGGCCTTTCCATTCTGGGACAAAAGTCGCCTTACCAGAGACGAACGCGTTCCTCGGGCGTCAGATAGTAATTCGTGCCCGGCTGAACGTCGAAGGCGTCGTACCAGGCGTCGACGTTGCGCAGCGGACCGATGACGCGGAACTGGGCGGCCGAGTGCGGGTCGGTGGCGACCTGCTGCTTCAGCGCCTCGTCGCGGTACTTCGACTGCCAGACCTGAGCCCAGCCATAGAAGAAGCGCTGGTCGCCGGTCGTTCCGTCGATCACGGGCGCCGGCTGGCCGTTCAGCGACAGGTGATAGGCCTCAAGACCGACGGCCACGCCAGACGCGTCGCCGATGTTCTCGCCCATCGTCAGGCCAGGGTTGATGTGATAGCCCGCGATCGGCTCGTAGGTCGCATATTGCGCGCCCAGACGCGCCGTCAGGGCCTCGAAGTTGGCCTTGTCTTCCGGCGTCCACCAGTTGCGCAGCACGCCGTCGCCATCGGACTTGGAGCCCTGGTCGTCGAAGCCGTGGCCGATCTCATGGCCGATCACGCCGCCGATGCCGCCATAGTTGACCGCCGCATCGCCGTTCGGATCGAAGAAGGGCGGCTGCAGGATCGCGGCCGGGAAGACGATCTCGTTGTTGGCCGAGTTGTAGTAGGCGTTAACGGTCTGCGGGGTCATGCCCCACTCCGACTTGTCGACCGGCTCGTTCAGACGGGCCAGATCATAGTTCCACTCGAACAGGCCGCGGCGCTCGGCGTTGCCGACCAGGTCGTTCGCGCGGATATCCAGACCGGAGTAGTCACGCCACTTGTCGGGATAGCCGATCTTGACGGTGAATTTGCGCAGCTTCTCCTGCGCCGCCGCCTTCGTCTCAGTCCCCATCCAGGTCAGGTTGTCGATCCGGTGCGACAGGGCGGTGCGCAGATTGGCGACCAACTCTTCCATCTTGGCCTTGGATTCGGCCGGGAAATACTGGGCGACGTAGAGCCGGCCCGTAGCCTCGCCCAGCGACCCTTCGGCGAAGGAGATCGCGCGCTTTTCACGAGTCCTCTGCTCAGGCTGACCCGACAGGTCGCGCGAACGGAACGCCCATTGGGCATCTGCGAAGCGTTTCGACATGAGGGGCGCCATGTCGTCGGCGGTGTGGAAAGCCTGCCAGGCCTGCAGAAGTTCGACCGGCGTCTCAGCGTAGATGGCCGCAATCTTGGGCATGGCCGTATCCTGACGCACGATCAGGCGCGGCACGCCGCCCAGCTTGGCGGCGTCGTAATAGGCCTGCCAGTCAAAGCCCGGCGCGTCCTCGGCTAGTTTGGCGATGGTGAACTCGTTGTAGGTCCGGTCGCGGTTGCGGTTCTCGACCGGGGTCCAGTGGGCTTCAGCGATCTTGGTTTCGAGTTCGACGATCTCGGCGGCCGTGGTGAACGGCTTGTCCCACCCCGCCATAGCCAGGATTTGACCGACATAAGTCGTGTAAAGGTGCTTCTTGTCCGCGTAGCGGGCGTCCAGATAGTAGTCGCGGTTCGGAAGGCCGATGCCCGACTGGCCCGTCGAGACGACGTAGCGAGTGGGCTGTTTCGCATCGATGGTGATGCCGGTGCCGAAGAAGGACGAGCCGAAGCGGCCGACCGTCTGGCCCATATAGACGGCCATCTTGTCATGGCTGTCGGCGGCGCGGATCGCGGCCAGATAGGGTTGCAGCGGCTGGGCGTCCAACTGCTCGATCCGCGCCTCGTCGATGTAGGAGCGATAGGCGTCAGCGACCTTGGCCTCATCCGATCCGGGCGCCAGATCGGTGCGGTTGGCTAGGCCCAGCACCAGTTCCTTCATGCGGTTGTCCGACAGTTCGCGCAGCAGGGCGAACGAGCCGTAGCTGGTGCGGTCCGACGGAATGACCAGCTTTTCCAGCGCCTTGCCGTTGGCGTATTGGAAGAAGTCGTCGCCCGGCTTCACCGAGGTGTCGCGGCCGGCCATGTCGAAGCCCCAGGTTCCGTAGCGGGGCGCCTCTGTCCCCTGCCAGCCGGCCGCCGTCTCTTCGCCCGAGAACAGCGAAACGATGGTGCAAGCGTCGTCGATGCAGGCGTGGTCGTGACCGATATCCTGAGCCAGAACCGTGCTGGCGGGCAGAAGAAGGGCGCCGACGGCGGCCCCGATAAGCAGACGTTTCATCACTATGTCCCTGTTCCCACCCGGCATTTGGATGGCTCGGCGCGGACCCTAATCCCGCGAGGGGGGGTGTCGCCTTAAAAAAAGTTCATGATTCCGATGCGGCCTCTCGCCACAGCGCCGAGATCAGGGTCAGATACGTGGACGCAAGGAGGGCGGATGCACGGTCAGGGCGGCGACTATAAGGATCTGGTGGTCTTTCTGGCGGCCGCCGGCGTCATCGTGCCCCTGGTCAATCGGCTGAAGGTCAGCCCCGTCCTGGGCTTCCTCGCTGCGGGCGTTTTGCTGGGGCCGGACGGCCTGGGCCGGTTCGCGCAAAGCCTGTCCTGGCTGTCGTGGCTGACCATCGGCGATCCGGGCCAGCTGGCGCAGTTGTCGGAACTGGGCGTCGCCTTCCTGTTGTTCATGATCGGTCTGGAGCTGTCGTGGGAGCGGCTGCGCGCCATGCGCCGTCTCGTGTTCGGCCTGGGCCTGATGCAGGTCGTCGTCTGCACCGCCGTGCTGGCGGGCGGCTTCATGCTGATGGGCCAGACCCTGGCCAGCGCCGTGGTGCTGGGCATGGGGCTGGCCCTGTCCTCAACGGCCGTGGTCATGCCTGTGCTGGCCGAGCGGGGGCGGCTGAAGGGGACCGTCGGCCGTTCCACCTTCGCCATTCTGCTGGCCCAGGATTTGTCGGTGGCCCCGATCCTGATCACCGTCACCGTCCTGGCGGCCCTGGCCCAGCAGGGCGGCGCGCTGGATCCGGCCATCCTTGGGCGCGCCCTGTTCACCCTGGTTCCGGCCGCCATCGGCCTGGGTCTGATGGTGTTGCTGGGGCGGGTCGTGCTGCGGCCGATGTTCCGGTCGGTGGCCAAGGCGCGCAAGGCCGCTCAGGGCGGCGAACTGTTCGTCGCCGCCTCGCTGCTGGTGGTGGTCGGGGCCGGTCTCGCCGCCCAGGCCAGCGGCCTGTCGATGAGCATCGGCGCGCTTCTAGCCGGCGTGCTGCTGGCCGAGACCGAGTTCCGGCGCGAGGTCGAGGTTTCCATCGAACCGTTCAAGGGGCTTCTGCTGGGCGTCTTCTTCGTCGGCGTCGGGCTGGGTCTGGATCTGGACGCCATCGCCGCCGATCCGGTCGGCGTCTTCGGCCTGGCCCTGGCCCTGACGGTCGTGAAGACCGGCGTCATCTTCAGCCTGGCGCGTTTCTGGGGCCTGGGCGCCCGCCCGGCGCTGGAGACGGCGCTCGTTCTGGCTCCGGCGGGCGAGTTCGCCTTCGTGGTCTTCGCAACCGGCCTGGTCGAAGGCCTCGCGCCGCCGCAGCTGACCAACACCGTGGCCCTGTCGGCGACCGTCAGCATCTTTTCGATCCCCCTGCTCGCCCTGCTGGGCCAGAAGTTGGCGCGCAAGTCGTCCGCCGCAGGCCAGCCCGTCGAGCTTCCAAAGCTGGAGGCGGCCGACGGCGCTGTCATCATCGTCGGCTTCGGCCGCGTCGGCCGGTTGATCGGGGAAATGCTGAAGGCGCACGATCAGCCCTTCATCGCCCTGGACACCGATGCGGGCGCGGTCGCCGCCGGCCGTCGTGACGGATTCGATGTCTTCTATGGCGATGCGGGGCGGCGCGAGATGCTCCAGCACTGCGGCGTTCAGTCCACCCGCGCCCTGATCGTCACCATGGACGCGCCGACCAAGGTGGACGAAGTCGTCACCACGGCGCGGTCGATGCGCGACGACCTGATCCTGATCGCCCGCGCTCGTGACGATCAGCACGCCATTCGGCTGTATGGACTGGGCGTCACCGACGCCGTGCCGGAGACGACCGAGGCCAGTCTGCAGCTCGCCGAAAACACCCTGGTCGACTTGGGCGTGCCCATGGGGCTGGTGCTCGCCTCGGTCCACGAACGTCGCGATCAGTTTCGCAAGGCCTTCCAGTCGGCCATCCCGGTCGAACGTCGCAATCGCCCCAGCCGCGCGCTGCGCCACACGCTACGCCCGACGCGCGTTGATCCCGCGGCGGAGTAAAGGAAGCCCCTTACAGACCGTCGCCGGACCCATTTTCGTCATGGTTCCGTGATGCAAGCGCGCCTCTCCATGACTGCATCTGCGGAGCAGAAGCGCCCTTTCGGTTCGATCCAAGGGCTCAGATATTCATTCGAGGTCGCTGCCGGGCCCGCCCCGACCAGAGACCGAAAGTAGAGTAAAAGCCTGATTATATGACAGATACCGTCGCCTCCCTCGCTGTCGAGCCCCGCTTGAACCGCCGCCAGGCCGCCAAGATCCGCACGCGACAAAAGGTTCTGGACGCCGCCCGCTCGCTCTTCGCCGAGCGCGGCTATGAGCCCGCCACGATCCGCGACATCGCCAAGGGCGCGGGCATGTCCACCGGCGCCGTCTTCGCCAACTTCCAGGACAAGGCCGAGCTGTTCGAAGCGGTCCTGACCGAGGACATGACGCGTCTGGCCGAGGTGGTCGAGGCCGCGGCGCCCGAAGGCGAGCCCGTCCGCCAGCGCCTCGTCAGCGCGCTGAGCGCGGGCTATCACTCGTCGCTGGATCAACTGCCCCTGTTCCAGGCCATCGTGGCGCGCTCGTGGTTCCAGCCCCTGGCCGCCGAAATGCGAGCCCGTGCCGCGACCAAGAATCTGCTGCTCGCCATCAGCAACATCCTTCAGGATGCGGTGGCCAAGGGCGAACTGTCCAAGGACGCCGACAGCCGCCTGCTGGTCGAGCTGATCTGGGACGCCTATCTGTCGAACTATCGCCGCGCCGCCTATGACGAATGGGACGCGCAGGCCCTGTCGGACCACATGGGCAAGCAGATCGACGTGATCCTGGCCGGCGCCATCGCCGCCAAATAGGCCAGAGCAAAGCCGCTTTTCGAAAGGCCGGGTCTGCCAGCGCGGGCCCGGCCTTTTTCGTGAGCGTCAGGTCCGGCGTTTCAGGGTGACGTAGAAGGCGCCGTTTCCACCGTGCTTCTGGTGGGCGATGGTGAAGCCCGACACCACGCCGCGCAGTGCGGGCGAATGCATCCATTCCGCAAAGGCCGACCGGATCACCCCGCCGCCCATCCGACCCTGACCGGTGATGACCAGCACCGCCCGCATTCCGCGCGACTGGCAGGATATCAGGAAGCCTCGAAGCTGATCCTCAGCCTCGAACCGGCCGAACCCATGCAGGTCGATGCGCGCCTCGATGGGGTCGCGCTCGCGCGACAGCCGCTGCTTGCGGCGCGGCTCCAGATCCTCGGGCGCGGGCTTGGGCTTGTTCGGCGAGGGTCGCTTTTTCCGCCGGCGGCGCGAGAGCGGTGCGTTTGGGAGACGCCTTGATCAGGAGGCGCGGGCGCTCGATCGGCGTCACTACGATCTCGGGCGGAGTTTCGGCGCCGGGCGTGACGCGGGCGGCCTTGCGCGTCCTCGGCGTCACGACCGATCCGGCCACACGGGTCCAGATGCGACGGTCTTCGGGCGTCAGTCCGTTCTCATCACGGCTCGGGCCCTTTCGCCTCATGCCTCGCCGTCGTCCTCGATGGTGTCGCCTGGGCCGGGCTCATGCGCCAGCAAGTCACCGGGCTGGCAGTCCAGCTCGCGGCACAGGGCGTCCAGGGTGGAGAACCGAACCGCGCGGGCCTTGCCCGTCTTCAGGATCGACAGGTTCGCCACCGTCACCCCGACCCGGTCGGCGAGTTCGGTCAACGACATGCGGCGTTCCACGAGGACGCGGTCGAGCTGGACGCGGATGGCCATGCGGAACTCCTACTTCGAAACGGCTCAGATCGTCAGTTCGGATTCGCGACGCAGGCGCGCGCCCTCGCGGAACACCTCCGCCAGCACGAAGACGATGAGCACGGAAAAGATGGGGGTCAGCAGTTCGCCGAAGCCCTGCGGGTCCATCACGCCGGGCGCCAGACGCTTGGCGACGAAGCCTTGGGCCACCCAGACGCCGCCGGTCACGACCGCCAGGGTCAGGCCGATCTGGCGCAGACGGCGCACGTTATCGGGCTGGAAGGGGTCGCCCATGGTCAGGGTGCGGATGATGCGGCGCAGGCTGCGCAGGATCAGCATGAACCCGCCGAAGTAGGCGGTCGCGGCGCCCAAACCGAACAGCAGCAGGGTGCGCGTCAGCGGCAGTTGCTTGCCGCCGGAATCCCCGCTGACGGTGATGTTCACATTGTCCAGGGGAATGAAGATCGCGGCGATGACCAGCAGCAGCAGGACACCGGTTATCAGCCAGAGAAGGATATAGGCGACGTCCAGCACCACCTTCAGCACGCTGGACACCGAACCTGGGCCGAGCGCCTTGATCGGCGCGCCCAGCCAGCTCGGAACACTTGCCTCGCCTCGCTTCAGCAGATTTGGCGGCAGGGGCAGGCGCATGGTCTTTGTGATCTCAAGCCGGGGAAGGCGGGGCGATGGCCACGCGGGGTCCGGCGAACCCGCGCGCGGCGCTATACATCGCGGTCTTCATGCAGGTCGTCAAAGCTCCAGTGATCGAAAAGAGAGGGATCAAAGGGCTTGGAACAGGGTGACGACCAGGGCGGTGGGCAGGGCGGCGATCAGAACGGTGCTGACAAAAGCAGCGCCGACCTTGTCGAGCCACATCGAGGTGTTCATCGTATGCATTGTGGTTCTCCGTCTTTCTTGTTTAGGCGATTATCGCCGTTTGGATTTGTTAGCCGCATGATCGTTCCCGGTTTTCCGGAAGTCCT
Source organism: Brevundimonas vesicularis (assembly GCF_027105095.1). Classification (NCBI taxonomy): domain Bacteria; kingdom Pseudomonadati; phylum Pseudomonadota; class Alphaproteobacteria; order Caulobacterales; family Caulobacteraceae; genus Brevundimonas; species Brevundimonas vesicularis. Next base: position 650,185 of record NZ_CP114278.1, on the reverse strand, counting down.
GAACGCTGCGACCTCGTTCCGGACGATCAATAGATAGGCCGTGCGGACGAAAAAGGCACGTTACATATCGTTTAACGATATTAAACTTTGGCAATAGACTGTTTCAGGAACGTGATCGACGATGAATCTCAAGATTATCAAAGGGATGCGGATCGTCGTGGCGACGCACAACGCCGGCAAGATTCCTGAAATCTCGGCGCTGCTGGGCGGAAATTACGAACTCGTCACCGCAGGCCAACTGAAACTGCCCGAACCCGACGAAACGGAGAGCACCTTCACCGGCAACGCCATGCTGAAGGCGCGCCACGCGGCGGAACTGTCGGGCGAGGTTTCGCTGGCCGACGATTCCGGCCTGTCGGTCGCGGCGCTGGATGGCGCGCCGGGCATCTTCTCTGCGCGCTGGGCCGGGCCGGGCAAGGATTTCGCCGTCGCCATGAAGAAGGTCGAGGAGCGGCTGGAAGAGATCGGCGCGACGGACCGAACCGCCTGGTTCACCTCGGCCCTGGCGGTCGCCTGGCCGGACGGCCCCTGCGTCGTGGTCCAGGGCGAGGTTCACGGCCAGCTGACCTTCCCCCCACGCGGGGATCGCGGATTCGGTTACGACCCGCTCTTCATTCCGACTGGCGGCGACCGGACCTTCGGCGAGATGGAGCCGGCGGCCAAGGACGCCATCAGCCACCGCACCGTCGCCTTCGCCAAGCTGAGAGCCGCCCTGATTGACTGATCCGCTTGATCCGGGATCGGACGTCGGCCTCTACGTCCATTGGCCCTATTGCGCGCGCATCTGCCCCTACTGTGATTTCAACGTCGTGCGCGATCGCGGGCGCACCGAGGAACAGGCCGGGCTGGTCGAGGCGATCCTGGCCGATCTGCGTGCCCAGAGGAATCTGACAGGCCCGCGACGGCTGGCCTCGATCTTCTTCGGCGGCGGCACGCCGTCGCTGATGGCGCCCGACGCCGTCGCGCGCATCGTGGCGGCGACCCGCGATCTGTTCCCGCCCGCCGGCGACATCGAGATTACGCTGGAGGCCAATCCCACGGACGCCGAGGCCGGCCGGTTCGCCGCCCTGGCCGACGCCGGGATCAACCGCTTGTCGATGGGGGTTCAGGCGCTGGACGACGCCGCCCTGCGTTTTCTGGGTCGCGAGCATTCGGCGGCCGAGGCCCTGCGCGCGGTCGATCTGGCCCGCCGCGCCTTCGACCGCCTGTCCATCGACCTGATCTACGCCCGCCCGGACCAGAGGCCTGAAGATTGGGCCGCCGAATTGACGGCGGCGCTGGCGCTCGGGTTCGAACACGTCTCGCCCTATCAGCTGACCATAGAGCCGACGACCGCCTTTGGTCGGGCCTTCGCACGCGGAACCCTGACCCCGCCGGACGAGGACCGGGCCGCATCCCTCTACGAAACCACCCAGGATGTCCTCTCGGCCGCCGGCTTCGAAGCCTATGAGGTGTCCAACCATGCGCGCGGTCCCGCCGCCCGGTCGTCGCACAATCTGCATGTCTGGCGCGGCGGCGACTATCTGGGTGTCGGCCCCGGCGCCCATGGCCGGCTGACGCTGGACGGCGTCAGGACCGCGACCGTCGCCCACCGCCGCATCGCCGACTATGTGGCGGGCGTCTCGGGCCTCACGCCTTGGTCCGAGCGCGACGCCCAGACCCCAGTCGACGCCGCCGAAGAACGTTTGCTTCTGGCCTTGCGCACCACCGAAGGCGCGCCTGTCGCCCTGCTGTCAGCGCGCGGCCTGTCGCCTGAAGGCGCGCCGGTCGCGGACCTGATCGCCGACGGATTCCTGATGCTGAAGGCCGAGCGACTGATCGCCACCGAGCGCGGCCGCCCGGTGCTGGACGGCGTGCTGAAGGCGCTGCTGACCTAGGCCTTCTTCAGCCCCAGCATTCCCAGCCAGCCGCCGCTGGTCAGCAGAGCGACGTCCAGCAGGGCCAGCGGCAGCGGCGTCGAAACCGGCGCGGCGATGAAGCGCGAGCGCCAGTCCGGGCCGAACTTGGCCTTGTAGCTGCGCAGACCCTGGAAGCCATAGAGCGCCCCGCCCTCCTCGAACACCAGGGCGCCGACGCGAGCGAAGACCGGCGCGATGCGACGATCCTCCAGCCCAGCCAGCGGCGCCATGCCCAGGTCGAAGCTGGCCAAGCCCTCGGCCTTGGCCCACTGGGCGCAGCGAATGAACAGATAGTCCATCACCCCATGCGGCGCGTCCGGCCGATGGCGCATCAGATCCACCGCCGCTTCGTCCGGCGAGGTCAGCAGATTGGCGAAGGCGACGATGCGGCCGCCCTCCTTGACCACCGCCAGCGGCGTCAGGTCCAGATAGTCGACGTCGAAGCGCCCCAGGGAGAAGGATTTCTCCGACCCCTCGTGCATGGCGAGCCAGGCGTCCGAAATCTCGCGCAGTTCGTCCGCGATCGCTGCGGCCGAACCGGGCGGTAGAACCTCGAACAAGGAGCCTTCACGCTCGGCGCGATTGATGGCCGTGCGCAGATTCTGCTTGCCCTTGCCCTCCAAAGAAAACCGGTGGGCGTCGATCACGGCCGTCTCGCCGACCTTTCGCACCGCCAGCCCCATGGTCGCCAGATCACCCAGCACCTCCTCGCTGACCGAATAGAAGACCGCCGCCCCGCCATAGCTGTCGGCCATCTCGGTGAAGGACCACAGCAGCTCCAGCCGCTCGCTCTTCAGCCCTGCCGGTTCGCCCATGGCGATCCAGCGCCGGCCTCGCACGCGATAGGCCAGGAAGCTGGAACCCGATGGGCTGAACATCAGCGCCTTGTCGCCCAGCATGGCAAGCCAGGCCTCTGGTGTCGCCCTATTCGCCGCCTGCAACGCCTGGAGCGCGCGATCGATGTCAGCCTTGCTGGCCGGACCATGACTGTGGGCGCCCGGCGAACTCAACAGCGAGCGGCCGGCCACCACCAGCGTCAGGATCGCCAGAACCAGCCCGGCCCGCAGGAAACCCGACGCCTGACGATCGCTGAGGAAGCGCCACCACAGCTCGTCATTGTAGGCCACGTCGCGATAGGCGAAGAAGCCCAGCCACAGCATGGCCGCCACGACCGCCGTCAGCAGCAACAGCCAGCTGGGCCGCAGCGGCTCGCTGAGCCGCGAGCGCCGGTTGAAAGCCGTGCGGCACGGCGCCAGCAGGGCGGCGACGACCAGCAGATCCGTCGCCTGCTGCCAGTCCAAACCCTTCAGCACCGAAAACACCGCCCCGGCCGCCAGGACCAGCAGGGCCGCCCAATAGGCGCCGCGCCGACGCCGCCACAGACCGGCCGACAACAGCAGAAGAAGGAAACCGGCGATGCTGCCGACGAAGTGCGACAGGTCGATCAGGATCGGGGACACCACGCCGGTCAGCTGACGCAGTCGACCGTCGAACTCGGGCGTCACGGCAGAGGCCAGCATCAGCGCGCCTGCGCCGAAGGCCAGCACAGCAAAGATCTGAGGCGTCAGCTCGAAGGCCAGTCCCGCCAGTCGGCGGATCAGACCGGATGTATGCCGGGGGCGGCTGGACAAACGTGGCCTCTCGAATCGCGGATCGCCCGAACATAGACCAAGAATCGTCCAACCGGGGCGCTGCCAAGGTCATTTCGGGGCACACGAAACAATCCGTAACAGGGGGAGTATATAGGGGTGCGGGCGTCGGGCCCGTGCAACTGGGGATGACCCATGAATATCAAGACCGCTCTTCTGGTTGGCGCCGCCGCCGCTTTCATGACCGTCGCGCCGGCTCTGGCGCAAGAAGCCACGCCCGCTCCCGCCGCCGCGCCTGCCGCCGCTGCGTCCTCGCAGCAATCGCTGTCGCTGAACCCCGGATCGAGCGTTTCCGGTCCTGATGGCGAGCTGGGCAAGCTGGAAGGCGTTCAGAACAATGCCGAAGGCAAGCAGGAACTCACCGTTCGCGGCGCCGACGGCCAGCTTCGCGCCGTGCCGCTGAGCGGAATCCGCCAGGAAGGAACCGGCGTCGTGGTGGCGTACACCAAGGCCGAGTTCGACGCCGCCGCTCCGATCGCCGGCGCCCCGGCGGCTCCGGCGGCAACTCCCGCCCCGGCTTCTGATCCGATGGCCGAACCGACGGCTGAGCCCGCCGCCGAGCCCACGGACCCCACCACTGCGGAACCCGCTACGACGGAACCGGCTGCTCCCGCCCCGGACAGCGCCACGCCAGCTCCGACCGAGCCGCAATAAGACAGTCTTCCAAGGCTGGATGATCAAGGGCGGTCGGGTTTCCCGGCCGCCCTTTCGTCTGCCCGCAATCCAGCCCTGACAATGACGCAGCAAAAAGGGCGGCTCGCGAGAGCCGCCCTTTTCCTTATCGACCTACTGCCGGATCAAGCGCGACGCTTGACCAACCCCAACAGGAACAGCAGCAGGCAGGCGCCCAGGAACGCCACGATCAGGGTGACGAAGTTGAAGCCGCCAACCGGCGTACCGAAGACGTTTGCAGCGATGAAGCCGCCGATCAGAGCGCCGATGACGCCGACGATCAGGTTCGTCAGCAGGCCGTGATTGCGACCCATGACCTTTTCAGCCAGCCAGCCGGCGACGATGCCGATGACGAGCCAACCAATGATTCCGAGACCCATGCTGTGGTTCCTTCCTTTAAAAGCCAAGCTGTTGCAGTAAATGCGGCTCGGGCCATACGGTTGCGTCCTGGCTCCAACCTCGCCGCAATAAGGCCGAATTCGCCTCCGGCGCGATCCGGCACGACGATTGCCGTGGTCGACGCGTGTCGTCCCGCATCGGGACAGACGTTGAGACGAGGATCACCGTCATGGCCGACGACATCGACCTTCATCTGGGCCGCCGCCTGCGCCGCCGTCGCCGCCTGCTTGGCCTGACCCAGCAGCAGTTGGCTGTTCAGGTCGGCATCCGCTTTCAGCAAATCCAGAAGTACGAATGCGGCGCCAACCGCATCTCCGCCGCGCGCCTGTGGCAGTTGGCCGAGGCGCTCGAAACGCCCGTCGCCTATTTCTACGATGGCCTGGCCGAGGCGATTGAGGCCGACGCACCGACGCCCAAGGGCGGCGAGGTCTTTTCGCGCAAGGAAACGCTGGATCTGATCCAGGCCTACTATCAGTTGGACGAACGGCCCCGCCGGCGTTTGCTGGATCTGGCCAAATCCCTGCATGCGGACGACGCGGCCGCCGCCTGATCTGCGCGTCTCCCTGATCTGCACGTCTCAAGGGGCGCCCATGCCGGCGAAAGCGCGATAAGGGAGCGCCATGACCGAATACGAAGCCTTCGCCATCGAACTGGCGCGTGAAGCCGCGCGCGTGACCCTACCCTTCTTCCGCTCGGACATCGGGCATGAGGACAAGGGCGGCCCGGCCGGCTTCGATCCCGTCACGGAAGCCGACAAACAGGCCGAGGCCGCCATCCGCCGCCTGATCGCCGCCCGCTATCCCGACCACGGCGTCATCGGCGAGGAGTATGGCGAGGATCGGCCGGACGCCGAGCACGTCTGGGTGCTGGATCCCATCGACGGCACGCGCGCCTTCATTTCAGGCCTGCCGCTGTGGACCACGCTGATCGCCCTTCGCACGGCCGGCAAGCCGACCGTCGGCGTCATCGCCCAGCCCTATCTGGACGAAATCTTTATCGGCGGCCCGTCCGGCGCGCGCCTGTTGCGCGGCGACGTCGAGACGCCGCTGGCCGTGCGATCCTGCGAGAAGCTGACCCACGCCGTCATCTCGACCACGGACCCCGACATCTTCAACGGCGCGGAACTGGGCGCCTGGACCCAGGTGCGTGCGACCGCTCGCCTGGCGCGCCTGGGCTGCGACGCCTACGCCTACGCCATGGTGGCGGCGGGCAAGATGGATCTGGTCGCCGAGACCAGCCTGAAGCCCTGGGACTGGTCCGCCCTCGTGCCTGTCATCGAGGCGGCGGGCGGCAAGGTCGTGAACTGGCGCGGCGCAGCGCCGGACGACAGGGGCCAGGTCCTGGCCGTCGGCGACGCGCGCCTGATCGACCAGGCGCTGGTGACGCTGAAACGCGCGGCCGCCTGAATCTACGAGCTGGCGCATATTGACGCAGGTCGAGAGACGGCGTCAGGGTGCGGACGGTTGAGGGGACGGATTTCGATGGCTGGGCAGTCCAAACTGGTTGTCGGCGTCGACGCGCCCTGGGTCACGAGCTGGACCGGAGAAGAGATTACGGGCGCCGCACCATGCCGAACCGTCGGCGGTCGTCTCGCCCTGATGCAAGGCCAGCGCGCCCGGCGCCGGCAAGCCGCAATATTCAAAGAACCATCTGGTCCGACAACGTCTCACGGTCGCGCGCATGCTGTGCCCTATGTGCGGCGAGCCGACTGAGGAAGGCGATCGCTGGACCCAGATCGCCGCGCGACGATGCGCCGGTCAGCTCAGGGCGCGCGGCGGTCAGGTTCGCGCCGACATCGCCGACGACCGGGTCATGATCGACGCCGGCTCGATCGCGCCCCTGCACCGTCGCTGCGTCGACCGCTCGATGAAATACTGCCCGCACCTGCGCGCCAGCGACGACGTGATGGTCATGCGCTTCCCGCGCGAGTGGATCGTTCTTCCCCTTCTGGTGAAGGCCGAGACCGGACCCGGCGTCGCCGTCGCCTTCCTGCAGCTATGCGGCGTCACCCAGACGATCGACCGACGCTGGCGCGCCGAGGGGCTTACAGGAGTTTAACTGGTTCAATCCCGCGCCTGCGGTCCACAAATAGCGAGACGATTGCTTACGGAGCGGGACGAAGATGGATCGGCGCCTCATGTTGAAGGCCGCGCTGGGGGCTGCGGTGACACCTGCGATAGGCAGGGCAGCGTGGGCGGCCGAACCCGATCACGACGTCACTTTCCTGAACGATTTCGATGAGTTGTGGGAGACCCTGCGGGATCGCTACTGCTTCTTTTCCGACAAACGCACCGATTGGGATCACGTCCGAGCCTTGTATCGTCCGATGGCGCGATCGGCGGAGTCCGACGAAGCCTTCGCCGAGGTTCTACGTCGCACCCTGGCCGAACTCTACGATCCCCATACCTCGCTGGCGGACCCGCCCGCCGGTTCTCCAAGATTGCCGATTTCGGATCTGATCGCCGATTGGCGTAACGGCCAGGCCGTGGTGACCGCCATAGACGAAGACAGCGTGGCGTCTGAGGTCGGCCTTCGTCTCGGCGACGTGATCCTGACCGTGGACGACCGCCCGGTCGCGGCGGTGGCCCACGATCTGCTGCCGAAATGCCTGAGCCGGCCGGATCAGGCGGCCCAGGCCTATGCCCTGAACAGCGCCATCGCCGGCCGTCGCGGTCAGCCGCGTCGCTATCAGGTGGCGACCGGATCAGCCTCGCCGCGCGACCTGCTGCTTCCGATCCGCCAATCTGCACCCAAGCCGAATGTCGAATGGCGCAGGCTGGACGACCGCGTCGGTTATGTCGCCATTCGCAGCTTTGCTGACGACGCAGTGACCGAAAGCTTTGATCAGGCCCTGGCCGAGTTCCGCGACGCGCCTGGCCTGATCATCGACGTGCGTGACAACGGAGGGGGCGATACCGCCATCGCGCGCCCGATCATGGGCCGGTTCATCAGTGAGACGAAGCCCTACGCCCAGATGCGGCGGCGGCAGGGGCGAGGCCTCGGCGACTTCTGGACCGAGACGGTCGAGCCGCGCGGGCCCTTCACCTACGTCCGCCCTGTCGTGGTCCTGACGAACCACTGGAGCGGCAGCATGGCCGAGGGTTTTCCCATGGGCATGCGGGGGCTGGGTCGCGCCACGGTCGTCGGCACGCCCATGATGGGGCTGGGCGCGGCGGTCTTTCCCATCACCCTCGACCGCACCGGCGTCAAAGCCCAGTATTCCGCCGAACCCGTCTATGACGTGAAAGGCCAGCCCCGTTAGCTGATGCAGCCGGACGTGACTGTGCCCGAAGGCGAAGACATTCTGGCGGCGGGCCTTCGCGTTCTGGCCGCCGCGCCAGCCGCCTAGCTGACCGACGACATCTCCGCCGTCACGTCCGCAGTCCTCGCCGCCGGGTCCGTGACCGCGTCGGCCGCAGGCGCAACCAGATCGGCCATGGCGTCGAATTCGTTCAGGAAGACCGCGCGCAGGTCGTCGGCCTCCATGATGACCTCGTGCTTGGCGCCGGCGACCTCGACGTAGCGACCGCGCGGGATGCGTTTGGCGGCCCATTGGTTGGTCTGTTTCCACACCACGTCGTCGGCGCTGGCCTGGACGATCACGACCGGCGCCTTGACCGCCTTCAGGGCCTTGGGCTTCAGCGCGCGCTCGCCGGCGTCCAGCGCAAAGGCCAGCCAGCCATAGGTCGGACCGCCGATGGCCAGGTGCGGACAGGCGTAGAGCTGCTGACGCCACATCTCATAGCGGGTCTCGTCCGAGGTCAGGGCGTCTTCGGCGAAGTTGTGGTCGAACGGATCGTCGGGGTCGCCCAGGATATAGTCGCCCGCCTGGCCGTGGCGGATGTTCCAGCGCACCACCAGCTTGACCGACCACATCGACCGTTTGCCGGTCTTGATGCGCAGCATGGGGCTGGACAGGACTGCGCCGGCGAACCGGTCCTCGCCGCTCTCCAGCGACAACAGGTTCAGGCACGCGCCCATCGAATGGCCCACCATGATCCAGGGCTTGGGGCACTGGTCCTCATAGGCGTTCAGCAGGCGGTTGTAGTCGTCCAGAAACTCCTCGACCGCACGGGCGTGACCCTTCAGCCGGTCGGGCAGCAGGCGGGCCGACAGCCCTTGGCCCCGCCAGTCGTGGGTCAGCACGCACCAGCCGCGCGCCAGGAAGTTGCCGATCACCTCATAGTATTTCTCGATCGGCTCGGTGCGGCCGGGGCTGAGCACGACGGTGCCGAGCACCTTGTCCGCAGCGAGATGAGACGGCTTCCACAGCCCGGCGCGCAGGCGCATTCCGCCCGCGCCGCGAAACCAGTCGCCCTTTCCGCCGGGCGGCGGGGCGGCGCCGGGAACCCCCATCAGCGGGGCGTTGGCGGCGAAGGCTTGGGCGCGGTTCACTCGGGCTTCCTGAACTTCAAGGTCATGCGATCGCTCTCGCCGATCGCGTCATATTTGGATCGGTCGAAGGCGGGGTCCGCCGGTTCGCCGCGCGGCGCCGTCAGGCGCGTGGGCGCCAGGGTGTCGACGCCGAACGGGTGATCCTTGGTGTCTTCCGGATTGGCGTTGATCTCGGACGCCTCGACGAAGACGAAGCCCGCCTCAGCCGCCAACTGGCGCACGAAGGCTTCCTGCACATAACCGTTGGCCGCGACCGGGTCCTGATCCTGCGCAGGGGCTAGCCGGTGCTGTTCGATGCCCAGGATACCGCCGGGGCGCAGGGCGGCGAAGGCGTCGGCGAAGGCCTTCTCCGCAATGCCCGCCGCCATCCAGCCATGCAGGGTTCGCATGAACAGGCACATCTCGGCCGTGCCCGCCGCGATCACCGGGCCGGACCCCGCGCCGAAGACCGAAAACTGCGGTTCCCCATAGAGCTTCTTGTCGCTGGAGAACCGGGTGCGGAAGGCGGTGTTCAGCACGGCCTGCGCCGGATCGGCGGTCGGCCCCTCGGGGAACAGGGCGGCGACATAGGTTCCCGCCCCCTTTGCCAGATAGGGGGCCAGGATTTCGGTGTACCAGCCGCTGCCGGGCCAGAACTCCACCACCGTCATCTTGGGTTGGAGCCCGAAGAACCGCAGCGTCTCCATCGGGTGACGGAAGGCGTCGCGCGCCTTGTCCTGGGCCGAGCGCCACGACCCCTCGACCGCCCATTCCAGCGAGCCTTCCGGCGGCCCTGCGGGTGTGGGCGGCGCGGCGGGCGCCTTTGCGGCCTCGTCCTTGCGCCCGCAAGCCGCCACGCCGGTCAGCCCCAGCGCCGCAGCGCCGCTCAGCAGAAACCGACGCGACAATCCGCTCGCGCTCGCCAGACGATCAGCCATTCAAAACCTCCGCAGGACGCCGGGACCCGCGTCCGACGCACCCTGACGCCTTGGGCTTAATCGGGTTCGCAGGTCCGGTCAAAACGCAAGACAGCCTATTCGGGCTTGCGGAAACGCAGGGTCATCCGATCGCTCTCGCCGATGGCGTCGAAGGCGGCGCGTTCCTCGGGCGTCAGGGTGCGGCCCGACGGGTCGTTGCGCGCAGCCGACTGGCGGATCGGCGGCAGGGTCCAGACCCCGAACGGGTGATCGTGGTCGTCCTTGGCATTGGCGTTCAGTTCGCTGCGCGCCTCCAGCACGAAGCCGGCGTTGCGCGCCTCATGGATCACATAGCTTTCAGGCACATAGCCGGTGGAGGCGACGTCAGCGACATTCAGACCCTCCGCGCTGCGGTGCTGTTCGACGGCCAGCACGCCGCCGGGCTTCAAGGCCTTGAAGAAGGCCTGCAGATACGGCTGGGTCCGGTCGTTACGCGACCAGTTGTGGAAGGCGCGAGCCACCAGGATGAAGTCGGCGGTTCCGTCCGCCACGCCCATGCTTTCCAGCGGGCGATTGACCGGCACATAGCGACCGGCGGTTGCCGCCGCATAGGGCTCCAGAATGTGCCGCCACCAGCTGGCGCCGCCCGGCTCGATCTCCACAACCGTCATGCCCGGCGTCAGCCCCCAGAAGGTCAGGGATTCATACGGATGACGATAGACGTCGCGCGCCCGGTCGGCGGCGGGCCGGGTCTCGGCCGCGATGGCGGTCTGCAAGGCCGTGTCGTCGGAGAACGTCGGCATGGCGCTGGACAGGGCCGAACGCGGCGGTGTCCACGCGCCCTGGGTCTGGGGCGACTGTTGAGCCAGGGCGGGGGCGGCGGACAGCAGGACGGCGGCGAGGCCGTAGACGGCAAGGCGCATGATCGAGGGCTCCAGGTTCAGGTCGTTCTCCATAGGCAGGCGGGCCGCCCGCGCAAATGAACTTCGCGAGACACAGGCGGATTTGACGCAAGCAAAAATCGTCCGGACGGGACCCTTGACGCCGTTTCGTCGGTTCCCATCTCGGCTTCCGAGGACGCCGATTTCGGGTTCTCCAGACTGACGGCGCCGGTTTCGGGTCGTCGATCTGATCTCCTACCGTCCGGGCCAAAACGCCGGGCGGCTCAACCTTGCTGATCCTCAGGAGGATGCTGATGCGTACCTATGATTTCACCCCGCTGTACCGTTCGGCCGTCGGCTTCGACCGTCTGGCCAATCTGCTGGAAAACGCCTCGCGCGCGACCAGCCAGGACACGGGCTATCCCCCCTACAACATCGAGACCACGGGCGAGAACGCCTATCGCATCGAGATCGCCGTCGCCGGCTTCAGCCCCGACGAGCTGAACATCGAGGTGAAGGAAAACCTGCTCACCGTGACCGGCCGCAAGACCGCCAACGACGATACGGCGACGCAGAAGACCTATCTGCATCGCGGCCTGGCCGAGCGCGATTTCGAGCGCCGGTTCCAGCTGGCCGACTATGTCGTCGTCAACGACGCCAACCTGGTCAACGGCCTGCTGTCGATCTCGCTGAAGCGCGAGCTGCCCGAGGCGCTGAAGCCCCGCCGTATCGAGATCGGCGCCGGCCAGCCGCTGATCGAAGGCCAGGCCGAAAAGAAGGCTGAAGCGGCCTAAGCCGTTTCAAGGCGAACTATGAAAGGGCGGCGTTCGCGCCGCCCTTTTTTATGCCGCCAGGTGCGAGAAGGCGGCGACGACTTGTTCATAGGCCGGGCGTTTGAACGGCACGATCAGGTCGCAGGCGTCCGACAGCGGCCCCCAGCGCCAGGCGTCGAACTCGATCTCGTCGTCGGCCGCCAGATCGATCTCGGCCTCGTCGCCGGTGAAGCGGAAGGCGAACCACTGCTGCTTTTGACCCTTGAAACCGCGCCAGGCCTTGGCGTTGTTTATGGCTTCGGGCGGGAAGTCGTACAGGATCCAGTCGTCCGTCCGCGCCAGCAGTTCGATCGAGGTGACGCCGGTTTCCTCACGCAGTTCGCGGCGGGCGGCGGCTTCCAGATCCTCGCCCGCATCGACGCCGCCTTGCGGGAACTGCCAGTTATGCGGGCCGGGCGTGGCGTGCCGCTGGCCGTACCAGACCAGACCCTCGCGGTTGAACAGCACGACCCCCACATTGGGGCGATAGGCGTCGAGACTGGACACTAGCGTCCCGGCCGCATCGACATGGACGAGGCCGGCGCCAGTTGCAGGCCGCGTTGTTCCAGACCGGCGGTCCAGCGGGCGGCGGCTTCGACCGTCACCGGATAGCTGAAGCCGGTCCCCAGGGCCGAGCCGCGCAGCTTGGCCTGGGCTTCCAGACCGTTCAGGGCGGCGACAATGGCGGCGGGCGACTGGGTCCGGTCGATGACGCGGTCCGCGCTGGCCCGCGCCCAGGCGCCCGGTCGACGCTGGAACGAGCCGTCGTCCAGGAAGGCGACGCCGCGCTGGCGCAGGACGCTCAGGAAGGCGTTCATGCCGGTGTCCGACCCGGCGAACCGGTCGCCCAGGTAGTTGGTCACGCCGAAATAGCCCGTGGCGCGGCTCAGCAGCCAGTCCATCTTGGCGGTCACGTCATCGGCGCCGCCGTCGGCCAGCAGCGTATAGGGGCCGGGGTCGTTGTCGGGATAGCCGGTCGGCTCCATCGGCATTTCCAGCATGACCTCATGGCCCTGTGCGCGCGCCTGGTCGATCCAGCCCTGCAGATTGTCCGCATAGGGCACGAAGCTGAGCGTGACCTCCGGCGGCAACCGTTCGATGGCCGCGCGGGTGGTGACGGCGTTCAGGCCCAGGCCGCCGACGATCAGCGACACGCGCGGCTTTCCGTTCGGACGGAACGGGCGAGCATAAGCCTGGGCCGGCACGCGGCCGTCCGGCGCGATCATCGGCAGGGGACCGTTCGATCCGGGCTGCGACAGACCGGCGATGGGGGCCTTTGCCAGGGGCGAGGCGGCGTGGACCGGCGCCGTGATCGGCGCCCCCTGACCCGAGACGCTGCCGCCGTCCGGCAGGGTGATGACGGCGTCGCCGCCTGCCGCCGGATCGGCACCGCCCGCCAGATTTTGATACAGCCCCATCGCGCCCATGGAGAAGGCTTCGAAACCCGTCGGGGCCGGCGCTGGCGGTGCGGGCGCCTCGCGTTCCAGCGCGACATGGGCCGACGGTGTTCCCGCCTTGGGATCACCCAGCACCGTCAGGAACAGGGCGCTGGTGCTGAGCAGCAGCAAGCCCGCCAGACCCGCGGCAACCGGCGGTCTCTTCAGGGCGTCGACGACAGGCTTCAGGCTCGGGCCGTCCTTGGCGCGCGGGGCGGTCCCGGCGGTGGCGGCGAGTGCGGATTGGCGTTTGGCGAACATGGGCAAGAGTGGAACCGATCTGGAATCCTACGCCCGCATCATCGCGCGCCGTCGGTTAAGAAACCCTAACGGGCGGTTCACCATGATCGACGCGGTGATTTCTGGTAGCGGCTGTCACGGATCGTGCGTTGACGCGGGCGACTTCGCCCTTCCAGATGCCCATCTCCCCGCGCCGACCCCAAGCCGTCCCAGGATATTTGAAATGATGAGCCCCGCCGCCGACGACGCCCTGCGTGACGAAGTTCGACTGCTGGGCGGCATTCTGGGCGACATCATCCGCGACGAGGGCGGTCAGGCCCTGTTCAACCACGTCGAGGCGGTGCGTCAGGCCTCGATCGCCTATCACCGCGACCCGGCCTCACACCCTGCGAAGCGTCTGGAGAAGCTGCTGACCGCCATGTCGGTGGATCAGGCGGCCGGTCTGGCGCACGGCTTCGCCTTGTTCTCGCTGCTGGCCAATATCGCCGAGGACCGCTCGACCCGTCGTCGCGCCCAGAGCCAGGCCGTAGCCGGCGCCCGGCCCGACACGCCCGAAGGCGCGCTGAAGCGTCTGGACGATCAGGGCGTGGGCCGCGAGGCCGTGCGCGCCCTGCTGGATCAGTCGCTGATCTCGCCCGTCCTTACCGCCCACCCGTCCGAAGTCCGGCGCAAGAGCGTCATCGACCGCATCGCCGCCATCACCGACCTGCTGGACACCTGCGACAAGGCCGGCGACGCCTGCACCCTAGACGCCATCGCCGAACCGCTGCGCCGCCAGATCGTCATCCTTTGGGCCACGCGCCTGGTCCGCACCCAGGGGCTGGTGGTGCAGGACGAGATCGACACCGTGGTCTCCTTCCTGGACCGCATCTTCCTGCACGTCGCGCCCAAGCAGTTGTCGGCCTGGCGGCGGTTGCTGGAGGCGCCCGAGCTGAAGCCCTTCATGCGCGTCGGCACCTGGGTCGGCGGCGACCGCGACGGCAATCCGAACGTGGACGCCACGGTGATGGCCGCCGCCTTCCGCACCCAGGCGCGGGCCGTGCTGACCTTCTATCTGGACGAGGTCCACGCCCTGGGCGCCGAACTCAGCCTCGCGGCCGAACTGGCTCAGGTGTCGCCGGAACTCCAGGCCCTGGCCGACGCCGCCCACGATCCGTCGCCCCACCGCGCGGACGAGCCCTATCGCCGCGCCCTGACCGGCGTCTATGCCCGCCTGGCCGCCACCCACGAAAAGCTGGGCGACGCCCCTCCGCCCCGTCGCCCCGCGGTCCAGGCCGAACCCTATCCCGGCCCCGACGCCTTCGAGGCCGATCTGAAGACGCTGCACGACAGCCTGGTGTCGCACCACGGCGGCGTCTTCGCCGACGACCGGCTCAGCGATCTGATCACGGCGGTCGAGGTGTTCGGCTTCCATATGGCGACCCTGGACATGCGCCAGAACGCCGACGTCCATGAACGCGTCGTCGCCGACCTGCTGAAGGTTGCGGGCGTCCAGTCCGACTATCTGGCGCTGGACGAGGAAGGTCGCCTGAAGGTGCTGGCCGCCGAACTGGCCTCGTCGCGCCTGCTGTTCAGCCCCTATGCCGACTATGAGCCGGAAACGCTGAAGGAACGCGCCATCCTTCAGGCGGCCGCAACCGCGCTCGCCGCCTTCGGACCCCAGGCGATCCGCACCCACATCGTGTCCAAGACGGATGCGGCGTCCGACCTGCTGGAAATCTATCTGCTGCTCAAGGAGGTCGGTCTTTACCGACCCGAAGACCCCGCCGCCTGTCCCATCCAGGCCGCGCCTCTGTTCGAGACCATCGAAGACCTTCGGGCCGCGCGCCCCACCCTGGAGCGGCTGCTGCAGGAGCCCTCCGCCCTCGCCGTCGCCAAGGCGCGCGGGGTCCAGGAGGTGATGATCGGCTATTCGGATTCGAACAAGGACGGCTCCTATCTGACCTCGGGCTGGGAGTTGCACGAGGCCTCGCGCGCCCTGGTCGAGGTGACGCAGAAACACGGGCTGAAGCTGCAACTGTTCCACGGGCGCGGCGGCACGGTCGGGCGTGGCGGCGGCTCGGCCTTCGCTGGCGTCCTGGCCCAGCCCGAAGGCACGGTCCAAGGCCGCATCCGCACCACCGAGCAGGGCGAGGTCATCGCCAACAAATACGGCGAGCCGGAAATCGCGCTTCGCAATCTGGACGCCCTGACCTGCGGCGCCATGCTGGCCTCGCTGGGCAAGGGGACGGATCACGCCTTCACCGCCGAACACGGCGCGACCCTGTCGGACCTGTCGGCGCGTTCGATGGCCGCCTATCGCAAGCTGGTCTATGAGACCGACGGCTTCGTCGACTACTACCGCGCCGCCACTCCCATCGCCGAGATCGCCGATCTGAAGATCGGCTCGCGGCCCTCGTCGCGCACCGCCTCAACGCGGATCGAAGATCTGCGGGCCATTCCCTGGGTGTTCAGCTGGTCGCAGAGCCGGGTCATGCTGCCCGGCTGGTTCGGCTTCGGCTCGGCGGTCCAGGGCAAGGACATGGACGAGCTGAAGGCGATGGCCGAGGCCTGGCCCTTCTTCAAGACGCTGGTCCAGAACATGGAGATGGTCATGGCCAAGTCCGACATGACCATCGCCCGCCGCTACGCCACCCTTGTCCCCGACGCCTCTCTGGCTTCGCGCATCTATGGTGAAATCCGCGAGGAGTGGCAGCGCACCCACGACGCCATCCTGGCCATCACCGGCCATGACGCCCTGCTGGGCGGCCAGCCCGAGCTGGACCGGCTGATCCGGCTGCGCATGCCCTATGTCGAGCCGCTGAACCATGTCCAGATCGAACTGATCCGTCGCCGCCGCGCAGGCGACGACGACCCCCGCGTCCGCGAGGGCATCCTTCTGGCCATCAACGGCGTGGCGGCAGGCCTGCGAAACAGCGGCTGACTACAGCCACTTCGTCCGTTTGAACGTCACATACAGCGCCGCGCAGATGGCCGCGATCACGCCCAGGACCGCATAGTATCCGTATTCCCAGCGCAGCTCGGGCATGTGTTCGAAGTTCATGCCGTAGATGCCGGCGATGGCGGTCGGCACGGCCAGGATGGCGGCCCAGGCGGCCAGCTTGCGCGTGATCAGGCCCTGACGTTGCTGCTCCAGCAGATTGGCGACTTCGAACACCGATGACAGGATGTCGTTCAAGCCCCCCAGCCGGCTGTTCACCCGCCGCACGTGGTCGCCCACGTCGCGGAAATAGGGCCGCACGTCCGGATCGATACAGGGCAGGTCCAGAGACTGGAGCCGTCCCAGCACCTCTTCCATCGGCCCCAGAATGCGCCGGAACTTCAACAGTTCGCGGCGCAGGGTGAACAGCCGGCGGATTTCCAGGCGCGACAGAAAGGCGTCCAGCGTCCGCTGCTCCATCTCCAGAACACTGTCCTCGACATCGTCGACGATGGGCGCATAGGCGTCGACGATGAAATCCAGAATGCCGTGCAGGACGAAATCGGGGCCCTTCTTGAGCTGCAAGGGCGAGGCTTCCAGCTGTGTGCGTAAATGGTTGTGGGCGCGGGCCGAGCCATGACGGATGCTGACCACATGGTCGTCGCCGACGAAGGCGTGCGTTTCGCCATAAGCCAGCCGGTCATCGATCTTCATCGCCGTGCGCGCCACGACGAACAGCTCACGGCCATAGACCTCGACCTTGGGCATCTGGTGCGCCGCCAGGGCGTCCTCGACCGCCAGCGGATGCAGCTTGAACCGTTCCACTAGGACGTCGATCTCAGCGTCCGTCGGTTCATAGAGTCCGATCCAGACATACTCGCCCGGCTCCAGCGCCAGCCCCTCGGGCGTCAGCGGCGCCTCCCGCACGCGTTGGCCGTCACGATAGACGTAGGAGGCGACGACGGTCATGCGGGGTTCCGGAATCTGCGCAGGTCTCGACCTGCTCTAGGCCAGGTTTCCGCCAAACGAAACGGCCGGCGGATCACTCCGCCGGCCGTCAGGTTCACGAGTGCGCTCAAGTCGCGCGAAGTGCGGTAGCGCCTTTGATCAGGAAACCGGGAAGCCCCGGACCTTCAGCAGGGCCGCCACGTCCGGGTCGCGGCCGCGGAAGGCGCGATAGGCTTCGGCGCGGTCCGTGGTGTTGCCGGGGGCCAGCATGATCGACTTGAAGCGGCCGGCGATGTCCGGATTGAAGACGTCGCCCGACTCTTCGAAATAGGCCCAGGTGTCGGCGTCCATCGTCTCGGACCACAGATAGCTGTAGTAGCCCGCCGAATAGGCGTCCGACGTGAACAGGTGATTGAACTGCGGCAGGCGGTGCCGCATCACGATCTCCTTGGGCATGCCGATCCGCACCAGGCTGGCCTTTTCGAACGCGTCGATGTCGGTCGGCGGCACGGCCTGGGTGTGCAGGTCCATGTCGACGATGGCCGAGGACAGATAGCTGACCGTCGCATAGCCCTGGTTGAAGGTGGCGGCGGCCTCGATCTTGTTGACCAATTCGGCCGGCATGGCCGCGCCTGTCTGATAGTGCTTCAGATAGCCGTCCAAGATCGGGCGGCTCAGCACCCAGTGCTCGTGCACCTGCGACGGATATTCGACGAAGTCGCGCGGCGTGTTGCCGTACGACGGATAGGTCACCACCGACGACAGATAGTGCAGGGCGTGGCCGAACTCGTGGAACAGGGTCTCGGCGTCATCCAGCGAGATCAGAACGGGCTCGCCCGGCTCCGGCTTGGTGAAGTTGTTGTTGTTCGAGGCCAGAATGACCTTGGAGCCGTCCAGCTGCGAGAAGGACCGATAGGTGGTCATCCAGGCGCCCGAACGCTTGCCCGGACGGGCGTAGTCGTCGGTGTAGTACAGACCGATCAGGCGACCATCGCGGCTCTTGTCATAGACCTCATAGGCTTCGACGTCGGGCTCGAACGTCGGCACCGATCCCTTTGGCAGCTTCTTGAACTGGAAGCCGTACAGGCGCTCGGCCATAGCAAACGAGCCGGCGCGGACCGCGTTCAGCTCGAAGTAGGGCTTCAGCTGGTTATGATCCAGGTCGTACTTGGCCTTGCGCACCTTCTCGGCGAAGTAGAGGTAGTCCCACGGCTCGATGTCGAAGCCGGCGATCGCCTTCATGTCGGCGACTTCCTCGGCGACGCGGGCCTTGGCCGGCGCCCAGACGCGGTCCATCAGGGCCTGAGCATTGGCCGGGGTCTTGGCCATCGTGTCCTGCATGCGCAGTTCGGCGTGGTTGCGATAGCCCAACAGCTCGGCGCGCTGGTCGCGCAGCTTCACGATCTCGGCGATGGTCGAGTTGGTGTCGTTGGCGTCGCCGTTGTCGCCGCGATTGACGAACTTCTTCCAGACCTGCTCGCGCAGGGCGCGGTCGTCGGCGAAGGTCAGGAAGGGATCGACCGCCGAACGCGTGTTCAGGATCGCCCAGCCTTGCAGGTTGCGGCTGCGCGCGGCGCTGGCGGCGGCCGCCTTGTTGGAGTCCGGCAGGCCTCGCACGCCGGCCTCGTTGGGAATCAGCGTCCAGGAATTCTCATCGGCGACGACCTTCTGGCCAAAGCGGGTGAAGGCGTTGGACAGGGCGGTGTTGATCCGGCCCAGTTCGGCCTTGCCGGCCGCGTCCAGATTGGCGCCCGAACGGATGAAGGCGTCGCGGCGGCGCTCGGCCAGACGCTTCTGCTGGGCGCTGAGGCCCGCCGCGTCCGCAGTGTCGGCGACGGTCTTGACCCGCTGGAATAGCTTCTCGTTGAAGGTGATCTCGTCCGAGGCGGCCGACAGCAGCGGCGACAGCTCGGTGTCGACCGCGTCATAGGCTTCGCCGCCGATGTTGGAGGTCATCACGCCATAAACGTTGGCCGCCCGGTCCAGCGGCTCGCCGGCCAGCTCCAGCGCCGCCATGGTGTTGGCGAACGTCGGGGCCTCGGGGTTGTTCGCGATGGCTGCGATGTCGGCGCGTTGTAGTTCGATGCCTTCCAGCATGGCTTCGCGCAGCTTGGCCGGCGTCACCTTGTCGAAGGGCGGAACGCCATCATACTTCCCGGTCCAGGCCTGCAGCAGCTCGGCGCGCGGCGTCTGGCTAGGCAGGACGGCGCGGGCGATGCGCGCTTCCTCGGCGACGCTGGCGGCGGACGGCGCCGCAGCGGACCCGCCCGAGGTCGCGCCTGTGGAAGCGCAGGCCGACAGGGCCATCAGGCTGCCGCCCGCGATGAGAAGCTGGCGTCTATGCATGGAATGCTCCGAAACAAGATCATGGTCAGCGCTACACTTAGGCGCATGGATCGCCCCCGTCACCTGACGCGGGGATAAACTTGTCGCCAATCCGGTTGGATACGTCGTCGCACTGTTCTAAAGCCGGGCCATGGCTATTGGCGTTTTCGACTCCGGCGTGGGCGGCCTGACCGTCCACCGCGAACTGACCCGACGCTTCCCCCAGCGGGACTTCGTCTATCTGGCCGACCAGGCCCACGCCCCCTATGGCGGGCGCGGCGGCGAAGACATCGTCGAACTGACGAAAACCGGCTGCGAAAGGCTGTTCGAGGCCGGCGCCTCCGTCGTGGTCCTGGCCTGCAACACCGCCAGCGCCATTGCTCTTCGCCGCCTGCAACAGACCTGGCTGCCGGGTCTGCGCGAGCGTCTGGGCCGCGCGGTCAACATCCTGGGCATCATCGTGCCGACCATCGAGGCGGCGACCGGCAAGCCCTGGAGCTTCGAGGCCGAGCGCCCGCAGGAGGGCGAGAAGGTCGCCTCCATCGACATCACCGGCGTCTTCTGCACCGCCGCCACGGCCATCAGCCGCGTCTATGAGATCGAGATCGACAAGCGGCGCGAGGACATCGCCGTCTTCTCCGAGCCCTGCCCCGGCCTGGCGGGTCTGATCGAACTGGGCGCGCCGCCGGAGGAGCTGAAGGTGGTGATCGACGACCACGTCGACGCGCTGCGTCGCCGTATCGGCCGCCACCCGGACAAGGCCATTCTGGGCTGCACCCACTATGAGATCGTCGCCGAACTGTTCGCCCAGGCTCTGCCGGCCGGCACCGTTCTGATCGAACAACCGACGGCGGTGGCGGATGCGCTGGAGCGCTATTTCAAGGCGCACCCCGAATACGATCTGGGCGACAGCGGGCGTCGCGACTTCCTGACCACCGGCCAGGCCGGACCGCAGTCGGAATTGGTGTCCCAGTTCTGGGGCGCGCCGGTGACGTTCGAACAGGCGTGAGGGCTCAGCAGCCCGGACAATCCGGCAGCGGCTCGGTCTCCAGCTGCAATGTCGTATGGCCGATGGCGTAGCGCTTCGCCACGGCCTGGGCCTCGCAGATCAGGGCCGCCGTGTCCGCGCGGTCGTGGACCAAATGGGCGGTCAGGGCCGTCTCGGTCGTCGACAGCCCCCAGACGTGCAGATCATGCACGGCCCGCACGCCCGGCAAGCCGACCAGCGCCTGCTCCAAAGCCGGCACGTCCACGCCCGTCGGGGCGCCGTCCATGGCCAGATTGACCGAGTCCTTCAGCAGGCCCCAGGTCGACCACAGGATCACGACCACGATCGCCAGGCTGACAACCGGATCGACCACCGACCAGCCGGTCATCATGATCAGCCCGCCCGCCAGCACCACGCCCAGCGACACGCCCGCGTCAGCCATCATGTGCAGATAGGCGCCGCGCGCATTCAGGTCGTGCTGCGACTTCATGAACAGCAGCGCGGTGCCCAGGTTGATGACGAACCCGATGCCGGCGACCGCCATGATGACGCCCGAGCCGACCGGCGCAGGCTCGTTGAACCGCCGTACGGCCTCGAACGCGATGGCCCCGCAGGCGAAGATCAGCAGCAGCGCATTGCCCAGCGCCGCCAGCACCGTCGCCTTGCCGAAACCATAGGTCCGCCGACCGCCCGCCGCCCCATGCGCGCCGCGTCGCGCCAGCCAGGCCGCGCCGCCCGCCATGGCCAGACCCAGCACGTCCGACAGATTATGCCCGGCGTCGGCCAGCAGGGCGGTGGAATCCGCGATCACCCCTGCGCCGAACTCGCACGCCACGAACAGCAGATTGACCACCAGGCCGACGGCATAGCGCCAGTCGCCGGTGTCCACCGGGCCATGGCTGTGGCCGCCGTGGCCGTGGCTGTGTCCGTGGTGGCTGTGGGAATGCCCGTGGCCATGATCCGCATGATCGTGGTCATGCCGGTGGCTGGGGCTGTGGTCGTGCGCGGCGTTCATGGCTCGCCTATACGCCCTCTGGCGAAACAGCCAAGCCGCTACATGATAACGCATTGAATGTTATCACATAATATCGCTTCAGTGTTGGTGCATGGCGACAACGAGGCCGAGGGCGATCAGGGCCACGCCCAGCACCGCCCCCTCATACCGCGCCCACCGTTCCAGCCGTAGGATCGAGGCGCCGGCGCTGGCCAGGGCCGTGAAGACCGCCATGCCGGCGATGGTCCCCGCCGCGAACACCACCGTCAGCAGCGCCAAGGCCCCAAGGCCCGCCGAGGCCGACGACAGATAGATGGGCAGCAGCACTTCACCCGGCGAGATCGCCATCATGGCGACCAGACCCAGGAAGGCGGCCTTGTCGGACACGGCCGGCTCGGGCGTCTCGACCGCAGGCCCGCCGGCCATGGCCGGACGCCTCAGAGTCGCTCGCGCCAAATAGAAGGCGCCGAACAGGAAAAGCAGCACCGCCGCCAAGTGAGGCAGCACGCCCTCAATCCACTGATCCAGCGCCAGACCCGCCGCCACGATCAGACCACCGACCACCGCTGTCGTGGCGATGTGCGCCAGGCCCGCCGCCGTCACCGCCATCAGGATCCGCGACGGTCGCCAGCCTTGCGCCCGCCCAACCAGGGTGAAGGGCAGCCAGTGGGTCGGCAGGGCCGCATGCAGAAAGGCCGCAACAAAGCCGCCGCCCAGCAGGGAAAACATGACGGACTGTTCGGGACCGAGGGACATGACCGGCCTATAGCGTGTTACTTTATAACAGTCGAGCGGAAATCGACTCTTTAGAGCCAATCGGCGAACGGCTCGCGGTCCAGCATCTCTTCATAGGTCGGGCGTGGCCGGATCACGGCCCACTGATCGCCATCCACCAGCACCTCGGGGATCAGGGGCCGGCTGTTGTATTCGCTGGACATCACCGCGCCGTAGGCCCCCGCGCCGGTGAAGACGATCAGGTCTTCGGCCTCCAACGGCGGCAGCGCGCGGTCACGCGCGAAGGTGTCGCCCGTCTCGCACACCGGCCCGACCACGTCGTAAGACGTCGCCGCACCCCCGCGCGGATTGACCGGCTGGATGTCGTGGAAGGCGTCGTACAGCGCCGGCCGCATCAGGTCGTTCATCGCCGTGTCCAGCACCAGAAAGCGCCGTCCGTCCGAGCGTTCGTTGACCTGGATCACCTGGCTGAGCAACACCCCGGCGTTGGCGGCCAGCAGTCGGCCCGGCTCGAACGCCGCCTCGACATCCAGCCCGTTCAGAACCCGCGCGGCCATGGCGACATATTCAGCCGGCGACGGCGGCTCGGTCCCGCCGGAATAGGGCACGCCCAGCCCGCCGCCCAGATCCAGCCGGGTCACGGCATGACCCTGCGTCCGCAGTTTGCGCGTCATGTCCGCCAAGACCTCGAAGGCGGCCTCCAGCGGTTTAAGGTCGGTGATCTGGCTGCCGATATGACAGGCCAGTCCGACGGGCGTGACATGGGGCGAGGCCGAGGCGCGGGCATAGAGGTCCATCGCTTCCTCGACCGGCACGCCGAACTTGTCGCTCTCGCCGCCCGTGGTGATCTTGGCGTGACCGCCCGCGCCCACGTTGGGATTGACCCGCACGGCGATGGCGGGAGACGCATCCATCATGGCTGCAACGGCGATCAGCCGATCCAGCTCGGCGCCGGATTCGACATTGATCTGACGCACGCCGACGCTGATAGCGAAAGCCATTTCCACATCGGTCTTGCCCACGCCGGAGAAGATGATCCGGTCGGACGGCACGCCGGCGGCCAAGGCGCGGCGGATTTCGCCCTCGGAGACGGTGTCCGCGCCTGACCCCAGTTTCGCCAGGGTCGCCAGCACCGACAGGTTGGAGTTGGCCTTGACCGCAAAGGCGATCAGGGCCTCGCCCAAAGCGTCCCGATGCGCATCGGCGGCAGCGCGCAGCAGGCCGTAATGCCGCTTCAGCGTCGCGGTCGAATAGACATAGGCCGGCGTGCCGACCTCGTCCGCGATCAGCTCCAGCGGCACGCCCTCGGCATGGAGGGTGCCGTCCTTCAGGTCGAAATGGTGCAACTTACCGCGGGTCGTTCTGAGCGGCGCCGGCGCCGATCGGGTTGGACGGGCCGCCGTCGATCGGCACGCTGCTGGACGGACGGTTGATCGTCGCCGGCTCGGGCAGACCCGGCGCGCGGCTGCTGCGCGGCGCACGCTCGGTCTCGCGCACCGGCGATTCCAGATCGGCCATCCGGCCGCAGGCGGAGGTCAGAAGGGCGAACGCGCCCGCGAGGATCAGAGATTTTTTCACAGGCGGGCTCTCCAGTCGGCGATGCGCGCACGGACCTGTTCCGGCGCGGTTCCCCCATAGCTTTGGCGGCTTTGGCACGAAGCCTCGGCGGTCAGCACCTTGTAAACCGCTTCGGTAATCCCCGGCTCCAGTTTCTGCATTTCTTCCAGCGGCAGTTGCGACAGATCCACGCCCAGCCCCTCCGCTCGCTTGACCGCCGCGCCCGTCACATGGTGCGCCTTCCTGAACGGCAGGTTCAGTTCGCGCACCAGCCAGTCGGCCAGGTCCGTCGCGGTCGAAAAGCCCGCGCCCGCCGCCTGGGCCATCCGTTCGGTATTCGGTTGCAGGGCCGACACCATCGCCGTCATCGCGACCAGGGCCAGATCCAGAGCGTCGAACGCCTCGAACACCGGCGGCTTGTCCTCCTGCATATCCTTGGAATAGGCCAGCGGCAGGCCCTTCATCACCGTGGATAGGGCCACCAGCGACCCCATGATCCGGCCGGTCTTGGCCCGCACCAGTTCGGCGGCGTCGGGGTTGCGCTTCTGCGGCATGATCGACGAGCCGGTCGTCAGGTCGTCGGGCAGGCTGGCGAAACCGAACATCGGCGTCATCCAGATCACGATCTCCTCGGCCAAACGCGACAGATGCCCCACCGTGATCGAGGCGGCCGCGAGGCTTTCCAGCGCGAAGTCGCGGTCCGACACCGCATCCAGCGAGTTCGCCATCGGCCTGTCGAAACCCAGATCCGCCGCCGTCGCCTGACGATCGATGGGGAAGGGCGAACCGGCCAGGGCTGCGGCCCCAAGCGGACTTTCGTTCATCCGAGCGCGGGCATCGGCGAAACGTCCGGCATCACGGCCGAACATCTCGACATAGGCCATCAGATGGTGACCCAGGGTCACGGGCTGGGCGGTCTGCAAATGGGTGAAGCCGGGCATCAGGTCGCCGGCATGCTGCTCGGCGCGCGTCAGCAGCGCAGCCTGCAAGGCCTTCAACTGCGCGACCGAGCGATCGCAGGCGTCGCGCACCCACAGGCGGAAATCGACGGCGACCTGATCATTGCGGCTGCGCGCCGTGTGCAGCCGGCCCGACGGCTCGCCGATCAGTTCATTGAGGCGCGCCTCCACGTTCATGTGGATGTCCTCGAACTGGTCGCGGAACGGGAAGGTCCCGGCCTCGATCTCGGACTGGATGACCTCCAGCCCCCCCAGGATCGCGTCCGCATCGGCCTGCGCGATGATGCCCTGCTTGGCCAGCATGCGGCAGTGGGCCCGCGATCCGGCCAGATCCTGACGCCACAGGCGCTGGTCCACGCCGATGGAGACATTGATCGCCTGCATGATCTCGGCGGGGCGCGACGAAAAGCGTCCGCCCCACATGTCTTGACCCGCGGGCTTCACCGGCGCAGTCGAACCGCCGGATGGATTGGCGTCAGAAGAAGGTGTTTCGGTCATGAGCGGCTCAAGAAAGGCGATCTGGGCGGTCGTCGGCGCGGTCGTCGTCGTCAGCACCATCGCCGGCGCCGGCGGCATGGCGATGTCGCTATACGCCAATCATCGTCAGAAGGCGCAAGTCGAACAGACGACAACCGCCGCTGCGGCGCCAAAAAGCGACCTGGCGCGCTTCGCGGTCGGATCCCTGGCCGCCCTGTCGACCCCGGCCGAGACCAACTCAGCGCCCGAATACGCCTTCCGCGACCGCACCGGCACGGCCGTCCGCTTCTCGGCTTTCCAGGGCAAGGTCGTGGTCGTGAATCTTTGGGCGATGTGGTGCGCGCCCTGCAAGGCGGAGATGCCCACGCTTCAGGCGCTGGCGAAGGCCTATGAGACGAACGAGGATCTGGTTGTCCTGCCGATCAACGTGGACGCCACACCCGAAGCCGCAACCGAGGCGAAACGCTTCTTGGCCGACCACGCGCCCCTGCCCTTCTACAGCGACGCCAAGTTCCAGCTGCCGTTCGAGTTTCCCGGCAAGGGCGCCATGCCGCAGACCATCGTCCTTGATCGTCAGGGCCGCATCCGCGCCGTCATGAGAGGCGAGGCGGACTGGTCCAGCCGGGAAGCCCGCGCCCTGATCGATGCGATCCTGGCGGAAGGCGGCGCACCGCCCTCCGCCTGATCGGCTTTAGTTGTTGTTGGCCGGCACGCGCTGGTCGGTCGCGGGATTGATCGCGCCGGGCTTGCCCTCGGCCGCCGCCTCAGCCTGTTCGGTTTCCAGCTTGTCAGCGACCTTGCCGGCCCCGCTCTCGACCGCCTGCGCCGCCTTCATCGCGCCGCCCTCGATCACTTCGCCGGCCTGAGACGCGACATCGGCCGTCTTGTCGGCCGCAACCTCGGCGTGCACCTCGGTCTTTTCCTGCTCGGCCTGGGTGCAGGCGGCAGCACCCAGCGTCACAGCGGCGACGGCCGCCATCAAGGCTTTGGTTCGGATCGTCACGACGAAACTCCGGTCAAGGTTGAAAGCTCGACCGAAAAACGCAGCACAACGGCGCAGGTTGCAGCGGGTGCGAAGTGGTGACTGGAGGCGGGATCGAACCGCCGACCTGTGGGTTATGAATCCACCGCTCTAACCATCTGAGCTACCCAGTCCCGGGCCCTGCACGCGGCCAGGGCCAGCGCGAAAGAGGCGTGCCTATATCGCCGTCGGGCGCGCGGTTCAAGTCGTCTCGCACCAGAACCTGCGGCGATAGAGCGCAAGACGGTCTGAGCCAGGAACAGTAACGCTGGCCTCGCCGTTTCGTAACGACCGCCTAAAGCCCAGCCGGAGCTCGTCCTTCATGCGCCTGATCGTCGCCGCCGCCTCGACATCCCTGCTCGTTCTCGCCGCCGCCTGTGGCGCAAATAGCGAGAGCGCCGGCGCTGCGCCTCAGGCCGGAGCGCCGCTGGAGACCCGGCCGGCGAACAATCCCGATCAGCAACCGGCCTTCGCCGGCCAGACCCGCGCGCCCGGCGTCAAGACCGAAAAGGCCATGACCCACACGGTGGTCGCATCGGGCCTTGTCCACCCCTGGGGTCTGGCCGCCCTGCCCGACGGCCGCTGGCTGGTCACCGAAAAGCCGGGCCGTCTGCGCATCATCACCGCCCAGGGCCAGGTCGGCGAACCGGTCGCGGGCCTGCCCGCCGTCGATGCGCGCGGTCAAGGCGGCCTGCTGGATGTGATCGTCGGACCGAGCTTCGCGCAGGATCGCATGATCTATTGGAGCTATGCTGAACCCCGTGAGGGCGGCAACGCCACCTCGGTCGCGCGCGGGCGCCTGTCGGACGACGGATCGCGCGTCGAGAACGTGCAGGTCATCTTCCGCGCCATGCCCGTCTATGACGGCGACAAGCATTTCGGGTCGTCCCTGGCCTTCGCGCCGGATGGCAAGTTGTTCATCACCTTGGGTGAACGCTCGGACAAGCCCATGCGGCCCCAGGCGCAGGATCTGGGCTCGCACATGGGCAAGACCATCCGCATCAACGCCGACGGCACGGTCCCGCAGGACAATCCCTTCGTCGGCCGCGCCGGCGCCCTGCCGGAAATTTGGAGCCTGGGACACCGCAACGTTCAGGGTGTCGCGGTTCAGCCGGTAACGGGCGCCATCTTGACCATCGAACACGGCACGCGCGGCGGCGACGAGGTCAATATAGACAAGGCCGGCGCCAACTACGGCTGGCCGGATGCGGCCTACGGCGTCGAATACGCCGGCGGTCAGATCAATACCGGCGCGACCCAGGCGCCGGGCACCGAACAGCCCGTCTATTACTGGGATCCGGTGATCGCGCCCGGCGGCGCGACCTTCTATCAGGGCGCCATGTTCCCCGGCTGGGACGGAAACCTGCTGGTCGCGGGCCTGAAGGAAAAACACATTGCGCGTCTGGTCATCCAGAATGACCGCGTGGTGGGCGAAGAGCGCCTGCTGACAGACCTGGGCGAACGCATCCGCGACGTCGCGGTGGGCGCCGACGGATCGGTCTGGGCCATCACCGACGAGCAGAACGGCAAGCTGGTCAGGCTGTCGGCGACGCAGTAGTCTTCGAGGGCCGGGAGGCTATGCGGAGCGGTTGACGCTCCAAAGGGAGCAGTGAACGATGCGCCTCTTCATTCTATCCGCCGCCGCCATCCTGCCGCTGCTTTCGGGCTGCGGCACAATGGGGGCGACGAACACCTATCAGCAGGAACTCAGCGCCTTGGAAGCTGCGTGCACGCGTGACCAAGGCATTCTGACGCCGACCGGTGTTCAGACCGCCCGCCCCCAGACCGAATACGCCTGCAAGATCACGGGTGGGGCTACGCGTATTCCGCCTCGCTGACAGCGGGCGCCCGCCCGTCTTTCCCACACTCTCATCGCGCCCATTCGTCGAGGCATCCCCTCAAGCGGCCGCGATCACGCGGCTTATTACTTGACGTTGACGTAAACGTAGGGTTCTTGGCGTCCACGCTTGGAACCGCCCCGTCCGTCGTGCCGCGACCTGCCGTACGTCGAGGCTGGGCCCAAAGATGGAGACGCACTCCCATGGCTGACGCCTATATCTACGACGCCGTCCGCACGCCGCGCGGCAAGGGCAAGAAGGACGGCTCGCTGCACGAGATCACCGGCCTCAGCCTGGCGACCCAGGTGCTGGAAGCCCTGCGCGACCGCAACGACCTGGACACCTCCAAGGTCGACGACGTCATCCTGGGTTGCGTCACGCCCGTGGGCGAACTCGGCGCCGACATCGCGCGTACGGCCGTGCTCTCTGCCGGCTGGTCGCAATATACGGCGGGCGTCCAGATCAACCGCTTCTGCGCCTCGGGCCTGGAAGCCGTGAACATGGCGACGGCCAAGGTGAAGTCCGGCGAGGCCGACTTCGCCGTCGGCGGCGGCGTCGAGGTCATGAGCCGCGTGCCGATGGGTTCGGACATGGGCGCCTGGCCGACCGATCCCTCCTCGGCTTTCCCGACCTATTTCGTGCCGCAGGGCGTGTCGGCGGATATGATCGCCACCAAATACGGCTTCAGCCGCGACGACGTGGACGCCTATTCGGTCGAGAGCCACAAGCGCGCCGCCAAGGCCTGGGCCGAGGGCCGGTTCAAGAACTCGGTGATCGGGGTCAAGGACCAGCTGGGCCTGACTATCCTGGATCATGACGAGACGATCCGCCCGAACACGGACATGCAGGCGCTCGGCGGCCTGAACCCGTCCTTCGCCATGATGGGCGAAATGGCCTTCGACGGCGTGATCAACCAGCGCTACCCCGAGGTCGAGCGCGTCAATCACGTCCACACGCCGGGCAACTCGTCCGGCATCGTCGATGGTTCGGCCGGCGTGCTGATCGGTTCGCTGGAAGCCGGCCAGGCCCTGGGCCTGAAGCCGCGCGCCAAGATCCTGGGCGGCGCCTCGATCGGCTCCGAGCCGTCGATCATGCTGACCGGGCCGGAATATGTGACCCGCAAGCTGCTGGACAAGCTGGGCATGACGCCCGACGACATCGACCTGTGGGAGCTGAACGAGGCCTTCGCCGCCGTCGTCCTGCGCTACATGCAGGCGCTCGACATCGACCACGCCAAGATGAATGTGAATGGCGGCGGCATCTCGATGGGGCACCCGCTCGGCGCCACCGGCGCCATGATCACCGGCATCGCGCTGGACGAGCTGGAGCGCTCGAACAAGTCGACCGCTCTGGTCACCCTGTGCATCGGCGGCGGCATGGGCACCGCCACTGTCATCGAACGCGTCTGATCCGGGAGCAAATGGATATGGAAAACTTCAAGATCGACGTCGACGCCGACGGTATCGCTACGATTGTATTCGACGTTCCGGGCCGTTCGATGAACACCCTGACCGCCTCGGTGATGAAGGAAATCCCCGAGCTGGTCGAACGCATCAAGACCGACGACGCCATCAAGGGCGCCGTCATCACCTCGGGCAAGGCCTCGGGCTTCTGCGCCGGCGCGGATCTGGGCGACATGGCCGGCGGCGTACTGTCGGGCGGCGGCGACCTGCAAAAGGCGTTCGACGCCGGCTGGAAGCTGAACGGCGCCTTCCGTGCGCTTGAAACCTCGGGCAAGCCGATCGCGGCCGCGATCAACGGCCTGGCCTTGGGCGGCGGACTGGAGTTCACCCTGGCGGCCCACTACCGCGTGGTCGAGAACGACAACAAGATCCAGTTGGGCCTGCCCGAGATCAAGGTCGGTCTGTTCCCCGGCGGCGGCGGCACCCAGCGCCTGACGCGTCTGGTCGGCGTCCAGAACGCCATGATGGCGATGAGCGAGGGCAAGTCCTTCCGCCCGAACGACGCCAAGGGCGCCGGCATCGTCCATGAGGTGGTCGAGAAAGGCCAGTCGGTCGAGGCCGCCAAGGCCTGGATCAAGGGTGGCGGCAAGGCTGTCCAACCTTGGGACGAGAACTCGTTCAAACTGCCCGGCGGCGGCCCCTATCACCCGGCCGGCATCCAGAACTTCATGGTCGGCAACGCCATGCTGCGCAAGCAGTCCTATGGCAACTATCCGGCCGTGGTGAACCTGATGAAGGCCGTTTACGAAGGCGCCCAGGTGCCGATGGACGCGGCCCTGCGTATCGAGACCCGCTACTTCATCAAGACCCTGATGACGCCGCAGGCCCAGGCCATGATCCGTTCGCTGTTCCTGTCCAAGCAGGAACTGGACAAGGGCGCCGTGCGCCCGGCGGGCGTGCCCAAGTCCGATCCGAAGAAGGTGACCGTCATCGGCGCCGGCATGATGGGCGCGGGCATCGCCTATGTGCAGGCGCTGGCCGGGATCGAAACCGTGCTGATCGACCAGACGCAGGAAGCCGCCGACAAGGGCAAGGCCCACGTCGAGGAGTTGCTGAAGAAGCGCCTGTCGCGCGGTCAGCTGACGCAGGAGAAGTATGACGCCCTGCTGGGTTCGGTCACTGCGACGACGGACTATGATCTGATCAAGGGTTCGGACCTGGTCGTCGAGGCCGTGTTCGAAAACCGCGAGATCAAGGCCGACGTGACCAAGCGCGCCGAGGCGCAACTGGCGGACGGCGCCGTGTTCGGCTCCAACACCTCGACCCTGCCGATCACCGGCCTGGCCGAGGCCTCGGTGCGGCCCGAGGACTTCATCGGCATCCACTTCT
Organism: Brevundimonas vesicularis; assembly: GCF_027105095.1. Lineage (NCBI taxonomy): Bacteria > Pseudomonadati > Pseudomonadota > Alphaproteobacteria > Caulobacterales > Caulobacteraceae > Brevundimonas > Brevundimonas vesicularis. The sequence continues at coordinate 619,353 of NZ_CP114278.1, read as the reverse complement.
TCTCGCCCGTCGACAAGATGATGCTGGTCGAGATCATCCTGGGCGAAAAGACGGGGCAAGCCGCCATCGCCAAGGCTCTGGACTATGTGCTGAAGATCAAGAAGACGCCGATCGTCGTCAACGACAGCCGCGGCTTCTACACCTCGCGCTGCTTCTCCACCTTCCTCATGGAGGGCATGGCGATGCTGGAAGAGGGCTACGGCCCCGCCCTGATCGACAATGTCGGTCGCATGACCGGCATGCCGCGCGGCCCTCTGGAGATGCACGACGACGTCGCCCTGGACCTGTCCTACAAGATCGCCAAACAGACGGCGCTGGATCTGGGCGACAAATACGTCCCGTCGGAAGGCGCCGACATCGTCGCCAAGATGGTCGAGGGCGGGCGTTTCGGTCGTAAGAACGGCAAGGGCTTCTACGATTACGATCAGAAGCCCAAGACGATCTGGAAAGGTCTGGGTGAACTGGCCCCCACCACCAAGGGCATCGACCAGCCGGAAGAACCGACCGCCTTCGCTCAGATCGACGAGCTGAAGACGCGCCTGCTGTATCGCCAGGCCGTCGAAGTGGCCCGCTGCTGGGAAGAGGGCGTCATCGACGATCCGCGCGAAGCGGACCTGGGCGCCATCCTGGGCTGGGGCTTCGCGCCCTGGACCGGCGGTCCGATCAGCATGATCGACGGCATCGGCCTGGCCAAGTTCGTCGAAACCGCAGACCGCCTGGCCGCGACCTACGGCGACCGCTTCAAGGTGCCCGGCTTGCTCCGCGACATGGCGGCGAAGAACGAGACCTTCTACGGCAAGTTCGCCCCGGAGAAGGCCGCCGCCTGATCGGTCGCGAACATCAACAGAAGACGGAACGGGCGGCCTTCGGGTCGCCCGTTTTCGTTTGGGGCGCCCCACCCATTTCGTCATTCCGGGCGAAGAGTAGCGAAGACCCGGAACCCAGCGGCGCGCGAAAGCGCGAACCTGTCGCGGACTCGCTGCTCGACGTCGTGCGGCGGATAGATTTCGCCTTCGGCGCCGCTGGGTTCCGGGTCTTCGGGCCAGGCGGCCCTCCGCCCGGAATGACGAAAGCTTAAAAAAGACCCGCCCGACACGAGGTCGAGCGGGTCGCTCCGCCGCCCTTCGCGGGGTCGGTGGCGGGTCGCTAGGGGCGACGGAGTAGCGGTGAAAAGACCGGACCGAGACCGGGACAAACTTTGACAGTCCGCCCAGCCTCGGAGGCTGGCGTCAGCCTTCCAGGTCCTGGCCTTCGTCCGGCTCGGGCGTGCCCAGCAGTTCGTCGGCGATCTTGTTGGTCGAGGCGCGCACAGCCTTTTCGATCGAGGCGGCGATGTCGGGGTTCTGTTTCAGGAACTCGCGCACATTCTCACGGCCCTGACCGATCCGGGTGGAGTCATAGCTGAACCAGCTGCCCGACTTCTCGATGATGCCGGCCTTGACGCCCAGGTCGATGACCTCGCCCAGTTTGGAGATGCCCTCGCCGTACATGATGTCGAAGATGACCTCGCGGAATGGCGGGGCGACCTTGTTCTTGACCACCTTGACCCGGGTGGTGTTGCCGACCACCTCGTCGCGGTTCTTGATCGCGCCGGTGCGGCGGATGTCCAGACGCACCGAGGCGTAGAACTTCAGCGCATTGCCGCCCGTCGTCGTCTCGGGCGAGCCGTACATGACACCGATCTTGTGGCGGATCTGGTTGATGAACAGCACGATGCATTTCGACTTGGAGATCGAGGCCGTCAGCTTGCGCAGCGCCTGGCTCATCAGGCGCGCCTGAAGGCCGGGAAGGCTGTCGCCCATCTCGCCCTCGATCTCGGCGCGCGGCGTCAGGGCCGCGACGGAGTCGACGACCACAATGTCCACGGCGCCCGACCGAACCAGCGTATCCACGATCTCCAGCGCCTGCTCGCCAGTGTCCGGCTGCGACACCAGAAGATCATCCAGATTGACGCCCAGCTTCTGGGCGTAGACCGGGTCCAGCGCATGTTCGGCGTCGACGAAGGCGGCGACCCCGCCCTTCTTCTGCACTTCCGCGACGGTGTGCAGAGCCAGGGTCGTCTTGCCCGAGGATTCTGGGCCGAACACCTCGATAACCCGCCCGACCGGGAGACCGCCGATGCCCAGCGCCATGTCTAGGCCGAGCGAGCCGGTCGAGACGCTGTCGATCTCGGCGACCACGCCCGCCTTGCCCAGTTTCATCACCGAACCCTTGCCGAAGGCGCGATCGATCTGCGCGATCGCCGCCTCCAGGGCGCGTTGCTTGTCGCCGTCGTCCTTGCCCACCAATTTGAGTGCCGCCTGTGAAGCCATTGCCTTCGTCTCCCTTGCCATGATTCCCGTCATTCAGCTTGGGAGAGACCCGCCTGGACCCGCCCCCGTTTCGTGAGGCCGACTATGTGCATGGTTTGTTCCAGTTCACAAGATGTTCTCATCGATCAAAACGAGAACAACCAAAACCTGCGACCGTTTTTGACGCAGGCTAGAGCGGAAGGCGCAGGCTGAAGCTGGCGCCATCGGGGTCGTAAGTCATGACCGCCGAGCCGTGCAGCGAGCGGTTGATCGTCGAGTCGATCAGCACCGAACCGAAGCCCTTGCGCTGAGGCGGTGACACCGCCGGCCCGCCGCTTTCCACCCAATCCAGCAGCAGATGGCCGTCAGCAAGCGACCAGTCGATCCGCACGCAGCCCGAGGCGTTCGACAGGGCGCCGTATTTGGCGGCGTTCACCGCCAGTTCGTGAAAGACCATCCCCATCCCCAACGTCTGTTGCGCGTTCAGATCGACGGCCGGACCGGTCAGGCGAACCTGTTCCTCGGCATAGGGGCCCAGTTCCTGAGCCAGCATGGCGCGCAGATCGACATGCTCCCAGTTCGCGGCCGTCAGCAGGTTCTGCGTGTTGGACAGGGCCACCAGCCGCGCCTCGAACAGGGCGGTGAAGGTGGCGACATCCGGCGTGCGCCGCGCCGTCTGGTGGGCGATGGACTGCACCGTGGCCAGGGTGTTCTTCACCCGGTGATTCAGTTCGTTGATCAGCAGTCGCTGCAAGCGTTCGCTGTCGGCCAAGGCGGCGAAGGCCTCACGGCGATCGGTGATGTCGGTGATGACGCCCGACATCTTGATCGGCCGGCCCGAACGACTGCGGATCAGGCGTCCCCTCAGATGGATCCATCGGCCAGAGGCCGGCAGACGCCATTCCTGATCATATTCGCCCTCGCCCGCCAAGGCGCGCTCCAGCGCCTGACGATGCAGCGGCAGATCCTCGGGCGACAGACGATCGCCGATCTCGGTGGCTCCGAGACGGCTGTCCGCGTCGATGGACAGGATTTCGCGCGCGCGGCCTGACATCATCGTCGTCTTCATCGGCAGGGTCGCTTCCCAGAAGCCGACGCCGCCCGCGTCCACGGCCGCCAGGACATTGGCGCGCTGATCCACGATCGAGGCCCCCAGCGCGAGAAACAGCAACGTCACCGCCCCGGTCGTCACCGCGACCGCCAAGACCACCGGCGACGCCCCGCCCTCCACCGGCCCGGCGTCGGCGATGGGGGTCAGGATCAGGGCCGCCATGCCGACATGGTGCATGGACACGATGGCCAGACCCAGGATCACGGCGGCGACCGCGCGCCAGGCCAGGCTCCGCTCCTGGCGGGCCGCAATCAGGGCGGCATAGGCGGCGGCGACCGCAACCAGCACCGAGAGGGCGACCAGCACGGGCTGGTAACTCAAGACGGCGTTCGTCCGCATCGCCGCCATCCCGACGTAGTGCATGGCGACGATGGACCCGCCCATCAGCAGGGCCGCCGGCGCCAGTCGCAAGGGGCTGGCCTGCGCCGTCCCCGCCGTCAGGAAGGCCGCGGATGTGCCGGTCGTCGCCAGCAGGAAGGAGACCAGCGTCAGGCCGGGATCATAGAAGACTTCGGCCTCGAACCCCAGCATGGCGATGAAATGCATCGACCAGATGCTGACGCCCAAGGCCAAGGCGGCGACGCCCAGCCAACGCAACCGCGTCGCACCGATCTGATCGCGGGTTCGATTGAACAGATCCAGAGCCGTCCACGCGCCCAGGGTCGCTATCGCCAGCGACAGGACGGTGAACGGATTGACGTGAAGATGGTGCAAGCGCGCCGAGGCCCCGATAAAAGCAGCGGTATGCTTAGCCGGGTTTCATCGCTCGGACGACTGCGAAACGCATCCGGATCAAGCGACCAACCTGGCCCCCACGGCGACCACAACAGCCAGCGCTAGGCTGGCGGCGGCGAAGATCGGCAAGGCCCGCCCCGATCGAGGCGCCAGCGGGCGGACCAGCATCGCGATCATCAGGGCGATCGGCCCCACCGCGCCAGGCATGTCCATGCCGACGCCCAGGAAGACGCCGTGCCCCTGAACCAGCAACCACCCGCCGACCAGGGCTGTGGCGACGACGGCGGGTGCGAAGGACGCCCACGAGCCGAAGCGGGCGCCGATCACCGCCGTCGACGCGGCCGCCAGGGCGGCGATCAGACCGGGCCACAGCAGCAGGAAGGCGGCTTCCGGCGCCGCCGCCTGCACCCCGCCGCCCAGGATCAGGACCAGGACGATCAGCCCCAGCCAGCCGCCCCAGACGGCGTCTGCGTCCTGCGGTTTCGGCCGCCCCAGGCTGAGCGCCAGAGCGATCACCGTCGCCCCCAGGACCGGCAGGCTGAAACCGCCCAGCGCCGCTGCAATCGCGAAGGCCGCCAGGACAACCCCGGCCGCGCCCCATCGGCCCAGCAGGCGTCGCCCTGCGGTCAGCATCAGAACCAGGGCCAGCATGGCCAAGGCCACGGCGATTTCCAGAACCGGCAGGCGACGCAGCAAGGTGTAATAGAGGTCGGCCGAATCCACGCGACGACCGATCGGCCCGGCCAGGACGCGCACCGCCTGTCCCACCACCACCGCGCTCGCCAACAACCACAGACCATCCGCCGCACCCCGCACGACCGACGTCGCCCGCAAGCCCGTGACATGGCGCGCGCCCCAGGCGGCGAAGGCCGTCGCCAGGACTCCCACGGTCAGCAGCAGCCAGCCGATCGCCGGGGAATGCTGCACGACGAACAGGCCGAACACATCCGCATAAACCGCGTTCTGCGTCGCCTGCGGCAGGGTCGGCGCCCGCAGCAGATCATCGACCATCTCGAGCGCCTGGGAGCCGATATGCTGCACGCTGCCCTGATCCAGCGCCTGCGGCGTCGAGGACGGTGAATGGTATTGCGCCGGGCGGCCGATGAAGGCCAGATTGATCCCCGCCAGCCTCCGATCCGCCGCCACGGTGAAGTCCGTGCCATTGGGCATCAGCCGATAGACGAAGATGGCCAGGGCGTTGCTGGACGGCCCGCCCGTCGCCCTCTGGGTTGCCTGAGCATAGCGGGCGATGGTCTGGGCGTTGCCGGGTCCGGTCTCGAACATCATGGCGCGCCCGCCGCCGCCCCGCGCCTCCAGATTGATCACCGCGCCGATGTCGTCGCGCAGCGGATGTTCGCTGAAGAAGGCCCGCGCCCCGTCCAGATTCAGCTCCTCGGCGTCGGTGAACAGGACCAGCAGCGTCCGCTCGGCCCCGCCCCGCGCCTTTATCGCGCGCACGGCCTCCAGAATGGCGGCCACGCCGGAGGTGTCGTCGGCGGCGCCGGGCGAGGTCGGCGAGGTGTCGTAATGCGCCATGATGGCGACGGCAGGCAGGGCCGGATTCCGTCCCGGCAGGACACCGACGATATTGACGGCCTGAACGCCGCCCGCATTTCCACCCTCACGCTCGAGCCGCGCGACGGCGGCGGGCGACAGGGCCCCGGCCTGGAGACTGGGCTGAAGCCCCAGCGCCGTCAGCCTTTGGCCGAGATAGGTCTGAACCTGCCGATGTTCAGCAGAGCCGACGGGATGCGGCGCTCGTGCGATCCGGTTCACGTCCATCATGGCGCGCGCAGCCGAGAACTGGACCGCAGGCGTCGAGGCGGGCAGGGGTTTAGGCGTCTGCGCGGTCAGCACCGCCAAGCCGAGGGCCGCCACAAGGGACGCCAGAAACAACACCCACCGCATATCCAATCCCCCGATCGCTCTGTCCCGCAATCAGCCCCGAACCACCGCTCTGCGCAAGGCGTCCGATCAGCGCCGCACGATGTTCCGAGCCGTCAGATTGCCCGTGGCCCCGTCGCCGTCGTCCGCGCTGGAGCCGAACGGCCAGCCGCGGTCGTCGCCGCAATAGCGTCGTCCGCCCTCGCGCGACCCGATCACAACCGCGCGTGGCCTCAGCCAGCCCGCGCCGCTGAACAGATTGTCCGTAATCTGATTATAGGACGGCGTCTGGTGGCGGATCACGCCGTCCTCGCCGCAGTTGCGGTACAGAAACACCCCGCCCTGTCCGTCCAGCGCCAGCCGGTTGCCGACGATGCGGTTGGCGCCCGACCCGTCCACCGCGATCTGCTCGCGCCCGGTGCGGATATCGAAATCGTTGTCCTGGATCAGCGCCCCTGCGCTCTCGGCGTCCAGATAGACGGCGGTCGAGGTCGAACGGCCCACAAAGCGGGACCGCGTCACGGTGGTGCGCGTCACCCCCGGCCCGACATAGAGAGGAATGGTCCCCACGCCCTCGAACCGAACCCGATCCAAGGTGACGCGGATTGGCGCCGCGGATTGGGCCGCTTGCGTGTGTCCGGCCGTGCGTGACGAGGCCAGCAGGTCGCGCATCGATCCGCCCGCTCCCATGCCCCAGATCCGCACATTGCCGACGACGGTGCAGTTTCGGATCGTCACATCGACCGGCCGCGACCACTGATCGCCCTCGCGGCGAGACCAGACCGCGATGGTCGGGGCGGCGGTCGTCGCCGGGCCCGGCGCGCGGATCGTCCCGCCCCCGCAATCCAGTGAAGCCCCTGAGCTTTCCGCGCCCTCGATCAGCACGCGGCGACGGATATCGACGCCTGACAGTTCGGCTTGGCACGTCAGGCGATACGGCTGCGTCGACGGCGCCGTCAGCGCCGCCACCTCTTGCGGCGTGCACGGCCGGTCGGCCGGGGCCTGGAGGGTCAGCAGGGCGAGAGCCAGCGCCGCCGTCATATCAGGGCAAGGGGATCGCCAAGGCCGCGCGCTCAGCCGCGCAGCCGGGATTGGTCAGGCTGCTGCGACGCGCGGCCGCGAGCTCGGCCCTCGCCGCCGTCATGTCCGCCTGGAAGGACGGGCTGGCGATGGCGCGGGCCGCGACGTCCCGCCCGATCCGTTCGCCGACCGCGACATCGGTCGGATAATGCATGGCGCAGACTAGGCGGCTGACCCCGATCTCGTGGCCGATCCGGCGCACGGCCTCGGCCCGGTCCGGCTGCAGCGCCGCAAAGGCCTCGCCATAGGCCGCCGCGACCGCTGCGCTGCCGGACGGATAGGAGGCGCTGCGTCTCGCTGCCGGCGTGAGGGTCTGGCAGGCGCGGCGACTGGGGTCGTCGCCGACCGGCCGCAGCCGCGCGTGGCGCGCCTTGACGCGTTCGGCCGCACTGTTCGCGTCATGGAAGATCCGCGCCATCACCCGGTCCAGCGCAGGCGTCTCGGCCGATCCCAGCCGCACGCCCAAAGCGCAGTCGAAATGTTGCAGGGCCAGGGGCGGACGCAACTCGGCATGGGCGGTCGCCAACAGCCATCGATCGCCGTCTTCCAGCGCCACAAACCGCGCCGAGGCCGCCTTGTCCGCTAGGTCCGTCGCGCCCCCCTGGGCGGGAGGCGGCGGCGCGGCGTCCGCCAGTTCGATGATTGCCTGATCGCTTAGAAAGCCATCGGTCGGGATCGTAAGCGCCGACCTAGGCGCGCCCGCGCAACCCGCGATCAGCAGCGTCGCCATCGCCGCGCTGAGGGCGGCGGCGCGCTTCACTGACCCGCGCTCCAGCCCAATTGCACGGAGGTTTCCCCGGTCTCGGTCGGCGTGGCGACGACCTGCAAGGAGGCGCCGTTTACAGCGTCGGCCGCCGCGCCATAGGCGCGCGTCTCGCCCTGGTTCATACCGGCGACGGACCGCAGGCCCGCCTTCTCGGCGCGCTCGCGATAGAAGGCGACGACCTCGTCCGGCGACGCGGTGGTGGTGAAGGTGACCAGACTGCCCGGCCCGGACTCGCCGCCAGCGGCCAGCGGCTGCCCGTCCACCTGTGCGCCGGGATAGAGGACCGCGAAGGACGGCGCGCCGTCGGCCGCGGCTGACGCAGCCCCCCCTACAACAGCGGGCGCTTCGGCTGTTGGAGGCGTCGCATCAGCGACGGTCGGCGCTGACGCTTTGGGCGCAGCCTTGGCCTCGACCGATTGGGCCGAACGATCACATCCTGCGAGGCAAAACAGAACCACGACGGCGGAGGCCGCCAAGCGAAGCGTCATCGAGAGATCGTCCTTGGACCGAGAGGGTCAGAGCGCCACCGTGGCGCATGGTTGCGGCGGCGACAAGGCGCCCGCTCAGTCGGCGGCGTCGTCCTGATCCGCCGCGCCCTTATCGGCCAACCCTTCTTGAGCCAGACGCGCATTGATCTTGGCGGAATCGGGGTCGTCATCCGTGCCCGCAGCCGACCCGCCGCGCAGCGAACCCGCCCGCGTGTCCGATCCCGAATCGCTGCCGTCCAGGGCGTCGATCAGCGTATCCGCCTTGTGACCCAGATCCGGCTTTTCGCCCATGTCGGCGGCTTCGCGGGCGTCGTCGCAATCCGCTTCGGGCTTGGTGGGATCGGTGTCGGTCATGACGCAGTCTCCGTTCGTCGAGATGAGTTTAAAGCGCCTGATCCGGTTGCGGTTCCAGACCCTCGCCCTTGAACCCCGAGGGACAGACCCGATCTAGGCGTCATGATCCCCTTTTCAGTTCTCGACCTTTCCCCCATCGTCGAAGGCGGCGACGCCCGACGCGGCCTGGATGAAACCCTGGCTCTGGCCCAGGCCGCCGATCGGCTCGGCTATGAGCGGTTCTGGCTGGCCGAACATCACAACATGCCCGGCATCGCCAGCGCCGCGACCGCCATCGTCATCGGTCATGTCGCGGCGGGGACCGAGCGCATCCGCGTCGGCTCCGGCGGCGTCATGCTGCCCAACCATGCGCCCCTGGTCGTCGCCGAACAGTTTGGCACGCTGGAGACCCTGTTCCCCGGCCGCATCGATCTCGGCCTTGGCCGCGCGCCCGGCACGGACGGCGCCACCGCCCGTGCGCTGCGGCGCTATTTCGAAGGCGCCGACCAGTTTCCGCGCGACGTCGTCGAACTGATCCAGTGGTTCGAACCGGCGTCCGAGAATCAGCCCGTCCGCGCCGTCCCGGGCGCCGGCCTGCGCGTGCCGATCTGGCTCTTGGGCTCCAGCCTGTTCAGCGCGCAACTGGCCGGCCAGCTCGGCCTGCCCTACGCCTTCGCCAGCCATTTCGCACCCGAACTGCTGCTGGAGGCCCTGGCGCTCTATCGCCGCGAGTTCGTCCCCTCGGACCGCTTGGCCAAGCCCCACGCCATGGCCGCGATCAATGTCTTCGCCTCCGACACGGACGAGCAGGGCGTGCGCCTGTCCACCTCGATGCAGCAGAGCTTCGCCCGCCTCTCGACCGGCAAGCCGGGCAAGCTGCCGCCGCCCGTCGACGACATCACCACGATCCTGACGCCGCAGCAGATCGCGGGCGCCAAGGGCCGCCTGCTCTATTCCGCCATCGGCGGTCCCGAGACCGTCAAGCGCCAACTGACCGACTTCATCGCCCTGACCGGCGTGGACGAACTGATGGTCACCGGCATGATGTTCGACAACGCCGCCCGCATCCGCAGCTTGGAGATCGTGGCCGAGGTGCGTGATCAGATGGCGACGAAGCAGGCGGCCTAGAGGCCCTTCAGGAAATTCAGCAGCAGGCAGTTGATCTCGTCCGCCCGTTCCTGCTGAATCCAGTGGCCCGCGCCCGGCACGACGACGGATCGGATCAGGTTGGGCGCCCAGTCCTTCAGACCCGCCTCATGCCCGCCAGCGTAGTGGCGCACCGGGTCGTCCTCGCCCACGATGAACAGGGCGGGCGGGGCGATCTTTTGGTCCTGAACAAAGGCCGTCAGCGACCAGTTCAGGTCCATCGCCCGATACCAGTTCAGGGGTCCTTCGAACCCGCCCGCCGAAAAGGCCTGCACATATTCATCGAAATGCGCCTCGCTCATCCATGGCGGCAGGGTCGCGTCGTCGGCGATGGTGTCGAGCAGGGCCACGCCCTCGGGCATGAAGCCGGTCGATCTGCGATCGGCGGGGGTCGCGCCGTCGTAGGCGTAGAACAGTTTCCTCAGCGCTATCGCTGAATCGGCGTCCAGCGCAAGGTGCGCATCCGGCGCCTGGAACCGGCTGATATAGAGGTCGCCCAGCCCGGCCCGTTTCGAGATGGCGGCCATGGCGGCGGTGGGCGGTCCCTTGGGTCGGCGCGGTTGGAACGGTACCGACAGGCCCGCGACCGCCGTGAACAGATCCGGCCGCAGCAGGGCGCAATGCCAGGCCACCGGCGCGCCCCAGTCATGGCCTATGACCACGCAAGAATCCTTGCCCAGCGACCGGACCAAATCGACCATGTCCCCGACCAGATGCAGGATCGAGTAGGCCTCGACACCTGCCAGCTTGTCGGTCCCGCCATAGCCCCGCATGTCCGGGGCGACGACATGATAGCCCGCCTGCGAGATCGCCTCGACCTGGGCGCGCCAGCTGATCCCCAGTTCTGGAAAACCGTGGATCAGCAGGACCAGCGGCGCGTTGTCATCCTCGAACCCGGCCTCCAGAACCTGTTGGACCAGACCGTCGGTCTTGATATGCCGGGTTCGCATCGCTTCCTCCGACGGCGTTTTCGCCGCTCATTATCGTCAGGACGGACATGACCCGCCTCGTCACCTTTGCGGACGGTACGACCGTTCCCGCCCTCGGCCAAGGCACCTGGGAGCTGGGCGACGACCCGGCCTGGCGCGATGAGGAGCAGCAGGCCCTGGCGCGCGGCATCGACCTGGGCATGACCCTGATCGACACGGCCGAACTGTATGGCGACGGTCGCTCGGAACGTCTGGTGGGCGAGGTCATCGCCGGACGCCGCGATGAGGTCTTTTTGGTCTCCAAGGTCCGGCCCGAGAACGCGTCGGAGATGAAGATGATGCTGGCCTGCGAGAAGTCGCTGGAACGGCTCGGCGTCGAGCGGCTGGACCTCTACTTGCTGCACTGGGAAGGCCATGTGCCGCTGGAGGAGACCGTCGAGGCCTTCCGCGACCTGGTCGACGAGGGGATGATCGCCCGCTGGGGCGTGTCGAACCTGGACCTGCGCGCCATGGAGCAGCTGATGGAGATCGAGGGGGGCGAGGACTGCGCCGCCAACCAGCTGCTCTATAATCTCGCCTCGCGCGGGGTGGAGTTCGACCTCTTTCCGTGGATGCAGGCGCGCGACATGCCGATGATGGCCTATTCGCCGCTTGGGCGGGGCGAACTGCTGGAACAGCCCCTGATCCGCGACATCGCCAATCGCCATTCCGCCAGCCCGGCCCAGGTGGCGCTGGCCGCCGTCCTGCGCCACGACGGCGTCATCGCCATCCCCAAGGCCAGTTCCGTCGAACACGTCGAGGCCAACGCCGACGCTCTGGACATCCAGTTCGACCTGGAAGACCTGGAACGGCTGGATGCGGCCTTCCCGCCCCCGAAACACGCCGTGCCGCTGGATATCATCTAGCCGCCGGAGACGATCGTCAGCCGCCGCGCCCGCTCACCGTCCGCATACGGAATAACCGGTCCGCGACCCCAGACCGGATCGGGCCAGAGACCGTCGTCGCGGCGGCGGCCGACCACATGGACATGCAGTTGCGCCGTCACATTGCCGATGGCGCCGACGTTCAGTTTTTCGACCGCACCCAGCCGCCGAACCAGCGCCCCGGCCCGCACCGTCTCCTCCATCAACACGGCTCGCTGTTCGACGCTGAGGTTTTCCAGCTCCACCGCCCCCTCGACGCGCGGGATCAGGATCAGCCAGGGAAAGCGGGCGTCGTCCTGAAGCCGCACATGGCACAGCGGCCATTCCGCGGCGGCGAGGGAGCCCGCCTCGAAGGCGGGCGCGACCTCGAACCCCATCAGTTCAGTCCGTAGATGACGCAGGCGCTGTCGGTCAGGGTCTGCAACGGCGGTTGCAGCGCCAGACGCGCCGCCTCGATCTGCGCCTCGCTGGGCGCGCCGCCTCCGGGCGGAGGGGGCGGAGCTGGCGGCGCGGCATATTCCATGCGTGCTTGCGACCGTGCGCCCGTCACCACGATATCGTCCACCGTCGTTTCCTGCCCCGCGCCGCTGGCGGCATAGGAAGGCCAGCCCGCCAGGACGTCCGTCTGGCAGACTCGGCCCGACGGATCGATGATCTTGACCCGCCCGAGGGTCGCGCCCGCGTTGGTCGCCGCCGCCTCGGCCCGGCGACGCGCATCCTTCATCGCCTCGGCCTGCAGATTGGCCTTCCAGCTGTTGTCCGGCTCCAGGTTGAAGTTCACCTGTCCGATCGAGGTCGGACGCGAGGCCACGATGGTCGCATAGACACGCTCGATCAGCCGCACGTCGCGCACCGTCACATTGACCGAAGCGTCGGCCTGATAGCGGGCCACGCGGTCGGCGCGGGTGTTGTCGCGCATCACCCCGTTTTCGTCGCGGTATTGGTCATAGAGCGGCCGGGTGGTGACGCTGGTCTCGACCCGAACCTTGTCCGCGCCATAGGCCGACAAGGCTTGGCTCAGCGCCCGCACCTGATCGGCGGCGGCGCGCGAGGCCTCGGCGACACTGCGGTCCACCGACTGGAAGCTGGCCGAAACGAAGGCGCGGTTGGCCTGAATCTCCACCCGCACTTGGCCGACCGAGGCGATTACCGGATCGCGCATCCACCAGGGTGCGGGAATATAGCGGTCGCCGATCGTCGCGGGCGGCGTCTGGGCCAGCACAGGCGTGGCGACCGACGCCAGCAGCAGGGCGAAAGCGAATGAACGGCGCATCGAAATCCTCCGGTTGTCGCCGGACCTTCGCAAGCCTGACCAAGGCCGTAAAGCGAGGTTCTTGCGACAGCCGCGCGAGGGGTCTAGACCGCCCGCACGATTAATCCCCTTTCGCACACGCAATAAACGGAGACATCCATGGCTCGCGCGAAGATCGCCCTTATCGGCGCCGGCATGATCGGCGGAACCCTGGCCCACGTGGCCGCGCGCGAAGCCCTGGGCGACGTGATCCTCTTCGACATCGCCGAAGGCACCCCGCAGGGCAAGGCGCTGGACATCGCCGAGGCCTCGGCCGTCTTCGGCCAGGACGTGGCCCTGAAGGGCGCCAACGACTATGCCGACATCGCGGGCGCCGACGTCTGCATCGTCACCGCCGGCGTGCCGCGCAAGCCGGGCATGAGCCGCGACGACCTGATCGGCATCAACCTGAAGGTCATGAAGGCCGTCGGCGAAGGCATCAAGGCCCACGCCCCCAACGCCTTCGTGATCTGCATCACCAACCCGCTCGACGCCATGGTCTGGGCCCTGCAGAAGTTCTCGGGCCTGCCGAAGGAGAAGGTCGTCGGCATGGCCGGCGTGCTGGACTCGGCCCGCTTCGCCTACTTCCTGGCTGAAAAAACCGGCGTGTCGGTTCAAGACATCCACGCCTGGACCCTGGGCGGTCACGGCGACGACATGGTGCCGATGGTGCGCCACTCGACCGTCGGCGGCCTGCCCCTGCCGGACGCCGTCGCCGCCGGCTTCCTGTCGCAGGACGAGCTGGACGCCATCGTCGAGCGCACCCGCAAGGGTGGCGGCGAGATCGTGGCCCTGCTGAAGACCGGCTCGGCCTTCTACGCCCCGGCGGAATCCGCCATCGCCATGGCCAAGTCCTACCTGCTGGATCAGAAGCGCGTCCTGCCCTGCGCCGTCTGGCTGTCGGGCGAATACGGTCTGTCTGACCTCTACGTCGGCGTGCCCGCCCTGATCGGCGCCGGCGGCGTCGAGAAGATCGTCGAGTTCACCACCAACGACGAAGAAAAGGCGATGTTCGAAAAGTCCGTCGCCTCGGTCCAGGGCCTGCTGCAAGCCTGCAAGGACATCGATTCCTCGCTGGCGTAAGCCGCGCGACGATCGAATGGCGAGGGGCCTGCGGAGCGATCCGCAGGCCCTTTTCTTTCTTCCCTTCTCCCGTGGGGAGAAGGTGGCCCGAAGGGCCGGATGAGGGCCCGCCGGTGGGCCAGCTCGCGCGACCCGACCCTCACCCTTTCGCACCAGAACGACGGCTATCGCCGCCGTGTGCTCAAGCCCTGTCCCACCGGGAGAGGGACATCATTACGGCGCCACATACCCCATCTGGCCCGCAAACTTCGGCAGCAGTTGCAGCCAGACCGTCAGCGGGTCCGCCAGTTGCGCCACGCCTTCGCCCGACAGCACGACGATATCGTACTGCACCGTCGCCGTCGGCGTTTCGGCCGCAGTATGGAAGGCTTTCAGATAGCGGTTGTCGCGGTTCCAGGCGTTCACCTTGTCCAGCGTGGCCCCGGCGCCCGGCACCACCGCGCTGAACTGAACCTCGCCGCAGCCAGACGCCTCGCAGCCATAGAAGAAGACAGCCCAGGTTAGGCCCGCATTGGTCACGGTGAAGAAGGTCAGGCCGTTCTCGGTCTGCACCGGCCCGACGCGCCCGCCCAGCCCGGTGATCCACGTCCCGACCTCGCCCGGCGTCAGACCGCGACTGGCCGCAGCCGGCCCCGTCTGGGCGAACGCTCCTCCCGCCGTCAGCGGCGAAACGGCGAAGGCCAGAGCGGCCATTGAGGCGGGGGCGAAGGCGAGGGGGCGCATGAAGACACTCCGAAGGTCAGCCGATACCCTAGAGCTTCACTCACTCTCGCGCGAGAACCCAGCCAAATTCGTCAGAACAGAAAAATGGACCACCATTCGCCGAACGCGGATTACACCCCTTGCGGAGGCGAAAATGCAACCTTAAGTGCCGATATCAGCAAGGGGAAATACTATGGCTAAAACCAAAAACAATCGCACGCCGGAAAGCGAAATGCGCATAGCCGCGCTGCTTGTAGCCCGCAGCAAGCCAAATGGATTTGCCAGCACGACTGAGGTTAAAGCAGAGGTCGGAAATTATATAACGATCACCCCACAGGATCGCGCGATCTCAAAGACACGCTCCGGCGAGCCTCTTTACTACCAGATTGTAGGCAACGTGGTTTGCCATCAAGGCAGCTCAAGAAGTCCGTTTTCACGCGGGTTCGCAATCCGTCGGAATGATGGACTAGAAATCACGCAAAAAGGTCGCGACTATCTAACGTCTCTCGGGTACTAGAGAATTTTTTCTTATACCCCGGCGGCAACCACAAAAGATCTGTTCGCTGTTCGGCGTCTTTATCCCAGACAAACCATGCGTACGCTGTAGTTCCACTACCGCCTTGTACCGCTCCTGCTGGATAGAAAGTTATCCTTTCGCTAAAGACCCACACCCTGCTAGGCGGCGTGTCCTTAAATATCGTTGACGCTCTATTCGCGCCCTCCAAAAACGCCAACCTGAGTAACAGTGCAAATTTTTTATTTGCAAGCTTTACCCCTTGCCGAACAAATCCTTCCGCAGCGTTGAATGGTGGGTTTGTTACAATGTTATCTGCGGTTTTTGTTGATTCGAGGAAATCTAATCCAACTTCTCCGTAACCTCTATCATACAGATCTGAGCTTATAACTGGCCCTGCCCTTTCGAGGACACGCGACATTGCTCCATCCCCGCACGCGCACTCCCATATTTCGCCCGAAAATTTCTCACTTTCAACAAGAGCATGCGTTGCCCAAGCCGGAGTTGGAAAGAAATCTGGCCCGTTCAGGTCAGCAAATCTCTTCGCTGTTGGCTTAAAGCCGCCGTTCAAATTGTATGTAGCGTCAGCCATCTGCACCTCAACAAAAAGATAACAGAATCAGATATTTATTAAAGCTATAACTTTACAAGTCAAATCAATGCTCAGCCGGATTCACCCCTCATTAGATTGGATCTGCCCGCTCAATCCTGGACGTGCGCCAGCCAGTCCTTGCTCTGCATTTCGTTGAAGCGCGACACGGTGCGCTCGAACTCGAACGCCCCCACCCCTTCGGTATAGAGGGCCTCCGGCTTGGCCGCCGCCAGCACAATCAGCTTGGTCTTGGCCTCATAGAGGGCGTCCACCAGGGTCACCAGACGCCGCGCCTCGTGGTGGTTGGCCGAACTCAGGATCGGCACATCTTCCAGAAACAGGGTGTGGAACCGCTGGGCGATGGCCAGATAGTCCTGCGGCCCCAGCGGCCTGGCACACAGCTCCGCGAACGTCGCCCGCGCCATCGATCCCACGGTGCGCTGCACCACCACATCGCGGCCCAACACGCTCAGGTGCGCCGGCTCTTCCGGTTCGCCCCCCTTCAGCTCGCGCCACAACGCCTCGAACGCCGCGCGGTCGTCCGGCGTGTGCCAGACTTGGGCCGAGGTCATCCGATCCAGCCGCCAGTCCCGCGCCCCGGCCGTCTCCACCACCACGCAGCGCTCGCGGATGATGTCGATGAAGGGCAGGAAGAGCTGACGGTTGATGCCGTTCTTGTAGAGGTCCTCCGGCGCGCGGTTCGAGGTGATGGCCAGCACCACCCGATCCTCGAACAGGGCTTCGAACAGCCGGCCCAGGATCATGGCGTCGGCGATGTCGGTGACCTGCAGTTCGTCGAAACACAGCAGCCGGGCTTCCGACGCGATCAGCTTCGCGATCGGCGGGATGGGGTCGTCGCCCCTGTGGGTTCCGAACACGGCCTTGCGGGTCTTCGCATCCCCCTCACGCCACTGTTTCACCAGATCGTGGATGCGGGCCATGAAGGCGTGAAAGTGCGCGCGCGTCTTTCGCGGCTCCGGCGTCGCCGAGTAGAACAGGTCCATCAGCATCGACTTGCCGCGTCCGGGCGGGCCGTAGAGATAGACGCCCCGCACCTCCGGCGCCTTGCCGAACAGGCCGCGTTTGGCCAGATCGACCTCCAGCCGCTCCAGCGCCGTGATCACGCTCTCCTGCGCCGGATCGGGCGTCAGCACGCCCTCTTCCACGCGGATGTCGTAGGCGTTGCGAATACGGGAGGTCATGAGAGGACTGCTTAAAGCCCGGCACAGTGAAAAGCGATTGCTTCGCGGCTGCGAACGCCTAAATGCACAGCACACACCAAACCGCGCTCAAGCAGCAAGGCTCCGCTGAGCCGAGCGGTAGCGCGTCCGAAGGACCAAGCATCATGGGTTATCGCGTCGCCATCGTCGGGGCCACGGGCAATGTGGGCCGCGAAATGCTGAACATCCTTGAGGAGCTGGAATTCCCCGTCGATGAAATCCACGCCATCGCCTCTCGCAAGTCCAAGGGCGTCGAGGTCTCCTTCGGCGACAAGACCGTCAAATGCCAGGACATCGAACAGTTCGACTTTTCAAAGGTCGACATCGTCCTGATGTCCGCCGGCGGCGCGGTGTCCAAGGAATGGTCCGAGAAGATCGGCAAGGCCGGTCCTATCGTGATCGACAACTCCTCGGCCTTCCGCAAGGACGCCGACGTGCCGCTGATCGTGCCCGAGGTGAACCCCGACGCCATCAAGGATGCGACCAAGAAGAACATCATCGCCAACCCAAATTGCTCGACCATCCAGCTGGTGACGGCGCTGAAGCCGCTGCACGATGCGGCCAAGATCAAGCGGGTGGTCGTCTCGACCTATCAGTCGGTGTCTGGCGCCGGTAAGGAAGGCATGGACGAGCTGTGGAACCAGACCAAAGCCATCTACGGCCTGGGCGACGCCACGCCCAAGAAGTTCCCCAAACAGATCGCCTTCAACGTCATCCCCTACATCGGTTCCTTCCTCGAGGACGGCTCCACCGACGAGGAGAAGAAGATGTCGGACGAGACGCACAAGATGCTGGACCCCGACATCCAGGTCACCGTCACCTGCGTGCGCGTGCCGGTCTTCGTGGGTCACTCTGAGGCCGTGAACGTCCAGTTCGACCGCCCGATCGAACCCGACGAGGCCCGCGCCATCCTGCGCGAGGCGCCCGGCGTGCTGGTCATCGATAAGCAGGAGCACGACGGCTACATCACCCCCGTCGACGCCGCCAGCGAACACGCCGTCTATGTCAGCCGCATCCGCAAGGATACGACCGTCGAGAACGGCCTGAACCTTTGGGTCGTGTCCGACAACCTGCGCAAGGGCGCCGCCCTGAACGCCGTCCAGATCGCCCAGCTGCTGGACGAAACAGGCGTGATCAAGTCGTCGTCGGGATATCGTTCGATCACGGTCTGACGCTCCACCCCGTCATCCTCGGGCTTGACCCGAGGACCGGATGTTCCGCCGCTGGTGCTAACGAGTGACGCACAGGCGCCCGCCGCGCCCGATCCTCGGGTCAAGCCCGAGGATGACGGCGGGGATGAAGGACCCCATGACCGCCTCCCCCTCTCCCAACGACCCCCGCGCCGTCGGCACGGCCATCGCCTGCTACACCCTGTGGGGACTGCTGCCGCTGCTGTTCATGGCGATGGCGGCGCACGGCTTCGGCGCGCCCGAAATCCTGGCGCACCGGGCGGTCTGGTCGGTCTTCGTGGCGGGCCTGGTCCTGCTGCTGGCGGGGCAATGGGGCGAGGCGCGCCGGGTGCTGGCAACCCCCCGCACCCTGGCCTGGCTGGCCCTGTCCGCGCTGCTGATCGGCACAAACTGGAGCCTCTACGTCTTCGCCACCACGCATCACGCGACGCTGGAGGCCAGCCTCGGCTACTATATCAATCCCCTGCTCAACATGGCGGCCGGCGCCGTGCTGTTCCGCGAGAAGATCGACCGCTGGAGCGCGCTGGCCATCGGTCTGGCCGCCATCGGGGTCGTGATCCAGACCATCGCCCTGGGCCATGTGCCGATCATCGGCCTGACCCTGGCCGTCACCTTCTGCGCCTATGCGGTGATCCGTAAGCGCGTGCCCGCCTCGGCCCAGACCGGGCTGTTCGTCGAATGTCTGGTGCTGCTGCCCATCGGCGCGGTCTTTTTGGCCTGGCTGACCACCCACGGTCAGGCGGTCGGGTTCGCCTCGCCCTCCGGCCTGATCTGGGCGCTGGTAAACGGCCCGGCGACCGTGATCCCGCTGGCGCTGTTTGCTTGGTCGGCTCGGCGTCTGCCCCTGTCCACGGTCGGTTTCATCCAGTTTCTGGCCCCGACGCTGCAGTTCGCCTGCGGCGTCGCGACCGGCGAGCCGCTGACCCTGCTGCGGATCGTCTCCTTCGTCTTCATCTGGGCCGGCGCCGGCGTCTTCGCCCTGGCCGCCTTCAATCGCAGCCGCGCCGCGCGCGAGGCGTTGAAGACCACGGCGGAACCGGCGTAGCGTTCGCCCACACGGAGGCGAGGCCATGACGACCGCCCAACCGGGCCCCTGCGAAGGCGGACAGGTCCACGCCGCCGCCGAACCGGCCCATACGCTGTCGGCGGCGCGCAAACGCTGGGTGCTGGCCGCGACGGTGCTGGGATCCAGCCTGACCTTCATCGACGGCTCGGCTCTGGGCGTCGCCCTGCCCGCCGTGCAGCGGGATTTCGCGGCCGGCATGGCGGCGGTCCAGTGGGTGTCGAACGCCTATCTGCTGACGCTGGGCGCCCTGGTTTTGATCGGCGGCGCGGCCGGCGATCGGTTCGGACGGCGGCGGATCTTTCTGATCGGGGTCGCGATCTTCGCCATGGCCTCCATCGGCTGCGCCCTCGCCCCCACCGTCCAGGCCCTGGTCGCCGGCCGGGCGATCCAGGGGATCGGCGCGGCCCTGCTGACGCCCGGCGCCCTGGCGGTGATCGGCGCCACCTTCCCGCCCGAGGAGCGCGGCAAGGCCTTTGGAACCTGGGCCGGGTTCGGGGCCCTGACCGGCATGGTCGGGCCGCTGATCGGGGGATGGCTGGCCGACGCCGCCGACTGGCGCGCCATCTTCTGGATCAACGTCCCGCTGGCGATCCTCACCGCCGTCGTGACCTTGGCCGCCACGCCCGAGAGCCGGGATCCCGACGCGAGCGGTCTAGACGGTTTGGGCGCGCTTCTGGCCGTCGCCGGACTGGGCGCCCTGACTTGGGCCCTGACCGCCGCGCCCGACCTGGGGTTCGCATCGCCCGTCATCCCGGCTGGATTGGTCGTGGGCGCGGCGTTGCTGGCCGCCTTCCTCTGGGCCGAGGCGCGCCAGAGCCACCCGATGATGCCGCTGGGCCTGTTTTCGTCCTCAATCTTCAGCGGCATCAATCTGCTGACCCTGCTGCTCTATTTCGCCCTGGGCGGGGCGATGTTCTTCCTGCCCTTCGATCTGATCCGGGTTCACGGCTGGAGCGCGACCGAGGCCGGCGCCGCCATGCTGCCCTTCGCCGCCGTCATGGGCCTGTTTTCCGGCCTCGCTGGACGGGTCGCCGATCGGTTCGGCGCGCGCCTGTCGCTCAGCGTCGGGCCGGCCCTGGCCGGGATCGGACTGGCCCTTCTCGCTGTGCCTGGGCCGGGCGCGGGCTATGTCGACGGACCGCTGGCGGGGATGACGGTGCTGGGGATCGGCATGACCCTGGCGGTCGGGCCGCTGACGGCGACGGTGATGGGGGCCGTCAAGGCGGGCCACACCGGCGTGGCCTCGGGCGTCAACAATGCGGTGGCGCGCGTGGCCAGCCTTCTGGCTGTCGCCCTCCTGGGCCTGGTGCTGTCGGCGGTCTTCGCCGGGGTCGCCGACCTGCCTGACGCCCGCGCCCAACTGGCCCAAGTCATGTCGGGCGCCGAGATCACGCCCGTCGTCCGCGACGCCTTCCACGCGGCCTTTCGGGCCGTAATCCTGACCTGCGCCGGCTGCGCGGGCTTGGCCGGCCTGATCGGCCTGCTGACCGCGCCCGGCCCGGTTCAGAAGGCGGCATAGAGCGCGTCCAGCAACCGCTTGGGCCGGGGGTCGCCGATCAGGTGCGGCGACTGGCGCGTCATCACATAGGCCGCCGACACCTTTCGCGACGGATCCGCCATGGCCATGGACCCGCCCCAGCCGTAATGGCCGAAGGCGTCGTTCGGCCCGAACACCTTCAGCCCGGCATTGCGCATCAGACCGGCCGCCCAGCTGATCGTATAGGGCAGCACCTTGTCCGGCCCATGAATGCGCTCGCGCGTCAGCTGATCCAGTGTTCCCGCCGACAGCACCGATCGCCCGTCGAGAACGCCGCGATTGGCCACCACCCCAAGCATCTTCGCCAGTCCCAGGGCCGTGCCGTGCAGATTGGCCGAGGGGATTTCCATCTCGCGCCAGGCCGCCGAACCGCGCCCGCCCGGCGCCGAGCCGCGATCCAGGAAGGCCGCCTGTTTGATTGGATCGATGGTCCCCAGGCTGGGCGCCGCCGTGGGTTTGCGCATCTGCGCCACCCGTGCATGCTCGCTTTCCGGCAGGCCGATCCACAGGTCCAGCTCCGCGAAGTCCTGGCGCAGCGCCTGGCCCATCGTCCGGCCGGTCGCCCGGCGATAGACCTCATTGGCCAGATAGCCGACGGTGATCGGGTGATAGCCCGAGGCTGAACCCGGCGCCCACATCGGCGCCTGGGCCGCCAGCCGCGCCAGCACGGCTGGCACGTCGAACCAGATCGTCGGATCGACGGCCTCGGAAAAGCCCGGCAGGCCCGACTGGTGGCTCATCAGCTGGGCGACGGTGACCTCCGCCTTCCCCGCCGCGCCGAACTCGGGCCACAGCGACGCGACCGTTTGGTCATAGTCGATCTGACCCGCCTCGACCGCGCTTGCCATCAGGATGGCCATCACCGCCTTGCCGGTCGAAAACACCGAGGTCAGGGTGGTGTCGGTGAACGGCGTCGTCCTGGCCGTATCCGCATGGCCCGCCCACAGATCGACGACCGCCTCGCCCTCAACCAGCACGCTGAACCGCGCCGCCTGCTCGTTCAGCCCCTCGGGCGCCGCGGTGAAGTTGGCAGCGAAGGCGTCGCGCACGGCCTCATAGCCGGGTGCGCAAACGCCGTGGATGTCGATGAGATCGGTCATGGGCCGGTCCTAGCGCGCCCGCCGCCCACGAAAAAGGCCTCCCGCCGAAACGGGAGGCCTCAAATCGTTCGATCCTTCGACGGGATCAGGCCGCGACGACCTCGGTGGCCTGTTCGGCCAGGATGGTCAGGCCTTCGCCGTTGACGTCGGCGAAGCCGCCGTGGACGTCGTACTGGGTCTTTGAGCCGTTGTTATAGACGGTCACCAGACCCTCGCGCAGGGCGGTCATGAAGGGCGCATGATCCGGCAGAACGCCGAAGTCGCCCTCGACGCCCGGTGCATCGACCTGGTCCACGAGGCCCGAAAAGACCTCGCGTTCCGGCGAGACGAGGGAGAAGTTCAACTTGCCGGCCATAATCAGGCTTCCGACGCCATCTTCTCGGCCTTGGCGACGGCCTCTTCGATGGCGCCGACCATGTAGAAGGCGGCTTCCGGCAGGTGGTCGTATTCACCGGCGACGATGCCCTTGAACGAGCGGATCGTGTCGGCCAGCTCGACGAACTTGCCCGGCGAGTTGGTGAACTGTTCGGCCACGAAGAAGGGCTGTGACAGGAAGCGCTGGATCTTGCGGGCGCGCGACACGACCAGCTTGTCCTCTTCCGACAGCTCGTCCATGCCCAGGATGGCGATAATGTCCTTCAGACCCTTGTACTGCTGCAGCACTTCCTGGACCGAACGGGCGACCTGGTAGTGTTCCTCGCCGATAACCAGCGGGTCCATGATCCGCGAGGTCGAGTCCAGCGGGTCGACGGCGGGGAAGATGGCTTGGGCGGCGATGTCACGCGACAGCATGGTCGTCGCGTCCAGGTGGGCGAACGAGGCGGCCGGCGCCGGGTCGGTGGGGTCGTCGGCGGGGACGTAGATGGCCTGGACCGAGGTGATCGAGCCCTTCTTGGTCGAGGTGATGCGTTCCTGCAGGTTGCCCATCTCGGTGGCCAGCGTCGGCTGGTAGCCCACGGCGGACGGGATGCGGCCCAACAGCGCCGACACTTCCGAACCGGCCTGGGTGAAGCGGAAGATGTTGTCGACGAACAGCAGAACGTCCTTGCCTTCCTCGTCGCGGAAATATTCGGCCTGGGCCAGGCCGGTCAGGGCGACGCGGGCGCGGGCGCCGGGCGGTTCGTTCATCTGGCCATAGACGAGGGCGCACTTGGAGCCTTCGGTCGAGCCGTCGTTCTTGGTCGGGTCCACGTTCACGTTGGACTCGATCATCTCGTGATACAGGTCGTTGCCTTCGCGGGTGCGCTCGCCCACGCCGGCCAGAACCGAATAACCGCCGTACGCCTTGGCGATGTTGTTGATCAGTTCCTGCATGGTCACGGTCTTGCCCACGCCGGCGCCGCCGAACAGGCCGATCTTGCCGCCCTTGGTGTAGGGGCAGATCAGGTCGATCACCTTGATGCCCGTGACCAGGATTTCCGACGCGGTGGTCTGTTCCTCGAACGAGGGCGCCTCGCGGTGGATCGGGCGGTATTGCGTGGTCTGGATCGGACCGGCTTCGTCGATCGGCTGGCCGACAACGTTCATGATGCGTCCCAGCACGCCCGGTCCGACCGGGGTCTGGATGGAGGAGCCGGTGTCGGTCACGGGCTGGCCGCGCGTCAGGCCCTCGGTCGTGTCCATCGAGATGGTGCGGACCATGTTCTCACCCAGGTGCTGGGCGACTTCCAGAACCAGGGTGAAGGGCTCGCCCGTCTTCTGGTCGATGTTCTGGGTGTGCAGGGCGTTCAGGATCGCCGGCAGATGGCCGTCGAACTCAACGTCGACGACGGCGCCGATGACCTGGGCGATCTTGCCCGTGGCGACGGCCGCGCCGGGCGCGGTCGCGGCGACAGGCGCCTTCTTGACGGCGGGCTTCTTGGAGGCGGGTTTCTTGGGGGCGACGGTGTCGGTCATGGTTGGGGTCCGTATCGGAATGTCTGTTCGGTCGGGATCAGAGGGCTTCGGCGCCGGCGATGATCTCGATCAGCTCGGTGGTGATCTGGGCTTGGCGCTTGCGGTTGTATTGCAGCGTCAGGGCGTTGATGAGGTCGCCCGCATTGCGCGTGGCGTTGTCCATCGCCGCCATCTGCGACCCGAAGAAGCCCGCCTGGTTCTCGTACAGAGCGGCCAGGATCTGGGTCGTCAGATTGCGCGGAAGCAGGGTTTCGAGGATTTCCTCTTCCGACGGCTCGTACTCATAGACCGCGCCGTTCAGGTCGATCGGCTGCGCATCGCCCTCGACCACGGCCGGGATCAACTGCTTGCCGGTCGGGACCTGTTGGATCACCGACTTGAACTGGCTGTAGAACAGGGTGACCACATCGGCCTGACCGTCCTCGAAGGCCGTGGCGATCATTTCGGCGACCGGCTGCGCCGAAGGCAGGCCGATGGTCTTGTGTTCCGACAGTTCGAAGGTGTGGATCACCTTGTCGCCGTACAGACGCGACAGCTGGTCCCGCGACTTCTTGCCGACGGCGATGATCTTCACGTCCTTGCCGTTGGCGATCAGGCTGTTGATCCGTTCGCGCGCGGCACGGATGACGTTGGTCGAGAAGCCGCCCGCCAGACCCTTGTCCGCCGTCGCAACCACGATCAGGTGACGCTGGTCGCCGCCCGTGCCGGTCAACAGGCGCGGCGCGTCGGCGCCGGACACGCCGGCGGCCAGGTTGGCGATGACCGAGGCCATCTTCTGCGCATAGGGCCGGGCGCTTTCGGCCTGGTCCTGGGCGCGCTTCAGCTTGGCCGCGGCGACCATCTGCATGGCTTTCGTGATCTTCTGCGTGGCTTTCACGCTTCCGATCCGATTGCGCATTTCCTTGAGGCTGGCCATCCGGCGCTTACTCTCTCAGCTTACCAGACGGGTTCAGGCGAAGGTCTTGACGAAGGCGGCCAGGATGTCCTTCAGCTCGGCTTCGAGGTCCGAGGTCAGGTCCTTCTTGGTGCGGATGCCTTCCAGCAGCGACGCGTGGTTCGCATGGATGCGCGCCAGCAGCTCCTTCTCGAAGCGGCCCACGTCGGCGACGGCGATGCCGTCGATATAGCCGCGCGTGCCAGCGTAGACCGAGACGACCTGCTCTTCCATC
Source organism: Brevundimonas vesicularis (assembly GCF_027105095.1). Taxonomy (NCBI): domain Bacteria; kingdom Pseudomonadati; phylum Pseudomonadota; class Alphaproteobacteria; order Caulobacterales; family Caulobacteraceae; genus Brevundimonas; species Brevundimonas vesicularis. Next base: position 594,307 of record NZ_CP114278.1, on the reverse strand, counting down.
GCCAGCGGCGAATACTGCGGTTGCTTCAGCAGTTCCGTCAGACGGGCGCCGCGCGCCAGCAGCTTTTGGGTCGAGGCGTCCAGGTCCGAGCCGAACTTGGCGAAGGCGGCCATCTCGCGATACTGGGCCAGCTCGCCCTTGATCGAACCGGCGACCTTCTTCATCGCCTTGGTCTGGGCCGACGAGCCGACGCGCGACACCGAGATGCCGACGTTCACGGCCGGGCGGATGCCCTGATAGAACAGGTCCGATTCCAGGAAGATCTGACCGTCGGTGATCGAGATCACGTTGGTGGGGATGTAGGCCGAGACGTCGTTGGCCTGGGTTTCGATGATCGGCAGGGCGGTCATCGAGCCCGAACCGTAATCCTCGTTCAGCTTGGCCGAACGCTCCAGCAGGCGGCTGTGCAGGTAGAAGACGTCGCCCGGATAGGCTTCACGGCCGGGCGGACGGCGCAGCAGCAGCGACATCTGGCGATAGGCGACGGCCTGCTTGGACAGGTCGTCGTAGACGATCAGGGCGTGCATGCCGTTGTCGCGGAAGAACTCGCCCATGGCGGTGCCGGCGAACGGGGCCAGGAACTGCAGCGGGGCCGGTTCCGACGCCGTGGCGGCGACGACGATTGTGTACTCCAGCGCGCCCGACTCTTCGAGGGTCTTGACGATCTGGGCGACGGTCGAACGCTTCTGACCGATGGCGACGTAGATGCAGTAGAGCTTGGCGCTCTCGTCGTCGGTCTTGTTGACGTTCTTCTGGTTCAGGATGGTGTCGACGGCGACGGCGGTCTTGCCGACCTGACGGTCGCCGATGATCAGCTCGCGCTGACCGCGGCCGACGGGGATCAGGGTGTCGATGGCCTTCAGGCCGGTCTGCATCGGCTCGTGAACCGACTTACGCGGGATGATGCCGGGCGCCTTGACGTCCACGCGGCGGCGCTCGGTGAACTGGATCGGACCCTTGCCGTCGATCGGCTCGCCCAGCGGGTTGACGACGCGGCCCAGCAGACCCTTGCCGACCGGCACGTCCACGATCTCGCCCAGGCGGCGCACGTCGTCGCCCTCGGCGATGGCGGCGTCGGCGCCGAAGATCACGGCACCCACGTTGTCGCGCTCGAGGTTCAGGGCCATGCCCTTCACGCCGGCCTTGGTGAATTCGACCATTTCACCGGCCTGGACATTGTCCAGACCGTGGATGCGGGCGATGCCGTCGCCGACCGACAGCACGCTGCCGACGTCGGAGACATCGGCTTCGACGCCGAAGTTGGCGATCTGCGACTTAAGGATGGCCGAGATTTCAGCGGCGCGGATGTCCATGACGGGCTCTCTGTTCTTCAGTCTTCTGCGGGTGCGCCGTTCAGGCGCGCATTCTGGGTGGCGGGAGCGCTTTTAGGCGCGCTTGAGGGCGAACTTCATCTGGTCGAGCTTGGTCTTCAGCGAGGCGTCGAACAGTTTCGAGCCGACCTTGACCTTCAGGCCGCCCAGGATCGACGGATCGACGCGCGCGGTCAGTTCCGGCGCCTTGCCCAGGCTCTTGGACAGGGCGGCGGTGATGGCGGCGACCTGTTTGGCGTCCAGCGGCTGGGCCGAGACGACCTCGGCGGCGACGACGCCGGCGTGTTTCGCGTAGCGCGCCTCGAACCCGGCGATCACGGCGGGCAGATCCTTGGCGCGATGGTTCTGAGCCAGCAGACCCAGGAAGTTGGTCGTGGTCTGCTCGAACTTGGCCGTGGCGGCGATGGCCACCAGACCCTTGGCCTGGTCGGGCGCAGCGATGACGGGCGAGGTCGCCAGGCGACGCAGGTCGGCGCTTTCGCTCCAGGCCGCCTTCAGCGACTTCAGGTCGGCGCGGACGGCGTCCAGGCGGCCGGTTTCCAGCGCCAGGTCGAACAGCGCCTGTGCGTAGCGATCGCCGACTTCCGTCGTTCTGAAATCATCAGCCACTGATTAGGGTCCGAGGTCGTTGTGTCAGGGTCGCAACCGACTGCGAGGCTCGCAACGGTCAAAAGCTTGAAATGCTTACGGAAAGCACGACGGAGGCCGTATCCGTGAATACGCCCCCTTCAAGCCGGGCGCCTGATAGCACGGGGTTTCGCCGCTCGCAACATTGCGTGAAGGCGCGCCGATGCCGCAGGGGACAGACGAGGTATCTCGTCTCCTCCCCACGCGTGGGGAGGGGGACCGCGAAGCGGTGGAGGGGTTCTTCAAGTCCCACGGGCGCCGGGGATGCGAAGGAGAGCCCCTCCGTCTCTTCGCTGCGCTTCGAGCCACCTCCCCACGGATGGGGAGGAGACGATACTTAGCCATCGCAATGCCGCTGGTCCGTTGTCAGCGAATCCAATCGCTTGCTGATTTATGTCCCCCGTCTCCCATCCAAGGGGTCAAACGGCCCCATAATGCACCCGTCTCGTCGCATGGAGGGCTCGTAAGGCCTGCGACCTTGCGGCGGCGAGAGCGGATTGAACGGGAGCGGGTCTGAAACGGCTCGCGCCGACAGCGACTCATGGAGCGGTGTCGGAGGGTCGAGGGGGATACTCGATCGCACTCGGGACGGTCCTCGCAGGGACCGCCGACCCGTCGCAGGCTTATGGGGTTAGGCGATAAGACCGCCACCGCTCGGCGCCCCGAGCTTGCAGGCCAACCACACGCGCGGAGCGTCATACCCTTCGTCGAAACGGTACTTAAAAACTCACACTCCGGGCGAAGGCCCGGCGCTCCGCCCAGCCCTCCACCAACTTCGCTGCGATTGCGCGAAGGCGCCGTCGCGTGTCCAGTAGCCTTCCCGACAGACAGGGGGTGCGACCATGACGCCGCACCCCATCGCTTGATCGGAACCTGCATCGGCCCTAGCGCTTTCCGCTCAAGCTTTATCCTCCACCAGGAAACCCCATGCTCGACAGCATAACCCCCTTGCTCTCCGATCCGGCCGCCTGGGCCGCATTGGTGACCCTCATCGTGATGGAGGTCGTGCTCGGCATCGACAACCTGATCTTCATCTCAATTCTGTCGAATAAGCTGCCCGAGCATCAGCGCCAGAAGGTGCGTCGCATCGGCATCGGCTTGGCCCTGGTCATGCGGCTGGCCCTGCTGTCGATCATCGCCTGGCTGGTCGGCCTGGTGCAGCCGGTCTTCACCGTGATGGGCAATGAATTCTCGTGGAAGGATCTGATCCTGATCGCAGGCGGTCTGTTCCTGGTCTGGAAAGCGACCAAGGAAATCCACCACACGGTCGATCCCACGCCCAGCCATGACGTCATGGACAAGAAGGACGTGATGATCATGAACGCGGGCGCCGCGATCTTCCAGATCATCCTCTTGGACATCGTCTTCTCGATCGACTCGATCCTGACCGCTGTCGGCATGACCGAACATCTGCCCATTATGGTCGTCGCCGTCCTGGTCGCCGTAACCGTCATGCTGCTGGCCGCCGACCCCTTGGCCAACTTCATCAACAAGAACCCCAGCGTCGTCATGCTGGCGCTCGGCTTCCTGCTGATGATCGGCATGGTGTTGATCGCCGACGGCTTCGGCTATCATGTGCCCAAGGGCTACATCTATGCGGCCATGGCCTTCTCGGCCGGTGTTGAGGCGTTGAACATGCTGGGTCGCAAATCCGCATCCAAGAAGGAAAAGGCCGAACTGGCCCGCAACGAGGCGAACGCCGCCGAGGCCCGCGCCCAGAAGGCCGAGGCCGAAGCCGCCGCCGAGCGAGGCTGAGGCTCATGATGCGCCTGCCGTCCCGGCTCGCCGGCCTCATCGCCGGTCTGCTGCTGACGACAGGCGTCGCCCTGCCGGTCAGGGCCGAAGTCCCGGTCCAGTCCTACGAGGTCGTGCGGGCCTATCCGCACGACACAGGGGCCTTCACCGAGGGCCTCTTCTTCCACGACGGCGACCTTTACGAGAGCACGGGCCTGTATCCGTCCTTCATCCGCAAGGTGGATCTGGAAACCGGGCGCGTGGAGCGTCAGCGCGACCTGCCGACCATCTATTTCGGCGAGGGCATGACCACGCTGAACGGCAAGCTCTACAGCCTGACCTGGCGCAACCACATCGGCTTTATCTGGAAGCTGGACGACTTCTCGCCCCTGGGCGGCTTCTCCTATCCGGGCGAGGGCTGGGCCCTGACCACCGACGGCCGCCGATTGATCATGAGCGACGGCACCGACCAGCTGCGCTTCCTCGACCCGGAAACCCTCGCCGAGACCGGCCGCGTCTCCGTCACCGCCGACGGAAATCCGCTGGATCAGATCAACGAGCTGGAATGGATCGACGGCGAGGTCTTCGCCAATATCTGGCAGGACAACCGCATCGCGCGCATCGATCCCGAGACCGGCGTCGTCAAGGCCTTCATCGACCTGACCGCCCTGGTCCCCAAGGGCGCGAACCTCGACCCCAACGACGACGTCCTGAACGGCATCGCCTGGGACGCGGCGGGGAAACGCCTGTTCGTCACCGGCAAACGCTGGCCGCAGCTGTTCGAGATTCGGCTGAAATAGTCTCCCAATGGCCCGTCATTCCGGGCGTCCGCAGGACGAACCCGGAACCCAGGGGATCAGCACCAGCCATACAGGCCGTCCACCTGGATTCCGGGTTCCTCGCTTCGCTCAGCCCCGGAATGACGATTGGATATCGCTCAACCGTGCAGGTCGAACCGGTCCAGCTCCATCACCTTGGCCCACGCCGCAACGAAGTCCGAGACGAACTTACCTTGGGCGTCGGCCCCGGCATAGACCTCGGCCAGCGCGCGCAGCACCGCGTTGGAGCCGAACACCAGATCGACACGCGTGCCGGTCCATTTGGCTTCGCCCGTCTTGCGGTCGCGGCCTTCGAAGACGTCCTTGGCGTCCGAGGTCGCCGCCCACTTCACGTCCATGTCCAGCAGGTTGACGAAGACATCGTTGGACAGCACGCCCGGACGCTCAGTCAGCACGCCATGCGTCGCGCCGCGCGTATTGATGTTGATCGCCCGCAGGCCGCCGATCAGCACAGTCATCTCCGGCGCCGTCAGCGTCAGCCGCTGCGCCTGATCGATCAACAGCGACTCGGCGGGCACGGCATAGCGGGCCTTCTGGAAGTTGCGGAAGCCGTCGGCGACCGGCTCCAGATAGCCGAAGGATTCGACATCCGTGTCTGCCTGGCTGGCGTCCGTTCGGCCGGGCGTGAACGGCACGCTGGCGTCGTGGCCCGCAGCCTTGGCCGCATGCTCGACGCCTGCATTGCCGGCCAGCACGATCAGGTCGGCCAAAGAGACCTTCTTGCCGCCCGTCTGCGCCTGGTTGAACTCGGTCTGGATGCGCTCCAGCGTCTTCAGCACCCGGTCCAGCTGTGCGGGCTGGTTGACGGCCCAGTCCTTCTGCGGCGCCAGGCGGATGCGGGCGCCGTTCGCCCCGCCCCGCTTGTCCCCGCCGCGGAAGGTCGAGGCCGAGGCCCAGGCCGTGCCCACCAGTTCGGCGGTGCTCAGGCCCGAGTCCAGCACCTTGGCCTTCAGAGCCGCCGCGTCCGTCGCGTCGATCAGCGGATGATCGACCTCCGGCACCGGATCCTGCCACAGCAGGACTTCGCTCGGGACTTCCGGCCCAACGTAGCGCGAACGCGGTCCCAGATCGCGGTGCGTCAGCTTGAACCAGGCCCGCGCAAAGGCGTCCGCAAAGGCCTGCGGATCGTTCAGGAAGCGGCGGGAGATCGCCTCATAGGCCGGGTCGAACCGCATCGACAGGTCGGTCGTCAGCATCGTCGGCCGCTTCTTCTTGGCCGGATCGTGGGCGTCGGGGATGATCTCGCCCGCGTCCTTGGCCACCCACTGGTGCGCGCCGGCCGGGGACTTCTCCAGCTCCCATTCGAAGCCGAACAGGTTCTCGAAGAAGAAGTTGCTCCACTGCGCCGGCGTCTGGGTCCAGGTGACTTCCAGGCCACTGGTGATGGCGTCGGCGCCGTGCCCCGTACCAAAGCTCGAGGTCCAGCCCAGGCCCTGCGCCTCCAGGCCGTCGCCTTCAGGCTCTGAGCCGACGTGGTCGGCCGGGCCCGCGCCGTGCGTCTTGCCGAAGGTATGGCCGCCCGCGATCAGGGCGACCGTCTCCTCGTCGTTCATCGCCATCCGGGCGAAGGTGTCGCGGATATCGCGCGCCGCCGCGATCGGATCGGGATTGCCGTCCGGCCCCTCCGGATTGACGTAGATCAGGCCCATCTGCACGGCCGCCAGCGGGTTCTCCAGATCGCGCGAATGCCTGTCGCCGTCCGCATTGTCATCGCTGACCAGCACGGCCTCGTCGCCCGGCTTCACGACCCCGTCCGAGCCGTGGGCATAGCGCTCGTCGCCGCCCAGCCAAGTCGTCTCGCGACCCCAATAGACGTCCTGATCCGGCTCCCAAGTATCGGCGCGGCCGCCCGAGAAGCCGAAGGTGCGGAAGCCCATGGTCTCCAGCGCGACGTTTCCGGTCAGGATCATCAGGTCGGCCCAGGAAATAGCCTGGCCATACTTCTGCTTGATCGGCCACAGCAGGCGGCGCGACTTGTCGATATTGACGTTGTCGGGCCAGGAATTCAGCGGCGCAAACCGCTGCTGGCCCCGCCCGCCGCCGCCGCGACCATCGCCGACGCGATAGGTGCCGGCGCTGTGCCAGGCCATGCGGATGAACTGCGGGCCATAATGGCCGAAGTCCGCCGGCCACCAGTCCTTGGAGTCGGTCATCAGGGCGCGCAGATCCGCCTTCAGCGCCTCATAGTCCAGCTTGGAAAAGGCCTCGCGGTAGTCGAACGACTCCCCCAGCGGGTCGGACTTGGTCGAGTGCTGGTTCAGCAGATCGACACGCAGCTGGTTGGGCCACCAATCGCGGTTCTGAACGCCGCCGCCAGCGACCGATCGGGGCGTTCGGCCGGAAAAGGGGCATTTGGCTTCGTCGGTCATGGTGTTTCTCCCTGCTGCTGACGCACGACGGCGAGCGATTTTTCCATCGCCCTGTAGATGACGGGGTCATACGACACGGGCCAAAAGGATAAATCCAATCGATTATCCTTGGCGTCAGCATAGGACGGGCCTATTTCGCTTCCATGCTCCCCACCCTGCGTCAGCTCCAGTATCTCAAGCTCCTGGCCGAACACGGCAGCTTCTCGCGCGCCGCCGAGGCCGCCCACGTCAGCCAGCCCGCCCTCAGCGCCGGGGTGCAGGAGCTTGAGCGCATCCTCGGCGCGCCGGTGGTCGAACGCGCGCGCGGCGCCGTGATCATGACCGCCGTCGGAGCGGAGGCCGTTCGCCGCGCCGAGGACGTCCTGGCCCGCACCGAGGATCTGGTCGAGGCGGCCAAGAACGCCGGGCGTCTGCTGTCCGGCCGATTCCGCCTAGGCGTCATCCCGACCGTGGCCCCCTTCCTGCTGCCCGCCAAGCTCCCGTCGGTGAAGGCCGCCTATCCCAGCCTGAAGCTCTTCATCCGCGAGGATCTGACGCCCCGGCTGATCGCGGCGCTGAAGGCGGGTCAGATCGACGCGGCGGTCATCGCCCTGCCCTATGATGCGCCGGGCATCGCCCACGCCCGCATCGGCGACGACGAGATCATGGCCGCCGCCCCCGCCGACCATGCCCTGGCCGCGCCCGGCCCCATCCGTCCCGGCGCGTTGCGAGCCGAGGATCTGATCCTGCTGGAGGACGGCCATTGTCTGCGCGACCACGCTCTGGCGGCGCTGGACATCGAGGCCCCGCGCGGCGACGACGTTTTTGCGGCCACCAGCCTGCATACCCTGGTTCAGATGGTGGGCTCGGGCCTCGGCGTCTCCTTCCTGCCGAAGATGGCGGTGCAGGCCGGCTTGGCCGACAATCCCTCCGTGGCCATTCGCGCCTTCGAAAACCAGGCCGACGGCGCCCCGCCCCACCGCGAGATCGTCGTCGCGTGGCGCGCCGGCTCCAGCCGCGCCGCCGAGGCCCGGCTGCTGGCTGAGGCCCTGAAGCTAGAGTGAAGCTTGAATGAAACTGGGCTGACACTCGGTTGATCGATTGACCTGAGCACCGAACAGGTCGCTTGGAAGCAGATGGCAACCGAAACCGTCTATATCGTGCAGGCCTATGTCCAGGGCCGGGGCAAGGCGCTGCGCGCAGAACCCCAGGTCGGCTGCAAGGACGCCGCAGAGGCGCGTCGCAAGGCCGAACGGCTCGCGCCCTTGCGTCTGGGCGTCGTCGCCTTCGCCGTCTCGGCCGACACCGAAATGGGTGATTACGACGAAGAGCCCACCATCCTCTTCAAGTCCGGCCAACTCCCGCCGCCGTTCAGCGATCCGGACTGACGGCCAGGCAACCCGCCCCGACAGGTCGCGTTTGCTTTCCTGACAACGGATCGGCGCCGCCCCGGGCGTCCGACCGAAGCTTCAGGACGTCCATGGCCTATCGCACCCTCAATCCCTTCACCGAACAACTGGTCGAAGACTACCCGGAACACACCGACGACGCTGTCGAAGCCGCCTTGGCCAAGGCCGACGGCCTGTTCCATTCGGATTGGTCCAAGGGCGACATCCAGCCGCGTCTCGCCGTGCTGAAATCCCTGTCAGGCCTGCTGACCGACAACCGCGACGACCTTGCTCGCACCATGGCCGAGGAGATGGGCAAGCCCCTGGCTCAGGGGCAGAGCGAGATCGATCTGTGCGGCGGCATCGCCGCCTACTATGCCGAGAAGGCCGCCGACTTCCTCAAGCCCGAAAAGATCGACAGCGAACTGGGCGAGGCCTGGGTCGAGTTTCACCCGATCGGCGTGCTGCTGGCGGTCGAGCCGTGGAACTTCCCGATCTATCAGCTGATCCGCGTGGTGGCTCCCGCCATCGCGGTCGGCAATCCCGTGCTCTACAAGCACGCGGGCATCGTGCCGCGCTGCGCCGCCCGGTTCGCCGAACTGGTGCGCGAGGCCGGCGCGCCCGAAGGCTTCGTCGCCAACCTCTACATCTCTTCTGACAAGGTCGCGGAACTGATCGGCGACGACCGCATCCAGGGCGTGGCCCTGACCGGATCGGAGGGCGCCGGCGCCAAGGTCTCGGCCCGCGCCTCGGAAATGCTGAAGAAGTCCACGCTGGAACTGGGCGGCAGCGATGTCTTCGTGGTGCTGGACGACGCCGACATCGAAAAGGCGGTCGCGGCGGGCGTCGAAGGCCGCCTGTCCAACGCCGGACAGGTCTGCACCGGCTCCAAACGCTTCATCGTCCAAAAGTCCGTCTCCGACGCCTTCATCACCGGCTTCGTCGAAGGCATGAAGACCGCCGTCATGGGCGACCCGCTGGACGAGGCCACCGACTTGGGCCCGCTGTCGTCGGAGGATGCGCTGAAGACCCTGACCAAACAGGTCGAGGAGGCGATCCGGCACGGCGCCAAGGCGATGACCGGCGGCAAGCCCGCCGATCGCACCGGCTTTTTCTACGAGCCGACCGTCCTGACGGACGTCGCGCGCGATAACCCGGCCTTCTATCAGGAGTTCTTCGGCCCGGTGGCCCAGGTCTTCGTGGTCGAGGACGACGACGCGGTCGTGGCCCTGGCCAACGATTCCCACTTCGGCCTGGGCGGCTCGATCTTCTCGGGCGACACGGGCCGCGCCCGCAAACTGGCCTCGCGCATCGAGACTGGCATGGTCTTCATCAACACCACCACGACCTCCATGCCCGAACTGCCGTTCGGCGGCGTCAAACGTTCGGGCTTCGGCCGCGAGCTGGGCGATGTCGGCATAAAGGAGTTCGTGAACCGCAAGCTGGTGGTCGTCAGCGCCGACTGACCACCGCCTTTCGACAAACGGAAAAGGGCCGGCGGATCGCTCCGCCGGCCCTCTTTTTTGTCTGGACGAACCGCGACCTATTCGGCGGCGATCGGTGCTTCGGTTTCCGGGCCGCGCGCCAGGTTGCGCAGCACATAGGGCATGACGCCGCCGGCCAGCAGATAGTCCAGCTCGGTCTGGTTATCAATGCGGCAGCGGACCGGGAAGCGGGCCATCTTTCCGTCCGACGGGCGGAACAGCTCGACCCACAGGTCCTGACGCGGCTTCAGCTTGCCGATATTGGCGTCCGAAAGGCCGCGGATCGTGACGATCTCTTCGCCCGTCAGCCCCAGCTTCAGCCAGCCGTCCTGCTTGAACTGCAGCGGCACGACGCCCATCCCGACCAGGTTCGAACGGTGGATGCGCTCGAAGCTTTCGGCGATGACGGCGCGAACACCCAGCAGACGCGTGCCCTTCGCCGCCCAGTCGCGCGACGAGCCGGTGCCGTATTCCTTGCCGGCGAAGACGACCAGGGGGCGGCCTTCCGACTGGTAACGCATGGCGGCGTCATAGATCGACATGGTGTCGCCGGACGGGAAGTGCTTGGTCACGCCGCCTTCGATCTCGGGCGTGATGCGGTTCTTGATGCGGATGTTGGCGAAGGTGCCGCGCATCATGACTTCGTGGTTGCCGCGACGGGCGCCGTAGCTGTTGAACTCGGCCGCCTCGACGCCGTGGTTGGTCAGATAGACGCCGGCGGGCGACGTCTTCTTGATCGAACCGGCCGGGCTGATGTGGTCGGTGGTGATCGAGTCGCCGAAGATGGCCAGAACGCGGGCCTCGACCACGTCCTGGACGGGGGTCAGGTCCATCGACAGGCCGTCGAAATAGGGCGGGTTGGCGACGTAGGTCGAGCTGTCGTCCCACTCATAGGTCTGACCGCCGGTGACCTTGATGGCCTGCCAGTGCTTGTCGCCCTTGAACACGTCCTTGTAGCGTTTGGCGAACATGGCCGGGGTGACGGACTTGCGCTGGATGTCGGCGATTTCCTGCGTGGTCGGCCAGACGTCCTTCAGGAAGACGTCGTTGCCCTTCTTGTCCTGACCGATCGGGTCCTTGGTGATGTCGATCCGCATCGAACCGGCGATGGCGTAGGCCACGACCAGCGGCGGCGAGGCCAAGTAGTTGGCCTGGACGTCGGGGTTCACGCGACCTTCGAAGTTGCGGTTGCCGGACAGGACCGAGGTCGCGACCAGGGCGTTATCGTTGATCGCCTTGGAGATGGCGGGGTCCAGCGGACCCGAGTTGCCGATGCAGGTGGTGCAGCCGTAGCCGACCAGGTTGAAGCCCAGGGCGTCCAGGTCCTTCTGCAAGCCGGCGTCGGTCAGATAGTCGGTAACGACCTGCGATCCGGGGGCCAGCGAGGTCTTGACCCAGGGCTTGGCCTTCAGGCCCAGCGCATTGGCCTTACGCGCCACCAGACCGGCGGCGATCAGCACCGACGGGTTGGAGGTGTTGGTGCAGGAGGTGATGGCCGCGATGACCACGTCGCCGTCGCCGACGGTGAACTTCTCACCCTCGACCTCGGCGCGCGGGGCGTCGGACGGGCGGGCGAAGACGTCGGTCAGGGCGGTTTCGAACGCCGGAGCGGCGGTGGTCAGTTCGACACGGTCCTGCGGACGCTTCGGACCCGCCAGCGACGGCACGACGGTCGAGATGTCCAGTTCCAGCACATCGGTGAAGACCGGATCTTCCGAATTCTCGTCGATCCACAGGCCCTGGGCCTTGGCGTAGGCTTCGACCAGGGCGACGCGCGCCTTGTCGCGGCCCGTGGCGGTCAGATAGCCGATGGTGGCGGCCGAGACCGGGAAGAAGCCGCAGGTGGCGCCGTATTCCGGAGCCATGTTGGCGATGGTCGCCTGGTCCTCGATGGTCATGTTCGGCAGGGCGTCGCCGAAGAATTCGACGAACTTGCCGACCACGCCCTTCTTGCGCAGCATCTGGGTGACGGTCAGCACCAGGTCGGTCGCCGTCGTGCCTTCGGGCATCGTGCCCGTCAGCTTGAAGCCGATGACCTCGGGGATCAGCATCGGGATCGGCTGGCCCAGCATGGCCGCCTCGGCCTCGATACCGCCCACGCCCCAGCCCAGGACGGCCAAGCCGTTGATCATGGTGGTGTGGCTGTCGGTGCCGACGACGGTGTCGGGATAGGCGACGGTCTTCTTGCCTTCGTCCAGGGTCCAGACGGTCTGGGCCAGGTTCTCCAGGTTCACCTGGTGGCAGATGCCGGTGCCGGGCGGCACGACGCGGAAGTTGTTGAAGGCCGACGAACCCCAGCGCAGGAAGTTGTAGCGTTCGATGTTGCGCTCATATTCGCGCTCGACGTTCTGGCCGAAGGCTTTGGACGTGCCGAAGTTGTCGACCATGACCGAGTGGTCGATGACCAGATCGACCGGCACCAGCGGGTTGATCTTGGCGGCGTCGGCGCCCAAGGCGCTCATGGCGTCGCGCATGGCGGCCAGATCGACCACGGCGGGGACGCCGGTGAAGTCCTGCATCAGCACGCGGGCCGGACGGAAGGCGATCTCGTGCTCGACCGAGCCCTTGTTCTCGATCCAGGCGGCGACGGCCTTCAGGTCGTCTTCGGTGACGGAAACGCCGTCCTCGTTGCGCAGCAGGTTCTCCAGCAGCACCTTCATCGAGCGCGGCAGGCGGGAAATCCCGGTCAGACCGGCTTCCTCGGCGGCGGGAAGGCTGTAATAGGCGTATTTCTTACGCCCGACGGAAAGGTCCTGGCGGGTCTTGAAGCTGTCGATCGACGGCATGGAGAGTTCCTCTGGTCAGCGCCGCCCGACAATCCGGTTGCGCCTTCGCGCGGCAGACGCAGCGGCTCACAGGGCCCCTGCGCGCGCGGCGAAAGCCTGCTGCGGCGACCGTGCCTATAGCCCCGCCGCGCCGCACCGTCCATGTGTCCACACCCCTGACGTGGACATTGAGAAGGGTTCGCAGATTTGGCGCGGCGGGTGAAACCCGATGATCCACACCCTCACCCTCTCCGGCCTGACCGTCTCGCGCGGCGAGCGCCGACTGTTCGACGGCCTGGACCTGACCTTGCGCGCCGGCGAGGTGCTGGCCCTGACGGGCGCAAACGGCGCGGGCAAGACCAGCCTGCTGCGCGCGATCGCCGGCCTTTTGCGCCCTGACGCCGGCACGGTCGCCTTCCAGGATGGCGACGGCAATCGGCTGGACGAACGACAGGCGCGTGGACGCGAAACTCATTTTCTCGGCCATCTGGATGGGCTGAAGGGCGGCCGCACCGCGCGCGAAGAGCTGGGGTTTCAGTGCGACTGGCTGGGCCACACCCAGTACGGCGTCGACCACGCCGTCGAGGCCTTCGGCCTCAAGCCACTTCTGGACCTGGAGGTTCGACGTCTGTCCGCCGGTCAGCGCCGTCGCTTGGCCATGGGCCGGCTGGTCGGATCGCCGCGCGCCCTGTGGCTGCTGGACGAACCGATGGCGCCACTGGACGCGCGTTGGCGCGAAATCTTCGCCGAGCAGATGCAGCGTCATCTGGACGCTGACGGCCTGATCGTCGCCGCCGTCCACGACCCCCTGCCGCTCCCGACCCGCTCTCTCGATCTGGGGGCGCTGAAGTGAGCCGCCACGATGTCGATCAAGAACCCCGTCCGCCCGGCCTGCGCGGCGCGACGCGCGTTCTGCTGGAGCGCGAGCTGGATCTGGCCTGGGGCGGGGGCGGCGGCCCGTTGCTGGCCTGCGGCTTCTTCGCCTGTCTGACCGCCATACTGCCGCTGGCGGCCGGCGGCGATCCGCGCACGCTCGGCCCGGTCGCCGGCGGCGTCGCCTGGTTGGCGCTCGCCCTGGCGTCCCTGCTGTCGCTGGAGCGGCTGTTCGAGCGTGACATGGAGGACGGGGCGCTGGATCTGCTGGCCCTCGGCCATCTGGCGCTGGAGCAGGTCGTCCTGATCAAGGCCCTGGCCCAATGGATCGCCGTCGGTCTGCCGCTCGCCCTGACCGCCCCCATCGCCGCCCTGGCGCTTGGCCTGCCCGCCTCGCTGACGCCGCTGGTCGCTTTGACCGCCCTGATCGGCGGCGCCGGCTTCGCCTTCACCGGGGCGCTGGGCGCCGCCCTTGCGCTAGGCGCCAAGCGTGGCGGGCTGCTGATCGCCGTCGTCGTCCTGCCGCTGTTCATCCCGCCGGTCGTCTTCGGCGCCGGGGCGTTGGAGCGCGCCGGATCAGGCCAGCCGGTCGGCCCGGCGCTGGCCTTGCTCTGCGCCTACGTCCTGTTCGCCGCCGTCGTCGCGCCCTTCGCCGGAGCCGCCGCCGTTCGCAACGCGCAAGGGTGAGCTTGCCCGCCGTCCATTCGTTGCGTAAGCGCTGAACCGATGTTCGGCCTGTCCAATCCGCAGCGCTTCATGGCCTTCACCGGCCCGTTGACGCCCGTTCTGTGGGGGCTCGCCGCCGTGCTGCTGGGCGTCGGCGCCTGGCTCAGCTTCACCGTTCCGGCCGATTATCAGCAGGGCGACACGGTGCGGATCATGTTTGTCCATGTCCCCGCCGCCACCCTGGGCCTGGGCGCCTATGCGGCGCTGGGCGTGTCTAGCTTTTTTGCGCTGGTCTTCCGTCACGCTCTGGCCGACGCCGCCGCCCGCGCCGCCGCCCTGCCGGGCGCCGCCTTCACGGCCCTGGCCCTGTTCACCGGCTCGCTGTGGGGCCAGCCGATGTGGGGGACTTGGTGGGTGTGGGACGCGCGCCTGACCAGCGTTCTGGTGCTGTTTCTCTTCTATCTCGGCTATATGGCGCTGAGAGCCTCGATCGACGATGAGCAGAAGGCCGGGCGCGCCGCCGCCGTCTTGGGTCTGGTCGGCCTGATCAATCTGCCGATCGTGAAATTCTCGGTCGATTGGTGGAACACCCTGCATCAGCCCGCCAGCTTCCTGACCCCCGGATCGTCGGGGCTGGACCCCGTCTATCTGCCGCCCTTCCTGACCATGCTCGCGGCCTATGGCGTGCTTTTCGCGGCCCTGTGGCTGACCGCCATCCGCACCGAGATCCGCCGCCGCCGCGTCATGACCCTGCGCGCCCGTCTGGCTCAGGAGGCATGAAGCCATGCTCGACCTCGATATGACCCCCTATGCCGCCTTCGTCTGGCCCGCCTGGGGCGTCAGCGCCCTGGTGCTGATCGTCCTGACCGTCCGCGCCGTCGTCGCCTCCCGCAAATGGAAGCGCGAACTGGCCCGACTTGAGGCAGACAAAGTCACACACCCAGAAGCAGCGGACACCCACCGCCCTCAAGCAGCGCGAAGCGCGATAGGGCCAAAAGAAACAGGGCTTCACCCGTGAACCGCTGGCTGGCCCTGATCCCGCTGGCGGTCCTCGCGGCTCTGGCGGCTCTGTTCATCGGCTGGTCGCTGAAGCGCGACCCGGCGTTCAAGCCCGACGCCCTGGTCGGCCAGACGATCCCCGAGACGGTCCTGCCCCTGCTGTCGGGCGATCAGGCGGGACCGGGCAATCTGGACCTGAAGACCGCCGGCGTCGGCCGGCCCATGCTGGTCAATGTGTTCGCCTCCTGGTGCGCGCCGTGCCGGATCGAACACCCCAAGCTGCTGTCGCTGAAGGCGCGCGGCGTCGCCGTGGTCGGCATCGCCTACAAGGACGAGCCGGTCGCCACTCGCGCCTTCCTCGACGAACTGGGCGATCCCTATTCCATGGTGCTGGTGGACCGCGAGGGTCGCGCGGGTCTCGACCTCGGCATCTCCGGCGTGCCCGAGACCTTCGCCGTCGACGCCATGGGGCGCATCACCGCCAAACAGTCCGGCCCCCTGCTGGACGACGCCGACATCGACCGACTGGTCGCCTCCATGCAGGCCCCGCCTCGTCCCGCGCCTACGACGCGGTGAGGCCGCGTTAACCCTTTTTCGAGGGTTTCCGTTAACCATGTCGGCATGAGCGCGATTCGTCCCGGCCTGCCGCTGAACACGCCCGCACAGGGCCTCGATCTGCCGAGCGCACGCAGCGCTCAGGCGGCCTTCTTCCGCGCTGCCCTGAACCAGAACGGGATGGATCAGACGGTGCCGCCGAAGGCGCCTGTCCCGGCCGCCGCCGTCATGTCCACGATCCGCACCGCCAACCCGGCCCGCCCCGTCGAGGCGCCGGCGGCTCCGCCGCAAAGGGAGGAGCCGCGCATCCTGCGGCCCGGCTCCTACCTCGACATCCGGGTTTGATCAGTTCCAGCCGCGGCTGGCGATATACTGCTGCAGGGCTTCGATCCGCGCCGCATCGGACGGGTGGGTCGAGGCGAACTGCGGGATGCTGCCCTGACGTTGCGACGCCATCAGTCGCCATAGCGCCACGGCCTCAGACGGCTTGAAGCCGGCGCGCGCCATATAGTCGACGCCCAGACGGTCGGCCTCCAGCTCGTCACGACGCGAATAGGGCAGCAACAGCCCGTACTGGGCCGCCAGACCGCCGTAAGCGTTGACCGCGTCCCCATAGCGCCCGGCCGCGCCGCCGACGGCCGCCAAGCCCAGGCCGGCCGCCGCCTTGCTCGACGCGCGCTCGGCGGCGTGGTTGGCGACGACGTGCGCGATTTCGTGACCGATCACCGAGGCCAGCTGATCGTCATTCTGGACCAGGGCCAACAGGCTGTCGGTCACGCCGATCTGACCCGACGGCAAGACGAAGGCGTTGGGGCTGGTCGCGGGGAAGACGGCGTAATCCCATGTTCGATTACCCAAGCCCGCCGCCTGCACCAGCCGATCGCCGACGCGGCGAATGCGGTCCACCTGAGCGCCGGTCGTCTTGACGCCGGGCTTCGCCACCGCCTCGCGCCAGGCGGCTGCGGACTGCTGGGACAGGGAGGCGTTGTCCACCAGCAACAGCTGATTACGACCCAGAGCCTCGTTATAGGCGCAGGCGGAAAGCGTGGAGGCCGCAGCGGCGGCGGCGAGAAGAAGGGCGGAACGGCGACGAAGACCCACGGCGGACCTCATGAATGGTGAAACGGATTGGCCATCAAATCCCGATGGTCGGCCAAGGTTCCACAGTCACTCCATAGGCGCTGCCCCAAGAAGGTTCCGGCACGCCTCCGCCTCGGCCGCCAGGGCCTTGCGCTTGGCCTCTCCGAACTTCTCCAGCGTGCGGTAGGGCATGGCCAGCCGCGCATTGTCCCGCAGCCGGCCGCGATTGCGTTCCAGAAAGCCCCAGTACAGCCGGTTGAACGGACAGGCCGCGTCGCCGCTCTTGCTCTTCACGTCATAGCGACACGCCCCGCAATAGTCGCTCATCCGGTCGATATAGGCCCCCGAGGCCGCATAGGGCTTGGACCCCACGATGCCGCCATCGGCGAACAGGGCCATGCCGCGCGTATTGGGCATCTCGACCCATTCATAGGCGTCGGCATAGACGCACATGTACCAGTCATCGACCTGATCGGGATGCACGCCCAGCAGCAAGGCCAGATTGCCCGTCACCATCAGCCGCTGGATATGGTGGGCGTAGGCGTTGTCGCGCGTGGTCTTCACCACATCGGCGACACAGGCCATGTCGGTCTCACCGGACCAGTAGAACCAGGGCAGCTTGCGGTCCGCATCCAGGAAGTTGCGCGCCCGATACTCCGGCGCCTTCAGCCAGTAGATGCCGCGCACGAACTCGCGCCATCCCAGGATTTGCCGGATGAAGCCTTCGACCGCATTCAGCGGCGCCTTGCCCGCCCGATAGACCGCCTCGGCGCGCTTGCAGACGTCCAGAGGATCCAGCAGGCCCAGGTTGATCGACGTCGAGATCAGCCCATGCCACATCCACGGCTGACCCTCCGCCATCGCGTCCTGCCAGTCCCCGAACGACGGCAGGACATCCTTCAGGAAGTGCTTCAGCGAGGCTTCCGCCTCGTCCGCCGTGGTGGCCCAGCCGAACCCGTCCAGCGATCCGAAATGGTCGCCGAACAGCCGCTCCACATCCGCAATCGCCTCGCGCGCCACGGCGTTGGGCGGGATGCGCAGGCGATCGGGCGGCGTCACGCCCTTGGCCAGCTTCTTGCGGTTCTCGGCGTCATAGTTCCAGCGCCCGCCTTCCGGCTGATCGCCGTCCATCAGGATGCCGGTCGCGCGGCGCATCTCGCGATAAAAGAACTCCATGCGCAGCTGCGACTTGCCCGAGGCCCAGCGACGAAAACGGTCGTGGCTGCTGATGAAGCGGCGATCCTCGCGAATCTCGACCGGCAGCGCCGCCCCTTCCGCAAAGGCGGCCAGATGCTCGGCCAGCCGCCATTCGCCGCATTCGGTCATCACCACCGCCTCATGGACGCCGTCCTCCAGCGCCCGGGCCAGTTCGCCGGTGATCGAGCCGCTGTTGTCCGCATCGTCGATCCGCACATAGCGCACATTGACGCCCCGCCCCTTCAGCCGCTCGGCGTGATTGCGCATGGCCGCAAAGACCAGAGCCAGCTTCTGCTTGTGGTGCCGGACATAGGTCGCCTCGTCGCGAACCTCGGCCATCAGAACCGTATCGACGTCCGGGTTCAGATCCCTCAGCGCCGAAAGGTCGTCCGACAGCTGATCGCCCAGCACCAGCCTAAGCACGGACATGCGTTATTCCCATCACCGGGCCCATTTGCGAGCGAGAGACTGAAGTCGAGGACGCAGGCGCAGAAACACCCGGTACGCTCTCTCCAACGCCGCAAGAACCCAGGGGATGCGTGCGGCCAGACCCAGCGGGCGCAATAGAGGTATGGCCCGCCACATCGCTGCAAAGGCCGCCGCGCCCGACAGCAGCCGTCCGTTTTCCGTCGCGTGGAATCGCGTCAGCAGCACCTCCCGATCCAGCGGGCAGCTTGCTTGACCGTCCGACACATCGACGAATCGGATCGCGCCGCGTCGATCCAACCGCCGCATCAGGGCGATCTCGCGTCGGCACAGGGGACAGCCGCCATCGTACCAGACAAGCAAGGGGGTCATGACGATCGAAGGCTCTCGGCGATGGCGAACGGGCTCGCCATCCTATACGGCCGTCCTCTACAGTCTGGATCGCAACCCGCCTCGACAGGTGTCCGATGATGATTGAACCCACCGGCCGACATCGCTTGCCGCCGCTCGCCCGCGTTCTGGGTTTCGCCGGCCTGCTGCCACAGGCGGCGGCGGTCGTCGTCCTTCTTGCAGGCGACGCGGACCAGCAGAGCGCCGCCCTCAACCTGGCCTATGCCTACGCCGCGCTGATCTTCAGCTTCTTGGGCGGCGTCTGGTGGGGATTGGCGGCCGCGACGGGCCTGAAGGCGCCCAAATGGGTTTGGATCGTCTCTGTGGCGCCCTCGCTTGTCGCGCTGGCGACCAGCATCTTCCGGATGGCAGGTCCCGATCCGGCCGTGTCGCTGGTCGTGCTAAGCGTCTTCATCGCCGCCAGCGTCCTGGTCGATCTGAAGCTGAAGGCGGCGGGTCTGACGCCCGAGGGCTGGCTGGCGCTGCGGGCGCCGCTGTCGATCGGTCTGGGCGTGCTGACGCTCGCCGCCGGACTGATCTGAAAACTTCTCAGGCAGCGGGTAAAAAAATCGGGGCCTGCCGCAACCGACAGGCCCCTGATTTTATTCGTCTCGACTTGGAGCGGGCGAAGAGATTCGAACTCTCGACCCCAACCTTGGCAAGGTTGTGCTCTACCACTGAGCTACGCCCGCACTCCGTAGGAGCTAGGTGCGCTCCCCGTCGAGGAGGGGGCGTATAGCGGAGGGTTGATCGGTCCTGCAAGAGAGAATTTGCAAAAAGCGATCAAGTCCCGCTCACGCCCCCCGCGCCTCAGCGCGGCGCCAAGCGGATGGCGCCGTCCAGGCGGATGCATTCGCCGTTGATGTACACGTTTCGCGCCAGCTCCAGCACCAGCGACGCATAATCGGCCGGCGTGCCCAGACGGCTGGGGAAGGGGATTGCGGCGGCCAGCGCGTCCTGAATCTTCTGATCCATGCCGGCCATCATCGGCGTCCACATGATGCCGGGCAGAATGGTGTTGCAGCGCACCCCTTCCTGAGCCAGATCGCGCGCGATCGGCAGGGTCATCGCATAGACGCCGCCCTTGGACGCCGAATAGGCCGCCTGGCCGATCTGACCGTCCTGCGCCGCGACGGAGGCGGTGTTGACGATCAGGCCGCGCTCGCCGTCCGCCATGGGCTCCAGGGTCACCATACCCGCCGCCGACTGCGACAGGATCCGGAAGGTGCCGAACAGGTTGACCCGCACGGTGCGCTCGAACTGAGCCATGTCGTGGGCCTTGATCTCGCCGGTGTCCTTCTTGCGCGAGACGGTCTTCTGGCCCGTGGCGATGCCGGCGCAGTTGACGGTCAGGCGCTCCTGGCCATGGGCGGCGCGGGCCTTTTCGAAGGCGGCGGCGACCGAGGCGTCGTCGGTCACGTCCACTTGGCAGAAGACGCCGCCGATCTCGGCCGCGATAGCCTCGCCCTTTTCGGCGTTCAGATCAAACAGGGCGACCTTCGCCCCCGTCGCCGCGATGGCGCGCGCGGCGCCTTCGCCCAGGCCCGAGGCGCCGCCGGTGACCACAGCGGCGATGGTGTTGTCGAGTTTCATCCTGATCGTTCCTATATTGTCGTGAACCTGAGTTTCGATTGAGGATTTAGCGGCCATGACCGCCAAAGCCAAACCCGCCGATCCATCGGATGTCCTGGACCCGAAAAAAGCGCTCGTGCCGTCGGTCGTGAAGATCAACGAGGCCCGCGTGGCCAAGGGTTTCTGGCCCAAGATCCAGCGCACGGCCGCCCGCATCCCCTTTGCGGACCAGGCCCTGGCCGCCTGGTACGCCGCGCGCGATCCGCAGACGCCGATGGCGGCCAAGGGCATGATCTTCGCCGGTCTGGCCTATTTCGTCATGCCCGTGGACGCCATTCCCGACATCTTCGCGGGCATCGGCTATACCGACGATGCGGCCGTCATCACCGCCCTGCTGGCCCTCGTCGGCGCCAACATCAAACGCCGCCACCGCGACCAGGCCGAGGACGCGGTGCAGCGGCTGAAGGCGAAATGAAAATCCTCCCCCGAGAAGCGTAGCGGAACGGGGGAGGGGGACCGCGAAGCGGTGGAGGGGGCGAAGGCGCGCGCTGCGCCAAACGTCTCACATCCAACCCGCTTCCGCCCCCTCCACCACGCTTCGCGCGGTCCCCCTCCCCCGCGATGCGAGGGAGGATTCAGCTCTCGACCGTCACCACGATCTTGCCCAGCGCCTGACGCTCGCCCAGGGCTTTGATCGCCTCGCCGGCCTTTTCCAGCGGGAAGGTCTTTGAGACCCGCGGCCTGATCTTGCCGTCGGCGTACATCTGCATCAGTTCGGCCATGTTGGCGGCGTGGGCCTTGGGATCGCGCATCACCGCCGCGCCCCAGAAGACGCCGATCACCGACACCGACTTGAGCAGCGTCAGGTTCAGCGGCAGGGACGGAATGCCCGCCGGGAAGCCGACCACCAGATAGCGCCCGTTCCAGTCCATGGCCCTCAGCGCCGGATCGGCGTAGTCGCCGCCGACCGCGTCATAGACCACGTCCGCGCCGTCGCGGCCGGT
Organism: Brevundimonas vesicularis; assembly: GCF_027105095.1. Classification (NCBI taxonomy): domain Bacteria; kingdom Pseudomonadati; phylum Pseudomonadota; class Alphaproteobacteria; order Caulobacterales; family Caulobacteraceae; genus Brevundimonas; species Brevundimonas vesicularis. Next base: position 573,029 of record NZ_CP114278.1, on the reverse strand, counting down.
CGCCAGCTTGAACTCGCCGGACAGCTCTTTCTGCGCCGCCTTGTCCATCGGTCCCGACGGATAGATCAGGCCGTTGTCGGCGCCCAATTCGAGCGCGAACTCGACCTTGTCGTTGGTCGAGGCGGCGGCGACCACGCGCGCGCCCATGGCCTTGCCCAGTTCGACGGCGGCGGCGCCGACGCCCCCGGCCGCACCCAGCACCAGCAGGGTTTCGCCCGCCGTCAGCTGCGCCCGGTCCTTCAGCGCATAGTAGCTGGTGCCATAGGTCATGATCAGGGCCGCCGCCTCCTCGAAGCTCATGGCGTCGGGGATGGGGATGACGGTCTCGGCCCGCACCGCCAGCCGCTCGACCAGCCCGCCCCAGCCCGTCACGGCGATGACCCGGTCGCCCTTGCGCACGCCCTTGACGCCTTCGCCCACCGACTCGACCACGCCGGCGACCTCGGCGCCCGGCGAGAAGGGCCGCTCGGGCCGGAACTGGTATTTGTCCTCGATGATCAGGGTGTCGGGATAGTTGATCCCAACCGCCTTGACCTCGATGATCACCTCGCCCGCGTTGGGCGTCGGGTCGAGCACGTCTTCCACGACCAGAGTTTCAGGGCCACCAGGCGTCTTGGACAGAACAGCGCGCATCTTTCCTCCTTGGCCGACATGGCGCGGCCTTCATCGCGACGCTAAAGAGCGCCACGCCCGTTTGAAAGAGGCGATAAGGACAAGGCTCAGGAAGACGACATGACCGCCCTCATCCTCCACGGCGGCGCCGGCGCCCGGCGCGAACGCAACTACGACGCCGAGGTCGTGCATATGCGCGAGGTGGTCGAGGCCATGAAGGTTCGTCTGGACGCGTGCGACAGCGCCCTGGATGTCGCCACCGCCGCCGTCGTCATGCTGGAGGATTCGGGCCTCTATGTCGCGGGCAAGGGCGCGTCCCCCAATCTCGCCGGCGCCTATGAGCTGGACGCCAGCATCATGGACGGATCGACGAAACGCGCCGGGGCCGTCGCCGCCCTGCAAGGGTTCCGCAATCCCGTCGTCGCCGCCCGCGCGGTGATGGAGAAGACGCCTCACGTCATGCTGGTCGGCGAGGGCGCTGGCCTGTTCGCCCACGACCAGGGGCTGGAACCCATCGCCGACGAAGCCGCCTGGTTCACCGGTGCGGGCAAGGGTGAGGACAATCATCCGCCCGGCACGCTCAGTCACGGCACCGTCGGCGCCTGCGTGCTGGACAGTCAAGGCCGTCTCGCCGCCGCCACCTCGACCGCCGGCGTCTTCGGCAAGATGCCGGGCCGCGTCGGCGACACCCCCATCCCCGCCGCCGGAACCTGGGCCGACGCCCACGCCGCGACCTCCTGCACCGGCCAGGGGGAGTATTTCATCCGCGTCGCCGCCTCCGCCCAGGTCGTCTGGCGCGTCGCCGCCGGTCAGTCGCTGGCCGAGGCGACCCAGGCCGTCATCGAAGAGATCGGCCAGATGGGCGGCGACGGCGGCATGATCGCCCTGGACGCGGCCGGAAACATCGCCGCCCCCTTCAACAGCCAGGGCATGAAGCATGCCTGGCTGACCGCAGACGGCCAGATCGGCGTACGGGTCTTCCGCGACTAGGTCTTGGCGGACATCACGTCGGAAAGGGTGGTCAGCAGCAATTTCAGATCGACAGGCTTGCTGACCACCGCATCCATACCCGCCGCCAGATAGCTCTCGACCTGCTCCACCATCGCATTGGCCGTCAGGGCGATGATCGGCGTGCGGACCAACCCCTGGTCGGCCTCGCGTTGCCGGATCGTCCTTGTCGCCGTTGGACCGTCCATGTTCGGCATCTGCACATCCATCAGGATCAGGTCCCAGTCGCGCATTTGCGTCGCTTCGACCGCCTGAAGACCGTCTTCGACGATCTCGACCTCGATCCCGACCTGGCCCAGAAGGCCCCGGATCACCTGCTGATTGACCGGGTGGTCCTCGGCGACCAGCACCCGCAGCGCCCGCTCTGGCTCGGCATCCGGCGCATCCTCACCGGCCTGCACGGGCTGCGCCGGCGTCAGCGGCAGCGTAACGACGAAGGTCGCCCCTTCGCCCGCCTCGCTCTCCACCTCGATCCGGCCGCCCATCAGCTCCACCAGGGTCGCCACGATCGAAAGGCCCAGCCCGGCCCCGTCGCGCCGGTCGACGGCCGCCGCCTCGATCTGGGCGAAGCGCGTAAAGAGCTGCCCGATCTGGTCCGCCGGTATGCCCCGCCCGGTGTCCGACACGCGGAACACCGCCCCGGCGTCCGTCAGCGCGACATCCAGCGCCACCTGCCCCTGTGTCGTGAACTTGATGGCGTTGGACAGCAGGTTGAACAGGATCTGGCGAAGCCGGACCGGATCGGCGCCGACCCAGCCCAGGCCCGGCGACACGACGTGGAAGGCCAGGCCCTTGCTTTCGGCCAAGGGCCGCAGCGTCTCTGCGACTTCGTGGACCAGGGCGTCCGCATCGATGGGCTGCGGTACGATCTCCAGCCGCCCCTCCTCGATCCGCGACAGGTCCAGGATCTGGTTGATCAGGTCCAGCAGGGTGTGGGCCGACCGATCCAGGATCTCCAGTCGCGCCTTCTGCCGATCCTCCAGCGCGTAGCCCGCCATGATCTGCGCCATGCCGATGACGCCGTTCAGAGGGGTGCGGATCTCATGGCTCATATTGGCCAGGAAGCGGGACTTGGCGGCATTGGCCTCGTCCGCCTCCAGACGCGCGCATCGGGCGGCGTCGCGGTCCAGCACGGCCGCCTTATGCGCCGCCTGCACGTCCATCAGCAACGCCTTGTTGCGCTGGTCCGCCGCGAACAGGTCGCACCACAGCGCGTGGGTCGCGCGCGAGATGATAAACAGGATCGTCGCCAGCATGACGAAGGCCGCCGCTACCGCCAGACCGTGCGGCCCCATCAGCGAGGGATAGATGACGACCAGCACCGTCACGCAGATCGGCGCCGCCGCCAGCGCCAATAGCCGAGGCGCCGCGCTGAACTGAACGAAGGCCACACCGATCGACCAGACCTGGATCAGCACCACTACCAGCATCACATCGGCGCGGGGATGGATCAGCCAGGCGATCAGCGGCCCGGACACGCCAAGCGCAAAGCGGACTGCAACAATGAACATCAGCAGCCAAGGCCAGCCGCAAATTGGGGCCTCTACCTTCTGGTATCGCTTCACGCGGCCCTGCGCCCAGGCGTCGAACGCCATGCCGATGAGGGCGAACTCAAACCCGAGCCAAGGCTGACCCAGGGCGGCCAGAATCAGCCCGGCGGCGGCCCAACTGCCGTAGAGAACGGTGGGCGGGGTAACCATATTTTGCAGGACGAAGGCCCAGACCGCGATTTTTTCGTCGGAGACAGAAGTGGCGTTCGCTCGTCTCGGCACGCGTCCTCAGCGGTAGGGGTCGCTTACCCGCGACTAGCGGCGAATAGATCGCCATCGTGGATTTGTCCATGAACGACCTTCGCCGCATCCGGTTCATTACATCTCGGTAAGGTGCATGTCAGCGAAGGGCTGTTAACGTCACGCCGCCCGGCGTTCCGGGCTTCGGAGCCCTTCATGAAATCCCGCCTGATCGCCACCCTCAAAGTCGGGGCAGCCGCCTCCGCCCTCCTTCTCGGCCTCGCCGCCCCCGCCTTCGCAGAGACCGCCGCGCCCGTCGCAGCCGCCGCTCAATCGACCGGTCAGGCGCCGCAGGGTGTGACCGTGCCCCCACTGGGCTTCACCAAGCGCGTCCTGGCGAACGGGCTGGAGGTCTATTCGGCGCGTGACGCCGACACCTCGAACGTCACGGTCCAGGTCTGGTACAAGGTGGGCTCCAAGGACGACCCGGCGGGCCGCTCGGGCTTCGCCCATCTGTTCGAACACCTGATGTTCAAGTCGACGACCAACCTGCCGCCCGAGACCTTTGACCGGCTGACCGAGGACGTGGGCGGCTCCAACAACGCCTTCACCGCCGACGACACCACCGCCTATTTCGAAACCGTCCCCGCCAACCACCTGGAGCGGATGCTGTTCGCCGAGGCCGACCGCATGGGGTCTCTGGTCGTGGACGAGCCGACCTTCGTCGCCGAGCGCGACGTGGTGAAGGAGGAATACCGTCAGCGGATCCTGGCCAATCCCTATGGCCGCCTGTTCGGCCTGTTCGTGCCCGAGACCATCTATCAGGACAGCCCCTATCGCCGTCCGGGCATCGGCTCGATCGAGGAGCTGGAGGCCTCGTCGCTGGAGGACGTTCGCCGCTTCCACGCCACCTACTATCGTCCTGACGCCGCCTATCTGATCGTGGCCGGCAACTTCGATCAGGCCCAACTGGACCGCTGGGTCGATCAGTATTTCGGCCCGCTGAAGAATCCGACCACGCCGATCCCGACCAACAATGTCGTCGAGCCCGAGCCGACGGGTCCGCGCAAAGTCACCTACTATGCGCCGAACGTGCCACTGCCGGCCGCCGTCATCGCGTGGCCGACGGTGAAATACGCTGACGCCGACCGCGCCGCCCTGACCGTTCTGGACGGCATCCTGTCCACCGGCGAATCCAGCCGCCTGTACCGCTCGCTGGTGTATGACAAGCAGATCGCGGCGCAGATCGGTTCGACCCCCGACTTCTCGCAGCAAGCCGGCAATCTGTCCGCCCTGGCCATCATGGCGCAGGGCCATACGGCCGAGGAGGGCATCGCCGCCCTGAACGAAGAGATCGGCAAGCTGCGCGACACGCCCGTCAGCGCGGCCGAACTGGCCGAGGCCAAGAACGAGATCGTCGCCAATACGCTGCGCAGCCACGAGACGGTGGACGACCGCGCCACCGCCCTGGGCTTCTCGCTGATCAACACCGGCTCGGCCGCCGCCGCGGACGACGAGGTCGCCCAGATCCAGGCCGTCACCGTCGCCGACATCCAGCGCGTCGCCCGCAAATATCTGACGCCGCAGCGCCAGTCGACGATCACCTTCCTGGCCGCCGACGACCAGAACCCCGCCTCGGTCCAGAAGATGAACGTGGACGCCCCTGTGAAGGTCGCCGACCTGGCCCCCGCCGGTCCACCCGCGGTCCTCCTGCCCGAGGCGGAGCGCAAGCCCTTGCCCCAGCCGGGCGCCGAGGTCGCGCCCGTGACGCCGACCGTCGCCGACTTCCGCCTCGATAACGGCCTGCGCGTCCTGGTCGCCCCGACCGACGGCGTGCCGCTGGTCTCGGCCCGCCTCAGCTTCGACGCCGGTTCGTCCGATGATCCGACGGGCAAGGCTGGCGTCGCCGCCATGACCGCCGCCCTTTTGACCCAGGGCACCAAGACCAGGACCGCGCCCGAAATCGCCACCCAGATCGAACAGCTGGGCGCCAGCGTGGGCGCATCGGCTGGGGTCGATTTCTCCAACGTCTACGCCAATGCGCCGTCGAACGCCTTCCCGGCGACCGTGGCCCTGATGGCGGATCTGGTGAAGAACCCGACCTTCGCCGGCGAAGAGCTTGAACGTCAGCAGGCCCAGACCCTGGACGGCCTGCGCGTCGCCCTCAGCCAGCCGGCGTCCATCGCCGGCATGACGGTCGGCCGCGTCATTTACGGCGACGCCCCCTACGGCGCGACAATCACCCAGCAGACGGTCCCGGCCATCACGGCGGGCGATGTCGCCGCCTTCCACGCCGCGCGCTACCGGCCATCGGACGCGACCCTGGTCTTCTCGGGCGACATCACGCCGGCCGCCGCCCGCGCCCTGGCGCAACAGGCCTTCGGTGACTGGCGCCCGGCCGGCGCGGCCCCGGCCGCTGCGACCAACCCGGCCGGTCAGCCCCTGGCGCCGCGCATCGTCGTTGTGAACCAGCCCGGCGCCGGTCAGGCCGCAGTCGTCGCCGCCGTTCGCGGCGTGTCGCGCACCGATGCGGACTTCTTCCCGCTGACGGTCGGCAACACCCTGCTGGGCGGCGGCTTCTCGTCGCGCCTGAACCAGGAAATCCGCATCAAGCGCGGTCTGTCCTACGGCGCCTCGTCGTCGCTGGGCGCACGGGCGGATGCGGGCCTGTTCACCGCGTCGACCCAAACCAAGAACGAGACCGCCGACGAGGTCGCCGATCTGATCCTGGCCGAGATCGCCAAGCTGGGAACCGAGACCCCGACCCAGGCCGATCTGGCCCCGCGCCGCGCCACCCTGATCGGCGGCTTCGGCCGCTCGCTGGAGACGGTGGACGGCCTGGGCGCCCTGGTCGCCAACCTGGCGCTCTATGATCTGCCGATGAGCGACCTCGCCGACTACGCCGGCCGTGTTCGCGCCGTCACGCCGGAACAGGTCGAGGCCGCCTTCGCCGAACACCTGCCGGTCAACCGCGCCAGCCTGGTCATCGTCGGCGACGGCTCGAAGTTCCTGGACGATCTGCGCGCCAAACACTCCAACCTCGAAGTCATCGAGGCCGGCGCCCTGAACCTGAACAACGGTTCGTTGAAGTAGAACTGAAACCTGGACGGCCCGTCGCTTCTGCGTGGCGGGCCGTCACGCCTCGTCTGCTAGACCGACAGGCACACCACCTGCGCCACGCGCAGATCGCGCCTCAGCCGGTTGGACACCTGGCCGTAATCCTCGGTCGTGATGGCCTGACCGCGCGCGTCGTCGGCCGGCGTCTGTTCGCCGCGAATGGCCGGCCCGAACGTCTCCGGAGCCGTCGTATAGATCCGGCCCCGTCTCGGCGCCTCCGCGATGGTGACGCCCACGACGCGGCCCTGCGCATCCAGCGCCGGCGCGCCCGACAGCCCAGACAACGTGCCCTCAAGCCCGTTGGTGCGCCCGACCTCGGCCCAGGCCAGCACCGGCTCGTCGCGCGCCCCTCGCCCGAAGACCTTCAAGGTCTCGCGCCCCAGCAGGCGAGACGTCATCTCGCCGGGACGCCCCTGAGGAAAGCCCGGATGGAAGGCGCGCTGGCCCTTGCGCAGCGGCGCCTCGACCGCGACCGGCAAGGCCGCCGGCCCGCCGTCGGTGATCAGCAAGGCGACATCGGCGCGCGGCGCCAGACGGACATCGGCCGCGACCGCTCGCCCCTCGCCGACCACCAGCGCTGGCTTGCGACACCCCTCGACGACATGGCGCGCCGTCACCCAGCGCCCCCGTCCTGCGATGGAGAAGGCCGTGCCCGATGACGGCTTGAACGGCGCCTCGCCCGCATCGACCGTGACGGCGGCGTCGAAGGGCGTGATGGGGCCCAACAGCGCGCCCTCGGCGACATCGGCGTCGGCCTCCGCGACCGGCGGCGCGTCGGCGTTCTCGCGTCGCCCCAGGGACACCGCCAGAAACACGGCCGCCACCGCTCCATAGATGGCCCAGTCCGGCAGGCGGGGAAACTGCATCGCTCCGGCCGATCAACCGGTCAGCGCGGCGGACAGGATGACGGCCGTCGCCAGCTTGGCGCCCAGCAGCACCACCGCCGCCGAAATCTCGCCGTGGCGTATCCGCTCGGGCAGGCCTGTCAGCAACAGGTCCACGACCCGGAAGGCCAGAAGCTGCAGCACCACGGTCGCCACGCCCCAGATGGCGATGTCGCGCACCGAGGTCGAGACCGACAACGATACAGCCAGCGGCACCGCCAATCCCACCAGAATGCCGGCGAAGGCGATGGCGGCGGCGACATTGCCCTGACGGATCAGGGCGACCTCCTTCCACGGCGTCAGCAGCGCATAGACCGTCGCTCCCGCCGCGAGCAGCAGCAGGGTCACGATCAGGTGCATCACCATGACCGGGAAGCCCGAGGCGAAAGCCTGCACCTCAGCGCTGGAAAGGACGTTCGACAAGGAGGGGTCCATGCCCAGACGCCTTGCCCGATTGTCGCCCCAATCCGCAAGCGCGCCGGGGACACACTGCGTGACATTATGTGTCCGAAGGTTGTGTCCTCTCACCAAGCGAGGACACAACGATCAGGCCGCCGCCTGCTCCGCTTTCCGGAGCGCCGAGGCCCGCACCTTCTCGCTCTCGGACTTCAGCTGACCGCAGGCGGCCAGGATATCGCGGCCGCGGGGGGTGCGGATGGGTGACGCGTAGCCGGCCTTGTTCAGGATGGCGGCGAAGCGCTCGATCGTCTTCCAGTCCGAGCATTCGTATTCGACGCCCGGCCAGGGGTTGAACGGGATCAGATTGATCTTGGCCGGAATGCCCTCGATCAGCTTCAGCAGGGCGCGCGCCTCTTCGGGGCTGTCGTTGACGCCCTTCAGCATGACGTATTCGAACGTCACCCGCCGCGCGTTCGACAGGCCCGGATAGGCCCGGATCGCCGCCATCAGCTGGTCCAGCGGGTACTTCTTGTTCAGCGGCACCAGCACGTCGCGAAGCGCATCGTTGGTGGCGTGCAGGCTGATGGCCAGCATGGCCGCCGTCCGGTCGCCCAAGGCCTGAAGCTGCGGCACTACGCCCGAGGTCGAGACCGTGATCCGACGGCGCGACAGGGCGATGCCCTCGTTGTCCGAGATGATGTCGATGGCGTCGGCGACGTGGTCCAGATTGTAGAGCGGCTCGCCCATGCCCATGAAGACGATGTTGGACAGGCGCCGGTCTTCCTTGGGCGACGGCCATTCCTCCAGGTCGTCGCGCGCCACCTGGACCTGGGCCACGATCTCGGCGGCGGTCAGGTTGCGCACCAGCTTCTGCGTGCCGGTGTGGCAGAAGGTGCAGTTCAGGGTGCAGCCGACCTGGCTGGACACGCACAGGGCGCCGGCCCGGCCCACATCGGGAATATAGACCGTTTCGATCTCGATGCCCGGCGCCGTGCGGATCAGCCATTTGCGGGTGCCGTCCTTAGACACCTGGCGTTCGACGACCTCGGGGCGGGCCAGGGTGAAATGCTCGGCCAGCTTGACCTGCATATCCTTGGCGACATTGCTCATGGCCGAAAACTCGGTCACGCCATAGTGGTGGATCCAGCTCCACACCTGGCTGGCGCGCATCTTGGCCTTCTCGGGCGGACAGACGTTCGCGTCGATCAGGGCCTGGCGCAGGCCGGCGCGCGTCAGACCGCTGAGGTTGACGGGCGCCTTGACGGCGGGCGCGTTAGAGACGTGCGAAAGGTCGAGCGTGATGCTCAAGGCGGCGATCCTGCGTGAGGTTGAGCCGGCCTATATAGCACGGATCCCGGCGATTGCATGGCCGGGGCGGATTTGACCGCCTAGAGGCCCACGTCCCAGACGCCGGCGTCGCGCATCCGGGTCTCGCGCGCCTCCTCGGCCCGTCCGCCCATATCCTTGGCCATGCTGCGGATCGCGGTCGAGACGGTGGCCTTGTGCACGCCCGGCACGACGGCGTGGGCGAAGGCGGCGCCGGCCAGACCGAGCAGCTTGAAGCCGAAACCCGCCGAGGCGACCATATGCTGCAGATAGGTCTCGTCGACCTCGCGCGGGTGGTCGCGGAACAGGCGGTCGAACGGGGTCGAGGCCGAACGGGGGCGGTCGATCGTCGTCTGACTCATGGCGGCGGCCTTCCCTGCTTCGTCGGGCCCATGGTCTCGCCGTACGGCTCCGGACGCAACCCCCAACCGCGATCTGTTTATTGGACGTGACCGACACGTCACCTGCCCGCTTCAGACCCATCGTCAGAAGTGAAAACTCGGTCTAGGGTCGGCGCTCGATCAAGGAAATGCCCATGCCGATCCGCCTTTCGCCCGCCTCCTCCATGGCCGTCGCCCTGGCCCTGCTGGCCTCAGCGACGCCGGTGCTGGCGCAGTCGAGCGCGGCGGGCCTGCCGTATGACGCCCGGCGCGGGGTCGTCAGCTTCTCGTCGGGGCTTGAGGGCTCGCTTCCGGCGGTGGTGCAGGTCACGACCCTGGGCCAGTCGCGCGGTCCCAGTTCGGACGCGGCCGATCCCAAACCCCACGCCTCCGGTTCCGGCGTCATCGTCGATGCGGCCGAGGGGCTGGTGATCACCAACAATCACGTCGTCGAGGGCGGGCGTAAGTTCACCGTCGATCTGACGGACGGCCGCCTGTTCGACGCCGTGCTGGTCGGGGCGGACAAGGCGACCGACATCGCCGTGCTGCGCATCACGCCCGACGGTCGGCCGCTGAACCTCAAACAGGTCCAGACGGTGGATTCCGACACCCTGCGCACCGGCGACCTGGCCTTCGCGGTCGGCTATCCGCTGGGCCTGGATCAGACCCTGACCATGGGCGTCATCTCGGGCCTGAACCGCTCAGGCTTGGGCGATGCGGTCGAGGACTATATCCAGACCGACGCGGCCGTGAACTCGGGCAACTCCGGCGGGCCGCTGCTCGATAGCCGGGGCCGGCTGATCGGCATCAACACCTCGATCCTGTCAGGCGGTCTCGGCGGCGGCAATGACGGCATCGCCTTCGCCGTGCCGACGCGGATCATGCTCTACGTCGCCGACCAGCTGAAGAAGAACGGCGAGGTCAAGCGCGGCGCGACCGGGGCCATCTTCGGCTCGCTGAACGCCGAACGCGCGCGCGAACTTCATCTGGGCATCGTACGTGGGGCCGTCGTCGCCGATGTCGCGCCGGGATCGCCGGCCGAACGCGCGGGTCTGCGCCATAACGACGTCATCACCCGAATCCAGGGCCGCCCCGTCGCCAACGCCGGCTCGGTCAACGCCACCATCGGCATCGCCGCGCCGGGCTCGGATCTCAGCGTCTCCTATCTGCGCGGCGGCCGCGAGGCGACCACGTCGCTGGCGGTCGAGACGCCCGCTGATCAGCCCGTGATCGTCGGCGCCCAATCGGTGCTGGCCTATGGGGCGACGCTGCGAGACCAGGACGGCGGCGCCCAGGTCACGGCCGTCGCGGCCGGCTCGCCCGCCGCCCAGGCCGAACTGACAGCCGGCGATGTGATTACAGCCATCGCAGGCGCGCCCGTCGCGGACGCTCGCGCGGCCGCGACCGCGCTGCAGGGCGCGTCGGGATCGGTCGAGGCGACCGTGCTCAGAAACGGAGAGACCCTGAACCTGACCCTGGCGCTTTAGGCGGGTCAGAAGCCAACGTTTCGCTGCTTGGCGGGCACCAGACAGCGAAACGCCCGCCTTGCCAGGGAGGGGGAGGGGAAAGGCAGGGCGGGCGCTCGCTTGGAGGAAGCATCGGCCGCCGGAGCCCGTAAACTGGAAACATCCAGGGGGGCTGGGGGGGCTGTTCAGGATCCGGGACGCTTCCGAACTCCGACGAGCCGATGATCGATATTTCGTTGCGCATACGGGCGGGCGAAGGACCGAAACGGGGCCATTTCGTGTCTGCTTCGATTTCCTGGCCGCCTCTGGCGTCGGGCCGCCAGCGGCCTAAGTTGAACCCATGAGCCTGAACCCTCACGACACGACGCCGGCGCCCGGCCCCGTCTTCTTTGACCGTCGCGAATTGGATCCGATCCTCAGGGTCTATGGCCGCATGGTTGCGCAGGGCGAATGGCGCGACTACGCCATGGTCGGGCACAAGGATTTCGCCGAGTTCGCCGTCTTTCGCCGCAGCGGCGACGCCCCGCTCTACCGCATCGAAAAGCGACCTGCCCTCCAGACCCGCCAAGGGCAATGGGCCGTCATCGGCGAAGGCGGCCAGATCCTGAAACGCGGCCGCGACCTGGCCCAGGTGCTGCGGGTCTTCGACGGCCGCCGGTTTCAGGTGGTGGAGTGATCATTTCACCTCGTCGAAGACATAGGCGAACGATCCCTCCCGCGTGACGAGTTGTCGACCGTTGGGGCCGGCGCGTTCTTCGAAGACATAGCCGTCCGCGCCGGGCGTGATCGACACGAACGAGGTCGCGCCATTGTCGTCGGTTTGGCTGGCCATCTCGCTGCGCCAACCACCGAAGTCAAACACAGTCGACGCGTCTTGCCGATGGACAGTGAGGGGCCCCAAATCCTTGCTGACATAGCGATCGGCCAGTCGTGACGCAGCCTGGGAATCGGCAGGTGCTGTCATCGAACGACGCCCTTCACCCAGACTGGCCTTGAACCTGCGCGCATAGTTTTCGAGGTCCGCCGCGGCGCGCGGTTCGCCGTCGAAAAGCACCTCCAGAAGGCGACCACGGAACACGGCCCGCAACGCCGCCCCTGAATCGGAATTGATCAAGATGACCGCGCCCACGTTCTGATCCGGCAGCCAGATCATGTCCGCCCGATATCCGTATTGGGTTCCGCCGTGATGAACGACGGGCACACCCCAGATTTCGTCGATCTTCAGGCCCATGCCGTAATATTCGTCGCTGCCTTCCGCCACTTGGGGAATGCGACGCGCCAGAAGCGGCTCTTCGGCGATATAGCGCCGTCCGTCCGGCAAGCGTCCTCGCGCCAGTTCCATCTGCACATAGTGCAGCATGTCGCGCACGGTGCTCCATTCCCCGCCATCCGGGCGAGAAGGGACGCCGGCGTCGTTCAATCCCATCACGGCGATCCGCTGTACGCCGTCGATGTCGAGCGCATGGGGCGAGGCATGGTCGCCCGCCATCACGCGCGCCTGGTTGAAGGTCGTTTCCGTCATATCCAATGGGCCGAAAACCTCATCCTGCATGGCCAGATCGTAGGCCGCGCCCAACTCCATTTCCGGATGCAGGATGTGAGCCGCCAGATAGCCACCCGCCGCCGCCATCAGGTTCGAATATTGATAGAGTTCCCCGAAGTCGCTGGTCGGCTTCATCGCCGACAGCCAGTCAAGCACGGTCGCCGCCTGGGCTTCGTCGCCTTGGAATATCCACGGGTAGTCCTGTCTCGGCAGTCCAGTGCAGGCGCACACCAGATGACGAACGCGGACCTGTCGCGTGGTGACTGCGTCGCCCAGCCTGAAGGCCGGCCAGACTGAGGACACCGGCGTGTCCCAGTCCAGCAGTCCCCGTTCAACCAATCGCGCCAACAGAAGGGTCGTCAGGGCCTTGCCGTTCGAGCCGATCATGAAGGCGGTGTCGGCGTCGACGGTTTCGGACCGTCCAATCTCACGGACCCCGAACCCGCCTTGGAACACGACCTCGCCGTCCTGCACGAGCCCTAGCGCGACACCCGGGATGTCGAGGTCGGCCCGGGCCGTCTCGATGAAGTCGGTCAGCGCCTGGACCCGCGTTGCATCGAGGCGATGAGCCTGGCGCCCGGCGAAGTTTTCGCGCCGATAGCCTTGGGGGAAGAGGCGACCCAGCGCGACCTCGATTTGGGAATCGCGCTTTTCAGCGGTCTCGTCATCCATATCGTAAAGAACGACCGTCCAGTCGCCGCCCTCCCGATAGGCGCGCGCATACGCTGTTCGCCCTTCTTCAGCGCGATAGGCGTAGCTTGTGATCTGCGCCCAACCATCGCGCAAAGGCAAATCTCGCACAGAGAGCTGTGGCAGAGCAGTCTTGTCGTGAGCCGCCCACGCTGCGGCTACGGCGTGATCCGCATCCCCGCCGCTGGTGTCCGTAAAGATGAGAAACGAACCCGGCTCGGGCGTTTCCAGAATGATTGACGACGCCTCTCGTCGCACGGACCAGGCCGATGGCGCCACGACGCCGACGCCGTTAGGCAATCGTATTTCGGCCGCAGAGCTCTCCACTCGGGCCTGAACCTGGCCTGTCGCCGCCAGAACGAGCAGCCCAAGCCCTAGGCCGCACCCGAAACGCCGCATCATAGACATCATGCATCAGCCTCGCCGTTTTACGCAGGAGGCTGTGGAGCGTGCGAATGGATGCAGAGAGAGATAAAAAAGGGCCCCTCGAGGGGCCCTTTCCATATCCGTCTTTCGACAGACCTCAGTTCCGGTTGCCGCCCATGAAGGCGAGCAGGAATTGGAACAGGTTCACGAAGTTGATGAACAGGCTCAGAGCGCCGAACCCCGTGGCCACGCCCATCGCGTTCTGATCGCCGCCCAAGGCGTAGTAGGTCATCTTCAGACGCTGGGTGTCGTAGGCGATCAGACCCGAGAAGATCAGCACGCCCAGGCCCGAGATGATCAGATAGAAGGTCCCGGACTGCAGGAACATGTTCACGATCGAGGCGATGATCAGGCCGATCACGCCCATGATCAGGAAGGTGCCCATGCCGGTCAGGTCCTTCTTGGTCGTATAGCCCACCAGGCTTAGACCGCCGAACGCCGCCGCCGTGACCAGGAAGGTGGTGGCCAGCGAACCGCCCGTGTAGCGCAGGAACAGGATGCCGAGGCCCGCGCCGATCGTGGCGACCACGGCCCAGTAGAGCATGTTCACGCCCTTGGCCGTCGGGTTCTTCATGAAGAACATCGAGCCGAACAGCATCACCAGCGGCGAAAACTGGACGATCATGCCCAGCACAGTCAGGCCGATCCGGCCGTCCGCCGTCTGGACGAACAGCAACTGCTGCACCGCCGGCACATTGCCGGTGACATAGGCCAGGGCGCCAGCGACCACGAGGCCCAGGGCCAGCTTGTTGTAGACGCCCAGCATGAAGCTGCGCAGGCCGGCGTCGACGGACATGTCGGCCGTCTGCGGCAGAGGACGGGCGTAACCGTTGTTGAAATCGCTCATGGCGACAAACTTTCTCCGATTGGCCGGAGAGGCTTCTCCGGTCACAGGCTTTGAATATCGTGAGCCGAGGCCCGCGCTGCAAGGAAAACCGGACTTGGAGGCTTGTGTTCCGGCCGCTACCTTCGGTCGCATGCTTCGTCTGTTCACCGCCCTGACCCTGCCGCCCGACGTCGCAGAGACCATGAAACGCCGGCAATCGGGCCTGCCCGGCGCAAGGTGGCGGCCGCTGGACGCCCTGCACGTTACGCTCGCCTTCTATGGCGAGATCGACGAACGCCGCGCCGACGATTTGGCGTCGGAGCTGACGCGCGTGACGGGCGGCCCGTTCGAGATCGCGCTGAAGGGCGTCGGCTGTTTCGGCGACGACCACCGCAGCCATACGCTGTGGGCCGGGGTCGAAACGCCTAATGAGCGCCTGTCGGTTCTGGCCGGGCGCTGCAAGGCTGCCGGAGAACGCGCCGGGATCGGCATGGAGGCGCGCGCCTACAAACCGCATGTGACCCTGGCCTACCTGAAGACCCAGACCAATCCCGACCGGCTCGGCGCCTGGGTGTCGGGGCACAATCTGCTGCATTCACCGCCGATCCGCATTGATCGCTTCGGCCTGTATTCCAGCGTCCTGACCGACAGCGGCAGCCATTACGAACTGGAGCGGGAGTATCTGCTGTGATCACGGCCGCGTACACCGTGCCGCCCCATGTGACCTTGGGGCCGACGCTGGAGACGGAACGACTGATCCTGCGTCCGCCGGCGGTTGAGGACTTTCCGCGCTGGGCCGCGTTCATGACCGATCCCGAGACCGCCCGCTTCATCGGCGGCGTCCAACCCGCGCCCCAGGTCTGGCGCCTGATCTGCACCATCGCGGGCATGTGGGCCCTGACGGGAGAGGGCATGTTCTCCATCTTGGAAAAGGAGACCGGCCAATGGATCGGCCGCATCGGGCCGCTGCACCCCTATGGCTGGCCCGGCCGCGAGGTGGGCTGGAGCCTGCATCGCGACGCCACCGGCAAGGGTTATGCCGTCGAAGCGGCCGCAGCCACGATGGACTACGCCTTCGACGTGCTAGGGTGGGACGACGTGATCCACTGCATCGCGCCCGAGAACCTGCCCTCGGCGGCGGTCGCGAGACGGTTGGGTTCGCGCAATCGCGGACCGGGCGTCCTGCCCGAACCCCTCCAAGACATCGCCATCGATCTGTGGGGTCAGACGCGCGACGAATGGGCGATCAATCGGACTCGTCTGAATCGCTGACCGACAACCGAACGCGTCGTCGCATCGTATCCCTTCCAAACTGAACGAGGATACGCCCATGTTCCGCGCTAGCCTGATCGCCGCCTCCGTCGCCCTCGCAGCCTTTCCGTCAATGGCCTTCGCCCAGGCGTCGAACGTCGATCTGAACCGCTTCGACGGCCGGTGGTTCGAGATCGAGCGCAATCACAACAATGTCCAGAAGGACTGCAGCCGGGCGCAGATCGATTTTACGCCGCAGGGCGCGGCCGACCGCTACGCCATCACCGTCACCTGCGTCCGGCGCGCCGATGGCAAGGTCGAGACGCTGCGCGCCAACGCCCGCGTCACCGACACCACGACCAATGCGAAGTTCCGGTTCAGCCTGACCGGCTTGCTCAGCTTCGGCGGCTTGGCGGGCCAGAACTACTGGGTCTACGACCATGCCCCGGACTACCGCTGGGCCATCATGGGTCTGCCGGACAAGTCGAACTGGTGGATCTGGCACCGCAACCAGAATGCCTCGCAGGCTGAGCGCGACCGCATTCTGAGCCGCGTCCGCGCCCTGGGTTTCAGCACCGGCCGACTGGTCCACACCGGCCTCTAAGGCGCCGCTTGCGATGAGAGCAGTCTGCCGCAGCGCTCAAGACCTCACACGATCCATCCGCATATAAGTGTTGCGTGTGTACTGAGCGCATAATTGTTGGCGACAACCACCAGTATGTACGCTAGGCTACTCGCTCAAACTGAACGAGGATATGTCGATGATACGCGCCAGCCTGATCGCCGCCTCCGCGGTCTTGTCACTCATTCCCGCCACCGCGTTCGCCCAGTCGCAAAGCGTCGATCTAGGTCGGTTCGACGGGCGTTGGTTCGAGATCGAACGCAGTCAGAACGACGTCCAGAAGGACTGCAGTCGCAAACAGATCGACTTCAACCCGAGCTTTGGCGACGATCGATATTCTATGGCCGTCAGATGCACCAGAAGCGACGACGGCGGTGTTGAAACACTGCGCAGGAACGCCCGCGTCACCAACACGTCCACCAACGCCAAGTTCACGTTCAGCCGGAATGGCATCAGCGTAGGCCGTTTGGCGGGCGACAGCTATCGCGTCTGGGATCACGCACCGGACTACAGCTGGGCTATCATGGGTCTTCCTGACAAGTCGAATTGGTGGGTCTGGCATCGCGATCAGAATGCATCTCAGGCCGAACGCGACCAAATTCTAGCTCACGTTCGTGCCCTGGGCTTCAGCACAAGCGATTTGGTCCGAACCGGCCTCTAAGGCGCCGCTTGCGATAGGAACGTAGGCAGAACATAAGCTGTCGGCATGTCCGCCGTCGCCCATCTCGAACTCGTCTTCAGCCGCCCCGAGACCACGCTTTCGGTGACGCGCGGCGCGGCGCGGCTGATGATGGACATGGGCTATGCGCCACTCCTGGAAGTCTGCCTGCCCAACGGTCGCCGCGCCGATGTCATGGCGATCGGGCGCAAGGGCGACATCGCCATCTGCGAGGTCAAGTCGGGCGTCGAGGACTATCGCGTCGACCGCAAATGGCATGAGTACGGGCCGTTCTGCGACGCCTTCTTCTTCGCCGTCGCGCCCGAGTTTCCGCAGGACATCCTGCCCGAAGAACCGGGCCTGATCGTTGCAGACGGTTTCGGCGGGGCGGTCGTGCGAGACGCGCCGGTGATCGGCTTGGCGCCCGCCCGCCGCAAGGCGCTGACGCTGGCTTTCGCCCGGCTGGGCGCGATGCGGACCTTGCGGGACTAGAGCCGACGGAAGACGGCGGTCGCGAAACCCTCGGCGACCAGACGCGCCTCGACCTCGGCCAGGGTCTCGATCACCACGCCCTTGCCGCCCGTCGCGTGAATGATGCGTTCGCCATCCAGCATCAGCGCCGAATGGCCCGTCCAGTCCTGATCGTCGTTCGGCGCCAGCCAGACGACGATATCGCCGCGCTTAAGGTCCGACAAAAACACCGCTCGACCCAGCAGGGCCTGCGCGTCCGACCGGCGGGGACCGGGCAGGCCGCATGCCAGAAGGGCCTGCTGCACCAGGCCGGAACAGTCGGTGGAGATCGAAGACCGCGCGCCCAACTCATGCGGACGGCCGAGCAGCCGCTCGGCCACCGCGACCAGATCCGTCTCGAACGCGCCCATGGGTTTCAGATCAGCCTCAGCCACATCCGTCGTCTCGACCACCAAAGCGTTCAGCGGCAGGGCGGCATCCACGCCGGCGATCCAGTGCGTCGCCAGCGGCGCGCCGGCCGACAGACTGTCCAGGACGACCCAGCCGACGACGCCGTCTCGACGCGCCCGGCCCCAGGCTCGTCCGTTCGAACGATCAAGGACGTCGAAGATCTCGCCATGCAGCAGCTGGTCGATCCGACCGTCGGCGTCCGACAGGATGTCGGCCACGGCGACACGACAATGCATGGCCTCGGTCGCCCGATAGGCGTCTGCGCGCACCAGCCCTTCCAACGCCTGTTCGGCGAGTTCAGGGCGAACGAGTCGATCGCCGGGCGGAAGAAGGTCGAGGACGTCGGTCAACGTGAACTCGCATTGCTGAACCCACAGCCTTATCCCCCGATGGCTTAGGGGCCGTTAACGCGGGACGCTTTTGCGAAAGAAAATCAACAGAACCGCGTTCTGAGATATTGGAAGCAGGCTCTCAGCGCCTGGGCCTCGCCGCCTTCCGGATGGCCGGGGCGGGCGCGGGGGTTCCAGGCGAAGATGTCCATGTGCGCCCAGGCCCCGGTGGTCGGGGCGAACTTTTGCAGGAACAGGGCGGCCGTCACCGAGCCGGCCTGGGCCCAGCCGGCCGGGTCGTTCCGGAGATCCGCGATCTCGGCGTCCAGCGCGCCGCGATAGCCGGGCCACAGCGGCATCCGCCACAGGGGATCGCGCACCTGACCCGCCGCAGCAAGCAGCCCGGCGGCCAGACCTTCGTCGTCAGTATAAAGCGGCGGCAGCTCCGGGCCCAGGGCGATCCGCGCGGCGCCGGTCAGGGTCGCGAAGTCCAGCGTCAGGTCGGGTTGGTGCTCGCCTGCCCGTGTCAGGGCGTCGGCTAGGATCAGCCGGCCTTCGGCGTCCGTATTGCCGATCTCGATGGTCAGCCCCTTGCGGCTGTTCAGGATGTCGCCGGGCCGGAAGGCGTCGGCCGACACGGCGTTCTCGACCGCCGCGACGATGACCACCAACCGCACGGGCAGGTCGGCCTGCATCACCAAACGCCCCAAGGCCAAGGCATGGGCCGAGCCGCCCATATCCTTCTTCATATTGCGCATTCCGGCGGCGGGCTTCAGGTCCAGGCCGCCGGTGTCGAACACCACCCCCTTGCCGACCAGGGCGACCAGCGGCACGTCGGTTCGGTCCAGCTTCCAGCCGATCTCGATCAGGCGCGGCGCCCGGTGCGGGGCGGCGGCGCGCCCCACGGCGTGGACGGCCGGATAGTTGTCTTCCAGCAGGGCGTCGCCGGTCGTGATGGTGATCTCGGCGCCGGTGCTCTCTGCGATCTCGCGGGCGATGGTTTCGATCTGCAACGGCCCCATGTCGGCGGCGGGCGTATCGACCATTTCGCGCGCCAGGGCGCAGGCGGCGGCGATGCGCGAGATTTCGGCGACATCCACCCCGGCCGGCGCGACCAGCCGCACGGGCGTCCGGTCCGGCCGGGCCTTGTAGCGGTCGAAGACATAGGCCCCCAGTAGGAAGGCCAGGGTCGCCAGTTCCGCGTCCTGCGCGGCGACCTCGAGCCGATACAGACCGCCCGGCAGTCGCGCCGACAGCCCTCGCACGCTCATCGGGTCGAAGGTCGCGCCCACGCCGACAACCACCTGGCCGATCTCGCCGTCCGCGTCCGGCACGACCAACAGCTGGCCCGGCTTGCCTTCGAACCCATGCCGATCGCCCCAGCGGCGGGCCGCACCCTCCAGCACGCCGCCCGCCTGAATGAAGCGGATCGGGATGGCGCCGTCGCCGTCTTGGGCGGAAACCAGCAGGGGATGCGAGACGGACATGAGGCCCTCGAAACGAAGTTAACCATCGGTTGACGCGAACCGGCGATTCTAGAGGCGAGACCTCTAGGACCGTCTGGACCTGACCCATGTCGCGCATGCCCGCCCTTCTCGCAACCGTCGCCCTGATCGCCCTGTCCGGCACGCCGACGCTGGCGGCTGATCCGACGGCGGCGTCCGCAGCCCAGGCTCGCGCGCCGTCGTCCGCTGCGGTGCGGGCCACCTATGACCGGATGGACGCCCTGTCGCGCTCGGTCTTCTGGGCCTCGGAGCAGCAGGCCGATCCGACCGACGCCGTGGCGGGCGTGAAACTGGCCCAGGCCCTGCGAGAGCTGGGCCGCTACGATCAGGCGGCCGAGGCCGCGCAGGCGACCCTGACGATCCAGCCCAACAATCTGGACGCCCTGCTGGAGCTGGGCCGCGCCCACATCGCGCGCGGCCAAGCCTTTTACGGCGTCGCGCCGCTGGAGCAGGCGCGCGACCTGGCGCCACGCGATTGGCGCCCCTATTCCCTTCTGGGCGTGGCCTATGAGCAGGTGCGTCGCACCGACGACGCGCGCGCCGCCTGGAACCAGGCCCTGGCCCTGTCGCCCGACAACCCCGATGTCCTGACCAACGCCGCCACCGCCGCCCTGACGCATGGCGATGCGCCGGGCGCCGAGACCCTGCTGCGCCGCGCCGTGGTCCAGCCGACCGCCTCGGCCAAGGTGCGCCAGAACCTGGCCATGGTGCTGGGCCTTCAAGGCAAGATGGGCGAGGCCGAACAGATCCTGCGCCGCGAACTGCCGCCCGAACAGGCCGAGCAGAATCTGCAATGGCTGCGTTCGCGCAGCACAGGGGGCGCTGCGACGTCCGGCGGCGGCGCGGCAAATCCGTCGCCCGCGACCGACACCGCCCGCACCTGGAATTCGCTGCAAGGCAGCTGATCCGCCCGTTGCGGTCTGACCGCCCGCATGGTGGATGAGACCATGACCGCCTTCCCCGCGTCCCACGCCTATCAGGCCTTCCTGTTCGACATGGACGGCACCCTGATCACCTCGACCCTGGCCGCCGAGCGCGTCTGGACCCGCTGGGCCGCGCGCCACGGGCTGGATGTCGCCGCCTTCATCCCCACCATCCACGGTGTCCGCGCCATCGACACCATTCGTCGCCAGAACCTGCCCGATATCGACCTGGACGCCGAGGTCGCCTGGGTCGAGCGCGGCGAGATCGAGGACGTGGAAGGCGTCGCCCCCATCGCCGGCGCCATCGACTTCGTCAAACGCCTGCCGCCCGACCGCTGGGCCGTGGTCACCTCCGCTTCAGTCCCGCTGGCGCGCGCCCGTCTGAAGGCCGCAGGCGTGACCCCGCCCGCCGTCATGATCACCGCCGAAGACGTCGAACGCGGCAAGCCCGACCCGGCCGGCTATCTGAAGGCCGCCGCGACCCTGGGCTTCGACATCGCGGACTGCCTGGTGTTCGAGGACGCCGAGGCCGGGATCAAGGCGGGTGAAGCGGCCGGCGCCGACGTGCTGGTCGTCACCGCCGCCTGGACCCATCCGCTGGAAACCGATCATCCTACACTGGCGGGCTATGCGGATGCGGATCTGGAAGTCCGATCCGATGGGCGTCTCGTCCTGACACTTTGAATCCTCCCCCATTACGCTGCGCTTCACGGGGGAGGACTGAGCGCCTATCTTCGCCCCATGATCGACGACCTCTACAGCGCGCGCATCCTGTCTCTGGCGGCGAACCTGCCGCATTCGGGGCGTCTGCCAGCTCCTCAAGGCACCGGCGAGCGGGTGGCGAAACTGTGCGGGTCGCGCGCGACGGTCGATGTGACGCTGGACGACGACGGCCGCATCGCCGACTTCGCCCAGGACGTAAAAGCCTGCGCGCTCGGCCAGGCCGCCGCCGGGGTGCTGGGTCAGTCTGTGATCGGCGCGTCGGTCGATGATCTCAAGGACGCCCGCGACGCCATGATCGCCATGCTGAAATCCGGCAGCGACGGCCCCGTCGGCCGGTTCGAGGATTTGCGCCTGCTGAAACAGGTCGCCGACTACCCCGCCCGCCACGCCTCGACCCTGGTCTCGCTGGAGGCGACGCTGGAGGCGATGAACGAGGCCCTCGCCGCCCGAACTCGTCTCGCCGGCGCGGCCTGACGGGCACGACCGGTTGATCCCCCTGCTGCAACAGGGGATAAGCGCGGCGAACCTCTCAAGCCCCCGGCGAAGGGACGTGATGTCTCTCTATGAACGCGGCGTGCGCGCGGCCCATCGGGGCTACAAGCTGACGCTGTCCCCCCTGATCGGCCAGCAGTGCCGCTTCCTGCCGACCTGTTCGGATTACGGGCGCGACGCCCTGCTCCAGCACGGACCGGTAAAGGGGGGATGGCTCACCGTGCGCAGGCTCTGTAAATGCCATCCCTTCGGCGGGTCGGGATACGACCCGGTTCCGCCAGTAAAGACGAAGCCATGATCGACTTGAAATTCCCCGATGGCGCGGTGCGCCAATACCCGGCCGGCTCTACGGCGCGCGACGTCGCGACCTCCATCTCGCCGTCGCTGGCGAAGAAGGCCGTGCTGGCCGAACTGAACGGCGAGCAGCGCGACATGGGCCGGGTGCTGGAGACGGGCGGCGACTTCCGCCTGATCATGCGCGACGACCCCGCCGCCCTCTATACGATCCGCCACGACACCGCCCACGTCCTGGCCGAGGCCGTCCAGACCCTGTTCCCTGGCACCCAGGTCACGATCGGCCCGGCGATCGAGGACGGTTTCTACTACGACTTCTACCGCGAAGAGCCCTTCTCGACCGACGACTTCGCCGCCATCGAAAAGGAGATGGGCCGGATCGTGGATCGCGACGCCAAGTTCGAACGCGAGGTGTGGGAGCGGGACGACGCCATCCAATTCTTCGAGGCGCGCGGCGAGAAGTTCAAGGCCGAGCTGATCCGCGACCTGCCGGGAACCGAGACCATCACCCTATACAAACAGGGCGACTGGATCGACCTGTGCCGGGGCCCGCACTTCCCCTCGACGCGCCACGTCGGCAAGGCGTTCAAACTGACAAAGCTGGCCGGGGCCTATTGGCGGGGCGATTCCAAGCGCGAGCAGCTGCAACGCATCTACGGCACCGCCTGGGCGACCAAGGAGGATCTGGACGCGCATTTGCAGCGTCTGGAAGAGGCCGAAAAGCGCGACCACCGCAAGGTCGGCAAGGCCATGGAGCTCTTCCATATGCAGGAAGAGGGCCGGGGCATGGTCTTCTGGCACCCGAAGGGCTGGGTGCTGTGGCGCGTGCTCGAGGCCTATATGCGCCGCCGCCTTGACGCCGCCGGCTATGTCGAGGTCAAGACGCCCCAGGTTCTGGACCGCAAATTCTGGGAGCAGAGCGGTCACTGGGACAAGTACCGTCCGAACATGTTCGTCTGCGAGACGGTCGAGGGCGAGGAGTTGTCCCTCAAGCCGATGAACTGTCCCGGCCACGTCCAGATCTTCGACCAGGGCCAGCGGTCCTATCGCGAACTGCCCCTGCGTATGGCCGAGTTCGGCGCCTGCCACCGCTATGAGCCGTCGGGATCGCTGCACGGCCTGATGCGCGTGCGCGGCTTCACCCAGGACGACGCCCACATCTTCTGCCGCGAAGACCAGATCGTCGAGGAGACGGCCGAGTTCATCAAACTGGCCCGCAGCGTCCACGCCGATCTCGGCATGGAGACGGCCTATATCAGCCTGGGCACCCGGCCCGAGAACCGCGCCGGCACGGACGAGTTCTGGGACAAGGCCGAAACCCTGATGGCCGAGGCCGCCCGCGCCGCCGGAACAGAGCCGGTCGTGACCGAGGGCGACGGCGCCTTCTATGCGCCCAAGCTGGACTTCATCGTCAAGGACGCCATCGGCCGCGAGTGGACCTGCGGCACGATCCAGCTGGACTACGTCCTGCCCGAACGTCTGAACGCCACGTACATCGCCGAGGACGGCCAGAAGCACCGGCCGGTCATGCTGCACCGGGCGATCCTGGGGTCGTTCGAGCGCTTCATCGGCATCATGATCGAGAACTACGCCGGCGCCTTCCCGCTGTGGCTGGCTCCGACCCAGGCGGTGGTGGCCACCATCACCTCGGACGCCGACGATTACGCCCGCGATGTGATGGCCAAGTTCAAGGCCGCCGGCCTGCGCACCGAAATCGACCTGCGCAACGAGAAGGTCGGCTATAAGGTCCGTGAACACTCGGTCGGCAAGGTGCCGGTCATCGCCGTCGTCGGCCGCAAGGAGGCCGAAGAAGGCATGGTCGCCATCCGCCGTCTGGGCTCGCAAGAGCAGACGGTGGTGACGGTGGAGGAGGCCATTCGCATCCTGACCGACGAGGCGACCCCGCCGGATCTGAAGCGGGCGACCGCCGCCTAGGCCCGGATTCGGACACAGGAACATAAGCCGGCCTGATCGCTTGTGATGGGGTGCGCCCCCCGCGCCCCATCACCATTGCGAGACACGACCATGGCCGAGAAGACCCTCGACACCCTGTTCCACGACACGCTCAAGGACATCTATTACGCCGAGCGCAAGATCCTGAAGTCCCTGCCCAAGATGGCCCGCGCCGCTCAGTCGCCCGAGCTGAAGGCGGCCTTCGAAAAGCACAAGGACCAGACCGAAGGTCAGGTCGAACGCCTGCAACAGGTGTTCGAAATCATCGGCAAGGCCCCCCGCGGCAAGACCTGCGACGCCATCGAGGGCATTCTGGCCGAGGGCGACGAGATCATGGAGGAATACAAGGACAACCCGGCCCTCGACGCCGGCCTGCTGGCCGCCGCCCAGGCGGTGGAGCACTATGAGATCACCCGCTACGGCACCCTGAAGCGCTGGGCCAATGTCCTGGGCCTGAAGGACGCCGCCGCCCTGCTGGACGAGACCCTTCAGGAAGAAGCCCAGACCGACGAAGACCTGACCGGCATCGCCGACGCGGCTGTCAATGCGGACGCCATAAAGACAGCCGCCTGATACAGAGATGGGAGGCGGCTGACGACCGCTTCCTGCCTATCCGCGCATTCCGCGCTATGTCCGACGCCGGACACTTCGCGCATAAAGCTTAGCGTTCATAGTCTCTTAGTCGGATTTGGGCGACGATGCGTCATCGAACCCCGAGATCCGACGATGACGAACCACACGCGAGGCCAAGATCGCTCATTGCTGCAGCATCTGATTGCCAACGGTCATATGCGGTATCTGATCATCGCCAGTTGGGCGGTCGCCCTTTTTACCGTCACCGATTTGGCGACCGCAGTCTTGTGGTTTGCAGCAGGGACCGCGTCGGGCCTGCTGCGGACCTTCGTCGAACGTGTTCTTGTGCTGAGGGATGAAGGACTGCACGGCCGGATCAAGCTGACGGCCGCCACCATTTCCTGCATCGCCTGGTCAGCGGCGCCTCTGCTCGCCTTCCTCTACGGCGGTGCCTATGGCGTGCCGTTGGGCGTGGCTCTTCTGATGGCCGGCTATGTGTTGGTCTTCACCCAGATGCGCGCCGCGCCCCGCGAGGCCCTGATCGCATCGGCGCCCTATTCGGTGGTCGTGGTGCTGCTGTTGGCAAAACTGTGGGGCACGCCCGGCTTTTGGGTGGTGCTCAGCATGATCCCGGTTCTGGCGCTGGCCTTGGTGATCAAGGTGGCGATCAATCAGATGAAGGACAACGATCTGGAGGCCGTGAACCGACGCCAAGCCGAACTGATCTCCGAGTTGGAAGCCGCCCGCGACCGGGCGGACGCCGCCAGCGCTGCCAAATCCAGCTTCCTCGGCGTCATCTCTCATGAGCTTCGCACGCCGATGAATGGGGTTCTGGGGGCCGCACAACTGTTGCAGATGTCCGAGCTCAGCGACCGCCAGAAAGAATTCGTCGGGGTCATCCGCGACTCCGGTGAAGGGCTTATGGTGCTGCTGAACGACATCCTCGACATCACCAAGATCGAGTCCGGCAAGATGGAACTGGACTTCGTCGATGTCGAAGCCGAGACCCTCGCCGCCCGCCTGACAGGCCCGTTCAAGGCCCAGGCCGAAGCGCGCGGCCTGACCTTCGTGACCGACATCCGGGGCCCGCTGCCGCCGCTTCTCAGAATGGACCCGCTGCGCCTGGCGCAGGTGACGCATAACCTGCTGGCCAACGCCATCAAGTTCACGCCCCAGGGCGAGGTTCGCCTGATTATCGACAGCGAGCCGGCAGGCGAGGGCCGCACGACCTTACGACTTGGTGTGGTCGATTCCGGCATCGGCATCGCCGCCGACGATCTGACGCGCCTGTTCCAGCCCTTCTCTCAGGTGGACGGGTCGTCCACACGCAAGTTTGGCGGCACCGGCCTGGGCCTCAGCATCTGCCAGCGTCTGGCCGCCCTGATGGACGGCGAGATCACGGTGACGTCGACCCCCGGCAAGGGATCGACCTTCACCCTTCACGCGACCTTCGACACGCCTCAGATCGAGGCCGTGCGCGTCGCCGCTTGATCAGTCGCGCAGCAGTTCGTTGACGCCGGTCTTGGCCCGCGTCTGCGCGTCAACACGCTTGACGATGACGGCGCAATACAGCGACGGCCCGCCATTAGGATCCGGCAGTGAGCCCGGCACGACCACCGAATAGGCCGGCACCTCGCCCCGGAACACTTCTCCGGTCGCCCGGTCCACGATCTTGGTCGAGCCTGACACATAGATGCCCATGGCCAGGACCGCGCCCTCGCGCACGATCACGCCCTCGGCGACCTCGGCGCGGGCGCCGATGAAAAAGCCGTCCTCGATGATGGTCGGATTGGCCTGCAGCGGCTCCAGCACGCCGCCAATGCCCGCGCCGCCCGACAGGTGCACATTCTTGCCGATCTGGGCGCAGGAGCCGACCGTGGCCCAGGCGTCCACCATCTAGCCCTCATCGACGAAGGCGCCGATGTTCACGAACGACGGCATCAGCACCACGTTCCTGGCGATATGCGCGTCGTGGCGGACGATGGCGCCGGGCACCGAGCGGAAGCCAGGCGACTGATAATCCGACAACTACGACGATAGGTTGCAGGAAAAATCCGAACCAGCAAAGACCTGAACCGAATCGCCGACAACGCCGTCATGACCACATCGCCTGATAGTTACGAGAGACGGCCGCAAGGCCGCCTCCTTATTTTATGCGCCGATGGATTGGCGCTCAACGAGCGCCAATCCATCGGCTGCTCGCTGGTCGTCCGGCGCGAGCGTCAGTGCCTTTTGAAACAGCGCTTTGGCCTGTTCGAAAAGCCCCGCTCGACGCGCCTCTTCTCCATAACGCCAGGCGTGGTCTGGGGCATCAGGAGCTAAGCGAAACGCATTGTCGAAGAAAACAAGTGCCCGATCTCTGCGTGCTAAACGCGCGTTTCCTAGGCCAAGCTTATAGTGGAGCCTTGCGTCAAGCGGCGTCTCTGCCAGGGCGGCTTTCAAGGCGGAGACGCCTTCGATCGGTCGCCGCGCCCGAAGGTAGGCGACGCCCTTCGACGTCAGAACATCGCCGCGCTCCTCGTCAGTCATCTCATGGCCGTATTGGTCGAACAAAGCGCCGAATCCTGCCGCCGCATCATCATAGTTCGCCAACTTGAAGTGCTTGTCGGCCCAGCGACGAAGCTCGTCACGACTTTTCGGCTGTTCCTCGACTTCTATACGGACTTCGTCCTCGACCACGACATCGGGGCAATAAGCCTTGACCACCGAATTCATGATCCCTTGCACAACGTTTGGCCGGACGTGAATATTGTCTACCTCATACGCGCGCGCGCGATCAGTCAAGGTCACGACTTCGTAGCTTGGGAAGTAATCTACGTCGTTATGAGCGGCGGAAAAGACCTGACAGGCTGCGCGTTGAACGCTCTTACTATAGCAATTCGCCGCAAGGGCATCTTCCCCACTAAACGTCGCCTTAAAGGGCACTGGCGATGTTGTGATCAACATCTTGGCATTCATATTTGAGTATTTCGCCACCAGTGCATGAATGCGCTCAAGACTGTCCAAAATTTCGTCGTGGGTCAGAACGTCGAGCGTAAAGCGCCCCGGGTACCGTTTAAGCGCTGCGGGAGGAGGCGCGCCGTTCAGATACAGTTGGGTTTCGAGGTCGAACCACGACTCGGCTAGCCCTAGGGTTATGATCACCAGACCGCAGCGCGCCAGCTCTCGCGTCGCGGCCATAACCTGATCATGTCTGGCTTTCACCCGCTCGAACGATGAGGGCAACAGATTTGGTGCCAGTTGAGGATCGTGCCAGAATCCATCCTCAAGCTCCAGGAACAGCTTTTCCGGCTTGATCGACACACCCTCGAACGCCCACCGAATCTCATTCTCAATGGAGTGAACGCTGTATTTGTTGAGAATATCGTTTGCAGTTTCGCTGACACGCTCATCTCGAGGGATATCGACCTTCGTCATTGGCAGGTCAAAACCCAACTCCTGAAGGTGCCGCTCAATGTTGCGTGCGAAACACGAGCCGATAGTCAGGACAGGCGTATCCAGACCAAACGAAAAGGTCGGCGTAACCGCGACCTGAGCCACGCCTTCTAACCGCTTCCCATTCTTCCGCCCGTCGGGCCAGGCAGCGACGCGATTACGTCGTAAGCTCGCAAAGGCGTCATCGGCAGGGATACGAACGACCGGCATCTTATTACTCCAGAAAGCTAGTTAGCCCATCTCAACATCTCGCCCTCGGCCAACGCAACCGTCGCGTTGGTTTTGCGCGAGATGGGGCTTTAGAGGAGCGTATTTTCAGTCGCGCAGCAGCTCGTTGACGCCGGTCTTGGCCCGCGTCTGCGCGTCCACACGCTTGACGATGACGGCGCAATACAGCGACGGCCCGCCATTGGGATCCGGCAGCGACCCCGGCACGACCACCGAATAGGCCGGCACCTCGCCCCGGAACACTTCGCCCGTCGCCCGGTCCACGATCTTGGTCGAGCCCGACAGATAGACGCCCATAGCCAGGACCGCGCCCTCGCGCACGATCACGCCCTCGGCCACCTCGGCGCGGGCGCCGATGAAACAGCCGTCCTCGATAATGGTCGGATTGGCCTGCAACGGCTCCAGCACGCCGCCGATGCCCGCGCCGCCCGACAGGTGCACATTCTTGCCGATCTGGGCGCAGGAGCCGACCGTGGCCCAGGCATCGACCATCGAACCCTCGTCGACGAAGGCGCCGATGTTAACGAACGACGGCATCAGCACCACGTTTTTGGCGATATGCGCGCCGTGACGGACGATGGCGCCGGGCACCGAGCGGAAGCCGGCCGACTGATAATCCGACGCGGTCCAGTCGCCGAACTTGTTGGGCACCTTATCCCAGAAGGGACCGACGGCGACGGGATGATCCACCGACAGCGGCATGACGGACGGCGCGCCCGCCCGCATGATCTGGTTATCGTTCAGACGGAAGGACAGCAGCACCGCCTTCTTCAGCCACTGATGCGTGGTCCAGACGCCATCCGCGCCGCGCGAGGCGACGCGCGCCTGCCCGGAATCCAGCAGGGCCAAGGCGGTGTCGACGGCGTCGCACACCTCGCCATGCGTGGCGGCGGACACCTCGGCGCGCTGTTCCCAGGCGGCCTCGACGACGGATTCGAGATGCGACAGATCGGTCATGCGGCGTCCTTGAAGCTCAGGTCGGAGAGGAAGTCGAAAAGGTCGGGGGCCACATGGTCGATATGCGGCCCGACCGGCTTGCCGTGGCCGTCGCCGATCAGGACCGTCGCCATGCCCAGCGCCTTGGCCGGTTCCAGGTTCTTGGGCGTGTCCTCGAAGAAGGCGGCTCGGTGCGGATCGATGCCGAACTGCTCCAGCATCCGGCGGAAGGTCGCGGGATTGGGCTTGGGCGTCAGATCCCCATCCTCGATGGCGAAGACGCCTTCGAAACAGTCGGCGACGCCGATCCGCTCCAGAACACGATGGGCGTAGTCGCGCGCGCCGTTGGTGAAGACGTAGCAACGACCGGGCAGGGCATTCAGCCGCTCGGCCAAACGCGGATTGGGTTCGACGCCATCCAGCGGCACGTCGTGCACCTCGCGCAGGAACCGTTCAGTATCGACCGCATAGTTGGCCATCAGCCCGGCCAGGGTTGTGCCGTGCTCGTCCAGAAACTGGCGCTGCATCGCGGCTGCGGCCTCGGGCTCCAGCCCGACGGCCTCGACCACGAAGGCGTTGATGCGCGCCTGGACCAGCCGCATCAGACCCTGCTCGCGCGGATACAGGGTGTCGTCCATGTCGAACACCCAGGCGCGCACATGCCCAAGGGATGTGGAATGGGGGTCGCTCAAGACGCCTTCACCAGGGTGCCTGCGCCGAACTCTGTGAACAACTCGACCAGCATGGCGTGCGGCCGACGCCCATCCAGAATGACCACGGCTTCGACACCCGCGCGGACGGCGGCCATCGCGGTCTCCAGCTTGGGGATCATGCCGCCGGTGGCCACGCCCGTGTCGATCAGGTTTTGCGCCTCGTCCAGCGTCATCTGACGGATGATGTCGCCGTCCGCGCCTTTGACCCCCGGCACGTCGGTCAGCAGCAGCATCCGCTTGGCGTTCAGCGAACCCGCGACGGCGCCCGCCACCGTGTCGGCATTGACGTTGTAGGTCTGTCCGTCCTCAGCCACGCCGATCGGCGCGATGACCGGCACCCAGTCTTCCGTTTCAGACGCGATCAGGCCGGCGATCAGCTTGGGATCCACCTTGGTCGGTTCGCCGACATAGCCCAGGTCGACCTCGTGCTCGATCATGCTGTCGGGATCGCGCTTGGTTCGACGCGTCTTCTCGACGGTCAGCAAACCGGCATCCTTGCCCGACAGGCCGACGCCGCGCACGTCCGCCTCCTTGCCGGCCATGGTGATCCAGTGCGCGATCTCCTTGTTCACGGCGCCCGACAGCACCATCTCGGCGACTTCCATCGTCGCCGGATCGGTAACCCGCAGCCCATCGACGAAGCTGGACTTCACCCCGGCCTTGTCAAGCATGGCGCTGATCTGCGGCCCGCCGCCGTGCACCACAACCGGATTGACGCCCATCAGCTTCAGCAGCACCACATCGGCCGCAAACTGACGCGCCACGGCGCTCTCGCCCATGGCGTGACCGCCGTATTTGATGACCACGGTCTCGCGGTCATACACCTGAATGTACGGCAAGGCCTCGGCGAGCGTCTTCGCCGTCTCCCAACTGCGTTCTTCCGACTGGCGTTCTGTTTCGTTCATCACGCGCGCGAGATAGCGGGGCATGAGGGCGGTGTCACGCATTAAGCAGATGCTCCGAGGCCCGTCACAACTTGTACTATGGCCACACAGTCCTCGCTCATGTTAGGCCGCCAACATGAAAACTCCCAACGCTGTCATTACGTTGTCCGAAGGTCTTCGGACGCCTGTCGTCATCGGCGGCGGCGCAAGAATCGCTTTCATCGCCGGTCCTTGCCAGATGGAGAGCCGTCAGCACGCGCTGGAGACAGCCCACGCCCTGAAGGAAATTGGCGAGCGGTTGAATGTCGGCATCATCTACAAGACCAGTTTTGACAAGGCGAACCGGACCAGCGCCAGCGCGGCGCGTGGTATCGGTCTGAAAGACGCCATGCCGATCTTCGCCGAGATTCGCGAGGTGACCGGCCTGCCAACCCTGACCGATGTCCACTCCGAGGTTCAGTGTGGTCCGGTCGGCGAGGTCGTCGATGTGCTGCAAATCCCGGCCTTCCTCAGCCGCCAGACCGACCTGCTGCTGGCGGCCGCCGCTACCGGCAAGGCGATCAACATCAAGAAGGGTCAGTTCCTGGCTCCTTGGGACATGAAGAACGTCATCGCCAAGGTGGTCGGCGCCGGCAATCCCAACGTCATGGCCTGTGAACGCGGCGCCAGCTTTGGCTACAATACTCTGGTCAGCGATATGCGGGCGCTTCCGGTGCTGCGCGAGATCGGCTGCCCTGTCGTGTTCGATGCGACCCACAGCGTTCAGCAGCCGGGCGGGCAAGGCGCGTCGTCGGGCGGTCAGCGCGAGTTCGTGCCGGTGCTGGGCCGCGCTGCGGTGGCTGTGGGCGTCGATGCGGTCTTCATGGAAACGCACCAAGACCCGGATAATGCGCCGTCGGATGGCCCTAACATGGTGCCGCTGAGCCAATTCGAAGCCCTGGCCGCCGAACTGATCGCCTTCGACGACCTGGCCATCAAGATCGGGGCCAAGGCGCCGGTGGCTTAACGATCTGAAAAACAGCAGCATGGCTAAGGTTTGCATCGACGCGTTCAACCTCTCGCTGCCCAAGGGCTCCGGGATCGCCACATATGGGCGAAATCTGCTTGATGCGCTGTCCGATCTCGGCCATTCAGCTGAAGTTCTCTATGGCCCCCAAGGCGAAGTTTCGAAAGACAACCTGCTAAGTACAATCAGCCTGAGCGACATCACGGCTCGCAAAACCGGCGCCGGCAAGTTCACACGTTGGTGGATGACAAGAACCACCCATCGCGGTCGTACACCGACAAAGGTTGAAGTCAGCGAAGAGATAATTTGGTCCACGCTTGGAGGCGGCCGCCCTCGAGCATCAAAACACTGGGCCTCCCAGAAACTCTTCGACTATGCGCTGCGCGCTCATCGCCTCAACGGCCGCTTTACACCTGTCCTCTTTCCGGA
This sequence comes from Brevundimonas vesicularis, assembly GCF_027105095.1. Lineage (NCBI taxonomy): Bacteria > Pseudomonadati > Pseudomonadota > Alphaproteobacteria > Caulobacterales > Caulobacteraceae > Brevundimonas > Brevundimonas vesicularis. The sequence continues at coordinate 540,747 of NZ_CP114278.1, read as the reverse complement.
CCGGGACGCACCGGACATAATGCACTGGACGTGCCCTCTTCCCATGCACGCTCGAGGTCAGGCGAACGTCTATACATTTCACGACCTAATTCCTCTCAAGCTGCCCCACACAACCAATGAGCAGAAGGCGGCATATCTGTCGATGTGCCGTGAAATAGTCGACAGAGCAGACCATATACTGACGGTTTCCGAAACCACGCGGAACGACCTTGTCACTATGCTCTCGGCGCCCGACGACAAGATCACCACTACCTACCAGTCCGTCAGCATACCTTCAGAAATACTGAGCATGCCTGAAATAGAGGCGGAGCGATATGTCGCCGACGTCTTTGACCTGAACTGGAAAGGATATTTTCTTTTCTACGGAGCTATTGAGCCGAAGAAGAACGTCAACCGCCTTGTTGAAGCCTACCTGTCGTCCGGAGTTCGGACGCCCTTAGTAATCGTGGGCGGTCGATCCTGGCTCGATGGTGGCGAAGGCTCGCTCATCGCTTCAGTCATAGAAAGCGACAACGATCTGCGTAGAGGCAGAATAATAAAGCACGACTTCCTAAGCGCCGCGATGCTGAACACTCTGATACGTGGAGCCAGGGCAACACTGTTTCCATCTCTTTACGAAGGATTCGGGTTGCCTGTACTGGAATCCATGTTGCTGGGCACAGCGGTTTTGACGTCAACGGCCGGATCTCTGCCCGAGGTGGCGGGAGAAGCGGCCTTAATGGTCGATCCCTACGACACAGACACGATCAAGGCCGGCATCGTGAAGCTGGATGCGGACACCGACCTCGTGAACCATCTGGAACGTTCGGGGCAGCAGCAGGCGTCGAAGTTCAGTCCCGCGGCGCACAGACAACGCATAGCAGAAGCCTACGCCAAGCTTTAGTTCAAGCAGCTCTACTCAGGCATCATGACAAGGTCCCACCCTCTGGGGCAGGTGGCCACATGCTTGTACCCGATGCTCTCGAGATAGGTCTTCGCGGCATAAGGCTCTTCATCCGGCAGCCGGACATCATTTTGTTCGATCACGATAAGCGGCCGGAAAGCGGAAATTGTTTTCTGTCCACCAAGAAGTACCTTCTTCTCGAAACCTTCAACGTCGACCTTGATGTAGTCGACATCTTCCAGACCAAAGTCGTCGAGTCGAAACATCGGCACTTCCTTCATTTGTCCTTCAACGGTCTGGTGCGTCCCCCCAAACATTTCGATCGTTCCTTGAGCGTCACCCAGAGCGCAGTTGAAGTGTGTGGTATTTGATAGATCTACGTTCCAAGGAAATCTCGGATGAAGATTCGCATCGAATGCGAAAACATTGTCGAAATTTTTGCTCAAAAACCTTGTGTATTCACCCATACGGCAGCCCACATCCACAGCTGTGCGCGTTTTATTGATAAATGGCTTCGTGATATCGAAGGTGAGTTTGCAATGATGCGTAGGAGAGTTAGTGGGGCCGTCTGGAGTGAAAACATAGTTTTCCTCAAACCATTCGGCTCGATACGGATTATCCGAAAAAATCGATGGAGAAACGGGAAAGGTCATAAATCACCAATCTGGACATGCCGCCGAAGCTCATCGTCCTATCACTAAGAATTTTCAAATGTCGAGAGCACGACCCGCACTCGAGAGAGCCGCACTCCAAGTCGAGGCGGACAGACTCAATGCAGCGCCACTCAACCACAAAGCAAGAACCAAACGAACCGCCTTTTCAGTCACATAGGGAGGCAAGACGATCATACTATCATCGTCTCGCCCCAAAACCGCCAATGACTTTCCACGGACGGAACTCAGCGTGCGATTCAGGGCAACGAGGACACAGCCGTCGTAATGGTACGATCCGTCCTTAGTGGCGACCAAAATCTCTCTCAGCCTCAACATGTCGGGTGAAGCAGGATCTAGATTTTGACGACTCATCCCGGGGACAGGAAATTTACCGTAGGTGTAGGCCACCCCCTCGCCATTCACCCTCGATGCCGTTTCGGTCAATCGTCGAGCCATCGATTCATTATCGGCCGCGCAGGCCGACACGCCGATAAGCAGAAACTCGCCTTTCGCATTCAACGGTGAAGCTCCCTGGATTCGTTTTCAAGAAGCAGCCGCCACGCACGACCATCCCCGATCTCAGCTGCCGAGAACTGATTATAGGCCAAATGGGCCAACCAAGCGCTCCGATCCGGACGACGCGGCACCTCAATTCTCGAGAGATCGGTTTCTCCAACTGGCGCCGCAGCACTTGCCTCCGAAACGAAAACGGGCACGCCGGCTACGACAGCCTCCACGGCGACATTCGATGAATGAGTGACTATTGCCCAAGCGCGTTCGAAGGCATTATCAAGCGGCTCGACCGGTTGGCCGGCTACTGGTTTAGCCCGGACCTCGATCGGTCGGTCCGTGGCGTGCCGAATCTCTCTCATCGTCTGCTGAAGCCAATCAGCGCAGCCATGAGCATCGCAGAAGAACTGTGTAGGCGGGCACACAAGAATAGTATCTCCCCCGCTGCGCCATGATCTCGGTTGAACGCCAAGAGCTTCGAGACGGTCCGGCGGACATACTCGAACCGGTCCGGCATCATAAGAATCGCGCGAAATCCGGTAGTTCAGCCCGTGCCCACGCCCAAAATACGCATGGTCGATATAGTAGAAAGGCTTTCCATCCCGCCGAGCGCGCGCGATGACCTTGTCACTACCTCTTAGAACCCCCCAAACAACAGACACGCCAATGGCGTCATCGTCCGCTTGGTCTTCTGCGTGGGAAATTTGGGCGCCGATAGCGTTGGCGAACGCCTCGACAATGGGATTGCCCGCCCCTCCCCTGTTCAGATAGGCTCGCACCATATCGGGGGCTAGATTTCCGGCAACCCCTGAAAATAACATCGAACTTTCATCCCCCGCAGCCCAACGGAGGCGAGAGGGCGTATTTTTTACAAGATCCAACGGCGTAGGGAGTTCAAGAACGCGCCCTCGCCTCCCCCCGCTCCTACGCACGATTGTGCGCGGCCCAGCGGGACCATCAACAGCGATCCTAAGCCCCCCCCCGGCCTCCAACCGCAAGACGGGAGCTATTTCGCGCACAATTGGCCCTAACCTCGGTTTTGGATGAGCCGAACGAGCAGGAATTCTCAGCCGCGCGCAATCATGCTCCAAGAGATGATCACCCGCGTGCCAAGCCTCAACCAAGGCTAGGGCCTTGGACGCAGTTTCTGGCGACAGCTCCGCGCCAGACGCAATCACGGCCACAGGGCCATAGTCGACGACCTTGGCGATGCAAGCCTCCACGTCGGCGGCCGATACCTCGACAAGACCGTCCAGCGCTGAGAACCGCAAATCGCGTTCAAACAAACTCGCCGACTTTTGGTTGCCGGTCGCGACAAGCAGGTCCAGGTCCAAACCGACCTCAGCGAGTTGAGACAGGGCCGGCGTCCTGCCTATGTCTTGCAATGACGACGCTCCGGTCACGACCACGACCTGTTTCGCCCCTGTAGGCTCGACACGAGAAAGGGCGGCGGCCAAGCGCGCTTCCGAATTTCGCTCAATTTGGCTCAGCTTCGAAAACCGCCGCACCTTTTCTACATCGCCTTGGTCTGGCGCAGGAAACTCACGTGCGTTGGCCGGGCTCGCGTCCCGTCGAGACAGCTCAGCCCCCCCTGCAGCAGAGGCAGCCGCATCATGCTTTTCGCAAAGGGCGTGGATCGCAAGAGCGAACTCATCCCAGCTATAGGGAAGGACGGTGCGCCTGATATCGGCACGGTTCGAGAATGCGGCGTCGATCAACGGCGCAACGACATCGGCGCCTGCCCCCACGGGGAACAGATATCCGTTAACGCCGTGATCGATAAGATCAGGCGCGAAACCAGTTCGGCTGGCGACAGGAACAACGTTCTCCATCATGGCCTCGATCAGAGGGATCGGCCCCCCTTCCAGCATGGCCATGGAGAGGAAGACATCGAACTCGCGATAAAGGCTTGGATACTGCTCGTATGTAGCTTGAATATATGTGAAATTTTTCAGCGCCTTAAGCTCTGAAAATCGCGAATATTCCTCCCACTTCCGGCCGACAAGGGCGAAGTCGCGCTCCGGCATTCTCGAAACGACTTCAAGTAAGGCGTCTGGATTTTTCCGCTCGTAGAAGGACGCGGAAAGCCCGACGACATTCCCGCCCCTTCTCTCATGTCCCAAGAACAAATGCGGGTCAGCACCGCCGAGGATCACGACGGCCTTCTCAGGCCTCACCCCTCGCCCCAACCAAAGATCCCTATACTCACTGCAGGTAAACAGCACCTTGTGGGCTTTATTAAACCCAACCACTTGCTCATCAATACTGTACGGAATATCCCGCGGATGCGTGTACCATACAAGGACATTTCCATCCGAAATATGAGGATGCTTCTTTATTGCATCCAAATAGTTCCAGTAATGAGAAAAGAAATAATTCCTCGCCTCAGGTATAGAACTTAACCCATAGAAAACTTCCCAAGCCCCCTCTTGTCGACCGCCGATCTCTCGACATATCGCATCCAGTATCCAACCTTTTGAATCCCGAGGCGTAATGAAGGTCCATTCGCCCGGGCCGTGGAAGGCCTTACGTTCTGGATAGATCGGCAGAGGCAGGGGGGCGGCAAAGGATCCGGAAGCAGGCAAAGGTCGTCTCAGGTTGCTGCAGGGCGACCTGCAGGGTTTACACACTTAAGCCATTCTTTAGTAGTGCCTCCAGCACCACCACACGCTGAAAGACGTAGACGAAATTCATGGGCAACGACAAGAAATTGGGCTCGTCCAGCGAAATCACCGAACGTGAAGTCTCGAGCATTTTGGACCTGCAGCACCAACTGGCCGACCGGATCGCCCGTGCGGATCGCCTCAGCGAAGATGTAGCGGAACTGCGCGTTACCCTGGCGTCCGAACGCGCCGCCTTGTCTTATGCGCGGGAACAGGCGACCCGGGGCGACGAACGCCTGCGCGCTGTAAACGAAGAAGTGGAGACCCGCCGGAAGGAGGCGCTCAATTTCGGGCGGGAACTGACCTCGCTGGCCGCGAAGCTGAGTACGGCTGAAAACCAACTGAGGATCGAAAAGGCGTCCGCGCGGACGACGGATCAGTCAATCGCAGTCGGCGACGCTCCACGGCCCCCCTCCACCGCGCAGCGCCCTCTCGCCAAGTCAGCATCCAAACCCGCCGCATCAAGGCGGTCGATCAAGAGACGCCTCAAGGCCTGGGCCAACCGACTGCTCAAGCGCCATGCGGAAAAACCTCAATCCCCCCCGAAGAACGAACGCGAAGCCATGGCCATGATACTGGCCAGCGGCCTCTTCGATGCGGAGTGGTACCTCGCCAAATATCGCGATGTCCGCGAGGCCAAGGCCGCGCCGCTCGAGCATTTCCTTCACCACGGCGGCAGCGAGGGGCGATCGCCGGGCCCCGACTTCGATACTCGCTGGTATGTGAGCCAGGACGCAGGGATATCGAAGTCAGGCCTCAATCCCCTGATTCATTTCGTCACGCAGGGGCGCGCGAAAGGTCACAAGCCCGCTCCCCCTGCCAACGCCATGCTCGTTGAACGTCGCAAGGACGTGATGGAGTTGCTGTCCACGCCCCTGTTCGATTCCGCCTGGTATCGAGCACAGGTTCCAGGCCTACCCAAGGGCAATCACAACGTCGCCGCCCACTATCTCGATCACGGCTGGAAACAGGGAAAAAACCCCGGCCCTCAATTCGATGCCGCTGCCTACCTTGCGCAGAACCCCGATGTTGCGGAAGCTCAGGCCAATCCGCTCCTGCACTTTATTAGACACGGCCAAAACGAAGGCAGGAAGATAACGCCGGCCAGTGGATCGAATTCGCGAAGACATACGCCGCCTTCCGCTCGCCAGGATCAAACGCCGGCCAAAGCCATCACCTCCCGTTCCCCTACGGCTCAACCGTGGCCGTGGCGCAAAATTGCTGAGTTTGCGACTGATAATTTGCGAACGCTAGGCGGCGTCGCCATCGGCTTTCTTCCGACTACCTCAGACTTAGAGCAGCAGTCCGAAGACTTGTTACGGACGTTTGAATATTTAAGCCGAGGCCGGCGACCGCAAATACATCAAAAGGCGACACTATCCCTCCAGTCTTCTCACCCGATCTCGGACGCGTGGTTCGTCACTCGCTTTGATCTTCGGCTAAGATTGACGTCAACCTCTCCCTCAAATGTCGCTCTCCGCGCCTTCCAATGGGACATGACCGTTGGCGAACTCCGCCTGCTTTCCGAGCAATCGGTAGCCATCGATATCCTCGGGATCGCCGACGTCCGTCTTGCGAACCCCTATAGTCCGCTCTTGATCATACTGGATGACGGCGACGGAGCCTGGATCGACGCACAAGTCATCGCCTATCCGTCACTGGCCAGAAATGGGGATCACCACGCCGAGCTTGCCTCCGTCACAGAGACGCTCAGCGGGTTGAACCAGAGCTTGGCCGATCGTCAGTTGGCGAAAGTTCATCCCACGACCATGATCTCAACCATCAAGATCGACACCGCATACGCCTTGGGCGGCGAGCGTGTCCTGACGCAGGCCTTTTCGGACTGGGCCCGAGGCGTGCTGGGCATCGAGCTGACGACCACTGACAACGGTAAAATCAGCCTACCTTCCCAACCCGCAACGCCGACTCCTCGACCGAAGGGGCGCACATTGGAAATTGGCCACGACCAATTACCGACTATCGGCGCACTGATTTCGACGCCAGCCGATCATGGGGCGTTTTTGATCGCAGATGTGATACGCGGCAAGCCGCGCTGGATGATAGATCCGGGGGATATCGAAGTTCCTGCTGAGGCGCAGCCGATACACGGCCCCTCCTCCCTGGCGCGCCTGTCACCTATCGACCCCGAGACGGACCTTGTTTCGCCCCCTCATTCGGGCGCACTGACGATTCGCTTCATGGAGAACGAAACGGCCGAGGACGCCACCTTGCTGTTCCCGATCTCGCCCGACGCGCCGGGCGCCCTGTTCTCGGACACATCTCCACTGCCTCACATCGTCACCGCGATCCTGGTGGTGGAGACGGACACGGACATGGAAAGCCTGCGACTTACGATGGAAGCCCTTCGGGCTCAGCAAGAGGTTGAAGTCAGCGTCATCATAGCGGCGCCCTCGATCGACAGCGTGCCGGAGCCGCTTCAGGCGATCTTCCCAGACCTTTTGGTGATCGAGGCCGGCAGAACCGTCGCGCACAGCATCAACATGGCCGCCGAGAAAGTTCAGACGCCGCTGTTCCTCACACTTGAGATCGGCATGATGCTGCACGATGTCCGCACCTTAGCGGGGCTGGCCTCTCTCGTAACGCTCGACAACATCGCGACAGCCTCCTGCGCCATCGTGCAAGCCTCCATCGGCCGCGGCGACAGAATGCTCCGTTTCTTCAGCGCGGGCGTATTTCCGATGCAGATGAGCTTTTCAGGAACGCCGACCCTGACCTTCTGCGAGCCGCTTGCCGCGTCGGCCCTTCCCCTCTCGACCTTCTCCGTGGCCGCCAACCGTCGACGCCTCACCGCTTACAAGAAATCCTCATGGGACGCGGCCGGCGGGTTCCCGGTCCACAGATCGAAACCTGGCGATGAAGATATCGCCTTTGGCCTTCAAGCGATCATGAATGGCGAACTCAATGTTTGCACGACCGCCATCACTGCTTTGGCGCCTGAACAGAAGACGTTCAACCAGTCGATCGACCCGATTTACAGCGATACTCGCCCCGCAACAGAATGGGTGCGCCTGCTCTCGGGCCTATCGGTGTTGAAGAGTCTGTCCTGATGAAGATTTGCGTCCTCACCCCATCAGTAAAATATAGATCAAGCGCAGGATCTCGGATACGTTATCTTCGCATTGAAAAAATGCTGCAGGCCCTAGGCCACTCCCTGACGCTACTCCCAATAGAAGAGTTCAAATCGAAGCATACTGGAGAGTTCGACACATTCATCCTAAGCAAATGTTATGATACGCGAGGATTATCCACCGCAAAGATCATACATTCTGCCGGAAAAATCGTCGGAACTGACCTTTTCGACGATAATTTTTCTCAAATACTGGATAGTCGCCTACTCCAACAACGCAGTTGGATGAGTGCAATAAACGCCTCAGTCGATTTTGCCCTTTGCTCTACCCCCACAATGGCGGGGGTTGCCGCCCATTTCTGGCCTGGCAAGCCCAGTCATGTGATGAATGACCCCTTCATCATCACAGAGATGAACGACCTGGCAGCCAAGCTTGGGCGCAAATTCCAGCATGCCGCTGAGTCAAAGCACCTTCGCGTTGCATGGTTTGGTCAGGGAGACAATCCACGCTTTCCTGTTGGCTTGCGCGACCTTGATGCGTTTGGGGAAGCCATCGGCCAACTCGCCGGCACCCATGTCGTCGATGTCACCGTATTGACGAACCGCCGCAGCCTGACCGCTGCCGGCTTCGAGAGAATTAACTCTCTTCCCGCCACCGTTTCGGTCCAAGAGTGGAGCGAAGCAAAAGAACACCAACTTCTTGACGGGGCTTTGATCGCCTTCATCCCCGTCAATGCACAGCCTTTCAGTATCGCAAAATCCATGAACCGGGCCCTGACGGCGCTCACCGCCGGGGCCCAGATTCTGTCGACGGGCTACCCTCTTTACGAAGCTCTTAACGACTTCATCTACGAAAGTTCGAAAGCACTTGTGAGCGACCTTGGCAGAGGCGAGTTGCGCATGAGGCCGCAGGTCATTCCGGAGCTTGCGAAACGCATGACGCAACTCGGCAACCCGGCCATCGAGGCCGCACAGCTCGCCACCTTCCTGTCATCCCTGCTGGCGCTCAAGCCGACACTTTCCGACACCTCCGCCCCCTTGTCACCGCTCGGCGTATTACATGGCATCAGCAGCCCCAACGATTGCCATCGATCGATACAAAAGCTTGGGCATTTCTCAATCGCCGGACCATTCAGTCGACCTGGACCTCGTTACGACCTGTGGATCGAGGGAGAGCAGGGACTTTCAGCGATCAATTTCTCTGAGCGGCTTCTCCCTCATCTGAAAGACGAATTTCGCGCCTTTCTTACGTTTCACACGCTTGAAAGGCGTGACGAAATCATATGCCGCATTCCTTTGTCCGCTTTGGCCAGCGAAACAGAGATCGATCTGTTGAGGCCCCACCCTCTCGAGAGGATCACGTCTGCACTGCCGGGCTACAAGGCCGTCATGGCTAAAATGACGGAGATTTGTAAGCGCTTGGCGCCCTCCATCGACGTTATGGTATCCGAAGGCGACGCCGCATTCACAGCACTTCTTTGGCAGGAGAAGGCTCAATGAAACGCCGCCTCGTTTTCCTGATCAACCTTCTGCAGGACGTGAACATCCTACGGCCCCTTGCGCTGATGGCAGCGGCTGAGCGCGACGATGAGATCCTGTTCCTTGTTTCCGAGAAGTTCGGCGGTCGCGACCGCTCCGGGCTCTGGCAGAAGGAACTGGTGACGCTGCGCCAGGAGACGCACGGCAGCGTGAAACTCTATGCAACGCCGTTTGATGCCGTGATCCCGCTCTATGGCGGAGAGGGTCTCATAATTGCGGCGAGCGAATCGAACCTTTCAGCGCATTCGGAAACGCATGACGTCATGCGTGCGGCTCCTTCGACCTATGTCTGCATAACACTCCAGCATGGCTATGAGTGCGTAGGGTTCCTTCAGAACCGCGACCACAATGCCGCTCATGGTCAAGGCGTGCGCTTTGCCGCAGATATCGTGGCCGGATGGACGCCGCTCGATAAGCAGCACTCCATGGCCGCAAGCCAGAGGCCGAAGTATTATCAAAGCGGGCCCACCGCCTTTCTCCCCTCGCGAGATGTCCGCACCCCCGTCATGGCGGAAGGTCTGATTTGCGAGAACCTTCATTCAGTTCGCTTCAACTCGTCCGGCAAGTCGCGCGACTCCTTCATGGAAATGTTCGTGGGGTTCGTCAGCGCGCTTAACGCCGCTGGAAAGACCATTGCCCTGCGCCCCCACCCCGGCGGCAAGCGTGGTTTTTCCCTGGGGGCAACCGGTCTGGATTTCCAGATTGCGGATCAGCCCATCTATCGGCTGGATCTGTCTTCTTTCCTCTATGGAATATCGCCGCCTTCATCCGTTCTGATCGACATGATCGCCGCAGGCATTCCTGTCGCGGTATGGCGAGATCCGGACGGGATAATGGACGTGGACGCCTACCGCGGCCTGCCTGCGGTCAGCCTCCCAGGCGACGTCCTCGAGTTCCGCCAGAAAGCTTTGCATGAACGAAGCGCTCTGCTGAAACGCCAAGAGGCGTTTCTTCGCGAAATCGATCTGCCCTGCGAGAGCGAAGACGTAGCGCGACGCTTCCGCGCCTTGCTCAATATCGGCGTTTCACCAGTCGTACCGACAACGAGGCAGAACATTCTGGTCGTGGCGGATCCTGTCTCCGCGACCCAGGTCATAAGCTTCGAGCGCCCAGTCTCTCTATCCGACGATCACCACCTGACCATGGTAAGCGACTCGGCCGATTGGGCGGACGGGCATGCAGTCGATGCCTTGCTGGAACGGTCCAATGCATCATGGATGGTGCTCTCCCGTTATACGGGCGACAATGGAACCTCCTTGATCGCCGGCGCGCGGCGAAAGGGCATTCCTGTCATTTTCCACATTGATGATGACCTGCTGAACGTACCCCATACCTTGGGGCCGGCCAAATACGCACGCTACAACGCACCGGAACGCCTATCCGCACTGAGGTTCGCGATGGAAGCGTCAGATTTAATTTATGCCTCAACGCCCGAACTCAAGCGAGTGCTTGGGGAGCACGGAATAAGCACCCCCATCGTTGCAGGCGACATCTACTGCGCTTCGCCAGGCCTCATTGATCGCCCTCGCCCGAACATCCCCCAAGTGATTGGCTACATGGGAACCGGCGGACACAGCGCCGACCTGGACATGGTGCTGCCGGTGATTTACGATCTGATGGGCGAGTTCCCTGACCTGAGATTTGAAACTTTTGGCAGCATTCGCCCGCCAAAGGGTCTGGAAGTTTTTGGGCCTCGCGTCCGCCACCATGAAGGTGTTGGCGATTACACTGGATTTCTCGAGAAGCTGGCGTCTCTGGGCTGGACCGTTGGCTTGGCGCCCCTTCAAGATTCCAGCTTCAACCGGTGCAAAGCGGACACCAAATGGGTCGAGTATGCATCGGCCGGCATAGCCACCGTGGCCTCCGATCTTCCTGTCTATGCGTCTGCATGCGCTGGCGGCGCCGGATTGTTGGCGTCACGGAAGGAGGAGTGGGCTTCTTCAATCCGCTCACTCATCACGGATCATGATCTCCACACTTCCACGCTCCGGAAAGCCGAAACTCGGCTTGCTGACCGCTACACATCACACCGGCTGATGGCCCAAGTAAAATCGGTTCTCAAGCAGGCAGAATCGCTCCGCACGAAACAGCGCGACGAGGATCGCGAAAGGACTTTTGTTGAACCTCTCTGATCTCAGAATATTCGTGACCGGCGGAGCCGGCTTCATCGGATCTCGTCTTTGCAAGCGTTTGACGCAGGCCGGCGCCTCGGTAACGGCGTTCGACAACCTCCACCCTCAGGTACACGGCGAAAATCCTGCGCCCTTTACGGCGTGCGACCTCGTGGTCGGCGACGTTTGTGATCGCGCGGCGCTTGATGATGCGCTTCAAGCATCTCGCCCGGACATCGTGATCCATCTGGCGGCCGAAACAGGCACCGGCCAGTCCGCAGACGAACCGGCGCGTTATTGCAACGTCAACGTCATGGGCACGACCTATCTGCTCGAGAGCCTCAAACGACTTCCTGCACCTCCGCGTCGGATCGTCTTAGCCGCGACCCGCGCTGCTTACGGTGAAGGAGCCTATCAGAACAAGAAGGGCGAGCTTGTCGTCCCCCAACCGCGTGATTCCGCAGCAATGGCGGGAGGAGAGTTTGACCTCTTCGACGAATTGGGCGACCGGCTTACACCCATCCCCACTCCGGAAGACTGCCCCCTTCGCCCCGGCTCGGTGTATGGCTCGAGTAAATTGATGCAGGAATATCTGCTGCAACAAACACCGGCGCCTTGGGAAACCGTGCGTCTGCGATTGCAGAACGTGTACGGGCCAGGCCAGTCGCTTCGAAATCCTTACACCGGCGTCCTCTCCATCTTCTGCCAGCAGGTCCTGGAAGGCAGAACGCTGCGCATATTCGAAGATGGAGAAATCTATCGCGACTTCGTTTTTGTCGACGATGTCGTCGAGGCCTTCGTCTTGGGATGTGTCAGCGCGGAGGCGGCGAACCGGGTTTTCAATATCGGCTCCGGCGAGCGCATCTCGATCCGGTTTGCCGCCGAAAGCATTCTCGAGGCGCTTGGGAACACCACGTCTCCGGAGATCACCGGCGAATTTCGTGCAGGCGATATTCGCCATGCAATCGCGGACATCTCCGCCGCCAAGGCAAACCTCGGCTGGTCTCCCCAGACGGATTTCGCCAAAGGCGCGAGCCTCCTCGCTCAATGGGCCAAGGCGGAGCACGATAGTTAGAATTCTCAGCAGTTAACGACGTGGCCTGCGAAGCGTCGCTCGGATTCAGACAGCGCTCAGGATCAGCGAGCGGCAGGTCTGTTCCATCCTGACGGCAGACCGCAAAGTGGTGCGACACCCTCGGACATGGCCTCACGCGAACCCCTGTGGGAACCGGTGGCCAGGCGACGGGGGTTCGGTGATCGCGGCTTGTTCGCGCTGCTCAAAAGCGGGAGGCAGGGCGTCGATCAAGAACCGCGTCCACACCCCGTTCAGAGGAGAACATGACCATGCACCGTCGCCCGTCGCCCGTCGCCCGTCGCCGCAGCGGGTTGGCGGCATGGACGGGCGACCACAACCACACCCGACCACAGTCCTAGATCGACCCCTTCCCATGCAGCTTATACCGCGAGCCTGAACACGCCGAGAAGTAAAGCTCATGTCTCTGCTGGATAACAGCTCAGATCCTGAACCCGGGTCAGGCGTCCAGCTTTTCCTCGTCACACAACGCCTCGGCAATCTTACTGGAGAGTTCAACAAAATCCCCCGGCAGAGCAACCTTGTCTTTTTGCGAAGGCCTAGCAGTTTCCGTTGCAGTTGCATGACTCAGGAAGATTCTCATGACATGTGAGACGCCTTCTTCCGTTACATTGCGCAAATCATGAGCGTAGTAGGCCCCGCGAGACGCCATGCCGGTGATGATCTCGAATGAGGGGAAATAGTGCACATGGCGGTGTTGTTTGGCCAGCATCTCCGCCACAACGCGTAAAACCGACTTGGAGTAGGTGGTCGCTGAAAGTACGTGCTGGTCCGGCTCAGCTGTCGCAGCCAGTGGGACTGGAGAGACGGTAAGGATCACTTCTGCGGCGGGATTGAGCAGGCGTAGGTGATCGAGGAATGCGTTCATATCACCTAGAACTTCATTAACGTCATAATTCTTGAAGGCGTATAGATCGGGATTGAACACGCCGCCCTCGACGCCTGGCGCGATGGGATAGGCTGCGCCATCTGCCTTTGATACCCAACCTTCAGTCAAGCCAAGGGTGAAGACGAAAACATCCAGATTCTCGAACATCTCACGCACAATGCGCAGGTGCTGGTCACGATCGGCCAGCATTTCGACTTTCGAGATGTAGCCGCCAGGCTGAGTTGACGGCCTGAACGGGTCGATGAAGGAGCCATCGTTGGCGGTCCATACGTCATCGCTCGGCGTGAACGATCCAGTTGACCTCTGAATCAACTGAAGGAGTTGACGGGCGGTATAAATGTTACCGTATCGGGCCGAGAACAGGCCGTAATTTTGACTGGATGCCACATCCGCAGGAATAATCGGATGAGCCTTCTCGGCTACATAGTAGGAAAATCCGCTAGCCTTTAGGTGCCGCGCGATGTGTTGAGCAAAACAACTCCCTGCGGTGGCGACCTTGGTTTCGGGCATGATTATAAGATCGAAGCGCCCGACAGGATCGATATCGCCAGGCGCGACCGATCCGACGGATCGTTTCCAAAAGGCCTTGTCTGGGAGGTTTTTATATGGATGCACACTCATGCTTGCACGCTTCTAGGCAGCACCCTATCGAGCAGGTCGAGAACCATATCCCCGTATTCCTTGTTCGCGTGGGTGGCGTCCTTGCCGTAAAATTCTGGGGCGAGAAAGCCAACTGAGGTTAGAGCTTCAGATGGGGGGCGATCACCTCAACCTTGAGCGGGGTGAACATCTCGCGCATCAAACGCACTTGAACAGCCCAAAGCTTCAGGCGAACGATAGCAGGCGTCACCCCAGCCTCTTCAATGCCGTTAGCCCGAAAAAGACTTTCAGATCGAGTCCTGACAAACTCGTCATCTTCTTTCGGAGGGGGCGGAGCAAGCGCGAAGACGCGACCTGCTCCGGCCTTACGGTACCTCTTTAAGAGGTCAATATCACGCACCCCCATTAGGCGCCGAAAAGTCGCTTCGACGGCACGCACGGGAACAACTGCGGCGTCAGGCAATAGGCTTTTCGTTGGGATATCTGGGTCGTAGAAATCGAAGGGCACCGGGTGCTGTATCATCCCGAATGCGTTGAACTGATTACCCCCCAAAGTTGAGACTAGAACGCCATTTTTGCCTGCGTCTGCAAACATCGCTACGCCATCATCGTGCAGGATGCCCTCAATTAGGGTTTCACCCTTGGACGTTTGATACCGGCTGACGAATACGTGGCGGCCGGCGATCAGGCCGCCTCGGGTCTTGAATGCTCGAGTGACGTGACCCCCGTTTCTCATCCAGCCATAACGAGAGTCCTTTGCTGATCTGAACTGGGGTTGGTGGGGTTGGCAAGAGGCCGGTCAGCGCAGCCTTCAACCAGCGCAGCGGACCGGCCGATCTGTCCGTTGAGCGCATCTGCGTAAGCCTGCGGCGTCAGCCATCCCAGCTTCGAGTGCGGCCGGGTTTCGTTGTAGTCGCGCCGCCAGGTTTCGAGCACGGCACGGGCGTGCGGCAGGGACCGGAACAGCGTCTCGTTCAGCAGTTCGTCGCGCAGGCGGCCATTGAAGCTCTCGTTGAAGCCGTTCTGCTGGGGCTTGCCCGGCGCGATGTAATGCCAGCCCACGCCGGTGCCGTCGGCCCAGGCCAGGATGGCGTTGGACGTATATTCCGTGCCGTTGTCGCTGATGATCGTCTCGGGGCGCCCGCGTCGCAGGATGATGGCGTCCAGTTCGCGCGCCACCCGCCGGCCCGACAGCGAGGTGTCGGCGACGAGTCCGAGGCACTCACGTGTGCAGTTGTCGATCACCGTCAGGATGCGGAAGCGCCGCCCGTCGGTCATCTGATCGGACACGAAGTCCAGCGACCAGCGCTGGTTCGCGACCAGAGGAATCTCCAGCGGCCGCCTTGTGCCCATCGCGCGTTTGCGCCCGCCGCGCCGACGCACCGTCAGCTTTTCCTCGCGGTAGATCCGCTGGACCCGCTTCTTGTTGACCGCATGGCCCTCGCGCCGGAGCATCACGTGCAGACGACGATAGCCGAACCGCCGACGCTCCTGGGCCAGGGCCTTCAGCCGATCGCGCAGGGTGCCATCGTCCGGTCGTGTCGCCTGATAGCGCACGCTCGTCCGATCAATGCCCAGCACCCGGCAGGCCCGCCGTTCGCTCATCTCGTAGGCCGACTGCAGGTGCGCCGCCGCCTCTCGATGCGCAGCGGGCGTCACCACTTTTTTCCCAGCAGATCCTTCAGCGCGACGTTGTCCAGCATCGAGTCCGCCAGCATCCGTTTCAGCTTGGCGTTCTCGTCTTCCAGCGCTTTCAGACGACGGGCCTCCGACACGTCCATGCCGCCATACTTGGCCTTCCACTTGTAGAAGGTCGGCGAGCTCAGCCCGTGCTTCCTGCACAGGTCCGCCACCGGGACACCGGCCTCCTGCTCGCGCAAGATTCCGATGATCTGCTCTTCCGTGAACCGTGATCGCTTCATTCTGTCCGTCCTTTCGAGGGGCGGACTCTAGCTATTCCTGGAGGAGTTTCAGGGGGTCACGTCACGAGCTATGGCAGTGGTGTGGCTGTCACCTAAAATTAAAAGATCGCAACTGTCGGTCATTGATCGGCTCTAGCGGTCGATTCTTTCGACCTCAACTTTCCTCTTAATGCGAAAATCATGCAAAAACCGCACTCGATTTTGCCATGGCCGCGATGCCGAGCCAAAAGGACATTCACCCATCGTTTCTGGAAATCAACGATACGCTTTCCTGTGCCTAGACAGACTAGAGAGCACCGCTGACGGCATAACCGCGAGACAACCAGCGACTCGCCTTTACCTAGTGTGATAATTTTAGAGGCTGCAAACGCCTCCCCAAAACCCCTAGAAGCTTATCATTGTTGGAACCTCCAACATCCTCATCGATCAAGTGCCGCAAAATCGGCACATCACCCGCGGCGCCGGTGAATATCAGGCTCGACCATCATGCCCATGGCCTATAGTTTGGGCAGAAGGTAACCAGGAGCCTGCTGATGTTCGACGCCGTTCGTCCCCTCAAGATTTTTGTCGGCTACGATTCGCGCGAAGATATCGCTTGGCAGGTGTGCCGCCACTCCCTTCTACGGCACGCCAAACGTCCTATTGAGGTGACCCCCTTACGGCAGCCGACGCTGCGCGAAGTCGGCCTGTACAATCGCGCTCCGGACGCGACGGCCTCGACCGAATTTTCTTTGACCCGATTTCTGACGCCTTACCTCGCCGCCTACGACCAATGGTCTGTTTTCGTCGATTGCGACTTCCTGTTCACTCAGGACATCAACGATCTGATCGATCAACTGGACAACGAGAAGGCCCTGTACGTGGTCCAGCACACCTACGAACCGAGCCACCAGATAAAAATGGACGGCAAGGCTCAAACCGTCTATCCGCGCAAGAATTGGTCGTCATTCATGGCGTTTAATGGTCGCCACAAAAGTGTGCGTGACCTTCGGCCAGACACGGTCAACGACGCCGCGCCCGCTTTTCTCCATCGGTTTGAATGGATCTCGAACGATCGGGACATCGGCGGATTGGATTTAGAATGGAACTTCCTAGTCGGCGAATACGAGCCCCTCTCCAAAACGCCCGCCGCCATACACTACACAAACGGTGGTCCTTGGTTTGAACAGTGGCAAGGCGTTGATTACGGGGATCTGTGGGAGGCGGAACGCGACCTTTATCTCGCCGCCGAACAGGCCCCACAGGTCAACCACGGATCCTAGATCCATTCCAATTTCGGACGGCCAGCGTCTTCGACTCCAGCCCAGCCTTCTCGAACAGATTCGTCTCGCCACAAGCTGCGAAAGTCATGATCACTCGTCGCATTTTTTCTAACCGTACGCGACGCCGTCAGCATGGCGATTTTTAGCCGGACGGCGCTCTTTTCGGTGGCGGTGTAGGCGGAGCTTAAGCCGCGGGCGCTACAGCGGTTGCGACAGCAGGACTGCCTCCATTCGTCGTTGCTCAAGACGGCAACATCACCCTGCCATTCGCAGGGTAGGTGCGCCTCGCGGCGCGTGTCGGCACAGCAGTCCGAAAGGGAAATTCTTTCGGCGCTTCGAGGCAAAGTCGTGAGCCCTCAGGTGGTCGTGTCTCTGGCGCCGTGGCCCACCAATGGCGTGACGGTTTTGGGTCACTTGGCCACCCCCGGGCGCGTCCAGTTGATCTACGGTGTCAGCAACATACTGGACATACTAGCCGAAGCAGGCGGCGTTCAGGGTCTGCCCGAGAACGCCATTATCCACCTAATTTCAGATGGCCAGACGTGTGCGACGCCTTTGAAGGCCATCTACAGCGACCCTCGCGAAAACATCATACTTAAGCGGGGGATCAGATCAATTTGGCGGCCCAGCCGCGACGTTACAGCAGCTTCGAGGCTTTCGGAGCTGTTACGCTTTCAGAAATGCCCACAGGTTACGTAACCTTGACTGCCGCGTTCAGCGCCTAGGCGGACTGAACACCAACAGCGTCGATGCGCGCTCTTTTTTTCTTCCGGCTCGAATGCGTGAACATCGCACGATCAATCGGCACCAACGCGCCTGAGACACGCAAAGGCGTGCCCGTCATTTCCAGACTTAATCTGACAGACCCCTCCGGCTTCTTTACGGCGAACAATTTTATCCTTCAGCCCGATGACATCCTCTAGGTACCCCGGACAAATTCAGCGGAACTAAGAAAGTTCTTCGAGTTGATCCAATACGTCACGCGGGTCATCTATGACGTGATGATCACTGCGGGGACTAGTGTCTTGCCGAAACGACACGCGACCATCGGGACGTTTGGCTTCACCGCATCTCTACCCAAATGAAGGGGCGGTGACCGTCCAAGATCGGGGACGCGCACTGCGGTCAATGTGGCGCAGGATTTCAGGCAGGCTTGGCTGAGCCAGACCAAGAAACGGGTTGGCGTCCATACCTCGCCAGTTGGGATTTCGACTTGGGTCATGCAGGAGCTCGCGCCCCCAGTCTTTGAAGATTTCCTGACGTTCAAGCAGGTCCCAGGAGATTTTCACGGGGGTGTCATTACGGCCCCTCGATCGAGATTCGAAGTGAATGGCTTCAATGTCTCCCGCATAGATCGCCATCAATCCAAGCGCACGGACCCGCATACAAAAATCGACGTCATTATAGGCGACGGCTAGGCTCTCATTGAACCCTCCGGCTCGTTGGAAGACCTCCGAAGATACGGCCATAAAAGCGCCAGTGACCGCTGCAGCTCCACGCGCACGAATCCAACGCTGCAGAGGGCCGACCGCCTCTTTTGGCGCGCCCACCCCTTCATGCGTCAGCCCGCTCTCCCCGCCGCCAAAGGCGATTCCGCCATGTTGGATTGTGCGATCGGCATAAACCAGCCTCGCCCCCACCACACCAGCACATTGACGCCGCAAATGATCCTTCAACAATGCGTCCCAATCTTGGGTCAACATCTCAAGATCATTATTCGCAAATAACAGGACGCCGTCTCGTCCATGTGCAGCATGATTATTGAAACGCGCCCAGTTAAAGGGCTCATCCATTTTCAATATTTCATGACCTCGCCCAGTTAAGTTCTCCAAAAGAGCGCCCATAGCGGGCTCATCACTGCGATTGTCTATTATGATAAAGGACAGGTCTTCTGGGTCGGCTGCCTTGCTTAGCAAGCTTTCCACACATGCAGACAGCATCGCCGATTCGTTTCGGGTCGGGATGATCACCTGAATTCGGCCGCGTTCCGCTTCCTCATTATCCGTTCCCACGACAGCGCATTTCCATGCCGAGGGAACCACAACCTTTGGAGTTGCATCGACTTCAATTTGCACTTCCATCACCGCGCCCAAGAAAAGAGGAATATGAGCCGCCCCCCCCCTCGTTGTTGCGTCCCGCACAAGGTTGCGCCTTACCTCGAGTAGGCCATCGTCAAGGCCGCTGAGAGTCGTTGATGGCGCCAGAATGACGATCTCAGGCGGGTAGCCTGTCGTTTGGAGATCTATAGGGTCGGCCTCGGCGAATAATACCGGGTCCCGCCGCGCCAGGCCGTCACGCCAGTCGGAAAATCCGTACTCATGATCAGAATAGGCGACATCAGAATTTGTACGTTCGATCGCAAAGATTAGCCAGGACAGCGCATTGGGATCCAAAGCCAGCCCGGCAGACAGTAACACCAGCGGCGTCGAGATACGCTCCTCGGACATTATGCTGCCGCCTGTGGAGAACCTCTCGTCCGCCACGATCAGAGAGCCGACCGGATGATCAATCAGCTCGGGAGCCCCAAAGATGGTGGCCTGCCAGTCTTGGTGATCCTGCTGTTGAAGCGATCGAATGGTCACCCTCAGTTTTGCGGGCCCCGCGTTCATCGCATCGATCCACACGTGAACATTGGCCGGGGACTTCACCGGAGCCGGCGGAGTGGGAACATGTCGGCGAAAGACGTCATAGTCTCGCAGCAGCCACAGCGCCCTTTCGGAAGACAACTGCGAGTCGTCCGCGCTATCCAGCCCCAGAGCACGACGACTTGGCCATTGCGTACGATTGCGCAAAATATCGAACGCAGTCGCAACTTCAGAGCTGCGGGGTTCAAGGCTGTGCGCATGCGCAAGGCTTTGCAGCGCGACCTCGCGGCGGCCCTGCCTAGACAGATTTATTGCAAGCTGCACATAGGCGCCTGCAGTTTCATGCGCTTGTAAAGACAGACGGAAAGCAGCTTCAGCCAGGTGAAGCTCTCCGAGCTCCATCAACATATTGCCGTGTTGAACATGAATCGCATGGGCGTCAGGCTTGAGACGCAGATGCGCCGCATAATGTCCCGCCGCCTCTTCCCAACGCCCGGCATCCCGGGCGAGATTGCCGGCCTTGAGCTCGGCTCGTGCAGTCAAGTGGAGACGTCGAGCCCAAGCCTTGTCCGACGCCGGCCTGGGCTTACGCAGCTCGCGAAAATACCGACGCACGCCCCCGCGCCAATCAGACATGCCGGTCTCCAACAAGACGGACCCGAGACACGCGTGGCGGTATTTCACGGTCAAGCGACGCATGCTCAAGCGTGGACGGATCCAGACTGGCCAGAGGCGAATACCAAGGATCGCCCGCTTGCAGCAAAGCCTCCCAACGAGATCTAAAGCGTGCGGCGTCGTCAGGATGCAGCACTTGGTTGGTCACCTTGCGTGTCGCAGACTCATGGTGAACCAGCCAGCAACCGCCATCATTCAAAATTTTATAGCCAGCCGCTCCGACACGTAAACAAAGATCCGTATCGTTAAAGCCGACTACCAGCGCCTCATCGAATCCGCCTACTTCGAGAAAGACAGATCGACGCATCATCATACAAGCTGCCGTGACTGCGGAAACATCGCGCGTGGCAGCGAACGCACATCCTGGCCCAACATTCTTCTGTGTTGAATTTGGGTGCAGTTGAGCGAACTTGAAAACATGCTCGGCAGGGCCACCCAGGCCAAGAACAACACCAGCATGCTGGACTCTCCAGTCCGGATACATGAGGCTGGCACCCACAACCCCTACATCGGACCGGTCCGCCAAGCCGGCAAGGCGCTCATGCCATCCCTTCTCAGTACTTTCTATATCATTATTTAGAAAAAGGACTCTACCGTATCCATCTCCGCACGACCGAACAGCGCGGTTATTTATGGCAGAAAAATTAAATCCACCTTCATGGCGAACAACCTTAACTCTAGGGGGAAGATTTGAGAAATAAGAAAGAGTTTCTTCTTTAACAGAATTATTATCCACTATTACAATATCTAACTCATCACCAGTCGTTTTAAGAACACTTCCAATAGCCTTTGATAAAAAATCAATACCATCACGCGTTGGCATCACTGCTAGCGTTCTCTCTTTCGATTTTGGCCACTTAATACTATATGTATTGAAGGACGCCCCCTCACCAACCTCAGCCGATAGCCCGAGGCGGCGTAGGTGCCGCTCAATGGCGCTTACGGTCTCTCGCATGACTAGCGGCTTTTTTGCATGGCCCAGGCTCTTACCATGGACCCGCCATCGATAGAGAAGCGAAGGAACATGAGAGACACTCTTAGAGCGCTCAAGAACTCTCAACACAAAATCGATGTCCGTAGATATGTTTAGATTTTCATCCAAACCGCCAATTTCTACTGCAATAGATCGCCTAACAGCGACAAGATGAACGAAATAAGGATGAGATAGATAATAATCGTGCGAAAAAGCTCCGCGAAGCTCAACACTTCGCACTATACTAGAATTTTCTTCCGTCAGAAGTTCATCAGAATAGACAACATCCGCTCCAAGATCGAAGGCCTCAATAATACGCCTTGCGGCCTCCGGCTCAACACGATCATCATGATCTACAAACGCAACAATTTCGCCCTTGGCCGCCTGCAGACCTCTATTTGTCGCGGCGGACACACCAAGCGACTTCTCGTTGCGACACAAATTTATCCTTGAATCTCGCGCCCGCCACTCATCGAGGATATTCGCCACTTCAGGCTCCGATCCATCGTCGATGCAGACCAGTTCCCAATCACCTCGATCCTGACTGCACACGCTTGAGAGCGCTTCAACCAACCACGACGGTTCGGGATTGTGGACAGGCATTATAAAGGTCAGACGCGGCGTCTCCGCAGCCTTCCCGGGAAGAGGAGCAGATCTCAGCAGCCACTTCTGAAGTGCATCCGGGATTTCGATGCGGAACGGAGAACCGATCAGATCGCCGCCCCGCCGCGCTACCCTTACTTCAATCGGAGCATCCCAGTTTGGAACCTTGTCCAAACTGCCTACATCGGCAGCAAATCCACAATTGAGGCGCGCCAACCCCTCCCTCTCAATCTCGGGGCGCGGAATATCTACGATCACACGCCCGAGCATCACGTCATCTTGGACGAACTCGACCTCGCAAAGTTCATCGGAATCGAAAACGCGGACCCAACCGACGACCATGCGGCCGCCGCCCGTTTCAATACGTCCCAACGGCAGGTCCAAGCCGGCGCGATTAAATGCATCGGACACGTACGGCAGGCAGGCGGCTTCAAACAGATCCGAGGCGCTGTTCTTCGTTGGGTTTTCGAGCCAAGCCTGCAAAAAATAATCGGCGGCACGTGAAGGCGCGTCCATCCGAAGGGCAAGATAACCGCGCATCTTGAGCACCTCGACGTCGCGATTTTCAGCTTGCACCCTGGCGTATGCGGCGTCCGCCTCTTGAAACCGGCCAGCCTCCTTCAGCATATTTCCGTACTGAATCCGGACGCCGTGAT
The DNA here is from genome assembly GCF_027105095.1 of Brevundimonas vesicularis. Taxonomy (NCBI): domain Bacteria; kingdom Pseudomonadati; phylum Pseudomonadota; class Alphaproteobacteria; order Caulobacterales; family Caulobacteraceae; genus Brevundimonas; species Brevundimonas vesicularis. The sequence goes on along the minus strand of NZ_CP114278.1, from coordinate 518,042 downwards.
CGTGGGGGCGTTTGGCGAGATAATAACGATAGGCTCGCGCCGCTTCGTTCCAAAGCCCGTTATCTCTTAATCGATTGCCCTCACGCCGCAAATCGGACGGACGACACCAAAAGTTCGCGAAACCACGCCAAGATCCAAGCCAGCCCTGCTGCACGTGCGCCCCATATTCAACCGCCCCCTTTCTATAGAGAAAGAGGGTCACAATTGCAGCGTCATAGGTTTCGCGTGGCAGGAAAGAAAGGTCGCGGTATAGGACTGTGGCATAAGGGGAATCTGCATATGAGTCGCGTCGTTCTTCTCCGCCCTCGTCGTTTCGGCGATGCACGTGGTTGGTTTATGGAGACCTATTCGGAAGCTGCGGCGCAGGCGGCGGGTATCGACGCGCGCTTCGTTCAGGACAACCAGTCGTTCTCGGCCTTCGAAGGCACGATCCGCGGGTTGCATTTCCAGCGTCCGCCGCACGCCCAAGCCAAGTTGGTGCGCTGCGTGCGTGGTTCGATCATGGACTATGCGGTGGACGTTCGACGCGGCTCTCCGACCTATGGCCAACACGTCGCCGCCAAACTGACAGCCGAAGGCGGAGAGCAACTGTTCGTGCCGGTGGGCTTCGCCCACGGCTTTGTCACCCTCGAACCGGACGTTGAGATCGCCTACAAGGTAACAGATGTCTATGCGCCGGACTGTGACGGCGGCATCGTCTGGAACGACCCCGCCATCGCCATCGACTGGCCCCTGCCACCCTCGGGTGCGGTTCTGTCGGACAAGGATAAGATTCTGCCCACCCTGGCCGAGTTTGACAGTCCCTTTGAATACGACGGCCGGCCGCTCGAACCGCTGCCCACGCCCTGACCTGAACTCGGACCAAGAGACATCTGATGCGTATTCTGATCACCGGCGGCGCCGGTTTTATCGGCTCGGCCCTGGCGCGACGCCTGATCGAACAAAGCGATCACGAGGTTCTGGTGTTCGACAAGCTGACCTATGCGGGCGTGCTGAGCTCGCTGGAGCCGGTGGCTTCCAGCAACCGCTACAGCTTCGTGCAGGCTGACATCTGCGACGCCGACGCCGTGTCCAAGGCCCTGCACGACTTCCAACCGGAAGTGGTCGCCCATCTGGCGGCGGAGAGCCATGTCGACCGGTCGATCGACGGGCCGGGCGCCTTCATCCAGACCAATATGGTCGGCACCTTCGTCATGCTGAACCAGGCCCTTGGCTACTGGCGCGGCCTGCCGGAGACGAAGAAGGCCGGCTTCCGCTTCCATCACATCTCGACCGACGAGGTGTTCGGATCCCTGGGCGAGGACGGCTTCTTCACCGAGACCACCCCCTATGCTCCGCGCTCGCCCTATTCGGCGTCCAAGGCCGGGTCGGACCATCTGGTGCGCGCTTGGGGCCATACCTACGGCCTCCCGGTTCTGGTGACCAACTGCTCGAACAACTATGGCCCCTATCACTTCCCCGAGAAGCTGATCCCGCTGATCATCATCCGTGCTCTGAATGGCGAGCCCCTGCCGGTCTACGGCGACGGGTCGAACGTGCGCGACTGGCTGTTCGTCGATGACCACGCCCGCGCTTTGCAGGCCGTGTTCGAAAAGGGCGAGCCGGGCGAGACCTATAATGTCGGCGGCACTTCCGAGCGCACAAACATTGAGGTGGTCACCGCCATCTGTTCGATCCTAGACCGGCTGCGGCCCAAGGCGGAAGGCCAGTACGCCGACCAGATTACCTATGTCACCGACCGCCCGGGTCATGATCATCGCTACGCTATTGACGCGTCAAAGATTCGTGACGACCTGGGCTGGGAGCCATCGGTCACCTTCGAACAAGGGATCGAGAAGACCGTGATCTGGTATCTGGAGAACCAGGCTTGGTGGCAGGACATTCTAGACGCCCGCTATTCGACCCAACGCCTAGGCGAGGCCAATGGCTGATCCCATCCACATCCTAATAACCGGCGGCACCGGGCAGGTCGGGCTGGAACTGCTGGCTGCCGACTGGCCCGATGGCGTCGTGCTGCATGCGCCGACGCGTGCGGAGCTGGATTTGGGCAACGCCGCCTCGGTCCGGGCCGCCTTCACCGCCACTCCGTTCGTCGCCGTGATCAACTCAGGCGCCCACACCGCCGTCGATAGGGCCGAGACAGAGGTCGCCGCGGCCTTCGCCGCCAACGCCATAGGGCCGGCGGTGCTAGCCGATGCCACGCGAGAGGCGGGCATTCCGCTGATCCAGGTATCGACCGACTACGTGTTCGACGGGGCCAAAGACGGCGCCTATGTCGAGACCGACCCAGTCGGGCCTCTTGGTGTCTACGGCGCGTCCAAGCTGGCCGGCGAATTGGCGGTGCGCAGCGGCAATCCGCGCTCTGTCGTGCTGCGGACGGCCTGGGTGCTGAGCGTGCATCGCGCCAACTTCCTCAAGACTATGCTGCGGCTCGGCGCCGATCGGCCGGTTCTGCGGGTGGTCGCCGATCAGCGCGGCTGTCCAACCTCGGCGCGCGATATCGCGGCGACGCTGAAGACCATCACGTTGAAAATGATCGCCGACGTCGATGCGCCGACCGGCGTGTATCAGTTTGTCAACGCGGGCGAGACCACCTGGGCTGAGTTGGCGACCGAAATCTTTGTCCTGAGTGCTGCGGTCGGCGGGCCGTCGGCTGCGGTCGAGGGCATCCCCTCGTCTGAATACCCTACTCCGGCGAGCCGCCCGACCAACTCGCGCCTGTCGACCGACAAACTGACCCGCGACTACGGCGTCGTCCCTCGCCACTGGCAGGCCGCAGTCGCCGAGATCGTCAACGAGTTACACGCCGAAAGGGCCGCCGCATGAAGGGTATCATCCTGGCCGGAGGTTCCGGCACCCGACTGCATCCGATGACCCTGGTCACCTCGAAACAACTGATGCCGGTTTATGACAAGCCGATGATTTACTATCCGCTGTCGACCCTAATGCTGGCCGGCATCCGCGAGGTGCTGATCATCTCGACTCCGCGCGACGTGCCTAGCTTCCAGGCCCTGCTTGGCGATGGTTCGCAGTGGGGCATGGAGATCCAGTACGCCGTCCAACCTAGCCCCGAGGGCCTAGCCCAGGCCTATGTGATCGGCGCGGACTTCGTCGGCGACAGTCCGTCGGCCTTGATCTTGGGCGACAACATCTTTTATGGTCACGGGATCAACGACCTGTTCACCAGCGCCATGGCCCGACCGGACGGGGCGACGGTCTTCGCCTATCACGTCAACGATCCCGAACGGTACGGGGTGGTCGAGTTCGACGAGCAAATGCGCGCCCTGTCGATCGAGGAGAAGCCCCAGACACCCAAGTCCAGTTGGGCCGTGACGGGCTTGTATTTCTACGACAAAGACGTGGTCGAGATCGCCCACGATCTGAAGCCCTCGGCGCGGGGCGAGCTGGAGATCACCGACGTCAACCGCATTTACCTGGAACGCGGCAAGCTGTCGGTCGAGATCATGGGACGCGGCTATGCCTGGCTAGACACCGGCACACCCGACAGTCTGATCGACGCGGCTCAGTTCGTCAGCGTTCTGGAGAAGCGTCAGGGCTTCAAGATCGCCTGTCCCGAGGAGGTCTCCTACCAAAAGGGCTTCATAGACGCAGCCCGGCTGGAAGAACTGGCCGCCAAGCTCGGTAAGAGCGCCTACGGCCAGTATCTCAGGAACATGATCCGGATCTGAATACCACCTCTGTCGGAGCCTTGGTCGTCCTACCTCTTACCGGGGAATGTGTCGGTCATTTCAGGGAGAAGTTCCACCCTGCACTCCTCGATGACGATCCGTCCCATAAAATGGGCTCGTTCGCTGGAGATTTTCAACTCCGCAGGGGCTGGCTCATTCCAGAAATGGTCCAGCACAAGCTCGTAGTAGCCTGGCGTGTCAAATGCCCCCACGTACAAGGTGGTATCGTCGGCCGCCCCCCATTCGAACATCAGGTGAGCCGCCTCGTCCGGATCGACCGAAAATCGCACCGTGACACGCCACCATCCTAACGGAAGGGCGAAACATGGACCGTGCATCAATACGCGAGCACCGCCAGTCAGATCTATATCGGGCGAACCGCCTGTGGGCTCTCGGCGTAGGCTATAGCTGAAAATCGAGGTTGGCCAGACCATGCTGGACCCAGGGGTTGGAGGCATATTCCGATAGAAGGCCAACGGCGCGGCCATTGCGGGATCCACACTGAATGGTGCGGTGTTCAGCGCGGATACCTCCGGAGAAATCAGACCTAGACCCGGCACATCAGCGGCGTAGGCTTCGTGGTCCAGAACAACCGCGCCCGCTTCGATCAGAGCAGAGGCGGTCCCCAAACGTACGGATGCGAAGCGTTGAGCTTCCAACTGATCCGACCTTCGCTCAAGGGCGCTGTTCAACACCTCTTCTAAAGCCCCGCCTCCTATAACGACCCAGGCATCGACGGCATCCAATGGCACCGCTTGGAAATCTGTGACCAGAATGATCTTCGGGCAGGGCGTCCTTACGGCTTCGTCCCCCCGCGCCTTCGTCACTGTCCAACCACGCTCCTTGGCCGCCGCCCCAATAGCGCCACGCCATGCCGCTTCACGATGTGACGGCATTAACAACAAGCCTACAGACCGCACCGCCATCAAGCGGCCCGAAGAGACGTATAAATGTCCACAGCCTGTTCCACGTCGGTAAACATCCGGGCCTTGCCACTCTCAATGATCAGCACACGGTCGCAGACCTTGGATATGAGATTCATATCATGCGAAGCCATGATAAATGCTCGATCTGATCTTCGCTGGAAAAGCTCTTCTCTACATTTTCTTTGGAAGCGTGCGTCTCCTACAGCGACAAGCTCATCAACCAAATAGCAATCGAACTCGATGGCTATCGATAAACCGAATGCAAGACGCGCCCTCATACCTGAAGAGTAATGTTTGACGGGAAGAGATAACTTTGAACCAAGCTCAGCGAAATCATCCACGCGCTCCAGCAACTCGTCAAAGGGACGCTCATACAGACGCGATAGAAATCGAATATTATCCAAGCCCGACAAACTGCCCTGGAAACCGCCGCCGAACCCGATAGGCCATGAACCAGACATATGCCAGCGCACCCTGCCTGTCGTTGGAGCTAGGGCCCCGCCCAGAATTTTAATCAGCGTGGATTTGCCTTGGCCATTGCGTCCGAGGACTGCAAGGCGGTCATTGCGACGCACGTTGAAGCTCAGACCTTTGAACAGGGGTTTGGCGCCCGGCGCATGTAGATAGGTCTTGCCGAGATCGATGACCTCAAGACCCACGCCATCCTTGGAGGGAGACATCAAATCTGCCTGTGCTCCCGTAGTCCGGCCCAGATGAGCCAGCCTATGCAATAAATCAAAAGTGTGGAGATGAAGACAGCGAGAATAGCAGCCCACCGATTTGGCACCGAGGGTTTGTCAGGCAGGCCAGGATTCACGACGCGCACAAGATAGAGTTTCTGCTGACGCGCCTCTACACGCGCCGCGTCCAACCCCAAGCTGGCGGTGGCCAGCGCCTTATCAGCCATCTCGCGCTCCAGGGCCAAGGACTCATAGCCACTGATTTTGCTGGCTAAAGAGTTCTGCCCCCCCGCCAGCTTGTTTCGTTCGGATTCGATTTGCTGTTCGTAGGCGGCGAGACGTGCATCCAAAATAGACAGTTGCGGGCTTTGCGGCGCTTGGCTAGCGAGTTGAGAGCGTTCAGCCCTCAAACTAGATATATTCGCCAGCAACTCACCAATCAGCGCCGATCCTTCAGTTGCAGAGACTATAGGATCGATAATGCCTTCGCGATTTCTGTAATTTTGTAGACGAGTCTGAATATTAGTTAAACGGGATTCCGCTTCTACAAGATTTGCTTCGGCATCAGTAACAGCTCGAGCTGTAGATCTCTCATTCAGGGCATTAACGAGATTCTCGCCGCCGTCCAGCAAACTATCTGCAACTCGCTTTGCATCTTGCGGCGTAAACGCCTCAACCCGGAGGGTGCTAATGCCCGAGCTTGTGTTGTAGCCGACCGTCAAAAAACGCTGAAAGCTTTTGTAAAGACCCTCGCTGCTGGCGCTCTGGCCTACCCTTGGATAGCGAGAAAACGGGTCAGCGCCGGCCGCTGACAAGATATTTGCCAGAGGAAGCTTCTTTTTGAGATCTCGAACTGCGTCTCTCGATTTGATGTATTCATGCACCGAAAAAGCGTCAGTCGCATTTGTGGATAACCCCACGCCTTGTAGGGCGACACCCAGAGATGACGGCTGCTCCTTCGAGGCCGATCGCACGAGGAATTTGGCCTCGGATACATAACGCGGGCTCGCGATGCCGAGGTAATAGACCGCGGCGACAAGCGTCGGCACCCCCACAACTAGAGCAAAAGGTAGGTAGGAGCGAACCGAAAACTTCTTCGAGGTAGGCTCAGGTTGACTCTGTGGTCTTCCGAGCAGCGGGCCAAGAAAATTCAGACGTGAGTCGTTCATGATCTTAAAATCCTATCGGCCTTGGAGCATCTTAATCGACATCCAAGTGATCCTTGGCGCGGGCCAGCATGATGAGGCCTAAAGAAACAAGCACACCGCCCCAGAAAACCGGATAGAGTGGATCGTAGTGCGTCTCGATGAACTCGCCAAAAACACCAGCACGTATCATTTCAATTGTGTGGGGCAGCGGAAAGATAAGATAAAGGTCGCGATAAGCTGGTGGAAACCAGGCGGCCATTACAAAAACGCCAGAAAAAGGCAAAATTAAATACATAAATACAGGGACGAGGCGTTCAAGAACATCGAATTCCATAGCAAGGGCACTGATGACCATCGCCATGCCTGAAGAGAACACAAAAAGACTAAACCAGCCCCAATATACAAGCATGAGATTGTGAGGAAAACCTACCTGGCCAAAAGCCATCAACACGGCATAGGTAATGACAAACGCGGCTGTCGAACCAGCAAATTCTAGTACGTACCTAGATATGTAGACATGAAGTATTTTTATCTTCTGGTGAAACAAAAGACCCGCGTTTCCAGTGACAGCCCCCATACTGTAGGAAATAAGATGACGCATCATTAGCAAGCTAACATATCCCGTCATGATGAACGGTCCCACGGGCAAACCGTGCTGGTAAGGAGCCTTAATGAAAGACCAGACCAGTATGACACCAAATATGAATAGAAGAGGTTCGCCAACTAACCAGACAAAACCAAGGCCTTTACGGCCATAACGGGTAATGATCTCGCGCAACATTAGAGCGATGATAATGTTGCTATGTGATCGAACTGCGCTCAACAAAATAGTGCCGATCCAGTGTTAAAGGTCTCGAGCCAGCCGTAAGCCAAGGATCGTCACACGTGCATGCATCACCGCGCGAGATGCGCTGCTGGTCCATACTCGCTCAATCTAACACCGGCAAGCGTTAGACACCGACCGCCTACAGGTTCAGCAGCGCCGGATCCCCGCCTTGGGCGGCGATGTTCACGCTGATCGCCTTCTCGGCCGCGTAGCGGATCAGGCTGTTCGGCCCGCCGGCCTTGGGACCGGTGCCTGACAGGCCTTCTCCGCCAAAGGGTTGGACGCCGACGACCGCGCCGGTGATCGAGCGGTTGACGTAGACGTTGCCGGCGGGGACCAGGTCGACGACTTCGGCGGCGAAGGCTTCGATGCGGCTGTGGATGCCCAGGGTCAAACCGTAACCGCGGGCGGCCAGCTTGCTGGCGACCGACTTCAGGTCGGACGGGGCGTAGCGGTGGATGTGCAGGATGGGGCCGAAGACCTCGCGTTCGAGGAAGTCCGGCGTCGGGATTTCGGCGATGGTGGGGGCGAACAGGTCGCCCTTTTCGGCGCCCATCGGCAGGGCGGCGCGGGCGATGATCTTCGCTTCTTTCGACAGGCGCTCGACATGAGCTTCCAAAGCGCGACGGGATTCGGGATCGATAACGGGGCCGATGTCGGTCTTGGGATCGGCAGGGTCTGCGACGGTCTGGACAGCGAGAGCGCCCTTCAGGCCCTCGATCAAGGCGTCGGCCGAATCCTTGGGCACATAGAGGACGCGAAGGGCCGAGCAGCGCTGACCGGCCGAGCCGAAGGCCGACTGGATCACGTCGTCGATGACCTGTTCCTTCAGCGCCGTCGTGTCGATGAACATGCCGTTCAGGCCGCCGGTCTCGGCGATGAAGGGGATAATGGCGCCAGGCCGGGCGGCGATGGAGCGGTTGATGGCCGCGGCCGTGTCGGTGCCGCCGGTGAAGGCGACGCCGTCGATTCCGGGGTGGGTGACGAGGGCCGCGCCGACCGTCTCGCCACGCCCTGGGACCAGAGCCAGTAGGTCGGGGTTTAGACCGGCCTTGTGATACAGGCGCACGGCCTCGGCGGCGATCAGCGGCGTCTGCTCTGCGGGCTTGGCCAGCACGGCGTTGCCGGCGGCGAGGGCGGCGGCGATCTGGCCGGTGAAGATGGCCAGGGGGAAGTTCCACGGCGAGATGCACGCGAAGACGCCGCGTCCGTGCAGGAACAGCTGGTTGGTCTCGCCAGTTGGGCCCTTCAGGGTCTCGGGGGCGGTGAAGTCGCGCTCGGCCAGCAGGGCGTAATAGCGGCAGAAGTCGGCGGCCTCGCGCACCTCGGCGACGCCGTCGTTCAGAGTCTTGCCCGCCTCGCGGCTGAGCAGTGCGACCAGCCGATCCAGATCGGCCTCCAGCGCATCGGCCATGGCGCGCAGGACGATGGCGCGCTTGGCGCCGCCCTGGCGGTCCCATTTGACCTGAGCCTCGGCGGCGGCGTGGACGGCGGCGTCGATGTCAACCGCCTCGGCTTCCGAGACATGGCCCAGCACCTGTGATCGATCGAAGGGATTGGTCACGTCCTGAGCGTTGAGGCCGGCGCGCAGCTTGCCGCCGATGATCGGGCCGCTGGTCAACTTCTCGCGGTCGACCAGTTCCAGCGCCCTGGCGTGGGCTTCACGGTCGGCGGCCTGAGAATAATCGCGGCCGAGGGAGTTCTGACGATCGCCGTACATGTCTTTCGGAACCGGAATCTTGGGGTGACGGTCGGGCGCCTGCTCGACCAGGGAAATGGGATCGGCCGCGACGGCCGAGGCGGGCACGCGCTCGTCCAGAAGGGCGTGGACGAAAGAGGAGTTGGCGCCGTTTTCAAGCAGGCGACGCACCAGATAGGGCAGCAGTTCCTCGTGCCCGCCAACGGGGGCGTAGGCGCGGACGATGACGACCTCGTCGGCCCAGGCTTCTTGAGCGGCGTCATAAAGCGCCTCGCCCATGCCGTGCAGCCGCTGGTGCTCGACCGTGACGCCGTGATCACGCGCCATACGCCGCACGGCCGCCAGGGTGTGGGCGTTATGGCTGGCGAACTGGGAATAGATGGCCGGCGCGGCCTCGATCATGGCCTTGGCGCAGACCAGGTAGTTCAGATCGGTCGCCGCCTTTGTCGTATAGACGGGATAGTCGGTGCGGCCGAACACCTGGGCGCGCTTGATCTCGGTGTCCCAATAGGCGCCCTTGACCAGGCGCACCATCAGACGACGGCCGGAACGGCGGGCGAGGTCGGCGACGCGTTCGATCGTCTCCAGACCGCGCTTCTGATAGGCCTGAACCGCCAGACCCAGGCCCGTCCAGCCGCCAAGCGACGGCTCGTGCGCCAGCCGGTCCAGCAGCTTGAGCGACAGGGCCAAACGGTCCGCCTCCTCGGCGTCCATTGTGTAGTTGATGTCGTATTTCGCCGCGATCTGGGCAAGGCGCAGGATGCGGGGATACAGGGACGCCCAGACGTCATCCTCATGCGTCGCCTCATAGCGGGGGGACAGGGCCGACAGTTTCACCGAGACGCCGTGGCCGTGCTCCGGTCCCTGGCCATTCGACGTCTTGCCGACCGCCTCGATGGCGTCGGCGTAGATTTTCTCGTAGCGGTCGGCGTCGGCCATGGTCCGGGCGCCCTCGCCCAGCATGTCGAAGCTGCACAGCCAGCCTTCCTTGTTCGACCGTTTCAACGCGCCCTGGATGGTACGGCCGACGACGAACTGCTCGCCCATGATTTTGACGGCGGTGGCCACCGCTTGGCGAATGACCGGCTCGCCCAGACGACCGGCGATCCGCTTAAGGAAGCCGGGCAGGTCGCTGCGGGCCTCGTCGTCCACATCGACCAGCTTGCCGGTCAGCATCAGACCCCAGGTCGAGGCGTTGACGAACAGGCTGTCCGACTGACCCAAGTGGGCGGCCCAGTCGGCCGAGCCGATCTTCTCTGCGATCAGGCGATCGCGGGTGTCCTCGTCCGGCACACGCAGCAAGGCCTCGGCCAGACACATCAGGGCCAGACCCTCGCGGGTGCCCAGCGAGAATTGCTGCAGGAAGCTTTCGACGACCCCCTGTTTTTTCTGGCTGCGGCGGGCGTGTTCAACCAGGGCCGTCGCCTCGGCGACCACATCGGCCCGTTCGGTCGCATCCAGAGGCATGCGCGCCAGATTGGCGGCGACGGCCTCGCGCTCGTCGCGGAACTTGTGCGCGTCCAGACCGTCCCAGGCGGCCAGGCTCGAAGGCGTGAAGGCGGTCGAAATCATCGGTGGCAAATCCTGTGGATTTCAGCCGTATATGACGGAGTTCATTGAAGGTGCTTCGTATGATATGCAGTCAGGCCGAAGATCGTTCGGCTTACCTCTCCAATTTCCGATGATCGATATCGACGCCGTCGACCGCCGCATCCTGCGGGTGCTCCAGACCGACGCCCGCATCTCCAACGCCGAACTGGCGCGGCGCTGCAACCTGTCGCCCGCCGCCTGTTTCGAACGGGTCAAACGGCTTCGAGAAAAGAAGATCATCACCGGCTACGCCGCCATGATTGACCCGGCCCAGGTCGGTCGGGATCTGCTGATCTTCGTTGAGGTCCTGCTGGATCGCACCACCGGCGACGTCTTCGAAGCCTTCGCCGCCGCCGTTCGCAGTCAGCCGGAGGTGCTGGAATGCCACATGGTCGCCGGCGGCTTCGACTATCTGATCAAGGCCCGCGTCGGCGACATGGACGCCTACCGCGTCTTCCTGGGCGACGTTCTGGTGCGAATGCCGGGCGTCCGCGAAACCCGGACGTATGCGGTGTTGGAAGAGGTCAAATCGACAACGGTGTTGCCTTTGTGATCAAACATCTGCCACGCTCAACATCCGGCTCCCCGCACACTCGCAATTTCGGATCAGCAAATGAGATGACGACGTCAGTCGTCTAACCTAATAGGCTGATCAACCTCACTGATCACAGCGATGATAAATGGTCACCATCTATCCCGTCATCATGTGCGGAGGATCCGGAACGCGCCTGTGGCCTGCGTCACGGCCCTCGCTACCCAAGCAGTTTATCCCACTCTCCGGAAACCGCTCCCTATTTCAGGAAACGGTTTCTCGCGTATCGGTGCTTGCGGATAACGGCGGTGAATTGATTGTCGTGGGCGGCGTTGCTCACAAGCGATCCATCCTCGAACAGCTTGAGGAGATCGGCGTCGCCGCCGTCATCCTGCTTGAACCCGAAGGTCGCGACTCATCCGCCGCCATGGCCGCCGCTGCGTTGTGGACATCGCGTCGCTCGCCGGACGCCGTCAACCTCTTCGTCGCGTCCGACCATCACATCCCCGACGCCGAAGCGTTCAGACAGTCGGTAAAAGAGGCCGTTGCCACCGCGTCGAAGGGTCGCATCGTCACCTTGGGCGTCGTGCCCACCGCACCCTCTTCAGCGTACGGCTATATCGCGCCGCTCGGCTCAGGGCTGTCGGAGGTATCCGCCTTTGTCGAAAAGCCTGATCATGAAACGGCCCGTCGATACATTTCCGAAGGCTATCTCTGGAACAGCGGCAACTTCATCGTTCGTGCTGATGTGCTCGGCCAAGAAATCACTGATCGAGCACCCGCTGTAGGAGAAGCGGTTCAGGTTGCTCTGGATCAGGCAGAGATCGACGGACCCTGCATAACTCTTGGCGCAGGCTTCAAAACGGCCCCCAAGATTTCCATCGATTACGCCGTCATGGAGAAGACTTCCGTCGCGTCGGTTTTGCCGGTGCAGTTTATGTGGTCGGACCTCGGCGCCTGGGATTCAGTCCATGCTTCTGGCGAAGGCAACGTCGGTCTTCACATCTTAGAGGACTCCGAAGGTTGCCTGATTAGAGCGTGCGACGGAGTGATGGTCGCGGCCATCGGCCTCACCGATGTCGGTATCATCGTCGAACGCGATGCGGTGCTGGTCACGGATCTGAAGAAGAGTCAGGACGTCAAGAAGGTGGTCGACCGACTACGCAAGCTGTCGCCGCAACATCTCGACTTTCCCTCGGCCGAGCCGCTCGAAACGCTCGAAACTGGAGCCACGCGCTTGGCGACTTGGCTGAGGCAGGCTGCGCTGCCCGTCTGGTCTAGCCTGGGCCAAAATGAGATGGGCGCCTTCGAAGAGGTCCTTGCGCTTGATGGCCGGCGCATCGCCACCTCCCGCCGCGCGCGTGTCCAGGCACGCCAACTGCAGGTCTACGCCGAAGCCGGACGGCAAGGCTGGCAGGGGCCATGGAAAGCAGTCGTAGAGAGCGGACTTGTGCACCTTAGTTCTGCCTACCGACGCCCCGACGGCCAGATACGTACATTGTTGGCGGCGGACGGCGCACCGCTGGACGCTACGGCAATGGTCTATGATCAGGCCTTCCTAATCCTTGCCCTAGCGTGCATTTCAAGCGTCACGGAAGATCTAGCGCTGGAAGTCGAAGCCGCTGGGATCCGCGATCTGCTGATGCAAGGCGCGGATGCCAAGGGCGGGCTGAAGGAGGCCGGAAGCCATCCCTATCAATCCAATTGCCATATGCATCTCCTAGAAGCGGCCCTGGCTTGGGAGGACGTCGGCGGCGGCGATCATTGGACAGCGCTGGCCGACCAAATCGTGCATCTGGCGCGAACGCATTTTATAGACGTTGAAACGGGGAACCTGCGAGAATACTTCGACTCGAATTGGCGACCCGCCGCCGGTGCCGACGGCTGGTTGGTCGAGCCCGGACATCAGTTCGAATGGGCTTGGCTGATGGCGCGCTATGGCCGAAGCCGGAAAGACACAACGGTCATCGGTGACGCTTGGCGGCTGTATGAAGCCGGACTTAAGGGAGTCGATCCAAAACGCGGCATCGCCATGGACGCGATGAATATCGACGGCAGCGTGCGTAGCCCGCGTTCCCGATTGTGGCCTCAGACCGAATGGCTGAAAGCGTCGCTCATCTTCGCTGCGCTTGGCGACGATGCGCGACGCGTCCATTGTCTCGATCAGGCGGCTCACGCGCAGCGGGCGCTATGGCTATACCTGACGCCTCAAGGCCTCTGGCATGACAAGATGTTGGAAAACGGAATTTTTATCGACGAACCCGCTCCCGCTAGCTCATTCTACCACATCATGGCGGCATACGTTCAGATCAGCGAAGCCGTAAGCCTGCTTGCGCCAGACACAGCTCAGTCACTCCGGCTGTTCTGAGATGCGGTCAGCTGCGTCTCAAGGGCACTAACGCCTAACATAAGACCGTCTCGCCTTCGTCATTCTAACCGTCTAGAAGTTCGCCCCTTACTCAACGGCTCAGGGTCCGCCCGCCCCAATGCGCATCGTTCTGGCCACCGACGCCTGGGAACCTCAGGTCAACGGCGTCGTCCGCACCCTGACGCGCACGGTCGCGGAATGCCGCGGCATGGGCCATGAGGTCGAAGTCATCGAACCCAGCTTGTTCAAGACCATCCCCTGCCCGACCTATCCAGAGATTCGGCTGGCGCTGGGAGCGGAAGAAGAAATCCGCGAGATGCTTCGCGCCTTTGAACCCGAGGCCGTCCATATCGCGACCGAGGGCCCGATCGGCATCGCCACACGCCGCATCTGCGTGGAGTGGAAGCTGCCGTTCACGACCAGCTATCACACCAAATTCCCCGAATATGTCTCGGCCCGTTTCCCGATCCCGATCCAGGTCGGCTATGCCTATATGAAGTGGTTCCACAAGCCGTCCGGACGGCTGATGGTGGCGACGCCGACCCTCCGCGACGAGCTGGTCGAACACGGGTTCAAGAACGTCTCGCCCTGGTCGCGCGGCGTAGACACGGAGGTGTTCAACCCTGACTTGGAGCGGATCTACGGCGAGCTTGGGGGCAAGGACTGGCCCCGGCCCTTCTTCCTGAACGTCGGGCGTGTGGCGGTCGAGAAGAACATCGAGGGCTTCCTACAACTCGACCTGCCCGGCACCAAGATCGTCGTCGGCGATGGCCCGGCCCGCGCCGAGCTCGAAGAGAAATATCAGGATGCCAAGTTCCTCGGCGCCAAGTTCGGCGACGACCTGGCCCGCTGTTTCCGCGACGCCGATGTTTTCGTCTTCCCCAGCTGGACCGACACCTTCGGCCTTGTAATCCTGGAAGCCATGGCGGCCGGGACGCCGGTCGCTGCCTATCCGGCCCACGGCCCGATCGACATCATCCCCGGCTCGAACGCAGGCGCAATCGACAAGGACCTCAAGACCGCCTGCCTGCAGTGCCTTGAACTCGATCGCAAGGCTGTGCGCGCCTATGCGGAAAAGTTTAGCTGGCGCGCTTCGGCCGAGCAGTTCGTCGAGAACCTGCAACCCTATCCCGAACCTGAGCGCGGCCGGTTCTGGCGTCGGCTGCGGCGCATCGCTCGGATTCGCAAACGCGCCGCCGCCTGATCGATCGGCCCGTCGAGCCGCCCCCCCCCTAGGACAAGCCATCATGAAACCCAGTCAGGACCTGAAGCCGAACACGGCTGCTTACGAAACCCAGGCCTTGGTCAAGCCGACAGGCTTCCGCGAATACGACGCACGCTGGATCCTGGAGAAAGAGATCAACCTTCTTGGCATTCAGGCTCTGGGCCTTGGCCTGGCCACCTATGTCCACGAAATCGGTGTCGCGCCGAAGATCGTCACCGGCCACGACTTCCGCGGGTACAGCCTCAGCGTCAAACAGGCCCTGATCCTTGGGCTGCTGGAAGGCGGGATGGAGGTTCTTGATGTGGGGCTGGCCTTGTCGCCCATGGCCTATTTCGGTCAGTTCGAACTGGACGTGCCGTGCGTGGCCATGGTCACCGCGAGCCATAACGAAAACGGCTGGACCGGCGTCAAGATGGGTGCCAACAAGCCCCTGACCTTCGGCCCCGACGAGATGGGCCGACTGAAAGATATCGTGCTGAACGGCGAGGGTGTGGCTCGGCCGGGCGGCAAGCTGGTGCGGGTCGAAGACTTCCGCGAAACCTACGTCGCCGACGTGGCCTCCAAGGTGCAGATCAAGCGTCCCTTGAAGGTCGTTTGCGCCTGCGGCAACGGCACGGCGGGCGCCTTCGCCCCCGACGCCCTGCGCCGCATGGGCGTCGAGGTGATCGAGATGGACACCAACCTCGACTACACCTTCCCGAAATACAATCCGAACCCGGAAGATCACGCCATGCTGGTGCAGATGGCCCAGCGTGTGCGCGAGACGGGCGCCGATCTGGCCCTCGGCTTCGACGGCGACGGCGACCGCTGCGGCGTTGTGGACAACACGGGCGAAGAGATCTTCGCCGACAAGATTGGTCTAATGCTGGCGCGCGACCTGTCCAAGGTTTATCCGGACAGCACCTTCGTGGTCGATGTGAAATCGACCGGCCTCTACAAAACCGATGAGGTGCTCAAGGCGAACGGCGCCGAGGTCGTCTATTGGAAGACGGGCCACTCCTACATCAAGCGCAAGACCGCCGAATTGGGCGCCTTGGCCGGGTTCGAGAAGTCGGGCCACTTCTTCATGGCCGGCGAGCTCGGCCACGGCTACGACGATGGTCTGGTCGCGGCCGGCGCCGTGCTGGCCATGCTGGATCGTAATCCCGATAAGAAGCTCTCCGAATTGAAGACGGCCCTGCCGGACGCCTGGACCAGTCTGACTATGTCGCCTCACTGTGACGACGAGCTGAAGTATGAGGTGCTTGAGCGGATCGTGAAGGAGTATTCCGACCTGGCGGCAGCCGAGGGTGAAATCCTGGGCCGCAAGATCGTCGAGGCCATCACCGTCAACGGGGTCCGCGTGCATCTGGACGACGGCTCATGGGTCTTGGTCCGCGCCTCGTCCAATAAGCCGGAACTGGTCGTGGTGGTCGAGAGCATGCGGTCGGAAGATGATATGCGCGATCTGTTCCGCAAAGAGATCAAGCCGCGCCTGGCCGCCTATCCGGAAATCGGCGCCTTCAATCAGGAAATCTGAAAGATCACAGCGGACTGAACCAATCGCGCCCGTGACCGCTTCCCTCTCGTCTGAGGCCAGGAGGGAAGATTGCCGCGCTACTTTTTCCATACCCAGAACGGCGATTGCGTCCGCGATGAGCAGGGCGAGGAACTGAAAAACATGGACGCGGCGCGCGAAGAGGCCGTCGCCGTCCTTGGTGAAATCCTACGCTATAGGGGGGCGTCCTTCTGGACGACCGGCGCCTTCAGCGTCATCGTCACGGATGAGGAGGGTCAGACCGTGGTCAGCGTGACGGCGGCCGCGTCTGATCAAGCGCCTGAAGGTTGGACGCTGGCGGGAGAGGTTTGATGCCCAAGACCGTCGGCCCCGCCAAGATCACCACATTGGTCGACAAGTTGTCGCTGAGAGACCGTCTCGACGAAAAGGAAATCGCCGCCTTACGAGATGTGCTCGACGCTCCAAAGACAGCCCCCGCTGGCTCAGACATCGTTCGCGAGCACACCCGTCCGCTGCACAGCACACTTCTGATCTCGGGCTTTTCCGCGCGGTATTCAACCTTGGAAGACGGGTCTCGGCAGATCACCGAAATCAATGTGTCGGGCGACTTCATCGACCTGCACAGCCTGTTGATGAAACAGATGGATCATGGCGTCGTCGCGCTGACCGACTGCGTGATTGCAGAGGCACCGCACAGCGGGCTGATCGACATCACCGAACGACATCCACACCTGGGCCGACTGCTTTGGCTCGACACCATCATCGACGCCGCCATCCATCGGCAATGGCTGGTGGCCATGGGCCGACGGAGCGGTCTTGGTCACCTGGCGCATCTGGTGTGCGAGCTCTACCTGCGCCTCCAGGCCGTCGGACAGACGGGTGATCTGACGTTTGATCTTCCGCTGACGCAGACAACGCTGGGTGACGCGCTCGGCCTTTCGACTGTCCATGTCAGCCGTCTGATTTCCGAGCTCCGCAGCGAGGGCGTCGTCGCCTGGGCGGGCGGGCGGATCGATATCCTCGACTGGCGTCGCCTGGCCGAAATCGCCGAGTTCGATCCGACCTATCTGCGTCTGCAGTCAGAGCCCGTCTGAGAGCTTAACGCATGTTATCGCGCAAAACGGCGATTGGGCGTCTAGATGAGGCATGTCAACGTCGAACCTCGCACACGCCTTGCTGTCCGGCCTTGCACTCCAAGGCTTGGACGCAGGCGACGCGTTCTTCGCCGAGGCCGGCGCACGGACAGCACCTACCTACAATGGCGAACCCATCGTCACCTTCGTGCTTTCCGGCGTCGTGGCTCGGATCGGATTCGACGGTTTCCTTTCGAGAGGGCTCGCCTCCAGCGACGACGTGGTCAACTTCGATGCCGTGCTGGGCGGTGGCGAGACCGAAGTCGCCCTTTGGTTGACGGCGGGACGGTTCCTGACCGTATCGGCGGCAAAACTCGCGCAAACACTCCCTCACGACAGCTTGGTCGAGGCATCATTGACGGACCTGAGGCGTCGCAACAGCGCCCTTCAAGCCGAACTTTCTCGCCACGCGGCCCTGAAGGTCAGCCAGCGCCTGGCCGCCCTTCTGCTCGATGTCCATGACCGAGAAGGGGGCGACGTCCTCGCCCTGCGTCAAACCGAGCTGTCGGACCTGATGGCCGTGCGGCGCGCTAGCATATCGACCGCCTGCACGGAACTGTGCGCCGCCGGGGCGGTGCGGCTCCGGCGCGGCGCGATCCAGATCATCGACCCGGACATGCTACGCCGGCTGGCAGGCGAGCCTCACTCGACCGTGACGGACTTGGCCAGGTTGCGGGGCTGATCGACGTCGGTGCCCTTCTGAACGGCGGTGTAATAGGCCAGCAGTTGCACCGGTACGGCATAGACCAGGGGCGCGATCAGCGGGTGGCAGTCGGGGGCGTGGATGCGGCGAATGCCGGCGCCGTGCGGATCAGGCGCCTTTTCCGGTGCGATCATGATGACCGGACCGCCCCGCGCCGCAACCTCCTGCAGGTTGGACGCGGTCTTTTCGAACACGTCGTCGAGCGGAGCCAGAGCGATGGTCGGGGTCTCTTCGTCGATCAGGGCGATGGGGCCGTGTTTCAGTTCGCCGGCGGCATAGCCCTCGGCGTGGATATAGCTGATCTCCTTCAGTTTCAGCGCGCCCTCCATCGCCAGCGGGAACATGGCGCCACGCCCCAAGAACAGCACGTCGTCAGCCTTTGACAGGTCATGGGTCACGGCGCGGATGCTGTCGCCCATCGTCAGGGCCTCGGCGATCAGGCGCGGGCTTTCGAACAAAGCCTTCACCAGTTCGGCCTCGGTCGCAGCATCGATCCGTCCTCGCGCCACGCCCGCCGCCACGGCCAAGGCCAGCAAAGCCGCGACCTGGGCGGTAAAGGCCTTGGTCGAAGCGACGCCGATTTCCGGACCGGCATGGGTGGGCCACAGCACGGCGGCCTCACGCGCCATCGAGGACGAGTGAACATTCACGACGGCGGCGGTCTGCAACCCTTGCGCCTTGCACCAGGTCAGGCTGGCCAGGGTGTCGGCCGTCTCGCCAGATTGGCTTACGGCGACGGCCAGGGTGGATTTCGAGACGGCCGGCGAGCGATAGCGGAACTCCGACGCGATCTCGACGTCGCAGGGCAGGGCCGCCAGCTTCTCGAAGGCGTAACGGCCGATCTGGCCGGCGTAGAAGGCGGTGCCGCAGGCGACGATCTGGATGCGGTCGATGGCGGCGAAATCGACGGGATTGGTCTTGGCCTTTCCCGTCACCAGGTCGAGATATTCCGACAGGGTGTGCTGGACGCTGTCGGGCTGTTCATGGATCTCCTTTTCCATGAAGTGGCGATATTCGCCCTTCTCGACCATGGCCGATGAGGCCGAAACCTGGACGATGGCGCGTTCGACCAGCTTGCCCGCGACGTCGAACATCTGGGCGCCGGCCTTGGTCACGGCGACGTAGTCGCCCTCTTCCAGATAGGAAATCTTCTGTGTGAACGGACCGACGGCCAGCGCGTCCGAGCCCAGATACATCTCGTCCTCGCCCCAGCCGACCACCAGCGGGCTGCCACGTCTGGCGCCCAGGATCAGGTCGTCCGTCCCATCGATCAGCACAGCCAGCGCATAGGCGCCAGTCAGGCGGTCCAGAGTGGTCTTGAATGCCTCCAGAGGGCTGCGGCCCGTATTCAGCTCGGCGTCCAGCAGGTGGGCGATGACCTCGGTGTCGGTCTGGCTTTCAAAGACATGGCCTTCGGCGGCCAGCTCGGCTTTCAGCTCGGCGAAGTTTTCGATGATGCCGTTGTGGACCAGGGTGACGCGCCCAGCCTTGTGCGGGTGGGCGTTCTCCGTCGTCGGGGCACCGTGGGTGGCCCAGCGCGTATGGCCGATGCCGACCGTCGCCGTCATCGGATCCTCGGCCAAGACGGCTTCCAGATTGCGGATCTTGCCCTTGGCGCGGCGGCGCTCGACCGAGCCTTCCACAACGGCGGCGACGCCGGCGGAATCATAGCCGCGGTACTCCAGCCGTTTCAGGCTGTCGATCAGCCGGGGAACGACAGGACCATTGCCGGTGACGCCGATGATGCCGCACATGAGCGAAGGCTCCGAGAAGTCAGGAAAAGGGCGCCGCTTTGCACTGGCGGCGATCCGGGGCTAAGCCACACATCAAGCCCCATCGGCCGTCTATGCAATCTTAAGGCGGGCCGCATCAAAAAAGGGGTTTCGGAACGTTACCCGAAACAAAGGACCGCACCTTGGGCGACAGAAAATATTTCGGCACCGACGGCATTCGCGGACGCGCCAACACCTATCCGATGACGGCCGAAGTCGCATTGCGCGTAGGCCTGGCTGCGGGGAAACTGTTCCGCACCGACGACGATCGCCGCCATCTGGTGGTGATCGGCAAGGACACGCGCCTGTCCGGCTATACGATCGAGCCCGCCCTGGTCGCCGGTTTCGCTTCGGTCGGAATGGACGTGCGCACCTTCGGGCCCGTGCCGACGCCTGGCGTGGCCATGCTGACCCGCTCGATGCGCGCCGATCTGGGCGTGATGATATCGGCCTCGCACAACGACTATGCCGACAACGGCATCAAGCTGTTCGGGCCGGACGGTTACAAGCTGTCGGACGAGATCGAACTGAAGATCGAGGCCATGATGGATCAGGGTCTCGACCAAGGCCTGGCGCCGTCGAACAAGCTAGGCCGGGTCAAACGCATCGACGACGCTCAGGCGCGTTATATCGAGATCGCCAAACAGGCCTTCCCCAAACGTCTGACGCTGCAGGGCCTGCGCATCGCCGTCGATTGCGCCAACGGCGCCGGATACAAGGTCGCGCCGACCACCCTGTTCGAACTGGGCGCCGAAGTCTTCCCCGTGGGCGTGACCCCGAACGGCACCAACATCAACGCCGAGTGCGGCTCGACCCATCCGGCGACCCTGGCCGATGCGGTCAAACGCTATCGCGCCGATATCGGCATCGCGCTGGACGGCGACGCCGACCGACTGATTATCTGCGACGAGACGGGTCGGGTCGTGGACGGCGATCAGATCATGGCCCTGGTCGGGTTGGACTGGGCCAGGCGCGGCCTCCTGACCGGCGGGGGCGTGGTGGCCACCGTCATGTCCAACCTGGGGCTGGAGCGTAAACTGAATTCCGAAGGCCTGACGCTTGAGCGGACCAAGGTCGGCGACCGCTATGTCATGGAACGGATGCGCGAAGGCGGCTTCAACATCGGCGGCGAGCAGTCGGGCCACATCATCCTGCACGACCACGCCACCACCGGCGACGGCCTGATGGCGGCGCTGCAGGTGTTGGCCGTCCTGGTCGAATCCGGCAAGCCGATGAGCGAACTGGCCCGCCAGTTCGATCCCGTTCCGCAAAAGCTGGAGAACGTCCGCTTCACCGCCGACAAGCCGCTGGAGACCGACACGGTCAAGGGCGCCATCGCAGAGGCCGAGGCGGCGCTGAACGGCTCGGGCCGCCTGCTGGTGCGGCCGTCGGGCACGGAAAAACTGATCCGCGTCATGGCCGAGGGCGACGACGAGGCGCTGGTCAAGCGGGTGGTGGCCGACGTCGCGGGCGCGGTGCGCTCAGCCTAGGGCTTGCATGCCGCCGGTGGGTCGCCGTCGCGTTCCCACAGTTTGCAGGACCGGTCGATCTCACCCTGGATGAGGGCGCAGGGGTTTGAGGCTTTGCAGGGAGGGCGGGTCGCAGGGCTAACGCGGATGCAGCGTTCAACCAGCCGCGCGGCGGCTGCGGAACCGATGGCCTCGCGACAATTCTGCACATCGCCCGCCTTCATGTCCCAAGCTTCCGGTATTGTGGTCGGCGATTGCTTGGCGTCAGGCGCTGACGCAGCTTCGGCCGGCTGAGCAGGCGCTGGCTGCGGCTCAGTCTTTTCTGAAGCAGGTGTTTGAGCTTTCGGAGGTGGCGCGGGCGCAGCGTCCGCCTGCAGCGGCACCGCGTCGATCACATCGGCGTTCGCCGCAGCATCGTCGGACGCCGACTTCTGGTTCGGGCCGGCCGGCTGGCAGGCCGCCAGAAAGGCGCAGGCGGCGAGCGAAAGCCATTTGGATCGACGCATGGGCATATCTCCGGTCAGGACTGACCCGACGAGGATGCCCGGCCGCGCCCCGAGGTGAAACCCCCTATCGCTTCACCGCCGCCAAGGCCGCCCTTTGCAGGGCGAACAGTTCGGTGCAGCCGATCTCGGCCAGCGAGAAGAGCCGGTCGAACTCGGCGCGTGAGAAGCCGCGCTTCTCACCGGTGGCCTGGACCTCGACGATCTGGCCCGAGCCGGTCAGGACGAAGTTCGAATCCGCCTCGGCCTCGGAATCCTCTTCGTAATCCAGGTCCAGCACCGGCACGCCGTCGCAGACGCCACACGACACCGCCGCCACCTGGTCCGTGATCGGATCGGCCTTCAGCACGCCCTCGTCGCGCAGATAGTTCAGGGCCAGACTCATGGCGACCCAGGCGCCGGTGATCGACGCCGTGCGGGTGCCGCCGTCGGCCTGGATGACGTCGCAGTCGATCAACACCTGACGTTCGCCGAGCGCCTTCAGGTCCACCACGGCGCGCAGGGAGCGACCGATCAACCGCTGAATCTCTTGTGTGCGGCCCGACTGTTTGCCAGCGGCGGCTTCACGACGGCCGCGCGTGTGGGTGGCGCGCGGCAGCATGCCGTATTCGGCCGTCACCCATCCCTGACCCGAGTTGCGCATCCAGCCCGGCACCTTGTCCTCGATCGAGGCGGTCACCAGCACCTTGGTGTTGCCGAAGCTAATCAGGCACGAGCCCTCGGCGTAGCGGTTGACGCCGGTCTCGATGGTCACGGGACGCAGTTGATCGTCGGTGCGTTGCGAATGGCGCATGAAAGGGATCCTTGGAAGTCTGACCTTGGAAGCTGTGGCGGCGGTGCTTATCCTGAAACCGTGAGCCTGTATGCCCCGAAAAACCCGCCGTTCGACGCCGGCCAGTCCCTCGCGGGTCTGGCGGGGCTGGATGCGCGGGCGCGCGACATCTTCCGTCGCATCGTGGAAAGCTATCTGGAAACCGGCGAGCCGGTCGGGTCGCGGACCCTGTCGCTGGGCGGCATCGCCCTGTCGCCTGCCTCGATCCGCAACACCATGCAGGATCTGACCCTCGCGGGCCTCTTGGCGGCGCCCCACACCTCGGCCGGGCGCATCCCGACCCACGCGGGCCTGCGCCTGTTCGTGGACGGCCTGCTGGAGGTCGGCGACCTGACCAAGGAAGAGCGTCGCGAGATCGACGGGCGGCTCGCCGGGCGCGGCCGGAACTTCGAGTCCGCCTTGGACGAGGCCTCGAATCTGCTGTCGGGCCTGGCCGGCGGCGCCGGCGTTGTCTCCAGCCCGGTCCGTGATTCCGGCGTCAAACATGTCGAGTTCGTCGCCCTGGGCGGAGATCAGGCCCTGGCCGTCATCGTCGCTGACGACGGCACGGTCGAAAACCGCATCATGATTCTGTCTGCGGGCGTCACGCCTTCGACCCTGGTCGAGGCCTCCAACTTCCTGAACGCCCGGCTGCGCGGCCGCCCCTTCGCCGACGCCAAGCGAGAGATGACCCAGGAGCTGGAAATCGCACGGCGCGAACTGGACCAGACCGCCGCCCGCCTGGTCGAGGACGGATTCGCCGCCTGGTCCGGGGGCGCAGACCGGGAGCGCGCCCTGATCGTCCGCGGTCGCGCCAACCTGCTTCAGGACCGGGAAGGCCTGGCCGATCTGGAGCGGGTCCGCGTCCTGTTCGACGATCTGGAGCAGAAGGAACAGCTGATCGGCCTGCTGGATGGCGTCGATGCGGCGCAAGGGGTGCGCATTTTCATCGGCGCGGAGACACGGTTGTTTTCACTTTCGGGTTCCGCCGTGATCGCGGCGCCCTATATGAGCGGCCGACAGCGGGTTCTGGGCGCCATCGGCGTGATAGGCCCCGCAAGACTGAACTACGCCCGTGTCATTCCGTTGGTGGACTATACCGCCCGGGTGCTGGGCCGGATGCTGGACGGGAACGACAAGTGAGCGACAAGCCCCTTAACGACGAACTGAACGCTGTGGACGCCGACATGGCCGAAACCAACGCCGAACACGGCCTGGACGCCCATCCGTCAGACGATCTGGCGCCGCTGGACGCCGTGATCGCCGAGCGTGACGAATGGAAGGACCGCGCCCTGCGCGTCGCCGCCGAGATGGAGAATCTGAAGCGCCGTTCGGAGACGCAGCAGAACGACGCCCGCGCGTTCGCCATCCAGCGCTTCGCCAAGGACCTTCTGGGCGTCGCCGACAATCTGGAACGCGCCCTGATGGCTGCACCCAAGGACGCCGAGGGCGCGACCGCCGGTCTGGTGACCGGGTTGGAACTGACGCAGAAGGCCCTGCTGCAAGCCTTCGACGCCAACGGCCTGAAGCGCGTCGCGCCCCAGGCCGGCGAGGCCTTCAACCCGCACCTGCACCAGGCGATGATGGAACAGCCGTCCGAGACCGTGCCCGGTGGATCGGTGATCCAGACCATGCAGTCCGGTTTTGAACTGTTCGGCCGCACCGTCCGCCCCGCCATGGTCGTCGTCGCCGCCAAGGGATCCGGAGCGCAAGCCCCGAACCCTTATGGCGCCGCCCCCGCCGCCGAGACTCACACCTTCGACGGCAAGGCCTGATCCGCAGTCGTCAGGCGGCGTCGGTCAGAACTGACGCCGCCAGGCTCCGATCAAGGCGAACTCCGGCGGCGCGTCTGCGACATGGCGCGGCTCTCGGCTGGCAACCGCCTGCAGCGTCATGCTGGACCCATCCCATAGCCGACGTTCGCCGCCGAGGATGAAGTCGATCTGGCGGCCGCTGGGCGTCGCCGAAAACCTGCGGCGCGAATAGGTCAGCGGATCGAAATATTCGACCGGCACGTCCGCCAGCATGGCCGAGAAGGTTCCGCGCTCGATCCTGAGCGGCTGAGCCAGGGTGAAGCTGATCCGGTCGCAGATTATCGAACAGCCCGTCAGCAGGCCCAGCCGCCAGTTCGAACTGATCGCCGCCTGATCCATCGACAGGAACCGACCCTCGATCCGGGTCGACCCCATCCCCGCCTCGCCAATCAGGCGCAGGCCCGGCCGCAGGGTCCAGTCGCCGCCCAGCGCATAGAAGCTTGTTCGTGACGGCAGGGCGAAGTCGGACCCACCCGGCAGGAAGGCGCCCAAGGGTCCGAGACGTTCATCCAGCGCGCCGACGCTGAACGACACACCGCCGTCCGCTCCGCGCCACCCGATCGCCGCGCGACTATAGGTCGAGGCGTCCTGCTCGACGCGACGCAGCGGCATCCGGCGATCGCCGCCGCCCCTCTCGCCAGAGACCGTCACCGGGCCGAACCGCATGGCGCCCCGCACGGCGTGGTCGGCCTGGGCCAGGGCGGCGAAACCGTCACCTGCCGCACCGTTGAACGGCGATGTCGCCCCGCCCTTTCCTTGCCAAACCGAAAAATTCATCCGGCCCGTGGCGACGTCGAGCATCGCCTCCTGACGCGGCTCGTCCCCCATCCAGGACGCATCATACAGATCGTGACGAGGCGCGATCGGGTCGGGTTGAGTGCTGGGCTGGGCGGCGATCAGGTTCAATCGACCGCCGCCCGGCAGGGCCAGGGTGGTTGTCGCCGTGGTGTTCTGCTCGAACGGCGCCGCTTGATAGGATCGGCTCGGCGCAGTCGGATAGGCGCCGCCCAGTTGGACGGCGAACATTCGATCGTAGGTGTCGTAAAGCACCGTGTTCAGCGCCGTCTGGCGACCGAAAGCGTCCCCGAACGCCGCGCCGACGAAGCTGCCCGGTTCGCTCATGCTGACTATGGAGCTTCCGTCCGCCATCGGGGTCGAGGTCGTCCCTGCCGGCCGGAAGGCGCGGGCCATGTCCAGCAGACCGCGCCCATAGACGATGTCCGTGCCGGGATCGCCGGCGTCGCGTGCGGTCGTGAGCAAGATATCCAGAGCCGCGCGCGCCGTCAGATTGGGGAAGGCCTGCATCAGCAGAGCGAGCGCACCGGACACATGCGGCGCCGAGAAGGAAGTGCCGCTGACCTCCCAGCACGACGTGCCTTCACAGCCGGTGACTACTTTTTCGCCTGGGGCCGAGATATAGCCCGCCGCCGTATCGCCTGCCCGGTTCGAGAAGCTGGACATCGCATCTGTCGCGCCGTGCGATCCGACCGCGATGACGCTGCCGGCGAACCGGGGGTCGATGGCGTAACGTGCGGGCCAGCCCGGATTGGCGTTTCCGTCATTGCCCGACGAAGCCACGATAACGGCGCCCGAGTTGACCGCGCGCAGCAGCGCCGCCTCGAATGCCGAGCCCAGCCGCCCATCGCCGCCCAGCGACATGTTGATGATCTTGACGCCATTGGCGACGGCGTAGTCCAGCGCGCGCACCAGATCCGAACTGCTGAAACAGACGTCCGTGTTCTTGTCCGTGCAGTCGGAGATGTCGGTGCGGATCGACAGGATGGTCGAATTGTACGCCACCCCGATCGTACCAAACCCGTTGAAGTTCGAGGCGATCACGCCCGACACCCGCGTGCCGTGGCTGCTTGACGCCACATAGGGTGTGTTGCGTCCCACAACCACGTCGGTCGACGCGCTGGAAATACGCCCCTCCAACTCGGGCAGGGTGTTGGCGATGCCGGAGTCGACGACGGCGACGGTGACGCCGGCTCCGGTCGCCCCGGCCTGCCAGGCGGATTGGACCTTCATATTGGCCAGGCCGTAGTTCCGCAGATACTCGCTCGACGTGACCGAAGGAGGCGGTGGGGGCGGAGGCGGGGGCGGGGGCGGAGGCGGAGGCGGGGGAGGCGGCGGGGGCGGTGGGGGCGGGGGAACGGGGGGCGTGATCGCGCCGCCGCCGCCTCCACCACCACCGCCGCAACCGGCCAGCGGTAAAAACAGCAGACCCAGACCCAGGACCACCGCTCCGCGAAGCTTCAATCCGTTCACGCCTACCCTCCTATACTCGAGGCTGCTTCCCGCAGCCTTCGCACCAGTAACGCCCTAATTCTTTAACGCTTTATCGAATGTCGCCAGCAGCTTGGACCAGCCGTCCTTGGCGTCTGCTTCCGAGTAGCTTGCGCGGTAGTCGGCGTGGAAGCCGTGCTGGGCGTCGGGATAGACGACGATCTGGCTGCCGGTCTGGCCGGCGCGGGCCAGGGCTTCGCGCATCCGTTCGACGCTGGCCAATGGGATGCCCTGATCCTTGCCGCCGTACAGGCCGAGCACGGGCGCCTTCAGATCGTCGGCGATGTCGACCGGCCAGGGTTGGCCCGATGATATCTGAACCGGCGTGGCGTCTGCGGCGGGCGCCAAACGGCCATACCAGGCCACGCCCGCGCCGATGGCGGCGAAGCGGGCCGCCGCCTGCCACACCACCTTGCCGCCCCAGCAGTAGCCGGTGATGCCGACCTTGCCGTCCTTGGACCACGACTGTTGGCTGGCCCATTCCAGCGTCGCCGATAGATCGCCCATCACCTGCTCGTAGTTCGCCGCCGCGACGATCTGCATGATCCGCTGCATATCCGACAGCGGCGCGGGATCCTCGACCCGGACGAAGAAGGCTGGCGCAATGGCGGCGTATCCCTGCTTGGCCAGACGGCGGCAGATGTCGCGGATATATTCGTGGACGCCGAAGATTTCGGACACCACCACGACGACCGAGAAAGGCCCGTCGCCCGCCGGCCGGGCGACATAGGCCGGAAGCTGGAACCCGTCCGGCGCGGCATAGGTTACGGTCTCGGTCGACAGGCCCTCGGCGTCGGTCGTTATGGGCTTGGCTTCTTTGGCCAGGGCCGCGACCGCATAGCCGGAAAAGAGCAAGCCCCCCAAGGCGCCCAGAGTTCGACGGCTCAGTTTCAGGTCGTCGGCGGTCTGGCCTTCGGGGCGGATCAGCACGGTCATGGGACGCTCCAACGCGGAAAGGCGTCAGAGCATCACGGCCGACGACAGTCGTCCAGTCACGTTAAGGCGCGCTTTAAAACGGGAAGAAGGGCGCTCAAGCAGCGAGACGCCGCGCGTCGAGCGTTAGCGCCCTTCTTTCCAGCATCAGTGCCGGAAGACCCGAACGCCGGTGAAGGCCATGGCGATCCCCTTTTCGTCGGCGGCGGCGATGACCTCGGCGTCGCGCATGGAGCCGCCCGGCTGTATCACCGCCGTGGCGCCGGCCGCGACCGCTTCCAAGAGGCCGTCGGCGAAGGGGAAGAAGGCTTCCGAAGCGCAGGCCGACCCGTCGGCCAGGGAGTGGGTCAGGCCCTTGGCTTCACCCGCCTCCTTGGCGCGGATGGCGGCGATGCGGGCGCTGTCGCGACGGTTCATCTGGCCGGCACCGATGCCGGCGGTCTGGCCGTCCTTGGCGTATACGATGGCGTTGGACTTGACGTGCTTGGCCACGGTGAAGGCGAACAGCATGTCCTGGATCTCGGTCGGGGTCGGCTGGCGCTTGGTGACGATCTTCAGGTCCGACGGCTTGATCAGCGACCGGTCGCGGCTCTGGACCAGGAAACCGCCGGCGACCGAGCGGAACACCTCGCCCGGACCGTGCGGGTCGGGCAGGCCGTCGGTGATCAGCAGGCGCAGATTCTTCTTGGCCGCGAAGACGGCCTTGGCCTCATCGTCGGCGCCGGGGGCGATGACGACCTCGGTGAAGATGCCGGTGATGGCGCGGGCGTCCTCAGCCGTAAGCGGACGGTTGACCGCTATCACGCCGCCGAAGGCCGAGACGGCGTCGCATTCCAGCGCGCGGGCGTAGGCTTCGGACAAATCACCTCCCACGGCCACGCCGCACGGGTTGGCGTGTTTGACGATGACCACGGCCGGCTGTTCGAACTCCGCGACCAGCTCATAGGCGGCGTCGGCGTCGGCGATATTGTTGTAACCCAGCTCCTTGCCCTGAACCTGCTCGGCATAGGCCACGCCCGGACGACGCTCCCCGGTACGGTAGAAGGCGCCCGTCTGGTGTGGGTTTTCGCCATAGCGCAGGGTCTGGGCCAGGGCGCCCGCGATGGACTTGCGGGCCGGCGCGGCATCCTCGATTTGACCGGCGAACCATCCTGAGACGGCGGCGTCATAGGCGGCGGTGCGGGCGAAGGCGCGGGCGGCCAGGCGTTTGCGCAGGGCCAGATCGGTCGAGCCTTCGGCCTTCAGCGCCTCAAGGATCAGGCCGATGCTCTCGCCGTCGACGGCGACGGTGACATAGCCGTGGTTCTTGGAGCCCGAGCGGATCATGGCCGGGCCGCCGATGTCGATATTCTCGACCGCCGCCTCGAACGCGCCACCGGCCGCGACGGTGCTTTCGAACGGATAAAGGTCGATCCAGACGATATCGATGCCGCCGATCCCGTGGTCCGTCATGGCCTGGGCATGGTCGGCGGCGTCACGCACGCCCAACAGGCCGCCGTGAACGATGGGGTGCAGGGTCTTGACCCGGCCGTCCATCATCTCGGGGAAGCCGGTCAGATCGGCCACGTCCTTGACCGGCAGGCCCAGCTTCTCGATCGCCGCGCGCGTACCGCCGGTCGAGACCAGTTCGACGCCCAGATCGTGCAGGGTGCGGGCTGCGTCCTCCAGTCCGGCCTTGCCGGACAGAGAGATCAGGGCGCGTTGCGGCTTGACCCGGTCAGGGGGGCACGGAAAGTCGGGAGCGGCGGGCATGTGGCGGCGTCCGTGAAGGCTGTGAGGATGGCGGGGCCTCTAGCACCGCTGGCCCAACGCGTCATCCAAGACCTCGCATCAGAACGGATCGACGACTTCTGGTCGTTTGGGATTGTGCAGATAGTTCAGTCGTCCGTCGGCCCCGAAGTTAGCTCCGATCACGTTGCGCGTGATGACCAGGCCTCGCAGGCGCTGATATTCCCATCGAACGACCCTCAGACCGTCCGGCCGCAGATAATCGAAAGTCGGCTCGCCGAGGGCGGCGATGGCTTCCGCAGGCGTCGTCTGGCCAATGACAAATGTCTCACTGCGGTCGCGGTCGAAAACTTGGCCGCGTGTGGCGCAGGATGCGATCAGGATCGACGCCGCCAAAAGCAAGCCAATCCTGATCCCGGCGCGACATCAGCCCGGTTCGCCGCTTGCGCCGGCCGGGCTCAGCTTCCAGCGAATCTTGGTCTCGCTGTCGGTGCGGGCCGAGCCGCGCACCACGATCTGCAGCGAGCGGCGGGTCAGGCCGGCGTCGATATGGACGCTGGGCTCGATGGCTACGTCCGGTCCGTCGGTCCTGAACCACCAGCCCCGGCCCGAGGCGCCCCGCAACAGGATCGAGCGCCGGTCGCGCGCCAGCGAAGCCTGAACCCCCGGCTCCAGATGGAAGCGGATGGCGTAGGGCGCCGCGATCTGGCGCACCATCTCCTTG
This sequence comes from Brevundimonas vesicularis, assembly GCF_027105095.1. Taxonomy (NCBI): domain Bacteria; kingdom Pseudomonadati; phylum Pseudomonadota; class Alphaproteobacteria; order Caulobacterales; family Caulobacteraceae; genus Brevundimonas; species Brevundimonas vesicularis. The sequence goes on along the minus strand of NZ_CP114278.1, from coordinate 487,985 downwards.
CGGCCTGGCGTGGGAAACAGCTTCTCTTCGGCCCGCAGCTCGTCCAGCCGCTGATCCAGATACAGCCGGCGCTGATGGTTCAGGCCGAACAACGCATTCCAGCCGTCGTGTTCCATCTCCAGCCAGACGGCGCCGTCGCCGTCGCGCAGGTCGGTGGTCACATGGATCGGCGGTCCGACCAGGCGCGGACCCAACAAGTCGCCCTTCCAGCCGCCCAGCGGCTCGTTCAGCGACCGTTCGCCCAGGGTCAGGGTCGAATGGGCGGGCGTCAGCCGCAGGGCCTGGCGGTCGGTCGAGGCCGGCGTCCACCCCGAGCCGGTCACCAAACGATCCTTGCCGCAGGCGATCTCCAGCGCCAGCGGCTGGGCGCAGGCGGCCGCCCCCCAGGCGTCGCGCGCCGGCGGAGCGGTGTCGGCGATGATGGTGAGCAGGGGGCTGGCGATGCGTGTCAGGCCGGCGACCGCACCGGTCGCTGCAGGCGCGTCGTCGCTCCTCGCCATCGCTTCGTCGTCGTGGGCGCGGGCGGCCGCGACGCGTTCAATGGTGGACGGGCCGCCGCCCTGGAAGCTGGCCAAACGACCATCGGGCAAGGTCAGCAGGCGCAGGCCCTGCGTCAGCGGGACGATGGCGGCCGAGACGCTCTCCGGCGTCGGTTCGGAAAGTTGCGACAGGGCGTCGTCCAGCGTCAACAGGTCGAGCAGCAGCTCAAGCCCCGCCTCGGGACTGCGCGAGGCGTGGCCGCCGTCGGCCTGCACCGTCGTCTTCAGCGCGCCCTCCAGCCGCGACAACGCGCGGCGACGCAAGGCCTGCCCTGGCGCACCCGCCAGCACGCAGCCGCCGATGGCCGCCGCCGTCAAGCGCTCGGCCCGGCTGGCAAGACCGCCGGGCGGGCGCAGCAGCTGTCGGGTCTGGCGCGCCAGACTGTCGGCCAGTTTCAGTCGCTCAGCCTCTGTCGCGACGGCGCCCATCCGCCGTGCGCCGCACGCCAGATTGACGACCCGCCGCGCCAGGATTTCCGGTCCCCAGGCGAAGGGCGACCATCGTGCGAAGGCGTCGGCCCAGGCCAGGGTCAGACGCAGCGCCTCGCGCGCCCCACGGTCGCCTTGAGCCATCAAGGCCGGCAACCAGGCGAAGGCGTGAAGCTCGACCGCAAAGGGCCGCGAGGGACTGGGCCGGTTCCACGGATCGGACGGCGGTTCGACCTCCATCGAGGCGCCGGCCAGCATGAAACGCCCGGCCAGGACATTGCGCCCCGGCGCCGGATCATGAGGGCGGAAATCGCGCGGCGTGGCGGCGAACGCGGTCACCTTGCCCCCACCCAGCGGAGCCCCAAGCGTCAGGCCGTAGCCGGGCAGACCGTAAAGCTCGATCCACAGCTGCCGCGTCGCCAACCGTCCGGCGATGGCGGGCCACAGGCCGGGTCCGGCGATCGTGTCGCCCGACCGCACCGGCGTGCGCACCGGCGCGCCAGGCAGGCCGGGGATCTGACCCGAGGCGACGTCCAGCGTCGTTTCCTGGCCCCGTGGGGCGAAGGGGCCGAGCGGGCTCACGAGAGGCTCGGAGCAGCCGGCGCGGCTTTCAGGGCGGCGATATTGGCCGCGTAATCGCCCTTGAACACGAACGAGCCGGCGACCAGCGCGTCGGCGCCGGCGGCGACGCAGGCCCCGGCGTTGGCGGATGTCACGCCGCCGTCCACCTGAAGGTGAGCCGACGAGCCGGCGCGGTCGAGAATGGCCCGCGCGCCCGCGATCTTCTTCAGCGAACTGTCGATGAACTTCTGACCGCCGAAGCCCGGATTGACCGACATGATCAGCACCAGATCGACCAGATCGACCACCTCTTCCAGGATCGACAGCGGCGTCGCCGGATTGAACACAACGCCCGCCTTGGCGCCCAGCTGACGAATGCGACCCAAGGTGCGGTGCAGATGCGGCCCGCTTTCAGGATGAACGGTCAGAACGTCGGCGCCCGCCTCGCGGAATGCCTCCAGCCAGAGATCCACCGGCGCGACCATCAGATGCACGTCGAACGGCAAGGTCGTGTGCGGTCGGATCGACTTTACGATGTCGGGGCCAAGCGTGATGTTCGGCACGAAATGCCCATCCATCACATCGACGTGGATCCAGTCGGCGCCCGCCGCCTCAAGCGCGCGGACTTCTTCACCAAGCCGCGCGAAATCGCTGGCGAGGATCGACGGGCAGATCAGAGGGGTAACGGCCATGGCCTTCCGGATAAGGCGGGTTGCGGGCAGGAGCAAGGCGCTCCCGCTCAGGACACCCGCTCCAGCCTGGCCGCGAAGAAGCCGTCCAGTCCGCCGTGTTCGGCCCACATGGAGGGCAGGATGCGCAGCCAGCCTTCGGGCGTCAGCGCCTTGGGCGGGGCGCCGACGGCGGCCGGATCGGCGGCGACCGTGCGGAAGGCGGCGTTGCGACGCAGGAAGGCGATGATCTGGGTTTCGCCCTCCTCACGCTCCAGCGAGCAGGTGCAATAGACCAGACGGCCGCCCGGCTTCACGCGCTCGGCGGCGGCGTCCAGCAGGCGGTGCTGGACGTCGGCCAGTTTGGCGACCTCTGCCGGTTTGGTGGCGCGCAGGACCTCCGGGTTGCGGCGGAAGGTGCCCGTCGCTGTGCAGGGCGCATCCAGCAGGACAGCGTCGAAGGTGCGGGCGTCCTCCCAGTCCTCGGCCGGAACGGCGACCACCTCGGCGGTCAGCCCGGTCCGCTCGAGATTCTGTGTCAGGCGTTTCAGGCGCGGGGCCGAACGATCGAGCGCGACGACCGAGGCGCCGGCGGCCGCCAGTTGCAGCGTCTTGCCTCCGGGCGCGGCGCACATGTCGAGCGCCGTCTCGCCGGGCTTCACATCCAGCAGCCGGCCGGGCACGGCGGCGGCCGCGTCCTGGACCCACCAGTCGCCGTCCTCGAAACCGGGCCAGGTCGCCACGTCGCCGCGACGGCCGGTGCGGACGGTGCCGCCGGCTAGAGCTTCGCCCTCGACCGCGGCGGCCACGGCGGCGGGATCGACGCCTGACTTCAGGCTGAGATCGGTCGCGGGTTCTTCGCGCGCGGCTAAGGCCAGACCCGCCAGGGCGGCCTCGCCATAGTTCGCCTTCCAGCGCGCCGCGATCCAGTCCGGCAGATTGCTCTCAGCCGTCGTCAGGCCGGGGCCTTCACGCCCAACCCCGCGCAGCACCGCATTGACCAGATTCTTGTAGGGCCGGGTCTTGGGATCGCGCTCGGCCAGTTTCACCGCCGTCGAGACCGCGGCGAAGGCGGGTGTTTCCAGCACCAGGGTCTGGGCCAGGGCGATGCGCATCAGGGTGCGCACAGCCTCGGGCGGCGACTTCTTCAGGCGGCGATCCAGGATCTGGTCGATCTCACCAAGGCGACGCAGGGCCGCCATGGCCACGGCGCGGGCGAAGGCGCGGTCCACTGGCTCAAGCGCTCGTGCGGCGGGCTGAGACAGGGCTTCGTCCAGGCCGTTGCGCTTCTCCAGCGCGGCGTTCAGCAGGATGCCGGCGACGACGCGGGCCTCGACGCCGATGTCGTCCTGCGACGGACCTTGAGCAGCCTCGGCCGGGGCCGGGCGCGGGCGGCCCTTGGTGGCCATACGACGGCCGCGCGCCTGCGAGCTCTGCCCGCCCCGTCCCTCGGTGCTCATACCGCCACCTGCGCGCCCAACTCGACCACGCGGCCGGGCGGGATGTGGAAGAAGTCGGTCGGATTGGCGGCGTTACGCATCAGGAAGATGAACAGCTTGTCCTGCCACAGCGGCATGCCCTGACGCGCCGACGGGATCAGCGAGCGACGACCCAGGAAGAAGCTGGTCGACATGATGTCGAACTTCAGCCCCTGTTTGCGGCACAGGCCCAGGGCGCGCGGCACGTTCGGCGTCTCCATAAAGCCGTAGGTGACCGTGACCTTCTTGAAGTCGTCGTTGATCGGCTCCATTCGCACCCGATCGGCCTCCTTGACGCGCGGGCGCTCGGAGGTGCGGACGGTCAGGATGACGTTCTTCTCGTGCAGCACCTTGTTGTGCTTGAGATTGTGCATCAGGGCGACCGGCGCGACGTCGGGATCCGAGGTCAGGAAGATGGCCATGCCCGGCGCACGGTGCGGCGGCCTGGCCTGAAGCATCTCGATCAGATCGTTCAGCGGCAGGCTGTCCTTGCGCGTCTTGGTCGTCAGAATCTGCGTCCCGCGCACCCAGGTCCACATCACGACGACCAGCAGGGCGCCCAGCACCAGCGGCATCCACGCGCCGTCCGGAATCTTCAGCAGGTTGGACGTCAGGAAGACGCTGTCGATGAAGGCGAACGGAATGAGGGTCCCCGCCACCGCCCACATCGGCCACTTCCAGCCCTTGCGAATGACCGAATAGGCCATCAGCGTATTGACCAGCATGGTGCCGGTCACCGCCACGCCGTAGGCGGCCGTCAGATTATGCGAGCTCTGGAACACGACCAGCAGCACCAGAACCCCGACCATCAGGAAGGTGTTGACCGCCGGCACGAAGATTTGGCCCGCCTGGGTCTCGGACGTGTTCTTGATGTCGATGCGCGGCAGTAGGCCCAGTTGCACCGCCTGCTGCGTCACCGAGAAGGCGCCGGTGATCACCGCCTGGGACGCGATGACGGTCGCGGCGGTCGCCAGGATCAGCATCGGCCAATAGGCGAACTGCGGCACCATGTTCCAGAACGGGTTCTCGGACGCGGCCGGATTGTCCAGGATCAGGGCGCCCTGGCCCAGATAGTTCAGCGTCAGGCACGGCAGGACGAAGGCCAGCCAGCCCATGCGGATCGGCGCCTTTCCGAAATGACCCATGTCGGCATAGAGGGCCTCGGCCCCCGTGACGGCCAGGAAGACGCTGCCCAGGATCACGAAGCCCAGGAAGCCGTCATTGAGCAGAAGCATGACGCCATAGTGGGGCGACAGGGCCCGCAGCACGCTGACGTCGTCGAAGATATGATACAGGCCGAGCGCCCCCAGGCTCAGGAACCAGACGGCGGTGATCGGGCCGAAATACTTGGCCAAGCTGGCCGTGCCGCGTGACTGGACCAGGAACAGGGCGATCAGGATGCCGGCTGAGATCGGCACGATGAAGGAATCCAGCCGCCCTGCCAGACCCGGCGCGTCCTGCAGCCCTTCGACGGCGGACAGGACCGAGATGGCGGGCGTGATGATGCCGTCGCCATAGAACAGGGCTGCGCCGCAAACGCCCAAGATGAAGATCCAGGCGCTGCGTCGCCCGACCGCGAACTGGGCCAGCGCCATCAGCGACAGGGTGCCGCCCTCGCCCTTGTTGTCGGCGCGCATCAGGAAGAAGACGTATTTGAACGTCACCACCACCATCAGCGCCCAAAACGCTAGCGACACGACGCCGATCACGGCCAGATCGCCGCCGACACCGGTGCGTGCATGGTCGATCGCCTCGCGCAGGGCGTAGAGGGGGCTGGTGCCGATGTCCCCGAACACGACGCCGATCGCGCCGATGGTCAGGGCCCAGAAGCCGCCGTGCTTGGCGGCCTGGCCGCCCAGGACGTGGGATTCCGGACCCGTGGCGTGGGTGGGCTTGTCCGGCGTGTTCGACGCGGGCGAGGGAGCGCTCGCGTCGTGGGGAGTGTCCCCGGCCATGCGTATCCTCCGGGTCTCCGACGCGGCGTCGGTCCCTTCAAAGCGGCGAGCCTTTAGGCCCATTCCACGCTGTCTTCAATCGCGCCGCGACGGATTCGGTTTCGGCGTTCTGTGGCGCGATTTGTGATTCGGCCCCTGAACGCCTATTTTCGCATCAGGAACAGAACCATGTCAGACAGCCAACGCTTCCCCGTCGCCGCCCACGCCCTGGCCTATATGGCCCACAAGGGCGCGTTTGGGCCTGCGCAGGCGATGCCCAGCGGCGTGCTGGCGTCCTCGATCCCGACCAATCCGGTCGTGGTGCGGCGTGTGACCGCGCTGCTGGCCAAGGCTGGGCTGATCGCCACTCGTCCGGGGGCGACTGGCGGCTCCTGGCTGTTGCAGCAGCCCGAGGACATCCGGCTGGATCAGGTGCTGAAGGCGGTGAACGGCTGCGCCCACATCGGCTCGCCCCCCGCCGGCGCCAAGGGTTGCCCGATCAGCGAACACATTCCCCGCCAAGTCGCCAAGGCCCTGACCGCCGCCGACGAGGCCGCGACCGAGGCTTTGTCCAAGATCACCATCGCCGACCTTCTGGCCGAAAACCCGATCTCGTTGGCCGCCTTTGCGCCGCACAAGTCCTGCCCCGTCGCAGCCTGATCGACCTGTGAACCGGATCGTCCTGATCACCGGCGCCTCGGCCGGCATCGGCGCGGCCCTGGCCCGGACCTATGCGGCCGAGGGCTGGAATGTGATCCTGACAGCGCGTCGCCAAGCCCCGCTGCAGGCCTTGGCCGACGAACTGACCGCCGCCCACGGCGTGACCGCGACCGTCATTCCCGAAGACCTGTCCGACCCCGCGGCGCCCGAGCGGCTGGTTGCGACCATCGCGGCCCGCGGCCTGACCGTCGACGGGCTGGTTAACAATGCAGGATTCAGCCGAGTCACCGGCTTTCTGGACACCGATCTGAGCGCGCACCGCGCCATGATCCAGGTCATGCTGACCGCGCCGGTCGAACTGTCGCGCCTGTTGCTGCCCGGCATGATCCAGCGCGACTTCGGCCGGGTGCTGAACGTCGCCTCCCTGGCCGGCCAGATGCCGGCGACCGGCGGCGACACCCTGTACGGACCGATCAAGAGCTTCTTGATCAAGGCGTCGCAGGGGTTGCATCTGGAGACGCAGGGAACCGGCGTTCACGTGACGGTGCTGAACCCCGGCTACACCCTGACAGAATTCCACGACGTCAACGGTTCGCGCGAGCCAGTCTCCAGCGCCTATCCGGCCTGGATGTGGATGGACGCCGCGCGCGTGGCGCGCATCGGCCATGACGCCTGCGAGGCCAACCGTCCCAGCGTCACACCCGGCGTCATGAACAACGTCATGGCCGGACTGGCTCGCTTCCTGCCCGATGGCCTGGCGCTCCGCATGGTGGCGAACCACGCGAAGCGGCTGGACCGGATATGATCAGATGTGGATGGCGTGCCCGAGGGCGCGCAGGCTGGTCTCGTGGAAGGCCTCGCCCAGCGTCGGGTGGACGTGAATCGTCCCGGCGACGTCTTCCAGAACCGCACCCATCTCCAGCATCTGGGCGAAGCTGTTGGACAGTTCCGACACATGCTGGCCCACCGCCTGGATGCCCAGGATGCGGTGGTCGGTCTTGGACGCGATCACCCGCACGAAGCCGCCGTCCTCGCCCGCCTCGATGGCCAGGGCCCGACCGATCGCGGCGAAGGGGAAGACCGACTGGATCACATCGTCACGGCCCGCGACCTCGTTCGGGCCCAGACCGGCCGAAACGATTTCCGGCTCGGTGAAACAGACGGCGGCGATGGTGACGGGATCGAAGATCCGGTCGTGGCCGGCGATGATTTCGGCGACCACCTCGCCCTGGGCCGAGCCCTTGTGCGCCAGCATGGGTTCGCCGGTCAGGTCGCCGACCGCCCAGACGTTCTTCATGCTGGTGGCGCAGCGCTGGTCAATTTTCACGAACGGGCCGTCCATGGCCACGCCCATGTTTTCCAGACCCCACCCTTGCGTGCGTGGACGCCGGCCGACCGTGACCAGCACCTTGTCGGCGTCCAGTTGCAGCGGCTCGCCGTCCTTGGTCGTGATCGACAGCTTCCTGTCGCCGAAGCCCCCGGCGCGTGCGCCCAGATGCAGCTCGACGCCATGCTTCTCCAGCCACTTGGCGACCGGATCGGTCAGAGCCTTGTCGTAGAGCGGCAGGATGCGGTCGGCCATTTCGACGATGGCCACCTCGGCGCCCAGCTTGCGATAGGCGATGCCCAATTCCAGACCGATATAGCCGCCGCCCACGACGACCAGCTTCTTTGGAACGTCCGACAGGCTCAGCGCCTCCGTCGAGGAAATGACGTCGCCGCCGAACGGCAGGAAGGGCAGTTCGACCGGCTCGGACCCCGTCGCGAGGATGACGTGTTCGGCGGTGATGCGGATGTCGCCTTCGTCGGTTTTCACCACGCAGGTCTTGGCGTCGGCGAACTCGGCCCAGCCCTTGATGACCTTGACCTTGGCCTTCTTCAGCAGAGCCGCGACGCCCGCGTTCAGCTTACGGACGATGCCGTCCTTCCATTCGACCGTCTGTTTCAGGTCGATGGCCGGCTGGGCTGCGGTTATGCCCAGGGTCCCGCCGCCGGCCGCCTTGGCCACGGTCTCGAACTTGCCCGCCGCATGGATGATAGCCTTGGACGGAATACAGCCGACGTTCAGGCAGGTACCGCCCAGCCCATCGCCGCCGTCCACCAACACGGTGTCCAACCCCAGCTGGCCGCAGCGAATGCCAGCGACATAGCCGCCGGTGCCTGCCCCGATGATCAGGACTTTGGTTTTCAGGGTCTGGGTCATCGCCGATAACGCTCTAAGATTTCACGTATTTTGGACAGGTCATTCGTGTAGGGAAGCACTTGAAGATCTTCCTGATAACCCGGATCGCCCTCGGCACGAGAAGGCATTTCGAGGCGGGCAGATTCCATGATCTCGGCATATTGGCGACGCGCTTCGGCAATATCCGACTCTAGTAGAAGCAAGACGCGCTGGCCTCTTTTCACTTCGTAACTCGGGCCGCAATCATCGTTTTCCGCCCACCTGTACCTCGGCACATTTCTGGCTGGGACAGGCCCTGTGAGCTTGAACTCGGCTTCGTGAATTGGTCCCAAGCTGCGCTCCCAGTCCATGGGGTAAACCCGACGAACTCGAACTACCTCAGCTTCGAACACTGCTGGCTCAGTCAGAAAGATCATATTGAGAGGGCTGAGCGTGCAGGCGTCAGCCCCGCTTGACGCAAGCAAAGCAAGCAATGTTGCAGCAAACGCGGAGGCGAACCTCATCGCCTCACCCCATCCACAACGTCGCCGGGTTTTCCAGGAGCCCCTTGATCCGCTGCACGAACACCGCCGCATCATGCCCATCGACAATGCGGTGATCGAAGCTGGACGACAGGTTCATCATCTTGCGCACGACCATCTGGCCGTCCTTGACCATGACCCGTTCGGCGATCTTGTTGGGACCGACGATGGCGACCTCGGGGTGGTTGATGATCGGGGTATGGACCACCCCGCCCAGCGTGCCCAGCGAGGTGATGGTGATGGTCGAACCCGACAGTTCCTCGCGCTTGGCCGAACCGTCCTTGGCCGCGCCCGAGACGCGGGCGATCTCCAGCGCCGTGTCATAGGGGTCGCGCGCCTCGGCATGGCGGACCACCGGCACCATGAGGCCGTTCGGGGTCTGGGCGGCGATGCCCAGATGGACCGGGGCGTGCTGGGTCAGGACGCCCGCTTCGTCATCATAGGTGGCGTTGATCTGCGGCTGGTCGCGCAGGGCGACCACGATGGCGCGGGCGATGAAGGGCAGGACGTTCAGCTTGGGCTGATCCTTGGACTTCGTCGCATTCAGGTGGGCGCGCAGCTCCTCCACCGCCGTCATGTCGATTTCCTCGACATAGGTGATGTGGGGAATGCGGCGCACGCTCTCGGCCATCTTCTCCGCAATCTTGCGGCGCAGGCCGATGATCTTGACCTCGGTCGTCCCTTGCGCCTTCGCATAGGTCGAGCCGCCGCCGGACGGCGCCGACGCAGGTTGCGAACCGCCGCGCGCGATGAAGCCGTCCAGATCCTCGTGCGTGATCCGACCCGCCGGGCCGGACCCGGGCACGAAGGTCAGATCGACGCCCAGGTCCCGCGCGCGACTGCGCACGGCCGGCGAGGCCGACGGGCGTTCGCCGGGCGCACGGCCGGTCAGGGCGGGAACAGGCTTGCCCCCCTCCCCCGCTGCGCGGGTACTCCCCCCGGCGGGGGGAGATTTCGAAGGCGACGATCCTCCCCCATCGGGGGAGGGGGACCGCGAAGCGGTGGAGGGGGCCGGAACGGGCGCGGGCGTCGAGACATTGCCCCGACCCTCGACATCGAATGCGACCAGCGGCCCGCCGACCGGCACAGATTTGCCTGCCTCGCCGTACAGGGCGACGACCGTTCCGGCGACCGGTGAGGTGATCTCGACCGTGGCCTTGTCGGTCATGATGTCGGCGATGATCTGGTCTTCCTCGACCGCATCTCCGACCTTGACGTGCCATCCGACCAGCTCGGCCTCGGCCGTGCCTTCGCCGACGTCAGGCAGTTTGAAGACGTAATTGCCGGATGTCGGCGCGGCGTTAGAGAGCCCCTCCACCGCTACGCGGTCCCCCTCCCCACTGTCGTGGGGAGGAGACGATGCAGCGACAGTTTCCTCCCCGCGCGAAGCGGGGGGAGGTGGCTCGGAGCGCAGGGGAGAGACGGAGGGGCTCTCTTCGGCATTGCCCGCCCCCTCGACCTCGAACTCCACCAGGGGACCGCGCACCGGCACCATGGCGCCGGGTTCGCCATGCAGGGCGACGACCTTGCCGCTGACCGGAGCGGTGATCTCGACCGTGGCCTTGTCGGTCATGACGTCGGCGATGATCTGGTCCTCGGCGACCGTGTCGCCGATCTTGACGTGCCATCCGACCAGTTCGGCCTCGGCGGTGCCTTCGCCCACGTCGGGCAGTTTGAAGACGAAACGACCCATCTTATCGACCTCCCGTCATGACGCTCTTCAAGGCGTCTGCGACCCTTTGCGGCCCCGGGAAATATTCCCATTCGAAAGCGTGCGGATAGGGCGTGTCCCAACCGGTGACGCGCGCAATCGGCGCCTCCAGGGAATAGAAGCAGCGCTCCTGCACCAGGGCCGACAGCTCGCCGCCAAAGCCCGAGGTCTTGGGCGCCTCATGCACGATGACGCAGCGGCCGGTCTTCTTCACCGAGGCCTCGATGGCTTCGATGTCCAGCGGCACGAGCGAGCGCAGGTCGATGACCTCGGCGTCCACGCCCGCGTGCTCCGCCCCGGCCAGGGCGACCCAGACCATGGTCCCATAGGCCAGGATAGTGACGTCGTTTCCTTCGCGCATCACGCGCGCCTTGCCGATGGGCTCGACATATTTGCCGGTCGGGACCTGGGCCAATCCTTGCGACTTCCACGGGCTGACCGGCTTCTCGTGCCAGCCGTCGAATGGGCCGTTGTAGAGGCGTTTCGGCTCGAAGAAGACGACCGGATCGTCATCCTCGATGGCGGCGGTCAGCAGGCCCTTGGCGTCATAGGGGTTGGACGGAATGACGACCTTCAAGCCCGCGATATGGGTGAACAGGCTTTCGGGCGACTGGCTGTGGGTCTGGCCGCCGAAGATGCCGCCGCCATAGGGGCTGCGCACCGTGATCGGCGAGGTGAACTGGCCGCCCGAGCGGTAGCGCATCTTGGCCGCTTCGGAGACGATCTGGTCATAGGCCGGATAGATGTAGTCGGCGAACTGGATCTCGACGACCGGACGCAAGCCATAGGCGCCCATGCCGATCGCGGCGGCGACGATGCCGCATTCCGAGATGGGGGCGTCGAAACTGCGGGTCAGGCCGTGCTTCTGCTGCAGCTTGTCGGTGACGCGGAAGACGCCGCCGAAATAGCCGGCGTCCTCGCCGAACGACAGGACGTTGGCGTCTTCCGCCATCTTGACGTCGATGGCCGAGTTCAGCGCCTGGATCATGTTCATGGGGACCACGCCCGCGCCCGTCGCTTCCGAGGCGGGGGCGGCGTTCTGGTCGACCATGTCGGGCTCGACGCCGTCGTTGCGATCGGCGTCGGTGAAGGTGGTTTGCTCGCTCATGGTCAGACCCCCACCTCGCGGCGCTGTTCGATCAGCCGCCAGTCTTCGGTCGCATAGACCTCTTCGAACATCGTCTTCACGCTGGGGCGCGACTGGCCCAGGGTGCCGATGGCTTCGGATTCCTTGCCGGCGGCGCGGACCTGCTCGACGGCGTCCTTCAGCGCGGCGGCGTGACGCTCGTCGTCCCATTCGCCGATGACGGTCAGATGCTGGCGCAGACGTTCGATCGGATCGCCCAGCGGCCATTTCTCATGCTCGTCGCCGGGGCGATAGCGGCTGGGGTCGTCGGAGGTCGAGTGCGGGGCGCCGCGATAGGTGAACAGCTCGATCACCGTCGCCCCCTGGTTCGACCGCGCCCGCTCCTCGGCCCACTGGGTCGCCGCCCAGACCGCCAGGAAGTCGTTGCCGTCCACCCGCAGGGCCGGAAGGCCATAGCCGATGGCCTTGGAGGCGAAGGTCGTTTCAAGCCCACCGGCGATGCCCTGGAAGGAACTAATGGCCCACTGGTTGTTGACGACGTTCAGGATGACCGGGGCGCGATAGACGGAGGCGAAGGTCAGGGCGTTGTGGAAATCGCCTTCGGCCGTGGCGCCGTCGCCGATCCAGCTGATGGCGATCTTGTCGTCGCCCTTGTAGGCGCTGGCCATGGCCCAGCCCACGGCTTGCGGCACCTGGGTGCCCAGATTGCCGCTGATCGTAAAGAAGCCGTAGTCCTTGGCCGAATACATGATCGGCAACTGGCGGCCTTTGATCGGATCTTCGGCGTTCGAATAGATCTGGTTCATCATCGCGACCAGCGGATAGCCGCGCGCGATCAGAAGCCCCTGCTGGCGATAGGTGGGGAAGCCCATGTCCTCGCGGCTCAGGATCATGCCCTGCGCGATCGCGATGGCCTCTTCGCCGGTGCACTTCATATAGAAGCTGGTCTTGCCCTGGCGGTGGGCGCGGTGCATCCGGTCATCGAAGGCGCGCGTCAGGATCATGGCCTTCAGGCCGCGACGCATCGTCTCGGGATCCAGGCGCGGGTTCCACGGACCGACCGCGGCGCCCTCATCGTCCAGCACCCGAATCAGACGGAAGGCGAGATCGCGCATCTGATAGGGCGTCGATCCGACCTCGGGCCGTTCAACGACACCGGCAGGGTCCATCTGCAGATGGCTGAAGTCCGGCGTATCGCCGGGACGGCCGGACGGCTCCGGCACGCGCAAGGACAGGGGCTGGCTGTTCTTTTTGTTCATTTTGTCGTTCATGCGGGCGTCCATATCCGTTCTGGGGTCCGTCCGTGTTTCCTCTGGACGTGTGATAACACGACCCCTAAGCAGGTGCTCGCTCAATTTGACCTTGCGCAATCCCGATATCGGGTATTTTATTTCGCGATAATCATAATCGGAGAAACGCATTGGCCGACGAACTCGACCCCATCGACGCCCGCATCCTGGATATCCTGCAACAAGACGCCGGGCTGTCGGTCGCAGAGGTCGCCGATCGCGTCGGACTGTCGGCCTCGCCCTGCTGGCGGCGGATCAAGCGGCTGGAAGACTCCGGCCTGATCACCAAGCGCGTCACCCTGCTGAACGCTCAGCTGCTGGGCCTGGACTTCGAGGTCTACGCCATCGTCAAACTGATGCTGCCCTCGTCGGAAAACCTCAATGTCTTCGAGGCCGCCGTGGCCAAGTGGCCGGAAGTGGTCCAGTGCGCCACAATCACGGGGCGCGAGGACTATGTGCTGCGCATCATCACCTCTGACATGCATGCGTTCGACCTGTTCCTGCGCGAAAAGCTGTTGGCCCTGGGCATCGTCTCGGACTGCGAAAGCCACATCGTCACGCGCGGCGTGAAGAATGTGACCGCCCTGCCTCTTGGCATCGTCACGCCTCACGTCGGATAACGTCGCTCAGGCGGCGCGGGCCGCACTGGGAGCCGACACATGATCGAACTGGTGATCGACGCACGCCGCAAGGACCTGGGCGGGTTCGAGGTCGGGCGCGTCCTGCCCTTCCATTCGCGCCGGATGGTCGGGCCCTTCATCTTCCTGGACCAGATGGGACCGGCGGAGTTTGCGCCCGGCGCCACGGCCATCGACGTGCGCCCCCACCCGCATATCGGCCTGTCGACCCTGACCTATCTGTTCGAGGGCGAGATCATGCACCACGACAATCTCGGCTACGATCAAGCGATCCGGCCGGGCGAGGTCAACTGGATGACCGCCGGCAAGGGCATCGTCCATTCCGAGCGCACCGATCCGCTGAAGAAGAGCAAGGGCGGGCCGATGCACGGCATGCAGGCCTGGGTCGCCCTGCCCGACGAGGCCGAGGAGATGGACCCGGCCTTTCATCACCTGGGCGAGGACGCTCAGCCCGCCTACGAGAACGGCGGCCTGTTCGCGCGTCTTGTCGCGGGCGAGGCTTACGGCGCCAAGGCGGCCGTGCCGGTGTCTTCGCCGCTGTTCTATATCCATTGGGAGCTTCAGCCCGGCGTGCGCACGGCACCGCCGTCCGGCAAGGGGGCCGGAGGCATGAGCGAGCGCGCCCTCTATGTGGCGAAGGGCTCCATCGAGGTCGGCGATCGCACCTTCCACGAGGGCCAGATGATCGTGCTGGAGCCGACGGCCGAGCCGACGGTCAAGGCCCTGACCCAGTCGACCGTCATGGTGCTGGGCGGAGAGCCGGTGGGGGAACGGCTGATCTGGTGGAATTTCGTCGCTTCCAGCCAGGCCCGCATCGATCAGGCCAAGGCCGATTGGAAGGCGGGCCGGATGACGCTGCCGGACGCCGACGATCTGGAGTTCATCCCCCTGCCCGACGAACCCGCAAAGGCGCAGGCGGAGCCTGCGCCAGTGACGCCCAAGCCGACCGATCCAGTCTAGCGGGCAGGCAGAAGGTGACGCGGCGAGGTCGGATCGCTACATGCGGCCTATGAACTTCGATTTCGACGCCCAGGTCACCGCCGCCCTGTTCGACAACACCGGCGCTGTCTTCGCCCTCGGCGACGGCTCGATCCGGTTCGAAGACCGGACGCGGGTGGAGGCGCACGACGGCGCCGTGCTGTGCGCCTGCGTTCATCCGTCCGGCGACGGGATCGTCACAGGCGGCGATGACGGCAAGGTCGTCTGGACCCGTCGCGACGAGGACCCGGTCGTTCTCGCCACGGCCAAGAACCAGTGGATCGACGCCATCGACGCCTCCCCGGCCTCGGGCCTGATCGCCTTTTCCTTCGGCCGCACCCTGTCGGTGATCGACCCCAAGGAGGTGGGTTTCCGGCGCGATTTCCAGCATGAGCGCACCGTCTCCGGCGTCGCCTTCGAGCCGAAGGGCCGGCGCATCGCCACCTCGACCTATGGCGGGGCGGCGCTGTGGTATGCGCGGATCGAAAAGCAGCAGCCCATGAAACTGGTCTGGGCCGGATCGCACACCGGCGTCGCCTTTTCGCCCGACGGCGCCTTCGTCGTCACGACGATGCAGGACAATCAGATGCACGGCTGGCGCATCAAGGACGCCAAGAACCTGCGCATGGGCGGCTATCCCGGCAAGGTGCGGTCGCTGGCCTTCCTGGCCAATGGTCAGCTGTTGGCGACCTCGGGCGCGCAGGGCGCGGTCCTTTGGCCCTTCATCGGATCGAATGGGCCGATGGGGCGCGAGGCGACCGAGATCGGCTATGACGACACGACCCTGGTCAATCTGGTCTCGGCCCGCGCCGACCATGGCCTGCTGGCCGCCGGCCTGACCGACGGTCGGGTCTGGGTGGCGCATCCGGCGGCCCAGGGTCTGAACTTCGTCAAGGCCGAGAAGGGTCCAGCCATCGTCGCCCTGTCGCTCAGCCCCGCAGCCGACAAGGTGGCCTGGGCCGATGAAGACGGCGCCGCCGGGCTCTTGATCCTCTAATGGCGACGGGCCGCAAGAGCTGGCGTCGCGTGGTGCTGACCGCGCTTCTGATCCTGGCCCTGATCCCGGTTGCAGGCGTGCTGATCGTCGCCATCGTCCCGCCGCCGCCCACCATACTGATGCTGCGTCAACTCGCGAGGGGCGATGGCATGGACTATCGGTGGCGCGGTCTGAACCAGATTTCTCCCAACATGGTGAACGCGGCCATCGCCGCCGAGGACGCCCGGTTCTGCAGCCACCACGGTTTCGACATGGAGGCGATCCAGAAGGCGCTGGACCACAACGCCGAAGGCGGGCGCCTGCGCGGCGGGTCGACCATCAGCCAGCAGACGGCCAAGAACGTCTTCCTGTGGCCCGGGCGCGACTGGATCCGAAAAGGTCTGGAGGCGGGCTACACCGTCCTGATCGAGGCCGTCTGGTCCAAGCGCCGGATCATGGAGGTCTATCTGAACGTGGTGGAATGGGCGCCCGGCGTCTATGGCGCCCAGGCCGCGTCGCGCCACTGGTTCGGCAAGGATGCCCGTGACCTGAGCCCGCGTGAGGCGGCGCGTCTGGCCGCCATCCTGCCGGCCCCGCGCCGTTACGAAGCCGCCGCGCCCGGCCCCTATGTGCGTCGGCGCGCCGCGCGTATTCAGGCGGCTATGGGCACGGTGCGCAACGAGGGTCTGAACACCTGCGTCGTCGGTCGCTGAACCGTCACGCTTGACGGGCGACCGGGCCTGACCTCTCCTGCCCGCGCTATTCAGGAGAACCATCATGAAGCGTCAGATGATGACCGCCGTCGCGGTCTGCGCCCTCGCCTTCGCCGCCGGCTGCGCCAGCACCAGCGAACCCGCCGCCGGCGCGCCAGGCGCCGAACAGACGGCCTCGACGACGCCCGCGCCGGCCGTCAGCGGCATGCGCGCCGACTATCCGATCACCGCCGAGGGCGCGACGGCCTTCATCGCCGACGCCGAAACCAAATGGGCCGAGGTCAGCGAATATGTCGCCCGCATCCAATGGGCGCGCGCCACCAACATCACCTTCGACACCATGTGGCTGGAATCCAAGGCCAACGCCGAGGCGACCGAGCTTCAGGTCCAGCTGGCCAATCAGGCCGCCAAGTTCAACGACGTGCAGGTCGATCCGGTCGTGCGCCGCAAGCTGAACCTGCTGCGGCTCAGCCTGGTCCTGCCCGCTCCCAACCGCCCCGGCGCGGCCGAGGAATTGGCCCAGATCACCACGCGGCTGGACTCGACCTATTCGACCGGCAAGTTCGACTTCAAGGGCAAGCCGATCACGCTGGACGAGGCCTCTCTGATCCTGGCCGACAGCCGCGACCCCGCCGAGACCAAGGCGCTGTATGAAGGCTGGCGGACCATCTCCCCGGTCATGCGCGACGACTACGCCCGCATGGTCGAGATCGCCAACGAGGGCTCGCGCGAACTGGGCTTCGCCGACACCGGCGCCCTGTGGCGGTCAGGCTACGACATGCCCGCCGACGATTTCGCGGCCGAGACCGACCGGCTGTGGGCCCAGGTGAAGCCTTTCTACGAGAACCTGCACTGCTATGTGCGCGCCCGGCTGAACGCGAAATACGGCGACGCGGTGCAACCCGATCACGGTCCGATCCGGGCCGATCTGCTGGGCAATATGTGGTCCCAACAGTGGGGCAATATCTATGATGTGGTCGCCCCGCCCAGCGGCGGCGCGTCCAGCTATGACCTCACCGAACTGCTCAAGGCCGCCGACTACGACGCGACGAAGATGGTCAAGACGGGCGAGGGCTTCTACGTCTCGCTGGGTCTTGATCCGCTGCCACAGACCTTCTGGGAACGCAGCCAAATCACCCGCCCGCGCGACCGCGAAGTCGTCTGCCACGCCTCGGCCTGGGACCTGGACAACGCCGACGACATCCGCATCAAGATGTGCACCAACGTCAACGGCGACGACTTCTACACCGTCCACCACGAGCTAGGTCACAACTACTATCAGCGGGCCTACAAGAACCAGCCGATGCTGTTCCGGAACGGCGCGAACGATGGCTTCCATGAGGCCATCGGCGACTTCGTCGGCCTGTCGGCCCTGACCCCCACCTATCTGAACCAAATCGGCCTGCTCAAGACCACGCCGGGCGCGGAGGAGGACATTCCCTTCCTGCTCAAGATGGCCTTGGACAAGATCGCCTTCCTGCCGTTCGGCCTGATGGTCGATCGCTGGCGCTGGGATGTCTTCTCGGGCGAGACGGCGCCGGCTGCCTACAACACCGCCTGGACCGCCGACATGCTGCAGTATCAAGGCTTGGTGCCGCCCGGACCGCGTCCGGCCAACGCCTTCGATCCGGGCGCCAAATACCATGTGCCCGGCAACACACCCTATACCCGCTACTTCCTGGCGGCCATCTATCAGTTCCAGTTCCAGCGCGCGGCCTGCAAGCAGGCGGGCTGGACCGGACCGCTGCATCGCTGCTCCGTCTATGGGAACAAGGAGGTCGGCGCGCGCTTCGACGCGATGTTGCAGATGGGCCAGTCACAGCCGTGGCAGGAGGCGATGAAGGCCTTCACAGGCGACGACGGCAACGACGCCTCGGCCATCGCCGACTATTTCGCCCCGCTCAATGTCTGGCTTCAGGAACAGAACCGCGGCCACCAATGCGGCTGGAGCGCCACTTGATCATGAGGCGCGGTTAACTCTTCCGCTTGAGGCTTCCCTTAACCGCCTGATGGCAGACTGAGCGCTATTCAGGCGGGATCCGGGCGATCTGCGCCCTTGGGGATGATCATTGTGAACGCGTCCAAACGGATCGGAAATGCGGTTCGGGCCCTGCGCGGGCTGGCGACCCAACTGGCTTCGGACCGGCGCGGCAATGTCGTGATGATCTTCGCCCTGGTGATGCCGGCCCTGGTCATGCTGACGCTGGGCGGCATCGACATCAATCGGGTGACGACGGCCAAGGCGCGGGTGCAGGACGCCTTGGACGCCGCCACGCTCGCGGCCGCACGGTCATCCTACACCGACCCCAAGGACCTGAAGACCGTCGCCCTTGTGGCCCTGAAAGCCAATCTGCGCAACGCCTCGGTCGAGCCGTTTTCCGACGATGCCGTAAAGATCGAGCTGACGAAGGATCAAGTCGTCATCGCCGACATTCAGGTCCAGGTGAAGACCCTGATCGCCAACGTGGTCCTGCCGCCCTATGGCAAGATTCTGGACGACACCCTGCCTGTGAGCGTCCACTCCGAGGTGAACCGATCGTCCAAGGACATCGAGGTCTCGCTGGTGCTCGACATCACCGGCTCCATGGGCAGCAACAACCGGATCGGCGATCTGAAAAACGCGGCGAATCAGCTGATCAAGCTGGTCGTTCAACCGGCGGCGAAACAGACGCCCTACTATTCGCGCATGGCCATCGTGCCCTATTCGATCGGCGTGAACCTGGGCTCTCGCGCAGACGCCGCGCGCGGCGCCTCGATCGGATCAACCAGCATCACCGGCGCCTCGTGGGCGGCGGCCTCCGCCAAGTCGATTTCCGGCATCACCCGCGCCTCACCCGGCGTCGTTACCGCCAACAGCCACGGACTGGCGACCAACGACTACGTCTGGATCAGCGGCGTCAGCGGCATGACCCAGATCAACAACCGCACCTACAAGGTCGTTCGCATCGACTCCAACAAGGTCTCCCTGCAGTATCAGTCCGGCGGCAACTGGTATGCGCTGAACACGAGCAGCGGTTACAGCAGCTACAGCTCCGGCGGCCAGATCCGCAAATGCACGCGCTCGGACTGCTTCATCACCATCACCTCCAATAACCATGGCCTGTCCGAGGACGAAGGCGTTCAGATCACCGGCGTGAATGGGATGAGCGCGCTGAACAACAACGGCGGCCTTTTCGAAGTCTATGAGCGCACATCCAACGATGCCTTCGTCCTGCCCGTCGGGGGCGCCGCCTACGCCGACTATTCCAATGGCGGCTCTGTTCAATGCGGCCGTGACGGATGCGCGAAACGCGTCTTCCGCGATCCGCAGTACAATCGTCTGAACGTGTTCGACAACACCACCTGCGTCAGTGAGCGTGCAGGGTCGTCGGCCTATACCGACACGGCCCCCGGTTCCGCCTACGTCGGCCGAAACTACGCGTCTCCACGCAATCCCTGTCCAGCGGCGACGATCCAGCCTCTGACGTCCAACATCGACACCCTGACCAACCTTGTGAATGGTCTGTCGGTCACGGGATCGACCGCCGGTCAGATCGGCCTCGCCTGGGGGTGGTACACGGTATCCAACCAGTTCAATGCGCTGTGGACATCGAATACGGCCGCCGCCTATGCGCCGACGAAGGTGCTGAAGGCTGTCATTCTGATGACCGACGGCGAGTTCAACACCCCTTATTGCGGCGGCGTGATCGCTCGAAACGCCGGTTCCGGGTCAGGCAGTCTCTACGACAAGATCGCCTGCGACGCGACGAACGGCGACCCGTTCGACCAGGCGGCGAAGCTCTGTGCCGGCATGAAGGCGAAGGACGTCATCGTCTATACGGTGGGGTTTTCGATCACCCCCGGCAGCGAGGCGGCGAACATCCTCAGCAGTTGCGCCACCGACAAGGACAAGGCCTTCCTGCCGCAGTCGGGGGCGGACCTGTCCAACGACTTCCAGGCCATCGGACGCGACATCACCCGACTGAGGATCTCCCGCTGACGGCCTAGAGCAGGCGAATTTCCCGCAGGCGCTCTGTCAGATAGTCCTCGGCCAGGATGGTTTTGCCCGCATAGCGATCGGGATTATCCGGCGTGATGGCGCTGGGCAGGGTCTCGATTGGGAAGTCCGGGTTGAAGTGCAGGAAAAAGGGCGTCGAATAGCGCGCGAACCCGCGGCGCTCGGGCGCCGGATTAACCACGCGGTGGGTGGTCGACGGCAGGACGTGGTTGGTCAGCCGCTGCAACATGTCGCCGATATTGACCACCAGGGCGCCGGGCGGCGGCGCGATGTCCAGCCAGCTGCCGTCCTTTTCCTTCAGCTGTAGCCCGGCCTCCTCGGCGCCCAGCAACAGGGTGATGACGTTGATATCCTCATGGGCTCCGGCCCGAACACCCGGTGCATCTGCAGGCACCGGCGGATAGTGCAGCATGCGCAGGACGCTGTTGCCCATCTCGACCTTGTCGGCGAAGAAGTCGTCGCCCAGCTTCAGATAGCGAGCGATGGCGCGCAGAATCTTGGCTCCCAGAGCGTCGAGGTCTTCGAACATGCCGTACAGATGCTCGCGGAAGCCCTCGACCTCGGTCGGCCAGACGTTGTCGCGCATATAGCGGCGATAGGGATGGCCTTCGGGCAACTCGCGACCGACGTGCCAGAACTCCTTCAGGTCGACCGTCTTGGCGTCCTTGGCCGCCTCGACGCCAAACGGCGTCAAACCGCGCGCGCCGCCTGTGCCGGGTTGGTGATACTGGCGCTTTACGTCCTCCGGCAGGGCGAAGAAGGCCTTGGCGTCGTCGATGGCGGCCGCGATGCGCGCCTCGTCCAAACCATGGTCGGCGACCACCGCGAAGCCGTAGCGCGAGAAGGACGCGCCCAGGGCGTCGCTGAACCCTTGGAAATCGACATCATATTGGGTCATCGAGACCGGCTGGATGGCGCGGCCGGCAGGGCTGTCGTTCAGGGTCGTGCTCACGAACATCCTCGATCTGAAAAGGTGCGGCGGTTCCCATACGCCTAATCTGCGCCCTTGTCAGGGCGTCGCGAAACCATCGGACGAGCGTTCATGCCCGATACAGATTGGAACCTTCACAGTGAGCCTACGTTTTCGCGCCAGATCGCAATCAGAGAAAAGGACTAGTCCATGCGCGCCAAGTTTATCGTCGCCAGCGTCTCCATCGCCGCCCTCCTAGGCGCCGCCGCCTGCACCACCACCGACCCGTACCGCTCGGGTCCGGTCCGCAACAACACCGGAACCGGCGCCATCGCCGGCGCTGTCGGCGGCGCGCTTCTCGGCTATCTGACGAACACGTCGAACGGCGAGCAGGGCCGCAAGAACGCCTTGATTGGGGCTGGCGTTGGCGCGCTGGGCGGCGCCGCAGTGGGCCAATACATGGATCGTCAGCAGCGTGCGATGGAGGCCGAATTGTCCGGCTCCGGCGTCGGCGTGGCGCGTCAGGGCGACCTGCTTGTGCTGCGGATGCCGTCGGACGTGACCTTCGCCACCAACCAATCGTCGATCGACCCGCGCTTCCTGCCCGTGCTGGAGGACGTCGCCCGCGTGCTGCAACAGTATGACCAGTCGACCGTGGACGTGATCGGCCACACCGACTCCTCGGGCGGCGATGCGATCAATCAGCCGCTGTCGGAACGTCGGGCCAGCAGCGTCGCTTCGGAACTGGTTCGCCGCGGTGTTCTCGCCCAGCGTCTCTATGTCGCCGGCAAGAGCTCCAGCGAACCCGTGGCCACCAACGCCACAGCCGAAGGCAAGGCGCAGAACCGCCGCGTCGAAATCCTGATCCGTCCGTTCACCGGCTGATCAGGCCTCAAGTCAGAATACCTGGGGCGGCGTCGCAAGGCGCCGCCCTTTCTGCTGTCGCTGCTCAAAACGGGCAGACGATACGGCAAAGAAAACGCCGCCTCCTTTCGGAGGCGGCGTTCTGTCTTTCGACGACTTCGAAGGTCGGAGCCGTCCCGGACGAACCGGATCGGCTCCGAAAGTCTTAGAAGTTGATGTCGATGGTCGCGCGGCGGTTGAGCGGTTCACGCACACCGTCGGCGGTCGGCTTGGCCAAGTTGGTTTCACCCTTGCCGTCGAGGGCGATCACGCCGCCGTTGACGCCTTGAGCGACCAGGGCGTCCGCGACGGTGCGCGAACGACGGTTGGACAGACCCAGGTTATAGGCGGCCGAACCCGAGGTGTCGGTGTAGCCGACGATCAGGACGCGCGTCGGACGACCCGACTTGGCGTAGTTGGCGGCCTGCGTCACCACCGAACGGGCTTCCGCGGTCAGGTCCGAGCGATCCCAGTCGAAGTAGACGACGAACTGGCGAGCGACCGGGGTCTGAGCGACCGGCGGCGGGGGCGGCGGGGGCGGAGGAGGCGGCGGGGGCGGGGGCGGCGGGGGAGGCGGCGGGGGCGGAGCGTCTTCCGCACCGAAGCTGTAGCGCAGACCCAGGGTCACGGTGTGCGACTGATCGTAGTCGCCGTCCCATTCGCCGAACTGCGTAGCGCCAGGACCAGCGCCGACCGTCGTCGAGGCGAAGTTGGCGTCGCCCGTCAGGTAACGGTAGGTCAGGTCGATGTTGGTGCGGTCGCCCACAGCCCAGGCCAGACCAGCGATCGCCTGAGCGGCGAACTTGGTCGAGTCGTCATCAGCCGTGAAGGTGGCGGCGCGGTTGGCGCGCAGAGCGCCGGTCGTGTCGGTCTTCACGCGGTTGACGCCGGCGCCGAGGCCGACGAACGGACGAACGCCCCAGTACTCGAAGCCGAAGTCATAGATGACGTTGGCCATCAGGGTGGCGGATTCGATGTCGCCTTCGGGCGAGAAGCAACCGCCCGTCGCCGGGGTGAAGTTGCACAGGCCCTGCGTGCCCGACACGGCGCGAACGCGGCCGATGTCGCCCGAGCGATAACCGCCCTCCAGTTCAACGCGCCAGTTCGGGTTGAAGCGATAGCCGAGGCGAGCGAAAGCCGCCCAGCCGTCGTTCACTTCCCAGTTCCAGTTGGCGCCGGTCGTGGACGATTCAGCATTGATATCGTCGATCATGTGGTAGCCGGCGTCGATGGCGCCGTACCAACCATTGGGTTCCGCCGATGCGGCGCCAGCCGACAGGGCCAAGGCGGCCGCTGCGCTGGTGGCCAGCACGAAAGTCTTCATACGCATAGGGGGGTATCCCTCCGCCTCTGTTATAGTAGGGGGCGGGTCTACCGCCTACGCGGGTCTTACCAGCCTTGCCGTATAAGGTCGAGGCGGAAACGTGACGATATCGAACAGCAAATCTGAGACCGTGGCCTTGATGATACACGTGAATTTCGGGTCAGGCCACAGAATGGTTAATCACCAGCCCTCGACACGTCACAATCTAGGACCGCGCGGCGCTATAACCTATGCGAGCGTCATGGCTCGTTTTTTGGATCGACCATCTGCATCCCGAGCCACTCCGCAATCATCGCCGGCTTGTCGGCCCCTTCGATCTCGACGGTCAGTTCGTGTTTCAGCAACCAGCGTCCGCCGCCCTTGTCGTCCGCCGATAAGAGCTTGAAGCGACCGCGAATGCGTGATCCTGCCGGCACCGGCGCCAGGAACCGCAGCTTGTCAAAGCCGTAGTTTACGCCCATCACGACGCCCTCCAGGGGCGCCACCGCATCATAGCTCATGGCCGAAGCGAGGCTCAGGGTCAGAAAGCCGTGCGCGATTGTTCCGCCGAACGGCGTGGCCCTGGCCGCTTCTGGATCGACATGGATGAACTGGTGGTCTTCGGTGCAATCGGCGAAGGCGTCGATCCGGGCCTGAGTGACATCAAACCATTTCGACACACCGACCTCCCGGCCGATCAATGTCTGAAGTTCACTGGCCTTGGTCATTGTGCGTTTCCTCAGTTCATTTGATGTGAGGTTGGCCGACCGTTGTCACGAAGGAAAGACCCTCAGCCGCCGAAGCGCCCCTCGATGATCTCGGCGTACAGCGTCGGATCAACATTTCCGCCCGAAAGGACAATGGCTGTCGTCCGTCCTTTCGTCCGGATCTTTCCGGCAAGCACGGACGCTAGCGAGACGGCGCCGCCCGGTTCGAGGACGATCTTCAGATGGCGGAACGCGAACCGCATCGCTTGCGCAACCTCCTCGTCCGAGACGGTGATCGCCCCCGCCAGCCTTCGATTGATCGGCCAGGTCAGCACGCCCGGCATCGGCGACATCAGGGCGTCGCAGATCGAGGGCGCGCCTTGCGGATGACCGACACGCTCTCCAGCCGCCAGCGATCGCGCGGTGTCGTCGAACGCTTCGGGCTCGACCACGAACACCTTCGTCGCGGGACTGCGTTCGGCCATGACCAGATTGATCCCGGCCATCAACCCGCCGCCGGACGCCCCGCATAGCAGCTGGTCGAAGGGCGCATCCGCCTGATCCAGCATTTCCAGCGCCGTCGTCCCCTGACCCTCGATAACGAAGGGATCATCAAAGGGGGGAACCAGGATCGAGCCGCGCTCGGCGGCGATGGCCGCGCCGATCGCCTCGCGGCTTTCGCTCCAGCGGTCGTAGAAGCGCACCTCGCCGCCGAAGCCGATCACGCCCTCGACCTTCACCCTGGGCGAGTCCGACGGCATGACGATGACCGCCGGCGTCCCGACCATGGCGGCGGCGGCGGCCACCCCCTGGGCATGGTTCCCGGATGAGAAGGCGGCGACGCCGCGCGCCTTCTCATCGTCGGTCAGTCGGCTGATGCGGTTGTAGGCGCCGCGAAACTTGAAGGCTCCAGCGCGCTGCAGGCTTTCCGCCTTCATCAGAACCCGCCCGCCGACCGCTGCATTCAGCGCAGGACTTTCAAGCAGGGGCGTGCGGACGGCGACTCCATCGATCTGGCGGGCGGCGTCAAGGACGCCTTCATAGCTGGGCAGGTGCGTCGTCATATGCTCCCCTTAGCCCAAGACGCAGCCGGGAGAGAACCATGAGCCTGATCCTCGCCATCGACCAGGGCACGACCTCGACCCGCGCCATCGCCTTCGAGATTCGGGAACAGAACCTCAGGCCCGTCGCGGTCAGCCAGATCGAGCTGGCCCAGCATTTCCCGAAGTCCGGCTGGGTCGAACATGACGCCGCCGAAATCTGGGCGGCGACGCTCCAGACCTGTCGAGAGGTAGTGCGCAAGGCCGGCGGCGTCGCCCGCTTCAACGCCATCGGCATCACCAATCAGCGGGAAACGGCCGTAATCTGGGATGCAGCGACCAGCGAGCCGCTGCATCGCGCCATCATCTGGCAGGATCGCCGTACTGCCGACGTCACCGCACGCCTGACCGCCCAAGGCCACGAGCCTCGGGTCCAGACCATGACCGGCCTGATCCTCGATCCCTATTTCTCGGCGACCAAGTTCGCTTGGCTCCTGGACGCTGTGCCCGGATCGCGCGAGCGGGCGGCGAAGGGCGAGGTCAAGCTGGGCACGATCGACGCCTGGCTGATCTGGAAGCTCACTGGCGGCCGGGTCCACGCCACCGATGCGACCAATGCTTCACGCACGTCGTTGATGGATCTGAGGACGGTCGAATGGCGTGACGACCTGTGCGATGTGTTCGACATCCCGCGCGAAGCCCTGCCTGACATCGTCCCCTGCGCGGGTGTGATCGGCGAGAGCGATCCGGCGCTGTTTGGCCAGCCTCTGCCCATCGCCGGATCGGCCGGAGACCAGCAGGCAGCCCTTGTCGGGCACGGGGCGCTGAAGGCCGGGGACGCCAAGATCACCTATGGCACCGGCGCCTTTCTGGTCGCCAATGTCGGCGCGGAGCCGGTGGCCTCGACACGGCGTCTGTTGGGCACGCTCGGCTATCAGGCCGACGGCCAGACCGCCTATGCGCTGGAGGGGTCGATCTTCTCGGCCGGCTCGGCGATCCAGTGGCTGAGAGACGGGGTCGGGCTGATCTCGGAGTCGCGTCAGTCGGAGGCGATGGCGCAGACGCTCAGGGACAACGGCGGGGTCTATATGGTCCCGGGCTTCACCGGTCTGGGCGCGCCATGGTGGGAACCGGAAGCGAGGGGGACCATCGTCGGGCTGACACGGGATTCCGGTCCGGCCCATTTCGTCCGCGCCGCGCTGGAAGCCCTGGCCTATCAGACGCGCGATCTGCTCGACGCCCTGGCCGCCGACGGCGCCCCGCCTCTGAAGACGCTGAAGGTGGACGGCGGCGTCACCGCCAACAGTTTCGCCATGCAGTTCGTTTCCGACATCTGCGAAGTCGAGGTGGAGCGTCCGGCCTTCCAGGAGATGACGGCCCTGGGCGCCGCGCGCCTGGCGGCCCTGGGCGTCGGCCTTTTGCCGGACTTGGAGGCGCGCCCGGCCGAGGCGCCCGCCTGCTGGAAACCGCGCATGAAGGCGGACGAGCGCGAGCGTCTGCTTTCCGGCTGGCGTCGCGCGGTGAAGGCCGCCATCATCGCCGCGTCGGACCGGGCGTGAGATCCGGACGGCTCAAGGAAACGACGAGGACCGCCGCATGACCGACGCCGCCCCGCTGGACGCCCAGAGCGCCTTCTCCGGCACGCGCGAGGTCGATCCGCGCTATCGCCTAGACGAGGCGGCGCTGGATGCCTGGATGCGCGCCCACGTCTCGGGATACGGCGGCCCGCTGACGGTGCGACAGTTCAAAGGCGGCCAGTCGAACCCGACCTATGAACTGGTGACGCCCACGCACGCCTATGTGCTGCGTCGCAAACCGCCCGGCGTCCTGCTGCCCAGCGCCCACGCCGTCGACCGCGAGTTTCAGATCATCTCGGCTCTGGCCGCGCAGGGCTTCCCCGTCGCCAAGCCGCATGCCCTATGCCTGGACGAAACCGTCATCGGCTCGATCTTCTATGTGATGGACAAGGTCGAGGGTCGGATCTTCTGGGATTTGAAGCTGCCCGGCCTGACGCCCGTGGAGCGGCGCGCCGTATATGAAGCCCAGACGGACACGCTGGCCCGGCTGCACGCCTTCGATCCGGCCGCCATCGGCTTGGGCGACTACGGCAAGGCTGGAAACTATTTCGCGCGTCAGGTCGCTCGTTGGACCAAGCAGTACCGGGCGTCTGAGACCGAGCCGGTTCCGGTGATGGACCGGCTGATCGCCTTCCTGCCCGAAAGCCTCCCGGCCGAGGGACCCAGCCGCATCGTCCACGGCGACTTTCGTCTCGACAACATGATCCTGGCGCCGGACCGCGCAGAGGTTCGCGCCGTGCTGGATTGGGAGCTGTCGACCCTGGGCGATCCGATGGCCGACTTCTCCTATCTGCTGATCGCTTGGGCCATTCCGGCTTCGCTGCGCAACGGCCTCGCCGGCGCCGATCTGGAAGCCTTGGGCATCCCGTCCGTGGAGGAGACCGTGGAACGCTACGCCGCCGCGACAGGCATGCGGCCCGCCAACCTCGACTGGCTCTACGCCTACAATCTGTTCCGCCTGGCGGCCATCTGCCAAGGCATCGCCGGCCGCGTCCGCGACGGCACCGCCGCCAGCGCCCACGCCAAGACCATGGCCGCCCAGGTCGGTCCGCTCAGCGACGCGGCCTGGGGGTTTGCGAAGCAGGCGGGAGCCTAGACGTCTTTAACGTCAGCGCCATTTATGGATAGGCCGGGTCTGATTTCCGTTTCAAAGCGCTTCAGGCAGTGATCATGCTAAGGAACAACCGTCGATGGACACGGCCGATCATTGCCGCATTGGCCTGCGTGTTTGTCGTCCATTTCAATCCAACGACGGCGCAGTCCGTGGAAGACGCGGCGTCGCCTCCACGATTCCACTGGCGCTCTTCGGCCCAACTCATCGCCCCAAGGGCCGGTGACGGGAACGGATATTCGGCCCTGAAGGACCCCACGATCGTCTATGTGGATGACGAGTATCATGTCTTCATGACCTCAGTCGGTGCCGAGGGCTGGCACATGGCCTATACCCATTTCACAGACTGGTCGCAGGCATCGACCGCCCCCATCGTCGATCTGAAGCAGTCGGGTATCGGGCCCGGTTACAGAGCCGCCCCGCAGGTGTTCTACTTCGCGCCGCAGAAGCTCTGGTACATGGTCTATCAGAGCGGGCCGCCCGTCTATTCGACGACCGCGACGATTGGCGACCCACTATCCTGGAGCGGGCCGAAACCGTTCTTCGATCAGGCCCCGGACATCATTAAGGCCGCCACGGGCCAGGAGGCCTGGCTCGATTTCTGGGTCATATGCGATGACGTGTCCTGCTATCTGTTCAACACCGACGACCATGGAAATCTGTTCCGGTCGCGAACCTCGCTCCAGCAATTTCCGGCCGGCTTCTCCGACACACGCCGCATGATGACAGGGCCGCGAGACGACGTCTTCGAAGCCAGCATGCACTATCGACTGGCCGGCACGAACACCTACCTGACCCTGGTCGAGGCCATTGGACCGCAGGGCCGCTATTTCCGCGCCTGGACCAGCGACCGCCTAGATGGCGACTGGCGTCTGCTGGCCGGCAGTCCATCGCGTTCCTTCGCCGGATCGGACAACGTCGTCTTCGATGGAGAGGCCTGGTCTCAGGGCGTATCGCATGGCGAGTTGGTTCGCAGCGGCTATGATCAGACCCTGACGCTAGATCCCTGCCAGCCGCTTCAGTTCCTTTATCAAGGCCTGGAGCCGCATGCGGCGGACACGGCCTATATCGACCTGCCCTATCGCCTGGGCCTGCTGACGGCGACAGGGCCCAATCCGATCAGCGCCCTATGCCCCTCGGCGACGAAAGGCAACGCCTTGCCGCCTAGTCCCTGACGGCGGCGCCCAAGATGCGCTTGTCCGTCTTGCCTTGCACCAGCACCGCCACGGCCTCGCCGGGGCGGGCGGACGGCAGCGCGTAGAGCATCGGGCGGCCGCGCCATTCGCCCAGGCGCGTCACGCCGCGCACGACGTTCATGTGTCGCACGGCCTGACCTCTGTTCTCGCCCTGACGGACCTCGACCACCTGAGGACCGGGCGTATAGGTCACCGCCACCACCTCGGCGCCGCCGACCGGCGCGCGGCCGGAACCGACGCCGACGCCGGCTCCGTTCTCGCGGAACTCGATCTCCGGCGGCCAGGCCTGACGCACCGCCTCCTGACCGATGGCGGTTTCGAGCTCGACGCTGCGGGCGCCCGACACCTGACGTCGGCCGTCGATCACGACCTGCGGCGTCGAGACGCCGCGCTGACGCAGGGCGGCGCGATAGGCGCGCTGGCGCTGAACGAACTCGGGCCGGGCGAAGGTGTCGGTCCAGCCGAGGTAATCCCAGTAGTCGACGCCGTAGGTGAGGGCGATGACGCCGGGCTGGGCCGCCGCCTTCTCCACCGCCGCATTGGCCTCGATGCAGCCGCCACAGCCCTGGGCGGTGAACAGTTCGACGACCACCGGCGGGCCGTTGGCCGTCGCGTGGCGCGGCGCAAGCGGCGGACGCCCCGCCGCCGGCTGGGCTGCCGAGGCGACGGCTGCAAGGGCGCCCGCCATGACCGTGCCCGCGATGATCCAACCCTTGGTGTTCATGCCGTCGTTCTTAGCCCTCGGGCTGCAATGGAGCGCCTCATATTCGCGTGAGGCTCTCCCTCCGCTTCATTCAATCCATCAGCTGTTGCGACAGATAGACATAGTGGCGGGCCCAGCGACGGGCGTTGGCGACCGGGTCGGCGTCGTTGGAGTGGCCGCCGGCCGTGTCCTCATAATAGAGGTGGTCATAGCCCATATCGCCCAGGCGCGCGGCGAACTTGCGCGCATGGCCGGGGTGGACCCGGTCGTCGCGCGTGTTGGTGGTCAGATAGACGCGGGGATAGGGTTGGCCCGGACGGAGCTGCTGATAGGCGGAATATTTCGCGATCCACGCGGCTTCTTCGGGGATGCGCGGGTCGCCGTATTCGCCGATCCACGACGCCCCGGCCGGCAATTCGTGATAGCGCAGCATGTCCACCAGCGGGCTTTCGATCACCGCCGCATTGAACAGTTCGGGGTGCTGGGTGATCGACACCGAGGTCAGGACCCCGCCGTTCGAGCGGCCATAGATGCCCAGGCGACGCGGGCTGGTGATCCCGCGCTGTTCCAGATCGCGCGCCACGGCGGCGAAGTCGTCAAAGGCCTTCTGACGATCGCCGTCCAAGGCCGCCTGGTGCCAGTCGGGCCCGAACTCGCCCCCGCCGCGGATGTTGGCCTGGACGAAGACCCCGCCCCGCTCCAGCCACAGCTTGCCCATCTCGGGCTTGTAGGCCGGGTTCAGACTGACCTGGAAGCCGCCGTAGCCCAGCATGACGGTCGGGTTCGAGCCGTCCAGCTTCATGTCGCGCGGCCGGGTGACGAAATAGGGGATTTTCGTCCCGTCGGTCGAGGTCGCCTCGAACTGCTCCACCACATGGGTCGAGGTGTCGAACTTGGCCGGGGCGGCCTTCAGTTCGGTCAGTGCGGTCGAACCGACTGAAGTCAGGCTCAAAGTCGGGGGCGTCAGGAATCCCTGGGTCGAGACGAAGACCTCGCCCTTCGACTTGGAGGAATCGCCCAGACCGACGGCGATGTTCTGGGGCACGGCGACGTCCTGACGCCGCCAGCCGAACTCGCCCCTGTTCTCGAAGACCGCCAACCGCCCGGCCACATTGTCGGACAGAGACGCGACGACCTGGCGATCCAGAACTCGCACGTCACCCAAAGATTGGCGCGCGGCCGGTTCATAGATCAGGTAGGCCTGATTGCTGATGCTCAGATCGTCGCGGTCGGCCCGCAGACTGTTCAGCGGGATCGAAAGCAGCGAACCGGGCTTGTAGTCGATGCCGTTGAAGGTCCAGGCCTCGTCGTTGGAGACGATCAACAGGTCTCCCTGCGCGCCGAAGACGCTGACCCGATCCGGCAAGGCCAGCTTTTGGGTGGAACCGTCGTGGGCCATCATCCACGTCTCGGACCGGAAGGTGTCCAGCGGGCGCGTGATGATGACGGCCGTCACCTTGCCGTCCCTGTCGCGATAGACGGCGGGGCTGACGCCATAGCCGCCGTCGCCCTGTTCGCCGCGATAGACCTCGGTCGCCTGGGCCAGGGTCTGACCGCGCTTCAGCGTCTTGACGATGAAGGGATAGCCGGACTCCGTCATGGCGCCCGCGCCGAAATCGGTGGCGACCAGCAGGGTGTCGCGATCCAGCCATTCGATGCGGTGCTTGCCCTCGGGCAGGTTAAAACCGCCATCCACAAAGCGCCCGGTCGTCAGGTCGAACTCGCGCACGACCACCGCGTCCTTGCCGCCGTCGGACAGATTGATCAGGCAGCGCGTGTCGTCCGGCGCCAGGCAGTCAGCGCCCTTGAACACCCAGTCCTTGCCCTCCGCCTTGGACAGGGCGTCGATGTCCAGCAGCGTCTCCCATTGCGGCGTTGCGGTCCGGTAGCTGGCCAGCGTCGTGCGACGCCAGACGCCCTTGGGATTGGTCGCGTCCTGCCAGAAGTTGCCGATGCCGTCGCCCAGGAAGGACGGGCTGGGGATGCGATCGGTCGCAGTCAGGATCGCCTGAGCCTCGGCGCGGAAGGTTTCGTAGCGCGGGTCGCCGGTCAGGACGGCGAGGGACTTGCGGTTCTCCTCGGCGACGAAGGCCATGGCCTCGGCCCCGTCCACCTGCTCCAGAGCCAGATGATCGTCCGCCGCCGCGACGCCCGCCGGGGTCAGGTCGTGCGGGAAGTGAGGAGGGGGGAGTTGCGTCGTCAACGCTGCGCCATCTGGCCCAGAACAGTCATAACAGACCGGCTTGTCTTGCGCCGCAGCAGTCGACGTCTGTGCGAGCACGGGCGGCGCCCCCATCAGAAGGGCCGGGATGGCGGCGGACAGGATCAGGTGACGCATTCGAAAACTCCGCAAACTAATCCTCCTCCGCATCGCGGGGGAGGGGGACCGCCGCAGGCGGTGGAGGGGGCTGGAACCAGACAGGGTGCGCGGGGTCGCCCCCACTTCGTGGTCCCCCTTCCCCGTTCGCAGGCGCTCACGGGGGAGGATTGAGTCCTATTCCTGCGCCGGCGTGTCCATCAGGCGGCGCGACAGATAGGTGTATTCCAGCGCCAGACGACGCGCGGTCTCGCGCAGATTGGCGCCCGCTGCGTGGCCGCCATCGACGTTCTCGTAGAACAGCACCGGATAGCCCAGCTCTTCCAGACGCGCCGCCGCCTTGCGCGCATGGCCCGGATGGACGCGGTCGTCCTTGGTCGAGGTATGGATAAAGACTTCTGGATAGGGCTGGCCCGCGCGCAGGTTCTGATAGGGCGAGTATTGCTCGATCCAGGCACGCTGCTCGGGGATGTCGGGGTTGCCGTATTCGCCGATCCACGAGGCGCCGGCGAGAAGCTTGTGGAAGCGCAGCATGTCGAACAGCGGTACCTGAATAACGGCGGCGTTGATCAGGTCCGGACGCTGGGTCAGCATTGCGCCCATGAACAGCCCGCCCTGCGAGCCGCCCATGATGCCCAGCTTGGGCTGACTGGTGATGTCGCGGGCGATCAGGTCCAGAGCCACGGCCTGGAAATCCTCGTGCGCGCGCTGGCGGTTCTGTTGCAAGGCCGCCTCGTGCCAGCGCGGTCCGAACTCGCCGCCGCCGCGCGTATTGGCGATGACGTAAACGGCGCCCCGCTCCAGCCACAGCTTGCCGACCGTCGCCGAATAGCCCGGCAGCAGCGAGCTTTCGAACCCGCCGTAGCCGTACAGAAGCGTGGGGTTGGAGCCGTCCAGCGGCATGTCCGCCTTATGCACCACGAAATAGGGGATCATGGTCCCGTCGGCCGAGCGGGCCTCGTGCTGATCGACCGTCATGCCGGCGGCGTCGAACTTGGCCGGCATCGACTTGACCTGATCGACCGCGCCAGTCGCGGCATCCGCCAGCCACAGGCTGGAGGGGTTTAGATAGCCGGTGACGCTGACAAAGACCTTGTCGTCCTTCTCCGAGGCCGAACCGACGCCGACAGAGACGTTCTGGGGCAGGTCCAGCGTCGTGTGCGCCCATTCGCCCTGACCGGGGGTGTAAACCCGCACCGAACCGCGCACATTTTCGTACAGGGCCACGACCAGCCTGTTGCGCGTGACGTTGACGCCCTCAATGGCCTGACGCTCGGTTGGACGCAGCACCAGCTGGGCCGGGGTCGCCTGATCGGCCAGCCAGGCCTCCAACGGCCAGGCGATCAGGTCGCCGGTCTTGAAATCCTGACCCGACGGCGCGGTCCAGTCCTGTTTCAGCGACACCAGAAGCTGGCCCTGGACTAGGCCGGTGATGTCGGACTTGGCCGGCAGCTGAAGCTGGGTCAGGGCGCCGTCGTCGCCCAGGCGCCAGGTCTCGGACGAATAGAAGTCCACCGAACGGTTGATCAGCATCGCCTTCACCACCCCGTCGGCGTCGCGCAGCGTATAGCCGGACACCGAGACGTCGGTCGGCTGGCCGGTGAACAGGGTCTCGGCCTGGTCGGGCGTCTGGCCGCGCTTCATCCGCTTGACCACCATCGGATAGCCCGAGTTGGTCAGGGTGCCGGGACCGAAGTCGCGCGAGATCAGCAGGGTGTCCTTGTCGATCCAGGATGCGCCGCCCTTGGATTCCGGCAGGGTGATGCCGCCGTCGACGAACTTGCGCTCGACCGTGTCGAACTCGCGCAGGGTCACCGCGTCCTTACCGCCGTTCGACAGGCTGATCAGGCAGTAGCGCTCGTCGGGCTGAAGGCAGGTCGAGCCCTTGTAGACCCAGTTCTGGCCCTCGGCCGCCGCCAGGGCGTCGATGTCGAGGATGGTCTGCCACTCGGGCGTGGCGGTGCGATAGCTGTCCAGCGTCGTGCGGCGCCACAGCCCGCGCACATGCTGGGCGTCCTGCCAGAAGTTGTCGATATGGCCGTCGTGAGTGAAGCCGGGCGAGGGGATGCGGTCCTGGGCCTGAACGATCTCCAGCGCCTGCTGATGCAGGGTCTCGTAGCGGGGATCGCCCTGCAGCACGGCGAAGGTGCGTTCGTTGTGGGCCTTGACCCACTCCATCGCCCGCTCGCCCTCGACCTCTTCGAGCCACAGATAGGGATCGGTCGCATCGCTGACAGCGAAGCCGCCGGAGGTCGGAGCGGGTGAGGAGGTGGGGGTCTGGGCCATGGATACCGAGGTCAGGCTGGTGGAGGCGAGAAGCGTCGCAAGCGCGACGGCGGAAGCACGGATCATGGACAGGTCCCTAAAACGAAGCCGGCACCTTAACGACGCCTTCCCGTGCGGCAAGCCGTGCGACCTAACCGTTTTGTCACATCGGCGGGACGCGCCGCCTCATCCCTCGTCGGGAATGCAAAGCAGATTACCGCACGCCTTGCAGTGGACGGCGTCGGGATCGTGGTTCTGCAGGCCGCAGCGATCGCAGGGGAAATGCACCTTGTGCGGTCGGATCAGGGCCTGGGCCAGGCGCAGGAACAGGGTGATTCCGACCAGCATGACGGCGATGGACAACAACCGCCCCCACGGGCCGGGCAGGGTGACGTCGCCAAACCCGGTCGTCGTCAGGGTGGCCACCGTGAAATACAGCGCATCCACATAGCCGGCGATGCCGTCGTGCCCCCTGAAGGTCGCGTAGACGAAGCCGGTCGCCACGAAGACGAAGGTGATCAGATTGGCCAGGGCCCGCGCGATCCCCTCGACCCGCGTATCATCGAACCGCGCCCCCACGGTGCGCCAGAAGAAGTCCGAGTTCAGTAGGGTCCATAGGCGCAGCATCCGCAGGAAGCCGAGGTTGAACAGCCAGGCCGGAAACAACAGGGTCGCCAGCACGAACAGATCGACCCAGACGATCGGCCGCTTCAGCCAGTCCTTGATGTTGGCATAGGCATAGGCCCGCGCGGCCAGGTCCAGGGCCAGGATGGCCGCGACGAAATAATCCAGCGCATAGAAGGCCCAGCCCATGTTCTTCAGGATCGGCGCCGCCAAGAAAAAGGCGATGATCGCCAGATCGATGACGATGACCATCAACCGGAACCGCACCGCCGGCGGCTGACTGCCGTGATACAGGTATCGCAGCCGGGCGCGCAGTCGCAGGCCGTTGTCCTTGGGGTCGGTTTCGGTCTGGGACACGCTGGTTTCCGCGACGCTGGGTTGGGCCTATATGGCCTGCATGACCCGTCCTTTCGTCAAGATGAACGGCGCCGGCAATGACTTCGTCGTCGTCAATGCGCTGGAACAGCCGTTCGCTCCCGGCGAGGACCAGATTCGTGCGCTGGGAGACCGCCAGACGGGCGAGGGGTTCGACCAACTGATCGCCATCGAACCGTCAGACACGGCCGACGCCTTCATGCGGGTGTGGAACGCCGATGGATCGATGGTCGAGACCTGCGGCAACGCCCTGCGCTGCGTCGGTTGGCTGTTGATGCAGGCCAACGCCTCGGACCGCGTCGTCATCGATACGGCGGCCGGCCCGACCGCCGCCACCCGAGCGGGCGACCACCGCGTGACCGTGGACATGGGCAGGCCCCGCCTGGACTGGACCCAGGTTCCGCTGGCCGAAGAGATGGACACCCGCAGGATCGAGCTTCAGGTCGGGCCGATCGACGCGCCGATCCTGCATACGCCCGGCGCCGTCTCCATGGGCAATCCGCACGTGGTCTTCTTCACCGACCGCCAGGACGACGGCTTCGTCACGGGGTCCGGCTCTCTGGTCGAGCATCACCCGCTGTTCCCGCAAGGGGTCAATGTCGGCTTCGCCAATGTGCTGGACCGGGACCACATCCGCCTGCGGGTCTGGGAACGGGGGGCCGGCCTGACCAAGGCCTGCGGCACCGGCGCCTGCGCCGCCCTGGTCGCCACCGCGCGGCGCGGCCTGACCGAACGTAAGGCGACGGTCGTCGTCGATGGCGGCGAACTGATCATCGACTGGGATGCCGCGACCGATCACGTCCTGATGACCGGACCGGTCGAGATCGAACGGACGGGCGTGCTGTCGATCTGACGGCGTTGACGCTGACGCGCAGCTAAGGCTCCGGGCCGATTGCGCAGGCTTCCTCGGCGTCAAGGGTTGGCGCGGCCCGTCCCAGCCTCTAGGACACGAACGGTTAAAGCCACGCCGACGCCCTGGACGACCGATGCCCGATCAGACCGAAAAGCAAACCTTCTCCGACGACGAAGCGCTGGACTTCCACCGCATCCCGACGCCGGGCAAGATTTCCATGGCGCCGACCAAGCCGATGGCGACCCAGCGCGACCTGTCGCTGGCCTATTCGCCGGGCGTGGCCGTGCCGGTCCTGGCCATCGCCGCCGATGCGGACAAGGCCTACGACTACACCTCCAAGGGCAATCTGGTCGCCGTCATCTCGAACGGCACCGCGATCCTGGGCCTGGGCAACCTGGGTCACATGGCCTCCAAGCCGGTCATGGAGGGCAAGTCGGTCCTGTTCAAACGGTTCGCCGACGTCGACAGCTTCGACGTCGAAGTGAAGACCACCGACCCGGACGAGTTCATCACCGTCGTCAAGAACATTGGCGACACCTGGGGCGGCATCAATCTGGAGGACATCAAGTCCCCCGAATGCTTCGTCATTGAAAGCGAGCTTCAGGACCTGCTGGATATCCCCGTCTTCCATGACGACCAGCACGGCACAGCCATCATCTCGACCGCCGGCCTGATCAATGCGGTCCATATCGCCGGCAAGAAGCTGGACGAGATCAAGGTCGTGCTGGCCGGCGCCGGGGCGGCGGGCCTGTCCTCCATCGCCCTGATGAAGGCCGCGGGCGTCAAGGCCGAGAACACCGTGATCTGCGACCGAGACGGCGTCGTCTACAAGGGGCGCGACCACGGCATGGACCAGTGGAAGGCCGCCCACGCCACCGATACGCCCCTGCGCACTCTGGCCGAGGCCATGGTCGGCGCCGACGTGGTGCTGGGCCTGTCGGCCAAGGGCGCAATCACCAAGGAGATGGTCGCCTCGATGGCGCCCAATCCGATCATCTTCGCCATGGCCAACCCCGACCCCGAGATCACGCCCGAGGACGTCAAGTCGGTGCGTTCGGACGCCATCATCGCCACGGGCCGCTCGGACTATGTGAACCAGGTCAACAACGTCCTGGCCTTCCCCTATCTGTTCCGGGGCGCGCTGGACGTGCGGGCGCGCCGCGTGAACCACGAGATGAAGATCGCCTGCGCCCAGGCTCTGGCCGCCCTGGCGCGCGAAGACGTGCCGGACGAGGTCGCCGCCGCCTATCGCGGACGCAAGCTGAAATTCGGGCCGGATTACATCATCCCAACGCCCTTCGACCCGCGCCTGATCTGGTACATCCCGCCCTTCATCGCCCAGGCGGCGATGGACACCGGCGTGGCCCGCGTCCAGATCGAGGACATGGACGCCTATCGTCACGCGCTGCGTTCGCGCGTCGATCCGTCCGCCGCCCTCATGCAGAAGATTAGCTCGGCCGTGCGCGGCGGACCGAACAAGCGCGTCGTCTTCGCCGAGGGCGAAGAACCCGCCGTCATTCGCGCCGCCTGGGGCTTCAAACAGGCCGATCTGGGCACGCCGATCCTGGTGGGCCGCGAGGATCTGATCCGTCAGAACGCCGCCGAGGCGGGCCTGAACTTCGACGAACTGGGCATCGAGATCACCAACGCGCGCGTCTCCGACCACAATGTCGAGGACACCGATTGGCTGTACGAAAAGCTGCAGCGCCGTGGCTATCTGCGCCGCGACGTGCAGCGGATGATCAATCAGGACCGCAACTATTTCGCCGCCACCTTGGTCGCCAAGGGCCGGGCCGACGCCATGGTCGCGGGCGTGACCCGCAACTTCAACATGGCGCTTAAAGAAGTTCAGCGCGTGCTGGACGTGGACGACACCCTGATCGGCCTGTCGATCCTGCTGGCCAAGGGGCGCACCCTGTTCGTCGCCGACACCACCATCCACGAACTGCCGAACGCCGAAGAGCTGGCCGACATCGCCATCAAGGCGGCCGATACGGTCAGGAAGCTGGGTCGCAATCCGCGCGTGGCCTTCCTGTCCTATTCCACCTTCGGCAACCCGCCCGGCGACCGCGCCGAGAAGGTGCGTGAGGCGATCCGCATCCTGGACAAGAAGGGCGTCGATTTCGAATACGAAGGCGAAATGCCGCCGGAAGTCGCGCTCGATCCCAAGGGGCATTCGGCCTACGCCTTCAACCGCCTGACCAAGCCGGCCAACGTCCTGGTCATGCCCGCCATCCATTCCGCCGCCATCTCGACCAAACTGGTTCAGGCGCTGGGCGGCGCAACCGTGATCGGACCGTTGCTGGTCGGTCTGGAGAAGCCGGTGCAGATCGTGTCGCTGGGCGCCTCGGTCAGCGAGATCATCACCGCAGCCACCTTCGCCGCCTATGACGCCGGTCCCGCCTTCCAGGGGTCAGGCCTGACCTCGGCGCCGCGTCCCCCCGCGGCCGTGGTCGAGCGTTGAGCGAAGCCTCGCCCTTTCCGCCCGCCGCCCCGCCGCCCCGGCGGGTGGAGCCGGGCCTCTACCTGGTGGCCACCCCGATCGGGAACCTGCGCGACATGACGCTGAGGGCGCTGGACGTGCTGGCCGCCGCCGACCTGGTGCTGGCCGAGGACACCCGCGTCACCGCCAAACTGCTGAGCGCCTATGGGCTGAAGGCCAGGCTGGAACGGTGCGACGACCATGCGTCCGGCCGCGCCGCCGAACAGGCGATCGAACGGTTGCGCGAGGGACAAGTGGTGGCCTTGGTGTCGGATGCGGGCACGCCGCTGGTCAGCGACCCCGGCTTCGTCGTCGCCCGGGCGGTGATCGCCGAGGGCCTGCCCGTCCATCCGATCCCCGGCGCCTCGAGCCTGTTGGCCGCCCTGTGCATCGCCGGCTTGCCGGCCGACCGGGTGCTGTTCGCCGGCTTCCTGCCGCCCAAGACGGCAGGCCGCACCGCCGCGCTGGAAGGCTTGAAGAGCCAGCGCCAGACGCTGGTCTTCTTCGAAAGCGGGCCGCGCCTGAAGGACAGTTTGACCGATATGGCCGCCGTGCTGGGTCCGCGCCCCGCCGCCGTCGCCCGCGAGCTGACCAAACTCTATGAAGAGTGCGTGCGCGGGACGCTGGACGACTTGGCCGTCGATCCCCGTCTGGATAGTCCCAAGGGCGAAATCGTCGTGGTCGTCGGCCCCGGCGAAGCGGTCCAGGCGACCGAGGCCGACGCGGACGCCGCCCTGATCGACGCCCTTCAGACCCTGTCCACCGGCGACGCCGCTTCCGAGGTGGCCAAGGCCTTGGGTCTGAACCGAAAGACCCTGTATCGCCGGGCGCTGGAGCTGAAGGGCAAGTGAAGCGCCTGTCTCGTCCCGCGCCGGTCCGTCGCCCCAAGGCGGCGTGGCGTCAGGCGAAGGGCGGGACGGCGTTCAAGTCCGGTCATGTCGCCGAATGGATCGCGGCCTTCTGGCTGATCCTGAGCGGCTATCGCGTGCTGGGGTTCCGTCTGAAAAGCCGGGCCGGCGAGATCGATCTGCTGGTCTGTCGCGGTCGGGTGCTGGCGGTCGTCGAGGTCAAACGCCGTGCGACGATGGAGGCGGCCCTGCTGGCGCTGAAGCCGGTCCAATACGATCGACTGATCGCGGCGGGCGAGGCGATCCGGCGCAATCGGCCGGGTCTGCAACGTCTGGATTTGAGAATTGATATGGTGGCGCTGGCTCCCTGGCGCGTTCCACGTCATCTTCGTGGCGTCGAAAGGCGCTGACGAGGGGATCGCATGACGCGCGAGGAGGCCGAGGCCGTCCTGACCGCTGCCGGTCAGGCCGAAGACGACGCCTTCCCCCTGCTGGAGGCGGCGATCGCCTGCGCCATTCACGACCATCCGTTGCGCGATCCCGAGCCCGTGCGCGCCCTGGCCCACAACGCCTGCGAGCGGCTGAAGGAGCGGATCGGCGGCGAAGGGCCCGACGAGGCCTTGGCCGAAACCCTGTGCGCCGACCTGCGGCTCAATGGCGACCTGATCCATTACGACCATCCCGACAACACCGACATCATCGCGGTCGCCGAGCGTCGGCGCGGCCTGTCCGCCGCGCTGGCGGTCTTCTATCTGCACGCGGCGCGCGCGGCCGGCATCACGGCGGCCGGCGTCGATTTTCCCGGCCATTTCATGGTTCGCGTCGAGACGCCCGAAGGCCCCGTCGCCCTGGACCCGTTCAGCCAGGGGCGGCTGATCCTGCCCAGCGAATTGACGCGGCGCGCGCTTCGGGCCGGTCTGATGCCGCACGTCGCGGATCGGCTGGACATCCTGATGGCGCCGGTGACGGATCGTCAGTCACTGATCCGGCTGCAGAACGTGCTGTTCAGCCGCGCCATTCGCGGTCGGGATTATGAGGGCGCCGAGCGGTCGGCCCTGCGTCGCGCTCTTCTGGATCCCGAGGACCACCGGCCGTGGCTCGACGTCGCCTCGGCGCGTGAAAAACAGGGCGCTCTGGCCGGCTCTCTGGATGCTCTCGCTCGCGCTCAGGGTCTGGACGGCGTCGAGGAGGCGCGGCGGTTCACGACCTTCGAACGCGTGCGGATGCAGTTGAACTAGACGACGGCCTCGCCGCGCAACAGCCGGGGCAAGTCGCCCGTCGCGCCGCCCGCCTCCTGCATGAAGGCGCGGCGCAGGGGGCCGATGCGGTTGACCGCCGCCATGCCCAAATCGCGCGCCAGACGCACCGGCGCGATGTCGTTAGAAAACAGACGCACAAAGGCGTCGAAACCGGCCGCCAGGGCCGCGTTGTCGAACCGGCGCCAGCGGGCGTAACGCTCCAGAACGGTTTCCGACCCGATGTCCTCGCCCAGGCGCGCGGCCTCAGCCAGCACCTCGGCCAGAGCCGCCGCATCCTTCAGCCCCATGTTCAGCCCTTGGCCGGCGACCGGATGCACACCGTGCGCGGCGTCACCGATCAGGGCGATGCGCGGCGCGATCAGTTTCTCGGCCAGGCTCAGCGACAGCGGATAGACGAAGCGCGGGCCCTCGACCGTCGCGCTTGGTTGCCCAGGCGCGGCCAGAAACTCCCCAAACCGCCGCATCAGATGGGCGTGGAAGGCGGCGTCCGAGGCGTCGCGCAGCGCCTCCCCCCGTCGCGTCGTCTCGGTCCAGACCAGGCTAGCGCGCTGATCGGTCAGGGGCAGGATGGCGAAGGGGCCGCTGGGCAGGAAATATTCGTGCGCGACATTGCCGTGGTCGCGACCCAGCCGCACCGTGGCCACAACGCCGCTCTGGCCATAGCCCCAGCCAACGGTCTCGATCCCGGCGGCGCGACGCACGGCCGAGCCTCGCCCCTCGGCGCCGACGACCAAGGGCGCGATCAGGGTTGATCCATCGGCCAGGGTCACGATCGCCTTGCCCGCATCGGGCGCGACGCTGACGACCGTCGCCGGCGCCCGCACCGCGATCCCCGCGCGCGTCACCGCCTCAGCCAGGGCCGCGCGTATGCGACGGTTCTCGACCATATAGCCCAGCGGTTCGCCCCCGGTGCGTCCACCGATCTCGTCGGCGTCGAAGCGCAGGAAGGCGGGCGAGGCGGACCGGCTGGCCGCGCCCGGCCGACGCCCGTCCGTCACCAGAATATGGTCCATCCGACAGGCGTGGGGACGCAGGGTTTCGCCTAGGCCCAGCGCGTCCAGCATGCGGAAGGTCGAAAAGGCCACGGCGGTCGAACGCCCGTCGAAAGTCGGCGCCAACTGGGCGCTGAAAGGCTGCGGATCGACCATCACGACCTTCAACCCGCCTTGCCCCGCCGCCAGGGCGAAGGCCGCCCCGGTCAGCCCCGCGCCGGCGATGACGATGTCGTAGCGTTCGGTATCTGCCATGGAAGGCTTGTCGCGCCGTCGCGGCCAAAGGTCCAGAGGACGGTTTGTCCATCGCCAAGGCCAAGCTGGTAAACAGCCCCTTAACCCTGTGAGTGCGACAAGGGCGGTCGAACGTCAGCCGCCGGAAGGTTCGACCCTTCATGTCCACCGCCCTCGTCATCGGCCGTCAGGCCTGGATCAGCGCCCGCATCCTGTGGGACGCGCCCTTCGTGGTGCGGTTCAGGGGCGTCTTGCAGGCTCTGCTGGCGACCCTGCTGCTGGTCGCCCTGGTGTCTTGGAATCCGGCGGACGGCAGCTTGAATGCGGCATCCAGCCTGCCGACGACCAACTGGCTGGGGGCCAACGGCGCCCTGTTTGCCGACCTGTTCATGCAGTCGCTAGGCCTTGCGGCCTGGCCCGCCGCCCTGTTGTTGGTCGCCTTCGGCCTGGCGCGCGCGGTCGGCGATGCGATCCAGCAAAGGCTCAAGCCCACGCCGTTGAAAGCTCTGGCCGCGACCGGCGGGGTGCTGCTGCTGTCCAGCGCGCTCGCCGCCCTGGCCGCGCCCGCCGCCTGGCCGCTCGCCGCCGGTCTGGGCGGTCTGTGGGGCGATGCGGTGACGGGCCTGGCGGCGCGCGGCCTCGGCGCCCTGCATATCCCCGGCGGCCGGATCATTGCAGGCCTCGTCTTCCTGGTCGCTGGGCTGTGGCTGGTCGGTTTCGCCATCGGCCTGCGCGCCATGGATTTCCTGGACGCCCTGCACTGGGGCAAGTCGCTGCGCGCACCCGCGCCGCCTCAGCCGAAACCCCAGGCCGCCCGCGAAAAGGCGCCCGCCAAAGCCCGAGCGCCCCGCGCCGCGCCACTGGAAGAGCCTCCGCTGGCCCCGACCTATGCCGAAGAGCCGCCTCAGACCGCCTATGACGACCTGCCGCCGTGGGAGGACGACGCCGTCCAGCCCGCGTCCCGCCCGTCGGCCGCCCGCCCGGTCGAGCCGCGCGTCGCCGCGGTCAAGGCGCCCAAGGCCCGCAAGGACGACGTGGACCAGCAGGCCTTCGACTTCGTACGGCCCGAAGGCGCCTTCGACCTGCCGCCGCTGGGCATACTGACCAAGCCCGCCCAGCGCATCGCTTCTGTGGACGAGGATTCGCTGAAGCAGAACGCCAAGATGCTGGAAGGCGTGCTGCAGGAGTTCGGCGTCCGGGGCGTGATCGACCAGATCCGCCCCGGCCCCGTCGTCACCCTGTACGAACTGGTTCCCGCCCCCGGCGTGAAACACGGCCGCGTCGTCGCCTTGGCCGACGACATCGCCCGGTCCATGTCCGCCCGCGCCTGCCGTATCTCGGTGGTCCAGGGCCGTAACGCCATCGGCATCGAACTGCCCAACGCCAAGCGCGAGACCGTCTATCTGCGCGACCTGCTGTCCAGCGC
Source organism: Brevundimonas vesicularis (assembly GCF_027105095.1). Taxonomy (NCBI): domain Bacteria; kingdom Pseudomonadati; phylum Pseudomonadota; class Alphaproteobacteria; order Caulobacterales; family Caulobacteraceae; genus Brevundimonas; species Brevundimonas vesicularis. The sequence goes on along the minus strand of NZ_CP114278.1, from coordinate 444,499 downwards.
CGAATACGACAAGAAGGGCCACCTGCTGCCGCTCGCCCTGGGCGAGACCATCGGCGGCGAGCCCTATGTCGCCGACCTGGCGCGCATGCCTCACCTGCTGATCGCGGGCACCACCGGCTCGGGCAAGTCGGTCGGGGTCAACGCCATGATCCTGTCGATCCTGTATCGCCACAGCCCGGCCGAATGCCGTTTCATCATGATCGACCCCAAGATGCTGGAGTTGTCGGTCTATGACGGCATCCCGCACCTGCTGGCGCCGGTCGTGACCGATCCGAAGAAGGCCGTCGTCGCCTTGAAGTGGACGGTGCGCGAGATGGAGGATCGCTATCGCCGCATGTCCAAACTGGGCGTGCGCAACATCGCCTCCTACAACGAGCGCGCCCGCGAAGCCCAGGCCAAGGGCGAGCATTTCGAACGCACGGTCCAGACCGGCTTCGACGACCAGGGCCGCCCGGTCTACGAGTCCGAGAAGATCCGGCCCGAGCCCCTGCCCTTCCTGGTCGTGGTCATGGACGAGATGGCCGACCTGATGCTGGTCGCCGGCAAGGACGTCGAGGGCGCCGTCCAGCGCTTGGCCCAGATGGCCCGCGCCGCCGGCATCCACCTGATCATGGCGACCCAGCGCCCGTCGGTCGACGTCATCACCGGCACCATCAAGGCCAACTTCCCGACTCGGATCAGCTTCCAGGTCACCTCCAAGATCGACAGCCGCACCATCCTGGGCGAACAGGGCGGCGAACAGCTGCTGGGCCAGGGCGACATGCTCTATATGGCCGGCGGCGGGCGGATCACGCGCCTGCACGGCCCGTTCGTGGACGACAAGGAAGTCGAGGACGTCTGCAAACACCTGAAGGCCCAGGCCGAGCCCGACTATCTGGACCTGATCACCGACGAGCCGGACGGCGATGCGGACGGCGCCATGGACGAGGGCGGCGGCGGCTCGGGCGACGATCTGTACGACCGCGCCGTGGCCGTGGTCACCCGCGACCGCAAGGCCTCGACCAGCTACGTCCAGCGCCGCCTCCAGATCGGCTACAACCGCGCCGCCTCCCTGATCGAGCGGATGGAACAGGAAGGCGTGGTCAGCCCCGCCAACCACGCCGGCAAACGCGACGTCCTGGCCGGCCCGCCGCCGATGATGTGAAAATAGCCGGTCTCCTCCCTGCTTTGCGGGGAGGTGGCGCGGCGCTTCTTCGCGCCGTGACGGAGGGGTTCTTCAGATCGTTGCGAGCGCCGGTGGCCCTTCAAGACCCCCTCCACCACGCTACGCGCGGTCCCCCTCCCCACAAGTGGGGAGGAGACGCCATGCAACCGTCCTCCCCAATGTCCGTTGTCTGACCCGCCATCGTGTCCAAGCTTCAGCATTTCGATGAACAGGGCTTCATCGCAGCGCCGGAATATGGTCAGGCTCGCGTCATTCCGACGCCAAGCCGACCGGGCAAGACGGCAGGATCGACAACCATCCCGAACGGGAGACGAACTTCATGACCTCGCGCACCAAGACCCTGGCCTTGCCGGCCCCCGATCTGCACCGCCGCAGCCTGCTGCTGGGCGCCGGCCTGACGACTGGCCTGATCGCGCTGGGCGCCTTCGACGCCGCCCACGCCCAATCCAACCTGTCGGCCGAGGATCGCGCCGTGGTGCAACAGGCGCAGGGCTATCTGCAGGCCCTGACCTCGGCGCAAGGGACCTTCACCGAAACGGGCCCGAACGGACAGACGCGCCAGGGCCGCTTCTATCTGCAGCGTCCCGGCAAGATGCGGTTCGAATACACCAATCCGGCCGGTCTTCTGGTGGTGTCGGACGGCTACAACGTCAAACGCTATGACCCGCGTTTGAACAATTTCCAGCAGGTGCCGCTGGGCCGCACGCCCCTGTCCACCTTCCTGGCGCGCAATGTGCGGCTGGATCAGGGCGTGCGTATCGAGCGCGTGACCCGGATGGCCTCGGGCGCGTTCGCCATCACGGCGCGGGATTCTAACCGCCCGAACGATGGTCAGGTCGTGCTGGCCTTCGCCGGCAATCCGATGCGTCTGCAAGAGTGGACCATCACCGATCCGCAGGGCGCCCGCACCCGGACCCAGCTGACCTCGCTGCAACCGGCATCCGGCCTGTCGGCGCGCCTGTTTCAGCTCAGCGATCCGACCCGCCGGCCCGGCCGCAACTAGGGCTTTCGGGGGCGGGTGACCATTCCTCAATCCCTGTTCCCCTAGATTGGCCGCATGAGCGCGACCGCCCCGCCATCCGGCGTCCCATCGCTGAAATGGATCGCGGCGGTCGGCGCGGGCGCCTTTGCTCTGTTCATGCTCGGCGCACTGGTGGTCGAACCGGCTCTGAACCGCTTGATCACGCCGACCGACGCCTCCGCCAGACCTCGCGCGTCCGGACAGGTCGAGGTCGGGGAAGTCGTGCTGTCCGGACGCTACGCCGCGGCCAAGTCCGACATGGCGCTGGACATAGACGGTGGCGCGCTGAGCACGACCGCGGGCGGCCGCCTGACCTCGGCGCCCCATCGGCTGGTTCAGGCGGATCAGCAGGCCAGCGTCTCAAAAAGTTTCACCGACGCCATGGCCGTGCCGCCGACGGCCCAGATCGAGGTGCGGCGCGTCACGGCTGACGAAGACACACGGCTGTGCGCCGGTTATCCCGTCGGATGGCTGGCCCTGGCCGTGCGGCGCGACGGTTTCGTCCTGATGCCGGTGCGACAGGGGCCACCGCCGGGCGCCCTGTTGGCCGACGACCGCCTGTGCGCCGTGCTGGACGTCAGCCGATGATGCGAGCCCTGTTGCTGGCGGCGTTGGCCGGACTGGTCGCCGCGCTTCTGACCTGGACCCGGCCGGGCGCGGAGGATCGTGGGGCGGCGGATACGGTCGGCATCCAGGTGCTCGACAACGGCTTTCACACCGATATCGCCGTACCGCGCGCCGCGCTGGAACGCCGCGGCGGTCCTCTGGCGCTTGCGGTCCAATCCTTGGCGCCCGGCGACTGGATTTTGATCGGCTGGGGCGATGCGAAATTCTACGTCGATCAGCGCCCGATTTCGGATCGGCTGCCGGACGGGGCGCGCGCCTTTCTGCATCCCGGCAATCGATCGGTGCTGATGCTGGCCCCTCGTCGAGAGAATCCGCGGCTGGCCTATGGCGAAGACAGCGCCGCCCTGACCCTGAGCCGTGCCGCGTTCAATCATCTGGCCGCGCGGGTGGAGACCTCGCTCGATCTGTCGAACGGCCGGCCGCGCATCGCAGCCCTGCGGCCCGGCGACGACGCGCGCTTCTTCGCCAGCCGCGAGACCTTCTCCATCCTGCATCTGTGCAATCACTGGACGGCCGGCGTGCTGAACGCCGGCGGCGTCGCCATTCGTCCGGTGCCGGCCATCACCTCGGGCGAGGTGATGCGCTCGGTTCGGGCCGCTGAACGGGCGCGAAAACTGGACAGACCCCCGCTGCGGGACTAGACCGCCCGACTTTCGCCTATCCGGCCGGGTCCGATCCCCAGCGGGCGAACAAGAAGGAGAGGCCGATGGCCCACAAGCAACACACCCGCAACGCCTCCGGTCCCGCCGGACCCAGCCAGCGCCAGCTCCGCGCCGGCGAGCTGATCCGTCACGCCCTGGTCGACATCCTGCGCGAAGAGGATATCCACGACCCGGCCCTGGCCGGCGTTTCCGTCACCGTGACCGAAGTGCGCCTGTCGCCTGACCTGAAGCACGCCACCTGTTTCGTCGAGCCGCTGGGCGCCGGCGTGGAGACCGCGCCGACAGCCGGGCACGAGAGCGAGATCATCAAGGCGCTGAACGCCCACGCCAAGTTCCTGCGCGGCCAGCTGGGCCGTCGGCTGGACATGAAGTTCACCCCCGATCTGCGCTTCCGCCACGACGAAAGCTTCGACGCCGCCAGCCACATCGACCGCCTGTTCGACGACCCCCGCGTCCGCGCCGACCTGGAGCGCCGCGACGAAGACGAGGGCGAAGACTGATGCTGGCGATCCTCTCCCGTCCTTCACGGGGGAGGGGGACCGCGCGCAGCGTGGTGGAGGGGGCGACCCCAGACACCGGCCTTGCGTCCGCCCCCTCCACCACTTCGTGGTCCCCCTCCCCCGCTTCGCAGGGGAGGATCTGAGGATGGCCCGCAAGAAGAAGGGCGACATCGTCGACGGCTGGGTTTGCCTGGACAAGCCGTTCGAGATGGGATCGACCGAGGCCGTCAGCCGCATCCGTCGCCTGTTCAACGCCCAGAAGGCCGGTCACGCCGGAACACTCGACCCGCTGGCCAGCGGCATCCTGCCCATCGCGCTGGGCGAGGCGACCAAGACCGTGCCGATGATGATGGAGGCGCAGAAGGTCTATCGCTTCACCATCAACTGGGGCGTCTCGACCGACAGCGTGGACCGCGAGGGCGAGATCATCGGCCGCTCCGACGTGCGCCCCACCGTCGATCAGGTGAAGGCCGCCCTGCCGGCCTTCGTCGGCGAGATCGACCAGACGCCGCCGCGCTTTTCCGCGATCAAGGTGGACGGCGCCCGCGCCTATGACCTGGCCCGCGACGGGGTGGAGTTCGAGCTTCAGGCCCGCCGGGTGACGATCCACTCGGCCGAGGTGACGGATGCGCCCGACGCCGACCACGTGGAACTGACCATCCGCACCGGCAAGGGCGTCTATGTCCGCTCGCTGGCCCGCGATCTGGCCGCCGCCCTCGATGCCGAGGGTCATGTCAGCGCCCTGAGACGCGAGCGCGTGGGGCCGTTCAGCACGCAAAACGCCGTCACTCTGGATTCTCTGGAGGAAATGGTGCATAGGGGCGCCGCCTCGGAAGGCTTGCTTGCCGTCGCGACCGCTCTGGACGACATCCCGGAACTGGCCGTGAATGAACAGGACGCCTTCTCGCTTCGGCAGGGACGCCCGATCGTTCTGCTCCCCCGTCAGGTGGAAACCCTCAAGGATCGTCTCACCGGCGGTTCGCGCACGGTTTCAGCCTTTCAGGGCCAGACCCTCGTCGCCCTCTGTCAGTTGCGGGCCGGCCGGCTAGAACCCGACCGCGTTTTCAATCTTTCCTGATCGCCTGATCAGGAAACTCCAACCCGGCCTCAAGTAGCGCGAAAGCGCGGTAGGCTACCAAGGGAGAACTACGATGTCGGTTACTGCTGAACGCAAGCACGAGATCATCGCCGATAACGCCCGCTCCGCTGGCGACACCGGCTCGGCCGAGGTTCAGGTCGCGATCCTGTCGGAACGCATCGCCAACCTCACCGAACACTTCAAGACCCACAAGAAGGACAACCACTCGCGTCGTGGCCTTCTGAAGATGGTGTCGCAACGTCGCCGCCTGCTCGACCACCTGAACAAGGTCGACGCCGGTCGCTACCAGGCGCTCATCTCCAAACTGGGCCTGCGCCGCTAAGGCGTCGGAACAGTGTAGAATACGCTTTCGAGGCGCGGGCGGTCACGTCCGCGCCTCGTTGTGCAACTAAGCGCTTCCAGGCCAAGTGGCTGCCGGTTGGCCGCCCGGGAAGCGTGACGACAAAAATACGACCTGTGCGCCGCAGGACTTACCGGCGCAGCTGCGAGGGCCATGACGGTCCTCTCCCGGTCGTCGCGATGGCGCGGCGGCCTCTGGATCGAAGGACTGAACGCCGACGCATCCGCCCCATGATGGGACCCCGCACGGAATACGCCGTCCGGGATACGAAAGACGAAATATGTTCGACATCAAACGCAAGACGATCGACTGGGCCGGCCGCCCGCTGACCCTGGAAACGGGCCGCATCGCCCGCCAGGCTGACGGCGCCGTGCTGGCGACCTACGGCGAGACCGTGGTTCTGGCCACCGTCGTCTATGGCCGCGCGCCCAAGCCCGGCCTGGATTTCTTCCCCCTGACGGTCAACTACCAGGAAAAGACCTTCGCCGCCGGCAAGATCCCGGGCGGCTACTTCAAGCGTGAAGGCCGTCCGTCCGAGAAGGAAACCCTGGTTTCCCGCCTGATCGACCGTCCGATCCGCCCGCTGTTCGTCAAGGGCTTCAAGAACGAGACCCAGGTCGTCGTGACCGTGCTGCAGCACGACATGGAAAACGACCCCGACGTCCTGGGCATGGTCGCCGCCTCGGCCGCCCTGACCATCTCGGGCGTGCCCTTCATGGGCCCCATCGGCGCCGCGCGCGTCGGCCTGATCGACGGCGAGCTGGTGCTGAACCCCGCCATCGACCTGATCCCGTCCTCGGACCTCGACCTGGTGGTCGCCGGCACGCAAGACGCCCTGATGATGGTCGAATCCGAAGCCAAGGAGCTGTCGGAAGAGAAGATGCTCGAGGCCCTGATGTTCGCGCATGCGGGCATGCAGCCGGTGATCGACGCCATCATCGAACTGGCTGAACACGCCGCCAAGGAGCCCTTCGACTTCCAGGCCGAAGACCACTCCGACGTCGTCGCCTCGATCAAGTCGCTGGTCGGCGAAGACATCAAGAGCGCCTACACCCACGCCGGCAAATATGAGCGCCGTTCGGGCGTCGACGCGGCCAAGAAAGCCGCCGCCGCCAAGCTGGTGAGGACCGACGAGAACCCCGATGGCGTCGACGGTTCCAAGTTCTCGGCCGCCTTCAAGGAGTGCGAAGCCGAGGTCCTGCGTCGCGACATCATCGAGAACGCGCACCGCGTCGACGGCCGCGCCCTCGACAAGGTCCGCGCCATCGTATCGGAAGTCGGCGTCCTGCCGCGCACCCACGGTTCGGCCCTGTTCACGCGTGGGGAAACCCAGGCCCTGGTCGTCGCCACCCTCGGCACCGGCGAGGACGAGCAGTACATCGACAGCCTGCAGGGCACCTACAAAGAGAACTTCCTGCTGCACTACAACTTCCCCCCCTATTCGGTGGGTGAAGCGGGCCGCATGGGTTCGCCCGGCCGTCGCGAAATCGGTCACGGCAAGCTGGCCTGGCGCGCGATCCGTCCGATGCTGCCGACCAAGGAAGACTTCCCCTACACCATCCGTCTGGTCTCCGAGATCACCGAGTCGAACGGCTCGTCCTCGATGGCCACGGTTTGTGGTTCGTCGCTGGCCCTGATGGACGCCGGCGTGCCGCTGGTCCGTCCGGTCTCGGGCATCGCCATGGGCCTGATCCTGGAGCCGTCGGGCGAGTTCGCCATCCTGTCGGACATCCTGGGTGACGAAGACCACCTGGGCGACATGGACTTCAAGGTCGCCGGCACGTCGGAAGGCATCACCAGCCTTCAGATGGACATCAAGGTCGCCGGCATCACCAAGGAGATCATGGAACAGGCCCTGACGCAGGCTTCGGCCGGTCGCCTGCACATCCTGGACGAAATGTCCAAGGCCATGGATGCGCCGCGCGCCGAACTGGGTGAACACGCGCCCAAGATCGAAACGGTCAAAATCCCCGTCGACAAGATCCGTGAAGTCATCGGTTCGGGCGGCAAGGTCATCCGCGAGATCGTCGAGAAGACCGGCGCCAAGATCGACATCGGCGATGACGGCACCATCAAGGTCGCCGCCAACGACCAGGAGAAGATCGACGCCGCCAAGGCCTGGATCCAGTCCATCGCCTCGGAGCCGGAAGTCGGAACCATCTACTCCGGCAAGGTCGTCAAGGTCGTCGATTTCGGCGCCTTCGTGAACTTCTTCGGCGCCAAGGACGGCCTGGTCCACGTGTCCCAGATCGCTCTGGAACGCGTCGCCAACCCGGCCGACGTCCTGTCGGAAGGCCAGGAGGTCAAGGTCAAGTTCCTGGGCTTCGACGACCGCGGCAAGACCAAGCTGTCGATGAAGGTCGTCGATCAGGAAACCGGCGAAGACCTGACGGACAAGATCAACGCCGAGCGCGCCGAGCGTGGCGAGGCCCCGCTGTCGGAAGACACCGGCGGTCGTCCCAAGCGCGACGGTGATCGCGGTGGCGATCGCGGACGTCGTCGTCGCGACTAAGCGTCTTCGCATCCCAGACTGATGAGGCCCGGCGGAGCGATCCGCCGGGCCTTTTCCTTGGGCGCCGCCAAAGCCTGTCGGGAATTTCACTTGCCGCCCCGGCCCATGCGGTCTCCATTGCCGCATCCAGTTTCGAGGGGCCGCTCCATGTTCGATCGTCGTCGTCTTCTTCAGTCCGCCGCCCTGGGCGCCGGTCTCGTCGCCGTGGGCGGCCCCGCCTTCGCGCGTCAGGCCGGGGCATCGCAGGGCGACGCCGCCGCCCAGCTCAAGACCTTCATGGACGCAACGTTCGAGCAGACGCTGGACAAGAGCCCCGAGGTCGTCACCATGTTCGGCCTGGATAAGGGCGACCGCGCCGCCGCGAAGTCCAGGCTGACCGTTCCGACCCGCGCCGAGGAAGACGACCAGCGCGCCTTCACCCGCCGCCAGCGCGCCGAACTGTCCCGCATCGACCGCACTCAGCTGGATGCGCGCAACGCCAACTACTACGACAGCCTGACCCAGAATCTGGACGGGGTGATCGCCACCTACGACATCCCCTACGGCCAGGGCGGCTGGCCCAATCCGTACCGCGTCAGCCAGCAGGGCGGCGCCTATCAGTCCACGCCCGACTTCCTGGCCAACCAGCACACGATCGAGACGGCTGCCGACGCCGACGCCTATGTCGCCCGCATCAACGCCTTCGCCGACGTGCTGCTGGCTGAAACGGATCGGCTGAAGGAAGACTATGCGCTGGGCGTCATCCCGCCCGACTTCATCCTGGCCAAGGCCATCCGCCAGCAGGACGGCGTCCTGGCGACGCCGGCGGCGACCTCGCCCCTGACCCAGTCGGTCGTCGACCGGGCCAGCGCCAAGGGCCTGACCGGCGACTGGGGAGCCCAGGTGGAACGGCTTGTGACCGAGCGGGTGTATCCGGCCCTGGCCGCCCAGAACGCCGTGCTGAAAGCGGCTCAACCGAACGCCGTGCACGAGGCTTCGGTTCGACGCCTGCCGCAGGGCGAGCAGTATTACGCCAACAGCCTGCGCTACATCACCACGACCCGGCTGACCGCCGACGAGATCCACCGGACCGGCGTGGAACAGATGGCCGATCTGACGGCGCGCGCCGATGTCCTGCTGAAGGCGCAAGGCCTGACGCAAGGCTCGGTCGCCGAGCGGATCAAGGCCCTGGGGGACGATCCCAAATACGTCTACGCCAACACCGACGCCGGCAAGGCCGAGCTGATCGCCAAGCTGAACGCCCAAATGGCCGACATGCAGGCCCGCCTGCCCAACGCCTTCGGCCGTCTGCCCAAGGCCAAGGTCGAGATCAAGCGCGTCCCGTCCGAGATCGAGGCCGGCGCGCCGATGGGCTATTACAACTCGCCCAGCCTGGATGGGACGCGGCCCGGCATCTACTGGATCAATCTGAAGGACACGGCGGAATGGCCGTCCTGGACGCTGCCCACCCTGACCTATCACGAGGCGACGCCGGGCCACCATCTGCAGATCAGCCTGCAACAGGAAAGCGAATCCGCGCCGCTGCTGATGAACCTGCTGGGCTTCTCGTCCTACGTCGAGGGCTGGGGGCTGTACGCCGAACAGCTGGCCGACGAACTGGGCGCCTATGAGAACGACCCGGTGGGTCAGATCGGCTACCTGCAATCGCTGATGTTCCGCGCCGCGCGCCTGGTCGTCGACACCGGCATCCACTCCAAGGGCTGGAGCCGCGAAGAGGGCATTCGCTACATGATGGAGGCCTATGGCGATCAGGAAGGCGCGGCGACGTCCGAGGTCGAGCGCTATTGCGGCTGGCCGGGCCAGGCCTGCGCCTACAAGGTCGGTCACAACGAATGGGTCCGCCTGCGCGAAAAGGCCAAGACCAGCCTGGGGTCCAGGTTCGACATCAAGGGCTTCCACGACACCGCCCTCGCCGCCGGCGGCGTGCCCCTGTCGGTGCTGGAACGGATCGTCGACGGCTGGGTCGCGACCCAAGCCTAGTCGGCGACGGTCAGGCCGTCGGCTTGGCGCAGGCGATTGTGGATGTCGGTGGCGGCGACGGCGGCTTCGGCGGTCGCGACGGCGATCTGGTTGAGGCCGCGCACGACGTCGCCGGCGGCATACAGGCCCGGCACGCTGGTCGCCTGGTGCAGATCGACCTCCAACCGACCGTCGTCGGCCAGACGCGCGCCCAGCCCTCGGGCCAGTTCGGCGTTCGGCGAGGTTCCGAGCGCCGAATAGACTAGGTCGAACGCGCGGCTCTGGCCGGCGTAGCTCAGCGCCGTCACGCGATCGTTCTCGATGTCGATCGCATCCAGCGGCGCCAGGATCAGTTCGACGCCCAGCCGTTCCAGTTCGTCGCGCCGGCTGAGCGCGTCGGGCGCGTCGATATGGATCAGGGTCACGCGGTCGGAATAGGTGCGCATGAAGGCGGCCTCGCGCGCGCCCTTGTCGCTTCGCCCGATGATGGCCACGGCCTTGTCGGTCGCCTCATAGCCGTCGCAGATGGGACAGATGCGGACCAGCGCCTTGCGCACCGCGTCCTCGACGCCCGGCAAGTCGGGATGGTGATCGACGACCCCGGTCGCCAGCAGGACGGCGCGGGCGCGGATGGCGCGGCCTTCCATCTCAGCGACGAAGCCTTCGCCGTCGTGGGTCAAGCGCCGGACGCGACCGGGTTCAACGACCGCGCCGTATTCTTCGGCCTGTTCGCGCATCCGCTTCAGGATGTCGGCGCCGGTGACGCCGGCCGGAAAGCCCGGCATATTGTGGCTGAGCGGGATCCAGCAGGCGCGGGGCGCCCCGCCATCCACCACCAGGGTCCGTCGCCGAAAGCGGCCCAGATAGGTCGCCGCCGTCAGGCCGGCCGGACCGGCGCCGATGATCAGAACCTCCAGATCCGTCACCGGGTGCGCCAGGTGACAGGCCAGAGGTCGGACGGCACGCCGGCGCATTCGCCCATGATGCTTTCCTGCATCAGGGTAAAGCCCTGTCCCGTCCAGGCCCAGGTCTGCGCCGCGCCGCAATCGCCGAGGCCGCGTGCCTTGGCGAAGGCCGACAAGGTGCGGGTCTTGGGATCATAGGCGCCGTTGACGGTCGCGTTGTCCGGCATGACAGGATCGGAGCTCGGACCTTCCGATCCGGCGAGGATCGCGGGCCGAGGGTCGCGACCGCCCGGACCTGTCAGATACCAGTTGTGGGTGACGTTATAGGCGCCCGATCCGCAGGGCACGGCCCACAGCTCGGTGCGGGCGTCCAGCCGGGCGGACATGACCATGTCGCTGACAGCCGGCATGGCGGATTCCTTGAGGCAATTGCCGACCTCGGTGCGAGCGCGCAGTACGGCGGGCAGGCGCTGGTTCTGATCGCCGAACCCGGCCTGGTCGACAGGCGGGGCGAGGGTGACGGTCGGCAGCGACGGCGCGACCGGAACAAGGGCGTCCGGGCGGTCGCCGCGTCGGATCAGGGCGGTCGGGGTATCCAGACGCCCCTGTTTCTCGTCGATCCACAACAGGGCGGCGGCGGCGGCGTGCAGCGAGACCTCTTGGGTCGAGGCGCCGCGAATGATCATGACCTTGCCCTGGGCCAGGGCGTCGAGGGCGGCGCGAGCGCCGTCGCGGATTTCGCCGATCGGCGTCTCGACGTTGCTCGCGTCGCTGAGCACGGCCGGATAGGCGCGGCCGTCGATCGTCAGACTGAGCGGCTCAGCAGCCTTGGCGTCGCCGTCGCGCCAATAGCCGAAGAGGATTTGCGGCTGGGCGTTCGGACCGGGCGCCAGGCTGATGCGGACCCAGCCGGCGGCGAACTCGGGCGCAAAACCGAAGGCCCAGCAGGTCCCGTCATTGCCGCAGGTGGCGCTCCAGTCGCGGAAGGTCTTGGTTTCGGGGCGGATCTGAAGCACCGGCGCGACGGCGGCGGGCGCAGCCGAGCTGGCTGACGGGGTCGCGGCGGGCGTCTTGGCCGCATCCTTTTCGCCGCATCCGGCGATGACCAGCGCCGACACGGCGAGGGCGGACACGCCTGGGGCATATCGGGCGACGCAGCGCGACAGGCCGTTCGAGGTCATGCCTTCTTCAACTCCGACGGCTTGTGCGCCGCGCGTGCGCCGGTCTTGGCGCTTTCGACGATATACTCCGGATTATCCTTGGAAGCCGCAACCTTATGGCCCTTGATCTTGGTTTCCGAAGTGACCTTCTTGACCACCTTGCCGGTCGTGGTGCCCTGGCTGTGGTCCCACTTCACCTTGTCGCCAGCCTTGAACGTCTTTTCTGACATGACGATGACTCCTGCTGTGTCGCTTCCTGTTCAGCGATCAGCCTGCGCATCAGTTCCGCATCGACCACGGGCGGCGCCTCGCAGAAGGTGATGATCCAACGATCCACCAGCTGGCGCTCTTCCTCCGTCATCCTGCCGTCCGTCACTGTTGCCAAGCCAAAGAGAAGTCCGCACCCGCCAAAGGGTTCAGGATGGATCTGCGTTATTCCGGGCGGCGACGACGGGCGGCGGGGTTTGCGCGGGCGCGCGGCCTCGCTATACCGCCGCCACGACATTCCCTTCCCCACAGTCACAGGCGGACCGCACGCATGGCCAAGATCAAGGTCGAAAACCCCATCGTCGACATCGACGGCGACGAAATGACCCGCATCATCTGGCAGATGATCAAGGACAAGCTGGTCTTCCCGTTCCTGGATCTCGAGCTGGACTACTACGACCTGGGCATGGAGCACCGCGACGCCACCGACGACCAGGTGACCATCGACGCCGCCCACGCGATCCAGAAGCACGGCGTCGGCGTCAAATGCGCCACCATCACTCCGGACGAAGCCCGCGTGCAGGAGTTCGGCCTGAAGAAGATGTGGAAGTCGCCGAACGGCACCATCCGCAACATCCTGGGCGGCGTGGTCTTCCGCGAACCGATCATCTGCTCGAACGTGCCGCGCCTGGTTCCGGGCTGGACCCAGCCGATCGTCGTCGGGCGTCACGCCTTCGGCGACCAGTACAAGGCCACCGACTTCCTGATGCCCGGTCCCGGCACCCTGACGATAAAGTTCGTCGGCGAGGACGGCGAAGTGATCGAGCACGAGGTCTACAAGGCCCCCGGCGCCGGCGTGGCCATGGCCATGTACAACCAGGACGCCTCGATCCGCGAGTTCGCCCACGCCAGCTTCGCCTATGGCTTGCAGCGCAACTATCCGGTCTATCTGTCGACCAAGAACACGATCCTGAAAGCCTATGACGGCCGCTTCAAGGACCTGTTCCAGGAAGTGTTCGACGAACACTACGCCGCCGAGTTCAAGGCGCGCGGCCTGACCTATGAGCACCGCCTGATCGACGACATGGTCGCGGCCGCGATGAAGTGGTCGGGCGGCTTCGTCTGGGCGTGCAAGAACTATGACGGCGACGTGCAGTCGGACGTCGTGGCCCAGGGCTTCGGCTCGCTGGGCCTGATGACCTCGGTCCTGATGACGCCGGACGGCAAGGTGCTGGAGACGGAAGCCGCCCACGGCACCGTGACCCGCCACTATCGCCAGCATCAGAAGGGCGAGGCCACCTCGACCAACTCGATCGCCTCGATCTTCGCCTGGACGCGCGGCTTCAAGCACCGCGCCAAGCTGGACGGCAACGCCGCCCTGGATCAGTTCGCCGACACCCTGGAGAAGGTGGTCGTGGACACCGTCGAGGCCGGCTTCATGACCAAGGACCTGGCGCTGCTGGTCGGCGACCAACAGGGCTGGCTGACCACCGAGGGCTTCCTCGACAAGGTCGCCGAGAACCTGAAGACGGCCCTGCCAGACGTGGGGTAAGGCTAGGCGGCGGACGTCCGTGCCGCGTCCGCCCCCTCCACCACGCTGCGCGTGGTCCCCCTCCCCCGATGGGGGAGGAGACGTCCTCAAGTAGCCCGAAGGGCGGTAGGACAAAGAAGAATGGCCCCGTCGGATCGCTCCGGCGGGGCTTTTCGTTGTGCGAAGGGCCGGGGCGTGCATGATCGGCGGTAATGAGGATGCGTTCGTGAAGCGGCTGTTCGGAAACCTGGTGCTGGCGGCGGTGGTCGTGGCGGTGCTGTCCTTCTTCGCGGCGCCCGCGGTGGCCTTCTTCGCCATTCGGTCGGCGGCCGAGGCGAACGACGTGGCGGGGCTCGCGCGCCTGATCGACTTCAACGCGGTGCGCCAGTCGTTGCGGCCGCAGTTGGCGGGACGGCCCGAGGCGATGGCGCCCGCGCCGTCCTTCCTGGAAGACCCCATCGGCGCCTTCCGGCGTCAGATCGAGCAGAACCCGATCCTGCGCCAGCCGGACGTGGACGCCTATCTGACGCCTGCCGCCCTCAAAGCCCTGCTGAAGGGCGAGGGCCGATACGCCAGCCAGCGCACGTCGGCGGGGGTGGCGCCGGCCTCGGAGCGCAGCCGCAAGCCGTGGCCCAGCCCCGCCTACTGGAGCGTCAACCGAGCGCGGATGGCGGTGACGGATCAGGGCGGGTCGCGCACCCTGTTCACCTTCGAGCGGCGCGGGCCGTTCGAGTGGAAGCTGGTTCACATCGGCCTGCCCGACGGGACGGCGCCGGCGGCGCCGGCCGTCACAGTCACCCCGCGATAAACCCGGCAACCGACGCCGCCCAGCCCGCGTTGGCTTGCCAAGGAGACGACATGAGCCGCAAGATCATCACCGGAGCCCTGATCGCCGTCGTCGTCGGCGTGGTCATCGCCCTGTTCGTCTCGCCCTTCATCGCCGCCCAGGCGCTGGTGCGGGCCGCGCGCACGGGAGATGCGGCCGGGCTGGAGCGGCAGGTGGACTTCCCGGCGTTCCGCACCAGCCTGAAGAGCGAGCTGAACGCCCGCGCGTCCCTGGAAATCCGCAACCGGACCAAGGGCGATACCGGCCTGGCGGCGCTGGGCATGCTGCTGGCCCCGTCGCTGGTCGAAGGCGCGGTCGACAACTTCGTCACGCCGCAGGGGATCGCCGCCATGGTCCGCTCCGGCGAGACGCCTGAACCGGAACGGCCCGTGCCCGCCGACGACACCCCGGCCGTCGACAAGGACAAGATCCGCCAGTCCTGGGCCTATCGCGGGCTCAACACCTTCGCCGTCACCCTGACGCGCGACGACCGGCCGGACGATGCGCTGGTGCTGATCATGGAACGCCGGACGCTCTTCACCTGGAAGCTGGCCGGGGTGGACCTGACGCCCGACCCGATGGGTTGAGACGGTCGGGGACAAAAACACCGTCTAAAGTGTCTAATTCGTCTGATTGGACGGCCGGGCGTCGATCAAAGAATGAGTGCAGTTGGTGCACTTCGCCTTGGGTGCGCGGCCTCCTCTGTGGTGAGCGCAGAGTATAGGCCGTCCCCGGGGCACGCTCAGGAAGCGGACGCTGCGGCCGGTTAAGCCACTGAATAGCAAGGCTGTCAGGCTTGAAATTGCGATGGATCACCCTCTCCCATTGGGAGAGGGCTTGAGCGCGCGAACGCGCAGCGATCGTTCTTGCGCGAAAGGGTGAGGGTCGGGTGGTGCGACATGGCTCACCGGCCGACCCTCATCCGGCCCTGTGGGCCACCTTCTCCCAACGGGAGAAGGGCATCGTAATTTAGGCCAGCGCCGTGCGCACCGCCGCCAGGCCGTCTTCAGCCTTGGAGCCGTCGGGGGCGCCGCCCTGGGCGAAGTCGGGTTTGCCGCCGGCGCCCTGTCCGCCCATGGCGATGACGGCGGCGCGAGCCAGATCGGCGGCGTTGACGCGGTCGGTCAGGTCGGCTGTCACGGCGACGGTGACGGCCGCCTTGCCCTCGGTGACGCCGATCAGGGCGACGACGCCGGTGCCGACCTGTTTCCTGAAGTCCTCGGCGACGCCGCGCAAACCCTTGCCGTCCACGCCGTCCAGCACGCGGGCCATCAGCTTGACGCCGTTGATCTCCTCAGGCGCAGACGACGCGCCCGAACCGCCGCCCAGGGCCAGTTGCTTCTTCAGCTCGGCGACCTGTTTCTCCAGCGACTTGACCGAGGCGGTCAGGCTGTCGACGCGGGCGGGGACGTCGGCGGTCTGGACCTTGAAGCTTTGGGCCAGAGAACGGGCCACGCCGGCCTGGGCCAGCAGATACTGACGCGCGGCCTCGCCGGTCAGGGCCTCGATGCGGCGCACGCCGGCGGCGACGCCGGTTTCCTGAACGATCTTGAACAAGGCGATGTCGCCGGTGCGGGCGACGTGGGTGCCGCCGCACAGTTCGACCGAATAGGGAGCGTTGTCGCTGACCAGCGAGCGGCCCAGCGTCAGGACGCGGACCTCGTCGCCGTATTTCTCGCCGAACAGGGCGATGGCGCCGGCCTCGATCGCCTCCTGCGGGGCCATCAGCTTCGTTTCCGCCGGGACGTTCTGGCGGATGACGGCATTGACCTCGGCCTCGATGGCCGACAGTTCGGCCTCGGTGAGCGGGGCGCCATGGCTGAAGTCGAAGCGGGCGCGCTCGGCGTCGACCAGCTGCCCCTTCTGGGCGACTGCGGGGCCGAGCACATTCTTCAGCGCCGTGTGCAGCAGGTGGGCGGCGGAGTGGTTGGCGCGGCTGGTGCGGCGCTTCTCGGCGTCCACCAACTGGGCGGCGCGGGTTCCAATCTCCAGCTTGCCGGCCGTGACCTGGGCCACCAGGACGTGGAGGTCGCCGGCGTGTTTGCGCACATCGATGACCTCGGCCTCTCCCCCCGGCCATTCCAGGGCGCCATGATCGCCAGCCTGGCCGCCGCTTTCGGCGTAGAAGGGGGTGGTGTCGAACAACACTTCGACGATGTCGCCGGCCTCGGCCGTCTCGACCGGCGCGCCGGCGTTCATCAGGGCCAGGACCTCGCCCGAGCCTTCGATATTGTCATAGCCGGTGAAGACGGTCGGCCCCATCCGGTCGCGGATCGCCAGCCATTCGTTGGTGTTGGCGGTCTGGCCCGAGCCCTTCCAGTTCTCGCGCGAACGCTGGCGCTGCTCGGCCATGGCGGCCTCGAAGCCGTCGACATTGACCGAGAAGCCGCGACGACGGGCCTCGTCCTGAGTCAGGTCCAGCGGGAAGCCGTAGGTGTCGGACAGGGTGAAGGCCGTCTGGCCGTCCAGCATGTCGCCGGGACGGAAGCCCTGAACCGCCGTGTCGAACAGGGCCATGCCGCGGCCGAGCGTGGTGCGGAAGCGGACCTCTTCCTGCTTCAGCGTGTCCTCGATGAAGGGCTGGGCGCGGGCCAGTTCGGGATAGGCGTCGCCCATCTGGGCCACCAGGGTCGGGACCAGACGGTGCATCAGGGGGTCGGCGGCGCCCAGCAGGTGGGCGTGGCGCATGGCGCGACGCATGATGCGGCGCAGGACATAGCCCCGGCCCTCGTTCGACGGGGTGACGCCGTCGGCGATCAGGAAGGACGACGAGCGCAGGTGGTCAGCGATGACCCGGTGGCTGGCGGCCTGATCGCCGTCCGCCTTGGTCGAGGTGGCGTCTTCGGACGCGGCGATCAGCGTCTTGAACAGGTCGGTTTCGAAAACCGAATGCACGCCCTGGAGCACGGTGGTCATCCGCTCCAGACCCATGCCGGTGTCCACGCTGGGCTTGGGAAGGTTGCGAACGATCTGATCGTTCTCCTTCTCATACTGCATGAAGACGTTGTTCCAGATCTCCACGTAGCGATCGCCGTCCTCGTCCGGCGAGCCGGGAGGGCCGCCGGCGATCTTGTCGCCGTGATCCCAGAAGATTTCGGTGCAGGGGCCGCAGGGGCCCGAGTCGCCCATGGCCCAGAAGTTGTCCGAGCCGGCGATGCGGATGATCTTGTCGTCGGAGAAGCCGGTGACCTTTTTCCAGATCGCGGCGGCCTCGTCGTCATCGATATAGACGGTGACCAAGAGGCGTTTGGGGTCCAGGTCAAAATCCTGGGTGACCAGGTTCCACGCCTTCTCGATGGCGTGTTCCTTGAAGTAGTCGCCGAACGAGAAGTTGCCCAGCATCTCGAAGAAGGTCAGGTGGCGGGCGGTATAGCCGACGTTGTCCAGATCGTTGTGCTTGCCCCCGGCGCGCACGCACTTCTGCGAGCTGGTCGCGCGCGGATAGGGCGGCTTGGCGGCGCCGGTGAAATAGTCCTTGAACGGCACCATGCCCGCGTTGACGAAGAGCAGGCTCGGGTCGTTCTGCGGCACCAGCGGCGCCGAATGGACCTTGGCGTGGCCGTCCGCCGCGAAATAGTCGAGGTAGGTGGCGCGGATCTCGTTCAGGCTGGGCATTCGGCGTGTCTTCGGCTGGGGCGGTCGCTAGGAACCGGCGTCATATAGGGTTTTGGCGGGGAGCGCATCACTTCGGACAGAGCGCGGAGTTGAGGGACCAGCGCTCTTCCGTCGTCAGCTTTCAGCAGGGCAACTCATCGAATCCAGACCCGGCTCGCATCCCGTTCCCCAAATCGCCGCAGACAACGCGATTGCACCCACCACAAGAGCGAAGATGATCGCGATTACGCTGGCGCCCAAAACGACAGTTTTTCGAAGCTGACGCTGGATGGTGAGGCTAAAGGTCTCCGCGATCAGATCGTAACACTTCACGGCGGCCCAGCCCAGCGAACCGACCGCAGCAAGAACGACTAGCCACTGGGCAAATAAGACCATTGCAGTTTGATAGCCAAAGTAGGGCAGGCACGCACTCGGTATTTCTGCCGTCCTTTATCTGATTGAGCCTCACACTCTCGGCGGCGGGCCGAACTTGCCGGACTGGTAGTCCTGGACCGCCTGGATGATCTCGTCGCGGGTGTTCATGACGAAGGGGCCGTGGCTGAAGACCGGCTCGCCGATAGGCTCGGCGTGGCCCAGGAGGACGACGGCGTCGGTGGTCGCCGTGATCCGGACCGCATCGCCGTCGGACAGGGCGGCGAGGTTCCATTGCGGCACGGGGGTTCCGGCGACGGCGATCTCGCCCTTGACGCCGTACAGGAAGACGTTGCGGCGGGGGGCGACGGGCGTGTCGAGCGTCGCGCCGGCGGGCAGGCGCAAGACGGCCAGATGGATGTCGATCAGGGACTGGATCGGCGCCTTGACGCCCAGCCAGTCGCCGGAGACCGGCTCAACCGTGACGCCGGCCTCGGTCGTGAAGGTCGGGATGTCGGATTTCTGCAGGCCCACATAATCCGGCTTGGTCATCTTAAGCCGCGACGGCAGGTTGACCCACAGCTGCATAATCTCCATCGGCCCGCCGTCGCGCTTGAAGGCGGCCGGTGACAGTTCGGCGTGGATCAGGCCGGAGCCGGCGGTCATCCACTGGATGCCGCCCGCCTTGATGATGCTCTCGCCGCCGCCGGAATCGTTGTGGGCCAGCTCGCCGTCCAGGATGAAGGTGACGGTCTCGAAACCCCGGTGCGGGTGCGGGCCGAACGGCAGACCGGCGTTGCCCGGCGCATAGGTCTGGGGCCCGTGGTGGTTCAGGAACAGGAAGGGATCGATCTGGTCCACACCGGGGCCGGGCACGGGACGGCGGGTGGTCAGGTCGCCGATGTCGTCGCGATGGGCGGGGTGCAGGCGAAGGACGGAACGGGGCTGGGTCATTCGCTACATATAGGGTGGCGGATCAGCGGTGGCGAGCCCGAGCCCCCGACGATCCATCGTCGCAGACGGACGTATAAGCCGGGCAATCCGTCGATCTGGAAGGTCTGTGCGTTGACACCGGCCCCACGGGGTCACAAAAGCCTTCGCAACCGCACACGGCGATTGAATTCATTCGCTTTTGAGAACCATTCGCATGAACCAGCCCAACCCGACGCCGGGTGGCGCCTCAAGCGACCGGACGGGTCGCTTCGTCACTCAACCGAACGGACATATCGCGCCGCTGTCGCCCCACATGGGTGTCTGGCGCTGGCACGTCACCATGACGGCCTCGATCCTGTTCCGCGCGACGATCATCGCCGCCACGGTCGGCGTGCTGTTCATCCTGGCCTGGCTGGGCGCGCTGGCGTTCGGGCCCGAGGCGTTCCAGAGCGCGCTCGATCTGGCCGGGTCGCCGCTGGGCCTGCTGGTCTTCTTCGGTCTGACGGTCGTGTTGTTCTCCTTCATCCTGAACGGCGCGCGCCACACCTATAACGACACCGGCAACGGGCTGACGGTGAAGTCGGCGACCGCCCTGTCGAACATCGCCGTGTGGGGGCCGATCCCGCTGGCCGTGCTGTTCTGGGTCGTGCTGTTCGCCACGGGGAGGGTTTCGCTGTGAGCGGCGCCGCAAAGTTCAAGAACAACGTCAAGGTTTCCGAGCGCCACGGCGCCGGCGAATGGCTGATCGAGCGCATCCTGCTGGTGGCCCTGCTGCCGCTGGGCCTGTGGGTCGCCTCGACCGGCTTTACCCTGGCGGGCGCCGGCTATGACGCGGCGATGGCGTGGTTCGCCAATCCGCTGAACGCCGCCCTGATGGCGATCACCGCGGTGATCTTCTTCGGCTACGTCAGCCTGGCCTGGAAAGTCATTCTGGAAGACTACGTGCCCAACGTCGGAACGCGCGGCCTTCTGGTCCTGCTGCTGAACGTCGTCTTCCTGGTGCTGGCCGCCGCCAGCGTCTTCTTCATCGTACGGCTGGCGCTGGGTTCGGCGCCGCTGCCCGCTGGTTTCGGAGCCTGATTTACTGATGGCCGCTTACGAACTGATCGATCACGAATACGACGTCGTCGTCGTCGGCGCCGGGGGCTCGGGCCTTCGCGCCGCGCTCGGCGCCGCCCAGCAGGGCCTGAAGGTCGCCTGCGTGACCAAGGTCTTCCCCACCCGCTCGCACACCGTCGCGGCCCAGGGCGGCATCTCCGCCTCGCTCGGCAACATGGGCGAGGACAGCTGGCAGTGGCACATGTACGACACCGTCAAGGGGTCGGACTGGCTGGGCGACCAGGACTCGATCGAATATCTGGTCCGTAACGCGCCCAAGGCGGTCTATGAGCTGGAACACTGGGGCGTGCCCTTCAGCCGCACCGAAGAAGGCAAGATCTATCAGCGCGCCTTCGGCGGCATGACCCGCAACTTCGGCGAAGGCCCGGTGCAGCGCACCTGCGCCGCCGCCGACCGGACCGGCCACGCCATCCTGCACACCCTTTACGGCCAGTCGGTGCGCCGCGAGGTGAAGTTCTTCGTCGAATATTTCGCGCTGGACCTGATCATGCAGGACGGCGCCTGCACCGGCGTGACGGCGCTGCAGCTCGACAACGGTCAACTTCACCAGTTCCGCGCCAAGATGGTGGTTCTGGCGACCGGCGGATACGGCCGCGCCTACTTCAGCGCCACCTCGGCCCACACCTGCACCGGCGACGGCAATGCGATGGTGCTGCGCGCCGGCCTGCCGTTGCAGGACATGGAGTTCGTGCAGTTCCACCCGACCGGCATCTATGGCGCCGGCTGCCTGATCACCGAGGGCGCGCGCGGCGAGGGCGGCTATCTGACCAACTCGGAAGGCGAGCGCTTCATGGAGCGCTATGCGCCGACCGTGAAGGACCTGGCCCCGCGCGACATGGTCTCGCGCTCCATGACCATCGAAATCCGAGAAGGCCGCGGCGTGGGTCCGAACAAGGACCACATCTTCCTGCACCTTGATCACCTGGATCCGAAGATCCTGCACCAGCGCCTGCCGGGCATCTCGGAGTCGGCCAAGATCTTCGCCGGCGTGGATGTGACCAAGGAGCCGATCCCGGTCCTGCCGACCGTGCACTACAACATGGGCGGCATCCCCACGAACTATCACGGCGAAGTCCTGACGCTGCGCGACGGCAACCCCGACAGCGTGGTCCCGGGCCTGATGGCCGTGGGTGAGGCGGCCTGCGTTTCGGTGCACGGCGCCAACCGCCTGGGCTCTAACTCCCTGACCGACCTGGTGGTGTTCGGCCGCGCCGTCGGCCTGCGCTGCGGTGAAGTCGTCGACAAGGCCTCGGCCGTGCCGTCGGCCTCCAAGAGCCAGACCGACCAGCACCTGGCCCGCCTGGATCGCTTCCGCTACGCCGACGGCTCGACTCCGACCGCCGAACTGCGTCTGTCGATGCAGCGCGCGATGCAGGCCGATGCGGCGGTGTTCCGCACCGGCGAGACCCTGCAGCAGGGCACCGACAAGCTGCGCGCCATCGAGGCGGCCGGCGCCGACATTAAGACCACCGATCGCGGCCTGATCTGGAATACGGACCTGGTCGAGACGCTGGAGTACGACAACCTGATCGCCCAGGCGATGGTGACGATCGAGGGCGGCCTGAACCGCACGGAATCGCGCGGCGCCCACGCCCGCGAGGACTATCCCGATCGCGACGACGTGAACTGGATGAAGCACACCCTGGCGTGGAAGCGTCCGGGCGAGCAGGTCCAGATCGATTATCGTCCGGTCCACAACTACACCATGTCCGACGACATCGCGTATATCGAACCGAAGGCGCGGGTTTACTAAGATGGTCCAGCTTACTCTCCCCAGAGGCTCCAAGCCGACGACAGGCAAGGTCCACAAGGCCGCGCCAGGCTCCAAGGACGTGAAGACCTACAAGGTCTATCGCTACGATCCAGAAACCGACGCCGATCCGCGCTGGGACACCTATGAGGTGCCGAGCGGCGACCACGGCCCGATGCTGCTGGACGCGCTGATCCACATCAAGAACACCATCGATCCGACCCTGTCGTTCCGGCGCTCGTGCCGCGAGGGCATCTGCGGCTCGTGCTCGATGAACATCGACGGGCGTAACACCCTGGCCTGCACCAAGGGCTGGGACGAGTGCAGTTCGCACAATATCACCATCTCCCCCCTGCCCCACCAGCCGGTGGTCAAGGACCTGGTGACGGACCTGAGCCTGTTCTACGCCCAGTACGACTCGATCCAGCCGTATCTGCAGTCCGACGAGCCGGACCCCGAGACGGAACGTCTGCAGACCCCGGCCGAGCGCGAGAAGCTGGACGGCCTGTACGAGTGCATCCTGTGCGCCTGCTGCTCGACCTCCTGCCCCAGCTACTGGTGGAACCAGGAAGAGTATCTGGGCCCGGCGGCGCTGCTGCAATCCTATCGCTGGATTTCCGACAGCCGCGACGACGCGACCCAGAAGCGCCTGGACGACCTGGAAGACCCGTTCAAACTGTATCGCTGCCACACGATCATGAACTGCGCCCAGGTCTGCCCCAAGGGTCTGAACCCGGCCAAGGCCATCGCCGAGACCAAGAAGCTGATGGTCGCGCCGAGCCGCAAGAAGGCGGCCTGAGGCCAGGTTTCTAACGCTCGCCAGTCCTTCAGATCAGAGGGGACGGCGGGCGTGCCGGCCGGCGTTAGAAGTTGGCGAACAGACTGGCGACCAGGGCGCCGTCGTCCCTGTCGCTGTAGACCCACTCCAGTCCGGCGGTGAGTTTGCCCACGGGCAGGAACCCACCGATCCGCCAGTCCGTCTTGCCGTCCGGCGCATAGGCGCCCTGCTCGCGGCCGACCGACAGGCTGACACCGACGGGCCAGTCGTCGGGTGCGTAATCGATCCCCGCCCAGCCGTAGTGATTGTCCTCGTCTCCCAAGGCGGTCTGCGACGGGGCATAGGCATAACCCACGGTCGCCGTCGTAGCGCCGAAGCTGCGGCTGACCTGGAAGGGCGCCTCGACATAGTCGACGTCCTGTCCGCCGGGATAGCGATAGGCGGACAGGGCCGCATCCCACTCCAGGCCGAGCCAGGACCCCGCCCATCCGACGCTCAGGGTCGCCTCCAGCCTTGAACCCTCGTCATCTTCATCGCCGCCATAGGCCGCGATGCTGGACAAATAGACGTCGGCATAGAGGCCTGAAGCCTGGGACAGGGTCACGCCGGCCTGCAGCGCCGGCTTGTCGTCAGACAGGCTCAGCCCACGATACCGATAGTCGCTGACGCCGCCGACGACCGCCTCAAGACGCCATCGATCGGCCGCCTCCTGAGCCGACGCCGCGACCGGAAACGCCGACACGAGACCAAGGACGGCAAGAAAGGATCGGCCCATAAGGTCCTCCCCCTGAATCTTAGGGGAATGTGCCGCGCCAGAGGTTAAATATATCGGAAGTATTTCTGTTCTAAAGGCTTTCTCTGTTCATGGCCTTCGGGGAGGTTTGGCCGTTGACCAAGATGCCGCCCTTTGCACAAGCGCATGAGATGCGTTGGTTGAAGGCTGTCGCCGCGACGGTTCTCGTCGTCGTGTGCTTGGGCATGACCATCGCCATGCTTCTGGTCAGTCGCGCCATCGATGAGCGCGCAGCCGCCCACGAACAGACGATGGTGGAGCGTCGTCTGGAGCGCATGCTCAACGTCATCTCCGACGACATCGTCTCTGCGACGATCTGGAACGACGCCGTCGATGCGGTGGAGCGCGAGGATACGTCGTGGATGCAGAGCAACTTCGGCGACTACTATGCGCAATATATGGATCATGCCGTCACCCTCGTCTTCTCGGGCGACGGCCGGCTGATACTGGCGTCGCGCGGCGGCCAGGCGGTCGATGCGGCGAGCGAGGCCGCCTTGATCGCGGCGGTGCAGGATCTGGCGGCCGACGTTCGACGGACCTCGCTGAATCCTGCGCGGCGACAAGCCGTCGGCTTCAAGGCGGTTTCGCGCGGGTCCTCCATCATACGGGCCGGCGACGCGCTTTATCTGGTCGGCGCCGCCACCGTCGTGCCCGAGGATCTGGCGCCCGTCGCCCGGCCGCCGCGTGACGCCATCGTGGTGTCCGCCAAGCCGATCAGCGCCTTCATCAGCTCGCTGCACATGGACCTTGGGCTGCATGACGCCCGCTTGACGACGCCGGATGAGCGCCACTTCTTTTCTCTCAAAGGGCAGGATGGCACGCCCATCGCCGGATTGATCTGGGCGCCCGAGAGACCGGGACGGCACATTCTCGGGACGCTGCTGCCAGTGTTCGCCGGTCTGCTGGTCATGTTCCTGATCGCGGCGGCGCTGATGTGGCGGCGCGTGGCCGCCAATGTCCAGCGGCTCAGCGACAGCGAACGGGCGCTGAGCGAAGCCTTGAAAGCCGCCGACGCCGCCAATCTGGCCAAGTCGCGCTTCCTGGCCAATATGAGCCACGAGTTGCGCACGCCCCTGAACGGCGTGCTCGGCATGTCCGAGGTGGTTCTGATGAGCGATCTCAGCGCCGCGCAACGGGGACAGATCGGCGTGATCAAGGAGTCGGGCGAGCATCTGCTCGTCATGATCGAGCGCATCCTGGAGATGGCGCATATCGATGACGCCCTGGCCGAGCCGGAGAGGCGGCCGTTTGATCCGGCGTCGGTGTTCGCAAAGGCCGCCGCCGGCCTGCGGGCCAAGGCGGAGGCCAAGGGATTGGCGATCACGGAGACCTATCAGCCGACAGGCTTGCGGCTTGGCGACGCGGGACGCGTGTCGAAGGTGCTGACGGCCCTGATCGACAACGCGATCCAGTTCACGCGCGCCGGCGAGGTGCGGCTGACGCTCGAGCCCTCGCCGGAGGGCCTGACCTTCGCGGTGGCCGATACCGGGCCGGGAATGTCCGAAGCGGTTCAGGCGCGGCTGTTCGCCCCCTTCAGCCAGGGCGACGATTCCGCCACCCGCAGCGTCGACGGCGCCGGTCTTGGACTGGCGCTGGCCAGGCGGCTGGCGACCTCGATGGGCGCCGTGCTGGACTATGAGACCCGGATCGGCCTCGGAACCACCTTCCGGCTCCTGCTCCCGGCGCCCAAGGCGCCATCCGACGATGATCGCTCTGAGACGGCGGCCTGACCCGCGTTTCTCGGTGTGCATCGTCTTCCGGGGCCAGCAACGCCCTTGCGCGAGCGGTCCGGCTTGATATGAGCGGGCCATGGCCAGCATCACCTATATCGAGCATGACGGAACCGAGCACGTCGTCGACGTGAAGCCTGGGCTGAGCGTCATGGAAGGCGCGATCCGCAACAATGTGCCGGGCATCGACGCGGACTGCGGCGGGGCCTGCGCCTGCGCCACCTGCCATGTCTATGTCGACGAGGCCTGGCGAGAGGCGACAGGCAAGCCGTCGGCGATGGAAGAGTCGATGCTGGACTTCGCCGAGGAGGTCGAGCCGAACAGCCGCCTGTCGTGCCAGATCCGGGTGTCGGACGCGCTGAACGGCCTGATCGTGCGGTTGCCGGAAAACCAGCACTGAAATGATCGACGCGCGGCTGATCGACAGGATCGGCCGATGGATCGAGCAGCGCGCCGAGGCGATGGGCCGGGACCGTCCGCCTATACTGGGGATTGCGGGATCGCAGGGTTCGGGAAAATCCACTTTGGCCAAGGCCGTCGGCGAACGGTTCGGCGGGGCGACCCTGTCGCTGGACGACGTCTATCTGACGAAGGCGGAGCGGGCGGCGATGGCGGCGCGAGTCCATCCGCTGTTCGCCACGCGCGGGCCGCCAGGGACGCATGATCTGGGCCTTCTGAACCGTCTGCTGGATCGGTTGCAGGCGGCGGGGCCGGACGATCTGACGCCTCTGCCGCGGTTCGACAAGCTGGGCGACGACCGGACGGCCGAGGCGGACTGGCCTGTCGTGAAGGGTCGGCCGCGGTTCATCGTTCTGGAGGGATGGTGCCTGGGCGCGACGCCGCAGGCCGAGGCGGACCTGGTTGCACCGATCAACGCCCTGGAAGCCCGGCAGGACGTCGGGGCAGAATGGCGCAGGGCGGTCAATGATGCGCTGGGTCAGCCCTATGCCCGCCTGCGCGAGCGGCTGGACGCTCTGATCTTTTTGAAGGCGCCGGGGTTCGATGTCGTGCTGGACTGGCGCTGCGAGCAGGAGGCGGGATTGATGGGGCAGGACGCCGTATCGCCTGAGCGGCGCGCGGCCCTGGCGGTCTTCATCCAGCATTATGAGCGCCTGAGCCGGCATATGATGACGGGTGGCGTAGAGGCGGACCTGATCGTCGCCATGGACCGGGAACGCGGGGTTCGCAGCCTTGAAGGCGGGCTTGGCGCCTGAGCCGCATCTGTGCGTTATCGGACCATGAGCCTGTTTGGATCCAAGCCCGCCGTCGAGCCCGACCGCCGCGTGGGCGCGCGCCGACCCGCAAACGCGCGCGGCGTCGTCTGCGCGCCCGGCCTGGAGACGGCGTGCCTGATCGTCGATCTGTCGGACGCGGGGATGAAGCTGCGGCTGGACCGGGGCGGGGCCCTGCCGCGCGAGGTGGTCGTGGTCGATGTGGCTGCGGGCGTCGCCTATCCCGCCACCGTCGTCTGGCAGCGTGGACAGGAGGCCGGGCTGAGGCAGACCGGGGCCAAGTCGCTGAGAGGCCTGGCGCCGGCGAGGCTGATCCCCGCGCGCGACGCCTGGTTGAGGGCCGGCGGGCGCTGATCGGCCTGATTAGTCCGCCGTGTCGGCGGGCATGGAGCCGGCGTTGATGGCGATGCGGCCCACCAGCCCCTTGACGATCAGGTCCAGGGCCGATCCCTCGCGATAGTCGGCGGCGGCGACAAAGTTCACCCGGTCCTCCGAGATCAGGGAATAGACCTTCTTCTGGTCCCGCTCGTTCGAGCGCGGATCATAGACGGCGATCGAGAAGCCGCCCTTGGTGTGCATCATCTTCATGGTCGGTACATCGGTGTCGCCGTCGCCGATGAAGATCATCCGGTCGAAGGGCACGGCGCGCTCGTCGTCGGGGATGAAGTGGTTGATGCGTTCGTGCTCCCAGTGGTTCTTCACGCCCTTGTTGATGCGGAACAGATACTGGGTCTTGGTGGTGTAGTTGACGCCGACCGCCGGCCAGGCGGCCTCGCCCTTGTCGTCATAGACGTAATGGGAGGCGAAGACGTGGGTCAGGGCGGGGCGGATCGGCGTGCCGTCGATCATCTCCTCCAGCCCGGCGGAGATGATGTAATGCTCGATCTCCAGCCCGTATTTGGCCCCGAAGGCGTTCATCCGGTCGAACCAGCTGAGGTCCTTCAGCCCCTCGAACAGGGCCACCGCCTCGCCGTGCTGGCGCAGGGTCTCGCGCGTCACCGGGGCGCCGTTCTGGCGCGCATGGTGCAGCATCAGCTGCATGTACATCAGGATGCCGTCGCCGTCGGCGTCCTTGGTCAGGCGCTCGGCCTCTTCCCAGAAGGCGCCGATGCCCATGCCGACGGAGGGGATGAAGGACACCTCCTGCATATTGCCGCGCGCCAGGGTGCCGTCGAAATCATAGATCAGGGCGGTCTTCAGCAGTGGGGTCTTGGGTTCGGCCGTATCGGACATGGGGGGCGAGATCCTCAGTGGAAGCCCGCCCTCTATATCAGCCCGCCGCGCCCGTCGATTGGCGACGCTGGCCGAAGGTGGGCGCCGCCGCCTTCTGCTCGGCCCAGTAATCGGCGCCCGTCGTCGGCTTGAACATGGTGCGGGGCGACCCATTGCGGGCCACCACGGCGAAGGTGTTGGTCGAGGCCTGATAGATCAGGGTGTCGCCGTTGGGCCGTTTGACCGTTTCGGCGTCGCGCGGAGGCTTTGTCGTGAAAGCCGTGACCTTCGTCAGATAATCCTCGGCCGAGCGTGCGCCGAAGTCTGCGCCGTTGCGGTCGTAGAGACGGGCGATCTTGGCGTCGACGGTTTCGCGCCGATTGGCGGTCAGGACGGGCTTCTCCTGAGGCGTCGCAGCCTCTTCGCTTGCCGTCGGCATGGAAGTCAGGGCGACGGGCTCGGCGCTCGCCGTCCGATCCCGCGTCTCGACCGCCGAACTGTTGTCGCAAGCACTCAGCCCCAGCAGACCGCACAGGACCAGCGCGGCCCCTCCCCTCGTCAGCGCTCTCATTCTTCCCTCCAGATACCCGCTGGACGCGACGAAAGCACAACTTTATTGTTCGTGCAATGTTCTCGTCTCGACGGCGTCACGCGCGGCGGCTAGACCGTGGGCATGGACAATCGCCTCCTTTCGAACCGCAAAATCCTGCTGATCGTGGGCGGCGGCATCGCGGCCTATAAGGCGCTGGAGTTGGTGCGGCTGATCGCCAAGGCGGGCGGGCAGACGCGGGTGATATTGACCGAATCCGGGGCCGAGTTCGTGACGCCCCTGTCGCTGGCGGCGCTGAGCGGTCATCCGGTGCGGTCGGGCCTGTTCCACCCGGACGACGAGACCAGCATGGGCCATATCGAGCTGTCGCGCTGGGCCGATCTGGTGGTGGTGGCGCCGGCGACGGCGGGGCTGATCGCCAAGGCGGCGAACGGTTTGGCCGACGACCTGGCCTCGACGACCCTGATCGCCACGGACAAGCGGGTGCTGTTGGCGCCGGCGATGAATGTGCGGATGTGGGAGCATCCGGCGGTCCAGGCCAATATGGAGCGGTTAAAGGCCTTTCCGGGCTTCCATGGCGTGGCGGTGGTGGGGCCGGATGACGGAGAGATGGCCTGCGGCGAATATGGGCCGGGTCGGATGGCGGAGCCCGCCGCGATCCTGGAAGCCATTGCGGGCCTGCTGGCCGGCGCGGCCGGACGACCGCTCAAGGGACGCAAGGCCGTGGTCACGGCCGGGCCGACGTTCGAACCGATCGACCCGGTGCGGGGCCTGACCAATCGCTCCAGCGGCAAACAGGGCTACGCCATAGCCGCCGCTTTGGCCGAACTGGGGGCCGAGGTGACGCTGGTGTCGGGGCCGACGGCGCTGGCGGCGCCGACCGGCGTGACGCGGATCGATGTCGAGAGCGCGCTGGAGATGCAGGCGGCGACGCAGAGCGCCCTTCCCGCCGACATCGCCGTGCTGTCGGCCGCCGTCGCCGACTGGCGTGTGGACACCATCGCCGGCGGCAAGATCAAGAAGGGGCCGGGCGGCCCGCCGACCCTGGCCCTGATCGAGAACCCCGACATCCTGGCCGGCGTCGCCGCGCCCGGTCCGAACCGCCCGGCCCTGGTCATCGGCTTCGCTGCCGAGACGACGGATCTGGAAGCCAATGCGCGCGCCAAGCTGTCGCGAAAGGGCTGCGACTGGATCCTGGGCAACGACGTGTCCGACGACGTGTTCGGATCGGACGGAAACGCCGTGCTGCTGGTCACCGCCGACAAGACCGAGACCTGGCCGCGCCAGTCC
The DNA here is from genome assembly GCF_027105095.1 of Brevundimonas vesicularis. Classification (NCBI taxonomy): domain Bacteria; kingdom Pseudomonadati; phylum Pseudomonadota; class Alphaproteobacteria; order Caulobacterales; family Caulobacteraceae; genus Brevundimonas; species Brevundimonas vesicularis. The sequence goes on along the minus strand of NZ_CP114278.1, from coordinate 414,632 downwards.
AAGACCGCCATCGCCCGGGCCGTCGCCGCCCGCATCGCCGATCATTTCAAGGCTGCCGAATGACCGAGACCCCGATCCAGATCCTGCGCCTGCCGCATTCCGAAGGCCTTCCCCTGCCCGCCTATGAGACGGCCGGGTCGGCGGGCATGGACCTGCGCGCCGCCGTGCCTGAGGATCAGCCGATGACCCTGGCGCCGGGCCAGCGCGCCCTGGTCCCCACGGGGCTGAAGATCGCCTTGCCGCTGGGCTACGAGGCCCAGGTGCGGGCGCGCTCTGGACTGGCGCTCAAACACGGCATCATCTGCCCCAATGCGCCGGGCACGATCGACAGCGACTATCGCGGCGAGTGCGGCGTGATCCTGGCCAACATCGGCGCCGAGCCCTTCATCATCCGCCGCGGCGAACGCATCGCCCAGCTGGTGATCGCCCGGCATGAGCGGGCGGACTGGGTCGAGGTCGCAAAGTTGGACGAGACCGCACGCGGGACGGGCGGGTTCGGATCAACAGGGCGCTGACGCCCTAAACCAGCGGCGCGGTCGGCTGGATCAGGTTGACCTTGCGGCGGATATGTTCGCGCCAGGCGGTGTAGAGGCCGCTGCTCGCGATCAGGGCGGCGCCGGCCAGGGTGGTGAGGGTGGGCGTCGTGGACATCAGCCACCAGCCGAAAACGATGGCGCCGACGATCTGGAGATAGTCGAAGGGCGCGACCACGGCGACCGGGGCCTTTTGCAGCGAGGCGGTCATGAAGAGCTGGGCCAGGCCGCCGGCGACGCCCGATCCGATCAGCAGGCCGAAGGTGGTGAGCGCGTGCCAATGGCCGACGAAGGGGAGCAGGATCGCCCCCACGACCGAGCAGGCGACGAAGAACCAGAAGACGATGGCGGCGACGTGTTCGGTGTCGCGCAGCTGGCGCAGGGTGATGGTCACGCCGGCCGTCAGCACCGCCCCGATCAAGGCGAAGGCCACGCCCGCCAGCGGCACCGAATGGCCGACGCCCGGCCGCATGACGACGATCACGCCGATGAAGCCGACCGCAACGGCGGACCAGCGGCGCGGGCCGACCGCCTCCTTCAGCACGAAGAAGGACAGGATGGTGGCGAAGATCGGGGCGGTGAAGCTGAGCGTTGTCGCGTCGGCGAGAGGCAGAAGGGTCAGCGTCTGGAACAGGCACAGAATGGCCGCGACGCCCAGGGCGCTGCGTCCCAGATGGGCCAGGGGGCGGCGCGTCGACAGGGCCGACAGCCCGCCCGGCTGGGTCAGCACCCAGGCCAGCACCACCGGCAAGCCGAAGAAGGCGCGGTAGAACAGCATTTCCGGCGCCGCGACGCCGTCCTGCGACGCCAGCTTCAACGTCGCCGTCATGATCGAGAAGCAGCCGGCGGCGGCGATGCGCAGAAGAATGCCGCGGACGACGTCCTCGCCCGCGGCTTTCGATGGATCAGGCGAAGGCCGCGCGGCGGCGACCATGTCGCGCGCTTAGGCCTGGCCGGTTTCGACCGGCTGCTGGGCGATCTGCTGCTGGCGCGCGATGTAGATGGCGGCGAAGTCGATGGGGTCCAGCTGGAACGGGGGATAGAAGCCGCCGTCGGCCGTGGCTCCCGAGATGATCTCGCGCGCGAACGGGAACAGATAGCGCGGGCATTCGATCAGCAGCAGCGGCTCGATGTCCTGCTCCTGGACATTGGCCAGCTGGAACAGGCCGCCATAGACCAGTTCGACGTGGAAGACGGGCTGGTTTTCGTGGGTCGCCTTGATCGACAGCTTCAGGTCCAGTTCGAACAGGCCGTCGGGGCGGCCCTGGGCGGCCATTTCGACGCCCAGGTCGATTGCGGGCTTGCCGTCGATGCGCAGGGATTCCGGCGCGCGCGGGTTCTCGAACGAGAAGTCGCGAACGTATTGCGCCAGGATGCGGAAGCCGGGACCGGCGGGCTGGCCCTGCTGGGCGTCGCCTTGCTGGGGCTGTTCGGCGGGAGGAGCGGCGTCGGTCATGAAACGGTCTTTGGCGCAGTTTGGGGCCGATGAGGCCGGAATGAGGCGCCGCGACTACCATGCCGGGACGCTTGGCCGCAACGTCGCGTGCGTGATTGGGGGCGCGCTTCGCCTTGCCTCACCCTATATGAGCCCGTAATCACGCCAGACTCAGTGTTTGGCGCACCCGTCGTTCGCTACAGGAATCTCCCCTTGAACATGCCGGTTCAGTTCCAGGTCGTCGTCTTCGCCTTCATCGCAGCCTTCGTGCTGTTCCAGCTCTACAATGTGCTGGGCAAGCGGGTGGGCCGTCAGCCGCAGGAAGACGCCAAGATCGCGCCGCCCGGCCCGGCCCAGGCCGAAACGCCCAAGGTCGCGGCGATCGACCCGGCGACCCTGGCCTCCATCGCCAGCCTGAAGGCGCGCGATCCGGCGTTCGACCCGGCCCGTTTCCTGGACGGCGCGCGCCAGGCCTATGAGACCATCGTTCGCGGCTACGCCGCCGGCGACCGGGCCGCGCTGAAGCCGTTGCTGAAGCCGAACGTCTTCGCCTCGTTCGAGGCGGGCATCGCAGCGCGCGAGACGCGTGGCGAGACCGAGACGGTCGAGTTCCTGTATCCGCCCCGGGCCGATCTGGAAGGCGCGGTCGCCGAGGGCGACAAGGCCGTGGCCAAGGTGCGTTTCCTGGCCGAACTGCGCAGCCGGGTGACCAAGGCCTCTGGCGAAACGGCGGACGCGACGACGGGCGAGCCGCTGGTCGAGGAACGCCGCACGGCCGAACACTGGACGTTCGAACGCACCCTGGGCGCGACGGACCCGAACTGGGTCCTGGCGCGCGTCGAGCCGGCCAACGCCTGATGGCGGTTCGCGGCCGGTCGGGCGGACTGGCGACGCTGACGGCCGCCCTGGCTGTCGCCGCCTGTTCGACCGGGCCGATGACGCCGACGGGCGCGACGGGGACGACAGGGCCGCAGACAGGGTCGATCCCCTATACGCCATCGCCCAATCCGACCCCGCTTCCCGCGCCGTCCGACGCCCTGAGCCCCGCCGTGCTGCCGGGCTGGAGCCAGGAGGATCATTTAGCCGCCTTCCGAGCCTATGTGGACGGGTGCGGCGCGGCGCGTGACGAGGCCGCCCGCCGGGTCTGCGGACGCGCCAAGGCCATGGCGACGACAATGACGATCACGCCGTCGCAGGCGCGCGCCTTCTTCGAGGCCAGCTTCAGCGCGATCCCGGCCCAGACGCCGGACGGGCGACCGGGCCTGCTGACCTCCTATTTCGCGCCCGAATATCCGGCGCGGCGACGACCGGACGCCGAGTTCTCGGCCCCCGTCCTGCCCAAGCCCGCCAATCCCCGCGCAGCTGGCGACCGGGCCTATATCGAATCCGCCGCGCGGCCCGAGCAGGCCTTGGCCTGGATGCGGGCCGAAGACCTGTTCTTTCTTCAGATCCAGGGGTCGGGTTATCTGACGTTCGAGGACGGCACGCGCGGCCGCGCCGCCTATGCCGCCGACAACGGCAAGCCGTTCGTGGGCATCGCCCGACCGATGGCGCAGCAGAGGCTGTTGCCGCAGAACGGCACCTCCGGCGATGCCATCCGGGACTGGCTGGCCAGCCACCGGGGCTATGAGGCGCAGGCGGTCATGGCGCTGAACCCGCGCTACATCTTCTTCCGGCTGGACCCGGACGATGACGGCCACCCGGCGGGGGCGGCGGGCGTGCCCCTGACCGAGCGGCGGGCCATCGCGGTCGACCCGGCCCACTGGCGCTATGGCGAACTGGTCTGGCTGGAGGCCGACGGGGGCAATCTGCGCGGCGCCACGGCCAGCTATCGCGGTCTGGCCATGGCGCTGGACACGGGATCGGCCATTCGCGGACCGGTGCGCGCCGACCTCTATATGGGGCGCGGCGACCGCGCGGGGGCCGAGGCCGGGACCGTGCGCCACCCCTTGCGGATGTGGCGCCTGGTCCCGAAGGGTTAGGCGACGGTTAGGGTCACTGCGATATTGCCCCGCGTGGCGTGCGAATAGGGGCAGACGGTATCCGCCTCGGCGACAAGGGCCTCGGCCTCGGCGCGATCCACGCCCGGCAGGCTGACCTCAAGCGCCACCTCCAGGCCGAAGCCCTTGTCGCTGCGCGGACCGATGCCGACCGTGGCGTTGACGGCGGCGTCGGCAGGCACCTTGGCGTGACCGCCCTGAGAGGCGACGAACTTCATGGCGCCAAGAAAGCAGGCCGCATAGCCGGCCGCGAACAGCTGTTCGGGGTTATTGCCGACGCCGGCGCCGCCCAGCTCCTTGGGCGTGCCCAGGGCGACATCCAGGGCGCCGTCGGTGGTGGCGGCGCGGCCATCGCGGCCACCCGTTGCGACGGCGGTGGTGCGGTACAGGGTGTTGATGGACATAGAAATCAGCTCCGAAAGGCCATAAATATCGTGCGCGATTTAATCGCGTGACGTGATTTAGTGCGCCGGGTAGGAGGCGTCAAGCTTGCGATTGTATCGCGTGCGATTATTATCTACTGATGAGCTCAGCCGCCCCCTCCCCCGCCGCCATGGCCGTCGATGACATGCTGTGTTTCGCCGCCTATTCGGCGAACCTGGCGTTTAACCGGTTCTACAAGCCGTTGCTGGACCGGATGGGCCTGACCTATCCGCAGTTCCTGGCCATGGCCCTGCTCTGGCGCGAGGACGAACAGACGGTCGGCCGGCTGGGCGAGCAGCTGTTTCTCGAATCCAATACCCTGACCCCTCTGATCAAACGACTGGAGGCGGCCGGGCTGGTGACGCGCGCCCGCGACAAGGCGGATGAGCGGGTAGTGCGCGTGAGCCTGACCGACGCAGGACGGGCGTTGGCTGTCGAGGCCGCCTGCCTGCCGCAATCGGTATTGGACGCCACCGAGATGACGCCGGAAGCCCTGACCGACCTGCGCCAAGGCCTGGGGGCGCTGCGCGACAAGCTGCGTGCCGCCCAGCCGCCGGCCGAGGGCTAGGCCAGGTCTTCGATCTCGTCTTCGGTCAGTTCGCCGGGGACGATGGTGACGGGCATTTTGCGGCCGCCGATCTGCGCGCCCTGTTTGATGATGGCCGAGACCAGCGGGCCGGGGCCGCGCGAGCTGGTTCCGGCGGCCAGCACCAGGATCTTGATGTCAGGGTCGGCGGCGACGACCTTCTTGATCGCGGCCTGGGCTTCGCCCTTTTCGATCAGGAAGACCGGCGCGGCGCCGGAGCGAGTCTGCGCCTCCTCGCCCAGGCGGTTGAGCAGGATTTCCGCCTCCTGGCGCTGCTGGCGTTCGATTTCCTCGCGCACGCCCGACCAGTGGGCGTCGCTGTCGGTCGGCAGGACGCGCAGCATGACCACGCGCCCGCCGGTCGATTTCGCCCGGCGCGAGGCGAACCGCAGGGCGGCCTCGAACTCCGGACTGTCGTCGACGACGACGAGGAACTTTCTCGGCATTGCGGCCTCCCCAGCCTGATCAGCGGCTGAAGAGGCCGTGAGACGGCGGCTTCGTCAAGCGATCACGTGCTCAAGCAGGCCGACGGCCGATAGCACGACTAACCATTCACCGCCGCCGTCGCCAGATCGCGGATCGTGGCGTTGGCGATGGTCAGTTTGGCGAAGGTCCAGCCCGAGCCGGACTGTTCGATCTCGTCCACCGAAGCGCGCACGCCCTCGACCGTCGCCTGTTTGGAGCCGATCCAGGCGTCCACGGCGGCCTCGGCCGCGTCCTCGCTGACGCCGACCGACGGATCGGAGGCGCGGGCGACGGCGCGGGTCAGGGCCGCCTGCTCGTTCATCAGGTCCTCGATCAGACGACGGACGGCGAGACGATCGAAATGATCCGCAGACGGAATGGAGCCGGCGGCGGCGCGCAGACGGTCGAAGTCGAAGGCGGCCCCGACCTGGTGATACAGGCGCGCCATGGCCGCGACGGGCCAGTTCGCCTCCTGCGCCAGATCCCCGATGTCGGAGGCGGCGACGAGGGGGCGCATGATGGCGATGCTGCGGGTCAGATTCTCAGGCGCGCCGTGATCGGCGAAGCGTTTGACGCGCGCATCCAGACGCCCCTGTTCGAAGCGCGACAGGACCGGCGCGCCCTCGGCCTGCAAGGCGTCGGCGATCGGACGATAGCGGTCGATCAGGGCCTGGACCGACAGACCGCCCTTGGCGCGGCGGGCCAGCCAGAAGGTCTGACGACGCAAGACGACGGCGATCTCCTGATACAGGGCGATCTGCGCCTCGGCCGAGATTTTCAGATCCAGGGCCGACACGGCGTCCCAGGCTTCGTCCAAGCGGAAGACGCGGCGCGCGGCCTCGAAGGCGATGATCAGGGCGGTGGTGTCGCATTCCGCCGAGCCGCGCAGGCGGTCGGGGAAGGTCGGGCCGCACATGTTGACGACTTCATTGGCCATGACGGTGGCGATGATCTCGCGCCGCAGACGGTGGCTCTTCATCTCCGGTTCGAACCGGGCCAGAGCCTCGGGGAAGTAGCGGACCAGGATCTGTTCGAAGAAGGGATCCTCGGGCGCCTGGGAAGCGACGATGTCGTCCGACAGCTCCAGCTTGGCGTAGGCCATCAGGACGGCCAGTTCGGGCCGGGCCAGCGGAATGCCCGCCGTCATCAGCTCCTTGACGCGGGCGTCGTTAGGCAGGCCCTCGACCTTGCGATCCAGCTTTCCACGCGCCGACAGGCTCTGCATGAACCGCTGCTGGGCGTCCAGGGCGCCGACGCCTTCGGCCTGTTGCAGGGTCAGGGCCAGGGTCTGGTCGTAGTTGTGGGCCAGCACCTTCAGGCCGACCTCGTCGGTCATGGAGGCCAGCAGCGGCGTGCGCTCCTCGGCCGGCAGGACGCCGTTGGTCACGGCCGAGCCGACCAGGATCTTGATGTTGACCTCGTGGTCGGAGGTGTCGACCCCGGCGGAGTTGTCGATGGCGTCGGTGTTGATCCGGCCGCCGGCCTGACCGAAGGCGATGCGCCCGGCCTGGGTGAAGCCGAGGTTTGCGCCCTCGCCCACCACCTTGACCCTCAGTTCGTCGGCGTTGATGCGCAGGGCGTCGGTGCCCTTGTCCCCGACCTGGGCGTCGGTTTCGGCCGCCGACTTCACATAGGTGCCGATGCCGCCCAGATAGAGAAGTTCGACCGGCGCCTTCAGGATGGCGCGGATCAGGCTGACGGGGTCCAGTTCGTCCTCGGCGATGTCCAGGGCCGCCTTAATCTGGGGCGTCAGCTGGATCGACTTGGCCGAGCGCGAGAAGACGCCGCCGCCTTCCGAGATCAGCGCCTTGTCGTAGTCCTGCCAGGACGAGCGCGGCAGGTCGAACAGACGCTTGCGCTCGGTCCAGCTGGTCACATGATCCGGGTTCGGATCAATGAAGATGTCGCGGTGATCAAAGGCGGCGACCAGACGCGTCGCCTTGGACAGAAGCGCTCCGTTGCCGAAGACGTCGCCGGACATGTCGCCGACGCCGACCATGGTGAAGGGCTGGGTCTGGATGTCCTTGCCCATTTCGCGGAAGTGGCGCTTGACCGCCTCCCAGGCGCCGCGCGCGGTGATGCCCATGGCCTTGTGGTCATAGCCGATGGAGCCGCCCGAGGCGAAGGCGTCGCCCAGCCAGAAGCCGTAGGCGGCAGAGACGCCATTGGCGATGTCGGAGAAGGTCGCCGTGCCCTTGTCGGCGGCCACGACCAGATAGGGGTCGTCGCCTTCCCAGGCGATGACATTGGCCGGATGGGTCACCGAACCGTCGGCGGCGATGTTGTCGGTAATGTCCAGAAGGCCGGACAGGAAGGTGCGATAGGCGCGGATGGCCTCGCCCTGAATGGCCTCGCGGTCCGTCGTGCGGGGCAGTTGCTTGGGATAGAAGCCGCCCTTGGAGCCGACCGGCACGATGACCGCGTTCTTCACCTGCTGCGCCTTGACCAGGCCCAGGACCTCGGTGCGGAAGTCGTCGCGACGGTCCGACCAGCGCAGACCGCCGCGCGCGACGGGACCAAAGCGCAGGTGCACGCCCTCGACATGGGGCGCCCAGACGAAGATTTCGCGGTAGGGTTTGGGCAGGGGCAGGTCGTCCAGCTCGCGCGAGGCGATCTTGATCGAGATGTGCGGCTTGGGCTGACCGTCGGCGTCCAGCTGGAAATAGTTGGTGCGCTTGATCGCGCCGATCAGGGCGGCGATGCGGCGCAGGGCCCGGTCGTGATCCAGGCTCTTCACGTCCTGCAGCAGGGTGACGATCTTGGCGTCCAGCTCGGCGACGGCCGGCGCGCGGTCGCCGGCCGAACCGCCTTCAGGGGCGAACTTGGCCTTGAACAGCGACAGCAGGGCGCGCGCCACATCGGGGTATTCGCGCAGGGCCTCTTCCTGCACCGTCTGGGAGGGGTCGAGACCCGTCTGCTGTCGATAGTGGGCCAAGGTGCGGATCAGGGCGGCGTCGCGCCATTCCACGCCCAGTTCGATCACCAGGCGGTTGAAGCCGTCGCTTTCGTTGCGGCCGGTCCAGACGGCGGCGAAGGCGTCCTCGAACGGGCCCTTCACATCGTCGAAGACCAGCGCCTCGCCGCGCGGATCCTCCATCAGGAACTCGTGGACGTGGATCTCCTCCTCGCCCATCGGGCGGATCGGATAGCCGTATTCCTCCAGCGTCTTCAGACCCATATCGGCCAGGATCGGCAGGACGTCGGACAGGGGAACGGCGGGGCCGCGACGGTAAAGCTTGAAGCGGAACTGCAGTCGGCTGTCGTCCGGCGTGCGGAAGGCGCGCACGGCGACGGCCTTGCCCTCACCCGGCAGGCCCGTCTCATTCAGCCGGTTCACATATTGCAGGTCGGTCGCGGCCTCATCGGCGTCATAGCGATCGCGATAGGCGGCCCCGAAGGCGCGGGCCCATTGGGCGCTCAGCGGCCCGACGGCGACTTCCTCGACGCCCGAGCGGCGCAGGGCGCCTTCGAAACGATCGACCCAGCCGCGACCGGCCTCGGCGACGTCGGCTTCCAGTTGGGCGGCGTCCGGGATCGGGTGGGCGCCGGGCTCTACGCCGATGATGTAATGGATGCGCACCAGGGGCGCGTCCGACAGCTGCGGATACCAGGCCGAGATGCGGCCGCCCCAGGCGCGGGCGACGATCTGGCCGATGCGTTCGCGTACGGCGGAATCGAACTTCTCGCGCGGGATGAAGCACAGGACCGAGACGAAGCGGTCGAACGGATCCTGGCGTGAGAACAGGCGGATGCGCGGCCGGTCGTAGAGGTGAAGGATGCCCAGGGCGATGGACAACAGCTCGTCCTCGCTGACCTGGAACAGCTCGTCGCGCGGATAATTCTCGAGGATGTTCTTGAGGCGTTTTTCGTTGTGGCTGCCGGGCGCCTTGTCGGCGCGAGCCAGGGCATTGGCCACCTTGCGACGCAGCAGCGGCACCTCGGTCGCCAGCTGGTCGTAGGCTTCCGACGTGAACAGGCCGACAAAACGTGTCTCGCCGGTCGCCTTGCCGTCCGGCCCGTAACGCTTGACCCCAACATAGTCCATGTAGGCGCGGCGGTGGACGCGCGAGCGGGCGTTGGCCTTGGCCACCGTCACCGGTTCGCTGAGATCCAGCTGGCGGCGCATCTGGCGCGTCAGGACGGCGGGTTCCGACGCGCGACGCAGCACGGTGCGCTCGGGATCGGCCAGAATGCCCAGGCCGTCGGTGGACAGGCCCAGCGGCGCCTCGGCCTCATAGTCGCCGTCGGCGTTCAGCGGATAGCTGTAGTCGCGCGCGCCCAGGAAGACGAAATGATCGCTCTTCAGCCATTTCAGGAAGGCGATGTTCTCGGCGAGGACCGCGGGATCGACCGGGGGCGGGGTCTCTTCCAGACGCTGCACGGCCTGGCGCATCAGGGACGTCATGGCGTCGTGATCGGCGACGGCGGCGTGGACGTCCGACAAGCTCTGGGCCAGGCCTTCGCCGAGGACGTCGCGACGCTCTTGGGGCACGCTGTCGATGACCAGCATGATGATCGACAGGCGACGGCCGTCCAGCTCGACCACCGGGTGGAACAGGGCGCGTACCGACACGCCGGCCTCCGCCAGGGCGCCCATGACGCTGTCGACCAGGAAGGGGGCGTCGGACTGGACGATGCGCACCAGATCGTAGTCGAGGACCTGACCGTTCGCGCCGTGCAGCGGGCCGACGGTGATGGCGGGGGCCGCAGTTCCGGTCGGATAGGCCTTGGCGGCGCTCCAGGAGGCGGCGAGCAGGGCGGCCAGATCTTCGCCGCTGAGCTCGGGCGTCTCATCGGCGGAATAGTCTTCGTGCGCCTGGGTCAGATAGGTCTGTTCGACTGCGCCGGGCCCGGTCCCCACGATCTTGGCGAAGGCCGCCTCCAGCGCGGCCTTGGTGATCGGCTGAACGGGTTGGCGCAGATCGTGGGCGGTCATGGACGAGCAGTCTCGAACGACGCGGCAGGGCCGCAAGGGATGCGGCGCGACGGGGCGCCACCCCTGCTGACTAGGCCAGGTCCGGTCGCTCGGGAAGCCCCCGGCGACCGATCCTTGTAATGATCAGTGATCAGGTTGGAATTATTGTGCAGCGCCACAAAGCAGAAAGCCGCCGGACTGGGGGAGTCCGGCGGCCTGCGCGAGCGGCGCCTGGAGGGGAGGGGAGGGCGCCGGCTTCGCTTCGCTGCGGTTCGGAGGGGGAGTGTCCCGCAGCGTCGAGATCGAAAATGGGAAGCCCCCTGCGCCGTTCAAGAGCGGATCGGGCGGAATCTTTCGCGACATTTTGGCTCCTCTGAGCGGCGGTGAAGACGTCGGCGAATACGGGGGGACAACGGATTCCGATGCTATGCGTTAGGATGGGTCAACGGTGAAGCTGGAGCACCCGATTACATGCGTCGCTTTTTGATGGGTTCGATCGTGGCGGCCGTGGTCGGCCTGCTGCTCGCCGGCGCCGGATACTGGGCCTATTGGAACTTCTATTCGCGGTTCCAGCCGGTCACGATCAGCCGCAATCAGGCCGAGGTGCAACAACTGCTGGACGAGGCGTCCTGGGTATCGGACGGCAGTGGCGGACAGGCCCTGTATATCGTCACCTATCGCGACAGCGCCTCGGCCCTGCGTTACGCGCGCGACGAGGCGCCCAAGCTGAAGGCGGCGGGGATCGAGACGCGCTACATCCTGTTCGCCCGCCCCGATCTGGAGGGTGCGGCGCAATCGACGGCGGCGGAGCGGGCGACGGTCGCGGAGCTGTGGCTGACGCGCGACTGGCCGCTGTATCAACGCTGGATGGCGACGCCGGCCAACAGCTGGACCGCTGCCGGCGTGCCGCAGGCGGACGGCAATCTGGCGCGTACCGCCGTGGTCGAGGCCGGCCGCCGCTTCAACGAACGGCTGAGCCAACTGCTCAAAGAGTCCGGCGTCGACATCAGCTATCCGCTGATCCTGTGGCGTGACAAGCAAGGCTTTCTGAAGGCCTGCGGCTGCTCGGACCGGCAGGCCTGGGCCTTCATCCGCGACGATGTCGGCGCGCCCGACCGGTTGGGCCAGTCCGACGCGGGACCGATCGCGCCCTATGAAGCGGCGCCGGCGCAGGACGCCCGCCCTTCGGCCATCCCCTATCCGGACCTGCCGACGATCCCTCCGGTCAATGCGCCGGCGGCCGGGACCACGCCGACGCCGCCCTCGCCTCAAGCGCGACCCACAACGCCCCCTGCAACTAACCGACCGACGACGCCGCCGCGCACGGCCCCGGCGCCCAGCAAGCAGGACGACACGACCTTCTACTGATCAGAGAGCCCTTCTGTTCAGAGAGATTGGCAGGCCGCGATCAGGCGATCGACGTCCTCGGCGTCCTGATACAGGCCGAAGCCGAAGCGGATGACGTCGTCGCGCACATCGGTGACGATGTTCGCCGCCCGCAGACCGGCGCACCAGGCCTGGGCGTCGGGATGAAGCAAGGCGAGGAAACGGGCGCGCGGCGCGGCGCCCTCAACCGGATTGAGGATTTCGGCCTGAGACAACACCCCGGCCTGTCCGGCCTGAACGGACTGCTGGAATCGGGTCGCCAGATCGCGCGCATGGGCGGCGACGGCGGCGGTGTCGATCCCCTGCTGATCCAGCATTCGGCGCACGGCGTTGAAGCGATACAGCGGCGTGCAGTCGAAGGTCGCGCCCCAGAAGCGACCGCCGTCGCTGCGATACTGAACGCCGCCGGGCGGCCCCGACAAGTCGCCAAACTCCGCGAACCAGCCGGTGACGACAGGACGGGGGCAGAAGCCGGGCGGGGCGTGCAGGAAGCAGACGCCCTCGCCCGACATGGCGTATTTATAGCCGCCGGAGACATAGAAGACCCGGTCCGCCACCGCCGACAGGTCGGTCGGGGTCGCCATGAAGCCGTGATAGCCGTCGATCAGCACCCAAGGCCCTTCAGGTCTCGCCAGGGGGGCAAGCTCCTCGATCCGGTCGAACAGGCCCCCGGTGCGGAAGAAGACCTGGCTGACCACGATCCAGTCGTAACCGCCCTTGGACGCCTCGGCGATGAAGCGGTCGGCGAAGGTGTCGAAGGGCGCGAGCGGAACGCGCGTGACCACCGCCGCCCCGACCTCTTCCCACCGTTCGGCCTGACGACGGAACGAATGGAATTCGCCGTCGGTCGCCAGAATGTGGACCGGCTTGGTCTCCACCCCCGAAAACAGGCGCAGCAGGAAGTCGTGGGTGTTGGACGAAAAGACGATGCTGTCGGGCGAGGGCAGGCCCAGCTCGGCCGCGACATGGGCCTGGGCCTCGGGGATCACCTGACCGAAGACGAGATCCCACTTGTGGTCGGCATGCAGATTGGCGTCGAGCCAGGTGTGGTGCTGCGCCTCGAAACTCGCGTCAGGCCACAGGTGATGGCTGTGCGCCGCGAAATGCAGCCGACCGGGCGCCGCTGACAGGGCGCGAGAGAAGAGGGACTTGTAGGTCATCCCTCCTCTTTAGGACATCTCACCCAGCGCTCAAGCAGCGAGCCGCCGCGCGGCGAGCGATAGCGCTGCGCGTAGCGCGCCTCTTAGACGAGAGCCCCGTGGCAGTGTTTGAACTTGCGGCCCGAGCCGCAGGGGCAGGGGGAGTTGCGGCCGGTCATTTCCCAGCCAGGCGGCAGGGCCTCGATCGGCAGTTTGGAGCGGTCGTCGCCGATCAGCGTGCCTTCGGGGTTCTGCGCCGACGGATTGGCCATCTCGTTCTCGCCGGTGCCGGGGTTCAGGTGGATTTCCTGGAACTCGGGCAGTTCGGGCGGGGCCTGGAAGCGGAACTCGACCGTCATCAGCCAGCGGGTTACGTTGTGGCGCAGATCGTAGAGCAGGTTCTCGAACAGCGAGAAGGCTTCGGTCTTGTATTCGTTCAGCGGGTCGCGCTGGCCATAGCCGCGCAGGCCGATGACGCCGCGCAGGTGGTCCAGATGGACCAGGTGCTCGCGCCACTGCATGTCGATCATCTGCAGCATGAACTGCTTTTCCAGACCGCGCGTCTGGTCGGCGCCGATCTGTTCCAGGCGTTCGGCGGCACGGGCGTCGGCGGCGGCCAGCAGCCGCTCCTCGATCTCCTCGTTCGACACGCCTTCCTCGGCGGCCCAGTCGTGCAGCGGCAGCTCCAGACCCAGGGTCGAGCGGACTTTTTCGTCCAGGCCGTCGATGTCCCACTGCTCGGCATAGGCCTTGGGCGGCATATAGCGTTCGACCAGGTCGGACACGACGTCGCGGCGGAAGTCGCCGACCAGTTCCGACAGATCCTCGGAGTCCATGAACTCCTGACGCTGTTCGAACACGGCCTTGCGCTGGTCGTTCACGACGTCGTCGTATTTCAGCAGATTCTTGCGGATGTCGTAGTTACGGGTCTCGACGCGCTTCTGGGCCGTCTCGATGGCGCGGTTCAGCCAAGGGTGGGTGATAGCCTCGCCCTCCGCCACGCCGAAGGTCTTCATGATCGAGTCGAGGCGGTCGCCGGCGAAGATGCGCAGCAGGTCGTCCTCGCAGGACAAGTAGAATTTCGAGGTGCCGGGGTCGCCCTGACGGCCGGTGCGGCCGCGCAGCTGGTTGTCGATGCGGCGGCTTTCGTGGCGCTCGGTGCCCAGAACGAACAGGCCGCCGGCCTCCAGCGCGATCTTCTTCTGGACGGCGATCTCGGCCTTGAACTCGGCCTCCTTGGCCGCTTCCATTTCCGGTGTGACCTCGACGGCCATGTTGCGTTGTTCCAGCAGCCACTTCTGCATCTTCATCTCGAGGTTGCCCCCGAGCTGAATGTCGGTGCCGCGGCCGGCCATGTTGGTAGCGATGGTCACCACGCCGGGCAGGCCGGCGTCGGCGACGATATAGGCTTCTTGCTCGTGCTGGCGCGCGTTCAGGACGCTGTGCGGAATGCCACGCAGCTTGGTCTCGTAGGTGATGTCATAGGCGGCGTCGCCGATCTTCTCGGCTTCCTTGGCCTTGCCCGCATATTCCGGCTTCAGCGTGCGCGAGGTCTCGACCTTGTATTCGAAGCGGCTCAGCAGGTCCGAGAGCTGTTCCGAACGCTCGATCGACACGGTGCCGACCAGGATCGGCTGGCCGGCGAGGTGGCATTCGGCGATCTGGCGCGCGATAGCCTGGTTCTTCTCGGCGTGGGTCCGATAAACCTCGTCGTCGTAGTCCTTGCGCTGGATCGGCCGGTTCGTCGGCACCTCCAGCACGTCCATCTTGTAGATGTCGCCGAATTCCTGGGCCTCGGTCGCGGCCGTGCCGGTCATGCCCGACAGCTTTTCGTACAGGCGGAAGTAGTTCTGGATCGTCACCGAGGCCAAGGTCTGGTTCTCGGGCTGGATCTTAACGTCCTCCTTGGCCTCGATGGCCTGGTGCAGGCCTTCGGACAGGCGGCGGCCGGTCATCATGCGGCCAGTGAACTCGTCGATCAGGACGATCTCGCCGCCCTTGATGATATAGTCCTTGTCACGCTGATACAGGGTGTTGGCGCGCAGGGCCTGGTTGGCGTGGTGGACCAGGCTGATGTTGGCGGCGTCGTACAGCCCGGTGGTGTCGGCGGCGAAGTGACCGCCGGCCTCCAGAGCCTCTTCCATCCGCTCGGAGCCCAGCTCGGTCAGCAGGACCTGCTTCTGCTTCTCGTCGAGCTCGAAGGTGTCCTTGTCCTTGATCAGATCTTTGATCAGGCCGTCGAGGATCTTGTAGAGATCCGAACGGTCCTCGGTCGGGCCTGAGATGATCAGAGGCGTGCGCGCCTCGTCGATCAGGATGGAGTCGACCTCGTCGACGATGGCGAAGTTGTGCGGACGCTGCACCATCTCGCGCCGGTCATAGACCAGGTTGTCGCGCAGATAGTCGAAGCCGAACTCGTTGTTGGTGCCGTAGGTGACGTCGGCGTTGTAGGCCTGCTGGCGCTGGCCCTGGCTGAGGCCGTTGACGATGACGCCGACCTCAAGACCCAGGAAGCGATAGACCTTGCCCATCGTCTCGGCGTCGCGGCGGGCCAGGTAGTCGTTGACGGTGATGACGTGCACGCCCTTGCCGGGCAGGGCGTTCAGATAGACCGGGGCCACGGCGACCAGGGTCTTGCCTTCGCCGGTCCGCATCTCGGCGATGCCGCCTTCATGCAGGATCATGCCGCCGGCCAGCTGAACGTCGTACTGACGCTGGCCCAGCACGCGCTTGGAGGCTTCACGCACGACGGCGAAGGCTTCGGGCAGGATCTTGTCCAGGGTCTCGCCGTTCGCCAGCCGATCGCGGAAGGCGTCGGTCATCATCCGCAGTTCGTCGTCGGACAGGGCGGCGAACTTGGGCTCCAGCGCATTGATGCGCTGGGCGTGGTCCTGGAAGGCCTTGACCTTGCGGTCGTTGGAAGAGCCGAAAAGTTTCTTGGCGAAGCCGAGCATATTGGATCCGGTAAGCGGTCGAGCGTCTGCGAGCTGAGCGGCTCTGAAATCCCGTGAGGGGCGGCGATACGGACGCCGTGAGAGAGGCCCTGACCGACCGCAGCCCCGGAGCGCCGCATCAGGCGCGCGCGAAGGGCCGCGCAGACGATCAAAACCCCTCGACTTGGGCGCAGGCGGGACTTAAGCACCGGCCTAACCCCTGTCAACGCGAGGGGCTTTCGGCCGCCTTCGACGGAGCGCCCCCTTGACCCCCTTCCGGCGATCTTCACGCATTCTGACGGCGGCCTTCCTGACGGCGACGCTTTCGACCGCCGCCTGTTCGCGCAGCGGCGAGAACCGGCCGCCTGAACAAGGGGACCAGGCCGTGGCCACCGTCCAGGACGAGACCATCTGGGCCTCGGACGTGAAACGTGAGGCGGTGGCCCAAGGTCTGATCGGCGAGGACGAGGCGCTGGATACGACGTCGGATCTCTTCCGCCGGGTGCTGGACGAGGTGATCGACCAAAAGCTGCTGGCCGGAGAGGCGCAGCGGCGTCGACTGGATTCCTCGCCCCTGGCGCAGCGACGACTGGAAGCGACGCGCGAACGCATCCTGGGCGACATGCTGGTCGAGAGCGTGGTCAACAAGGCGGTCTCGGACCAGGCGGTGCAGACCCTGTATAATGAGCAACTACGGCTGGCGAAGACCTCAGAAGAGATCCGCGTGCGGCTGATCCTGTCGCTCACCAAGCCCGAGGCGGACGCCGTGATCGGCATTCTGGGCCAGGGCGCAGGCTTCGAGGCGGTGGCGGCGGAGCGGTCGATCGACGAGGCGACGCGGTTTTCCGGCGGCGACCTGGGCTATTCGACACTGGACGTGATGCCCCAAGCCTATGCCGACGCGCTGCGCGACAAGCCGGCCGGCTCGACCGTCGGGCCGTTCCAGACCGAGGGCGGGTGGGCGGTATTGAGGGTCGAGGACCGACGCAAGGAAAACCCGCCGACGCTGGAACAGGCCCGACCGCAGATCGTGCGCTATCTGACCTATGAGGGCGTTCGGCAACTGCTGGAACAACTGCGCGGCAAGGCCAAGGTCGATGTGCGCCTGCCCGCGCAGACGCCGCCCGCATCGCCCGCCCCTTCCACTCCTCCGGGCGCCTGATATGACCAAGCCTCCCTCCACGACCGGCCAGAAGATCGAGCATGCGTTCGAAAAGGCGCTGGACCCGTTCGCCACGGCGCTGAAGCGCGCCACCCGCACGCCGGGATCGGATGCGGCCCCGGCCGCCGCGCCTGCGCCCGCCGCCGCCGGCAAGCCCGGCCTGGCCATCTCGCCCCTGGCCGTGCCGTTCCCGAGCATTCCGCCGATCGGCGGGGTCGAGATCGCGACCGCGCGCGCCGGCTTCTACAAGCATGAGCGCGACGATCTGGTGGTGTTCCGGTTTGCGCGCGGGACCAGCTGCGCCGGGGTCTTCACCCGCCACAAGATCGGCTCGGCCCCCGTCGATTGGTGCAAGAAGCATCTGGCCGGGGCCGAGGGCGGAAAGGATGTGCGCGCCCTGGTGATCAACGCCGGATGCGCCAACGCGTTCACCGGCAAGGCCGGCGCGGACGCTGCGCGGCGCACGGCCTCGGAGGTCGCCAAACGGTTCGGCTGTCGCCAGCGCGACGTGATGCTGGCCTCGACCGGGGTGATCGGGGTGGTGCTGGACGACAAGAAGATCGTCGCCAAACTGCCAGAGATCGAGACCGGGCTGGAGGCGGACGCCTGGGCCCGGGCCGGTCGCGGCATCATGACCACCGACACCTTCCCCAAGGGCTCTTACGCCGAGGCCGAGATCGAGGGCTACAAGGTCCGGATCGCCGGCATCGCCAAGGGATCGGGCATGATCGCGCCGGACATGGCGACCATGCTGGCCTTCATCGTCACCGATGCGGACATCCATCCGAACGTGCTGCAGGCGCTGTTGGGCCTGCACGTGCGCACCACCTTCAACAGCGTGACGGTGGACGGCGACACCTCGACCAACGACACGGCCCTGCTGTTCGCCACCGGGACCTCGGGCGCACCGCGCATCGGGCGGGTCGGGGATCGCCGGCTGAAGAGCTTCTCGGCCGCCTTGGACAAGGTGATGCTGGATCTGGCGCACCAGCTGGTGCGTGACGGCGAAGGCGCGACCAAGTTCGTCAAGGTGACGGTGGACGGGGCCGCCTCGCCCGCCTCGGCCCGCAAGCTGGCCAAGTCCATCGCCGACAGCCCCCTGGTCAAGACCGCCATCGCCGGTCAGGACGCCAACTGGGGCCGGGTCGTCATGGCGGTGGGCAAGACCGAGGAACCTGTCGATCGCGACCGCCTGGCCATAAAGTTCGGCCCGCACCAGGCCGCCGTCGACGGCGCCCCGTCCCCGAGCTACGACGAGGCCAATATGACCGCCTACATGAAGAACCCCGAGATCGACATCACCGTCGATGTGGGTTCCGGCCGGGCGTCGGCGACCGTGTGGACCTGCGATCTGACCAAGGGCTACATCGAGATCAACGGCGATTATCGCTCGTGACCGGCACGTCGCTTCCGACTGTTCTGGTCGTCGCCGTCGCCCTGATCGATGTGGATGGGCGGGTGCTGATCGCCAAGCGCCCCGAAGGCAAGAAACTGGCGGGGCTGTGGGAGTTTCCGGGCGGCAAGGTCGAGCCCGGAGAGCGGCCCGAACAGGCGCTGACCCGCGAGCTGAAGGAAGAGCTGGGCATCGACGTCAGCGAAAACTGTCTGTCGCCGTTCGTTTTCGCCAGTCACGCTTACGATTCGTTTCACCTGTTGATGCCATTGTATCTGTGCCGACGGTGGGACGGCGTGGTCACGGCGCGTGAACACGACGGCCTGGCCTGGGTGAAGCCGAGCAAGCTTTCGGACTATCCCATGCCGCCGGCGGACGAACCTCTGGTCGCCTGGTTGCGCGACCTGCTCTGACCACCGCCGACCAGGGAGGCCGGCCATGCGACGTCTTATCGGCCCGTTCCTGCGCAATGAGAGCGGGGCCACAGCCATCGAATACGGACTGATCTGCGCCCTGATCTTCCTGGCGATCGTGACCTCGGTCAGCGCCCTGGCGAACACGCAGAACGGCGGCCTGGCCGTAACGGTGGAGCGGCTGACGACCGCCATGAAGGCCGTCGTCGGCAATTAGTCCGGCTCTTCGCCCGTCATTTCCCGAACGCCCAGGGCATCGGCCAGCCGCGTCTTGGCCGAGCCGCGCGGCAGGGGCTTCTGCTGGCTGTCATGGGGTTTCCAGCCGGCCAGGTGGATGATCTCGAACGTCGCCGGTATGCGGCCGTCGTCGAGACCGTATCGCTCGGCATAGAGGGCGGCGGCGCGCGCCACGATGCGGCGGCTCAGCGGCCGAACGGGTCCGTGCAGCACATTGGTCTCGCCCATGGCGCGCAGGTCACGGATCAGGGCGAACAGGTCGGCGTAGCGGACGGTGAACCGATCCACGTCCGACACCGGCAGGGCGAACCCGGCGCGTTGCAAGAGGGCCGCCCCGTCATAGCCGTCTGCGAAGGGCGAAACCCGCGCCTGGGCGCCGCCGCGCTCCTGCAGTTCGACCTCGGTCAGGACGGCGCGAAGCTCTTTCAGCGTACCCGCGCCGAACAGCGTGCCGATGAACAGGCCGTCCGGTTTCAACGCGCGCCGGATCTGGGCCAGGGCGCCGGGCAGGTCATTCGCCCAGTGAAGGGTCAAAAGGGAGACGATCAGGTCGGTCGAGGCGTCGGCCAGCGGCAGCGCGTCCGCACCCGGCGCTGCGCGCTGGGCGAGGGAGACGGGCGTCTGGATGGGACCGACGCGGCCGGCGGCGTCGCTGGACCGAACCGCCCTATCGAACACGTCCCGATGGGCGGAAAGATCGACCGCAACGGGAAATTCGCGCAGTATAGCTTCCAGGCTCTCGGCGGCGTTGGCGGCGGCGCGGGCGTGCAGGAAGTCGGCCTGGGGGAACCGGGCGGCGGATCGCGCCAGCCGCGCCTGACGTCGCACGGCGTCGAAGATGCGCGGGGGGCCTTCGGAAGGGGATTGGGGGGCGGTCATGGACGCAAAGGATGGGGGCTGGCGACGCGCCTGGGAAGGGGCGGGCCGTCACTTGCGCGGAGCCGGGCGGGGACTGGCAGACCTGATCCTACCGCCGATGGCGCACGACAGCCAAGAGGCGACGGCTGCGGCCGGCCTGACGCCCGACGCCTGGAGCCGGATCAAATTTCTGGAGGCGCCGGTCTGCGACGGCTGCGGGGCGGCCTTCGACTTTGACGGCGGCCCCTTCGCCGAGGATCGCTGCGCCGCCTGTATCGCCAAGCCCTATGCCTTTGAGAGGGCGCGCGCGGCTTGCCTGTATGACGAGGCGTCGCGCAGTCTGATCCTGAGGTTCAAGCACGGGGACCAGCAACAGTTCGCGCCCCTGTTCGCGCGTTGGATCGGACGCGCCGCCGCCGATCTGGTCGAAGACGCGGACGTGATCCTGCCCGTGCCGCTGCATCGGTTTCGCCTGTTGTCGCGGCGCTTCAATCAGGCCGCCGAAATCGCCCGGCCGCTGGCCCGGCTCGCCGGCCGCGACTATTTGCCCGACGCGCTGGTCCGCACGAGCCACACGACCAGCCAGGGCGGCAAGAGCCAGCGCGGGCGGCGGCTGAACGTCAAGAAGGCCTTCGCTGTGACCGAGGCGGGCCGGCGTCGGATCCGGGGACGACGCATCCTTCTGATCGACGATGTGTTGACCACGGGCGCGACCGGAGAGGCCTGCGCGCGCGCCCTGATCAACGCCGGAGCGCGCGCCGTGGATCTCGCCGTCATCGCGCGGGTGCGAAACGCCCGTGAACTGACTATGTGAAGAGCGCCCTATCGCTCGCCGCGCGGCGGCTCGCTGCGTGAGGGCGCTGGATTCTATATTGGAGACCTGATTTGGCCGACGTCGTCATCTACACCAAGCCTGGCTGCCCCTACTGCTTCAGCGCCATGTCGCTGCTGAAGAAAAAGGGCGTGGACTATACCGAGATCGTCGCCTCCAACGATCCCGACAAGAAGGCCGAGATGGTCGAGAAGTCGGGCGGCCGCATGACCTTCCCGCAGATCTTCATCGACGGCCGGCACGTCGGCGGTTCCGACGACATCCACGCGCTGGACCGCGACGGCAAGCTGGACGGACTTCTGGCCGCCTGATCCATGAGCAGCGGGCTCGACATCGCCCTGATCCAGACGCGCACGCCGGCGACGGCGCGACAGGCGCTGGCCCATGTTGAGCCCCTGATCCGCGAGGCGGCGTCGGGCGGGGCGAAGTTCGTCCTGACGCCCGAGGGGACCAATGTCCTGGAGCAACGCCGAGACCGGCGCGATGCGGCGATTACGACCGAGGACGAGGACGTCGCCGTTGTGGGCCTGCGTCATCTGGCGGCAGAACTGGGCGTTTGGCTGCTGATCGGTTCGGCCATCGTCCGGTCTGGCCAGACGGGAGACGGCCGCGCCGCGAATCGGTCGCTGCTGATCGATGCGTCGGGCGGGATAGTGTCCCGATACGACAAGCTGCATGTCTTCGACGTGAACCTGCCCAATGGCGAGACCTATCGCGAAAGCGCGACGGTGAGGCCCGGCGACGGGGCGGCGGTGGCGGATACGCCCTGGGGCCGTCTGGGTTTGACCATCTGCTACGACATCCGCTTTCCCCACCTGCATCGCCAGCTGGCCAAGGCGGGGGCGTCGATGATCGCGATACCGGCCGCCTTCACCGCCCCGACCGGAGAGGCGCATTGGGAAACCCTGTTGCGCGCCCGCGCCATCGAGACGGGGGCGTTCGTCCTGGCGCCGGCGCAGGGCGGACTGCACGAGGAGGGTCGCCGCACCTGGGGGCGATCCACCGTCGTCGGTCCGTGGGGCGAGATCATCGCCAAGGCGGATCACGACGAACCTTGCATCGTGCGTGCGAAACTGGACATGGAAGCCGTGGCCAGGGCGCGCGCCGCCGTGCCCAGCCTGACCCACGATCGCGATTTCCTGCCTGCTGTTTGACGCCCCATGATCCGCTACGCCCTGAAATGCGACCAGGCCCACGCCTTCGAAGCCTGGTTCGGCTCCTCGACCGACTATGACGATCAGGCGGCGCGGGGGCTTGTGGAGTGTCCGTTCTGCGGTTCGCACGCGGTCGAAAAGGCGATCATGGCCCCGGCCATCAGCGGCGCCCGCAAGGCCGATCCCGCCTCTGACGTCGCCGCCAAGATGCAGACGATGATGATGGCCGCCGCCCACGAGGTTCGCGCCCATGTCGAGGCCAACTTCGACTATGTCGGCGACGCCTTCGCCCGCGAGGCGCGCGACATCCACGAGGGCCGGTCCGAGAAGCGCGAAATCTATGGCGAGGCCACGCCCGCCGAGGTCAAGAAGCTGAAGGACGACGGCGTCCCGGTCTCCGCCCTGCCGGCTGCGCCCGTCGATCCGGCCAAGGTGAACTGATGACCCTGCAATGGCGGCCCATGCGGCCGACGGACATCGATGCGGTGGTGGAGGTGGCGCGGCTGTCGTTTCCCGACCACTTCGAGGATTGCGCCTGTTTCCAGAACCGGCTGGCGCTTTATCCGCGCGGCTGTTTCGTGCTGGCGGAAGGCGACGGCGCCGCGCGGGGCTATCTGATCGCCTATCCGTGGAAGGCCGAGAGTGCGCCGCCGCTGAACACGGTGATCGAAGGCCTGCCGGCCCAGCCGGACCTGATCTATCTGCACGATCTGGCCCTGCACCCCGAGGCGCGGGGCGGGGGCGTGACCGGCGTCATCGTCGAGCGGCTGGCGGAACAGGCGACGGAGGACGGCTGGCCCGCCATCGCCCTGGTCGCGGTCAATGACGCCGTCGGCTTCTGGTCACGACACGGTTTCGTCGAACAGCCCGCCGAGGCCATGGCGGCCAAGTTGGCCAGCTACGGCGCCGACGCCCGCTATATGCTGCGGCCGCTCTAGCGCCGATTGAGCGCGGTCTGGCCGCCCGCGCGCACGAAATGGATGCGCTGGGGGCGGGGCATGGCGACATAGGCCCGGCGTCTCATTTCACGCTCGCAGACGCTGGCGTCGCCAAGGCTGTCGGGCGTCAGGACCGCGCGATGGACGGCGCACCAGTCGCGGCTGGCGGCGCGGATGCGGCCGGCCAGGATCATCGCCTCGCCCGGTCGTGCCATGTTCAGCCCCTCGGCATCCACATGCATGTCCGGCGCCTGGCCCGCGCCCAAGGCGGCGGCAAGCGCGGCTGCGACCATCAAACCCATCGTCATTTCCCCGTCGGAATGGGCCTGCGTCAGGCCCGTCGTGGGAAGGAGGCGTCCGTCGGCGGCGTCGGATGCGGCGTCGGGGATGAAATATCGGTAAGGCGGCGATCGGCGCGACGACGCCCGCTCTGGTCTTTCTGTCCACATGCCTGTAAGAGGCGCGCGCCTCCCGCATGCCTTTTCATGACCAGCGGCCGCCCGTATGCCGGCCGCGCCTTTTCGCGATACTCAAATGAACCTGCGCAACGTCGCCATCATCGCCCACGTTGACCACGGCAAAACGACCCTGGTTGACCAACTGCTCGCCCAATCCGGCGTGTTCCGAGCCAATGAGGCGACGACCGAGCGCGCCATGGACTCCAACGACCAGGAAAAAGAGCGCGGCATCACCATCCTGGCCAAGTGCACCTCGGTGCTCTGGAACGGCAAGGCGGGCGAAACCCGCATCAACATCATCGACACCCCGGGCCACGCCGACTTCGGCGGCGAGGTCGAGCGCATCCTGGGCATGGTGGACGGTTGCGTCATCCTGGTCGACGCCGAAGAGGGCGTCATGCCCCAGACCAAGTTCGTGCTGACCAAGGCGCTGAAGATGGGCCTGCGCCCGATCCTGTGCATCAACAAGGTCGACCGCGCCCACGCCGATCCGGACCGCGTGCACAACGAGACCTTCGACCTGTTCGCCGCTATCGGCGCGACGGACGAGCAGCTGGACTTCCCGCACATCTACGCCTCTGGCCGCAACGGCTGGGCGACGCTGGACCTGAACCAGCCCAACGACAATCTGGCCCCGCTGTTCGACCTGATCGTCGACCACGTCCCGCCGCCCGCCGTTCAGGCCAACAAGGACAAGCCGTTCCGCATGCTGGACGTGCTGATCGAAAGCGATCCGTTCCTGGGCCGCCTGCTGACCGGCCGGATCGAGAGCGGCAAGGCCGTTCCCGGCATGGCGATCCACGCCCTGGACCGTGAAGGCAAGGAAATCGAACGCGGCCGCATCACCAAGGTGCTGGCCTTCCGCGGCCTGAAGCGCCAGCCGCTGGACGAGGGTTCGGAAGCGGGCGACATCGTCGCCATCGCCGGCATGTCCAAGGCGACCGTGGCCGACACCCTGTGCGCCATGGAAGTGACCGAGCCGCTGGACGCCCAGCCGATCGATCCGCCGACCATCTCCATGACCGTCTCGGTCAACGACAGCCCCCTGGCCGGTCGTGAAGGCGACAAGGTCCAGTCGCGCGTCATCCGCGACCGCCTGCTGAAGGAAGCCGAGGCCAACGTCGCCATCCGCGTGACCACCACCGAGGGCGGCGACGCCTATGAGGTCGCCGGCCGCGGCGAACTGCAGCTGGGCGTTCTGATCGAGAACATGCGTCGCGAAGGCTTCGAGGTTTCGATCTCGCGTCCGCGCGTCGTGTTCAAGGAAGGCGAGAACGGCGAGAAGCTGGAGCCGATCGAAGACGTCATGATCGACGTGGACGACGAGTTCACCGGCGTGGTCATCGAAAAGCTGTCGGCCCGCAAGGCCGAGCTGGCCGACATGGGCCCGTCGGGCGCCGGCAAGACCCGCATCAGCCTGAAGGCGCCGTCGCGCGCCCTGATCGGCTATCAGGGCGAATTCCTGACCGACACGCGCGGTTCGGGCGTGCTGAACCGCGTGTTCAGCCACTATGAGCCGCACAAGGGCGCCATCGCCGGCCGTCTGAAGGGCGTCCTGATCTCGAACTCGGACGGTGAAACCGCCGCCTTCGCCCTGTGGAACCTGGAAGATCGCGGCGTCATGTTCGTCGGCGCGGGTGAAAAGACCTACCAAGGCATGATCATCGGCGAGAACGCGCGCTGGGACGATCTGGACGTCAACCCGATCAAGGGCAAGCAGCTGACCAACGTCCGCGCCGCTGGCAAGGACGAGGCCGTGCGCCTGACCCCGCCGCGCCAGATGTCGCTGGAACAGGCCATCGCCTATATCGACGACGACGAACTGGTCGAGGTGACGCCCAAGTCCATCCGCCTGCGCAAGCAGGTGCTGAACCCGTCGTTCCGCAAGAAGCGCGTTCGCCCGGAGTAGTCCTCAATCCCTGACTGACGCGCGGTGGGATGGGGCCTATAGACGGCTGACATGAACACCTCGCCCAGTCTGGATGACCGCCTTGCCGAGGCCGCCCGCGCGGAAGACCCGCGCGCGGCGGTCTCTGTCGTTTTGCGCGAGACCTATGACGCCGCCCGCGCGCGGGCCGAGCGCAAGCTGGATGGCGGCATGAAGGGCCGCGACGTGGCGCGTCTGTACGCCGCCGCCGCCGACGAGATGCTGGCCGGCCTGTGGCGGGTGGCGACCCAGACGCTGTGGCCGACCTCGCCGGTCGAGGCCGAACGGCTGGCCCTGGTCGCGGTCGGGGGTTACGGCCGGGGCGTGCTGGCGCCCCATTCCGATCTGGACCTGCTGTTCCTGAGATCGTCCAAAGCGACGCCGCGCGGCGAGCAGGTGATCCAGTTCGTCCTCTATGTGCTGTGGGACCTGGGGGCCAAGGTCGGGTCGGCGGTGCGCTCGGTCGAAGAGTGTCTGAACCTGTCGCGCACCGACATGACGGTGCGGACGACCCTGCTGGAGGCCCGTCCGCTGGCGGGGGACGATGCGCTGGCCCAGCTGATGATCGGCCGGTTTCGCGACATGGTGTCGAAATCCGATCCGCGCCCCTTCATCGCCGCCAAGCTGGAGGAGCGGGCCGCCCGGCACGAAAAGGCCGGCTCGACCCGCTACAAGGTCGAGCCCAACGTCAAGGACGGCAAGGGGGGCTTGCGCGACCTGAACACCCTGTACTGGATCGCCCGGTCCCTGGCGCCCGAAAGTCGGCTGGGCGCGACGGTGATGGACGAACTGTTTACCCCCCGCGAGCGACGGACGTCGGACGAGGCGTTCGACTTCCTATGGCGGGTCCGCATCCATCTGCATCTGATCGCGGGCCGGGCCGAAGAGAAGCTGACGTTCGACATGCAGCCCGAGGTGGCCCGGCGCATGGGCTGGCGCGGGCGCGGCGACGAACCGGCGGTCGAGCGGTTCATGCGGCGATACTTTCTGGTGGCCCGCGACGTCGGCGCCCTGACCCGCGCCATGTCGGCCAAGCTGGAGGCGCGCCACCAGAAGACGGCGCACGGCCTGTCGCGTCTGATGGCGCCGTTCCGGCCCGCCCCACGGCGCAAGCTGGAGGTCGAGGGGTTCTGGATCGACCAGGGCCGTCTGTCGGTCGAGGGGCCGGAGGTGTTCGCCGCCAATCCGGTCAAGCTGCTGACCCTGTTCGTCTGCGCCGACAAGCATGATCTGGACCTGCATCCGGACGCCTTTTCGGCGGTGACGCGGTCGCTGTCGCTGGTGACGCCCCGTCTGAGGCGCGATCCGGCGGCGACGCGGGCGTTCCTGGACGTTCTGGCGCACGGGCAGCGGCCCTATCGCGTCCTGACCATCATGAACGAGACGGGTCTGTTGGGTCGGTTTCTGCCCGAATGGGGGCGGATCGTCGGCCAGACCCAGTTCAACATGTACCACGCCTATACGGTCGACGAGCACACGCTTCAGGCCATCGGCATCATCAACGACATCGCGCGCGGCAAGCTGAAGACCGATCACCCAATGGCCAGCGAGATCGTGCATCTGATCTCGGACATGGAAGCCCTGATGCTGGGCATGCTGCTGCACGATGTGGGCAAGGGCGGCGAGCGGGGGCAGCTGGAGGACGGCGCCATCGCCGCGCGTCGAGCCTGTGAGCGGCTGGGTGTCGATCCGCGCCGGATCGAACTGGTGGTCTGGCTGGTGCGCAGCCATCTGGCGCTGTCGGACTATGCCCAGAAGCGCGACCTGTCGGACCCGGCGACCATCCGCGCCTTCGCCGAACTGGTCGGCGATCCCGAGCGGCTGCGGATGCTGCTGGTTCTGACCGTCGCCGATATCCGGGCCGTGGGGCCGGGGGTGTGGAACGGCTGGAAGGGTCAGCTGATGCGCACCCTCTACAACCAGGTCGCCGCCCTGTTCCGGGGCGAGGACGTGACGCGCGAGGATCCGCTGGCGGCGCATCCGGCCCTGGTCCAGCGGGCGCGCGAGACGGGCGCGGCGGCCGAGAGCGCGCCCACCGCGCCGGTGCAGGGGCTGACGGTGCAGACCACCGAAATCTCCATCGCAGCGGCCGACCGACCGGGGCTGTTCGCCGACCTGGCCCAGACCATGGCCGCGCTTGGGGCCGACGTGACCGACGCCCGCGTGGCGACCGAGGACGGCGTCGTCCTGGACGTGTTTCGTGTTCAGGACGGAGCGGGCCTGCCCTATGGCCAGGCTGAACCGCGCCGTCTGAAG
Organism: Brevundimonas vesicularis; assembly: GCF_027105095.1. Lineage (NCBI taxonomy): Bacteria > Pseudomonadati > Pseudomonadota > Alphaproteobacteria > Caulobacterales > Caulobacteraceae > Brevundimonas > Brevundimonas vesicularis. The sequence goes on along the minus strand of NZ_CP114278.1, from coordinate 387,189 downwards.
GCCTTGGTCGATGCGCTGGAAAAGGCTGCGCGAGGCGAGGGCCGCATCGGCCAGGCGCCCGATCCGACCGGCAATGCGCGCAAGGCGGCCTTCGAAGTTCGGCCTGTGGTCATGGTCGATCACCACGCCAGCGAGGTCGCCACCGTGGTCGAGGTGTCCTGCGCCGACCGGCCGGGGCTGCTGGCGGACCTGTCGCGCGTGTTCAACGACGAAGGCCTGAGCATCCGCTCCGCCCATGTCGCCAGCTATGGCGAGCGGGCGGTGGACAGCTTCTACGTCGTGGATCGCAAGGGGCGGAAGATCACCTCGGAACAGCGGATCACCGAACTGCGCACCGCGCTTGAGGCCGTGCTGGACAGCCGCGCGCCCGCCCCCGCCGGACGAAAGGTCGCCTCGGCTCGCGCCAGCGCGCGCGACGTCTCCGACCTGGGCCGCCGCAGCCCGCGCGCAAAGCCCGTATCGCCCGGCGAACAAGCGCGCTAAGCGACAACCTTCCTCCGCGCCCTGTCGAATGTCCGCATGAGCCTCGCCCGAAACACCCTGGTGCAGTCGACCCTGACGCTGGGCAGTCGAATTCTCGGCTTCGTGCGCGACATGGCGCTGGCGGCGCGCTTCGGCCAGGGGCCGATGATGGACGCTTTCACTACGGCGTTGATGCTGCCCAACATGTTCCGCCGCCTGTTCGCAGAAGGCGCCTTCGCCCAGGCCTTTGTGCCGGTCTATGGCGGGGTTCGGGCGCGCGAGGGTGAGCAAGCCGCCGCCGTCACGGCGTCCGAGGCGCTCAGCTTCATGCTGGCCGTGGTCGCCGGCTTCTGCATTCTGCTGCAGGTCGTGATGCCGTGGATCATGCCGTGGCTGCTGTCGGCCTATCGCGACCAGCCGATGGTGCTGCGCGCCGCCGTGATCGCGACCCAGCTGGCCATGCCTTATCTGGCCTGTATGACCGTGGCCTCGCTGCTGTCGGGCGTGTTGAACACGGGCGGTCGGTTCGCCCTGTCGGCGGCCGTGCCGGTGTTTCTGAACCTGTGCACCCTGGCCGCCCTGATGCCGCCGCTGATCCTGCCGATCCCGCAGGAGACGGTGCTGCTGATGGTGACGGCGGCGGTGACGGTGTCGGGCCTGATCCAGGCCGGCCTCTTGTGGTGGGGCGTGCGGCGTCTGGGCGTTCGGCTGAAGATCGGCCTGCCGCGCATCACCCCGAATGTGCGTCACACCCTGGCGCTGGCCGTGCCCGGCGCCCTGGCGGGCGGGGCGCTGCAGATCAACTCTCTGGTGTCGCAGTTCCTAACCGGCTCGGACGAGGGCGCGCGCTCGGTGCTGTATAATGCCGACCGCCTGTATCAACTGCCGCTGGGCTTAGTGGGGGTCGCCATCGGCCTGGCCCTGGTGCCGCGCCTGACCAAGGCGTTCGTCGACGGCGATCACGAGGGCGGGCAGAAGACACTGGACGACGGCATCAACTTGGCCATGGCTTTCACACTGCCCGCGGCCGTGGCCCTGTTCGTCATTCCTTTCTTCATCATCGACGCGACCGTAACGCGGGGCGCCTTCACCTCGGCCGACGCCGCCCGCACCGCCGACGTTTTGCGTCAGTTCGCGTGGGGCGTGCCGGCCTTCGTCCTGGCCAAGGTTCTGACCCCGCCCTTCTTCGCGCGCCAGGACACGCGCCGTCCGATGATCTTCGCCGTCGCCAGCGTGGTCATCACCGTCCTCCTGGGCTCGGCCCTGTTCTTCTGGTTCCGCCGTCAGGGCTGGGACGGGGTGCTGGGCCTGGCCATCGCCACCAGCACCTCGGCCTGGGTCAATGTCGCTCTGTTGGGCGGCGTCCTGGTCCGCGAAAACAGCTGGCGGCCGTCGCCGGCCTTTTCGTCACGCATCGCCCGCGTCATCGCCGCCAGCGCCATGATGGCCGCCCTGCTGTTCGCGGCCGACGTCTTCTATCCGCAGCTTAGCCGACTGTTCCTGGCCAAGGAGATCGCCGTCCTGGTGGTCTGCGGCGCCGGAGCAGGGCTCTACGGCTTCTGCCTGCTGGCGTTCCGGGCCGTCACGATCTCGGAACTGAAGGCCACGCTGAAGCGCGAGCCCGGTGGCGGCGCGGTCTCCGGTCTGGACTGACAGACGGCGAACCGATAAGCGCGAGGCCATGACGACCTCGGGCCTGATCCATGACCTGCGATGGCGCGGCTGAGCCGCCGCCTGCCTCGCCACGCCTGCCTTTCGACCTTCCGAGACCCGATCCCATGACCGACCAGACCCCCGCCGTTGCGACATATGATGGCCCCCGCCGCATCCTGTCCGGCATCCAGGCCTCAGGCGCGCTGCACCTGGGCAACTACCTCGGCGCCTTGAAGCGGTTCGTGGAACTGCAGGACCAGGGCGCGCCGGTCTATGTCTTCGTCGCCGACATGCACGCCATCACCGTGTGGCAGGATCCGGCCAAACTGACGGCCCAGACGCGCGAGATCGCCGCCGCCTATCTCGCCTCGGGCCTGGATCCGGAAAAGGCGATCATCTTCCCGCAGTCAGCCGTGCGCGCCCATGCGGAACTGGCCTGGATCTTCAACTGCGTCGCCCGTCTCGGCTGGCTCGACCGGATGACCCAGTTCAAGGAGAAGTCGGGCAAGCACAAGGAACGCTCCTCGGTGGGCCTGTACACCTATCCCGTGCTCCAGGCGGCCGACATCCTGCTGTACAAGGCGACCGAAGTGCCGGTCGGCGAGGACCAGAAGCAGCATCTGGAGCTGACCCGCGACATCGCCGCCAAGTTCAACAACGACTTCGGCGTTCCCGGCTTCTTCCCCGTGCCTGAACCGATTATCCAGGGGCCGGCGACCCGCGTTATGTCCCTGCGCGACGGGGCGGCCAAGATGTCCAAGTCGGATCCGTCCGACAACAGCCGCATCAACCTGACCGACGACGCCGACACGATCGCTTCCAAGATCAAGAAGGCCAAGACCGATCCCGAGCCGTTGCCGGAAACCCTGGACGGCCTGAACGAACGGCCCGAGGCCAAGAATCTGGTCGCCATCTATGCGGCGTTGGCGGGCCTGACCCGCGAACAGGTAGTCGCACAGTTCGGCGGCCAGGGCTTCGGCGCCTTCAAGCCGGCGTTGGCGGATCTGGCGGTGTCGTCGCTGGCGCCCGTGACGGCCGAGATGCGCCGCCTGATGGACGATCCGGCCGAGATCGATCGCGTGCTGAAGGCTGGGGCCGGGCGCGCCGCCGAGGTCGCTGATCCTGTGGTGGACGAGGTCAAGAAGATCGTCGGCTTCTGGAGGGCGTAATGGGGGTCTATGAAGCCAGGGTCGTCTGGAACCGCGGCGACCAGCCCTTCCTGGACAAAGGCTACAGCCGCGCCCATTCCTGGAGCTTCGACGGCGGGGCGGTGGTGCCGGGGTCTTCGGCGCCCTCCAGCGTGCCCGTGCCGATGTCCGATCCGGCCGGCGTCGATCCGGAAGAGGCGATGATCGCCTCTCTGTCCAGCTGTCACATGCTGTGGTTCCTCGCCTTCGCCGCCAACGCCGGCCTGGTGGTCGACACCTATGTCGACGAAGCGTCGGGCAAGATGGGCAAGGACGATGACGGCAAGCGCTACCTCGCCGAGGTGACGCTGCGCCCCTTTACCAGCTTCACCGGCCGCGAACCCGATCAGGCCGAGATCGACGCCCTGCACCACCAGGCCCACGACCATTGCGAAATGGCCCATTCGGTCCGCGCGACCATCACGGTCGAGGCGACGATCGGCTAGGCGGCGACCGCCGTCTCTTCCTCGACCAGGGACCTGAACAGGGCGTGGGCGGCGATCATGCCGTCCGAGGTCGCCAGGGTGATGTTGGAGGCGGCGCGCGCCAGATCGCCGGCGGCGAAGACGCCCGGCTGGGTCGTCTGCTGCATGGCGTCCACCTTGATCACTCGCCCCATCGGGGTGTCGGTCATCTCGCAGCCCAGCCGCTCGGCGAACGGGCTGGCGACACGCACATTGGCGCCGACGAAGATGGCCTTCAGCTCGACGAACCGTCCGTCGGTCAGCCGCGCGCCGCTCAGGTCCGGCGCCTCGCCCTCCAGCCGCGCGATGGGCGTGGCTTCGATGGTGACCCCGCGTCGATCCAGCAGATGGGCGTCCTCGGGCGACAGGCCGACGTCCAGATCCATGAACAGGGTGACCTGGCCCCATTCGGCGACCGTCGCCGCATACGGAACCGCGTGATCGCCGCGCCCCAGCACGCCGATGGGGCCGCCGCCGATCTCATAGCCGTGGCACCAGGGACAGTGCAGGGCGGTGCGGCCCCAGCGTTCCTTCACCCCCGGGATGTCGGCCAGCACGTCCTCGACCCCGTGCGACAGCAGCAGCCGGCGACCGCGCGTGCGCGTGCCGTCAGCGAAGGCGACCGAGAAACCGCCATCGATCCGTTCGACCTCGACCGCCTCCGCCATGCGGAAGGCGGCGGTCGGATAGGCCGCGACCTGGGCTCGAGCCGACGCCGTGATCTCAGCGCCGGGCTTTCCGTCATTCGTCAGGACGCCATGGGCGCGAGCGGCGAATCGATTGCGCGGCCGGCCGTCGTCGATGACCAGAACGCGGCGACGCGCGCGAACCAGCTGCATGGCTGCGGATAGGCCGGCATAGGAGCCGCCGATGATCAGGGCGTCGTGCGGCATGACGTCAGGACTTTCGAGCGTGGGCATGGAGCAAATCTCTCTTGAAATGTTCGGCCATGCGGCGCGAGAAATCCGCCGCCAGATCGGCCAGGGTTACGTCGTTCAGGCGCGCGATCAGCAGGGCGCGGGCGGCGGCGTAGGTCTCGGCCAGGGCGTCGTTGACCGCCGCCTCGACCAGGCAGCCGTCGGCCTCGATAGGCGGAGCGGCCGGAAACAGATCCGCGCCGCCGAGGGCCGCGTTCACCTGGCCCAGGGTGACCTGATCCAGCGGTCGCGACAGACGCCAGCCGCCGCCATGCCCCTTTTCCGACGCCACCAATCCCTGCTCGCGCAGGCCGGCCATGGTTCGGCGCACCACCACGGGATTCGTCGAAAGGCAGACCGCCAGCTGGTCCGAAGTCATGGGCGAGCCGGTGCGTGTCTCATGCTCGGCCATGTGCAGCAGAGCGTGGAGGATGTTGGAAAGACGAGAATCCCTTTTCATGTAACTTCAATTGTTACGTGATGGATCGCCCGTCAAGAGCGCGGGTCAGTTTTCTTTTCAGCCGTGTGGCACGGCGTCGGTCAGGAAGGCGCCGAAACGGCGCAGGGCCTCGACTGTCAGTTCCGGATCGTGGCGCATCGGACCATTGTTGGTGGGTTCGTCGAAGGCGTGGGTGCCCCCGGCGATCCAGCTTTCGACCTGGGAGCCGCAGTTGCGGATCATGGCGTTGACCTGTTCGGCGTTGCGCACAGTCGTCAGGTGGTCGCGCTTGCAGGTGACGGCCAGAACGCGCGGGCAATGCCGCCACGGCTTCAACCGGTTGAAGGCGAACGGGCCGATATAGGGATAGGCCAGCCAGACCGCCTTGACGCCGGACAGGTCGGCCTCGGCGGGATCGCTCACGCCAAAGGCCCCGGGAGTCGGCGCGCCGCTCATCATCTCCATGATCGACCAGCCGCCGTGGCTCCAGCCGGCCAGGGCCAGCTTCGTCGCGTCGACATCAGGGCGGGCCGAAACGCCCTGGATCGCCGCCAGGACGTCGCCCACCCGCTCATAGCCCCGGAACGACAGGCCCGTGCAGACCGCCGCCAGGGTGAAGGCCCGGCCCCAGCCGCGCGGGCCGTAGGAATCGACGATGAAGGCGCGCCAGCCCGCCGCCTTGGCGACCTCGGCATAGCGGGGCAGGTGATCGCGCAGACCCCCGCAGCCGTGGAACAACAGCACCGCCGGCCGGGGCCGGTCGTCGTCGGGGCCCACGACGGTGATGTGGGGTTCGAGGCGGGCCCAGCGGCGCTTCAGGTCGTCCATTCCCGAGTTACGCCGCAGCTTGCCGTCGAAAGCCAGTCCAAAAATCAGGCGCTCAACCGGCGCAGCGCAGCGTCAGGTTCAGTCGGCCGCCGCCGGGGATCAGGCGCGACGATCCGGCCAGCACGCGGTCGACGCCGTGACGGGCCAGGCGCGCGGGTCCGGTCAGGGCGCAGACGTCGCCGCTGTCCAGCCTCAGCGTCGTGGTGCGTCCGCCCTCCGCCGCGCCGATGCGGAACGTCGCCGTGTCTCCTAGCGACACCGACAGGACAGGCGCGCCCAGATCGGCCTCGTCCTTGTCCTGGTGCAGGCCCATCTTCGCCGCATCGCGATACAGATTGACCAGACAGGCGTCCGGCGGCGTGGGCCAGGCGACCGTGGCGTCCCACAGGTCGAGAAGCACAGTCGGGATCGCGGGCCAGGGTCGCCCGGTCTCGGGATGGGTCGACTGATAGCGATAGCCGCCCCGATTGGAGACCCAGCCCAGCGGCCCGAAGTTGCTCATCTGAACCGAGAAGGGCCGACCGCCCGGCGTAGTCGGCCGATACAGCGGCGCGTCATTCAGTCGGGCGAACACCTCGCTGACCAGATTAGCCTGCGCCGCGGCATCGAGCGCCCCCGGCCAGAGCCGGAAGCCCTCGACGGCGGTCTTCACCTCAACGGGTGTAGGTGTATTCGCTGACCTCACAGACATTGATGCGCGACCGCGTCAGCTCCTGACCGTTGGTGAACTCGGCCTTGAAGTCATAGATGCAGGCGCCCGAGCCGTCATCGATGTTGATGCGCACATCCTGCCCGCTTTCCAGAACGTCCGAGCCCAGGATGTCCTCTTCCCAGTCGTCGCTGCGCGAATCCGACGCGTAGAAGCGCAACATGGTCCAGCCGGTGCGGTTCTTGATGGTGACGTGCCGATCATAGCCGTCGCGCGACTGGTTGGCCGGCGCCCCAGCAGGCGGCGCGGCGGCCGCCGCAGAGCCGATCAGAACGGCGGCGGCGACGGCCGCCTTGAGCATGGTCTTGATCATTGTTTCCTCTCCCTTCCTTCATCGCGGTCCCCAGAGCGCGACGGCAAATCTTATGCCCGACGATCGCTGTCTCCGCATCTTCGAATTTCGGCGTTCTTCGAAAGCGTTGAATCGCAGATCGCCCTTGCGGGCGGGGGGGATTTTCCCATATCGGGGCCAGCTTCGGAGAAACCCCGCGAAACTTGGGGCTATCCAGCCTGATCCACGCCAACCCAACCGGGGGCGGTCACGCGCGGCGCTTCGTCGAAGGCCGCCGCATCGCCCGCCGAACCAGAGAGACTGAAGAACACATGGCCAAGATTATCGGCATCGACCTGGGCACCACCAACTCGTGCGTCGCCGTCATGGACGGCAAGACGCCGAAGGTGATCGAAAACGCCGAGGGCAACCGCACGACCCCGTCGGTCGTGGCGATCCAGGACGGCGCGGAAGTGCTGGTGGGCCAGCCCGCCAAGCGCCAGGCCGTCACCAACCCGTCCAACACCTTCTTCGCGATCAAGCGCCTGATCGGCCGCAACTTCGATGATCCCGTCGTCGCCAAGGACAAGGGCATGGTGCCCTATGAGATCGTCAAGGGCCCGAACGGCGACGCCTGGGTGCGCGCCTTTGGCAAGGACTATTCCCCGCAGCAGATTTCGGCCTTCACCTTGACCAAGATGAAGGAAGCGGCCGAGGCCTATCTGGGCGACAAGGTCACCCAGGCCGTGATCACCGTGCCGGCCTATTTCAACGACAGCCAGCGTCAGGCGACCAAGGACGCCGGCAAGATCGCCGGCCTGGAAGTGCTGCGCATCATCAACGAGCCGACCGCGGCTGCCCTGGCCTATGGTCTGGAAAAGAACGACGGCCAGAAGATCGCCGTCTATGACCTGGGCGGCGGCACCTTCGACGTCTCGATCCTGGAGATCGGCGACGGCGTGTTCGAGGTGAAGTCGACCAACGGCGACACCTTCCTGGGCGGCGAAGACTTCGACCTGCGTCTGGTCGACTATCTGGCCGACGAGTTCAAGAAGGAGCAGTCGGTCGACCTGCGCCAGGACAAGCTGGCCCTGCAGCGCCTGAAGGAAGAGGCTGAAAAGGCCAAGAAGGAGCTGTCGACCACGACCCAGTACGAGGTCAACCTGCCGTTCATCACCATGAACGCCTCGGGCCCGCTGCACCTGAACATCAAGCTGACGCGCGCCAAGCTGGAAAGCCTGGTCGAGGATCTGGTCCAGCGCACGATCGAGCCGTGCAAGAAGGCCCTGGCCGACGCCGGCCTGAAGGCCTCGGACATCGACGAAGTGGTTCTGGTCGGCGGCATGACCCGCATGCCCAAGGTCGTGGAAGCCGTGAAGGCCTTCTTCGGCAAGGAACCGCACAAGGGCGTGAACCCTGACGAAGTCGTGGCCCTGGGCGCCGCCGTTCAGGCCGGCGTTCTGCAAGGCGACGTCAAGGACGTGCTGCTGCTGGACGTGACGCCGCTGACCCTAGGCATCGAAACCCTGGGCGGCGTGTTCACGCCCCTGATCGAGCGCAACACGACGATCCCGACCAAGAAGAGCCAGACCTTCTCGACCGCCGACGACAACCAGTCGGCCGTGACGATCCGGGTCTTCCAGGGCGAGCGTCCGATGGCGTCGGACAACAAGATGCTCGGTCAGTTCGATCTGATGGGCATTCCGCCGGCGCCGCGCGGCATGCCGCAGATCGAGGTCGCCTTCGACATCGACGCCAACGGCATCGTCAACGTCTCGGCCAAGGACAAGGCGACCAACAAGGAGCAGTCGATCCGCATCCAGGCGAACGGCGGCCTGTCGGACGCCGACATCGACAAGATGGTCAAGGAAGCCGAGGCCAACGCCGCCACCGACAAGGCCAAGAAGGATCTGGTCGAGGCGCAGAACGCCGCCGACAGCCTGATCCACTCGACCGAGAAAGCCCTGGCCGAGCACGGCGACAAGGTCGGCGCGGACGAGAAGACGGCCATCGAGACCGGCCTGGCCGAGCTGAAGACCGCACGCGAAGGCAACGACCCGGAAGACATCCGCGCCAAGACCAACACCCTGGTCCAGGCCTCGATGAAGCTGGGTGAAGCCATGTACGCCCAGCAGCAGGGCGACGCCGCCGCTGAAGGCCAGCCGGCCGACGACGGCGTGGTCGACGCCGAGTTCGAGGAAGTGTCGGACACGGACGGCGACGACAAGAAGAGCGCCTGATCCGTCACAGGTCGCTGAAATGATACGGCCCCGCTTGTCTTGCGATAGGCGGGGCCTTTTCATGAAACTTGCATCATTGGTCCCGGACCCCATGTCAGCCGGGACATCGATTTCGACCAACGCTCGATAAGAGGCGAGGCGAAAGCGAACGGGGAAGTATGAGGACGAACGCCCGATGGCGCGTGATTATTACGAAGTTCTGGGTGTCGAACGCACGATCGACGCCCCCGGCCTAAAAGCCGCCTACCGCAAGCTGGCCATGGTTCATCACCCCGACCGCAACGGCGGCTCGGAAGAGTCGATGGCCAAGTTCAAGGAGCTGTCCGAGGCCTATACGGTGCTGTCGGACGACAACAAGCGCGCGGCCTATGATCGTTACGGCCATGCGGGCCTGAACGGCGGCGGGGGTGGCAATCCCTTCGGCCAGGGCGGCCAGGGTTTCTCGGACATCAACGACATCTTCTCCCAGGTCTTTGGCGACGCGTTCGGCGACGCGTTCGGTGGACGTCAGGCCCGGGGCCAACAGGGCGGACCGCGCCGGGGCTCGGACCTGCGCTACGATCTGGAGATCACCCTGGAGCAGGCCTACAAGGGCGAGGACGTCGAGATCGACATCCCCTCCACGATGACCTGCGACACGTGCGAGGGGTCGGGCGCCAAGCCGGGCACCAAGCCCGTCACCTGCACCACCTGCCAGGGCGCCGGTCGCGTGCGCCAGGCCAACGGCTTCTTCCAGGTCGAACGCACCTGCCCCCGTTGCCACGGCCAGGGTCAGATGATCGCCGATCCCTGCACCACCTGCCACGGGCACGGCCAGGTTCGCAAAACCCGCACCCTGAACCTGAAAATCCCCGCCGGCGTGGACGACGGTTCGCGCATCCGTCTGTCGGGCGAGGGCGATGCGGGCCAGCGCGGCGGACCGCGCGGCGATCTGTACGTCTTCATCTCGGTCACGCCGCACGACCTGTTCGAGCGCGACAACTTGGACCTGCTGGTCACCGTGCCCGTGCCGATGACGGTGGCGGCCCTGGGCGGCGAGATCGACGCGCCCTGCCTGGTCTCCACGGCCTGCGACGGCAAGTGCAAGGCCTCCGTCACCGTGCCGGCCGGCGCCCAGACCGGCAAGACCGTACGCATCAAGGGCAAGGGCATGCCCCATCTGAACGGCCGCAACCGGGGCGATCTGGTGGTCGAACTGTTCGTCGAGACGCCCACCGATCTGACCGCGCGCCAGCGTGAGTTGCTGGAAGAGCTTGCCCTGTCGTTCGGGGAGGGGCAGAACCCCAGGAATTCCAGCTTTGCCGGAAAGGCGAAGCGTTTCTGGGCCGACATCCTGGGCAATCAGGACGCGGACGGGTCGAAAGAGAACGCGGTTTGAGCGCAATCTTCCACGCCGGCATTTCCGGCTATCGCGGCCGGATGGGGCGTGCGGTCTCTCAGGTTCTGGACGCCCGCGAAGACGTGGTGGTCGCCGCCCGCTTCGATTGGGGCGAAACCGCCGACCTGTCGCTGTGCGACGTGATCATCGACTTCTCGACCCCGGCCGCCTCGGTCGCCCTGGCCCAGAGCGCGGCCGAGCGCGGAGGCCCGGCCCTGGTGATCGGCTCGACCGGCTTCACGGACGAGCAGGAAGCCGACTTGATGAAGGCCGCCGAGAAGGTCGCCATCGTCAAGAGCGGCAATTTCTCCCTGGGCGTGAACATCTTGATCGGCCTGGTCCAGCACGCGGCCCAACGTCTGGACGCCCAGGACTGGGACATCGAGATCACCGAGGCCCACCACCGCCGCAAGGTCGATTCACCCTCGGGCACGGCCCTGATGCTGGGCGAAGCCGCCGCTGAGGGTCGGTTCGCGGATCTGGCCCAGTTGCGCACCGCCCCCTACGACGGCGTGCAGGGCGAGCGGGAGACCGGCAAGATCGGCTTTTCTTCGATCCGCGCCGGCGGGATCGTGGGCGAACACACGGTGCTGTTCGCCTCCGAGGACGAGGTTCTGACGCTCAGCCATTCGGCCATCGACCGGTCGCTGTTCGCCCGCGGCGCCGTCGCCGCCGCCGCCTGGGTCCGCACACGCCGCCCCGGTCTTTACGACATGCAGGACGTGCTTGGCTTCAGGCAGGCCTGATGCCCAAGGGCGATCGCCGCCCTGCTATGTTCGCGACTCGGTCACGACGTCAAAACAGATCATCTGCGTCATTCCGGGGCGGCCGAAGGCAGAACCCGGAACCCAGGAGCGCAATCTCGTTCTAGAAGATGCGTCCGAGATCCAAACCTCACGCCTGGCTTCCGGGTTCCTCGCTCCGCTCAGCCCCGGAATGACAACGGTTTGTCAGGTTCGTCTTGGCTACGCAGCGTCTTCCTGCGCCGGCAGGCCGTAGGCGTCCCACAGTGATCGGTCCTTCAGCGCCTTGGCGAGGAAGGCGACGTGGGCGGCCTGTTCCTCGGGCGTGGAGCGCGGCGCCAGGGGGCGGGGACGCTGGCCGTAGGCGGCGGTTTCGATGACGCCGCCGGGGCCACGACCGACCGGCGCGGACGACAGGTCCAGCACCCGCTCCTTGCCGCCACGAAGCTCCAGATAGACCTCGGCCAGCAGACGGGCGTCGATCAGGGCACCGTGCAGCGTCCGCTCGACCAGCGACACCTTATAGCGTTTGCACAGGGCGTCCAGTGAGTTGGGCATGCCCGGAAACTGCGTCTGGGCCAGTTTCAGCGTATCGATCCAGCGCGCCTCGCCGGTGATCGGCCGGCCGCACCGCGCATATTCGAAGTCGATGAAGTTCCGGTCGAAGGCGGCGTTGTGGGCGATCATCTGCGCATCGCCGATGAATTCGATCAGGTCGTCGGCGATCTCGGCGAACTTGGGCGCATCCTTGACCTTCTCGTCGGTGATGCCGTGAACCCGGATGGCGTCGGGCGGGATCAGCCGCTCGGGATTGACGAACCGATGGAAGGTCCGCCCCGTCGGCAGCAAATCCTGGATCTCGATACAGCCGACCTCGATCAGCCGGTCGCCCGTCTTGGGGTCGAATCCGGTGGTTTCCGTATCCAGAACGATCTCGCGCGCCATTCGCCCTTAATGGCGGCATTCGCCTCAGCGCGAAAGGCTCGCCGCGCCGCGCCGGGGAGATATCCACGACGGGTCCAGAACGACGGCGACGATCGCCTCGACCTCGGCTCGAGCAGCCTCCAACCCCCGGCCGGTGTCGATGACGAAATCGGCGCGGGCGCGCTTTTCCGCGTCCGGCATCTGGCGCGCCAGGATGGCGTCGAACCGTTCGCGGGTCATGCCGGGACGGGCCAGGACGCGCTCCGCCTGTATCGCAGGGTCGGCGGTGACCACCACGACGGCGTCGACGCCCTTGTCCCCACCCGTCTCGAACAGCAGGGGGATGTCCAGAACCGCCAGTTTCACACCCGCCGTGCGCGCCGCCTCCAAGTCGGCCGCGCGACCCTGGGCGACCAAGGGGTGGACGATGGCTTCCAGACGGTGGAACGCTGTGTCGTCTTTCCCAAGCGCCTCGGCCAGACGCGTGCGATCGACCGCGCCGTCCACGAGGACGCCGGGAAAGGCTTCGCCCACCGGAACGACTGCGGCGCCTCCGGGCGCATAGAGGCGGTGAACCGCATCGTCGGCGTTCCAGACGACCGCACCCAGATCGGCGAACATGGCCGTCGTCGTCGACTTGCCCATGCCGATGGAACCGGTGAGACCGAGCAGGATCATGCCGCCTCGCCCAGATGCGTCATCAACAGGGCACGAAGATCGAGAGGCGGCGGCGGGCGGCGGAACAAGGCTTCGAACGACGGCGCCGCCTGGCCGATCAACATGGCCAATCCATCCACCGTCGGCAGGCCGCGTTCGCGCGCCGCCGTCAGAAAGGGCGTAGCCAACGGCTTGTAGGTCATGTCCATCACCACCGTGCCGGGCGCGATCCGGTCGAAGTCGATGTTGGGCGCAACGCTCAGCGCGTTGACGACCAGGGCTGCGCCGTCGAAGGCGTCATCGGCCGTCACGACCCGAACCGAGGGTCCAAGATCAGCGGCCAAAGCCTCTGCGCGTTCGGGCGAACGGTTGACGATGCGCACCTCGGCGCCCGCCTCGACCAGGGCGCCGGACCCTGCGCGGGCCGCGCCGCCGGCGCCCAGCATCACTACAGGCCGCCCCGCCACGTCCAGGTCTGGCGCCTGTTCCTTCAAGCCGCGCATCAGGCCGACGCCGTCGGAACTGTCGGCCAGCACCCGGCCGTTTTCGAACTGCAAGATATTGGCCGAGGACGTCAGTCGCGCCGCTGCCGTCGCCTGATCCGCCAGGGCGAAGGCCTGTTCCTTGAATGGGGCGGTGACGTTCAGCCCCATGATCAGACCGGCGCGCCCCGCCGCGATCAGGGTCTCGAACCCGGCGGCATCCGCAGGGACGAAGGGCACGTAGGCGCCGTCGATCCCGCCGGCCGCCAGCCAGGCGTTGTGGATGACCGGGCTAAGCGAATGGGCGACCGGATTTCCGGCGATCCCGGCGACCAAGGCGGCCCCGGTTATGCGGTGCGTGCTCATACCGCGATCACACCAGCCCGACGCAGCTCTTTCAACACCGGCCAGAGCGGCAGGCCCAGCACCGTGAAATAGTCGCCGTCCACCGCTTCGAACAGCTGCGAGCCCAGCCCCTCCAGCCGGTAGGAGCCGACGCAGGACAGCAGAGCCTCGCCCTCGGCCGCCAGATAGGCGTCGAGGAAGGCGTCCGAGAAATCGCGCATCCGCATCTGAACCGTATCGACGCCGGACCAGACGATCTGGCCCTTGGTCGCCAGCGCTGAGCCCGAGTGCAGTTGGTGCGACTTGCCGCGCATGGCTTTCAGCCGCTCGCGCGCCGCGTCCAGAGACCTGGCCTTGGAGACCAGGCCGCCGTCAAAGGCCAGGGTCTGATCCGAGCCCAGCACCCAGGCGGTTTCGTCGTCGCGTGAGACGGCCAGGGCCTTGGCTTCCGCGAGACGAACGGCGAGGGCGGCGGCGTCCAGGTCGGTCGAGACGGCCTTGATGGCGTCCTCGTCCACAGCGGCGACGCGCACCTCGAAGGCGACGCCGGCGTTTTCCAATATGGCGCGGCGGGCCGCGCTCTTGGACGCCAGGATGAGAGATTCAGATTTCACCAGGTCGTCCCGATCTTGTGGTTGCGATGCTCGCTCAGAAGATTGGTGATCGCCGCCGCCGTCTCTTCCACCGAACGGCGGGTCACGTCGATGGTCGGCCAGCCGCGCCGCTCGAAGGCCCGCCGGGCTTTGATCGTCTCGTCGCGCACGGCGTCCTGATCGGTGTAGTTCGACGACTGGCTGGCGTTCAGATTGTCGATACGGTTGCGCCGGATCTGAACCAGTCGATCAGGCGACACGGTCAGGCCGATCACCAAGGGGTTCTTCAGCTTGGTCAGCCGCTCGCCGTCCTCCTGACCCGGCACCAGGGGCACGTTGGCCGCCCTGATGCCCCGGTGGGCCAGATAGATGCAGGTGGGGGTCTTGGATGTCCGGCTGACCCCGCATAGAACGACGTCGGCGCCCTCCAGCTGATCCAGAGAGCCTTGGCCGTCGTCGTAGGCCATGGCGAAGTCCAGCGCCGCGATCCGGTTGAAATAGTCATGGTCCAGCGCGTGCTGGGCGCCGACGCGGGTGGACAGGGCCGCGCCAAGATAGCGCGACATGGCCCCGACCAGCGGATCCAGCGCGCCGATCTGGGGCATGTCTAGGCGACGGCAGCCTTCTTCCAGTTGCTCGCGCAGATCGCGGTCGACCAGGGTGTGGAGAACGACGCCCGGCGCGGACTCCACCTCCTGCAGCACCCGCTCCATCTGCTTTGCCGACCTCACCAGGGAGTAGATGTGCTCGATCGGAATGACGCCGTCGAAGCGTGCGGTCACCGCCTTGGCCATGGCGTTCAAGGTCT
Organism: Brevundimonas vesicularis; assembly: GCF_027105095.1. Classification (NCBI taxonomy): domain Bacteria; kingdom Pseudomonadati; phylum Pseudomonadota; class Alphaproteobacteria; order Caulobacterales; family Caulobacteraceae; genus Brevundimonas; species Brevundimonas vesicularis. The sequence goes on along the minus strand of NZ_CP114278.1, from coordinate 372,089 downwards.
CGCCGGTGGAGTCCGACACCAGGTGAACGTGGAAATAGGTGGCCAGACGGGCCGGTCCCGAGGGTCTCGCAGGGCTCATGAGACTGTCTGTCTCCCTGTTGAAAGTTGGGGGACGGCGTTGGACCGTCGGGGCGCCGTTTTTCTTAGCCGCTGATCGATCCGCCCGCGAGCGGGGATGATGGTGGATCGCGTTGGTCGTCCGTCGCCGGATCATCCCAAGGCGGAAAACCAAATTTCTAACCGCTGTGGAAAATCCTAATGAAAGGTTAACGACGCTTAACCGTGTTCACAGCCGCACGTCCCCGCAAACCCTTGCCCGTTAAGGTTTCGTTAGGGATTGTCCACCGGCGGGATCAGCCGTTTCGACATCCCCGTTAAGGATATGGCAGACGTGGATATCCGCTTTTGTTCCGCCGCCGCCGATCGAGTCATCCCCGCCATTCCACCGCCCTACCTGCCACTTCGAATCTTTTAATTCTTAATCTGATTAGGGATTGAGAGCGGGGGGCTGTGACCTTAATCCTCCGGCATGACCGATCAGACCCAGACTGCCGATCCGACGCCCTTGGTGCTGCGGGCTCTCCGCGGGGAGACGTTGGAGCGTCCGCCGGTGTGGTTCATGCGCCAGGCCGGTCGGTATCTGCCGGAATATCGCAAGCTGAGGGCCGAGGCGCCCGACTTCATCGCCTTCTGTCTGAACCCCGAAATGGCCGCCGAGGCGACGCTTCAGCCCATGCGCCGGTTCGGCTTCGATGCGGCGATCGTCTTCGCTGACATCCTGCTGATCCCGCGCGCTCTGGGCCAAGACGTCTGGTTCGAGACGGGGGAGGGGCCGCGTCTGGGCGAAATGCCGATCCCGGGTCGGATGGCCGAACTGGCTCCGGCGGCGGGCGAGCATCTGTCGGCGGTGGGTGAGACCCTGTCGATCGTGCGCGCGGCACTGGAGCCTGAACGCGCCCTGATTGGATTCGCCGGCGCGCCCTGGACCGTGGCGACCTATATGCTGGACGGCCAGGCGCGCACCATCGGCAAGGGCGAACGCGCCCAGGCCCGCACCTACGCCTATGCCGATCCCGAGCGTGTCGACGAGACGCTGGAGGTTCTGGTCGAGGCCACGGCGCGGTATCTGAAGATGCAGGCCGACGCCGGCGCCCAGGTTCTGAAGATCTTCGAGAGCTGGGCCGAGGGGTTGCCGGACGACCTGTTCGAAAGATTGGTCCTGAAGCCCCACCAGGCGCTCGTGAAGCGCACGCGGGAGCTGGGGGTCACCGTACCCCTTATCGGCTTCCCACGGGGCTCTGCGGCGCTCGCAGAGCGGTATGCCGAGGCGGTCGAGGTCGACGCCGTGGCCCTGGACACTGCCTGCCCGCTCGAGGTCGGCAAACGGGTCCAACAGATCAAGCCGATCCAGGGGGCGCTCGACCCGCTGTTGCTGCGCGCCGGCGGGGATCTGCTGGACCGACGCGTCGATCAGCTGATGGAGGCCTGGGGGCAGGGATCCTGGCTGTTCAATCTGGGCCACGGCATCCTGCCGGACGTGCCGATCGATCATGTGGAACAGGTTCTGAGACGGATCGGCGCCCAATGAGCGATGCGAACCCCGGCCGCCGCATTGCGGTGGTGCTGTTCAATCTGGGCGGGCCAGACGATCAGGCTTCGGTCAAGCCGTTCCTGTTTAACTTGTTCAACGATCCGGCCATCATCGGCCTTCCGGGGATCTTCCGCACGCCTCTGGCCAAACTGATCTCCAGTCGGCGCGAAACCAGCGCCCAGGCCAACTACGCCCTGATGGGCGGGGGATCGCCGCTGCTGCCCGAAACCCGTCGCCAGGCGGAGTCTTTGCAGGCCGTGCTTGGCGCGCGGCTTGGCGGCGACGAAGTCAAGGTCTTCATCGCCATGCGCTACTGGCATCCGTTGACCGAAGAGACGGCGGCCGAGGTCGCCGCCTTCGGACCTGACGAAGTCGTGCTGCTGCCGCTCTATCCGCAGTTTTCGACCACGACGACGGAATCCTCACTGAAAGCCTGGAACGCCGCCTATACCGGCCCGGGCGTCAGCCGCGCCGTCTGCTGCTATCCGGCCGCGACAGGCTGGGTTGAGGCCCAGGCCCAAGCGATCGGCGAGAAGCTGGACGAGGCGGTAGGTCAGCCGGTGCGGGTGCTGTTCTCCGCCCACGGCATCCCCGAGAAACTTGTGACCGGCAAGGGCGATCCCTATCAGGAGCAGATCGAGACGACGGTCGCCGCCGTCGTCGCCGTCATCGAGGCGCAGCGCGGGCCGATCGACCACGCCATCTGCTACCAAAGCCGGGTCGGGCCGATGAAATGGCTGGGCCCGTCAACGCCTGAAGCCATTGAAACTGCGGCCAAAGACGGCGTAGGCGTGGTTGTCACGCCCATCACCTTCGTCTCGGAGCATATCGAGACCCTGGTCGAGCTGGATATCGAATACGGAGAACTGGCCCAGGAAAAAGGGGCCAGTCCGTATTTGCGGGCGCCGGCGGTCGGGATTGAGCCACTGTTCATTGACGCCTTGGCTGACGCGGCAGTGGGCGCTTTGTCCCACGTGGGCGTCGCGCCGTTCGGCCAGGGGTGCAAGGCGGACTGGAAGGCCTGTCCGCATCGCAAGGGAAGGCAGGCGGCATGAACACCTATGATCTCGCACGCGGGCTGCACATTCTGGCGGTGATCGCCTGGATGGCGGGCCTTCTGTTCCTGCCTCGGCTCTACGCCTATGACACCGAACAGAACGCCAAGCCCGAACCGCTGAAAAGCGAGATGCAGAAGCTGTTGCGCCTGTGGCAGACGCGGCTGCTGCGCATTATCCTGAACCCGGCGATGATCCTGGCCTGGGTGTTCGGTCTGTGGCTGATCCACATCGACATCTCGGCGCGCGGCGCCGCCTTCCTGGCCGAGCCGTGGATGATCGCCAAGCTGGCGGGTGTCTTCCTGCTCAGCGGCTGGCACGGCTTCCTGGCGGCCCAAAGGAAGAAGATCGCGGCCGGCACGTCGAAATATTCAGGCAAGTTCTGGCGCATGACGAACGAAGTGCCCTTCGTTCTGGCCATCGTCATGGTGCTGTCGGTGACGACGGAGTGGACGTTCCGATAAGCGGCTCCGCTTGACCTGACCCGCCGCCTGTGGTTCCGCTGGCGGCGAACCGTTTGGCGTCTTGCGTCGGCGGTCCCTCTCTTTCGTGACGCCTGCAGGCCTTGGAGCCAGCGGGAGCCCGTCGCACCTCCCTTCGGCCTTCCGGCCAGACATTTTCAGAGACCCGCGCCGCAGCCGTCTGGCCGCGTGCGCCCGCGAGCCTGTATCATGACCGACGTCCGCGACACCAATCCCGACACCCCCGAGAACGAAGGCGTGGAGGTTGAAGCCCCCACCCATCACGGCGCTGCGCATGAAGCCGGCGAGGCGGCGGGCGCCGATTCCGGCGTGGACACGACGGCAGACGACGAAGAGGACGGCGAGCCCGTCGTCGCGAACGGCCGGATCACGCTCGCCGAACTGAACGAGAAGACCCCGGCCGACCTGGTCGCCTTCGCCGAACAGCTGGAGGTCGAGAACGCCTCCAACCTGCGCAAACAGGATCTGCTGTTCGCCATCCTGAAGGCCCTGGCCGACGAAGAAGTCGAGATCATCGCCGACGGCGTACTGGAGATCCTGCCGGACGGCTTCGGCTTCCTGCGCAGCTCGGACGCCAACTATCTGCCGGGTCCGGACGACGTCTATGTCTCGCCGTCGCAGATCCGCCGCTTCGGCCTGCGCTCGGGCGACACCGTCCATGGGGCCGTACGCGCGCCACGCGAAGGCGAACGCTACTTCGCCTTGCTCAAGGTCGACACGATCAATCTGGAAGACCCAGAAGCGGTCAAGACCAAGGTCCTGTTCGACAACCTGACGCCGCTCTATCCCGAAGAGCGTCTGCACATGGAAATCCAGGATCCCACGCTGAAGGATCGCTCGGGTCGGGTCATCGATATCGTCGCGCCCTTGGGCAAGGGCCAACGCTGCCTGATCGTGGCGCCGCCGCGCGTCGGTAAGACGGTGATGTTGCAGAACATCGCCAAATCGATCGAGCGGAACCACCCGGAGGTCTTCCTGATCGTCCTGCTGATCGACGAACGCCCCGAAGAAGTGACGGACATGCAGCGCACGGTGAAGGGCGAGGTCGTCGCCTCGACCTTCGACGAGCCTGCCACCCGCCACGTCGCCGTCGCCGAAATGGTGATCGAAAAGGCCAAGCGTCTGGTCGAGCACAAGAAGGACGTAGTGATCCTGCTGGACTCCATCACGCGTCTGGGCCGGGCCTACAACGCCACCGTCCCCTCGTCGGGCAAGGTGCTGACGGGCGGTGTCGACGCCAACGCCCTGCAACGGCCCAAGCGCTTCTTCGGCGCCGCGCGTAATGTGGAGCAGGGCGGTTCGCTGACCATCATCGCCACGGCCCTGATCGACACGGGCAGCCGCATGGACGAGGTGATCTTCGAAGAGTTCAAGGGCACCGGCAACTCGGAAATCGTGCTGGACCGCAAGGTCGCAGACAAGCGCATCTTCCCCGCCATCGACGTGCTGAAATCCGGCACCCGCAAGGAAGACCTGATCACGCCGAAGGATCAGTTGGCCAAGACCTATGTCCTGCGCCGCATCCTGAATCCGATGGGTCCGCAGGACGCGATCGAGTTCCTGCTCGACAAACTGCGTCAGTCCAAGAACAACTCGGACTTCTTCCAGTCGATGAACACGTAATCCGTCTTCGGACGTTTCACGTGAAACAGGAAACCATGCGATGAAGGTCAATGTGGAAGTCGAGTGCACGCCGGCGGAGGCGCGCGCCTTTCTGGGTCTGCCGGACGTGACGCCGCTGAACGACGCCATGGTCGCGGAGATGCAGAAGCGGATGGAGGCCAATGTCGCCGCGATGCAGCCCGAGGAACTGATGAAGAACTGGACAAGCTTCGGGCTTCAGGCTCAGGACCAGTTTCGACGCCTGATGGAAGCGGCGGTGAAGTGAGCACGCGCTTCCTTCGGAGCCGCTCGGTCTGAGTTGATGATCGACACCATCTTCGCCTTGGCGACACCGCCCGGCCGAGGCGCCATTGCGGTTCTCCGTCTGTCGGGCCCCGGCGTCGAGGCCGCGTTGACGGCGCTCGGCGGAACCCGGTTAAAGCCGCGCATGGCGTCGGTGCGGGACCTCAGCCATGCCGGCGAGCACATCGACCAGGCGCTCGTGCTGCGTTTCGTGGCCCCTAACAGTTACACGGGCGAGGACGCGGCCGAACTGCATCTGCATGGCGGTCGCGCGGTCGTTGAGGCCGCCAGCGGGGCCTTGATTGCGTTGGGCTTGCGGCCGGCGGACCCCGGCGAGTTCACACGCCGCGCCTTCCAGAACGGCCGCATGGATCTGGCGCAGGCCGAAGCGGTCGCCGATCTGATCGACGCCGAAACCAGCGCCCAGGCCAAACAGGCCTTGGGGCAGTTGGACGGAAAGCTGAGCGAGACCTATGCCGGTTTCCGCCGTGATCTCCTTCACGCCCTGGCACTGGTCGAGGCCGAGATCGATTTTCCGGATGAAGAGGTGCCGGACAACCTGGCCCATACGGCGGGGCCGGTGCTGGACCGGCTCGGCGCCGACCTGAGACGCGCGGTCGATACGGGGCGGCGTGGCGAACGGGTAAGGGACGGTTATCGCATCGTCCTGATCGGAGAGACCAACGCCGGCAAGTCGTCGCTGTTCAATGCTCTCGTTGCGCGTGAGGCTGCCATCGTGACGCCGATCGCCGGCACCACACGGGATGTGCTGGATGCCGATCTGGTAATCGGCGGCTATGCTGTGACCTTGTCGGATACCGCCGGCCTGAGAGACAGCGATGACCCGGTCGAGGCCGAGGGCATGCGTCGCGCCCGGGTGCGCGCGGAACAAGCCGACCTGCGTCTTTGGGTCCGCGCGCCCGGCGACCCGGCCGGGGTGGCTGCGAACTACGTCAAGGATGGCGATCTGATCGTTGCGACCAAGTCCGATCTTAGCGTCAATTCAGGTCACGGCCGTCATGAGGCTCTAGCGGTCAGCACTGCAACTGGCGACGGCCTGGCCGAACTTCGTGGTTGGATTGCCGCCCGTCTTGCGAAGGATCTGTCCGGCGCCGACTTCCCAGCCGTGACCCAGGAGCGGCATCGGCTGCGTTTGCTTGAGGCGCTGGAAAGCGTCGAAGCGGCGCGCCTCGCGCTAGATGTGGCGCCGGAAATGGCTGGCGACGATCTGAGACGGGCTGCCGACGCTCTGGCGCGCGTGACAGGTGCGATCGGTGTTGAGGACATTCTGGGCGAAGTCTTTTCGACCTTCTGCATCGGAAAGTAGGTCTAGCCATAGCGGTGTTTCACGTGAAACGGAGGGCCATCTTGCTCTGAAGGGCTCGGCCTACCTCTGGCGATCAAACCCGTTTTGCCCTATGTGGCGGCGATGATTTCTCCCCATGATCTTGTATTCGACGTCGTCGTCATCGGCGGCGGCCACGCCGGCTGTGAAGCGGCTGCGGCGTCCGCGCGGGCGGGCGCCCGCACCGTCCTGCTGACCCAGAAGCTGGAGACGATCGGCGAGATGTCGTGCAACCCTGCCATTGGGGGGCTGGGGAAGGGGCATCTGGTTCGAGAGATCGACGCCATGGACGGCGTCATGGGGCGGCTGGCCGATGTGTCCGGCATCCAGTTCCGCCTCCTGAACCGATCCAAGGGCGCCGCCGTTCGGGGCCCGCGCAGCCAGATCGACCGCCGCCTCTATCGCGAGGCCATGCAGGCCGAACTGCAAGGGACGCCCAATCTGACCCTGATGGCAGGGACGGCCGAGCGGCTTGTCCTTGAAGGCGACCGGGTCGTCGGCGTCGTGACCGGCGCCGGAGAGAGGGTTCGGGCTGGGGCGGTCGTCCTGACGACCGGCACCTTCCTGAATGGCGTCATCCATCGCGGCGATGAACGCATCCCGGCGGGGCGACATGGTGAGGAGCCCTCGACGGGTCTGGCCGCCGATCTCCACGCGGTCGACCTGATGATGGGGCGTTTGAAAACAGGCACGCCCGCACGCCTGGACGGGCGGACAATCGCCTGGGACCGTCTAGAAATGCAGCAGGCGGATGAGGCGCCGTCTGCCTTTTCCTTCCTGACCGACCGGATCGACGTGCCCCAGATCGCCTGTGGCGTGACCCACACGACCGAGGAGACGCATCGGATCATCGCTGAGAACCTCGGCGAGAGCGCCGTCTATGGCGGCAAACTGTCGGGACGGGGCCCGCGGTATTGTCCGTCGATCGAAGACAAGGTCGTTCGGTTCGCTGACAAGACGAGTCATCAGATCTTCCTGGAGCCGGAAGGCCTGGACGATCCCACGGTGTATCCGAATGGGATCTCGACCTCGGTATCGGAGCCGACCCAGCTCGCCTTCCTTCGCACCATTGCGGGCTTAGAAGCGGTTGAGGTCTTCCGATACGGCTACGCCATCGAATACGACTACGTCGATCCGCGCGAGCTGACGGCGGCGCTGGAGGTCAAGAAGCGTCCCGGGCTGTATTTGGCCGGACAGATCAACGGCACCACGGGCTATGAGGAGGCGGCGGCTCAAGGGCTGATGGCGGGGCTGAATGCCGCGCGTTCAGCGGCCGGGCGGGAGCCGGTGATCCTGAGGCGCGACCAGGCCTATATCGGCGTCATGATCGACGACCTGGTGACGCGCGGCGTCACCGAACCGTACCGGATGTTCACCAGCCGTGCGGAATATCGGCTGACGCTGCGAGCCGACAATGCCGACCTTCGGCTCACACCTGTTGCGCTCAAACTCGGCATCGTCAGCGACGAGCGGCGCATTCGTTTTGAAGCCAAAGCCTCTGCGCTTGCGGCAGCGAGTGCTGTTTCACGTGAAACACTGTTTACGCCCAATGAGGCCGGGGCGCTCGGCATTTCGGTCAATGCTGATGGTCGTCGGCGCTCGATGCGCGAACTGCTGGCCTTCCCGAATGTGACTTTGGAGCAGTTCGTTTCGGCATTGCCAATAATCGCCGATTGGACGGACGACGTTCGCGAGCAGGTCCAGATCGACGCTGCCTACGCCAACTACTTGGATCGACAATCGCAGGATGCGGATGCGCTGAAGGCGGAGGAGGGGCTGATGCTTCCGACCGATCTCGACTACGGCGCTGTCGGCGGTCTGTCGAATGAGGTGAAGGAGAAGCTGGCTCGCGTGCAGCCTCGCACCTTGGGGCAGGCCGGTCGGATCGAGGGCATGACGCCCGGCGCGCTGACGGCGCTGCTGGCCTATGTAAAGCGCGCGCCCAAGGCGTCGGTCGCGGCCTGATGTTGGAGGCTGAACAAAAGGCGTTCCGTACACGCACCAATGCGTCAGCGGAACAGATCGCGGACCTTGAGGCCTTTCGGCTGCGGTTGGTCGAGGCCAATGCGGTGATGAATCTGGTGGGTCCGGATAGTCTGCCGGACTTCTGGAACCGTCATGTCTGGGACAGTGCTCAACTGCTCGATCTGGCGCCAGAAGCGAAGGCCTGGGCGGATCTGGGGGCGGGAGCAGGCTTTCCTGGCCTGGTGCTTTCCATCATGCTCAAGGGGCGGGATGGGGCTCACGTCTGGCTGATCGATAGCCTGGCCAAGCGCTGCCGATTTCTTCAGGAGGTCGTGAATGCCTTGTCCCTGCCGGCGACGGTCATCGTCGGTCGGGCTGAGGCTCAGTCTGTGACCTGTGACATCGTCACCGCCCGCGCCGTCGCGCCGATGGAGAAACTGCTGGGTTATGCACAGCCCTACTTCCAAAGGGGTGCACAAGGTCTGTTCCTGAAGGGGGAGCGTGCCGAATCCGAGTTGATCGAAGCGCGCAAATCCTGGCATTTCGAGGCTGAACTGGCCCCGTCGCAGAGCGACGTGCGCGGCCGCATTGTGACAATCCGGAGCCTCCGTCGTGCCCGCTCAACGCGCTAGAAAGCCCGCCCGCGTCCTCGCCGTGTCCAACCAGAAGGGTGGCGTTGGCAAGACGACGACAGCGATCAACCTCGGCACCGCCTTGGCCGCTATCGGTGAGCGCGTGCTGATCGTGGATATGGACCCTCAGGGCAATGCCTCGACGGGTCTGGGTGTTCCACGTGAAACACGGCGGGTGACCATCTATGATGTCGTCGTTGACCAGCGCTCCATCGCGGATGCCTCAGTGCAGACGACCGTGCCGGGTTTGTGGATCGTCCCGGCCGACGCGGACATGTCGGGCGTTGAGATCGAACTGAGTCAAGCGGATCGCCGGTCCTATCGGCTGCGTGATGCTCTCCGCGCGCACGACGACGGCCCTACCGCGTATGACTATGTGCTTATCGACTGCCCGCCGTCGCTGAACCTGCTGACGCTGAACGCGATGGCGGCGGCGGATGCAGTGTTGGTGCCGCTGCAATGCGAGTTCTTCGCCCTGGAAGGTTTGAGCCAGCTGATGCGCACCATCGACATGGTCAAGCACAGCCTCAACCCGTCGCTGGAAATCCAGGGCCTGGTCCTGACGATGTTCGATCGTCGTAGCGCCCTGTCGAGCCAGGTGGCCAACGACGTGCGCGCTCACTTCGGCGACAAGGTTTATGAGAGCGTCATCCCGCGTAACGTCCGCGTCGCCGAGGCGCCGTCGTTCGGCAAGCCCGCGCTGATCTATGATCTGAAGTGCGCCGGCAGCCAGGCCTATCTGCGGCTGGCCAAGGAAGTGGTGAAGCGCGAACGCCAGCGCCTGAAGCTGGCCGCCTGAGTTTATTAGAAACGGAACAGTATCTTGGCTGAACGACAAAGAGGTCTGGGCCGCGGCCTGTCTGCGTTGATGGGGCAGGACGCCGAGGCGCCGGTCGCATCTGACGCGCCTGTGCCTGCCGGCGTGCAACGCGTGCCTATCGAAAGCCTGAAACCCAATCCGGACCAGCCGCGCAAGACCTTCCGCCAGGAGGATCTGGAGGAGCTGACCGCCTCGATCCGCGACAAGGGGGTGTTGCAGCCGATCCTGGTGCGGACTCAACCGGGTGAGGACGGCGTCTGGCAGATCATCGCCGGCGAACGCCGCTGGCGCGCGTCGCAGGCGGCGCGCCTGACCGAGGTGCCGATCGTGGTCCACGAGATGGACGACGTCGAGGTGTTCGAAGTCGCGATCGTCGAGAACGTCCAGCGCGCGGACCTGAATCCTCTGGAAGAGGCCGAGGCGTACCGCGTTCTGATGGAGCGCTTCGGGCGGACGCAGGACGCGGTGGCGGGCGTGGTCGGCAAGAGCCGCAGCCATGTGGCCAACACCATGCGCCTGCTGCAACTGCCTGAGCGGGTGCTGTTCTATGTACGCGAAGGCAAACTGTCCGCGGGTCACGCCCGGGCCCTGATCAATACGCCCGATCCGGGCCAGTTGGCGGACATCGCTTTCGTGGATGGTCTCAGTGTCCGTGAGACCGAGGCCCTGGCGCGCCGTGCGGTCGAGGGGCCGAAGCCGACGAAGGCGAAGTCGGCGCCGGCGGCCGGAAGCGGGGAGGGGGCCGCGGATGTCGCCGCCCTGCAGCAGGATCTGGCCGATGCGCTGGGCCTGAAGGTGCAGTTGTCGGACAAGGGCGGAAAGGGCGAACTGACGATCGGCTACGTCTCGCTGGAGCAGCTTGACGACCTGTGCCGTCGTTTGATGCGCGGCTGACCGGCGGACTGTGCTAGGGTGTCGATATGACTGAAGACACGACACCCACTGCCGCCGACAAGCTGAAACAGGCGCTTGCCGCCAAGAAGGCCAAGGCGGGTCATGGGTTCAACGCGCAACCCAGCGCCAAGGCGGAAGAGAAGGCCGTGTCGGCGCGGAACGTCGCCATGGCCCAGCCCGCCTTCCGCAAGGCCTCCAAGCGCGGCTAGTGCTATAGCCCCATGCGCCTGGCGCGACCTGCGATTTCCAGCAGCAGGCGTTCGGCGATCAGTTGGTCCGGCATTCCGGTCGTCTTGGTCGCGACATCGGCCGTGTTGATGCTGTCCAAAACCTCGTCCAGGGCTTCGAGCCGCCAGGACCGCGCCTGACGCAGCATTTCCGCCTCCTGTTTCCAGAAGACGCCAGCGGCCTTGGCGGCCTCCTTGGCGTTCGCGCCGTTGGCCTGCAAGATATTGATCCGGCGTAGCTTTCCCAGATGGATCGCCGCGGAGCGAACGGCGAGCACCGACGATTCCCCCTCGGCGAAGGCGCGCCTGAGCCCAGCCTGCGCTGGACCGGGACGCGCGCCGAAGGCCTGAAGCGCCGCATCCGACAGGGAGGCGTCCGGCTCGACGCCGAGATGATGCTCCAGCGCATCCATATCCAGCGTCTTGCCAGAGCCGGGGCCGATGAAGAGGGCTAGGCGCTCGATCTCCTGCCGCATCAAGCCCCGCTCGCGCGGGAGGCGCATGACGAAGCGGTCCAGGGCGTCGGAGGTCAGGCCCACCTTGTCGGCAGCCAGGGCCTCGCGGACCATGCGGGCGACATCGCCGGTCTCGTCCTCGTAGCAGACGATGCCGACCGCGCCGTTTTCCTTCTCGGCCGCCTTTCTGAGCGCGGATTCGCGGCCCAGCTGGTCGGCCTCGACCACCATCATGGCGTCGGGATTGTAGCCGCCGTCGGCGTGGATTTTCAGCGCGGCGGCCACAGCCTTGTCCACGCCGGGCTTTAGCGCCGACAGACGGATGCGCACCAGACGACGGCCGCCCATCAGGGACATGGCCGTCAGCGCTTCTTCCAGCTTCGTTTCATCGCCATCGATGTCGCTGTCGGTCAGGACGGTGACGTTGAAAGGGTCGTTCAGATCGGGCGTGACCGTCTTGCACAACACCTCGGCCCGCTCGGCGACGCCCGACCGGTCCTTGCCGTGGATCACCGCCGCCCGGATCGCCGGATCGGGCGCCTTCAGGAAGCGATCGATCTCGGGGCGTTTGGCCAGGATCACGGGTTCGACAGCGCCTGCATCAGATCCAGTCGGATCAGGCGAGCCAGTTCGGCCGCGGCCCGCTCCTCGCCGTCCTGCTGGGCGGCGATGGCGGCATAGGGCTGGTCGGCGGTGGCGTAGGTCGTGGTGACCGTTTCCGTGCCGCTCACAGGCATTCCGCCGCCGGCCGGGGTCAGGGTCCAGGTCGCCTTGACCGTCAGTTCATAGCGGGTGGCGGTGTCGTCGATGCGGCGACCCAGCGACCGGCGGTTCTGCTGAACTTCTGTCGTCAGGCGATACAGCGGCGTCGCGCCGCGATCCCAGGCGAGGGCGTCTTCAAGCTGCTCGCGCAGGCGATAGCCGAGGCGGTCGTCCTGGGTCGTGACGGCGATCCGGCGCAGGGATGAACCCACGGCCGGCTCGGCGTACATGGGCGTGAAGCCGCAGGCGGAAACCGCCAGAGACGCGAGAACCGCGGTAGCCGCCGCAATACGCATCAGCCGGCCACCAGATTGACGATACGGTCCTTGACCACGACGATCTTCTTCACGCTCAGACCCTCCAGCCGCGCCTTGACCGTTTCGTCGGCCAGGACCAGGGCTTCGACTTCGGTCGGCTCCATGCCGCGCGGCACGCGGATTTCCGCGCGACGCTTGCCGTTGATCTGGATGGGCAGGACCACCTCGTCGTCGGCCGCGAGCGCAGCGTCCCACACGGGCCACGGCGCGTCCAGAACCATCCCGTCTTCCCCCAGCCGCGTCCAGGCTTCTTCGGCCAGGTGCGGGGTGAAGGGGGCGATCAGGCGGGCCAGCGCCGACAGGGCCTGACGCTTGGCGTCGCCACCGGCCCGTGCATTGTCGCGAATGGTGGCGACAAAGGCGTAGAGCTTGGCGATGGCCGAGTTGAAGCGGAAGCCTTCGACCCCTTCGGACACGGCCTTGATGGCCTTGTGCGTTTCGCGCAGCAGCTCGGCGTTGGCCTTGTCCTCGCCCGCAAAACCGGCGTCATATGTGTCGAACAGGGTCCAGGCGCGCTGGACGAAGCGGCTGGCGCCCTCCACCCCGCCGGGGGTCCATTGCACGTCCCGCTCGGGCGGGCTGTCCGACAGAACGAACAGGCGCCCGGCGTCCACGCCGTGGCTTTCCAGGATTTCGGCCGGAGCGACGACGTTCTTCTTGGACTTGGACATCTTTTCGATGTCGCCGATGACCAGGGTCTCGCCGGTCGACAGCTGGCGGGCGAAACGCACACCGTTGTCGTTCCTGAGCTCGACGTCGGTCGGCTCGACCCAGGCGCCGTCGGCCCGGCGATAGGTTTCGTGGACGACCATGCCTTGGGTGAACAGGCCGGCGAACGGCTCCTTCACCGACAGCATGCCGGCGTCAGACAGGGCGCGGGTGATGAAGCGGGCGTACAGCAGGTGCAGGACGGCATGCTCGACCCCGCCGATATATTGATCGACGGCCAGCCAGCGGTCGGCGGCGGCCTTGTCGATCGGCGCCTCGGCCGTCGGATCGGTGAACCGCGCGAAATACCAGCTGGAATCGACGAAGGTGTCGAGCGTGTCGGTCTCGCGCGTCGCGTCGGCGCCGCACGACGGGCATTTCACGTGCTTCCAGGTCGCGTGACGCGCCAAGGGATTGCCGGGCACGTCGAAGGTCACATCGTCAGGCAGGACGACCGGCAACTGATCGGCGGGAACCTCGACGACGCCGCAGGAAGGGCAGTGGATGATCGGGATCGGGCAACCCCAATACCGCTGGCGCGAAACACCCCAGTCGCGCAGGCGATAGATGGTCTCGGCGCGTCCTTGGCCGGCGGCCTCGACCTTGGCGATCGCGGCGGCCTTGGCGGCCTCGACGTCCATGCCGTTCAGGAAGTCTGAGTTGAAGATGCGGCCAGGGCCGACATAGGCCTCGGTTCCGATCTCTACCGTCTCGGCGTCGTCGGGTTTGACCACCGGCGTCACCGGCAGATCGTATTTGCGGGCGAAATCCAGGTCCCGCTGGTCGTGGGCCGGGCAGCCGAAGATGGCGCCCGAACCATAGGTCGACAGCACGAAGTTGGCCGCCCAGACGGGCAGGGTCTTGTCCGGATCGAAGGGATGGCGGACGCGAACGCCCAGATCCACGCCTAGCTTCTCGGCCTTTTCGATCTCGGCTTCGCTGGTGCCGGTCTGGGCGCAAGACTTGATGAAGTCCGCCACGTCCGGTCGGTGTTCGGCGATGGCCTTGGTCAGAGGATGATCGGGGGCCAGGGCCAGGAAGCTGGCGCCGAACAAGGTGTCGGGGCGGGTGGTGTAGACCTCGATCGGATCGCGGGCGTGGTTGGGTTCGCCCTCGGGGGAGGCGGGCAGGAAGGCCGGCGCCTCGGCGATGTCCCACCACAGGGTCGCGCCCTTGGACTTGCCGATCCAGTTCTCCTGCATCAGCCGGACCTTTTCGGGCCAGCGGTCCAGGGTCTTCAGACCGTCGATCAAGTCGTCCGCATAGTCGGTGATGCGCAGGAACCACTGGTTCAGCTTGCGCTTCTCGACCAGGGCGCCCGAGCGCCAGCCGCGACCGTCGATCACCTGTTCATTGGCCAGGACCGTGTTGTCGACCGGATCCCAGTTGACCACCGCATCCTTGCGATAGACCAGACCGCGCCGATACAGCTCCAGGAACCAGGCCTGCTGCTTGCCATAGTATTCCGGGTCGCAAGTGGCGAACTCGCGCGACCAGTCCAGCGACAGGCCCAGCAGCTTCAGTTGCTCGCGCATGTTGGCGATGTTGGAATAGGTCCAGCCCTTGGGGTGGATTCCGCGCTCCATGGCCGCGTTCTCGGCCGGCATGCCGAAGGCGTCCCAGCCCATCGGGTGCAGAACGTCGTACCCCTGCGCGCGTTTGGACCGCGCCACCACGTCGCCCATAACATAGTTGCGGGCGTGACCCATGTGGATGTTGCCCGACGGATAGGGGAACATCTCGAGCACATAGTATTTCGGCCGGCCGGTGTCCTTCGTGACGAAGGCGGAAGCCTCGGCCCATCGGGCCTGCTGGCGGGGTTCGGCGGTCTTGGGTTCGTAACGGGCCACGGTCGTCCTGAAAGTCGAAAGGGCGCTGACGCCCTTCCGGCTCAACTAGCCCGAAGGACGACAGCGCCCAAGAAGTAATACGTCCCGCAAACTCTTGGACGTGTCGCGCTCAAGCAGCCCGAAGGGCGATAGCGCCTACAAAGACTCCAACGCAGGCTTAGCCTGCGTTGGACAGGTTCAGCTGGCGCGCCTTGGTCAGGATGGCGTTTTCCAGATCGGCCTCGGTCTGGGCGGCGACCGGGGCGGCGGTCCACTGACCATCGGCGCCATTCACTTCCTTGGTCACCGTGACGTTCAGCGCGTCGGCGCGCAGACGGGTGTCCAGGATGAAGACGGTCGCCTTGAAGCGCTCGTTCGGCGTCTGAGGGTTGATGTACCAGTCATAGTTGATGACGCCGCCCCACGGATCGGCGGTCAGCAGCGGCATGAAGCTGAGGGTGTCCAGCGAGGCGCGCCACAGGAAGGCGTTGACGCCGATGCCCTGTTGCACGTTCGTCTTGGGCGCAGACTTCTTGCCGCCGACGAAGGGAATGCTCGAGCAGGCCGACAGGGACGCGCCCAGGGCCACGCCCGAGACCAGCACGACCGCGACGTTCCGAACCAGGGCCTTGTTGAGGCTCATCAAGAGAAGTCTCCGTAAACTCAGGGACGTGAGAGCCCTCGCCCGCACGCGCGCACGGCATGAGGAATGCCGACTGCCAGGCTCTATAACACGGCGAAAAGGGGCGATGACAAGGCGAAGTCGGTTCCCGTCGCATCGCTCGTGGCGTGTTTTGCGAAGGGCGTGTGAGATTTCGCCGGAATCCGCCCGAATCCCGTGACGCTTGAGACACATACGCCGACAACAATGCGTGGGAACCTTGTTATCGCCGGCCCATTGCGTTGACCGCGCAGACGCCCGGTGTCTAATCGCGGGGCTCACGACCATATAAGGTCGGTTCAGGGATGAAACGCCGCCTCATGGCGGGGTTCGAAGGATTTGGTATGCGGTTCGGTGGTTTCCTGGCAGTGATGATGGCGACGACGGCGATGGCCGCGTCGACGTCGGCGCTCGCCCAAAGCCGGTCCACAGTCTCTCTGTCGGAAGCCCAGGCGGCGCAACGCAATACGCCGGCTCCGCAGCGTCGCGGTCTGCGCCTGAACGACCGCGGCCGGTGGGGTCTGGATTTCAACCTCAATCAGCCCGTCGGCCGCGAGACCGAATGGGGTGATGTGGAAGCCGGCGCCTATTATCGGCTGAACGACCGTCTGCGGGTCGGGGCCGCCGCCGCCGTCAGCACGCCGGAAGCCGATCCGGCCCGCGCGCCCGAAACCAACGGCCGGGCCCAGCCTCGGGTCCGTCTGGAAACCATCTTCAAATTCTGATTTCGATCGGTCAGCGAAACGCTGACTGGATCGCACTTACCGCCGCCAGGCCGCAGGCGCCTGTGTGTGCGAGCGTTGCGGCGTTCTCTGGCGTGACACCGCCCAGCGCATAGACCGGCAGGCGGGCGGCTTTCACATGCTGTTCGAATGCGGTGACGCCCAGGGCGGGTTTACCGGCGGACGCACCGCCCGCCGGAAATACTGGCGACAGGATCAGGGCGTTCACGGCTTCGGGCGCGGGCGAAGAGCCATGCCAGGCTGCCGTCAGGATCCAGTCGGGTCGGTCTGAGCGGATGCGCGCTGCTTGGTCCGCGGCCCGTTCGGGCAGGTGGAGCCCGTCGGCGTCGATCGCCTCGGCCAGATTGGGGTCCAGCCCAACCAGCAATTTCACGTCCCGACCGGCCGTTGCTTCCCGAAGCCGATGCCCCGTTTCGACGGCATCGGATGCGCCAAAAGCGCGATAGACCACCGCCGAACCGGCGGGCAGGCGCGCCGCCGTCTCCCACGGTCGTGGCGTGCGATCCGGGTCGGTGAAGAACAGCATCGGCGGCAAGGCTGCGGCGGCCGGGCTGACAGCAGCGGCGGCGCGGTTTAGAGCGGTCGCGGCGTTCCAGAGCGCGCGCGCATCGTCGCTGTAACCAGCCGGCAGGATCATGACCTCTTCTTCCTCCGCTTTCTCCGCCCCGTCCATCGCCGAAAAGGTCGCCGAGGTGCGAGCGCGCATCGGCGCCGCCTGCCATGCGGCCGGTCGGGATCCAGCGGACGTGACCCTGACCGCCGTCTCCAAGACGCAAGCCCCAGTGGCCATCGACTCTATCCTGGCGACGGGTCAGCGGATCTTCGGCGAGAACCGGGTGCAGGAGGCGCAGGGTCGTTGGGCCGACCGTCGTGGGGCCTTGCCGGGTCTGGAACTGCGCCTGATCGGCCCCCTGCAGACCAACAAGGCCGAGGATGCGGTCGCTCTGTTCGACGTGATCGAAACCCTGGACCGCGAGAAGCTGGCGCGGGCCCTCGCGCAGGCGGGCGAAAAGCGCGGCCGATCGCCGCGCGTCCTGGTCCAGGTCAATACCGGCTCCGAACCCCAGAAGGCCGGCGTCCTGCCCGACGCCGCCGACGCCCTGATTGCGGCGGCGCGCGACACCTACGGACTGACGGTCGAGGGTCTGATGTGCATCCCCCCGGCGGATCAGGACGCCGAGCCGCATTTTCAGATGTTGCGGGACATGGCCGAACGAAATGGTTTGCCGGTCCTGTCGATGGGCATGAGCGGCGACTACGAGACCGCCATACGGTGTGGCGCAACGCACGTCAGGGTGGGAACGGCCCTGTTCGGGGAACGAAATCGACCCGAAACGCCCTCTAGCTCGTAACCCGATGTGAATATTCGCACCCCCAAGCCTTGGCGCGGGGGCCAAGCCTCGCCATTGTCTGTCCCATGCCTACGCCCAAGACCATTCTGATCATCGACGACGACGACGACCTGCGCGAGGCCTTGGCCGAGCAGCTGAATCTGCATGAGGAGTTTCGCACCCAGCAGGCGTCGACCGCCACGGACGGGGTGCGGATGGGGCGCGAGATCCGCGCCGACCTGATCCTGCTGGACGTCGATCTGCCCGACATGGACGGCCGCGAGGCCTGTCGCCTGTTGCGCAAGGACGGGGTTTCGACCCCGGTCATCATGCTGACGGCGCAATCGGCGGACGCCGACGCCATCCTGGGTCTGGACGCCGGGGCCAACGACTATGTCACCAAGCCCTTCCGGTTCGCCGTGCTGCTGGCGCGCATCCGCGCCCATCTGCGCAGCCATGAACAGTCCGAGGACGCGGTCTTCACCATCGGCCCCTACGAGTTCCGGCCCGCCGCCAAGGTGCTGATGGACACCAAGGGCAAGAAGGTGCGGTTGACCGAGAAGGAAACCAACATCCTGAAATACCTCTATCGCGCCGGGGCCAAGCCGGTGTCGCGCGAAGAGTTGCTGACCGAGGTCTGGGGCTACAACGCCGGGGTCACGACCCATACGCTGGAAACCCATATCTACCGTCTGCGCCAGAAGATCGAACCGGAACCGGGCCATGCCCGCCTTCTGCTGACCGATGCGGGCGGATATCGGCTGCAGCCCTAACGGCTCAGTCGGCCAACTTCGGGCGGATCGTGAACAGCGGCAGGAAGATGTGGACCAGCGGGCCGATGGTCAGGGCGTAGAGCAACGTGCCCACTCCGACCGAACCGCCCAACATCCAGCCGACGGCGATAACAGTCAGCTCAATGGCCGTCCGCACCCATTTCACCGGCCAGCCGGTGCGCGCGACGATGCCGGTCATCAAGCCGTCGCGGGGACCGGGACCAAGACCTGCGCCGATATAGGCCCCGCTGGCCACGCCATTCAGGACGATGGCGGCGATCAGCAGGCCAGCCCGAAGCGGTAGGCCCAGGTCAGACGGAATCCAGTCCAGGCCGAAGTTGGCGACCGTGCCGATGACCAGCACATTGGCGACGGTCCCGATCCCCGGCTTCTGGCGCAGGGGAATCCATACCAGCAGCACGGCCATACCGATCAGATTGACCACCAGACCGAAGCTGACTCCGGCGGGTTTCGCGAACTGCTCGAACACCCCTTGGTTCAGCACGTCCCAAGGATCCAGGCCCAAATCGGCGCGGACGATCAGGGCGATGGACAGGCCGTAGAGACACAGGCCGACGAAGAGCTGGATCAGGCGACGGGTCATGAATCGATGAGTTGCGGCAAACTGGCTATCAAAAACAGGGCCAGTTATGCCATTCTGGCCTGATGTCGTCGCGATCGATCGGTCTTGGTTCCCTGACGCGCCATCTCGGCGCCTGGCGGTCGTCGGGCGCAGGCGCGGCCTATCGGCAGCTCGCCGGTGCGGTACGACTGCTGATTCTGGATGGTCGATTGCCCTTGGCGGCGCGGTTGCCCGGCGAACGGGAACTGGCCCAGGCGCTGGGCTTGAGCCGCACGACCGTGTCCGCTGCCTACGGCCGCTTACGGGATGACGGATTTCTCACCGGCGGGCAGGGCGCCGCTGCACGCACCAGCCTGCCGGCCGGACCGGCGCCGCGTCACGAGGCGACGCAAACGGACAAGCCCGGCCTGATCGACTTGACCGCCGCCGTCCTGCCGGCCGATCCCAATGTGCATGCGGCCTATGTGCGGGCGCTGGAGCGATTGCCGGCGAACCTGCCAGGACACGGTTATGAGACGTCGGGGCTGGAGGAACTGCGCGAAGCGGTGGCCGCGGGATACCGGCGGCGCGGCCTGGCAACCTCTTCGGGTCAGATCCTGATCACACACGGCGCGCACAACGGACTGGTCCATCTGCTGCGCCTGACGACGCGCCCCGGCGCCCCGGTGGTGTTCGACCATCCCACCTATCCGCAGGCGATCGACGCCATCCTGGCGGCGGGCGGCCGCGCCGTGCCCGTCGCCTTGCCGGACGGCGAGGAGGGTTGGGATGTCGAGGGTCTGATTGCGGCCTGCCGAAGCAGCAACGCGGCAATGGCCTATCTGGTGCTGGACCACAACAATCCGACCGGGCGGATGATGCGAGCGGCGGACCGGACGCGCTTGCTGGCGGGGCTGAAGGGATCGGAGACCTTGCTGGTGCTGGACGAGACCCTGGTCGAACTGACCTTGAGCGGACCACCGGCGCTCAGCGCCTCCGCCGTCGATGCGCCGCGGATCGTCAGATTGGGATCGATGTCCAAAAGCGTCTGGGGCGGACTGCGCATCGGCTGGATCCGCGCTGACCGGGCGGTGATCCAGCGTCTGGCCCAAAGTCGCGCCAGTTTCGATCTGGGTGTTCCGATACTGGAGCAGCTGGCGGCGGTCGAACTGTTGACCGACGGCGGCAAGGCCCTGGCGGCGCGCCGGCCCCTTTTGCGCGCCCGGCGGGATCATCTGCGGGCGCGGCTCGCTGAAAAACTGCCTGACTGGGTCTGTCCACGCCCGGCTGGAGGCCTGTCGTTGTGGGCGCGCCTGCCCGGGCCGATCAGTTCCGCTCTCACGATCGCGGCCGAGGCCGAAGGCCTGCGCCTCGCCGCCGGTCCGCGATTCGGCGTCGACGGCGCCTTCGAACGCCGGCTGCGCCTGCCCTATACCTTGCCGGAAGATCAGCTGGACGTGGCGGTGCTCCGGCTCGGGCGCGCCGCCAGAAAGGTCGGCCGGGGTCGAAAGGCGGCGGGGTCGGTCAAGCCGGTCGCCGTCTATTGAGGATCAGATATCCAGATCGACCGTCACCGGCGCGTGGTCGCTGGGACGATCCCATTCGCGGACGTCGTCGTGGATGCGGGCGGTGTCCTTGACCACGGCGGGAGTCAGGCCGGGCGACGTCCAGATGTGGTCCAGCCGCAGACCGCGATTCGATTTGCGGAAGTCGGCGGCGCGATAGCTCCACCAGCTAGCCAGTTTCTGGGGCTCGGGGAAGCGGTCACGCAGCACATCGGCGAAGCCACCCGTCTCCTGAAGCCGATTCAGGGTCTCGACCTCGATCGGCGTGTGGCTGACGATCTTGGACATGTAGCGGTGGTTCCAAACATCGCCTTCGCCGGGGGCGATATTGAAATCGCCGGCCATGACCAAGGGGCGAGACTTGTCCTGCTTGGCCACGATCGCGGTCAGCTGCTCGTAGAAGTCCATCTTGTGGTCGAACTTGGGGTTCAGCGCCCGGTCGGGAACGTCGCCGCCGGCCGGGATGTAGAAGTTCTGCACGTCGATGCCGGAAACGCGGGCCGAGACGCAGCGCGCGTGACCCAGTTTACAGACCTGGAACGTGTCGCTGTCCTCAAGTGGCAGGCGGCTGGCGATGGCGACGCCGTGCCAGCCCTTCTGGCCCGCCGCGCGAAGGTGGGGCATGCCCATCTCCTCGAAGGCGCCGCGTGGAAACTGGTCGGTGGTGCATTTGATCTCCTGTAGCATCAGGACATCGGGCGCGCGTTCGGCGACGAAGCGGGCGACCTGGTCGATGCGCAGGCGGACGGAGTTGATGTTCCAGGTGGCGAGGCGAAGGGTCATGCCCTCGTCTAGCAGGCGCGCCGCGTAAAAAAAGCCCGGCCGCGACGGGCCGGGCTTTGGGAGGTTCGTCTCTCTCGCCGCCGGGGAGGGGGATATTCCAGGGCGGTAGAACGGCCGCCGCCGCTCATGTGCTTAAAGTGTCACTGACGATTGTAAAAGTCAACTCGTCACAATTACATGCTTGCGCGTGCTGATTATGAAACAGTCTGGACGCGGATCAGTCTCGCGGCGTTTGCGCCTGCGGCGCCGTCGCCCATTCGCCGCGCCAGTCGTAGCTGAGCGTCACGCAGTGCCGGTAGGCGCCGTCCGACCACCGACCCACGGCCTGCATCGTCAGGGGACGCGGCGCACGAACGCGACCCATGATCAGCCAGACCTCGTCCGCGCCGGGACACACGGCGCGCGACAGGCCGCGACCGTCGCCGTCCTGATCGATGGCGTAGATGTCGTTCTCCTCGGCGCCTTGGGGCAGGACGCGTCGCGCGGCGTCCGGTCCGCCGCGTGTGAAGCCTGCGGTGCCGCGTGCGGTGGTGGAGAACAGACGTTCCACCTGCACCGCCCCGAACAGACCGCGCCGCACCTGCAAGGTGACACCCTTGGTCAGCGCCTGGGTGATCCGGTCCGACGCATTATAGGCCAGATAGCGGGTGTCCGCATGGGCGGGCGCCGCCGCCGAACCGACGGCGATCAAGGCGAGAGCGGTGGCGGTGATACGGCGCATACGTTTCTCTTCCTCAGGTTTTGCGGCGAGAACGGGGCTGATCCGATCAGTGCTCGCCGAGGCAGCGCAGCGCGACCTCGAGATTGCGCAGGCCGTCTTCGCCGGTGACGGCCGGCGTTTCGCCGGTCGTGATGGCGCGGGCGAAGGCCTCCAGCTCCTTTTTCAGCGGTTCGGCCGGCCAGCTGTTCAGCATCCGGGTCGAATAGGAGCCGTCCGGCTGCTGGCCGAAATATTCGGTGACCTGGCGCGTGATCAGATCGGCGACGATGAATTTGGTCTTGGTCGCCACCTGCAGCGTGCGGGTCTTGTAGGGGGTGACCCAGTTGGTGGTGATATGGGCGATCACCCCGCTGTCCAGGCGGAACTGAAGCAGGGCCGTGTCCTCGCGGTCCGCGCGGGTGCGGGCCAGCTGCGGCTGGACCTCGACGATCTCGGAGCCCGTCAGGTGGCGGATGATGTCGATATCATGCACCGCCAGGTCGATGACGACGCCGACCTCGCCCATGCGGGGCGGGAAGGGACCGACCCGCGTGATCTGGATCGAGATGATGTCATCGTCGGCGACGGCGCGCTTGACGGTTTCGACCGCCGGATTGAAGCGCTCGACCTGACCCACCATAAGGACGCGGTCATTGGCCTTGGCCGCATCGATCATGCGCTGGGCGTCGGCGACGCTGGCGGCGATCGGCTTTTCGACCAGGACGTGGACGCCCTTTTCCAGCAGTGCCACGCCGATCTCGGCGTGGAACCGGTTGGGCGTGGCGACGATGGCGGCGTCCAGACCGGCGTCGACGAAGGCCTGGGCCGTCGTGACGGGCGATGCGCCATAGGCGGCGGCGACGCCCTCGGCCGTCACCGCATCGGGATCGAAGACGGTGGTCAGGTCGAACTCGCGCATCTCGGAGGCGACGCGCGCATGGTTGCGGCCCATGACGCCGACGCCGGCGACGCCGATCTTGAGGGCGGGAGTGTTCGGCATCGGCTTAGCCCTTGTAGTTGGCGACGGCGGCGACGACCTTGTCCTGGGTCGCCTCGTCCAGATCGGCGTGCATCGGCAGGCTGAGGACCCGGTTCCTCAGCCGTTCGGTGACGGGCAGGCCGCCTGCGCCCTGCGGGAAGCGCTGATAGGCCGGCTGCATGTGCATGGGCACCGGATAATAGACGGCGGTGGGCACGCCGTGATCCTTCAGGTGCGCGGCCAGACCGTCGCGATCCTCATGCTCGATCGTGTACTGCGCCCAGATGGAGACGCTGCCGTCGATGACGTGGGGCACGGCCGAGACATGGGGCGCGAGGCGTTCGTTGTAACGGGCGGCGATCCGGTTGCGCCATTCGATTTCCTGACCGAAGACCTTCAGCTTCTCGATCAGGATGGCGGCCTGGATGGTGTCCAGCCGGCTGTTCATGCCGATGCGCATGGCCAGATATTTGGGGTCGTGGGCGAAGGCGGCGGCGCCGGCCTCCAGGTCCTTGGCGACGACCTTGCCGTGCACGCGAAGGGAATCCATTTCCTGCGCCAGGTCGTCATCGTCGGTCAGCACCGCCCCGCCGTCGCCGTAGCAGCCCAGGGGCTTGGCCGGAAAGAAGCTAGTCGTGGTGACATCGGCCCACTTCAGCGGATGGTCGCCGTCCAGGGTGCATCCGAAACCTTGCGCCGAATCCGAGATCAGCTTCAACCCGTGGCGGTCGCAGATGGCGCGGATGGCGGGATAGTCGGCGGGCTGACCGAACAGATCGACGGCGATGACCACCTTGGGCGTCAGGCGACCCTCGGCCTTGACCGCTTCGATGGCCGCCTCGAGCTTGACCGGGTCCATATTGTAGGTGTGGGCGTCGACGTCCACGAATACGGGCGAGGCGCCCAACCACGGCACAACCTCGGCCGTGGCCGTGAAGGTGAAGCTGGGGCAGAAGACGGCGTCGCCGGTCCGGACGCCCCAGGCGATCAACGGCAGGATCAGGGCGTCGGTGCCGTTGCCGCAGCCCAAGGCGTGCTTGGCCTGACCGAAGGCGGCGAGGTCGGCCTCGAACTGGCGGACCTGCGGACCCATGACCCAGGCGCCGCCGACGACGGCCTCCTGAACGGCGGCCTCGATCTTGCCGCCGAGGCGCTGGCGCTGGGCCTGAAGGTCGATGAAGGGGATCATGGGGGACGCTCTCCACGGGGGATCGGGGGCGGCGGCCGGACAGGCGGGCCGCGAATGTCGGGTCGTCCTAGCAAGATCGGGCGCGGGGGCCAAATCGCGCGGCGTCACATCGCGTTGCCCTTTGCTACCGCACACAGGTCTTGGCGCCCGTCGGCTTGCGCCTTAAGCCAGCGCCATGACGACGCTTTCCGCCGCCCGGACCAGGGTCTCGAACTGGCTGTTCGACCATACCCTGCCGCTGTGGGCCGAGCGGGGCGTCGACGCGCAGGGGCGGTTCTTCGAGCAGCTGGATTTCGACGGCCGGCCGGTGACCGGCCTTCGTCGTCGCACGCGGGTTCAGGCGCGTCAGATCTATGTGTTCTGCGAAGCGGCCGCCTTGGGATGGGCGCAGGGCCGTGCGGTGGCCAAGGCCGGGCTGGATCAACTGATATCAAGTCGTCGGCGTGACGACGGCCTTTGGGTCTCGGCAACCGATGACGACGGCGTGGTGGTCGATGAGACGCCTGATCTCTATGATCTGGCCTTCGTCCTGTTCGCGCTCGCGGCGGCGCATCGCGTCCTGGGTGATGCGCGAGCGCGGCCTCTGGCGCTTGAGACGCTGGCTGCAATCGATCGGTTGATGGCGTCTCCGCATGGGGGATGGGAGGAGGCCCTGCCGCCGCGCCTGCCGCGGCGTCAAAATCCCCACATGCATATGCTGGAGGCCATGCTGGCCTGGCAGGCGATTGCGCCTGATCCCGCGTTCGAGACGGCGGCGCGGGCGTCGCTGGACCTGTGCAAACATCACTTCCTGATCGGCGGCGCGATCCGCGAATATTTCACCGAGGACTGGTCCGCCGATCCTGTGACCGGTCATGTGATCGAGCCGGGCCACCTCGAAGAATGGGCCTGGCTGCTGAAACAGAGCGGGGACGATTCAGATCTGGCCACGGCGCTGCATCGTCGGGCGGCGGCGCAGGGGTATCGCGACGGATTCGCCATCCGCGAGATCGGCCCGACGGGAGAGACGCTGGATGGCGGACGGCGTCTTTGGGCTCAGACCGAGGCCATCCGCACAGGGTTGAGTTTTGGCGACACCGGCGTTTCAGGCTTGATCCACGCCGTGTTCGACACGCATCTGGCCACCGCTGTCCCGGGCCTATGGGTGGACAGCTACGACGCCGAAGGCCGCTCTCACGATGCGGCGGCGCCGGCGTCCAGCCTCTATCACCTGATGACCGCCTTTTCTGAACTGCTTCGGAGCGATGCATGACCGGCCGGCCCGCCGCCTTTCTGGATCGGGACGGGGTGCTGATCGAGGACAGCGGTTATCCGCATCGTCCGGAGCATCTGACGCTGATCCCGGGAGCGGCGGCGGCGGTGCGGCGGTTAAACCAGGCCGGGTATCCGACCGTGATCGTGACGAACCAGTCGGGCGTGGCGCGGGGCTTGTTCAGCGAAGAGACGATGAACGCCTTCAATGATCTGCTGGTCGCGCGGTTGGCCGAAGAGGGGGCGATCATCGACGCCGTCTATTCCGCGCCCTTCCATCCCGAGGCGATCGAGGCGCGCTATCGCCATCCGGACCACCCTGATCGCAAACCCAATCCGGGCATGTTGCTGCGCGCCATCGAAGAGCACGATCTGGACCCGGCGCGGTCCTTCATCATCGGCGATCAGAAGCGGGATCTGCAGGCCGGAGAGCGGGCCGGGGTGGCGGGCTACCTTTTCGAAGGCGGCGATCTGGATGCCTTCGTGCGCGATGTGGTCGGTCTCTAAGACCGGCCGTCGCATTTCCTCGCCTGGTGAATTACTCTGATCCAAAATCGGAGGACATCGCCAATGAGCGCGCCCTATCCATTCGTTGAACGCCGCTGGACCTCGCCGGATGGTCTCACGCTCTTTGCGCGGGATTACGCGCCCGGTCCCGGCGTCGCGCGGCCGCCGGTGATCGCCATTCATGGCCTGACCCGCAACAGCGCCGATTTCGAGGCCATCGCGCCGCTTCTGGCCCAGAGCGGGCGGCGGGTGCTGGCGGTGGATGTGCGCGGGCGCGGCCTTTCGGACCGTGCGCTCGACCCCATGACCTATATGCCCGATGTCTATGCGCGCGACGTTCTGGCCCTGATGGAGCAGGCCGGGATCGATAGAGCGGTCTTCCTCGGCACCTCGATGGGCGGGTTGATCACCATGGCGCTGACGGCGATGCGGCCGAAGGCGGTTGTCGCGGCGATCCTGAACGACATCGGCCCGGAGGTGGCGCCGGAAGGTCTGGCGCGCATCGCCGCCTACAGCGGTCAGCCGGTGGAGATCGGCTCCTGGGCCGATGCGGCGGCCTATGCGAAGCGGATCAATGCGG
Organism: Brevundimonas vesicularis; assembly: GCF_027105095.1. Classification (NCBI taxonomy): domain Bacteria; kingdom Pseudomonadati; phylum Pseudomonadota; class Alphaproteobacteria; order Caulobacterales; family Caulobacteraceae; genus Brevundimonas; species Brevundimonas vesicularis. The sequence continues at coordinate 345,478 of NZ_CP114278.1, read as the reverse complement.
TGGCGTTCCCGCACTATATGGATGCGGACTGGGACGCCTTCGCGCGGCGCATTTTCCGCCAGCAGCCGGACGGTGAGATCGCGCTGGACTACGATCCCGACATCGCCGTGCCGATCCGAGCGGCGGGGGCCAAGGCGCTGGTCCCGAACCTGTGGCCGATGTTCCGGCGGCTGGCGAAGAAGAAGCCCACGCTGCTGGTGCGGGGCGCTGCCTCGGATCTGCTGAGCGCCGACATCGCCGCGCGGATGAAAAAGGCGGCCCCGACCATGGCCTATGTCGAGGTTCCCGGCATCGGCCACGCGCCCATGTTGGACGAGGCCGAGGCCAAGGCGGCGATCTTCGAATTCCTGGCCGAGATCGATTAGTCCCTTGTCGGATCAACCCGCGACGCATCGCCGTAGGTCAGGGCCAGGAAGACGTCCTCCAAGTCCGGATCTTCGGTGGTGATGTCGGCGATGGTGACGCCGGCGGCGCGCACGGCGTTGATGACCTGCTCGACCGACGACTGCCCCTTCTTGTAGGCGACCGCGAAGGCGCCGCCCGGACGGGGCGTAACCTCGAAGCCGGCCAGCACCGGCGGCGTCGCCTGGGGCGTTTCCGGGGTCACGACGACATTGCGGCTGTCCAGACGGCGCAGAAGCTGCGGCGTCGGTTCGCAGGCCACCACCTCGCCCCGGTTGACGATGGCGATGGTGTCGCAAAGCTCCTGCGCTTCTTCGAGATAGTGGGTGGTCAGGACGATGGTCACCCCCTCCTCGTTGATGCGGCGGACATAGGCCCACAGCTGGCGACGCAGTTCGACGTCCACGCCGGCCGTCGGCTCGTCCAGGATCAGGATGGGCGGATTGTGGACCAAGGCCTTGGCCACCATCAGGCGGCGCTTCATGCCGCCGGACAGGGCGCGGACATAGGCGTTGGCCTTGTCCGACAGGCCCAGCGCGGCCAGAAGTTCGTCGGACCGGCGCTCGTCCTTCGGTACGCCGTAAAAGCCCGCCTGTACCTCCAGCGATTCGCGCGGGGTGAAGAAGACGTCGGCGACGATCTCCTGCGGCACGACGCCCAGAGCGGCGGCGGCGTCGCGCGGCTCCTTGTCGATGTCGCGGCCCCAGATGGTCACCGAGCCTTCGGACTTCTTCACCACCCCCGCCAGGATGTTGATCAGGGTCGACTTGCCCGCCCCGTTCGGGCCGAGCAGGCCGAAGACCGAGCCGCGCGGAATGACCAGATCGACGCCGCGCAGGGCCGTCTTGGGGGCGGCCTTCTTGGAGCCGGCATAGGTCTTCTTCAGTCCCCGCACCTCGATGGCGTTGTCGGGCAGGGCGGGGGTCTCTGACATGGTCGGCTATTCACTCGGACGGGACGGCGAGCGGCATAGGTAGGGCGAGGGATCGCAATCGCCAACCTGTCTTGCCGACAGCATCAGACAAGCAGGCTTATCCATGTGTCAATGGTGCTTGACTTGAGCATTTTGCGTGTCTAGCTTGCTTGTCATAAAGACAACTGAACTTGATGGAGACCGCCATGACCCCCGTTCAAAAAGTCAAGACGCCTCTGACCCGCACCCGCCTGATCGGCTTCGTCGCCATGGCGGTCTGCGCGATTGGCTACATCGGTGGAGGACTGGCGCTGCTGGCGGGCAAGACCGATCAGATCGAGATGACACATGCCGCCATCGCCGGCGCCGCCCTGCTGCTGATCGGCGAGATCGGTCTGTGGGTCGGCGCGGCCTGTCTGGGCCTGACGCTGTTCAAGAAGCGCAAGGCGATGCTGAACCGGCTGCTGGGTCGCCGGACCGCCGAGGTTTGACCTTCAGGCCTGCGCCGCCTAGGAAGCGCGCAAGCCTTTCAGACCCGGACCGGACCATGCCTCCCCGCCATTCCGACGCCATCATCCCGCCGCCCGAAGAGATCGTCGTCTCGACCAAACGCGTGGCCTGCGACGGCGGCGGCGGGGCCCTGGGCCATCCGCTGGTCTATATGGACATGGGCGAGGACGACTTCATCGAGTGCGGCTATTGCGACCGGCGTTTCGTCCTGTCGGCCCAGGCCCACGACGAGAACGAATATCTGAGCCCCGCCGCCCGCGCGCCCGAGGCCCACTGAGACCGTAACCTCAGTTCAGTCGCGGTGTTGCGGCGGTTGGGTCTATAGACGGCTGACACGCTGTTCGGACGGAGACGAGCCTTGCGCTATCTGCACACCATGGTCCGGGTAAAGGACATCGACGCCTCGCTGCACTTCTATTGCGATCTCCTGGGTCTGCAGGAGGTGCGCCGCACCGAGAACGAGGCGGGCCGGTTCACGCTTGTGTTTCTCGCCGCGCCCAAGAATCTGGAACAGTCGGCGGCGGAACGCTGCCCCGAGGTCGAGCTGACCTTCAACTGGGATCCGGAAGAGTACCAGGGCGGCCGCAACTTCGGTCATCTGGCCTATAAGGTCGATGATATCTACGCCGCCTGCCAGAAGCTGATGGACGGCGGGGTGACGATCAACCGTCCGCCGCGCGACGGCAACATGGCCTTCGTCCGCTCGCCCGATGGCATCTCCATCGAACTGCTTCAGGAAGGCGCGCCGCTGGCGCCGGCCGAGCCCTGGGCCTCCATGCCGAACGTCGGCGCCTGGTGATGACGGCGCGGACGGCGGCTCTGCTGACGGTTGCGGCGGTCGTGCTGTCGGCCTGCGCCTCGACCACCGAAAGCAACACCGGCCGCACGGCGACGGAGCAGCTGCTCTTGGCGCGCGCCTCGGACCGGGCGGTCGAGGGGCTGGTCCTGCCGCTGCCGACGGGCGCTTCGGTCTTCATCGACGACGCCTATTTCCAGGGCGAGGGCACCCGCTACGCCGTCAGCGCGATACGCGGCGCGATCTCGGACGCCGGTTTCAGCCTGGCCCGCAACAAGGACGAGGCGAACGCCGTGTTCGAGATCCGCGCCGGCGCCCTGTCGCTGGAGCAGATGCGGCGCGTCTTCGGCATTCCCGAGATGCGGATCCCGATCAACGAGACCTTCAACGTCGTCTCTCTGCCGGAACTGTCGGTCTACAGCCACCGCGACCGGGTCGGGGTCGCCGAGTTTTCCGGCTTCCTCTACGAAGCCAAGACCGGTGCGCCGCTGGGCGCCGTCATGCCGATGATCGGCACCTATCGCATCCGCAGCCACAAGGCCTTCATGGTCGTGTCCTGGGGTCAGCAGCAGGCCCAGCCGGGTCAACGCGATCCCGGATCGAGCTGGACCGAATTCTGACGCTGACGCGGGGGCGTTGGAGCCCTATGTTCTCGCGATGACCGAGACGACTGCGCCCGAAAATCCAGAGACCGAACGCCCGATGACGCAGGACGGCCCTGCGCTGCGGCTGTGGATGATCGACGCCTCGGCCTACATCTTTCGCGCCTATCACGCCCTGCCGCCTCTGACGCGCAAGTCCGACGGCCTGCCGGTCGGCGCGGTCCAGGGCTACTGCAACATGTTGTGGAAGCTGCTGAAGGACATGAAGGGCGCCGATGGCCCGACCCATCTGGTGGCCATCTTCGACCATTCGGAAAAGACGTTCCGCAACACCCTGTACGATCAGTACAAGGCCCATCGCCCGCCGCCGCCCGAGGATTTGGTCCCGCAGTTTCCGCTGGTGCGCGAGGCGACGGCGGCGTTCGGGGTGCATTGCGTCGAACTGCCCGGCTATGAGGCCGACGACCTGATCGCCACCTACGCCTGCAAGGCGCGCGATGCAGGCGGCGAGGCGGTAATCGTCTCGTCGGACAAGGACCTGATGCAGCTGATCGGCGGCGGCGTCGTGATGTGGGATCCGATGAAGGACCGGCGTCTGGCCGAGCCTGAGGTGTTCGAAAAGTTCGGCGTCGGCCCTGAGAAGATGGTCGATCTGCAGGCCCTGATCGGCGACAGTGTGGACAACGTCCCCGGCGCGCCAGGCATCGGACCGAAGACGGCGGCGCAGCTGCTGGACGAATACGGCGATCTGGACACCCTGCTGGCCAACGCCGGCGAGATCAAACAGCCCAAGCGCCGCCAGACCCTGATCGACTTCGCCGATCAGATCCGTCTGTCGCGCGAGCTGGTGCGCCTGACCTGCGATGCGCCGGCGCCCGAGGCGATCGACGATTTCGCTGTGCGTGATCCCGATCCCGCGATCCTGTCGGCCTTCTTGGAGACGATGGAGTTCCGCTCGCTGCAGCGCCGCGTCGGCGACGGCAAGGCCGGGCCCAGCGACGTTTCCGCCTTCGCGCCCAAGCGTGCGCCGAACCTGACCGCCCCCGTCGCGACCCCTCGCTACGGCCAGGTCGTCGAAGGCCCGGCCGAGGTCCAGACCTTCGATCACGCGGCCTACGAATGCGTCCAGACCGAAGAGGCGCTGGATCGCTGGATCGCGCGCGCGACCGAGGTCGGCGTCGTCGGATTCGACACCGAGACCGATACGCTGTCGGCGACCCACGCGGGCCTGTGCGGCGTGTCGCTGGCGGTGGGGCCGAACGAGGCCTGCTACATTCCCCTGACGCACGAGCACGAGCCGCAGGCCGGCGAAGGCGGTCTCTTTGGCGAAGCGGGAGAGGCGCCCGAGCCGTTCCATCAGCTGGACAAGCCCACGACCCTGGCCAAGCTGAAGGTGTTGCTGGAAGATCCGTCAGTCCTGAAGGTGCTTCAGAACGCCAAATACGACATCGCCGTCATGGCGCGTCGGGGCATCCGCGTCGCGCCCTATGACGACACGATGCTGATCTCCTATGTGCTGGAGGGCGGACTGCACGGGCACGGCATGGACGAGCTGGCGCGCCTGCACCTGGGCCACGAGCCGATCCCGTTCAAGAGCGTGGCGGGGACCGGCAAGAGCCAGAAATCCTTCAAGCACGTCGCGCTGAAACCCGCCTCGGAATATGCCGCCGAGGATGCGGATGTGACCCTGCGGCTGTGGCGGATTCTGAAACCCCGTCTGGCGCGTGAGGGCCTGTCCACCGTCTATGAGACGCTGGAGCGCGGCATGCCGACGGTGCTGGCGGACATGGAGCTGAACGGCGTTCGCATCGATCCCGACCGGCTGAAGCGACTGTCCAGCGAGTTCGGCCTTCGCATGGCCGAGCTGGAGGCCCAGGCCCATGAGATCGCCGGACGCCCCTTCAACATCGGCTCGCCGCGCCAGATCGGCGAGATCCTGTTCGGCGAACTGAACCTGCCGGGCGGCAAGAAGACCGCCTCGGGTCAGTGGGGCACCGACGCCAGCGTGCTGGAGGAACTGGCGCTCAGCCACGATCTGCCGCGCGCGATCCTGGACTGGCGCCAGCTGTCGAAGCTGAAGGGCACCTATACCGACGCCCTGACCGCGGCCGCCGATCCCAAGACTGATCGCGTCCACACGAGCTATCAACTGGCCGCCGCCACCACCGGCCGTCTGGCGTCCAGCGATCCAAACCTGCAGAACATTCCTATCCGCACCGAGACCGGCCGCGAGATCCGCCAGGCCTTCATCGCCGCACCCGGCAATATCCTGATCAGCGCCGACTACAGCCAGATCGAGCTGCGCCTTTTGGCCCATATCGGCGACATCCCAGAGCTGAAGCGCGCCTTCAAGGCGGGGCTCGATATTCACGCCGCAACGGCGTCGGAGATGTTCGGCGTGCCGGTCGAGGGCATGCCGTCCGAGACCCGCCGTCGCGCCAAGGCGATCAACTTCGGCATCGTCTATGGTATTTCGGCCTTCGGCCTGGCCAATCAGCTGGGCATCGATCAGGGCGAGGCGGGGGCCTATATCAAGACCTATTTCGAACGGTTCCCGGGCATCCGCGCCTATATGGACAAGACCAAGGCCGAGGTGCGCCAGACGGGCTTCGTCTCCACCGTCTTCGGCCGCCGAATCCACATCCCGGCCATCCACTCCAAGTCCGGCGCCGAGCGCCAGTTCGGCGAGCGCGCCGCCATCAACGCCCCGATCCAGGGCGCGGCCGCCGACATCATCCGTCGCGCCATGATCCGCATGCCCGCCGCCCTGACCGAAGCCGGCCTCAGCACGCGCATGCTGCTTCAGGTCCACGACGAACTGGTGTTCGAAGCGCCCGAAGCCGAGGCCGACCGCGCCATCGCCGTCATCAAACGCGTGATGGAAAACGCGTCGGATCCTGCCGTGGCGTTGTCGGTGCCGTTGGTGGTGGACGCCCGCGCGGCGTTGAACTGGGACGCCGCGCACTAGGATCGGGCTAGGCGGCGATCATTCCGATGTCATCGGGGACTTCGCCGCGACCCAGCAGGCCGGTTTCGAAGTCCATGAAGATGTCCATCAACTCCTCGACGTTCACCGGAGCGGCCGAAGGGCCGAAACGGAAGCGCCAATAGCTGACGATGTGCTGGACGGCGCCCAGCTGGTCGCCGAGTTTGGAGAACATGGACGGGGCGTCCAGCAGGAAGTCGCGGAAGGCGATCGGGCGGCCTTCCTGGGTCAGTTTGGCGTAGGCGTCGTCATAGATGCGCAGGGTGCGGCTGACTTCGTCGCACGTCTTGATGATGCGACCGCGCAGCACATCGCGGCTTCGGGTGAGGTATTCCTTCGCGGCGTGGTCCACCTTGCCGACCGGCTTGATGGTGCGCACAGCCTCGGCGACCGCGGCGACCTCTCCCAGCAGGGCCGCGAGCGTCCATTTGTAATAGAGGAAGCCTTTCCAGCAGAAAACGCCCTCCTGATACTGCTCGGGAGCCAGACGCAAGGTCAGCCGCAGGGCGTCCAGCTGATCGCCCGGCGTGTTCGACAGGATCTTGGACGCCATCCGCCCGGCCGAATCCGAGTTTACCGCGATGGTGTCGCCGCCAAAGCTCAGCGTCACAAGCGGTTCGATTTCGTTACGCACGAAGGTCAGCATTCGCTGAAGATCGCTGTCGCTGATGGAGAAGTAGCAGGGCGCGGGATCCAACCCGCCACGTCGAAGCTGTTCTCGCAGAAGAAACGGATCCAGCGACGGAAGTTTGTCGATCAGTCGCAGGGTCTCGATGTCGGGATGGTTCGCGGGAACGCCGAACGCCTCCATCATGACGCGCTCGAAGCCGATCTGATTAACGAAGACGTATCGGCCGCCGGTCTTCAAATCCGCATCGTCGATCGGCATCACCACCTTGGTGGCCACCTGGCGTCGGCCGTTGAACAGGTCGGTTTCGTTTCGCCGCAGCCGATGTTTGATGATGAGGGCGCGGTTCAGAGCCGCCGTGCGGAAGATCGGGCGCGCGGCCCAATCGGGGTTGCGCACGGCGCCGTCGAAAGCGCTGTCGCCATTCTCTTCCCAGACGCGCAGCAGGTTCAGCACGCGAGCGGTGGAAGCCGAGCCCCTCAAAAGCTCCAGGTTGCGAACGGCGCGATCAGTCATGGCGCCAACCTAAGCCGCAATCGTCACCAAATGGCTTAGCTGGATCAGAAAAATATCCTTGGTTGATGAAGCCCGTTCAGTTGAGCCTCAAACCCGCTAGCAGAACGTTCGATGCGCTGCGCTGGCGCGTGACGGCGATCCGGGTCTAGAACGGCGGCATGCAGATTTTCGACATTCTGATCATCCTCGCGATCCTGGCCGTGACGATCACCTTGGGCTTCGGCCTCTATTCGCTGTTTCGGGGCGGGGACTATGCGCGCAGCCATTCCAACAAGCTGATGCGCCTGCGCGTCGGGCTTCAGGCGGTGGCCGTCATCCTGCTGGTCGTCGGCATGATGTGGAAGGCGACGCAGGGGGCCTGATCATGGTGACGCTGAACAAGATCTACACCCGCACGGGCGATGACGGTCGCACGCGGCTGGCGTCTGGCGCGCCTGTGTCCAAGAGCGATGCCCGGGTCGAGGCCTATGGCGCGGTGGATGAGCTGAACGCGGTGATCGGGGTCGCCCGGCTGAACAGCGGCCAGAACGACCGGATCGACGCCATGCTGGGCCGGATCCAGAATGAGCTGTTCGACCTGGGCGCCGATCTGGCCACGCCTCTGGACCCGCCGCCGGCCTGGGAGGCCTTGCGCATTGTCGACAGCCAGGTTGTGCGGCTGGAGCAGGAAATCGACTGGATGAACGAGAGCCTGAAAGCGCTCGACAGCTTCATCCTGCCGGGCGGGGCTCCACTGTCGGCCCATTTGCATGTCGCGCGCACCGTCTGCCGACGGGCCGAACGCGAGGCGGTGCGTCTGATCGAAAGTGGTGAGGCGGTGAATGTTGAGGCGGTCAAATATCTGAACCGCCTGTCCGACCATCTGTTCGTCGCCGCGCGACGGGCCAACGCCAACGGCGCCAGCGACATCAAATGGAAGCCCGGCGCGACCCGCTAGGCGAAACCGGTCAGGCGGCGGGACGCGCCGCCGCCAGTGCGGCTTTCTGACGCTCGGCCTCTGCGGCGCGGGCGCGGCCCTGGGCGGCGAGATCCTGTTCGATCCGAACCAGCTCGCGGTTCTTCTCGGCCGAAGCCTCGGCGCGCGACACGCCATTGGGGCGGCCGGTGATCTGGGCGATGGAGATAGGCTGTGCGCAGATGCGGCTTTCCATGTCGTACCATTTGCCCGCCGCCTCGCAGCGTTTGCCGGGCGCGACCCAGTAGTCCTGCAAGGCGAAAATCCCGACGACCGTGATGCCGAACAGGCCGAAGAAGATCATCGCCAGGCGGGGAAAGGTCAGGAAACGCTTCATCTCGTGGTCCGTTGGATAGGGATCGAAGCCGCAGCTTGACCCCACGTTACGTTGACAGGCCTTCGCGACCGCTCCATGTCCTGCCCACACATTCAGGCGATTTCACGGATAGACCCATGAAGGTACTCGTCCCCGTCAAACGGGTGATCGACTATAACGTCAAGGCCCGCGTCAAGGCGGATCAGTCGGGCGTCGATCTGGCCAACGTCAAGATGAGCATGAACCCCTTCGACGAGATCGCCGTCGAAGAGGCGGTTCGTCTGAAGGAAGGCAAGGAACACCATGCCGCCGGCACCGCGACGGAAATCGTCGTGGTCTCCATCGGGGTGACCCAGGCGCAGGAAACCATCCGCACGGCGCTGGCCATGGGCGCGGATCGGGGGCTGCTGATCCAGTCGGACACGGATCTTGAGCCGCTGGCGGTCGCCAAGCTGCTGAAGGCGGTGGTCGAGGAAGAAAAGCCCGACCTGGTCCTGATGGGCAAACAGTCGATCGACGGCGACAACAATGCAGTGGGCCAGATGCTGGCCGCCCTGCTGGACTGGCCCCAGGCGACCTTCGCCGGCAAGCTGGTGATCGATGCCGGCAAGGCCACGGTCACGCGCGAGGTCGATGGCGGCCTGCAGACGATCGCCGCCGAACTGCCGGCGGTGGTGACGGTGGATTTGCGGCTGAATACGCCGCGCTACGCCTCCCTGCCAAACATCATGAAGGCCAAGAAGAAGGAGATCGCCATGAAGGCGGTCGCCGACTACGGCGTCGATGTCGCCGACCGTCTGAAGGTCATCAAGGTCACCGAGCCGCCCAAACGGTCGGCCGGCGTCAAGGTGGCCGATGCGGCCGAACTGGTTTCCAAGCTCAAGTCTGCGGGAGCGCTGTAATATGGCTGTCCTCGTCATCGCCGATCACGACGGTTCGACCGTTCGCGACACCACCCACAAGACCGTGACCGCCGCGCTGGGCCTCTCGTCCGATGTGGATGTCCTGGTTCTGGGGCAGGGGGCGCAGGCCGCCGCCGATAGCGCCGCCAAGATCGCGGGCGTCCGCAAGGTGCTGCTGGCCGATAGCGCCGGTCTGGGCAAGATGCTGGCTGAGGCGGTCGAGGCGACCGTCCTGCCGCTGGCCGGGAGCTACGACGCCATCCTGACGCCGGCGACCACGGACGGGAAGAACTTCGCCCCGCGTCTGGCCGCCAAGCTGGACGTGGCGCCGATTTCGGACATCATCGAGGTGGTGTCGGCCGATACCTTCGTGCGCCCCATCTATGCCGGCAATGCGCTGGAAACGATCCAGTCGGCCGACGCCAAGAAGGTGATCACGGTGCGCCCGACCGCCTTCGCCGCCGCCGCCGAAGGCGGTTCGGCTGCGGTCGAGAGCGTCGCCGGCGCCGATGCGCCCAAGACGGTCTTCGTGTCCGAGGAAATGGTCAAGTCGGACCGGCCTGAGCTGGGCGCCGCCAAGATCATCGTTTCGGGCGGTCGCGCCCTGGGCTCGGCGGAAGAGTTCCATGCCGTGATGGAGCCGCTCGCCGACAAGCTGGGCGCCGCCATCGGCGCTTCGCGCGCGGCGGTCGACGCCGGCTATGCGCCCAACGACTATCAGGTCGGTCAGACCGGCAAGGTGGTCGCCCCGGCGCTCTACATCGCCATCGGCATCTCGGGCGCGATTCAGCACCTGGCCGGGATGAAGGATTCCAAGACCATTGTCGCCATCAACAAGGACGCGGACGCCCCGATCTTCCAGGTCGCGGACTATGGTCTGGTCGGCGACTACAAGACGGTGGTGCCGGAACTGATGGCCGCCTTGGGCTAGGCCCAGGTCGAATCGATCTGAAGAGGGCGCGGCGCCGATCGGAGCCGCGCCCTTTTTCTTGCCCGCAGAGGACCGTATGGCGAACTTGCCTGTACGGCTGCAGCCCGGCGCTGCGGCCGACCGCATCGATGGGTGGACGAGCGACGTCGAGGGTCGACCTGTGCTCAAGGTGCGCGTCCGCGCTCGCCCGATCGAGGGAGAGGCCAATGACGCCCTGATCCGACTGCTGGCCAAAAGTCTCGGCGTCCCGAAGTCGTTGGTCAGCCTGGGACGCGGCGGACAGTCGCGCTCGAAGATGCTCGTCGTGCAGGGCCTGGATGACGAAGAGCTGCGTTTGCGCCTCGCCGACGGTCTTTCTGGCGATTGAGGAGAGCCATCCGGCCGATTGGTGCGTTCTGCATCGGAACAGGAGACCAGCCCAATGACGATGGACGCCCGCATCCTCCACGCCCGCAGCGGCGTCACGCTCGAGCTGAAGGGCGATGTCTACGCGGTCTCAAGCTTGCGGTTGTCCGACCCGGCGACCTTCTCGGAAGAGGCGGACGCCCAGCGCGCCTTCGATGATGAGGTCGCGGCCTCTGAGCAGGATCCGGAACTGATGTCGCGTCTCGGCGGGGCCTGAAACGGCGAAACGCCCGGATTTGCAGGCCCCGAATAGGCTCGAGGACTGCGATTCCTGATCGACGATCATGAGTCTGCGAGAAACTTCCCCCGCATCATCAGAATCCGCTTGCTGACAAATCCACGTCTCCGTATAGAGCCGCCTCGCTCGGAAACGGGCCGGCCGGCGGGGCGGCGGGGATGAAAATCTCCAAGGTCCCACGAAAGAAAGAGTTGAAAAACTTCTTGCTTTCATCGGTTGGTTTAACTAGGTTCCGCGCTCCAATCGAATCGCCGACGGGTTTTTAGAGGTAAGCCTCGCTTTCCTCCGGTGGTTTCTTGCGGTCTGAAGGGTTCGCTCTTCTCTCCGAAAGATCTCTGAAAAGAGCGGTTGACACGGGGTTTGCGGTTCTCTAAATCGCCGCCTCCGCCGACGACACGGCGTTAAACGGTCGGGCCTCTCCGGAGGTTCCAGGTCTTTGACATTGTTGATTTGGAAAGAGAAACGCAGGCGGCGGTGTTCTTGCGATGACCCTAGAGGTCATCATACGACACTGACTATCTGCGGTCTTTTTTGAAAAGATACCATGCGTCGGTCTTCGGATCGATGACGTGGGAACTCGTCAATAAAATACGTAGAACTAATGCCAAGGACGACTTCGGTCGGTCCGATGCTTAGGTCAGAAGTCAACTCAACCTGAGAGTTTGATCCTGGCTCAGAGCGAACGCTGGCGGCAGGCCTAACACATGCAAGTCGAACGAACTCTTCGGAGTTAGTGGCGGACGGGTGAGTAACACGTGGGAACGTGCCTTTAGGTTCGGAATAACTCAGGGAAACTTGTGCTAATACCGAATGTGCCCTTCGGGGGAAAGATTTATCGCCTTTAGAGCGGCCCGCGTCTGATTAGCTAGTTGGTGAGGTAAAGGCTCACCAAGGCGACGATCAGTAGCTGGTCTGAGAGGATGATCAGCCACATTGGGACTGAGACACGGCCCAAACTCCTACGGGAGGCAGCAGTGGGGAATCTTGCGCAATGGGCGAAAGCCTGACGCAGCCATGCCGCGTGAATGATGAAGGTCTTAGGATTGTAAAATTCTTTCACCGGGGACGATAATGACGGTACCCGGAGAAGAAGCCCCGGCTAACTTCGTGCCAGCAGCCGCGGTAATACGAAGGGGGCTAGCGTTGCTCGGAATTACTGGGCGTAAAGGGAGCGTAGGCGGACATTTAAGTCAGGGGTGAAATCCCGGGGCTCAACCTCGGAATTGCCTTTGATACTGGGTGTCTTGAGTATGAGAGAGGTGTGTGGAACTCCGAGTGTAGAGGTGAAATTCGTAGATATTCGGAAGAACACCAGTGGCGAAGGCGACACACTGGCTCATTACTGACGCTGAGGCTCGAAAGCGTGGGGAGCAAACAGGATTAGATACCCTGGTAGTCCACGCCGTAAACGATGATTGCTAGTTGTCGGGATGCATGCATTTCGGTGACGCAGCTAACGCATTAAGCAATCCGCCTGGGGAGTACGGTCGCAAGATTAAAACTCAAAGGAATTGACGGGGGCCCGCACAAGCGGTGGAGCATGTGGTTTAATTCGAAGCAACGCGCAGAACCTTACCACCTTTTGACATGCCTGGACCGCCACGGAGACGTGGCTTTCCCTTCGGGGACTAGGACACAGGTGCTGCATGGCTGTCGTCAGCTCGTGTCGTGAGATGTTGGGTTAAGTCCCGCAACGAGCGCAACCCTCGCCATTAGTTGCCATCATTTAGTTGGGAACTCTAATGGGACTGCCGGTGCTAAGCCGGAGGAAGGTGGGGATGACGTCAAGTCCTCATGGCCCTTACAGGGTGGGCTACACACGTGCTACAATGGCGACTACAGAGGGTTAATCCTTAAAAGTCGTCTCAGTTCGGATTGTCCTCTGCAACTCGAGGGCATGAAGTTGGAATCGCTAGTAATCGCGGATCAGCATGCCGCGGTGAATACGTTCCCGGGCCTTGTACACACCGCCCGTCACACCATGGGAGTTGGTTCTACCCGAAGGCGCTGCGCTGACCGCAAGGAGGCAGGCGACCACGGTAGGGTCAGCGACTGGGGTGAAGTCGTAACAAGGTAGCCGTAGGGGAACCTGCGGCTGGATCACCTCCTTTCTAAGGATGCTTCTCCAGGCCGTCTCTCACGAGACTGTCTATTGAGGCTCCAATAAACGGCGGAACGCCGCCGTCTCCGTTTCTCTTTCCACTTTCGTCATCGACGCCTCGACCATACGGGTCGTTGAGTTGGTGACGCGATCGCGAGCCTGGGTGTCTATGACCCGGCTGTCGCTGCCATAGGCCCGTAGCTCAGGTGGTTAGAGCGTACGCCTGATAAGCGTAAGGTCGGCAGTTCGAGTCTGCCCGGGCCTACCAGGACTTCTGGTTCGCTGGGGGTTCTCAGCCTCAAGACGGCATCGCCGACAGCTCTCCTGGGCTTCGCACCGTTCCTCGGAATGGGGCCATAGCTCAGTTGGTAGAGCGCCTGCTTTGCAAGCAGGATGTCGTCGGTTCGACTCCGTCTGGCTCCACCAGGATCTTGTGATTGCATCAAGAATTGCTCGTCGGCGCTCGTCGGCTGGCATTGATATCGTAAAGGAAGAACGTGACCGGCTCCCCTGAGCTTTGAGGTCCTGTTCGAGAAGAAGACATTGTCTGACAAAAATCAGGCTTGGTCCCCCGGCATCTTTCCAGTCGGGCGGAATAAACCAAGCATGAGTTTTGCTGAGAAACGATCAAACGTTGAAGGGCTTCTGACGGATGCCTTGGCGTAGAGAGGCGATGAAGGACGTGGCAAGCTGCGATAAGAACCGGGGAGGCGCTAGCACCCTTTGATCCGGTTATTTCCGAATGGGGAAACCCACCTTTACAGTCTTCCAACTCTGCTCTTCGGGGCAGCGATTGGCGGATTGTTGAAAGGTATAATGAGCTGAATACATAGGCTTCATTAAGCGAACCCGGGGAACTGAAACATCTCAGTACCCGGAGGAAAGGACATCAACCGAGACTCCCGTAGTAGTGGCGAGCGAACCGGGACCAGGCCAGTGCTCTTGTGAAATAAAGACGAACGATCTGGAAAGGTCGGCCATAGTGGGTGAAAGCCCCGTAGTCATCAAACAGCAAGAGACTCGAGTAGGGCGGGACACGTGAAATCCTGTCTGAACATGGGGGGACCACCCTCCAAGCCTAAGTACTCCTCTACGACCGATAGTGAACAAGTACCGTGAGGGAAAGGTGAAAAGCACCCCGACAAGGGGAGTGAAACAGATCCTGAAATCGGAAGCCTACAAGCAGTCGGAGCCGCCAAGCGCGGTGACGGCGTACCTTTTGTATAATGGGTCAGCGACTTCATGTGTCGAGCAAGCTTAAGCCGTTAGGTGTAGGCGCAGCGAAAGCGAGTCTGAATAGGGCGCTAAGTTCGACGTATGACGACCCGAAACCAGGTGATCTATCCATGAGCAGGTTGAAGGTTGGGTAACACCAACTGGAGGACCGAACCCGTGAATGTTGAAAAATTCTGGGATGACTTGTGGATAGGGGTGAAAGGCCAATCAAACCTGGACATAGCTGGTTCTCCGCGAAATCTATTTAGGTAGAGCGTCCGACGAATTCCTTGGGGGGTAGAGCACTGGATGGTTGCGGGCTGCGCGAGCGGTACCAATACTAACCAAACTCCGAATACCCAAGAGAACTATCGGGCAGACACACGGCGGGTGCTAACGTCCGTCGTGAAAAGGGAAACAACCCTAACCATCATCTAAGGCCCCCAAGTCACGGCTAAGTGGGAAACGATGTGGGATTGCTTTGACAATCAGGAGGTTGGCTTAGAAGCAGCCATCCTTTAAAGAAAGCGTAACAGCTCACTGATCAAGCGATCCTGCGCGGAAAATGTAACGGGGCTCAAGCCGTGCGCCGAAGATATGGGTTTGCAGTTTACTGCAAGCGGTAGCGGAGCGTTCCGTAGGCCGGTGAAGGTCAGGCGTGAGCCTGGCTGGAGGTATCGGAAGTGAGAATGCTGACATGAGTAACGATAAGAGTGTGAGAGACACTCTCGCCGAAAGACCAAGGGTTCCTGCGTAAAGCTAATCTGCGCAGGGTTAGTCGGCCCCTAAGGCGAGGCTGAAAAGCGTAGTCGATGGGAAGCAGGTAAATATTCCTGCACCAGCTGGAAGTGACGGATGGCTTAACTCGTACCCACTTATTGGATTGTGTGTGCGGGGGCGTTGTCCCAGGAAATAACTCCAGCAGAGACCGTACCCGAAACCGACACAGGTGGTCAGGTAGAGCATACCAAGGCGTTTGAGAGAACTATGCTGAAGGAACTCGGCAAATTGCACGCGTAACTTCGGAATAAGCGTGACTCACCTTGCGCAAGCAGGACTGAGTGGCACAAGCCAGGGGGTAGCGACTGTTTAGCAAAAACACAGGGCTCTGCGAAGCAGCAATGCGACGTATAGGGTCTGACGCCTGCCCGGTGCCTGAAGGTTAAAGGGAGATGTGAAAGCGTCGAACTGAAGCCCAGGTAAACGGCGGCCGTAACTATAACGGTCCTAAGGTAGCGAAATTCCTTGTCGGGTAAGTTCCGACCTGCACGAATGGCGTAACGACTTCCCCACTGTCTCCAGCATAGGCTCAGTGAAATTGAATTCCCCGTGAAGATGCGGGGTTCCCGCGGTCAGACGGAAAGACCCTATGAACCTTTACTATAGCTTCGCCTTGGCGTTAGCGACCGTATGTGTAGGATAGGTGGGAGACTATGAAACCGGGGCGCCAGCTCTGGTGGAGTCGTCCTTGAAATACCACCCTTACTGTCGTTGACGTCTAACCGAGGGCCGTTATCCGGTCCCGGGACATGGCGTGGTGGGTAGTTTGACTGGGGCGGTCGCCTCCTAAAGTGTAACGGAGGCGCGCGATGGTGGGCTCAGACCGGTCGGAAATCGGTCGTCGAGTGCAATGGCATAAGCCCGCCTGACTGCGAGACTGACAAGTCGAGCAGAGACGAAAGTCGGCCATAGTGATCCGGTGGTCCCGAGTGGAAGGGCCATCGCTCAACGGATAAAAGGTACTCTAGGGATAACAGGCTGATTTTGCCCAAGAGTCCATATCGACGGCAAAGTTTGGCACCTCGATGTCGGCTCATCACATCCTGGGGCTGGAGCAGGTCCCAAGGGTATGGCTGTTCGCCATTTAAAGTGGTACGTGAGCTGGGTTCAGAACGTCGTGAGACAGTTTGGTCCCTATCTGCCGTGGGTGTTCGAAGCTTGAGAGGATCTGTCCCTAGTACGAGAGGACCGGGATGGACATACCTCTGGTGTACCTGTCATGGCGCCAGCTGTGCAGCAGGGTAGCTAAGTATGGAATAGATAACCGCTGAAAGCATCTAAGCGGGAAACTAACCTCAAAACAAGGCTTCGCTGAGGATCGTGGAAGACTACCACGTTGATAGGCCAGGTGTGGAAGTGGGGCGACCCATGAAGCTTACTGGTACTAATAATCCGATCGGTTTGATCGTTTCTCAGCAAAACTCATTCGATGATCGTTCAGACCAGAACGATCTCAGACAATGTCTTCTCATCATCCGCTGTCCCCCTGGTTGACCTGGTGGCTATGTCGGAGGTTCCCCACCCGATCCCATTCCGAACTCGGTCGTTAAGCCCTCCAGAGCCAATGGTACTTCGTCTCAAGGCGCGGGAGAGTAGGTCGCCGCCGGGTCTACCAGGCGGACAGCCGATGATGAACAAACACCGCTATCGCGGTCCTTCTCGAACCGTTCTTCCTTCTCGATACACTACCGTTTGCCGCGGGATGGAGCAGCCCGGTAGCTCGTCAGGCTCATAACCTGAAGGTCGTAGGTTCAAATCCTACTCCCGCACCCAGAATAACAAAAAGCCCCACCGCCAAAAGCCGTGGGGCTTTCTGCTGCCGTGCGGTCAGAGGCCGAGACGCGGCCAAACTGCCGTGGACCTGAAGACCGAACCTGCCCAAGCATTCCAACAGATAGAAATCCATGCGGCAGCGTCACGTCACCGAGGTTACGAACACCCGTTTGATGGAATACATCGCCTCGCTGGCGTCGCCGGGTTCGACGTAAAGGTGCGCCTCGATGCCATCAGTTTTTTGGGCCAGACCTGGCACTCCGTCGAGCTGGCGAAGGCTGGTGAACAGACCGCGTTCCTCACGATAGCGGACAATCTCAAAGCCATGGCCACGCAAAAGTTCGACGCCATCGAGCTCGCCCGCAGTGGCGGTGTTCAAGTCAATCATCTCTTCCGGCCCCTAGTACAGCCTCCCCGCCGGTGGCCGCGGGGTTGCGCGGGCTGGCGACTTCGCGGGCTGGTGAAAAGTTCAGGCGCTTGGGGCGGACGTACAGCCAGCCACGTCCTGAAACAGGTCGGAAGGCCGTGAGCCCCTAGATCCCGCCGCTTCGCATGACGACGACCGCGATCAGAGTCAGGAACACGACGGCTGCGGCCGCTATGGCGAGAGCCGTGATGCGAAAGGCGCCGCGTGTCGGCTTGTCGGGCCGGTCTTCGTAGCCAATCGGGACTTTGCGGGGTTCTTTGTCGGTCATGGGCGATCAACGCACGGAGGCGGTTCGCGTTCGCCGACGCGTGTGAGCCTTCGGCGCAACCAAGGCTGCGCCGAAGGCTCTCGATGTTCGTCAGAAGCGGTAGGCGACGCCGACCCGAAGGTTGCGCCCCGGCAGAGGGGCGATGTCCTTGAGGAAGGACACGTGTTCGCGGGCTTCCTCGTCCGTCAGGTTGCGCGCCTCGGCGAACAGGGTGACGTTCTGCTGGGCGAAGGGGCGGACCGCGACCGAAGCGTTGACCAAGGTGTAGTCGTCGGTCGGCAGTTCGAATTCGTTGGCGACCCGGTCCTGTTCGCCAACGTGGCGAACCTCGGCGCTGGCGTCGAACCTGGTCGATGTCCAGGCCAGACGTCCGGTGACGGAGTAGGGCGGGATCCGCGCGGCAGGCCCGAAGTCCGTCTGGGCGTGGACATAGTCGGCCGCGCCTTCCAGCGACAGTTTGCGATCGCCGTCCTGCCAAAGCGCATAGGCGCCTTCCAGCTCGAAGCCATAGAACTTCGCGTCGGTCTGGACGAACCGATAGATGGGGAAGAACTCGTCCTCTTCCTCGAAATAGAACTGGTCGCCCGTCGGCCGTTCGTCGATGAAGCCGTTATACCAGGAGTGATAGACGTGCAGATCGCCGGTGAATCGGCCGCGGTCATAGTGTGCGGTCCCCTCCAGCGTCGTCACCTTCTCGGAGTTCAGCGTGAGGTCGCCGGTCTCGTAGGCGGCGGTGGCGATGTGGACGCCGTCGGCGAACAACTCGACCTCGCTGGGCGCGCGTTCATTGTGGGCCAGGCTGAGGCCCAGGAACAGGCCGGCGGCCGGGCGGATGAAGGCGGCGGCGGACGCCGACCAGTTGTCGAACTCACGCGTGACTTCGCTTGCGCCCCCGATGGGCGTACCGCTGAGTTCGCGCCGGTCATAGCGCAGGCCGCCCTCGAAACCATGGTTGCCGAGGTCCAGCCGCTGCACCGTATACAGGCCCAGTTCGTCGATCTTGACGCTGGGCACGAAGGCCTCCTCGCCGATCGCTTGGAAGTTACGCGACAGGGCCTGGACGCCCACTGCGCCGTTCCAGCCGTTGCGTTCGCGCTGGACGAGGTCCGCACGGCCTTCCCAACCATCGGAGTTGAAGATGGTGCCCGGCTCGCCCACGGCCTCGAACTCGGTGTGAGTATAGTCGGCATGGCCATAGGAGCCGCGCAGGGCCGAGAAGGGGCCGCTGTCGAAACGGTATTCGCCGCGCGCGTCCCACCGCTTCTGGTTCAGCTTGATGAAGACCGATTCCTCGGCGACCGTGCCGTATTCGCTGTCGGTGTTCTTGTAGGAAACGCCGGCGAAGCCCTTGTCGCCGATGTAGGAACCGCCGACGCCCCAGGCTTCCAGGTCCGTATAGCTGTTGGGCTGGGTTCCGGTGTCCTCGCGCGCAAGGCCTTCGGCGGCGGCGCGCCTGGCGGAAATGGCCGGAGCCGGGATGTCATAGTCGTCGGTCTTGCGCTTCACCCCATCGACATTGAAGGCGAAGTTTCCACTGCCGACGGTCACGCGTCCGAAGGCGCTGCGGCCGTCATCGACGCTGGAAGCCTGCGTGGAGACCACGCCGGACACGCCGCCCTCGGGGATCTCGGTGGGAATGCGATCGTCCAGAACATTGACCACGCCGCCGATGGCCGAGCCGCCATAGACCAGCGTCGCGGGCCCGCGGATGATCTCGATACGATTGGCCTCGGCCGGATCGGTGGCCACGGCGTGGTCGGGCGAGACAGAGCTCGCGTCGATCAGGCCGATACCGTTGGTCAGCACTTGGACGCGCGGCCCGCTAAGGCCGCGAATGACGGGTCGGCTGAGCTCCGCTCGCCCAAAAGTCTCGAACGCTGGAAGCGGGCGCTGACCGTCCATGCGGCCGCCCTGCGAGACATCCGGGTCGATGGCGTGACGACCGAGGACGTGTTGGCGGTTCTAAAGCCGATCTGGTCGGTGAAGGCCGAAACGGCGAAAATGGCCCGAGGCTACATCGAACAGGTGCTGAACGCCGCCAAGGCTCAGGGCTGGCGGACCGGGGAGAACCCGGCGCGATGGACGGGCCACATGGATCAACTGCTGCCGAAGGTTCCGCAGCGCCTTTCGTGATTGGGCGGGCGACCAGACCGATTATCCTCGTGAACTCGCCGAGCAGGCATTGGCCCACAGCATCGGCGATCAGGCCGAGCAGGCCTATCGGCGCGGCGACGCTCTGGAACGCCGCCGCGCCATGATGGAGGATTGGGCGAAGCATTGCGTCCGAGGCCGCGCCTCGGACGATCAACGGCCCGAGGCGCTCGAACCATCGGCTATGTAGCGGCCATAACGCATCGGCTCGGGGCCAGCAGGTCGTTGTCATCTGGCCCGACGGCGTTCACTGCGTTCGCCGCTACTTCCGGCATGGCTGCTGGCGATTGCGGCAGTTCTGACGATCTCGGCTCGTCACCGCCCAACAGTCTCGCTTTCTCCAGAGCGAACTCGGCGTCTGTCAGCACCCCATCTTGATGCAGCCGAGCCAGACGTTCGAGGCTGTCGATCCGACCGTTCATTGGGCGTACTCCAACGTCAACGGGACGCCTTGCGGAACTCGTCCGTTGTAGTGCGACAATCCCATCTCATGCGGGTGCCAGAGTTGCCGCTTAAGGGCGTCAGGGCTCTCTTCCATTCCATCCACGTCGACTAGGATCGGCTCGTAATAGCCTTTGCAGTAGGCCTCGGTTTTCGCTGGCGAAGTCGTGGGCGCAAATAGGACTGACACCTGCTTGACGTCCCCGTTGAGAGGGTTGGTCGTGTCGCTGCGAAAGATGACCTTCCTATCCGCTAACGGCTCCCAGGAGATCGCCGAGGTCGCACCGATCATCGGCTTGACCCACTCCGGCGCATAAAGAACACCGTTGCCTAACGCTGTCGAAACGCACGCTTCAGCAATCTCTGCCGGAGGGTCTTTCGATGCTCCGTCTGCGCATCCAGACAGCGGCGTCAGCAGGCACAAAGCCGCGCCTAACATAAGTCTTCTCATGTCCCCTCCGACGACGAATAACAATTATAGTTGTTACCGCGACCTGGCCGATAACGCCACGCTCGGCGAATGGATATTCGCGCGCTGGTGGGCCGAAACGTCCGCCGCGCGCGGATTTTAAAGGGCCTGACTCAAGAGGAGTTGGCCGAACGCGCCGAGACCAGCCAGTTCTATGTGTCTTCGCTTGAGGCGGGCCGTAGGAACCCGACCGTCGAGATGGTGGTGACGTTGGCGGTGGCTCTGAGCATGGACTACCTCGACCTGCTCCGGCCTGACGGTGAGTCCATATCGACGGGCGACGATTGAAGCAGTCCCTCCGCCAAGGCGGCCAGCGCCCTGGCGTACGGCGGCAAGGGCGAAAATGATCGCGGACCACGCATCGCACCCAAGAGCATCCCGGCCAAAACAAAGGCGGGTGGTTCGGCATGGATCGCCTTCATGGCGCGAGCAGCGGCCGGCCAGCGAGACTCCCGTAGGCTTATGGCGCGAGCCTGAGCGAGAGCCGAGGCCAGACTACCCCGACACTCCTTGGGCACCGGCTCCGTGCTGAGTTGGATGTTGACGGTGTCGTGGGGCTCTGTCGGCCTGTCAGGCGTTGCGGCGTGGTCCGCTCACAAGGCCTTTATGGAACTGATGCGGAAATGGCGTCGGGAACGTGATCTGCCGGAAGCCTGGGTTTGGGTTCGTGAGAATGGTCGTAAGTTGGGCGATCACAGCCACGTCCTCATGAGCCTGGAGCGATGGCATGAGGCCGATTGCCTCGCATGGGCTATGCGCGCGGTCAAAACCGTGACGGGCATCGCGCCCCTGACGAAGGCCGAAGGGCAGCCGATCCAAACGGTGCACCTGTCCCGAGGCAACGTCCGCCGCCACTCCGATGTTCAAGCCCAGTGGCAGTTGTTCCAGTATGTCTCGAAGGGGCTGAATCCCGACGAGCCGACACCGATATGGGATCGCACCAAGGGCAACATCCTTGCTACCAATTTGATCAATCGGCCTTGCGAACAGGCTGGATTGGTTCTGGGCCAGCGGTCGGGATCGTCGCGGGCGTTGAGTGCGCGGCGTGGGGCCGAAGTTGCCCGTCATCCCGACTGGCCCATCACGCTCACGGCTGACGGAAGGCCTTTTTATGATGATCGCTATCTGGCCGCTGGTCGGGTGGAACGGGACTTGGCGGCGTTGAAAGTTCGATGGTGAGACGCTGTCCCCGGATAGCAAAACGGAGGCTTGGCCCCTAAAACCGGAGGCGCCATGAGGTCAGGCCATTGATTGCCAAAGGACAATCAGGACCGAAAATACCTAGGCGATACGGGCCGGACGACCATTCCATTTGAATGGTTCTTCCGGCGCAAATCAGGGAGATCAGAAAGCAGGGAATGCTGATGCAGTGGGAGTAGCTGATCAGCCGCAGTTTAGTCCGTGTGCAGATGAAGAGCAGGGGCAGACCAGACGGGAATAACCGATCCGCCTCCGCGAAAATCGCACATGGTCAAGCGGTTCACAATTCGAGTGTGCGGTCAGTGGTCGAGCGAATGGCGTCTTGCGGCATCGACTCCATCCCAAGCGGGAGCGTCTGTTCGCCGAGAATGTCGCACATGGCCTGTTCGAGTGCGGCAAGGCCTTTGACCTTCACGCTGGGCGTATCATCCGGTCGCACGGTGCCGGTGCTGGGATAATAGCTCAGGCTTCGCCATTTCAGTTGATGGGCGGAAACCCGATAGGGGCGATAACCGTGGCGAATGAACCAGTCGATGGCCTCGGACATCTCCGGGCTGTCATAGGTTGTGCGAACCGGCCCGTGTTTGCTGGCGCGTTTCACGACAAAACGTCCTTGGCGGCCGCCTTGTCCAGCAGCCGATCCAGCCACCGCTCCGCCTCGGCGGTCGGTATGAGGCGGCGGCGGCCGAGCGTCACCGTCTGAAGACGGCCCGCCTCGATTTCCTCGTAAACCTTCGTGCGCCCGATCCCGGCCCAGGCGCAGAACGCCTGAACCGACATGAGGGCGGGCTGGGTGGTGTGCATCTCGACGCTCCTAGTGCGATGGGGCGGCGATATGGAATCTCAGCTCGAGGCTGGTCAGTGCCCAGCGCAGAAGCCTAAAAGATCACACCTGTCGATCGGTGCAGCTCCGCTTGGATGCGGGCAAGTATGAGTTAGCGCGTGGTCAGACTGCTTCTGACTCGTTGCGGCGATTCAGAGTGTCTGCTTTCGAAGGAGAGCGCAGGAGGGTGCGGCGGCCTCCGAAGCCTAGCTCCTTCGTCGATGTGGATCGGGGGCTGCCACCTCTTCCGGATGGGCTGCACGTCACGCATCGCGGCATCCATTTATTGCCGTCTTCAATCAGCGCCTGGCCACAATCCCTTGCTGCGCAAAATGAACTCGCCAAATCACAGACTGACGGTGTTGATTGCGTTCTCTTCGGTGCTGGGAGGGGGCTCACATCGGCATCCAAGCGAGCCTGAGCGTCCCGTGCATGAGGCCGGGGTAGCTGACCAAGTGAAATACCGCAGTTTGGGTTGATCTCGGACAGATCGCGCTGCACGTTATGGTTACAGTTGGAGCTGCCAGAATGATAGGTTGGGACGGGCAGTCCCTCACGGGTGGCGAGGCAGTTTCGGAGGGGGATATGACGGAGGCTTCACCCTATTCGGCGGCTGCTTCAGCCTTGGGTTTCATGTACCAGCCACGTCTGGCCCTATTGCGGATCCTGGCGCTTCCAGAGACGACGAACCTTCTGATCGAAAAGAGCGACGACCTCGATTTCGATGACAGCTCCGGCTCCAAATCGCTCCTTTCGCTGAAGCATCGGGCGCCTGGCACGCGGCTGACCGACTTGGACGCGGACTTCTGGAAATCGGTGCGAGTCTGGCTCAACCACTATGAAAACGACGGCAGGGCTGGCTCTGCAGCCGAATTCGCGCTGTTCACCACCGCCACGATCGGCCCGGACTCCTATCTGAAAGGCTTCACCGAGGACGAGCTGGACGGCCCCGGGCGAGCTGAGACCGCAATGGGAGCTCTGGCCGCAAGCACGGGAAAAGCGCTGGTGGCGATCCGGACTTCTCTGGAGGCGCTAACCGAGGCGGAACGCGGGGATTTTTTCCGCAGGATCGTAATCTTCGACGATGCGCCACGGATTGATGCGATCCCGCAGCTTGTCATGGACCAACACCTCAGAACCGTGCGCCGGGACGCTAGGGGCGTCGTGTTCGAGCGGCTGGAGGGCTGGTGGTCGGGGGTCATGATCGCTCTCCTTACGGGGGCGCGGACTCAAGCGGTCACCGGGTATGAGGTCTCGGATCGGATGATGGTCATCGCCGATGAGTATCGCGTCGATAGCCTGCCCATCACCTTCGGCAATCAGCATCCGGATGGCGCGATCGACGTAGCCAACGATTCCCGCCTCTTCGTCGTTCAACTGCGCGACATCGACGTGTCGCCCACGCGCCTGCAGAAGGCGATTATCGACTACTATCGGGCCTTCGAGCAGAGATCGGCCTGGGCGCGGGAAGACCTGCTGATCGCGGGCGAGATAGAGGAATACGAGGCGCGCCTGATCGATGAGTGGGAACGCTACAGGGAGATCGTTTTCGAAAGTCTCGGAGACAGCGACAGCGATGACCACTTTAAAAAGGCCGGACGGGCCCTCTACAACTGGGCGGAGACGGAGACTTCCCACCTGCGTATTCGGGAAGGGTGCCCACTACACGACCGAAAAGAATATCCTGAAGGTCATCGAGCCGTTGTTTCTCGACGACCTCCGGGCCGAGCTGTCCCGTATCAAGGGCCTGCGGCGCGGGCGCGAGGCGGCCCTCCGGGCGTTCCAGGATCGCCTCGCTGCTCTCAATCTGTTCGACCCGGCCTGCGGCTGCGGCAACTTCCTGATTATCGCCTATCGAGAGCTTCGCGCGCTTGAGATCGAGGTGCTTAAGGCCCTCTATCCCACGGGCCAGCGCGACCTTGAGGCCACTGCCCTATCCAAGGTCGACGTCGACCAGTTCTACGGCGTCGAGATCGACGAGTTTCCAGCCCGCATCGCCGAGACCGCGATGTGGATGATGGACCACATCATGAACAACCGGCTGAGCCTCGAATTCGGCCAGGCGATCCTTGACGCCCGCGACGCTCATCCGGGGACCATCCTGGCAGACCTTTACGACCCCGACGTCATGCCGGCCGACTTGCGCCGCGCTCACCGGGCGCTGGATCAGGCTGTCGACCGCCTCTACCGCAGGGCACCGTTCGACAGCGACCGCGAGCGCGTGGAACACCTGTTCGCCCTCTATGAGAAAATGACGGCGGGCTTGCTTGCCGCGCCATCGAAGCTCAAACGCCGCAAGAAAGCCGATGCCTAGCCGCCCGTGCGCGCGTGACGCCAGGTGCAAGCTGACAGCGGCCGTGGGGGGCGCAGCATCTTTAGTCAGTTCACCAAGCGCAGCTTGGATACCTCACCCGGCCCGTTGGTGACCGGCGGCGCCGCTATTCCAAATAGAAGCGCGTTGATTTCCCGCTCCGGCAGATCAAGCTGTTGTGCCAGCCGCGAGACGGACACACCTTGTCGCCAGAGGTCAGTCAGAACTTTCGTCCAGACCTGCGATACCTCCCGAGGCATTGGGTTCGGCTCATACGAACGGCCATGCTTTCCTAGTTCGATGCAAAAGCCGCGATAGGTCCAATCACTGATCCTACCAGCCTTATGCAGAGTGTAGGCCAAGGCGGCCGCCGAAACGCCCCACCGCCTCTTTTTCACAATGATATCGTTGAGGCTTCTTACCCTCGGAAGTTCTGCTCTCAGGTCTGCCGGCGGCATCAGAAACGCAGAGGCAAACGCATCAGCCTCAGCCTCAGCGCTTGGATGCCCGGACCCAACGTGGCGGTGCATGACCAAGTGGGCCAGTTCGTGGGCCGCGTCGAAACGGCTGCGTTCTGCCGTTTTCAGCGTGTTTAGGAAAACATAGGGCTCGTCGTTGCGCCAAAGTGAATAAGCGTCGAGGTGACGCGTCTCCTCCACCAGCGAGAAAACGCGAACGCCGTGAGCTTCGAGCAGGTTCAGCATGTTGCTGATTGGTCTGTTGCCGATACCCCAATGGGCGCGCAGCCGCAGGGCAGCTTCGACTGGAGCCAGGTCGCGATCTACGATCAGATCATGGGCAGGCAAGTCGTACCGGAGCTGGATCCAGTCGTTAAGGTCATAGGCATGGGAGCCCGCCGCCATGGCCGCGTCGCGCGAGCTGGCAGTCAGGCTCCGCAGGGACCGGAAGCTGACGGCGTCCGCGTTCGGATACTCTGGCGTCGGCCGCCCGAAAAATGGTTCCGGGTAACCCGACACTTCCAGGAGTTTGGCCTTCGCCGCCTCCGGAAGGTCGTATTCGCCTTTCTCGAAGCGCTGGATTGTCTTCCTGTCGACGCCAAGACGTTGAGCGAATCCGATCTTCGTCAGTCCCAGCCTTCGCCGGACCAACTCCACACGTTCGGGGTTGAACATCTCTATTTCCGGGTGACGGCAATATCGATGATCTCGGTGGGCTCGTCGCGCGGCTTACGATCACCGCCGGCATAATCTTCGTCACCAGTCAGGAGGATGATGCGAGGTTGGAACTGGGTGTACTTCCCAGAGGAGAAATTCAAAGGACGCGACAGTTCCGCGCGTACTATGCCGTCGTCATCGACATAGGTGCCGAGCACAAACGTGTCGTAGTCCTCCGACCCGTCTTCGGCGACCGGCTCCAGCCCAGGAAGCCAAGCCGTCTTGTTGCACTGAGCCTTGGAGGACGACGCGGTGCCTTTCTCGCGCAAGTTGGTCGGGTCAGCGAGGCGGTTTCCAGCATTCTGATCGAAGTTGCAGGGAATTACCCGCAGCTTAAGCCGCGGGTTACGGATACCCGGCTGGTTGTCTGTTTCATCCAGTTCCCAATCCTCCCCGACGAACTGGTCGCGCAGCGCCCTCGCCAAGCGGGCGTTCATCGTGATGAGATCGAAGCCTTTGGGATCATGAGCAGTGCAGAGCGCCCGCTCTGCATCAGCGTAGCGGACAGCGTCGACGAGCCCGTCCACGGTCAACGCCATCTGATCCACCGCAGGGCCAACGTCTTCGGCAAAGATGATCTGCGGTTCGGCCATGGCGATTGTCCCAAATCTCTCCCTCATATGAGGCAGAAAAATGGGACAGTCAAGGTGCGGCTTCGTCCACGCGGTCCACCCTCGCCAAAGTTCGCCAGTGGTTAGTGATCTCGGTCGTACGACTGGATTTGACTCATTTCAGACCTTACCAGGGTCCGCTCTGCGCCCTCAGTCTGACGTAAGCGCCTCCAGAACCGGGCATTCCGGTACTTCCCCGCCCGAGCATTTCGCGGCGGCGTTGGCGAGGATCCGTTCCATCCGCCGCAGATCGGCAATCTTGGCGCGCACATCCTCCAGCTGCACTTCGGTCTTGTGTTTGACCTCGGCACAGGTCTGGGTCCCGGTGTCTGTCAGCGCCAGCAGCGAGCGGGTCTCCTCCATCGAGAAGCCGATATCCCGCGCACGCAGGATGAACCGTAACCGCTGCGTCAGGTCTGGCGAATAGACCCGGTAACCGTTGGCCGAACGAGGCGGCGGGGGCAGCAGTCCGACCTTCTCGTAATAGCGGATGGTTTCGAGGTTGCACCCGGTCAGCTTCGCCAATTGGGCCCGCAACAAGCCCGTCTGAAGCACCATGAAAAAAGCCCTTGTGTCTGTAGCAACTACAGGGATTACGCTGAAATCAGTCAGAAAGAAATCGAGAGAACTTATCGATGTTTTCAGCACCGGAGCCGGAGCCACCGGCATCAACGCCGGACGAGGGCGCGAAGCAGGGCCGATGGATCGCGGGCGGCGCGCTGATCGGCGCGGTGCTGGCGTCGGCCTGCTGCATCGTTCCGCTGGTGCTGGTCATGCTTGGCATTTCAGGGGCGTGGATCGCCAACCTGACGGCGCTTGAGCCGTACAAACCCTATGTCGCCGCCGTCACCCTGGCCCTGCTCGGCTACGGGTTCTGGCACGTCTATTTCAAGCCGAAGCCGCCCTGCGAGGACGGGACCTACTGCGCTCGCCCGCAATCGGCGCGGACCACGAAACTGGCCCTTTGGTTCGGGTTGGCCGTCGTCATCATCGCGCTCACCCTCAACTGGTGGG
This sequence comes from Brevundimonas vesicularis, assembly GCF_027105095.1. NCBI lineage: Bacteria > Pseudomonadati > Pseudomonadota > Alphaproteobacteria > Caulobacterales > Caulobacteraceae > Brevundimonas > Brevundimonas vesicularis. Next base: position 317,619 of record NZ_CP114278.1, on the reverse strand, counting down.
CTCCCTATTTTTACTGAGAGGAAAGACCCATGAAAAAGACATTTCTGATCGGCCTGGCCGTTGTGGCCGTGGCTGGCGTCGGTGCCGCCGTCGCGTTTGATGGACCGGCACAGAACCGTCCGGCGGCGACCGCCGCTGCCCAGCAGCAGACGACTTTCGCCATTGAGCACATGACCTGCGCCACCTGCCCGATCACGGTGCGCAGGGCGATGGAGAGCGTGCCGGGCGTCAACTCGGTCGAAGTGGACTTCGCCGCAAAGACGGCCCGCGCCACCTACGACCCGGCGCGCGCCACGGCCGCGCAGATCGCGGCCGCCTCGACCAATGCCGGCTATCCCGCCCGCGTCGTACAAAACTAGGCCCCGCAGGCAACAAGACGGCCTTCATCGGCGCCAGAGCTCCCGCCCCCCCGCATGGGGGTGGGACCAGGCCACCAACGCAATGCATCGCGTGCATCCCGGCCTCGGGCTGCAGCCGGGGAAGGCTGCGCGTCTTCAGGATCAAACGGCGTTATGGCTGACAAGGCTGACAAGACGGACGGGACCGACAGCCTGCTGCTGCGGATGGGGGTGATCGGCACCGTCATTGTGGCGCTGTGCTGCTTTGCTCCGGTGCTGGTGGTGCTGCTGGGCGTCGTCGGGCTTTCTGCGCTGACGGGCTGGCTCGATGTTGTGCTGCTGCCCGCGCTGGCCGTGTTCGCCGCGTTGACGGTCTATGCCGTCTGGCGGCGTCGGCGGCGGATGAAGACCACCTGATCGACGGCCCACCGGACAGCGCCGATCGTCAGAGGCTGCAGGCCCCCGAAATGGAGAAGACTGACATGACCGACACATATGACTACGACCTGATCGTGATCGGGGCCGGGACCGGCGGCAACGGCGTCGCCCGGATGACGGCGGCGGCGGGGTGGAAAGTCGCCAGCATCGACAGCCTGCCCTACGGCGGCACCTGTGCGCTGCGGGGCTGTGATCCCAAGAAAATGCTGATTGCCGTCACCGAAGGCGTGGACTGGGCCCACACCATGGCCGGCAAGGGCCTGGAGGCGCGGCCCTCGGTCAACTGGCCCGAGATGATGGCGTTCAAGCGCACCTTCACCGACGCCATGCCGTCGCGCATCGAAGCGGGCTTCCGCAAGGCCGGAATCACCCCGCTGCATGGCGAAGCACGCTTCATCGGGCGCGATACGATCACGCTAAACGGCGAGACCCTGCGCGCGAAGCATTTCCACATCGCCACCGGCGCACGGCCGATGACGCTGAACATTCCCGGCGAGGACCTGCTGACGACCAGCACGGAATTTCTGGAGTTGTCCGAGCGCCCCGACAGGATCGTCTTTGTCGGCGGGGGGTTCATCGCCATGGAGTTCGCCCATATCGCCCAACGCGCCGGAGCCAGCGCCGTCACGGTTCTGGAAATGGCCGGGCGGCCGCTCGGGCCCTTCGACGCCGATCTGGTGGCGATGCTGGTGGAGGCCTCGACCGAACTGGGCATCGACGTGCAGACCGAGGCGAAAGTCCTCAAGGTCGAGAAGCAGGGCGACGAATTCGCCGTGTCCTATGAAACGCCGTCCGGCATCCAGGTGCTGACCTGCGATCTGGTGGTCCATGCGACCGGTCGCGTGCCCAATATCGACCATCTGAACCTGCCGGCTGCAGGGGTGGACGCCGGGAAGCGCGGAATCAAGGTCGACGCCGCCATGCGTACCACCAATCCCGCCATTTTCGCCGCCGGGGATTGTGCCGACAGCGGGCTGAACCTGACCCCGGTCTCGGCCTATGAAGGGCGGATCGCGGGCAAGAACCTTCTGGCCGGGAAGGACGCACGGCTCGTGTCCTATCCGCCGATACCCAGCGTGGTCTTCACCCTGCCGCCGGTCGCGACCGTGGGGCTGTCCGAGACGGCGGCGACGGAAAAGGGTCTGGAGTTCGATACGCATTTCGAGAAGACCTCCGGCTGGTATTCGTCGATGCGGGTCGGGGCGACCACGAGCGGATTCAAGGTGCTGGTGGAACAGAAAACCGGCTTGATCCTCGGCGCGCATCTGATCGGGCCGGGGGCCGAGGAACAGATCAATCTGTTCGCCATGGCCATGGGCGCGGGGCTCACCGCCAACCAGATCAAGGCCATGATTTTTGCCTACCCCAGCTTCGCCTCGGACATCGGATCGATGGTCTGAGGCCACTCACGCGCGCGTCGGCTGAACCCATGACACTACTGGCCCACCCAACAGAACGGACTGCACGATGAACAAGCCCGCAAAGGACCTCGACTGCTGTTCGGGTACCGCGAAAAAATCCGGCCATGCGAGTTTCGACGTCGCCGTCATCGGCGCGGGGTCGGCGGGATTCTCCGCCGCGATCACCGCAGCCGATCTGGGTGCCCGGGTGGCGCTGGTCGGCCATGGGACGATCGGCGGCACCTGCGTCAATGTCGGCTGCGTCCCGTCCAAGACATTGATCCGGGCCGCTGAAGCGGTTCATGCCGGCCAGGCTTCCCGTCGGTTTCCCGGCCTGGGGGGCAGCCTCAAGCTGGAAGACTGGGCTGCGCTCGCGGCCTCGAAGGATGAGCTGGTCGCGGGTCTGCGGCAGAAGAAATATGTCGACCTGCTGCCGGCCTATCCGGGCGTGACCTATGTCGAAGGCCGGGCGCGCTTTGTCGACGGCAGGTTGCTCGTCGATGATGCACCGATGCCGGTCGGCAAGATTATTCTGGCGATGGGCGCGCGCGCCGCCGTTCCCGAAATTCCGGGGCTGGATAGCGTCCCGTGGCTCACTAGCACTTCGGCGCTGGCGCTTGAACGTTTGCCCCGGTCGCTGCTGGTGATCGGCGGTGGGGTAGTCGGTGTTGAACTGGGACAGATGTTCGCCCGGCTTGGCGTGGCCGTCACGATCTGTTGCCGCAGCCGGCTGTTGCCCGACATGGACCCGGAGTTCAGCGTCGCCCTTAAGACCTATCTGGAGGCGGAGGGTATCAGGGTGTGCACCGGGGTCGGCTACCAGCGGATTGTGCACGCGAAGCACGGGATCGAACTCACCTGCGACCGTCCGCCCGGCAAGGGCGCGGCGCGCGACCGGGATGCGGCGGTCGAGGTCATCGCCGCAGAGCAGGTGCTGATCGCGACGGGCCGCCAGCCGAACAGTGACGGCATGGGACTGGAGTCACGGGGCGTCGCATTGTCCCGCCATGGCGGGATCGTCGTCGATGCCCATCTCGAGACCACGGCCCCAGGCGTCTACGCAGCCGGGGACGTCACCGGGCGTGACCAGTTCGTCTATATGGCGGCCTATGCCGCGAAGCTGGCCGCGCGCAACGCCGTCGGCGGCAATGACCATCGCTACGACAACAGCACCATGCCGGCGGTGGTATTCACCGACCCGCAGGTCGCGAGTGTCGGCCTTACTGAAACGGCGGCGAGGGCGCGCGGACTGGATATCAAGGTGTCCTTGCTCGCACTCAATCAGGTGCCCCGGGCACTGGCAGCGCGCGACACACGCGGGCTCATCAAACTGATCGCCGACAAGACGACGGACCGCCTTCTCGGCGGGCAGATCATGGCCCCCGAAGGCGCGGACGCAATTCAGACGATGGTGCTGGCGATCAAACACGGCATGACGGCCGCCGAGCTGGGGGCGACGATCTTCCCCTATCTGACCACGGTCGAAGGTCTGAAACTCGCCGCACAGACCTTCGACATGGATGTAGCAAAGCTCTCCTGCTGTGCGGGGTGAAGCGAGCAATTTGGGCCGCTGCCTCAGGCGGTCAACCTCTTGGTGGCCTTGCACGGTCTTGACCAGTTGCCTGACGCCGTGGCCCTAGCCCGGGAAGGCCTCGCCTTTGCTCCCGACTCCCTGGTCCTGATCCGCTACGCGGCGGTGATCGCGGGCGAGTCCGGCGACCGCGCCCTGGGCGCAGAGGTCATCCCCCGCCTGACGAATGAGCCCGAGGACGTCGCCCTTGCCCTGCGCTTCCATGCCAACGAGCGAGATTGGGCGGCTTTGGCGTCCATTCACCACACGGCCGCGAGCGGACTGCCCGAAAGCGAAGTGGTCATGGCCGAGACGCTCGGGGCCATTGGAGCGCTGAAAATCTCCGGCGCCACGGACCTCGCGCCGGGACTTGGGACGGTTCTGGAAGCCACAGGAGACGATCCGCGCGCCGCCGTGGTCGTGGCTGATTTCGCGATGGACGAGGGGCTCGAGGAGGTGGCCGAGACCGCCTACGACCGCGCCGTCGGCCTGATCGATGACGACAGCCACGTCGCACGCCGACAGATGGTCTCCGCCCTGGCCATGCGCCGGGGCGACTGGTCGGTCGTGGCGGACATGCTCAGCGGCCATATCGACGAAAGCCGCGACAACGACGAGACCCGCCGACTCGCCCTCGCCTTCGTCAACGAGCGGCCGATCAAGCAGCGGGGTCTGCGCTTCTTCCGCGAATTGGCATCCGACCTTGCGAACCGCCCGACCTATTTGCGGCTGGCGGGGCTCTTCCACTTCAATCATGGGGCCCTGGGCCAGGCCGAGACGGCGCTACGCCGCGCGATCGTCGTCAGCAACGACCTCCTGTCCTATCTGGCCCTGTTCGAAACCCTGCGCCGACGCAACAAGGCCGATGAGATCGCCCCCCTGATCGCCGCCGTCGACGCGCGGACCCTACGCGGGACGCCGGGTGAGCAGATGGGGTTCGCGCAAGCGTGGCGCGACGTCGGCGAAGGCGAAGCAGCGATCGCCTTCGCCTATGATGTCCTTCAATCCGCGCCCGACGATCCGGCGGCGGCCTTGGGTTACCTGGGCCTGGTCATGAGTGATCCGACCGAAGGCCTCATCCCGGCAGCGCCGGTCGTCGCGGTGGACACCTGGGTGCGCCTGGAGGACGACCTTGGCGAAAGCCGCGCCTTCCTGATCGTCGCAGCCGACCCGCGACCCGCCGCCGGGATCGTCACACCGGACCACCCGCTGATCGCCGTGGCTCTGGGCCTGGGGGCGAAATCCGAGTTCACCATCGAGGATCGCCTGACCGGGCCGCACATCTGGCGGATCGCCGAGATCAAGCATCGGTATCTTCACGCCCTGCATGACGTGATGCTCAACTTCGAGACCCGGTTCCCGAACGCGAAGGGCCTGCAACGCGCCCGAATGCGCGAAGGCGAAACGGTTCAGGTCCTCGTCCAGCCCCTTGCGCCACGCCGCATCCTCGGGAGTGTTCAAGGTCTGGAAGATCAGGTTTAGCTTGGCCCCCAGATCATGGCCGTCTGGCGCGGTGCGGTCGCGCAGATAGGTCTCCAGCATGCCCCGTTCGGGGAAGATGCCGGTGTCATCGGCGAACAGGCAAAACAGCAGCCGGACCAGCAACCGCTCCAGCGGGGCACCGTCGTAGGTGGGCTTGAGCGCGTCGTGCAGCTTGCCCATCAGTTCGGCAGCGATGATGTTGACCGGGTCCTGGTCATGGAAGACCCGTTTTTTCGACCCCGACGATGAAGCCGAAGGCCTCGACGTGCGCGGGCAGCTCGGCGAGAGCGAAGCGGGTCTCCTCGCGGGTGTCGAGGTCGATTAGCTCGAAGAACTGGAAGTCGCACAGCAGGATGTAGCGCGGCAGTTCATGGTCTTTCAGGCCGGGGAAATAGTCGTGGGCCTGCTTGCGGGCGCGAACGAGGTCGCGGCCGGCGCTCTTCTGCTCCACCAGCAGGACGCCCTTCCAGAACAGGTCGATGAAGCCGCGTTTCTCGCCCAGCAGGCGGACCGACTCCTCGAAAGTCGCGACCTTGCGGCGGCGGACCCCAAAGACCTCGAAGAAGTCGTTGTAGAAACTCTGCGTCTCGCCCTTCTCATAGTTGGCATCGGCCCATTCGCGCGCGAACTCAGCGGCGCGGGCGCGAACTTCATTCCAGCTGAGACGCAAAGACGGTTTCCTCCCCTAGCCGCTCATTTGGCCCGGTTGGTCAGGCCCGCGCAACCTCGAAGGCCGCCGGGTGGCGCCACACCCAAGTCTACCTCAGAAGGACACATACTCACGCCGGCGCGTGCAGCTGTTCGATCCTCTCCAGCTCGCCACGCCCCTCGATTGCGGCCTTGGACAGGTCATGCGTAGTCTGGAGGTTGATCCAGTACTGAGGGGACGTGCCGAAAACTTTGGCCAGACGGAGCGCCGTATCAGCGGTGATAGACTGCTTCTCACGTACCAGGCGCTCGATACGGGCCCGATCCTTCAGGCCCATCGCTTTGGCGAGAGCGCCGGCGCTGAGATCGTAGGCGGGCAGGTAGTCTTCCCGAAGGTGCTCGCCAGGGTGCGGCGCGGGGGCCACGAAGTTGGCGAAGTCATGCGTCGCCATCGGCGGACTTCTCTCTTTCTGGCCCGATCCCGGGCCGCTCCACTGAGCTTCCACTCAGTGGTAATCCACGAACTCGACGTCCTCCGGACCTTGATCGGTCCATCGGAAGCAAATGCGGAACTGGTCGTTCACGCTGATCGACCACTGCCCCGCTCGATCCTCCTGGAGGCGGTGCAGGCGGTTACCCGGCGGATGTTTGAGATCATCAAGCCGCGTCGCCGCATCCAACTGGAAGAGGCTGCGCCGCACCCGCTTGAAGAGGTCAGCCGGAAAACCTTTGGGGCAGTTGCCCTCAAAGACCTCCCTGGCTTGTTTGCCCTTCCAACCGAGGATCACGATGAAAGCCTTCCATGCGCAACCTGTAGCGAGTTATGCTACATAAATCAAGCTATTTGTAGCGCGATTCGCTACACGCGAAATCACCGGCTCAGTCGTGCCTTAACGAACGTCAGGCCTTTAGTCTCACCCCTGGCCCGCCCGTTGCGTCGGCTGAAATGAAGATAGCGCCGTCAGCTTCGAGAGCCGACTGGAGGCGTTCGAGCGTGCTGGTCTGCATTCCACCTCGCCCAGCCTCAAATCGGTGGATTGTTGAATCAGCCACCTTGGATCGTTCAGCCAGCACTCGAACGCTGATGCCGAGGCCGGCGCGAGCCATCCGAATTTGAGCAGGATTGATCATTTTTAGAGAAAACCTCCGACTAGTTGCGGAATTCCGTTGACTAAGTCGGCGAATTCCGCTTAACTCTAACCGAAACACTCCAAAACTCCACCGTTCAGCATGTTCTGAGCGACCGGGCGGCTGCGCGGGAGGTCACGCGTGCCTAAGCATCAGCGGATGCCATCTAGACGGTGGAGGGGATGCCCTCCCCAGCGCCGCCTAGCTATCGCCTTCGTCCGTAACGCCCGAGGCTTTCACGCAATGGCATGGACGGACGACGACCGCGTTGGCACCCAGTCAGCTTATCACTCAGCCATCGCCATTGAACTGGGCCTCAAAGCCTATCTCCTGCATCGCGGCTTCTCTGATGACTGGACCCGCGTCTGGCTCCGTCACGATGTCAGCAAGGCGCTCCGCTGCGTCCGGATGCTGGGGTTCCAGGGCGTCCCTGACGGCATTGCCGAACTCGCAGCGGTGCTCAGTCCGCTCTATGGCTCCGGCGCCCTGCGCTCTGGCGTAAAGCCGGACCTCCCGCTCCCACCTGATGTTGCCGATCAAGCCATTTGCGACCTTCTGAGCGCCGTGGAGGCTGCGATAGAGATCGACAGCGGGACAGATCGATGAGCGGTCCGCCATCGCGGTCTACTGAGGAAGACCGGGAGCGACAGATTCTTATTCGGGCGATCCAGCGACTGCCCCGGCGCTACCGGGATGTCTTCGTCCTCCATCGGTTCGCCGAAATGCCTTTGGAGCGGATCGCCGAGCACTTGGGCATCGAGACAAGAGCGGTCGAAGCGCGTCTGGCGGAGGCGCTCGTTCGGTTGAGCCGCGCCGCCGATAAGGCGGCCGGTGCAGAGGCTACTGAGCGCTCGTGAGGGTTTAGGGCAGGATAGGCTTTGCGCCGGCATTGTCTGACAAGCTTGGCCGTATCGACCCTCATTCTCGTGGTGGGGAGCAGCGCCGTCCGCCCGCTTCAACCCCGCTTCGCGCCCTGCGGGCTGCGGCTGGCGCCGCAGGCGTTGACCCGGTCGGCCGCCGCCGCTGAGGGCTTGGCGTGGATCGATGGATCGATCCGCTTTGCGAGAAAGCGACGGCCGGAGATTTGCGAGGGAGAGGTTACGAGTATGCGCGTCGATCTACCGCGATCAGCTTGGCGGGCATGTATGTCCAGCCGTCATCAGAGCCGGAGGCGCTTCGGCAGCGGACTCCGCAAGCCCGGCCAGTTGGCCTACAATCGGCCGTCCGCGTCACCGACACTTGGCCCGATGATCTCCCGATCACCCCGGCCGAGCTTCTGGCGGTGGAGGCGTGGCTTGGCGAGGTGCTCGACGAAGTTCTGGGTCCTCGCCTCTGAAAGGAGCCGGACATGAGCGGGAAGATCATCACCCCAGGCGTTCAGACCCGAGCCGCCCTCTATCTCAGGGTTTCGACCGGTCGACAGGCCGTCAACGACCTCTCTATTCCTGACCAGCGCCGCCAGCTTGAAGCCTATTGCGAGACCAAGGGGTGGGAAGCAACGGCGGAGTATGTCGAGCCGGGCAACACCGCAACCGACGACCGGCGCCCCTCCTTCCAGTCCATGATCGAAGCGGCGCTGACCAAGCCGCCCGCCTTCGACGTGATCGTGGTGCACAGCTTCTCACGGTTCTTCCGCGATCAGTTTCAGTTCGAGTTCTACGTCCGCAAGCTGGCGAAGAACGGGGTGCGCTTGGTCTCCATCACGCAGGAACTAGGCGACGACCCAATGAGCATGATGATGCGCCAGATCATGACGCTCTTCGACGAGTATCAGTCCCGTGAGAACGCCAAGCACACCCTGCGAGCCATGAAGGAGAACGCCCGCCAGGGCTTCTGGAACGGCGCCCGACCGCCCATCGGCTACCGCATCGTCGCGGCCGAGCAGCGCGGGGCCAAGATCAAGAAGACGCTGGAGATCGACCCGCTCCAGGCCGAGACCGTTCGCACCATCTATCGTTGGGCGCTGACCGGCGACGGCTCGCAAGGACCGATGGGGTTGAAGACCATCGCCACGCGACTGAACGAGCGGAATATCCGCACACGAGACGGCGGGCGCTGGGGGATCGGCACGGTCCATCAGATACTGACCCGCTCGACCTACATGGGCGAGCATCGGTTCAACACGCGCGACCACAAGACCAAGGCATCGAAGCCTGAGTCCGAGCACGCTATCATGGCTGTGCCGCCCATCGTGTCGAAGGCGGATTATGAGGCCGTTCGGGCGCGTTTGACGTTGCGAAACCCCAGGTGGACGCCGCCGCGTGTTTCGACGGGACCGAACCTGCTCACGGGCATCTGCTTCTGTGGCGTCTGCGGCGGCGCCATGACGCTCAGGACCGGCAGGGGGAGCACGGGCGGCCAGTATCGCTATTACGCTTGTTCGACGAAGGCCCGCATGGGCGAGACTGGCTGCACCGGCCTAGCCGTCCCCATGCACAAGCTCGACGACGCGATCATCGACCATCTCGAAACCCGATTGCTCGATCCGGACCGCCTCGCGGCTCTGATGGAGCAGCTTCTGGATCGTCGGGAGGAATGGGCCGACCAGAGGCGCGGCCACATCGCGGAGATGCGTAAGCGCGCCACCGAGGCCGAGGCCAAGCTAAACCGCCTATACGAAGCCATCGAGAACGGCCTGCTGGCGCCGGATGACGCCTCGCTGAAAGATCGGGTCGCCGAACTTTCCGGCACCCGCGATCAGGCCAGGGCGGACGCTGAGCGGATCAGTGCGTCAGTCGAGCGGTTGGCGCCGACGATTACGCCGGACGCCTTGGCGCGGTTCGCCACTGCCGCCCGGCGCAAGCTCCGGGATCGCACCAGCGGCTATCGGCGGGATCACCTGCGCGCCCTGACGCAAAGAGTGGAGGTCATCAGCAAGACCGAAGCACGCATAATCGGCTCGCGAACCGAGCTTCTACGAGCATTGGCGTCCAGCGATGGTGGGAGTTACGCCGCCTCAGGCGGAGTTCTCAGTTTTGAACGAAAGTGGCGCACCCGACAGGATTCGAACCTGTGACCTCTGCCTTCGGAGGGCAGCACTCTATCCAGCTGAGCTACGGGTGCGTCGGCCGGCGCGAGGCCGGAACAGGCCGCTTACAGCATGGCGCAAGCGGCCTCAATCCCGAATGCGCGGATGACGACCGGATGGCCGCCATCAATCACCGGCAAGCAAGGCCAACGGCCTCAAGCAGCGCGAAGCGCGATAGGCCCAAAAAGAAAGCAGTAGGGCGCTCGCGCCCTACTGCGCCGTCATGCCGCCGTCGATCTTGAACTCGGACCCCGTGACGAACTTGGATTCGTCTGACGCCAGATAGAGGACGCAATAGGCGACGTCGTCGGGTTCGCCGATCCGCTTCAAGGGAATGCCGCGCGCGAGGCGCTCGTGCGCCTTGTCCTCGTCCCCGCCGGCCACGGCGATGAAGGGATCCAGGATCGGTGTCTTGATGAAGACGGGGTGGACCGAGTTGCAGCGCACGTTCCATTCGGCCTTGGCGGCCTCAAGCGCCAGGGTCTTGGTGTACATCCAGACCGCCGCCTTGGTGGCGTTGTAGGCGCCCATCCCGGGGGCGGCCGCGAGCCCTGCGATCGAGGAGATGTTGATGATCGAGGCCGGAGCCGAGGCGCGCAGATGCGGCATGGCGTGTTTGGCGCCCAGCATGATCGAGCGCAGGTTGATCTCATACTGACGCTGCCAGTTCTCGACCGTGTCCTGTTCAACAAAGGCCAGGGGGCCGCCGACGCCGGCGTTGTTGACCAGCACCGACAAGCCGCCGAGGTCGGCGACGGCGGCGGCGATCACAGCTTCCCATTCGGCCTCGCTGGCCACGTCGTGGGCATAGGCGAAGGCGGCGTCCGGGATTTCCGCATTGATCCGGCTCGCCAGGGCTTGGGCGCGAGCGGCGTCGATGTCGGTGACGGCGACGCGGGCGCCCTCGCGGGCCAGCATGAAGGCTATGGCCTCGCCCAGGCCGCCGGCCGCGCCGGTGATCAGGGCGGTCTTGCCGGCGACGCGGCCGGGACGCGCGGACCCGCTCACGACTTCACCCCCATGCCGGCGGCGGCGCCGTCAATGAAGCGGGCCAGGGTCACGTCCTTGTCCGTCACGCCATCGGCGTCGTGGGTGGTGAGCAGGATTTCGACACGGTCATAGACATTCGACCATTCGGGATGGTGGTCCATCTTGTCGGCCATCAGGGCGACGCGGGTCATGAAGCCGAAGGCGGCGTTGAAATCCGCGAACTTCAGCGTCCGCGTGATGGCCGGGCGATCGCCGTCATGCGCGCGCCAGGCGGGCAAATCCTTCAGCGTTTCCGCTACGTCAAGCCGTGTGTCGGTCATCGCGTTTCCTCTTTTTCCATTTTGCGTAGGGCGCCGGATGGATGGCGGCAAGGTGTGTCGGCACGGGGCCAGCCTCTCGGGAACCTATGGCCAAGCTTAGGCATTGATTGACCAGAGCGTGCCGGTCTTCGGCGTCGCCGTTCGTCAGCGGGGTTAGGATGGAAAATCTCTGGATCGCCGCTCTGGACCCGGCCGACCGGAAGCGGATCGAACCTCATCTGAACGAGCGCGAGATCACACGCGGCCAGATGCTCTATGACGCAGGCGAGGCGGTCGATCAGGTGTGGTTTCCGATCAAGGGCGTGGTGTCGCTGATGACCATCCTGCCTGATGACAAGATGGTAGAGACCGCCGCCATCGGGCGCGAAGGCCTGATCGGGGTCACCTGCGGACCCTTCAACGCCCGCGCCGCCAGTCGGGCCATTTCACAACGCGATGGCGTTGCGGCCCACTGCTCGGCCGAGATGTTCGGCGAGGCCTTGCAAAAAAGCGAGACGCTGCGCTCGGCCCTGTCGCGCTTCACCGAAGGCTTGATGGCGCAGGTCCAACAGGCGGCCGCCTGCAACGCCCAGCATCGGCTGGACGAACGGTTGGCCCGCTGGCTGTTGATGCTTCACGACCGGGCCGAGGATGACCGGATCGATCTGACGCAAGCCGATATCGCCCTCATGCTGGGCGTGCGTCGCGCCACTGTGTCGGAGGTCGGCACGGTGCTGGAGCGCAAGTCGCTGATCCAGCGTGGGCGCGGCTGGGTCAAGGTGCTGGATCGCGACGGCCTGGAGGCGGCGTCGTGCGGCTGTTACGGCCTGATGCGCGACGTGATGAAGGATTTGAAACTGCCGCAGCCCGAAGCGGCCTGATCGAGTGTCTCATCGGATGACGGGGGCGCTGCGACGCGCTAGACGACGACTATGACCGACGCCTCCCCCCACGGCCCGCATTCGTCGGGTGATCGTTCTTCCTTCGGCTTTCGCGACGTGGATGCGCGCGAGAAGGTGAAGATGGTGCGCGGGGTTTTCGATTCCGTCGCCTCCAACTACGATGTGATGAACGACCTGATGAGCGTGGGCGTCCACCGCATCTGGAAGGACATCGCCGCCGCCAAGCTGAACCCGCGTCCCGGCGAGACCATTCTGGACGTTGCGGGCGGCACCGGCGACATGGCGCGTCGCTATTCTAGGATGGCGCGCGCGGCGCAGGAGCGGCGCGGCGGCGAGGACGCCAATGTCATCGTGCTGGACTACAACGCCGAGATGATCCTGGCGGGCGTCCAAAAAGGCGGCGAACCGGAGATGCAGTGGAGCGTCGGCGACGCGATGAACCTGCCGCTGCCGGACGCCTCGGTCGACGCCTATTCGATCAGTTTCGGCATCCGCAACGTGGCCCATATCGACAAGGCCCTGGCCGAGGCGCGCCGGGTGCTGAAGCCGGGCGGTCGGTTCCTGTGCCTGGAGTTCTCGCGCCCCACCACCACGCCGATCCGCAAGGTCTATGACGCCTGGTCCTTCCACGCCATTCCGCGCATCGGCGGCTGGGTCGCCAAGGATCGCGACAGCTATCAGTATCTGGTCGAGAGCATCCGCCGCTTCCCCGATCAGAACACGTTCAAGGGCATGATCGAGGACGCCGGTTTCCGCCGCGTATCCGTGACCAACCTGTCGGGCGGGATCGCCGCCATCCATCATGGGTGGGCGATCTGACCAGCCGGATCTATCGCACGGCCCCGCCGCCGCCCGCGACGGTCGCGGTCCAGAACCCGGTTGCGTCCTTCCTGCGCCTGCTGGGCTGGCTGTGGGTCCTGGCGCGTCATGACGCGCTGATCCCGCGCGAGGTGACCCATCTGCTGCCGGCCTGGACGCGGCCGTTCGCCCGGTTCGTGCAGCTGTTCTCAGGTCGCGCTGGGCGACAGGGCCGGCCGGGCCAAAGGCTGGGCAAGGCGTTCGAACATCTGGGCCCTGTGGCGATTAAACTGGGCCAGGTCCTGGCCACGCGCGCCGACATCTTCGGGCTGGAATTCGCGCGCGACCTTGGCCGGTTGAAGGACGCCCTGCCGCCCTTCTCTTTGGAAGAGGCGCGGCGCGAGATCGAGAAGTCGCTGGGTCGTCCGGCCGAAAGTCTGTTCATCGACCTCAGCCCGCCGGTCGCCGCGGCCTCCCTGGCCCAGGCGCACCGCGCGACCCTGGCTGATGGGCGGGCCGTCGCGGTCAAGGTGCTGCGGCCCGGCGTCGAACGCCGGGTCGCCAATGGCCTGGATTCAATGCGGCTGGCCGCGCGGCTGGTCTGGCGGCTCGTGCCGATGGCGCGGCGGCTGGAGCCGTCCGCCTTTGTCGAGACCATCGCCAACTCGCTGGATCTGGAGTTGGACATGCGGCTGGAGGCCGCCGCCGCCAGCGAGATGGCCGAGGTGCTGGCCAAGGACGGATACATGTCCGCGCCGGCGGTGATCTGGGACGGGGTGGGCAAGCGCGTGCTGACGCTGGAGTGGGCCCAAGGCGTGCCCATGACGGATCCGGCGCTGCTTGAACTGCCGGGCATCGACACGGATCGACTGGCCGACAATGTGGTGCGCGCCTTCCTGGTCCAGGCGTTGGACCACGGCGTCTTCCACGCCGACTTGCACGAGGGCAATCTCTTCGCCAGCGCGCCGGCGCATCTGACCGCCATCGACTTCGGCATCGTCGGGCGCTTGGGCCCGACCGAGCGGCGCTATCTGGCCGAGATCCTGTGGGGCTTCATCAGCCGCGACTACGACCGGATTTCGCGCGTGCATTTCGAGGCCGGCTACGTCCCGCCGCACCATTCGGTGGAGACCTTCGCCCAGGCCCTGCGCGCGGTGGGCGAGCCGGTGATCGGCCGCGCCGCCAGCCAGGTGTCGATGGGCCGGCTCCTGGGCCAGCTGTTCGAGATCACCGCGCTGTTCGACATGCGGCTGCGGCCCGAACTGATTCTGCTGCAAAAGACTATGGTCTCGGTCGAGGGCGTGGCGCGCCGGCTGCAACCCGATCACGATCTGTGGAAGGCCGCCCAGCCGGTGGTCGAACGCTGGATCCGCCGCGAGCTGGGACCGCAGGCCCAGGCGCGTGATGCGGTCAACGAAATGATCGCCGCCGCCCGCGCCATCTCGCGCCTGGTTCAGGAGCCGCCGCGCCCGGCGGCGGTGGTCATCGAAAAGTCGGGAACTCCGGCTTGGGTGGCGGCTTCAGTCACGGTCGCGGTCATCGCGGCCCTGGCGGCCCTGGGCCTTTCGCTCTGGCCCTATCTGACCTGACCGGAGCTTTCGCTATGAAGCCGACCTTGATGAAGACCGCTATCGCAGCCGCCGTGCTGCTGGCGCCCGTGCCCGCCTTGGCTCAGGCCGCCGCCGGCGCTGTGCCGAACGCCTTTGACCGCCCGGCTCAAGCCGCAGCGCCTCAAGCCCGCCCCGCCGCTGCGCCCGCAACGGCGTCCGCCGCCCAGGCTCCCGACATCGCCCGTTCGGAAGAGGCGCTGCGCGCCGTGATCGCCAGCGCCCAGGGGACCGGCTTCGACTATTCGGACTTCACGACGGGTCTCGGAACCCAGATCCGTCAGCAGGAGGCCCAGGTGGTCCCGCTGATCAAGGGCTTCGGCGCCGTCAAGACGGTCGAATACGTCAAACAGGAAGGCGAGGCTCAGATGTTCAAGGTGACCTTCGACAATCAGGTCACCGAATGGCTGATCGGCTTCGACGCGGAGGACAAGATCGCCGCCCTGCTGTTCCGCCCGGCCGAGAGCTGACCGTCAATCCAGCGAAGGCTTGCCGCGCCCCGATTTGATCGAGGCGCGGGTCGTCTTGGCCTTGAGGCGGCGTTCTTTCGACGCCTTGGTCGGGCGTGTCGGCACGCGATAGACGGGACGGATCGAGGCCTCGTCCACCATCGCCTGAAGCCGTTCGATGGCGTCGGCGCGATTGCGCTCCTGGGTGCGATGACGCACCGCGGTGATCAGGATCACGCCTTCCAGCGTCAGCCGGCTGCCGGCCAGCTTCATCAGCCGCGCCTTGACCGGATCGGTCAGCGACGGCGAGTTCTTCACATCGAACCGCATCTGGACGGCGGTCGAGACCTTGTTGACGTTCTGCCCGCCCGGACCGCCCGCGCGGTAGAAGTGAAACTCCAGCTCGTCTTGGGGGATGACGGTGGTCATGTCGCCGCCTTGCGCGCCTTGACCACGGCCTGGTCCAGCGCCTGCAAGAAGCGCGAACGGTCGGCGGCCGAGAACGGCGGCGGACCGGATGTGGCGACGCCCATTGACCGCAGATGCTCGCCCACCATCCGTCCCGC
The DNA here is from genome assembly GCF_027105095.1 of Brevundimonas vesicularis. Classification (NCBI taxonomy): domain Bacteria; kingdom Pseudomonadati; phylum Pseudomonadota; class Alphaproteobacteria; order Caulobacterales; family Caulobacteraceae; genus Brevundimonas; species Brevundimonas vesicularis. The sequence continues at coordinate 301,976 of NZ_CP114278.1, read as the reverse complement.
CAGCGCCGAGCCGATGGAGTCCGGGGTGAAGGGCTGGCCGTTCGACTTCAGCGCCTGTGCGCCCGACTTCAGACAGCGGTCCGCCAAGGGGATATCGGCGGTGACGACCACGTCGCCTACGCCCGCCCGCTCAGCGATCCAGTCGTCGGCGATGTCGGGGCCGGCGTCCACCACCACCTGTTCGATCAGCGGCTCACGCGGAACCTGCATCCAGGTGTTGGAGACGACATAGGTCTTCAGCCCATAGCGGCGGGCGACGCGATACACCTCTTCCTTCACGGGGCAGGCGTCGGCGTCGATGTAGAACACGGTGGGCATGGGCCTGACCTAGCGCGGACGCGGCCAATGAAAAAGGGCGGGACCGTGCGGCTCCGCCCTTTGCCTTCAGACCAAAGCGGTCCTTAGTTGCGATAGGCCGGCGGCATCGGCGTCTGCTGGCGATAGCGGTCGCGCAGCATCAGCGGGCGGCTGGTCAGGGGCTGTTCGACGCCATTGACGAAGACGGCCGACGGTTGGCTAAGCGGCTCCAGCGGATCGCCGGACCAGACCACCAAGTCACCCGCTGCGCCCGGTGCGATCTGGCCGAACTGCCCGGCCATGCCGAAGATCCTGGCCGGATTGACCGTCAGGGCGGCGATGGCGGCGCCGTAGGGCAGGCCGTGCGAGACAGCGTTGCCGGCGTTGTAGCGAGCCTCGCGGGCGCGGTGGGTCGAGCCCTCATTGCCCTTGATGGCGATCACGACGCCCGCCGCGTTCAGGGCCGCGGCGTTTTCCGCCCGCGCCGCCCGCATCTCGAAATCGCTGGGCAGGTTGGAGATGGGGTTCAGCAGCACGGGCACGCCCGCAGACGCGATGTCGCCGGCGACCAGCCAGCCCTCTTCGGCGCCGTCCAGGATCAGCTTGATCCCTTCCTCGCGCGCCAGACGCAGCACCTGCTGAATATCCGAGGCGCGGTGGACGGTCACGATCAGCGGCATGGTCCCGTTGGCGACGGGGATCAGAGCCTCAAGATCGGCGCGCGACAGGCTAAGGTCGCGCAGGCCCGCCCGCTCATAGGCCGACTTGTTGCGGGCATAGAGGCGGACCTCCGACAGCGTCTCCTTGAACAGGACGAACTGCGCGCCGCGCGCGCCTCCGGCGATGCCGGCTCCGGCCTCGCCGAACGGGGCGACCATGGCCACGCGCGGCTTGACCAGGATGTTCGAGCCTTGGCCCAGGTTTATGATCGCCGCCTGACCCGCGAACAGGCCCGGCGTCTGATAGCCGCCGTCGCCGGCGCCAGCCGTCTCGTCCTCATGCACATGGCCGCCGGACGAGCCGGGATGCTGGGGCACGACGATCGCCCGGGTGATGCCGCCCAACCGCGCGACCGGCAGGGTGAAGGACCAGGGGTCCAGGCCGTACGAGATGTCAAAGGCGGCGCTGAGCGTATTGGCGCTGTTGCGCAGTTCGTTGGTGCCGCTGACCGAACTGACCTCGGTCCCGGCCAGGCCGGAATCTACGGCGACGAAACCGGGCGCGACCGTCTTGCCCGCTGCGTCGATGACGCGGGCGCCGGACGGCGCGCCGCCCGAGCCCACCGAGACGATCTTGCCGTCGCGGATAACGACCGTGCCGTTATCGATGACGGAGTCGCCGGTCAGGATGCGCCCGCCGACGATGGCGACGGTTTCCTGCGCAAGGGCAGGGACGGCGAGAGACAGGGCCGCGACGGCGCCCGCGAGGATGTGAGACAGGCGCATCAGCGGGCTCCTTCCGTGACGTTGGCGGCGGTCAGGCCATAGCCCGGCTGACCCAGTTCGAAGTCGCTGGTCGGCTGATAGGCGGGGTTGCTGCGATCAAAGGTAAGGGCGCCGTCGATGAAGACCTGATCGGCGCGGGCGTAGATCGAAAAGGGATCGGCGCTCCAGATCACCACGTCGGCGCGCTTGCCGGGCTCCAGCGACCCGGTCTGGTCGGCGATGCCGATGGCCTTGGCGGCGTTGGAGGTGATCCAGCCGATGGCGTGTTCTTCGGAAATATTCAGCCCGGCGCGGCGACCGGCCGAAAGGGCGGCGGCGGCTTCCTGGTTCAACCGCTGAGTCAGCTCGGCGTCGTCGGAGTGGATGACGGCGCATGATCCCTGTTGGGCGTCAACCAGGGCGGCGTTCTCTTCTATGGCGTCAAGGGCCTCCATCTTGAAGCCCCACCAGCCGGTCCACATGGCCGCGCAGATGCCGTTGGCGGCCAGTTGCGGCGCCAGCTTGTAGGCTTCGGTGGCGTGGTGGAAGGTCGTGATGCGGTAGCCGAACTCCTTGGCCATATCCATCATCAGCGCCATCTCGTCGGCGCGGTAGCAGTGATTTTGGATCAGGATCGAGCCGTCCAAAACGCCCATCAGGGTCTCGTTCTGCAGGTTGCGGGTCGGGGCGGCGCCTTCGCCGTCCTCGCGCCACTTGTCCCATTTGGCCTTGTAGTCGCGCGCGGCGATGAAGGCGGCGCGATAGCCGGCCATATTGCCCATGCCCGTCGCCGGGCTCTGGTTGCGGCCGCCGTAGACGCGCGACGGGTTCTCGCCGCAGGCCATCTTGACCGTATAGGGGGCGGCCGGGAACTTCAGGCCCTGCATGGTGATCGAGGGCACGTTGCGGATCGTCACGCCGCGTCCGCCGAACAGATTGGCCGAGCCGGGCAGGATGTGAAGCGTGGTCACGCCGCCGGCGCGGGCGGTGTTGAAACCGGGGTCTTGGGGCCACAGCGAATGTTCGGCCCAGACCTGGGCGGTGTTCGGGCTGGTCGCCTCGTTGCCGTCGCTCATGCCGCTGACGCCGGGCGAAGGATAGACGCCCAGGTGGCTGTGCACGTCGATGACGCCGGGGGTGACATAGCGGCCGCGCGCCTCGACGACGCGATAGCCGGCAGGGACGGGGGTCGAGGCGTCGCCGACGGCGGCGATCTTGCCGTCTGTGACCACGACCACGCCGTTCTCGATCTTGCGATCCGTGCCGGTCAGGACGGTGGCGCCGACCACGGCGAAGTTCTCGCGCGGCAGGGGCTGATAGGTTGAGGGATAGGGATCCAGCGTCGTCACGGGATCCAGACCGGCGGCCAAGGTCCGGTCCTTCGAAGGTTTCGCGGCCGTATCGTCAGGGGTCGAGCCGGTGGTGGCGCAGGCCGACAGGCCCAGCACGGCGCATATGATGGCCGCGAGGCTGACGCCCCGCAGATGATGTCCGATCATCGAAATCCCTCTCCCGCGATGCGTCAGCCCCGACGCCGCTTGTAACGGGCATAGAAAGGCGTTCGGCCGCTACCGTCAAAAGGTTTCGGCGTTCTTCTGGACGCCTGCATCCGCGACGGCTAACGGCAGGCGCATGAACGCCGATGACCGTCCCGAGGACGAAAACCCCCATCTCGACCGCCCGCTGCGATCGTTCGGCCGCATCAAGGCCCGTCCCATCAAGCCCCGCCAGGCGGCGCTGATGGAGACCCTGCTGCCCGAGATCGCCGTGCCCGATCCCAAGGCCGGGCCGCTGGATCCCAAGACGATGATGCCCGAGGCGACCGAGGTCTGGCTGGAGATCGGCTTCGGCGGCGGCGAACATATGGCCGCCCAGGCGGCGACGCGGCCCGACGCCCTGGTGATCGGCTGCGAGCCCTTCCTGAACGGCGTCGCCTCGGCCCTGCGCCATGTCGAAGAGGGCGGACTGAAGAACGTCCGCATCCATGCCGACGACGCCCGCGACCTGGTCGACGCCCTGCCGGACGCCTCGATCGACCGGGTTCTGATCCTGTTCCCCGACCCCTGGCACAAGGCGCGCCACAACAAGCGCCGCCTGCTGCAGGACGAGACGGCCCAGGCCTTCGCGCGCATCCTGAAGCCCGGCGGGACCCTGCGCTTCGTCACCGATTGGCTGGATTACGCCGAATGGGCTTTGGAACGGCTGAACCGCACGCCGGGACTGGAGCGAATGGGTCCAGCCGACCAGGACTGGTTTGTCCCGCCCGCCGACCACGTCGTGACCCGCTACGAAGAAAAGAAGCTGGGCGACACGACGCCGGTCTTCCTGGAGTTCATACGCCGTTAAACAAAGGACGCGTGACGAAGCCGGATTTCGACGGGACGAAGACGTCTTGTCGCAACGTGCCGTCATTACGGGTTTCTACCTAGCGGCGGCGTTTCGCCAAAATTAACATCCTTGGCCGAAATGTGATGGTTCGACTTCAATATCGGAACGTCACATGAAAACCCTGTCGATCGGCGGCCGGATCAACCTTCTCACGCTGGTGACCATAGCGGGTCTGCTGATCGTCACCGGGCTGGGCCTGTTTCAGGTCAACAAGGTGATGCGCGACGACATCGCCGACAGGACCAAGAAGGCCGTCGAGATCGCCTACAGCGTCGTCGCCCATTATCAGGCCGAAGAGCAGGCCGGGCGCCTGACGCGCGAACAGGCTCAGGACGCGGCAAAGGTCGCAGTCGGCGCCATGCGCTATGGCCAGGACGACTATTTCTGGATCAACGACATGCATCCCACCATGGTGATGCATCCGATGAAACCGGCCCTCAACGGCACGGACCTGAGCGCGAAGACCGACGCCGACGGCGTGCTCATGTTCAAGGAGTTCGTGTCGGTCGTTCAGAAGGACGGCGAAGGTTTTGTCGATTACCAGTGGGATAAACCCGGTCAGGAAGAGCCAGCGCCGAAGATTTCCTATGTGAAGGGGTTTGCCCCTTGGGGCTGGGTAATCGGTTCCGGCGTCTACACCGACCAGATCGCCGCCGCTGTCGGCAAGGCGGCGCTGACACTGGGCGGTCTGGCGCTGTTGGTCGCGTGCGCCGCCGGGGCGGCCGGCTGGTTCATCGGCCGGTCGGTGTCCATGCCCGTGGTGGCCCTGGGCCGCCGGATGCGCGGTCTGGCCGACGGCGACAGAGGATCTGACATCCCCGGCGTGGCGCGCGGCGACGAAATCGGCCAGATGGCCGCCGCCCTGGCCATCTTCCGCGACGCCGCCATCGAGAAGGATCGGCTGGAAGCCGAGGCTGTGTCGCAAAGGTCGCTCAGCGAGCAGGAACGCGCCGAACGCGAGGCGGACAAGGCACGCGAAGCCGCCGAGGACGCCCAGGCCATCGCGGCCCTGGGCCAAGGCCTGTCGGCCATGTCGAACGGCGACCTGACCCACCGGATCGACATCGAGTTCAACCCTAAATTGGCTCAGCTGAAGACCGACTTCAACGCCGCCATTTCTCAGTTGCAGCAGGCTGTTTCGGTGGTGGTCGGCAACGTCTCGGGCATCCGCTCGGGCGCCGGCGAAATCTCGCAGGCCGCCGACGACCTGTCGCGTCGCACCGAACAGCAGGCCGCCTCGCTGGAAGAAACGGCCGCTGCCTTGGACGAAATCACCGCTACGGTGAACAAGACCGCCTCCGGCGCGCGGCAAGCGTCTGACGTGGTACGCGCCGCCAAGGGCGACGCCGAGACTTCGGGCGTCATCGTCCGCGATGCGGTGCAGGCGATGCAGGCCATCGAGGGCTCGTCCAGCGAGATCAACCAGATCATCGGCGTCATCGACGAGATCGCCTTCCAGACCAACCTGCTGGCCCTGAACGCCGGGGTCGAGGCCGCGCGCGCGGGCGAGGCCGGTCGCGGCTTCGCGGTGGTCGCTTCCGAAGTCCGGGCCCTGGCCCAGCGCTCGGCCGAGGCCGCCAAGGAGATCAAGACCCTGATCTCGGCCTCCGCCGGCCAGGTCGGCGCGGGCGTGAAACTGGTCGGCGAGACCGGCGAGGCCCTGCAACGGATCGTCGATCGCGTGGCCGAGATCGACAGTCTGGTCACCGAAATCGCCGCCTCGGCCCAGGAACAGGCCGTCGGTCTGGCCGAGGTCAACACGGCGGTGAACCAGATGGACCAGGTCACCCAGCAGAACGCCGCCATGGTCGAACAATCGACCGCCGCCAGCCATTCGCTGGCCCAGGAGGCGGAAAGCCTGCAGGCCTCGGTCGCCCAGTTCCGCGTCGGGTCTTCGCCGTCGCGCGCCGCTGCGCCCGCGCTGGCTCGCGCCCCTGCGCCGGTCTCCAAGCCTAGCAGCCACATGGCCGCCGCCCTGAAGGTCATCGGCCGAGGCGGCGCCGCACCCAAGCCTCAAGCCGCAGCCGTCGAAGACGGTTGGGAGGAGTTCTGAGGGCGACCGCCTCGAAAGGGGCTGACAAGCGAAGGTGAAGCGCCTATATGGGCGCTCACATCGTTAGACCGGCGTCCAACGGCGTCGTTCCAAGCGGCGGCCCGGGCGGACCGCCGCTTTTGTTTTGGATACTCGTCGCTTGCGCGCAAGAACCGCCCAGGATCGCCAGTTGCTGGACCTGATCGACCCCATCGCGGAGTCTTTGGGCCTGGATGTCGTGCGCGTGCGCCTGATGACCGGCTCAAAGCGCCAGCGCCTTCAGATCATGGCCGAGCGGCCGTCCGACCACGACATCTCGGTCGAACAATGCGCCAAGCTGAGCCGCGCGGTGTCGGAAGTGTTCGACGCCGCCGATCCCATCCCCGGCGAATATATGCTGGAGGTGTCGTCGCCCGGCATCGACCGGCCCCTGACCCGTCCCATCGACTTCGACCTGTTCGAGGGCGAGGAGGCGCGTCTGGAAACCGACCGGATGATCGAGGGCCGCAAGCGGTTCAAGGGCGTGCTGGCCGGCTATGAAGACGGCAACGTCCTGATCGATCTGGACGGCGAGGACGACACCGCCCTGATCCCCTTCGACTGGTTGGCCGACGCCAAGCTGGTCCTGACCGACGCCCTGATGAAACGGGGCGCCGCCATTCGCGCCGCACGCGGCGAACCCGAAGACGACGGCCTTCCCGAAGGGGAAGCGTCCGACCTGACAACCGACACCACGACCCCTTCTGAGGACAACGCCTGATGGCCGTCACCGGTATTTCCGCCAACCGCCTCGAACTGCTGCAGATCGCCGACGCCGTCGCTCGCGAGAAGAACATCGAGCGCGAGATCGTCATCGAGGCGATCGAAGAAGCGATCCAGAAGGGCGCCAAGTCGCGCTACGGCGCGCACCACGACATCCGCGCCAAGATCGACCACAAGACCGGCGAACTGTCGCTGACCCGTCACGTCACCATCGTCGAGGACGACTGGATGCCGGAAGACGAGCTGGAAGAGTTCAACGACAGCGCCATGGTGCGCTTGAAGGACGCCTCCAAGCGCGATCCGGAGGCGGTGGTCGGCAAGGAATACGTCGAGAATCTGCCGCCGTTCGAGTTCGGTCGTGTTCAGACGCAGATGGCCCGCCAGGTCGTGACCGGTAAGGTCCGCGAGGCCGAGCGCGCCAACCAGTACGAAGAGTTCAAGGATCGCGTCGGCGAGATTGTCAACGGCACGGTCAAGCGCGTCGAATACGGCAACACCATCGTCGACCTGGGCCGTGGCGAAGGCGTCATGCGCCGCGACCAGTCCATCCCGCGCGAAGTGTTCAACATCGGCGACCGGATCCGCACCTACATCTACGACGTCCGACCCGAGGCCAAGGGGCCGCAGGTCATGCTGTCGCGCGCCCACCCCGGCTTCATGGCCAAGCTGTTCGCCCAGGAAGTGCCGGAAGTGTATGACGGCGTGATCGAGATCCGCGCCGCCGCCCGTGACTCGGGTTCGCGCGCCAAGATGGCCGTCCTGTCGAACGACAGCTCCATCGACCCCGTCGGCGCCTGCGTCGGCATGCGCGGCTCGCGCGTTCAGGCGGTCGTCGCCGAACTGCAGGGCGAGAAGATCGACATCATCCAGTGGAACCCGGACGAGCCGACCTTCATCGTCAACGCTCTGGCGCCCGCCGAAGTCTCCAAGGTGGTGCTGGACGAAGAAGCCGGTCGCGTCGAAGTGGTTGTGCCGGACGAGCAGCTGTCGCTGGCCATCGGCCGTCGCGGCCAGAACGTCCGCCTGGCCTCGCAACTGACCGGCTGGCAGATCGACATCATCACCGAAAGCCAGGACTCCGAGCGTCGTCAGCGCGAGTTCGCCGAGCGCACCGGCCTGTTCCAGGAAGCCCTGGACGTCGACGAAGTCATCGCCCAGCTGCTGGTCACCGAAGGCTTCGCCACGGTCGAGGACCTGGCTTATGTCGACGCTTACGAAGTCTCGGAAATCGAAGGCTTCGACGAAGAGACCGCTGAAGAGCTTCAGGCCCGCGCCCGCGAATATCTGGACAAGAAGGCCGCCGAACTGGACGCCAAGCGCGTCGAGCTGGGCGTCGAGGACGCGATTCTGGACGTGCCGGGCGTGACCTTGGCCATGGCCGTCGCTCTGGGTGAGGGCGGTGTGAAGACGGTCGAGGATCTGGCCGACCTGGCCACCGACGAGATCCGCGGCGGCTATGAGGTCAAGAACGGCGAGCGGGTGAAGGTCCCTGGCGTGCTGGAAAGCTTCAACCTGGCTCAGGAAGAGGCCGAGCTGCTGATCCTTCAGGCGCGGGTCGCCGCCGGCTGGATCGACGCTTCGGAACTGCCGCAGCCCGAGCCGGAAGAGTACGAGCAAGAGGGCGATTACGCCGAGGGCGAATACGATCCAGACCAGGTGTTCGGCGACGCGCCTGCCGAAGATGACGCGGCCGAGGGCGACGAGTCCGACGCCGAACCGTCGAACGCGTGATGGGAGACCTGGCCACATATGAGCTTGCGCGACGCAACGATCGATAGGGAACGCCGGGACCTCGTCTCTCACGAGGTCATGGACGAATCTCGCCTGATCCGTTTCGTCGCCGGGCCCGATGGCCAGGTGGTCCCCGACCTGGGCAGGAAACTGCCCGGACGCGGCCTGTGGGTCGAAGCCAGCCGCGCCTCGGTCGAGGCGGCGGTCAAGAAGAACGGCTTCACCCGCGCGGCCAAGACCAGATTGACCGCCCCGGCCGACCTGGCCGATGTCGTCGAACGGCTGCTGGCAAGGCGCTGTCTCGACCAGCTGGGTCTTGCCCGGCGCGAAGGCGTTCTTATATCCGGCTTCGAAAAAACCGCAGCGAGCCTGCGTGCAGGTAAGGCCGCCTGGGTGCTGGAAGCCGCCGATGGCTCGGCCGACGGGCGCGGAAAGATCCTCGCCCTGGCCCGTCATCAGACCGCCAAGATCTGCGGCGCGTTCACGGCGGACGATTTGAGTTTGGCCCTTGGGCTGGAAAATGCGATACACGCCGTCCTGCTTGCGGGCGGACGCGCCGATCGGTGGACCATCGAGGTCGAACGACTGGCTGGATTTCGGCCGCTTCGCCCCCCTCACTGGGACGTTCCCAGTGTCGAGGACGGATCGGCGGGAGCACCCCTTACAGGGGCGAGCTGAGGATTTTAGCGGCCGAGGGCCTGTCTCCAAGGGCGGAGACGGGCTCACGGTCGTTCATGGGTATTAGATGAGGACGGCGGGCCTTTCCGCCCCGAGTAAAGCGACCGGATGAGCGACGAAAACGACAAGACCAACCAAGGCCAGGGCAACACGGGCGGCACGCCGTCCCAGACGGGGCCGCGCGCTCCGCTGAGCCTGAAGCCGCGCGTTGTGGGATCGGTGCCGACCGGCACCGTGAAGCAGAGCTTCAGCCATGGCCGATCCAAGACGGTGGTGGTCGAGACCAAGCGCCGCGCCGGCGCCGGCGGGCCGCAACGCCCGCAGGGCTTCGATGTCGCACGTCCTCAACAGGCCGCTCAGGCGCCGCGTCCGCAAGGTCCGCGTCCGTCGCAACCCGCCGGCGGCGCCCTGTCGGCCGAGGAGCAGGAAGCGCGCCGCCGCGCCATCGCCCTGGCCACCCAGGCGAACGCCGCCAAGGCCGCAGCCGAAGCCGCCGCCAAGGCCGCTGCAGACGCCGCCGCCCGCGAGCAGGCCGCCGCCACCGAGCGCGCCGCCCAGGCGGCCCGTGACGAAGCCGCCGCCGCCAAGGCCGCCGCAGAAGCCGCACGCGCCGAAGCCGCCAAGCTGACGGCCGCTGCGCCCGCCGCCCCGGCCAAGCCCGCACCCAAGCCTGCCGCGCCGGTCGCGGCTGCGCCGACCCCCGCGCCCGCCGCGCCGGCTCCGACACCCGCTCCCGCCCGTCCGGCCGCTCCGGCCCGTCCGGTGGTCAACTTCGGCCAGCGCGTGCCCAAGCCCGGCAATCCCCAGCGCGCTGCGCCCGAGCGTCCGGCCTTCGGCGGCCGTTCGGCCCGCGAGCAGGCGATGGGCGGTGGTGATCGCGCCTATTCGGACCGCCCGCAGAGCGATCGCCCGCAAGGCGACCGTCCGCAGGGCGCCCGTTCCGGCCCTGGCGGTCAGCGTCCGCAAGGCGCCAAGCCGGCCGAGCCCGTCCGCTATTCGGCCCTGAACCCGCGTCCGGCGCCGGGCGCCGCGCGTCCGGGCGGTCCCCGCACCGGTCCAGGCGGTCGCGCCGCCCCGAACGCCCCGCCGGCCGAGGCCAATGTTCTGCGTCCCGCCCGCGCGCCCGGCGCCGGCTTCGGTCGTCCGGCCGGTCGCGACGATGATCGCGAGAAGCGTTTTTCCGAAGCCGGCAAGGCGGTCAGCCGCACGCGGGGCGAGCCCAAGCGCCGCGAAGGCCGCATGACCATCCAGTCCGTGGTCGGCGACGGCGACGCCGCCGAGCGGATGCGCTCGCTGGCCTCGGTCCGCCGTGCGCGCGAACGCGAGAAGGAAAAGCGCAAGGGCGGCTCGACCGATGCGCCCAACCGTCCGCGTGAAGTCGTCATTCCCGACGTCATCACCGTGCAGGAGCTGTCCAACCGGATGGCCGTGCGCGGCGTCGACATCATCAAGTTCCTGATGAAGCAGGGCCTGATGATGAAGATCAACGACGTGATCGATTCCGACACCGCCGAACTGGTGGCCGAAGAGTTCGGCATGGCCGTCAAGCGCGTCTCGGAATCCGACATCGAAACCGGCTTCCTGGGCGAGGCCGACGATGCGGACGCCTCTGACACCCGCGCGCCGGTCGTGGCTATCATGGGTCACGTCGACCACGGCAAGACCTCACTGCTCGACGCCCTGCGCACGACCGACGTCGCAGGCGGCGAAGCCGGCGGCATCACCCAGCACATCGGCGCCTATCAGGTTCGCCTGCCGGACGACCAGAAGGTCACCTTCCTGGACACCCCGGGCCACGCCGCCTTCTCGGCCATGCGGGCGCGCGGCGCCAATGTGACCGACATCGTGGTCCTGGTCGTCGCCGCCGACGACGGCGTCATGCCGCAAACCATCGAAGCCATCCAACACGCCAAGGCGGCCAACGCGCCCCTGATCGTGGCGGTCAACAAGATGGATAAGCCCGGCGCCACGTCTCAGAAGGTCGTCAACGAGCTGCTGCAGTACGAGGTCATCGCCGAAAGCCTGGGCGGCGACACCCAGATCATCGAGGTCTCGGCCAAGGAGCGGATGAACCTCGACGGCCTGCTGGAAGCCATCCTGATCCAGGCCGAGGTCATGGACCTGCGCGCCAACGCCGATCGTTCGGCCGAGGGCGTGGTCATCGAGGCCAAGCTGGACAAGGGTCGCGGTCCGGTCGGCACCGTCCTGGTCAAGCGCGGCACGCTGAAGCGCGGCGACATCGTCGTCGCCGGCGGTTCGTGGGGCAAGGTTCGCGCCCTGCTGAACGAGCGCAACGAGCAGCTGACCGAAGCCGGCCCGTCCGTCCCGGTCGAGATTCTCGGCCTGGACGAGGCGCCGTCGCCCGGCGATGTTTTCGCCGTGGTGGATTCCGAGGCCCGCGCTCGCGAGCTGACCGAATACCGTCAGCGGGTGAAGCGCGAGAAGGCCCAGGTCTCTGGCGGCTCGGTTTCGCTGGTCGACATGATGGCCAAGCTGGGCTCCAAGAAGATTAGCGAACTGCCGGTGGTCATCAAGGCCGACGTGCAGGGCTCGGGCGAAGCCATCTCCGCCTCGCTGGAGAAGATGGGCAACGACGAGGTCCGTGCCCGGATCGTCTATTCCGGCGCCGGGGGCATTACCGAGAGCGACGTCAACCTGGCCAAGTCGGCCGGCGCGCCGATCCTCGGCTTCAACGTCCGCGCCTCGAAACAGGCGCGCGATCTGGCCGAGCGCGAAGGGGTCGAGATCCGCTACTACTCGATCATCTACGACCTGCTGGACGACATGAAGGGCGTGCTTTCGGGCATGCTGGCGCCGCTGCAACGCGAAACCTTCCTGGGCAACGCCCAGGTGCTTCAGGTCTTCGACATCTCCAAGATCGGCAAGATCGCCGGCTGCCGCGTCACCGAGGGCGTCGTGCGCAAGGGCGCGCGCGTCCGCATCATCCGCGACGACGTGGTGGTGCTGGAACTGGGCGTGCTCAACACGCTCAAGCGCTTCAAGGACGAGGTCAACGAGGTGCCTTCGGGCCAGGAGTGCGGCATGCAGTTCCAGGGCTTCCAGGACATCAAGGAAGGCGACTACATCGAGTGCTTCACGGTCGAAGAGATCAAGCGCACGCTGGACTAGTTCCTGTCGCGAGCACGAAAGACCAAGGCCCGGAACTCAGGTTCCGGGCCTTTTCTTTTGCAGACCGGACACCACGCGTTTGGCGGTGTGCGTTCGCGCTTCGCCAACGCCCATGCCTGTTCATTCGCGAACGGCGACCGTGCATCGCCGCATGTGCGGTGGCGAAGGGCAAGGGAGGCCGGCACCGTCTGGTCATCGAGGGCCGGTCGTCGGTCCTCTCACTGACACAGGATAAGCCGTCATGAAGACCGTCGCCGCCATCACTCCCGTTCTCGCTCTCGCCGCCGCCCTCACCGTTGCCGCGCCCGCCTTCGCCGCCGACCTGACCGTCGCCTTCCCGAGCGCCGCCCCCCAGGGCCGGATCATGGTCGCCGTGTTCAACAGCGAGGCCAACTATGGCGGTGAAGGTCAGCCGGCTCAGGTCGCCATGCTGGATGTCGCCGCCGGCCAGACCAGCATCACCTTCGACGGCCTGCCCGACGGCGACTATGCGGTGCGCGCCTTTCACGACCTGAACGGCGACGGCAAGATGAACACCAATCCGTTCGGCATGCCGGTGGAGCCCTTCGCCTTCTCCAACAACGCCGTCGGCAATATGGGACCGGCGTCTTGGGAGCGCGCCAAGTTCGCGGCCGCCGGCGCGACCACCCAGTCGATCGACCTGAAGTAAGCGACGAAAGCCGGAGCTCGATCATGACCCCCTCCCGCCGTTCCTTCCTGATGGGCGCCGCCGCCCTTTCAGCCGCCGTGGCCACGCCCGAGATGGTGCGCGCCGCCGCCGCCCTGGACGCCGTCGCCGCGACGAAGGCCGACTGGGCCCTGGCGACCCAGGACGTCGAGGGCGACATCGCACGCCGGACGATGCGCCTGATCCACGGCCGGGCGCCGGCGGGGTTGCAGGGCGCGCTGTATCGCAACGGACCGGCCAAGTTCCGGCGGCCAGGCGGATCGGCGACCCATTGGTTCGACGGTGACGGCATGATGCGCGCCTTCCGCATTCAGGACGGCCAGGCGACGCTGGAGGCGCGGTTCGCCGACACGCCCAAGCGCCGCACCGAAACGGAGCTGGACGCCGTGGTCACGCCGGGCTTCGGCACCAAGGGCGACGAACGCGCCCGCATCGGCTCGAACGACGACGCCAATGCCGCCAACACCGCCGTCATGGTCGCGGGCGATCAGGTCTGGGCGCTGTGGGAGGGGGGATCGCCGCTGGCCCTGTCGGCGTCGGACCTGTCGACCCGCAACTTCGTCACCCTGCGCGATGATTTGAAAGGCATGCCGTTCCAGGCCCACCCGCGCTACGCCCCCGACGGCTCGATCTGGAATGTGGGGTCGGCGGGCGGTCAGGCCGTCATCTGGCATCTGCGCGCTGACCGTAGCTTGAGCGACGCCCAGGTCGTGCCTTTGCCGCGCGCCAGCTATATGCACGACTTCACCGCCACCGACCGGCACGTGATCCTGGTGCTCCAGCCCTGGGTGTTCGCGACCCACGCCATGCCGGTGACCGCAGGCCTGGCCTGGCGACCGGAGATGGGGACCCAGGTCCTGGTGCTCGACAAGGACGACCTGTCCAAGCGCCGCCTCTATGAACTGCCAGGCTTCTTCCACTTCCACCTCGGCGACGCCTGGGCCGAGCGCGACGGCACCATCCGCTTCGATGTCGCCGCCAGCGGCGATCCGCGCTTCGCGATCGATGGCGCGCGGGTTCTGGTGGATGGACATGGGGTCGTTCCGGGCGATCCGGCGAAACTGGCTCTGATCACCCTGCGGCCGGACGGACGCGCCGACATGACCTATAGCGATGTCGTCGGCGAATTTCCGAAAGGCGATCCGCGTCGTGCGGGACTGAAGCGCAGCCTGACCGCCCATACATCGGGCGAGACTGGCGGCCGGCCCTTGCCGACGGGACTGGCGGTTCACGACTGGGACCGCGGTCGCTCGCACGCCTTCGAGTTCGGCGTGCACCAGGTGGTCGAGGAAGCGGTCTTCGTGCCCAAGCCCGGCGCGACGGCGGAACGCGACGCCTGGCTGGTCGCGCCATCCGTCAATCTGAAGGACGGACGCACCGAACTGCATGTCTTTGATCTGGCGCGGATCGAGGATGGTCCGGTTGCGACCTGGCAGGCGGACGTGGCCCTGCCGGCCGGCTTCCACGGCGCGTGGGCAGGGTAGGGCCGCCCGGGCACAACCTTTGCGGGCCTTCACGGTTCGAAAAGGCTGCCGTGCCAAGGTGAGACCATGACCCCCGTCCAGACGCCCGCCGATCTTCGCCCCATCACCGCCCTGCGCTTCGGCGCGGCCATGTGGGTCGCCGTCTACAGCTTCTGGGAAAACCTGGCGGGCGCCGGTCAGTCTGGCCTCGTCGCCAAGGGCTACCTGGGGGTCGAGCTGTTCTTCGTCCTGTCCGGCTTCATCCTCAGCCACGTCTATCTGGCGGCGGCGGGCGAGAAGCGGTTCTCGTATCGCGGCTTCCTTTGGGCGCGGATCGCGCGCGTCTATCCGCTGCATATCGCCACCCTGATCGGCGTGGGGCTGCTGGCGGCCGCCGCCCTGTTCGCCGGCATGAGGGTGGACGCCAATGTGCTGAGCTGGCCGTCGCTGCCCGCCAACCTCTTCATGGTGCACGCCTGGGGTCTGGCGCCGGTCGCGGGCTGGAACCATCCGTCCTGGTCCATTTCTGCGGAGTGGTTCGCCTACCTCTGCTTCCCGCTGTTCGCCTTCGTTTTCTGGCGCCTGCGTCATCGGCCGATCGCGGCGGTGGTCGGGGCTGCGGCCTTCCTCGTCATCCTCTATTTCGCGTTCGAGCAACTGGCCGGCTTCGCCTTGACCGAGGCGACGATCCGTTGGGGCGCGCTCAGGATAGTGCCGTGCTTCGCCTTGGGGTGCGCCCTCTATCTTGTTTATCGCCGCGCGCCGTTGAAGGCGCCGTGGGTGTGCGCCGCCGTCTCATTCGGGCTGATGGTCCTCAGCGCCGCGCTCGGACTGTGGGACGGCGTCACGGTTCTGCTGGCCGGCGCCCTGATCCTGTCACTGGCCTCGCTGCCCAACGCGCGCGCCGGATGGCTGGCCTCTAAGCCGGCCGTCTACCTCGGCGAGATCAGCTATTCGGTCTATATGGTCTGCGTGCCGTGGAAGCTTTTGGCGGTCGGTCTGGCCGCCAAACTGTTCGACGCGCCGGACAAACAGCTTCAAATTTTCGTGTGGTTGGCGATTTTAGCCCTGCTGCCTGTCGTCGCCGCCGTCTCCTATCATCTCGTCGAACGCCCAGCGCGCAAGGCTCTCAGGGACATGGCCGACAAGCGCGCCAAGCGTCACGACAAGGTTTTAGAAGGAAATTTGAAGCACGGCGATATTCCGAAACAACTTGCGACAGGGCGTGATCCCGTGGCCTAAAGGGCGCTTCCAAAGGCGGGTCGGGATACCCCAAGCATGCTGAAACGGCTCAAAGCCGCCGCGGTTGCGGCGACCCTCGGTTTTTTTGCGCTGGGCGCCGTTCCCTCTACCGCAAAGGCAGATGAGCCCTATTGGCAGTGCGTGACCTTCGCGCGCATGTTTTCCGGCATCAACATCTTCGGCGACGCCTGGACCTGGTGGCGTCAGGCCGCCGCCAACTTCCGCACCGGCAAGGCCCCGGAAACCGGCTCGGTTCTGGTCTTCCGCCCCGAGGGTCGCATGAGCCGGGGCCACGTCGCCGTCGTCTCCGACATCCTGACCGACCGCGTCGTGCGCGTGACCCACGCCAACTGGGGCGGCAGCCGCGGCAAGGTCGAAGAGAACGTCACCGTCGTCGACGTGTCGCCCTCCAACGACTGGTCGCAGGTCAAGGTCTGGTACAATCCGATCAACGATCTGGGCACGACGGTCTATCCGACCTACGGCTTTATCTACAAAGGCGCCCGCGACGCCTTCGACGCCGGCCGTCAGATCGCCGCCAACGTCTCGGCCCAAGGCCAGCATTAAGGGCCGGCGCCAAGCTTGCACCGCCCGCCATCGCGGGCGATAGGCGGGCATGACCCAATCCAGCGACATCACCTACGCCGGCTATCTGGCGTTGGACGACCTGCTTTCGACGCAGCATCCGCTGTCGGACCAGCACGACGAAATGCTGTTCGTCGTCATCCATCAGACCAAGGAACTGTGGCTCAAGCAGATCCTGCATGAGACGGCCTTGGCTCAGTCGATGGTGCGCGCCGGTGACCTGGTCCCGGCCTACAAGAGTCTTGCGCGCGTCAGCCGTATCCAGGCGGTGATGACCCACAGCTGGGACATTCTGTCGACGATGACGCCGTCGGACTATCTGCAGTTCCGAGGCTCGTTGGGATCGTCCTCCGGCTTCCAGAGCGACCAGTTCCGACGTTTCGAGGCCATGCTGGGCCTCAAGGACGCCAGCTTCCTGAAGTTCCACGAAGACCGCCCCGAGGCCCTGGCCGCGCTTCAGGCCGCCATCGCCGCGCCAAGCCTTTACGATGACGCCCTGGCCCAACTGGACAAGGCCGGTCTGCGGGTGCCCGCGGAGGTGCTGAACCGCGACGTGACCCAACCCTATCAGCCGTCCGACGCCGTCGAGGCAGCCTGGCTAGAGGTCTATCGCGACACGGAACGGTGGTGGGTCCTGTATCAGCTGGCCGAAAAGCTGGTCGATCTGGACGACGCCCTGCTGACCTGGCGGCACAAGCATGTCGTTACGGTCGAACGCATCATCGGTCGACGTCGCGGCACGGGCGGAACCGAAGGCGCGGCCTATCTGGCCTCGACCCTGACCAAGCGCTGCTTCCCCGAGCTGTGGTCGCTTCGCACCAAACTTTGATGTCGCAGGCGGCAACCTTCGCCGAGCCGGGCCATTTCGCCGTTTGACCGCAACAGCGGAAGGAACGGACAAGATGAGCAACCCCAACGCCCACGACATCAAGGTTCTGAACGGCCTGATCGAAACGACGCTGGACAGCGCGGACGGCTATCGCGAAGCCGCAGAACAGACGCAGGATCCCCACTACCGCACCCTGTTCGAGCGCCGTAGCAGCGAACGCCAGCGGGTCGTCGACGATCTGTCGGCCGCCGTGCGCGGTCTGGGCGGCGATCCCGAATCCGACGGGTCGATCCTGGCCAAGGCGCACCGCGCGTTCCTGGACATCAAACACGCCCTGCTGCGCAATGACGATTCCGTCGTCGGCTCGATCAACTCTGGCGAAGGCTTCATCGCTGGCAAGTATGAAAAGGCGCTGCAAGACACCGGCATTTCCGCCACCACGCGCGAGACGATCCGGCGGGCCTATGCGGCGGTGAAGACCGAGCATGAGCAGATGGAAGCCCTGAAACACAGCCTGGAAGGCCAGCGTGACGCGGCCAATCCCCTGTTCCCTCAGTAAGCTCCCTCTGACGGAATAGAAAAAGGCCCCGGCGTCACCGCCGGGGCCTTCGTCATTTGATCATTTGGCCTGAAACTAGGCTTCTTCGGTCTTGGCGGCCGAACCGGTTTCCGGAACGACGACGCCCTTGGCGGGACGGACCGTCTGGCGTTCGGCGATACGGGCCGACTTGCCGCGACGATCGCGCAGATAATAGAGCTTGGCGCGACGCACGACGCCGCGGCGCTTCACTTCGATCGACTCGATGTTCGGCGACAGGATGGGGAAGCGGCGCTCGACGCCTTCGCCGAACGAGATCTTGCGGACCGTGAAGGTTTCGCTGATGCCGCCGCCGTCACGGGCGATGCAGACGCCTTCGAAGGCCTGAACGCGTTCGCGCTCGCCTTCCTTGATCTTCACGTTGACGCGCAGGGTGTCGCCGGGCTGGAATTCCGGGATTTTGCGTTCGCCTAGGACGCGGGCTTTTTCTTCGGCGTCCAGCTGTTGAACGATGTTCATGTCATTTCTCCTCGGGCTTTGCGCCCTTTAGCTGTGAGTTGGCGAGATGCGCCTGCCAGAGGTCCGGCCGCCGCTCCCGCGTAGTCATCGCCCGCTGCGCCTCGCGCCATCCCGCGATCTTCTTGTGATCGCCCGACAGCAGCACCTCGGGTATCTCAAGCCCCTCGAACGTCCGCGGTCGCGTGTACTGCGGGTGTTCCAGAAGCCCATCCTCGAAGCTTTCGGACGACAGGCTGTCGCCTGAGCCGAGCACGCCGGGGATCAGTCTTACGCACGCCTCGATCGCGACCATCGCCGCCGCCTCGCCGCCTGCGAGAACCGCGTCTCCGACCGAGACCTCCTCGAACCCGCGTGCGTCCAGCACCCGCTGATCCACCCCCTCGAAACGGCCGCACAGCACAACGATCCCGTCGGCTTTCGCCCATTCCTTGACGCGCGCCTGGGTCAGGGGCCGACCCCTGGCGCTCATGTACAAAAGCGGCCGTTTCGGTCCCGGCAGGCTATCCACTGCCCGAGCCACCACGTCCGCCTTCAGCACAGCCCCCGGGCCGCCACCCGCAGGGGTGTCGTCCAGGAAGCCGCGCGTATCTGTGGAAAAGGCACGAATGTCAACCGTTTCCAGGCTCCACAAGCCCTTCTCGCGCCAGGCCGTGCCGATCAGAGACACCCCGAGCGGGCCCGGAAAGGCGTCGGGAAACATGGTCAGGACGGTTGCGTTGAAAGGCATGGCGCTACCAGCCCTGCGGCTTGGTGATCGTTCCGACCTTGTCCTGAAGAACGTCAGCGAACTGCGACGAGGCGAGATGATGTGGACGGATGTCACGCTTAAATCTGGCGAGGCGTTTGAGCTCGGCGCTTCCATGCGGACGCGGTGGAATCAAGCCTACGGTAATGCCGCCATCCTGTTGCGCCATCCTGATCGGGGTCAAAAGATCAGAATCATTCGAAACGACAACGGCACAGGGGCTGGCGTTCTTCAGGGCATCTCTGAGAAGATGAGAGGCTAAATTGACGTCTGATCCTTTCTCTTCGGTCTTGTGAACCCACTCCATGGCCACCGCACCCGTCGGTTTCCGCTTGACGACCAATTTTCCATTCTCGCGGATCGGCTTTCCGTCATCACCACATTGGAGAACCGGAGCGCGTACCGCCGAAGCCAAGAAGCTTCCGAAATGGACATGGACTCTTGGCAGCGTCGCCAAGGCACGAAGGTAGGTTGCCTGCCTGATCGCAACTTCAAGGTCGTTAGGGCGAGCTTCAACCCGAGCCGTGAAGTAGTGAATTTCTTGAATGTCGTTCTTGGGTAAAACTCGGTCGAACAGCGCTTCGAGATTCAGCCACTTATGCGGCGTGCCCTTCAAGCATCCGTAATAGAGGTTGAATCCGTCGATATAGACGTTCGTCCGCATGCGCCCGCCGCAAAATGCAACGGCGGACCCGAAGGCCCGCCGTGCGTCCGGTCGCCGAAGCAGCCGGAGGGGTGATGAGCAGCATAAGTGGACTTTAAGCGCGAAAGGTCAATATGGGGTTGAACTTTTTTCAGTTTCGAGTCCGATCGGTCACGCATTTCTGAGTCGCGACCCTTAGGCCGGCGCCCCGCCGCCCGCCGCGATCCAGCCGTCCACCTGATCCTCCAGCACGTCCAGCGGCACCGAGCCGGAGCCCAGCACGACCGCGTGGAAGTCCTTGATGTCGAACCGGTCGCCCAACGCCGTCCTGGCCCGGTCGCGCAGTTCCTCGATCTTCAGCTCGCCGATCTTGTAGCTGGTCGCCTGGCCGGGGTTGGTGATGTAGCGCTCGACCTCCTTTTCGATGTCTCGCTCGGACAACAGGGAGTTCTGGCGGAAATAGTCCATCGCCTGTTCGCGGCTCCAGCGCTTGGCGTGCAGGCCGGTGTCGGTCACCAGACGCACCGCGCGCCACAGCTCGGTCGAGAGCCGGCCGAAGTCGGAATAGGGGTCCTGATAGAAGCCCATCTCCTTGCCCAGCTGTTCGGCGTACAGCCCCCACCCTTCCGCATAGGCGCCGTAGCCGCCGAACCGGCGGAAGCGCGGCAGGCCCTCGATCTCCTGCGCATAGGCGATCTGGAAATGGTGGCCCGGCGCGCCCTCGTGATAGCTGATGCCCTCGATCTGGGGCTTCAGCACCTGGGTCATGTCCGACAGATTGACGTAGTAGATGCCCGGCCGCGATCCGTCCGGCGCCGGCGAGTTGTAGAAGGCGATCGAGGCCGTCGCCTCGCGGAACGGCTCCACCGCCCGCACCTCCAGCGCCGCCTTGGGCAGGGTCGAGAACCACTGCGGCGCCGCCGCCATCACCTGGGCGATGAAGCCGCGCGCGTCGGTCAGATACTGCTCCTTGCCCTCGGGCGTATTCGGGTATTGGAACCGTGGATCCGTCTTCAGGAAGGTGAAGAACGCCTGCAGCGAGCCGGTGAAGCCGACCTGGGTCTTGATGGTCTCCATCTCGGCCTGGATGCGGGCGACCTCGGCCAGACCGATCTGGTGGATCTGGTCGGCGGTCAGGTCGGTGGTGGTCGAGAGCTGGAGCCGGGCGTTGTAATAGGCCTCGCCCTGCGGCAGGCGCCACACGCCCGCATCGCTGTCCGCCTTGGGCTGCACCTCGGCCAGCGCCGTCAGCACGGTCTCGAACCCGGCCTTGTAGGGACCTGTCAGGGCGGCGCGGGCTTCCGACAGCAGCCGGTCTTTCGTCGCCTGATCGGTCTCCAGCGCCTCGACCTTCTTGGTGAAGTCGGCCCAGACCGGATTGTCCGCGCCATCGTCGAACGGCGCGCCAGTGATGACGTTTCGGGTGTTGGCGATGGAGGGGGCGAAGACGAAGCGCGGCGACACGACGCCCGCCGCCGCGCGCTGACGCAGTTCCTCGGCCACCTGATCCATCTGCGTCTCGGCGGCCTTGATCCGCGCGACATAGGCCTCGGCGTCGGCCACGCTGGAGACCCGGTGGTTGTTGATCAGAAAGACCGGCAGGCTGGTGGTCGGATTGCCGTTGGCGGAGAACTGAAAGCCCCAGTCGCGCCACTGGTTCGACAGTCGCGCCTGCTGGACGCCATATTCGAACATCAGCCACGACAGCGCTGCCTGCGGCCCCAGCTTCTGCGGATCGAACTGGGCCTTCATCTGCGCCAGCTGCGCCTCCTGAAGCGCCAGGGCCCGGTCGGCGGCCGCGTCCGACACATCGTCCAGCTTGTCGTAGTCGGTCTTGATGCCCAGAGACGTCATCTGTTGCGGGCTCAACGCGATCCGCGCCTGGAAGGCCTGTTCAAAGAAGGCGTTCAGCCGCGCGTCCTCGCTATCGGCCGCGACTGTCTGTGCGGGGGCGGAGGTATGCGCCAGCGCGGGCGCGGCGGACAGCGCCGCCATCATGGCGGCGGACGAGATCAGAAGACGACGCATGAACAACCCCTCGTGAAACAGGGGCGCACCTTCAGGGTCGTGTGCGCGCGGCGCAAGCGATCAATGCCGCCGCCGTTGCGGCGATCCGACACGTCGAAAGCAAAATTTTCGATACGGCGTCGCTTGATGCAACCCAAGCCCAGGGTCGGCGTTTCGACGAAACTTGACCATACCAACAAGGGTTCACACCATGCGCAAGATCATCACCCTGTCCATCGTCGCCGCCGCTCTGGCCGTTTCGGCCTGCAACACCATCGCCGGCGCCGGCCGCGACGTCTCGGCCGCCGGTTCGGCCGTCACGCAGGGCGCGAACGAAGCCAAGAACTAAGGCTTTTTCAAAAGCCCATGTTGGAAAGGCCCGCCGAATCCCGGCGGGCCTTTCTCGTATCCGTCGCATGACGGTGTTACGGTGCGCCATCATTCGGGAGACGGCGATGGGCTTTCTGGACAATGTGGTGAAGGGTCTCGGCGACGATGCCGCAGGCGGTCTGAGCGATCTGCTCAAGGGTCAGGGCGGCGTCGGCGGACTGGCCGAGAAGTTCGGTCAGGCGGGCCTAGGCGATGTGATCGGCTCCTGGGTCGGCACGGGGCCGAACGCCAACATCTCGCCTGAGCAGATCACGGCCGTCCTGGGCCACGGCCCCATCGCCGACATCGCCGCCAAGATGGGCGTGACCCCCGAACAGGCCGGCGAGACCCTGGCCGGCTTCTGCCCGAAGCCATCGACCGCTTGACCCCCGGCGGTCAGATCGACGGCGCCGACGACCTGCTTGGCAAACTGCCGGGTGGCCTGGGCGACATGATCGGCGGTTTCCTGAAGCGCTGAAGCCTCAGGACGGCTGGCCCTCGGTCGCCGCCACGGCAGATGCCAAAGCGAGCGAGTGCTCAGCTATAGCGTTGGAGTTTCAAGCTGTTTTCGTTGCCGCAGCAGAAGCAGCCAGCACAACAGAACAGCAGGTACGCCCACCGCAGCTGTCGCGGCGAAGAACAGGGCGTAGGCTTCCATCAGCGGCCGTCCCTGTTCCAGTCGTTCAACGGCGACGCCGGACAACCCCTTCAGGAACTTGCCGAGCAGAGCATAGAACGAACTCAGCAGAGCATATTGGGTCGCCGTGTAGCCGATGCTGGTCAGACTGGCCATGTAGGCGACAAGAGCTGCGCCAGCGAAGCCCTCGGAGAAGTTTTCCACGAACAGAACGCCGCCGAAGACCGGCGTCGACAGGCCGACCAACGCCATCACCGTATAGCCGAGGTTCGACATCGGCCCGATCAGGGCGCCCAGCAGCAAGGTCTTGCCGAAGCCGAACCGGACTGCGAAGAGGCCCCCTGCAGCAATGCCTAGCAAGGACGCAATAAGTCCGACGCTCAACCGCATGGCGCCGATGGTTTCCTTGGCCAGTCCCAAGTCGGTGTAGAAGGGCCCGATCATCGGCCCCATGACGAAGTCCGGCAGGCGGTACAGACTGATCGCCGCCAACATCAGGATCGCCGCCGCGCCATGCGTCTTCAGGAAGGTGAGGAAGGGGCCGACGATGGCGTCGAAAAGCCCTCGGGGTGAGAGCAGCGATACCTGCCCCGTGACCTGCTCCAACGTCCGACGATCCACCGGCTCCTTTGCGAACAGGGTGGCGACGACGGCGATCCCCATGGCCGCGCCATACATACCATAGGCACCATTCCAGCCGATGCCGGAGGCGACGAAAAGGATCAGCGCATTGCCCGCCAATATCGCCGCGCGATAGCCAAGCTGGAACGCGGAGGTGAGCAGCCCCTGATCCTCGTCGCTTTCGGCGCTCTCGATCCGCCAGGCGTCCGCGACGATATCCTGTGTCGCGGCGGAAAAGGCTGTCGCCAAGGCCGCTGCGCCCAACAGGGTCAGGCCGCCTTCCGGCCCGATCAGGGCCATGGCGATCAATGAAAGGCCGACCGCGATCTGGGACAGCAACAGCCAGCCCCTGCGTCGTCCCAGCCTGCCGAGCAGCGGCACATCGACCCGGTCAATTACCGGGGCCCATAGGAATTTTAGAGAATACGCCAGACCCACCCAGGAGATGAAGCCGATCGCCGCCAGCTCGGTTCCGCCCTCGCGCAGCCAGATACCTAGGGTGTTGCCGACCAGCATGAAGGGTAGGCCCGAGCCCAATCCGATCAGCAGGGTGATGAGCACGCGTCCACGCCCCAACGCTTTCAGGACATCGGTTGCTCCGACCGCCTTTTTCGGTGTGGGCTCGGCGGCGGGGGCAAGGGGGCCGTTGGGCGGCGTGAAGTTCGTCATGGGCAGGCGTCTCCGAGGGCGCCCTTCGGCGTCCTGATCTCAGCCGACCTTGGCGCGGATGTCGCGCTTCGTCCAGCGGGCGAGGGCGGCGCGCAGGGCCTCGGCGTCCAGCGGCTTGACGATATGGTCGTCCATGCCGGCCTCCAGACAGGCGCGGCGGTCCTCGGCGAAGGCGTTGGCGGTCAGGGCCAGGATCGGCGTCGTGTCGCCCGCCGCGCGGATTGCGCGGGCGGCGGCGGGGCCGTCCATGCCGGGCATCCGCATGTCCATGAAGACCACGTCATAGCGCGCGCGTTTCAACGCGGCGACGGCTTCATCGCCGGTGGCGGCCGTCTCGACGGTGCAGCCCTCGCGGCGCAACAGGGTGCGGGCCAGAAGCGCGCCGACGGGATTGTCCTCGGCCAGCAGGACGCGGATGCCTGCGAACTGCACGGGGGCGACGCGGTCGTCTTCGACCGGGGCGGCGCAGTGGGCGCTGGCCTTGTCCGGCGCCTCGGCGCCGATAGCGGCTAGGACGCGCTCGGCCAGGGACGCGCGACGCAACGGTTTGATCAGATAGCCGTGGAAGCCGACGGCGCGATAGCGGGCGATCAGATCGCGCTCGGCCGGTTTCAGCAGGACGATGCCGCGACCGCTCGAAGGCAGGGCCGCCAGCGCGCCCGCCGGAGCGTCTGCGTGATCGACGAGGGTCACCGGGGCATCATTCGCCACGACGCCGCCCGAGGCCTCGATCTGGGCGCGAGCCGCCGACAGGACGAAGGGATCGACGGCGCGCACCGCGACCGTCTGGCCGCGCAACGGCTTGTCGCGCGCCACCGCGACGGCGGCGAAGGCGGCCTCGAAGCGGAAGCGGGCGCCCCCGCCGGTTGCAGCGGCGTCGGGCCGGCTTTCGGCCTTCACCGAGCCGTCCATGGCGGCGGCCAGCTTTCGCACCACCGCCAAACCCAGGCCCGCCCCATCCTGACGCACCGCGTCGGAGCTGTCGGCGTGGCCGAATTCCTCGAAAATGCGTGTACGCGCCTCGGGCGCAACGCCGGGGCCGGTGTCGTCGACCAGGAAGGCCAGACGCGGGCGCGCCGCGCTGCCGCCGACGCGCTCGACCGCGATGCGCACCCCGCCGGTGTCGGTGAACTTCACGGCGTTGCCCGCCAGGTTGAAAAGCACCTGACGCAGCCGGCCTTCGTCCGCCAGCACGTCGGGCGCGTCGGCGGCGACCGACCAGACGATCTCCAACCCCTTGTCGTGGGCGCGCGGGCTCAGCAACTCGGCGACGCCGCGCACCAGACCTTCCAGATCGACGGGCGCCAGATCGAACTCCAGCGCCCCGGCTTCCAGCCGGGCGTAGTCCAGCAGGTCGTTGACCAGACCCAGCAGATGTTCGGCCGACTGACGCGCGTTCTCGGCATAGGCGCGCTGTGCGCCGTCCAGCCGGGTCCGCTGCAACAGGTTGATCATGCCGATGACGCCGTTCAGCGGCGTGCGCATCTCATGGCTCATCAACCGCAGGAACTGCTGGGCGGGGTCAACGGGTGCGCTCGTCCGCTCCTCGATCCGCTTCGTCGCCGTCCGTCGCGTCATGGCCGCCTCCCCAACAGGACAGAACCTAAAGACCGACGGTTAAGGATGTCTCCACCATGACGCGGGCGCGTCACGCGTGCAGGAAGGGCGTCTGCTCGTCATCGCCCTCGCGCAGGCCGAAGCCTTCATGGCGCTGCGCCACGCGGCGGTCGAAGTCGGCTTCGGCGCCAATGGTGGTGCGGCGGTAGATCAGGGCCTCGGCGATGTGGCGACGCAGAACGCCGGTGCTGCCATCGAGATCGGCGATGGTGCGCGCCAGGCGCAGGGTGCGGGTCCAGCCGCGGGCGGTCAGGCCGCCGGCCTCGCCCGCCCGCATCAGCAGCATCCGCCCCGCCTCGTCCGGCGTGGCAAACCGATCCAGCGTGCCGCCGGAGGCGCGGGCGTTCAGGCCTTGGGCGGCGTCCAGCCCCGCCTCGCGCACCCGGTCCTCCTGCATGGCGCGGGCGGTCGCGACGCGCGCCCGGGCCTCGGCCGTGCCCTCGGCGGGCGGGGGCAGGGCCATGTCGGCGGCGGTGACCGGCGGCGTCTCCACCGTCAGGTCGATACGGTCGAACATCGGACCCGAGACGCGGTTCTGATAGTCGCGCTGGCAACGCGGAGCCTTGCCGCATGCCCCGCGTCCGGCCCCGCCCATGCCGCAGCGGCACGGATTCATCGCCGCCACTAACTGGAACCGCGCGGGATAGCGAATGTGGGCGTTGGCGCGGGCGACGACGATCTCGCCGGTCTCCAGCGGCGCCCGCAGCGAGTCCAGGGCTTGGGCCGAGTATTCCGGCAGTTCGTCCAGGAACAGAACGCCATTGTGCGCCAGCGACGCCTCGCCGGGCTTGGCGCGAAGACCCCCGCCGGTCAGGGCCGCCATCGACGCGGAATGGTGCGGGCTGCGGAACGGGCGATCGCGGGTCAGGGCGCCGCGTTCGATCAGGCCGGCGACCGACCACACCATCGAGGTCTCCAGCAACTCCTGCGAGGTCAGGGGTGGCAAGAGGCCCGGCAGGCGCTGCGCCATCATCGACTTTCCCGACCCTGGCGGGCCGATGAAGAGCAGGTTGTGGCCGCCGGCCGCCGCGATCTCCAGCGCGCGCTTGGCGCTTTCCTGACCCTTGACCTCGCGCAGGTCGGGCACGGCCTTGCCGTCCGCCAGCGGTCCGGGCTCGGGCGCGCGCAGAACCTGGGTTCCCTTGAAATGGTTGACCAGGCCGATCAACGAGCGCGGGGCGAGGATGCGGGCGCCGCCCGCCCAGGCGGCCTCCGGTCCCGTCGCTTCGGGGCAGATCAGACCCAGGCCCATGGCGTCGGCGGCGACGGCGGCGGGCAGGGCGCCGCCGACCCGCGCGATCTGGCCGTCCAGCCCCAGCTCGCCGATGGCGGCCCAGCCGTCGAGCGCATCGGGGGCGATCACTCCCATGGCCGCCATCAGGGCCAGGGCGATGGGCAGGTCGAAATGGCTGCCCTCCTTGGGCAGGTCGGCCGGCGCCAAGTTGGCGATGATCCGCTTGGCGGGCAGGGCCAGACCAATGCCAGCGAAGGCCCCGCGCACCCGCTCCTTGCTTTCGGCCACCGCCTTGTCCGGCAGGCCCACGATGTTGAAGATGGTCGGCCCGTCATTGCCGATCAACTGGACCTCGACGTCCACGCGCCGGGCCTCGACCCCGTCAAAGGCGACCGTGACAACCCGCGCGACCATGTCGTTCTCCCACCTGAGAAGGAGAACGAACCATGAACTGAAATCTAATTCAAGTGGCGATCACACAACCTGTGCGGCGCGTTTGGCCTCGATGGCGTCCCACATCAGGGCCGTGGCGTCGATGCCGGTGAAGGCCTTCAACTGCTGGGCGCCGGTGGGGGAGGTGACGTTGATCTCGGTCAGATAGTCGCCGATCACATCGATGCCGACGAAGATCAGGCCGCGTTCCCTCAGCGTCGGGCCGATGGCGGCGCAGATCTCCAGGTCGCGCGGCGTCAGTTCGACCGGCATGGCCGTGCCGCCGACGTGCAGGTTCGAGCGCACTGCCCCCGCCGCCGGCACGCGGTTGATGGCGCCGACGGGCTCGCCGTCGATCAGCAGGATGCGCTTGTCGCCCTTGGACACGGCGGGGATGAACTTCTGGATCACCAGCGGATCGCGGCTGCCGGCGGCATGGATCTCGATCAGGGCGTCCAGGTTGGGATCATCGGCGCGCAGCTTGATCACGCCAGAGCCGCCATTGCCGTGCAGGGGCTTCAAAACCACTTCGCCATGCTTCTTGTGGAAAGCGTCCAGGGCGACGGGGTCGGCCGAGATCAGGGTCGGCGGTTGCAGGCCGGGAAAGGCGGTGACCATCAGCTTTTCGGGGGCCGAACGCACCTGGGCCGGGTCGTTGACCACCAGGGTCCGCGGATGGACCGTCTCCAGCAGATAGGTGGCGGTCACATAGGCCATGTCGAAGGGCGGATCCTGGCGCATCAGGATCACGTCCACGTCCTCGGCCAGATCCAGCTTTTCCCAGTCGCCGAAATCGACATGGTTGCCGACCTCGCGCCGCACCGTGATCGGGCGGGCGCGGCAGTAGAGGCGGCCCTCTTCCAGCGCCAGGGTGCGAAAGTCATAGACCCACTGTTTGTGACCGCGCGCCTGCGCCGTCTCGGCCATTAGGAAGGTGGTGTCCCCGGCGATGTCGACGGCCTCGATCGGGTCCATCTGGATGGCGACTCTGAGGGTCATTGTTCTAGGGCCTATCGCGCGTTGCGCTACTTGAGGCCCGTTGGGCGCGCCGCGCTCCGGGCCAGTGGATGTTCGGTGTCGGTGCGGCGGTCAGTCGAGCTGACGCGCTTCCTCGGCCAGCATGATCGGCACGCCTTCGCGGATCGGATAGGCCAGTTTGGCGCCCGCCGAGATCAACTCGTTGGCGTCGCGGTCGTAGGTCAGCTTGCCGCGCGTGACGGGGCAGACCAGCACCTCCAGCAGGCGGGGATCGACGGACACGGGCGTATTGAAGGCGTCACTCATTTTTCTTGGCCTATCGCGCTGGCGCTAGTTGAGAGCTCTTTAGGGGGCTACCGCGCTTTGCGCTACTTGAGCCCGTCATTGCATGGACGGCGCGGCGTCGTCACCGCCGTCGGCGGCGTCGATGCGCATCAGGGCGGTCAGGGCCTCGGCGCGGGGCATCAGGCCCATGGCCTCCAGCAGCGCCTGCTTCTCGGCGGGTTCGAACGGCAGGGCCATCGACAGGCTGTTGACCAGGGCCTCCATCGGCGCGGTCTCGGCCGTCTCCCAATCGATGTCCAGCAGCCGGTGGGCCATATAGGCGCGCAAGGCATCGAGGAAGGCGTCGCGGTCGAAGTCCGGCTCCTCGGGCGGGGAGACCAGATCGTCCTCATAGGCCTCGAACGCCGCTCGGACCTGGCGATAGGGGGTCTTGGACGGCATTTCGGCGGCGATGCGGAAGCGCGACACGCCGGTCAGGGTGATCAGATAGCGCCCGTCGGAGGTCTCGGCGAAACTGGTGATCCGACCCGCGCAGCCGACCGGCGACAGGCCGGGCAGGGCCGGGGTGCCGCCCTTGGGCTGGACCAGGCCGATGATCCGGTCGCCGGCCATGGCGTCGTCCACCATGTTCAAATAGCGCGGCTCGAAGATGTTGAGCGGCAGCTGTCCGCGCGGCAGCAGGATGGTTCCGCCCAGCGGAAAGACCGGGATCACCTGGGGCAGGTCGAGGGCGCGAACGTAACCCTGGGGCATCACTTCTCCTGGGGCCTACCGCGCTTTTCGCTGCTTGAGGCCCGCTTGTTCTGGATCACGAAAACAGAATGGACGACAGGCGGCGACGACCATCCTTGGACACGTCCGAGGTCAGGCCCGCCGCCTCGAAGATGACCAGCAGCTGTTTGCGGGCCGCCTGATCGTTCCACTCGCGGTCGGCCTGGATGATGGCCAGCAGATTGTCGACCGCGCCCTTGAAGTCGCCGGCCGCGCTCTGGGCCTCGGCCAGGTCGAAACGCGCCTGATGATCGTTCGGATCGGCGGCGACCTTGGCCTCGAGTTCGGCCGAGGCGCCGGAAGGGGTTTTAGAGGCCAGGGCCAGCTGGGCGCGCACGCTCTGGACCGCCGGTTCCTTGGAATCCTGCGGCGCCATGGCGATGGTCTGGGCCGCCTGTTCGGGGTCGCCGC
Organism: Brevundimonas vesicularis; assembly: GCF_027105095.1. Lineage (NCBI taxonomy): Bacteria > Pseudomonadati > Pseudomonadota > Alphaproteobacteria > Caulobacterales > Caulobacteraceae > Brevundimonas > Brevundimonas vesicularis. Next base: position 272,252 of record NZ_CP114278.1, on the reverse strand, counting down.
CCGCCAGATAGACCCGCGCCATGCCGGCGATGGCCTTTTCGTTCTCGGGCTCGATCGACAGGACGTGGGCGAAGGCCTGGGCGGCACCGCCGAAGTCGTTCAGGCCCAGCGATTCCTCGCCCAGCTCCAGAAGCTGCGCCGTCTCGGTCGAGCCGCCCTGACCGCCGGTCAGTTTGTCGATGAAGGCCTTGATCTGGCTGTCGGGAATGGCGCCCTGGAAGCCATCGATCGGCTGGCCGTTGACGAAGGCGTAGACCGTCGGGATCGACTGCACCCGCAGCTGGCCCGCATAGGCCGGGTTGGCGTCCACATCGATCTTGACCATCTTCACCGCCCCCTTGGCGGCGCGCACGGCCTTCTCCAGCGCCGGGCCCAGGGTCCGGCACGGCCCGCACCAGGTGGCCCAGAAGTCGACGATGACCGGCTGATGTTTCGACGCCTCGATGACGTCGGTCATGAAGGAGGCGTCGGTGCCTTCCTTGATCAGGTCGCCGGCGGCGTCGGGGGTCAGGGTCGGGTCGAGCAGGGTCATGGGCGAGGTCCGCGCAGAGATCGGTCAGGTTCAACGGTTCAGATGGCGTCGGGATGCGTCGGCATCAAGCCGGGAAAAGGTCGCGCCGGGATTTCAGACGGTGGTCATGAAAAACACCGTCTAATTCGTCTAATTCGTCTGACTTCCCCCGCCGCTCGTCTGCCTCATTGTGCCCGACTTTGCGAGATGGGGCCTGTGCGGCAAGGTTCAAGCGGTCGGCGAAGACGAGGGTGTAAACGCAACGCTGCCGCGGTCCTCGCAACATTCCCGCAGTCCAACAGGATAGGTGCGCGACCGCTCTGGCATCGCCGCTAACCTGTCTTCAAGCAAGCCTGCCGTATTCAGGTTGAATGCTGGACAACCAAAACAGCCCCATCAGAAAGCCGCTGCCGCTGGCGGAGCGCGCTGCCGGTCGCAGGTTGCGCTTTGGTGAGGTGGTGTCGAACGCCCTCGGCACTGATCGGAGGGTTCTGGCGGCCGCCTTCGCGCCCGTGGATACAAAACGCAGCCTTTCGGAGGGCATCGAAGGCGGAAGCACAGCCGTTATTCCCTTAGGCATGGTTCACGGCTTCTTGGCCTTTGTCGCGCTCTTCACGGGCGACTGGTCCAGTCTGGTCGTGCATGGGGTGCTGACGGGATTTGTGATCCTGGCCTATTACGCCATCGTCTATGGACGCACGATTTGGCCGATCTGTTTTGTCCTCGCCTGGCTCGTGGTGGAAATCACCTGCGGCCGGTGGCTGTTCGACTACAGAATGGGCGGTAGCTATATGAACATCTTCGCCCTGCCGGTTGCGATCCTTGGCGTGCGGGCGGCGTGGAGAAGGGCGCGCCTGGCCAAGATGTAATTTCGCGTAATCGGTTCAAGCGCCCATCGCTTCGAAATCCACCACGATCGGCTCACGCTCCAACAGCGTCATCACGCGCCGAAAGGCCGACTGATCCAGGGCGGTGGTCGCCGTATTGGTCAGGGGGTGGAAGTTGACGATGTCGGCGTCCCAAAGGCGCTGGTCCAGCACGAAGGTGACGCGGCGGTCGATGTCGTTGATCAGGCCCAGCGCCGTGACCGAGCCGGGTCGGACGCCCAGCGTTTCCCACATCAGGGTCTCATTGCCGAACGACAGGCGGCCTGAGCCCATCGCCCCCGCCGCGCGCTTCAGGTCGATCACCGTGTCCTGACGCGCCGAGATCAGCCACAGCCGCCCTTTGTGATCCTTCAGGAACAGGTTCTTGGTGTGGGCGCCGGGCAAGTCGGCCTTGAGGTCCAGCCCTTCCTCGACGCGAAACACGGCCGGGTGGTCGTGGGTGAGGTGATCCACGCCGTTCGCCTTCAGCCAGACGGTCAGGGTCTCGCGGTCGAAAGCGGGTGCGTCAGTCATGGTTGAGCCGTCGGGTTTCGGGCGTTAGGAAATGGTCATGGTCGATAACGTCAACACGCGCCCGCTGGAACTGGAATGCTATCCGATGACGGCCCGGCCGCCGGACCTGGTGCCCGGCCGCCAGTCGCGCAACTGGATGGACGCCTTCATCAGCCGCCACCCCTATCGCTGTCTGCCGCTGAACATGGCCAACACCACGGGGTGGGAAATCCTGTGCCCGTTCGGCTTCTCGGCCGAGTGGAACGGCGGCCCGCGCCAGGAAGACATCGTCATCACGCCGGATCGGCCTCAGCACGATCTGGCCCATTTCGTCACCTCGCACTTCTCGCGCGGGGTGCTGACCATGCATCCGCAATATCTGTTCCGCACGCCGCCCGGCTGGGGGATGATGTGTTCGGGGTCGCCCAACCATGTGAAGGACGGCATCCAGCCTCTGGTCGGCCTGATCGAGACGGACTGGCTGCCCTTCCCTTTCACGATGAACTGGATCTTCACCCGGCCGGGGCGGATCACGTTTGAGAAGGGCGAGCCCTTCTGCTTCATCAATCTGATCGAGCACAAGAAGGTCGAGCAGTTCCAGCCGATCATCCGCACGCTGGAATCCAACCCGGTGATGAAGGGTCAGTTCGAGGCCTGGAACCGCGCCCGCACCGACTTCAACCAGCGTCTGGCCGGCGGCGATCCGGATGCGGCCAAGGAGGCCTGGCAGCGCTACTATTTCAAGGGCGAGGTGCCGGAAGACTTGGGCACGGCGCCCGCGACCCACTCCAACAAGCGCCGGCTGAAGTCGCCGCGCGTGGGATGAAAGAAAAAGCCCCTCTCCACGCCGTGGAGAGGGGCTTTCAGCATCAGGCCGCCGGGCGGGTGACCTGCGGACCCAGGTTCTGGATAACCTCGCGGGCGTCGAAGGCATTGGGGTCGTTGGCGGGTTTGGGCCCGCGACCCAGGACGATCTCGGCATTGGCCTCGAAGCGGTCGACCTGGCGGACGTCGAAGTCATTGACGCCCCACGGGCCGTACCGGTCCCACGGGCTCCAGAAGCCGCTGCGGTAGTAGCGCCACGACGGACCCCAGTAGGGGCTGTAGAAGCGGTTATAGCCCGAATAGAACGGGTCCGGCGTGCCGACGAAGCGGGTGTCGCGGTCGGTGGCGCGGTTGACGGTGGCGAACCAGTCATAGCCGCTCTCGACCGTCAGTTCGGCCGAACGCAGCAGCAGCGACTGCTCGACCTGTTCGCGCGAGGTCAGCGAATTGCCCGAGAAGCTGACCCGGAAACGGTTGTTCTCCAGGCGCTGCTCGGCATAGCCGCCACGTTGGCCGTTGAAGCCTGCGGGTTGGTACGGGGTGGCGGTGGCGCAGGCCGCCAGGGCCAGACCGGCGGCGACGGTCACCGCCAGGGTCTTGAAGGGGAGGGTTTTCATGACATCAAACTCCTTGATCGCCCATTCGGGCGCGCTGACGGCTGAACGGAGCATGAACGGCGGCGTTCCCGACAACTGTATGACGAAGCGTCGCGGCGTCTAGAGCCTAAGGACGATCAGGATCGCGGCGACCATCAGCAGCAGGCCGACGAAGACACCGAAGCCCTTTCGAAAGCGCGGTTGCTGCATGCGGCGCGACAGGGCGGCGCCGGACAGGGCGTAGGTGCTCATCGACACCATATCCATGCCCATGGCCGCCATGGCGAACATCGCCATCTGCGGGGCGACCGGCCGGTTCACGTCGATGAATGGCGGCAGGACGGCGGTGAAGAACAGGATGGCCTTGGGGTTGGCGATCTGGACGGCGAACCCGTCGATCAGGGCGCTGCGGCCTTTCTTGACGACGACCTCGTCGGGATCGGCGGCGGTGGCGAAGGCGCCGCGCAGCGCCTTGATCCCCAGCCAGGCGACATAGAGCGCGCCCAGAACGGCGATGACCTTGAAGGCGGCAGGCAAGGCCTTGACCAGGGCGCCCAGACCCAGGGCCGCCGCGCCGAACCACACCAGCGTCGCGGCGTTCATGCCCAGTACGCCGATCAGGGCCGAGGCGCGGCCCTTTTCAACGCCGGTCGCGACGGCGAACAGATTGGCCGGGCCGGGCGTGATCGCCATCACCGCCATGACGCCGAGGAAGGTCGAATAGAGGTGCGGATCGACGGGCAGGGCGGGCATGCGGCGCGATGTCGCTGCTTAGTCGGTCGCGGTCAAGGAACTCTGTCTCCTCCCCACGTCGAGGGGAGGTGCGCGGCGCGTCTTCGCGCCGTGACGGAGGGGCTCTTAACCGCCAATACGCATCCGCGCGATCACAAGAGCCCCTCCACCGCTGCGCGGTCCCCCTCCCCATTTCATGGGGAGGAGACGCGGATGTTAGGCGGCCGGGCGCGCGGGCGGCGCCGGCGGTTCGGGCGCTTCCGGGGCCTCGGGCGCTTCGGGAACCTCGGCGGCCGCTTCGTCCTCGACGACGGCGTCGGCGGCCTGGTCCAGGGCGTATTGGGCGACCAGGCTGTAGGTCTCCATCTGCTCGGGCGTCGGATTGGTCCAGGCGCTGTTGCGGGCGATGCCTTCTGCGGTGACGACGCCCTTCTGCATCCCCTCTTCCATCGCCTGTTTGACCTCGGGGTCGTTCAGCGCCTCAGCGACAATGGCCTCGACGTCGATGTCCTTCAGGGCCTGGGCGGCCATTTCGGTCGCGTGTTTCGTGGTCTCGGCGGTGAAGGCGGCGATGTCGGGCGCATACTCCGACCAAAGGGCGGCGATGCGACGACCGCGTTCGGCCTCGCTCAGGCTCTCGTCTTCGGAAATCGCCTCGGCCCGTTCGCCAAAGGTCTCCATGCGCGCCTCGAAGGCCTCGGCGGCGGCTTCCATCCGGGCCTCGGCGGCTTCGGCGGAAGCCGGAGAGGGCGCAGGCGGAGGGGTCTGGGCCAGGGCCGAGGACAGGGGCGCGATCGCCAGGGCGGCGGTCAGGCTGAGCGGGCGGATCATGGGACGGCTCCCGTTGAATGACCCGCGCTAACTCCGCCCTCCGCCGCCTCGTCTCAAGTGAAATCGCGGTAAGGCTCGGCTTACTGCGGTTGGGCGGGGGCTGCGGCGGCCGCTTCGATCTCGGTGCGGGCCTTCAGCGGAATGCCTTTGATCTGCTGCATCGCCATGGCCATCTGTTCGGCTGGCGCGCCCTGGCTGGTGGCGAAGGTGTTGACCTCCTCGGCGAAGGCGTCGACCTCGGCCTGATACTTGGCCTGCAAGGCGTCGAGATCGGACTCGGCCTTGGTCTTGTCAGCTTGCGCCGCTGCGGCCTGCATCTCGCTCGCCATGGCTTCCATGCGTTCGCCGAAAGCCTCGGCCTTGGCTTCGAAGGCGGCCTCTTCTGGGCTGTCCGCTTCTTGGGCGGGCGCCGGAGCGGCCTGCGGCGCAGGGGCGGCGGCCTGACCGGCGGCGAAGGCGGGGGTGGCCAGGGCCAGGACGGCGACGGCCGCGGCGGAAGACAGAAGGCGCATCGGAAACTCCACGACGGGCCGCCTTGCGGCCCCGAACGAGGCTGCATCCCAGCCCCGGCGGCACCCTCCTACAGTCCGGTCAGATTTCAAAGACCCGATAAGGCTTGTCGCCGAGGGTCTTCAGCACCGGCAGGGCGACATTATAGATGGGCGTGCCCTTGGTGGTGCGTCCCTCCGATCCGCCGCGATGGGCGTGGCCGTGCACAACCAGGCGAACATTGTCATAGCGGTCGATGGTCTCGGCGAGGCGCGACGACCCCAGGAAGGCGTGGATTTCGGGCGGCTCGCCCATCACCGTCTCGACCACGGGCGCATAGTGCAGCAGCACGACCGAGCGTTCGGTGCGCAGCATGCGGATCGAGTTTTCGATCAGATTGGCGTCCTCGACGGCCTCCTGCACGAAACGCTTGATCGAGGCCTCGCCAAACGAGGAGAGCATGTAGCGGCCGAAGCCGCCGACGAACCCCTTGCCGCCCGCAAAGCCGACGCCGTCGATCTCATAGGCCTCGCCGGTCAGCATCTTGACCCCGGCGTCGGTCAGCATCTTGGTGACGACCTCTGGCTGGCCGCACTCGTGCTCATGATTGCCCAGCACGCCGACCATCGGGATTTTGCAAAGCTTGAGATCCTCAAGCAGCCGCTCGACCTCGGGCGTCTTGCCGTAGTTGGTCAGGTCGCCGCACAGGCACAGGACATCGGCGTCGTCCGACACCCGCTCGAACAGGTCGCGGTAGCGATGCTCGGTGGTCTCGCCGACATGAAGGTCCCCGACGGCGGCGACGCGCAGTGTCTTGGCGGGGCCGGGTTCCAGGCCGGGTTGGGTCGTCTGGGGATCGGGGACGGTGTCGGTCATGGCGGCTTACCTTTCAGTGGCCCAGGTTGACGGGGTCGTGGCGTTCCTCCAGCCCCTTGCCGACGACATCGCCAAAGCCCCATTCGGCGACGTCGGCGACATAGTCGCGCGGGCTGAACAGCCGGCCGCGACAGACCTTCACGCGCGGCGCCGGCAGATCGATCTGGGCCGTCAGTCGCTGGACCAGCTCTTCCATCAGCCAGCGCGGAATCCGGTCGCGCTCGGTCGGATAGGCGAAGCGGAAGTTCAGCAGATGCGCCGCCAGGACCTCCCAATAGAGGTCCATCTGGTCCAGCAGGCTCTTCCAATCGATGGCGTCCGACTGTTTCAGGATGACGTGGTTCACATCGGCCCCGTCATAGCGATAGCGGTCCTGGATGAAGACCTTGGACAGGATCAGGGCCGTGGGCGGGGTGATCTGGACCTGATGCCCATAAACGGTGATCCGGTCCTCGCTAAACCAGCTGTCGGACACGGCGATGGTGCCGTTGGACATGGCGAAGATGACGTCGAAGAAGTGTTTCTCGTCCTTCCAGACCTTGGCGATCCAACGCTCGTCTTCGACGTCGGTGCGGTAACCGTGCTTCTGGAAGAAGGCCAGGATGCGGGGGTAGTCGCCGGGCTTGCAGAAGACGTCCAGATCCTTGGTCGGACGCCGGATCCCGGTATAGGCCGTGACCGCATAGGTGCCCGACAGCAGGAAGGGGATGCCGCTCTCCTTGAGCAAGCGCAGGCTCTCTTCATAGAAGGCCAGGGCGTCCGCCGGCGGCTCGAAGGTCGGTTCGGCGATCACATCTGACATCGGCTGGGCCCTTTGCTGGCAAGGGCGAATAAACGGCGACGCTGAACGGCGGTTCCGCAATTCTACCTAGCTGGGCCGCTACGGGATCCTTAACCCCTGCATGTCACTGTTCCGTCATGGGACTGGAATTGGTGAACGCAGAACGCGGGCGCTGGCGGCTTTTCCGCCACGAGGCCGGCCGCGCGGCGGGTCCGTCGCCCTATACCTATGTGGCGCTGTTCGTTCTGTGTCTGTCGATCAGCAAGTGGAGCGTTTACGCATTCGGCGCGACCGTGCTGTGGCCCGCGAATGCGGTGCTTCTGGCCGCTGTGCTGCAGCTTCATCGCCGTCAGGCCATCGGCGTGATGGTCGCCTGCGCCGCTATCAATCTGACCAGCAACATCCTCCGCGGCGATCCTGGCCCGATGATGTTCACCAATGTCATTCTGAACATGACCCAGGTCGTGGTCGCGGCTGTGCTGGCGCGTCGATTCTGCGGCGCCGCGTTGGATATGCGCCGGCCCTGGCGGCTGTTCCGCTTCGCCTTTTTCGCAGCCGCCCCTTCTGTTCTGCTTTCCACCCTGCTGGCGGGCGGCGTCGTCATTCTGATGAGATGGCATGTGCCGGGCACGCTTGGCTTCCGCATGCACCACCTGTTCGACATGGAACTGCTGGCGATGATGATCGTCACGCCGTCCCTGCTGCTGCTGGCGCGCAATCATCGTTTCCGGGATGACGCCAAGGCCAGCCTGGCCGAGGCGACGGCGATCATGACCCTTGTCGGCGGCGTCACGCTTTTCGTTTTTTCTCAGACCGCCGCGCCGGTCCTGTTCGCGATCTTCCCGCCCCTTATCCTGCTGGCGTTCCGGCTGGGCCCGCCGCTGACGGCGGCTGCGGTGATGATGGTCGCTGTGATCGGCGGAGCCGCCACGCTGACTGGGCATGGGCCGATCGTGGTGACGCATCTGACGCCCGATCCGATCCTGGCCGCCCTGCCGCCCGTGATGCGCCAGATGAATGTGTTCCATCTGTTCCTGCTGTGCGTCGTGGGGTCGGTGCTGCCCATCACCACCTTGTCGACGGAGCGTCGCCGGCTGACGGCGCGTCTGAGGGCGCGGACGGCGGCGGCGCTGGACGCCCTGGCGCGCGCCAAACGCGCCGATGAGGCCAAGTCGCGCTTCCTGGCCTTGATGAGCCACGAGATGCGCACGCCCCTGACCGGCGTCACCGGCTATACTGACCTGCTGTCGCGCTCGCCCCATCTGGACGCCGAGGGGCATCGCCAGGTGAATGCGGTGCGTCAGTGCGGCGAATCCATGCTGCGTCTGGTCGAGGATCTTCTGGAGATTTCGCGCGGCGGCGACGAGGTCGTGCTGAAGCCCGCCGATCTGCGCGCCTTGATCCAGGACGCCGTGGCGCCCGCGCGCGAGTGGGCCGAAATCCGCGGCCTGACGTTCGACCTGCACATCGCGCCGGAGGCCGAGGGCTGGGTGCTGACCGACATGCGCCGTCTGCGCCAAATCTTGCATCACCTGACGCTGAACGCCTCAAAGTTCACGATGCGGGGCGGTGTGACCGTGCGCGTCGATCGGCGCGATGATCGGCTGCGGATCGCCGTGTCAGACAGCGGCTGCGGCATGGACGCCGCCACCCTGGCGGGCGTTTTCCGCCTGTTCGAACAGGCGGACGCCTCGACCAGTCGTGCGCACGAGGGGGCGGGCGTCGGCCTGGCCCTGGCCAAGAGCCACGCCGAGCGGCTGAACGGAACGATCGCCGTCGAAAGCGTGCAGTGGCAGGGCTCGACCTTCACCCTGGAGATCGAGGCGCCGATCGTGGTTCCGGTAGAGACGGAGAGCGCCGCGCCGCTGGACAGCCGTCGCATGAAGGTTCTGATCGTCGACGACCACCCCGCGAACCGCGATCTGCTGCGCATCATGCTGCAGGCCGCTGACTGCGACACCGCCGAGGCCTGCGACGGGCGCGAAGCGGTGAACGCCGCCTCGGCCGAGGCCTTCGACCTAATCCTGATGGATGTGCGCATGCCGGTCATGGACGGCCTTGCCGCCAGCCGTGCGATCCGCGCCCTGGCCGATCCCGCCAGCCAGACGCCGATCCTGGCGGTCACCGCCGAGGCCATGCCCGAAGACGCCGCACGGTGCCTGTCCTCCGGCATGGACGGTCATCTGGCCAAGCCGGTGACCCAGGCCAAGCTCTACGCCGCCATCGACGAGACGCTGAGCGCGGCCGCGTCTCGCCCGGACGCCCAGGCTGCCTGAGCCGTCGGGCGCGGCTTCATCCCCAGGCCCGTCCCCAGGAATGTGCGGCATGGACACAACATCTAGCGGTCGAGATAAATTGTGATCGCAACATAGACCTATTTTGACTTGGCGCCGACGCCTTCAAATCGCATGGTGAATGCGTCTTCAGAATCGCCCTCAGGTCCAGTTCGATGAACGCCATCACTCCGATCATCCTTCCCGAGCGCGCCGGTCTTCTGACCCCGTCGGCCGCTTACAAGCCGTTCCGCTATCCGTGGGCGTTCGACATGTGGAAGAAGCAGCAGCAAGTCCACTGGATGCCCGAAGAGGTGCCGCTGGGCGAGGACGTCAAGGACTGGGCCTCGACCCTGAACGACAACGAACGCAATCTGCTGACCCAGATCTTCCGCTTCTTCACCCAGGCGGACATCGAGGTTCAGGACAACTACATGGAACGCTACGGTCGGGTCTTCAAACCGACCGAGGTGAAGATGATGCTGGCCGCCTTCGGCAATATGGAGACGATCCATATCGCGGCCTACGCCCTGCTGCTCGAGACCATCGGCATGCCCGAGAGCGAGTTCGGCGCCTTCATGGAATATGAGGCCATGCGGGACAAGCACGACTACATGGGCCAGTTCGGGGTCGACTCCGACGCCGACATCTGCCGGACCCTGGCCATGTTCGGCGGGTTCTCGGAAGGCGTTCAGCTGTTCGCGTCCTTCGCCATGCTGATGAACTTCCCGCGCCAGAACAAGATGAAGGGCATGGGCCAGATCGTGTCCTGGTCAGTGCGCGACGAAAGCCTGCACTGCGAAGGCGTCATCAAGCTGTACCACGCCTTCAACAAGGAGACGGGGGCCGTCACCAAGTCGGTCGCGGACGACATCGTCGACTGCTGCAAGACGGTGGTGAACATGGAGGACAAGTTCATCGACCTGGCCTTCGAGATGGGGTCGGTCCAGGGCATGACGCCGGACGACATCAAGCAATACATCCGCTTCATCGCCGACTGGCGCTTGCGTCAGCTGAAGCTGCCGGAAGTCTATGGGGTGACGGAAAACCCATTGCCGTGGCTGCAGTCGCTGCTGTCGGGCGTCGAGCACGCCAACTTCTTCGAGGCTCGCGCCACCGAGTATTCGAAGGCCGCGACGCAAGGAAACTGGCACGGCGCCGACGGCGTCTGGACCGAGTTCGACCGCATGATGGCGCGCCGCGACATGAGCCTGGTCGCGGGCTGAGCCTTTTGCCTAGACTCGCGGTCGGCGTCCGCTCGCCGTCGCAAAGCTGTCCAGCTTATTGGGCTGGCGCGACCCACGCGGGGCGCGACGTGCAGGCGGGACGGAAGCCTGTGCGGCACAGTCGCACCTGTTCCTGCCAGGCGGCGTAGTCGCGATCATATTTTTCCTGGGCCAAACGCGCCGTCTCGGCGGCGGCGCGCGCCTGTTCCTCCGCCTGACTGACCTCGATCTGATGACGGGCCAGGGCGGCGTCGTAGTCCAGCCGGTTGGCGGCGTCGGTCTTGTCGGCCAAGGCGTTCTGGGCGGCGATTTCGTCGTTGAGAGCGCGGGTGGTGCGCAGTTCCTCTTCGGTCTGCTGGGCGTCGCTGGCCCGGTGATAGGCCTCGCCCCGCGCCTTCAGCAAGGCGTCGCGGCTGGCGGGATCGGCCGGATCGGGCAGGGCGCGCTGATCGCGATACGGGTCGGCGGTCGCCGGCGCCGCCGTCTGGGCGGCGACGGGCGCGGTCAGGGCGGCGACCAGCAGGGCGGCGGCGACGGCGGTGCGAACGATCATGACTGTCTCTCCCGAGGCCGTGGCGTTCTGCGCAGCTTGGCCATTGTGATCCTGCTGCACAACGCCGCAGCGATGAAAAGGTGGCGAAAGGCCGAGCTTCGCGTCATGGTCGATCTCTCCCGACCGCAGCCTATCCGAGAAGACCGATGATCCTGAGCACCGCGTCCGGCGATTTCCCCATTCCTGCGGAGGTCGCGCGTCAGTTGCCGAACGTGCCGGCCCTGCCGGATACGACCGCCGCGGACGCCCGGCTCCAGATTGAGGACTTCCGTCACTGGCTGGACGCTTCGCCCGAGCACGCCATCGAGTACGAGCGGCTGCGGCGCTGGCATCTGGTTCAGGAAGAACTCGCGGCCCAGGCCAAGGCGGAGAACCGGCCCTTCGTCGTGTCGGACGACGGTCTGGAATAGGGCGGTTCAGCCCGGCAGGCGCAATTCGAACACGGCGCCCTTGCCGTCGGTCTCGACCAGCCGCAGATCGCCGCCGTGAAGGGCGGCCAGTTCGCGCGAGATGGTCAGACCCAGGCCCGAGCCGTCCGAGCTCTTTGAGCTGACGAAGGGTTCGAACAGGCGTTCGGCCAGACGCGGCGGAATGCCGGGGCCGTCGTCGGCGATGCGCACAACGCAGAAGCCGTCCTGACCGAAGGCGCTGACGGTGATGGCGCCCTTGCCGCGACGTTCGGGCGGACGCGTCGGATCGGCCTCGATGGCCTGGCGGGCGTTGCGCATCAGATTGACCAGGATGCGGTACAGCTGATCCGGGTCGGCCTCGACGGCGAACCGGGGCGGCAGCTGTTTGACCAGGCGCACGCCGTCGGGGTCCAGCCCGGCGTCCTCGGCCGCCAGGGTCAGGGCCTTGGTCAGGACGACGCGGGTCTTCTGGGGCGCGGGCTCCTCGCTCTTGCCGTACTCCAGCACATTGCGCGACAGGCCGGCGGCGCGGCTGAGCGCGCGCTCCAGCCGGGGCAGGGCCTTGGCCACCTGCGGGTCGGCGGAGGTCGCCAGCCGCTCGGACGCCATCTGGGCCGAGGTCAGCATGTTTCGCAGGTCGTGGTTGATCTTGGCCACCGCCTCGCCCAGCGCGACCAGACGGGCGCGAGAGCGCAGGGAATGGCGCACCTCCTCCTGCATCCGGCTGAGTTCGCGCTCGACGCGGCCGATCTCGTCGTGTCGGTCGGACGGCGCCTCGGCCTCGCTCTCGGGATCGGCGGCGAACCGCTCCATCGAGCGGGTGACGCGACGCAGCGGGCGCAGCACCAGCAGGGCCAGACCGCCATATAGCAGCGCGCCCGCCGTCACCGACACCAGCAGGGACACCAGCAGGCTGTTCAGCAGGAAGGCGCGCAGTTCCAGTTTCAACGGCTGGGCGGGGGTGACGATCTCGATGAAGTCGCCCGAACGATAGCGCGGCTTGGCCTGAACCCGCAGCGAGCGGTCCGGATGTCCGAACAGGGTGCGCCACGGGTCTGTCAGGCGCGACCAGCTGTCCTGACGCCTCAGGTCGATCAGTTCGGGCGCGCGGGGCAGGTTGGGAGCCTGAAGCAGCAGGCGGCGCACGCCTTGCTCCGTCAGGGCGACCGCCTGCACCCCGCCGATCCGCATCAGCTCGGCCGCCGTGTCGTCCTCGACTGCGCTGTAGGGCAGGGCTTCGACCCCGACCGAGGCCAGTTCGGCGGCCTGAAGCCGGTCGCGCAGCCAGCGCTCATGGAAGGCCGCGAGATTCGGCCCCAGGATCAGGGCCTCGACCGCCAGGGTGAAGGCGACGGTCAGCAGCAGCAGCCGCGCCGACAGGCCGTCTGGCGCCCTTGGATTCAGGGTCGGGGGCGTCAGACGCTCGCGCCAGAGACTGGCCTGGTCCGGCGTCAGGTTCAGCCGCGCCGCGATCCGGTCGAACAGGGCGCTCATGCCGCCGTCGCCCCGATCCGCCGTGCACGGATCATCTGGAATAGCTTGATGCCGATGGGCAGAAGCAGGGACAGGAAGACCACGCCCATCAAGGGCCAGAAGAACTGTTGCAGCAGCATGGGCAGGTCCGGGCGCACGCCGGCGCGCAGCAGGCCGCCCAGCTGCGATCCGATCCAGGTGTAGATGAAGGTGGACGGCAGCAGGCCGATGAAGGTGGCGATGATGTAGGGTCTCAGCGGCACCGCCATCATGCCCGCCGTCGCGTTGACCAGAACGAAGGGCACGCTGGGGATCACGCGCAGGGTGAACAAGGTGGTGAAGGCGTTGCGGTCGATGCCCTTGGCCAGCCGATCCATGAAGCCGGCGTCGGCCTCGAACTTGGCGCGCAGCCAGGAACCGATCGAGGTGCGATAGACATAATAGATGACGACCGAACCGATGGTGGCCCCCGTCGACTGGGCCAGGGCCCCGACATAGGGGCCGAACATCATCCCGCCCAGCAGGGTCAGGAAAACGGGCCCTGGAATGGTCGAGGCCGTCGCCACGGCATAGACGGCGATGAAGGCGACCAGCGCGATCCACCAGTTCTGTTGCGCATAGGCCTGAAGGTTCAGCCCGTGCTCACGGATCAGATCCATCGACAGATAGCGGTTCCAGCCCAGGGCGAAGAAGGCGATCACCAGCCCGGCGATGGCCGCCAGCGGCGCCAGCCGCAGGGCCCATTCCTTCGCCGTTCGTTTCGCCATCCGTTTCATCGTCCCGAAATGCCGTCCGAGCGTTGACTCACGCGGACATGCGACTTATACGCCCGCCCTTCCTGCGGCGGACGCCTCTTGCCCCGTCGCCCAACCTTTTAACGTCAGGAGCCGACCGTGAAGCGGACCTATCAGCCGTCGCGACTCGTGCGCAAGCGCCGTCACGGCTTCCGCAGCCGGATGGCCACCAAGAACGGCCAGAAGATTGTTGCGCGCCGTCGCGCCAAGGGCCGCAAGCGCCTGACGGCGTAAGCGGCTTACGCGTCCGGATCTTTTGGACGCATGAGCGACCCTTTACAGATCAAGCGTCTGTTGCGGCGGCCCCAGTTCCTGGCGGCCGCCAAAGGCGTTTCCGAGGCGCGCGGCGCCGTGGTGATCCAGCGGCTGGAGCGCGGCGACGGTTCGCCGCACATCGGACTGGGCTTCACCGCCACCAAGAAGATCGGCGGGGCGGTTCAGCGCAACCGCGCCAAACGCCGTCTGCGCGAGGCCGCACGGGCCATGCTGGCCCAGCACGGCGTGCCCGGAAGCGACTATGTCTTCATCGCCCGCATGGGCACGACCGAGCGTGCGTGGGACCGTCTGCTTGACGACGTGAAATCGACGCTTACAAGGCTGGCGACACCGCGACATGATCGGGGGGGCCACAAGCCCTCGCCCGCCCGCGCCCCCTCCGGCCAGGACCGCCAGAATCCATGAAAAACGAAAACACGCGCAACACGATCATCTTCATCGTGTGCTCGGTCCTGATCATGGGGATCTACTATTTCGCCGTGCTGCGTCCGCAGGCCGAGCGTCGCGCCGTGCAACAGCAGGCCCAGGCTGAGCAGTCGCAGACCGCCGATAACGCCGCGCGCACGGCGCTGAGCCCGCAAGGCCCGACCTTCGTCACCGACCGCAGCCAGGCGCTGAGCACCGCCGCGCGCGTGCCGATTCAGTCCGGCACGCTGAAGGGGTCGCTGTCGCTTCAGGGCGGCCGGATCGACGACCTGTTCCTGACCGACTACCGCGAGGTTCAGGACAAACCCCAGCCGGTGGAGCTGTTCCGCCCGCAGGGGATGCAGAACGCCTACTTCGCCCAGTTCGGCTGGACCGGCCCCAATGTCGTCGGCGGCGTGCCCGGACCCAATACCGTCTGGCGCCTGACCAATGGTTCGACCCTGACGCCGACGACGCCGGTCACCCTGACGTGGGACAACGGCCAGGGCCTGCGCTTCACCCGCGTGATTTCGGTCGACGACAAATACGTGTTCTCGGTGCAGGACACGGTCCAGAACCTGGGCACGCAGGCGATCACCATCGCCCCCTACGGCAGCGTCCAGCGCCAGGGCGTGCCGCCGGCAGCCGGCTCGTCGCACATCGTCCACGAGGGCGCGATCGGCACCTTCGGCAAGCCGGGCGACTACCGGACCGAACAGAAGAAATACAAGGACTGGCTGAAGGAGCCGCGGATCGAGAACGCCTCGACCGGCGGCTGGCTGGGCATCACCGACAAATACTGGCTAGCGGCCCTGCTGCCCCAGCAGAACGAGGCGGTCGAAACCGAATTCCGCGTCCGAGACCTGAACGGCGCCCAGCAGCTGGAAGCCAATGTCCTGGGCACCACCCGCACGATCCAGCCGGGCGCCACCGCGACCGAGACTCAGCGCCTGTTCGCCGGGGTCAAGCGCGCCGAGGTGCTGAAATCCTATGAGCAGAGCCTGAACCTGCCGCGCTTCGTCTATGCGATCGACTGGGGGATGTTCTGGTTCCTGACGCGTCCGATCTTCTGGATCCTGGAGAACGTCTATGGCCTGGTCGGCAGCTTCGGCGTCGCCATTCTGGCCCTGACCGTCATCGTCAAGCTGGTCATGTTCCCGCTGGCCAACAACGCCTACGCCTCGATGTCCAAGATGCGGAACCTCCAGCCCAAGATGGAGGAGATCAAGAAGAAGTTCAAAGACGACCCGCAGAAGCAGCAGCAGGAGACGATGGCCCTGTATCAGCGCGAGAAGATCAATCCGGTCGCCGGATGCCTTCCGCTGGTGCTGCAGATCCCGGTCTTCTACGCCCTGTACAAGGTGCTGACCGTGACCATCGAAATGCGTCACCAGCCGTTCCTGGGCTTCATCCATGACCTGTCGGCGCGCGATCCGTCGTCGATCTGGAACCTGTTCGGCCTGATCCCGTGGGATCCGGCGATGGCGCCGCTGATCGGCGGCCTGTTGGCCGGCCCGCTGCACCTGGGTCTGCTGGCGATCGCCTATGGCCTGACGATGTGGCTGCAGACGGCGATGAACCCGCCGGCGGCCGATCCGGTCCAGCGCCAGATCTTCCAGTTCATGCCGCTGCTGTTCACCTTCATCATGGCGCCGTTCGCGGCGGGTCTGCTGATCTACTGGGCCTGGTCCAACATCCTGACCATCCTGCAGCAGTATGTGATCATGCACCGCTACAAGGCCGAGAACCCGATCGATAGCTTCTTCGCCCGGTTCAAGAAGTCACCGGCGTGATCGACGAGACCGAGTTTACGCCCGAGGAGATCGAGGCGGCGCGCGTCCTGTTCGCGCGGCCTGCGACCTTCGTCATGGGCGCGGCCAAGATCGAGCAGTTGCCCGACCCCGACCTGCCCGAGATCGCCTTCGCCGGCCGCTCGAACGTGGGCAAGTCCAGCCTGATCAACGGGCTGGTCGGCATGCACAAGCTGGCCCGCGCCTCGAACGAGCCGGGCCGCACGCGCGAGGTCAACTTCTTCGATCTGGACGGCCGGATGCGTCTGGTCGACCTGCCCGGCTATGGCTGGGCCAAGGCGTCCAAGACCACGGTCAAGAAGTTCCAGGATCTGGGCCGCGACTATCTGCGCGGCCGGGTGACGCTGAAGCGGGTCTATCTGCTGATCGACAGCCGCCATGGGCTTAAGTCGGTGGATACGGAGGCGCTGGATGCGCTCGATCTGGCGGCCGTCAGCTATCAGATCGTCCTGACCAAGGCCGACAAGCTGAAGAAGGGCGAGGGCGAGGCCGTGCAGGCCGCGACCCTGAAGGCCATCTCCAAACGCCCCGCCGCCTTCCCGGTGGTGGCCCTGACGTCGTCGGAAAAGGGTCTCGGTCTGCCGGAACTGCGCGCCGAGATCATGCGCACGACGGGCGCGACGCTGGACTAGCGGCCCTCATCGTCGGGTCACACCCGAGCATGACGGCAAAAAGAAAAGGCCCGGAGATCGCTCTCCGGGCCTTCATCGTTGTGGTCTGTCGTCGCCCTATTGGGCGGCGGGGGCCGCCGCGCGGACCTCGACAGGGATGCCCAGGGCGTCCAGTTGCGGCTTGACCACCGAGGCGTCGCCGACCACGACCCAGACGAACCTGGACGGGTCGATGGCGGCCTTGGCGGCGGCGTCCAGCTGGGCCGCGGTCAGGGCGTTGGTGCGCGCCGCGATGGTTTCCGGATAGTCGTCCGGACGGCCCAGCAGGGCGTTGGAGCGCATGGCGCCGAGGACGGCGGCCGAGGTCTCGTAGCTGCCGGCCAAACGGCGGGTGTTGCCGTTGATCGTGCGTTGCAGCTCTTCGGGCGTCACGCCCTTGCCGCCCGACAGGAAGTCGTTGAATTGCTGGTTCAGGGCTTCGATAGCCGGGCCAGTCTTGTCGGCCTGGACCGGGGCGGTGACCAGATAGGGCACGCGTCCGGCGAACGGATTGACCGAGGCGTTGACGCCGTAGGACCAGCTCTTGGTCTCACGCAGATCCGAGTTGATGCGCGACAGGAAGTCGTTGCCGAGAACATTGTTGGCGGCGTTCAGCACCAGCAGGTCGTCCTTGCCCGACACGCCCAGGACCTCGCCGCCCATGATGTAGGACTGGGGAGATTGCGGGCGGTCGATCAGCACGATCTTGGGCGTCGCGGCCGGGATTGGGGCCGAGAAGTCCTTGACGGCCTTGGCCGATGCGGGCGGCACCCATTGACCGAAGGCGCTGTCCAGGATCGGCGTCAGCTCGGCCAGGGGCCGGTCGGAGACGACAAACAGCTTGGCGTTGTCCGCGCGGATCCACTTGGCGTAGTCGGCGCGGATGTCGGCGTCGGTGATCGCCTTCACGCTGGCCTCGTCGCCATTGCCGCTGAACGGACGGCCATAAGGGCTGTTCGGGCCATAGATCAGCTCGGGCAGGGCGCGGCTGGCCAGGGCGGCCGGCTGGGTCCGCTCGGCGGCGATGCGCGACAGGCGGGTGGCGCGAAGGCGCTCCAGCTCGGCCGGGGCGAAGGCGGGATTGCGCACCACCTCGGCCATCAGATCCACCGAAGGCTTCAGGTTCGGCGTCACCGCCGACAGCTGGACGACCGAACTGTCCATCGTCGCGCCGGTGGTGATGGTCGCGCCCAAAGCTTCCTGCGCCTCGGCCAGCTGCGTGGCGTTCAGGGTGCGGGTGCCCTCGTCCATCAGGTCCAGCATCAGGGTTTGCAGACCCAGTTTGGACCGGTCGTCGGCGGCCAGACCGGCGTCGAAGTCGAGCGCGATCTTCGTCGTCGGGGTGGCGTCGCGCTGGGCGTAGATCACCTCCATGCCGTTCGACAGGCGCGTGCGCTCAACGGCCGGGAAGTCGACGTTGGCGACCTGACCGATCTCGGGCTTGGGCATGCGCGGCTTGCGCTCGATTTCCGGGGCCGGCGTGCGGTTGGCCCCGGACGGCGCGGCGGCCGCCT
This sequence comes from Brevundimonas vesicularis, assembly GCF_027105095.1. Taxonomy (NCBI): domain Bacteria; kingdom Pseudomonadati; phylum Pseudomonadota; class Alphaproteobacteria; order Caulobacterales; family Caulobacteraceae; genus Brevundimonas; species Brevundimonas vesicularis. The sequence continues at coordinate 253,847 of NZ_CP114278.1, read as the reverse complement.
CCTGATAGGCTTCGCGCTGGCCGGGCAGGGTGGTCAGCGTATAGGCCGGACGGGTCAGCCACTTCTGCATCGCCGCCTTGACCTGGGCCGGCGTGACGGCGGCGTAGGCGGCCAGCTGCTTCTTGTAGAACTCCGGATCGCCGGCATAGAGCTGGCCCTCGGCGAGCGCCGTGGCCTTGCCGCCGAAGCCGCCGACCTGTTCCAGGCCCTGGATGCGGCGCGAGGCGTATTGGGTCACGACGCGGTTGATCTCGTCCTGTGTCGGGCCGTTCGCGATCAGGCCGTTCAGGATTTCACGCATGCGCACCTCGACGGCGGCGGGGTCTTCGCCCGGCTTGATCGTGGCGCTCATCTCGAAGATGCCGACGCGGTGGAAGTCGCTGTTGTTGGCGGTGACCGAGACGGCGGTCTGCTCGCCGCGCACCAGTTCATTGTCCAGGCGCGAGGAGGCCAGGCCGCCCAAGACCGAGGCGGCGACGCTGAGCGGCACGGAATCCGGGTCCAGCATGCCTGGCACGGCCCAGCTGACATCGATCTTGGCGTTCGAGACGCGGTCGTGCGTGGTTTCGCTGAGCGGGGCGGACAGGGTCGGCACCGGGGCTTGGGCCGGATTGTTGACCGGACCCTTGGCGATCGGGCCGAAGTATTTATTGGTCAGTTCGCGCGCCTTGGCGGGGGTGATGTCGCCGGCCAGCACCAGCACGGCGTTGTTGGGGCCGTAGTTGGAGGTAAACCAGTCGCGCACCGTCTGCATTGAGGCGGCGTCCAGGTCGGCCATGGAGCCGATGGTCGAGTGGCGATAGGGGTGGCCTTCGGGGAAGAGCGCCTCAAGTTGCTTGTACTCGTTCAGGCCATAGGGCTGGTTGTCGCCCTGACGCTTTTCGTTCTGGACGACGCCGCGCTGCAGATCGAGCGTCTCCTGGCTGATGGCGCCCAGCATGTAGCCCATGCGGTCGCTTTCCATGAACAGGGCCTGTTCCAGCGCGGGGGTCGGGACCGTCTCGAAATAGTTGGTGCGGTCGAAATAGGTTGTCCCGTTCATGTCGGTCGCGCCCATGTTGCGCATCGGCGTGAAATAGCTGCCGGGCGCATTTTCCGAACCGCCGAACATCAGGTGTTCGAACAGATGGGCGAAGCCGGTCTTGCCGGCCGGCTCGTCCTTGGAGCCGACGTTGTACCAGACGGAGACGGCGACGACGGGGGCCTTATGATCCTCGTGGACCAGGACGGTCAGGCCGTTGTCCAGGGTGAACTTGGTGTAGGGGATGTCGACTTCGTTGATCAGCTGCGACACCGGCGCGGCCTGGACGGCGGGCGCGGCGGCCTGACCGGCGGCCTGATCGGCGGGTGCAGGCGCCACGGAGGCCCAGACGGGCGTTGAAACCGCCAGAAGGGCGGCGGCGGCGACGAGAGAGCCAGTGCGGCGCATGCGATATCCTCGGGATTGCGATGAAGGGGACCATAACGTCGGTCTGGCGACTGGCAACGCAACCAAATGGAACATGACGAAAGGTTCACCTTCTTGCCTGCGCGACCCGGAAAAGGTTGCATCGCCTGACCCCCGGTCTTATGCGCGCGTCAACTCCCCGACTGACCGCCCCTTGCTGAAAGAGCCGCCATGTCCGCCGCCGCCGACAAGCCCGTCAAGAAAGTCGTCCTCGCCTATTCGGGCGGGCTGGACACCTCGATCATCCTGAAGTGGCTCCAGACCGAATATAACGCCGAGGTCGTGACCTTCACCGCCGACCTGGGCCAGGGCGAAGAGTTGGGCCCGGCGCGCGAGAAGGCGCTGAAGCTGGGCATCAAGCCGGAAAACATCTTCATCGACGACCTGCGTGAGGAGTTCGTGCGCGACTTCGTCTTCCCGATGTTCCGCGCCAACGCCCAGTATGAGGGCGACTACCTCCTGGGCACCTCCATCGCCCGGCCGCTGATCTCCAAGCGCCAGATCGAGATCGCGCGTCAGGTCGGCGCCGACGCCGTCTGTCACGGCGCGACCGGCAAGGGCAACGATCAGGTCCGCTTCGAACTGGGCTACTATGCGCTGGAGCCCGACATCCGCGTCATCGCTCCGTGGCGCGAGTGGGAGTTCCGCAGCCGCGAGGCCCTGCTGGACTTCGCCGAGAACAACCAGATCCCGATCGCCAAGGACAAGCGCGGCGAGGCGCCCTTCAGCGTCGACGCCAATCTTCTGCACTCCTCGTCCGAGGGCAAGGTGCTGGAAGACCCGGCGGTCGAGGCGCCCGAGTTCGTCCACCAGCGCACCATCAGCCCTGAGGACGCGCCGGACGTGGCGACCGTCATCGAGATCGGCTTCGAAAAGGGCGACGCCGTCTCGATCAACGGCGAGGCCATGTCGCCCGCGACGATCCTGACCGCCCTGAACCAATATGGCCACGACAACGGCATCGGCCGCCTGGACCTGGTTGAGAACCGGTTCGTCGGCATGAAGTCGCGCGGCGTCTATGAGACCCCTGGCGGGACCATCCTGATCGCGGCGCACCGCGGCATCGAAAGCATCACCCTGGACGGCGGCTCCATGCACCTGAAGGACCAGCTGATGCCGAAATACGCCGAGCTGATCTACAACGGCTTCTGGTTCTCGCCCGAGCGCGAGATGCTTCAGGCCGCCATCGACAAGAGCCAGGAAAACGTCTCCGGCACGGTCAAGGTCAAGCTGTACAAGGGCAATGTCTCGGTCGTCGGCCGGCAAAGCCCCAACAGCCTGTACGATCAAGATCTGGTGACGTTCGAAGAAGGCGTCCAGGCCTACGACCACAAGGACGCCGCCGGCTTCATCAAGCTGAATGCCCTGCGCCTGCGCGTCCTGGCCAAGCGCGACACGCGCAAGAGCTAAGGCGTCTTATCCGACCGGGCGATCCTGAGGATCACCCGGTTTCGGTCGTCCGTGACCCAGATCGATCCGTCGGCGGCGACGGCCAGCACGACCGGCGCGCCGCGCGGCTGACGGCCTGCGACCCTGTCCCAGCCCGGAGTCAGCACCTTGCCGCTTATGCTGGGCGCGGCGGCGGGATAGGACAGGGCACCGCGCGGATAGATGGCGTAGCGGCCGCCGATGTCGGTCAGGGGGCGGCCCTCGCCATCCGTCTCGGTCGCCACGATCCGGCCGCCCGCATGACGATAGCCGTGCCAAGTCATCAGCAGCCGGCCGCGCAATTCTCGGAACATCGCCCCGTCGTAATAGATCAGGTCCAGCGGCGCGGCGTGCGGCGGCAGCAGGGCGGCCGGGCGGTCGCGCTGGCTGCACCGCGCCTGAGCCGCGCTCCAACCCGGCAGGGGCGTCGCCAGATCGACGCAATAGGGCCAGCCGTAATGGCCGCCCTGACGCAGGACGTTTATCTCGTCATAGGGATGGTCGGGCGTGGTCAGATCGACCGAGTTCTCGCCTTGCAGGATCGTGCCCGACGGATGCCGGACCACGGCGATGGAGTTCCGAAGGCCCGAGGCGAAGACCGTGCTGTCCTCGGCCCAGCGGCCGTTGCCCAGATAGGCGTGACGGCGCACCTGGGCCGTCGCGGCGCTGTCGATACAGGCGCCGGCCGCATTGGACCGCGCCCGGCCTCGCGCATCCACGCAGCGGTCACTGGGCGCGCCGACATTGACCAGCAGGTCGCCGTTGGCGTCGAAGACGAAGCTGGACAGGGGGTGACGATTGGCGTGTAGCCGATTGTCGGGTAGGTCGCCGATCACGGTGCGCACCGTCGCCGCCGGATCGGCCGCGTCGGGGTCCAGCGTCAGGATGCGGTTCATCTCGGACACATAGATGCGCCCGTCCGGCCCGCGCGCCGCCGTGTGCGGCATGCTCAGGCCTTGCGCCAGCCGTCGCCAGCGCGGTGCACCGTCGGGGCCGAACGACAGCCGCCAGATCGCGCCATTGCCCGGATACCAGTTGCCCAGATCCGTCACCAACCAGTCGCCATTGGTTAGCGCCAGCAGGCCACGCGGCATTCGCGGTCCCTCGGCACCCGCGCCCTGCCAGACCAGCCCCAGGCAATAGCCCGGCGCCATCCGCACGGTGGTCATGGGCCGCCCGCCGCAGTCGCCGTCGGTGGCATAGGCGCCTTGCGCGCCCCTCGCGCTGACAGGCGCGGCGACGAGCAAGGACAGCAGGGCCAGCAGGCGGACGGTCTTCATGACGCCAGAAGCCCCGACGGACGGTCCAAGATCAAGTGCGGCGTCAGATCAGCCCTTGCTCGCGCGCCGCCGCCGTCAGACCGTCGCGAAACTCCGGCGCGGCCAGGGCGATCAGGGCGCGGGCGCGCTCGCTGGACGACTTGCCCTTCAGATTGGCCCAGCCGTGTTCTGTGGCGACGATGTGGGTGTCGTTGCGCGGGGTGGTGACCGGCCCGTCCAGCCGGGCGACGATGCGAGAGGTCGTCCCCTTCGCCGCCGTGGAATGACAGGCGATGATCGACTTGCCGCCCTGCGACCCATAGGCGCCGCGCACGAAATCCAGCTGGCCCCCGGCGGCCGTGAACTGGCGCCCGTTCAAAAACTCTGAGCAGCAGGCGCCGGTCAGGTCGACCTGAAGCGTGGCGTTGACCGAGATCATCTTCGCATTGCGCGCGATCACGGCCGGGTCGTTCACATAGGAGACCGGATGGGCCTCCATGTCGCGATTGCCGTCCAGAAATTCATAGGTGTTGAGGTCGCCCATCGAGAAGGCGAAGACGCCCACACCCGGATGCAGGGTCTTGCGGGCATGGTTGGCGACGCCGGCCTGCATCAGCTCGACCAGGCCGGGCGTCAGCATCTCGGTGTGAACGCCCATATCGCGGTGGTCCATCAGGGCGTCGCAGACGGCGTTGGGCAGGGCGCCGATCCCCATCTGAAGCGTCGCTCCGTCCTCGATCAGGCCCGCGATGATCCGGCCAATGGCCAGGTCCGCCGGCTGAGGCTCGGCGCGCGGCACGACCAGCAGGGGCGCGGCATGTTCCACGATGCCGGCGACCTGGGACACATGGACGGTGCAGTCGCCGAACACGCGCGGCATGTGCGGATTGACCTCGACAATCACCGTCCGCGCCGTCTGCGACACCGGCTTGGCGTAGTCGGTGTTGGTCCCGAACGAGAAGAAGCCGTCCGCATCCATCGGCGAGACGGTGCAGATCAGCGCATCCACCTTGACCTCGTCGCACAGAAGGCGGGGCGACTGCTGAAAGCCGGTGGGGATGAACTGGACGGGATTGGGCCGGCCGTCCTCATGGGCCCGCTGTTCCAGCCGCCGTTCGATGGCGCTGTGGAACAGGCTCCATGGCCGGATCCGATCCATCAGCTCATAGCGCAGCACCGTGTCGCCTGCGATGGCGGTCGAGAGCAAATAGTAGAGGTTCACATCCTCGACCTCGCCACGCTCGGCCCGTTCGGCCAAGGCCTTGAGCAGGGCGGGCGGTTGGGAAACGCCAAGGCCCATGGCGACCTTGGCGCCCGACACGATCAGGTTGGCGGCCTGATCGGGGGTCTTGAGGCGTTCGGCGTAGAGGGCGGCGTGGTTCATGGCGTGCGTTTGCGTCATGTCGCCAGACTAGTCCGCCGCGAGACGGATCGCGGGCCTAGACTTTGGTCGGGTCGGGGGCGGCTTCGATCGGGGAGGCTTCGTCCTGCAGCGCCGCGCGGTGACGCTTCTGCCAGCGCGCCACCCCATAGGCGACCAGCCACAGGGCCATGGCCCAGGCCGCGCCGACCGCCCAGCCGGCGAAGACGTCGGTGGCCCAGTGGGCGCCCAGATAGATGCGCGTCAGCCCGACCAGCAGAGCCAGCAGAATGCCGACGCCCAGGACGAAGACCTTGAATCGCTCGCGCGGGAAGGCGCGGGTCAGCATAACGGAGACGCTGAGATAGAAGACGGTGGACAAGAGGGCGTGGCCTGAGGGGAAGCTGGCGTTGATCGTCTCCACCGCCTGCATGGCCGCAGGGGGCCGGGCGCGCTCGAACACCGCCTTCAGGCCTTCCGAGAGCACGACGCCGCCGGCCAGGCCGATGACCAGCAGCAGGGACGACAACCATTTCCGTTGGCTCAGCAGGAAGACGATCACGATCAGGGCGAACAGACCCAGCACAGAGATGCCGCCCAGCGAGGTGATGTCCGCCGCCGCCTCCTTCAGCCACCACGGCCCCCACGGCCGGCCGGGATCGTCGGCATAGGGCCGCATCAGCGCCAGGACATGAAGATCGAAGGCCTGGCCCTCGCCCTCAGTCATCTCATCGGCGAGGCCGGCGAAGGTCAGAACGCCGCCGGCGACGACCAGCAGGGCCAGAAGCGCGGCGATTTCCGTGCGGGCGACCGTCAGGGCGCGTATCAAAAAGGCGCGTAAGTCAGAAAGCGTCATGCGCGAGCCAACGGCCAAGCTGGGCAGTCGTTCCGATCACGCGTTCGTGATCACGCTGTCGCAGGCGCTCAAAACGGACGTGCTGGCTTGCACGCGGGCTTTTCCCCAGACGGCTGGGACTTGTCCGACCGATTCGCCCACAATGGTCGGCGTCAACCCGTTGACGGGTCATTAGGCATATGCGCCCTATATCTGGGCTCGGGGAGCGCAGAGGCCACAAGATGATGTGGTCGCGGCGCGGGCGGCTCAAACGACTTTTTGTTCAGGACGCAGATGACCATGGCTGGCGGCGAGGCATTGAAGACGACGGAATTCCAAGGCGTTGCGGCGACGCCGACGCCGGAGCGCCCCCACCTGACCGTGGTCAAATCGGTCCAGGTCGACCGCTCGCGCGACGATCTGCTGACCGACTTCGGCAAGAAGACGCTGGAAGATCGCTATCTGCTGCCGGGCGAAAGCTATCAGGACATGTTCGCGCGCGTCTCGACCGCCTTCTCGGACGACGCCGAACACGCCCAGCGCCTGTACGACTATATGAGCCGCCTGTGGTTCATGCCGGCGACCCCGGTCCTGTCGAACGGCGGCGCGGATCGCGGCCTGCCGATCTCCTGCTTCCTGAACGCGGTGGGCGACAGCCTGGACGGCATCCAGAACGTCTGGAACGAGAACGTGGCCCTGGCCTCCAACGGCGGCGGCATCGGCACCTATTGGGGCGGCGTTCGCTCCATCGGCGAAAAGGTGAAGGGCGCGGGCAAGACGTCAGGCATCATCCCCTTCATCCGCGTGATGGACAGCCTGACGCTGGCGATCAGCCAGGGTTCGCTGCGCCGCGGTTCGGCCGCCGTCTATCTGGACATCCACCACCCGGAAATCGAAGAGTTCCTGGAGATCCGCAAACCGTCGGGCGACTTCAATCGCAAGTCCCTGAACCTGCACCACGGCATCAACGTCACCGACGAGTTCATGGAGGCGGTCAAGGTCGGCGGAACCTTCGATCTGAAGTCCCCCAAGGACGGCGCGGTCATGAAGACCGTCGACGCCCGTTCGCTGTGGACCAAGCTGCTCGACATCCGCATGCAGACCGGCGAGCCCTATCTGATCTTCTCGGACACGGTGAACCGCCAGATGGCGCCGCACCAGCGCGACCTGGGCCTGAAGGTCAAACAGTCGAACCTGTGCGCCGAGATCATGCTGCACACCGGCCGTGACCACCTGGGCGTGGACCGGACCGCCGTCTGCTGCCTGTCGTCGGTGAACGCCGAGACCTTCCTGGAATGGCGTGAGGAGCCGCGCTTCGTCGAGGATCTGATGCGGTTCCTGGACAATGTGCTGGAGGACTTCATCCGTCGCGCCCCGCCCGCCATGGCCGCCGCCGTCTATTCGGCCAAGCGCGAGCGTTCGGTGGGTCTGGGCCTGATGGGCTTTCACTCCTTCCTGCAGGGGCAGGGCGTCGCCTTCGAAAGCGCCATGGCCAAGTCGTGGAACATGCGCCTGTTCAAACATCTGCGTCGCGAGGCCGACAAGGCCAGCCGCCTGCTGGCCGAGGAGAAGGGCCCGTGCCTGGACGCCCAAGAGCGCGGCGTGATGGAGCGGTTCAGCCACAAGCTGGCCATCGCCCCGACCGCCTCGATTTCGATCATCTGCGGCGGCACGTCGGCCGGCATCGAGCCGATCCCGGCCAACATCTACACCCATAAGACCCTGTCGGGGTCGTTTGCGGTCAAGAACCCCTATCTGGAGCGCCTGCTCGACGAAAAGGGCATCAACACCGAGGCGGTGTGGAGCTCTATCCTGGAGAACGAAGGTTCGGTCCAGCACCTCGACGCCCTGAACGAGGACGAGAAGGGGGTATTCAAGACCGCCTTCGAACTGGACCAGCGCTGGGTGATCGAACTGGCCGCCGACCGCGCGCCGGAAATCTGCCAGGCCCAGTCGCTGAACCTCTTCATACCCGGCGACGTCAACAAATGGGATCTGCACATGCTGCACTGGTCCGCCTGGGAGCGGGGCGTGAAGTCGCTCTATTATCTGCGCTCCAAGTCGGTCCAGCGCGCCGCCTTCGCGGGCGCCGAGGACAAGGCCGAAGAGGTGGTTGATCCCAATCAGCCCGATCTCTTCTCCCTGCCCAAGACCGACTATGACGAGTGCCTGGCCTGCCAATAGGGCCATCTGCACCGAACGATCCGAAGGGCTCCGCGACAGCGGGGCCCTTTTTCGTTTTGGAACCGCTGCTGGTCGTCCTCGTTCAAAAGCGACGAAACCATGACCAAAAGCCGTTGGACTCTCGCGCCTGCGGGTTGCAGTGTGTGTCCAGCGGATCGGTGGGGAGACCGGATGCGATTAAAGGCCTGTATTGTCGGCTTGGGGGGCGTGTTGGCGATGGCCGGCGCGAGCGCCGCCTGCGCACAGGCCTGGGCGCCCAACGCCTTCGACGCCTCGCCCGATGTCGAGGCGCGGTTGACTGAACAGACGCGTTTTCGCGTAGCACCTGACGCTCGGTTCGGCGCCCAGATCGAAATCCCGACCGCCTTCCGTCCCGACGACCGATCCGGCCTGTCCGCCAGTACGCGCAACGACGTCTGGATCGATCGCACCGACTTCACCGACCGGGTGACGCTGGAGACGGCCGGCCGTCTGCGCCGCGCCGACGGCTCGCCCCTGCCGGTCACGCCCGTCGACCGGGCCGAGCTGGACCCCGACGCCTATGACCTGCGCTATGTGCGCGGTTTCCGCGGCGCGCGCGGCCATACCGCCTCGGGCCTGGAAGTCAGCCTGACGCCCCACGCAGGCCTGGGCGTCGGCAGCGAAGGCCGTTCGGCCGAGGCCGGCGTCACGCTGAAGATCGGCGAGGGGCTGGATCGTCTGGCCCCCAACGGCCGCGAACGGTTCGGCGAGCGGCCGCGCTGGTATCTGTACGCCGCCGGATCGGGCCGGGCTGTCGGCTACAACTTCGCCCGCACGCGTGACGGCGACTACGCTCGCTCCGGCTACACCCAGGACAAGGGCAGCTTCCTGGGCGACGCCTCGATCGGGGTGGCCTATCGCAAGGGCGACATGCAGACCTCGTTCGGCGTAGTCTATCGCGAGATCGACGCCGGCAAGGGTCTGCGCGGCATGAACGGCCTGGACACCGACGTCAGCGAAGGCCTGCTGGCCTTCCAACTGTCGATCCGTCCCGGCCGCTGAGCCTTTAGCGAACCTCCGAGACCGCGACGCCCTCGCGTCGCGGATCGGCCCCGCGGTCCCAGCGCCCGTCGCGCCAGATCGCGCCATGCAGGCCCGAGGTCTCGGTAGCGTTGGGCTTAAGGGCCATGCCAGCCGCCGCCAGGGCGTCGCGAATATCCGGCGTGATCATGTCCGTATCAGCCCCGACCATCTCGCCCCGCACCACCAGATTGGGCAGGGCGATCGCCTCCTGCATCGACAGGTTCCACTCCAGCGTCCCGACCAAGGCCTTGGCGACATAGGCCAGGATGCTGGACCCGCCCGGCGAGCCGATGGCGCCGACCAGCCGCCCCTGACGATCCAGGATCAGCACCGGCGTCATAGACGAGCGCGGCCGCTTGCCCGCCGCCACCGCATTGGCGGCCGGATGCCCGTCCTCCAGCGGCGTGAAGGAGAAATCGGTCAGCTGGTTGTTCAGGAAGAAGCCGTCGACCATCCGCCCGTTGCCGAAGATGCTCTCGACCGTCGTAGTCATGCTGACCGCATTGCCCCAGGCGTCCACCACGACCATGTGCGAGGTGCCGCCCGGCTCGGCGGTCTGGTCGGCCCCGCGCGGCGGCGATCCCGTCGGGGCGCCGGCCTCGACCGGGCCGTTCACCTGAGGGGCCAGAGCCGCGCGCGACGCAACATAGGCGGGATCCAGCAGACCCGCGATCGGCACGCCGACGAAGTCGTTGTCGCCGATATAGCGGTCCCGGTCGGCGTACATCAGCCGCTGCAACCGCCCGAAGGCCACCCAGGCCTCGGGGCTGGTCGCGCCCTTGTCCAGATCCGGCGTGGCCTCGGCCATACCGAGGAATTCCAGCAGCGCGACGCCGCTGGACGGCGGCGGCGGTACGCAGATCACATAGGCCTGGTAGGGCCGGCACAAGGCGTCTCGGCGCAACGGACGATAGCCGGCGATGTCCGCCTCGGTCAGACCGCCGGGACGCGGTCCTTCGCGAACCGCCGCCGCGATGTCGCGCCCGATCGGCCCGCCATAGATGGCGCCCGGCCCCTGCTGCGCCAACCGCGCGACCGTGTCGGCGTAGGCCGGGTTCTTCAACGTATCGCCCGTCTGATATCGCGTGCCGTCAGGCTTGGTGAAATAGGCGCTGGCCCAGCGAGTCCACGCCTGCGGATTGCGCCCATTGATCATGCCGGCCAGACGCGGGCTGACCCTGAACCCGTCGCGCGCCAGCCGCTCGGCGTCCCCGAACAGATCGCGCCAGGCCAGCTTGCCGTGGTCCTTCTGCGCCATCGCCAGCATGGCCACCGCCCCCGGCGCCCCGGTCGAGCGGCCCGACAACACCGCGTCGATGAAGGGCAGGGGCTTGCCGTCTTCATAGAACAGTTCGGGAGTCGCCGACGCCGGCGCCGTCTCGCGCCCGTCATAGGCCGTGACGGTCTCGGTCTCGGCGTCATAGCTCATCAGGAAGGCCCCGCCCCCCAGGCCTGACGACTGCGGCTCCACCAGCCCCAGCACCGCCTGGATCGCCACCGCCGCATCCACGGCCGATCCGCCGCGCCGGAGCACAGTCATCCCGGCCTCGACCGCCAGCGGATTGGCCGCCGCGACGAAGGGTCCGCGCGCAGGCGATGGGGCCGACAAGGCCTGCGGCGATGCTGTCGTCGCCGAGGGCGCGCCTTGGCTGGCTGTCGCGGTCTGGCATCCCGCCAGGAGGACGGGAACCAGCACAGCGGCGATCTGGCGACGGAAAAGGCGCATGGAAGATCCGAAAGCAGGGAGCGTCAGACAGGCCTAAGCCGTCGCAGACGCCACGCCAACCGCTTCAGACGCAGAAACTGCATTCCCCCGCTTGCGTCCGCCCGATCCACCGGCTAAAGACCCGCCCTCGCCGCAAGGCAGCCGCACCCGTAGCTCAGCTGGATAGAGCATCAGACTACGAATCTGAGGGTCGGGCGTTCGAATCGCTCCGGGTGCGCCATCTTTTTCAACGACTTAGTGGACGAGGCGCGTGTTTTGATCCGCGCTGTTACAGTCGTTTTACACCCTTCGTTACAGTCTGCGTTCACGTCCCGTTCGAAGACCGTTTTCTCTCTGCCTTGAGCGCTACGACATTATCGACTCGGTCCTGTCCGCTGTCCGCCATGCGGCGACGCTGCGCCTGCCGGCGGTAAATCCGCGCCGCTCGTTCGGTGGTGTGTTCAAGCTGCGCCATGATTTCGGCATCAGATGCACCTGCGTACGCGAGTTCAAGCCCACGGGCATGGCGCAGGCCATGAGGTGTAAGATTGGGACGAGCGCGCTTAGTCTTAGCCAGCGCAGTGGCCAGGCGGGTGACAGCCTGATTAAGAGCGCGCACCTTCCAGGGGTGGCCGCGTTGGTTGTATGCGATGGTAAGAGCTTTGGTGGGCGTGCTCTCCAAAAAGGCAGAGAGGCGGTTGTCTTCACGTTTGTCGCACAAAACCTTACGCTTCTCGGTCGTCCAGTAGAGCCGGCGCTGGGGGAAACCGTCATCATCTTGCGCGATGATTCGAGCGCTCAGCGGGATGTTGCAGATTGTACCCCGACGGAAGCCGCCCCAGCGCCCTAGAGCCACGGCACGGGCCAGACCCGGCATGTTGCGCCGAAGGGCTAGCGCGATGAACGCGTCCACTTCCTCGTCTGTCCAGGCAAGGTTCACCTCATCAGCGTCATGAGGCGGAGCCAGCTTTTTCAGCCCCAAAAAAGGGTTGGTCTTTATGCGGTCGTCCTCAATGGCCGGCTTCAGGGCGTTTTTGAGCATCTGAACGCGGTCATTCGTGGCTTTATGGCCACGCGGCGCCCAAAGATCACGCAGGTCTCTTACCCAACCTTTATCAACTTCAGCGAGGCGAACGTCGCCGACGTCTACCTCGATCTCATTGAGTAGGCGCCCATATTCTATCTGTGTCGACTGGGCGAGCCCGATAAAATCGGCGGACTTTCTGTAGCGCTGGATAGCGCCGCCTACAGTCCCCGCCCTCGGCGTCTGAGCGGCTTGCGCCCTGGCGAGTCGAGCGAGAATCGCATCGACCTCGGCCTTCAGTTCTGGGGAACCATCGAGTGACCGCAGAGGGCCCTCACGGTGGTTCCCTTTGCGAAAATAGAGATCGACGGTGCCGTCCGGGCGTCGGATGCGCTGGACGTATTTAACCTTATCCATCGCGCGCTTCATCATTCAGTGACTGGCGGCTTTGGCTCAGACGATTAAGGGTACGGGCCCGAACCTTATCCAGCGCTGAGGTTCGACGTTCGTCGCTTTCGGCCTCGATGTTCGAAAGCGACGGAGCCGCTGGCGCAGCGTGTTTGATCGTTTTGGGCGGCAGGCTCGCAACCCATTCGTCGATCTGAAAACGGTTGTAGCGGATCACGCTGGCTCCCACATCAACAGGAGCCACCGTGCAAATCTTGGAAATCGTGGACCACGACAGCGCCAAGTAGGCGCTCAACTGCTCTTTCGTGAGCAGAAGCGGCCAGAACACTGGGGGTGCGGACGGTCGGCCTTCTTGGTCGATCTGTCCCGAGGGCAACAGGTGAAAGGCGACGGCCTTAAGTTGCGACCAATCTGTTGACGCCTTGTCGGCGGACGGGGAGGGGCGAGGGCGCATTGACGACAGACAATAGGTGTGCGGGCTCGGGATTGAGCGGTGCCTCCCTCGGTTGTCGTCACTGCCGAGGGAGAACATGATAGGAGCTGGTTATAGCAGGCCCTGCTGAATAAGCAACAGTGGATCTGGATTAACATACTGTTATTGTAAAGGAATTTTCTTCAGTCGCGTCGCTTTTGTTTAGTGCCCCCGTGAGGCGGGTGTGGTGGCATAGGCCGTCATAAAATCGAACATCGCGGCGGCTTCCTCGGACGACGCTAACGTTACATAGACGGCGACAGTCCAGCAGGGGCCGGGAGGGATCTGACCGAACTCGACCATGACCGCCTCCAGGGGCGTGACCTCGTCGTTAGCAGTGCTGATGTAGTCAATCAGGTCAGACTGAACGCATTGGCCGAGCCAGACAGCTTCAGCTTCACTGGTGCACCCATCGATTTTTATGATCGACATGACCCAGCCGTCTTCGAGCGGCTTGGTGCCGACGAGGACGCGCTGGTGGCGTGGAGTGACCTCGAGAGCCATAAAATGGCGCTGCAAACCTTCGCTGTAATCAACTTGGTTGGGCATCAGCGCTTCCAATCAGCGCGAACGAACGCCGCCTCCAGGAAGTTGGCCACCTTCGCCCATTCCTCACCGGCGCGCCCCTCAAGCGCTGCCTTACGCCGCACCTCGGCAAGCAGAAGTTCCCGGTCGAGGTACGCGGCCAGGCGCGCATAGTCTTCACGGCGCTGATCGACCGAAGCCACAGCGCGCTTGATCAGCCCCTCGATGTCGAGGGCGCCTTTCAAACGGTTCGCTTGGTCAGAGATCACGCGGGTGTTGCCGCGAACATAGCCAAGGGCGGGCCGGATACGATCAAGTGATGGCGAATTTGGCGACCGCATCTCGCCAATGACGAGTGGCACGCCCAGGGCTGGGCAGATCGAAGGCACAACCACATCGCTCACATCCAGATCGAACGGCAGCCCGCGACGGGCTGCACGCTGGCGGGCGCGGCTATGGAGCGCGACGGCCGGCGTCACTCGCCGCTGAACCTTGAGATAGCGACGCATATAGGCGGCATTGCACTTTGCGCAGGTCGAGCGCTGAAGGCATGCGCCGTGGATAGGGCAAGAGGGGTTGGGCGGATCGTAAACAGTCATGTAAGACACCTTCATCAGATTGAGCCTAGCAATTCAAACTTGGGCTAAAGAGTCAAATTGAATCATGAAGGCGCTTAGGAAGAAGCCAGCAGACCATCCGACGGGCGCCCAGTTGCGGGCGGCGCGAGGGCTGTTGAACATGTCGGTATTGGACCTAGCTGAGCGCACAGGTCTGGCGCCAAATACGGTTAAGCGGGCCGAGGGCGACAACGGACCCGCGCCCGTAAACACCGCCAATGCCAAGCTTATGGTTGCGACGCTTCAGGCTGCCGGCGCCGTGTTCCTACCCGCCGAAGGCGATATGGGCGCTGGGGTGCGCCTCGCGGCGTCGTCTCAGCCTGCCTTGGCTAAACGTCGGGTGCGGGATTAGTCGGAGCGCTAGTTGCAGCAGACTTTCGTTTGCCTGCACCCACGTTAGTCTGCGTTTCGGGTCAATGTGCCGCGCCGCCGGCCGCTGGTGCTGGGGGTGAAACCCCAGCCCCTGCACCAGCGGACCTCCGGTACGCAGTTTGCTCCCGAACTTGGATGTACTTTCCTGATATCTATCAGATTTGTATGGATTAATACCAGAGTCACGTTCCGTATATTGTCAAGAAACTAGACTTGATGCGAAACGTGACTCTGATTGAGCGACTGTTTTCGTTGAGGTTTTTTGTAGGTGTCATCAACGGGCTCTCTCGCGGGAATTCCTGAAGTTGGATGACCGACGGTCTCGCCACCACAGGTTCTGGCGCCACGCCTCAACAGATGCCCAAAGCCCAAGCGGCCAGCGACCTCGCCGCCGCAAAAGCGGCTTTGGCGGCACTGGCCGTTGACCCGTTCGTCGCTACGGCGGCCGGGCTAATCCCAAGGCTCGAGGCCTTGGCGGCCGATCCAGCCGCCGCAGCCGGCGTCAAGCGCGAAGCCCTGCTGACGAATGCGCTCGACCTGTTTGACGGTGAACAATGCCCGACGTGCGACACGCCCTACGGGCCTGACGCGTTCGTCGCTCACGTAAAGGAGAAGTTGGAACACTTGAAGGATGTCGCCGACCAGCGGGCGGCCCTGACCAAGGATATCGCGCCTCTCCTGACCGCCATACACGCCGCCGGCACGGGCCTCGCCACCATCATTCCCTATGTCGCGCAGTTGCAGCCGCCCGTGGACGGCAAGCCGTTGGCAGATTTCAAGCAGGTCTTGGTGGGCCGCTACCAGCAACTGCAGGTACTCGTGCCCCTTGAGGATACCAGTGCCGTCCTCGCCGTCGCCTATGAGGTGGCGGACCTGACGCCGACGCTTGATGCGCTGGGCGACGCCATCAACGCTTTACCGGAGCCGACCGCTCAGGACGCGGCGCGTCAGTTCCTCACAATCGCTGAGGAACGGTTGATCCAGTTTCGAGCGGCGCGCCAAGCCCATGCAGTCGGCAAGGAAAAGGCGACGAAGGCAGCCCGAGTCCACGCCGTCTTCAATGCTGAGACGACCAAGGCCCTTGAGGCGATCTATAACCAAGTCCAAGATCGGTTCGCCGAATTCTACCGCGAACTCAACAAGGACGACGAGAGCGCCTTTACGGCCAAGCTGATCCCGTCCTTGGGCAAACTCGGTTTCGACGTCGACTTCTATGGGCGCGGCCAATTCCCGCCCGGCGCCTATCACAGCGAAGGCCATCAGGACGGTATGGGGCTGTGCCTTTATCTGGCGCTGATGAGCCATCTGCTGGGCGACGGCTTCACCATCGCGGTTCTCGACGACGTCCTGATGTCGGTAGACAAGGGGCATCGACGGGAGGTCTGCGCCCTCCTGAAGGCCCGCTTCCCGAAAACTCAGTTCATCTTCACGACCCATGACGACGTCTGGCTCCGACACATGCGGTCGGAAGGGATAATCACCGATAAGAACGTCGCTCATTTCAAGACTTGGAGCGTGGACACCGGACCAGCCGAATGGACGCACGACACCGTCTGGGACGAGATCGACGCGCAGTTGGCGGACAATAATGTGTCCGGCGCGTCTGGCACGCTTCGCCGCTACCTCGAATATTTTTCTGGCGAGGCCAGCCACCGTTTAAGGGGTAGAGTTGAATACCGGGGCGACGGACAGTTCATGCTCGGAGATCTATTGCCGGGCGCCCTCTCCGCCATGAGCGACGGGCTGAAGAAGGCAAAAGGCGCAGCCAATTCGTGGGGACAGAAGGACGTGATCGACGTAGTCGCGCAGCGGGAAGCTGTCTTCGCCGCTGCCCGTCACGCGGCCGACGCCGACCAGTGGCAGCTTAATGCAGCCGTTCATTATAACCCTTGGGCTGACCTTTCTAAGGAGGATTTCACGCCGGTTGCGGCCGCTTATAAGACCTTGGTTGAGCAATACTCATGCACGACATGCAAAGGAATGTTCCATGTCACGCCGTCCCGGGGAGCAAAGGAGGCGCTGAGGTGCGGCTGCGGCGTTACCAATCTGAACTTAATGAGCAAATCTGGCGCTTAACATTGCGACGCCGTTGACGTCTTCAAGGGCCTCGTCGCGAGATTCCGAACGTCCTCTGATGAACGCCTTCGGCCATCGCGTCTTCTGGGTGGTGACGTGGATGTTTTCGGGCGGTTGATAAGGCGCTGGGCGGCCTTCAGCGCTGGGGGGTGATAAACGGAGTTCGCCCATGCGCAGCCGCCCCCATTATATCCACTTCCGTCGTGGCCGTCAGCTTTTCGGCGTCCGGCGCGTGACGGCCGGAGACCGCCTCCAGTTCGTCGGTTCCCTGAACGGCATCGACTGCGGCACCTGGCCCACCAAGGAGGCCGCTGTGCAGGCGCTGCTGCGGCGCGCGGCGTCGAACGTGCCCTACTAGTCCTCTCGTGCTAAACTTGCGCCAGATGCTGTCACCAACCCGAGAACCCTCGTGAGCCGTCCTCCTTTGGACGAAGACGACGATGCGGTCGCCGCTGACGTCGCGCGTGCGATCCGCAGAATCTTGGTGGATCACGATCACCCGCTGACGCGGGATGAGGCGAAGGAACTGGAGGCTTTGAAGGCCAAGCTTCCGTGTCCGTCGCGTAAAACTATGCGCGACCTCGGTCGACGCCTGGCTATGCCCGAAGACCCTCAGGACTGACCGACTCCATCCGCGTGCTGGACCAAGGATGCGGTCGCCGGGTCATACTCATAGGCGGTGATAGTCTGGTTGGTGATCCGCTCCACCACCTCGTCGATGACGTGTAGCGGCACTAGGTGTTCAGTCCAGGCATCTGGTGGATCGGATTGACGATGAACCGGTCAGGCTCTGACGTCCAGATTCTGGCGATGTATTCGTAAGGCGTGAGACCGTTGAGGGTCTTGAGCCTTCGGGCGAAGTTGTAGGCGGCCATAAAGTCGGCGAGGTGCGTACGCAGTTCGTCGTGGCTGTCGTAGTGGAAGCGTTTGACGGTGGCGTCCTTGATGGTGCGGTTCATCCGCTCGACCTGGCCATTGGTCCACGGATGGTTCGGCTTGGTCAGCCGGTGCTCGATGTCGTTGGCTTCGCAGATCATGTCGAAGCGCATCTGTCGCGAGAAGGCGGTGTTGCGGTTGCGAGGCTGCTCGGCGAACTGGATGCCGTTGTCGGTCAGGATCGTGTGGATCTTGTACGGCACGGCCTCCAACAACTGTTCGAGGAACTCCCAGGCGGTTCGTCTGTCGGCCTTGTCGACCAGCTGGGTGACAGCGAACTTGCTGGTGCGATCAATGGCGACGAACAGATTGAGCCTGCCCTCGGCCGTCTGCAGCTCGGCGATATCAACATGAAAGAAGCCGATCGGGTAACGCTTGAAACGCTGCCGCTTCGGCTTGTCGCCTTCGACATCCGGCAGGCGTGAGATGCCGTGTCGCTGCAAGCAGCGGTGCAACGCTGAGCGCGTCAGGTGCGGGATGGACGGCTGCAGGGCGTAGAGGCAGTCGTCCAGCGGCAGCAGCGTGTGCCGCCGGAACGCGACGACCATCGCTTCCTCGGCTTCCGTCAGAACCGTCGAGCGCGGCTCCTTCGGCCCGGTCTTGCGATCCTCGACCGAGGTCCGCTTACGCCACTTCGCCACCGTCTTGGGGTTGATCCCCAACTCCCGGCTCAGCGTCGCGAGCGAAGCCTGCGATCGCTGTATTGCTGCTCGGACGGCGTGCGTGGTCGTGGCGCTCCCGTGACGAACCTGGCCCATATGGCTTCCTTCCATTCCAACGAAAGGATCACACCATCTAAGCCTGGGACCAAACACCTAGTCGGGCCGGGTGGACGCTATATCACCGGCGCCACAATCGACGTCAACGCCGGGCGCACCGCAGCGAGCGTGGTGTAGGTGAACTCTCAGGTTCTTTAGAATAGGCCGGCATTGTGCGTGATCGGCTCACGTCCCTGAGGACCGGTCGCCGGGACTGTTCATGAGTTGATCGCGGATTTCGAGAACAGAAGATCGGCGAAGAGGGTCAACAATTCGCCGTCCTTTATTGTGGACGGTTCCAGTAGGCGCTGGAACATGGCGCCTTCGTGGACCGCCAGAATGAGGCGAGCGACGCGGGAAGACGCGTGGGGGCGGCTCGGCTCGATTCCCCTCCAGACACGGCCGACAGCCTCTTCGATAACCGAGAGGATGCGATTCTGCCGCGCGGCGTAATGGCTCGCCACCGCAGGGTTTCGTAGGGCGTGCAGACCGAAATCCGCCTGCAGCAGATACCAACTGCGGTCGAAGGCGTAGTCGGCGATGAACGCCCTGACGAAGTTCTCCGCCGCGGGTCCCGGTCTGGACAGGGCCGACGCAATCGAGATCTCGAGATGCCGTTCCAGCCGTTTGATCGTCCGATCGTAGATGGCGAAAAACAGCTCCTCCTGGGACCGGAAATTGGAGTTGTACGCGCCCCGGCTCAATCCGACCCGATCGCAAATGTCCTCCTGTGTCGCCCCCTGGAAACCGCGTTCGGCGAAGGCTTCCAGGGCGCCGTTGAGGATACGCTCGCGCGTCTGGGCACGCGTGGGACGGCTCCGGACAAGCCTTGGGCTCAAGAGAGCAGTCTTCTGAATCATTCGATACAGGTATGTATTGAGGTGGATCCATGCCAACGCTACGGTCGGCCAAGGAGAACCTCGCTCATGACCTTGCGACCTTCCATCCTGCTGGTCCTGCTGATCTCGTCGACCTGTGCGGCCGCCTACGCTCCCGCATCCAAGGCCCAGATCTCTGACGCCAAAACCTCCGGCCTCCAGACCGTTGGTCCTTTGCCCCTGACCTATCGCGACGCGCAGGCCAGGCTCCTGCAACGCTCGGACGCCATCGAGGCGTCGGACGCCGATGTCCGCAGCCGGGAAGCCCAGGAAAACGCCGTAAGGACGCTGCGGCTGCCCACGGTGGAGTTCGAGGGCCAGATGATGCGGTATCAAAAGACCCTCTATCTGCCGCTGGGGCCCTTGGCGGATGTCGCTCAGGACTACGCCATCAGCGATCCGTTGCAGTTCCAGATGGAACGCGACAGCACGCGGCCGATCGTCACCGCCACCGTCCCGCTTTATTCCGGCGGCCGGATTCCGGCCGCCCAAGCGGCCGCTGAGGCTCAACTCGGCCAGTCCCGGGCTGAGCGCCAGATCGTCGTCGATAACGCCCTGTTGCAGATGACCGAACTCTATTTCGGGCAACAGTTGCTCACCCGGGTTCGGGACGTCCGCCGCGACGTCCTGGCGGGCCTCGAACGCCACCTGGCCGATGCGACGATTCTGGAGCGCGGAGGGTTCATCAGTCGCGCCCAGCGCCTGCAGGTGGAGGTGGCGCGTGACGACGCGGCGCGCGAACTGGAGACGGCCGAAGCCAATCTGGCCAGCGCGGACACGGCGCTCTCTGGGACCTTGAGGGCGCCGTCGGGGATCGATCCGGCTACGTCTCTCTTCGTGCTTCTCCGGCCGCTCGAGCCGCTGGAAACCTATCTGCAAGCCGCCTATCGCGCCCACCCGCAGCTGGAGCGGCTCCAGGCCCTGGAAGACCAGGCGGAAGCCGGTGTCACCGCCCAGCGCGCCGAGCTTCTGCCGACGGTCTATGGCTTCGCCCAGTACAACTTTGATCGTCGGGACACCTTGTTGACCGATCCGGACTGGTCCGTGGGGGTCGGTCTCCGTTACACCCTCTTCTCCGGCGTCGATCGCTCGCAGAACGTCCGCGCCGCGCGCGAGAAGGTCGCTCAGGCCCAGGCGGGGCTGCGCGAGGCGCAAAGCCAGATCGAGATCGGCGTGACCCGATCCTGGAACGACGCGGAAGCGGCCCGGCGGCGGTTCCAGAGAACCGACAGCGCCATCGTCGCCGCCGAGGAGAACCTGCGCGTCCAGATGGTCGGCTACCAGGTGCAGCAAACCACCTCGCTCGACGTCATCGACGCCCAACTCGGCGTCGGACGCGCGCGGATCCAGCGCGCCCAGGCCGCCCATGACTTCGTGGTCGCGCTCGCCCGCCTTCTTCATGTCAGCGGCCGGATCGAGGACATGCCCGACTATATCGACCAGGGCGAAAGGATCGCGCCATGACCGACACCCAGGACACGCCGACGCCGAACACGGAGCCGGGCGGGGAACGGGGCGACGCCGGACCGTCTCGACGGCGCCGAAAACTGCTGCCCCTCGGCATCGGGGCGCTGATCGTGGCGGGGCTCGGCGTCGGCCTCTGGCTCAGCTATCGGCCCGTTCCCGATCAGCTTCAGGGGATGGTGGATGCGCGGGAGCTTCGGATCACCAGCAAGGTGACGGGCCGGATCGCCGACTTCCATGTGGAGGAGGGGCAGCCGGTCCGGGCCGGCCAACTGCTCTACACCCTCGACAGTCCCGAGGTCGCGGCCCGCTCGGAACAGGCGGGCGGCGCCCTCGTCGCCGCCGAGGCCACGGCCGACAAGGCCGACGAAGGCGCGCGTCCGGAGGATATCCGGGCCGCGGAAGCGCAATGGCGGCGCGCGCAGGCGGCGGCGGATCTGGCCCAGACGACCTATGCCCGCACCCAGGAGATGTACGACCAGGGCGTGATCGCGGGGCAGAAGCGCGACGAGAGCCGGGCCAATGCGGTGGCCTCGACGGAGGCCGCCCGCGCCGCTCGCGCCCAGTATGACCTGGCGCTGGCCGGGGCGCGCCGACAGGATCGCCAGGCGGCCGGGGGACAGGTGCGGCAGGCGCGCGGCGCCGTGGCTGAGGTCGAGGCGGCGGAGCGCGAAACCCGGGTGCTGGCGCCGTCGTCCGGCGAGGTCGGCCGGCGGCTCGCCCAGCCCGGCGAACTGGTCCCGCAGGGGTTCCCGGTCTTCATGCTCACGGACATAGAGCATCCCTGGGTGACGCTCACCCTGCGCGAGGATCAGTTCAGCGGGATTCGACGCGGACAGACTCTGACGGGTCGTATTCCCGCTCTGGAGAACCGCACGGCCCGGTTCCGGGTGACCTTCATCGCTCCCGCCGGAGATTTCGCGACCTGGCGTGCGACCCGGCAGTCGAGCGGCTTCGACGTCAAGAGTTTCGAGGTGCGCGTCGCACCGGTCTCGCGCGTCGACGGGCTGCGGCCGGGCATGACCGTCCTGTTCGACTGGCCGCAATGATCGCGGCGTTTCTCGCCGGCGCCCGACGCGAGATCGCCTTTCTGCGCGGGAGCTTCTGGGATCTGTTCCTCGTCGTCTGGCTACCGCTGGCGCTTCTCGCCCTCGTCGCCGTGCAGATGTCGGCGGGGGTTATGCGCGATCTGCCGGTCGCCGTCGTCGACGCCGACGGCGGAAGCGTCGCTCGCGATCTGGTTCGTCGTCTGGACGCCTCGCCCGGCCTGCACGTGGCGGCCCGCCCCAAGGATATGGCCGAGGCCGAGAGCGTGGTGCGGTCCAACCGCGCCTATGCGATCGTCATGCTGCCGCAAGGGCTCGAACGCGCGGTGCTGCGCGGCGAGGCGGGCAGGGTGCTGGTCTTCTACAACGCCAGCTACTCCACGCCCTCGGGGTCAGTGCTGCGCGAGGTCGGCGCCGTGATCCAGAGCCAGGCACGGACCCTGGCCGCGCAACAGAGCGCGGCGATCCTCGGCCCGGGCCGGGTGCGGCCGGCGCCGATCCAGGTCCAGAGCCGCATCCTCTACAATCCCCAGGCCAGCTACGAGCTGCAACTGGTCGCCCTGATCCACCCGGCCTTGCTGCATCTGCTGTTCATGGTGGCGGTCGTCAGCGCCCTGGGACGCGAACTGCGAGACGGGACGATCGGCGGCTGGCTGGCCGGGCCGCCGCGCGAGGCCGCTGCGGCGGTCGTGGGCAAGATCGCGCCCTATGTGGCGATCTTTCTCGTCTGGGGCGCCCTGGCGACCATCTATCTCGCGGCGTTTCGCGGCTGGCCGGTTGAAGGCAGCGTCGGCCTGCTCCTGGCGGGCTATGTCGGCCTCTATCTCGCTTATGCGGGTATGGCCACGCTGATCGTCGGCCTGACGCTGTCCATGGGGCAGGCGCTGTCCATGACCGCCCTCTATGCGGGCGCCTCCTTCGCCTTCGCCGGGGCCGTCTTTCCAATCGAATCCGCTTCGGCCTTCGCGCGCGTCTGGAGCGCGCTTCTGCCCTACACCACCTTCGCCCGTCTCGTCGCCGAACAATGGATGATGGGCGCGCCCGCGGCGATGTCGGTCAACCTGCTGCTGATCCTGATGACCTTCGCGGTCGTGGGGTTCGGGCTGGGCCTGCCGCAATATCTGGCCGCCTCCCGCAAACCCGATGTCTGGGGGCGACGTTGATCGGCCGGGCCTTCATCGCGACGTTTCGCGCGGTCCTCGCCGACCGGTCGGCCTTCATGCTGATCGTGGTGTCGACGATCCTCTATTCCTTCTTCTACCCTTCCGCCTATTCCGGCGAGGTCGCCGTCCGGATCCCGGTCGCCGTGGTGGATCTGGACAACACCGGGGCCAGCCGTTCGCTGGTGCACAAGCTCTCGGGTCTGCAGCAGGCGGATCTCGTCGCCCGCCTGCCGTCGCCCGAGGCGGCGGACGACTGGTTGCGGACGAGAGGGGCGGGGGCGATCGTCGTCGTGCCTGCGGGGTTCGAACGTCGCATCCTGACCGGCGGGCAAGGGACGGTGGCCCTCTATGGCAACGGCGCCTATCTGCTGCGCAGCAGCACGGCGCTGGCCGGCATAGGCGCGGCGATCACGGCCGAGGCGGGCGAGGCCGCCGTCGATCAGGCGATGGCGCAGGGCGCGCCGGCGCCGCCGGCCCTGTCGGTGATCGCGCGCCCGCTGTTCAACACCCGCGAAGGATACGGCAGCACCGTCTTTCCGGGCGTCGGCTTCCTCATCATTCATCAGACGCTGCTGATGGGACTGGCGATGCTGGCGGCCACCCTGCGTGGCGAGGGGGGGCGGCTTCGGTTTGCGTCCCGTCGTCTCCTCGGCGTCGCGCTCGCCTTCTTCGTCATCGGCTGGATCGACGTCGCCTACTACGCCGGCTTCGTCTTCTGGTTCCAAGACTATCCACGGGCCGCCGCCGCGCCCGGAACGCTGATCGTGGCCGGCAGCCTCTTCGTGGCGGCGACGGTTGCAGCGGCGCTCGCCCTTGCGAGCGTCTTCCGCACCCGCGAGCGGCCCCTGCAACTGCTCATGGGCACCTCCCTGGTCATCTTCTTTCTCGCTGGACTGTCCTGGCCCGCGGAGGCGACGCCGACCTGGCTCGCCTTCCTCGCCCGACTGCTGCCCACGACGCCCGGAATCCATCTCATGGTCGGGGTGAACCAGATGGGGGCCGGCCTCGTCGAACAGGGGCGGGAGGTTCTCAACCTCCTGGGCCTCATCCTCCTTTACGGCGGCGTGGCGTGGTGGCGCTTCACCCGGCCGTCCGGAGCGCCCTCGACCGGAGCGTGAGCCACGGCGGGGAATGATCGCCCGCCGCCGCCTAGACCGGCGCCGGGCGTCCCGGACCGATCGCGAGGGCGGCGTCCTGTCCGCTGGCGACCAGCCTTCGGGCGACGAAGCCGGAGGCGACCAGATCTTTGAGAAGCGCCTCCAGGAAACCGCGCCCGTGAGGCCGCTCGCGGGGGAGGGCGACGGCCTGCTCGATGGCCTGGAAACTGTCCGGGAGCAGGCGGACGCCGGCCCGGTCGTGCGCCGCCGCCTCGAGCGTCTGGCGCACACCGGCGCAGACGTCTGCGCCGCCCTCCAGGAAGAGGGCGACGGCCGCCTGGGAGGAGGGCGTATGAATCCGTCGGGCCTGTTTCAGCGAGCGGTTGAGAAAGAGATCGTAGGCGGTGTTCAGGCCCGACGCGATCGTCACATCCGCGACGTCCACGTCGCGGACGGAGCGGAAGCGGGACTCGGAGGGAACCAGATAGGAGGCTTCGATCCGGACGTAGGGCGCGGTATAGTCCAGGACGGCGCGACGATCCGGATCGATTGCGAGGAAGGCGAGATCGCAGGCCTGATCCTGAAGCGCCGCCACCGCCGCCCCCGCCGTGGCGAGGTTCGACAGCTCCATCTCCACGCCGAGGCGCACAGCGATCTCCCAGGCGAGATCGACAGACACGCCGGCGAGAGCCCCGTCCGCCGCCCTCTGCGCCAAGACTGGATTGCCGAGATTGATCGCCACGCGCAACCGTCCCAGGGGCGCCAGTTCGGACCGGATGATCTGCATCGACACGTCCATTGCCATCCTCAAGCGCCGCACCGTTTCGACCGGTCTGGCTGACGATAGGTGTTTGGTCCTCGCCGTTCCACTCCGGCGAGAGCCGCGTCCGTCATATCCTCGTGGTCCGCAGCCGAAGCGCATTGCCGATCACGCTGACCGACGAGAGAGCCATGGCCGCGGCGGCGATGACCGGCGACAGCAGCAGGCCGAACACCGGATAGAGCGCCCCCGCCGCGATCGGCACGCCGGCGGCGTTGTAGAGGAAGGCGAAAGCCAGGTTCTGCCGGATGTTGGCCATGGTCGCCCGCGACAGGCGCCGCGCCCGGACGATGCCGGTCAGATCGCCCCTCAACAGTGTCACGCCGGCGCTTTCGATCGCCACGTCCGTGCCCGAGCCCATGGCGATTCCGACATCGGCGGCGGCGAGCGCGGGCGCGTCGTTGACGCCGTCGCCCGCCATGGCGACCACCCTGCCTTGAGCCCTCAACCGTGCGACGACCGCCGCCTTCTGGTCGGGCAGCACATCGGCCTCGACGTCGTCGATGCCGAGCTCGCGGGCGACCGCCTCGGCGGTCGTGCGATTGTCGCCGGTCAGCATGACGATGCGGATGCCCTCGCCGTGCAAGGCCTTCAGCGCCGCCGGCGTCGTGGCCTTGATCGGATCGGCGATGGCGAAGACCCCGCCGAGCGCGCGGTCGATGGCGATGTAGATGGCGCTGGCGCCGTCGCGTCTCAGAGCGTCCGCCTCCCGCGCGAGCGCGGCCGTATCGACGCCGTGTTCCGCAAGGAAGGCCGCGCCGCCGAGAAGGACGAACTGCCCGTCCACAAGACCGGTCGCCCCCTGGCCGATCGGCGAATCGAAGTCGGACACCTCGGGTATCGGAATGCGGCGTTGTTCGGCCGCGGCGACGATCGCCCGGGCGAGCGGGTGCTCCGACGCCTTTTCCACCCCGGCGGCGAAGCGCAGGAGGGGCTCCTCGCCGAAGCCGGGCGCGGCGACGATCCGGACCACTGACGGCCGGCCTTCGGTCAGGGTGCCGGTCTTGTCCACCACCAGGGTGTCGACCGTCTCCATCCGTTCGAGCGCCTCGGCGTTTCGGATCAGAACGCCGCTGGCCGCGCCCTTGCCGACGCCGACCATGATCGACATCGGCGTCGCGAGCCCGAGGGCGCATGGACAGGCGATGATCAGGACGGAGACGGCGGCGATCAGACCATGGGCGAGGCGAGGTTCCGGCCCCCAGATCGCCCATGCCGTGAACGCCGACAGGGCGATGGCGATGACGATCGGGACGAACCATCCCGAAACCCTGTCCGCCATGCGCTGGATCGGCGCACGCGACCGCTGCGCATCGGCCACCATCTGGACGATCCGGGCCAGCATGGTGTCGCGCCCGACCTTTTCCGCGCGGATGATGAGCGCTCCCGTCTGGTTCAACGTGCCTCCGGTCACGGCCTGGCCGGCCGTGCGGGTGACCGGCATGGATTCTCCGGTCACCATGGATTCGTCGATCGACGAGCGCCCCTCCTCGACCACCCCGTCGACCGGCACGGTTTCGCCGGGCCGGATCCTGAGCCTGTCGCCGATGGCGACGGCGTCGATCGGCACATCCTCCTCCCGACCGTCCCGTCCGATCCTCCGCGCGGTCTTCGGTGCGAGGTCGAGCAAAGCGCGGATCGCGCCGGAGGTCTGTTCGCGGGCGCGCAACTCCAACACCTGGCCGAGCAGCACCAGAACCGTGATGACGGCGGCCGCCTCGAAATAGACCGGGACCGCGCCGTCGGCGGTGCGGAAGGCCCGGGGGAAGAGGTGCGGCGCCAGGGTCGCGACGACGCTGTAGACCCAGGCGACGCCTGTTCCCATGGCGATCAGGGTGAACATGTTGAGATTGCGGTTCGCCAGCGAGGCCCAGCCGCGTTCGAAGAACGGCCATCCCGCCCAGAGGACCACCGGCGTCGCCAGGACGAACTGAATCCAGACAGAGACGCGCATCGGCACGAGATGGTGCAGCGCCGGGACCAGGTGAGCGCCCATTTCCAGCAGAAAGACCGGAAGAGCCAGCGCCAGACCGATCCAGAACCGCCGCGTCATGTCGGCCAGCTCGGGACTTAGGCCGAGGTCCGCCGTCGCGACCAGAGGCTCCAGCGCCATGCCGCAGATCGGGCAGCTTCCCGGCGCGTCGCGGCGAATTTCCGGATGCATCGGACAGGTCCAGATCACGTCCATGGATGCCGACGCCGTGTTTCGGCTTGCAGGTTTTCCGTGCGGATGGGGGCGGGCATGCGGACGGTCATCGGCGCTCAAGGCGTTGTTCTGGCCGGCCGATGACGCATAGCGGTGCGGATCGGCAACGAACTTCGCCTTGCAGCCTGACGAGCAGAAGAAGAAGCGCCGACCCTCGTGCTCCGTATGAACGGCGGTCGCGGGATCGACCGCCATGCCGCAGACCGGATCGCGCAGGGGCGGGCCGGCCGGCGTCGCGCCGTCCGATCCCTTAGGATGGTGATGTCGCCGGCCTGCGGCGGGGCCGCTGCGGCGATCGTCGTTGGTCATTCTTCACCTTCTTTCGCGACGACGTCGCGCTTCGCTCACTCCGATATCAGGTGAAACTCCTCGATCAGTTTCGCAATCTCGGTGCCTTCAAGCTTCTTCATCAGCAGTTTGCGCAGGAAGGCGGGGCCGGGAACTTCTATGCCTTCGCCATCCCGAAGAGGCGTGATGGCGGCGAGCAGGGTCCGAATGTCATAGGTGGAGTTGAACACTTCCGGCACGCCGCGTTCGACATTCATCAACGTATAAACGGCCTCCATCGGCGTACGCACCGAATATTCGGTGGTGAAGATGCAGTCGCGTTGTCTGGATTCCGCGAACTGGCCAATGAAGGCGAAGTTGACCGCTCCCTCCGGCACCACGTCGGGCCGATCGCCGACCTGGCGCGGCATGAAGAAGGCGGTGATGTAGGCTCAGGACCCATTGAAGTGAGGCGTGCGATCTGATTCAGGCTCCTGAGGAGTCTGGATATGAGCGACCTGTATTGGCTGACGGACGAGCAGATGGCTCGGCTGGAGCCCTTCTTCCCCAAGAGCCACGGCAAGCCGCGCGTTGACGACCGCCGGGTATTGAGCGGGATCATCTTCGTCAACCGCAACGGCCTGCGCTGGCGGGATGCGCCGTCGGCCTATGGGCCGCACAAGACGCTCTACAATCGCTGGAAGCGGTGGAGCGAGGCGGGCGTCTTCGTCCGGATGATGGAGGGCCTGTCCGGCGCCCAGACCGAACGTCGGACTGTCATGATCGACGCGACCTATCTGAAGGCGCACCGCACGGCTTCGAGCCTCGCGGTAAAAAAGGGGGCCTCGGGCGGCTGATCGGACGCACGAAAGGCGGCATGAACACCAAGCTTCACGCCGTGACAGACGTCAACGGAAGGCCCATCAGCCTCTTCATGACAGCGGGTCAGGTCAGCGACTACATCGGCGCTGCCGCTCTCGTGGACAGTCTGCCCCGCGCCCAGTGGCTGCTGGGGGACCGGGGCTACGACGCCGACTGGTTCCGGGACGCCTTGCAGGCCAGGGGGATCACGCCGTGCATCCCTGGCCGCAAATCCCGGACCGAACCCATCCGCTACGACAAGCGACGCTACAAGCGGCGAAACCGGATCGAAATCATGTTTGGCCGCCTGAAAGACTGGCGACGGGTCGCCACTCGCTACGATCGCTGCCCGACCGTCTTCCTGTCCGCCATAGCCCTCGCCGCCACAGTGCTGTTCTGGCTATGAGTCCTGAGCCTAGGGTCAGGCCGTTGTCTCGCAAGAAGGCTTCATACTGACACCCTCTGTACCGCGCCCAGTCCGAAGCGCTATTGTCGCTCCGATCTCGACACGCCCCATAGGCGGACCATCCTCGCCATCATCAAATCCGTCAGCATCTCAGCCGCGCGGGCGGTAACTGGCGAGCCCGCCTGACCGAAATAGCGGATCGATGCATCAAGGCGATCATCGCTCAGGCCGTCGATGGCCGCCTTGATATCCGTCCATTTGGATTGCCCAGGCGAAGGCTCTTCCACATCCAGGTGGCGAGCGAGCAGGAGAATCGCAGCAGTGTCTTGAGCCGACATCGACCTGTTCGATTAGGCCGTGAACCCATAAAAATTTCAACGGGCGGCCGAGGCAGCATGGCTATCGATTTACCTGAGGGATGAGCGTGCTAAGCGGGGTTTATGAATAATTCGAAACCGACTGATACGTTTATCGAGACACCTGATGGCCGTCTGTTCGCTCGCTTTTGGGGGTCGGTGGGAAGGCCAGAAGCACCACCGATAATCTTATTCCACGACAGTTTGGGCTCCGTAGACCAATGGCGGGATTTTCCATGCAAGCTGGCTGCGGCCACAGGCCGTCCCGTAATTGCATATGATCGGCTTGGTTTTGGCAGGTCCGACCCAAATCCGAGAAAGTTGGAGCCAGATTTCGTCCGGAACGAAGCATCTGCTGGACTTGCCCATATTCGGGAGGCGTTCGCGGTCGATCACATGATTCTGTTCGGACATAGCGTTGGGGGTGGAATGGCGATTGCTTCTGGCGCGACATTTGCGACCGAAACTGATGCTGTGATCACTCTCGCCGCCCAAGCATTTGTCGAGGATAGGACGATTGCCGGTATCGAACAGGCGCGGGAGATGTTTCGAGACGAGAAGCAGATAGGACGCCTCGCCCGATATCATGGTGGTAAGACGCTATGGGTCCTTGATGCGTGGATCGAGACGTGGCTTGCACCTGCTTTCGCGGATTGGTGCCTTGATGATGACCTGCGCCGGCTAAATTGCCCGATCCTCGCCTTGCATGGCGATCTTGACGAATATGGATCGCGGGCACACCCAGATCGCATCGCGGCCTTGGCTGGCGGTGGCGCGCAGGAAGTGCTGCTTACCGATTGTCATCACATGCCGCACCGTGAGATGCCAGACGAAGTGCTACGATTAGTTCGGGATTTCACCAGCAAGGTGCTTGTCGAAGCTCGTGACAAGCACGACTTTCAAACCACATGAAAATCTGATTCAGGGACGGCATGAGCCGATATGACCTGACCGACTTCGAATGGCGCGTGATCGCGCCGTTGCTCCCCAACAAGCCTAGAGGCGTGTGACGTGACCCCCTGAAACTCCTCCAGGAATAGCTAGAGTCCGCCCCTCGAAAGGACGGACAGAATGAAGCGATCACGGTTCACGGAAGAGCAGATCATCGGAATCTTGCGCGAGCAGGAGGCCGGTGTCCCGGTGGCGGACCTGTGCAGGAAGCACGGGCTGAGCTCGCCGACCTTCTACAAGTGGAAGGCCAAGTATGGCGGCATGGACGTGTCGGAGGCCCGTCGTCTGAAAGCGCTGGAAGACGAGAACGCCAAGCTGAAACGGATGCTGGCGGACTCGATGCTGGACAACGTCGCGCTGAAGGATCTGCTGGGAAAAAAGTGGTGACGCCCGCTGCGCATCGAGAGGCGGCGGCGCACCTGCAGTCGGCCTACGAGATGAGCGAACGGCGGGCCTGCCGGGTGCTGGGCATTGATCGGACGAGCGTGCGCTATCAGGCGACACGACCGGACGATGGCACCCTGCGCGATCGGCTGAAGGCCCTGGCCCAGGAGCGTCGGCGGTTCGGCTATCGTCGTCTGCACGTGATGCTCCGGCGCGAGGGCCATGCGGTCAACAAGAAGCGGGTCCAGCGGATCTACCGCGAGGAAAAGCTGACGGTGCGTCGGCGCGGCGGGCGCAAACGCGCGATGGGCACAAGGCGGCCGCTGGAGATTCCTCTGGTCGCGAACCAGCGCTGGTCGCTGGACTTCGTGTCCGATCAGATGACCGACGGGCGGCGCTTCCGCATCCTGACGGTGATCGACAACTGCACACGTGAGTGCCTCGGACTCGTCGCCGACACCTCGCTGTCGGGCCGGCGGGTGGCGCGCGAACTGGACGCCATCATCCTGCGACGCGGGCGCCCCGAGACGATCATCAGCGACAACGGCACGGAATATACGTCCAACGCCATCCTGGCCTGGGCCGACGGCACCGGCGTGGGCTGGCATTACATCGCGCCGGGCAAGCCCCAGCAGAACGGCTTCAACGAGAGCTTCAATGGCCGCCTGCGCGACGAACTGCTGAACGAGACGCTGTTCCGGTCCCTGCCGCACGCCCGTGCCGTGCTCGAAACCTGGCGGCGCGACTACAACGAAACCCGGCCGCACTCGAAGCTGGGATGGCTGACGCCGCAGGCTTACGCAGATGCGCTCAACGGACAGATCGGCCGGTCCGCTGCGCTGGTTGAAGGCTGCGCTGACCGGCCTCTTGCCAACCCCACCAACCCCAGTTCAGATCAGCAAAGGACTCTCGTTATGGCTGGATGAGAAACGGGGGTCACGTCACGTGCCGCGTGTCGATGACCGGCGCGTGCTGAACGGCATCTTCTGGGTACTGCGATCCGGCGCACCGTGGCGCGACCTGCCGGAACGCTATGGCCCGCGCACAACTTGCTACAATCGCTTCGTGCGCTGGCGAAAAGCGGGCGTTTGAGATCGGATGATGGATGCTATCACCTCCGCGCATGATGGCGACATCCAGATGATCGACAGCACTTCCATCCGGGCGCACCAACAGGCTGCGACAGCAAAAAGGGGGATCGAGATCATTGTCTCGGTCGCTCCAGAGGCGGCCTCACGACCAAAATCCATGCGGTCGTCGACGGGCAAGGTCTTCCGATCCGACTGGGCCTTGCCGCTGGACAAAGCCATGACGTCCAAGCTGCCGGTGATCTGCTCGACCATGTCGGTGCTGGAACAATCGTGCTGGCGGACAAGGCTTATGACGCCGATCGCATTCGAACAACTCTCCGCGAAAAAGGAGCGTTCGCCAATATCCCGCCCAAGTCCAACCGCAGGTCGAAACCTTACTTCAGCACATGGCTTTACCGTGAGCGGAACCTGATTGAGCGCTTCTTCTCAAAATTGAAGCACTTCCGCAGGGTAGCTACACGATACGACAAGCTGGCCGAGAACTTCCTCGCAATGGTCCAACTCGCCTCAATGCGATTGTGGCTCCGCGTTTATGAGTCTACGGCCTAGTCTCGAAGGCTGGCCGGAACCTGGCCGCCATTCTCCGCAAGCTTTCGCCAGACCGCTTTGGACAGGGCGATGTTCTGTTCCGCCGAGCCATGAGCGCCAGCGTGCACGCCCAACTCCTCGGCGAGGTCCTTGCGGGCGTCGAGGCTGGAATCCAGGTCGAGTAGCTTGAGCAGATCGACGATCGATGTCCGCCAGTTTCCGCCGCCGCCCTTCATCTCGGCCATTTGGGAGAGGATCTGGTCCACATCGACCGGTTGAGGCGTGAAGGGAGTGGCGGGCGCCGCAGGAACGGGCTGCACCGAGACTGGGGTGCTCGTGGGCGCTTGGGCCTGAGGCGTCGTGGGACGCGCCTTATGGCCGATGATCTTGTCCCAAATTCTTCCGAAAAAGCTCATGACGTCTCCTCTGAAGGTGGATGGCCCGGGCGCTAGCCCCGGCCTGTGCGGTTAGCGCTGGACGACGACCAGTTCCGTGCGGCGGTTTTCAGCCAGTCCTCCGGCGGTGGCGTTGCTGTCGACCGGGTTGGTTTCCCCGCCTGAAAGCGCCTCGATACGGCGGGCATCCACGCCGGCTGCCGTCAGGGCGGAACGGACGATATCGGCCCGGGCCTGGGCGAGGGTTCGGTTCGCGGCGTCGGAGCCG
This sequence comes from Brevundimonas vesicularis, assembly GCF_027105095.1. Taxonomy (NCBI): domain Bacteria; kingdom Pseudomonadati; phylum Pseudomonadota; class Alphaproteobacteria; order Caulobacterales; family Caulobacteraceae; genus Brevundimonas; species Brevundimonas vesicularis. The sequence continues at coordinate 221,216 of NZ_CP114278.1, read as the reverse complement.
CGCGCGTCCGCATAGCCGTACAGGCGGATCTTGGCATTCGGGTAGCGGCTCAGAACAGCGGCGACGGCCGCGATCTCGGGACGATCCTGGGGCCGAATGGTGCTGCTGCCGGTGTCGAAGTTGACGCGCTCGAACGCGAAAGTGCGCGGGGCGGCGTCCGAGCCAGCGAGGTAGGCGTCCAGCCCCGAAACCCCAACGGAAGCATTTGTGGCGGGCATGACCGGCGTCTCGGTCGTCGGAGCTACGGCGACGTCGTCAGTCGCTGCGGGATCCATGGCGGCGCGGTCGTCGCCACAGCGGGTCAGCATGAGTAGCAGCAGCAGGAGCACGACGGCTCCGATGATCCAGGGGAGGTATTTGCGCCAGGCCGGGGCCACTGGGGTCAGGCGAGTGTCGCGATCGCGGTTATCGGTCATGTCGAACTCGTCGTTAAATGGGGAAAAGAATGCGGCCGGCGATCTCGTCGATCGTCGGCCGCGGGTCTCACTGGGGCGGGGTCTTCGTGACCTTGTCGGCCCACGTCTGGGCCACCTTGCTGGCGGCGTCGCGCCCGCCGAGCCCGAAGGCTAGCGCTGCCGCCACCGCAGCCGCCCCCAGAATCAGGCCGAAGGCGAGAAGGACGATATCGTCGGCGATGCCCATGAAGCGAAGGCCCATGGCCGTCGCCAATGCGATCGTGGCCCAACGCACCAGGGTGGAGGCGAAGCCATCGGCGCCGCCCGTACCCTTGTTGATCAGGTTGGCGAAGACACCGCCGATCAGCACGCCGGCGGTGATAATGATCCCGCCGACGATGACATGTCCGGCCAGGGCCAGGATTTCCTGCAGCGTCACGGCGATCGTGCCGAACTGCAGAAGCTTGGCGGCCTCGACCGCCGTGAAGGCGACGATCGCCGCCATTGCGATCTTGCCCACGATGCTGGACGGCGTCATCGGCTTGGGCACATCACTACCTAGAGCCCTTGCGGTAGCCGGTGTCACGTCACCGGCATAGGGAGCCGCGGTCGGCTTCGGCGCGGCCGGCGCCTGAGTCGTGGCGGTCAGAGCCGTCAGGCTCGAGATGCTGCGATCGAACCCAGTCGCCGGCAGGATGCGTTCGATCAGCTGGGCGACCCAGCGACCGATGAACCAACCCACCGCCAAAACGATGGCAGCGGCGAGAACATGCGGGATCGCAGCCAAGACAGTCGACAGCACGGCAACCGCCGGAACCGTCAAAGACTCGATGCCCAGCTGCTCCAGCGCCGCGATCGTGATTGGGATCAGAATCAAGACGAACACCAGGGTGCCGATCGCGGTGCTGACGCCAGTCGAGCCCGTCGCCTTGGTCAGGCCGGCCTTCTCAAGCCAGCGATCCGCGTTGGCGGCCTGCAGTGCAGCCTCGACGACTCGCTTGGCCAAAGTCGCGACTACAAACCCAATGAAGAAGATCAGGACCGCGCCGAGGACGCTCGGAACGAAGGACGCGACCTGCGTTAACAGTGAGTTCAGGGGCGTGACGACCTGGCCCAGGTTCAGGACGCCGAGGGCGGCGACGACACCGAACAAGAGGATTAGCCAAAAGGCGACATCTCCCAGGCTGGCGCCGATCGAGTGCTTCGGGTTGTCACTGGTGCTCGCCTTGGCGGCGCCAGGAATACGATTGATCCCCTTCGCCAGGGCCCATTTCACGGCCTTGCCGATAAACCAAGCCGCGATGAGGATCAGCACAGCGCCGATCACCTTGGGCGCCCACTCATAGAGCAGCGCGTCCCATCCGATGAACTCGTAGTTTGTCGTTTGCATACATCCCTCAGGCCTGACGCTGATCGCGCGGGTTTCCAGTGGGCCTAACAAGATCGAGCCTGTTCTTGTTCCGGCGCTAACGAGAGGATTCGCCGGAACGGATGGTTGGCTCATCGCTAACGGGGCCGAAGCGGCTTTCCGAACGTCCGCACGACATCTAATCAACTCATCCAGCAGGAACATCCATGTCGACGCCAGAAGATCTGAAAGGCCTCTACACCGACGAGCTGAAAGACCTGTGGTCCGCCAACGACCAGATGCAGCGCGTGTTGAAGGAGATCGCCCCGAAAACCTCTGATCCTTCGCTAAGGCGCAGGACCCATTGATGTGAGGCGCGCGATCGGATTCAGGCTCCTGAGGAGTCTGGATATGAGCGATCTGTATTGGCTGACGGACGAGCAGATGGCTCGGCTGGAGCCCTTCTTCCCCAAGAGCCACGGCAAGCCGCGGGTGGATGACCGCCGGGTGCTGAGCGGGATCATCTTCGTCAACCGCAACGGCCTGCGCTGGCGAGATGCGCCGGCGGCCTACTGGCCGCACAAGACCCTCTACAACCGCTGGAAGCGATGGAGTGAGGCTGGCGTCTTCATCCGGATGATGGAAGGCCTGTCCGGGGCTCAGACCGAACGCCGCACGGTCATGATCGACGCGACCTATCTGAAGGCGCACCGCACGGCTTCGAGCCTGCGGGTAAAAAAGGGGGTCTCGGGCGACTGATCGGACGCACGAAAGGCGGCATGAACACCAAGCTTCACGCCGTGACCGATGCGAACGGAAGGCCCATCAGCCTCTTCATGACAGCGGGTCAGGTCAGCGACTACATCGGCGCTGCCGCTCTCCTGGACAGCCTGCCCCGCGCCCAGTGGCTTCTGGGAGACCGAGGCTACGACGCCGACTGGTTCCGGGACGCCTTGCAGGCCAAGGGGATCACGCCGTGCATCCCAGGCCGCAAAACCCGCACCGAACCCATCCGCTACGACAAGCGACGCTACAAGCGGCGAAACCGCATAGAAATCATGTTCGGACGCCTGAAAGACTGGCGGCGGGTCGCAACCCGCTACGATCGCTGCCCGAACGTCTTCCTGTCCGCCATAGCCCTCGCCGCTACCGTGCTGTTCTGGCTATGAGTCCTGAGCCTAGGGGCGCACCAGTGTGGACTGTTACAGAACGCATAGCGTAAGTTGCTGACCATAAGAAGGTTTTTACCAGACTACGAATCTGAGGGTCGGGCGTTCGAATCGCTCCGGGTGCGCCATCTTCCTAGAAAACTTAAGCCTGCCACGGCGTCGCGTCCCTTTGTCAACGCTGCGCGCCCTTTGCGGGCCATCGATGGTCCTTGGCGCCTTAGAACTGTTTGGACAGCGACACGAAGGTGCGCCAGCCCTTGTCGGGTTCGTTGTAGGGCGCGCGGGACAGGGGTTTGGCGAATTCGATACGCAGGGTGGTCTTGCGGTCGAAGGTGATGCGAGAGCCGAAACCGGCGGAAGACAGGCGTTCCGACCAATCCCGGCCGGGCATCTTGTTCCAGACCTTTGCGGTGTCGAAGAAGGCGAAGGCCTGGGCGAAGGAGATCAGGTCGCCCTTCGGGTCATAGCCGACCCGAGCCTCGATCATGCCGGCGACGGCCTTGTCGCCGCTGGTCTCGCCATAGTCATACGCCCGGCCATAGGTGGGACCGCCCACGAAGAACTCTTCGGAACTGAGCAGGGGATCGTCCGTCCACTGTCCCGCAGCCTCTACATAGACGCCGACGTATTTGCTCAGGTCCCGGTAGGCGCTGACCTGCGCGTTGACCTTCAGGAATTCGCCGGTCGCATCATAGCGGGTGTTCAGCGGCGAACGTTGGGTCGTGGCCCCGAAAGCGTCGAGCCCCTTGGACAATTGCAGCGAGCCGGCGACCCAGCCTGGGCTATAGCGACGTTGCGCCGCCACCGAGACGCGCGCCACGGTCAAGGTCTCGTCGGAGCGGCCGGTTGCGGCGTAGTTTTGTTCGACGCGGCGCACGTCCAGTCCGGCGTTCAGCCACAGGTTCTTGTCTCGCGACCGGATGAGGGGATGCGAAAGGGTGACGGAGGCCATGCGGCTGCTGCCGCCGATCCAGCCCGAGGCGTTCTGGATCGGCGCATCCGTCTCATAGCCCGAGACGCCGAAACGAAGGCGCCCCCCACCTGGCGCAACGACGGAGTAGGACGCATCGACATAGGTCAGTTCCTTGGGTCGCTCCGGAACGGTCAGGACGCCCAGCGTCATCTGATCGCCCGGCGTGAAGGTCGAGTTGCGGGCGCCGGACAAGTAGACCTGCCACGGGCCTTGGTTTTCGGAACCGCGATTGTCGACATAGGCGCCGGCGCTGCCCGAGGTCATTTGCGTCTCGACCACAAGCCGGTGTTGCGCCGGGTCGCCGATGACGGGTTCGATGCGACTGGTCAGCTTGATCCCCGGAACGTCGGACGCTAGCGACAGACGGCGATCCAGTTCGCCGATGGTCAGGGGGCGTTGGTTCACCAACGGCTTCAGGATCGGTTCGACCGCCCGGGCGCCCTCACCGGTCAGTTGCAGTTCCGATATATAGCCCTCGAACACCACGATGCGGGCGGCGCCGATCGTCGGATCGGTCTCGGCGACCACGGCGCGGGTCAGAAAATAGCCGTCGTTGCGATAGTGGGCCGTAATCGCATTCGCGGATTGCACCAAATCATCGACCGAGACGCGGCGCGCCAGCTGCTGGTCATAGGTGTCGGCCAGATCGGCGAGAGGATAGGCGCTGACACCCTGGATCAACATGCTGGTCAGAACAAGGCAACCGGCGCAGCCGCCGTCTGCTGAGGCGCTCGGCTCCGCATCGGCGCGAACCTGGCCCGCCGCCGCCACGGTCAGCAGCGCGACCATACCGAAGAGGATCGCCGCCGTCCTTAACCATGCAGTATTGAAAATGTGACGCACGCGGTTCTCCAACTAGGGAACGTCATCTACGCAATGGGGCTGAAAATCCTGTTAATATAGCGAGTTAAGAGCTTGGCAGGCATCGACTGCTATCACGGCGGTCAAGATATCATGTCAGGATTCTGTGATGGCTCATCGGTACGCGGTCTTCTTCGCCGTCCTCTTCTTCTTCGTGCGTTACCCCACTCAGGCGCTTGCTGATGAATGGCGGGTCCGGGAAGTCTCTGGCGTTGTTCGCGTGGCCATACCTGCGCGTCCCGTCGCGAACGGCTCGGTCGGGCTGGTATTACCGACGGGAACCAGCGTCACCACGGGCGGGAACGGCCGCGCGTTGATCACGAATGGGCAGCAACGGGTCGTGGTAGGACCGAACAGTCGCACCACCCTCGCGCCGGAAGCCGGAGGCATGACACGGGTCTTACAGGACCTGGGTTCGGCTCTTTTCCAGGTCGACCGACAACGCCAACCTCACTTCCGTGTCGAGACGCCGCTGCTGGCCGCCGTCGTCAAGGGGACGACGTTTACAGTGACCGTCGATCCCATGGGCGACCGTGTGCACGTGGCCGAAGGTCTTGTGGAAGTGCGCTCCAACAGCGGCAATGCGGTCAGCGACGTCGCAGCGGGCGCGACCGCCCTGGTCCCGCGCCAGCAACCGACCAGTGTCGAGGTTTCGGCGCCGGTTGCAGCCGTTCCCTCCGAAACAGCGCCGGTGGCGGCGCCGAGCCTCGATTATGAGACCCTGACCGACGGCTTGGTCCAGAACCCGCCGGCGACCACGCCCGCAGCGACCTCGACAACCGCCTCGACGGCCGTCACGCCAACCCCGTCTGCATCGCCTGCAAGCGGCGGCGCAGGCACATCCACAACGACCACCGCGACATCTAACGCACTCGGTGCAAGCGGATCGACGGCGCCATCCAACGGAAGCGCTATTGGAACGCCAGGCACGGTCGGAGCGCCCGGCGGCGGCAACGGCGCAGCCGTCGGTGCGGGCAACCCCAGCAACGGCAACCCTGGCTCCGGTAATCCCGGCAACGGAAACCCTGGCTCGGGCAACCCTGGTTCGGGCGACCCTGGAAACGGCAACCCTGGCGCCGGTGATGCGGGGAAGGGCAACCCCAATTCGGGCAACCCCGGCTCCGGTAATCCCGGTAACGGCAACCCCGGTTCGGGCAATCCTGGGAACGGCAACCCTGGCTCAGGCAATCCTGGAAACGGCAATCCCGGCTCCGGTGATCCGGGCAAGGGCGACCCTGGCTCAGGCAATCCCGGCAACGGCAATCCCGGTCCGGGCAATCCTGGAAACGGCAACCCTGGCGCCGGTAATCCGGGGAACGGCAACCCCGGCTCCGGCGATCCGGGCACGGGCAATCCCGGTTCGGGCAATCCTGGAAACGGCAATCCCGGCTCCGGTGATCCCGGCAACGGCAATCCAGGCTCGGGCGATCCGGGCAAGGGCGAACCTGGTTCGGGCAACCCTGGAAACGGCAACCCTGGCGCCGGTAATCCGGGCAACGGTAATCCCGGTTCGGGAAACCCAGGAAACGGCAATCCCGGCTCGGGCGATCCGGGCAAGGGCGAACCCGGTTCGGGCAACCCTGGCGCCGGTAATCCGGGCAACGGCAATCCCGGCTCCGGTGATCCCGGCAACGGCAATCCAGGCTCGGGCGATCCGGGCAAGGGCGAACCTGGTTCGGGCAACCCTGGAAACGGCAACCCTGGCGCCGGTAATCCGGGCAACGGTAATCCCGGTTCGGGAAACCCAGGAAACGGCAATCCCGGCTCGGGCGATCCGGGCAAGGGCGAACCCGGTTCGGGCAACCCTGGCGCCGGTAATCCGGGCAACGGCAATCCCGGTTCGGGAAACCCAGGAAACGGCAATCCCGGCTCCGGTAATCCGGGCAACGGCAATCCCGGTTCGGGCAACCCTGGAAACGGCAACCCTGGCGCCGGTAATCCGGGCAACGGTAATCCCGGTTCGGGAAACCCAGGAAACGGCAATCCCGGCTCCGGTAATCCGGGCAACGGCAATCCCGGTTCGGGCAACCCTGGAAACGGCAATCCCGGCTCCGGTAATCCGGGCAACGGCAACCCCGGTTCGGGAAACCCTGGCACCGGTAACCCGGGCAACGGCAACCCCGAAAAGCCTGGTGTTCCGAGCGTCCCCGGTGTTCCGAGCGTCCCCGGTGTTCCCGCTGTCCCGGGAGTTCCCAGCGTCCCTGGTATTCCCAGCGTCCCGGGAGTTCCCAGCGTCCCTGGTATTCCCAGCGTCCCTGGGATTCCCAGCACCCCCGGCATTCCCAGCGTCCCTGGTGTTCCTAGCTTCCCCGGCATGCCGGGTAACGGCAATCCCGGCTCCGGTGATCCGGGCAAGGGTGGTCCAGGGCCTCAGAAGCCGTGACCATGCGTGCTGATCTTGCTCGGCGTCGGCGTCAACTGTCGACGGTCATCTGGTGCGGATTGATCCTGCTGGCGACGGCTGTGGGCATGCTGGCGAACGCCTATCGGCCCATCGACGACGTCGTCGCCTCTGCGCGGTTCTCGATCCTGCCGAGGACCGCCAGCCAGACGCTGACGGTCGTGGAGATCGACTCCAGGAGCCTGACCGCCGCCAAAGCCTGGCCCTGGGATCGGCGGCGATATGCTCAAGCGATCGACAATCTGATGGCGGCAGGGGCGACCCTGGTGGCTGTAGACGTCGATTTCAGCGCGCCGTCGAATCCGGCCTCGGATCAGGCGCTGGCGGCTGCGGTGTCGCGTCACCCTGGTCAGGTGGCTCTGGCGACGTTCGAGCAGATGGAGTCGTACGGCGCCGGTGAGACGCGTAGATCAGGCAATCGTCCGATCGGGCCTTTGCTGAACGACGCTCTGCTCGCCTCGGTCAATGTTCCGGTCGATGCAGATGGACGTGTACGCCACTATGCCTACGGCGCTTCGGACGAGGCGCCGCCATCGGTGGCGGCCCTGCTGGCAGACGCTTCGGTACGTCAGGGCGCCTTCACCGTCGATTTTGGGATCAAGCAGAAGTCGATCCCGCATCTCAGTTTCGAGGACGTCTATCTCGGCCGCTTCGACCCTTCGCTCGTGCGGGGGAAACAGGTTCTGCTGGGCGCCACGGCGCTTGAACTGGGCGACGAGTTCGCCACGCCCGTCGGGCTCTTGCCCGGCGTCATCATTCACGCCCTCGCCTATGAAAGCATCGCTGACGGACGCGCCTTGATGAGCCTCAGCCCGCCGGCCCTGCTGATCCTTTGCGCCGTCCTTATGGCTGCGCTCCAGCCTGCCAGAAGCGGGGGAACTGCGCTGCGGCGGCTGGTCGTGCGCCATGTCGCGATCGCCGCCCTGATCATTGTCCTGCCGGTCCTGCTCCAGGCCTGGGCGCCAATCAACATCGATATCGCCGCCCTTCTCGGGACGCAGATTCTGATGGCGATCTGGGCGACGCGGGTCGAACTCTCCCGTCAGGCCCAGGCCATCATCCAGGCGCGTGAGGCGAGCCTGCTTCATCTGGCCATGCACGAGCCCGAGACGGGGCTTCCCAATCGCCGCGCCCTGTTGTCGGACATCGACGAGACGATCGCCAAAGCTGAACTCAGTGTCGCTGTGTTCGCCGTCGGCGTGGATCGTCATGCGGAGATGCGAGGGGTCGTTGGTTACGACGTCGCCAACACGCTGATGGTCCAGCTTGCCGCGCGTCTGGCCGAGCTCGCCGAGGTCGACTTGGTTGCGCAGATTTCGTCGTCGGTGCTCGCCTTTGCGCGCGCCGACCTGTCCGCCGATCAACAAGGCGACCTGGCCCGATCGCTTCGCGCCGTGGAGACGACCTTTGTCGTCGAGGGCCAGCCGCTGGATCTGTTCGTTCGCATCGGCAGCGCGTCTCAAGAGCCCGGCTCGGCCAGCGGCGACGCACTGATCGAGCGGGCGACGACGGCCCTCAATCAGGCCGATCTCTCGGAAGATCGTACGGTGCTTTATGACGAGGCGACCTTCGTCGATCCCGACAACAACCTCGCTCTGATGTCCGAGCTTCGCGACGCCCTGCGCGATAATGACGTCAGTCTGCATTACCAGCCCAAGCGCAAGACGTCGGACGGCACGACGGCGTCTGTCGAGGCGCTCTGCCGCTGGCATCATCCGGTTCGCGGCCGGATCGGGCCGGACCTGTTCATCCCCATCGCCGAACAGACGGGCCAGATCCGGGCTCTGACGGAGTGGAGCATCGTCAAGGCGATCGAGGATCAGGCCGCGCTGAGGGCCAACGGTGTTCATATAGCGATCGCCCTGAACGTCTCGGGACGTCTCCTCGTAGACGAGGCGTTCCGGACGCGCGCGCTTCAGTTGATCGAGGGCTGCGACGCCGATCTGATCTTCGAAATCACCGAAACCGCCGTCATCGAAAACCCGAAGATCGCGGCCCAGGCGATCGCGGCCTATCGAGCCGCCGGGGTAAGGATTTCGATCGACGACTACGGAGCAGGTCTGTCTTCGCTCAGCTATCTGAAGATGCTGAACGCCGACGAGTTGAAGATCGACCGATCCCTGATCCTCGATGTGGTCGAGAGCGCGCGCGATCGCCTGATCATCAAGTCAACGGTCGATCTGGCGCATGGGCTGGGGATGACCGTCGTCGCCGAAGGCGTCGAAACCGGGGAAGTCTTCGACACCTTGGCCGCCCTCGGATGCGATACGATCCAGGGCTATTGGGTCTCAAGGCCGCTGCCGTTCGACGATCTGATCACTTTCTTCGCAACATCTGGTGTGGAGGAAAGGCAGCTTCTGGTCGGGTAACGAGGTTGCCGGGATCAGCGATGACCCGTAGCTCATAACGGCCACACGAACGCTTAACCGCGCCCAATTTACAATCTATGCGAGCAATCGTGAGGTTGGCATGCGGACGTTCGGACCCATTGCTTCTGCAAGGCGACGCGGGCGCGAGGGCGTGGCGGCGGTGGAGTTTGCGTTGGTGGGGCCGATCCTGGTCCTGCTGCTGATCGGCATCGTCGTCTATGGCGGCTGGTTCTTGATGGCCCAGTCGGTTCAGGCCCTGGCGTCCGAGGGCGCGCGGGCGGCCATCGGGGGCCTGGATGCGGCGGAGCGTGACGGCTTGGCCCGGCGCGAGGTCAGCCACGCCGTTCAGGGCGTGGCGCTGAAGCCGGAACACACGACCATCGAGGTGACCGAGGATTCAGGACGTTTGCGGGTGGTCGTGGTCTATGACGCCAGCGACAGCCTGATCATGGCCCTGGGTGGGATGTTGCCTCGTCCGCCCTCCGTCATTCGGCGTTCTGCGGTCATCCATGTAGGCGACCCTTCATGACCGCCCGCCTGCCTCGTCTGTTGGTCAGGTTCGGCGCTGATCGTCGTGGGGCGGTGGCGGTGATCGCGGCCGTGGCGGGCGGTCTGTTGTGTCTGTTCACGGCGGCGGTGATCGATCTGGGAGTTCTGGTTCTGCACACGCGTCGCGTCCAGGGCGCGGCGGACCTGGCCGCCTTGTCGGCGGTGCGAAATCTGGCGCAGGCCGAGGGGAGCGTGGCCCAGGCGGCTCTGGCGACGGTCGAGGCCAATGTCGCGCCCGACGTCTCGGTCACTGTGGCGACGGCGCTGGGCGTCTATACGCCCGATCCGACCAAGGCGCGCAACGCCCGGTTCGCGCCGGGTGGGGCCACGCCGAACGCCGCGCGAGTGGAGGTCGCCAGTCGCGCGCCAATGTTCTTCACCCATCTGCTATTGGGGCGCGATCTGGTGCGCGTGACGCGCCGCGCCACCGCGACGATCGGGGGAGAAACGCCAAAGGCCATGATCTCCATCGGCTCGCGCTTGGCGCGGCTGGACGACGGCGTGGCCAACCAACTGATCGGCGGCCTGACCGGGTCCAAGGTGTCGCTAAGCGTCATGGACTATCGTCGTCTGATCGATCTGGACGTCAATCTACTAGGATACACCGACGCGCTGGCGACCGATATGGGCGTCCAGGCCGGCGACTATGACCGGCTCTTGGCGACTCAGGTCGACGCCGGCCGTGCGCTGAGGGTGCTGGAGCGGGTGGCGGGCGGCCAGGACGGCGGGGCGCTGGGCAAGCTGGCCTCGGCCTCGGTCGGGACCAAGGTCAGGCTGGGTGATCTGATCGGACTGGAGGCGCGCGCCCCGGACGGGATCCGCGAGGGGCTGGACGCCTCGGTCTCGGCCATGGATCTGGTCATGGCCATGCTGGAGGTCGGGGGCGGGGATGGGCAGGTCGCGCTGAATCTGGGCGTGCCGGCGGGGCTGGCCGATCTGAAGACCAGCCTGGCGATCGGCGAACGGCCTAATCGCTCGCCCTGGCTCACGGTGACGGCCGACGGCCAACCGATCATCCGCACAGCCCAGGCCCGTCTCTATGTGCGGGCCAGGACGGCGCAATCCCTGTCTGGTTTGGCGCGGGTTGAGCTGCCGGTTCTGATCGAACTGGCGGCGTCCGAGGCGCGGCTGACGTCGCTGTCCTGCGATCCGACGCGCGAGGTCGAGGTCGATGTAAGGCCGGGCGTCGCGCGCGCCTCGATCGGGGTGGTGGACGAGACCAGGCTGAGCGATTTCAAAGCCCCGCTGTCGCCGCAGCGCGCAACCCTGCTGTCGGTTGCGGGTCTGGTCAGCATTACCGGCAAGGCGGATGTCGAGGCGGCGGACGCCGGCTTCAGATCGCTGGGGTTCGACGCGGACGATATCGACAATCAGCGCGCCAAGACCATGGCCTCGCGCGGCTTCGCCAGCGGCGCGGTCGCCAGCCTGCTGGCGCGGCTGGACGTGGTCGTGAACGTGGTCGGCCTGGGTCTTGGCTTGGGAGATCTGACCAAGGCGCTAGGTCAGCTGCTGGAACCGCTGGGGCCCGTGCTGGACGGCGCGCTCAATCCCGTGCTGGACCTGTTGGGCCTGAAGTTGGGCGAGGCTGATGTGACGGTGCACGGCCTGTCCTGCCCGGACCGGGGGCGCGCCACGCCGCGTCTGGTCGGCTGACGGCCTTCGCCGGATCAGGCGCGGGCGGGCCGCAGACCTTCGGCAGAGGCCTGCTGCACGGCCGGACGCTTTTGACCGCCCGAAGCGATGATGCGGTCGATGCGGGCCTTTTCGGCACGGAAGGCGGTCAGGTCGGCGCCGGCCAATTCGGTGCCTTCCTGGGTGCGCACGCCGGCGGGATTGATCCGTTGACCGCCGCGCCATAGCTCATAATGCAGGTGCGGACCGGTCGAGGCGCCGGTGGAGCCGACATAGGCGACGATCTGACCCTGGCTGACCCGCTGGCCGGCGCGGATGCCCGAACCGTAGCGCGACAGGTGGCCGTAGCCGCTTTCCAGGCCGTTGTTGTGGCGGATGCGCAGCCAGTTGCCATAACCGCCCCAGCGGCGCGCCTCGACCACCACGCCGTCGGCGGGGGCCACGACCGGCGTGCCGGTTCCGGCGGCGAAGTCGATGCCCTGGTGCATCTTCTTGTAGCCCGAGATCGGGTGCGTGCGGAAACCAAAGCCCGAGGACACGCGGCGGAAGTTCTGCAGCGGCGTGCGCATCATGGCAGAGCGCAGGTTCTTGCCGTTCGAATCGAAGAACTGGGCCTCCTTCGCGCCGGCGGGCTTGAATCGATAGAAGGTCACGCCGCGCAGTTCGGCGTACATCAGGTCGCCCACGTCAACCGTGCGACCGGCCTCGGTCACTTCACGGTCGAAGACCATGGTGAACTCGTCGGTGGCGCGAATGTCGCGCTGCATGTCGAACTTGGTGGCGAACAGGCGGCTGGCCGAACGGACGATCGAGGCGGTGGCGCCCAGTTCACGCGCGCTAGCGGACAGGCTGCGCTCGACATCGCCCTTCAGGACGACCGTCTCGTGGGTGACCTTTTCTTCCAGCGAGCGCAGGCGCAGCGCGCCGTCGAAGCTGCGCGACACCGTCAGCTGCGACGCAGGGCCGGTGCGCATGGTCAGGCCGATCAGGCGAGCGTCGCCGCGGCCGTCGCGCGGCTTGGCGATGGCGGTCTCGAATTTCAGTCCGGCGCGCAGATCGGCCAGGTCAAAGGCGTTGGCGACGGTGGCGGCGACGGCGCTGGCTTCTTCGGGGGCGACGCCCGTGCGGCGCACGGCCTGCTCGAAGGTTTCGCCGCGACGAATCTGGACGTTGACGGCCTCGGGCGCGGTCAGGCCGGCGGGCGCATTGGCGGCGGCGAAGGCCTGGGCTTCCATGGCCGCCATCTGCGTCGAGGTCAGCGCGGGAACTTCTTCCGCCTGAGCGGGTTGATAGGCTCGACCGGCGAGCATCGCCACCGAGATTGCAGCTGCCGCCGTAAGCATGTGCGGCGCGAGCCGTGTCGGCTGGCGGCGTGGGTCGAACTGAGCCATCGGTCCCCGTCGTATTGCGACGCCTTCGGCGCCAAAGCTTTACTCGTTCTCGAAGATCGCGCCGTATCGCCCGTGGCGCGAAGGCGGTCCTATACCGTGCTTGTCTCATTTTGGAAAGCAGACCGTTACAAACGGTTAACGTGCGTCAGACAAAGCTCGACGGCGCAGGGATCCCGACCGGTCGATTCGCCGTTATCTGGCCCAGCTTGACCGGCAGGAAGCGGGCGGCGAAAGCCGACCGTCACGCTTTGATCTTGTGCTGAAGACAAGGATGACCAAGGTGGGCGGCCCGCTGTTTCAATCACGCGATCGATCCGTTTGACCGACACACCGTCCAAGCCCGAGCCAAAGCCAAAGCAGCAGGCTAAGACCCGTCGCGTCCTGCGCGCCGTCGCCGTTGGGGCTCTGATCCTGGCGCTGCTGGTCGGCGTCGTCGCGGCCCTGATCTATCTCAATCGCCGCGCGGTGGCGCGCAACGTCCTCGTCGGCTGGCTGGACCAGCGTGGGATCCCGGCCGATGTCGAGGTGGAGCGGATCGAAATCGACGGCTTCGTCGGTCGCATCCGCATCGGCGATCCCAACAATCCGGATGTCGTGGTCGAGCGGGCCGAGGTCGATTACGCCGTCGCCCTGCCGTGGTCCAGGTCGGGCCTGGGCGTGACCCCCAGCCGCATTCGTCTGGTGCGACCGGTCGTCCGGGCCAGCTGGAAGGGCGGAAAGCTGTCGTTCGGCTCGCTGGACCCGCTGATCAAGGAGTTCACGGGCGGGCCGCCGCGCCCGGATTCGCGCGGACCCGTTGTCATCGTCGAAGGCGGCCGCGGGCGGTTGAATACGGAATACGGGCCGGTCGATCTGCTGGCTGACGCCCGGATCGACGACGGCAAGCTGATGCGGCTGGCGGCGCGGCTGCCGAAGGCCGCGCTGAAGAGCGGCGACACGCAGGCCCAGGGCCTGTCCGGCCTTCTGGATCTGACCACGACCGGCGACCGGATGGCGATCAAGCTGTCGGCCGCCGCCGAGAGTTTCACGACACCGGTTGCGCGCGGGCAGGGGGCTGCGCTGACGCTGAGCGGCGATCTGCCCTATCCGGATCTGAAGACGCGGCGCGGCGACGGCCGGGCGGTTCTGGACGCCCGCCTGACCGGCGCACGCCTGGGAACCCCAACACTCAGCGCCCGCAGCGCCGATGTCGTCGCCCGGTTCGACGGCGTCGTCTCCGGCTGGATCGAAACCTTCCGGCTGGACGGCGAAGTCACGACCGCGCTGAAGGCGGCGGCCGTCGAGGGCGCCGACCTGCGCATCGCCGATGTCGCCGCGACGGCGACGCGCAGCAAGCTGACGGTGTCGCGCGACGACGCCGTGCGCTGGCGCATGCAGGGGCCGCTGGCCCTGACCGCCGGTTCGGGACGGACGGGTCAGACGACGATCGGCGGACTGTCGTTGAGCTCGCGCGACCTCGCGTTAGGCGGCAAGAACTCGGCCTTCGAGGCGACAGGGCCGTTGAGCGCGACCTTCGACCGTTTCGGTTTCGGCGACCTGGCGCTGAAGCGCGGTCGCGCCGATGTGGACCTGGACGTGGTCAGCGACGGCGGGCTTCAGATCGCGGCGAACGGATCGCTTCGCGCCGCGGACGGCGCCTGGCCACTGTTCGGCGCGGTCGGCCCCGACGACATCGCCGAGCTGGCCGAGATGAAGCGCGCGCTGGGACGCTTCGCCCTGAATGCGCCCGCCATCCGCTTCGCCACGGGCGCGGCCGGCACGACCGTCGCCCTGTCGCGTCCCGTGACCCTGACGCCCGCCAACGGCGGCGTCCTGACGGTGGCTCAGGGTCAGGGCGGCGCTTATCAGGCCGAGCCGGGACGGCTGGGCGGCGGGGCGCTGACCCTGACCGCCACGCGCGGCAAGGGCCTGCCGGAAATGTCCGTCGCGGTCCCGAACTGGCGCCTGACCGAAGGCGGGTTCGAAGCGACGCTGGACGGTCGCGCCCGACTGGATTTCGACCTGGCGCGCGGCATCGACGCCCGGACGCGCGGCGTCCTGGCCATGAACGCCGGCCGGCTGACCTATGCGACATCGGACTGCGTCGACCTGACCGTCGAGCGGCTGGAGCTGGACGAGAACGATGTCCACCAGGTCGCCGGCAAACTGTGTCCCCAGGGCGGTCCGCTGTTGACGTCCAAGGACGGCGTCTGGCGCGTCGCGGGTGGTTTCGCCCAGGTCTCGGCCCAGGCGCCCTTCCTCGGAATGCGGTTCGCCGACGCCTCGGGCCGTGTCACCGTCGACGGGACCAAGGCGGGCATCCGCTTGACCGCCGATGTGGCCGCCGCCCGCGTCATCGACGCCCTGACGCCCGAACGGTTCGAACCCCTGTTCGCCAAGGGTCGGGCGACCCTGACCAACGAACGCTGGAGCGGCGCCTTCGACCTGAAGGGCACGGGCGCGGCCGCCGCCTATGATCTCGGCCGCCTGACCCTGGCGCACGATGGGCGCATTGGCGCGGGCGGCATCGTCATCACCGCCCCGAACGTGGTCTTTTCCGAGCAGGGGCTTCAGCCGGCGATGCTCAGCCCCTTGGCCGCCAACTTCCTGCAGTCGCCGGTCGAGGGCGCCGTCAGCTTCGATGGGCGTTTCGACTGGACCAAGGACGCCGAACCGACCTCCAGCGGCCATCTGGTCACGCCGGGCCTGGATTTCGTCAGCCCGGTCGGGGCCGTGAAGGGCCTGCGCGGCGACATCGTCTTCAGCAGCCTGACACCCCTGATCACCGCCCCGAACCAGAAGCTGACGGCTGACAGCCTGGCCGTCGGCACCGCGGTCACGGCGCTGGATTTGACCTTTGCCATCACCGAAGAGGGCCTGCTGATCGACGGCGCCCAGGTCGTCGCCGGGGGCGGGACCGTTTCGGTCGAGCCCTTCACCGTCCCGCTGGACGCTGCGCAGCCCTACAGCGGCGTGATCGTGCTGGACCGGGTGCAGCTGGGCGATATCGTCGCCGACACCGGCTTTGACGACAAGGTTCAGCTGGACGCCGTCGTCTCGGGCCGCTTGCCCTTCATCATGGACCCCAAGCGCGGGCTCAAGATCACCGCCGGCAAGCTGGAGGCGGTCCAGCCGGGCCGCCTGTCGATCAAGCGGGACGTCCTGACCGACGTCGCCGCCAGCGGCGGGGGCGGCGAGGTGTCGGAAAACGTCGTCGAGGACCTGGCCTATCAGGCGATGGAAAATCTGTCCTTCGATCAGCTCAGCGCCGATGTGAACAGCCTGGACGGCGGCCGTCTGGCGGTCCTGTTCCACATCCGCGGCCGGCATGATCCGCCCAAGCGCCAAGAGCTTAGGCTGACGATCGGCGAACTGATCAGCCGCCAGTTCCTGAATCGCAAACTGCCGTTGCCGTCGAACACCCAGATCGATCTGACGCTGGACACGACCCTGAACGCCAACCAGCTGATCTCGGATCTGCTGGCCGTCAATCGCGCCCGCCAGGGTCAGCAGGAGGCGACGCTCCCGCCCGTCCCGGCGCCTGCCGATTGAACTTCACCATTCAGCGCGCGTTCATTGGACGGCGTGCTATTAGAGACATCACCCTCGGCCGAACCGGAGCCCATGTCATGATCCACAAGCGCCAACTGGCCGGCCTCGGTTTCGGAGCCGTCGTCGTCGCCCTCGCGGCCTGCGCCCCGACCATCCGTCTTGAGGTCGCGCCGATCCAGATCTACGCCAAGCTGGACGCCGATGTACGCGTTCGGCTGGACCAGGAGCTGCAGCAGCTGTTGCAGCAGAACCCCAACCTCTTCTGATTTCCCGCTTCTCTCTGAAAGGGACAGGCTGACATGACCTTCCGCAAACTCTTCGTCATCGGCGCCGCCGTTGCGGCTCTGGGCGTCGCGGGCGCCGCCCTCGCCCAGACCAGCGCCCAGAAGGCGCAGATCGACCAAGCCAAGGCCGCCGGCGCCGTGGGTGAGCAGGCCGACGGTTATCTGGGCTTCCGCACCCCGACCTCGGACGCCAGCCTGCGCGCCGCCGTGGACGCCACCAACTCCGGCCGCCGCGCCGCCTACGCCCGCAGCGCTGCAGAGGCCGGCACCTCGGCCGATGTCGCCGGGGCCCGGATGTTCGAGGCCCAGCTGCTGCCCCGCATCGCGTCGGGTCAATGGTACCGCAACGCCCAGGGCCAGTGGGTCCAGCGCTAGGATCACGCTTTTCCCACCCCTCGGGCGATATCCCGGGGGGTGTTTGTATCTCGGCGAGCAGTCGGCTGCTTCAGGCGGCGGCGCGTCGATCCACCAGCGCCGGCAGCAACAGCCCTTCGGCCAGCGCCCTGACCACCGGCACGGCCACCGCATCGCCCATCAGCTTCAGCGCGGCGCTTTCGCTCGACGGCAACTGATAGTCGTCCGACACGCCCATCAGCCGCGCGGCCTCGCGCCCGGTCAGACGCCGAACCCGCGCCCGGCCTTGATCGCACACCACCACATATTGGCGCGACGAGCCGCCGGCCGGCGTGCGCAGGCATCCGGCCAGGCCATCGAACCGGATTTCGAGCCGCTGAACCTTATGGCCGTTCTCGATCCGCACTCGGCGATAGGCGGCGCCGACGCAACGCTGGCCAGACGCCAGGGCCGACGCGATCCGGGCGCGGTGCAGCGGCGCGGCCAGGGCCAGGATGGCGTCCGCATCATCCAGCCAATTGACGGCGTCGTCCGGCTCCAGAATGGCCGCCAGGTCCAGATTGCGCTGCGACGGCGCAGGCAGCGACCACCAGGCCCAGGCCGTCTTCACCACCTCGGGCAGGCGCGCGTGCGCGGCGATGAGACGCGCTGAATGGAAGGGCTGGGTCGGACCCGCCGCGCGCGGCGCCTCGTCCTGAATGGCCACCACGAACAGACGCGGCCGCGACTGGGGCAGCCAGTGGGCGGCGTCTATCTCCAGCGCGCCGACCGTATAGCCCGCCTCGACCATCGCCGTGCAGACGGCCGCGAAATCCCGACCCATTTCGGTTCTTGGCCCGGAAGTCAGCAGGCCAATGACATTCTCCAGCACGATCACGCGCGGGCTGGGTCCCTCGGCCGCGAGGCCCTGCATCAGCCGCCAAAAGCCCCAGAAGGCGCCCGACCGCCCGGCCTCCAGCCCGCCGCGCGCGCCCGCCAGGCTGACGTCCTGACAGGGCGACGAAGCCCAGGCCAGGTCCGGCCGTCCCGGCAGATCGTCGACGGTCAGGCTCCAGACATCGCCCTGACGAAACGGGGTATGCGGATGATTGGCCGTGAAGGCGCGCGCCTTGGCCCCGTCCATGTCGTTGGCGAAGACGGTGTCGATGCCGGCGGCGGACAGTCCCAGCCCCGCCAGGCCGCCCCCGGCGAAGAACTCGAATGCGGTGGGGCGAATCGACATGGAACCAGCATAACCCAGCCGCGCCCCTTGACCGAGGCCGGCGGGGACCTCACCTGCGCCCGAACCAAAAGGAGCCGTCATGCGCCTCATTCCGCTCGCCGCCGCCTCGTTCGCCATCGCCGTTGCTGGCCTCTCGCTCAGCGCCTGTTACGACCGCGAAGATTCCAAGCCCAAGGCGGCCCCGCAGCCCCAGGCCGCCGTCACCCTGGGCGGGGTCGATCTGGGCCAGCCGGTGCGGGCGCTGGGGACGGAACCCTTCTGGGGCGTGGAGATCACGCCGGACGCCCTGATCTACACCCGCGTCGATCAGCCGACCCAGCGCGCGCCGAACCATGGCGCGACGGTCCAGGGCACTGTCGCGACCTTCGCCAGCTCGACCAATCTGAACAAGGCGCTGAACGTCGTGCTGATCGCCACCGAATGTTCGGACGGCATGAGCGACCGCACCTATCCGCTGACGGCCAAGGTCGAGATCGGCGACGACGAGCTGACCGGCTGCGCGGCGCCTGCGTCGATGCTGACCACCCAGCCCGCCCCCTGAAGCGTCACCACCATTCGGCGTCGCGCAGCATCCGGGCGTAGCGGCGGCTGACGGGCGCCGACAGACCGCCGTCCAGCGTCAGGGTCGCGCGGCCGTCGCCGCGTTCGACGGCGCGCACCGCCTCGCGCGCCACCCACCAGCTGCGGTGCGTCTGGGCGCCCTCCAGCCCCTCCAGCTCTTCCACCGCGTCCGACAGCCGCATCAGTATCAGGTCCGATCCCCGGTCGGTGTGGATGCGCAGATAGTGGTCCTCGGCCTGCACCGCCCGGATCGTCGCGCCTTTCAGCTTCATGGGCAGACGGTCCAGAAACCGAACCGGGCGAGCCGCTGTCTCGGGCGGCGCCGCATGGGTCTGGACCGGCATGGCCCGACCCAGAAAGACGTTCAACGTCGTCACCGCCGCCGTGATGATCACGACGGGCACGACCAGTTGCGGCAGCACGCCCAGCGGATAGAGCCTCTGGGCGAAGAACAGGCCCGTCGCCGCCCAGACGATGACGCACAGCGGCCCGGTGATCACGACCACCATGACCGCGATGCTCAGCCACGGCCGCTCATCCGAATCCACAAACCGGCTGACCACGAGGCCGCACAGATGGCCCCACAGTCCGCCCAACACCATGACCAGAACCCAATAGACGAGACGCAGGGGCAACGACGCGCCTGCGCTGCCGAAAGCGCCGGTGACCGCTAGGAACACGCCCCCGAGCGCGGCCACAATGAGCCCGCGCAGAAAGGTGCGGCGGCGGTCGGCGGCAGGGGACGTCATGGCGGCTTTCGGCATCTGTAGGTCGGGCCTTGAGACCATGATTTTCGGCCGGGCGAAAGCCGGGTGCGCGCCGGCCCTGGCGTGAACGATCAGCCTTGGCGCGCTGACAGACCCGCCACGGCCCGGAAGCCGGCGGCGGCAAACCGGACCATATAGTCGCCCGCCGTCTCCAGATCGCCCGATCGCGCCCGCCCGTTCGACAGCCGGTCAAGACGGCCCGTCTCGCCCAGGGTCAGGGTCAGGGCGCCCGACAGATTGTGATAGCCCCAGTACAGATCGACCTCGCTGGCGTCGGGCAGCACCTTGGCGATCAGCTCGATCAGCCGGTGGATGGCCGGGTCGAAATAGCGCGCCATCGTCTCGCCGCCGAAGCTGGGGTTGGCGTTGGTCTGGGCGACCAGGGCGGAATAGTGTTTCCAGCCCGGCCCGCCCTTCAGCGACCATTCGAACGGCGGCCGCAGGAAGGCCTCCAACAGGCCCTCCAGCGTCATGTCGTCACCCGCCGTCTCGGCATAGCGGTCGATGGCGGCGACGCGGTCGTCGTTCCAGACCTCGGCCCGGCGCAGGAAGACGGCGTCGAACAGCTCGCGCTTGGCCCCGAAATAGTAGTGTACCAGGGCCGTATCGACGCCGGCCTCGCGCGCCACCTCGCGGATGGTGACGCCATAGAAGCCATGTTTGGAAAACAGGTCCTCGGCCGCATCCAGGATCAGGTCGCGCGTCTCGCCCGCCGCCTTGGCCTCGGTCTTGGGCGGGCGGCCGCGCCGCGCCGGTGCAGCGCCCGCCGCCTTGCGGCGCGCGGCGGCGACGGGGCGGGGAAGGGGGGCGGCGGCGTCCGGCTTGCTCATCCGGCAAGGCTAGGCGCACGACTGCGACGGTGCAACGGCGCCACGGTCGACGATCCAAGTGACGCTGCGTCAGTCCAGTGTTTGACAGACGGCCGAAACCGGGTAGGTTCCGTGAAAATCATTGAACGCTGAATAAAAGCGTCCATCGGGCTGGAAACGACAAAGGGGTCTAGGATCATGAACCGTCATGTGAAGTGCGCGCTGCTGGCCGGCGCGGCGTGGGGCGTGCTTGCGGGGGCCACGGTCGCCCAGGACGCGGAGGCGACCGCTCAGGCCGCGAACGCGCAGGACGCCGCCACCGTCGACGACATCGTCGTCACCGCGCGCCGCCGCGCGGAAAGCCTGCAGGATGTGCCGGTCGCCGTGACCGCCGTCAGCGGCGAACAGCTTGAGGCGCGCGGCGCTCTGGACATCACCGAACTGGCGCGCTCGACGCCCAGCCTGACGCTGAACGCCGCGCGGGGCTCGAACTCGACCCTGATCTCCTTCATTCGCGGCGTGGGCCAGCAGGATCCGCTGTGGGGCTTCGATCCCGGCGTCGGCCTGTATATCGACGACGTCTATGTCGCCCGTCCGCAGGCCGCCGTTCTGGACATCTTCGACGTGGAGCGGGTCGAGGTGCTGCGCGGTCCGCAAGGCACGCTTTACGGCCGCAACACCATCGGCGGCGCCATCAAATACGTCACCAGCCGCATCAATGCCGACGAGCCCGAGGGACGCCTGCGCGCCTCCTACGGCAGCTATAACCAGCGCGACGTGATCGCCAGCGCTCAGCTGCCCTTCAGCGACGAGTTCAAGGTCTCGGCCGCCCTGGCCCGCTATCTGCGCGACGGCTACGGCAAGAACCTGAACACAGGCAATGAACACTACAACAAGGACGTCACCGCATTCCGCGCCAGCGCGGAATGGAGCCCGACCGAAAGTCTGTTCTTCCGTTTGGCCGGTGATCTGGTGAACGACGATTCCAACGCGCGCCACGGTCACCGCGAAGTCGCTCCGTCGCCCGCTGACGTCTATGACACCAACGCCGGCGCCGGCGACAAGAATCGCGTCCAGACGCGCGGCGTGTCGCTGACCGGCGAGTGGGAGATGAGCGACATGTTCACCTTCAAGTCGATCACCGCCTATCGTGAAGGCCTGACGCGCGGCAACATCGACTTCGACAACCTGCCCCAGCCCATCCTCGACATCCCGGCCGCCTATGATGACGACCAGTTCAGCCAGGAGTTCCAGGTTCTGGTCAGCGCGGGCCGCCTGAACGGCGTCGCCGGCGTCTTCTACATGGACGCCAACGCCTCGGGCGCGTTCGACACCGTCGTGGGTCTGGCCAATCTGACGACCCTGACCTCGGGTTCTGTGGCGACCAAGAGCTACGCCGCCTTCGCCGACTTCTCCTATGATGTCACCGACGCCCTGTCGGTCTCGGTCGGCGGTCGCGTCACCAAGGACGAGAAGGAAGGCACCGTCTTCCGTCAGCGTTACTTGGGTATCCGCAGCCCCTATTTCGGCAATGCGACCGCCGTGCCGTTCTTGGGCGAGGCTCCGCGCACCAACTACACCCGCACGCGCGAGTTCGAGAAGTTCACGCCGCGCGTCTCGGTCAACTACAAGTTCGGCCCCGATCTTACGGCCTATGCCTCGTGGGGCGAGGGCTTCAAGTCGGGCGGTTTCGACATGCGCGGCGATGCGGTCCTGTATCCCGCCACCGTCAACGGCTATGCGCCGGAAACGGTCGAGACCTACGAAGTCGGCCTGAAGGGGTCGCTGCTGGATCGTCGCCTGACCTTCGCCACCGCGATCTTCGATTCCAGCTACGAGAACCAGCAGATCACGACCCAGTATCCGGCCGGCGCGACGATCGCCTCGGTGGTGGACAATGTCGGCTCGTCCTCGATCCGCGGTTGGGAGTTCGAAGGCCGCGTGCGCGCTACCGACGCTCTGACGTTCAATGCCTCGCTGAGCTACATCGACGCCAAGTTCGACCAGTTCCTGGCCTACATTCCGACCGGCCCGCTGAACACGACCTGCCCCACAGCGGTCGGCTGCTTCGTCGATGTGTCGTCGCAGCGCGATTTCCAGAACACGCCGGAATGGACCGGATCGATCTCGGCCAACTACAATTGGGTCATGGAGAACGGTTCGTCGATCGCCTTCATTCCGTCGGTCGCCTATCGCGGCGCCTATCAGCAGTTCGAGACGCCCGCGCCGCTGCTCGATCAGGACGCCTACTGGATGTATGACGCCAGCATCGTCTGGACCTCGTCCGACGACCGTCTGACCTTCGGCGTCCACGGCAAGAACCTGGGCGATGAGCGCTATCGCGTCGGCGGCTACACCTTCCCCGGCGCCCTGACTGGCGACTCGATCATCGGCTTCTACGGCCCGCCGCGCACCGTGACGGCGACCCTGGGTCTGAAGTTCTGATCCACATCCATAACGCCTGACGACGAGGGGCGGCGGTCTCCGGGCCGCCGCCCTTTTCGCTTTGTCGGACCTATTTTGCACAGGCCGGACTTGCGGCTAGGCTCGCCGCAACGAACAACAAGACGCCGAGGGGAAACGCCGATGACGACGGAGACGCTGACGGTCCAGGAGGCGCGGCCCGAGCGGCCTGAGCGGCCTGGCTATCGCTACTATGTGCTGGCGGTTCTGATCCTGATCTACATGCTGAATTTCCTGGATCGCCAGATCATCGGCATCCTGGCCGCGCCGCTGAAGGAAGAGTTCGGCATGTCCGACAGCCAGTTCGGCCTGTTGGGCGGCATCGCCTTCGCCTCGGTATATTCGACGCTGGCCATACCCCTGGCCTGGCTGGCGGATCGGTTCAGCCGGGTCTGGATCATGACCGGCGCGCTCGCCGTCTGGTCTGGCTTTACCGCCCTGTGCGGCATGGCCGGGTCGTTCGGCCAGCTGTTCCTGTGCCGAATGGGCGTGGGCATCGGCGAGGCGGGCGGCGTGGCCCCGGCCTATTCGCTGATCGCCGACTACTTCCCGCCGCATCAGCGCGCGCGGGCCATGGCGGCCTTCGCCTTCGGCATTCCGCTGGGCATGGCGGCGGGCACCCTGGTCGGCGGCCTGCTGGCTGCGACCTACGGCTGGCGAACCGCCTTCATCGTGGTCGGCCTGCTGGGCGTGCTGGTCGCCCCGCTGCTGCGTCTCACGGTGCGCGATCCCAGGCGCGGCGGAACCGACGCCATCAAGACCGAAGCCCAGGTCGCG
Organism: Brevundimonas vesicularis; assembly: GCF_027105095.1. NCBI lineage: Bacteria > Pseudomonadati > Pseudomonadota > Alphaproteobacteria > Caulobacterales > Caulobacteraceae > Brevundimonas > Brevundimonas vesicularis. The sequence continues at coordinate 197,360 of NZ_CP114278.1, read as the reverse complement.
GCCCTGGCCGCCGCCCCCGTCGGCACGGACCGGGCCGGCAAGATCGCCGCCCAGATCATGCTGGGTCTCGGCGCCGGCCTGCTGATCCTCGGCGCCTTGAGCTGGCTGATGGGCATGTCGCTCGGCAATCCGCTGGTGCTGGCGTTCGGCGGCCTGCTGGCGGTGGTGATCGGCGTTTCGCTGATGATCGCGCGGCGCACCGCCTCGGTAGTGATCAAGAAGCCCAGCTTCTGGCTCCTGGGCCTGGGCGCCGCCTCGTCGTCGGTGTGCGGGTATGGCGTCGCCGGCTGGCTGCCGTTGTTTTTCATGCGCAGTTTCGACCTGACCTTGAAACAGACCAGCATCTACTATTCCGGCATCGCCCTGATCGGCGGCATCCTGGGCATCTGGCTGGGCGGCATGATCGCCGACAAGCTGTCCAAGAAGGGCAAGGGCGCCTATCCGCTGACGCCCGCCGTCGCCTTCCTGATCTCGGCGCCGTGCTTCATCCTGGCGATGAACTCGCCCTGGCTGATCGGCCTGGTTCTGCCCGGCGGCGGCAGTCACGTTCAGCAGCTGACCCTGGCCTTCCTGATCTTCCTGTTGCCGACCGGATTGAACCTGGCCTGGCTGGGTCCGATCACGGCGGCGGTCCAGCATCTGGTGCCGGCGGCCATGCGCTCGACGGCCTCGGCCCTGTTCCTGCTGCTGAACAATCTGCTCGGGATCGCGGTCGGCTTCTATTATTTCGGCTGGATGAGCGACCTGCTGGCCCCGCGCTTCGGCGAGGAAAGCCTGCGCTGGGCCATCTACACGGGTATGGGCTTCTATGTGCTGGCCGCGATCCTGCTGATCGGGGCGTCGCGCACCCTCAAGAAGGACTGGGTCGACTAAAGGGGGCCTGTGGACGGTTGCACCTGCGAAGGGGTGGGGCCTATAAGCCCCGCAACTCTCCCAGCAGCGGTTGCGACGGTCCCCCATGAACATTCACGAATATCAGGCCAAGCAGGTCCTCAAAGGCTTCGGCGCACCCGTCGCCGAAGGCGTCGCGGTGACGTCGGTCGATCAGGTCGAGGCGGCCGCCAAGTCGCTGCCCGGTCCGCTCTATGTCGTGAAGTCGCAGATCCACGCCGGCGGCCGCGGCAAGGGCAAGTTCAAGGAACTGCCGGCCGACGCCAAGGGCGGCGTTCGCCTGGCCTTCTCGGTCGAGGAAGCCGTCGCTCACGCCAAGGAAATGCTGGGCAACACCCTGGTCACCGCCCAGACGGGCGACGCCGGCAAACAGGTCAACCGCCTCTACATCGAGGACGGCGCCGACATCGAGCGTGAACTGTACTGCTCGCTGCTGGTCGATCGCGCCTATGGCCGAATCGCCTTCGTCGTTTCGACCGAAGGCGGCATGGACATCGAAACCGTCGCCCACGACACGCCCGAGAAGATCCAGAACATCGTCATCGACCCGAGCGCGGGCGTGACCGACGCCGACGTCGCCGCCATCACCGCCGCCTACGGCCTGACGGGCGCCGCGGCCGAAGACGCCAAGTCGCTGTTCCCCGCCCTGTACAAGGCCTTCGTCGAGAAGGACATGGACATGCTGGAGGTGAACCCCCTGATCGTGATGAAGGACGGCCATCTGCGTGTTCTGGACGCCAAGGTCAGCTTCGACGGCAACGCCCTGTTCCGCCACGACGACATCAAGGAACTCCGCGACGAAACCGAAGAAGACGCCAAGGAGATCGAAGCGTCCAAGTGGGACCTCGCCTACGTCTCGCTGGACGGCAACATCGGCTGCATGGTCAACGGCGCCGGTCTGGCCATGGCGACGATGGACATCATCAAGCTGTACGGCAAGGAGCCGGCCAACTTCTGCGACGTCGGCGGCGGCGCCGGCAAGGAGAAGGTCGCGGCGGCCTTCAAGATCATCACCGCCGACCCGAACGTCCAGGGCATCCTGGTCAACATCTTCGGCGGCATCATGAAGTGCGACGTCATCGCCGAGGGCGTGGTCGCGGCCGTGAAGGAAGTGGGCCTGAAGGTGCCGCTGGTGGTGCGTCTGGAAGGCACCAACGCCGAGCTGGGCAAGAAAATCCTGAACGAGTCGGGCCTGACCATCCAGGCCGCCGACGACCTCGACGACGCCGCCCAGAAGATCGTCGCGGCGGTCGGCTGACCTGCCGATAACCGGCGGCCGGGTCTAGCGACGATGACAGGCTTCGACGTCGTCGCCATGGCCCTGGCCCCGGAACGGCACATCGGCGTCTTCGTCGATCATTACCGGGCGAGGGGCGCCCAGCGTGTGCGGGTCTATTTCGACGGACCCGCTTGCGCCGCCCCTCACCCGAAGGCCGTCGGCTTATCCGACGACGAGCTGATCATCTGCGACGACGCCTTTTGGGCGGCGCGCGGCGGTCATCCCGCCTCGGTTGAGGCCCGCCAGCGCATCGTCTACGCCGACGCCTATCGCGACCTGCAGGCCGACTGGCTGGTGATCGTGGATATCGACGAGCTGATCTTCGGGCCGGTCGATCTGGCCGCTGCGCTTCAGGCCGTGCCAGCCGGGCGCGATCTGGCGATCTTTCCCACGGTCGAGGCGGTGTGGCGCGCCGGCGACGACCTGAACCGCGAATACGGCGCCGTCCTGGCGCGCAAATCCTACAGCGGGCCAGGCTGGTCCGAGCTTGGCCATCTGCTCTACCCGGGCGCGGGGGCCTTTTTCGTGAGGGGTCTGCTGGGCCACCACATGGGCAAATATGCGCTGCGGCGCGGACTGGACTGCGCCACCCCCTGCATCCACGAAGCCAAGCGGAACGAGGTTCCGCTGAAGGCCGCGCGACCGCGCGATCCGCGCACGGGCCGGCCCGTGCGGCTGCTGCACTACGACGCCATCAACCTGGACGCCTGGCGGGCCAAGTGGGACCGGCGCCTGACCGCAGGCGACACGGTCGAGATCGGACGTCGCCGTCGTCGTCAGCAGGCGACCTATGCCGCCGCGCGCGACACCGGCGGAGAGCGCGCCCTGTTCGCCAGACTCTACAGCCTGAACCGCCTGCAGGAGGCGGTCCTGCGCGGACTGGGCCTGCTGCTGGACATCCCGCGCGAGCCAGGGTCGGTTCGCGACTGACTTGCCCGCCAGCCCTCCACGGCCTATGTGCTCCACATAACCCGTGTAAGGCCATGACCCGCAACATCACCCTCGCCATCGACGACGCCCTGCTCGACAAGGTGCGGGTGCTGGCGGCCATGAAGCGGACGACCGTCAACGAGGCGGTGCGCGGCTTTCTGACTGAGTGGGTCCAGCAGGAAACGTCCAAGGACGAGGCGCGTGAAGCGCTGCTGAAATTGATCGACCAATCCAAGGGTCGTATGGGCGATTGGCGTCCCGGAAAGCGCGACGAGATCTACAGTGGGGATCGGCGGTTTGATCGCTAATTCCGATGTCTTTCTCGACACCAACATCCTGCTCTACGCCGCCTTGGGGCAGGAGCATGCGGGTCATCGTTGGGAGCGGGCGCGTGAGATCGCGCTGACCGAGGACTATTGCACCTCGGGCCAGGTGTTGACCGAATTCTACAATGTCTCGACCCGAAAGGGCGCGCCGCCGTTGACGTCCGACGAGGCGCGCGAGTGGATTCGGGTCATCGCCTTGAAGCCTTGCCAGCCGGTCACGCCCGAAGTGGTCGTCGCCGGCATCGCCAACGCGCGTCGCTACCAACTGTCCTATTGGGACGGCGCGATCATCGCCGCAGCCGAGCGCCTGGGCGCCAAGGTGCTTTATTCCGAAGACCTCTGTCACGGGCAGACCTATGGGTCGGTCCGCGTCGAAAACCCTTTCCTTCCCGCCTAACCCAACCAGCGAGACCTCATGTCCATCCTCGTCGACAAGAACACCAAGATCATCGTCCAGGGCCTGACCGGCAAGACCGGCGGCTTCCACACCGAACAGGCCCTGGCCTATCACGGCACCCAGATGGTCGCCGGCGTGCACCCCTCCAAGGGCGGCACGAACTGGACCGGCTCGCACGGCGAAACCCTGCCGATCTACGCCTCGGTCGCCGAAGCCCGCGACGCCACGGGCGCCGACGCCTCGGTGATCTATGTCCCGCCGTCGGGCGCGGCCGCTGCGATCATCGAAGCCATCGACGCCGAAATCCCGTTCATCACCTGCATCACCGAGGGCATCCCGGTGATGGACATGGTCAAGGTCAAGCGTCGCCTGGAAGGCTCCAAGTCGCGCCTGCTGGGCCCGAACTGCCCCGGCATCCTGACGCCGGACGAGTGCAAGATCGGCATCATGCCGGGCAATATCTTCAAGAAGGGCTCGGTCGGCATCGTGTCGCGTTCGGGCACCCTGACCTATGAAGCCGTGTTCCAGACCACCAACGAAGGCCTGGGCCAGACCACGGCCGTCGGCATCGGCGGCGACCCGGTCAAGGGCACAGAGTTCATCGACGTGCTGGAGCTGTTCCTGGCCGACGAGGAAACCACCTCGATCATCATGATCGGCGAAATCGGCGGCGGCGCGGAAGAAGACGCCGCCCAGTTCCTGATCGACGAAGCCAAGAAAGGCCGCAAGAAGCCGATGGCCGGCTTCATCGCGGGCCGTACCGCTCCGAAGGGCCGCACCATGGGCCACGCCGGCGCCGTCGTCTCGGGCGGCAAGGGCGATGCGGAATCCAAGATCGCGGCGATGGAAGCCGCCGGCATCCGCATGTCGGAATCGCCCGCGCGCCTCGGCAAGACCCTTGTCGAAGTCCTGAAGGGTTGATGCTCTCTGTTTGATCGCGTTTCGGCATCAAATATGCCGAGCGACGCATTGATGGACGCCCTCGGCTCAGGCCGGGGGCGTTTTTTTCTTGGGCCTGCGACCAATTTCCTACCAAATTGCCCCGTTTCGGTCATGACCCGTCAGGAAACGACGCCTATATGACGGGCGCGCCCCTCACGGAGATGTGTCCGTCGGGGCCCAGGGATTGCGAAACGATGGCGGACGATGCCGGTCGGCTGAACCAGGTCTTTGCCGAGACCTCATTCCTCTACGGGTCCAATGCGGCCTATGTTGAGGAGCTTCAGGAGAAGTGGGCGAAAGACCCCGGCTCCGTTTCCGCCGAATGGAAAGCCTTCTTCGACCAACTGCGCGACAACGCCGCCCTGGTGACCGCCTCGGCCGGAGCCGGGAGCTGGGGTCGCGGCGTGGCGACCGAACCGACGGAGGAGACCGGCGTCTTCGACGGCCGTTGGCCGGCGCCTAAGCCCGATCCCAAAAAGCCTGGCGCTGCGCCGGCTGCTGCGCCCAAGGCCGCGTCCGCCGACGTCTCGGCCGATGCGATCCGCGCCGCCGCCCACGATTCCATCCGCGCCCTGATGCTGATCCGCAGCTATCGCGTGCGGGGTCACCTGCAGGCCAAGTTGGACCCGCTGGGCATCGAACAGCCGGTCGAGAACCCCGAGCTGACGCCGGAATTCTACGGCTTCACCGGCGCCGATCTGGACCGCCCGATCTTCCTGGACGGCGTCCTGGGTCTTCAGACCGGCACGATCCGCGAAGTGCTGGAGATCCTGAAGCGCACCTACTGCGGCACGGTCGGCATCCAGTTCATGCATATCGCCGAGCCGGAAGAGAAATCCTGGCTGCAGCAGCGGTTCGAGGGCGCCGACAAGTTCGAGCAGAACGCCTTCTCCAAGGAAGGCAAGCTGGCCATCCTGTCCAAGCTGGTCGAGGCCGAAGGCTTCGAACGCTTCCTGCACAAGCGCTTCCCCGGCACCAAGCGCTTTGGCCTGGACGGCGGCGAGGCCATGGTCCCGGCGCTGGAGCAGGTCATCAAGCGCGGCGGTTCGCTGGGCGTCGACGAGGTCGTGCTCGGCATGGCCCACCGCGGCCGCCTGAACGTGCTCGCCGCCGTGATGGGCAAGCCCTATAAGGTCATCTTCCACGAGTTCCAGGGCGGCTCGGCCGTGCCGAGCGACATCGAAGGCTCGGGCGACGTCAAATATCACATGGGCGCCTCGTCGAACCGCGAGTTCGACGGCAACCACGTCCACCTGTCGCTGACCGCCAACCCGTCGCACCTTGAAATCGTCAACCCGGTCGTGCTGGGCAAGGCGCGCGCCAAACAGGCGTTCGACATTCGCGAGGCCAACGAGGGCGTGCCGGAAGGGCAGTGGGCTCTGGACCGCTCCAAGGTCGTGCCCCTGCTGATCCACGGCGACGCCGCCTTTGCCGGCCAGGGCGTGGTCGCGGAGTGTTTCGCCCTGATGGGGCTGAAGGGTTACCGCACCGGCGGCACGCTGCACTTCGTCATCAACAACCAGATCGGCTTCACCACCAGCCCGCGCAACTCGCGCTCGTCGCCCTATCCGTCGGATGTGGCCCTGATGGTCCAGGCGCCGATCTTCCACGTCAACGGCGACGACCCCGAGGCGGTCGTCTTCGCGTCCAAGGTGGCCACCGAATACCGCCAGAAGTTCCACAAGGACGTGGTGGTGGACATGTTCTGCTACCGCCGCTTCGGCCACAACGAAGGCGACGACCCCACCTTCACCCAGCCGCTGATGTATTCGAAGATCCGCGCCCAGCCCTCGACCCGCGAACTGTATTCGCAGCGTCTGGTGGCCGAAGGCGTGATCAGCCAGGCCGAGGTGGACGCCGAGGTCGAGCGGTTCGAGAAATTCCTCGACGAGCAGTTCGAGGCCGGCAAGACCTGGTCCGCCGAGAAGGCCGATTGGCTGGACGGCCAGTGGCAGGGCTTCCAGTCGCCCAAGGACGAACTGCGCGGCGACACCGCCGTGCCGCTGGCCAAGCTGACCGACCTGGGCCACCGCCTGACCACGATCCCCAACAGCGTCGACATGCACAAGACGCTGAAGCGCGTCATCGACGGCCGCCGCGAAGCCATCACCTCGGGTCAGGGCCTGGACTGGGCCACGGCCGAGAGCCTGGCGTTCGCCTCGCTGGTCGATGAAGGTTTCCCGATCCGTCTGTCGGGTCAGGATTCGGTGCGCGGCACCTTCTCGCAGCGTCACTCGGGCATCATCGATCAGACGACCGAAGAGCGCTACATCCCGCTCAACAACCTGCGCGAAGGCCAGGCCAATTTCGAAGTCATCGACTCGGCCCTGTCCGAAGAGGCGGTGCTGGGCTTCGAGTACGGCTACTCACTGGCCGACCCCAATACGCTGGTCATGTGGGAGGCCCAGTTCGGCGACTTCGTGAACGGCGCCCAGGTGGTGATCGACCAGTTCATCAGCTCTGGCGAACGCAAGTGGCTGCGCATGAGCGGCCTGACCATGCTGCTGCCGCACGGCTATGAAGGCCAGGGGCCGGAACACTCCTCGGCCCGTCTGGAGCGCTTCCTGCAGGCCTGCGCCGAAGACAATATGCAGGTCGCCAACTGCACCACCCCGGCCAACTACTTCCACATCCTGCGTCGCCAGATGCACCGGCCGTTCCGCAAGCCGCTGATCCTGATGACGCCCAAGTCGCTGCTGCGTCACAAGAAGGCGGTATCCAGCCTGGCCGATCTGGCCGAAGGCTCGTCCTTCCACCGCGTCCTGCACGACGACGCCCAGACGCGGCCCGAGATCGCCGGCATCACGATCAAGGCGGACAAGGACATCCGCCGCGTCATCCTGTGTTCCGGCAAGGTCTATTACGACCTGCTGGACGCGCGCGAGAAGAAGGCCAAGGACGGCCAGGCGGTGGACGACGTCTACATCCTGCGTCTGGAGCAGTTCTATCCGTGGCCGATCCAGTCGCTGCGCAAGGAACTGGCCCGCTTCCCCAACGCCGAACTGGTCTGGTGCCAGGAAGAGCCGAAGAACATGGGCGGCTGGACCTTCGTGGATCCGTGGCTGGAGCTGACGCTGGACAAGCTGGACGTGAAGGCCAAGCGCGCCCGCTACGTCGGCCGTCCCGGCTCGGCCTCGACCGCCGCCGGTCTGATGAGCCGGCACCTGAAGGAACTCGAAGCCTTCACGACCGAAGCCTTCGCCTGATACACGTACAAAAGACCGACTAGAGACGAGCTGGACCTGACATGGCCGACATCCTGACCCCCGCCCTCGGTGAATCCGTCACCGAAGCCACCATCGCAAAGTGGACCAAGAAGGTCGGTGATCCGGTCAAGAAGGACGAACTGCTGGTCGAGCTGGAGACCGACAAGGTTTCGCTGGAAGTCGTCTCGCCCGCCGACGGCGTGCTGGGCGACATCAAGGCGGCCGAGGGCGACAACGTCGTTCCCGGCACGGTCCTGGGTTCGGTGACGGAAGGCGCATCCGCCGGCGCCGCTCCGGCCGCTGCGCCCGCCGCTGCCCCGGCCAAGGCCGCCAAGCCTGACGCCAAGGCCGCGCCGGCCGCCGCTGCTCCGGCCGCCGCCGCCGCGATTGACATCACCGTGCCGGTCATGGGTGAGAGCGTCGCCGAAGGCTCGATGGGCAAGTGGGTCAAGAAGAACGGCGACACGGTCAAGAAGGACGAACTTCTGGTCGAGATCGAGACCGACAAGGTCGCGGTCGAAGTCTCCGCCCCGGCTGACGGCGTTCTGACCATCGCCGCCGACGAAGGCGCGACCGTCACGCCGGGTCAGAAGATCGGCTCCATCTCGGGTTCTGGCGATGCGAGCGCGCCGGCCGCAGCCGCTCCGGTGCCCGCCGGCGACCCGGCCAACACCGGCTCGGCTCAGGTTTCGGGCACCAGGAACGAAACCCTGTCGCCCGCCGTCCAGCGCGTGGTCGGCGAGAACGATCTGGATCCCAAGGCCATCAACGCCACGGGGCCGAAGGGCAACATCACCAAGGCCGACGCCATCGCCGCCATCGGCCAGGCCTCGGCTCCAGCCCCTGCCGCCGCCGCTGCGCCCGCCGCGCCGCGCGCCGACCAGCCGCGTGAAGAGCGGGTGAAGATGACGCGCCTGCGTCAGACCATCGCCCGTCGCCTGAAGGAATCGCAGAACACGGCCGCCCAGCTGACCACCTTCAATGAGGTGGACATGACCAACGTCATGGCCCTGCGCGCCCAGTACAAGGACGTGTTCGAAAAGCGCCACGGCGTGAAGCTGGGCTTCATGTCCTTCTTCACCAAGGCCGTCGTCGCGGCCCTGCATGAGATCCCGGCCGTCAACGCCGAGATCGACGGCACGGACATCATCTACAAGAACCACTACGACATCGGCGTCGCCGTCGGCACCGACAAGGGTCTGGTGGTGCCCGTGCTCCGCGACGCGGATGCCCTGTCGCTCGCCGGCATCGAAAAGGGCATCGGCGCCCTGGGCAAGGCCGCGCGTGACGGCTCGCTGACCATGGATCAGATGCAAGGCGGCACCTTCACCATCACCAACGGCGGCACCTATGGCTCGCTGATGTCGACGCCGATCCTGAATGCGCCGCAGTCGGGCATCCTGGGCATGCACAACATCGTCCAGCGCCCGATGGCCATCAACGGCGAGGTCAAGATCCGCCCGATGATGTATCTGGCCCTCAGCTACGATCACCGCATCGTCGACGGCAAGGAAGCCGTAACCTTCCTAGTCCGGGTCAAGGAACTGCTGGAAGATCCGGCGCGGGCTCTGCTGGACCTCTGATTTCCTGAAAGGCGGCGATGATCTCGCCGCCTTTTTCTTTGCTGCGAGGCGCGACCATGCTGACCCTCTACACCGCGACCGGATCCTGCAGCCGGGCCAGCCATATCGCGCTGGAGGAGTCGGGGCTGGCCTATGAGGTTCGTCTGATCGACTTCGGCAAGGCCGAGCAACGTGAGCCGGCTTATCTGGCGATCAATCCCAAGGGGCGCGTTCCTGCGCTCGCGACCGATCAGGGCGTCCTGACCGAGAGCCCGGCCATTCTGGCGCACATCGCCGCCCTGTCGCCGCCCGGCCTGTTGGCGCCGACCGATCCCTTCGCCTTTGCGCGGATGCAGTCATTCAACCTCTATCTGGCCACCACCGTCCACGTCGCCCACGCCCACGGTCGCCGCGCCGCGCGCTGGAGTGACGATGCCGCCGCCCAGACGTCGATGGCGGCCAAGGTCACGCAGAACATGCGCGACAGCTTTGCTTTGATCGAGGCGGATCTGGCCGGCGAATGGGCGATGGGCGACGCCTATACGGTCGCGGACCCCTATCTGTTCACCTTCGCCGGCTGGCTGGAAAGCGACGGCGTGGACATCGCCGAGTTTCCGCGCGTCCAGGCGCATTTCGACCGCATGAAGGCGCGTCCGGCGGTCCAGCGCGCCCTGGCCGCCAAGGCGTAACGGGCGCGCTCGCAGACCAACGGTTGTGTCTAATTTGCGCCGGTCGTTAACGATCCGAATCGGCGTCGCATTTTCCCTGATTACAAGCGCGGAAAATGGCGCCTTATTTCGGACATGGAGTGGGCGGCGCGCGCAATAGGGATGTTCTACGTCTTGGGCGGACTGATGCTTTTGTATCAGGCCTGGCTCAACTGGCGTCTGCAACGGGCCCTGTCTGGCGTCATCGCCGTTCCCGCCAACGATCAGATCGCAGACGGGGTGATCGCCCTGGGCGGCGTGGTGGTCCTGATGTCGGGCGTCGCCCTGGCGGCGCTCAGCGCCTGGGCCGTGGTCGCCTTCCTCGCCGGTTGGGCGATCCAGGCCGCCTATCTGCTGTGGGTCAACCGCGCCGATCTCGACAGTCCCCTGGCCAGCGGTCGGTTGAAGTCGGTGCACGCCTTCGCGGCCTATACCGCCGTCACCGGCGTGGTGCTGTGGCTGCCGCTGACCGGCGTGCTGGGCTGATCAGCCGAACTCGGCTTCCAGATCGGCTAGGCGCGCCGCTTGATCCTCGGCGATCAGGGCGTTCAGCAGCGGATCGATGTCGCCTTCCATGATCTGGGGCAGGCTGTGCAGGGTCAGGTTGATGCGGTGATCGCTGACGCGCCCTTGCGGATAGTTGTAGGTGCGGATCCGCTCGGACCGGTCGCCCGACCCGACCTGGGACTTGCGGCTGTCCGAGCGGGCCAGATCCTTGGCTTGGCGCTGCATGTCGTACAGGCGCACGCGCAGGTTCTTCATCGCCTTGTCGCGATTGACGTGCTGGGACTTCTCCGACGACGTCACCATGATGCCGGTGGGCAGGTGGGTGATGCGCACGGCGGAATCGGTCGTATTGACGTGCTGACCGCCCGAGCCCGACGCGCGGAAGGTGTCGATGCGGATGTCCTTGTCGTGGATTTCGATCTCGACGTCCTCGACCTCGGGCAGGACCGCCACCGTCGCCGCAGAGGTGTGGATGCGCCCCTGCGACTCGGTCGTCGGCACGCGCTGCACCCGATGAACGCCGCTCTCGAACTTCAGCCGGCCGAACACGCCTTCGCCGGTCACCGTGGCGATGATTTCCTTATAGCCGCCGGCGTCGCCCTCGGTCGCCGAGTCCAGCTCGATCCGCCAGCCGCGCGTGGAGGCGTAGCGCGAATACATGCGGAACAGGTCGCCCGCGAACAGGGCCGCCTCGTCCCCGCCGGTGCCGGCGCGCACTTCCAGCACGGCCGAGGCGTTCTCGTCGGCGTCACGCGGGGCCAGAAGCAGCGCGACCTCGCGTTCCAACTCGGGCAGCCTGTCGGTCAGCGCTCGCAGCTCCTCCTCGGCCATCGCCGCCATTTCCGGATCGGCCGTCATGGCCTCCAGGTCCGCCATCTCGGCGCGCGCCCGCGCCAGGCCCTGAACCGCATCGACGACGGGCTTCAGCTCGGCGTGCTCCTTGGACAGCCGCACGATCTCGGCGCCGTCGGTCGCCGAACCCATGCGCGCCTCCACCTCGTGGAAACGGTCGAGCACCTGATCGAGACGGGCCTGGGGCAGTCGCAAGAGGGAAATGTCCTGAGAAAAAGCGGAGCGCCGTCCTTACCCGCCAGGGGGCGTCGTGTCGATTGCCGGCCTCGGAACGGGTCCGGCGCCGCGCTTGTGATCGGATGACGCCAGGGTCACGAGCGTCAGTTCGGGTGACGCGCGGTGTTCGAACCCCTTAGTTGACGCCGAACAGCCGTAAGGAGGACGCCATGTTCGATCGCCCGCCCCCGTTGCAGCCGAACGCCGCCGAGGTTGCCGAAAGCGTCGATCGTCTGTGCCGGCTGTACGACACCCGTCTGGTCGAGACCGGCGGCGAGCTGTCGCCCGAGGACGCGCGCGAACTGAGGGCCATGGCCGCCATCTACGATCTGGACACCGACCGTCCCTCGACCGAGGTCTGGCGCGACCTTCGCGCCGTGGTCACGCGCCAGGCGCCGCTTGACGCGACGGCGCCGGCCGAGGTCGAGGCCCTGACCCTGCTGGTGGTCGAGGACGATCCCGACGCCGCCGCCTCGCTGACCGAACTGCTGACCGAGGCAGGCCACAACGTCGTCGGCCCGTTCCATAGCGCCGCCGCCGCCGAGGCCGCCGCTGCGCTGCACAGCATCGATGCGGCCCTGCTGGACATCAACCTGTCCGGCGAGATGACCGGGGTGGAACTGGCCCGCGCCCTGACCGACCGTTGGGCCGTGCGGGTCATCTTCATCTCCGGCGATGTCGCCGCCGCCGCGAAGAATGCGGACATGGCCGAGGCCCTGGTGCTGAAACCCTACAATGGCGCGCAGATTCTGGAGGCGGTGGCGCGCCTCGCCTGAGGGGCGGATCGAGTCCCCCCGGCTTGCGTCGGCGGCGCAGCCGGGCGATCACGGATCATGCTGTCGAACCGGTCTCGCTACGCCCTGCGCGCCATGGTGCATCTGGCCGGTCTGCCGGACGGCGGTCCTGCGACCATCGCCGAGATCGCCGAGGCGGCGGCGGCTCCGCGAAAGTTCCTGGAGGCCATCCTGCTGGATCTGCGCCGTCAGGGTCTGCTGGCCTCGAAGCGGGGCAGGGCGGGCGGCTATGCGCTGGGCGCGCCCGCTGACGCCATCAGCTTCGCTGACGTGATCCGCGCGCTGGAAGGCCCGCTGGCCCTCGCGCCCTGCGCCTCGCGCACCGCCTATGGTCCGTGCGAGACCTGCCCGGATGTCGAGACCTGTCCGTTGCAGCCCGTGCTTCAGGACGGTCGCGACGCGATCGCCGCCGTCTTCGAGGCGCGAACCCTTCTGCAAGCCGCCGTCACTTCTTCTCCTATTGACCGACTAGGGAAATAACCCGCACCGTTCGCCCCCTATTCCAGAGGCCGTCATGCAAGATTTCCTGCTCTTCCTCGCCGTCGGTTTTCTGGCCCAGATCGTGGATGGGGCGCTGGGCATGGCCTATGGCGTGATCTCCTCCACCGTCCTGCTGTCGTTCGGTGTGCCGCCCGCCACGGCGTCGGCCAGCGTTCATGCTGCCGAGGTCTTCACCACGGCGGCCTCGGCCGGGTCCCATACGGTCAACAAGAATGTAAACTGGAAGCTGTTCGTGCCGCTGGCGCTCGGCGGCGTCGTCGGCGGCGGCTTCGGCGCCTTCGTCCTGACCAGCATCGACGGCGATCTGCTGAAGCCCTTCATCACCACCTATCTGGCCATCATGGGCGTGGTGATCATCTGGCGGGCAACGCGTCAGACGCGCGAGCGGATATTCCCGCGCAAGTTCGCCGGCCCCCTGGGCTTGGTCGGCGGCTTCTTCGACGCCATCGGCGGCGGCGGCTGGGGACCCACGGTCACCACCACCCTGGTCGGCACGGGCCAGGATCCGCGCGTGTCGATCGGCACCACCAATACGGCGGAGTTCTTCGTCACCTCCGCCATTTCCGCGACCTTCCTGGCCGCCCTGCTGACCGGACATTGGCAAGAGGCGGAGGGCTTCTCCACCCACGCCATGGCCGTGCTGGGCCTGATCCTCGGCGGCCTGATCGCCGCCCCCTTCGCCGGCGTCATCGCCCGCATCGCGCCGCGCCGCGCCCTGACCTACGGCGTCGGCGCCGTGGTGCTCCTGTCCGCCGGCTATCAGGCCTTGCGTCTGTTCAAGGTGATCTGACATACGTCAGGTTGCGCGGGGCGATTTTCAGGGTATCTTCCCTCAGCGCAGTGTTGCGCATGGGGCTTATCATGAAACTTCAATATGTTGGCGCGGCCGTGGCTGCGCTTTGCGTCAGCGGCTGTGTCTCGTCGGGCAGCGGCGACACCATTCTGGCTATGCCGCGTGAACAGGCGGCGCGCATGTCAGTGGGGCAAATCGTCCTAGCTAGCCGTCCCGACAATGTCTCGGCTGATTTCGATCAGGTTTTTGCGACCCAAATCCGCGAAGAAATGGACAAGTGCGCAAAGGGCGCAACGCCTCTGCGACTCGAGGTCCGCATCACGGAGTTTAAACGCGCCAATCCAGCGATGACCTTCCTGGTTGGCGACTCTAATGTCATCAAGGGTCAGGCTGTGCTGATCGATCCGGCTACCGGCCAGAAGGTCGCAGATTTCGACATCGCCCGCTCTGTCGGCGGAGGCGGTCTGATCGCGGCGGCGGGCATGAGCCAAGCCGAAGAGCAGATGACCGGAGCCTTTGGTCAGGAAATCTGCAAACGCGCTTTCGGCGCCTAGAAGGATTGTCAGGACGCGCGGATCGCGCGTCCTGACACCGTCCTCACCGCGTCAGAGCGGCGACGAAGGCCGGATCGGCCATCAGTTCCTTGAGAGCCAGGCTCAGCGCTTGAGAGAGCGTTGTTGCAGCGTTTCCGCCGTTCGCAAGTTGCACGGTCCGCTCGGCTTGCCCGGCAATGGCGCGACGATAGACTTCCGCGCCCGCTGCATTGGTGACTGTGACAGTCAGACCGACATCGGCCTTGGACTTGCCGGCCAGCATTCCGACGGAGAAGTCATTGTAGAAGGTCGTCACCTCTGCATTTACCCGAGCGCCGGCGTCGCCCACCTGATAGCCGCGTTGACGGAGTTCGGCGGCGATGGCGTCACGCACGATGTCGGTCACCTCGACCTGAGACCGGATCGCGGCCATTTCCATGCCGTAACCGTTGATCTGGGCGCCGATGCGTGCGCGGTTTTCCGTTCGGGCGTCGCTGGAAGCGACGGTGACCCGAATACTCTGCGCGCCGGGCGTCGGCGCCGCCGAGCTGACGGCGTATGGCACAGGCACGATGTCTTCGGACGTGGCGCACGCGCTAAGCCCCACAAGCCCAGCCAGAGCCAGACCTGCGAAGAGGTTCGATTTCATAGAGTTTTCCCCCAAGGAACGAGAATCGGCGAGACGCCGATCCGCGTTTCTAGCGCGAGGAATGTGAAGGGCGCTACCCGGCGCTGCGAAAAGCCGCGGCCTTATTCCGCCGCCTCAAGCGCCGCCGCGCGCGCAGCGTCCAGTTCGGCGGCCTTCTGTTCGACCAGGTCGACGATGTGGTCGATCATGCCGTCGTTGGCCTGTTTGTGGGCGATCTTGCCGTTCAGATAGATCATGCCCGCGCCCTTGCCGCCGCCGGTGAAGCCGATGTCGGTATAGAGGGCCTCGCCCGGTCCGTTCACGACGCAGCCGATCACCGACAGGCTCATCGGCGTCGAGATATGGGCCAGCTTCTCTTCAAGCACCGCCACCGTCTCGATGACGTTGAAGCCCTGACGCGCGCAGGACGGGCAGGCGATGATGTTGACCCCGCGGTGGCGCAGACCCAGAGACTTCAGGATGTCGAAGCCGACCTTGATCTCCTCCACCGGATCGGCGGCCAGGGATACGCGGATGGTGTCGCCGATCCCTGCCCACAGCATCGACCCCAGGCCGATGGCGGACTTGATCGTGCCGGTGCGCAGCGGTCCGGCCTCCGTCACGCCCAGGTGGAGCGGGCAGTCGATCGCCTCGGCCAGCTGCTGATAGGCGGCGACGGTCAGGAACGGGTCGGACGCCTTCACCGAGATCTTGAACTCGTGGAAGTCGTGGTCCTGCAGGATGCGGGCGTGGTTCAGGGCGCTCTCGACCATGGCGTCGGGGCAGGGCTCGCCGTATTTTTCCAGCAGTTCCTTTTCCAGCGAGCCGGCGTTGACGCCGATCCGCATCGAGCAGCCATTATCCTTGGCCGCCTGGATGACGTCCCGGACGCGGTCGGCCGAACCGATGTTGCCCGGATTGATGCGCAGGCAGGCGGCGCCCGCCTCGGCCGCCTCGATGCCGCGCTTGTAGTGGAAGTGGATGTCGGCGACCAAGGGGACCTTGGCCTCGCGCACGATGGTCTTGAAGGCGGCGGTCGATTCCACGTCGGGGCAGGAGACGCGCACGATGTCGGCGCCGGCCTCTTCCAACTGGCGAATCTGGTCGATGGTCGCCGCCGCGTCCGTCGTCGGCGTATTGGTCATCGACTGGACGCTGATCGGGGCGTCGCCGCCCACCAGGACGGAGCCGACGCGGATCTGGCGGCTCTTGCGACGCTCGATGTGGCGCCAGGGTCGGACGTGCGTATGGTCGCTCATGGGAGCATCATATAGGCCGATGATGACGGCGGGACCACGGCCGACGCATCAGTTCGGCGCGGGGGCGGGTGAAGCGGGCGCGGGCGCGGGGGGAGGCGTCGCGGCCGCCTGGGTCCGAGCCCGGGCGGCCTGAGCCTGAGCCTGGGCCTGGGCCTGGGCGCGCGCCTGACTGGCGGCCAGCGCCTTGGCCGCCTGGTCCGCGCGACTGTTCAACTGGGCCAGCGGCGTCAGCACGCCGGCCAGGGGTCCGCCGTATTCGCCGTTCAGGAAGACGTCGAAGGCGGCCGGGTCGGACACGTCCACCGTCGCCGCCACGCCGATCGGCGCGCGCCAGGCTTCGCCCGGCGCCATCTGACGCGCGAACAGGGCCTGACCGTCGCCCAGCCGCACGACCAGGGCGCCGGCCGTTTTAGCCTGGATCACCACCATCGAGGCGTTGGCCGAGGCGCCATAGACGGCCCCGCGCGGGTTGAACGCCTTCTGCACCGGCTCCGGATTGGCGGCGGCGGCGATCACGGCCGGATCGGTCGGATCGACCCCGGTGAGTTCGGCCTCCAGCCCCGGGGTGATGTACAGCGCCGGCGTCGTCTGGTCGGGCGGCGCGGACATGGGCGCGCTGAGCGCGACCTGCGGATCGGGATCGGCCGCCCCGGTCCAGGTCTTTGGCACGGCGGCGATATCGGACGGATGGGCGGTCCGATGCAGGCTGGCGCGCTGGAACACGTTCCAGCCGATGACGGCGACCACCACGGCGGCGATGCCGGCGACGATGCGCGGCGAATGGCGTTTCACGTCCTCGAAGGCGATGCCGATGGGCGCCTTCAGCGGCACGGAGGTGTCCGGGCTCTCGCGCTTGAACCGCTCGACGGCGGTCTGTTCGTCCAGCGCCAGGGCCGAGGCATAGGCCCGGACATAGCCCAGGGCGAAGACGCGCGAGGGCAGGGACGACCAGTCGTTCTGCTCCAGGGCGGTCAGGAACCGGCGATGGACCTTGGTCTCGGCGGCCAGCTCGGCCGGCGACTTGCCCGACCGCTCGCGGGCGGCCCGAAAGCCGTCGCCCAGGGTCGCAGCGTCCACGAAGGCGGCCGTCGGATCCGGCCGGTCCGCAATGCTTTCGATCGCCTCGGGGGCGACCCCCGCATTCAGCGTCATGACGCCTGACCCCATGTCCGGGAAACACAGCGCCGACGCGCCGTTCACAGGGCCCGAGATAGACGATTGCGCGCCGACCAGCAACGCCGCCCGTGCGTCCAGACGGCTGCGATCAGACCGCGACGTTCAGCTTGCGCGCCAGGGATTCGATCTCGTTACGAACCGAGCCGGTGGACAGGTTCAGCAGATTGGCCATGCCGCGCCGGGCCGCATTCAGGTCCGCCGACAGGATCATCCGCTTGACCGGCCCGACACCGCCCGCCGGCGCCGACAGTCGGGTGAAGCCCAGCACGATCAGGGCGAAGGCCTCCAGCGGCCGCCCCGCCAACTCGCCGCAGATCGAGACCGGCGTGCCGGTGTCGGCGCAGGCCTTCTGGATGGTCTGGAGCGCACGCAGGGTCGGCGGCGACAGCGGGTCGTAGCGATCCGAAACCAGTGGATTGGTCCGGTCGGCCGCATACATGTACTGGAACAGGTCGTTGGTGCCGATGGAGACGAAATCCGTCAGCGGCAGCAGGGCGTCCAGATGCCACAACAGGGACGGGCATTCGACCATCGCCCCGACGCGTAGCAGGGCGGGCAAGGCGCGCCCGCGACGCCGCGCCCAGGCGCATTCTATATCCACCAGCTCGCGCGCGGCCCGGAACTCGTCCACCGTGGCGATCATCGGGAACATGACGCGCAGTTCGCGCCCGGCCCCCGCCGCCAGCAGCGCCCGCAGCTGCATCCGCAACAGCGACGGCCGATCCAGACCCAAACGGATGGCGCGGCGGCCCAGCGCGGGGTTCTCTTCGCGCTCGGCCTCAAGATACGGCAGGACCTTGTCGCCGCCGATGTCCAGGGTGCGGAAGGTGACGGGTTTGTCGCCCGCCGCGTCCAGCACCAGCTTGTAGAGCGCCGTCTGGGCGTCCAGCCGGGGCAGTTCGTCCGAGACCATGAACTGGAACTCGGTGCGGAACAAGCCGATGCCCTCGGCGCCCGTCTCGATCATGTTTTCAAGATCGACCGCCAGACCGGCATTGGTCAGGACCGTGATCCGCTGCCCGTCCAGGGTCACGGCCGGCACGTCGCGCAGCTGGGCGAATTCGGCCTGGCGCTGTTCGCGCACGGCCATGCGCGACTGCACCGCCTCCAGCATATCGGGGCGGGGGCGCAGATAGGTCTCGCCGGTCTCGCCGTCGGCGATGACCATGTCGCCTTCCGACAGCCGGTCGCGCAGGCCCATCAGGCGCCCGACGCACGGAATCTGCAGCGCGCGCGCGACGATGGCGGCGTGGCTGGCGGCAGAGCCCTCTTCGAGCAACAGCCCCTTCAGCTTGTCGCGCGGATATTCCAGCAGGTCGGCGGGGCCCAGGTTGCGCGCCACCAGGATGGCGTCGTCGGGCAGTTCGCGCTCGCCCGGCTTGTCGCCCGCCAGAACCCGCAGCAGCCGGTTAGCCAGGTCCTCGAAGTCGTGAAGCCGCTCCCGGATATAGGGGTCGCGCGCCTGGGCGAAGCGGGCGCGGTGTTCGTTCCTGACCCGGTCCACCGCCGCCTCGGCCGTCAGACCGTTCCTCACCGCCTCCTCCAGCGACCGGTTCCAGCCCCGGTCGTCGGCGAACATCCGATAGGTTTCCAGAACCTCGAACGAAGGACCGGCCAGGCCCTGGCCCTTGTCCAGCATGACGTCCAGGCCGCTCTTCAGCGTGGCCAGCGCCAGCTTCAGTCGCGCCTCCTCCATCGCCGGGTCGTCGGAAAGCAACTTCTCGGGCGCCAGCGGCGCCTCGTGCAGAACCACATGACCGAAGGCCAGGCCGTCGGCGAACTTCTGGCCCTTCAGCCGTTCGGGCCGGTGCGGCGCCAGCTCGACGTCGCGCAGTTCGTCCTGGGCCAGCAGTTCGCCCGACGACACCGTCTCGGACAGGACCATGGCGATGGTCTGGATGTCCTCGACCTCTTCCTCGTCATAGCGCCGCTCGGTGCGGTTCTGGACGACCAGGACGCCGATGGCCCGGCCGCCGCGCAGCAGCGGGGCGCCCAGGAAGGCGTGATAGGGGTCTTCGCCCGTCTCGGGACGATAGGAGAAGGAGGGGTGCGATGGGGCGTCCGACAGGCTGATGGGCTGGGCCATCCGCGCCACTTCGCCGACCAGGCCCTCGCCGGGCCGCAGCCGGGTGTTGTGCACGGCGTCGGGGTTCAGACCCTCGGTGGCGAACAGCTCGAGCTCGCCCGACGCGCGACGCAGATAGATGGAGCAGACCTCGGCGACCATCGACCGGGCGATGATCTTGACGACCATGTTCAGCCGGTCCTGCGCCGGCGTCGCGCCCGCGCCGGCCCCGCCCAGAGCCTCGCGGATCTGGCGCAGGAGGATCCGGGGTCCTCTGGTCATCGCGCCGCCTGCCGGCATCATGTCTCCCGCGCCTTTTTCGTGGATATAGGCGCCCTGTTCAGATCACCTATACTGCGTCCAGACCATAGGCCGAATGCAGGGCGCGGACGGCCAGTTCGGCGTAGGCGGCGTCGATCAGCACGCTGATCTTGATCTCGGAGGTCGAGATCGCCTGGAACTTCACGCCCTTGTCGGCCAAGGCCTTGAACATGGTCTGGGCGACGCCCGCATGGCTGCGCATGCCCACGCCGACGACCGAGACCTTGGCCACGTCCTCGTCGACGCGGATTTCCTCGAAGCCGAGCTGATCCTTGGCGGCGGTCATCAGGTCGGCGGCGCGCACGGCGTCGCGACGGCCGGTCGTGAAGGTCAGATTGACGGTTCCAGCGGTGCGCGACTGGCTCTGCACGATCATGTCGACGTTGACGTTGGCCTCGGCCAGGCGCGTGAAGACGTCGGCGGGCGCGTCCACCCGGTCGGACAGGCCCAGCAGGGTGATGCGGGCCTCGTCACGGCTCATGGTCACACCGGACACGATACGTTTTTCCACGATCTCCTCCTCGTCGCAGATCAGGGTTCCACCCTTGTCGGGCATGACGCCATTCGCGTCGGGTTCGATAAAGCTGGACAGCACGCGGACCGGGACCTGTTTGGCCATGGCCAGCTCGACCGAGCGGGTCTGCAACACCTTGGCGCCCAGGGACGCCATTTCCAGCATCTCTTCGTAGGACACCTTGGCCAGACGGCGCGCGCGGTTCTCGATGCGCGGGTCGGTTGTATAGACGCCGTCCACGTCGGTATAGATATCGCAGGGGCAGCCTAGGGCCGCCGCCACGGCGACCGCCGAGGTGTCCGAACCGCCGCGCCCCAAGGTCGTGATCTTGCCGTCCGCCGTCACGCCCTGGAAGCCGGGCACGATGGCGATCTCGCCGGCGTCGACGGCGGCGCCCAGCTTCTCGCCGGGGATGTCTATGATGCGGGCGCGGGCGTGGGCGTCGTCGGTCAGGATCGGCACCTGCCAGCCCATCCACGAGCGGGCGTTGAAGCCCATGTTGCGCAGGGTCGCAGCCAGCAGGCCCGAAGTCACCTGTTCGCCCGAGGCGACCACCACGTCATATTCGTCGTCGCTGAGCGGCAGCCCCGCAGCGGCCGGTCCGGCGCCGTCGGTCCAGGCGACCAGTTCGTTGGTCTTGCCCGCCATGGCGGAGACGACGACGGCGACCTGTTTGCCCGCCGAGACTTCGGCCGCGACGATCCGCGCTGCGCGGCGAATGCGTTCGAGGTCGCCCATCGAGGTGCCGCCGAACTTCATCACCAGTCGTGTCGTATCGGGCCGCGTCATCGTGGCGTTCCGCCCCCTGCTTGCGTGAAAGGGCGCGAAGGTTCATCCCTCGCGTCATGACCGCTTCTAACGGCGCCGCTCCGTCTCGCCTACCCCAACAGGGGCATGGTTTTTCGCAAAATTCGTCCGAAACGGCGTTCGGCGCATCGATCGACCCCGCCGACGTGGCGCGCTTCTCGGCCCAGGCGGCCGAATGGTGGGACGCGCACGGGCCGTTCGCGCCGCTGCACCGCTTCAACCCGGCGCGGCTGGCCTTGATCCGCGACCAGCTTTGCACGCGGCTGGGCCGCGATCCCAAGGCGCGCGCGCCCTTCGAAGGTCTGACCCTGCTGGACGTGGGGTGCGGCGGCGGACTGATCGCCGAGCCGATGCGGCGGATGGGCTTTGAGGTCACCGCCATCGACGCCTCGTCCGAGAACATCGGCACGGCCCGCGCCCACGCCGACATGGTCGGCCTGGATATCGCCTATCGCGCCGCCACGGTCGAACAGATCGAGGCGGAAGGGGCCGGGCCGTTCGACGTGGTCCTGACGATGGAGGTGATCGAACACGTCGCCGATCCCGAAGCTTTCGTGCGCGCCTGTTCGCGCCTGGTCCGGCCGGGCGGAGTGATGATAGTCGCCACCCTGAATCGCACGCTGAAGTCGCTGGCCCTGGGCAAGGTGGCGGCGGAATACATCCTGCGCTGGGTGCCGGCCGGCACCCACGACTGGGGCCAGTTCCTGAAGCCAGAGGAAATCCGCACGATGCTGGCCGCCGAGCCGGTGACGGTCGAGGGGCCCTACGGCCTGAACTACGACCCGCTTCACGACCGATGGAGCCAGACCGACGATGCGGGCATCAACTATATGATGGTCGCCACGCGCGCCTGACCCGGCTTCTCCCTCCCCGCCCCGGGGAGGGTGGTCGCGCAAGCGACCGGGTGGGGGCGGCCGGCAAGGCCGCATCTGTCCGACCCACGACAGACTTGCGACGTGTCGCCCTGCCGCCCCCGCCCGGCTTCGCCTTCGGCTCAGCCACCCTCCCCCGCTGGGGGAGGGAGAGGCGCCCGTCCGCCTCTAGACCTTCGAAGCCCGGCTGCGCGTCCAGGCGTACAGGCCGAACACCGCGACGGCGAAGCCGACGATGCCCGCCATCATGGCCGGCCAGGCCGAACCCTCGGGCAGCATGGCGAAGGGCGCGTCGTCCCGGGTCGCCACGATGACCCCGGCGGTGAAGACGCCGAACAGGCTCTCGCCCACGATCAGGCCCGAGGCCAGCAGCACGCCCATCCGGCGCGCCACGTCCGCGTAGCGGGTGGACGAGACCGCCTTGTCGTAGATCCAGCCGGCGACGGCGCCGATGACCAGCATGGTGGTGACCGCAGCCGGCAGATAGAAGCCGATGCCGACGGCCAGCGGCGGCAGCTTAACCTTGCCCTTGGTCGCCTTCGACACGACCGCGTCCAGCACGATGATGACCACGCCGATCGCCGCGCCCAGACCAATCAGATCCCAGCGCAGGTCGCCGCCGATGACGCCGCGCGCCAGGGCCGAGATCAGGGTGGCCTGGGGCGCCGCCAGGGTCTTGGCGCCTTCCACGATGGCGGGCGGGCCGCCCTCGAAGCCGAAGGCCTGGTTCAGCAGGTTCAGGATAAAGGGGATCACCAGGGCGCCGGCGCCGACGCCGACGATCAGCGCGACCTGCTGGCGCCACGGCGTGGCCTCGACCAGCTGGCCGGTCTTCAGGTCCTGGAGGTTGTCATTGGCGATGACGGCGACGGCGAAGACCACCGCCGTCACGATCAGGGCGAAGGCGATGATCGACGGATCGGCCGGCACGCCCGCGATGGCCATGACGCCCAGCATCAACAGGGAGGCGATGACGATGGCCAGGATGCCGACGCCCGACACGGGGCTGTTCGACGAGCCGATCAGACCGGCCATATAGCCGCAGATGGCCGCCACGGCGAAGCCGATCAGCACCACATAGACCAGGCCGCCGATCACCAGGAGCGGCGTCGAAGAGGCCAGGGCTGGGGCGCTCTGGGCGAACCAGGCCAGCAGGCCGGCGATGCCGACCAGGCAGGCGACCGAAACGCCGCCCACCAGTTTGATCGGCAAATCCTGTTCGGTGCGCTCAAGCACCTCGCCGTGGGCGCGTTTGGCGTTGGCGGCCAGGGCCGAGGTCAGGCCGCCGATCAGCGGACCGGCCAGTTTGATCAGGGTCCAGATGGCGGCGACGCCGATGACGCCCGCGCCCATGAACCGCACCTCGCGCGCCCAGACGGTGGTCGCCAGCTCCTCGGCCGGCGCGCCGGCGGGCAGGGTCGAGGCGATCGACGGGATGCCGTGCGCCGTGAGCCAGGCGACGGTGTCCGGGCTCGTCAGGATCGGCACGGCGATGGCCCAGGCCAGCACCAGGCCGAACAGTTGCGCCAGACCGACCGTCAGGCCGATCAGGTGACCGGCGCCCAGCAGGGCGAACTGCATGCCGAAGCCCATGCCCGTGGCCCCGCCGCCCAGCGCGGCCGGCAGCTTGAAGAACTTGGCCGCTTCGCCTGCAAAGACCCGACCCGCGACCAGCAGGGCGTAGCCGGCCGACACCACGGCCCCGGCGACCACCACCCACAGGCCCGACTTGTTCTCGCGCACCGCGCTTTCGGTTTGTTCGGCCCCGCGCGAGCCGACCTTCAGCACCTCGGCGGCGGCGACGCCTTCGGGGTAGGGCAGGCCGCCGTTGACGACCAGCGCCCGGCGCAGCGGGATCGAGAAGGTCACGCCCAGCACGCCGCCCAGGATGCAGATCGCCACCGACTGCCAGAACGGAAACTCCAGCCACCAGCCGATCATCACCAGGCCCGGCAGGACGAAGATGATCGAACTCATGGCCCCGCCGACCGAGGCCACCGTCTGGACCGTCATATTCTCCCAGATGGTCGAGGTGCGGAACGCCCGCAGCACCGCCATCGAGATCACCGCCGCCGGAATGGCCGAGGCGAAGGTCAGGCCGACCAGCAGGCCCAGATAGGTGTTGGCGGCGGTGAAGATCACCGCCAGCAGGCAGCCCAGCACCAGGGCGCGGAGCGTCAGTTCTAGCCGACCCTTGGGGGCGGCGGCGGCGTCTGTCATATGCGAGGTCCCACGTTTGCGCGGACGTAAGCGCATTCTGTCGCAGGCGGCAACTGGTCGCGGTCAGATGCGAGGCCCACGGCCGCTTGGCCCCGCGACCCGGACGGGCTAGGACCGGGCCATGCCCGAACTTCCCGAGGTCGAAACCGTCCGACGCGGCCTGACGCCGGTTCTGGAGGGCGCGCGGCTGTCGCGGGTCCGGATCAACCGGCCCGACCTGCGATTTCCCTTCCCCGAGCGCTTCGTCGAACGGCTGGAGGGGGCGACGGTCCTGCGGATCGACCGGCGGGCCAAATATCTGCTGATGCCGTTGTCCACCGGCGAGACCTGGATCACCCACCTGGGCATGACCGGCCGCTTCACCCTGGACGGAACCCTGCTGGGCGAGTTCGAGGAGGCTGCGCCCATCGCCGGCAAGCACGAACATTTCAGCGGCTGCGCCATTCGCGATGGGGCGGCGACCCGCATCGGATACGCCGACGCGCGCCGGTTCGGCTTCATGGGCCTGATCTCCAGCGATCAGGTCGAGACCCATCCCTGGTTCGCCGGCCTGGGGCCAGAGCCGCTGGGCAACGGCTTTTCCGGCGCCCATCTGGTCGATGCCTTCGCCGGCAAGAAGCAGAACATCAAGGTCAGTCTGCTGGACCAGCGGATCGTCGCCGGCCCGGGCAATATCTATGTGTGCGAGGCCCTGTACCGCGCCCGCATCTCGCCCCTGGTCGCCGCTGGATCGGTGTCGAAGTCGCGGCTGGAGCGTCTGGCGACCGAGGTCCGCAACGTCCTGAACGACGCCATAGCGGCGGGCGGCTCGACCCTGCGCGACTTCGCCAACGCCGAGGGCGGCCAGGGCTATTTCCAGCACCGGTTCGACGTCTATGGCCGCGAAGGCGAGCCTTGCCGAGGCGAGACATGCACCGGCGTCGTCGCTCGCATCGTCCAGGGCGGCCGTTCCACCTTCTACTGCCCCTCCTGCCAGAAGCGATAAGCCTTCGAGGTCCGACCCATGCGCAAAATCCACCTGTGGATCAGTCTGATCGTCGGCGTCCTGGTCTGGGGCGCCTATTTCGTCCACTTCGTCAAGGGCTTGCGCGCCGGCGACCTCGGTGACCTGATCTGGTGGTTCGTCGCCGCCCTGGTCGTCGCGGCCGTCGCCGAGGCCGCCGCCACCGGCCTGATCGCCCGTCTGTTCCGTCGCCGCGCCCGCGTGCTGGAGGAAGGACCGACGCTTCAGGCGGCGCTGAAGGCGGGTCATGTCGCCCTGATGCTGCTTGTGGGCCTGGTCCTGCTCTCGGCCCTGGTCCTCGCCCTGTCGTCCGTCTTCGGCTGGACCTTGGACCTGTCCGGCGCGCGGGGTCAGGTGATCGCCGCCAATCTGCTGCTGGGCATGGTGGTCGTGGTCGAACTGGTCCGCGCCGCGCTGACCCTGGCGCTGATGCCCCGACGATAGCGGCTGCGCTAGCGGGCCCCGCCTCGCGCCTGTATGACCGCCGTCAAAGGAGACCGACCATGGCCGACGCCTATTCCAACCTGCTGATCGAACGCCACGCCGACGGCTATGCGGTGGTGACCCTGAACCGGCCCGAGGCGCTGAACGCCCTGAACGCGGCCCTGTTCAAGGATCTGGCCGACTTCCTCGACAGCGTCGAACAGGACGACAGCGTGCGCTGCCTGATCCTGACCGGCTCGGGCGAAAAGGCCTTCGCCGCCGGCGCCGACATCAAGGAGATGGCGGACCAGACCTATGCCCAGATGTACACGGGCAACTATTTCGCGCTCGGCCACGACCGCATCACCCGGTTCAGAAAGCCGATCATCGCCGCGGTCAACGGCTTCGCCCTGGGCGGCGGCTGCGAACTGGCCATGCTGTGCGATTTCATCGTCGCCTCGGACAAGGCGAAGTTCGGCCAGCCCGAGATCAACCTGGGCGTCGCGCCGGGCATCGGCGGCTCGCAGCGCCTGACCCGTCTGGTGGGCAAGTCGAAGGCCATGGACATGGTCCTGACCGCCCGGATGATGGATGCGACGGAGGCCTTGGCGTCCGGCCTGGCCTCGCGCGTCTTCCCGCACGACACCCTGCTGGAGGAAGCCCGCCAGATCGCCGCCAAGATCGCCTCGCAAAGCCTGCTGGCGGTCATGGCCAACAAGGAGATGGTCAACGCCGCGCTGGAGACGACCCTGACCCAAGGCGTCCAGTTCGAACGCCGCCTGTTCCACTCCCTGTTCGCCTTCGAGGACCAGAAGGAAGGCATGTCCGCCTTCGTCGAAAAGCGCAAACCCGAGTTCAAGGGGCGATAGGTCGCACGCACGCGTCAACCGATCGCCGTGATCGGGCGTTAGGGGCGGATGATGATCCGCCTTTTCGCCTCGCTCCTTGCGACCCTGTTCATCCTCGCCCCGGTCGGCGTGCAAGCCCAGGGCCAGGCCCAATCTCAAACTCCGGCCTTCAGCTCCAGCCGCATAATCGTCGAGACGCGCGGGCGGGGGCCGGACATCATCTTCATCCCCGGCCTGGGCTCGACCGGCTCGGCCTGGCGATCGACGGCGGATCGGCTCGATGACCGCTATCGGGTGCATCTCGTCACCCTGCGCGGCTTTGGCGAGACCCAGATCGGCGGCAATGTCAGCGGCGGTCTTGCCGGCCCCGCCGCCAGCGAGATCGAACGCTACATCCGCGAGCAGCGCATCGACCGTCCCGCCGTGATCGGCCATTCGCTGGGCGGCCAGATCGCTCTGCGCGTCGCCGCCGACATGGGACAGGGGGCGGGGGGCGACCGAATCGGGCGCGTCATGGTGGTCGATTCCTCGCCCTTCTTCCCGTCCCTGATCGACGCGCGCACCACATCCGATCAGGTCGAGCCCCTGGCCCGGCTGGGCTATCAGGCCCTGCTCCTGTTCGGCGATCAGGCGCTGAAGTCCCAGGTCGCGGCCTTTGGCGTGGACATGGGTCTGGCCGGCGACATGGTATTCCAGGGGCTGGGACTTCAGGGCGGCGACCGGCGCGTCCTGGCCCAAGGCCTGTATGAGGCCCTGACCGTCGATCTGCGGCCCCGCCTGTCGCAGATCACCGCCCCGGTCACTGTCGTCTATGGCTGGACCCGCGATCCCGACGCGCCTCGCAACCGGCTGGAGGGCCTGTATCGCTACGGCTTCGAAGGCTTGCCGCGCACGGCCCGGTTCGAGCGGATCGAAGGCGCCGAGCACCAGGTGATGATCGAACAGCCGCAGCGGTTCCTGGCGGCGGTGCAGCGGTTCCTGAGCTGACGCTCAATCCTTCAGCGCATCCACGACCACGCCCTCGGTCAACAGCTGCGGCAGGGTTTCCGGCTCGGCCCGACCCGGTCGATACAACAGATACAGCGGCACGCCCGAGCGCCCATGCGCCTGAAGCTCGCGGGTGATGGCGTCGTCGCGCCGGGTCCAGTCGCCAACCAGATAGGCGGCGTTCGCCTCGCGCATGGCCTCGGCGACACGGGGCGAAGACAGGGCCGCGCGTTCGTTGATCTTGCACGTCACGCACCAGTCGGCGGTCAGATTGACCAGCACGGGGCGTCCCGACGCGGTCGCTGCATTCACCGCCGCCGCAGACCAGGGCTGGGCCGCCAGCGGGCCGCTGTCGCCTTGGGGCGTGGCGTCCGCATCCCGCGCTGCACCGGCCGCGATGCCTGCCAGGCCCAGCGCCAGAACGCCGACGACGGCCGCGCAGATCGGGGTCAGGATCGGCCGTTCATCACGCTGGCGCGCCGCTTGCGCCAGACCCAGCAGCCAGGCCGCCAGGGCCAGCAGCAGCGCCGCCGTCAGCAGCAGGCCCAGGGCGTCGACGCCGCCCTGTCGCGTGAACACCCACAACAGCCACAGCGCCGCCCCATACATGGGAAAGGCCAGCAGACCCTTCAGCCGCTCCATCCAGACGCCCGGGCGCGGCAGGCGCGACAGCAGGCCGGGCGACAGGCTGACCGCCAGATAGGGCAGGGCCAGACCCAGCCCCAGCATCAGGAACACGGCCAGCGCCATCGGCCAGGACAGGACCAGGGCCGCGCCGAGCGCTGCGGCCATGAAGGGCGCGGTGCAGGGCGCGGCAACGACCACGGCCAGAACGCCGGTGAAGAAGGCGCCCGCCGATCCGGGCAGGCGCGACAGGGGGCCGGACCCCGCGTTCTGCAATCCGGCGCCCACATGGAAGACGCCAGACAGGTTCAGGCCAACCAGCAGCATGACCAGGGCCAGGGCGGCGACCACGCCCGGCGACTGGAGCTGGAACCCCCAGCCGATCGCCTGACCCGCCGCCCTCAGCGCCAGCAGAACGCCGGCCAGAACCAGAAAACTGACCAGCACCCCGGCGGTGAAGGCCAGGCCGTCGCGCCGCGCCCGCGCCGGATCATGCGCCGCCGCCGACAGCGACGCCGCCTTCATCGCCAGAACCGGGAAGACGCACGGCATCAGGTTCAGCACCAGCCCGCCCAGCAGCGCCAGGCCCAGCGCCTGAAGGAAGACCCAAGCGCCGGTCTTCGCCGGGGGCGCCGTGGTTTCGTCCAGCGGCGTCAGCGCCCCGCCGCCTTGGGCGCCTGCCAGAGGCGCGCCCGGCTCCGCCGTGATCTCCCACGCGCCCTTGTCGGTCGCCAGGACCCCGCTCAGCGCCGTCTGCGTGGCATCCTTGCCGGGTACTAGCGTCAGCGTCAGGCCGTTGGGCCCCCGCTGACCCGACTGGGCCCCCGCATGGTCGATCCGCCCGCCGTCGAAAGGATAGAAATAGACCTGACCGATATCGGCCCCAATCAGCGGCCCACCGGTCGCGGTCAGGATCAGCTGGCCGCCCTGACGCGTGACGCGCGCCTCGATCCCGGCCGGGCGCGGCGCGGTCTCGACCAGCCGCTCGATCTCCTCACCCCAGGGTTTGGCCAGCGGCGCTGCGCCCTCGCGCACCGGCAGGGCCAGTGACAGGGTCATCGGCTCGGGCACGCACATCTGGTCGCTGCACACCAGAAACATCGCGTCCGTCGTCAGGGTCAGCACCTCGCCCGGCCGCGCCGTCGGCGGCACATGGATCGGCACGGGCAAGAGCACCGCGCCCGAATAGCCATAGTTCATCAGGCTCATCAGCCGCTGGCGGCTGGGCAGGGGCCACAGGATCGGATCGGCGGTCACCCCGGCGGGCAGGGTCCAGATCAGGCTGGTCGCACCACCGCTGTCGCCGGGATTGCGCCAATAGGTGTGCCAGCCGGGCGCGATCTTCTGGCGGACCGCCACCACGGTCGTCGAACCGGGCGCGACCCATTGCGACATCGGGACCAGTTCGGCCTCGATCCGCTCGGTCCGCTGCGGTCCGAAGGCGACGACGCCCGTGGGCTGGCTCTGCACCGGCTGGGCGACGGTCGCCGAAACGCCCGTCAAACTGAACAGCAGGCCGAGGAGAAGAGCGAAGAGGCGCAAACGCGTGTTCCGGCAGGCGAGGGGAGCGCCGCAACCTAATGCGTCACGCGTCCCCGCGCCATCGCTGCGCCCGCCCCCGCGTCGATCAGCGCGGATAGGCCTCGTAGATCACTTCCGCGCGGCGACGCAGCGGTTCGTCATTGCCGGCTGCCGTTGTGGCGCCCGCATCGCCTGCGGCGTTCAGCTCGAAGATCGGCGCGGGCATGCCCGCCTGGGTCAGCGCCTCGACCACCGTGCGGGCGCGCCGCTGCGACAGGTTCAGATTGGCTTCGGGCGTTCCCGTGGCGTCGGCCAGGCCAACCACGCGCACCTTGCGCACGTCGCAATCCTTCGCCTTGCTCGCCGCCGCCTTCAGCACCATCGCCGCCGGCTCGGTCAGTCGCGCCTGATTCTCCAGGAAGTAGATATCGAAACGCCCCGGCGCGCACAGCGATTCGCCCACCACCAGCGCCTCGCGCTTGGGCATCGGCGCGCACGCCGCCAGCACACCCACGGCCGCCACAGCCAGACCCATCAATCGCTTCATCTCAGCCCTCCTCCGGCTCGGCCGGCCCATTACGCAAAAGAGGCGGCCCGTCGTCCGACAGGCCGCCTCTTCAACCTAACGCCGGTCGCGGACCTTCGCGACCGGCATTTGATCACTGATCAATAACGGCGCGTACCGTTGTCCCAGTAGCACTCGTCCTGACGGTTGTCGTAGCAGTAGTAGTAGCGACCTTGGCTGTCGCGATAACGCTGCTGGTTGTTGCGGTCCTGGTTCGAGCCGCGGATGGCGCCGGCGGTGCCGCCCAGGGCGCCGCCGATCAGGGCGCCGGTCGCAGCGTTGCCGCCGCCGACGTTGTTGCCGATGATGGCGCCGGCGACGGCGCCCAGGCCGGCGCCGATGGCGCCCTGGCGGACGGTTTCGTTCGAGCCGTTGTTATAGCCGTACGGGTCGCTGGCGCAGGCCGAAGCCAGCAGGCCGGCGCCGGCAATCGCGATAATCGCCTTTTTCATGATGAATTCCTTTGTCCCTGGGTGTTGGCCCCTGTGGGCAGCAAACGTGTCCTCGCGGCATAGGTTCCGCACCGGAAGACTGCATTGGCAACTATGGTGACGCTTGGGCGGAACGACGGCGCCCGCGAGGCGTTCGGCCGCCATGACCGATGTCGCCCAACCCTCCTCCGACACAGACGACCAGCCTGCGTTGACGCCCCACGCGCAGATTCGGCACGCCGTGATGCTGGTCAATCCGCTGTCAGGCAGCGTCGGTCCACGCGCCGCCGGCGAGGCCGAAGCCCTGTTGGGGCAGTATGATCTCAAGGCCGAGGTCGTGTCGTTCGAAGGGGGCAACTTCGACCAGATCATCGCCGACGCCTTCGCCGCCAAGCCGGACGTGATCTTCGTTCTGGCCGGCGACGGCACGGCGCGCTCGGTGGCGTCGAAGGCCAAGCCGGACGGTCCGATGATCGCGCCCCTGCCCGGCGGTACGATGAACATGCTGCCCAAGGCGCTGTATGGCACCGCCGACTGGAAGCTGGCGCTGAAGCGGGCGTTGGAGGAGGGCGAGCCTCAGGCCGTTTCGGGCGGCGAGGTAGAGGGCGAATATTTTTACTGCGCGGCCATTCTAGGTTCGCCCGCCCTGTGGGCCCCGGCGCGCGAGGCGATGCGGACCGGCAAGATCAAGCTGGCCTGGCAATACGGCCGTCGCGCGCTGAAGCGGGCGTTTTCGGGTCGCCTGCGCTTCGCCCTGGACGGCGGAGAAAAACGCCGCACCGAGGCGCTGGTGCTGATCAGCCCAATGATCTCCAAGGCGATGGAGGACCCCATCGGACTGGAAGCGGCCGCCATGGACCCCAGCGATGCGACCCAGGCCTTCCGCCTGGCCGCGACCGCCCTGTTCAGCGATTGGCGCCACGATCCGGCCGTCTCGACCCGCCCGGCGAAACGGATCGAGGTGCGCGCGCGCTCCAAGATTCCGGCGGTCATCGACGGCGAGCCGCTGCTGTTGAAGCCGGAGGCCGTGATCCGCTTCGTGCCCAAAGCCTTCAAGGCGCTGGCGCCCAAACCGCCGTCGGCCGAGGACAGCATCTGATGGGACGCGTTCTTCAGTTTTCCGACGTTCACTTCGGCTGCGAGCACAAGCGCGCCTGCGCCGCCGCTCTGGAATACGCCCACGCGACGCCCAACGATCTGGTGCTGATCACGGGCGACATCACGCAAAAGGGTTTCCCCGACGAGTTCAAGGCTGCGGGCCAATGGATGCGGGCCATGCCCGAGCCGCGCTTCGTCATCGTGGGCAATCATGACGTGCCCTATTGGGACGCCGTCGCGCGAGTCTTCCATCCCTGGCGCGCCTTCGAGACCGAGACCGGCTTTCCCGCCCACGACGGCCAGTTCCGCAGCGACACGGTCATGGTGCGCGGCGTCGTCACCGCGCGCGGCTGGCAGGCGCGGCCCAACTGGTCGAAGGGCGTCATCGACCTGGACCAGACGCGGCGTGCGGCCGAGGCCCTGCGTCAGGCGCCCATCGGCGCGCTGCGGATCCTGGCCTGCCACCATCCGCTGATCGAGATGGTCGGCACGCCGATGACCGGCGATGTCAAGCGTGGCGACGAGGCGGCCCTGATCTTCGCCGAGGCGGGCGTCGATCTGATCATGACCGGCCACGTCCATGTGCCGTTCGCCATGCCGATCCCTCTGGCGGATCGATGCTCCTACGCCGTCGGCTGCGGGACGCTGTCGCATCGCGAACGCGGCGCGCCACCCGGCTTCAACCAGATCGACTGGGACGCCAAGACCATCACCGTGACGGCCCTGGCCTGGGATGGAACCAGCTATCGCTCGCACCAGGTCTGGCGCCTGCCGCGCCGTCAGGACACCCGCAAGGCGAACACCGCGCCCAGCCCGGTCGAGCCCGGCGAACTAGAGAAGGCGGCGGTCTGACCTTGTCTCCTCCCCATCTCATGGGGAGGTGGCTCGAAGCGTAGCGGAGAGACGGAGGGGTCTTTTCTGGCTACAGGCGCCGGTGGGACCCCAACAACCCCTCGACCGCTCCGGGGTCCCCCTCCCCACGCTGTGGGGAGGAGACGGCTGGCATCAACGGAACGGCGGCTCGTCGAAGGCGCGCAGTTTGCGCGAGTGCAGCTTGGAGCCCTCGCTGCGCATCAGGTCGACCGCCTGAATGCCGATCTGCAAGTGTTCGGAGATCGAGCCTTCGTAGAAGCGGTTGGCCTGACCCGGCAGTTTGATCTCGCCGTGCAGCGGCTTGTCCGACACGCAAAGCAGCGTCCCGTAGGGCACGCGGAAGCGATAGCCCTGGGCCGCGATGGTGGCGCTTTCCATGTCGATGGCGACGGCTCTGGACTGGTTGAAGCGCAGCGCCGACTTGGAATAGCGCAGCTCCCAGTTCCGGTCGTCGGTGGTGACGACCGTGCCGGTGCGCAGGCGCAGCTTGACCTCGTCGCCCGGCATGCCGCTGACCGACTTGGTGGCGTCGTACAGGGCGCGCTGGACCTCGGCGATCGACGGGATCGGAATGTCGGGCGGCAACACAGCGTCCAGCACGTGATCGTCGCGCAGATAGGCGTGGGCCAGCACATAGTCGCCGATGGTCTGGCTGGCGCGCAGGCCCCCGCAGTGGCCAATCATCAGCCAGACGTGCGGACGGGTGACGGCCAGGTGATCCGTGATTGTCTTGGCGTTGGACGGGCCGACGCCGATGTTGACCAGGGTCACGCCCTTATGGCCCGGCGCGGTCAGGTGATAGGCCGGCATCTGGTGCTTCTTCCACGCCGTGTCGCTGATCGCCGCCTCGGGGTTGGGCGTGTCGCGCGTGATCACCACGCCGCCGGCGCAGGACAGGGTCTGATACGGCGAGCCGGGCGTCCGAAGCTGCTCGATGGCCCAACGCACGAACTCGTCGACGTAGCGATTGTAGTTGGTGAACAGGACATAGGACTGAACGTCGTCCACCGGCGTTCCGGTGTAGTGTTTCAACCGCGCCAGCGAGAAGTCGGTGCGCAGGCCGTCGAAGTGCGACAGGGGGAAGTCGCCGCCCATTTCGAACAGGCCGTCCGCGATCTCGTCGCCGATATGGGCCAGGTCCGTCGTCGGGAACCAGCGCGCCAGGGCCGCCGTCATCGACCGGTCCAGCGCGACCTCCAGCCCGTCGGTCACATAGGGGAAGGGGATTTCCTGGCGCGACACGCCGACCTCGAAGGTCGCATTATATTCCTGCTCCAGCAGGCCCAGCTGTTCGGTCAGATAGGGGCGAAACAGGTCGGGCCGCGTGACCGTGGTGGAATAGCTGCCCTGTCTCGACAGCCGGGCGTAGGCGCGCGGCTCCAGGTCCTGGGGACGATCCCCGTCCCAGCGGATGCGAAGTTCGGGATAGGCGAACACCCCTTCGGCGCGTTTGACCGGATCGGGCCGCGCGCCGGTGTTGACGAAATCCCGCACGGCGTCGCGCAGATTGGTCACGGATTGGGTGTAGAGGGTTTCGAGGCGGTCCAGCGCCGCCTGTGCTGTCATCTGTTTTGTCATGACTTCCTCTAGCGAAGCTTCGCGGCTTTGGCGAGGCGCCGCCCGTTCAAACCCGATTTCGCTGCATTGCAGCAATTTATGACGGGCGTGCGGTTGCAGATCGGAGCGTGACGGCGCATCTGGCCCGGATGTCTTCTTCCCTTGCGTCAGCGCCCGTCAAGAAGGAGCTCGGCTTCGTCGAGTTCGTCTGTCTCATCGCCCTGATGATGGCGCTGAATGCGCTGGCGATCGATTCCATGCTGCCGGCCCTGCCGCACATCGGCGCCGACCTGAACGTGGCGACCGACAACGACCGACAATGGGTGGTGACCGCCTATCTGCTGGGCTTCGGCGGGGCGCAGCTGTTCTATGGTCCGTTGGCGGACCGGTTCGGGAGAAAGCCTGTCCTGCTGTTCGGCGTCGGCGTCTATGTGATGTTCAGCCTGCTGGCGACCCTTGCGCCGACCTTCGAGACGCTGATCATGGCCCGCGTCGGCCAGGGTCTGGGCAGCGCCTGCACCCGCGTGCTGGCCGTCTCGATCGTGCGCGATCGGTATGAGGGGCGCACCATGGCGCGGGTCATGTCGTTCAGCTTCCTGGTGTTCCTGGGCGTGCCGATCCTGGCGCCGTCGCTGGGACAATTGATCATGCTGGTGGGACCGTGGCGCTGGATCTTCGCCGGGCTGGGCCTGATCGGGGTCGGCCTGATCGTCTGGGCGTCGTTGCGACTGCCCGAGACGCTGAAGCCCGAGGATCGACTGCCGATCCAGGTGAAGCGGCTGACCGCAGCCTACAAGATCGCCCTGACCGACCGCACGGCCGTCGGCTACACCCTGGCCATGACGGCG
The DNA here is from genome assembly GCF_027105095.1 of Brevundimonas vesicularis. Lineage (NCBI taxonomy): Bacteria > Pseudomonadati > Pseudomonadota > Alphaproteobacteria > Caulobacterales > Caulobacteraceae > Brevundimonas > Brevundimonas vesicularis. The sequence goes on along the minus strand of NZ_CP114278.1, from coordinate 162,284 downwards.
ATCACCGGAGCCCTGTTCGGCTTCATCAACTCGTCGCAGCAGATCTTCGCCGACGTCTTTCACGCCGAGGCGGCGTTCCCGGCCATCTTCGCCCTGATCGCGGGCGGCATCGCCGTGGCCTCGATCGTCAATGCGCGGCTGGTGGTGAAACTGGGTTCGCGCAAGATTTCGCACACCGCCTTGATCGGCTTCACCAGCATCGCGGCCGTCCATGCGGGGGTGGCGATCAGCGGTCATGAATCGATCTGGACCTTTGCGGTGCTGCAGACCCTGACCATGTTCTGTTTTGGCCTGATCGCGGGCAATTTTGGATCGATGGCGATGGAGACGATGGGCAAGATCGCGGGCACGGCCGCCTCGATCCAGGGGTTCATCTCCACCATCGTCGGCTCGCTGCTGGGCTTTGCGGTGGGCCAACAGTTCAACGGCACGACCATTCCGATGTCGGTCGGCTTCACCGTCTTCGGCCTGATCGCCCTGGGTTGGGTGCTGTTCGCCGAGCGGGGACGGCTGTTCCGGGCCCATCACGCGCCGGTCGCCGCCAAGGCTTGATCTTTTTCGCGTTTCCGCGCGTTCTCCGGGCCAATCGTCAAGATCAGCCCAGGAAACCTCGATGACGCTGAAAGCGCTCGGTCTCGTCTCCGCCCTCGCCCTGGCCGCCGCCATGGGTCTGAGCGCCTGCTCCACCACGACGGGAGGGTCGGCCATGACCCCGCCCGCCATCGCCCCGGCGCCCGGTCCCGAAGCGGTGGACGTCCACACCCACGCCCGGCCCGAGATAGCCCGAGTTGTCGATGTGGCCCTGGACCTGACCGCCGACTTCAACGCCAAGACCCTGGCGGGCACGGCGACCCTGGACATCCTGGCGATCCCGGGCGCCAACGAGATCGTGCTGGATATCCGCGACCTGGACATTCAGGACGTGCGCGACGCGGCGGGTCAGCCGCTGCGCTATGTCGTCGGCGACAATGACGCCGTCCTGGGCCAGCCGCTGACGGTCTATTTCCCGGCCTTCGCCGCCAATGAGCGGCGCAAGATCACCATCCGCTATTCGACCCGCCCCAACGCGGCGGCCCTGCAATGGCTGAGCCCCAGCCAGACGGCAGGTGGACAGAAGCCCTATCTGTTCAGCCAGGGCCAGGCGATCCTGACCCGCACCTGGGTCCCGACCCAGGACAGCCCCGGCATCCGCCAGACCTATTCGGCCCGCATCACCGCGCCCGAAGACCTGACGGTGGTCATGAGCGCCGATCATCTGACGCCCAACGGCGAGCGAGCCGCAAACGGGATGAAGACCTGGCGCTTCCGGATGGACAATCCGATCCCGCCCTATCTGATCGCGCTGGGCGTCGGCGATATCGCCTTTGCGCCGTTCGACGGCCGCACCGGGGTCTGGACCGAGCCCAGCCGCCTGCGCGCCGCCCAATGGGAGCTGGAGCCGACCGCCCAGATGGTGACGGCGGCCGAGAAGCTGTACGGCCCCTATCGCTGGGGCCGCTACGACCTCCTGGTCCTGCCGCCCTCCTTCCCGTTCGGCGGGATGGAGAACCCGAAACTGACCTTCGCCACCCCGACCATCATCGCCGGCGATCGCTCGCTGGTGTCGCTGGTCGCGCACGAGCTGGCGCACTCCTGGTCGGGCAATCTGGTGACCAACGCGACCTGGAACGACTTCTGGCTGAACGAGGGCTTCACCGTCTATTTCGAGAACCGGATCATGGAGTCGGTCTATGGTCATGACCGCGCCATGCAGGAGCAGGTGCTGGGCTGGGACAGCCTTCAGGACACGCTGAAGTCCTTGCCGGCGGCGGATACCCGCCTGCACCTGGACCTGAAGGGCCGCGATCCCGACGACGGCATGAACGACATCGCCTACGAGAAGGGCGCCCTGTTCCTGCGGACAATCGAACGCACCGTCGGACGGGATCGGTTCGACGCCTGGCTGCGCGGCTATTTCGACCGCAACGCCTATCGCCCCATGACGACGGCCATGTTCCTGAAGGACATCCGCGACAATCTGATCAAGGGCGACGCGGCGCTGGAAAGTCAGCTGCAGATGGACGCCTGGGTCTATCAGCCCGGCCTGCCATCCAACGCCGTGGCGCCGGTGTCCCACGCCTTCGAGCCGGTGGATGCGGCCGCCGTCGCCTTCTTCAAGGACAAGGGACCGGCCTCGGCAATTCCGTGGGCGGACTGGAACACCCAGCAGCGCCAGCGCTTCCTGGGCTGGCGGCCCGAGGGTCTGCGGGCGGGGGGCGACTGGCTGACGAATGCGCAGCTGGCCGATCTGGAGCGGACGCTGAACCTGGCGAACGAAGGCAACGCCGAACTGACCTTCGCCTGGCTGCAGATCGCCCTGGCCCATCGCTATCAGCCGTCGGTCGCCACGGCCGAGAAGTTCCTGACCAGCCAGGGGCGTCGCAAGTTCGTCCTGCCGCTGTTCCAGACCCTGTGGAACGAGGGCGAATGGGGGCGCGGCAATGCGCGACGCATCTACGCCGAGGCCCGGCCGCTCTATCACCCGGTCACCAGCGGTTCGGTCGATCAGCTGGTCGGACGGCCGTAAGGCTAGATGTCCACGACCGCCACGCCGGTTTCCTCCGACAGTCGTTCCGCCAGGACGGCGCGGTGGCAGCCGGCGTGGTCGGCCTCAAAGCACAGCAGGGCGACGGGTTTGTCGACCGCCAGCGCCTTCAGCCGCTCGTACTCGACCTGCGCCTGGGGTTCGGCCAGGTGATCGGCGAAGATGGCGCGCATTTCGTCGACACGGCCCTTGCGCGCCGCGTCACGTCCCGCCTTGGGCGTGCCCAGCCCGCGCAGGTGGACATAGTCGATCCCTTCGGCCTTCAGACTCTCGCCCAGGATCGTCTTGGAAAAGCCGGCGCGGCGGGATGCGGCGACCGCGCGGACATCGACCAGGGTCTGCACGCCGGCCGTCTTCAGCCGCGCGATGACGTCGGCCTGGGTCGCGCCCTCGTAGCCAATGGTGAAAAGCTTCATCCGCCTCAGATGGGCGGCCGCGCGTCGAACGCCAGCGTGACCGTGAAGGCTCGCGTTGCGGTGCGGCGCCCTATCGTCTATCCCGCCGAAACGGATTTCGACTGGAGCTTTCCCCATGGCTGACCTCGCCCCCGGCGTCGTGACCCTCTTCGGAGGTTCGGGCTTTATCGGGTCGCAGGCGGTGCGCGCCCTGGCGCGTCGCGGCTGGCGCATTCGGGTCGCCGTGCGCAACCCGGTCCTGGCGATCGAGATCCAGCCGCTTGGCGATCCCGGACAGATCCAGTTCATGCGCTGCGACATCACCAACCCGGCGGATGTGGCGCAGGCCGTGCGCGGCGCGGACGCCGTCGTCAATCTGGTCGGCGTGCTGCATGACGCAGGCGGCAAGCGCGGCTTCGACGCCGTCCACACCGAGGCGGCCAAGACCATCGCCGAGGCCGCCAAGGCGGCGGGCGTTGAGCGCCTGGTCCAGATCTCCGCCATCGGCGCCGACGCCGCCAGCCCTTCGGCCTATGGTCGCACCAAGGCCCAGGCCGAGGCGGCCGTTCGCGCCGTCTATCCGGATGCGGTGATCCTGCGTCCGTCGCTGGTTTTCGGCGCGGGCGACAGCTTCCTCAATCGCTTCGCCGCGATGGCGACGATGGCGCCGGCCCTGCCGCTGATCGGCGGCGGCGAGACCCGGTTCCAGCCGGTCTATGTCGGCGACGTCGCCGAGGCCATCGCGCGCGGCGTGACCCGCGCGGACGCGGCCGGCCGCACCTATGAACTGGGCGGGCCGAGCCTCTACACCTTCCGGGAAGTGCTGGAGCTGGTGCGGCGTGAGACGGGTCGCGACCGGATGCTGGTTTCGGTGCCCTTCAGCGTCGCCAAGCCCCTGGGTTCGCTGCTGCAACTGAGCCGGTTCGTCGGGCTCACGCCGCCGCTGACGCGCGATCAGGTGCTGATGCTGGAGAAGGACAATGTAGTCGCCGCCGATGCGTTCGGCCTCAGCGATCTGGGCATCGACCATCCGGCCGGCATGGCGGCGATCGCCCCATCCTATCTGTGGCGCTACCGCGTCGGCGGCCAGTTCGCCGAAGCGCCCGCCCACTAAACCCTCCCCCTATGACGCCGCCGCCGGTCGCCTTCGCGGCCGGCGGCGTCTTCTGTTTGGGAACAAAGAGTGCACAGCTTAAGGATGCCGGCCACGCGCCCCCAGTTCTCCCGCACCGATACGCCTGACCTGAACGACGCGCGGACGTTGCTGGCGCGCGTCTGGGGGCACGCCGACTTCCGGGGGCTGCAGGGGCAGGTGGTCGAGCGGATCCTGTCGGGCGGCGATGTGCTGGCCGTCCTGCCGACCGGCGGCGGCAAGAGCGTCTGCTATCAGATCCCGGCCATCCTGCGCCCCGGACTGGGGCTGGTGGTGTCGCCGCTGATCGCCCTGATGACCGATCAGGTCGAGGCGTTGAAGCAGCAGGGCGTCGCGGCGGCGCGGCTGGATTCTGGCGTGTCTCTGGACGAGCGTTCGGCCATCTGGGCGGCGGCGCGGTCGGGGGGGCTGGACCTGCTCTATGTCTCGCCCGAAGGCCTGGCGGCGGGCGCCATGATGGACCGGCTGGCGGAACTGCCGCTCAGCCTGATCGCCATCGACGAGGCGCACTGCGTCTCGCAATGGGGCCACGACTTCCGCCCCGACTATCGCAACCTGGGTCTGCTGGCCGAGCGGTTTCCCGATGTCCCGCGCATCGCGGTGACGGCGACCGCCGACGCCCGCACGCGCGACGACATCCTGCGCTCGCTTCGGCTGGAAGAGGCGACGGTCTTCGTCGACAGCTTCGCGCGTCCGAACCTGCAGCTTTCGGCTGAGCGCAAGGAGAGCGCATCTCGCGCCAAGACCGACGCCCGCGTCATCGAACTGGTGCGCGAACGGCGGGGCAAGTCGGGCGTGGTCTATTGCGGCAGCCGCGACGGCTGCGACCGCGTGGCCCAGGCGCTGCGCGACGCCGGGACCAACGCCATCGCCTATCACGCCGGCATGGACACGAAGGAGCGTGACCGCCGGCTGGAACGCTTCCTGGCCGAAGAGGGCGCCGTGATGGTCGCCACCATCGCCTTCGGCATGGGCGTCGACAAGGCCGATGTCCGCTTCGTCATCCACGCCGATCCGCCGGGCAGCCTGGAGGCCTATTGGCAGGAGATCGGCCGGGGCGGGCGCGACGGCGAACCGGCCGAGGGCATCACCCTGTATGGGCCGTCCGACATCGCCTGGTCCTTGCGTCGGCTGGATAGCCGCCCGATGGCCGAGGAGGTCAAATCGGTCCAGGTCAGGAAGACCCGTCAGCTGTTCGCCATGCTGGACGGCGCCGTCTGTCGCGCCCAGGCCGTGCGGCGATACTTCGGCGAGCATGACGCCCAGCCTTGCGGCGTCTGCGACATCTGCGGCGACCCGCCCCAGCTTTATGATGCGACCGTCCCGGCCCAGAAGGCGTTGGCGGCGGTGCAGCGCTTAGGCGGCCGGTTCGGGCGCAATCGCGTCGTCGATCACCTAACCGCCCGCACCAAGGACGTGCAGCCGTGGGAGCAGCAACTGTCCACCTGGGGCATCGGGCGCGAGATTTCGCTGAACAGCTGGCGCGAGATCGTCGATCACCTGCTGTTCGAAGGTCTGCTGGCCGAGGATCCCAATGACGGTAAGCCGCTGGTCGGGCTGGGCGATCCCGAGGCGGTGCGGGCCGTCTATCGCGGCGAGCGCCAGATCGAGGTGCGTCGCGCGCCGCTGAGGGCCGATACGGCCCCGCGCCGTCGTGACCGATCGGGCGAAGGGCGCAATGCGGCGCTGGAGACGATGGACGCGGACGTCCGCGCCCGGTTCGAGGCCTTGCGCGCCTGGCGCCGCGACCGCGCCTCGGAACAGCACGTCCCGCCCTATGTCATCTTCCAGGACCGGACGCTGCTGGAGATCGCCCAAGCCGAGCCGGGCGACCTGAACAGTCTGGGCGCCATTTCCGGCGTCGGTCAGTCCAAGCTGGATCGCTACGGCAAGGGCGTACTGGAGGCGCTGGCCGCTCTCTAGAAGGCGTCAGACTTCCGGCTTGGGCGGGGCGGTGATGACTTCGACGTTGTCGTTCAGCAGATAGGACAGTTCCGACAGGGCTGTGGCGCGTTCGGCCGGGTTGGCGGCGGCCTGAACGGCTTGAACCTTCTTGGGCATGTCCTCGGAAATGCCGCGCAGGATGCATTTCAGATCGCCGTCGGTGCCGCGTTCCTTCAGGATCAGGTGGCCCTGCATGTCCAGGGCGGCCAACTGTTCCGCCTGGGCCTTGAATCCGGTGAAGGCCTGGCTGGTGAAGAAGGCGGCGTCGTCTGCGGCCTTGGCGGCGGCCCAACCGTCGACCACGGCCTTCAGGCTGGCCGAGCGCGAGATGATGTCGGCGAACAGCGGCTCGCCCGCCACCGAGACCGGCGCGCCGGGCGCGGCGGCCGGCTGTTCGGCGGCCAGGGCCACCGAGGGATTGGACATCGCCAGGGCGATCGTGAGAGCAAGGCCGCAGGACATGGAGGTGACTTCCTGTTTCAGCGTCCGCTGGGACGTTGAACCTGAATACGCCCCAGCCGTAAACGAGTGTTTACCCTGTCATTCCCGATGGAGACGACGATGACCTGCGACGCCGCCTGGACCGCCTTCGACCAAGCCGCCGCCGAGGCCGCCTCCGCGCGGATCGTCGATCAGTTCGCCGCCGATCCCGACCGGCTTGCACGGATGTCGGTCGAGGCGGCGGGGCTCTATCTGGACCTGTCGAAACAGAGCTGGACCCGCGCAGCCTTCGACGCCTGTCTGGACTTGGCGCGCGCCAGCGATGTCGAGGGACGTCGCGCGGCCCTCTTCGCCGGCGAGGCCGTCAATCTGACCGAAGGGCGGGCGGTGCTGCACCCGGCTCTGCGCGCCGCGCCGGGCGCCGACTTTAAGGCCCTGGGCGAGCCGGTCTCGGCCGAGGTGGACGCCGTGCGAGCGGACATGAAGGCCTATGCCGACGCGGTGCGGTCGGGCGCAGAGGCGGGCGCGACGGGGCGTAAGTTCGAGGCGATCGTCCATGTCGGCATCGGCGGGTCGGACCTGGGGCCGCGCGTGGTCTGGGATGCGCTGCGCCCGCTGGACCCGGCCATCGACCTACGCTTCGTCGCCAACATCGATCCGCGCGACATGGCCGAGGCGCTGACGGGCCTCGATCCCGAAACCACCCTGGTGGTGGTCGTGTCCAAGACCTTCACGACGCAGGAAACCCTGGCCAACGCCGAGGCGGCGAAGGCCTGGCTGGCGGCGTCGCTGCCGGCCGAGGGGATGACGAAACACTTCATCGGCGTGACGGCGGCGCCGGACAAGGCGGCAGCCTTCGGCTGCGGTCGGACGTTCGCCTTCCGGGACTGGGTCGGTGGGCGGTATTCCCTGTGGTCGGCGGTCAGCCTGTCGTGCGGCATCGCCCTGGGCTGGGACGTGTTCGAACGGATGCTGGCGGGCGCCGCCGCGATGGACGATCATTTCGTGTCGGCCCCGCTGGAGCGGAATGGGCCGATCCTTCTGGCCCTGGCCCAGATGTTCAACGTCGATGGCCTCAACCGGCCCGCCCGCACCGTCGCCCCCTACGCCCACGCCCTGCGTCGCCTGCCGTCCTTCCTGCAGCAGCTGGAGATGGAGTCGAACGGCAAGCGGGTGCATCGCGACGGCGCGCCGGTGATGCGCCAGACCTGCCCCGTTGTCTTCGGCGAGCCCGGCACCAACGGCCAGCACGCCTTCTTCCAGCAGATCCACCAAGGGCCGGAGGTCGTGCCGGCGGAGTTCGTGATCGTCGCCAAAACGCATGCGGATGCGCCGGAATCGCCGCTCTGGTCCAACGCCCTGGCCCAGGGCCAGGCCCTGATGCTGGGCAAGACGACCGAGGCCGCCAAGGCCGAGGGGTTGGCTCAAGGATTGTCGGATGAGGAGGCGACGCGCCTGGCGTCCCACCGCACCTTCACCGGCAACCGTCCGTCGACGGCCATCGTCATGGAGCGGCTGACGCCCGAGACCCTGGGCGCGCTTCTGGCCCTGTATGAGCACAAGACCTTCGTCGAGGGCGTGATCTGGGACATCAACAGCTTCGACCAATGGGGCGTCGAACTGGGCAAGGTCCTGGCAAAGGCGATCCTGAAGGACGTCGACGCGGGCGGCCCCTCGATGGACCTGGATCCGTCCACGTCGGCCCTGATGCGCCGCCTGATGGGCTGACGTGAAAAAGGCCCGACCGGGCGGTCGGGCCTTTCCTTTTGAAGATCCTCGCCAGTTACCAGCGGCGATCGTAGCGGTAGTCGCGATCGTAGCGGTAGTCGCGGCGGTCGTAGCGCGAGTCGTAACGGCGGCCATCGTAGCGATAGTCGTAGCCAGAGCGGCTGCGATCGATACCGTGCTCGCGCTCCCAGTGACCCTGGTTACGGTAGCATTGGCCGCCGCGGTAGTATTCGCAGCCCGAGCCGCGGTTCGAGGAGGCCACGGCTCCGACGGCCGCACCGGCCAAGGCGCCGCCGGCGATGTAGCGACCGTCCCCATTGCCGTAGAGGGCGCCGGCCAAACCGCCGACCGCCGCGCCGATTAGGGCGTTGCGGCTGGTATTGTCGCGATCGCGCGACTGGGCCGAGGCCGGGGCGGCCATCAGGCTCAGGGCCACGACGGGGGCGGCGGCGACCGCAGTGATCTTCAGCAGCTTGGACATTTTGGTCTCCTTCGTTCTCTGCCGATCTGCGCTCCCGCACCAGGGAAGGCAGCCAGCGTTGAACAGGTTCTATCGCCGCCAGTTTGAACGACCCCGGAGGTCGGCATTCATTTTCGGTTCATTTGTCACAGAGAATTCGCGCGGCGATCCATCGCCGCCGCTTGACGATGACCCTGCCTCTGCCTAACTCCCGCTCGCGTTAGCACTCTCGCTGGTCGGCTGCCAAAACGGCGATCGCGAGAGCGCCGCACACCGTTTCAAAAACGCCCCGATCCGGGGGTTTTACAGGGAGAAGTCCGATGGCGTTCCGTCCGCTCGGCGACCGCGTGCTGGTCAAGCGCGTTGAAGAAGAATCCAAGACCAAGGGTGGCATCATCATCCCCGACACCGCCAAGGAAAAGCCGCAGGAAGGCGAAGTCGTCTCCGTCGGCCCTGGCGCCCGCGACGACCAAGGCAAGGTCAATGCTCTTGAGCTGAAGGCTGGCGACCGCATCCTGTTCGGCAAGTGGTCGGGCACGGAAGTGAAGATCGACGGCGAAGACCTGATCATCATGAAGGAATCCGACGTCCTGGGCGTGCTGTCCTAAGCACCCGACGTCCGACGTTCTTCAATCAATCCATATAGATAGGAGCTGCCCGCATGGCCGCTAAAATCGTACAGTTCAACACCGACGCGCGCGACAAGATGCTGCGCGGCGTCAACGTCCTCGCCAACGCCGTCAAGGTGACCCTGGGTCCCAAGGGCCGCAACGTCGTGATCCAGAAGTCCTTCGGCGCCCCGCGCTCGACCAAGGACGGCGTGTCGGTCGCCAAAGAGATCGAGCTGGAAGACGCCTTCGAGAACATGGGCGCCCAGATGATCCGCGAAGTCGCTTCGAAGACGAACGACAAGGCGGGCGACGGCACCACCACTGCGACCGTTCTGGCTCAGGCCATCGTGCAAGAGGGCCTGAAGGCCGTCGCCGCCGGCATGAACCCGATGGATCTGAAGCGCGGCATCGACAAGGCCGTCGGCCTGGTGCTGGAAGAGATCAAGACCAACTCCAAGCCGGTCTCCAACAACTCGGAAATCGCCCAGGTCGGCACGATCTCGGCCAACGGCGACTCCGAAATCGGTGAGCTGATCGCCCAGGCGATGGCCAAGGTCGGCAACGAAGGCGTCATCACCGTCGAGGAAGCCAAGACCGCCGACACCACCGTCGACGTCGTCGAAGGCATGCAGTTCGACCGCGGCTACCTGTCGCCCTACTTCATCACCAACGCCGACAAGATGGAGGCCCAACTCGAAGAGCCGCTCATCCTGCTGTTCGAGAAGAAGCTGACCTCGCTGCAAGCCATGCTGCCGATCCTGGAAGCCGTGGTGCAGTCGGGCCGTCCGCTGCTGATCATCGCCGAGGACATCGAAGGCGAAGCCCTGGCGACCCTGGTCGTCAACAAGCTGCGCGGCGGCCTGCGCGTCGCCGCCGTCAAGGCTCCGGGCTTCGGCGACCGCCGCAAGGCCATGCTGGAAGATATCGCCATCCTGACGGGCGGCCAGGTTATCTCGGAAGACCTGGGCATCAAGCTTGAGAGCGTCACGCTCGACATGCTCGGCAAGGCCAAGAAGGTCTCGATCACCAAGGACGACACCACCATCGTCGAAGGCGTCGGCGGCAAGGACGAGATCGAAGCCCGCGTGGCCCAGATCAAGCGCCAGATCGAAGACACCACCTCGGACTACGACAAGGAAAAGCTGCAGGAACGTCTGGCCAAGCTGGCCGGCGGCGTTGCAGTCCTGCGCGTCGGCGGTTCGACTGAAGTCGAAGTGAAGGAAAAGAAGGACCGCGTCGACGACGCCCTGAACGCCACGCGCGCCGCAGCTGACGAAGGCATCGTTCCGGGCGGCGGCATCGCCCTGCTGAAGGCCTCCAAAATCCTGGCCGACGTCAAGGGCGACAACGCCGACCAGAACGCCGGCATCGCCATCATCCGTCGCGCCCTGCAGGCTCCGATCCGTCAGATCTCGGAAAACGCAGGCGTCGAAGGCTCGATCGTCGTCGGCAAGGTGCTGGAAAACGACCAGTCCTCGTTCGGCTTCAACGCGCAAACCGAAGAGTACGGCGATCTGGTGCAGATGGGCGTCATCGACCCCGCCAAGGTCGTCCGCACGGCCCTGCAAGACGCCGCTTCGGTCGCCGGCATCCTGATCACGACGGAAGCCGCCGTCGCCGACGCTCCCAAGAAGTCGGGCGGCGCTGCGGCTCCCGACATGGGCGGCATGGGCGGCATGGGCGGCATGGACTTCTAAGTCCAAGCCTTCCGACGCTGAAATGCAGAAGGGCGGGACCGCAAGGTCCCGCCCTTTTTTCATGTCTCCTCCCTGCGAACGGGGAGGGGGACCGCGCGTAGCGGGGTGGAGGGGGTCTTGAAGTCACGCCCATGTCGGAGATGCGGCGCCAGCCCCTCCGTCACGACGCCAAGAGGCGTGGCACCACCTCCCCACGAGGTGGGGAGGAGACCGCGTTCTAGAACTCCGAAATCGCGCCCGGCTTGCGGGACCGCGTCTTCAGCCACATCACGCCCAGGAGATCCGAGACCGAGGCGCGCAGGCGGCCCCAGTTGGTGTATTTCGAGCGGCCGACCTCGCGGTGGCGGTGGTCCACGTCGAGATACTGGTTCTTGAATCCCTCGCGGATCATCAAGGCCGGCAGGTAGCGGTGGATGTGATCGAAGTAGGGCAGGCGCAGGAAGACGTCGCGGCGGAAGGCCTTCAGCCCGCAGCCGGTGTCGTCGGCGTCGTCGCCCAGCAGTTTGCGGCGGATGCGGTTGGCCCAGATCGAGGCCTGGCGCTTGGCCTCGGTATCCTGGCGTTTGGCGCGACGGCCGCCGACCAGGCCCACGTCGCCGGGGGCGGACAGAAGCGCATCGACCAAGCGGGGCGCATCGGCCGGCGGGTTCTGGCCGTCGCCGTCCATCGTCACCACGACCGGCGCGCGCGCGGCCAGGACGCCGGTTCGAACCGCCCGGCTCTGGCCCGCATTGGTCCCGTGGGCCAGCACGCGGAGCGCTGGCAGTTCGGCCATGGCCGCCTTCAACTCGGCCAAGGTCGCGTCCCTGGACGCATCGTCCACGAAGATCATCTCGTACGAACGGCCGGCGAAGGCGGCGGCGATCTCGCGCGCCAGGGGCACGGCGGCGCCCGCCTCGTCATGGACGGGAACGACGACGGAGATTTCGGGCGTTTCGGGGGTCATCGGCGCTCCATAGAGGATAACGAGAGCTTAGGGGAGACGGCTGACGCAGGCGTGGTCGCCGTGTAAGGAGTCTGAAATGAAGACTTTCGATCTGGATGGCCGCATCGCCGGCTGGCGCGGGCCGGTTCTCGCGGCCCTGCTGACGCTGATCGCCGGGCTGCCGGGCGTGCTGCTGCTGCCGCCGCTGGATCGCGACGAGAGCCGGTTCGCCCAGGCCACGTCCCAGATGCTGGAAAGCGGCGACTATGTCGATATCCGCTATCAGGACGAGCCGCGCTGGAAGAAGCCGGTCGGCATCTACTGGATGCAGGCGATCGCCGTGGGCCTGACCTCGGATGTCGAGGACCGCGAAATCGCGCCCTATCGCATTCCGTCCCTGCTGGGCGCCATGCTGGCGGCCTGGGCCGTGGCCTGGGCGGGCTCGGCCATGCTGGGCAGCCGGGTCGGCTTCTTCGGCGGGGCCATCATGGGGGCGACCTTCCTGCTATCGACCGAGGCGGGCATCGCCAAGACCGACGCCATGCTGTGCGGGGCGACGACCCTGGCCATGGCGGCGCTGGCGCGTATTTATATGGCGACGAAGGCGGGCGAACGACCGATCCGGCCGCACAAGCTGCTGTTCTGGATCGGGATCGGTCTGTCGATCCTGATCAAGGGACCGATCGGGTTCCTGGTCGTGGCCCTGGCGATCATCGCCCTGTCGATCTGGGATCGGAACATCAAATGGCTGTATCGCCTCGGCTGGGGGTGGGGCTTGCCGCTGGTCGCCCTGATGGTCGGACCGTGGGCCATCGCCATCACCATCGCCACCGACGGCGGTTTCTGGCGCGAGGCCATCGGCGGGGACCTGGCGCCCAAGATCGCCGGCGCGCACGAAAGCCATTCGGGCTTCCCCGGCATGTATTTGTTGCTGGCGCCCCTGCTGTTCTTCCCCTCGACCCTGCTGTTGCCCGCCGCCGTGTCGACGGGCTGGAGCCGACGGGCCGAGCCGGCGATCCGGTTTCTGGTCTGCTGGCTGGTCCCGGGCTGGCTGATGTTCGAACTGGCGCCGACCAAGCTGTGGCACTACACCCTGCCGACCTTTGGGGCGCTGGCCCTGCTGGCGGCCGCCGCCCTGGCCCAGCCCATCGGCAAGGTCTCGCGCATCACCGGCGCGGTGCTGGGCGCGTTCGCGGCCCTGCTGATCATCGGCATTACCGTCTATGGACTGACCGTCTATGGCACCTCGACGGCCCAGACCTGGGCGGCGCTGACAGTGGTCATGGCGCTGGCGGCGGGGGCGATGGGGGGCTTCCTTCTGCTGAATCGCGCGCCGGTCGCGGCTCTGGTCGCCTCGCTGGCGTTCGGGATCGTGGCGCATGCGGCCCTGTCGGGCACGATCCGCCAACTGCGGCCCCTGGCCATCGCGCCCCAGCTTGAAAAGGCGCTGGAGGCGGCGGACCTGCATCCGCGTCAGGGCCGCACGCCGGGGCCGGTGGCGATCACCGGCTTCCATGAACCCAGCTTCGTCTTCCTGACCGGGCGCGACACCGACCTGACCGACGCCCAAGGCGCGGCCGAGGCCCTGGCCGAGGGGCGGCCCGCCATTGTCGAGGGACGCGATGCCGAAGCCTTCCGTGCGGCCGCGGCGCGTCTGGGCGTGTCGGGTCGCGCGGTCGGGACGGTCAACGGCTACAACTATTCGGCGGGCGATCCGGTCAGCCTGACCGTCTATGCGCCGCCGCCCCGAAACGGGAATGGGAACGGTAACGCCGCAGCGGGAGCCGAGTGATGGGCCGTTTCATCCAGATCGTCGAAGTCGGGCCGCGTGACGGGTTGCAGAACGAAAAGGCGGTGCTTGAGCCCGCCGTCCGCGCCGATCTTGTGCGACGGCTTGAGCAGGCGGGGGCGAAACGGATCGAGGCCGTCTCCTTCGTCCATCCCAAATATGTGCCGCAGATGGCTGGCGCTGAAGAGGTCATGGCCGACCTGCCGCACGAGGCGGGGCGCAGCCGCATCGGCCTGGTGTTGAACGGCAAGGGCTATGATCGGGCGCTGGCGACCGGGGTGGACGAGGTCAACGTCTCGGTCGCCGCCACAGACGGCTTCGGCCTGAAGAACCAGGGCCTGGCGGTGAAGGATCAACTGGCCATGCTGGGCGAGATCGTCGCCCGCCGCCACAACGCCGAGGCCAGCGAGGGCGCGCCGTCGCTGTCGGCCATGATCTCCTGCGTCTGGGGCTGTCCGTTCGACGGCGAGGTTTCCATCGATCAGGTCTCGGACATGGTCGGCGCCATCGCCGAGATGGGCGTCGGCGAAATCGGGCTGGCCGACACCATCGGCGCGGGCGATCCCTGGGCGGTGACGCGCAAAGTCGAGGCGGCCAGGGCGGCCGCGCCCGACGCGACCCTGCGCCTGCACTTCCACGACACCCGCAACACCGGCCTGGCCAACGCCTATGCGGGCGTCGAGGCGGGGATCGACGTGCTGGACGCCTCGGTCGGGGGGATCGGCGGCTGCCCGTTCGCGCCGGGCGCCACGGGAAACATCGCCACCGAGGACCTGGTCTATATGCTGGCGCGGGCCGGGTTCGAGACCGGCTATGACTTGGACGCCCTGATCGCGACGGCGCGCTGGATCGGCGAGGCCATCGGCCGGCCGGCACCGTCGGCGCTCAGCCGGGCTGGCGGATTTCCCAAGCGCTGAACGCTTGTGGCGGCGTTTCGCAAACGGCGCTAAATCAAGGTGAACAGGCGTAGCCGTTGGACCGGCTGCGAAGAGGACCGTCCATGCTGCTCGCCATTCCGCTGCTGCTGATCCCGGTGGTGCTCTACAATATCGTGGTGCTGTTCGGCGCGCCGAGCGGGGCGGGGATGGTGCAGGCGGACGTGCTGCTGCGCGATCCGCTGTTTTCCGTCACGATGACCTCGGGCGCGCAATGGACGATCGGATCGGGCGACCTGATCCTGTTTCTGGGTCTGATCCTGCTGTTCTTCGAACTGGTGAAGTCGACCTCCAGCCAGCGGATCGCCATCATCAATCACGCCCTGTCGATGATCCTGTTTATCGGCGTGCTGGTGGAGTTCCTGCTGCTGCCGGGGTTCGCGACCTCGACCTTCTTCCTGATCGTCATCATGATCCTGCTGGACGTCCTGGCCGGCTTCATCGTGACCATCATCGCGTCGCGCAAGGATTTCGATTTCGGCGGGGCATGAGCCAAACGGCCTCAAGTCGCGCAAAGCGCGGTAGGCCCCAAGAAACATGCGCTCAAGCAGCGCGAAGCGCGGTAGCGCTACGAAAATGCCGTGAAGATCAGGGCGACGACGGCGACGTCGAAGGCTTTGGCGGCCAGGGTGAAGACGGCGGGCATGGGCGGGTCCGGCTGAGGGCGTTCTGTCTCGCCCCCAGCAAACCCCGTGCCGCCCGAGCGGCGTCAGCTCAGATGTCGGTCTTGGCGGTCTTGCCCGTTTTCGGACGACGCTCGGCCGCGCCCGAATATTCGGCTCCGAGGTAGGCGGAGCGGGCTGCATCCAGCACCGGCGGGCCGCCGCGCAGGCCGCGTTTCTGCCCGCTCTGGCCCATCTGCTGGGCGATGAAGGCGGCGGCGCCGGGCTCGGGCGTCGGGAGGACGGCAGCTCTTGCCGGGGCCGGTTGGGGCTCGACCATCTCAGGCGCATCGACGGGGACCAGGGCGCGCGAGGCGGATCGGGCGCGCCGCTCGCGCTCGCGGCGTTCGCCTTCGCGGCGATCCACTCTGTCCGGTCCGCCGACAGCCTGGATCCGATCGGTCATTTGCTCTTGCCGCCCGCCAGCTTTTCGATCTGACGACGCATCTCGTCCATCTGGCGACGCATCTCGTCCAGGGCGTCGGGCGCCTCGGGCGGCGGGGCCGGCTCGGCCTTGTCATCGGACGCGGCGGGCGTCGGCTCTGCGCGCGGATAGGTGAAGGCTGGGAACATCTGCATGGCGCGCTCGAACATCGCCATGTTGGCGCGCGCGGCGTCCTCCATCAGGGTCGCGCTCGCGCCGGTGCCGAAGGCGCGGCCCATCTGACTGGCGAACTGCTCCTGCTGGCGACCGAAGTTGGCCAAGGACATCTCCAGATAGGAGGGCAGGACGCCCTGCATCCGACCGCCGTAAAAGCCGATCAGCTGGCGCAGGAACTGAACCGGCAGCAAGGCCTCGCCCCGGCTCTCTTCCTCGAAGATGATCTGGGTCAGGATCTGGCGGGTCAGGTCGTCGTTGGTCTTGGCGTCATAGACGACAAACTCGGTCCCCTCGCGCACCATGGTCGCCAGGTCTTCCAGCGTCACATAGGCGCTGGTCCGCGTGTTGTAGAGCCTGCGGTTCGCATACTTCTTGATGACGACCTGAGCGTTGTCGCCGGTCTTTCCACCCATGGTCTTTTCGTCAGCCACGCTTGTTCTCGCGATGTTGCAACGCGTCACTATCCTCCGTTGCGACACGATGCGCCAGAGGGAGAGAAACCGCCGGGAACGGACGATCGATCAGTGGCTCATGGCCGGGGCCAGCACGACGCCGACCAGCACCGCCGTCCAGTGGACCGTGGCGCCGGTGACGACGAACCCGTGCCAGATGGCGCGGCGGAACTTCACGCGCGGGCTGATGAAGACGAAGACGCCGGCGGTGTAGATCAGGCCGCCGATAACCAGCAGGGCCAGGGCGATCGGATGCACCGTCTCGACCATCGGCTTCAGCGCCGCGACCGCTAGCCAGCCGAAGACGACATAGACGCCGCTCCAGAACTTGTCCGAGATGCGCGGCGCGAACAGCTTCACCCCGGCGCCCAGGAAGGCCAGGGTCCAGATCAGGGTGGTGAAGCCGATGGCCCACAGACCCTCGAACCGTTGGGTGGTGAAGGGGGTGTAGCTGCCGGCGATCATCAGGAAGATCGCCGCCTCGTCCAGCCGCCGCAGCACGGGCCGCGCGGCGCAGGGGTTGGTCCAGTTGTAGATGGTCGAGGCTGTCAGCATGCCGACGAGGCACAGGGCGTAGATGGCGGTGGCCATCACGCCGCCGATCCCCGCATAGACCCCGGCCAGACCCGCCAGGATGATGCCGCCGACCGCCGCCAGCATCAGGCCGACGACGTGAACCCACAGATCCGCCAGCTTTTCCGCGCGCGTCGGATAGTGCTCGATCATGTCCAGCTCGTCCGGCGTGCAGACGTGGGTGGCAAGACGTTTCAGCGTGCGCAGCATGGACCTTCCAATCCGTCGATCGCCTCTATCGTTCCCCGACAATGCGCCGACAGGGTGACGATTGGCTGAATCGCGCCCTGTCCATGTCGTCGCAGGTGACGAACGCGCTGCAATGCGGCAAAACGGTCACGCCGAATTATTCTTCAAAGAGTGAAATCCCATGACCGACGTCGTCATCGTTTCCGCCGCGCGCACCCCGGTCGGCTCCTTTCTGGGCGCCCTGTCGTCCCTTCCGGCGTCCAAGCTGGGCGAGATCGCCATCAAGGCGGCGCTGGAACGGGCCGGTGTCTCCGGCGACGAGGTCGATGAGGTGATTTTGGG
Organism: Brevundimonas vesicularis; assembly: GCF_027105095.1. Lineage (NCBI taxonomy): Bacteria > Pseudomonadati > Pseudomonadota > Alphaproteobacteria > Caulobacterales > Caulobacteraceae > Brevundimonas > Brevundimonas vesicularis. The sequence continues at coordinate 144,803 of NZ_CP114278.1, read as the reverse complement.
TCATGTGTTGCAGGCCGCCGCCGGTCAGGGCCCTGCGCGCCAGGCCGCCGTCGGCGCGGGCGTTCGAAAGGAAGCCGCCGCCTGGAGCCTGAACCAGATCTGCGGCTCGGGCCTTCGCGCCGTCGCCATCGCCGCCCAGCAGATCGCTCTGGGCGACGCCAGGATCGTCGTCGCCGGCGGCCAGGAGAGCATGAGCCAGGCGCCGCACGCCCAACAGCTACGCGGCGGTCACAAAATGGGCGACGTCGCCCTGGTCGACACCATGGTCAAGGACGGCCTGTGGGACGCCTTCAACGGCTATCACATGGGTCAGACGGCCGAGAACATCGCCGAAAAATGGTCCATCAGCCGCAACGCGCAGGACGAATTCGGGCTAGCCAGCCAGCACAAGGCCGAGGCGGCCCAGAACGCCGGCAAGTTCGATGACGAGATCACGCCGGTCGTCATCCCGGGGCGCAAGGGCGATGTGACGGTCGACAAGGACGAATACATCCGCCATGGCGCGACGCTGGAGCTGATGCAGAAACTCAAACCCGCCTTCACCAAGGACGGCAGCGTCACCGCCGCCAACGCGTCCGGGCTGAACGACGGCGCCGCCGCCATGGTGCTGATGAGCGCCGACGAGGCCAAGGCGCGGGGCCTGGAGCCGCTGGCCCGCATCGCCTCCTACGCCACCGCCGGCGTCGATCCGTCGATCATGGGGACCGGCCCGATCCCGGCGTCGAAGAAGGCGCTCGAGAAGGCGGGCTGGGACGTTTCCGATCTGGATCTGGTCGAGTCCAACGAGGCCTTCGCCGCCCAGAGCCTTTGCGTGGTCAAGGAACTGGGTCTCGACCCGGCCAAGGTCAACGTCAACGGCGGCGCCATCGCCATCGGCCACCCCATCGGCGCCTCGGGCGCGCGTATCCTGACGACGCTACTGTTCGAGATGAAGCGGTCGGGCGCGAAGAAGGGTCTGGCGACCCTGTGCATCGGCGGCGGCATGGGCGTGGCCCTGTGCGTCGAGCGCGCGTGATTTTCTAAGCCCTTCTCCCGGTGGGAGAAGGTGGCCGGGCGGAGCCCGGTCGGATGAGGGTCGGATGGTGGGCCAGATCGCACCAGCCGACCCTCACCGTTTGGCTGCTTCGCGCCGCCCTTCGGGTCGCACAAGGACGACGGCTGCGCCGCCGTGTGCTCAAGCCCTCTCCCAACGGGAGAGGGGCGCCATTTTCAGTCCGCCGCCGGATATTCGAACGGATCGCTCGGCGTGGGCTGGGTCGGCAGCGGCATGCGGGGCAGGGGCTCGTCGCGGTTGGCGGCGTTCAGCAGGAAGCTGGCCAGAATGATGGCCGCCTGACGCAGGTCCTCGGCCTTCAGGTGGTCGTAGCTGTCGATGCTGGTGTGGTGCAGGCGGCTGGAATAGTCGAGCGGGTCCTGGATGAACTGATATCCCGGCACGCCGACAGTCTGCATATAGACGTGGTCGGTGCCGCCCGAATTGCGCAGCGAGACCGTCGTCGCGCCCATGCTGGCGAACGGCGCCAGCCATTCCTGGAAGATCGGGGCGGCGGCGACATTGCCCTCGGCGTTGATGCCGCGAATCTTGCCCGAGCCGTTGTCCAGATTGAAATAGGCGACCAGATCGCGATAGCCGGCGCGCGGCTCGATCGGCCAGCGGCTGCGCCAGGTGCGGTTGTCCGGCAGGCCCGCCAGCGCCGGATCGTTCGACGCAGCCCGCGTCGCCAGATGACGGTCGACATAGGCGAGAGAGCCCAGAATGCCTTGCTCCTCGCCGTTCCACAGGCCGAAACGGATGGTGCGTTTGGGCTTGACGTTGAGCGCCTTCAGGATGCGGGCGGCCTCCATGACCACAGCGCTGCCGGCGGCGTTGTCGACAGCCCCGTCCGAGGCGACCCAGCTGTCCAGGTGGGCGCCGGCCATGACGTATTCAGTTCCGCGCGCCGTGCCGGGGATGTCGGCCAGGATGTTGTAGGCGTTGACGTCCTCGTCGTGGAAGCGGACCTCGCTCATCAGCTCCAGCGTCGGCGGCGCGTCGGTCAGGGCGAGGCGCGCCAGACGGCGATAATCCTCGGCCGCCAGCTCCATCCCCGCCAGCCTCGGCGTGGCGCCGACCTGATAGGTGTAGCCTGTGCCGTGCAGCAGGCCGCCGTCACGCTGGGAAATCCGCACCCAGGCCAGGGCACCCTGCTCGGTCAGGAAGGCGTCCAGCTGATTGGCGAAGTTGACGGTCTTCAGCGAGCGTTCGATGGCGGCCGGCGAATGCTGGGGCTGATTATAGGTGTTGCGCTCGGCCAGTTCGGCGCTGGTCCAGCGGCGGAAGGCCGGCTCGGTCGGCTCCGACCCCGTGCCCGGCTGGGACAGCATGACGATCTTGCCCGCCAGCTTGCCGCGCCATTTGTCGAAGTCCTCGACCTTGGAGATCGGGGCCACGATCACGCCGCCGCTTATCACGCCATTGGTCGAGGGCGTCCAGGCCACCGGGATGGCGCGCAGATCCAGCGGGCGCGGCGCGGTCATTCGGGCGCTGGAGCGGACGATGGACCAGCCCCGGCCGAACTCGAACCCCTCGGCGCGCACGTCGGACAGACCGTAGTCGCGGAACTGCTGCTGCGCCCAGCGTTCGGCCTCGCGCATCTGGGGCGAGTTGGTCATCCGTCCGCCGATCCGGTCGGTCAGATAGGCGGCGGTCTGCATCACTTGGCTGTGGTTCAGCCCCTGGTCGATGATGCCGTTGACGGCGACGCGGTCCACCGACTGGGCGGCGACCGGCGTGGCGAGAAGAGCGGCGGCGGAGACGAAGGCGAGCAGACGCGACATGGATTTCCCCAAGAAAGCCCGATGGCTGAACAGGGGCGCATCTGATGTGATCCGGTCGCGGAGTGCAAACCGCAAACGGCGTTCAGGCCGCGACGATCAGCCCCATGTTCACCCGCATCATCACCCCCAGGGGCCGCGCGGCTCCGTTGGAGTGGTCGGGACGCCGGTGGTCGTGAAACCGGCGGCCGGGCGCGGCTGGGTCAGGTCCGGCGTGCGGTGGCGCGGCTGCATGCCCATCTTCGCGCCCAGCTCCATCAAGGCCCGGACGCGGTTTCCCGTCGCCGGATGGGTCGAGAACAGATTGTCCGCGCCACGGCCCGCCAGCGGATTGATGATGAACATCTGACCCGAGGCCGGATTGCGCTCGGCCGTCTGATTGGTGATCCGTCGGGCGTAGGCGTCGATCTTCTGCAGGGCCGAAGCCAGGGCCTGGGGATCGCCGGCGATTTCGGCGCCGACGCGGTCGGCCTCATATTCGCGGCCTCGGCTGATGGCCATCTGTACCAGACCGGCGGCCATGGGCGCCAGCAGCATCTGGGCGATCGTGCCAATGACGCCGCCCGGCCGCTCGCGGTCGTTGCCGCCGAAGAACAGGGCGAAGTTGGCGAGGGCCGCGATGGCGCCGGCGATGGTCGCCGTCACCGTCATGATCAGGGTGTCGCGGTTCTTCACATGGGCCAGCTCGTGCGCCATCACCGCGCGCACCTCCTCGCGCGTCAGCATGTCCAGCAGGCCGGTGGTGGCGCAGACGGCGGCGTTCTCGGGGTTTCGGCCGGTGGCGAAGGCGTTGGGCTGATCATTGGGAATGATGGCGACCTGCGGCTGGGGCAGGCCGGCGTCGCGGGCCATCTGACGCACGTCGGCGACATAGTTGCGGACCACGGCGTTGGGGTGCTGCTCGTCGACCGGCTGGGCCCGATACATCTTCAGCACGATCTTGTCGGCGTTCCAGTAGCTGAACAGATTCATCCCGCCCGCGAGCAGCAGGGCGATGGCCATGCCGGGGCCGCGACCGATCATATAGCCGACCCCTGCGAACAGGGCCGTCATCGCCGCCAACAGAATGAAGGTCTTCAGATGGTTCATCGCGGTTCCATTCCCGATCCGTCTGGCGTCACGGGCTTGAACCTCTATTTGAGAGAAGGCGCATCAAGCCTCAAGGGAGCCGCCCTGTGACCGAACATCCCACCCTCGCGCCGGATGACGCCGACGAAACGCCGGCGGCAGCGCCCGTTTTCAACGCCGACGTGCCCCACGCCACGCCTGAACGGCCGCTCAGCGAGGCCGCGCGGCGCGCGCTTCAGGAAGCGGCGGATCGTCGCGCGGCGGAAACGACCCTTCAGGCGGACACGGAATACGGCGGTCCGACCGGTCCCGAACCGACCCGTTTCGGCGACTGGGAGAAGAAGGGGCTGGCGGTCGATTTCTGACCGGCCGAGCCTGCTGCGACGGGCGCAAAGGTTAACCACGCCTTAAGAAACAGGCGCCGGACTTGCCAGTCACGGAACAACTCAGAGGAGTCTGTCCCGTGACGATACAGTCGATACTTACCGCCGCGTCGGCGGCTCTGCTGCTCTCCGCAGCGCCCGCTCTGGCCGGCGGTCCCGGTCACGGGGGTTATGGCGGCGGCCATCCCGGCGGCGGCTGCGGCGGGGGCTGCGGCGGCGGCGGTCACTACGGCGGCGGCAACTACAACGCCAACCACAACGTCAATGTGAACGTGAACGGCGGCGCCAACGCCAACGCCAACGCCTATGCAAGCGCCTCGAGCTATTCGGCGAGCAGCGCCCGGTCCTATTCCAGTTCGTCCAGCTTCCAGCGCGGCTATGTCGGCGGCGGCACGACCTATGTCGGAAGCGGCGGCTATTCGGACGGCTATTACGGCGGCGGCTATGTCGGCGGCGTCAGCGCGACCTCGGTCCTGGTCGGCCGTCCTCCGGTCAGCGCTCCAGTCGGCTATCCGGTCTATGGGTTCGGCCGTGACTATATCGGCTGGCGCCCGTATCCGGGCCGTCCGATCGACTGCAACTGCCGTCTGCCCGTTCGCCCGCCGGTTCGCTACGAACATCGCTATGAGCAGCGGTACGAGCAGAGCTACGTCGATCAGCCGCCGGTCTATGTCCAGGCGCCGCCCGTCCAGATCGCGCCTCACCGCATCTATGTCGCGCCTTCGCAGGTCAGCATGGCGCCGCCCCATATCGAGATGGGACCGCCCACCTATATCGAACAGCCGCCCATCTATGTGCAGGTGCCGCCGGTGAACATCGGGCCGCAACGCGTCCAGGTGGCTCCGTCGCAGGTGAACCTCGCCCCGGCCCAGGTCGATGTCGGCCCGCCCGTCTATGTCGATCAGGCCCCGGTCTATGTGCAGTCGGCGCCCGTCAACATCGGTCCGCAACACATCCAGGTCGCCCCGGCCCAGGTCAATGTCGCGCCTGCCCAGGTCGAGGTCGGCGGCCCGGTCTATGTCGATCAGTCGCCGGTCTATGTGCAGTCCGCGCCGGTCAATGTGGCCCCGGCCCAGGTCTATGTCGCGCCGCCGGAAGTGAACACGGCTCCGCCGCCGGCACCGCCCCCGCCTCCGCCGTCGGGCTACTACGGCGACCTGCCGCCGCCCGAGGCGCCCGCGCCCCACGCCCCCCCGCGTCACGGCTACGCCCAGGAGCCGGGCGAGCGCGGCTGATCGCCTCGCGCGAGAACAACCAAAGACGAACGGTCGCCCTGGTCTGTCTCAGATCAGGGCGATCTGCTGTGCGATCGCTTGCGCGGCCGCGCGAGGATCGCTCGACGCCGTGATCGGCCGGCCGATGACCAGATGGGTCGCGCCGCTCTCAAGCGCCGCCTGTGGCGTCGCCGCCCGCGCCTGGTCGTCCAGCGCGGCGCCGACGGGTCGCACGCCGGGCGTGACGATCAGGAAGTCGGGCCGGCCCGCCTCGACCGCCAGAGCCCGGGCACGCGCCGCCTCATGCGGGCTGGAGACGACGCCGTCGATCCCGGCCTCCAGCGCCTGCCGCACCCGCCGCTCGACCAGATCGGCCGGAGACAGGTTGTGGTCGTCGGCGGCCAAATCCTCGGCCGTCAGGCTGGTCAGGACCGTAACCCCCAGCACCTTCATCTTCGAGCCCGCCGCGCCGCGCGCCGCCGCCGCCATGACCTGGGGCCGCGCATGCACCGTCAGCAGGTCGCAGTCGGCGCCCGCCAGATTGGCCGTCGCCTTCTCCACGGTCGCGCCGATGTCGTGCAGTTTCCAATCCAGGAAGATCTTTCGCCCCTGCGCCTTAAGTTCCCGCGCCAGCGCCATGCCGTCGACCGCGAACAGTTGCAGTCCGACCTTGTAGAAGCCGATCGCATCGCCGATCCGCTCGGCCAAAGCGGCCGCCTCGGCTGTGGTCGGCACGTCGAGGGCGCAGATGATCCGCTCGTCGGGCGCACGATCGGAGAGGGTTTGGGGATCGGTCATCGACGGACTCGCGCTGAGCGGCTATGCCTGACACGAGGGCGCGTCGGCAGGGCGGCGTGATGGATTGAGGGCGAGGGCAGGCGATGAACGCAGTCGATTTAGGTGTCAACCTGTTCGTGACCCTGTTCGCCCTGCTGGACCCGATCGGCAATCTGCCGATCTTCGCCGCCGCGACGGCCGGGGCGACCCTGCGTCAGCGGATTTCGGTCTCGGCCCTGATCTGCGCCTTCGCCGCCGTTTTCCTGGCCTTCTTCCTGTTCACGGGCCTGGGCCTGTTGCAGTTCTTCGGCATTTCGCTGGCGGCGTTCCGCATCGCGGGCGGCATACTGCTGCTGTTCCTGGGGCTGGACATGGCGCGCGGCGACTTCCTGGCCATGTTCGCCGACAAGGATGCGCTGGCGGATTCCAAGGACGTGCGCGGCTACGCCCGTCGACGTTTCCAGCGTCTGGTCGTGCCCTTCGCCATTCCGCTGATGATCGGCCCCGGCGCCATTTCGGCGGTCATCATCCAGGCGGGCGAGGCGGCCAAGCTAGGCTACGCCGGGACCATGGGCTCGCTGGTCGCGATCGCGGCGGCCTGCGCCGTCTCCTTCGTCTGTTTCGCGCTGACCGGGTCGCTCAGCCGCCTGCTGGGCGAGGTCGGCATGGCGATCATCGTCAAGGTTCTGGGCCTGATCCTGTGCGCCCTGGCGATCCAGTTCATCCTGCTGGGCCTGGGCGAGGCCATTCCCGGCATGATCTCCGGCGCGGTGACGACGCCCTATCCGGCGACCAAGTAAGACGTCAGTCCGCCTCGTCCTCGATGGCGTGGATGTCGTCGTCAGTCAGGCCCAGATGGTGGCCGATCTCGTGGATTAGGACGTGGGCGATCAGTTCGCCGATCCCCACGTCGCCGCGCTCGCACCATTCGTCCAGGATAGGGCGGCGATAGAGGAAGACCCGCGACGGCTCGGCCGCCGGGCCCAGGCTGTCGCGCCGGCCGATGTCCACGCCATGATACAGGCCCGTCAGCTCGAACGGGTCCTCGATCTCCATCTCCGCCAGCGTCGCTTCGTCGGCGAAGTCGTCGATGCGGATGACCACCTCGCCCGCCGCGTCTTTGAACGGTCCGGGCAGGGCGTCGAACGCCTCTTGAGCCAGGCGGGCGAAGTCATCGAGAGAGGGGGCGATCGGGTCGGTCATGTCCGCATATCGCCGCCCCGACGCTCTGCCGCAACGGGGCGCGATGACGCGATTACTAGACTGCCGCTTTTTCGCGCGCTTGGAGTATGGTTAGCGAATCGGGGCTGAGACTCTTCTCCAGGGACACGAATGGCCGAGGCCGACATCGCCTATGTCGCCACAGCGGGCGCAGCCGGACTGGCCATGGCCGTCAGCGCCTGGGCCTTGCTGCTGCGTGGGCGGTTGCATGAGACCGCCGTCGCCGCCGAGCGCGAGCGGGTTGAGGCCCTGGCCGACCTCAGCCGCCATGACGCCATGCTGCGCGCCTTCGATGACGTCAGCCTGGCCCTGACGCCGGACGGGCAGGCGGCCGGTCTGCCGATCGGTTCGGCCGAACTGATCGCGCGGCTGGCGGGTGAAGACGCCGAGGCCGGGGCCGCCGTCCTGAACAAACTCCGGATCACCCACGGCGCGCTGATCGACGCCCTGGTTCACGAAGGTCAGGCGTTCGAAGGTCTGGTCGCGCTGGACGATGTGGAGCCCTGGCGGATCGAGGGCCGGGTTGCGGGCGGTTCCGCCTGGCTGCGGCTGTCGCCCGCCTCGCGCTTCACCCTGACCGGGGCAGATGCGACCGAAAGCGGCCTGGCCCTGTTGGGCGACGCCTCGCCGACCCCGACCTGGGTCGTGGACGGGACCGGCAAGCTGGCCTGGGCCAACCGCGCCTGGCTGAACGAAACCAATTCCGAGAGCATCGATGACGCCGTCGAAAAGGGCGTGTCCTTCGACCGCGGCGCCGACGCCCTGGTCGCCGAGGCCGCGCGGCTGGGCGTGCGCCAGGAGGGCTTCCGCTGGACGACCGGCGGCGGCGCGCGGCGCGCCTGGCGCATCATCGCCGAGCCTGCGGGCGGCGGCGCCGTCACCGCCTTCGCCATTGAGGTGACCGAGGCGGAAGAGACGCGCGACACCCTGCGCCGCCACGTCGACGCCCATGACGAAACGCTGAACCACCTGGCCGACGCCGTCGCGATCTTCGGTCCGCAAAAGCGGCTGGCCTTCCACAACACCGCCTTCCAGACTCTGTTCGACATCGACGCGGCCTGGCTGGACGAACGTCCGACCCATGCCGAGCTGCTGGACCGCCTGCGCCAGCGTCGCAGCCTGCCCGAAGTCGTCGATTACGCCGGCTGGAAGGCACGTGAGCTGGAGTTCTATGGCGCGTCGGAGGCCTCGCCGGACGACAGCTGGTCCCTGCCGGACGGGCGCACCCTGCGCGTCGTGCGCCAGCCGCACCCGCTGGGCGGCATTCTGCTGATTTTCTCGGACATCACCGACGAGCTGAAGCTGCGCAGCCGCTTCAACGCCCAGATCCAGGTCCAGCGCGCGACGCTGGACAAGCTGAACGACGCGGTCGCGGTGTTCGGCTCCGACGGCCGACTGCGGCTGCACAATGAGGCGTTCGAGACCTTCTGGAACCTGTCAGCGGACAAGATCGCGACGGCCTCGGACTTCGACGCCCTGGCCGAACTGTGCAAGGCCGTGCTGCCCGATCCCGCCCTATGGCTGGGGCTGAAGGCGCGCGTCGCCGATCCCGATCCCGAAAGCCGCGTCGCCATTTCCGGCGAGGGCCGGACCGTGGACGGTCGCGTCGCCGCCTGGCAGACCCGCCCCCTGCCGGACGGCGCGACCCTGGTCGCCTTCTCGGACGTGACGGCCCGACGCGGGCTGGAGCAGGCGCTGGTGCAGCGCGAACAGGCCCTCGCCGAAAGCCAGGCGCTGAAGCGCGAGTTCGTCGGCAGCGTCTCCTATGAGCTGCGCACGCCGCTGACGACCATCGTCGGCTATTCCGAACTTCTGGAGGTCATGGGCGACCTGCCCGAGCGCAGCCGCCAGCACGCGGGCGCCATCCGCATTGCCGCCAGCCAGCTGGCCCGCTCCATCGACGACGTGCTGGACATGGCCCAGATCGACGCGGGCGAGATGGAGCTGTCGCTGGGCGACCTCAGGGTCTGCGACTTGCTGAGCCAGGCCGCCGAAAAGGTCCGGGCGCGGGTCGAGGGGCGCGGCGCCACCCTGACCGTGTCCTGTCCCGCTGATCTCAAACCCATCCGGGCCGACGAACACCGCATCGGCCAGGCGCTGGATCATCTGCTGGAGAACGCGGCGCGCGCCGTGTCCGAAGGCGGGGCGGTCGAGCTGAAAGCCGAGACCGGGCCGTCCGAAATCCGCCTGACGGTGTCCGACACCGGGCGCGGCATTCCCTATCATTTGCAGGCCCACGTCTTCGACCGCTTCGTGCGGCGCGAGCGCGGCGGTCCCGGCGTGGGTCTGGCCCTGGTCAAGGCCCTGGTCGAACTGCACGGCGGCTGGGCCGAGGTCGAAAGCGAGCCAGGCAAGGGCGCCGCCTTCATCCTGCATCTGCCGCTGGGCGCCGCGACCACCGCCGCCGCGCCCGAGCTTCAGCTGGAACTCTAGCGCCGCGAAGCCTTCGAGGCGTCCCGCGCCGGGCCGAACTCGGCGCCGGCGTTCCATTCCGGCCATTGGTCGCCGTTCGCCAGCTCGCGACCGACCGCGTAGATCAGGGCCACATCGGCGGCGGCGGCGTCCATCGTCCAGGTCGAATCCCATTCGTCCGTGGGCTGATGATAGCGGTTCTGGACATAGTCGCGGCTGACCGCGCTGGCGCCGGTGAAGCCCGCCGCCGGGAACAGGGCCGGCACGCCCTTCAGCGCCAGGGGGAAATGGTCCGAGCGATAGAAGGCCCCGGCCTGGGGCGCCGGATCGGCGATCAGGGTGCGGCCCGTCTCGGTCGCATGGCGCGCCAGAATGTCGTCCAACTGGTTCTTGCCCTTGCCGATGACGACGACGTTCGGATCGATCTCGGTTCCGGGCAGCAGGCTGTCGACGTTGATGTTGGCGACCGTGGTCTCCAGCGGCCAGACCGGATTGGCGGCGTAATAGGTCGAACCCAGAAGGCCCGCCTCCTCGCCCGACCAGGCGGCGAAGACGACCGAGCGTTCGGGGCGCGGACCTTCGGCGAAGGCGTGGGCCAGTTCCAGCAGAGCCGCGACGCCGGTCGCATTGTCCACCGCCGCATTATAGATCTTGTCGCCCTGTGCGTTCGGCGTGCCGACGCCGTAGCCGTCCCAATGGGCGCCGTACATGACGGTCTCGTTCGGGCGTTCCGAACCGGGAATGCGGGCGATGACGTTCTTGGTCTCCACCTTGTCGGCGATCTGGCCGAAATCGACGCTCATCGTCAGGCCGCTCAGGACGACGGGTTTAAAATCGGCGCTGCGCGCGCTGTCCTTCAGGGCGGCGAAATCCAGGCCGGCGGCGGTGAACAGCTCTTCCGCCTTGGCGCGCTGGATCCAGCCCTGGAACGCCGCGCGCTCGGCGTCGGGGCTGGCGCGCACGATGTCGAACTTGGGCGCGGCCGATGAGTTCTGCAGCGTGGACCAGGGATAGCCTGCGCCGGCCGTCTCATGCACCACCAGCACCCCCGCCGCGCCGCGACGGCCCGCCTCCTGGAACTTGTAGGTCCAGCGGCCATAGAAGGTCATGGCGTTTCCGTCGAACTTGCCCGCGACCGGGTCGCCGTCGGGCGCCTGGAAGTCGGGATCGTTGACCAGGACGACGATGACCTTGCCGCGCACGTCCACGTCCTTGAAATCGTCCCACTGGCGCTCGGGCGCCGTGGCACCGTAGCCGACGAAGACCACAGGCGCGTCGGTCACCGTGATGTGGTTGGTCGGCCGGTCGCTGGACACCAGGACATCGGGACCGCGCTCCAGGATGATGGTCTTGCCGCCGACGGTCGCGGCGACGGTGGCCGGACCGTCCTGGCGCGTGCGCGACAGATGGGCGACCTGGACGAAGGCGCCCTCCGGCCCGCCGCCCTCGGCCCCCGCGGCCTTGAACCGTTCGACCAGCCAGGCGACGGTCTTTTCCTCGCCGGCCGAGGCGGGGGCGCGGCCTTCGAAATCGTCCGACGCCAGAACCCGAACCGACTCATTCATCCGCGCGGCGTCGATGTTCGGTGCCGTCTCCTGCGCCAGGGCCGGACAGCAGGCCATCATCAGGGCCAGGATGGAAACAGCGGGGAGGGCGTGGCGCATCGGATACTCCTGATCGAACCGCGCGACCCTGCCTTTCTCAGTCCCGGCTGTCGAGCCAGTCGATGACGCCGTCGGCCGCGACGACGGCGGAGGCGAAGCTGGCCTGAAGCAGATAGCCGCCGGTCGGCGCCTCCCAATCCAGCATCTCGCCGGCGACGAAGACTCCCGGTCGCGCCGCCAGCATCAGCCGTTCGTCCACGCCGTCCAGTTTGACGCCGCCCGCCGAGGAGATCGCCCGCTCCAGTCCCTGAACACCGGTCAGGATCAGCGGCATGGCCTTGATCCGTTCGGCCAAGGCCCGAGGCGAAGCGGGCAGGGGGCCGGCCTCATACAGCAGGGCGACGGCGGCCGCCTCCAGTCCGACAACCTTGCGCAGATGGTTCGACAGGCTGGCCTTGCCGCGCGGCTTCGACAGCCGGTCGGTCACTTTTCCGATCGCCACATCGGGCTTCAGGTCGATCTGGATCTCGGCGCGCTCCTCCGTCTCGACCGTCGTCCTGAGCGTCGCGGACAGCGCATAGATCGCGCCGCCCTCGATGCCGTAGCGGGCGATCATCGCCTCGCCCCGCGCCGTCCGGCCGCCATGGGTGACAGCGACGCCTTTCAGCGGTCGGCCCGCGAACCGGTCACGAAACAGCGCCGACCAGGCCACGTCGAAGCCGACATTGGCCGGTCGGAACGGCGACACGGCGGCGCCCTGCGCTTCCAGCCATGGGGCCCAGGCCCCGTCCGAACCCAGGCGCGGCCAGCTGGCGCCGCCCAGAGCCAGGACCACGGCGTCGGGCCGTTCCAGCCGCTCCCCGTCCGGCGTCTCAAACACCAGCGCGCCGTCGCGCCAATCGGTCCAGCGCGAGCGCGTGCGGATCTCGACGCCCTGCGCCTCCAGCCGCGTCAGCCAGGCCCGCACCAGCGGCGAGGCCTTCATGGCCTTCGGAAACACCCGCCCGCTTGAGCCGACGAAGGTCTCCTGCCCCAGGGCCTCGACCCAGGCGGTCAGGTCGGCAGGCGTGAACCGGTCGATCCAGGCGGCGGCCGTCGGCTGGGCGGGACCATAGCGCGTCAGGAACCGGTCCAGTGGTTCCGAATGCGTCAGGTTCAGCCCGCCGCGTCCGGCCATCAGCAGCTTGCGGGCCACGGACGGCATCCGGTCGTGTACCACGACCGCCGCCCCTGCTTGCGCCAGCCGTTCGGCCGCCATCAATCCGGCGGGACCGGCGCCGATCACGTGAACGGTGCGAGAGGTCGTAAGACTGGGCGACTGTTGCATGGCGTGGCTTTGCGCGCTTGCGGCCGCGCTGGCTATAGGCGTCGTCATCGCTATGTTCCGTACCATGAGCGTTGCCTTCACCCGCGAAGAAGATCTGGAAGCCACCGCCGCCGACCTGGCGGACCGCCCGATCTCGCCCCATCCCAATCTGGTCACGCCCGAGGGGCTGGCCGCGATTGAGGCCGAACTGGCCGCGGCCCGCGCCGCCTATACGGCCGCCCAGGTGCAAGGCTCGATCGAGAGCGACCGCACCGCCATGGCGCGGGCGACGCGGGATCTCCGCTACTGGTCCGCACGGCGCGCCTCGGCCCAGTTGGTCGAGCCCACTGAAGACGACGGGGCCGTGCGGTTCGGGGGTTCGGTCTCCATCGAACGCGAGGACGGCCGCGCCCAGACGTGGCGCATCGTCGGCGAGGACGAGGCCGATCCGGCCGCAGGCTCGGTCAGCCATGTCTCGCCCCTCGCCCGCGCCGTCATGGGCAAAAGGGTTGGGGATGAGGTGACGGTGGCCGGTCAGTCGGCCGAGATCGTCGCGGTCGGCTAGAGCTCAGTTCTGGGCGTCGTCGTCGCCCAGCATATCCCGCATCATGTCCAGGATCAGCTTCTGCTTGCGCGCCGGCAGGCGCGGCGCAAGGCGTGTGATTTCGACGCTGGTCTTGGTGGGGCGATGCTCGTGGTCGAAGGCGGGCGCCTCTTCGGCGACGCCGACCGTCGCGCTGCTGTAGCCGTCGAAGAAGAAGGGGATGCCGACCTTCATGAACTCGGCCATCTCGAACAGTTTCGAGGCCGAGACGCGGTTGGTGCCCTTTTCGTACTTCTGCACCTGCTGGAAGCTGACGCCGACAGCCTTGGCCAAGGCGGTCTGGGTCAGGCCGAGGTCCAGACGCTTCTCCTGAACGCGACGGCCGACATGGCGATCGACGGGATGCGGATCCTCGTCCTTTTCACGCGCCATGACGTCCCCCGAAATGCTCAAATCGCTGCGCCGTTCGAGCGAACCCTAGATCGTAAAATCAACGGCCACAAGGATAGGACGAGCGCTGCCGCAAGGCCGATGAAGAACAGAAGGTCACCGAACCGACCATAGGGCGTGACGCCTGTCGGCCGCGGCAGAGGCGCGTCGATGACGCCCATGACGCCGCGCTCCAATCGTTGACCTTCGACGATCCGGCCCCACGGGTCGATCATGGCCGAAATGCCGGTCGGGGTGGCCCGCGCGATGGGCAGGCCGGTCTCTATGGCGCGATAGCTGGCCAGGTTCAGATGTTGGCGCGGGCCCGAGGTCGCGCCGAACCAGGCGTCATTGGACGCATTGACGATCCACTCGGGCCGCCCCGCCGCGCCGGGCGTGAAGCCGGGATACAGGCTCTCATAGCAGATCAGCACCTGGGCAGGCGGAGCGCCTGGAACAGAGATCGGGGCCGGCGTCGGTCCGGCGGAAAAGTCGCTGGGCATGTGCACTAGGCTACGCAGGCCGATGGAGGTCATGATCGACCCCAAGGGCAGGTACTCGCCGAACGGCACCAGCCGGTGCTTGTCATAGACGGCGGCGACCCGAAGACCCGCCCCGCCTTCGTCAGCCAGGGCGAACACACTGTTGTAATAGCGCGCGCCCTCAGGCGCGGTCAGGTCCGGCTCGCCGCGCGCCAGGCCCATCAGCAGGGTCTGTCCGGGACGCAGGGCGCCCGCGATGGCCTGAGCGTCGGCGGAGGCGAAGACGTCGTTGGCCGAGGCGGGCAGGGCGCCTTCGGGCCAGACCACGACATTGGGCGTCCGCGTCGCCGCCTGACCGGTCAGGGCCACATAGCGATCGACGATGGAGCGATAGGCTTCAGGCGACCATTTGGTCTCCTGCTTCACATCGGCCTGAACCAGGCGGACGACCGTGTCTGTGAACTGAAGATCCGACTGCGCTAATCTGACAGCCCCGAAGCCGCCGACGCCGATCAGGGCCAAGGCGCCCAAGCCTGCGGAGATCAGGCGGCTGCGCTTGTCGCCTGGCCCGATCAAGGGCGCGAAAGCCGCCGTGGCCGCGACCGTCACAAGGCTCAGCCCATAGACGCCGACGACCGAGGCGAACTGGGACATGCCGCCGCCCGCGCGCCAGGTCGCGCCGGCCGGGTTCCACGGAAAGCCCGTCAGAACATGACCCCGCAACCATTCGGCGGCGCAGAACAGGGCGGCGAACAACAGCACCCGCACAGCTCCCAGCGGCGCGAACCGGCGATAGAGGGCACAGGCCGTCCCCCAGAACAGCCCCAGGCCCGCCGGCAGCAGGCTGGCCGCGAACGGCGCCATCCACGCCTGTTCGGGATTGACGAAGAACGCCTCGGCCACCCACCAGCACCCGACAAAGAAATAGGCGAACCCCGCCAGCCAACCCATCCAGAAGGCGCCGCGCACCGTGTCGGACCGCTCCGACAGGATCATCAGCAGCGGATAGCCCAGAAGCCCGATCAGCACCCCGAACGGCGGATGAGCGAAGGCCGTCCCGGCGCCGGCCAGCAGCGCCAGAACGATGCGGATCAGCCGCCACGTCAGGGCGCGCTTCCTGTCAGGCAGGGCGCGGATCGGGGCCGCGAAACGGTCCAGCAGGGCGTCGGGGAACATCGGGTCAGTCCTGCTCGGCGAGATAGGGGTCGGCGACGCCGATCTGGGCCAGGATTTCGCGCTCTTCGGCCTCCATCTCCTCGGCCTCGGTGTCGTCTTCGTGGTCGCGGCCCAGCAGGTGCAGCACGCCGTGGACGACCAGATGGCTCAGATGATCGGCCAGGGTCTTGCCCTGCGCTTCGGCCTCGGTCGCACAGACGCCATAAGCCAGGACGATGTCGCCCAGATGCGGAAACGCGTTTTCCGGCGCCGGGAAGGACAGGACATTGGTCGGCTTGTCCTTGTCGCGAAACCGCCCGTTCAACTCGCGCATGGCGGCGTCGTCGGTCAGCAGGACGGCGATGTCGCCCTTCACGGCGCCCAGCGCGGCCTGCGCCGCGCGCTCCACGACGGCCTCGGCGTCCGGCAGGGCGCCGGTCCAGGCCTCGGCCTCGACTTCAATCTCGATCATTCGGGGTCTTCGAGGTCCGGGGCCGGACGGCCTTTCGCGGCGTCGGCGTCATAGGCGCGCACGATCCGCTCGACCATGGCGTGACGCACCACGTCCGAGGCCTCGAACTTCAGGATGCCGACGCCCTGAACTCCGTCCAAAATCCGCAGGGCGTGGGCCAGGCCGGAGTCGCGCGGGTTCAGCAGGTCGATCTGCGACGGATCGCCCGTCACCACCATCCGTGCGCCCTCGCCCAGGCGCGTCAGCACCATCTTCATCTGCAGGCGGCTGGTGTTCTGGGCTTCATCGACGATGACGAAGGCGTGGCTGAGCGTGCGGCCGCGCATGAAGGCGATCGGGGCGGCTTCGATTTCGCCTTTGTCGCGGCGACGCTGCACGTCCTCGGCACCCAGAATGTCGTTCAGCGCCTCCCAGATCGGCGCCAGATAAGGATCGACCTTTTCGTTCAGATCGCCGGGCAGGAAGCCCAGCTTCTCGCCCGCCTCGACCGCCGGGCGGGTGATGACCAGCCGGTCCACCTGCCCCCGCCGCAGCAGCGACGCGCCATAGGCCGCCGCCAGAAAGGTCTTGCCGGTGCCCGCCGGGCCGACGCCGAAGCTCAGTTCGCACCGGCCCAGCATGTCCAGATAGGCGGCCTGCGCCTTGGTCTTGGGCACGATGGCGCCGCGCTTGCCGCCCGGTAGCGACACGCCCGCCGCCGCCATGCCGGGCGTGCCGCGACCGCCGCGCGCCTGGCCCAGCGCCGCGCGCACGTCGGCCTCGGTGACTTCGGCGCCCAGGGCCGCGCGCTTGGCCAGATCCTCGATCACCTGGCGGGCGTCCGTGCGGTCGCGTGCGCCGCCGTTGACTGAGACCCCGCCGCCCGGGGCCTCGACCAGCACCTTGAACGCGTCCTCGATCAGGGCGACGTGGCGACTGTTCGGCCCGATGACCGCCCGCAGTTCGGCATCGTTCAAGGGGACGAATTCAGACTCACGCGCCATCAAGCGGCCTTTTCTGCTTGGGCTGTTGCCGAGCCCGCGGGACCCGGCTGCTTGAGCCCGTCTGCTGTGAGCCGGCCCGACAGACTGTTCTGCTGGCCGGCGATGATCTCGACCGGAACGATCTGCCCGATCAGATGATCCGCGTCATCGACGTGGACCGATTGAAGATATGGGGATCGACCGATCGCTTGGCGAAGGTGGCCGTGCCGTCCCGGCTTTTCGAACAGCACGTTCAGCGTCCGGTTGGCCTGCGCCGCGTTGAAAGCGGTCTGCTGTTCCGTCAGCAGGGCGATCAGACGATGCAGTCGATCCTTGACGATTTTCGGCTCGACCTGTTTGCCCATGCCCGCCGCCGGCGTGCCCGGCCGCGGCGAATAGGCGAAGGCGAAGGCCCCGGCGTAGTTCACACGCAGCACCAGATCGAGCGTGTCCTCGAACTCGCGATCCGTCTCACCGGGGAAGCCGACGATGAAGTCGCCCGCAATGGCGATATCGGGCCGTGCCGCACGGATTCGGTCGATCAGGTCGAAATATTTCTGACGCCCGTGCTTGCGGTTCATCGCTCGCAAAATCCGATCCGACCCCGCCTGAACCGGCAGATGCAGATAGGGCATCAGGGCGTCCAGATCGCCATGCGCGGCGATCAACTCATCGGCCATGTCGTTGGGATGGCTGGTCGTATAGCGGATGCGGTCCAGGCCGGGGATCTCGGCCAGGGCATAGGCCAGTTCGGCCAGGGTCGCCTTTCGCCCGTCCGGCCGCTCGCCGTCATAGGCGTTGACGTTCTGGCCCAGCAGGGTGACCTCGCGCACGCCCCGGTCCGCCAGTTGTCTCGCCTCTTCCAGCACCGCCGCCATCGGCCGCGACCACTCTGCGCCGCGCGTATAGGGCACGACGCAGAAGGTGCAGAACTTGTCGCAACCCTCCTGCACCGTCAGAAAGGCGGTCGGCCCCTCGGTGAAGCGGGCTGCGGGCAGGGCGTCGAACTTGTCGTCAGGAGCGAAGTCGGCGCCGATTCGCTCGCCCCGCGCCCGCGCCGTGCGGGTCAGAAGCTCGGGCAGTTGGTGGTAGGCCTGGGGACCGACGACGATGTCGACCGCCGGCTGACGCCGCATGATCTCCTCGCCCTCGGCCTGGGCGACGCAGCCGGCGACGGCGATGGTCAGGTCCCCGCCGGTCTCGCGCCGGATGTCGCGCATCTCGCGCAGCTTGCCGAGCTCGGAATAGATCTTCTCGGCCGCCTTTTCGCGGATATGGCATGTGTTCAGGATGACGAAGTCGGCGGCTTTCACGTCGTCGGTGACGCCATAACCCAGCGGGCGCAGCACATCGGCCATGCGCTCGGAGTCATAGACGTTCATCTGACAGCCGTAGGTCTTGATGAACAGACGTTTTTGGGGCGCCGTCTCGACTTGAGGAACCAGTGTCTCGGTCATCGTGGGCTTATGATCGCCCGCAAGCGTCGCGACAAGCCGAGCGTCAGCCCGCATCCACATCGGCGGGATCGACGCGCGCCGCATGGCGGGTGAAGATCAGGCCTTCGCGCTTGGACGGTTCGGCGCCCTCGATCGCAACGCCGTAGAGCTCCAGCTTGTGGCCGATCAGCTGGAAGCCCAGCCGTTCCGCGATCTCGTTCTTCAGCCGCTCGATCTCGGCGTCGAAGAATTCGATAACCTCGCCAGACTTGGTGTCGATCAGGTGGTCGTGGTGATCGTCGCCGGCCTCTTCATAGCGGCTGCGGCCGTCGCCGAAGTCGTGCTTCTCGACCACGCCCGCCTCTTCGAACAGGCGCACGGTGCGATAGACGGTGGCGATGGAGATGTGCGGATCGATGGCCGAGGCGCGGCGATACAGCTCTTCCACATCCGGGTGGTCCGCGGCGTTGGACAGCACCCGGGCGATCACCCGGCGCTGTTCGGTCATACGCATGCCGCGCTCGGCGCAGAGTTTTTCGATCCGGTCCATGCGCCTAGAATAGGGGCTTGGATCGCATCAGGGAAGCGTCAGGTTGGCGTCAGGCGCACAGAGCTCGCGGCTCATCACCACCGCATCGGTCCGCGATCCGTCGGCGCCCGCATAATAGGCTTTGCGGCGACCGATCGGATCGAACCCGGTCCGCTCATACAGGTCACGCGCGGCGATATTGTCGTCGGCGACCTCCAGGAACAGCCGCGTCGCGCCGGCCTG
Organism: Brevundimonas vesicularis; assembly: GCF_027105095.1. Classification (NCBI taxonomy): domain Bacteria; kingdom Pseudomonadati; phylum Pseudomonadota; class Alphaproteobacteria; order Caulobacterales; family Caulobacteraceae; genus Brevundimonas; species Brevundimonas vesicularis. The sequence continues at coordinate 125,752 of NZ_CP114278.1, read as the reverse complement.
GGCCGCAGCGACGGCCGCCGCCTCGACCAGACGCCGCCCCAGTCCGTGGCGGCGCGCGGACGGGACCACGGCCAGGGTCAGGATTTCCGCCTCGTCGACGACGGTCCGGATCAGGATGAAGCCGTCGGCCTCGCGTACCGCCAGCACGCCCGGCTGCGACAGCAGATCGGCGAAGGTGTCGGCGCTCCACGGCGCGGCAAACGCCTGAACGTGCAGGGCGGCGAGAGAGACGGGGTCCGCCGTTGTCATGACGCAGGCTGGCGCGGCTGGCCCGGCAGGCGGCTGGGCGGCGTGGCGTCGGGCGCGCGCAAATAGAGCGGACGGGGCGGATGGGTCGACGGATCGGCGGCGGCGGCCAGGCGCGCCAGCGCCTCCGGGGACGGTGCGACGCGGTCGTCCAGATGGGCGAAGGTCAGGTCGGGAAAGGCCTGGGCGATGACCGCCGCGCCATTGCCGACCAGGGCCACGTCCGATCCGATGTCGGCGATCCGCCGCGCGGCCTCTTCCAGCGACAACGCTTCATCGTGTCCGAGCGGCCCACCGTCGGCGAAGAGGCGCGCATAGACCTGACCCCGCCGCGCATCGATCAGGGCTGCGATGGGGCCGTCTTGATTGGCGAGCGAGGCGGCGAGGGCGTCCAGCGCCGACAGACCGACGACCGGCCGATCCAGCGCCGCGCCCAGACCCTGGGCAAAGGCCAGGCCGACGCGCAGACCGGTGAACGAACCCGGTCCGACCGTGACGCCGATCCGGTCCAGGCTGTCGAACCCGCCGCCCGCCTCGGCCATGACATCGCGCACCAGGCCGCCGATCCGTTCCTGGTGCCCCTTGGTCATCGGCTCGAAGCGCACGGCAAGCGCGCGATCGTCCTCGAACACCGCCGCCGTGCAGGCGCCGAGCGCCGTATCGATCACCAGAAGTCTCATGGGCGTCTTCTAGGCGGCGCGTCGCAGAACCGCCACCGCGTCCGGATCAGAGGGTCTGTTCGACCCGCGTCACCTCGGGCACATAGTGGCGCATCATCTGCTCGACCCCGGCCTTCAGGGTCGCCGACGACGACGGACAGCCGGCGCAGGCGCCGCGCATCCGCAGGTTCAACACACCCGTCGCCTCGTCAAAGGAATCGAACAGGATGTCGCCGCCGTCCTGGGCCACGGCGGGGCGAATGCGGCTGTCCAGCAGGGCCTTGATCTCGGCGACGATCTCGCTGTCGTCCTCGGCATGGCCGTCGGTTTCGCCGCCGGCGCCGCGCGTGAGCGCCTGACCCGAGACGAAGTGATCCATGACGACGCCCAGGATCGGCGCCTTCATCTCGGACCATTCCGGACCCTGCGGCTGGCGGGTCACCGAAACATAGTCGGCGCCGAAGAAGACGCCGTCGACGCCTTCCAGTTCGAACAAGGCCTCTGCCAGCGGAGAGGCCGTCGCCTCGTCGGTGGTGCGGTATTCCAGCGCGGCGGTCGGCGACACGTCGCGGCCGGGCAGGAACTTCAGCACGTTGGGATTGGGCGTGGGTTCGGTCTGGATGAACATGAGCGGGAGATGCGCTCGCCCCCGCCCCGTTGCAAGACCCGAGCGGAACCTAGCGCCGCTTCAGCCCGCCCAGCAGACCGCGCATCAGCTCGCGGGTCAGGGTCGATCCGGCCGTGCGCAGGACCGACTTGGTCAGCGCCTCGACCGGAGTTTCGCGGGTGGCCCGGCGCGCAGGTTTTGCGGCCTCGCGCGCCGCCCGCGCTTCGGCCTGGGCTTGAGCCTTCGCCCGCGCTTCGGCGGCCTTCTGATCGGCCTTGGCCTGAGCGGCGGCGGCCTTGTCGGCCTCGGCCTGCGCCTTGGCCTGAATTTGGGCCTGAACTTCAGCCTGATCGGCGGCGCTGTGGCGATTGGCCAGGATTTCGGCGGCGGATTCGCGGTTCAGCACCTGCTCGTAAAGGCCTCGCACCGGGCTGGCGGCTATGACGGCGGCGCGCTCAGTATCGGTCGCGGGACCCAGGCGCGAGGCCGGCGGGCGGATCCTGGTGCGGGCCACGATGGTCGGCGCGCCCTTTTCGTCCAGCACGGACACCAGGGCCTCGCCCACCCCCAGACCCTGAATGGCCTCGGCCGTGTCGAAGGCGGCGTTGGCTCGGAAACTCTGCGAGGCGGCCTTCAGCCCCTTCTGCTCGGACGGCGTATAGGCGCGAAGCGCGTGCTGAATGCGGTTGCCCAGCTGGGCCAGGACGCTGTCGGGAATATCGGCCGGGTTTTGCGTCACGAAGTAGACCCCGACCCCCTTGGATCGGATCAGGCGCACGACCTGCTCGACCTTTTCCAGCAGGGCGCGCGGGGCGTCGTTGAACAGCAGGTGCGCCTCGTCGAAGAAGAAGACCAGGCGCGGCTTTTCCGGATCGCCCACCTCTGGGAGCTGTTCGAACAGCTCCGACAGCAGCCACAGCAGGAAGGCCGCATACAGGCGCGGACTGTTCATCAGCCGGGTCGAATCCAGCACATTGACCTGGCCCCGGCCGTCCAGGCCGACGCGGATCATGTCTTCCAGCTTCAGGGCCGGCTCGCCGAAGAAGGCGTCGCCGCCCTGCTGCTCGACCTGCAACAGCGCGCGCTGGATGGCGGCGATGGAGGCGGGGGCGACGTTGCCGACCTCGCGCCCGATCCGCTCGGCGTTCTCGCCGACATAGACCAGCAGGCTTCTCAGATCGTCGAGGTCCAGCAGCAGCAGACCTTCCTTGTCCGCGACGTGGAAGACGACGGTCAGCACGCCCTCCTGCACCTCGTTCAGGTTCAGCATCCGCGCCATCAGCACCGGACCGATTTCCGACACGGTGGTGCGGATCGGATGTCCCTTCTGCCCGTACAGGTCCCAGAAAACGGTGGGGGCGGCGCGCGGCGTCAGGGTCAGGCCCATCTCCGTCGCGCGGGCGATCAGCTTCTCGTTCGGCGCGCCGACCTGGGAGATGCCCGACAGGTCGCCCTTCACATCGGCGCAGAAGACCGGCACCCCGGCGTCGGAAAAGCCTTGGGCCATGATCTGCAGCGTGACCGTCTTGCCGGTGCCCGTCGCGCCGGCGACGACGCCGTGGCGGTTGGCGCGATTGAACAGCAGGTTTTCCGGCTGGGCGGCGTCGGACTGGCCGAGGAACAGGCCGGGCAGGGCGTCGGGCATTGGGGTCTCCGATGGCGTCTCCGGCAAAGGTCTAGCGCGTTCCCGACGCGCTCGGAACAGCGATTGACGGCGGTCGCGCGCGGATCGACAACACGGTCATGAAAAACCCGATCGCCACGCCGTCCTCGGTCGCCGCCCGCAATGCCCTCGGCGTCATCGCCACGGTCGCGGCCGGGGCGGCGATCTATTGGCTGCGGGACATCCTGACGCCGCTGGCGATGGCCATCTTCCTCCTGATCATGATCGATGGGGTGAAGCGGTCGGTCGAGGCGCGCACGCCGTTGAACAGCCGCATGGCCGGGATCGCGGCCCTGGCGCTGGTGGTGCTGGCCTTCTTCGCCTCCATCGCCATCATCGTGAACGGGGCGGCGGGCTTCTTCGGCGAGGCGTCCGGCGTGTCCCAGAACATCGGCCCTCGCATCGATCAGATCATTCGCGACGCCTATGGGCTGGTGCGTCTGGCCAATCCGCCGACGGCGCAGGATCTGATCAACGGCGTGGATGTGCGCGGCTGGCTGACCTCCATGGCGTTCCAGGTGCAGGGCATCGCGTCGGGCGCCTTCTTCGTCCTGATCTATCTGGGCTTTCTCCTGGCCTCTCAGGTCGGGTTCCGGCGCAAGATCATCGCCATGTTCCCGTCCGAGGCCCAGCGCGACGAGGCGGTCGCGGTGTTCCAGCGCGTGCGCGGCGGGGTCGAGGGCTATATCTGGGTGCAGTCGGTGACCGGCGCGATGATCTGCGTCGTCGCTTGGATCCTGATGCGGGCGGTCGGGCTTCAGAACGCCGAGTTCTGGACCTTCGTCATCTTCATCGTCGGCTTCATCCCCGTGCTGGGCGGGGCGGTCGCGGGCCTTGCGCCGCCGCTGTTCGCCCTGGTCCAGTTCGAAAGTTACTGGCCCGCCGCCATCCTGCTGGTCGGGTTGCAGGTCATCCTGTTCGTCGTCGGCAACTTCATCCAGCCGCGCATGCAGGGCGACAACCAGAATATCGACCCGGTCGTGGTGCTGCTGGCCCTGGCCTTCTGGGGAAAGCTGTGGGGCGTGGTCGGCATGTTCCTGTCCACGCCGCTGGCGGTCATGGCCATGGCGATCCTGGCCGAGTTCAAGGGCTCGCGCTGGATGGCGATCCTGCTGTCGGGCGACGGCGAGCCCTATGCGAACGAGGGCAAGACGACCGACAACCCGAAATCGACCCGTCGCAAACCCAAACCGGAGCCCGCAGCGGAGGCCTGATCAGGGCTGCCAGCCGCTGATCTGGTCCGCGTCGCTGTCGCCGGCCAGGGCGCCGCGCGTCTTCTTCACCTCGGCCCAGGCGGCGCGCAGCAGGGCGGGCACGCCCTCGCCCGACACGCCGGACACCAGCATGGGACGGCGACCCGCGACGGCCTCCAGTTCGGCGGCCTTTTCTTCGCGCGCCTCCGGCGTCAGGGCGTCGATCTTGTTCAGGGCCAGGATTTCGGCCTTGTCCGCCAGACCCTCGCCATAGGCTTCCAGCTCGCCCCGGATGATGCGGTAGGCTTCGACCACGTCGTCCTGGGTGCCGTCGATCAGGTGGATCAGGCTAGCCGAGCGTTCGACATGGCCCAGGAAACGCGTGCCGAGGCCCGCGCCCTCGCTGGCGCCTTCGATCAGGCCGGGAATGTCGGCGATGACGAACCGCTCGGACGGCGACAGGTCCACCATCCCCAGATTCGGCGCCAGGGTGGTGAAGGGATAGTCGGCGATCTTGGGCTTGGCGGCGCTGGCGGCCGACAGGAAGGTCGATTTACCGGCATTGGGCAGGCCTGCCAGGCCGATGTCGGCGATCAGCTTCAGCCGCAGCCAGATCCAGCGTTCCTGACCGTCTTGGCCGGGGTTGGCGTAGGTCGGCGCCTGATTGGTCGGCCCCTTGAAGCGCACATTGCCCCAACCGCCGTTGCCGCCCTTCAGCAGCAGCTCCATCTTGCCTGGCGTATCCATGTCCAGCAGGACCGTTTCCTTGTCCTCGTCCAGCACCTGGGTGCCGACCGGGACCTTCAGATGAACGTCCTCGCCCTTGCCGCCATGCATCTGGCGCCCCTGGCCGTGGTGCCCGGTCTGGGCCTTGAAATGCTGCTGATAGCGATAGTCGATCAGGGTGTTCAGACCCTCGACCGCCTCGATCCAGACATCCCCGCCCTTGCCGCCGTCGCCGCCGTCCGGCCCGCCGTTCGGGATGAATTTCTCGCGTCGAAACGACACGGAGCCCGCGCCGCCGTTGCCGGAGCGGATATAGATCTTGGCCTGGTCGAGGAACTTCATCGCGGGCTTATGCCGCAGAAGCGCGGCGAATTACAGGCCCGGCGACCCGGCGCTATTTCAGCGCCAGTGTCACCGTCTTGACGTCCACATATTCGTCGATGCCGTGGATCGAGCCTTCGCGGCCATAGCCCGACTGCTTGACCCCGCCGAACGGCGCGGTGGCGGTGGAGATCAGGCCGGTGTTGACCCCGCACATGCCGGCCTCGATCCGCCGGCTGAATCGCATCGCACGGTCCAGGTCGCGGGTGAACAGATAGGAGGCGAGGCCGTAGTCGCTGGTGTTGGCCTTCTCCAGCGCCTCCTCCTCCGTATCGAAGGCGAAGACGGGGATCATGGGGCCGAACGTCTCTTCCTCGCGGAACAGGGCGTCGTCGCCGCCTAGGGTCACGGTCGGCTGGAAGAAGCGGCCGCCCAGATCGTGGCGCGACCCGCCGGTCAGCACGTGGCCGCCGTCGGCCTTGATCGCCGCCACATGCTTTTCCACCTTGTCGATCGCCTTGTCCTCGATCAGCGGCCCGACCTTCACGCCGTCGTCGAAGGCGGGACCGACCACGATCTTGGCCACCTCGGCAGCCAGTTTTTCGGCATAGGTCTCGGCGACTGACCGCTCGACATAGACCCGGTTGGGGCAGACGCAGGTCTGGCCAGAGTTCCTGAACTTGCCCTTGATGGTCTCGGCCACCGCCAGATCCAGGTCGGCGTCGGCGAAGACGATCAGCGGCGCCGCGCCGCCCAGCTCCATCGACACCCTTTTCAGCGTCGGGGCGCACTGTTCGGCCAGCTTGCGGCCCACGCCGGTCGAGCCGGTGAAGGACAGTTTGCGGATGTCCGGGCTGTCAGTCAGCGCCTTGCCGATGGTGGCGGCGTCCCCGGTGACGATCGACAGGGCGCCTTTCGGCAGGCCGGCTTCATAGGCCAGTTCGGCCAGGGCGATGGCGGTGAACGGCGTCTGGCTGGCCGGCTTGACCACGGCGGTGCAGCCTGCCGCAAAGGCCGGCCCCAGCTTTCGCGTCAGCATGGCGGCGGGGAAGTTCCAGGGCGTGATCAGCGCGCATGGCCCGACCGCCTCGCGATAGGTCAGGATCAGATGGCCCAGCGGACTGTCCTGGGTCTCGCCGATCAACCGCTCGGCTTGGCCGGCGAACCACTTCAGGAAACCGTTGGCGTAGGTGACCTCGCCCTTGGCCTCCTCGAACGGCTTGCCGTTTTCCAGCGCCATCAGGGCGCCCAGACCATCCAGATTGTCGTCGATCAGCGCCGCCCATTTGCGCAGAAAGGCCGCACGTACGTGCGGATCGGATCGCGACCAGGTCTTGAACGTCTCGTTCGCCGCCGCGATGGCCTGTTCGGTTTCGGCGGCGCCCAGATCGGGGACATGGCCGATCACATCGCCTGTCGCCGGATCATCGACGGCGATGCCGCCGCCGTTGGCCGGAATGGCCTTGCCGGCGATCAGGGCGTGCTGGCGCAAGAGTTTGAGGCCGGCGTCGCGGGCGGTGTGGTTCACGGGATGGCTCCTGTCGCGGTCCTGAAACGAACAAGGCCCCGACGATGCGGGGCCTTGCCGGTAGAATGCTGCAGCCTGGGCTGCGGCTGTCGATTAGTTCTTGGCGTCTTGGGCGGCGCCGGTCACGGCCTGGCCGGCGGCCTGGGTGTCACGGCCCACGCCTTCGACGGTGTTGCAGGCGGCGGTGGTCAGGGCGGCGGCGGCGGCGACCAGAACGAAAATCTTGCGCATAGGGGAAGCTCCAGGGTTGGCCGGGGTGAAACTCCGCCGGTCTCGCCTCATCAACGCGACGCCAGCGCTGCGGTTCCGGGCGTCTTGTCCGACGGATCGACGGGCGCGAGCGCTTCCGGGGTGGCGAAGATCATGCGGGCGATGGTGCCGCCGCCGGGCGGGGCGGCGAACTCGGTCTCGCCGCGCAACTGTTTGGCGAAGGCGCTCATCAGGGTGCGGCCCACCCCGACCTCGGCGCCGGCCTGGGCGCCAGGGCCATTGTCCTCGACTTCCAGAACCGATGTCTCGCCCTGGACGCGGAAGCGCACCTTCAGCTCGCCACCGCTGTGGGCGAAGGCGTGCTTCTGCGCATTGCTGACCGCCTCGACCAGCCACAGCGCCAAAGGCGCCAGCTTGTCGGGATCGACGTGCAGGGAGTCGGCGTCCACCGAGCTGATGACTACCGGTCCGCGCCCGGCTTCGCTGGCGATCAGCTGTCCGACCAATTCGTTCAGAAACTCGCGCGCATCGGCGTGGCGGATGTCGTTGCTCTGATAAAGGGTGCGGTAGATCAGGGCCAAGGCCGAGATGCGCTGGCGCGTATCGCCCAGAGCCGCCTTGGCCGGCGCATCGGTCAGGGCGCGCTGCTGCATCGATAGCAGGGAGGAGATGATCTGAAGGTTGTTCTTCACCCGGTGATGGATTTCACGCATCAGCGCGTCCTTTTCCATCAGGGCGTCCGTCAGCTCGCGGTCACGCAGTGTGATGGCCTCGGCCATCTCGTCCAGCGTACGCGCCATGGTGCGGATTTCCGACGGGGCGTTCATCGCCTGCAGCGGACGCACCGAGAACCGGCCCTTGGCGTAAATGCCCGCGACCCGCTCCAGATAATCCAGCCAGCGGATGAAGATGCGCTCGGATAGCAGCATGACCGCCGCGAACGCCGTCAGCCACGCCCCCAGCGGCAGCAACAGGGTGCCGATCGGGTTGAGCCGCGCCCAGGACAGCCACCCTGGCGCCGGGGCCGACAGCAGAGCGTAAAGGTCGCCGCCAGCCAGGGCCGCGCCCGCATAGTCGCGGCGCCGCTTCTGCGAATCCTTGGCCTCGAACACCGCCGATCCCTGGTCGCGCGCGCGGGCCACCCAGCCGGCGATGTCGTCTCCGGCCGACAGTTTGAACACGTCCGGATCACTGGCCGTCAGAATGCGCCCGGCGCCGTCGGTCAGGGCGGCTTGAGCGCCCGAGGGCAGGGCGGGATCGGTGACATCCGGTTGCAGGGCGGAGAAGGGGATCACGGCGACCATGGCGCCGTCGAACCGGCCCATCGGCCGTTCGGCGCGGGTGGCCACGATCAGCGCGCCTTCATAGCCGGCGCCGTCGGGCGCGCGCATGACGACAAGCTCTTCGCCGTTGCGCAGCCGCTGGAACCAAGTCGCCTGGGCGGCGGGCGCCACGCCGGATCTCACGCCGTCCGCCCGGCCGGAGGCGCAGACCGCCTCGCCCGTCGGGCTGATGCGATAGAGGCCCTCATAGCCTTCCAGACGTCCGACCAGCGCCGTCAGGCGCGGTGCGCAATACGGACCCACCGCATCGGGGCTGAGCGCGCGCAAAAGCACCTGCGCGCTGTCCAGCTGCGCCTTTGCGCTGGAGGCGCTGCGTTCGGCCGCCAGTTGAAGATCCACCTGCCGGTCGTCGGCCTGTCTTTGGAAGTCAGCCTGCGTCTGGATCAGGCTGAGCACGAAGATCGGCAACAGGGCCATGGCCATGGCCGCGCCCAGACGAAAGCGGATGCCCTGAAAGCGATCCGTCCGCCACGTGCGACCGAGCCGCGACCGTGAGGTCTCCCTGGTCGTCTGGTTCACCGCAGATCAGCTCCGGGCGCCGGCCAGCCTGTCGGCCTCGCCGAGAATCGAGCGCATGGCGTCGCCTGCCGCCTTGCCGTCGCGTCCGTAGCCGCCCCGTTCCAGGGTGGCTTGCAGCGCACGCCGCGCGCGGCTGACGCGGCTCTTCACCGTGCCGACGGCGCAGCCGCAAATTTCGGCCGCTTCTTCGTAGGCGAAGCCGCCGGCGCCCACCAGGATCAAGGCCTCGCGCTGCTCTTCGGGCAGGGTCTTCAAGGCTTGACGCAACTCGTCCAGAGCGACGGGCGCCTCGGGATCGTCCACGGCGACCAGTGTCCGTTCGGCCGCTTCCTGATCCAGCTGCGACTGGCGCCATGAGCGGCGCTTTTCGGAATAGAACTGGTTGCGCAGGATCATGAAGGTCCAGGCCTTCATGTTGGTGCCCATCTGATAGCTGGCGCGCGCGTCCCAGGCCTTCATCATGGCGTCCTGCGCCAGATCGTCGGCCGCGGTCGGGTCGCCGGTCAAGGTCCGGGCGAAGGCGCGCAAATGCGGGATCAGCAGCACCAGTTCGCGCTTGAAGCCCTCGTCATCGGCCGAGGCGGGTTTGGGAGCGGCCCCCAGGCGTGAGGTGCTCATGCGGCGCCGTCCGAAGCCTTGGCGTCGGCGCGTTTTAGAATGTCGAGAAACTCATCGGGCACGGGTTCGTTGACGACCTCGTCGAACATATGCCGCAGCTTAACGCCGATGGCCTGCTGGCGAAGACGAGCTTCTTCGAGCCCTGCCTCCCCCTTTGGGTCGCCTTTGGCACGAGAGGAGTCTGGAGAATCGATCATAGACAGAGCCAAGCCCACCCAACTGTCATCATGAGAAGATGTCGGTCTCAAACGTCATCCGACCTGCAGGGTTCCTGCATGAACGGCTTTTAATGCTAAAGCTTGTTCGCAGCGGCGGAACCGTGGTGCGAATGCGACGTTTAATCCGTCTACAGCGCCCATCCCCCGCGGGATTGGGCTATGATTTGTCGGGGACTATCTGAATGAGCCTTCTGGCCAGACTCGCGCCGCATCTTCCTTATGTGCGCCGTTACGCACGCGCCCTGACCGGCGATCAATCCACAGGCGACAATTATGTCCGTGTCGCTCTGGAGGCCTTGGCGGCCGGCGAGCAGCAATTGTCGGCCGATATGACGCCGCGGGTCGCTCTCTATCATGTGTTCCACGCCATCTGGTCCTCGACCGGTGCGCAACTGGAAACCGGCACGCTGGAAACCACGGGCAGCGACGCCTCGCAGCGTCTGCTGCGTATCGCGCCGCGCTCGCGTCAGGCCTTCCTGCTGACCGCCCTTGAAGGCTTCACCCCTTCGGAAGCCGCGCAAATCCTGTCCGCCGATCCGCGCGACGTGGAGCGTCTGATCGCCGACGCCCAGGCGGACATCGACGCCGAACTGGCCACGGATGTTCTGGTCATCGAGGACGAGGCCATCATTTCGGCCGACATCCAGAGCCTGGTCACGGAACTGGGTCACCGCGTCACCGGCACCGCCACGACGCACGACGAGGCGATCGACGCCGTCGCCCGCCACAAGCCGGGCCTGGTTTTGGCCGACATTCAACTGGCCGACGGCTCGTCGGGCATCGATGCGGTCAAGGATATCCTGAAGACGATGGACGTGCCTGTGATCTTCATCACCGCCTTCCCGGAACGTCTGCTGACCGGCGAGCGTCCCGAGCCGACCTTCCTGATCACCAAGCCCTTCCAGCCGGAAACGGTGAAGGCGGCGATCAGCCAGGCGCTGTTCTTCCACCCGTCGCGCCAGAAGGAAGCCGCTTAAAACTGGTCTTTCGCTGACAACAAGATCGGCCTCGGTCCCTCGGGATCGAGGCCTTTTCTTTGGTTTGCGCCAGCATTGGTGGGCCAAAGTACGAAGGCGCAAAAAAAGCGATCGAGGTCGGGAACCGGCTTCAGGCGCCGTCGTTATCGGTCCGTGGAGGCGGCGACGCCCCCCGACTTGATCTGCGAAAGCCGATCATGCCGCCTCCGCGCCTCATTCTCGATGATGCCACTTCAAAGCGATCCGCAAGGGTCGCTTTTTTCTTGTCGCACACCTCGACCGAGGCCGCTGTCGCGGCCAAGATGGTGGTCAAAGAAAACGCACGGAGAGACGCCAATGGCTTCGACAAGCGGCAAGACGAACCGTCAATGGGTGCTGCGCCAGCGCCCCAAGGGCCTTATCCAGCCTAGAGATCTGGAACTAGTCGAGACGGCCATCCCTGATCTGCAAGAGAACGAGGTGCTGGTCCGCACCGTCTATCTGTCGCTGGACCCGACCAATCGCACCTGGATGAACGATTCCGAGGGCTATCTGCCGCCGGTCGGCCTGGGCGAGGTCATGCGCGGCCTGACGCTGGGCGTGGTCGAAGCCTCGCGATCCAGCCGATTCAAGGCCGGCGATATCGTCATGCCGACCTCGGGCGGCTGGGCTGACTATGCGGTCGTGCCGGAAGGCGGCTTGCGCCCGGTCCACCGCGCGCCTGGCCTGCCGTTGACGGCCAATATGTCCGTGCTCGGCATGACCGGCCTGACCGCCTATTTCGGCGTCACCGATGTGTTGAAGGCCAAGGAAGGCGAGACCATCGTCATCTCGGCCGCCGCCGGCGCGGTCGGCTCGATCGCGGGGCAGATCGCCAAACAGCGCGGCTGCCGCGTCATCGGCATCGCGGGCGGCCCGCAGAAGTGCGCCTGGCTGACCGACGAACTCGGTTTCGACGCGGCCATCGATTACAAGAACGAGGATGTCGGCGAGGCGCTGGACCGTCTGGCCCCCGACGGCGTCGATCTGAACTTCGAGAATGTCGGCGGCGACATCATGATCGCGGTTTTCAACCGTCTGAAGGTCCACGGCCGGATGGCGGTTTGCGGCCTGGTGTCCTCCTACAATGCGACCAAGGCGCCGCCGTCGCCTAACTTCGCGCGCATCATCACCCATCGCCTGCACGTCCAGGGCTTCCTGGTCCTGGACTACGCCCCGCGCGCTCGCGAGATGGTCGCGGAAATGGGTCCGTGGCTGGCGGACGGCCGGGTGAAATGGAAGGTTCACGTCGACGACGGGCTGGAAGGCGCGGTGGGATCGTTGAATCGCTTGTTCACCGGCGATCACGACGGCAAGCTGCTGGTTCGCGTTTCCGAAGAACCCGCCTGAACCCAAGGTCTGCGCATGAGCGATCCGCTGCACGTCCATTTCGAAGACCTGGAGGTGGGGCAGGTCGTGCCGCTGGGCGCCTGTGCGGTCGATCAAGGGGCGCTGGACGTCTTCATCGAGCGGTTCTCGCCGGGCTGGGACGTGGCCTACGGCGCGCCGGACGCCATGGTCTATGTGCTGTGGAGCCGACTGGCGGCCGACAAGTCCGGCGGCTGGGCCCAGACGAAGGTCCTGGCCGTCGATGGGCTGCGCTATATGCGCAATCCCCCGGCGGGCGAACTGCTGCGGGGTCGCATGACGGTGATGGGCAAGGATCCGGTCGGCGACGACAAGGGCATCGTCATCGCCTCGCATGACCTGCTGGACGAGGCCGGTCGTCTGGTCTTTTCCTGCCTGACCCGGGCGCTGTTCTCGCGCCGCTGAAACGAAAAGCGCCCCGCCGGCGAACCGGCGGGGCGGGTATCTAGTCGGCGTCTCGCGATCAGTTTACTGAAGCCGGCGCCTCGGCTTGGCGTTGGAAGGCAAGAGCGATCAAACGCTCCCAACCCAGCAGAGAGACCAGATGGGCGTAGATTTGGCCCAGAGCCCCGTTGTCCCGCAGCTCGACCAGTTTCTCGGCCGAAAGAGCGCGCAGCTTGTCTTCTGACACCGCGTAGTATTCGGCAATCTTCTGCGGCTGCGCTGGCGTGCCGTCGGCGTTGCGTGGAGTGAAGGTCGCGTCGCGCACATCCAGCAGATCGAGCTCGTTCACGAGAGCCAGGAAGGCTTCCGTACGAAGACGCTCCTGCTCGAAGTTGTTGCAGAAATCCATCGCCATCTGCGTGTATTCGCTCGCTTGTCCATCAACGAACAAGGGGTTTTCGCCGCCCTCTACGACGATCTCTGCATCGCGATCGATGCAAAGGACCATGCGCTCATTCTGCTTGTCGTCAGCGAAGACGAAGGGATAGCGGCGCACGTAGGCGGGAACGTAGGCGTCAGGGCGGAAGTCGCCTGCTGCAGACACAAAAAGATTGTCGCCCTGACGCAGACCCATGACCGCCATGGGCAGTTTCTGGTCGCCGATGAAGATGATTGGGTAGGACAACGCCGCCGGGGCGAATTCGGTGACCGTCAGCGGGACGATATTGGTCTTGCCGACGAACGCATAAGGCTTCTCGGCCGGGTTGACGCCAAGCGAGGCATGAAGGCCGGCGTCCAACGGCTCAGGGTTGGTGTAGAAGAGGACGTTGCCTTCAAGCGGCGAATTGTTCGTGTCGGTCATGAAGCGAGGACGCTCTGGTTAAAGATCGGAGGCGCGCCTTCTAGCCCAACGCCGCGCAACCGGCAAACCCGCGATGCGTCGGTTGCAGTGGGGGTCGCCAGCCATTAGCTGTGGCGTATGGGTTCCGCCTGCGATCACGACCATGACCACTCCGGCCTGAACGGCGGGGCGCTGGACCGCGCCCTGGCGGCGGCCGAGGCGCGCGCGGTCCAGCAGGGCGAGCGTATGACGGCCCAGCGTCGTCGCGTCCTGGCCCTGCTGCTGGAAAGCGGCGAGCCGGTTAAGGCCTACGATCTGATCGCGCGCTTCGGCGAAGACGGCCAGGCCGCCAAGCCGCCGACCGTCTATCGGGCGTTGGAGTTTCTGGAGCGGCTGGGCATGGTCCACCGCATCGCCTCGATCAGCGCCTATGTCGCCTGCACCGACGACGGCGAGGCCGCCCACGCGGCCGCCTTTTTGATCTGCGACTGCTGCGGCGCGACGCGCGAGGTCAGCGGCCCCGACCAGAGCGCCATGAACGCCGCCGCCTCAGCCGCCGGCTACGCCATCGCCCGCACCACGATCGAGGCGCACGGTCGCTGCGCCGCCTGTCGCGAAGTCGCATGACCATGGATGCGGCGTTGATGTCCCCACCGCGTCGCCTGTCCGTGCCAATCGACAATCGCTGGGGCGCCGGCGAGATGGTCGTGCTGGATTTCGGTGATCCGAACCGGCCGGTCGATCTGATCTTCTCTCACGCCAACGGCTTCAACGCCGCCACCTATCGCAGCCTCTTGTCGCCGTTGTCGGCGTCCTTGCGGATCTGGGCGCCGGATCTGCGCGGCCATGGACGGTCTGCGCTGCCGACCTTCGCCCGGCCCAAGACCAGCTGGCTGGACCACCGCGACGACCTGCTGGCGCTGCTGGAGGCCATCGACGGCCCGCCCGTGGTCATGGCCGGCCATTCGATGGGCGGCACGGCCTCGCTTCTGGCGGCCGCCGTTCGGCCTGATCGGGTGTCCAGCCTGGTGCTGTTCGATCCGGTGATCTGGAAACGATCTGCGGTCTTCGCTTTCAACCTGCCCTTCGCCCACAAGCTGATGAAGGCGATCCCCATCGCCAAGGCCACCCTGCGCCGTCGCAGCCAGTTCGACAGCCGCGAACAGGCCATGGCCGCCTATCGCGGGCGCGGCGCCTTTAAGGGTTGGCCCGACATGGTCCTGGCCGACTATCTTTCCGAAGGCCTGAACGAAGGCGACGGCGGGTTCAGCCTGACCGCGGCGCCGGCCTGGGAGGCGGCCAACTACGCAGCCCAGGCGCACGATCCGTGGCGGGCCATGAACCGCTATCCCGGACCGGTTCGCATCCTCAAAGCCGAACACGGCGCCCTGACCCATGTGCCGGTCCGGCCCCGTGGCCTGCCCAATGTCTCCGTCGAGGTCGTGGCCGGCGGCGGGCACCTGTTCCCCATGACCCATGCCGACGTGGCGCGCGACGCCCTGTTCGACGCCGCCGTCTGAGAACGAATTCTGTAGGCGGAGCATGGGCGCGCGCTATAAGGGCGCCGCTGAGCATAACGCCCGCCGCCCGAGACGCCGCTTGTCCTTCTTCCACGCCGGTCCCGCGCCCAAAGGCGCCGGCCCCCGCTCCGGGGCGCTGCGCGACGGTTTGATCCTCGCTCCAGGCATGAAGGTCGGTCTGTTCGGCGGCTCCTTCAATCCCGCCCACGACGGTCACGCCCATGTCGCCGAGACCGCCATGCGGCGTCTGGATCTCGACCGGGTCGTCTGGCTGGTCTCGCCGCAGAACCCGCTGAAGGACGCCCGTCACAGCGCGCCGCTGGAAGACCGCATGTCCTCGGCGCGCCGGCACGCGCGTGGTCCGTCGATGATCGTCTCGGATTTCGAGAGCCGGGCCGGCGTCGCCTGGACCGTGGACACCCTGCGCCTTCTGGTCGCGCGGCATCCGGGCGTGCATTTCGTCTGGCTGATGGGGTCGGACAATCTGGCCAGCTTCCACCGCTGGCGAGGCTGGACCGACATCATGCGGCTGATGCCGGTGGCCGTCATCGCCCGGCCGGGTTCGCTGCTGGACAGCCGCACGGCGCCGGCCGCCGCCCGCTTCGCCGGTTTCCGCATTCCCGCCCAGCAGGCGGGGCTTCTGCCGACGCTTCAGGCGCCCGCCTGGACCTATCTGACGGCGCCGCTCAATCCCCTGTCGTCCACGGCGATCAGGACCGGCAAAGGCGTGCGCGCGACCTCGTGATCACCGGATGATTCGGGCGGCGGTTCACGTTGCGGCCTATCCGTGCTAGAGGGCTTCTTTAGTCAACGCTCCCGGAGCCCTCCGCTGACCCCCTCGCCCGCGTATGATACGCAAGACGCCGCCGTCTCGAATACGGCGCACGAGATGGACCCTATCGAACCTCTCCATTCCGAAGACGGCTTTGAATCCGACGCCTCCCCGCGCGGCTTCGACGATTCCGCTCCCCGCCCCGTCGGCTCCACGCCGCTGGAAGAAGCCCTGCTGAGCCGCCTCGACGAGGACAAGGCCCAGGACATGGTCCTGATCGACCTGAAGGGCAAAAGCGCTATGGCTGACACCATGATCGTGGCGTCTGGTCGTTCGCACCGTCACGTCGGCGCCATCGCCGACCACCTGCTGCGCACGCTCAAGGAACAGGGCCTCGGTAAGGCCAAGGTCGAGGGGCTGCCGCACTGCGACTGGGTTCTGATCGACGCCGGCGATGTGATCGTGCACCTGTTCCGCCCGGAAGTGCGCACCTTCTACAACATCGAAAAGATCTGGGCGGTCGATTCCGCTCACCGCATGGTCCGCGACTGACAAGATGAAGCTGAGCATCGTCGCCATCGGCCGACCGGGCCGAGGGCCTGAAGCGACGCTCGCCGACGACTACGCCAAGCGCGCCACCCTGTCGGGGCGCGCGCTTGGCCTCGGTCCACTCGAACTGATCGATCTGGAAGCCCGCAAAACCGGCAAGGCGCCGGAGGCCGAGCTGATCCTCGCTGCCGCCGAGGGCGCGCACCTGATTGCCTGCGACGAGCGCGGCAAGACCTATTCCTCGCGCGCCTTCGCCGACCACATCGCCAAACTTAGGGATCAGGGCGAGCGCCGTCTGGTCTTCGCCATCGGCGGGGCGGACGGGCTGGACGCCAGCGTGCGCGACGCCGCGTCCTCGACCCTAGCCTTCGGTCCCCAGACCTGGCCTCACGCCCTGGCGCGCGCCATGCTGGCCGAACAGCTGTATCGGGCCGTGACCATTCTGGCCGGATCGCCCTATCATCGCGACTGACATGCGTCGCGCCATACCCTTATCGCTGGCCCTGCTGACGGGTTTCGTCTGCGCTGCCCCGGCGATGAGCAACCAGGCGCCCGAGAGCGAACTGTCGCGCATCCAAGCCGAATACCGCGACGAAACGGTGCGCGCCCGTCGTCTGCGCGCTGACGCCGACGCCGCCAAGACCGAACTGGCTCAGTTGGAGCGCCGCCTGGCCTCGCTGCGAGCCGACGAACAGACCGGCGACCGTCAGATCGACGATCAGCGCGCGCGCCTCCAGCAACTGACCGAACGCGAGGCCGAACTGGTCACGGACCTGACGCGTGAGCGCGGCGCCCAGGGCCGTCTGCTCAGCGCGCTGCAGATGATGAGCCGCCGCCCGCCGCCGCCCTTGCTGGTGCCCGCCGACAAGGCCATCGACACGGTGCGCGCCTCCATCCTGCTCAAGGCCATGACGCCGGATCTGGAAGGCCGCGCCAAGGTGCTGGCCGCCCGTCAGGCCGAGATCATGCGCATCCGCCGCCTCGCCGTCCTGTCCTCGGAGCGACTGCTGACGACCGAGAGCGAGCAAGGCGACCGGCGCGGCGAGATCGAGGGGCTGACGGCGCGCAAGACCGCCCTGACCGCCGTCCTGAACGCCGAGGCCCGCGCCGCCGAACGCGCCGCCGCCGTGCTGGAGCGCCGCATCCGCGAACTGGGCGGCGCGGTCCCGACCACCCAGGCCGAAGAGACGCCGACCGCTCGCCTTCCGGCCGGACGCGGTCGCCTCAGTTCGCCCGTCGCCGGCGCGCCCAGCCAGACTTGGGGCGCCGGAACCTCCGGCTGGCGCTGGCGGGCTGACCGCGCGGCCGTCGCCGCGCCCGCCGACGCCAAGGTCGCCTACGCCGGGCCGCTGACGGGGTGGGGCAATGTGGTGGTGCTGGACCTCGGTCCCGGCTGGCGCGCCGTCATCGCCGGCCTGGAAAGCGTCGATGTGGGTCCGGACGCCCGGGTCTCGGACGGCCAGACCCTGGGGCGCAGCGGCCCGGACGGCGACGTCTATTTCGAACTGCGCCGCGACGAACGGCCGATCGATCCGGGACCGTGGTTGCGTTGAACCCGCAATAGTCCTTTGCATTCTCGTCTGACGCTGATTTTATCGGCGGGACGCCGCGTCGCCACGATTTGGTCGTGAGGACGGGGCCTTAACCTTCCCACGGGCGCCCACAGTGATCGGCCCGACCGAAAGAGACCGAATGCGTAAACTGCTCCTCGTCGGCTGCGCCGCTCTGGTGCTCGGCGGATCCGCCGCTGCTGTCAGCAGCCAGACCCCGCGAAACGAAACCTTCCGCATGCTGGAGCTGTTCGGCGACGTGGTCGGCATCGTCGAGCAGGCCTACGTCGTCCCGGTCGACAACAAGAAGCTGATCGAGGCCGCGCTGGCCGGCATGATGACGGCGCTGGATCCGCACTCCAACTATCTGCCGCCCTCCAACTACGACGATCTGCGCGAACGCACCGAGGGCCAGTATTCGGGCGTCGGCCTGACCATCAGCGCCGACGGCGGCATGGTGAAGGTCATCTCGCCGATGGACGACAGCCCCGCCGCCAAAGCCGGGGTCCAGGCGGGCGACGTGATCTCTTCGATCGAGGGCCAGAACGCGGCGGGCCTGACGGTCAGCCAGGTGTCCGAGAAGCTGCGTGGCGCCGTGGGCACCAGCGTCAAGGTGACCTTCCTGCGCGACGGTTCAGACCCGCTGGAAGTGACCCTGACCCGCGAGGTCATCAAGGTTCAGTCGGTCACAGGCAGGGTCGAGGGCGACTTCGGCTATCTGCGCGTCTCGACATTCAACGAGAACACCGGCCGCGAGCTGAACGAGGCCATCGCCAAGATCAAGGCCGAGAAGCCGGGCGTGAAGGGCTATGTCCTGGACCTGCGCAACAACGGCGGCGGCCTGCTGAACGCCGCCATCGATGTGTCCGACGCCTTCCTGGAACGCGGCGAGATCGTCAGCCAGCGGGGCAGGAAGCCCGAGCAGATCCAGCGCTATTCCGCCAAGCCCGGCGACGTCACCGGCGGCCTGCCGCTGGTCGTCCTGGTCAACTACGGCTCGGCCTCGGCGTCGGAAATCGTCGCCGGCGCCCTGAAGGATCACCAGCGCGCGACCATCGTGGGCCTGACCAGCTTCGGCAAGGGATCGGTCCAGACCGTGATCCCGCTGCGTCAGGGCCAGGACGGCGCCTTGTCGATCACGACTGCGCGCTACTACACCCCCTCGGGCGCCTCGATCCAGAAGATCGGCATCGAGCCGGATCTCGAGGTTGCGCGTTCGGAGGCCGAGGCGCGCATCGTCTCGCGGTCCAGCTTCATCTATTCCGAGGCCGCCTACGCCACGGCCCTGGACGCCTCCATCGGCGCCGAGCGCAAGGGTCCGCACACCCCGCGCGAAGCTCCGGGCGACAAGTTCGACAAGGAAAAGGACTATCAGCTTCAGCGCGCGCTGGACGTCCTGCGCGCCGGCGGCGACCTGTCGAAACTGCCGGCCGCGCCCGAAGGCATCGTCGTCACCGAGCCGGGTTCGACGCCCAAGCCCGACGCCGAACCGGCGGCGGACGAACCGAAGGAAGAATAGGACGGGGAAGGGCGGCGCGAGCCGCCTTTTTTCTTGCGCCTACGACAGGCGGTCGCGGAAGGCCGAATAGTCGAACGCGCGCACCGTCGTCAGCGCATCCGTCTGGGAGTTCCACAGCACGATGGACGGCAGCGGCACGCCGTTGAAGGTGTTGGTCTTCACCATCGAATAGTGGGCCTGGTCCAGAAACGCGATGCGCGTTCCCGGCGTCGGCCGTTCGGCGAAGACGTAGTCGCCGATGATGTCGCCGGCCAGGCACGACGGCCCGCCCAGCCGCACCGTCACCCCATGTTCGGGCTCTTTCAGCAGCGCGGGGCGATAGGGTGCCTCGATCACATCCGGCATATGGCAGGTGGCCGAGATGTCTGTGATGCCGATGGGCATGCCGTTTTCGAACACGTCCAGCACCTCGCCGATCAGGATGCCGGCGTCCAGCGCCACGGCCTCGCCCGGCTCCAGATAGACCTGAACCCCGTGCCGGGCCTGCAGATCGCGCACGAAGGCGGTCAGATCCTCGGTCTGATAGTCGGCGCGGGTGATGTGGTGCCCCCCGCCCAGGTTCAACCATTTGATCCCGCCCAGCAGCGGCGCCAGCTTCGGCTCCACCGCCGCCCAGATGCGCGACAGCGGCTGGAAATCCTGCTCGCACAGCGCATGGATATGCAGACCATCCACGCCGATCAGATGGTCGGCCGTCAGTTGCGACACCGGAAAGCCCAGGCGCGAACAGGGCTGGGCCGGGTCGTATTTGGCGACCTCGCCTTCGGAATGTTCAGGGTTCAGCCGCAGGCCGATCTCGAACACCTGCCCTTCAGCCCGCGCCTTGGCGATCAGATCGGCGAAACGGGCGATCTGGGCCGGGTTGTTGAAGATGACGTGGTCCGACAAACGCAGGATCTCAGGCAGGTCCTGCGCCGTATAGGCCGGCGAATAGGTGGTCAGCTCGCCCGTGTAGAACTCGCGCGCCAGCCGCGCCTCCCACAGACCCGACGCGCAGACCCCGTCGAGGTATTCGCCGACCACATCGGCCAGCGACCACATCGAAAACGCCTTCAGCGCCAGAAGCACGCGCGCCTCCGCTCCGTCGCGCACGCCCTTCAGCACGGACAGATTGCGACGGATGGCCGCCTCGTCCACCACGAAGGCGGGCGAGGCGACGCGGTTCAGGTCGAAATGCGCAAAGGCGCCCGGATCGCCGGCCTGGGTCTGCATTCAGTCGGTCCGATCAGAAGTCCAGAGGGGCGTCCAGGTCCTGAACCTTCCACGGCAGGCCGTGCTTGTTCAGCATGTCCATGAAGGGATCGGGGTCCAGCTGCTCCATGTTGAACACGCCATCGCCCTTCCACTGGCCCGTCACCATCAGGGCCGCGCCGATCATGGCCGGCACGCCGGTGGTGTAGCTGACGGCCTGGTTGCCGGTCTCGGCATAGGCCTCTTCGTGGTCACAGATGTTGTTGACGTAGACCGTCTTCTTGACCCCGTCCTTCAGGCCGGTGGCGATGACGCCGATGTTGGTCTTGCCCTTGGTGATCGGACCCAGCGAGGCCGGCTCGGGCAGCAGGGCCTTCAGGAACTCGATCGGAATGATCTCGCGGCCCTGGAACGACATCGGCTCGATCGAGGTCATGCCGATGTTTTCCAGCACTTCGAGGTGCTTCAGATAGCTGTCGCCGAACGTCATCCAGAAGCGGATGCGCTTGATCTCGGGATAGAACTTCGCCAGCGATTCCAGCTCCTCATGGTACATGAGGTACATGTTCTTCGGACCCACGCCTTCGAAGTCGAAGGTCTGTTTGTGGCTCAGCGCCGGGCCTTCGACCCACTGGCCGTTCTCCCAGTGACGTGAGTTCGCCGTCACTTCGCGCAGGTTGATCTCGGGGTTGAAGTTGGTCGCAAAGGGCAGGCCCGTGTCGCCGCCGTTGCAGTCCAGGATGTCTAGTGTCTCGATGGAATCCAGCAGATGCTTCTTGATGTAGGTGGTGAACACCGAGGTCACGCCGGGATCGAAGCCCGAGCCCAGCAGCGCCATCAGACCGGCGTCCTTGAAACGGTCCTGATAGGCCCACTGCCACTTGTATTCGAACTTGGCTTCGTCGCGCGGCTCGTAGTTGGCGGTGTCCAGATAGTCGACGCCGGCGGCCAGGCAGGCGTCCATGATCGACAGGTCCTGATAGGGCAGGGCCAGGTTCACGACCAGTTCGGGCTGCACCTTCTGGATCAGCGCCGTGGTCGCCGCCACGTCGTCGGCGTCGATGGCGGCCGTGTCGATGTCGACGCCGAAGCGCGATTTCACGGACTGGGCGATCGCATCGCACTTGGACTTGGTGCGGCTCGCCAGGGTGATATGCGAGAAGATGTCCGCGTTCATCGCCATCTTGTGGACGGCCACCGAACTGACGCCGCCTGCGCCGATAACCAGCACCTTGCTCATCTGTGCTTCTCCCGAAGTCTGAAACCCTGGCGACAGCGCCGCCCCTATAAAGGGCGCGGCTCTTAGCACGATGATGACAATCCGCTAAATCCCTGCGCCGATATTGGCTCTTATAGCGTGACTGAATCGCTCCGGTTGCCTTTGTGCGGTTTTTCCGCCATAAGCCGCCGCTTCCGACGCAAGTGAACCTGCGTCTCCACCGGGACGACCCTCATTTCGATGAGACGAGCCCGGCGAGAACCCTCCGCCGACGTGATCGTCGCCGGGGGCCGTTGTCGTATGGAGCCGTTTCACCTGCGCCATAAGAGGTAGTGAATGTTCGAGGCTCTGAACGAGCGGCTGACAGGCGTCTTTGACCGGATCACCGGGCGCGGCGCCCTGTCCGAAAAGGATGTCGCCGAGGCGATGCGCGAAGTGCGCGTGGCCCTGCTCGAGGCCGACGTCGCCCTTCCGGTCGTCAAGGAATTCATCGCCTTCGCCACCGAGCGCGCGACCGGCGAAGAGGTCATCCGTTCGGTCAAGCCGGCCGATCAGGTGGTCAAGATGGTCTATGACGGCCTGATCGAGATGCTGGGCGGCGAAGAGCCGGTCCCGCTGAACACCAACGCCAACCCGCCCGCCGTGGTGCTGATGGCCGGCCTTCAGGGCTCGGGCAAGACCACGACCTCGGCCAAGCTGGCGCTGCGCCTGACCAAGTTCGATCGCAAGAAGGTCATGATGGCCTCGCTGGACACGCGTCGTCCGGCCGCGATGGAACAGCTGGCCACCCTGGGCAAGCAGATCGAGGTCGCCACCCTGCCGATCGTGGTGGGCGAGAGCGCGGTCCAGATCACGCGCCGGGCGCTGCAGTCGGCAAAACTCCAGGGCTTCGACGTCCTGATCCTCGACACCGCCGGCCGCATCACCCTGGACGAGGGGCTGATGAACGAGGTGGCCGAGGTCGCCGACATCGCCAAGCCCGTCGAGACCCTGCTGGTCGCCGACAGCCTGACCGGCCAGGACGCGGTGCGCACCGCCAAGGCCTTCAACGAGCGCCTGCCCCTGACCGGCCTCGTCTTGACTCGCGCCGACGGCGACGGTCGTGGCGGCGCCATGCTGTCGATGCGGGCCGTCACCGGCCTGCCGATCAAATATCTCGGCGCCGGCGAAAAGGTCGATGCGCTGGACGTGTTCGACGCCCGTCGCGTCGCCGGCCGCATCCTGGGTCAGGGCGATATCGTCGCCCTGGTCGAAAAGGCCAGCCAGGATCTGGATCAGGCCAAGGCCGAGAAGATGGCCCGCAAACTGGCCAAGGGTCAGTTCGATCTGGATGACCTTGCCGGCCAGCTTCAGCAGATGAAGCGGATGGGCGGGCTTCAGGGCATCATGGGAATGCTGCCCGGCGTGGCCAAGATGAAGGGTCAGATGGCCGAAAGCGGCATCGACGACCGGATGATCCTGCGTCAGGAAGCCATCATCTCCTCGATGACCAAGGCCGAGCGCAAGAAGCCCGACCTGCTGAACGCCTCGCGCAAGAAGCGGATCGCCGCCGGCGCCGGCGTCGATGTGCAGGACGTGAACCGGGTTCTGAAGCAGCACCGCCAGATGGCTGACGTGGTCAAGTCGATGGCGCGCGGCGGACCCAAGAAGATGCAGCAGATGGCCGCCATGCTGGGCGGCCTCGGCGGCGGCAGCGGCGTGCCCGGAATGGGCAGCGGCCCCGACATGGCCCGCCTCAAGGCGCTGGGCGGCGGCAAGATGGCCGAACCCTCCGCCGACGATCTGAAAGCCATCCAGGACCGGCTCGCCGGACTGGGCGGCGGACAACTTCCGGGAGGTCTTCCTGGCCTGCCGGGCTTCCCTCCCAAGAAATAACGATTTTCTAGAAAGAGACCTGAAATGCTGAAGATTCGTCTGGCCCGCGGCGGCGCCAAGAAGCGCCCCTACTACCACATCGTCATCGCCGACTCGCACTCGCCGCGCGACGGCAAGTTCATCGAGAAGGTCGGCAGCTACAACCCGATGCTGCCCAAGGACGGCGCCCAACCGCGCGTCGCTCTGAAGGTCGAGCGCGTCGCCGAGTGGCTCGGCAAGGGCGCCCAGCCGACCGACCGCGTCGCCCGCTTCCTGTCGCAGGACGAGACCCTGGGCCAGAAGGTCAAGTGGACGCAGTCGAACAACCCGAACAAGGGCGCTCCGGGCAAGAAGGCGCAAGAGCGCGCCGCCGAACGCGCCCAGCGCGAAGCCGACCGCCTGGAAGCCGAAGCCGCCGCCAAGGTCGAGGCCGCTGAAGCCGCCGCCCGCGCCAAGGAAGAGGCCGCCGCCGCCGCCGAAGCCGCCAAGAACGCTCCCGCTGCTGAAGAAGCGCCTGCCGAAGAGGCTCCGGCCGCTGACGCCGCCGCCGAGGAAGCCCCGGCTGCTGAAGCGACCGAGGAAAAGGCCGAAGGCTAAGCCTTTCGGTTTGACGATGATCAGGGCGGCGTCCTTCGACGCCGCCTTTTTCATGGGTTAAGAACACGCATGACCACGGACAGCAGATTGATCCTCGTCGGCCAGATCGGCGGTGGCTTCGGCGTGCGGGGCGAGGTGCGGGTGACCGCCTTCACCGCCGACCCCCTGGCCCTGACCGCCTATGGCCCTCTGCTGCGCGCCGATGGGACCGTGGCCCTGACCCTGACCTCGACGCGGCCCGACAAGAACGGCGTCGTCGGTCGGGCCAAGGAGATCACGACCAAGGAACAGGCCGACGCGCTGCGCGGCCTGAAGCTGCACGTCCCCCGCGACCGGTTCCCCGAGCCGGATGAGGACGAGTTCTACCTCGCCGACCTCTTGGGCGTTCAGGTCCGCGACACGGCGGGCGCCGTCATGGGCACGGTGAAATCGGTTCAGAACTTCGGCGCCGACGACATGCTGGAGATCGCGCCCGCCGCCGGCGGCCCGACCTGGTATCTGCCCTTCACCAAGAAAGCGACGCCGGAACTGCATCTGGCCGACGGCTGGCTCATGGCCGTACCGCCGACTGAGGTGGGCGAGCGCGAGCCCGATTAGGCGTCCTCTACGGGCGCGTCGACGACGTGCTTCTTGATAGATTCGATCGCCCGCTTGGCGCCCGACTTGTCTGCGTAGCCTTCGGTCGAGAAGATGACCTCGGAATTGTATTTGAAGCGGACGCGGTATTCGCCGGCCTTGTCCTGATAGACTTCGAACTTGTGCGCCATCGGGCGTTCCCCTGACTGCGACCGTCGATCGGTCACGGCCAAGCTGGCATCGCCAGCCGTACGGTTCCAGACACAAGCCCGCGATCAAATGGCGCCGGTGACTGTTGCGAAGCCTGCAGACCGCGCCAACATAAGGACGGAAACCCGCAGAGGCCCGCCATGACCGACCTGTCCGCCTTCCCGATCACGCAACGCTGGCCGGCCCAGCACCCCGATCGCATCCAGTTGTATTCCCTGCCGACGCCCAACGGCGTGAAGGTCTCGATCATGCTGGAGGAGGTCGGCCTGGCCTATGAGCCGCACCTGGTCGACATCACCAAGAACGAGACCTGGGGGCCGGAGTTTTTGTCGCTGAACCCCAACGGCAAGATCCCCGCCATCCTCGATCCGAACGGCCCGAACGGAAAGCCGCTGGCCCTATTCGAATCCGGCGCCATCCTGATCTATCTGGCGGAAAAGACCGGCAAACTGCTCTCGGCCGACCCGGCGACCCGCTACGAGACGATCCAGTGGGTCATGTTCCAGATGGGCGCGATCGGCCCGATGTTCGGCCAGCTGGGCTTCTTCCACCGCTTCGCCGGCAAGGACTACGAGGACAAGCGCCCGCGCGACCGCTACGTCGCCGAAAGCCGCCGCCTGCTGGAGGTGCTGGAGACGCGGCTTGCCAATGACGGGGGAGAACCCCGCGACTGGCTTGTCGGCGACTATTCCATCGCCGATGTCGCCACCCTGGGCTGGGTCCGCAACCTGATCGGCTTCTACGAAGCGGGCGAAATCGTGGGATTCGCCGACTTCCCGCGCGTCGCCGCCTGGCTGGAGCGCGGTTTGGCCCGCCCCGCGGTCCAGCGCGGCCTAGAGATTCCGGCGCGTCACTGAACCGTCGCCGCCCACGGGCATTATCTGACGGCATCAACTGGAGCGCGACCTATGGGTATCTTCTCTTCGATCTGGAACAAGATCACGGGCCACAAGCCCAAGGCGGCGCCTCAGCCGACCCCGGCGCCCAGCGCCCAACCCGCGCCGGGCACCGCACCAACTCCGACGCCGGCCCTGCCGCCCGTCGATGTCGAGGCGGTCCTCAGCGATCTGGCGGCGTCCAAGGGCGGCGGCGGCAACTGGCGCACCTCGATCGTCGACCTGCTGAAGCTGCTGGACCTGGATTCCAGCCTGGCGGCCCGCAAGGAACTGGCCGACGAACTGAACGTCCACGCCGGCGAGCACGGCTCGGCCGAACAGAACATCGCCCTGTCCAAGGCGGTCTGGAAGAAGCTGGCCGAAAACGGCGGTCAGGTCCCGGCCTCGCTGCGGGATTAATCCCTCTCGCTGGATCAGGCCCGCGGTCTGATCCAGCGCATCGCGGCCAGCGCCGCAAACCCTACCACCAGACCCCAGAAGGCCGACCCGACGCCGAACAGGGTCAGGCCTGACGCCGTAGCCGCAAACGTCAACACAGACGCCTCGCGCGATCCAACCTCCGTCATCATGTTCTGCAGCGCGCCGGTCAGCGGCGCGATCAGCGCCAGACCCGTCACCGCCGCCAGCACGGCCGGCGGCATGGCGGTGAACAGGCCCGCCAGCGGCGCGGCGAACAGGGTCACCACCAGATAAAGACCGCCGTAGATCACGCCCACGATCCACCTCTTGGCGAAGTCGGGATGAGCGTCAGGCCCGGTGCAGATGGCCGCCGTGATCGCCGCCAGATTGACCCCATGCCCGCCGAAGGGCGCGATCAACAGGCTCGCCACGCCGGTCGACAGGATCAATCGGTTTGCGGGGGGCGGATACCCCGCGCTCCGCAGCACCACCAGCCCGGGCAGGTTCTGGGCCGCCAGCGTCACGAGAAACAACGGAAAGCCCAGGCTGACCGCGGCCTTCCAGTCGAAGACGGGCGCGATCGGCTCCAGATGGCCGAATAGGCCGGTCCCGGCGGGCAGGGTCAGCTGCCCCCGCATCGCTAGCACCGCAAAAGCCGCCGCCAGCACGGCGGGCAAGGCCCAGGTCGGCCACAGCCGTCTGAAGATCAGGAACACCGCGATCAGCCCGATGACGAGGGTCGTCTCTTCCGGCGCCACCTTGAACAGTCTCAGCACGAAGGGCAGCAACACCCCGGCTAGCATGGCCGAGGCGATGGCCGCCGGTATCCGCGCGGCCAGCCTTCCCAGCGCCGGGATCAGGCCGGTCAGGATCATCAGCAAGGCGGCGAAGACGAAGGCGCCGATCGCCGTCGGCCAGGACAGGCCCAGGGTCGAGGCCGCCAGCAGGGCCGCCCCCGGCGTGGACCAGGCCAGCACAACCGGGATCTTCAGCCGCCAGCTCAGAAAGGCGCCCGGCGCCCCGATGCCCAGGCACAGGGCCGTCACCATTGACCCGATCTGGCCCGCGTCCGCGCCCATAGCCTGGCCCGCTTGGACCACCAGGGCGACCGTCCCGCCAAACCCGATCACCGTCGCCACGGCGGCGGACGAAAAGGCGGAGGCGGGCAGGGCGCGCATGGAAAAGGCCGGAGCATTCATGCCCCGGCCTTAAACCGTCACCTCTGACGCCGGAAGGGCCGGATCAGGCTTCCCCGATCAACCTTCTCCAATCAACCTTCGATGTCTTCCGGGAGGCCCACGGCGTGGAAGCCGGCATCGACGTGGACGACTTCGCCCGTGGTCGAACGGCCCAGGTCCGAACACAGCCACAGGGCCGCGCCCGCAACGCCTTCCATCGAGGTCTCTTCCTTGATCAGCGAGAACTGCGCCGACTTGGAGTGCAGGCCGCGCCCGCCCGAAATGCCGGCCAGCGACAGGGTGCGCATGGCCCCGGCCGAGATGGCGTTGACGCGGATGTTCTTCGGACCCAGGTCGCGCGCGATATAGCGGGTCGCGGCTTCCAGCGCGGCCTTGGCCACGCCCATGGTGTTGTAGTTCGGAATGACCCGCTCGGACCCCAGATAGGTCAGGGTGATCAGGCTGCCGCCGTTCGGCATCAGCTTGGCCGCGCGCTTGGACACGTCCACGAAGCTGAAGGCCGAGATATTCATGGCCAGGAGGAAGCTGTCGCGCGTGGTGTTGTCGACAAAGCTGCCCTTCAACTCGTCCTTGTTGGCGAAGGCCACCGAATGGACGACGAAGTCGATCGTGCCGAAGGTCTTTTCCAGCTCGGCGAAGGCCGCGTCCATCGAGGCGTCGTCGGTGACGTCGGCAGGGATCAGCAGCTTTGCGCCGACGCTTTCGGCCAGGGGACGAACCCGGCGCTCCAGGCTCTCGCCCAGATAGGTGAAGGCCAGCTCGGCACCCTGGGCCGCCAGCTGCGAGGCGATGCCCCAGGCGATGGAGCTGGAGTTGGCCACGCCCATGATCAGGCCCTTCTTGCCCTTCATGAGGTCGCCGGTCGGCATGTCCCAGCCTTCGGAAGTCGCCATGGTTCGTCTCCAGATGATTTGCGCGGAGGGTTAGCAGGGGCGGGCGTAAACCGGAACCCCCGCCGCCTTCCCTTGCGTCAGAGCAGGCCCGCGATCGCCTGGCGCGCCGCGTCGCCCAGATCGGGGCGTTTCAGGGCCAGGGCGACGTTGGCGCGCAACAGGCCGATCTTGTCGCCGCAGTCGTGGGTGACGCCTTCGTATTCGACGGCGGTGAAGCTCTGGTCCGCCATCAGTCGCGCCATGGCGTCGGTCAGCTGGATCTCGCCGCCCGCGCCCTTTTCCTGCGTCGCCAAAAGGTCGAAGATCTCCGGCTGCAGGATGTAACGGCCCGAGATCGACAGGTTGGACGGCGCGGTTCCTGCGGCGGGCTTTTCGACCATGCCCTTCATGACGATGCGCGAACCGTCGCGGCTCACCGGATCGACAATGCCGTATTTGTGGGTCTGATCTTCGGGGACGGATTCCACGCCGATGATGTTGCCGCCGGTTTCGGCATAGACCTCGGCCAACTGCTTCAGGGCGCCGGGCTGAGAATCCACGATGACGTCGGGCAGGATGACGGCGAAGGGCTCGTGGCCGATGATATCGCGCGCGCACCAGACGGCGTGGCCCAGGCCCTTGGGCTGCATCTGGCGGGTGAAGCTCATCTCTCCGGCCGAGGCCAGTTCGGCGTTCATCATCTCCAGGATATCGGTCTTGCCCTTGGCCAGAAGCTGGGCTTCCAGCTCGATCTGGTGATCGAAATAGTCCTCGATCGCGCCCTTGGAGCGACCGGTGACGAAGACGATGTGCTCGATCCCGGCTTCGCGCGCCTCTTCGACGATGTAGGACAGGATCGGCCGGTCGACGACGTTCAGCAGTTCCTTGGGCGTCGTCTTGGTGCCGGGCAGGACCCGGGTGCCGAGGCCCGCGACGGGCAGTACGGCCTTGCGCAGGCGCGCGGGCGTGGTGGTCATAAAATCATCCTGACAGCTATCCCGCCCCTTCTACGGCCTCGTGCGCTTCAGTTGAAGCGCTTCGCGCTTCAACGGGGCGACCCGGTGAAAGAAGGGGCGGAACGGCGGTCGGGTTCCGCCTTATTTGGCGGGGCGTGCCATCGGCGTCATGGCGGCGATGGTCGCGCGCTGGGCCAGCAGTTGGTCTTCCGGCAGCGGGATCAGGCCGCGGTCGGCCAGATAACCGCCCTTGCCGGCGGCGCCTTCCGACAGGAACTCCTGCACGAACTGCTGCAGGCCCGGAATAACGCCGATATGGGCCTTCTTCACATAGATGTAGAGGCTGCGCGACAGCGGGTATTCACCGCTGGCGATGGTGTCGGCGGTCGGGGCGACGCCGTCGATGGTCTCGGCCTTCACCGTATCCAGGTTCTGCTCCAGGAACGAATAGCCGAACACCCCCAGCGAGCCTGGCGTGCGGGTCAGGGTCTGGACGATGGCGTTGTCGTTCTCGCCGGAATCGATCCAGGCGCCGTCCTCGCGCAGGGTGTGGGCGATGGCTTCGAACCGATCCTTGTCGTCTTCGATCGCCTTAACCGCCGGCACCAGTTTGGCGCCCGGCGTCATGCCCAGCTCCAGGAAGGCGTCGCGCGTTCCCGAGGTGGGCGGCGGGCCATAGACCTGGATGCGCTGGTTCGGCAGGCCGGCGTTGACCTGGTTCCAGGTCTTGGCCGGATTGGCGACGAACTGACCGTTGGCGCCCGGCACTTCCTTGGCCAGGCCTTCGTACAGGTCGTTCAGTTCGAAGTTGAAGCCGTTGCCGTTACGGGCCGTGGCGATGACGATGCCGTCGAAGCCGATCTTGATCTCGACGATGTCGGTGACGCCGTTCTTGGCGCACAGGTCGAACTCGGACTGCTTCATCTGACGCGAGGCGTTGGCGATGTCCGGGGTGGTCGGGCCGACGCCCTGGCAGAAGGCCTGGATGCCGCCGCCGGTGCCCAGCGATTCGACGCGCGGCGCCGCGCCGCCCGAACCGCGCGCGAAGGTCTCGGCGACCCGCGTGGCGAAGGGGAAGACGGTCGACGAACCGGCCGCCCAGATGCCGGAGCGCGCCCCGGAGGCGGAGCCGCCCCCGCCGTTGTCGCCACAGGCCGCCAGGGCCAGAAGGGCGGCGGCCGAAGCCGCCAGTTTCAGTGTGCGGATCATCCAAGGCTCTCCCTGAGCATCGATTTCGCGATGCTTAGAGCAGAGGATTATGACAGTCCCGCGAAGGGGACCGCCGCCGCTACAGCAGGCGGCGGCGCATCACCTGCGACAGCGTGTCGATCAGGGTCACGGCGACCACGACGACGATGACGATGGCCGAGACGGCGCGGAAATCGAAGGCGTTCATGCTGTCGAACAGCACCTGGCCGATGCCGCCCGCGCCGATCAGACCAAGCACGGTCGCGGACCGGCTGTTGGATTCGAAACGGTACAGGGCGAACGAGGTCCAAAGCGGCGCGACCTGAGGCAGGACGCCCCAGACGATCTCATGCAACTTGCCCGCGCCGGTGGCGCGCACGCCCTCGACCGGACCCTTGTCGATTGACTCGACCGCTTCCGAGAACAGCTTGGCCAGAACCCCGGCCGTATTCAGGGTGATGGCCAGAACACCCGCCAGAGGCCCCAGGCCCACGGCGGTCACAAACAGCAGGCCGATCACCAGATCCGGCACCGAACGCAGCAGGTTCATGATCCAGCGCACCGGCGTCACGACCCAGACGGGCGCGATGTTGCGCGCCGCCGCCAGACCCAGCGGGATACCTAGGATCACGGCCAGGAAGGTGCCCCACAGGGCGATCTGCACCGTCTCCCACATCTTGGCGACGAACATCTTCCAGTCGCTGAAGTCGGGACGCAGCAGGTCGTGGACGAACAACTGTGTGCTGTCGTTGCCAGCGAACAGACGCGAGATATTGCCCAGGTCGACGGCGTCGATGCTGTACAGCAGGACGGCGGCGACGCCGCCCCAGACCAGGACGTCGGCGACCCAGGCGAGGGCGGACTTCTTGGGCGCCGCCGGAATCGCGACGGCGGGAGACGCGACTGCGGTCAAGGCCGGACCTCACGCAGGCTGCGCAGGCGTTGAAGCTCGCGCTCGGCGGCGGCGGCGGCGGCCGTATCGCCCTTGGCGCGGGCCTCGCCCAGCTTCTGGTCGGCGATCATTTCGCGGATCGGGTCCAGATAGCTGTCGTCGGCGGCGGTGAAGCGGGAATATTCCAGGTCCGCCAGAATCTTGCGCTGCCGCTCGGCCTCGGCGCCTTCACCCTGGCCATAGGTCAGGAAGAAGCTGCGGATTTTTTCCTTCAGCGCCGGATCCAGGTCCTCGCGCACGACGATGCCGCTCTCGGGGATGGGCGGCGAAGTCCAGATTTCCTCGATCTGGCCGGCCAGCTGCGGGTTTTCCTTGCGCATGAAGATGGTGTTCACGCTGTTGGACGTCGCCACGTCGATCACGCCGGTCGCCACGCCGAAGGCGTTGGCCTGGTGGTTGGCCGAGCGCACGGTCTTGAAGCACTGGCTGGGGACGACGCCGCGCGGATTGAACAGGAAGGTCAGCGGGGCCAGGGTGCCCGACGTCGACTGGGCGTCGCCGATGCCGAAGTTGTACTTCTTGCCGCACGCCATGACCTGATCCAGCGTGATGCCCGACCCCTTCTTGACGATCAGGGTGGACTGATAGCTGTCCAGACCCTCGCGGTTGACGGTGCGGGCGATGACTTCGGCCTTGGCGCGATCGATGGCCTCGACCTCAGGCTTGGCCGAGAACCAGCCCACCTGGGTATGGTTGCCGCGCATGGCCTCGACCAGGACGGTGTAGTTCGAACCGAAATAGGGCTTCACCGGCACGCCGATGGCCTTGGACATGTCGTCCAGCAGCGGCTGCCACAGCGGGCCGGCCGAGGCTTGGCCTTCGGCGGACAGGATGGAGAAAGTGATCTCGCTGGGCGCCCCGCCCGCAGCCTTCTTGTCCTCGCCGCCGCCGCAGGCCGCCAGGCCCAGGATCATGACGGCGGCGCCGGCCGCAGCAATTAGACGGCGGGTGGGGGAAATGCGCGACAGGCTCATGCCTTGGTCTCCCAGAACGCGTCCTCGAACTCGGGACCGTAGATTTCGATCAGGCGCTTTTGGTCCAGCGCCGTGGACGGGCCGTCATAGACGATCTTGCCGCCTTGCAGGGCGATGACGCGGTCGCAGTAGCGGATGGCGTAATCGACCTGGTGCAGGGTGACGATCACCCCCATGCCGTCGCGCTTGTTCAGCTCAACCAGCAGTTCCATCACCTTGCGGGCTGACACAGGGTCCAGCGAGGCGACAGGTTCGTCGGCCAGAATCGCCTTGGCGCCCTGCACGATGGCGCGGGCGATGGCGCCGCGCTGCTGCTGACCGCCGGACAGGGTGTTGGCGCGCTGGGCGGCGTAGTCGCTGACGCCGACGCGGTGCAGGGCCGCCATGGCCTTGTCCTTGTCCGCCTGGGGCCACAGGCCCAGCAGGCCCTTCCATCCGGGCAGACGGCCTAGCGCGCCCAGCATGACGTTGGAGAACAGGCTCAAGCGCCCGACCAGATTGAACTGCTGGAAGATCATGCCCAGCTTGCTGCGCGCCTTGCGCACGGCGCCGGTGACGCGGCCGTCCTTCTGCACGGTCTCGCCGAACACCTGGATCGTGCCGGCGCCGGCGTCGATCGACTGCAGGCCGGTGATGGAGCGGAGCAGGGTGGACTTGCCCGACCCGGACGGACCGATCAGGGCGACCATTTCGCCGGAGGCCACGGAAATCGAGACGCCGTCCAGCGCCTTTCGCGATCCGAAGGTCTTCGACACGTCACGCGCCAGGACTAGCCCAGGGGCGGCGGCGGCTGCGGATGAACTCATGAACTCGCTAGGAGGCTATGGCGAAGGGGCGCCGCAATAAGCTGAAATCGCGCTCGGGCAAGTCCTAATCGCACGTCGGGCGCAATCTCGTCCAGACCCGAGCGCTTCAGGAGCCTTCCGCCGCACCCTTCACCCGGGCGTAGTCCGCCGGAATCGGCAAGGCGGCGCGCGATCGCTCCAGCGCTTGATCGGCCATTGTCCGGACCGGCGCGGCCAGACAAGGGATCGAGGCCAGCGCCCTCAGCCCCTTTTGCAATCTGATGGCCACCGCAACGTCGCCGGCCCCATAGCGGGCGATGGGACCGAACAGATCGTCGAGTAGGTCATCATCCGACACGCCCGGCATCATCAGGCGATCGCGCAGGGTCCGCTTCTCGTCTTCCCCGCGCTCGCGGGCCCAGATGTCCATCAGCCTCACGCCGGTCGACACCACCTGAATGGCCGTTCCGGGATCGTTGACGCCAGGCGACAGAGCCTTGGCGGCGATCTCGCCCAGAACGATCAGGCCAAAGCGCGGGTCTTGATCATAGGAGCGCGAGTCTCCGATCGCGAAGGCGGAGCAGAAGGCGTCCTGGGCCTCTTTGTCGCAGGCCGGCAGACTCACCCGGGCGAGGACCTCGCCGCGTCGCACGAAGGCGCCGGGCGCGGCGACCACCTCGACCTGGCACTCTCGTTTCTCGGCCATGGCTTGCAGGCGATCGGGATCGACGTTCTGGACGTAGCCGGTTTCCGGCGCCGTCACCTCTGCGCCGTTTTCAAGACGGCCTGCGCGCCCGCCCAGAAACGGATTGTCGCGTCGCTGCTCCAACGCCTCGCGCGCCCGGGCCTCGACCAGATCGATCATGTGACCGACCCGCGCCAGGCTGGACAGACGGTTGATCCAGGCCAGGAGGCGAAACGCCACCAGACCCACCATGGCTAGGCTGATCAGGAACAGGATCGCCCGGCCGTTCTGGCCGTAATAATGGGCGTTGATCGCGGTGACGGCGACGATGGCGTAGAGGAACGCTCCAACAAAGGTCGCCAGCGATTTCTGGGTCTCGTCATCGCTGGTGACCAAGGCCGCCACACGCGGACTGGCCGCCGACGACACCGACGTATAGGCCGTAACCATGGCGCCGACCGAAAAGGTCGCCACGCCCAGCAGGCTGGACGCGAGGATCGTCAGGATCGATTCTACAGACTCGCCGCCCAGACGCTCGGCCATCTCCTGCGGCACCCAGGGGGCCAGGGCGGCTGCCAGCAAGGCTGCGGCGACGCCTGCGGCGGCATAGGCCGTGGCGCGCACCCACAGCTGACGCTGCATCTTGCGCCAAAAGAACAGCCATCGGTTCATGAAACCCTCCGACCATGGCAACGGCATAGAAAGGTCAAGGTTGCCGCTAGATCGTGTCGTGGAGGGCGCAGGGGGGATTTGTGACAGCCAAACCTAGGCCCCGCCACGAAAAAACCTCTTTACATGACAGTCGCGCGTCCCCATATCGCGCTCTCCGGCGGACCCCGTAGGTCCTGTCTGCGCCGCTAACGCCGGTCTGGGTTTAACAATTAGCAGGGGGTTACGTGAATTGCGCACGTATCAGCTTCCCCTGGACCTGGTCCGTGAGCGGTCCCCTGAACGTCCCGTCGCCCTCGTGCGGCCGCGTTCGGTTTCCGTAGCGGCGCGCTGGTTCCAGGATAATCTAAAGGCCGACGTCTTCTACGCTGTGAAGGCCAACCCTTCGCGCTGGGTCGTCGAAACCCTGATTGAGGCCGGCGTTCGCGGCTTCGACGTGGCGTCCATCGCCGAGATCGAGCTGGTTCGCTCGGTCAGCCATGACGTGCGCCTGGCCTTCATGCACCCGGTCAAGAGCCGCTCTGCGATCACCAAGGCCTATTTCGATCACGGCGTGCGCACATTCTCGCTCGACTGCGTCGATGAGCTGAACAAGATTCTCGACGCCACCGGCGGCGCGGACGACCTGAACCTGATCGTGCGCATGGCCGTCTCGGCCGACGGCGCCGCCTATACGCTGTCGGGCAAGTTCGGCGTGTCGTCGGATCAGGCGCCGGCCCTGCTGATGGCGACGCGCCAGGCGGTCAAGGACGGCCTGATGGGCGTCTCCTTCCACGTCGGCAGCCAGTGCATGCGCCCGACCGCCTATCAGGCCGCCATGGCCCAGGTCGGCCGGTCGATCAGCCGTGCGGGCGTGATCGTCGATATCGTCGATGTCGGCGGCGGCTTCCCGTCCGTCTATCCGGGCATGGTTCCGCCGGACATGAGCGAATATGCCGACGCCATCCATCGCGGCTTCAACGAGATGCCGGTGTCGGAAACGACCGAGCTGTGGTGCGAGCCCGGCCGGGCGCTGGTCGCCGAAAGCTCGTCGATCCTGGCCCGTGTCGACCTGCGCAAGGGCGACGCCCTGTATCTGAACGACGGCTCGTACGGCTCGCTGTTCGACGCGACCCATTCGCGCTGGCCCTTCCCGACCAAGCTGGTGCGGGACGGTGAAAGCGCGGGCGAGCTGAAGGCTTTCCAGTTCTACGGCCCGACCTGCGATTCCATCGACCATATGCCGGGGCCCTTCTGGCTGCCGGCCGATGTGCGCGAAGGCGACTTCATCGAGATCGGCATGCTGGGCGCCTACGGCGTGGCCATGTCGACGGGCTTCAACGGCTATGGCGAACACGACATCGCCGCGGTCGAGGACGCCCCGATGGCCTCGCTGTACGGTCTGGCTCCACGTTCCATCCCCACCGTGCGCACCACGGCGGAGGAGAACGCCCGTAAGGTCGTGCGCCTGTCACGCCCCAAGGGTAAAGCCGGTCAGCGCAAGTCGCGCCGGAAGTAGGACGCCCGCACCTGTAATCGTCATCCTCGGGCTCGACCCGAGGATCGGCCGCTCTGCGTCTTCCTTGCGAGGAGCGCGCGGCGGAACGTCCGACCCTCGGATCAAGTCCGAGGGTGACGGCCGAAGGTCGGGCGTCTATCGGTCCTGTCGGTCGCTCCGTCCCGGCACGTCTGCTTGTTCGACGGGCGCTCAAATCACAGGGAAACCGCCGAAATGAACGCACCCGTTTCGTCCAACGCCAAGGCCCAACTGCTGCAGAATGTCGTCGAGCACGTCGACATCACCAGCTTCGACGCGCGCCCGATCATCGACTCGATGCGCAAGATGTCCTTCTCGTCGCGCGACACCGCCCGCGCTGCGGACATCTTCTCGATGGCCATCGAGGACAAGGACTGCTCGCCCTGGCTGATCCTGGCCGGTTCGACCTCGGCCGGCGGCTGCATGCACGTCTACCGCGACATGGTGAAGTTCGGCATGGTCGACGCCGTGGTCGCCACCGGCGCCTCGATCGTCGACATGGATTTCTTCGAGGCTCTGGGCTTCAAACACTATCAGGCGGCCGGCGAGGTGGACGACAACGTCCTGCGCGACAACTACATCGACCGGATCTACGACACCTACATCGACGAGGAAGAGCTCCAGGCCTGCGACCACACCATCCTGGAGATCGCCAACCGGCTGGAGCCGCGCGGCTATTCCAGCCGCGAATTCATCTGGGAGATGGGCAAGTGGCTGAGCGAGGGTAACGCCAAGAAGCCCGGCTCGCTGATCCAGACCGCCTATGAAGAGGGCGTGCCGATCTTCTGCCCGGCCTTCGTCGATAGCTCGGCCGGCTTTGGTCTGGTCAAGCACCAGAAGGAACGGGCCGCCGCCGGCCAGCCCTATCTGATGCTGGACGCCATCGCCGACTTCCGCGAACTGACCGACATCAAGATCGCCGCCGGCGTCACCGGCCTGTTCATGGTCGGCGGCGGCGTGCCCAAGAACTTCGCCCAGGACACGGTCGTCTGCGCCGAGATCCTGGGCGTCGAGGCCGAGATGCACCGCTATGCGGTCCAGATCACCGTCGCTGACGTGCGTGACGGCGCCTGCTCGTCCTCGACGCTGAAAGAGGCAGCCTCCTGGGGCAAGGTCCAGACCACTCACGAACAGATGGTCTTCGCCGAGGCCACCACGGTCGTCCCCCTGATCGGCTCCGACGCCTACCACCGCGGAGCCTGGAAGGCCCGCGACAAGCGCCGCTGGAACAAGCTGTTCGAGAAGTAAGACTTACTCGTCGGCTTCCTTCTCCCCAAAAGGGAGAAGGAAGCCGGCATAGTCAGCCGTTGAAGATGGCGCCGATCTTGTTGCCGGACGGGTCGCGGACATAGGCGGCGAACCAGTCCGGTCCATAATGCGGCCGATGGCCCGGCTCGCCCTCGTCAGTCCCGCCGTGAGCCATGGCGGCGGCATGGAAGGCCTCGACCGCCTCGCGCGACGACGCCGGCAGCCCCAGCATGGTTCCGTTGCCGGCCGTCGCCGGCTGACCGTCGAAGGGCTGGCAGATCCAGACGGTGAATCCTTCGCCGGCTCCTCCGGCCGAATAGGCGCGCCAGCCCGGAAAACTCACATGGCTGCTCCAGCCGACCGTGGACATAACGGCGTCGTAGAAGGCATTGGCAGCGTCGGCGTCTTTCACGCCAAGGGTAAGATAGGGCTGCATTGACGTCTCCTCATCGGTGAGACGTCCATCCTTGTGTACGAATCAGAACAAAGCAAGAACTTTAGGCCGCACAGGCCTCAAACCCTTGGCGCAGTTCGGTATCGTTCAGATCGCGGCCGATGAAGACCGCCCGGCTCCAGCGGCGTTCGGCGGCGCCCCATTCGCGTTGCAGATCGCCTTCCAGGATCATGTGCACGGCCTGGAAGACGAGGCGGCGGTTCTCGCCCTTCACGTCGATGATGCCCTTGGCGCGCAGGATGTTCTGACCCTGCTCGCCCAGCAACCGGTCCAGCCAGGCAGTGAATTTGGCCCCGTCCAGCGGCCGATCCAGAGACAGGGAGATGCCCTTGATGTCGTCCTGGTGGGCGTGACCCCTGACTCCGTGGGAATGGGCGCCGTGATCGTGATCGTGGTGATGATGGTCGTGCCCGTGATCATGGTCGTGGTCATGACCGCAGTGCTCGTCGTGCACATGGCCGTCCGCGCCGTGCGGCGGGTTCACGAAGTCCGGCTTGACCTCGAGAATGCGCTCCAGATCGAAGGCGCCCAGGCCCAGCACCTGATCTAGCGGCACGTTCGACCGCTCGGCCCGCACGACGGGCGCCAGCGGGTTCAGCGCCCGCAGACGCGCCTCGACCGCGTCCAGTTCGTCAGCCGTCGCCAGATCGACCTTGTTCAGGATGATCCGGTCGGCGAAAGCCACCTGCTCGCGCGCCTCTTTGGAGTCGTCCAGACGCGCCATCACGTGTTTGGCGTCGACCAGGGTCGTGACGCTGTCCAGCTGCGTCTTGGCCTTGACGTCCTCGTCCACGAAGAAGGTCTGGGCCACGGGACCGGGATCGGCCAGGCCCGTTGTCTCCACGATAATGGCGTCGAAAGCCGGCTTTCCCGGACGTTGGCGCTTCATCAGGCCGGCGACCACACGGATCAGGTCGCCCCGTACCGTGCAGCAGACGCAGCCGTTGTTCATCTCGAACACGTCCTCGTCGGCGCCGACCACCAGGTCGTTGTCGATGCCGATCTCGCCGAACTCATTGACGATGACGGCGTAGCGCTTGCCGTGATCCTCGGTCAGGATGCGGTTCAGCAGCGTCGTCTTGCCCGCGCCGAGATAGCCGGTCAGGACGGTGACGGGGATCTTGCCGTTCGTTGCGGCAGTCGAGGTCGGGGCGGCGAGGGTGTCGGTCATAGGCCGCTAGATGGCGGCTGCATCGCGCGAAGGGAAGAGGGTCAGGCCTTCTTCACGAACTCGGTGCGCAGGACCAGGCCGCGCACCTTCTCCACATTGGCCTCGATCTCGTCCGCATCGCCAGTCAGGCGGATGTTCTTGACCAGCGTCCCGCGCTTCAGCGTCACCCCGCCCGATCCCTTGACCTTCAGGTCCTTGATCAGGGTCACGCTGTCGCCGTCGGCCAGGATATTGCCGTTGGAATCTTTGGTCACGTCATCGGTCATGGCCAAGCTTCTAGCGTCCGGGTGGGCGAATATCCATGCTAAATATGCGGCTATTCATAACGTCTCCTCCCCATCGCAGATGGGGAGGGGGACCGCGAAGCGGTGGAGGGGCTCTCGAAGCCCCACCGACGTCGGTCCTTCGCGCGGTGAAAGCCCCTCCGTCTCTCCGCTGCGCTCCGACCCACCTCCCCATCTGCGATGAGGAGGAGACAGTCAGTCCGGCACGTTCGCGTCGAGTTCATCCAGCCAGACCCGCGCATTGCCGTCCGACGGCGCGCGCCAGTCGCCGCGCGGCGACAGCGATCCGCCGGTGACGACCTTGGGCCCGTTCGGCAGGGCCGAACGCTTGAACTGGGCCGTCTGGAAGAAGCGGATCAGGAACTTCCGCAGCCAGCCCTTGATCGTCGCCAGATCGTATTCGACCTTCTCGTCGTCCGGCGTATTCGCCGGCCAATGCCCTGCGCCCGCATCGCTCCAGGCCTGATGCGCCAGGAAGGCGACCTTGGACGGCGCCATCCCGAACCGGCTGATGTAGAACAGGAAGAAGTCGTTCAGCGCATAGGGTCCGACGGTCCCTTCCGTCGACTGGATCACCCCATCCTTGGCCGGCACCAGCTCGGGCGAAATCTCGGTGTCCAGAATGGCGTGCAGCGTGTCGCGCGCGCCCGCGCCGATCAGGTCGCCAGCCGCCACCCAGCGGATCAGGTGCCGGATCAACGTCTTCGCCACCCCGCCGTTGACGTTGTAGTGGCTCATATGGTCGCCGACGCCATAGGTGGCCCAACCCAGCGCCAGTTCCGACAGGTCGCCGGTCCCCAGGACGAAAGCTTTGTGCTGGTTCGCCAGCCGGAACAGATAGTCGGTCCTCAGGCCCGCCTGCACGTTCTCAAAGGTGATGTCGTGAACCGGCTGCCCCTCGGCATAGGGGTGGCCGATGTCCCGGAACATCTGTTCGGCGGCGGGGCGGATGTCGATCTCGGCGCCCGTGACGCCCAGCGCCTTCATCAGGGCCCAGGCATTGGACTTGGTCCCGTCCGAGGTCGCGAACCCCGGCATGGTGAAGGCCAGGATGTTCGTCCTCGGCAGATCCAGCCGGTCGAAGGCGCGACAGGCCACTAGCAGGGCCTGGGTCGAATCCAGCCCCCCGGACACCCCGATCACCAGCGACCTGGCGCCGGTCGCCGTCATCCGGCGCATCAGCCCCTGAACCTGGATGTTGAACGCCTCGTAGCAGTCTTGATCCAGCCGCCCGGCGTCGTCCGGCACGAAGGGGAACCGGTCCAGCGGCCGGATCAGCTCGCTGGCCTCAGGATCCTCGCGCGCCATGAACGGCACGACCGTCGCCGGCTCGCCTTCGTTTCTCGCACACTCGGCGAAGGTGCCGTTGCGCAACCGGTCCAGTCCGATCCGGTCCACGTCCACATCGGCGATCGTCAGATGGCTCTCCAGGGCGAACCGCTCGCCTTCGGCCAGTTTGGACCCCAGTTCATGGATCGTCGCCTGACCGTCCCAGGCCAGGTCGGTGGTGCTCTCGCCCCAGCCAGAGGCGGCGAAGACATAGGCCGACAGCGTTCGCGCCGAATGGCTGGCGCTCAGCATCGCCCGCTCGTCCGCCTTGCCGATGACGATGTTGGACGCCGACAGGTTCAGCAGGATCCGCGCGCCCGCCAATGCGGCCCTCGTCGAGGGCGGCAGCGGCGCCCAATAGTCCTCACAGATCTCGACCGAGAAGACGAAGCCCGGCCGATTGACGGCCTCGAACAACAGACCCGGCGCGAAGTCCGCCGTCTCGCCGTTCAGCGCGATCACGTCCTCGGCCCGCGCCGTCGCCGGCGCGAACCAGCGTTTCTCATAGTATTCGCGGTAGTTGGGCAGATAGGTCTTGGGCACGACCCCCAGCACCTCGCCGGACCCGATCACCACCGCGCAATTATACAGGGCGTCGCCGTTGCGGATCGGCGCCCCGACCACCGCCACGACGCCCGCCTCGGCCGTCGCCTCGGCTGCCACAGCGATCTGCCGCTCGACCTCGTCCAGCAGCGCCGCCTGCATATGCAGATCGTCGATGGCGTAGGCCGACAGCGACAGCTCGGGAAAGACCATCAGGTCCACGCCCTGCTCGCCCGCCTGACGGATCAGCGCGACGTGCTCTTGCCCGTTCGCCCTGGGGTCGCCCGGATGGCTGACCGGCGTCGCCGCCGCCACGCGCACAAAGCCGTGGGTCTTGGGAGAATGGAACAGAGCATCAGCCATCGGATCGTCCGCATCACCCGGCCCGCGCCGGTCGTCGGCCTTCATATAGGCGCGAATGATGAAGGGACGGAAACTCTCCTTCGCGCGCCTATGCGCCCCGCTTCTCGTCCGGCCTCAGGGTCAGGACCCGTACACCGTCCTTCGTCACCGCCACCGTATGTTCGAATTGGGCCGACAGTTTTCCGTCGGAGGTGACCACGGTCCAGCCGTCGTCCTCGGTCAGGACCGTGCGCACGCCCTGGTTCAGCATCGGTTCGATGGTGAAGGTCATGCCTTCGCGCAGGGTTACGCCGGTCCCGGCCTTGCCGAAATGCAGCACCTGCGGCTCTTCATGCATCTCGCGCCCGATGCCATGCCCGCAGTAGTCGCGCACTACTGAATAGCCGGCCTGCTTGGCGTGTCTTTCGATGGC
This sequence comes from Brevundimonas vesicularis, assembly GCF_027105095.1. Lineage (NCBI taxonomy): Bacteria > Pseudomonadati > Pseudomonadota > Alphaproteobacteria > Caulobacterales > Caulobacteraceae > Brevundimonas > Brevundimonas vesicularis. The sequence continues at coordinate 83,861 of NZ_CP114278.1, read as the reverse complement.
GAAACCGATGTCGCCGAGCTTCGCGCCCGGACGCACCGCCTGAATGCCCTTCCACAGGGCCTCATATGTGGTGCGCACCAGCCGCCGGGCCTGCGGTCCCACCGATCCGATGAGATAGGTCTTGGAGGAATCGGCGATGAAGCCGTCCTTCTCCAGTGTGATGTCCAGATTGACGATGTCGCCGCTGTTCAGCACGAAGCCATAGCCGTACTGACCCTTGCTTGCCGGCCGCGCCTTCAGTTCGTCGACGATGAAGGCCTCGACCCGTCGGTCGATTTCCAGCGTGCTCAACCCCTCCAGCGTCATCGCGTCCAGGTGGGTGAAGACCGAGGCCAGCAGTCGCCCCGCCTCGGCCATCAGCGCGATCTCTGCCGGCGTCTTGATCATGCGGCGGCGTCCGTGGGGACCGACGCATCAACGCCCGCCGCCCGCAACTCGCGCGCCACCAGTTCCTGGAACGTCACGCCGGGGTGCGTCTCACACAACATGCCAATCCTGATCCAGAACGCCGCCTGGGCGTTGATCGACCGATAGGACGCCTTCGCGGCGCGACGCAGCTGCTCGTGCAGTTCGTCCTCGATATTGACGATGCCCACCTGCTGGCTCCCGAATATATGCAACAGATACGTTTCGTATATTATATCGATAGAACGACAAGCCATATTGTTGAGTCCGGCTCGGATGATGGCCTCGCCTGTCAGCCGCTGTTAAACAGCGCAGATGACCGCCGCTCCTGTGCCACCGCCCCAAGCTGAACCCGCCCCGTCCAAGGCGGGCGCGCAGCCCTTCGGCAAGGGGTTCGTCACCGACGCCTGGTATTTCGTCGCCCTGGGCCGTGACGTCGCGCCTGCCAGCCTGAAACGCTACGAGATCATGGGCGAGCCGGTGATGATCGGCCGCACCCGCGCGGGCCAGGTCTATGCGATGCGCGACATCTGTCCCCACCGCGCTGCACCCCTGTCGGCCGGCAAGCTGGTCGAGAAGCCCGGCGAGGGCGAGACGGTCGAATGCCCCTATCACGGCTGGCGTTTCCGGCCCGACGGCGTCTGCGCCGCCATTCCTTCGCTGGTCGAGGATCAGGCGTTCGAGGCGAACCGCATTCGCGTGCGGTCCTATCCGGTGCGCGAGAGCCAAGGGATCGTTTTCGTCTGGATGGCGTCGGACGCCCGCAATCCGATGGAGCCGGACCATGAGCCGCCGCTCTTCCCCGGCGTGGTCGGCGGCGAGGCCAAGCTGGTCGAGGCGATGGATTTCGACAGCCACATCGACCACGCCGTCGTCGGCCTGATGGACCCCGCCCACGGCCCCTACGTCCACCAGCAATGGTGGTGGCGGTCCGAGCATTCGATGCACGAGAAATCCAAGGCCTTCGCCCCGACCGCGTTCGGCTGGGCCATGGTGCGCCACGCCCCGTCGTCGAACAGCCGCCTTTATAAGATCCTGGGCGGCGCGCCCGCGACCGAGATCACCTTCCGCCTGCCCGGCTTCCGCTGGGAACATATCCAAGTGGGCGAAAAACAGGTCCTGGCCCTGACCTGCCTGACGCCGATCACCGATACCAAGACGCGGATCACCCAGATCTTCTGGTCCGACCACTGGGTGTTCGGCCTGGCCAAGCCCTTCCTGCGTATGGGGGTCGTCGCCTTCCTGAAACAGGACGGCGGGATGGTGAACCTTCAGAACGAAGGCCTGCGCTACGACCCCGCCCTGATCTGGATCGACGACGCCGACAAACAGGCCAAATGGTATCAGCAGTTGAAGCGCGAATGGGCCAAGAGCCGCGCTGAGGACCGCGCGTTCGTGAACCCGATCCAGCCGACGACGCTGAGGTGGAAGAGCTGACGCCGTGGTCCCCCTCCCCACTTTGTGGGGAGGGGGACACTGGGTCTTACAGCTTCAGCCCGTTCTCCTTGGCCAGGTCGACCAGCTTCACCATCGGGCGCGGGCCCCAGTGGGCGATGACTTCGGACGCCGCCAGCGAGCCCAGCTTGCCGGCCTCATCCAACGTCAGGCCGCGCGCAAGGCCCAGCAGGAAGCCGGCGGCGTACTGGTCGCCGGCGCCGGTGGTGTCGATCACCTTGGCGACGGGATAGGCGGCGACCACGACGCGCTCGTCGCCCTTGATCACGACCGAGCCGTGCTCGCCGCGCGTGACGGCGGCGATCTCCACGATGGCGGCCAGTTGCGCGGCGGCGGCATCGAAATCATCCGTTTCGAACAGGGCGCCCAGCTCGGCCTCGTTGGCCAGGACGATGTCGGCGGACTGGGTGATGAAGTCCAGCAGTTCGGCGCGCCAGCGGGCGACGACGAAGGTGTCCGACAGGGTGATGGCGACCTTGCGGCCCGCCTTGTGCGCGGCGGCGGCGGCGCGTTCGAAGGCGGCGCGGGCGGGCGCCGGATCGAACAGATAGCCTTCCAGATAGACGATCTCGCTGGCGCCGATCAGGGCCTCGTCGATGTCGTCGGCATACAGCTGGTTTGCGGCGCCCAGGAAGGTCGCCATGGTGCGCGCGCCGTCCGACAGCACATTGATCAGGCAGCGGCCGGTGCCGAAGCCCTGATCCGCCCCGCCCGTCAGGACAGGCGTGTCGAAGTGAACGCCGGCGGCGCGGATGTCGTGGGTGAAGACCTGGCCCAGCGTATCGTCGGCGACCTTGCCGATATAGGCCGCGCGCCCGCCGAACGAGCCGACGCCCGCCACGGTGTTGCCAGCCGACCCGCCCGAAGCCTCCACGCCCGGCGCCATGGCGTCATACAGGGCGGCGCTGCGTTCGGCGTCGACCAACTGCATGGAGTTGGGCACCAGGTCCTGGGCCGTCAGGAAGGCGGCGTCGCAGGGGCTGAGGACATCGACGATGGCGTTGCCGACGGCGCAGACATCATATTGGGCGGTGTTCTGGGTCATGGTCGCGCCTTAGCTGGTGAATGCCCGCACGTCACCCGAAATCATATAAGGAAGCCCTTATATGCTGCGCGTCGCTTCGGTATGAGGACTGCATGACCCAGATCGCCGTCCTGACCCCCGATCGCGCCGACAAATCCTACATCGGCCGCTGGCCCGAGGTGCTGGAGCGGTTGAAGGCGACGCTGGAGAGCACGGGCGTGACGGTCACGGCCACGCCCTGGACCGATCACGTCGAGGACGCGTCGGGGTTGGCGGCCTATGACCTGATCCTGCCGGTCATCGCCTGGGGCTATCATCGCGATCATGGGCGATGGCTGAAGGCGTGCGCGACGTGGAGCGAAGCCGGCCTGGCGGTCGCCAATCCGGCCGAGGTGCTGCGCTGGAACTCCGACAAGACCTATCTGGCGCGACTGGCGGACAGGGGCGTGCCGATCCCGCCGACGCGATGGACCGACGGCGTGACCCAGGAACAGGTGCACGCCGCCTTCGCAGAGACCGGCGCGCCAGTGCTGATCGTGAAGCCGACCGTCTCGGCCGGGGCGTTTCGCACCCTGCGCCTGATGCCAGGCGAGGTGTTGAGCGATGCGCCCGAGGGCGCGGCGATGATCCAACCCTATCTGAAGTCTATCGAAACCCAGGGCGAGACCTCGCTGCTGTTCTTCGGCGGCCGGTTCAGCCATGCGGTCAACAAACGGCCGGCAGCCGGCGACTTCCGCATCCAGGTGCAGTTCGGCGGCCTGTATACGGCCGTGACGCCGGATGCGGCGGCGATGGCCTTGGCCGAGCAGGTGCTGGCCGCCATCGACGAACCGCTGCTTTATGCCCGCATCGACATGGCCCGCGACGACGCCGGCCGATGGGTGCTGATGGAGGCCGAACTGATCGAACCGGACTTCTACCTGGACCACGACCCCGCGAATGGCGCCGGCTTCGCCGAGGCCGTCAAAGCGCGGCTTGAGCCTTAAGCCGCCTCGCGCACGGGCGGCAGCAGATTGTCCAGGTCGAGCAGGCTGATCAAGGCGCTGTCCACGGCGAAGACGCCGGAGACGACGCCAGCGCCTTGAGCTTCGCCCATGTTCGGCGGGTCCTGACGCGCCGCATCGTCCAACTGCATGATGTCCGACACGCCTTCGACCAGCAGGCCGACAGTGCGTTCGCCGCAGCGCACGACGACGATGGCGTGGCGGGCGGACGGCTCGGTCGTCGGCAGGCCCAGCCTGACCGCCAGATCGATGATCGGCAGCACCGTCCCGCGCAGATTGACGACGCCCTTCATATAGGCCGGCGCGCCGGGAAGGGGCGTGGTCGCCGTCCAGCCCCGGATCTCAAGCACCGAGGTGATGTCGATGCAGAAGGCCTGGTCCCCTACGCGGAAACCGACCAGCTCTCTTTTGCCGAGGGCTTGGTTCGTCATCAGAACTCCTCCCAGTCGGATTGGACGGCGGCGATGGCGGCCTGTCCGCCGCCTGCGGCCATGCGGGCGCGGGCGGGGGCGGCGTGGGCGCGGGCGAAGCTTTCGACACGCGCCTTCATCTGCTGGACGGCGGGCTGACGGATCGGCGTGGGGGCCTTGGCGGCGACCTGGCTGGTCTCGAAACGACCGACCAGTTCGGCCAGTTCGGCCGCCTCGCGGCTCAGGCTCAGGCTGGCGGCGGTCGACTGTTCGACCATGGCCGCGTTCTGCTGGGTGACCTGATCCATCTGGTTCACCGCCGTGTTGACCTCGGCCAGACCGACCGCCTGCTCCTGGGTCGAGGCGCGGATCTCGCTCATCAGGGTGGTGATCTCCTCGATCCGCCCCGCAATGCCCGCCAAGGCCTCGCCCGACTGACGCACCAGAACCACCCCGTCCTTGACCTGGCTGGAGCTGGCCGAGATCAGCGTCTTGATCTCCTTGGCCGAGTCCGCCGATCGCTGGGCCAGGGCGCGCACTTCCGAGGCGACGACGGCGAAGCCGCGACCGGCCTCGCCCGCACGGGCGGCCTCGACCCCGGCGTTCAGGGCCAGGAGGTTGGTCTGGAAGGCGATCTCGTCGATGACGCCGATGATCTGGCTGATCTGATCGGACGAGCGTTCGATCTCGCCCATGGCGGCGACGGCCTTCTGCACGACCACGCCGCCGGTCTCGGCCTGGCTGCGTCCCTGGGTGACCACCCCGTCCGCCGCCTGGGCGTTCTCGGCGGTCTTGCGCACGGTCGCGGTGATCTGGTCCAGCGCGGCGGCGGTTTCCTCCAGGCTGGCGGCCTGCTGTTCGGTGCGGCGCGACAGATCTTCGGCGGCGCTGCTGATCTCCTGCGCGCCCGACTGCATCGACCCGGCGTTCGTGCCGATCACCCCGACCGCCTCGTCCAGAGCGCCCATGGCCTGGTTGAAGTTGTCGCGCAGGACGGCGTAGTCGCCGGGGAACTCATCCTGGATGCGATAGGACAGATCGCCCGCCGCCATCGCCGACAGGCCCTTGGCCGTGCCCGCGACGACGGCGGCCTGGACCTGGGCGGCCTCGCGCTCGATCTCGGCGCGGCGCTCGCGCTCCTGCTCGACCGCAGTCACGTCCATGGCGAACTTGACCACCTTGTAGGGGCGGCCGTCCTTGTCGAGGATCGGATTGTAGCTCGCCTCGATCACGACGCGCTTGCCGCCCTTGCCGTAGCGCACGAACTTGTCGGCGACGAACTCGCCAGCGTTCAATCGGCGCCAGAACTCGGCATAGGCGGGCGTCTGCGCCTCAGCCGGATCGACGAACATCCGGTGATGGCGCCCCACGATCTCGCCGAGCTCATAGCCAATGACCGACAGGAAATTCGCGTTCGCCTCGCGCACCGTCCCATCCAGGTCGAACTGGATCACCGCCTGAGACCGATCAACCGCGGCCAACATGGCTTGCAACTCGACAAGCTTGCTGTCGTCCCGAGGCTTACCAAAAACGCGCATCCCCTTGGCCTCCCTATAGATTTTCCAAGCTTAATCCCACACAACCCCTTTAGAAGGACTATGGCCCTGGTTAGCATGCTAAGGCTCAACCACGACGGGTGTGGTCTTCGTGTTTGCGTTCATTGTTGCCACTCAAACGACGGGCCGTCGGAGGGCTCTCCGAGGACGCCGTGCCCAACATCCACGCCTTGTCGCCCAGCCTCTCGCGCGAGGCCTTACAGCTGAAGGTCGCCATGCAGGTCATGCTGACCGCGCGGCGATGGAAACTCTGGATGGGCGAGATGTTTAGGAACGCAGGCCATACCGGCGCGCCGATCGTCGTCCTCTACCACCTGGCCGATGAGCCAAAGGGGCTGACGCTTTCCGAACTGTCGGTCAGGATGGAGCTGTCAGGCGCATCCTTGACGCGATTGGTGCAGAGGCTCGAACGCGACGGCTTTGTCAGTCGCCATCGCATGATCGGTGATGGGCGGTCGTGGCTCATCATCATGGAACCGGCCGGTCGCGCGGAGATGCAGGCGTTCGAAGTGCATGCCGCCTCCATGCGGCAGAGGGTGTTTGATGGTGTTTCGCAAGACGACTTGGCCGCCGCGCTCCGGGTTCTGAACGCCGTGGCGGAGAAGCTCGCTGACGGGACGGACGGCGCGAAGCGGCCTTAGACGCCCTCGCCCAGCGCCATCAGATTCGCCCGCGACGGGCACAGGTCGGCGATGATGCAGGACGGGCATTTCGGCTTGCGCGCCGTGCAGGTGTAGCGGCCGTGCAGGATCAGCCAGTGGTGCGCCTTGGGCAGCCAGTCCTCCGGCACGACCTTGAACAACTGGGCTTCGACCTTGTCCGGCGTGCCTGCATTGGCCAGCCCCAGCCGGTGCGAGACGCGAAAGACGTGGGTGTCGACGGCGATGGCCGCCTCGATCCCCAGTTCGTTCAGCACCACCGAGGCCGTCTTGCGACCCACGCCGGGCAGGGCCTGAAGATCGGCGCGGTTGAGTGGGACCTCGCCGCCATGCTGCTCCAGCACGATGCGGCTCAGAGCGATGACGTTCCGCGCCTTGCCGCGATAAAGGCCGATGGAGGCGATGTAAGGGATCAGGCCTTCCTCACCCAGGGCCAGCATCTTCTCCGGCGTGTCCGCGACCTTGAACAAGCGCTCGGTCGCCTTGTTGACCGAGACATCGGTGGCCTGGGCCGACAGGGCGACGGCGACGACGAGGGTGAAGGGATTGGAGAAATCCAGCTCGGTCTTGGGTTCCGGCATGACGCCGAACAGGCGTTCGAAGATCGCCTCGACGCGGTCTTCGTCAGGCGGCCAGCGCAGCACGGGGATGGCCGCCCCGGTCATCACAGCCGGGCGTTTGGCAGGCTTGGCGGCGGGCTTTTTGGCCTTGGCGGGCTTCATGCCTCGCTGTCGTCCTGGGGGCGACGCGGGTCAAGACCCAGGGTAGTCAGTGCGGCGTCGGCGGCGCGCTCGCCCTCCATCCAGGCGCCGTGGGCCGTGCCGTAATAGACCGGCGCGGTCGCCTCGCCGGCGAGGAAGATTCGGTCCTCCACCGACGAGCGCAGCTTGGCGCGGTCCGCCGCATGGCCCGGCAAGGCGTGGGAATAGGCGCCGCGCGACCAGGGGTCGACGCCCCAGCCGCTGACCGCGACCGCTTCCAGCCGGCGGCGCATGTCCGATCCCAGGGCCGCGACCAGTTCGGACACGGCGAAGTCGAACAGGGCGGCCGGCCCCTGCGCCTCCAGCCCCCAGGCCAGGTCGGCGCCGAAATAGGCCTCGATCATCGGCCGCCCGAAGGGCCGCAGGTGATAGCCGCCGGTCTCGGCCGTATCGGTGCGGGTCCACAACTGGGTGTCGGGCTGGAAATCGCCGGCGCCGCGCACGGTCATATGCACCTTGGACGCCAGGCCCAGCGGGATGCCCGCCGTCGCCTCGAGCAAGGCCGGAACCGGGGGATCGATGCGGATCGTCTCGCTGGCGATCAGGCTGTTGGGCACGGTCAGGATGACGATCCGCGCGGTCAACTCGCCGCGATTGGTCTCCAGGCGCAGCACAGGTCCGGAACGGTCGATGCGGCTGACGGCGCAGTCCGTGACCGTGATGGGCGACACAGCCTCGCCCAGCCGCGCGATCAGGCGGCCGTAGCCCTCGCGCACCCGCCAGTTCACGCCGGTGTCGCCATAGGCGTCGTAATCCAGGCTGGACACCTCGGCGAACCGCGCGCCGTTCAGGGCGCCCGAGATGGCGTCCATGCGCGGGTTCCAGCGACAGTCGGGATCGAAGAAGTCCGACGCCGGACGATCCTCACCCACACTCGCGCGGACGAGGGCCGCCGCCTCGGTCACCCGCTGGTCGAAGGCGGCGAAGGCCTCGCCGAACTCGGCCTGATCCGCGCGGGTCATCTCGTGATCGAAGGCCTGGGTGCGCCAGGGCGGCGGGGTCTGGTCCAGCGTCAGCCCCTCGGCCTCGACCCGTCTCGCCAGCACATTGTCATCGGCGGAATGCAGCCAGCCGCAGCCCATGTCCAACCCTTCGCCCTCGGCCCGAACCGTCCAGGCGCGCCCGCCGATCCGGTCGCGGGCCTCCAGCACCAGAACCGACACGCCGGGTCGCATCAGACGACGCGCGGCGGCGATGCCGGCGGCGCCTGCGCCGATCACCACGACATCGACCTGTGACGGCAGCGGCTGGGAGGCGGAGATGCGGGCGTTCATGGCGTCAGGACATACACGAAAACCGGTCGTGATCGGCGCCGTCCCGATCGCCTATTGATTTTTGGACGGCGGGGTCCATTTTAGCGCTGCTTCAAAACGCCGCACCTCCCCCGGATTTTCCATGTCGCCTGAACTCAAGAAACGCCTGCCGCTGTTCGCGGCCGCCCTCGTCGGCCTGGCCCTGATCGTGGGCGGCATCGTCTGGTGGGTGAACGGCCAGCGTTGGGAAAGCACCGACAACGCCTTCGTCCAGGCGGACACTACCCTCGTCAGCCCGCAACTGTCCGGCCGGGTCACCGAGGTCTTGGTGGGCGACAACCAGCGGGTCGCGGCGGGCCAGATCCTGGTCAAGCTGGACGATTCCGACCAGAAGGCCCAACTGGCGCAGGCCGAGGCCAATCTGGCCGCCGCCATCGCCGCCGTCGACCATGTCGACGCCCAGGCCGAGCAGGAACAGGCCACCATCGCCGCCCGCGCCGCCTCCGTCGCCCAGGCCAACGCCCAGGCCGGCCTGGCCCGCGCCGAGGTCGATCGTTATGGAAAACTGGCCGAACAGGGCTGGGTCTCGCAGCAGCGCATCCAGACCGAGCGCGCCTCGGCCGCCACCGCCGCCGCCAGCGTCCAGCAGGCCCAGGCCGCCCTGGTCGCCGAACAACGCACCGCCGGGGTGCTGGGCTCGACCCGTCAGCAGAGCGTCGCCGCCGTCGAACAAGCCCGCGCCGTCGTTGATCAGGCTCGCATCGCGCTGGAGCGCACCGTCATCCGCGCCCCGGTCGCCGGCGTCGTCGGCGCCCGCAGCGTGCGGCCCGGCCAGTATGTCAACGCCGGCACGCAACTGCTGTCGGTCGTGCCCCTGACCAACACCTACATCGTCGCCAACTTCAAGGAGACGCAGCTGGACAAGGTGCGTCTGGGCCAGACCGTCGAGATTTCCGCCGATGCCTTCCCCGGCCGCAAGATCGAGGGCCGCGTGGACAGCTTCGCCCCCGCGACAGGATCCGAGTTCGCCCTGATCCCGGTCGAGAACGCCACGGGCAACTTCACCAAAATCACCCAGCGCGTGCCCGTCCGCATCGTCGTCAGCGGCGCAGACCGCAGCCTGGCCCTGCGTCCGGGCCTGTCGGTGGACGTCAAGATCGACCTGAAGAGCCAGGGTGGCCAGAGCTTCGCGGAAGCCGCCACGACGACCGGAGCCGCAGGCCAGTGACCGCCGCCAACCCCGCCGCAGATGGCGGGGCCCCTGTCGCGCAAAAGGGTCCCGTCGCCGGCCATCCCGAGATCAACTGGACCATGCTGCTGCTGGGCTTCGCCGGCATGGTGGTGGGCCAGTTCATGGCCATTCTGGACATCCAGATCGTCGCCGCCTCCCTGCCTCAGATCCAGGCGGGGGTCGGCGCCTCGGCCGACGAGATCAGCTGGATCCAGACCGCCTATCTGATCCCCGAGGTGGTGATGATCCCCCTGTCGGGCTTCCTGTCGCGGCTGTGGGGCACGCAGCGGCTGTTTCTGGTCTCCTGCGCCGGCTTCGTGCTGATGAGCGTCGCCACGGGCCTGTCGTCGTCGATCGACATGATGATCCTGTTCCGCGCCATTCAGGGTTTCGTGGGCGGCGCCATGATCCCGACCGTCTTCGCAGTCGCCTTCACCGCCTTTCCGCCCGACAAGCGCGTCACCGCCAGCGTCGTCATGGGTCTGATCGTCACCCTGGCGCCGACCGTCGGCCCCACGCTGGGCGGGCACCTGACAGAGTGGCTGAGCTGGCGCTGGCTGTTCTTCATCAACGTCGGGCCGGGCCTGCTGGTGCTGTTCCTGGTCGGTCGCTACGGAAACTTCGACAAGGGCGATCCGTCGCTGGCCAAGGGCTTCGACTGGTGGGGCCTGGGCCTGATGGCCGCCTTTCTGATGTCGATGCAATTCGTGCTGGAAGAGGGCGCCAAGAACGACTGGTTCGACGACACCCACATCCTGCTTTTGACCGTCGTGGCGGCGGTTGCCGGACCGATCTTCATCTGGCGGTCCCTGACCTATCGCCAGCCGATCGTGGAGTTGCGCGCCTTTGGCAATCGCAACTTCTTGGTGGGGTTCATCATGACCTTCATCGTCGGTTTCGCCCTGTTCGGCGGCACCTTCCTGCTACCGCTCTTCCTGGGCCGGGTGCTGGGCTATTCGTCGTCCGAGGTCGGCACCACCATGGTCGTCTCGGGCCTGGCCATGTTCGCCACCGGCCCCTTCGCCGGACGACTGGTGCGCAAGCTGGATGCGCGGGTGCTGATGTTCGGCGGTTTCATGTTGTGCGCCTGGGGCATGTGGGAGGCGCGCGTCGTCACCGACAACTGGGGCTTCTGGAACTTCGCCTCGATCCAGGCCTTCCGGGGCGTCGGCGCGATGCTGGCCATGATCGCGTCCCAGCAGGTGACGATGGCGACCCTGCCGCCGCACATGGTCAAGAACGCCTCGGGCCTGGTCAATCTGGCGCGCAACGTCGGCGGCGCCTTCGGCCTGGCGATCCTGAACACCAGCCTGACGTCCAACACCGCCCTGCACATGAGCGAACTGACCAGCGCCATCGGTCAGGGCGACCAGGCCATACGTAACATGATGGCCGGCATGACCCAGAGGTTCGCCGGCACCATCGACCCCGCCGCCTCGGCGATGAAGGCCGTCTATGGCCTGTTGCAGAAGCAGGCCACGACCATGGCCTTCGGCGACGCCTTCGCCCTGTTGGGCGTCCTGTGCGCGGGCGCGGCCTTCGTCACACTGCTGGCCCAGCCGGTGAAGGCCCCGGCTGGCGCCCCGCCGTCGGACGCCCATTGATGGCGCGCCGTCGCGGACAGGTCGACGAGAAGAAGAGCGAGGCGATTCTGGACGCCGCCGCGACCCTGTTCGCCGACAAGGGATTGCAGGCCAAGATGGACGAGATCGCCAAACTGGCGGGCGTCTCCAAACAGACGGTCTACAACCGCTTCGCCTCCAAGCTGGAGATCGCCCAGGCCCTGGCGTCAAAGCGGGTCGAGGATATCGTCGCCCCCCTGCGCGGCGCCGGCGATCCGCAGACGGTGCTGGAGGCCCTGGCCCTGACGCTGCTGAACCGGGTGTGCAGCGCCGACAAGGTCGGCTCGATGCGCGGGGTCGCCCTGGTTTCGGTCGAGGCGCCCGAGATCGCCCACGCCATCTATGAGGCCGGCCCGCGTCGCAGCCTGCGCGAACTGGGCGCCTGGTTGTCGGAACAGACGCGGCTGGGGCGGATGAACGTCGCCGATCCGGAAGAGGCGGCCGAGATGTTCGCCGGCCTTGTGCTGGGCCACGGCCATCTGCGCGCGATGCTGGACGTGCCGCAACTGGAGGCCGACAAACGCGCAGGCCGCGCCAGAGAGGCCGCCCGCATCTTCATGGCCGCCCATCCGCCCGCCACGGCCGCCAAGACTTCCTGAGCCCGGCGCGCTACAGTCGTTCCACCCTGTCGCCTGAGACCGCCTTCATGCTGATCCACCTGTCCTCCTGGCCCGAAATCGATGCGCGACTGAACGACGGCGGTCCGCTGTCCAGAACGGTGATCGTGCCCATCGGCTCCAACGAGCAGCACGGACCGACGGGGCTTCTGGGCACAGACTGGCTGTGCCCGGAGATCATCGCCCATGCGGCCGAGAAGACTGACGCCAACCTGATCGTGGCCCCGACCTTCAACATCGGCATGGCACAGCATCACCTGGCCTTCGCCGGCACCATCAGCTTGCGCCCTTCGACCTTCATGGCCGCGATCACGGACTGGGTGTCGTCCCTGAGCCGTCACGGGTTCGAGCGGATTTACTTCCTGAACGGGCACGGCGGGAACGTCGCGACCATCGAGGCGACCATCTCGGAAATCTACGCCGAGTGGAGCTTCATAGAGGAGGAGCCTCCGTTTGTGCTCAAGCTGAAGAACTGGTGGGACTTGCCCGGCGTCCATGGCCTGTGCAACCGCCTGTTTCCAACCGGCCACGGCATGCACGCCACGCCGTCCGAGATCGCGGTGACGCAGGCCGCCTATCCCGAGCGGATCAAGACCGCCGACTACAGCCCGCAGATCGCGCCAAACGGGCCGATCCGCGACGCCTTGGACTATCGCGCCCGCTTCCCCGACGGCCGGATCGGCTCGGACCCGGCCCAGGCCAGCCCCGAGAAGGGACAACAGATCATCGACGCGGCGATCCCCGCCCTGTTGAGCGACATCGCGGCCTTCGCCGCAGAGACCCAACCGGGAGCGTCGCTCTGACCCGCAGGACGCCCACAGCCGCCAGCGCCGCCGTCGTCGGCGCCGAGATTCTGGCCGCCTCGGCCGAGGTGATCGCGGCTCGCACCGGGCTGATGGCCGAGGGCCTGACCAGCGCCAAGGGGCAGGACTTCAAGGAGCTGTCGCTGATGAGCTCCGAGAAGACCGAGGCGATGTCCGCCTCCGCCGAAGCCATGGCCGCCAGCGCCGGGGCCATCGGTCAGCGGCTGGGGCGTGTGGCGATGGACGAGAGCGCCCATGCCCTGCGGGCGGCGGCGGCTGTGGCCCAGGCCCGCACTCCGGCCCACGCGGCCGAGGCCCAGTTCAGCTACGCCATGGGCTGGTGGAGCCGGGCGGCGGCCCAGGCCATGACCCTGAACGGCGAACTGCTGAAGGCCCAGGCCGAAGCGCTGGCGCCGATCCACAAGACCGCGACCGCCAACGCCAAACGGCTGCGCAAAAAGAGCTAGGCCGGCTCCACCAGCTTCAGCTTGGGTTTCTTGACCTTGGGCGCCTTGACTGGACGGTCGGCCTTCTTGGCGGCTTTCTCGGCCTTCCGGGCTTCCTTTTCCGCCGCCTTCAGCGCCTTCTTGGCGGCCTTGGCCTCGGCCTTTGCGGCGTCGGGAGCGGCGTCGGCGGCGGCGGCCAGATCGGCCAGCTGATTGAGGAAGGTCTCGCGCTGGCCCTTGGGCAGCAGGGCCATGATCCGCTTGTCGGCGGCCTCGACCAGCGGGCGGGCGGCCTCCAGACGGGCGGCGCCCTCAGCCGACAGACGCACGGCCTTGGCGCGGGCGTCCAGGGTCGAACGCTCCCGCTCCAGCAGGCCCTTGCTGGTCATGCGCGTGACCAGATCGGCCAGGGTCGAGCGGTCGATGCCGGTCATGCGCACCAGTTCGGTCTGGGTCAGGCCGGCCTTGAGCGACACCGCCTCCAGCACCGCGAACTGGCGCTGGGTCAGGCCGTCGGCCCCGGTCTCCTCGGCATAGATGTCGAGCGCCAGTTGCAGGGCGCGGTGCATCAGGTGGCTGGGCGAGGTGGCCAGGGGCCCGACCTTCCTTGCCGCTTTTCCCGCCTTCACCATCGCGCCGCTCCCCTGAAGTTTCGTCCGAACACGTATCAGCTCTGCTTTACGATTTGACGGGGAAAGCGCGTCGGTTCCGTGACAGTTCCGCTTGCGCCCTAGAGCCCGGTATCGGGCGAGACGGGCGCCGGCTCGTCGTCCTTGATCAGGTGCTTCATGATGAAGAAGACCTGCCAGACGCCGAACACGGCCGAGGCGATCCACAGTCCGCCGCGGAAGGCGACCCATGTGTCGTCGGACTGGGTGCGCCAGACGATCTCGTTGATTATGCAGACGGCGGCGAAATACATGCCGTAACGCAGGGTCAGCCCGCGCCAGCCCGCGTCGGTGATGCGGATCGCCTCGCCCAGCAGATATTTGAACGGATAGCGGTTCAGCGGCAGCGACCCCAGCAGAACGACCGCCAGCAGGCCGTTCTGGATCGACAGCTTGATCTTCAACAGGTTCGGATCGTGGAAGACGATGGTCAGCACGCCGAAGATCAGGGCGAAGCCGCCGGTCAGCAGCGGCAGAGGCGCCAGCCGACGCTCCACCACATAGCCGACGATCAGGGCGATCAGCGAGGCGCCGACCAGGACCCAGGTCGCCTGAACCAAGGCTTCCTGACCGTCCAGACCGCGAGCGAACCGGTTGACCGCATAGGCGGCCATGAAGGCCACGAGGGCGCCGAAATCGACGGCCTGGCGGATGTTGGAAGCCTTCTTCGGCGTCTCGGTCATGTCAGTCTTCCAGTCCCACCAGCGAGCGGGAGAAGGCGCGGGCGTCGAAGGGTTGCAGATCCTCGACCCCTTCGCCGACGCCGATCAGCATCAGGGGGGCGTCGGACGCCTGGGCCACGGGCACCAGCACGCCGCCGCGCGCGGTGCCGTCCAGCTTGGTCATGACCACGCCAGTCACGAAGGCGGTGCGGCCGAAGATCTGTTCCTGGGCCAGGGCGTTGCGGCCGACGGTGGCGTCCAGCACCAGCAGGGTGTCGTGCGGCGCCTCGGGATCGACCTTCTTCAGCACGCGGACGATCTTGAGCAGTTCGTCCATCAGGGCGGACTTGTTCTGAAGCCGGCCGGCGGTGTCGATCAGGACGACGTCATAGCCTTCGGCCCGCGCCTTGGTATAGGCGTCGAAGGCCAGGCCTGCGGCATCGGCGCCGTCGCGACGGCTCTCGAAGTCGGCGCCTGAGCGCTCGGCCCAGACCTTCAGCTGTTCGCGGGCGGCGGCGCGGAAGGTGTCGCCGGCGACGATCATCACCTTGGCGCCCTTGCCCGTCAGATCGGCGGCGATCTTGCCGAGCGTCGTGGTCTTGCCCGACCCGTTCACCCCGACGAACAGGACGACATAGGGTTTGGGGCCGGACAGGGGGTCGAAGGTGGCCTGGCGCGGCGACAGTTCGGCGGCGACCGCCTCGGCCAGGGCCTCCTTGACCTCACGCTCGGGCGCGTCCTTGCCGAACTTCAGCCCGCGAAAGCGTTCGACGATCCGGGCCGAGGCGGCCGGGCCGAGATCGCTCTCCAGCAGATGCTCCTCCAGCTGCTCCAGCGAGGCCTCGGACAAAGGCTCCTTGACGAAGGTGGCGACGACCTGATCGGTCATCTGTTTGGAGGAGCGCGAGAGCCCAGCGGACAGGCGCTGGAACCAGCCCTTTTTCGGCGTATCGTTCATGCAGTGGCTTTAGCGGGGGCGAAGGCCGACGTCATCCGCATTCGCGAACGCGGTCCGGCCGTTCAGACGGTCGGCGACAAAAACACCGTCTAATTCGTCTAATTCGTCTGAAGTCAGGCGAGCGAAGCGGGGGATGATAGTCTCCATAAAAACGAGTCTAATTCGTCTCACTGGTCCAATGTCGGTGCCATCGGTCGAAAACCCCACATTATAGCGCGACTGCAGGCGGGGACGGCTGGCGGTCCCAAAGGAGCTACAAGACGTTGAATAGACTGACTAAAGGCCGGCAGATTGCGCTGGCTGGAGAAGCCGATATACCGCCTAACATGGCAGAGAACTTTACATATCAAAGTTTATGCACCATAAGCGGGCGTCAAAGGGGAGTTTGATCATGACCATCGCATCCATTCTGAACCGCACCGTCGGCGCCGCAGCGGCAGCCGCCCTGCTGTGTGTCGCACCGGCCGCCCTGGCGCAGGACGGGCACGGCGCCCATGCCGAAAGCGGCCATGCTCACGGCCATCAGCACGCCGACTTCCAGTCCGACCGCATCCACGTCCGCGTCGACGGCGACGCCGGCGGGCGCGACATCATCCTGATCCCCGGCCTGAGCTCGTCGCAGGAGGTCTGGCAGGGTACGGTGGATCATCTGGGCGCCGGCTGGCGCGTGCATCGCGTGCACGTCCAGGGCTTCGCCGGCGCGCCGGCCGAGGGCAATGCGCAGGGCGCGACCCCGTCGCCGGTCGCCGCGCCGGTCGCCGAAGAGATCGCGCGCTATATTCGCGAACAGGGCCTGACCAAGCCGGTCGTCGTCGGCCATTCGATGGGCGGCACCATCGGCATGATGCTGGCCGCGCGCCATCCGGATGCGGTCGGCAAGCTGATGGTCGTGGACATGGTGCCTTTCATGGGCGCGATGTTCGCCGCCCCCGGCGCCTCGGCCGAAAGCGTGACCCCGGTCGCGGACCAGATCTGGGCCGCCCAGGCCAACAGCCCGCGCGAGGCCTATGTCGCCCAGGCGACGACCAGCATTAACGGCATGATCAACACCGAAAGCCGCCGCGCCGAGGCATTGGAAGACATGCGCGAAAGCGACCAGAAGGTCTCGGCCGCCGCCTTCCGCGAGCTGATCACAACGGACCTGCGTCCCGAACTGTCCAAGATCACCGCCCCGACCGAGGTGCTTTACGTCAAGTTCAACGATCCGCGCATGACGCCCCAGATCACCGACAGCATCTATCGGATGTCGTTCGCCAATCTTAAGGACGCGCAGTTGAAGCGGATCGACGACAGCGCCCATTTCATCATGTTCGACCAGCCCCAGGCCTTCTACGCCGACCTGGACGCCTTCCTGGCGAAATAAGCGCCGTGACCCATCCGTCGGAGAAACGGATCGTCGGCCTCTATCGGGACAAGGCCGACGACTGGGTCCGGGATCGGGGCGCGACCCTGTATTCGGGCGAGGGCGGGGTTGACGAAGCGGTCTGGCTGGGCCGCTTCGTCGCCGGCCTGCCCGCTGGCGCATCTGTTCTGGACGTCGGCTGTGGTTCGGGCTGGCCCATCGGGGCCGCCCTGTTGGAGCGGGGGCATCAGGTGACGGGGGTGGATGCGTCGCCGGGCCTGATCGCCCATGCGCAGGCGACGCTGCCGACAGGCGTTTGGTTGGTGGCGGATATGCGCCGTGCGTTTCCGCCGGGTCCGTTCGACGGCGTTCTGGCCTGGCACAGCCTGTTTCATCTCAGCCCCGACGATCAGAAAAAGGTGCTGCCGAAACTGGCCGCATGCGTCGCCCAGGGTGGGCGGCTGATGTTCACCTCCGGCCAGGCGCACGGCGAGACCATCGGGCACTGGCGGGGCGAGCCGCTCTATCACGCCAGTCTTGACCCGGAGGCCTATCGCGCCTTGCTGGCCGACGCCGGATTGCGCGTGGAATACGACGGGGCGGAAAGCGGCGTGTGGCTGGCCCGGCGCGCCTTTCTTTCGGCGAAATAGCCGCTCACGATCCCGTGAAGTCGGCGGGACCGTTTCGGCGGGCGTTCATACGCGATACACAGCCGATGAACGAGAACTCGCCCAGGGCGGCATCTGAAGGACGGACATGGCGGGACCGGTGAATGCGGGCGGACCACAGGCGCAGGGCAAGCCCCGCCGGTCGGCCCTGGGACGGTTGTTCTATTGGAGCGCCGTGCTGGCGGTCTGGGGGCTGATCTTCCTGGTCGTCTTCTTCGCCGTCTTCGCGCGCGGCCTGCCGGACACCTCCAGCCTTTATCAGGTCGACCGCCAGCCCTCGATCACCTATCTGGATCGCAATGGGGCGCTGATCGCGACGCGAGGCACCCAGATGGCGCCGCCCGCCGATCTGGACGCCCTGCCGGACTATGTGCCGGCCGCCTTCATCGCGATCGAGGACCGGCGTTTCTACCGCCACCCCGGGTTTGACCCCATCGGCATGATGCGGGCGATGGCGACCAACGTCCGCGCCGGTCGGGTGGTGCAGGGCGGCTCGACCCTGACGCAACAGCTGGCCAAGAACCTGTTCCTGACGCCCGACCAGAACCTGCGCCGCAAGGTGCAGGAGCTGATGCTGGCCGTCTGGCTGGAGATGAAATTCTCTAAGAAGGAGATCCTGGCCCTGTATCTGAACCGGGTCTATTTCGGCGCCGGGGCCTATGGGATCGAGGCGGCGTCGCAACGCTATTTCGACAAGTCGGCCAAGAACCTGACGGTCGGCGAGGCCGCTCTGCTGGCGGGTCTGCTGAAGGCGCCCTCGCGCTATTCGCCGGTGTCGGAGAGCGAGCGCGCCGCCGCCCGCGCCACCGTCGTGCTGAATGAGATGGAAGAGGCCGGCGTCATTACCGCCGCCCAGCGCGAACAGGCCGTGACCCAGCCGGTCATCGTCTCGCGGACGCTCGCGACCCAGCACGCCCAGTATTTCATCGACTGGCTGGACAAGTCGATCCGCAGCCTGGTCGGCGAACCGACCGAGGACATGGTGGTCGAGACCACGCTGGACCTGACGCTGCAGACGGCGGCCGAGCGGTCGGTGCGCCGCATCCTGGATCGTGACGCCGGCAAGGGCGTGCAGCAGGCGGCCCTGGTCGCGCTGGACGGCGACGGCCGGGTGCGGGCCATGATCGGCGGCTCCTCCTATGCCGACAGCCAGTTCAACCGCGCCGTCGACGCCAAGCGCCAGGCGGGTTCGGCCTTCAAGCCCTTCGTCTATCTGGCGGCTGTCGAGGCCGGCTATACACCCCAGACCCCGGTGGTCGATCAGCCCATCACCATCGGCAACTGGTCGCCCCGCAACTATTCGGGCACGTTCAGCGGAAACATGACCCTGGCCCAGGCCGTGGCCCAGTCGACCAATACGGTGGCGGCCTACGTCGCCGATCAGGTCGGGCGCGACAGCGTGGCCCGCGCCGCGCGGCGTCTGGGCATCGAAAGCCGCATCGGTCTGGAGCCCGCAATGGCGCTGGGCGCGGTCGAGGTCTCGCCGATCGAGATGGCCACCGCCTATGACGCCTTCGCCAACGGCGGGCGCCGTGTCGACGCCTATGGCATCAGCCGCATCCGCACGCCGCAGGGCCGCGTCATCTATCAGCGCCAGTCTGGCCAGAACGGTCAGGCGATCAACAATCCGTCGCTGTACTATATGAACCAGATGCTGCGGGGCGTGGTGACCAGCGGCTCGGGGCGGTCGGCCGCGATCTCGGGACGCGACCTGGCGGGCAAGACCGGCACGACCTCGGATTACAAGGACGCCTGGTTCGTCGGCTATACCGGCGGCTTCGTCACCGCCGTCTGGGTGGGCAAGGACGACAACACCGCCATGCGCGGCGTGACCGGCGGCTCGTCGCCGGCCGCCATCTGGAAAGGCTTCATGGAGGCGGCCTTGCCGCGCCTGGACGCCCCCGCCATCCCCAACGGTCCGCCCATGCCAGAGGGGTGGATGGCGCCCGATCCGGTCGGCGACCTGATGAGCGGCCTGGACCAGAACGGCTTGCCTGTCGAACCCGTCGATCCCCTGGCCGGCGAGCCCTATGTCCCGGACGACCAGGCGCCGATGCAGCCGCCGTCGCCGCAACCGTCCAGTCCGGCGTCCCCCAAGGGCGGTTATCGCGATGCGCCGAACCCACAGCAGCCCGAAGGCCGTCCGGCGCCCGAGCGAAAGGGCGACGCCCTCTTCTTCTGATCGCGACGCAAACAGCGCGTAAAAAAGGGAGGCGATCCGGCGGTCGCCTCCCTCTGCATTTCAGGCCTGGGTCAGCGGGGGCAGGACAGGTCGCCTTCCTGACATTGGCTGAGGGTCCGCAACTGGCGTGTCCGCTCGGTCGTCAGGCGCGCGAGGCAGGTCGAATGCACCATCGGATAGGCGGACCCACCCTGAACGCCGGAGGCCTCGAACCGGCATTGCTGATCGCGGAAGCTGATCCAGGTGCGTTGGGCGGTGCGCAGCAGGGTGCGGCTGGCGGGCGAAAGCCGTCCCATTGTCGTCGTGTATTGGCTGTTCAGCGCGCGATCGGCGCGCTGCAGTTCCTGTGCGGCGTTGGCGTTCATTGTGGCCTGCGACTGGGCGCTGGCGGACGAGGCGGCGGCAGCGGCGAGGCCGAGCGCGATCGACAGGGTGATCATCGTTTTCATGGGGCGTTCCTGAGTGGACGGGCCCTGCTGAAACGCGCTTGGCCGCCGTGGTTTCCGCCTAGCGCCCCACGGCGTGCAGCGCGGCGCCGTAATCCTTCAGCCATTTCCGCCAAGGCTTGTGATCCCCGACCAGACGTTCGACCACGGACCAGTAGGCCGGGCTGTGGTCGGCGTGGACCAGGTGGGCGACCTCGTGGGCGGCGAGGTAGTCGATGACGGGGGGCGGGGCCATGATGACGCGCCAGGAGTAGCGGATGGTGCGGTTGTGCGGGCTGCAAGAGCCCCAGCGCGACCGGGTGTCGGCGATGCCCATCTTGACCGGGCCTTGGCCCAGCGCTCGCAGATGGTGGTCGGTGCGTTCCAGAAGCGTCTCGCGCGCCTCGCGCTTCAGCAGGTTCTCGACGCGGCGGGCGTAGGCCTCGCCTTCGCCGCCCGAGCGGATGATCGTCCCGTCCTCGACCAGGCGCGCGGCGCCCACGCCGGGCACGGCCTCAAGCCGCACAGGACTGCCGCGCAGGGAGATGACCTGGCCCGGTTCCAGCGGGCGGCTCTTGGGGCGGACGGCCAGGCGTTCGCTGATCCAGACGGCCTTGGATCGGGCGAAGGCGACGGCCTGGCTCAGGCCGCGCTCGGTCGGGGCGATGACCACGGCCTCGCCGGCGCGCGCGTCGATCCGCACCGACAGGCGCCGCGCGCGCGGATTGACCGACAGTCTCAGGGTCGGGCCAGAACCTTCGCTCCCGCCGGCCCCGCTTTCGTCAAGCGGCAGCCGCTGACCGTTGCGGTACGCCACCGGCGGCCTCGTTCTGGGCGATGAAATCGCGCACGCAGGGATAGATCTCGTCACGGAATCGCCGGCCGTTGAACACGCCGTAATGGCCCACGCCCGGCTGGACGTAGAGGACGCGGCGATCTTCAGGGATATTGGGACACAGGCCGTGCGCGGCCTGGGTCTGGCCGACGCCGGAGATGTCGTCCTTCTCGCCCTCGACGGTCATCAGGCCGATGTCGGTGATCCTGGACAGATCGACCTTGCGCCCGCGATGTTCCAACAGGCCGCGCGCCAGCAGGTGCTGCTGGAAGACGATGTCGATGGTCTGGAGATAGAACTCTTCGGTCAGGTCCAGCACCGACAGATATTCGTCGTAGAATTCCTCGTGCTTCTCCACCCCGTCGCCGTCGCCGGCGATCAGGCTGTTGAAGTAGTTCCAGTGAGCGTCGCGGTGGCGATCCTCGTTCATCGACATGAAGCTGTAGAGCTGGACGAAGCCCGGATAAACGCGCCGCCCGAAGCCCGCATAGGGCAGGGGCACGGTGTGGATCATGTTCGACTTGAACCAGGTGAAGGGCTTTTCCTCGGCCAACTGGTTGGTGACGGTCGGCGACAGGCGCGCGTCGATGGGCGACCCCATGAAGGTCATCGACAGCGGACGGTTTTCGTCCTCGTCCTCGGCCATCACCGCGCCGGCGGCCAGCACCGGCGGGCCGGGCTGGCACACGCCGACGACGTGGGCGCGGCCCCCGATCTCGGCCAGCATCAGCCGGACGTGGTCGATGTAGTCGAAGAAATCGAACCGCCCCTCCAGCATCGGCAC
Source organism: Brevundimonas vesicularis (assembly GCF_027105095.1). Classification (NCBI taxonomy): domain Bacteria; kingdom Pseudomonadati; phylum Pseudomonadota; class Alphaproteobacteria; order Caulobacterales; family Caulobacteraceae; genus Brevundimonas; species Brevundimonas vesicularis. Next base: position 62,091 of record NZ_CP114278.1, on the reverse strand, counting down.
CTGGCGGGCGTTGACCCAGTCGGTGACGTAGACGTCGTGGTCCTGAAGGAAGGCTTCGACCGTGCCGCGCAGCAGGGTGGCGTAGTGGCCCGACAGCGGGGCCACGATCAGGACGGCCGGGCCGGAGGCGGGCTTTCTGGCGCGCTTCAGGTCGCCGATGTTGCGGGCGAAGCGGACCAGTCGGCACCACGGGCTTTGCCAGATCACCTGTTCGGTGGTGCGCACCGGCTTGCCGCCGATGTCGATGGTTTCCAGCTTCCAGGCCGGCTTGCCGTAGCGCCGCGTCACGCTCTCGAACAGTTCTGCCGAGGCGTAGGCCGTGCGGCCGATGGCGGTGTCGGCCACCGGGTTGAACGGCGAGGTCCAGAAGGTGCGGGCCAGTTGCGCGCCGACCCGGAACGGCAGGGCCGACTGGTAGGCGAGTTCATGAAAGGCGTAGAGCATGACGATCCGATACGGCCGAGCGCCGTTTGTGCAGGGCAACATATAATGCATCACCCTGCAAAAGGATTATGGGGTCGCTGCTAACCCCGGGCCATCGCCTGTTCGATGATCCTAGTCGTCTTGTCCGGACCCATTCCATAGGCGACGGCGGTGCGGAACCTGCCGTCCGGGCCCATCAGATAGACGGTCAGGGAGTGGTTCATCGTATAGCCCTCGCCCTCGCCGACCTTCTGGTAGAAGGCGCGGTAGGCCTTGGCGGCGGTGGCCACCTGTTCGGGCGTGCCGGTCAGGCCGATGGTCCCCTTGGGAAACCCGTCGGACGACAGATAGTCCTTCAGCGCCTGGGGCGTATCGCGTTCGGGATCGACGCTGATGAAGACGACCTGCAGATTGTCCGCCTTGTCGCCCAGCCGCTGCTGCACCGCGCCCAGCTCGGCCAGGGTGGTCGGACAGAACTCGGGGCAGTAGGTGAAGCCGAAGAAGACCAGGCTCCATTTGCCGTTCAGCATCGTCTGATCGACGGGTTGTCCATCCTGATTAACCAGTTTGAAGTCGCCGCCGACGAGAGGCTGACCGGTCGACGTCACCTCGGCGCCGTCCGACGTCGGCGTCCTGCCGCTGACCACCACGACCGTGATGATGGCGAGCGCCACGGCGATGGCGATGCAGGCGCCCGCGAACAGCAGGATGGAACGACGCGGCATGACGGCCTCTCACGAAACGGATGTGATCGGTCTATAGAAGGCGTGTGACCTCGACAGAAGCCCGCATGGCGCCGCACGGCGCATCCTCTTCGGAGCCGTTGAACGGCTGGAGCGATGCCCCGCGTCGTGGTCGGGGGTTTTCACTGCGGACCCTGATCGTTCTGCGCTGGCTGACGATCATCGGCCAGAGCGCGGCGATCCTGACGGCGCATCAGGGGCTGCATTTCCCCCTGCCGCTCTGGCCCTGCCTGATCGTGATCGCCATCAGCGCGGCTGTGAATGTGGGGGCCATGGCGCGGGTACGCCGGCTGGAGGCCAGCCTGCCGGACGGGCGCACGACGGCGATCCACCTGGGCTTCGACATCTTCCAGCTGGGCGTGCTGCTGGGTCTGACCGGCGGGCTGGAGAACCCCTTCTGCCTCTTGCTGGTCGCGCCCGTGACCATCGCGGCGGCGGCCCTGCCGGCGCGTCAGGCTCTAATGCTGGGCGTGCTGGCCCTGATCGCGGTCGGGGTGCTGTTCTTCTGGTCCGAGCCTCTGCCGTGGCGACCGCACGAGAACTTCCACCTCCCGACCCTGTATCGCCTCGGCATGGCCATGGCGCTGGTGACCGGCGTGGTCTTCACCGCCGGCTACGCCTGGCGGGTGGCGGCCGATGCGGAGAAGCTGGAACTGGCCCTCGCGACCACCCAGGACGTGCTGCAACGCGAACAGAGGCTGGCGGCGCTGGGCGGCCTGGCGGCGGCGGCGGCGCATGAGCTTGGCACGCCGCTGGCGACCATTCAGGTGGTGGCCAAGGAGCTTCAGCGCGCCTCAGCCCCCGACAGCGACGCGGCCGAGGACGCGGCCCTGATCCTGCAACAGGCCGAACGGTGCCGGGGCATCCTGACCCAACTGTCGCAACAGCCCGAGGGCGACGACGCCCTGTATGCCGACGTCTCGCTGAAGGCCCTGCTGGAAGAGGTGGTGGAGCCGCACCGGGGCTTCGACCTGGCCTTTGATGTGCTGGTCAAGACGCCGCCGGGTCAGCCCGCGCCGCGCGTGCGCCGGATGCCCGAGGTGATCCACGGCCTGTCCACCCTGGTCGAGAACGCCGCCGATTTCGCCAAGACGACGGTGCGGGTCCAGGCGGTGGTGGACGCCGGCTGGATCGAGATCGAGATTCTGGACGATGGGCCGGGCTTCGCTGGCGACATCCTGCCCCGGCTGGGCGAGCCCTATGTGACCAGTCGGCCGCAGGGCAAGGCGCGCCAGGCCCTGGCCGCCCAGATCGCCGCCGCCGCCCGCCCGTCCAAGCCCCGCACAACGGTCGAGCCGGCCATCGCCCCCAGCCAGGGCGGCATGGGCCTGGGATTCTTCATCGCCCGCACCCTGCTGGAGCGGACCGGCGGCTCGGTCAGCGTGGGTCAGGGCCTGCCGCAATCGGAGGCCAAGGCGGCGCCCCGTGGCGCGCGCGTGGCGGTGCGCTGGGCGCGGCCGGCGCTGGAGGTCGCGGCATGAGGCGATTGGGTCGAAGCGTCGCAGGCGGAACCTTGGCCTTGACCCGCGCGCTACCCGTCCCGACTTGAAGCGGCAGGAGAGAGAAACGCATGTCAGAACTCGAAGCCCGCATCGCCGCCCTGCCAGACAAGTCCCTGCTGCTGCTGGATGACGACCAGGCCCTGCGCACCCGCATGGGGCGGGCGCTGGAGGCGCGCGGCTTTCAGGTGACGACCGCTGAATCCGTCGCCGAGGCGATGCAGTTGCTGCATGACAAGGCCCCGGCGTTCGCCGTGCTGGACATGCGGCTTGAGGACGGCAACGGGCTGAAGATCGTCGAAGCGGTGCGCGAAAAGCGCGAGGACGCCCGCATCGTCATGGTGACCGGCTACGGCGCCATCGCCACGGCGGTCGCGGCGGTCAAGGCCGGCGCCGTCGACTATCTGTCCAAGCCCGCCGATGCGGACGACGTGGTCAAGGCCCTGCTCGCCACCGGCGATTCGCCCGAGCCGCCCGAAAACCCGATGAGCGCCGACCGCGTCCGCTGGGAGCATATCCAGCGCGTCTATGAGCTATGCGACCACAATGTCTCGGAGACGGCGCGCCGCCTGGGCATGCACCGTCGCACCCTGCAACGCATCCTCGCCAAGCGCGCGCCGCGGTAGGGCGCGGGGCGCCATACTGTTTAGCTACCACCCAACGCGTCCTTCCGGGGCGTCCAAAGGACGAACCCGGAACCCAGGGGGCGCGCAACCGGCGTCGAATACTTTGACCACAGCGACTGCGGCCCTGGGTTCCGGGTTCTTCGCTGCGCTCAGCCCCGGAATGACGGGCGCTGACCCATCTAGTCCTCGTCGTCCTCGACCACGTCGGGGATTTCAGGGGTGACCACGGTCGGGGCGATGGTCTTGATCTCGCCCAGCTTGGCGCCGGGGAAGGCCTGAAGCACCGCCTGGACGAAGGGATTGGCCTCGACCTCGGCGCGTTCGGCGGCGCGGGCCTTTTTCTGGATCTCGATGACCGTCTCGGCCCCGCCCTGGCCGTTGGCGGCGATCAGCCAGGTGCGGCCGGTCCATTCGCGCAGGCGGGCCGACAGCTTGCGGGCCAGTTCGATCGGCGCGCCCTGGACGCTTTCATAGACGATGGCGCCGGGCTTGAACGAGACCGGCTTCACATACCGCTCCACATCCATCTGAAGCCCGACCTCGCGCTTCTCGCCGATCAGGGCGACGACCTGTTCGAAGGTCTGCGGATCGGGCAGGGCGGGGGCCATGACGGGACGCGCCGCCAACTGCGCCGAGGTGCCGCCTCCGCCTCCGCCGCCGCCACGCGGGGCCGATCCGCCGCCTATCGGTTCGCCGGATTGCAGCCGCTTCAGCGCCTCCTCCGGTCCCGGCAGGTCGGCGGCGTAGGCCAGACGCACGATGGCCATTTCGACCGCATCGGCCGGATTGGGTGCGCGCCGCACCTCGTCCAGCGCCTTCAGCAGCATCTGCCAGGTGCGCGACAGGGTCGCCGCCGGAATGGCCGCGCCCAGGGCCGCCAGCTTCTGCGCCTGATCGTTGGGCAACCGCGTCGCGTTCGGACCCAGCATCTTAGCGACCGAGGCGGCGTGGCAGTGCTCCAGCAGGTCGTTGGTCACCTGCACCGGATCGGCGCCGAAGCCGTAGAGGGTGCGGAAACTCTCCAGCGCCTCGGGCGTGCGGCCGGCCATGACGCTCTCGAACAGGGCGATGGTCTGGGTCCGGTCGGCGAGACCCAGCATGTCGCGCACCGTCTCGGTCTTGACCATCTCGCCGCGCTCCGCCTGGACCAGGGCCTGGTCCAGCAGCGACAGGCCGTCGCGCACCGACCCCTCGGCTGCGCGCGAGATCAGGGCCAGGGCGTCGTTCTCGATCTTCATGCCCTCGCGGTCGGCGATCCGGCCCAGGTGCTCGACCAGGATCTCCGGCTCGACCCGACGCAGGTCGAAGCGCTGACAGCGGCTCAGAATCGTCACCGGCACCTTGCGGATCTCGGTGGTAGCGAAGATGAATTTGGCGTGGGGCGGCGGCTCTTCCAGCGTCTTCAGCAGGGCGTTGAACGCCTGCGTCGACAGCATGTGGACCTCGTCCAGCACATAGACCTTATAGCGCGCCTCGACGGGCGCATAGCGGACGCTTTCCAGGATGTCGCGGATGTCATTGACGCCGGTGTGCGACGCCGCGTCCATCTCCATCACGTCCATGTGCTGGCCGGCCATGATGGCGGCGTCGTGCCAGCCGTGGGCGGTCAGGGTCAGCGACGGCTTATCGATGCTGTCGGTTTCGTTGTTCAGGGCGCGGGCCAGAAGGCGGGCGGTGGTCGTCTTGCCGACGCCGCGCACGCCCGTCAGCATGAAGGCGTGGGCGATCCGGCCCGTGGCGAAGGCGTTGGTCAGGGTGCGCACCATCGCCTCCTGCCCGATCAGATCCTCAAAGGTGCGCGGCCGGTATTTGCGCGCCAGCACCTGATAGGCGGCGCCGTCATCGACGTGGGCTTCGACTTCGGCAGGCGCAGGCTTGGCGAGGGGGGCGGCAGCGGGCGCAACGACCGGCTCGGGCGCCGCGGCAGGCGCGCCGAACATGTCATTGGTATTCTCGTCGCGCGGGGCGACGTCGTCCTCTTCCCAAGGCGGGCCGTCGAGATTCGTGTCGCTGTCCGTCATGGGAGGAAGTCTTACAGCGGCTGAGGGGCGGGAAGAAGCGATTCTCAACGAGTCGCCTCCCTGCTTTGCGGGGAGTGGCGCGGCGCGTCTTCGCGTCGTGACGCAGGGGGTTTTACCGCACTCCGGCGTCTGTGGGATTGCAAGAGCCCCTCCACCGCTTCGCGGTCCCCCTCCCCACAGGTGGGGAGGAGACGTGACGCACCAACGCGCTGTAGCAGCGAGCGACCGCGTCGCGAGCGTTAGCGCACAAAAAAGAGGAAGTAGAGACCGCGACCCGAAGGGGAATTCGTTGTGGCTGCTGCCTTCCGGCCCTGACCAGATTGGCGAAGCCTTCGCCCGCGATCTCCAAGCGGAGATATGACGGGTGCGAAGGCCGGAATCAAGAGCTACAAACCCGCATGGCCCATCAGAACACCTTCGCCGGCAATCCGCTCGATCGGGCCGGCGACCTGAGGAATGATCCCGACTGGCTGGCCGAGCAGGCCGCTAAGCCCTACGCCCAGGCCCTGGTGCTCTGGGAAGGGCGACCGCTGATCGAGGAGACGGGCGAAGGGCCGAGGCTGGCGTGGCTGCAGATGCGCCATGCGCGCAGCCTGGTGCGGGATCGCGAGGCGTTCTTGGGCCTGTGGAACGACGAACCCGTCTTCGCCATCGAGTTCGAAGGCTCCATCGATCCGACCAACGGACCGCTGGCCGGGCTGGGCGCCTTTCAAGAGATGCGTGCGGCGGCGGCGATCCTGCCGGCGGCGGATGCGGCGATCGCGGGCGGGGCCAAGAGCCTGTTCGACTGGCGCCGCAAGCACGGTTTCTGCGCCAACTGCGGCACGCTGAGCGAGACGGCGTCGGGCGGCTGGAAGCGGATATGCCCGGCCTGCGGGACCGAGCATTTCCCGCGCGTCGATCCGGTCACCATCATGCTGCCGGTCTATAAGGGCGGGGCGGAGCCCATCTGCCTGCTGGGCCGTCAGGCGGCCTGGCCTGCCGGACGAATGTCGGCCCTGGCCGGGTTCCTGGAACCGGGCGAATCCATCGAGGAGGCCTGCGCCCGCGAGGTGAAGGAAGAGGCCGGCCTGACCGTGATCGCCACGGCCTATCACTCCAGCCAGCCCTGGCCCTTTCCGTCGCAACTGATGATCGGCCTGATCGCGGAGGTGTCGGACGATCAGGCGCAACCGGACCAGACCGAGCTGGAAGCCGTCGCCTGGCTGACGCGGGCCGAGGCGCGCGCCGTGCTGGCGGGCGAGCACCCGAGCATTCAGGCCCCGCCGCCCTTCGCCATCGCCCACAGCCTGATCCAGGCCTGGGTCGACGAGGTCTAGGCCAGCGCCCGCGCCGCCTCCAGGTCGGCGGGATTGTCGACGGACAGGGGGGCTTCGTCGATGACGGCGGCCCAGATCTGCATGCCCATTTCCAGGGCGCGCAGCTGTTCCAGCTTCTCGCGTTTTTCCAGCGGCGACGGCGGCGCGGCGCAGAAGCGGTTCAGCGCCTCGCGGCGATAGCCATAGACGCCGATATGACGCCAGACAGGGGCGTCGCCATACAGGGTCGAGCGGGTGAAATAGAGGGCGCGGGCCTGGCGTTCGCCTTCGCCCAGGGCCAGCACCGCCTTGACCACATCGGGATTGGTCCGGTCCGACGCCTCGGCCTCGGCAGCGACCAGGGTGGCGATGTCGCAGGTCGGCTCGCCGTGCAGAATGGCGGCGCAGGCGACGGCCAGACCGGGGCTGGCGAAGGGCATGTCGCCCTGGACGTTGATGACCGCGTCGAAATCGCCCTCGGGGTCGATGGCGTCCACGGCGGCGCGAATGCGGTCCGAGCCCGAGGGCAGGGCCGGGTCGGTCAGGACGGCGCGGCCGCCTGCGGCTTCCACCGCCTCGACAATCTCGGGATCGCCGGCGGCGACCACGACCGGCAGGCCCGAGGCCTCGGCCTGGCGATAGGCGCGCACGATCATCGGCGTGTCGCCGATCAGGGCCAGCGGCTTGTTCGGCAGGCGGGTGGCGGCCATGCGAGCCGGTATCATTATCAACGGATTCATCGACTTCCCTGACGCCTGTCTGGCCCGTCACGCGTTGGGCCGGTTGCGAAGGCGGCGCTACCGTGCCAGAGACGCCAAAGCAAGATTATGTCCGGGGCGTGTTTTCGAGGGGCCCGGCCGGCAGAGGGAAACGACCAGGCGTATGAGCGGCGATCTTAAGTGGAACAAGATTTTCGGCGCGGCTCTGGGGACGGCGTTCGTCATCCTGGTCGTCCAGCAGGCCTCGGGCCTCGTCTATCATTCGGAAGCCCCCGAAAAGATGGGCTATTTCGTCGATGCGCCGGAAGAGGCCGCCGGCGGTGAAGCCGCCGAACTGGCGCCCGACTGGGGCACGGTCCTGCCGACCGCCGATCTGGCCGCCGGCGAGGCCGCCTTCGCACGTTGCCAGGCCTGCCATGACGCGCACCAGGGCGGCGCCGACAAGATCGGTCCGAACCTGTGGGGCGTGGTCGGCGGGCCGGTCATGCACCGTCCGGGCTTCGCCTATTCCGATGCTATGGCCAAGCACAAGGCCGAGGCGCCGACCTGGGGCTATGACCAGATCAACAGCTTCATCACCGCCCCGGCCAAATATGTGCCCGGCACCAAGATGTCCTTCGCCGGCATCCGCGACACCCAGACGCGCATCAATCTGATCGCCTGGCTGCGCACGCAGGGCTCCGGCGGCTTCGCCATCCCGGCGCCGGATCCCACCCGTCAGCCTGGCGCGGCCGCGCCGGCCGCCGGCGCGCCTGCCACGGGCGAGGCCCCGGTGACCGAAGGCGCTGCGGCGACCGAGGCGACCGGCACCACCCCGGCCGCGGGCGCCCCCGCCGCGTCTCAGGCGACCCCAGCGGCCCCGCCCGCCGCGACGGCGTCTGCGCCGCCGAACCACTGATCGCCGCGGCGACGAACGACAAAAGGGCGGCCCGACGGGCCGCCCTTCTTCGTTTCGGGCTGAGCGCTCGGCTCAGAGGATCTGCGCCGCCTCGTCGAACGACAGGCGCGGCGAGCGTGGAAACAGGTTCTCGTCCGAGCCATAGCCGAGGTTGAGGATATAGTTCGGCTCGACATGGCTGTCGGGGAAGAACTCGGCCTTCACGCCGGCGGCGTCGAAGCCGGACATAGGCCCGACATCCAGGCCCAGGGCGCGCGCGGCGATGGTCAGATAGCCGCCCTGCAGCGAGGCGTTGCGGAAGGCGGTCTCGCGCCGTCCGGCCTCGTCAGCGAACCAGGCCTTGGCGCCCGGCGCGTGGGGGAACAGGGCGTCGAGATGGTCGTGGAAGTCCATGTCCTGACCGACGATCACCGTCACCGGGGCCTGCTGTGTCTTGTCGCGATTGCCTTCGCTCATCAGCGGGATCAGGCGGGCCTTGGCCTCGGGAGAGGTAATGAAAACGAAGCGGGCGGGCGACCCGTTGACCGCCGTGGGCCCGAACTTGGTCAGGTCATACAGCCTGTGCAGCAGTTCCGGCGCGACGGGGCGGTCGGTCCAGCCGTTGCGCGTGCGCGCTTCGGTAAACAGTTGCGACAGGGCGGCGTCCGACAGCGGCCCGTCGCGTTGATGAGTAGCATCATAGGCCATGGGGTGCGTTCCTGACTTAAATAGCAACGAAGACAGGTGCTAATTAGGACGTTTCGCAACGGCCGCAAGCGCCAATCCCGAAATGCTCGGTTTCGATCTTGCGCACCGAGCACAAGCCCTCTGTCGCCCGGGCTTTGTTCGCCCTATCTAGAAGGCATGAAAGATCTGACCCAACTGATGCAGCAGGCCCAGGCGATGCAGCAAAAGCTGCAAGACGCCCAGGCTAAAATGGCTGAAACGACCGCCGAGGGTTCTTCCGGCGGCGGTCTCGTCTCGGTGTCCCTCAAGGGCCCTGGCGAGATTACGGCCATCAAGATCGACGACAGTCTGCTGAGCCCGGGCGAGGGCGAGATCCTGGCCGATCTGATCGTCGCCGCCCATGCCGACGCCAAGCGCAAGCTGGATGAGCAGAACAACGCCCTGATGCGCGAGGCCGCAGGCCCCATGGCCGGGATGAACATTCCCGGAATGCCGAAACTGTTCTGATGGCCGCCTCCGCCGGGCCGGAGATCGAACGGCTGATCTCCCTTCTCGCCAAACTGCCGGGCCTGGGTCCGCGCTCGGCGCGGCGTGCGGCGCTGGCGCTGTTGAAGCGCCGCGAGCAGTTGCTGGTGCCGCTGGCGGCGTCGCTGGCCGAGACGGCCGAGAAGGTCGTGTCGTGCTCGGTTTGCGGCGCGCCGGATACGCGCGACCCCTGCGCCATCTGTTCAGACGCATCGCGCGACAATGGCCTGATCTGCGTGGTCGAAGAGGCCGGCGCCCTGTGGGCTATGGAGCGATCCGGCGCCTTTCGCGGAAAATACCATGTGCTTGGCGGACTGTTGTCCGCTCTGGACGGCGTCGGACCCGAGCATCTGCGGGTCACCGAACTGGTCGGGCGCGTGAGGGGCGGGGGCGTGCGCGAGGTCGTGCTGGCCCTGCCGGCCACGGTCGATGGCCAGACGACCGCCCACTATGTCGCCGAACGGATCGCCGGGCCGGATGTGGAGATCACCTCGCTGGCGCGCGGGGTGCCGGTCGGCGGAGAATTGGACTGGCTGGACGACGGCACCATCGTTCAGGCCCTTCGCGCCCGCCGCCCGGCCTGACCGAGTTAGTTCGAAGGCACGGTCGGGGCGTTGACGTTCGGCGCTTCGCCCGTCGGTGTGGCGACGGCGCGGCCCGTCGAATCCGTTGGCGCGTCGGCGGCGGGCGGCGTCTGGCTGTCACCCGCGAACGCTTGGGTCTCGGCGGCGGCGGCCTCAGGACCCGTCTCAGCGTTCTTGGCGTTGAAAGCGCCGTTGGTCACGAACCACAGGCCCAACAGCAGCACCGCGGCGGCGAGGGTCGAAACCGCCAGGATGACGGCGATGCGCGCGTTCTTGCGTCCGCTGCGCACCAGTTCGGCGTCGACCGGCCGGCCGTCGTGCACCGCATCGGCGGCAGTGTCGTGTCGGTGGGGCTTTTCCGGGGTCATGGGCGGGTCCTTCGTGCAAATGGCTGAGACACCAACGTCATCGCAACGGCGACGTTCCGGACAAGCGGCGCCGGAAGGGCCCCGCTTCTCATTGAGGGCGACTCCCGTTAGGAACGGAGCATGAACATGCTTGTGCCGATCCTCGCTGTCCTGGCCGCCGCGTTCGCAGGCGGTTTTCTGTGGGCCTATATGGGCTGGCAGAAGACGAGCGGCGCGCTGGCGGCGGCCGAGGCGCGCATCGATCTGGTCGAGGAAAGCCGTGTGACCATGGGCGAACTGCTCAAGGCCCAGGCGGCGCAGTCGGCCCAGGTCGTGGCGGATCAGATGGTCAGTCGCGCGACCGAGACCTTCCGCGCTCAGGACCAGCTGGCGCGCGAGCGGATGGCCGCCCAGCTGAAACCTGTCGCCGACACCCTGACCAAGTTCCAGGAGCATGTCGCCGCGTTGGAGAAGACGCGCTCCGAAGAGACCGGGGGCCTGCGCGAGCAACTGGCCCAACTGATGACGGCCTCGTCCGCCACGCGCGACGAGGCGCGCAGGCTGACCGAGGCCTTGCGCGGCAATACGGGCCGTCGCGGCCGCTGGGGCGAGCAGACGTGCCGTAACGTCCTGGAGGCCGCCGGCATGGCGGGGCGGTTCGACTTCACCGAACAGACGTCCAGCGCCGACGACGAGGGCCGCCAGAACCGGCCCGACTTCATCGTCCGCCTGCCCGGCGGCGGCATGTTCGTGATCGACGCCAAGGTTCCGCTGGCCTTCGACGACGGGGAGGGCGACGAGGAGGCGCGCGCCCGCTCCGTCGGTCTGCGCACCGCCGCCAGCCTGAAGACCCATGTGCGCCAGCTGTCGTCCAAGGCCTATCAGGACCAGTTCAAACCCAGCCCAGATTTCGTCGTCCTGTTCGTGCCCGGCGATGCCTTCCTGGTCACGGCTCTGGACCATGAGCCGGACCTGATGACCCAGGCGATGGCCTCGCGCGTCGTCATCGTCACGCCCTCAACCCTGTTCGCCCTGTGCAAGGCCGTCGCCTATGGCTGGCGCGCGGAAGAACAGGCGGCCAATGCCGATAAGGTCGCCGCCCTGGGCCGCGAACTCTACAAGCGGCTGTCGGTCATGGGCGGTCATGCCTCCGCCGTCGGACGCGCGCTGGACACGGCTGTCGGCAAGTACAATCAGTTCGTCGGCTCGCTGGAGAGCCAGGTCATGGTCTCGGCTCGCCGGTTCGAGGATCTGCAGGTCGATCACGAGGGCAAAGCCTTGCCGGATCTAACGCCGGTCGAAAGCGCGCCCCGCGCCATCGCCCGCCCCGAACTGATCGCCGCCGCCAAGGCGGAGTAGGGCCTCATTCTGTGGAAAGGGCGCTTGACAGCGCCGACGCCGTGATGTCAATGTAGCTTGTCAATAGGACAAGGGGTGTTGACTCATGCGCAAGTGGCGGCCGGTAATCAAGGCGATTGCAATCACCTTCGGCGGCGGATTGGTGTTCGCCTTGGTCGGCGGGATCGCGATGGGATACGCCGCCCGCGCCGGCTGGATCGGTTCGGAGATGGGGGAGATGATCTTCACCGCCGTCTTCGCCGCCACCATCATGGCCGGCTCGCTGTGGGTCGGCGCCGAATGGATGCGGGTCATCGATGAAGCCGCGCGTGAGGCGCACAAGGCGGCCTGGTACTGGGGCGGCACGGCTGGCATGTGCGTCAGCGGCGTGGGCCTGATCCTGTCCTCGGCGGGGCCGTGGCGCGAGGTCATCGCGCGCGAGATCGGATCGGGCGGCTCGCCCATCGACTACATGTCCGCCGGCGCCGCCTTGATGATCGCCCCCATGCTGATCGGCTATACCGTCGTCTGGGCCTGGTGGTGGCTGGCGCGGATGCGGGGCTGAGCCATGAACAATCGTCTCAAGGTCCTGCGGGCCGAACGCGACTGGAGCCAGGCGCAGCTGGCCGAACATCTGGGCGTGTCGCGCCAGACCGTGAACGCGCTGGAGACCGGCCGTTACGACCCCTCCCTGCCGCTGGCCTTCAAGATCGCTCGCGTCTTCGGCCAGCCCATCGAATCCATCTTCTCAGACGATCAGGCCTGATCCGTCCTGCATTTCCTTCATTTTCGACAACAACGAGACCTCTCATGACCTTCACCGATCGCCTTCTGTCGTCCGTTTCCAGCCTGGCGCGCGGCGCCGTGGGTGTCGCCGGCGGCCTGGCCCTGTTCGTCGCCATCGCGGGCGTCCCGGCCGACGCCCTGGCCCAGACCGCCGCGCCTGCCGCTCCTGCGCCGATCCAGGGCGAAGGTCCCGCCCTGTGGGTGGTCAAGGATGCGGACTCGACGCTGTATCTGTTCGGCTCGGTCCATGTGCTTCGCCCGACGACCGGATGGGCCAGCCCTCGCGTCGAGGCCGCCTTCGACAGCGCCTCGGACATCTGGTTCGAGATCAGCAATCCGGATGACCAGGCCGCCATCATGCCGCTGATCCAGCAGCACGGTCTGTCGCCCGAGACGCCCCTTTCCAGCCGCCTGACGCCGGAAGAAAACGCCGAACTGGATGCGGCCGCCCAGGCCATGGGCGCCTCCGCCGCCCAGCTTCAGCCGATGAAACCCTGGCTGGCGGCGCTCAGCCTGTCGGTCGCGCCGCTGATCAAGGCCGGCTACGATCCCAAGTCGGGCGTGGAGCTGGTGCTGAAGGCGCGGGCCGAGGCGGCGGGCAAGCCGATCCACGGCTTCGAGACCATCGACAAACAGATCGGCATCCTGGCCGGCCTGCCCGACGACGTACAACTCGTCTTCCTGCGCGAGACTCTGAAGGACTACGAGAACGCCGCCACCAAGCTGGATGAAATGGTCGAGGCCTGGGCCCGGGGCGACGTCGCCACGCTGGACCGCGTGACGATCAAGGAAATGAAGGAGGCCTCGCCGGCCCTCTATCAGTCCGTTCTGGTCGATCGGAACACCGACTGGGCCAACCAGATTCAGACGATGCTTGAAGGCTCCGGCACCGCCTTCATCGCCGTCGGCGCGGCCCACCTGACCGGCGACGACAGCGTCCAGACCATCCTGCAAAAGCGCGGCGTGACGGTCGAAGCGGCGAACTGAGGTCGGAAGGAAGGCGCGGCGGCGACGTCGCGCCTTCGTCAACGGCTGGAGCGGGCAGCGGGAATCGAACCCGCACGAAAAGCTTGGGAAGCTTTCAGGCTACCACTACATCATGCCCGCGATGGCCTGAGGCTGGTCTATCTCATGGCTGGGCGGGGCTCAAGTTAAGACCGGAATCTGGGCGCGCGCTTCATTCTCGCGCGCATAGCGCTGGGCGATGATCGTGCAGGCGAACAGCTGGATCTGGTGGAACAGCATGATCGGCAGGACGATCAGCGGCACGGCGTGACCGGCGAACAGGATGCCGGCCATGGGGATGCCGGTGGCCATGCTCTTCTTGGAGCCGCAGAACAGGATGACGATCCGGTCGGGTCGGTCGAACTTCAGCGCGCGCCCGGCGAACAGGGTCAGGGCCAGGACGATGGCCAGCAGGGCGATGTTCAGGCCGACGACCTTGGCCAGATCCAGCGGCGCGACCTGGGACCAGACGCCGGCGACGACGCCCTCGCTGAAGGCGGCATAGACGATCAGCAGGATGGAGCCGCGGTCCACCAGGCCGGTCAGTTTTGCGTGACGCGTCAGCCAGTCCTTCAGCAGCGGGCGGCACAGCTGGCCCACGGCGAAGGGGGCCAGGATCTGCAGACCGATGTCCAGGATGGACTGCAGATGGATGCCGCCGTTGGCGCCGCCGATCAGCAGGGCGACCAGCAGCGGCGTCACGATCACGCCCAGCAGGTTCGACAGGCTGGCGCTGGTCAGGGCGCCCGCGACATTGCCGCCGGCGATGGAGGTGAAGGCGATGGACGACTGCACCGTGGACGGCAGCAGGCACAGATACAGCATCCCCGTCAGCAGATCGGGCTGAAGCGCCCCCCGCATCAGGAAGACCAGCCCAAGCCCCAGCAGCGGAAACAGCAGGAAGGTCGACAGGAAGACCGTGCCCTGAAGCCGCCAGTGCAGCAGCCCCGCGCCGATGGCCGCCGGCGACATCCGCGCGCCGTACAGGAAGAACAGCAGGGCGATGGCCGCCTTGACCACCCCGTCCATGACGACGGCCGCCTGTCCGCTGGCGGGGAACAGCGCCGCCAGGATCACCATGCCGATCAGGGCCAGCAGATAGCCGTCGATCGGCAGGCGGGACAGGAAACGAGGCATGGACGGCTCAGGCGACGGCGGGCTGACGCACAGATAGGCGCATCAGCCCGCGCATTTAACCCGGGTCTTCAGGCCCCGGCGCGGTTCTTGACCAGATCGTCCACGACCGACGGGTCGGCCAGGGTCGAGGTATCGCCCAGCGCGCCGATCTCGTTTTCGGCGATCTTGCGCAGGATGCGGCGCATGATCTTGCCCGAGCGGGTCTTAGGCAGACCCGGCGCCCACTGGATCACGTCGGGGGCCGCGATGGGGCCGATCTCGTGTCGAACGTGGGCGACCAGCGCCTTTCTCAGATCCTCGGTCGCCTCGACCCCGTTGTTCAGGGTGACATAGGCGTAGATGCCCTGCCCCTTGATGTCGTGCGGATAGCCGACGACCGCCGCCTCGGCGACATCGTCGTGCAGGACCAGCGCGCTCTCGACCTCGGCCGTGCCCATCCGGTGGCCGGACACATTGATGACGTCGTCCACCCGGCCGGTGATCCAGTAATAGCCGTCCTCGTCCCGACGGCAGCCGTCGCCGGTGAAGTAGCGGCCGGGATAGGTCGAGAAATAGGTGTCGAAGAAGCGCTGATCGTCGCCATAAACGGTGCGCATCTGACCCGGCCAGCTGTCGGTGATGCACAGGTTGCCGGAGACGGCGCCCTCCAGCGGTTGACCTTCGGCGTCCACGATCTGAAGCTCGACGCCGGGCAGGGGCAGGGTCGCCGATCCGGGCTTCAGGTCGGTGGCGCCGGGCAGGGGGGTGATCAGATGGCCGCCCGTCTCGGTCTGCCACCAGGTGTCCACGATGGGGCAACGGCCGTCGCCGACCACCTCGTGATACCAGCGCCACGCCTCTGGATTGATCGGTTCGCCCACCGTGCCGAGCAGTCGCAGCGAGGCGCGCGATGAGGCCTTCACCGGCGCATCGCCTTCGCGCATCAGGGCGCGCAGGGCCGTCGGCGCGGTGTAGAAGATCTCGACCTTGTGCTTGTCCACCACCTGCCAGAAACGTCCGGCGTCGGGATGGTTGGGCACGCCCTCGAACATCAGGGTCGTCGCCGCATTCGCGAGCGGGCCATAGACCATGTAGGAGTGGCCCGTGACCCAGCCCACGTCGGCTGTGCACCAGAAGACCTCGCCGGGGCGATAGTCGAAGACGATCTCGTGCGTCCAGGCGGCCCAGAACAGGTAGCCGCCCGTGGTGTGCAGCACGCCCTTGGGCTTCCCCGTTGAGCCGGAGGTGTAGAGGATGAACAGCGGATCCTCGGCGTTCATCGGCTCGGGCGGGCAGTCGGCTTCGGCCTTGGCGGCCTCCTGCCCATAGTCGAAGTCGCGGCCCTCGATCATCGGCACGTCCGCGCCGGTGCGGCGGATGACCAGGACGGTGTCGACCTTCACCTTCGTCAGGGCCTCGTCGACATTGGCTTTCAACGGAATGTGCTTGCCGCCGCGCAGACCTTCGTCGGCGGTGATGACCAGGTTGGAACCGCAGTCCTCGATCCGGCCGCACAGGCTGTCGGGCGAGAAGCCGCCGAAGACGACCGAATGCACCGCGCCGATCCGCGCGCAGGCCAGCATGGCGTAGGCGGCCTCGGGGATCATGGGCAGATACAGGGTGATCCGGTCGCCCTTCTTGGCCCCATGCGCCTTCAGCACATTGGCCATACGACACACCTCGGCGTGCAGTTCGCCGAAGGTGATGCGGCGGCTGTCGGCGGGATCGTCGCCTTCCCAAATGATCGCCGTCTCGTCCTTGCGGTGGGGCAGGTGACGGTCGATGCAGTTCGCCGAGACGTTCAGGACGCCGTCCTCGAACCAGCGGATGCGGAAATCTTCCTTGTTGAAGGAGACGTCCTTGATCCGGGTCGGCGGGGTGATCCAGTCCAGACGTTTGGCCTGTTCGGCCCAGAAGGCGTCGGGAGTCTCGCGCGCGGCGATCCGCGCCGCCTCATACGTTTCCCGGTTCATATGGGCCTTGGCGGCCCAGTCGGCGGGGACGGGATAGAGGGCGGGATCAGGCACGCGAGACGTCTCCGGCATCACATCAGAATCCGTATTTGGCGAACAGGATCAGACGGGTCATGTCGCCGCTGGCGCCGGTTTCGATCTCGCGGTCTGCGAACATCAGCTCGGCCCCGACATCAAACGCCGTAACCGGCGACCAGATCAAGTTGGCATGGAGGCTCTGGGCCGAACGGTTGGCGGCCAGGCCTGTGAAGGCCAGGTCATTGTCCACCTTCTGCGCCGACCAGATCAGGCTGGAACGCCAGCCGGGCGCCCAGACGTGGCGATAGGCGGCGAAGCCGGCGACGACGCCGATCGCATCCAGATCGCCCGAGCCGTTCAGCACCGCGTCGTTGGAGAAGTTCAGACCGACATAGCGGCCGATGCCCTCGCCGCCCGTCACCATCAGGCGCAGGTCGTCCTTGGCGCCGACCTTGATCTTGGTCGAGGCCGACAGGCCCCAGCCGGTCGCGGTGGAATCGATGTTGCTGGCCGGGCTCTGATATTTCAGCTGGCGCAGCAGCCCGGCGATCTGGAAGTCGCCCCAGGGCTTGGACACCGCATAGCGGGCGGTGAAGTCCGGCAGGGTGCTGTCGTCGGCGACGATGCGCGCGCCGCCGCCGAACGGAGTCACCGTCGTCTCGGGGTTCTCGACCGAGACCGAGAAGGGCCCGCGGGTGTAGCGAACCTGGACCTGACGGGCGAAGACCGTGCCCTCGGCCGCGCCGATGAAGTCGGCGGATTCGGGCAGGACGGCGGTGTTCTGGAAGTTGGTCCATTCCTGGCCGATCAGCCAGTTGTCGATGGTGATGAAGGCGCGACGCAGGGCCGGGTTGGCCGGGCTGGTGGTGCGCTGGTCGCCGGCGCCGGGCAGGGTCTGGAAGTCCATCTCCATCCGCGTGCCGATCTTGTGGCCGCCGACCATGCCGTCGGTGGTCAGCCAGAACCGGGTCTGGCGGGCGTTGAAGTCGGTCGCCGTATCCTCATCGGTCCCGCCGATGGGGATGGAGCCGGGAATGTGGAATTCACGCAGCGCGTCGCCGTTGGCCGGGTCGCCGCCCGAGTAGCGGCTGGCGTAGGCGTCCACCTTCACGAAGCCGCCGAACTTGACCGTGTGGTCGCCAATGCGGAAGCCGTCGCTGGGCGCGGCGGGCGCCGCCGCCTGCTGGACCGGGGCGGGCGCGGCCGGGCGGGTCTCCAGGCGGATGATGTCCTGCTGTTGCGCCGCTTGCTGGGTTCGGGCGGCGACCACCTCCGTCTTCAGGGCGTTCAGCTCGCTTTCGAGTTGAGCGATGCGGGCCTCTAGCGCCGCCTGGCTGGTCTGTGCCGAAGCGAGCCCCGGCGCCGAGAGCAGGGCGATCGCGGCGGCGCTGGAAAACAGGCCTGCCGATAGACGTGTCTTGATCATGATGAAAATCCTCCCGCGCCCGTCTAACGCGTGCGTCCCTTCCCAAACCTTTCCGCCTTGGACAGAGCGAGGCCATTGGCCATTGGTCTAATTTCGACCAAAGTCGAACCGCGCCATGATGGCGACGACGCGGCCGGTCAGACGCCGCGCACGGAAGGAAGCCCATGGATCGCATCGTCGTCGCCGACGACCATCCGCTGTTTCGCGCCGCCCTGCGCTCGGCCGTCGACAAGGCGGCGCCGGGCGCGGAGGTGGTGGAATGCGCCAGCCTGGCCGAAGCCCGGGCCGCGATGGTCGCGGGGCCCGTCGATCTGTTGCTGCTGGATCTGAAGCTGTCGGACAGCGAAGGGATGGCGGGGCTCGCCGCCGTGCGGGCCGAGCAGCCGACTGTGCCGGTGGCGGTGGTGTCGGCCAGCGAGGATGCGCCGGTGGTGCGCCACGCTCTGGGTCTGGGCGCCGCCGGCTTCATCCCCAAGTCTTCGTCCCTGCCGCAGATGGTCGAGGCCATCGCCGCCATTCTGGCCGGCGACAGCTGGGCGCCGGATGTGCCCGAGGCCGACGACGATCTGGCTGGCCGCGTGGCCAGTCTGACGCCGTCGCAACTGCGCATCCTGGAAGGGTTGAAGGCCGGCCGGCTCAACAAGCAGATCGCCTTCGACCTGGGTGTGTCCGAAGCCACCATCAAGGCGCACCTGACCAGCGTGTTCCGCAAGTTGGGCGTTCAGAACCGAACCCAGGCGGTGATCCTGGCCAAGTCGCTGGACCCGGCTTAACTCGCCAAGTCCTAGCTCGACAGGAAGGCCTTCAGCGCCGCCGGCTTGATCGGCTTGGGCAGAAGGACGGCGCCGGCCGCCGTCGCCTGCTCGTTCAGCCCGTCGCGGGTGTCGGCCGTGACCAGGGCGATGCGGCGCACGCCCTGGGGCCTCAGCCAGTCGATGACGGCGAACCCTTCGGGCCCGTCGCCCAGATGCAGATCGACGACGGCGGCGTCGAACGGCCCTTGCGCCGCCTTCGCCGCCTCGACGCTGGCGACCAGCGTCGGCCGCGCGCCCCAGCGGCTGAGCAGGGCGTTCAGCGCGTCTAGGATCACCGGCTCATTGTCCACGCACAACACGCGCAGGCCCGCCAGCGGCAGGCGCGCCTCGCGCACCGGCGCGACATCGGGGACCATATCGGCCGCGCTGCGTGGCACGGTGATCCTAAAGGTCGTGCCGCGCCCCACACGGGAACTCAGCTCCAGCGGGTGATCGAGCAGGCTGGACAGGCGGCGCACGATCGCCAAACCCAGGCCCGCGCCCGGTTCATCGACGGCGCCCGGCAAACGCACGAACTCGCCGAAGACGGTTTCGTGTTCCGTGTCGGGAATGCCGCGTCCGGTGTCGCAGACGAACAGCTGCACCGTCTCGCCCCGCCGACGCGCTCCGACCAGCACCCGGCCGGCATCCGTATAGCGGATGGCGTTCGCCACCAGATTCTGCAGCATGGAGCGCAGCAGGTCGCGGTCGGACGCGACCCACAGGCCGCTGGACATCACGGTCAGGTCCAGACCCTTGGCCTCGGCCACGGGCGCGAACTCGCGGCGCAGTTCGTCGAACAGGCCGCCCAGCGACAGTCGCGCGACATTGGTCCGCACGCCGCCGGCCTCCAGCTTGGACAGGTTCAGCAGGGCGGTCAGCAGACGGTGGGCGCTGTCGATGGCGCGGTCTGCGTTGACCGCCAGGGTGCGGCTGGTCGCGTCTTCCAACGCCGGCTCCTCCTTCAAGGCGGCGATGAAGAGGCGGGCGGCGTGCAGCGGTTGCAGCAGGTCGTGGCTGGCGGCGGCCAGGAACCGGGTCTTGGACGCCGTGGCGTCTTCGGCCACGCGCCGGGCCTCGTCCAGCCGGGCGGTGCGGTCCGCAACGCGCGCCTCCAGCCGTTCGTTGGCCTCCTCCAACTCGCGCGCGGCCTGGCGCAGGGCGGTGATGTCGGTGTAGCTGGTGGCGTAGCCGCCGCCGGGGATCGGCGCGCCGGAGGAGCGCAGCACTCGGCCGTCGGGCTGCTGGCGTTCGTGATCGTGGGGGATGCGGCGGCTCAGCGCCTCCAACCGCCGCTCGACCCAGGCCTCGATGTCGTCGGGGCTCTCGCCGCGCTCGGCGTTCAGCCGATAGATGACGGCGATGGGGAGGCCGACGTGGACGAAGCCCGCCGGCAGGTCGAACATGGCGACGTAGCGCCGGTTCCAGGCGGTGACGCGCAGATCCTCGTCCACCACGATCACGCCCTGGTCGATGTTGTCGAGGGTGGTCTGCAGCAGGTCGCGGTTGAACTGAACCGCTTGGGACGCCTCGTCCAGCATCCTCACCACGTCCTCGGGCGCGCGCCCGACGCCGGCCAGCGCGGCCGCGATGACCCGCCGGGCCGAGGCCGCGCCGATGGCGCCGGCCAGCATCCGCTCGGCGGCGCGGGCCAGGGCCGCATCGGCCGGGTCGGCGTCGCGCAGCTTGGCAGCGGTCTCATCGCCCCAGGCGGTGAAGGCGCGCTCGGCCCGTTCGTCGCCGATGAAGCGGGCGACCAGGGCGCGCAGATCGCCGACCGAGGCGCCCGACGGCGCGGGCCGGGCCTCCATCCAGTCCGGTCCCAGCCGATCCACGAAGGCGCGGGCCTGAACCCGGTCGATCAGGCGGGGCTGAGCAAAGCGCGACACGCCGACATAGGCCGCCAGGTTCAGCGCAAGGCTGACGAAGACGCCGAGCGCCAGCGGGTCCTTGACCCCCAGCATGACGTGCAGGTGCCAGGGCGCGCTGGGCGACAGCTGCGGCAGGGCCAGCATGACGATCCAGACGCCCATGCCGACCGTCATGCCCGCCAGCGCCCCTTGCGCATGGCCGCCGCGCCACAGGACCGCGCCGAACAGGGCCGGCGCCAGCTGGGCCATCGCGGCGAAGGACACCAGCCCCATGGCCGCCAGACCGCGCGACTGGTCCGTCGCCTGATAATAGAGCCAGGCCAGCAGCAGGACCGCGACGATGGCCCCGCGCCGGACCTGAAGGATGGTCCCCGCCATGTCTGAGGCGTCGCCGCGCACCCGCCAACGCTCGCGGGCCAGGAAGGGCAGGATCAGGCTGTTGGACACCATGGCCGACAGGGCGACGGCCTCGACGATGACCATGGCGGTGGCGGCGGAAAAACCGCCGACGAAGACCACGGCCGTCAGCAGGGTCTCGCCGCGCTGGAACGGAAGGGCCAGCACCAGCAGGTCTGGATTCACCGACGGCGCAAACAGGGCGCCCGCCGCCACCAGCGGCAGCACCGCCAGGCTGGTCAGCAGCAGATAGAGCGGAAAGATCCAGCGCGCCCGTTTCACGTCCGACGGCTGACCGCCCTCCACGAAGGCGACATGGAACTGTCGCGGCAGGCAGAAGATGGCCAGGGTCGACAGCAGGGTGATGGCGGTGAAGCGCGGCGTGACCTCGGGCGGCGCGGCCAGGGCGCCCAGGCCTTCGATGATGCGCGGGGGCGAGCCTTCGTTCAGCAGCAGGACCAGGGCGAAGACGGCGACAAACAGCAGGGCGCCCAGCTTGACCATTGATTCCAAGCCGATAGCCTGGATCAGGCCGCGATTGTGCTCGGTCAGGTCGGGACGACGGGCGCCAAACAGGATGGCGAAGAAGGCCAGCACCCCGGCCAGCACCAGGACCGTCAGACCCTCGGACCCCGCAACCGGCGTGCCGGCGGTCAGCAGGGCGCCGGCCATCGACAGCGACTTCAGCTGCAGCGCGATATAGGGCAGCGACCCCAGGATGGCGACGACGGTGACGGCCGCGCCCAGGGTCTGGCTCTTGCCGTAACGCGAGGCCACGAAGTCGGCCATGGAGCCCACGTTCTCGCGCCGGGCGGCCGCCGCGATCCGGCGCCATAGCGGAAACAGCAGGGTCAGGCCGATGACCGGGCCAATGTAGATGGGCAGATACTCCCACCCGTCGCGCGCCGCCGTGCCGACCGCGCCATAGTAGGTCCATGAGGTGCAGTAGATCGCCAGCGACAGGGCGTAGACCGACGGCCCCAGCCCCTTGCCGCGCGCGCGCGCCGACGGCCGTTCCTGAGACCAGGCGACGGCGAACAGCACCGCCATATAGGCGGCGACCAGGCCGAGGATCGTCAGGCTGAACATCGGGGCATCTGAACCGGGCACGGGGTGTTTCACAAGCGAAAGGCGGGCCGTCTTGCGACGACCCGCCCTTCCTTCCGCCTGAAAGCAGGATCAGGCGTTCAGATCGACGTCCTTGCCTTCCTTGACCAGCAGGAAGCCCAGAACGACCGTCCCCAGGGCCACCACGATCGGGTACCAGAGTCCGGAATAGATGTTGCCCGTCGCCGCCACGATGGCGAAGGCGGTGGTCGGCAGGAAGCCGCCGAACCAGCCATTGCCGATGTGATAGGGCAGCGACATGGAGGTGTAGCGGATGTTGGTCGGGAACATCTCGACCAGGGCCGCCGCGATCGGTCCGTAGACCATGGTCACATAGAAGCCGAGGATGAATAGGATCAGCACCACCATCGGCTTGTTGACCAGGGCGCTGTCGGCCTTGGCCGGATAGCCGGCGGCGGTCAGGGCCTCGCCCAGGCTCTTGTCCCAGGTCTTCTTCTGGGCGGCGAAATCGGCTGGGGCCATGGCGTCGCCCCGGAAGCTGGGGATGACGACCTGATCGCCGATACGCACCTCGGCGACCGTGCCCGCCGGCGCCGCGACGTTGGTGTAGGTCACGCCCGCCTTGGCCAGATAGGATTTGGCCACGTCGCAGGAGTGGTTGAACACCGTCTTGCCCACCGGATCGAACTGCAGATTACAGTCGGCCGGATCGGCATAGACCGTGACCGGCGCCGAGGCGGCGGCGGCGGCCAGTTTCGGATTGGCGGCCTGGGTCAGGGCGTTGAACAGCGGGAAATAGGTCAGGGCCGCGATCAGGCAGCCGGCCAGGATGATCGGCTTGCGCCCCACCTTGTCCGACAGCCAGCCCCAGAAGATGAAGAAGGGCGAGGCGGCGAGAAGCGCGATGGTCAGCAGCACATAGACCAGGGTGGCGTCGACCTTCATGACCCGTTCCAGGAAGAACAGGGCGTAGAACTGACCGGTGTACCAGATGACGGCCTGGCCGGCGGTGAGGCCCAGCAGGGCGATCAGCACCAGCTTCAGGTTGGGCCATTTGCCGAAGCTGTCCTTCAGCGGGGTCTTGGAGCCCTTGCCCTCGGCCTTCATCCGCTTGAACGACGGGCTTTCGGCCAGCTTCAGGCGGATCCACAGGGACACGCCCAACAGCAGGATCGAGACCAAGAACGGAATGCGCCAGCCCCAGGCGGCGAAGGCTTCCTCGCCCAGTGTGTAGCGAACGCTCAGGATGACGATGAGGCTGAGCACCAGTCCGGCGGTCGCGGTGATCTGAATGAATGAGGTGTAGTAGCCGCGCTTGCCCTGCGGAGCATGCTCGGCGACGTAGGTGGCGGCGCCGCCATATTCACCGCCCAGGGCCAGGCCCTGGATCAGGCGCATCAGCACCAGGATGATGGGCGCGGCGATGCCGATGACCGCATAAGGCGGCAACAGGCCGACGACGAAGGTCGACAGCCCCATCAGCAGCATGGTGACGAGGAAGGTGTTCTTGCGCCCCCAAAGATCGCCCAGCCGCCCGAAGACGATGGCGCCGAAGGGCCGCACCGCAAAGCCGGCGGCGAAGGCCATCAGGGCGAATATGTAGCCGGTGGTTTCGTTGACGCCTGAGAAGAACTGGACGGTGATGATCGCCGCCAGAGAGCCGTAGAGATAGAAGTCGTACCACTCGATGACGGTGCCGACCGATGAGGCGAGGATGACCAGGCGATCGCTGCGATCGACGGTGTGCTCCTCTCCTCCGGACGCAAGGGGTGCGTCGGTTGCCATGATCCATTTCCTCCCGTGTCGCCGTTATCGGCCGTTCTGCACATCCTTCAGGATGCGTGGACGCCGACATTGACCGAGAGCGAGGCGGGTGGAGAGAGCGACTTTGGTCGAGGATCGCCGGTCGCCAAGGCGACCCTGGGGTCTAGGATCGCTGGCGATCAGCCGTCGATGGAGATGACCGGGCCGAGCTTGGGTTGAGCCTTGCCGCGACGGGCGCTGCGACGCTTCAGCCAGGCGCGGATGCGGGTCTGGATCGGATTG
Organism: Brevundimonas vesicularis; assembly: GCF_027105095.1. Lineage (NCBI taxonomy): Bacteria > Pseudomonadati > Pseudomonadota > Alphaproteobacteria > Caulobacterales > Caulobacteraceae > Brevundimonas > Brevundimonas vesicularis. The sequence goes on along the minus strand of NZ_CP114278.1, from coordinate 37,905 downwards.
TCGATCGCGAAGTGGAAGGCGAAGGCGAAGGCGACCGCCGCCACGACGCCCAGGCCCCACAGGCCCCATTGAACAATGAGGGGCAAGCCTATGCGCGCCTCGACTGCATTGACCACGCCGAACCAGACGATGCGGACCACCTCGTTGGAGATGAACATGGAGAAGGAGACCATGGCGGCGGTCTCCACCCACTTCGAGGGCTTGGTCACAGGCACGGCGCCGGCGGCCAGGATGATGATCGAGATCAGGGTCAGGGCGACGAGGGCGTGCTTGTCGTGAAGTTGAAGCGCGAAGAAGCCGACGGCGGCCAGCACCCCGGCCCAGCCGGCCAGGCGCGGCGCGATCCAGACCTTCTGGGCGAACCAGGCCAGGCCCATGCCCAGGAAGAACAGCGGCAGGGCGCGGATGATGCCGTAGCGCATCGGCATCTGATAGACGGGATAGCCGAGGAACGACCAGCACAGCTGGTTGGCGACCAGATAGACGCCGACGCCGACGGCCAGGGCCGACCACGGACCCAGACGCATCAGGCCGCGAATGATCCAGGGGAAGGCCAGATAGCAGCCGATCAGGGCCGAGATCGACCAGGTCGGGGCGTTCCAGCCCAGGCCGCCGTACACGCCGTAAGACTGAAGCAGCAGCAGCTGGGCCGGCAGCTGGTCCCAGGCGAACCATTCGGGATTGCGGGGCGGCGAGCCGGCGGCGGTGGCCAGCAGCACGAAGCCGACCAGGGACAGGCCCATGATCAGGTGGGCGGGCACGACACGCAGGAACCGCTTCAGGAAGAAGTCGCCGGGCGACATCCGGCCCTTCTCCACCGCCGCGCCATAGACGCGCATCAGCACATAGCCGCTGTCGATCAGGAAGAAGTTGGTCAGCAGGAAGCCGCCGCGTTCGAAGATCGGATTGATCAGGTGGGCGAGCGGTTCGGGACCGGCGGCCTGGAAGTGATGTAGGATGATCAGGAAGGCCACGATGAAACGCAGCGCGTCCAGCCAGCCGCCGCGCGCGATCTGAACTGTCTCATTGCGGGTCGAAATCAGGGACCAGGGCATCGTCAGCGCCTCCTTATGCCTGTTCACCGCAAGAGATGGGCCGAGATCGGGCTTCTATCGGGGAGCGCATTCCACTTCGCCCCTGAGCTGAAGTCCTTCGTATCGAATTTCGGGACAAGGAACCGACACAGATCGCCATTGAACAGCGACTGCAGACGCGCCTTGGGTGGAAACCTCGCCAAGTCTGGCGGCGCCTTCTGTTTCAGGAATGACAGAAGCCGGTCCCGGCCGGCCCATGGCTTCCTGCGGGCTCACAGCCAGAAGCGGCAAAGCAACGATCTGGCCCGGGAACACTTCGAACCCCCAGGTGTCCAGAAGGCCGCGGTCCTGGCCGGTCAGACTGCTGCTCGACATGATCAGGTTTGCGTTGTTCGAACCCGTCCACGCCCGTTCGACGGCCCAAAGTCCCGGGGCCAGTACGATCGGCGTCAAGTCGTCGGCGTGTAGACGCGAACGTCCGGTTGGATCGCCGCGACGCAGCACGTCCTCAAATCTGAAAGCTGGCAACAAGGCGAACTTGGCTATGGTGTCCGGCGCCTCGGGCAGGAAATGACCTGTCTGGGGATCGATCTTGCGGATCAGAACGTCGCCAGACCGGTTCACGGCGTCGTGCTGGACGATATATCCAGACAGGATCGCCGCCCCCTTGCCGGCGGGAGGAGCCGAACCGGTCATCCTTTCACCAGGCGTCGCGCAGCCCGTCATTATTGTGCACAGGAGTGCCAGGGCTACCCCTGCCGCGCTGCGCCCGCGCATCCTCTTAGCCCCGCACCAGGCGCAGAAACTCCTCGCGAGTGCGGGGGTCGTCGCGGACGACGCCGATCAAGTGGCTGGTCGACAGGCTGGCGCCCGGCGCATTGACGCCGCGCAGGGTCATGCAGCTGTGCTCGGCTTCAATGACCACGCCGACGCCGTGGGGGCGCAGGACGGTCTGGATGGCTTCGGCGATCTCGGAGGTCATCTTCTCCTGGATCTGAAGGCGGCGGGCGAAGCCGCGCACGACGCGGGCCAGTTTGGAGATGCCGACGACGCGGTCCGTCGGCAGATAGGCGACGTGCGCCTTGCCCACGACCGGCAGCATATGGTGCTCGCAGAAGCTGACGAAGCGAATGTCCTTCAGCACGACCAACTGGTCGTAGCCGCCCGTCTCCTCGAAGGTCTTCTCCAGATAGGAGAGGGGATCGACCTCATAGCCTTGGAAAAGCTCGCGGTAGCTCTTGGCGACGCGGGCGGGGGTTTCCAGCAGACCTTCGCGGTCCGGGTTGTCGCCGGCCCATTCGATCAGGGTGCGGACGGCGGCTTCGGCGTCGGCCTGGGAGACTTTGGAGGCGGGGGCGTCGGTCATGGCGGCCTAGATAGCGGAGCGCGTGAGGGAAGGGGAGAGGGCGAGGCGTCCCATTACGAGGCGGGCGCGGCTTCAGACGGCGAAGTCGGAAAAAGAGAGTCTAATCCGTCTAATTCGTCTGAAATCGAATGGCTGGCGCTCCCCAAGGCGAAGGCGGGGACGTCGGCATCGAAGCGGCGCCGTTCAAGGCCGCAGGCGAGATTTTTCCGTTGGCAGGTCTGCACGAAGACGCGTGTGGTTAGCGGCCTGTTAACCATCCTGTCGGCATTTTCTGCCCAGTAGTTTGCGGGAGCAGCCGATGAACGGCGCGGAAGTTCTGGACGTCGGGCGCGACGCCATCTGGCTGACGATCCAGCTGTGCCTGCCGGTGCTGCTGGTCGGCTTGGTCGTCGGCGTGGTGATCGGCCTGTTTCAGGCCCTGACGCAGATCCAGGAACAGACCCTGATCTATGCGCCCAAGATCATCGCCATCTTCGTTTCGCTGATCCTGTTCCTGCCGCTGATGGGCGCCCTGTTGGGCGGCTTCATGCGCCAGATCGCGGCCCGCATCGCGGGGATGTAGTGGACGCTTATGCGACCGCTGATCAGGTCTGGGCCGGGGGGCTGATCTTCGCCCGGATCGCGGCGATCCTGATGCTGATCCCCGGCTTTGGCGAGGCCTATGTGCCCCCGCGCGTGCGACTGTCGCTGGCCCTGGTCATCAGTCTGGCGCTGTGGCCGGTGGTGCGCGGTTCGCTGCCGGGCCTGCCGGACAGCATGGGGCTGATGGTCGGGTGGATCATCCGCGAGGTGGTCGTGGGCCTGATGATCGGCCTTCTGCTACGCATGTTCATGAGCGCCCTGGCGACGGCGGGCGAGATCGTGTCGTTGCAGACGACGCTGAGCTTCGCCCAGACCGCCAATCCGATGCAGGCCCAGCCCGGTTCGACCATCGCCGCCTTTCTGGCCCTGCTGGGGGTGACGCTGCTGTTCGCCACCGACACCCACCACCTGTTCATCGCCGGCATGGTGGGATCGTATCGGCTGATCTCGCCGGCCCAGCCGCTGATGATGGCCGACTTCACCCAGATGGCGGTGCGAACCCTGGGCGACAGCTTCCTGCTGGGCGTGCAGTTGTCGGCGCCGGTGCTGGTCTTTGCTTTGATCTTCAACCTGGCGTCCGGCCTGGTGGCGCGGGTCATGCCGTCGTTCCAGGTCTATTTCGCCGCCGCGCCCTTGAGCGTGATCCTGGGCCTGTCGATCTTCGCGCTGAGTCTGGGTGCGCTGGGCACCCTCTTCATCGACCGCTACCGCCGTCTGGCGGAGTATTTCGTGCTGGGAGGCCCTGGTGGCTGAAGGCGCGGATCCCGAGTCGAAAACCGAAGAGGCGACCCCGCGAAAGCTTGAGGACGCCCGAAAGAAGGGCGATGCGGCCAAGTCGCCCGACGTCGCCCAGGTGCTGTCGCTGGCGGGGGCGGCGGCGGTGATCCTGATGGGGGGAGGCTGGTTCGCGTCGTCCATCGCCGAACAGATGCTGCCCTTCATCGCCGCCCCGCACGAGATGCTGGGCGTGCTGAACTCGGGCGCCGGAAACCAGATCATGGTGCGCGCCGTCTGGGCCGTGGCGCCCTTTCTGGGAGCCGTCATGCTGGCGACCATCCTGGGCGGGGTCGGGGGCAATGTCGCCCAGTCCGGTCTGATCTTCACCGCCGAAAAGCTGAAGCCCAAATGGTCGGCGGTCAGTCCGATGCAGGGGTTCAAGCGCATCTTCGGTCCGGACGGCCTGGCGCAGTTCGTCAAGACCTTCTTGAAGCTGATCGCCGTGTGCGCCGTGTGCTGGATGGTGTTGAAGCCGCATCTGCGCGAGTTCGAGAACATGGCTTCGCTCAGCCCGCTGGCGATCCTGCCGCTGGCGCGCGACATGGCCATCTCGCTGTTCGTGGCCTCGATCATCCTGCTGGGCGCCACAGCCGGGGCCGACTTCATCTGGCAGAAGATGCGCTTCGCCAAGCGGATGCGGATGACCAAGGAAGAGCTGAAGGAAGACTTCAAACAGTCCGAAGGCGATCCGCACATCAAGGCCAAGCTGAAGCAGATCCGCATGCAGCGCAGCCGCCAGCGGATGATGGCCAATGTACCCAAGGCCACCGTCATCGTGACCAACCCGACCCACTATTCGGTCGCCCTGCGTTATGAGCCGGATCAGGGCGACGGGGCGCCGATCTGTGTGGCCAAGGGCGTCGACGCCCTGGCCCTGCGCATCCGCGAAGTGGCGACCGAGCACGGCGTGCCGATCGTCGAGAACGTGCCGCTGGCGCGCGCCCTGTACGCCACCGTCGAGGTGGACGAGGTCATTCCGCGCGAACATTTCGACGCCGCAGCCAAGATCATCGGCTTCGTCTTCCAGTCGCGCAAGCGCCGGTAAGGCGGCGTCAGGATTTGGGCGTATGATCGCAACACTGATTCGCGAGGCTGTATGACGTCCACCCGCCGCCCTTCGTTCGACCTGTTGTCCGGCGTGATGGCGTTCGGCGTCGTGGCGGCGATCGCGGCCCTGGCCTACCCGGCGTTTCGCGCCAACCCGACCTCGGCGCCGGGACTGGTGCTGATCCTGACCGTCGGCGCGATCGCCCTGATCGGTCTGTTCGGCTTCCGCCGTGCGGCGGACGCCAAGCCGAGCAGCGATGCGGCCATCGAGGTGCTGGACGCCATGGCCGAACCGGCGGCGCTGGTCTGGGATTCAGGGCAAATCCTGGCCTTCAACGCCGCCTGGTCCGAGGCCAATGGCGCGACCGGCGCCCTGCCGCGCGGCAAGTCGGCCCAGGCGCTGTACATGGCCTTCGCCCAGGCGCGCAAAGGCGAGCCGGGCCGCGCCATCGTCATGATCGGACAGCGCGAGGTCGAGGTCGTCATCGGCCAGATCGGTGATGGAAAGACGGGCGAGGGCAGGTTCCTGATGCGCGCGGCGCCGGACGCCGTCCTGCCCATCGCCGCTGCGCCGGTGCACACGCCCGCCGCCGCGGCGACCGGTGAGGCGCGGGCCATGGCCGCCGGGGCGCCGTTCGGCTCGGCCGTGATCGGCGGCGACGACCTGTTTTCCGGCCGCGCGGAAGAGGCCAACCCGGCGCTCGCCGTTCTGACGGGACCGGGGGCGGCGCGCGATGCAGCCTTCGGGCATCTGTTCGATCCGGGCGGTATCGCCGAGGCGCGGCTGAAGCTGGCGGGCGGATCATCGGGGCCGATCGAACTGGTCGCGCGGGCTCACCCCGACAAGATGCTGCATCTGTATGTGGCGCCCGAGGGCGACAAGCGACGCATCTGGCTGTTCGACGTCTCGGGCCAGAAGTCGATGGAGCTTCAGCTCAACCAGGCCCAGAAGATGCAGGCTGTGGGCCAGCTGGCCGGGGGCGTGGCGCACGACTTCAACAATCTGCTGACGGCGATCCAGCTTCAGCTGTCGGGTCTTTTGGAACGGCACCCGGTGGGCGATCCTTCGTACGAGGGGCTGAACGAGATCCGTCAGACGGCCATTCGCGCGGCCGATCTGGTGCGCAAACTGCTGGCCTTCTCGCGCAAGTCCACGGTGCGGCGCGAGCGGCTGGACCTGGGCGAACTGGTGGGCGAATTCGCCATCCTGCTGCGGAGGCTGCTGCGCGAGGATGTGCGGCTGGAGACCGACTACGGCCGCGACCTGCCGATCGTCCTGGCCGACAAGTCTCAGCTGGAGACGGCGGTGATGAACCTCGCCGTCAATGCGCGTGACGCCATGCGCGGCGTGGTAGAGCCGGGCGCCGGCGTCGTCACCATCGCCACGCGCCGCCTGACGGGCGACGAGGCGCGGGCCCTGGGCTGGGTCGATGCGCCGACGGACGAGGTGGCCCTGATCGAGGTGTCGGATACCGGACCCGGCGTGCCGCCCGAATTGGCGGACAAGATCTTCGAACCCTTCTTCACCACCAAGGCGGTGAACGAGGGCACCGGCATGGGCCTGGCCACCGTCTATGGCATAGTGCAGCAGGCGGGCGGCCATATCACCGTCAGCAATATCGAGGGGGCTGGAGCCGCCTTCCGCATCTTCCTGCCGGCGGCGGGCGAGGCGGAGCTGGCCGAGGTTCAGCCGGTCGAGGTCAAGGCCAAGGCGCCGCGCGACCTGTCGGGCGCCGGCCGCATCCTGTTCGTCGAGGACGAGGACGCCGTGCGCGGCATCGCCGCCCGGCTGCTGCGCCAGCGGGGCTATGAGGTCATCGAGGCCGCCGACGGCGAGGAGGCCCTGTTGCTGGCCGAGGAACATGCCGGCCAGATCGACATGATGATCTCGGACGTCATCATGCCGGGGCTGGACGGGCCGTCGCTGCTGAAGAAGGCGCGCAAATATCTGGGCGACGCGCCGGTCATGTTCATCTCGGGCTATGCCGAGAGCGACTTCTCGGACCTGTTGCAGGACGAGACGGGCGTGTCCTTCCTGCCCAAGCCGCTGGACATCAAGACGCTGGCGGAGCGGGTGAAGCAGGAGCTGCACGCGGGCTGAGCGCCCCGTCGGGCGGGCTCAGGCGGCGCGGCGAAGGACCGAAGGGGCCTTTACATAGAGACCCTTGCGTCCGTTGACGGCGCGGAAGGCGACCGTTTCGCCCTCCAGGTTCTCGTCCATGCCCAGGAACAGGCAGCCGTCATCGACCAGGCGGCGCTCCAGTCCGTCCAGCAGACGGGCGCGTCGCGACGGCTCCATGTCGGACAGGACGTTGCGGCAGAAGATGACGTCGAAGCGCGCATCGTCGGTCGGTTCGTCCAGCAGATTGGCGCGACCGAAACGCACGGCGTCGGCCAGCTCCGCCTTGACCATCCACTGGTCGTCCCGCGGTTCGAACCAGCGCAGCATGGTCTTGGCCGTCAGCCCGCGCTGAATCTCGAACCCGGTATAGAGGCCCGAGCGCGCCTTTTCGATCGCGCGCTGCGACAGATCTGTGGCGACCAGATCGACCGAAACGCCCAGCTCCAGCCCGGTCATGGCGATGGACCAGGCCTCCTGACCCGTCGAACAGCCGGCCGACCAGACCCGGATGCGACCATCCGGCCGCGCCTTGGACAGGGCGGGCAGAAGTTCGGTCTCCAGGATGCGGAAGGGCGTGCGGTCGCGACGGAACCAGGTCTCGGCGTTCAGCAGGGCCTCGATCACCGACCAGGCCAGCGAGGCGACCGGATTGGCCCACAGGTTCGTCAGCAGGGCCTCGACATTGGCGTAGCCCTCGCGCCGCGCGATCGGTCCCAGCCGGTGTTCGGCCAAATGCATGCGATCCCGCGACAGCCGATAGCCGGCGCGGGTGGCGAGGAGCGACTGCAGCTTGTCGAAATCCTCTGGCGTCATGCGGCGATCGCTCCGACCTCCGTCAGCTTGGATTGCAGGATCTCGCCGTCGAACGGCTTCATCACATAGTCGTCGGCGCCGGCGGCCAGGGCTTCGGCGATCCGCTCGGGGCGGGTCTCGATCGTGCAGAACAGCACCTTGGGCTGCTCGCCGCCCGGCATGGCGCGCAGGCGACGCAGGAAGGTGATGCCGTCCATCACGGGCATGTTCCAGTCCACGAGCAGGACATCGGGCATGGCGCCGGTGCAATAGGCCAGGGCCTCGGAGCCGTCCGCCGCCTCGTCGACCTCATAGCCCAGGCCCTCGACGATGCGGCGCGCAACCTTGCGGATGATGCGGCTGTCGTCGACGATCAGGCAGGTTCGGAAGTCCAAGGTCGATCCCTCAATGACACGACGGCTTTCGCCCGAGGCGCATGGACTGTTTTTATCTCAAACGCCAGTTAATGAGTCGTTTGGAAGTCCGCTCAGGCGGGCATTCGCGCGACCAGCGCGACCTTTCCATCTTCAACCTTGACGCGTAGAGCGCCGCCGGCCTCGTTCACGGTCAGCCACAGCCAGTAGGGCTGGATCCATTGGCCGGCTAGTCCCTCGACCAGGCGTTCGCCGGCCAGACCCGTGACGGCCTCGGGCTTCAGCCGGGCGCGGGCGCCCTCGGCGAAACCTTCCAGATAGAGCAGGCCGTTTTCCACCCGCGACTGAATGGTGGCGACGCCGCCCATCGGCAGGGCGCCGACGGTGAGATAGGCGAGGTTGGTCAGGGCGCGGGCCTGGGGCTTGGTGAACTCGCCGTCGGCGATGCGCCAGTCAAGCGAGGCGCGGCCCCCCTGGACCATGCCGGACACCAGGCCTTCGATCTCGCGGGCGGTGAATTTTTCGCTGGTGGTGGCGGCGCCGAAGGCGACGCGGGCGAAGTGAACCAGGGCGACCATCTTCCTGGCGCTCTGCTCGATCAAGGCCATGGCGTCGTCGCGCATGTCCTGAGCCGTCGGGTCCTGCATGAGATCCAGACCCGAGACGATGGCGCCCGACGGACTGATGAAGTCATGGCACAGCTTGGCCGCGATATAGGTCGCCAGCTCGGACCCATCGACCGGAAGGTCCAGCGGAGCGGCGTCTGTGTCGTGGGGGGAGGTCATGATGTCTGGCGCGCTCAGGTCACAGTTCGTGTCGCGCGCGAAGTTGGAGTGATTTGCCGGTTCATGGAACCGTCCGGATGGTCTATCGACCCGCCAATGACGACCTCTTTGACACCTGCTCTTGAGCGCGATCTGACGTCCGGCGCGCTGTCCCTGGCCATCGCCGAGATCGCAGAGGAGGCCGCGCGGCTGATCCTGCCCTATTGGCGCGCAGGCACGGCGGTCGAGACCAAGTCCGACGACAGCCCGGTGACGCAGGCCGACCGGGCGGCCGAGGCCCTGATCCTGGAACGGCTGACGGCCCTGTATCCGGGCGTGCAGACGGTGGCGGAGGAGGCCGTGTCGGCCGACGGCGCGCCTGAGGCGGCCGAGGACTGGTTCTGGCTGATTGATCCGCTGGACGGCACGCGCGGTTTCGTGCGCGGCGGCGAGGCCTTCACCGTCAATATCGCCCTGATCCATGATGGCTATCCGGTCGCGGGCGTGGTGACCGCGCCGGCGACGGCGACGACCTGGCGTACCGACAAGCCCGAAGGCGGCGCCTTCCGGCGTCAGTTCGGCGCCCTTCAGGCCGGCGAGGCCCATTCGGGCGAGGACTGGCGTCCGATCCGTGTGCGTGATCGGCCGCAGGAAGGCATGGCCCTGCTGAGCCACAGCGTCACCGACGAAGAGGCGACGCGTCTGGCCGCCCGTCACGGTTGTTCGCGCTGGCAGGGGACGGATTCGTCGCTGAAATTCTGCCTGATCGCCGAGGGCAGGTTCGACACCTATCCGCGCACGGGTCCGACCTCGGAATGGGACACCGCAGCGGGCCAGGCGGTGCTGGAAGCCGCCGGAGGCCGGGTTCTGGCCGATGACGGGCAGCGGATGGCCTATGGCAAGACGCGGTTCCTGAACGGCGCCTTCGTCGCCATGGGCGGCTGAGGTCTAGGCCCTCAGAAGCGTCTCGGCGCGATCGGCGAGGGCGTCGACGCCCATTTCCCGGGCCGTCATCGCCGCCTCGCCCAGGATCAGCCCCAGATCGGTCGGGACGACGCCGCCCAGCCGATGCCGCGCCAGCATGATCTCGGCCATGCCGATCTGATCGGCGGCCCAGTCGAGCGGCGTCGCCGTCGCCATGCGCGCCCGCAACCGGGTCTCCAGCGTCATCAGGGCGGTCAGGTTCTTGACCGCCTCGGCCAGGGCCACCTCGCGCGTGATGCGCCGCTCGCGCGCCAGGGCGCCGATGATCAGTTCGCCGCCCTGCGTCAAGGCTTCCGCCTGGGCCAGCAGCATCAGCGGCTGGGCGTCGTCGCCGACGCGCAGCACCTGGATCGCGGCCCAGTCCAGGGGGCTGTGATCCGGGGTGAACTGATCGGCGGCGGCGTCGAACATGATCCGCCCCTGGTTTCGGGCCTCGTCATGCCCCGCGATGGCGGCCAGGGCCGACAGGCCGGCGCCGCACAGAGCCAGGGCGCGGGCGCGGGTCAGGGGGCGATGGTCAGGGGATGCGGCCTCGACCAGGGCGCCCAAGTCGCGGCCGGCCTGATCCAGAAGATGCACGTCGCGCTGGACCACGCCCATTTCCAGCGACAGGGCCGCGCGATCCATGCGCAGATCCATGTCGTCGGCGTCGTCTCTGCGCACCGCCTCATCCATCAAGGCGGCCGCCTGATGAAGGCGGGCGATGTCGCCGCTCAGCCGGGCCGTGCGGACCGTCAGCCGGGCGTGAAGCGCGGCCATGCCGACGGCGATGCGTCGGCTGCGCGGCTGGCCGACCGCCGCAAGGGTCGTCGCCGCGCGGTCCAGACGGGCGGGATCGCCGCACAGATCAAAGCGCAGCATCAGCACCGCCGCCTTGGCCATGGCCGCCCGCGCGATCTGATCCTCGTCCACGGCTGAACGCGCCAAGCTGTCGGCGCAGCGTTCGGCCCGGTCCAGACTGTCGGCGGCGCCGGTGCGGCGGGCGTGTTCGCGCCACAGGGCGCAGGCGCGGTTTTCGGTCTCGAAGGGACGGGCGCAAGAGACGCGTCCGGCGTCCGTGGCCTCGCGTCGCGCCTCGGCGCGCAGCAGATCCGCGCCGATCAGTTCGACCCAACCGAGGTCTTCGCTCTCTCGCGCCTGGGCGAAGAGTTTTCGAAGATCACGGCCGAATTCGAACATGCTGGACCTCGGTTATCCCGCTTCGGGACGCAGACTGCGTCACCTGCGGCGTCCAATGCAAACGCAGCGCCGGGAATGCGGTTCGGCTTGGCCTTGGCGCGAAAATCGTCAGTCCAGATTCGGTGTCTTCTGCTGACAGCGTTGCAAGGCGGCCCGAGCCTGGGCGGCATCGGCGCTCAGCTGTCGAACCGCAGTGATCCTCGCCCGCGTCTGATCCGCCTCGGCGACCGAGGCGCGCTTTCCGGCCGCCGTGCCCGCCTGCATCGCCGCCAGCGACCAGTAGAGGGCGGCGTCATACAGCCGCCGGCCTTGCGCGCTCTCGCCGCCTTCCAGCTCCGACGCCGCCTGCGTCAGGCCCGCGCAGCGCACGGCTTCGTCATAGGAGACCAGCCCCGCAGCAGGGGCGGCCTGCAGCATGACGACGGTGCTGGCGAGGGCGACGAGTGACATGGACCTAGAATGGCTCAGCCGCGTGACCAAAGGAAGTCGTTTGGCGCGACGATCCTCAGCCGCGTTCCTTCGTCTTGGTGAAGGCGATCTTGGGGAAGCGTTCGCCGACATAGCCGGTTTCCCAGATCGACTTGGCCAGGAAGACCGGGGCCTGGTCGATGTCGCGCGCCATCTGGGGGCGGTATTTGCCGCTGAAGTCCTCGACGTCGGCGTCGGAGCCCTCCGAGCCTGGAGCGATCCAGCGCGCTTCGGCGTAGGGGGAGGGTTCGAAGACGACGTCCAGGCCGTACTCCTCGCCCAGACGGTCGGCCATGACATCGAACTGCAGTTGGCCCACGGCGCCGACGATGAAGTCCGAGCCGATTTCGGGACGGAACAGCTGGGTCACGCCTTCCTCGGCCAGACCTTCCAGCGCCTTCTTCAGGTGTTTGGCCTTCAACGGATCCTTGACCCGCACCCGTTGCAGGATTTCGGGGGCGAAGTTCGGCAGGCCGGCGAAACGGACCATGCCGCTCTCCGACAGGCTGTCGCCGACGCGCAGCACGCCGTGGTTCGGGATGCCGATCACGTCGCCGGCGAAGGCGTCGTCAGCCAGTTCGCGGTCCGAGGCGAAGAACATGATCGGCGCATTGACCGACAGGGACTTGCCGGTGTTCTGCACCTTCAGCTTCATGCCGCGCTTGAAGGCGCCCGACGCCATACGGAACATGGCGATCCGGTCGCGGTGGTTGGGATCCATGTTCGCCTGGACCTTGAAGACGAAGCCGGTGACCTCGTTCGAACCCGGCTCGACCTCGGTCTCGACGGGGGCGGGGGCGTTGCGGGTCTCGGGCGGAGATTCCTTCTTCGCCTTCATAACCTTGGGCGCCGGAGCCCAGTCGCCGATGGCCTTCAGCAACTCGTCGATGCCGAAGTGGCGAAGCGCCGATCCCCACAGCACCGGCGTCATGTGACCTTCCAGGAAGGCCTGGCGGTCAAAGGCCGGATAGCCGCCCTCGACCAGTTCGACGGCCTCGGCGAGATTGTCCTGCTCGCCCGCCTCGAAATACTGGGCCGCCTGGTCCAGCGGCAGGGCGGGGGGGTGTTCGGGATCTTCGGCCGAACCGGCGGCCTTGCGGGTGTAGGGCTGGAACCGGCCGGTCCCGACCTCGACCATGCCGCGCAGGCGATTGCCGCTCTCGGCCGGCCACCAGATCGGGGCGGGGTCCAGTTGCAGCCGCGACGCGATGTCGTCCAGCAGGGCCATCGGGTCCTGGGCCTCGCGGTCCAGCTTGTTGATGAAGGTGATGATCGGGATGTCGCGCAGGCGGCAGACCTCGAACAGCTTCAGAGTCTGCGGCTCGATGCCCTTGGCGGCGTCCAGCACCATTATGGCGCAGTCGGCGGCGGTCAGGGTGCGATAGGTGTCTTCGGAGAAGTCCTCGTGCCCGGGCGTATCGAGCAGGTTGAACATCTTGCCGTCGTGCTCGAACGTCATGACCGAGGCCGAGACCGAGATGCCCCGCTCCTTTTCGATCTTCATCCAGTCCGAACGGGTGCGCCGGTTCTCGCCGCGCGCCCGCACGGCGCCGGCCGCACGAATGGCGCCGCCTGCCAACAGAATGTGCTCGGTCAGGGTCGTCTTGCCCGCATCCGGGTGGGCGATGATGGCGAAGGTCCGGCGGCGTGCCGCTTCTTCAGGCAGGGTCAGTGAGGACATGGCGCGCGACTAGCGCGGACCCGCCTCAAAGTCACGGGATTGCGCCAGATCAAATAACCCCTCGCCATGAAGGGCTATCGGAGTCATGCTCGGTTCTGGAGGAGACGATCAGGCCGTCAGAGTCCGACGCTCCCCTCTCGGATCGATCCGGGATCATAGGGAAAGGACAAGGACGATGGCTGTCATCCATCCTCAAGACCGTATCGCCCATGCGCCGCGTGAGCGGGCGCCGCTGCATCCGGCGGTGGGGCTGGTCGTCGGCTTCGGCTTCATCGTAGCCGTGGCGACGCTGGTCCATGTGGTGTTCAACACCGTCTTCTGACGGCGGTTCAGGCCGCCATCAGGCGGCCAGACGATTCCAGACGGCGCGGTCTGCGGAGACGGCGTCGAGGCGACGGCCCTTGGCCTGAAGCTGGCGCATCACCTGTTCGGGCAGGGTGCAGAAACGCGGCTCGACCAGGTCGGGATTGCAGGCAGCGGCGGGCGCGGCGAACAGGGCGGCGTTCACGTCCGGGCTGCGCTCGGCGATCAGCCAGGCCAGGCGACGGGCGCGTTCGGGATCGTTGCGATGAAGCAGCGGGTCCTCGGCGAACAGTTCGCAGCCCAGTTCAAGCAGATAGTCCAGACCCAGCTTCTCGAACCGGCGCGCGTCGGCGGGCGTGACCGGGCAGGCCTCGTCCAGGTCGAACACGACATCGTTCAGAAGAAACAGCATGGGCGGGACGCTCGACTGACCGGACGCGAGTTCGTCCGTAAGCTCACAATAGGGGCCGTCGCTTGCGGTCCCGTTCACGGACGCGGTTAAGCGTTTGTGACCAGCCGGCTGTCGCCCTGGACGAAAAGCGACGGCGATGACGCGACGTGACCCTTGCGCCGGCGTGCAGCCTCAGCTTACCTGATCACGCATTGTTACAGGCCGGCGTCGCGCCGGAGAGAGGCCGTCATGACGACCCATGAAGATCGCGCCGGGCTGAAGGTCGCGGGCGAACTGATCGCCCTGATCGAGCAGGATGTACTGCCGGGGCTCGGACTTGATGCGGCGGCCTTCTGGAGCGGGGCGGCGGCGATCTTCGAGCGGTTCGCGCCCGAGAACCGGGCGCTGCTGGCGCGACGCGACGCCCTGCAGGCACAGATCGACGATTGGAACCGGGCGCGGCGGGGCCAGCCGTACGATGTGGCGGCGTCGCAGGCCTTTTTGAAAGAGATCGGCTATCTGGTCGAGGAGCCGGCCCCGTTCACCGTCGGGACCGAAGGCGTGGACGCCGAGATCGCGCGCATGGCCGGGCCGCAGCTGGTGGTGCCGGTGCTGAACGCCCGCTTCCTGCTGAATGCCGCCAATGCGCGGTGGGGCAGCCTGTATGACGCCCTGTATGGCACCGACGCGCTGGGCGACCTGCCGGCCGGCGGCGGCTATGACGCGGCGCGCGGCGCGCGGGTCGTCGCGCGAGCCAAGGCCTTTTTGGACGAGGCGGCGCCGTTGGCCGAGGGCTCGCATACGGATGTCGCCGGCTGGTCGGTGATCGACGGCGCGTTGTCGCCTGCGCTGAAGGATGCGGGACAGTTCGTCGGCTTCACGGGCGAGGCCAGCGCGCCCGCCTCGATCCTGCTGGTCAACAACGGACTGCACATCGAACTGGTGATCGACCGCAGCCACCCGGTGGGGCGCGGCGATGCGGCCGGTCTGGCGGACGTGGTGCTGGAATCGGTCCTGTCGACTATCGTCGATCTGGAGGATTCCGTCGCGGCCGTCGATGCGGCGGACAAGGCCGAAGCCTATCGCAACTGGCTGGGCCTGATGCGCGGCGACCTGTCCGCGACGTTCAAGAAGGGCGGCGAGACCCTGACCCGTGCTCTGGAGCCGGATCGCCAATGGACGGCGCCGGACGGGTCGCCGGTGATCCTGAAGGGGCGCAGCCTGCTGTTCGTGCGCAATGTCGGGCATCTGATGACGACCCCGGCCATCCGTTTGTCTGACGGGTCGGAGGCGCCGGAAGGGATCATGGACGCCATCGTGACCAGCCTGATCGCGCTGTATGACATCAAGGGTCTGGGCGGGTTCGGCAACAGCGCGACGGGCTCTGTCTATATCGTCAAACCCAAGATGCACGGGCCGGAAGAGGCCGCCTTCACCGACCGGCTGTTCGATGCGGTCGAGGATCTGCTGGCCCTGCCGCGCCATGCGATCAAGGTCGGGGTGATGGACGAGGAGCGCAGGACCTCAGCCAATCTGGCGGCCTGCATTCAGGCGGTGAAGGACCGGATCGTCTTCATCAACACCGGCTTTTTGGACCGCACCGGCGACGAGATCCACACGGCCATGCAGGCCGGGCCGGTGGTGCGAAAGGCCGACATCAAGTCCAGCGCCTGGATCGCGGCCTATGAGGCGAGAAACGTCGCCATCGGCCTGAAATGCGGCCTGTCCGGCAAGGCCCAGATCGGCAAGGGGATGTGGGCGGCGCCGGACCGGATGGCCGACATGCTGGAGCAGAAGATCGGTCATCCGAAGACGGGCGCCAACACCGCCTGGACCCCCTCGCCGACGGCGGCGACCCTGCATGCGCTGCACTATCATGTGGTCGATGTGTTTGCGGTTCAGAAGGAGGTGGCCGGGCGCGAGACGCCGGGGCTGGAGGCCTTGTTGACCCCGCCGCTCGCGAACGGCGTCAATTGGTCCGAGGACGAGGTGGCGGCCGAGTTGGACAACAACGCCCAGGGCATACTGGGCTATGTCGTGCGCTGGATCGATCAGGGGGTGGGGTGTTCCAAGGTGCCGGACATCCACGACATCGGCCTGATGGAGGACCGGGCGACGCTGCGGATCAGTTCGCAGCATATCGCCAACTGGCTGCTGCACGGGGTCTGTACGGTCGATCAGGTCGAGGCGGCCTTCCAGCGCATGGCGGCCAAGGTGGATGGGCAAAATGCGGGCGATCCGCTGTATCGGCCGATGGCGGCGGACCCGGATAACAGTCTGGCCTATCAGGCGGCGCGGGCGTTGGTGTTCGAAGGCGTCGAGCAGCCAAACGGCTATACCGAGCCGTTACTGCACGCCTGGCGGTTGAAGGCGAAGGCGGCTCAGTCCGTCTGACGCGCCTTGGGCGGAGCAGGCTGTTCCGGCGTCTCGGCCTCGTCGTCGGCCATGACGTCGTCGGCGGCGTCGTTGGCGGTTCGGGCGGGACTTTGCGGGCCGGTCGGTCGCGGCGGTGAGCCGACGCCGTAGCCGAGGCGCTTCAAGGCCTCCTCGCCGTCCAGGCCGAAGGCGGTGCGCAGGCGAAGATCGGTCTGGGGCACCGGCACCTCGACGCCCGCCGCATCCAGGGCGTCGGCGATCAGCCATGTGTAGGCGGCGTGCATGGCCGCCGGGCGTTTGACGGCGTCGCGCGTCGGCCAGACCACCAGCTCGAACGACAGGCCCCGATCGCCGAAGGCCACCAGCCAGACCTGGCTCTTGCGGGCCTCCGTCTCGGGCAGGGTGAAGGGGCTGGCGCGGGCGGCGGCCAGAACCGCGTCGCGCACCTGTCCCCGGTCCGAGCCATAGGCGACGGTGAAGGGCACATGTATGCGGCGTGTGTCGCCCTTCATGGTCCAGTTGGTGACGGGCTGTTCGATGAAGCGCGAGTTGGGCACCAGGACATTGACGTTGTCGTTGGTGCGGACACGGGTGGCGCGAGGGCCGATCTCCATGATGGCGCCGCGGATGCCGATGTCCTCGATCTCGATATAGTCGCCGACCGACACCATCCGGTCGAAGATCAGGAACAGGCCGGAGACGAACTCCTTGACCACCCCCTGCAGCCCGAGACCCACGCCGATGCCCAGCGCGCCGGCGAAGACGGTCAGGGACGACAGGTTCAGCCCGGCCGCCGACAGGGCTGACATGACGCCCACGACGATGATGCCGTAGCCGGCCAGGCGCTCCAGCAGATAGATCGCCTGACGGCTGCGGTCCGAGCGCTCGCGCACCCGGCGCAGCGACCGGGTCACCAGCCAGTGGGCGGCGAAGGCGATCAGGAGGATCACGCCCGCGCTGACCAGACCGCCCAGCGTCAGATTTATCCCGGCGATGCGGGCGATCTGCGACTGTTCGATGGTGTCGAGCCCCAGCTTCTGGATCGGATTGGTCATCGCGTCCTAGAGCGTCCGGCGAACGGTCAAGGTTCCGAACCTAGATGGCGAAGTCCTCGATCGAGAAGCGTCCATCCAGCCAGGCGACGATGCGTTCAGCGGCGTCCTCGGGCGACATGGTCGTGGTGTCCACGACGATCTCGGGGTGTTCGGGCGCTTCATAGGGGCTGTCGATGCCGGTGAAGTTCTTGAGCTCTCCCGCGCGGGCCTTCTTGTACAGGCCCTTGACGTCGCGGGCCTCGGCCACCGCCAGCGGCGTGTCGACGTGGACCTCGACGAACTCGCCCTCGCCCAGCAGGTCGCGGGCCAAACGGCGTTCGGCGCGGAAGGGCGAGATGAAGCTGACCAGGACGATCAGGCCGGCGTCCACCATCAGTTTGGAAACTTCGGCGACGCGGCGGATGTTCTCAACCCTGTCCTCTTCGGTGAATCCCAAATCGCGGTTCAGGCCGTGGCGGACATTGTCGCCGTCCAGCAGATAGGTGTGGCGACCGTCGGCGTGCAGCCGCTTTTCCACCAGATCGGCGATGGTCGATTTGCCCGCGCCCGACAGGCCGGTCAGCCAGACGACACGGCCCGTCTGGTTTTTGATCGTGGCGCGCGCCGCCTTGTCCACCGACAGGGCCTGCCAGTGGATGTTGTGGGCGCGGCGCAGGGCGAAGTGCAGCAAACCCGCCCCGACCGTGCGGTTCGAGATCCGGTCGATCAGGATGAAACCGCCCAGATCCTTGTTCTCGGCATAGGGGGCGAAGGCGACGGGAGCGTCCAAGGACAGGTTGCAGACGCCGATCTCGTTCAGCTCCAGCCGCTTGGCCGGCTGCTGCTCCAGGGTGTTGATGTTCACCTTGTGCTTGGGCTCGGTGATGGTGGCGCCCACCAGCTTGGCGCCGATCTTGAGCAGGTAAGGCCGGCCCGGCAGCAGGGGCTCCTCGTCCATCCAGACCACGGTGGCCTCGAACTGGTCCGCGGCCTCGGGCGGGGCGTCGGCGTCGGCCAGCACGTCGCCCCGCGAGACATCGATCTCATCGGCCAGGGTCAGGGTGATCGACTGGCCGGCGACGGCCTGAGAGAGGTCGCCGTCGGCGGTGACGATGCGGGCGACGGTCGAGGTCTTGCCCGACGGCAGGACGCGGACGGGATCGCCGGGGCGCACGGTCCCGGCGGCGATCCGGCCGGAGAAGCCGCGAAAGTCCAGGTTGGGCCGGTTGACCCACTGCACAGGCAGGCGGAATGGATCGGCCTGAAGAGCGTCCCCGACCTCCAGCGTCTCCAAAAGGCTCATCATCGGCGGGCCGGCGTACCAGGGCGAATGGGCGCTGGGTTCAGTGATGTTGTCGCCGCGCAGGGCCGACATCGGGATGGCGTCGAAGGCCTGAAGCCCGATCTGGCCGGCGAAGGCGCGGAAGTCGGCGACGATGGCGTCGAACACAGCCTGGGACCAGCCCATCAGGTCCATCTTGTTGACCGCCAGGATGACGTGGCGGATGCCTAGCAGGCTAACCAGATAGGCGTGGCGCCGCGTCTGGGTCAGGACGCCCCGGCGCGCGTCGATCAGGATGACGGCGGCGTCGGCGGTCGAGGCGCCGGTCACCATATTGCGGGTGTACTGCTCGTGGCCCGGCGTGTCCGCGACGATGAACTTGCGCTTTTCGGTCGAGAAGAAGCGATAGGCGACATCGATGGTGATGCCCTGCTCGCGCTCGGCGGCCAGGCCGTCGACCAGCAGGGCGAAGTCGATGTCGCCGCCCTGGGTGCCGACGCGGCGACTGTCCGCCTCCAGCGCCACCATCTGATCCTCAAAGATCATCTTGGAGTCGTAGAGCAGGCGGCCGATCAGGGTGGACTTGCCGTCGTCCACGCTGCCGCAAGTGATGAAGCGCAGCAGGCTCTTGTGCTGGTGGGCGTCCAGATAGGCGCCGATGTCGCGGGCGATCAGATCCGACTGGTGGGCCATCAGAAATAGCCCTCCTGCTTCTTCTTCTCCATCGAGGCGGACTGGTCGTGGTCGATCATCCGGCCCTGCCGCTCCGAGGTGGTGGTCAGAAGCATTTCCTGAATGACCTCGGGCAGGGTCGCGGCCGTGCTCTCGACCGCGCCGGTCAGGGGGTAGCAGCCCAGAGTGCGGAACCGGACGGACTTCATCTGCGGCGTCTCGCCGGGGCGCAGCCGGAACCGGTCGTCATCGACCATGATCAGGGCGCCGTCCCGCTCCACCACCGGCCGTTCGGCGGCCAGATACAGCGACACGATGGGGATTCGCTCCAGGTGGATGTATTGCCAGACGTCCAGCTCGGTCCAGTTTGAGATCGGGAAGACGCGGACGCTCTCACCCGGCTTTTTGCGCGTGTTGTAGAGCCGCCAGAGTTCGGGCCGCTGGTTCTTGGGGTCCCAACGGTGTTCGGCGGTGCGGAAGGAGAAGATCCGCTCCTTGGCGCGCGACTTCTCCTCGTCGCGACGGGCGCCGCCGAAGGCCGCATCGAAGCCGTGATGGTTCAGGGCCTGTTTCAGGCCTTCGGTCTTCCACAAGTCCGTGTGCAGCGCCGAGCCGTGGTCGAACGGGTTGATGGTGCGCGCGAGGGCGTCGGGGTTCTGGTGGACCAACAGTTCGACGCCCAGATCGGCTGCCGCCTGTTCGCGCATCGCGTACATGGCGCGGAACTTCCACGTCGTGTCGACGTGCAGAAGCGGGAACGGCGGCCTGGACGGATAGAAGGCCTTCCTCGCCAGATGCAGCATGACGGCCGAGTCCTTGCCGATCGAATACAGCATGACCGGGCGCTCGGCTTCGGCCGCCACCTCGCGCAGGATGTGGATGCTCTCGGCCTCCAAGCGCTGAAGGTGTGTCAGGCGCGGCGCGGACAGGGCGGCAGGTCTTCTGGTCAGGGTGGCGGTGGTCACCGGGGCGTCTCCGTCGAACGCCATGTGACAACGCCAATGCGCGCCAAGGGACAAGCGAGGGTTCCTGCTCCTCGCTAGGAGATTTTCGGCCCGCAACGTCCGATTTCGCCCTCGGAGCGTAACGGAACCAGGGTCGCTGAAAGCGGCTTATGGCTTCGAAACGGAAACGCCCATGTCCAGCCTGAAATCCCTCGCCGCATCCGCCGCCGCCGCGATCGCGTTGGCGGGATGCGTGACCGCACCGTCGCCTTCCGAATATCGCGCGCCGCAACCGGCCAAACCGGTGGATGTGCAGCGTCTGTGGTCCGGGCGCTGGCACGAGATCGCGCGTCTGCCGGATCGGCTGACCGACGGCTGCGTCGCCGGCGCGTCGATCTATACGCCGGTGGAGGGCACGCGGGTCGATGTGCGCGACACCTGTCAGGTCGGCACGCCGGGCGGCAAGGAAAAGGCCATCGGCGGACGGGGCGAAATCCTCGATCCGGGCACCAACGCCAAGCTGAGGGTCAAATATCTGGCCGGGTTCGTGACCTGGGACTATTGGGTGCTGGACCGGGCGGACGACTACAGCTGGTTCATCTCGGCTGATCCGACCTTCCATCGCCTGTTCATCTACACGCGCGACTTGCCAAGCGAGGAGGAGGTGCGCGCCCTGACCGAACGGGCGCGGGCCCTTGGTTATGATGTCAGTCGTCTGGAGTTCCCGGCCCAACCGGCGCGGTAAGGATCAAAGCCCATGCGCTCGCCACGGACGGTTTTGTTCGCCTCGACACTGCTCGCGACGGTGATTGGTTTGGGGGCCTGCGCGGGTGGGACAGCCTTGCCCGTCTCGGCCGGATTTGGTCCGGACCCGCAACTGCCTGCGCCGCGTCACGGCTTGCTGCCCACCGTCAATATCGCCCCGGCGTCGCGCTGGCCCGAAGGCGCGACGCCGGTTGCGGCGGCGGGTTTGCGCGTTGAGGCGTTCGCGACAGGCCTGGACCATCCGCGCTGGCTCTATCGCCTGCCAAACGGCGATATTCTGGTCGCGGAGTCGAATGCGTCGCCCAAGCCCGAAGACAAGAAGGGCGGTCTGCGTGGCTGGGTGATGAGCAAGGTCATGGCCAAGGCCGGCGCCGGCGTCCCGAGCCCCAACAAGATCGTCCTGCTGAGGGACGCGGACGGCGACGGCGTAGCGGAGACCAAGAGCGATTTCCTGACCGGCCTGAACTCGCCGTTCGGCATGGCGCTGGTCGGCGACCGGCTGTACGTCGCCAACGCCGATGCGGTGGTGGCTTTCCCCTATCAGAGCGGCCAGACGCGGATCGACACTGCGGCGACGAAGGTCGCGGACCTGCCCGCCGGCCGCAATCACCACTGGACCAAGAGCCTTGTCGCCAGCCCGGACGGCCGGCGGCTTTATGTCGGGGTCGGATCCAACTCCAACGTCGGCGAAAACGGCCTGGATGAGGAAGTCGATCGCGCCGCCATCCTGGAGATCGATCCGGCGACGGGCGCGCGTCGGGTCTATGCCTCGGGCCTGCGCAATCCGGTCGGCATGGACTGGAACCCGCAGACCGGCCAGCTTTGGGTGGCGGTCAACGAGCGTGATGAGATCGGCGACGATCTGGTGCCTGACTATATGACCTCGGTGACGCCGGGCGCCTTTTACGGCTGGCCGTGGAGCTATTACGGCCAGACTGTCGATACGCGCCCACTCGCCAATCCGGCGATGGTCGCGCGCGCGATCCGGCCGGATTACGCCCTGGGCGCGCACACGGCGTCGCTGGGGCTGACATTCGGACAAGGCGCGAACCTGTTGCCGCCAGCCTTGCGCTCTGGTGTCTTCGTCGGCCAGCACGGGTCGTGGAACCGCAGCGTGCGCAGCGGCTATAAGGTGATCTTCGTGCCGTTCGTCGATGGACGTCCCGCCGGGCCGCCGCAGGATGTTCTGACCGGATTTCTGAACGCCCGGGGTCAGGCGCAAGGCCGGCCCGTCGGGGTGCAGATCGACCGAGAAGGCGCCCTGCTGGTCGCCGATGATGTGGGCAATGTCATCTGGCGCGTCAGCGGCTCCTGAACCTCGATCATAGAAAAAGCCCCGGCCGAGGCCGGGGCTCTTCTCCTGCTGACCGCAATCAGTTTTGCGGTTGGACCGTGATCGTCGGCTCAGTTCGCATAGTCACGACCGGAGCCGGGGCCGAAGCCGCGGGCGCGGTGTTCAACTGGCTGGTGCTCGACGTCGAAGCGGCCGGCGCGGTGTAGGGTTGCAGGCCCGCAGGCGCGGCAGGAGTCTCAACACGGGCGGCCGCCGGCCGTTCTACAGCGGGGGCGACGCGACGGGCCACGGGTTCGGCGCGGCGAGCGACCGGCGCAGGCGCAGCAGCGGGCGTCGAAGCGGCGGCCGACGTGGGGGCGACCTCGACCGGGGCGGGCGTGACCGGCGCTTGGGCGGCCGTCATCGCGGCGGGCGCAGTCTGCATGGGCGGTGCGGCAGTCTCGGCGGGCTGGGCCGGAGCGGTCTGTTCGCCGCCCATCATCACGGCGACGCCGCTGCCCAGCAGCACCACCGCGCCGATCGGGGCCAGGATCATCCAGGTCTTCACCGACTTTTTGGACTTGGTCGGACGGGCGTAGCGCGGAACGAAGGTCGTGTCAGCGCGGGCGTCGGTGTTGGCGTTGGCATAGGTCATAGACATTGTTTCTGTCCTCCATAACGTCGATCAACCAACCCGCCGTCCCGCAACGCCGTTCCGCGTGAGGGGCAAAAGCCCCGAAGAAACACCGTTTCCGCCCGGAATGAGGCGAAGACCGTGCGCGCGGCCGCCGCATTTGCCGTCAATGCGGCGATAAAAAGCAGGGCGGCGCTCTGGATTTCCGCCGCGTCAACCGAACAAATGGATCACGGCCGGACGGCAATTCGTCTGGTTCGCAACGGATTGCGGACCCTACGGTTGACCCGACCGGCCGCCTTCGTCCATCACCGGACGGGAGCGAACACGCATTGACCGGAGTACGGCGCGCATGGGTTTTGTAGCCAATATCCGCAGGGATGTCCGGTTCGCGCGCGGCCTGTTCCGTCTGCTGAAACGCATCAAGCCGATCGAGTTGGACAGCGACGTCCTGCTGTGTGACGACTTCGAAGAAGCGGTCGACAAGTTCGCCGACAACATCGCCATCGACGACGGTCAGCGCACCCTGACCTATCGCGACCTGGACGCCATGGCCAACCGCTTCGCCCACTGGGCCAAGAACCGGGGCCTGCGTCGCAGCGACACCATCGCCCTGATGATGACCAACCGGATCGAGTATCTGGCGGCGTGGATCGGCTTCTCCAAGGTCGGCATCGCCACGGCCCTGATCAACACCAATCTGAACGGACAGGGGCTGGCCCACTGCCTGGCCATCTCCAAGGCCTTCAACGTCGTCGCGGACGAGGATTGCTGGCGTCAGATCGAGGAGGCGCGGCCTCTGGTCGATCACAACCTGGCGCTCTGGGTTCTGGGCTTGACCGACGATCTGGAGACCAGCGACCGTCGCGGCCTGGACAAGCCCGTGCGCGGCGGGTCTTCGGTGCGGCCGTCCAAGTCGGCGCGCGAAGGGCTGACCAACCGCGACACCGCCCTTTATATCTACACCTCCGGCACGACCGGTCTGCCCAAGGCGGCGCGCATCCCGCATTCGCGCGCCCGCACCTATATGCGCGCCTTCGCGGGCGCCACGCGTTCGACGCCCGAGGACAGGATCTTCAACGTCCTGCCGCTGTATCACTCGACCGGCGGTCTGGTCGGGGTGGGCGCTGCGCTGCTGAACGGCGCGCGGCTGGTGATCCGCAAGAAGTTCTCGGCCAGCACCTTCTGGCCCGACGTGCGCTCGTCGGGCGCGACCATGTTCGTCTATATCGGCGAGCTGTGCCGCTATCTGGTTAACTGCCCTCCGCACGAGGACGAGACCAAGCACAAGCTGCGTCTGGCGTTCGGCAACGGCCTGCGCGCCGATGTCTGGCCCGACTTCCAGAGCCGGTTCAAGATTCCTGACATCCTGGAGTTCTATGGCTCGACCGAAGGCAATGTCTCGCTGTTCAACTTCGACGGCAAACAGGGCGCCATCGGTCGGGTGCCGAGCTTCCTGAAGTCGCAGATCAATATCCGCCTGGTCGAATTCGACGTGGAGACCGAACAGCCCATCCGCGGCTCGGACGGTCTGTGTCGCCTGGCGCGCGTCGGCGAGGTCGGCGAGGCCATCGGCCTGATCGGCAACGACATCCGCCACGACTTCTCGGGCTATGCCGACAAGGCCGCCTCGCAGAAGAAGATCCTGACCGATGTGTTCAAGAAGGGCGACCGCTGGTTCCGCACCGGCGACTTGATGAAGCAGGACAAGGAAGGCTATTTCTACTTCGTCGATCGGATGGGCGACACCTTCCGCTGGAAGGGCGAGAACGTCTCGACCTCCGAGGTCGAACAGGTGCTGATGGACGCACCGGGCGTGACCGAAGCCATCGTCTATGGCGTGCCCGTTCCGGCCCAGGACGGCAAGGCCGGGATGGCGGCTCTGGTGGTGGACGGCAAGTTCGACGCACAGGCCTTCTCCGACCATGTCGAGGCCAAGCTGCCCGCCTATGCCCAGCCGGTGTTCGTGCGGCTGATCAAATCGGCGGAAACGACCGGCACCTTCAAATACCGCAAGGCCGATCTGGTGGTCGACGGTTTCGACTCGTCCAAGACCGGCGCCGCCCTCTATGTGCGGGGCGGGGCTGCGGGCTATCAGAAGCTGACGGCGGCCGGACGCAACGCCATCCTGAAGGGCGAAAGCCGTCTGTAACGACTGGCAAGGCGGCGTTCGCGAAACGCCGTCTTAATGATTAATGGCGATAGTCCCGACCTCTCGCGTCAGGATTGTTCGCCTCCATGTTCCAGATCATCGGCATCGTGCTGCTGTTCGGCCTCGTCTTCGGCAGCTACGCCATTTCGGGCGGCAAGTTCGAAGTGATTCTGCACGCCGCGCCGCACGAGCTGATGGCCATCGGCGGGGCTGGCATCGCCGCGTTCCTGATCTCCAACTCGCTGCCGGTGATCAAGGGCTCCATGGCGGGGCTGGGCAAGACCTTCGCCGGGCCGAAGTGGAAGAAGCAGGACTACAAGGACCTGCTGTCGCTGCTGTTCCAGCTGACCAAGACGATGAAGTCCAAGGGCGTGGTGGCGCTGGAAAGCCATATCG
Organism: Brevundimonas vesicularis; assembly: GCF_027105095.1. NCBI lineage: Bacteria > Pseudomonadati > Pseudomonadota > Alphaproteobacteria > Caulobacterales > Caulobacteraceae > Brevundimonas > Brevundimonas vesicularis. The sequence goes on along the minus strand of NZ_CP114278.1, from coordinate 12,513 downwards.
AAAAGCCTAAGGAATCGACCATCTTCCAGAAGTATCCCAAGGTGCTGAAGGACCATTTCGCCGTCGACTTCATCTGCGACACCCTGCGGATGATGACGATGAACCTGGAGGATCCGCACCAGGTCGAGGATGCGATGGAAAAGCAGCTCGAAAAGCATCACCACGAGCATCTGGAAAACGCCCACGCGCTTCAGAACCTAGCCGACGGCCTGCCTGCTCTAGGTATCGTCGCGGCCGTGCTGGGGGTCATCAAGACCATGGGTTCGATCACCGAGCCGCCCGAGGTTCTGGGCGGCATGATCGGCGGCGCCCTGGTCGGCACCTTCATGGGCGTGTTCTTGGCCTATGGTCTGGTCGGTCCGTTCGCGGCGCGCCTGACGGCCATCATCAACGAGGAAGCCGCCTACTATAAGATCATTCAGTCGGTGCTGGTCGCCCACCTGCACGGCAACGCCGCCCAGATTTCGGTCGAGATCGGCCGGGGCGACATCCCGTCATCGGCGCAGCCGTCGTTTGGCGAGATGGAAGAGGCGCTGAACAGCATCACTGCCGACTGATCCCGACTTTCCTGATCTTAACTTGCCCTGCCGCGCGCGGCGGCCCTATCGTTTGCCTCAAGAGACGTTCCGGTCTCGCAAGCTTCGGAGACATCTTCATGCGTATCAAAGCCCTCGTCGCCGCATCCGCCGCGCTCCTGGTCCTGGCCGCCTGCAGCAAGGCCCCGGAAGAAAAGGCCGAAGCGCCGGCTACCGATGCGGTCGAGGCCGCCGGCAGCGCTGAAGAAGCCGCCCTGACGGTCGATCAGGCGGCCAAGGACGCCGAAGCGGCGGCCAATCAGGCCATTCAGGAAGACACCGCCGCCCAGGCCGCCACGACGATGCAGGGCGCCGACGCCTCCGCCGCGGCGCCGGTTCCCGTCGCGCCGACCGAGCCTGCACACGGTCCGGCGGCCGCTCACTAGGCCGCGTCGAAACCAAAGCCTGAAGAGGCCGCTCCGACCGGGGCGGCCTTTTTCATGTCGACGACGAAGGTGCTAGAGCCGCGCAATGACCACTGACGACGACGCCTCGCCCCTGCTGACCTGGACCGAAGAAGGCGAGCCGCGCTCCGGCCGGTTCGGCGACGTCTATTTTTCGCGAGACGACGGCCTGGCCGAGACGCGGGCGGTGTTTCTGTCGGGGTGCGGCCTGCCGGACGCCTGGATGGTTCGGGAACATTTCACGGTGGCCGAGCTGGGGTTCGGCACGGGGTTGAACATCGCCGCCCTGCTGGATCTGTGGCGACGGACCCGGCCCGAGGGCGGGCGGCTGCACATCTTTTCTGTCGAGGGGTTTCCGCTGACGGCGGCGGAGGCGGCGCGGGCGCTGGGCGCCTGGCCCGAACTGACGGAGGCGACCGAGGCCTTGATCGCAAACTGGCCGGCCGCAACGCCGGGCTTTCACCGGGTGGATCTGCCGGGCTTCGACGCCTTGCTGGACCTGGCGGTGGGCGATGCGGTCTGGGCGCTGGAGCAATGGTCGGGATCGGCGGACGCCTGGTTCCTGGACGGTTTCTCGCCTGCGCTGAACCCAGGCATGTGGTCGCCCGAAGTGATGGCCTTGATCGCCACGCGCTCGGCGCCGGGCGCGCGCCTGGCCACCTTCACCGTCGCCGGCGCCGTGCGCCGGGGCCTGGCCGAGCAGGGCTTCGTCGTCGAGAAGCGCCCCGGCCATGGCCGCAAGCGCGAGCGGCTTGAGGCCCATCTGCCCTCGGCTTTCGAACCGTCGACGCCGCCCAGCGTCGCGGTGATCGGCGCGGGCGTCGCCGGCGCGTCGGTGGCTCGTGCGCTGTACGCGCAGGGCGTCCGGGCGATGGTGTTCGAGGGTGAGCACCCCGGCGCGGGCGGCTCTGGCTTTCCGGCGGCCCTGGTTACGCCGCGTCTGGATGCCGGCGACCACGGCATCGCCGCCCTGCACGCCCAGGCGCTGGAGCGGGCGGGGCATCTGTATGCCTCGATCCCAGACGCCGTAACGGGCCACGGCGTGCTGCAACTGCCCCAGGCGCCGCGCGATGCGGCCCGGTTCGAAAAGATCGCTCGCCAGCCGATCTGGAATGCCGATGACATGGCGGTGCTGGACGAAGGGGCGGCGTCAGCCGTCGCCGGCGAAGCGACGGGGCAGGGCGGTCTGCTGATGAAGGGGGCGTTCGCGCTACGCCCTGCGGCGGTGCTCTCGTCCTGGCTTTCGGACACTGAGATGCGCGCTGAGCGCGTGACACGGCTTCAGCGCGCCGACGGCCTCTGGCGCTTGATCGGCAAAGACGACGCGGTGCTGGGCGAGGTCGATGCGGTGGTTCTCGCCGCCGGCTGGGGATCGGCCGCCCTGCTGGACGGGTTCGACCAGACGCCGCGCCTGTCGCCCGTTCGGGGGCAGGCGGACTGGATCGACGGGGACGTGACCGTCCACCCCATGGCCTGGGGCGGCTATGCGGTTCCGACGGGCCAAGGCCTGCTGTTCGGCGCGACCCATGATCGGGGCGACACCGACACCGCGCCGCGCGAGGACGACAGCGGACGAAATCTGGCGACCTTGGAAGCGCGCCTGCCGGCGTTGGCCAAGCGCATCGCGGAGGCCGGGCCTGTTCAGAATCGGGCGGCAGTCCGCGCCACGACGCCGGATCGCCTGCCTGTGGCGGGCGCTCTCGATGAGGGCCTCTGTGTGCTCGGCGGTCTGGGGTCGCGCGGCTTTTGCGTCGCGCCCTTGCTGGGCGAGCATATCGCCGCTCTCATCTTGGGTCAGCCCTCGCCCCTGCCGCGCGATCTGGCGTCGCGCGTGTCGCCACGGCGGTCTGCGGTTCTGGCGGACGCCCTTGCATCGTCCTCGCCCACGCGCGCAGGATGAAGCGGGGGTTTTTTCGGGAGTTGACTATGCATCGTCTCATCCTGTCGTCGGCGGCCCTCCTCGCCTTGTCGGCCTGTGCGCCGTCGCCGGGCGTGACGACGGCCAGCCGCGCCGACGCCGGCCGGTGTTTCCGGCCCAATCTGGTGCGCAACTTCACCGCTCCGAACGACCAGACCCTGTATGTTCGCACGACGGACGCCGGGGTGTTTCAGATCGAAACTCCCTTCTGTCGCGACATGACCCGCGCCCTGTCGATCGCGCTGGAACCTGTCGCCGGATCCAGCCGCCTGTGTCCCGGCGATCAGGCCTCACTGCTCAGCCCAGCGACGGGCCCTCAACCGTGCCGCGTGCGCATCGCAAAGAAGCTGACGACCGCAGAGATCGAGGCCCTGCCGTCTCGCGATCGGCCCTGACGAAAACGCTTTCGGAGCCTTCGGGAGAGATTGAATTCTCGCTCGCGCGGGTATGAAATGATCGTCTTGCCTGGGGAGGGAAGAGGATGATCAGAGCAATCGGTGTGGCGGCGATTCTGGCGACGGCGGCGATCGCATCGCCATCGGCGGCCGAAAGCTGGGCCGTTTTTTCGCGCAGCGATTCTACCGTTTATCTCGTAGATACCGATGCGCTGACGCCGGTGGACGGCGTGGCGACGACGCGGATGGCGCGGGTGCCCGCGCGCGGCGAGGCGATCAGTCTCAACCATGAGACCGAAGAGGTCATGATGCGCTGTTCGGACGGCCAGTCGCGTTCCGGGGCGACAGTCACCTACGGCGCGGATGGCGTGGAGACCGACCGCTATTCCGAGGACACGCCGTGGGAGGCGACGACGAGCACCAGCATCTACGGCGCGATCAAGCACTTCGCCTGCGAGGACATGCGGCCTCAGACGGCGGCCTTTCCGACTATCCAGGCCTTCATCGCCGGCGGACGCGGCCAGTAGACCCTCAAGCGCGGATAGGATCGTCCGGATGCGACAGGGCGGGCGCCACTATGTCAAAGCCTCGTTCATGTCTTGCAGGAGACGCCTGAGCGCGGCGATCTGTTCGGACGTGACCGGGAGTTGGTGGACGACTTCGCGTCGAACGCGCAGGAGGTCGTGACGCAGCCCGTTCCCCTTCGCTGTCGTCTCGACCCAGACCCGTCGCTCATCGCGTTCGTCGCGTTTGCGCGTGACGAGCCCGGCCGCCTCCATGCGCTTGACCAGCGGCGTTAATGATCCCGTTTCCATCGAGATGCGGTCGCCGAGATCCCCCATCGTCATTGGGCCGTCGAACTCCCACAGGGCGATGAGAACCAGATATTGGGGATGGGTGAGGCCAAGCGGGGTCAGAAGCCTGCGGTAAAGCCGCGTGATGAGGCTGCTGCTGGTTTGCAGGGCCAGGCAGAGCTGCTGATCGACATGCAGTTCGGCAAGATCGTCCGGTGCGATCGGCTGTTGCGACGAGGTCATTGGCCCAATCCCAGCGAGAAAGACACAGACGCTAACATCATAAACAATAAATAAATCGCGCTTGATATAATCAATGTTAAGATTTTGGAGCGAAGAGGGCGCTCGGTTTCATCCCTCGAGCCGACAGGAGAAGATGATGTTCGGCTTTGGTTCCAAGACACGCAGAGCGCAACAGGCGGTGGAGGCGGAGATCCATAGTCTCGTGGCCGCGGTTGATCGGTCTCAGGCGGTGATCCAGTTCGACCTGGATGGGACGGTGCGCGAGGCGAACGCGAATTTCCTGTCGGTCATTGGCTATGAGCTCGGCGAGATCGTGGGGCGCCATCACCGGATGTTCGTCGATCCGGCTGAGGCGCAGACGCCCGCCTATGCCGAGTTCTGGCGCCGATTGAACGCTGGCGAGTTCGTCGCCGACAAGTTCGTGCGCTACGGCAAGGGCGGCAAGCGCGTCGTGATCGAGGCGAGCTACAATCCGATCCTCGACAAGGACGGCCGCCCCTACAAGGTGGTCAAGTTCGCCATGGACGTGACTGCGGTCGAGCAGGAGCGCGAGCGCCGCGCCGAGATCGAGCGCGAGGCCGCCCAGGTCCAGGCCGCCGTCGTCGCGGGCACGGCCAAGGGCCTGTCGGCGATGGCGGCGGGCGATCTGTCCTATCGCATCCAGGATGAGTTCCCCGGCGACTACGCCGTCCTGCGCGACAACTTCAACCAGGCCATGGGCGCTCTGGACGAGGCGGTCGGGGTGATCGGCACGAACGCCGGGTCGATGCAGTCGGGCGCGCAGGAGATCAGCAGCGCCGCCGAAGATCTGTCGCGCCGCACCGAACAGCAGGCCGCCAGCCTGGAGGAAACCGCCGCCGCGCTGGACCAGATCACCGCGACCGTGCGCAAGACCGCCGAGAACGCCCAGGCGGCGGACGGGGTGGTCACCCAGGGACGCAGCCAGGCCGAGACCGGCGGCGTGGTCGTGCAGAAGGCCGTCGCCGCCATGGGCGAGATCGAACGCTCGTCCGATCAGATCAGCCAGATCATCGGCGTCATCGACGAGATCGCCTTCCAGACCAACCTCCTGGCCCTGAACGCCGGGGTCGAGGCCGCCCGTGCGGGCGAGGCCGGTCGCGGCTTCGCCGTCGTCGCCTCGGAAGTGCGCGCCCTGGCCCAGCGATCGGCGGACTCGGCCAAGGAGATCAAGACGCTGATCTCGGCCAGCTCCAGCCAGGTCAAGGACGGGGTGGTTCTGGTGCGTCAGTCGGGCGAGGCCTTGGCGGGCATTGCGGGGCGGATCGAGGAGATCACCACCCTGATGAGCGAGATCCGCGCCTCGACCCAGGAGCAGGCGGTCGGTCTGGCCGAGGTCAACACGGCGGTGAACCAGATGGATCAGGTCACCCAGCAGAACGCGGCCATGGTCGAACAGTCGACCGCCGCCAGCCTGAGCCTGAGCCGCGAGGCGGCCGAACTGGCCGAACTGGTCGGTCGTTTCGAGACCAGCCAGGTCGCCGCCAAGGCCCCCACGCCGATCCGTCAGCCCGCCGTCCAGCAGATGAAGGCGCGTGTCGAAAGCTTCGCCCGCGGCCACGCCGCCCCCGCCCGCGCCCGCATGGCCGCAGGCGGCGGACAGGCCGCCATCGCCGCCGTCCAATCCGACTGGGAGGAGTTCTGATGACGACGCGCGTCCGCGTCGTCGTCGCCGTCAGACGTCGACGGCGGCGTCCAGGGCGTTGTCCTGGATGAACTCGCGCCGGGGTTCGACCACGTCGCCCATCAGCTTGGCGAACAGGTCGTTGGCGTCTTCCTCGTGCTCGACCGAGACCTGCAGTAAGGTGCGGGCGTTGACATCCAGCGTCGTCTCCCACAGCTGCTCGGGGTTCATTTCGCCCAGGCCCTTGTAGCGCTGGATCGACAGGCCCTTCTTACCGGCATCCAGCACGGCGGTCAGCAGGTCCAGCGGACCGCGAATGGTCGTGGACTTGTCCTTGCGGCGGTAGGTGGCGGGGGCGACGAAGACGCCGTCGAAAGCGGCTGCGCGTTCGGCCAGACGACGGGCGTCCAGCGAGCGGATCAGGGTCTCTTCCAGCACGATGGTTTCCTGCACCGCGCGACGGGTGCGGGTGAAGACTACGGCGCCCTGTTCGCCCGGCGCGCCCGTCCACTCGCCATCGCCCTCTTCGGCATAGAGGTTCAGGCGCACGGCGGCGGCGGCCGAGGCGGTCGCCATGTCCGAATGCTCGGCGAACAGTCCGGCGAGCGCCGCCTGTTCAATGGCGAAGGCGGGGGCGCGCTGGCTGAGGCGATCGACGCTGGCGCTGAAGGCCTTGGCCTCGCGCACCAGGGATTGCAGGTCCAGACCCAGGCGACGCTCGCCGGTGGACAGGTCCAGCTCGGCCTCCGACGAACCTTCCTCGATCAGATAGGCGTCCATCTCGGCCTGATCCTTCAGGTAGCGCGACTGCTTGCCCTTGGAGACCTTATAAAGCGGCGGCTGGGCGATATAGACGTGGCCGCGCGTGATCAGCTCGGGCATCTGACGATAGAAGAAGGTCAGCAGCAGGGTGCGGATGTGGGCGCCGTCGACGTCGGCGTCCGCCATCAGGATGATCTTGTGATAGCGCAGCTTGTCGGCGTTGAAGTCGTCGCGGCCGATGCCGGTGCCGAGCGCCAGGATCAGCGTGCCGATCAGGTCTGACGACAGCATCCGGTCAAAGCGCGCGCGTTCGACGTTCAGGATCTTGCCGCGCAGGGGCAGGACGGCCTGGTTCTCGCGGTTGCGCGCCTGTTTGGCCGAGCCGCCGGCGGAATCGCCCTCGACGATGAACAGTTCGGACTTGGCGGGATCGCGCTCCTGACAGTCGGCCAGCTTGCCCGGCAGGCTCGAGATTTCCAGCGCGGACTTGCGCCGCGTCAGATCGCGGGCCTTGCGGGCGGCCTCACGCGCCGACGCCGCCTCGATGATCTTGGCCACGATCTGCTTGGCCTCGACGGGGTGTTCCTCAAACCAGGTCGCCAGGCCTTCCGAACACAGGCTTTCGACGGCCGGACGCACTTCGGAGGAGACCAGCTTGTCCTTGGTCTGGGAGCTGAACTTGGGATCCGGCACCTTGACCGACAGGACGCAGGTCAGACCCTCGCGCGCGTCCTCGCCGGTGACGGAGACCTTCTCCTTCTTGCCGACGCCCGAGCTCTCGATATAGCCGCCCATGACGCGCGTCAGGCTGGCGCGGAAGGCCGACAGGTGGGTGCCTCCATCCCGCTGCGGGATGTTGTTGGTGAAGCACAGCATGGTCTCGTGGTAGCTGTCGTTCCACCACAAAGCGAGATCCAGTTCGATCCCTTCCTTCTTGCCGCGAATGACGATGACGTCCTTCAGGATCGGCGTCTTGGACTTGTCGAGGTGGCGCACGAAGGCTTCGACTCCGCCCTCGTAGTGCAGGATCATCTCGACCGGCTCGGCGTGGCGCTGGTCGGCCAGCTTGATGACCACGCCTGAGTTCAGGAAGGCCAGTTCACGCAGACGGTGTTCCAGCGTCTTCAGGTCAAAGTCGATGTGGCTGAAGGTCGTGACGGACGGGAAGAAGGTGACCTCGGTGCCGCTCAGCGGCTTGCCGGTGTCCTCGCGAATGGGGGCGTCGCCGGTGACTTCAAGCGACTTGACCGTGTCGCCACGCTCGAAGCGCATCTGGTGCGCCTTGCCGTCGCGATAGATCTTCAGCTCCAGCCAGTCGGACAGGGCGTTGACCACGGACACGCCCACGCCGTGCAGACCGCCGGACACCTTGTAGGAGTTCTGGTCGAACTTTCCGCCGGCGTGCAGCTGGGTCATGATGACCTCGGCCGCCGAGACGCCTTCGCCTTCGTGGATGCCGGTGGGAATGCCGCGGCCGTTGTCGGTCACGGTGACCGAGCCGTCGCTGTTCAGGATGACCTGGACCAGGTCGGCGTGGCCGGCCAGGGCCTCGTCGATCGCGTTATCGACCACCTCATAGACCATGTGATGCAGGCCCGAGCCGTCGTCGGTGTCGCCGATATACATGCCGGGGCGTTTGCGCACGGCGTCCAGGCCTTTGAGAACCTTGATGGAATCGGCGCCGTATTCGGGCAGGTCGGCAATCGGATCGGTCATGAAGTCATTGGCTCTGAAGTCCCGACCGGGACGGGAATGGAGCGCCGGACCCGGCGCTCGAATCGACGGCGGGATCGCACCGCGCCGAAGCCCGCAACATATAGGAAATTCCCGCGAAAAAGCGAGGAATTCCGCGATTGCAGCCTAGTCGGTTTCCAGCGCGCCGCCGGCCACGCGGACGAACTGAGCGCGGCCTTCCAGACCGGCGAACAGGTCGCGTTCGGTCCCGGTCATGAAGGCCTGAAGATCCAGCGCCGTGATCTCGTCGAACAGGGCCGTGCGGCGCGCCTCGTCGAGGTGGGCGGGGGCTTCGTCCAGCAGCAGGATCGGGCGCGCAGCATGATCTGAAAGCCGCGCGATCTGAGCCAAAATCAGGTTCAGGACCAGGGCCTTCTGCTCACCCGAAGAGCCCTCGGCGGCGGGGCGCTGTTTCTCGCGGTGAAGCGCGGTCAGGTCGGTGCGGTGCGGCCCGAACAGCGAGCGGCCGGCGGCGCCGTCGCGGGCGCGGGCCTTGGCCAGGCCCTCGCGGATGGCGGCGGCGATCTCGTCCTCCTCGGCGCCCGCTTCGGCCATCTGTTCAGCGCCGCCGTCCAGGCTCAGGTCGGCCTGCGGGAAGGGACGATCGCTGCGGTCGTCGATGGCGGCCTGAAGCGCGTGCAGGGCGGCGACGCGGGCCAGGGCGGCGCGGGCGCCGGCCTCGCCCAGCCGAACCTCCAGGGCGTCCAGCCAGACGGGGTCGGCTTCACGCCCGTCCTGGGCGTCGTTCAGCAGGCGCAGACGCTCGCGCAGCGCCTTTTCATAGGCGGAGACGCTCGCAGCGTGATCGGGATCGGCGGCGAAGACCAGCCGGTCGAAGAACTTCAGCCGCTCGGCGCGCGCGTCCGAGAACAGACGGTCCTGTTCCGGCGTCGCCCAGACGGGACGCAGATAATCGAGCAGCCGCCCCGGCTGGGCCGTCTCGCCGTCGATCCGCACGATGCGCCGCGCCGCGCCCGCCGCCTGAACGCCGGTGCCCAGCCGCGTCTCGTCGTCCAGTTCGACCATGACGGCCCAGGCGCGTCCTGTCGCCTCGCCCGGCTCGCGCCGGCCCATCTCGGCGGCGGTGGCGCCCCGCAGCCCCTTGCCGGGGGTCAGGAGACTGATCGCCTCCAGAAGATTGGTCTTTCCCGCCCCGTTCGGCCCATGCAGCACGACAGGCCCGGAGGTCATCTCCAGCCGCGCCCCTGCATAAGAGCGGAAGTCGGTGAGTGTGAGGGAGGTGATCACGCTCGCTCTCTAACGCGCGTGAGGCAGGATTACACCCGCAGCGGCATCAGCACATATTGAACGCCGGGATCGCCCGGATCGAGCACCAGGGTCGGGGAGGCCGGGTCGGCGAAGCGGAAGGCGGCGTTTTCGCCGGTGATCTGGCCGGCGACGTCCAGCAGATAGCGGGCGTTGAAGCCGATCTCGAACGGTTCGTCGGAATAGCCGATCTCGACCTCTTCCTCGGCCTGGCCGGCTTCCATGTTGCGCACGGTCAGCTTCACGCGGTCGTTGTCGAACGCCAGTTTCACCGAACGGCTCTTCTCGGCCGAGATGGTGGCGACGCGGTCGACGGCCTTGGCGAACAGGGCGTTGTCGATGTCGGCCTGTTTGTCGTTGCCGCGCGGGATCACACGCAGATAGTCGGGGAAGGCGCCGTCGATGACCTTGGAGGTCAGGGACGCCTCGCCCATCTGGAAGCGGATCTTCTGGGCCGAGACGGTGACCTCTACGGGTCCGCCGGCGTCGTCCAGCAGGCGACGGACCTGATCCACCGTCTTGCGCGGCACGATCACGCCAGGGCCGCCGGCCGCACCCTCTGGCGCCGGGGTCTCGGCCAGGGCCAGGCGGTGGCCATCGGTGGCGACGGCGCGCAACAGGGGAATGCCGGCCTCGGCGACCGTGTGCAGATAAAGGCCGTTCAGATAGTAGCGCGTTTCCTCGGTCGAGACCGCGAACCGGGTCTTGTCGATCAGGCGGGCCAAGTCCTCCTTGGGCAGGACATAGGAGGCGCCGGCGCTGTCGGTGGACATGACGGGGAAGTCACCCGCCGGCAGGACCGGCAGGTTGAAGCGCGACCGGCCGGCCGAGACGACCAGGCGCGGATCGTCGCCGGAATAGAGCAGCGAGACCTCGGCGCCTTCCGGCAGCTTGCGCACGATTTCGTACAGGGTGTGGGCGGGGGCCGTGATCTGACCCTCGACCTGAACCTGGGCCTCGGCCTCGTCCACCATCTCCATGTCCAGATCGGTGGCGGCGAAGGCCAGCCGGTCGCGGCCCGCGCTCAGCAGGACGTTGGACAGGATCGGAATGGTGTTTCGACGTTCGACGACGCTCTGCACGTGGCCCAGGGCCTTCAGGAGCGCGGATCGTTCGATGGTCAGCTGCATGTCGTCTCGCCCGGCGCGGCCGACTCGCAAGGCGGCTGCGGTTAAGTGACCTGGGACACTAGCGGATTGGGCGCGGGCTGCAAGGAAGTGGCGCGTGGTTAGTGGCGAGTGGCGAGTGGATATTGGGGGCAACTCGGTAGGAGGAGACAGTTTCTCCTCGCTCGTCACTCGCCACGCGTCACTCGCCGCTCGAAATCAGCCCCGCAGCTTGCGCGTCAGGGCCTCGACGTCGCGGGCGATCTGATCGTCCTGCGGCATCAGCTCCTCGATCTTGCGCACGCCGTGCAGGACCGTGGTGTGGTCGCGCCCGCCGAAACGGCGACCGATGTCGGGGTAGGAGCGGGTCGTATGCTGCTTGCATAGATACATGGCGATCTGGCGCGGGCGGGCGACCGAACGGGTGCGGCGCTCGCTCAGCAGGTCGGCCTGTTTCATATTGAAGTGGTCGGCGACCGTCTTCTGAATCTCGTCCACGGTGATGCGGCGCTCGGGGCCGCCGCGCATGGCCATGCCCAGCAGGGTCGAGGCCTCGTCGACCGACACTGACGACAGGCGCGCGCCCGCAGCGGCGGCCAAAGTGTTCACGGCGCCCTCCAGCTCGCGCATCGAGCCGGGGGTGCGGTCCACCAGCTGGGCCAGGACCTCCGGGTTGGCCTCGCCCTGGACGACGCCCAGAGCCGACAGCGCCTTCAGACGGTTCTGGGCCACGGCGATCTTCAGCTCGCGGTCGCCTGCCTCGACCGGACACGTCAGGCCGGCGGCCAGGTGGCTGCGCAGGCGCGGCTCGACCTCGGTCAGGGCCATGGGCGCACGATCGGCCGAGAAGACGATGCGTTTGCCGTCCTCGATCAGGGCGGTCAGGGTCGAGAGCAGTTCTTCCTGGGTCGACGTCTTGCCGCCCACGAACTGGACGTCGTCCAGCAGCAGCATGTCGGCCGAGCGCAGGCTTTCCTTGAAGGCGGCGGTCGAGCGGTCCTGCATCGCCTTGACGAAGGTCGACAGGAAGCGTTCGGCGGTCAGATAGACGACCTTGGCCTCGGGCCGCAGACGCTGGGCCTCCCAGGCGATGGCGTTCAGCAGGTGGGTCTTGCCGTAACCGTAGGGGCCGCAGAAGAAGACGGGGTTGAAGTGTCCGTCGGCCCAGCTGGCCACCTGTTTGGCGATGGCCAGGGCGAAGGCGTTGCCCTGACCCTCGACGAAGCTGTCGAACGTCAGGCGATCCTGCAGACCGGCGGCGCGCACGGCGCGGGCGCCGTCTGCGCTGATGGGGGCAACGGGCGCCATCTGCGGCGTGGCGGCGAAGGCGGCCAGGCGCGGGGCGGCGTCCACCACAGTGCCCGGCATCACGGCCGAGGCCGGCGGGGCCGAACCCACTTCGGCGCGGCAGCGCACCTCGAGACGGCGCGACAGGCCGTCCAGGCCCAGCCACAGCTCGTTCATGCGACGCAGGGCGTTCTTGCGCACCCAGTCGCGGGCATAGGCGGTCGGGGTGACCAGGATCAGATGGCCGGCGTTGTCCAGGCGGACGGCCGACGGGGCGATATAGGAGGAGAAGGGACCATCGCCGATTTCAGCGCGCAGGCGCACGGACGCCTCGCTCCAGATGCGGTCCGGATCCGTCAGTCCCGACGTTTTCGTTCCGCCTGCCAT